>NZ_PZJO01000009.1 GCF_003206575.1 Salinicola endophyticus | reverse complement strand
TCACTCGTTTCAGGGGGCTCTCCCTGACGAGTAGCGGCGCAGTGCCGTATGAAAGATCCGCAGGCATCGATACCGACCCTCAGTCTCGCCGAGACTGGGGGTCACTTTTTTTGAGGCTCGGGGCGGGTCCAGGACAACACGTGGTATCGTGTCGCCCAAGATTGATGAGTATCCGAGAGAAGAGGCGAGTGTGAGCCAAGTCCCCAATGCATGGCTGCTGTATTGTCGAGCCGGTTTCGAGTTCGACCTGGCTGCAGAGGTCACCGAGCGCGCGGCGGCGGCCGGTGAGCTGGGGCATGTCGCCCTGGCCGAACCCAATAGCGGCTTCGTCTGCTGGCAGACCGAATCGGGCCCGGCCAACAGCGTGCATCGCCAGCTGCCGCTGGCGTCGCTGGTCTTCGCGCGTCAGTCGCTGGTGGCCTTTCTGCCGCTGACACTGGATCGGGAAGACCGGATCTCACCCATCAGCCGTCTGGTCGAGGAGAGCGGCTGGAGTTTCGAGGCGGTATGGCACGAGACCCCGGACACCAATGATGGCAAGGCCCTCGGGCGCCTGGCGAAGTCACTCAGTCGCCCGCTGGAGAGCGCGCTGAAGCGCGGCGGCGGGCTGCGCCGCAAGGCCGGCGGCCGACGGCTGCATCTGTTCTGGCTGGCCGGCGATCGTGTCCAGGTAGGGATCAGCTTTCCCGGCAATCGCAGCGAGCATCCCGGTGGTGTGCTGCGCCTGCGACATCCCGCCGATGCTCCCAGCCGCTCCACGCTCAAGCTGGAGGAGGCCTGGTACACCTTCATTCCGAAGGAGAGCTGGGAGACGCGGCTCTCTTCCGGGATGCAGGCGGTCGATCTCGGCGCAGCCCCCGGAGGCTGGACCTATCAACTGGTACGCAAGGGCCTGTTCGTCTATGCCATCGACAACGGTCCCATGGACAAGGCCCTGATGGCCACCGGCCAGGTCGAGCATCTGCGTGAGGATGGCTTTGTCTGGGAGCCGCCCTATCGTCTGGACTGGCTGGTATGCGATATCGTCGACAAGCCGATGCGGGTGATCGACATGGTCGAGCGCTGGTTGATGCGGCGCTGGTGTCGTGAGGCGATCTTCAATCTCAAGCTGCCGATGAAGAAGCGCTGGGATGAAGTGCGACGCTGCCTGACCCGCCTGGAGGAGACGCTGCACGCCCATGGCGTCAGCGCGACCATCGCCTGTCGCCACCTGTATCATGATCGTGAAGAAGTCACCGTGCACGTGCGGATCGACGGATGACGCTGCCGGAGGAGGGCAACATGCAGAGTCAGGACACAGCGCAGGAAGAGACGCTCGACACCCAGGGGCTTTACTGCCCTGAGCCGATCATGCTGATGCACAACAAGGTGCGCGACATGCAGCCGGGGCAGATTCTGCAGGTCATCGCCACCGACCCGGCGACGACCCGCGACATTCCCAAGTTCTGCAGCTTTCTGGGCCACGAGCTGATCGAGCAGAGCGAGGAGGAAGGGCGCTACCGTTATCGGCTGCGTCTCGGCGGCTGATGGGTGCTGCCGGGCTCAACTGCCCGGCATGACCATTAGTGCCAGCGCTTCCAGTGTGTCCGGATCCTCGTTGCGGATGCGATTGGCGATATAGCGCTGAAAGAAGTAGAGCGTGTCGTGCCGGCTGCGTCCGGGATAGAGGCAGTCATCCCCCGGCAGTACCGGCAGCGACACGACGCGGGCGTCGTCGACCAGCATGGCATCGACGGTGCCATCGCTGTAGAGATGCCAGGCGACGATCTGTTTCAACTGCCAGGGGCGTCCATCGCTATCCATGCACAGGGCGTGGGTTCCCTGGGTTTCCGGCAACTGCTGGGTCAGGGAGACGTCCGGGGTCTCTTCATAATCGAAATAGGCCGCGGCATGCTCGAGCTCGGCGATCTTGTGCTCCGGCGCGAGGTGGAAGATCTCCCGCGTTTCCGGGTCGCGATAGCCGACGAAGTGGCCATACTCCGGATCGTCGAGCTCGTGGCACGCGCTGAGACTCTCCATCCACGGCACCAGCCCCACCACTTCGCCATCCTCGCGCAGCCCCCAGGCCAGCAGAGGCATGGCGTAGAGGGTGTCGGGATCGGAGGCGAGATAGTAGAGCATCTCCAGTCCGTCGAGCTCGGGCGACAGTCTGACCAGTCGCTTTCTTGCCCTCAGCCGGTGCCTCATGGTCTCGAGATCGATGATCTGCGCGGAGCGGGGGGAAAGTTGGCTTCCCATGGCTACCCTCCTGGTCGGCAATCGGTCGGCTTGGGCCTCGGAACTACCTGCAGCCGCTATCGGTGTTTCACTCGCTGTTGCCCGGGCCTGGTACGAAAACAGCCTTCGCTCTCTGACTTTCGTACCAACCCTGGTGCGGCCGGTTACCACGTCACGCCACTGTCTATGACCTACTGTCTATCACCTATCTATCATCTATAGCTACTGTCATGACATGGGACCAGTGTGATGACCCGAGCCAAACTCATGGCCTAGACCCGCTGTCATGACGATCTAAAAATGCTGTTGTGACGATCTAAAACCACTATTAGCACAGCCTTTGCCAGGGTGTTAAGCCCTGGCGGCCGATTTTCCACCGCCGTGTGCGGCCTGGGGAGTGGTGCGGCCCTTGATCAGCAGGCGCCAGCCGAGCATCAGGGCGGCTGCGGTCAGGCCGGCGTTGAGCCCGATCCAGTAACCGTAGATGCCCAGCTCGGGGATTCCTGCCATGCCGCGCCCGAGGGCGTGCCCCACCCCCAGCCCGATGACCCAGTAGGCGATCAGGGTGATGCCCATCACCACGCGGGTATCCTTGTAGCCGCGCAGGGCGCCCGCCAGATTGACCTGCAACGAGTCCGAGACCTGGAACAGCATCGCCAGCAGGATCAGCGACAGTGCCAGTGACTGCACCGCGCTGTCTGCGCTGTAGAGGGTCACGATGGGGCGCGCCAGCAGCCACAGTACGGCGCAGTTGAACAGCGCCAGCAGCAGACCCACGGTCACGCCGTTCCAGGCCACGAAGCGCGCCTGTGTCAGATCACCGGCGCCCACCCGGTTGCTGACCCGTACCGTGAGCGCCATGCTCAGCGACAGCGGCAGCATGAACAGAATCGAGGTGACGTTGAGCGCAATCTGGTGGGCCGCGACGGTGATCTCGCCGAGATAGGCGACCAGCAGCGTGATCACCGTGAACAGGGTGACCTCGAAGAAGATCGCCAGCCCGATGGGGAGCCCGATGTAGAGCAATTCGCCGATCTCGCGCAGACGCGGTGCGGTGGGCGAGCTCCAGATCACCACCGGCGCGTAGGCGCGGCTGCGCCGGGTGTACCAGGCCATGCCCAGGCACATCGACCACATCGACAGCGCGGTGGCGAAGCCGCAGCCCAGCGCGCCCAGCGCCGGCAACTGGCGCAGCGGTGTGGGTACGCCTTCGCCGAGCAGCTCGACCAGGCCGGGTCCGCCGTAGATCAGCAGGAAGTTGCTGGGCACATTGACCGCCAGTCCGATCAGGCTGATCCAGAGTGCCGGACGCGTGTGATGCATGCCATCGGAGAAGGCGCGCAGCGCCTGATAGAGCGCCACTGCCGGAATACCCAGGGCCACGGCGCCGAGATAGTCCGTGGCCAGGGTGGCGACCTCCTGGGGTACCTGCATCCAGCGGAACACCAGGCCCGAGCCCAGCCCCAGGGTGAGCGCCGCGAGGCAGCCGAATAGCAGTGCGACCCACATCGCCTGATGCACCTTGGCGCGCACGTGCTGGGGTCGGCCGGCGCCCATCTGATGGGCCACCAACGGGGTCAGACCCATCAATGTGCCAGTCATCAGCAGCATCACCGGGACCCATAGGCTGGCCCCGACCGAGACTGCAGCCAGGTCGGTGGCACTGGCACGACCGGACATGATCACATCGGCGGCGCTCATGCCGGACTGGGCCAGCTGGGCGCCGCAGATTGGCAGGCTCAGACGCAGCAGCGCCGACGTTTCGCGACGCCAGTGCGGCAGGCGGGGGAGGGTCGACACGGCTCGCTCCTTGACCGGACGGACAGGGCGGGAATATTAGCAGGAGTCGTCGGGGGATGCTCGGCGCCGGGCATGGACTTCCGTATACTGCCGGGCGGCCAAGGAGGAGTCATGTTGCACGCCATCGACGATGTCATAGCGCTATTCGACGGGGTCTTCGCCGAGACCTTCAACACGCGCCTGATCAAGGGTGACGACGAGCCGATCTATCTGCCTGCCGATGGCGATGTCGGGTATCACCGTATCGTCTTTGCCCACGGTTTTTTCGCCAGTGCCCTGCACGAGGTGAGCCACTGGTGCATCGCCGGCGCGGCGCGACGTCAATTGGAGGATTACGGCTACTGGTACGAGCCGGATGGTCGCGATGCCGGTCAGCAGGCGGCGTTCGAGCAGGTCGAAGTCGCCCCGCAGGCGTTGGAGCGGCTACTGTGCGAGGCCTGTGCCAAGTCCTTCGAGGTCAGCGTGGACAATCTCGACGGCGTCACCGTCGACCGCCAGGCTTTCGCCGCCCAGGTTGCGGCGCGCGCCGAACGCTATCGTGATCAGGGCTTGCCGCTGCGCGCCGACGCTTTCGTCGCCACGCTGCGGGCATTCTATCGTCAGGGCGAGCCCCGCGCCGTGGCGATCACTGCCGGCCGCGCGCGGTTGAAAACGGCGCTCACCAGTGCGTGATCGCCACGGCACCTGCGGCCTTCAGCCCTGGGTCAGGCGCTGATGCAGATAGAGCATCACCTGGACTTCGTGCTCGGGCCGCAGCGGCTCGAGCCCCAGCTCACCGAACAGTTCGCCGCGTGCCCGTGACCACTCTCCGGGGGAGAGCTCGGGATAGAGAATCTCCGCCGGCGCCAGCTCGACGAACGGATCGACGCCGAAGTCATCGAACATCAGCGATAGTGCTGCTTCATCGTCCTGCACGCCGGCGGTATAGAGCGTCTCGCTGAAGTGGTCGTTCTCCAGCTCGCGCAGCACATCCAGCGGGCTCACGCCGAACTGGCGCAGCTCGTCGAGGCCGTAGCCACCGAGCGAGAGCAGTTCCTGGTCGAGCCAGTCGTCGTCGGGCTGGATCAGGGTGTGCTTGACCTGGCCGTTGGGCAGCGCCCAGGCGATCGCCAGCGGCATGGCGTTGTCATCGCCGGTCTCGACGGCGATGAAACCGGGAAATTCGCTCATGGCTCGAAAGTCTCCTGCAGGCGGAAGAAGCGGCTGGCGGTCTGGGTGGTGGCGCGGGCCAGCGCCTCCTCATCCTCGCCGCGCCAGCGCGCCAGCTCCCTCACTATCCAAGGTAGCAGAGCCGGCTCGTGGCGACGGCCCTTGATCTTGGCCGGCAGGTTGCGCGGCAGCAGATAGGGGCAGTCGGTCTCCACCATCAGCCGCTCGGCGGGCACCTCGGCGATGAACTCACGCAGATGGTGGCCGCGGCGTTCGTCGCTCAGCCACCCGGTCTGGCCGATATGCAGGTCGAGGTCGAGATAGCCGTAGAGGGTGTCGCGCTCGCCGGTGAAACAGTGGATCACGGCATCGCTCAAGCGGTGACGCCACTCATGCAGCATCTCCAGCATGCGGCGGCCGGCGTCGCGCTCGTGCAAAAAGAGCGGCAGTCCGGATTCGGCGGCCAGCGCCAGCTGCGCTTCGAAGGCGCGTTCCTGTTCCGCCGGCGAGGAGAAGTTGCGGTTGAAATCGAGCCCGCACTCGCCCACCGCCACCACGCGGGGCTGCGCGTGCAGATCGCGCATGCTGCGCTCCAGCGCGTGGTTCCAGTCGGCGGCATGGTGCGGATGCACGCCGGCGGTGGCCCACAGGTTGGGGTGGCGCTGGCTCAGGGCACAGGCGCGCTCCGCGCCCTCGGGGTCGGCGCCGGTGACGATCAGGGCGCGGACGTTGGCCGCCTCGGCCCGGGCCAGCACCGCCGGCAGATCCGACTCGAAGCTCTCGTGGGTGAGGTTGGCGCCGATGTCGACCAGCGCCGCGGGGGCGGTGAGACGCAGCGCCTCGGGTAGCGGCGAGTCGGCGGCGGATAAGGCGTCGGGGGACGTGTCGCTCAAGCGGCACTCCTTGCAGTGGGTGTTTCGAAGCCGACCATTGTAAAACGCCGGCCCCGCGAGTGCAGCCCGCTATCGGTGCTGCCGCTCGGGCAGGGTACAATGGCCGCCGATCATGCATGCATCACCACCGAGAGGATCAACGTGGCCCTGCTTCGCCTGGAACAACTGCAACTCGCCTACGGGCACCACAGCCTGCTGGATGGCGCCGATCTGGTCATCGAGAAGGGCGAGCGCCTGGCGCTGGTCGGACGCAACGGCACCGGCAAGTCGACCCTGTTGAGACTGATCGCCGGTGACAACCAGGCCGACGACGGCCATGTCTGGCGCGCCCCTGGACTCAAGATCGGCGTACTTGAGCAGGCCCTGCCGGATGCCGGCGAGGCGACCATCTTCGAAGTCGTGGCCCAGGGGCTGCCGGAGACCGGCGCCCTGCTGACCGAGTATCACCAGCTGGTGGCCCAGGCCGAGCCCGACATGCGCCGTCTGGAAACGCTGCAGACCCGGCTCGAAGCGCTCGACGGCTGGTCCTTCCATCAGCGTATCGATACCGTGCTGACCCGACTGGGCCTGCCGGCGGATACCCTGATGAGCGACCTCTCCGGCGGTTGGCGGCGGCGTGTGGCGCTGGCCCGGGCGATGGTCGCGGGCCCCGACCTGCTGCTGCTCGATGAGCCCACCAACCATCTGGACATCGATACCATCGCCTGGCTAGAGACACAGCTGCTGGCGTTCGAGGGCGCGGTACTGTTCATCACCCACGACCGGGCCTTTCTGTCGCGGCTGGCGACCGCCATTCTCGAGCTGGATCGCGGGCGTCTGGGGCGCTATCCCGGCGACTACGCCACCTATCAGGCGCAGAAGGCGCACGAGCTCGAGGTCGAAGCGCGTGAGCGTGCCGAGTTCGACAAGAAGCTGGCCCAGGAAGAGAGCTGGATCCGTCAGGGCATCAAGGCGCGGCGCACGCGCAACGAAGGAAGGGTGCGTGCGCTCGAGAAGATGCGCGATGAGCGGGCCCAACGGCGCGAGCGTACCGGCAAGGCGTCGTTCCAGGTCGACAGCGGTGAGCGCAGCGGCAAGCGCGTGGTCGAGCTGAAGGGCGTCACCCACGGCTACGCCGAGGCCCGCGGGGGAGACGGCATCGTCATTCGTGATCTGTCGCTGGAGATCCAGCGCGGTGACCGCATCGGGCTGATCGGGCGCAACGGCGCCGGCAAGACCACCCTGCTCAAGATCCTGCTCGGTGAGCTGACGCCGAGCGCCGGTGAGGTGAGGCTGGGCACCAACCTGAGCGTGGCCTACTTCGATCAGCTGCGTGCCGGGCTCGAGCTCGACAAGAGCGTCTACGACAACGTTGCCCAGGGCAGCGACAAGGTCAGCGTCGGCGGCAAGGACAAGCACGTCATCAGCTATCTGCAGGATTTCCTGTTCACCCCCGAGCGTGCCCGCCAGCCGGTGCGCGCGCTCTCCGGCGGGGAGTCCAACCGCCTGCTGCTGGCCAAGCTGTTCACCCAGCCGGCCAACGTGCTGGTGCTCGACGAGCCCACCAACGATCTCGATGTCGAGACGCTGGAGCTGCTCGAGGAGCTGCTCCTGGACTTCGACGGCACGCTGCTGCTGGTCTCCCACGACCGCGCCTTCATGGACAACGTGGTCACCGGCGTGCTGGCGTTCGAAGGTGAGGGTGTGGTGCGCGAGTACGTCGGCGGTTACAGCGACTGGGTGCGTCAGGGTGGCAAGCTGCCGCCGGCGCCCTGGGAGCAGCCGGCCGCGCCCCCAGCTGAGGCCAGTGCCGGCAAGGCAAGCGACAGCGCGCGGGACGCCAGTCAGTCGACTGCGCCCGCGGCCACGGACAAGCGCCGCCAGAAACTCTCCTACAAGCTGCAGCGCGAGCTGGATGCGCTGCCGGCGACGATCGAGGCACTGGAGACCCGGGTGGCCGAGTTCGAGACCCGTATGAGCGACCCTGCCTTCTATCAGCAGGAGAGTGGCCAGGTCACCGAGACGCTGGAGGCGCTGGCTCAGGTCCAGGCCGAGCTGGACGCGGCGATGGAGCGCTGGATGACGCTGGAGGCGATGGCGGAAGGGGAGAGCTGAGGCGCCGAGGTCGCAGTGCCAGAGGCCCACCGCACGCATGGGTGCGGTGGGCCACCTGAGGCGTTATTCGACGCTGTCGCCATCCTTGCCCACGCGTACCGCGAGCACATCGCACTCGGCACCGTGGAGCACGCCGGTGGAGGTGGAGCCCAGCAGCAGCGCGAAGCCGTGGCGGCCGTGGGAGCCGACCACGATCAGATCGACACCGTGATCCTTGGCGAAACGCTGAATTTCGGTGTCGGGCATGCCCACCACGATATGCTGATCCTCGCGCGGGATATCGTAGGGGTCGGCGATATCGCCCAGACGCTGCGTGGCGTGCTCGTCCAGCTGATCCTGGATACTGGTGAGATCCATCGGAATGTCACCGCCGTAGGCGAAGCCGAGCGGTTCCAGCGTGTGCATGATCGAGAGCTTGGCTTGATTGCGGCGGGCAATCGGAATCGCGCGCTCGAGCACCTTGTGCGAATCCTTGGTGAGGTCTACAGCGACCAGCACGTGGTGATATTCGTTGCTCATGGGTGAACTCCCCATCCGGCGAATGACAATACCCACTCTAAGCTGGGTCCATTGGGCGTACAACGGCGGCGATGCGCGCTGGCCGCGGCATGCTGCCGCAGCCGATCATCGTTCATGCCGGCGTTGTACGCAACGCTTTGTAAACATGACCGAAACCCCGAAGTCGTGGGCAGGACCAGGGGTCAGGGAGAAGAGGTGGTATGGCGGTACTGGGATTTCTACTGGTGGCGGTGCTGTTGGTACTGTCGCCGATGATGTGGCTGCGCCCGAGTCGGGCGGAGTCGGTACGTGGGCGCCTGCGGCGGTACGCCAAAGGGCACGGCGGCGAGCTCTCCTTCGCCAAGGCGCCGATCGCGCAGCCGGATCTGCCGCTGGCCGGGTATCGCCTGCGCTACCCCGGCACGCTCACCGGCAGCGATTTCACCTTGGTCAGAAACCGCGCCGGCAGCGATGCCCTGGCTCCGGCGACGGCGGGTTGGCGCTGGCGGCAGGCCCCACTGCCGTCGCTCGACGCCACGCGCCTGGCGGCGCTCGAGACCTGGCTAGAGACGCTACCCGACGATGCGCTGGCGGTGGAGTCGCATCAGCATACGCTGTGCGTGTGGTGGCAGGAGGCGGTGGAACTGTCGCGCTTCGAGCGCGAATGGCCGAGCTGGCTGGCGATGCGGGATACGCTCGCGGGCAGTGGCAACCCGGCGCCACCGCCCGGCCGGCCAGCGTGAAGGGCGGCCTCAGCCGGCCCGATTCTGCTCCGACTGGCGCTGTAGCGCGACGCCGTTCTTCTCGATGCGATCGAGCATGCTCTCGAAGGTGCGCATATCCTCTTCGCTGAAACCGGCCAGCATCTCGTCACGCACCTCATCCACGATCGCCTCGATCTGCTCCAGCAGCGGCGCCGCTTCTTCGGTGAGATGCAGGCGCTTGGTGCGGCGATCCTCGGCGCAGGGTCGGCGCTCGATCAGATTCTGCTCGGCCAGCTGGTCGAGCGTGCGCACCAGTGACGGGGCCTCGACGCCGATCGCCCGGGCGAGGTCGCACTGCGCCTGGCCGCCACCCATGCGGCGCAGGTTGTAGAGCGTCACCCAGCGAGTCTGGGTCAATCCCAGCGGCGCCAAGCGTTCATCGATGACGGCACGCCAGAGTCGCGGCAGGCGCGCCAGTTTGAAGCCGATATGTTGCGGCATAGCGGATTACCTAAAATCGTGAACGTCCTAACATTCTCCAAAGCGCTGCAGGATAATGCAAGTCGTGCCGCGTGCGGTCACTCGCCGCGGCTACCGAGCAGATGGCGAATGTTCCAGCCGGGGATGCCCGGAGGCCGATGGATACGCCCGTCGGCGTGGGTGGCGTCGGCGTCGTCGGCCACGGTGAAACGCAAGGTGCCGATACGCTGGCCCACCGCGGTGGTGACGTCGATCTGCCAGCGCCCGCTGACATCGCCGCTGAAGTTCTGCTTGTGGGTCCAGGCACGATAGCCCTGATCGCGGCCGCCGTGGATGATCAGTGCGATACGCTCCACCACCCGGCCATCGTGGCGCCAGACGTGATAGATCTTCTCGCGCAGGCCGCGCGGGGCGCGAATGGCGGTGTAGGCGTAGAGACCGCGGGCGCGCAGGTTCTCCGGCGTCAATACCATCTCCCCGCGGGGCGTTCGGGTGGCGGTGTCGAAGCCCGGCGAGAGCGCGCTGCCCGAGAGCCACAGCGTCGCCGGCGGAATCCAGGCACGTCCGCTCCAGGCCAGGCCGCCGAGCAGGATCAGCAGGCCGAACATCGCCAGCCAGCGTACCGCGCCGGCGGGGCGCAGCAGGCCGATCAGGCTGGGCAGACTGAAGAAGGTCATGGCGGCGATCGCCAGCACCAGGCTCTCGCCGGTGGTCAGGCTGAACATGATCGGCAGCGTCACCAGCATGACCACGAACACGCACAGCGAGTGGAGCAGAAAGTAGAGCCAGCGGTGGCGTTGGGAGAGGCCGAAGTAGAGCGGGTCGAGAATCGCCAGCAGCGCGCAGCCCACCATCAGGCCGGTGAACAGCGCCTGGCCGCTGGCCCAGATCGTGGTCGCCAGGAAGAAAGGCAGGCAGAAGAAGAGCGTCTCCTGGTGCACCACCTGGGTGATGAAGGTGGTCACCGCGCGGGGCAGGCCGGTCTGTCTGCCCCGCCGCGAGAGCCAGCGGCTGGCCACGCTCTCGACGATCAGCAAAAGCCAGGTCAGCAACAGGCCTATCGCCAGCACGGCGCCCAGCCACTGCTGGCGGTTGACCAGGAAGAACCCTAGCAGGCCCAGGACGAAAGCAATGGGCGGCCACAGCCACAGATAGCGCTGCAGCCGGGCGATGAGCGGCTCCAGCCAGGCAAGCCTGGCGGGGAGCGCGATCTCGTTATCGATCACGATGAAAACGTCCTCGTTGTAGATGTCCCGCGGGGCGCGTCGACTCACTTGGCCTACGCTGAGAGACGCCGGTTCCGCGGAGCGTCATGCCCGGGCCTGTCGAGACCCCAGTCGCGGCCGCGACATTGTGCCATGGGGTGGTAAGCCAAGGCACCGCGACGGGCGTGTTCTGGTGCGACTGTCGCGAGCGTCGGCGCAGCATTGCCAACGCATGGCCTCTGATTCTTCGGCTGGGCCACCCCGCGCGGCCTATCGCCTTGCCTGCGGGGGCATGACCCGGACCGGCGCGGACGGGGGCAGGGCTCGACGGGCCCTGGCCTCGTCCGGGGCTGGTCACGACTTTGGTTGAGCTTGACGCTACCCTCTGGGCGGCTCAAGCTGGTGATATTCAAACGCTCGTATGATTCGCTTTCGGGGCTGATCCCGAAGGTGGTTTCGCAGTCATGGCACGGAGAATCCCATGCTCTATCAAGGCGATGCCATTCGGATGGCGCGGGAGGCGGACAACGTCGTCGTCCTCACGCTCGATCTCAAGGCGGAATCGATCAACAAGCTCTCCTCCCAGGTGATCGGGGAGCTGCAGGAAGCGGTGACGGCGCTGGAGCGCGAGAGCGACGTCGCGGGGCTGGTGATCGCCAGCGCCAAGGACGTCTTCGTGGTCGGTGCCGATATTACCGAGTTCCACGCCATGTTCGCCAAGGACGAAGCCTTCCTGGTCGACATGAACATGCAGATCCATGCGTTGTTCAATCGCATCGAGGATCTCGGCTTCCCCACGGTCACCGCGATCAATGGCCTGGCCCTCGGTGGCGGCTGTGAGCTCTGCCTGACCACCGACTTCCGGGTCATGGCGGAGGGCGCCCAGATCGGCCTGCCCGAGACCAAGCTGGGGATCCTGCCCGGCTGGGGCGGCTGCGTACGCCTGCCGCGCCTGATCGGTGCCGACAACGCGGTGGAGTGGATCGCCGGCGGCAGCCAGAACGACGCCGGTAGTGCGTTCAAGGTGGGTGCTGTGGATGCGGTGGTCCCGGGCGATCAACTGCTGGACGCCGCGCGTGACGTGCTCGCCAAGGCCCGTGACGGCGATCTCGACTATCAGGCGCGCCGCGCCGAGAAGAAGGCCCCGCTAAAGCTCAATGCGGTCGAGCAGATGATGGCCTTCGAGACCGCCAAGGGATACGTCGCCGGCAAGGCTGGCCCGCACTATCCGGCGCCGGTGGAAGCGATCCGCGTGATCCAGAAGGGCGCCGGTGAGGAGCGCGAGCGGGCTCAGCAGATAGAGGCCAACGCCTTCGCCAAGCTGGCCAAGACCGACGTCTGCTACAACCTGGTGGGGCTGTTCCTCAACGATCAGCTGGTCAAGAAGCGCGCCAAGCAGTACGAGCGCGACGCCAGGACGGTGGATCAGACCGCGGTGCTGGGTGCCGGCATCATGGGCGGCGGCATCGCCTATCAGAGCGCCTACAAGGGCACGCCGATCCTGATGAAGGACATCAAGTCCGAGGCGCTGGAGCTGGGGCTGAAAGAGGCGCGCAAGCTGCTGACCAAGCAGCTCGAGCGCGGCAAGCTGAGCCAGACGCGCCTGGCCGAAGTGCTGAGCAATATTCGCCCGACGCTCTCCTATGGCGATTTCGGCGAGGTCGACCTGGTGGTCGAGGCCGTGGTCGAGAACCCCAAGATCAAGGGTGCCGTCCTCAAGGAGGTCGAGGCGGCGGTGGGCGAGGAGACCATCCTCGCCTCCAACACCTCGACCATCTCGATCGACCGCCTGGCGGCCAACCTGTCGCGCCCGCAGAACTTCTGCGGCATGCACTTCTTCAACCCGGTGCACCGCATGCCGCTGGTCGAAGTGATCCGCGGCGAGCACACCTCGGATGCGGCGGTGGCGGCGACGGTCGCCTATGCGCGCAAGATGGGCAAGACACCGATCGTGGTCAACGATTGCCCCGGTTTCCTGGTCAACCGGGTGCTGTTCCCCTATTTCGGCGGCTTCAGCCGTCTGGTCGAGCTGGGGGTCGACTTCGAGCGCACCGACAAGATCATGGAGCGTTTCGGCTGGCCGATGGGGCCGGCCTATCTGCTCGACGTGGTGGGTATCGATACCGCGGTGCACGCCAGCGAGGTGATGGCCGAAGGTTTCCCCGAGCGCATGGGGCAGGATGGCAAGTCGGCGATTCAGGTGATGCTCGACAACCAGCGCCTGGGACAGAAGAACGGCCAGGGATTCTACCGCTACGAAGAGGACAAGAAGGGCAAGCCCAAGAAGCTTCACGACGACGAAGCGCACCGGCTGGTGGCCGAGGTCAAGCGCGAGACACGGGAGCTCGACGATGACGAGATCATCGCGCGCATGATGGTACCGCTGTGTCTGGAGACCGTGCGCTGTCTCGAAGAGGGTATCGTGGGCTCTCCCGCCGAGGCCGACATGGCACTGATCTACGGCATCGGTTTTCCGCCGTTCCGCGGCGGTGCCCTGCGCTATATCGACGCCATGGGCTGCGCCGAGTTCGTCGCCCTGGCCGAGCGGCTGGCGGCGGAACTCGGTGCGCTCTACGCGCCCACCGAGCGGCTGCGCGAGATGGCCAGCCGGGGCGAGCGCTTCTACGCCGAGGCCGGCGGCGACGCCTGATTTCACCACCAACCGGAGTCAACGTTATGAGTTTGCATGCAAGAGATGCCGTGGTGGTCGATGCCGTTCGCTCGCCCATGGCCAAGGCCAAGCATGGCGCCTTCCGCAACGTGCGCGCCGAGAACCTCTCTGCGGCGGTGATGCAGGCGCTGTTCACGCGTAACGCCGGGCTCGATCCGGCGGGGATCGACGACGTGATCTGGGGCTGCGTCAACCAGACCCTGGAGCAGTCGATGAACATCGCCCGCAACGCGGCGATTCTCACCGGCATTCCGCGCTCGGTACCGGCGCAGACGGTCAACCGCCTGTGCGGCTCGTCGATGAGCGCGCTGCACATCGCTGTGGCCAACATTCGCGCCGATATGGGTGACTGCTATCTGATCGGCGGCGTCGAGCACATGGAGCACGTGCCCATGACCCATGGGGTCGACGTCAACCCGGCGGCGAGCAAGCATGCCGCCAAGGCGGCGATGATGATGGGGCTGACCGCCGAGCTGCTGGGCAAGATGCACGGTGTCACCCGCGAGCAGCAGGACGAGTTCGGCCTGCGTTCGCACCGGCGTGCCAGTGACGCCAATCGGCAGGGCTGGTTCGACAACGAGATCGTGCCGATCGAAGGGCACGACCAGCAGGGCTTCCGCACGCTGGTGAAGCATGACGAGGTGGTGCGTGAAGACGCCAGCCTCGAGCAGATGGCCTCGCTCAAACCGGTGTTCGATCCCAAGAACGGTACCGTCACCGCGGCGACCTCGTCGGCGCTCTCGGTCGGCGCCTCGGCGCTGATGGTGATGAGCTACGAACGCGCCAAGTCGCTGGGGCTCGAGCCGCTGGCCAAGGTCGTCTCCACCGGTGTGGCCGGTTGCGACGCCTCGATCATGGGCTATGGCCCGGTCCCCGCATCGCAGAAGGCGCTCAAGGCCGCTGGGCTCAAGATCGCCGATATTCAGACGGTCGAGCTCAACGAAGCCTTCGCCGCGCAGTCGATTCCGGTGCTCAAGGATCTCGGTCTGCTCGACCGCCTCGACGAGGCGGTCAACCTCAACGGCGGCGCCATCGCCCTGGGCCACCCGCTGGGCTGCTCCGGGGCGCGCATCTGCACCACGCTGCTCAACGTGATGCGCCAGCAAGACACCAAGCTGGGGTTGGCGACCATGTGTATCGGTATGGGGCAGGGTGTGGCGACGGTGTTCGAACGGCTCTGATCGCGTAGTTCGTGACTCTGCCGTAGCACCTCAGGCTGCGGCATCCGACGCCGGCAGCTCGTGGACGCGAGCTGCTGGCGTCATACTGTTGGCGGGCGCTGCGTCCCTGGCTGCCCTCATGCGGGTATGGCCCGCGGCACGACATCACTCCTGGCGCGTCGTCGAGCCGTTCTATGTCGTGTTGAGTTTCACGGTCGGGTTGAATCTCACGCCGGCGCCACCACCTCTGATAGACCAGCAGACGCGTCGGCGTCACCGTTCATCGCTTCTCAGGAGAGCTACCCCATGCCTTTTGCACCGTCGAGCATGCACGTCGAAAGTACCGCCTTCGCGCCGAATGCGGCCATTCCCAAACGTCACTCGGCGGAGGGTGAGGATCTCTCTCCTGTCTTGAGCTGGCGGGATGCACCGGCGGGCACCCAGGGGTTCGCGGTCATCTGCCACGACCCGGATGCGCCGCTGGTCAAGGATGGCAGCTACGGCTATGTGCACTGGCTGCTCTACAACCTGGCGGCGGATGTGACGTCACTCGAGGAAGATACCCGGCAGGGTACTGCCGGCGTCAACGATGGTGGTGCCGTCGGCTACGGCGGGCCCATGCCGCCGGAAGGCCACGGGGTGCACCAGTACTATTTCTGGGTACTGGCGCTGGATACCCTGACCGAGCTGCCCGAGGGGTTGACCCAACGCGAACTGCTCAATGAGCTGGAGCCGCACATTCTGGGCATGAGCCGGCTGGTCGGGACCTATCGGCGTGACTGAGTGAGGTCTGCCGTCATTGCGTCGAAGGCACACGGCGCCATCCTTCGGGTGGCGCCGTGTGTCGTTGCGGGGAGTGCTCAGGCCGAGAAGTGCAGGCGTGAGTCGATAATGCTGGCCGTCGCACCGTAACGCCAGGGCAGGTTGTCGCGGCCGTGGCCGATGGGCAGGCCGCTGAACAGCGGAATGCCACGCGGTGTCAGCCAGGTCTCGAACAGCGTCTCCAGGCGCAGATCGGCGTAGGGTTCACAGCCTTCGAAGGTGCCCAGGCAGACCGCGCTTGCCGCGTCGAGGGCGCCGGAGTACGCCAGCTGCCACAGATCGCGCTCAAGGCGGTAGTAGGGCTCGCCGACATCCTCGAGGATCACGATCGCGCCCGGCGGTGCACGAAACGCCAGCGGCGTGCCGGCCAGGCTCGCCAGCACCGCCAGATTGCCTCCCACCAGTGGGCCACTGCTGCGGTGCTCGGGCCTCGCGGTGATCGCTGTCAGCGCCACGCTGGCGGGTACCGCACCCCGCAGCAGGCCCTTGAGGGCCTCCAGGTCACGGCGGCTGGCGGCGCGTACCGTCGGGTCTTCGGCCACCAGCTTGAGCCCCTCCTTCATCACCGGACCGTGGATCGCCGGCAAGCCGTGGCGCTGGCACTGGCTCAGCAGCACACTGAGATCGGAGTAGCCGATCAGCGGCTTGGGCGGCAGCCGTGACCAGTCGATCTCGGTAGCCAGATGGGCGCAGCCATAACCGCCGCGCACGGCCCATACGGCGTCGGTGTCGGGGTCGGCGTAGGCGGCCTGCAGCACCCCCAGGCGGTGGGCCACGTCTCCGGCGAGATAACGACAGCGCACCTGCAGACGAGGCGGAAAGCGCACGCCGATATCCAGCTCGGCCAGCGCCTCGGCGGCCTGATCGAGAAGATCGGGAGCGGTGAACGAGGCCGGGGCGACCAGACTCAGGGTCAACGACATGCAGGACTCTCGGGCGGCGGTTGGGGGCTCTACCTTAGCCCGCCTCAGCGGGCGCGGCCAGCCTCGTCGGCGTGCACGCCGAGACGCTCGAGCAGGGCGTCGGTGGCCATCGGGCGCCCCAGGTAGAAGCCCTGGTAGCGCTTGATGCCCAGTGCCTGCAGCAACTGCCACTGGGCCTGTGTCTCGACCCCCTCGGCGATAGTCTCCATGCCGAGCAGTTCGCACAGCCCCACGATACCCTCGAGCAGGTGACGCGAGCGCAGATCGGCCTCCAGGTCGCTGAGGAAACTGCGGTCGATCTTGATGGTGTCGAACGGCAGGCGCTTGAGATAGCCCAGCGACGAGTAGCCAGCCCCGAAGTCGTCCATGGCCACGCGAAAGCCCTGGCGGCGCAGCTTCTCGATACGCGCCTCGGGGGCCCGGGTATTCTCCAGGAAGACCGATTCGGTCACTTCCAGTTCGATCAGATCGGTGGGGATGGCGTGGCGGCGGCAGGCGCTGCGCAGGGTTTCCGGTAGCGCTTCGTCCATCACGTGCAGCGCCGAGATGTTGACCGCCACGGGAATGGGGTGGCCGTTGGCCGCCAGCTTCGCCGCACAGCGCGCCGCGTGCTCGATTGCCAGGGTGCCGAGTGCGCTCGCCATGCCGTTGTGCTCGGCCAGGGGGACGAAGGTGCTGGGGGGCACCTGGCCGTGGCTCTCGGTGTGCCAGCGGGCCAGCAGTTCGGCGCCGACGATCTGGCTATGCTGGTCGAACTTGGGTTGGACCAGGAAGTCGAGCGTCTCTTGCACGATCGCGTCGCGCAGCTGCGAGAGCATCGACATCTTTTCCAGATCGTGGTGCTTGAGCTGGTCGTGATAGAGCGCAAAGGCGTTCTTGCCCCTGTCCTTGGCCGCGTACATGGCAACGTCGGCATGCTTGAGCAGGGTCTCGCTGTCCTTGCCGTCGAACGGGGCGTGGACGATGCCGATACTGGCGGTGACGCTGATCTGATGACCGCCGATCACCATTGGCTGGGCCAGGACTTCCAGCAGGCGCCGAGAGATATGGGGAGCCAGCTGGCGATCGCTGCCCACGTCGATCACCACCACGAACTCGTCGCCGCCCCAGCGCGCAATCAGATCGCGGCTGCGCAGGGTGGCGCGCAGGCGCTTGACCATGATCCGCAGCAGGGTATCGCCGGCCTGGTGGCCGAGCGAGTCATTGATGTGCTTGAAGCCGTCGAGATCGATGAACAGCACCGCCAGGGCGTGGATCGGCGATATCTGGCGCAGTTGACGCTGGAGCGCGTACTGCAGGGTGGCGCGGTTGGGCAGCTGGGTCAGGGTGTCGATGCTCGCCAGGTGCTCCAGCTCGCGCTCCGAGCGCTTGCGTGCCGAGATGTCGCGCAGCACGGCGATATAGTGGACCTGGCTGCTGTCGCCGAGGGTGAAGTCGCTCAGCGTCAGCTCGACGGGGATGGCGTCGCCGCTACCGGCATCGAACACCCCTTCATGATGGTGGCTGCGTTCGCGACTGACCGCCGTGGCGGGTGGCGAGGAGAGCGCATTGGCGCTGACATAGTGGTGCAGCGGGCGGCCGAGCATGTCGCTGAGGGGGCGGTTGCCGAGTTCGAGAAAGGCGTCGTTGGCCTCGAGAATCTGCCACTGTTCGCCGACCACCAGCATCGGGTCGCGGGAGGCAACGAACGCATGGGCGCGCACGCGACTGCCGATATCGCAGACGTTCTCTTCGGCCACCACCTCACGCATGCCGGCGGCGGCCAGCGGGTGGCCCTCCGGGGTACGCAGTGTCACCGCGCCGCGGATTCGCCAGCGCAGCTCGGGGTAACGACCGTCGGGCTGCAGGGTGAGATCGAAGCGGTCGTCGAGACCGCAGATCAGGCGTCGCCACTGATGCAGCAGGCGCTGACGCTCTGCTGGCACCATCGAGCGCAGCAGCTCGCGAAAGTTCAGCTGAGTCGGTGCCGTGTCATGCTGCACGCTCGGCGAGAACAGCCGGCAGAAGGCGTCGGGGAGCGACCAGTGCCAGGGAACCAGGCCGAGTATCGTCAGTGCATCCAGCGGCCAGTTGCGTGGCGTGTCATGACCCGTCGACGGCGATGACGCTGCGCTGAAGTCGACCACCTGCGTGGCTTGCGGCGCCTGGCCGGCGGTCCGGCCGAGGGGAGCGTCGTCGTCGATGGGCATGGGTTATGGATCTCGATCTCTGGCAGGAATCACTCATCCTTGACCCGAACTTTATCGACGCTATTGGCTAAAACTTGAACGGGCCCAAGGCGGGGCGCGGTGCTCACAGGAGCGCCAGGGCGAACAGGCACAGCGCCGCGAGAAAGGCGACGATGAACACCGTCGAGCGCAGCGTCGCCAGGTCCAGCGCATAGCACACCCCGTGGGCGACCCGCGCGAGCACGAACACGAGACAGGCGGCGCTGCCCAGCCAGCCACCGCCACCGGCGTAGCCATAGGCGACCACCGCCGCGGTGAACAGCGCCAGAGCCTCCCAGGCGTTCTGCTGGGCAGCCCACAGGCGTGCCCCCTTGCCCTCCAGGGTAGCGTACTGCTGGCGCGGATGATGGTTGTCGAGACCGCCAGGTTCGCGCCGCCGCACGGCGCTGCCCCAGAAGGCGAGCCAGAAGGGGAGCAGGGCGGTGATCAACAAGCACCAGAGCGGTAGCGTCGTCATGGGAATCTTCCTTGAGCCAACGTGAGTCGTCGCGGCGTCACGCCGTCTCCGGCGTGACCGTCTATAGCCAAGGTAGCAGAAGCCGGTCGAGCCGCTAGCTACCCGGCGCTGGCGCTTCATCGTGGTGCTCCAGACGCCCGAGCACCGCGAAGAGCGCGCTGATCGACGCCGAATCTAGCCCGCCGATGGCGGCGTCGAGATGGGCGCGGTCGCGCAGGTAGGCGCATACCGACTCGACATAGCGAATGCGCAGATCGTAGAGCGACGAGCGCGCATCCAGCACATCGACCAGATCGCGCAGCCCGAGCCCCTCACCGCGCTGTGCGGCGGCCAGGAACAGACTCGCCGATTCGGTGGAGCGCTGCAGCGCCTGGAGCTGACGCTGATCCGCCTGCATGCCGCGCAGGCGCTTGCGCACCTCCTGCTGGGCCCGGCGCTGCTCATCGTCGAGCGCCGCGGTGCCGGCCAGGGCGCTGAACTCGGCCTGACGGATACTGGCGGTGGTGTAGCCGCCCTGATAGAGCGGCAGGTTCACCTCGACCCCGGCGCTCAGGTCGCGGCTGGTGCGCAGCGGGTCGTCGCTGTCGAGATCGTTGTAGTCGAGCACCAGGTCGACCTTGGGATAGCGCGCTGCGTGGCGCAGGGCGGTATCCGCCTGGGCGACCCGTTGTTGGCGCCTGGCCAGCTCGACCTGTGGATTGCCATCGGTCAGCGCCAGCAGGTCGTCCAGCGGACGGGACTCGGGGTCCAGGGCCAGGGTCGGCGGCGGCTCGATCAGCGCCGGGGCGAAGTCGAGCGTGGCGCCGCTGAGACGTTCGAGATCGCTGACCGCATTGGCCATGTCGCTTTCGGCGGCGGTCTGGTCGGCGATCGCCTGATCCAGACGCGACTGCGACTCGAGCAGATTGATGCGATCGCCCACGCCCAGCTCATAGGCGCGCTGTGCCTGGCGCTGCTGCAGCACCAGCGCCTCGCGCTGGGCGATCAGCAGGCCGACCTTGCGCGAGGCCTGATAGGCATCCAGATAGCTTTCGATGACCCGCAGTGCGAGATCGCGTTCGGCCACCGCCACCTCGAGCGTCGCGGCATCCACCTGGGTGCCGGCCTTGTCGACCTGACGCCAGCGCTCGAGATCGAACAGCGGCTGGCTCAGACGCAGGCCCCAGCTGCTGTCGCGGGTGCGTCCGGAGACCCGCTTGGCGTAGTCGGCATCCGGATAGTCTGCGGGGTTGCGGGTATAGATATTGTCGGCATCGCTCAGACGGTAGGCAGCATTGGCGCTGACCTGGGGGCGCAGACGCGCGCGTGCCATTGGCACCTCCTGTTCCACCGCGCGGCTATCGAGGCGTCGGCTGCGCAGGCCGCTGTCATTGTCGAGAGCGAGACCCACCAGCGCCGGCAGGGGCGGTAGCGCGGGCGAGTCCGACTGCGCCAGCGCGCTGGCGCCACTCAGCGCCAGACCCAGGGCCAGCCGTGGCAGATGCCGGGATACCAGGCGCCAGAGCGTCCAAGATGAGTCGCGGCGCATCACTCTTCTCGCAGCGCGCGGGCGAGCATGTCGTCGAACGGCTTCAGCAGATAGCTGGCGAAGGTTCGTTCACCGGTCTGCAGCATCACCTCCGCCGGCATCCCCGCGAGTAGCTGCATCGAAGCGTTGATCTGGGCCTGGCCCGCGCGGGTGACCCGAATGCGCGCCTTGTAGTAGTGGGCCCGGGTGGCCTCGTCCTCGAAGGTATCCGCGGAGACATGGGCGACCTCGCCCGGTACCACCTGAGTCAGGCGCTGGTTGAAGGCGCTGAAGCGGATATCGGCGGGCTGGCCGGCATGCACGTTGTCGATGTCGCGGTCGGGGATCCGTGCCTCGACCACGAAGGCTTCGTCGGCAGGGACGATCTCCATCAGCGTATCCCCCGAACGGATCACCGCGCCCTGGGTATGGATCTGCGAACCGACCACGGTGCCGGAGACCGGCGCCGGGATGGTGGTCCGGGTCACCTGATCGCCGAGGGCAGTGATGCGCTCCTGGGCATCGGTCACCTGCGCCTGTACCGTCTTCAGCGCTTCGCCCACCTTCTGGTGGTACTCCTGACGCTGAATCTCCTGCTGCAGGCCGTTCTCGCTGATCTGCGAGCGCAACTGTGCCACCTCGGCGGCGTGCTGGGCATTCTCGCCGCGATACTGCAGCACCTGGCGCTCCAGCTCGCGCAGATGCTGGTTGTCACCCAGCCCTTCGCTGAACAGTGTGCGGTAGTCGCTGGCCTCGCCATTCAGCGAGGCGATGCGCGAGCGGTTGATGCGCTGCAGCGACTCCAGTCCAGCGATCTGCTGGTTCATCTGGCGTGCCTTCTCGTCGAGCGCGGCGAGCGCATCGGCCTGGGATTTGCGGCGCACCTCGAACAGCCGGCGCTGCACGTCGATCACCGCCTGTACCCGGGGCGACGGGTCATCCAGCAGGCTGGCGGGAAACGCGAGCTTGTCACGATCGGCCTGTTCGGCGTTGAGGCGGATTTCGCTGGCCAGCGCGATACGGTACTCGGACTGGGCGATCGCCAGCTTGGAGAGCGGCTGGGTATCGTCGAGCACGATCAGGGTCTGGCCGGCCTTCACGTGGTCGCCATCGCTGACCAGAATGCGTTTGACGATGCCGCCCTCGAAGTGCTGGATCTTCTTGGTCGCACCCTCGACCGTGACGGTGCCGGGGGCGACCACTGCGACCGCCAGGTCTGCGCTGGTCGCCCACAGCATGAAACCGCCCAGGGCGATCGCCAGCAGACCGAGGCCGACACGGCAGGTGGTGCGGTCGCCGGTCGGGGCGCCGCTCGACGAGGCGCCGGGGCCGAGTGACAGGGGCGTGGTGGCACTCATGAGGGCGAGGACTCCTGTGGGGGGCGCGCCGTGGCCACGGCGTCGCCGACACGGCCGCGGGCGCGCAGGCGCAGCGCCTGTACCCCGCTGCTGGCGGTGGGGGTATCGGATCGGGTGCGGGCGTCGATTCGCACGATGCGTCCGGCCTCCAGCTGAATGACGCGGTCGACGTGATCGAGAATGGCCGGAGTGTGGGTGACCACGAACAGCGTCGTGCCCTCGCGCTTGAGCTGCGCGAGGCAGGCGATCAGGGCGCGCTCGCCGAGGGTGTCGAGGTGGGCATCCGGCTCGTCGAGAACCACCAGGCAGGGCGAGCCGTAGAGTGCCCGCGCCAGCCCGAGGCGCTGGCGCTGGCCGCCGGAGAGCACGCCGCCGCTGCCCTGGATGAGGGTGTCGTAGCCCTGCGCCTGGTGCAGGATCATGTCGTGGACCCCCGCCTTGTGGGCCGCCTTGAGCACTTCGGCGGGATCGAGCTGGCCGAAGCGGGCGATGTTGTCGCCGATGCTGCCGTCGAACAGCTCGACATCCTGGGGCAGGTAGCCGAGATGCGGGCCGAGGCGTTCCCGCGGCCACTGGGCGATGTCGCTGCCGCCCAGGCGCACCTCGCCGTGCTGCACCGGCCAGACGCCCAGCAACACGCGTGCCAGGGTCGACTTGCCGGCGGCGCTGGGGCCGACGATGGCGATGTGTTCACCCGGTACGCAGTGGAAGGCGATCTCGTGCAGCGTGGCCGCCTGGGCCCCCGGCGGGGCGGCGCTCACGGCGCTCAGCGCCACGTCGCCGGTCGGCGCTGGCAGCGGCATGCGCTCGCGCTCGGCGGGGAGCTTCGCCAGCAGCGCGTCGAGCCGGGCATGGGCGGCGCGCGCCTGGATGAAGCCCTTCCAGCCGCCGATCATCTGATCGATCGGCGCCAGTGCCCGGCCCATCAGAATCGAGCCGGCGATCATCATGCCGCCGGTCAGGCTGCCTTCGATGACCAGCAGCGCGCCCAGCCCCAGCACCAGCGACTGGAAGGTCACCCGCAGGGTCTTGGAGAGATTGCTCAGCACCCCGGCGCGGTCGCTGGCACGTGACTGGTGCAGCAGATAGGCCTGCTGGCACTGCTGCCAGCGCTGGTGGAGGTTGGGCAGCATCCCCATGGCCTGGATCACTTCGGCATTGCGCAGATTGCTCGCCGCCATCTCCTGGGCTTGCGCGTGGGCGCGGTTGGCCTCGCCGAGCAGCCCCTGGGTACTCTTCTCGTTGATCCACGCCAGGCCCATCAGGATGATGCCTGCGGCCGTCGCGAAGGCACCGAACCAGGGGTGGAAGAGTGTCAGCAAGCCGATATAGAGCGGTATCCACGGGGCATCGAAGAAGGCGAACAGGGCATGGCCGGCGATGAACTGGCGCAGTGTGGCCAGATCGCTGAACGCCTGTGCCGAGGGCTTGCCGGCGGTCGCCAGGGCGCGCTGGAACGAGGCCTGATAGAGCGGCTCGCTCAGCGCACGATCGAAGCGATTGCCGACCCGTACCAGAATGCGCGAGCGCACCACCTCCAGGCCTCCCATGATCGCGAACAGGTAGAGCACGACCAGGGTCAGCATCGTCAACGTCTCGGGGCTGCGTGTCGTGATGACCCGGTCATAGACCTGCAGCATGTAAATTGAGGGAACCAGCATCAGCAGATTGATGAACAAGCTGAAGAACAGCACGCAGAGAAACGACTTTCGGCAAGCGATCAGCGCTTGATACATGGCTGTCTTTGGGGGAGGTCGGTTCACGTGATGGCCCGGTGAAGTGGCGTGGGGCGCTTGGAAAGGGCGCTTGGTCGGCGTCAGAATGCGGAGATTGTGAAGATATTTGCAAGCCCAGAGCCGCGGTGAACTTTGTCCGCTAGGGATGGTATCGATGTTGTCGTGAACGGTTTTTTTATCATGATAATCAATGCTTTTTGAATCCCGCGATGGAAGGTTCGTGTGGCCGCCTGATACCTGTCTGCCGAGAACAACCGCGCTTGAGGCGCCGATTGTCGGGGATTTGGCGCTGTTTCATAGTCTGATGTTTCTCATGCTGCGTTCACGAGTGATCTCATTATTCCGGCATTGGTAACGAAACGTTAATGCGGTTTTTGGCCTCGAGTGTCGATAAATCAATGGCCTCGGATTTGGCACCGGGAGTCATCATTCCATCGCCTTCAATCATTTCCTGAAACTCACCTCGAGAGTGGGAGAAGTTTCAACTTTCGCAGGCTTCGGAGACGGGTTAGTTTCCGTCGAGTCAGACTTTAGGCGATGTCTGAAAACTGCCGCACTCTTCGACTTTTCAGACACTCCCCGGCCCCGCACTCACGCCGTGGCGGCATCGAGTGCCTGGCGCGCGATCGGGTCGCCTTCGATATATCCGCCCGCCAGGATCGGCGGGCCTTCTCCATCGTTTCCCGGAACTGTGCGCGCGTGACCCAAGCGCCGCACCGTGGCCATTCACTCCTGCGTAGGGGCGCTATCCATGTTCTCGCTTGCCATTGTCGATGCTCAATCCGGAACCGTCGTCAGGACGTTAGCGCCTGGCGATGCGGTGACGCGCGATCTGATCGGTGACGGCTATCGCTTGCAGGTGACGCCGCTCGACGGGGCCGATTTCAGCGCCAGTCAGGTCAGAGGGGTCGTGGTCACGCTCGATGATGCCGGCGGCAACCAGCAGCAGCACAGCACCTTCATCACCCCTTACTGGGTGGCGCTGGATGGTGACACCGGGCGCGGAGGCGCGTTGCTCAAGATCGAGGCGGTCAATAGCGCCGGTACCACGATCGTGGGCAGCGCCCAGACCCAGGCGCTGGAGATCGTCAACGACGAGGGCTGGTCCAGCGATGTCTATACGCTGCAGGGGACTTCGCTGATCGCCGATGACGGCAGCTCGCTGGCCGACACCGGGGTGCGCGACACGGACCACCGCGAGAGCAGCCCGGCAGCGGGCAGCGACGGGCTGTGGGATGGCCACAGCGGCAGTGGCTATCTCGACATGGGGAGCCAGGTGGGGGATGCCGCCTACTTCGACGTGACAGTGGAGACCGCCGGCACCTACCAGCTCGATGTCCGCTATGCGGTCAGCGGCATTGCCACCACCTCGCGGCCGATGGCGGTCAAGGTGGATGGCGAGGCCCAGGGCGTGCTCGGCTTCGCCGGCACCGGTAGTGGCAGCGCCGGCTGGGAAACCTGGGACCATGCGACGCTGACCCTGGCGCTGGAGCCCGGGAGTCATCGCATCCGCATGGAGAATCTGCTGGCAGAGGGGCCCAACGTCGACAGCCTGGCCCTGTCGCTGGTGAAGGCGGCGGTGGGTATGCCGCCGAGCTTCACCCTGCAGGCGGAGGATACCAGCCGGGTCGAGATCCATGACCTGGGCGCCACCACGGACCCGTCACTGACCCGCTGGGTCGACACCGCGCATCCCGATGCCGGTGGCAACCATCGTGCCGGGGCGATCGGCGACAGCTATGTCGACCTGGGCAGCAACGCCGGGGACAGTGTCATCTTCCACGCCGAGCCCAGCGTCGAGGGGCTCTATACCGCCACCATCCGTTACGCCAATGGCGGTGGCGGGGACCGTCCGTTGCTGCTCAACCTGGACAATGGTGCCGCCATGCTGGTGTCGTTTCCGCCTACCGGCGGCTGGTCCAGCTGGCGCGAGGTACAGGTGACGCTGCCACTGTCGGCGGGCACCAATGCGCTGACCCTGAGCCTGCCGAGCGCCGCCGAGGGCGGCGTCGCCAACGGCCCCAACATCGATCAGATCGCCTTCGACTATGCCGGTGAGATGAGCGCGCCGCCGACCCTGGTCGCCAGTATCGAGGGCGAAGCGATGGCGCGTGACGACGGCAGCTCGCCGGCGGACACCGTGGTGCGCGATGCCAGCCACCCGGAGAGCGACCCCGCTGCCGGCAGCGATGGGCTCTGGGGCGACTACAGCGGTAGTGGCTATCTCGACATGGGGGAACAGGTCGGCGATGCCGCCAGCTTCCAGGTGTCGGTGGTGCAGGCGGGCACCTATGCGCTGGTGCTGCGCTACGCCAACGGCGCCAGCGACACCCAGGAGATGAAAGTGATCGTCGCCGGCGAGTCCCAGGGCAAGGTCGCCTTTGTCTCCACCGGCGATGGGGCGAGCGGCTGGGAGAACTGGACCGAGGTGCGCTACGAAGTGGCGCTGAACGCGGGCAGCAACGCCATTCGGTTGGAGAACATCAGCGCCGGTGGCCCCAATATCGACAAGCTCGAGGTGCACCATGTGGTCGATCCGGTGGTCGAGCCGGGCGAGCGCCCGGTGATCAAGATCAACTTCCAGCCGGCGAATGCCGCCACCCCCGAAGGCTACGTGGCCGATACCGGCCTCGCTTTCGGGGCCCAGTCGCTCCAGGTCGACGGCAAGACGCACGCCTATGGCTGGGTCACCGAGGCGTCGATCGCCGACGGCACCGCCAATGGCACCACGCCGATGGGCATCAGCGGCCAGGACCCCGATGCGCTGGGCAATCGCGCGGGTGCGCTGGCCGGCGTCGATGGCCTGCAGGCGACCTATGCCGGTTTCGCCAAGCCGGGCTATGCCCAGCACGCCGGCTGGGAGATCGCCCTCGACGACGGCTATTACGAAGTGACCGTCTCGCTCGGCGACAGCGGTGGCCAGTACGATAGTGTCAACGTGATCAACGCCGAGGGCGAGGCGTTCGGGCGCCTGGTGCCGATGCGCCCGGACGACTTCCCCGCCGACGCCAACCCCGCCGACGACAGTCAGGGCTATCGCTCCACGCTGATCACCAAGGTGGTGCATGTCACCGACGGCCGTCTGACGCTGGATTCGCTCGGCGCCGACAGCGCCAATACCGAGATCCAGTACCTCGAGATCCAGCCGCTGCCCGATCTCACCCCCGACGACGATCGCGCCGCACCGCTGGATTACGCCCACTTCACCGATCCGCGCGCGGTGGCCGGGGTCGGTCAGAACCAGGTCGAGGTCGACCTGCAGCCGAGCGACGGCAGCCCGCCGGTGGGGATCGATCCCACCTCCGATATCTTCATCGGCATCTCGGTGGTGGAGGGGCGCGGCGGTGCCCTGCTGGAGAGCCTGCAGGACGGCTCGGTGCGGCTATTCAACACCGTCACCGGGGAAGCGGTGGCGTTCAACATCAACACCACCGGTGGCTTCGACTCCCTGACCATCTCGCCGAAGGACGGGCTCGACCCCTACACCAGCTACACCCTGGTGATCGATGGCTTCCAGGATCGCGGCAGCAACACCGACACCTCGGCGCCGACGCGAGACTTCCAGAAGTTCACCACCACCTTCGTCACCGGCGCCGAGGCCGAGATACCGGACAGCGAAGTGGCCTTCAACTCGACCGTGGAGCTGAACGGCGCCGAGGACGACGCCTATCAGTTCACCTCGATGACGCTGTCGCCGGACAGCAGCAAGCTCTACGTCTCGACCATGAACGGCGAGATCAGACGCTTCGACATCGATCCGATCACCGGCGCCTTGTCCCACGAGCAGACCCTGGCGCTGGACTACTTCAAGGATGACGCCGGCGCCCGCGGCATCATCGGCCTGACCTTCGATCCGACCGATCCCGATGTGATCTGGGTCACCGACAACTACCCGATCCCGCTCACCGGGCGTGACAACGGCGTGCCCGACTTCAGCGGTCGGGTGAGCAAGATCACCCTGGATCCCGACGATACCGTGTTCAGCGGTAGCGCCCAGACCTATATCGCCGGGCTGCCACGCTCCAATGGCGACCACGTCACCAACAGCCTGGTGTTCCACGCCAACCCGGCCTACGACGCGCTCACCAACCCCGATGTGCCGCCCTATCTGATGTATGTCTCCCAGGGGGCCAACACCGCCATGGGCCAGGACGACAGCGCCTGGGGCAATCGGCCAGAGCGCCTGCTCAATGCCAGTGTGCTCGAGATCGACCCCTACCGTGAGGCGCCCCCCGGCGGTTTCGACGTCTCCACCGAGCCGCTGCCCAGCGACGGCTCCAACACCCGCTATCCGGATAGCGACGGCGACCTCAAGAATGGCCCGATCGATATGGGTGGGGGGCAGTATCTGGTGTTCGCCGCCGACGGCACCGCCAGCATGCAGGATGCCGACGGCAATCTGCTGATCCAGTACTACGACCCCTATGCCGCCGACGCGGTGCTCAAGATCTATGCCACCGGCATTCGCAACGCCTACGACCTGGTGTGGCACTCCAACGGCTCGCTCTACCTGCCCACCAACGGCTCTGCGGCGGGTGGCAGCACGCCGGACGACCCGGCAACGGCGGTGGACGAGGGGCTGATCAATGTCGGCATCGAAGACGACTTCCTGTTCCAGATCGAGAAGGGCGGCTACTACGGCCATCCCAATCCGCTGCATGACGAGTACGTACTCAACGGCGGCAATCCGACCAGCGGCAAGGATCTCAACGAGACCGACGAGTATCCGGTGGGCACCCAGCCCGACCCCAACTACCGCGGTGAGGATATCTACTCGCTGGGGACCAACCGCTCGCCCAACGGCGCGATCGAATACACCAGCGGCGTCTTCGGCGCCACGCTCAAGGGGAGTCTGCTGTTCGTCGAGTACTCCGGCGGCGACGACGTCCGCTGGATCACGCTGGATGCCGACGGCAAGGTCAGCGGCGACAGCGTGCTACGCGACCCCGATGGGAAGGTGATCAGCTTCGTCGACCCGCTGGACATCATCCAGAACCCGCTGACAGGACAGCTCTATCTCATGACGCTCAATCGTACCAATGGCCAGAGCCAGATCATTCGTCTCGATCCGGTCCCCGGTGACGTCGTGGTGCCGGGCGACGATCTCAAGAGCGTGGCCACGATCCAGGCCGAGGACGACACCCTGGCGACGATCGCCAGCGGCGCCGGCGCCCAGATCGTGATCCGCGACGGCGACAACCCCGAGCCGGCGTCGGCCAATGTCGGCACCGCCTCCGGCGTGCGCCCCGGCGCCTATGGCGTGGATGGCAACACCGACGACAGCGACGGCGTGGTCGGCGGCTACGCCGATTTCGGCAGCACCAACAACGACTTCATCACCTTCAATGTCGATGTCGCGACGGGCGACGCCGGCGATGCGGTACTGCGGGTGCGCTACGCCAACGGCGGCACCGGCGAGCGCCCGCTGGAGGTGTTCGTCAATGGCGAGAGCGTGGGTACCTACGGCTTCGCACCGCCGGCCGGCGTCAGCAGCGGCAATACGGCCTGGAACACCTGGCAGACGCTGGACGTACCGGCGACGCTGCTGGCCGGCGCCAACAGCATCACGCTGCGCTCGGTCAACAATACCGGCCCCAACATCGACCAGCTCGAGGTGCTGGTCCACGACAGCTCCCCGGGCTATACCGTCTACGAAGCGGAGAGCGCCACCCTCGAGGGCGGCGCCGTGGTGGTACCGTCGACGGTCAGCGACCGCGACGCCTCCGGTGACGGCTATGTCGACTTCGTCGGCAGCGGCGACCAGACCCTGAGCTGGCAGGTGGAGGTCGCCAGCAGCGGCGTCTACGAGATCGGTTTCCGCTACTCGCTGACCACCGGCAAGGCCGATCGCCCCCTGGCACTGGAGGTCAACGGCAGCGACTACCCGGCGGTCGACTTCCCGGCCAAGAGCGCCACGGTGAGCGACTGGGTTTATCAGACCGTGCAGGTGACCCTGACCGCCGGCAGCAATACCATTGCGGTGACCGCCCCCAACGCCAATGGTCCCGACATCGACCTGCTACGGGTGCCCGACGAGCCGCTCAGCGTGGTCGCCGACGGCAAGATCAGTGCGGTCAGCGCCGATCCCGCCTTCTTCAGCGATCGGCTCGCCTTCAACTATCTCGAGAATAACCACGCCAGCGGGTCGGCACCGGAGGCGCGGGAGTACAAGGACAGCGGTACGGTCATCGTCACCAACCAGGGCAGCGGTGACCTGACGCTGACGGGCGCCACGCTGGAAGGCCCCTTCCGCCTGAGCGATCCCGATGCCCTCGAAGGGCACGTGCTGGCGCCGGGCGCCGCGCTGTCGGTAGACGTGTTGTTCGACCGCGCCGCCTATACGCCGCCGGCCAACAATGCCGACGATGGGGTGTTCCAAGGCACGCTGACCCTCCACTCCAACGACGCCGACACGCCGATCACCCAGATTCAGCTGGCCGGCTTCTGGCAGGCCCGCGACGAGGGCGGCTGGGAGCCCAACCTCAACGAGATCTGGCGGGTCTTCGGCTTCGGCAACCACATCGACGGCCTCTCCACCCTCGACGGCGGCGGCGGGTCGGTGCTGGAGGATTTCGATCTCTACCGGGCGGTCAATGACGAAGAGGTACTGTCGCGCTACTGGCAGCTGGCCGATGGTGCACAGAGCGCCAAGGTGACCCAGCTGGCGGCGCTGCACGGCTACAGCGGTGCGCTGCTGGCGCTGCATGCGCCGGGCGACAAGAGTGAGCGCACCTCGCTGATGAACCACGATTCGCTCTACAGCCAGTCGTTCCTGCCCCATGTCGCCAACGGCAACTACGCCACTGCCACCTTCGACCGTGGCCGCATCCCCGACAGTTGGGCCGGCGACGATGTCTTCGGCATCTCGGTCGCCAACCTCTCCACCGACCCCTCGCTCAACCCGCACGGGGGCAGTACGCCGCCGGCGGCGGACACTGGTATCGAGCGCGGCTATACCGTGCGCGTGTTCCAGGCCTACGACAGCGAGCACAACGCGATTCCCGACACCTACTTCGTGGTGATGGACTACACCGGGATCAACTACGACTACAACGACAACGTCTATCTGGTCCAGGGTATCCAGCCGGCGGTGCGCTCACCGTTCAACGACACCCAGACACCCTGGGCGGTGGATGCCGACGGCCTCACCCTGGACGCCGCGCTGTTCGACGAAGGGCCGGCGCACCTGGCCTACAAGGATTCGAGCGAGGCCCAGCTGGGCAATTCCGACTTTCGCGATACCGGGGTCGATATCCAGGGCGATGGCGACGCCATCGGCTGGATCGAGGAGGGTGAGTGGGTGGAGTACACCCTGGAGGTCGACAGCGCCGGCGTCTACGATCTCTCCTTCCTCTCTGCCCTGGGGGCCGAGGGCGACAGCACGCGCTCGATCAGCGCCACCTTCGACCACGGTAGCGGGGTCTACGCCGTGGCCGATGTCGGTGTCGGCTACTCCGGAGGCTGGAACACCTTCCTGCCCACCCAGAGCCATCAGGTGATGCTCGAGGCGGGGGAGCAGACGCTGCGCCTGACCTTCCACGGCGGCGCCATGAACCTGGCGTCGTTCACCCTGACACCGGCCAGCCAGAGCGCCTTCAATGCCGACGGTACGCCCTGGACGGTGGATAGCGAGTTCACCCTGCAGGCTGCACTCTACGATCAGGGTGGCGAAGGGGTGGCCTATCACGACAGCAGCGACGCGCAGTTGGGCACGGACTTCCGCGGTGAAGGCGTCGACATTCGCGGCGATGGGGAGGCGATCGGCTGGATCGACAACGGCGAGTGGGTGGAGTACACCCTCGATGTCGCCGAGGCCGGCACCTACCAGCTGTCGTTCGCCGCTGCCACCACCTCCGGTGGGCGCAGCGTCACCGCCAGCGTGGCGCAGGAGGGCCAAGTCTACGATAGCGCGACCTCGGCCAGCGTGATCAACACCGGCGGCTGGAACAACTACCAGAGCAATGATGGCGTTACGCTCGATCTGGCGGCGGGGGAGCAGGTGCTGCGGCTGACCTTCAACGGCGGCGCCATGAACCTGGGCGACTTCACGCTGACCGCCACCGGTACCTCGACCGCGAGTGGCAGCGGCACGCCGAGTGCCAGCGATACGACGTCCGCCACCAGCGACAGCAGCAGTCTCGACAATGAAGTGGCGATGAGCGACGACGTCGCGATCAGTGGGGTCGACACGCCCCCGCACGTCGAGATCGTCTGAGACGACGCGGCCCGGCGTGTGTCCACGCCGGGCCGCGGGGCATGCGGAGGCTGTCGGCCGTCGAGCGTCGGCCCTGGGTCGTCGGCGCCGGTGCTCAGCCGACGCGGTAGGCGTGGGGCATCTCCGCCAGCAGGCCACGCCCGCCGGCCAGCGTCAGCGCCAGATCCTGCAGGCAGTCCCACACCGGCAGCGGCACGGCGCCCTTGATCGCCAGATCGATGCGCTGGGAGAACAGCAACAGCTTGTGCAGCCGCCGCAGCGGCAGGCGGTTGAGCGCCTGCTGATAGCCGGGGCGGCGTTTCTCGGGAATCATCGGGCGCTGCGCCTTGCAGGCGTGGTCGAGGCTCTGGCCCTGATCGAGATGCTGGAAGATCGACAGCAGGGTGCGCAGTTCACGGGTCAGCGACCACAGCACCACCGGAGCCTCGATGCCCTCTTCGCGCAGGCCACCGACGATGCGTGCGACCCGCTCGCGCTCGCCGCGCAGGCAGGCATCGGTGAGGGTGAAGACATCGTAGCGCGCGCTGCTCTCGACACCGCTGGCAATCGACTCGAGTGTCAGCCGTGCATTGGGCGGCATCAGCAGCGCCAGCTTCTGCAGCTCCTGGTCAGCGGCGAGCAGGTTGCCCTCGGTGCGCTCACCGAGCAGGCGCGCTGCGTCCATGTCCAGATTGAGCCCGTGGCGCGTGGCGCGGTCGCGCATCCAGAAGCCCAGCCGCTGATGATCCACCGGCCACACCGGCACGAACAGCCCGATCTTGTCGAGCGCCTTGAACCACTTGCTGGACTGCGCCTTGCGGTCCAGTCGCTGGGCGCTCAGCAGCAGCACGTTGTCGCTGTCGCCGGCCTTGTCGGCGTAGGCTTCCAGCGCCTTGCCCCCCTCCTGGCCAGGGGACTGGCCGCCGAGCCGCACCTCGATCAGCTTGCTCGAGGCGAACAGTGACAGGCTCGCCGCCGACTCCAGCAGCTGGGTCCACTGAAAGCCCGACTCGACGTGGAGCACCTCGCGCTCCTCGATGCCGCGCTCCCGGGCGACCCGGCGCACCGCGTCGCACGCCTCCATATGGATCAGCGGTTCGTCGCCGGAGACCACGATCACCGGCGGCAGGCGCTTGGCCAGCGCCGCTTCCAGCTTGTCGGGAAAGACTTTCATGGCGTCAAGACTGTCATGGCGTATCGAGGGCGGCCAGACGGTCGATCAACTGGTCGGCGGCCTCGCGGCGCAGGCGCTCGACCGTCTGCTTGCGCATCTCGTCACTGGCGTAGAGGTTGTTGTCCGACAGCAGCACCGTGGTCGAGGTCTGCAGCTGCTGCTGATTCAGCAGGTAGGCGCCGTCGCCCACGCGCTGTACGGAGAAGGGCGCGGTGAGCGTGATCTCGGTCTCGCGGCTGCCGGAGTCGGCGCGGGTCAGGCGGCGATCTCTGACCTGCTCGTCGCCCAGATTGAGACGCAGATCGGCGCTGTCGTCGATCGCGGCGCCGGCGCTCTTGAGCCGTTGGCGTACGATCTCACTGAACGGCGAGACATTGGCGCTCAGCGCGATCTTGGAGAAGGGCAGTTCGGCCTGTCCGAGACCGCGGAGCTGAAACCCGCAGCCCGCCAGCGTGGTCACAGCCAACGCCAGCAGACCGATCACTACGGGGCGACGCATCATCAGATAACTCCTTGTCGAGAGCGGCACCGCCAGGGCGGTGCCGGGGGCGGATGATCCCATCCGCCCAATGGTTCGGGTTGCGCGGGTGCGGGGGTCAGTTGGCGACGATATTGACCAGCTTGCCCGGCACCACGATCACCTTGCGTACGCTCTTGCCCTCGAGATGGCGCTGGACGTTCTCCGCCGCCATGGCCAGGGCTTCGACCGCTGCCTTGTCGGCATCGGCGGGCACGTCGAGGCGCGCCCGCAGCTTGCCGTTGACCTGCACCGCGAGTTCGATGCTGGCCTTGACCAGCGCCTTTTCGTCGACCTCCGGCCAGGCGGCGTCGATCACCGGATCCGAGTGGCCGAGGGACTGCCACAGCGCATGGCAGGCGTGGGGAGTGATCGGTGCCAGCAGCAGCACGCACGCCTCGAGCGCTTCGCGGGCCACGGCCAGCCCCTGGGGCGAGGTATCGGCGTAGCGGCCGAGGGCGTTGGTCAGCTCCATCACCGCGGCGATCGCGGTATTGAAGGTGGTGCGGCGGCCGATGTCGTCTCCCGCCTTGGCGATCGTCTCGTGGGTCTTGCGGCGCAGATCGATCGCCGCGTCGTCGAGGGCGGTCACGTCGAGAGCGGCCGGAGTGCCGGCGGCCAGGTGGTCGGCGGTGAGCTTCCACAGCCGCTTGAGAAAGCGGTGGGCGCCCTCGACACCGGAGTCGGACCACTCCAGCGACTGCTCCGGCGGGGCCGCGAACATCATGAACAGGCGCACGGTATCGGCGCCGAAGCGATCGATCATCGCCTGCGGGTCGACCCCGTTGTTCTTCGACTTCGACATCTTCTCGATGCCGCCCATCTCCACCGGCTCGCCGTCACTGCCGAGGCGGGCGCGCAGCGGGCGGCCCTTGTCGTCGCGGTCGACCTCCACGTCGGCCGGATTGAACCACTGCTTGGCGCCGTTGGCGGACTCGCGGTAGAAGGTCTCGGCGATCACCATGCCCTGGGTGAGCAGGCGCTGGAACGGCTCGTCGCTGCCGACCAGGCCCTCGTCGCGCATCAGCTTGTGGAAGAAGCGGGCGTAGAGCAGGTGCAGGATGGCGTGCTCGATACCGCCGATGTAGAGATCCACCGGCAGCCAGTAGTCGGCACGCTCGTCGAGCATTGCCTCCGGATTGTCGGCGCAGCAGAAGCGCGCGTAGTACCAGGAGGACTCCATGAAGGTGTCGAAGGTATCGGTCTCGCGGGTCCAGCCATCGCCCAGGTCGTAGAACGCCGGCATCTTCTTGAGCGGCGAGCCCGAGGCGTCGACTTCCACTTCCAGCGGCAACGCCACCGGCAGCTCGGCGTCGGTGAGCGGTACGGTCTGACCCTCGGGGCCGTACTTGACCGGGATCGGTGCGCCCCAGTAGCGCTGACGCGCCACGCCCCAGTCGCGCAGGCGGTAGTTGATCTTGACCTTGCCGCGGCCCTGGGCTTCCAGCCTGGCGGCGATGGCATCGAACGCCGCTTCGAACTCGAGCCCGTCGAACTCGCCGGAGTTGATCAGACGCCCATGCTCGACATAGGCGCCCTGGCTCAGGTCGGGGGCCTGACCGTCGGCGTCGGCGATTACCGGTGCCAGCGCCAGGTCGTACTTGGTGGCGAACTCCCAGTCACGCTGGTCGTGGGCCGGCACCGCCATCACCGCGCCGGTGCCGTACTCCATCAGCACGAAGTTGGCGACGAAGATCGGCACTTCCTGGCCGGTGAGCGGATGGATCGCACGCAGCCCGGTATCGCGGCCGCGCTTCTCCATGGTCGCCAGTTCGGCCTCGGAGTTCCCCCCCTGCTGGCACTCGATCAGGAACTCGGCCAGGGCGGGATCGCTCGTGGCCGCGTGCTTGGCCAGCGGGTGGCCGGCGGCGACCGCCACATAGGTGACGCCGAACAGGGTGTCGGGGCGGGTGGTGTAGACATCGAGATCGCGCAGCTCGGCGGCGAGGTCCGCGCCGGCCACATCGAAGGTGAGCTCGACGCCGCGCGACTTGCCGATCCAGTTGCGCTGCATGGTCTTGACCTGCTCGGGCCACTCGACCTTGTCGAGATCGGCCAGCAGCTCATCGGCATAGTCGGTGATCTTCAAAAACCACAGCGGGATCTCCTTGCGCTCGACCCGCGCGCCGGAGCGCCAGCCGCGGCCGTCGATCACCTGCTCGTTGGCGAGCACGGTCTGGTCGACCGGGTCCCAGTTGACCGTGGACATCTTCTTGTAGACCACGCCTTTCTCCACCAGCTTGGCGAAGAACCACTGCTCCCAGCGGTAGTAGTCGACGTCGCAGGTGGCGAATTCACGGTCCCAGTCATAGGCGAAGCCCAGCGCCTGGAGCTGGCTGCGCATGTAGTCGATGTTGGCGTAGGTCCACTTGCCCGGGGCTACGCCGTTGTTGATCGCGGCGTTCTCCGCCGGCATGCCGAAAGCGTCCCAGCCCATCGGCTGCAGCACGTTCTTGCCGCGCATGCGCTGGAAGCGGCTGACCACGTCGCCGATGGTGTAGTTGCGCACGTGACCCATGTGCAGCTTGCCGCTGGGGTAGGGGAACATCGACAGGCAGTAGAATTTCTCGCGAGTCAGATCCTCGCTCGCCTTGAAGCTCTGATGCTCGTTCCAGAATTGCTGTGCGGCGCGTTCGATCGCTTGCGGGTTGTAGTGGGCGTCCATCGGTTCGGTCATGCACCTTGCGTTCGGCGTGAGAGAGCGCCAGGCGTCCCGCGAAAAGCTATACTCTGAAGAGACGGAAAGTGCGGGGCCGGCGTCGATTTTCAGGCCCACAAGCATACCCCAGACCCGCTGCGGCAGGTAGGGGCGTGCGATGCCGGCCGGCGCAGCAGCAGACACCGCCGCGGCTCTGAAGAGCGTGCCGTGAGCGGCGACAAAGCGGGCGTCGCTGACACTTTGTACGAAAAGGCGACGCGCCGGACATGTAGCGGTCAATGTAGAAGGAGATGGCCATGACAGAACATCAATCAGCGCCGCAGGACCCGCAGGAGCGTTCACGCCTGAGCGAGGCTTACGAACGTGTCCTCACGCGGCTGAAAGATGGCGGTGGCGAGCTCTCCTGGGAGAGTTTTCAGCGCGAACTCGACGAGGCGGTGGCCTTCGAGTCCGAGTTCGAAGAGTTCACCAAGGATGAGATGGCCCTGCTGCGCGCCTGGGTCGAGCGCGACATGCGCGACTTTCGTCAGTTCCTGGCCAAGGGCGGCGAAGGGGTGGCGAGCTGGCTGGGTATCGATCTCGACGTGCTGTCGCGGCGGGTCTCGGAAGCGCTGTTCTCGATCGCCGATCGTACCACCATCGACCGCGAACGCTTCGAGGACGATCTCGAAGCGGCGCGTGCCGATTACACCGCCGGCGAGATCGCGCTGCCCGGCCGCATGAGCTGCGTCCACTGCAGTGCCAGCGTCACCTTCACCCAGGTCAAGCGGTTGGAGGCGTGCCACGCCTGCGGTCACCGCTACTTCCAGCGCGACTCTGGCGCACCGCGCCCCGCCACCGACTGATCCCGACCGGGCCGGGCCGGGCCACGGCCCGGCGCCTGCCGCGCCCGCTGACGGGCACTTTTATCGCGGAAACCGTCTCCGCGGCGCTCCCGATACTCGGGGACCGCTGCGGGGCGGGCCGCCATGCCTATCTCTCGGCGCTCTGGTGCCCCGATGATCTCGCTTCGACGACCACCTCAGCGGGGTAACGGCTGCTCTGTGTCCGGCGCGACCTCGCGCCAGGTCGACTCGTCGGCATCCAGTGCGCGATCCGCCGTCTCCGGCAGGCGCATACCGCCCCACAGTGCCAGCAGCGTGATCGCGATCAGGTAGTAGGCCGGAGCCAGAGGGTGGCCGGTGCTGTCGATCAACCAGGTCGCGACCAGCGGCGCGGTGCCGCCGAAGATGGTGTAGGAGACGTTGTAGCAGAGCGCCGAGGCGGTATAGCGCACCCGGGTGGGGAACTGCTCCGACAGCAGCACTGCGGTGACCACGCCGCAGATCACCGCGCCGACGGCCATCAGCGCGGCGCCGATCATCGACGAGAGCCACTCGCCGCTGGCGGCCAGGGTGTAGGCCGGGAACACCGCCGCGATCAGCGCGATGCCGGCGGAGAGAATGGTGCGCCGGCGCCCGACCCTGTCAGCGTAGCGTCCGACCAATGGGCACAGCGCGGCGGCGAACAGCAGCGCTCCCAGGCTCGCCAGCAGGGCCGTGGTGCGGGTCGCTCCCCCCACTACCTGCATGTAGGTCGTGAAGTAGGTGGTGAACATGTAGAACGACAGCGCCGTCGCCGAGATGAAGGCGCTGAGGCAGACGATGGTGGCACCGTGGGAGCGCAGGGTCTCGCCCAGCGGCGAGTGGGGCACGGCGTGCTGTGCCTTGAGCGCCTGGAAGGCCGGCGACTCGTCGAGTCGCATGCGCATGTAGAGGCCGACCAGCCCCAGCGGCGCCGCGATCAGGAAGGGCAAGCGCCAGCCCCAGTCGGTCATGGCCTGCTCCGAGAGCAGCGTACTGATGGCGTAGGTGAGCGCCGCCGCGGTGGCGAAGGCGGCGAAGGTCGAGACCGGCACGAAGCTGCCGTAGCGCGCCTTGCGTCTGCGCGGTGCGTGCTCCATCACGAAGGCGCAGGCACCGGCGTACTCGCCGCCGGCGGAGAAGCCCTGGATGCAGCGCGCCAGGGCCAGGGCTAGCGGCGCCAGCAGGCCGATGCTCGAGTAGGTCGGCAGCAGGCCGATCAGGGTCGTGGCGCCGGCCATCAGCATTACGGTCATCGCCAGCACCCGCTTGCGGCCGATGCGATCGCCGAGCATGCCGAAGAAGATACCGCCGAGGGGGCGCAGGGCAAAGGAGACCGCAAACACGGCGAAGGTCTGCAGCAGCGCCAGCGACGGGTCACCGGGCGGGAAGAAGTGATTGGCGATCACCACGGCGAGGAAGCCGTAGACGGCGAAGTCGAACCACTCGACGAAATTGCCGATCGCCGAGGCGGCGATCACCTTGCGCAGCGTCGAGATATCGACCTCGGCGTCGGGGTGATTGTTGTTGTTGGGCACGTGCGGTCACTCGCAAGCAGAGGGTTAGCCCTCAAGCCTAGAGCCGAACGCCTCGCGCGCGCGCTGCGCCAGCGACGAAGAGTGTTCCCGCTGCGACCTCGGGAAGGGGCGGCCGGCACCCTTGGCGCCGGCCAGGCTCACTGCCCCAGCTGCTGGCGCAGCCGCTCGCGGGAGTCCTCCTCCAGCCGCGCATAGAGGTCGAACTCGTCGAGCACCGGACGCCCCAGTGCCAGCTCGAAGGCGGCCTGGTTCGACTCGCTGGCATAGGCGGCGTGGCGGGTGTCGCCCAGGTTGGACTGGAAGATCCCGGCGGCACTGACCGGCAGGAAGTCCTCGTAGGTGATCGGCAGTGCCTCGACCCAGTGTCGGGCGATCAGGGCGTCCAGGTCCGCCGGCGGCGTCTCGCCTGCGGCCAGGGCGGCGTGGCCGGTATCGCTCAGGCGATAGCGGAAGTAGGCCTGGCCTTGCTGGCGCAGGCTGTCGAGATCGTCGGGGAGATCGGTGAAAACCTCACCCAGCTGACGCTGGTGGGCCGCGTTGTCGGCGGCTGGCGGCAACTCGCGCGAGCGCGCCAGCAGAGCGTCGTAGCGCTCGCGACCGGCTCGGGTCAGGGCGATGCCGCGCTGCTCGATCTCGCCGAAGCGCGCGGTATGGGTCCCGTCGTCGCGGCCGGCAAAGCGGATCGACTCCTCGAGCGCCTTGAAGCTGGTCTGGCGCAGCAGGATCGGGCAGCGCCGTGGCGGCGGACCCTCTATCACCGCCTTGGGGTCGATGCCGTAGGCGGGCATCGCCGCCTGGGCGGCATCGATATCCAGGGTGCGCGGCGTCAGATGGTTGATGTGCGGGCCACGGAAGCAGACCACGTCGGCCACCAGGCGGTGGGCGTCGTGCAGTGCCTGATAGGTGGCGTGATCCACGGTGGCGTCATGGTGCCAGCGGAAGGTCTCCAGGATGGCGCCGACGAAGCGTTCGGCCTGGTGGGCATCGAAGCCCCCCTGGCGTTCGCCGAGTTCGAGCAGCTCGCGCGCCTCCTGGGTGAAGATATCGCGCCCGGCGAGGATGGCGGTGGCCTGGCGCCGCAGGTCGTCGTCGCTGATCAGCTCGAGGCGCAGCAGCGAGGTGAAGACGCGGAACGGATTGCGTTTGAGCGCCGCTTCGTCGACCGGGCGGAAGGCGGTGGAGTGCACCGGGACGCCGGCCTGGGAGAGGTCGTAGTAGCCGACCGGCTCCATCCCCATCAGGGCGAAGACCCGGCGCAGCAGCGACAGCTCCTCGGCGGTGCCGACCCGGATGGCGCCGTGGCGCTCGACGTCGAGGCGTTCGAGCTCGCCGCCTGCAGCCAGCGTCTGCGCCAGTTCGGGGTCCGCCGCCAAGGTCTTGGCGTTGATGTCGGCGACCAGCTCGAGCAGGGTGCCGTACTGCGGCACCTCGTGGCGGTACATGTCGGACATCGCCTGCGAAAAGGCGGTGCGAACCTCGTCGGGGGATACCAGGGAAAGCGTCATGATGGGATGGCTCGATACGCGAAGGATGAGTTCAGGTTCCCATCCTTCGCCATCGTGGGCGGGCTGACAAGGGCGTGTGGGCGCGTCGGGCCCAATCGATAAAGCCGGGTCGCATTTGCGGAAATGACGGCGTTGACGCCGCCGCCTCTCTCGACCCGGCTTAGAGCGCCTTCCACAATCGCTAGACGACGTGGGCTTATCCGGGGCAGGGCGTCGCGAGGGCGCTGTGAATCCCTCCCTGGGCGCTACCTTTGCCATCCCTGGCAAAGGACCCTCGCTTTGCCCTGCCCTCCGGCGCCCATCGTCAGAAAGTTTGGAAACACCTCCAAGGTATCAGGCGCGCTGGAAGCGGCGGGTCAGACCCGGCAGCAGCAGCAGCAGCGCAAGCCCCCAGGCCGGCCAGCTGCCGGTGCGGGTGAACGGGGTCAGCCCGGTCATCGGGACCACCTCGCCGACCACGCTGGCGGGGGTGAACTGAGGCGCGCGCTCGCGCAGCCGGCCCTGGTCGTCGATGATCGCGGTGACACCGTTGCTGGTCGCGCGGACCACGTAGCGGCCGTTCTCCAGCGCCCGCAGGCGGGCCATCTGCAGATGTTGCAGCGGGCCGATCGAGTGTCCGAACCAGGTGTCGTTGGAGACCGTGAGCAGCACATTGCTGTCACGGGCGCGCTCGGCGACCAGGTCCGGGTAGACGATCTCGTAGCAGATGGCGCTGCCGATGGCGATGCGGTGGGTCAGGATCGGTGGCTGCGAGTCGGCGCCGGCGCTGAAGCTCGACATCGGCAGGTCGAAGAAGTCGATCACTCCGCGCAGCAGGGAGTCGAGTGGCAGGTACTCGCCGAACGGCACCAGGTGCACCTTGCGGTACTCGCCGCGGGTGGCGCCGACGCCGATGATGGCGTTGTAGTAGTGATCGTCGGCATCGCGCTGGACGATGCCGGTGAGCAGTGCGCTCTGCGCCGGCAGCGTCGCCTGTAGCCGCTCCAGATAGGGCAGCGCCTGCTGCGCCAGCATCGGCAGCGCGGTCTCCGGCCACACGATGACATCGACGTCGTCGGGCAGCTCGCGGGTCATGCGGGTATAGGTGTTGACCGCCTGACGCTGGCCCTCGGCACTCCACTTGCTGAGCTGGGGCAGGTCGCCCTGGAGCAGCGCGAAGCGCAGCGGGTCGGCGGCCTGCTGGGTCCAGTGGGTCGGCAGCGCCAGCGGCAGCAGCCAGAGCACGGCGAGGGGCGCCGCGGCCCACCAGCGGCGGCGGCAGAAGGCCACCAGCAGGGTGCCGGATAGCGCCACGATCAGCGACAGCAGATAGACCCCACCGATCGGCGCCCAGGGGGCCAGCGGCGAATCGACCTGGGCGCTGCCCAGCAGCAGCCAGGGGAAGCCGGTGAAGGCCCAGCTGCGAAAGGCCTCGCCCAGCACCCAGGCACCGGCGAAGCTCAACACGGCCCAGCGCGGCGTGGTGAAGCGGCGGTAGAGGCCGAAGAGCAGGGCGTGGAACAGCGCCAGGGTAGCGACGAAGAGTACGGTCAAAAACAGCGCCAGCGGCATGCCGGTGTAACCGTAGTCGTGGATCGAGACGTAGACCCATGAGGCCCCGCTACCGAACAGCCCGACCCCGAACAGCCAGCCGCGCAGGGTGGCCTGACCCAGAGTGAGGCGGTGCTGATCGAGGGCCACCAGGGCGACGGCGATAGGCCCCAGCCACCATAGATGAAAGGGGGCGGAACTCAGCGTGGCCAGCACCCCGGCGACCAGCGCGGCGAGATAGGCCGGCCACGGGCGGCGGGCGGAAATGAGGGGCAGAGCGGCGGGCATTGGGGGCACTCCTTGCGCAAAGTGCCCCTTATATCAGAGTCGCTCGACGGCGTCGCGGCGGTTGCCGTGCGCGTCAGTCCTCGAGGTGGCGCGCGCGCTCCTGCTCCAGCGTTGCCGGCACCGGGCGCGCCTGCAGCAGCCGGATGCGCCGGTTGTCGGCATTGAGCACGGTGAAGCGCCACTCGCCGAGATCGGTATGCTCGTTGCGTCGCGGCAGGTGGCCGAAGCGCTGCATGATCAGCCCGCCGACGGTGTCGAACTCCTCGTCGGAGAACTCGGTACCGAACTGTTCGTTGAAATCCTCGATCGGGGTGAGCGCACGCACTGCGAAGGTGCCGTCGCCGAGATCGCGGATGTCCTCCTCCTCGTCGGTGTCGTGTTCGTCCTCGATATCGCCGACGATCTGCTCGAGGATATCCTCGATGGTGACGATGCCGGCGGTACCGCCATACTCGTCGACCACGATCGCCATATGGTTATGGGTATCGCGGAACTCCTTGAGCAGGCTGTTGAGACGCTTGGACTCGGGCACGAACATCGCCGGACGCAGCACGTCGCGCAGCGAGAAGGTCTCGCGCTCCTGGCTGTTGCGCTTGAGCAGCGGCAGCAGATCCTTGACCAGCAGGATGCCGAGGACGTCATCCAGATTGTCGTCGATCACCGGATAGCGCGAGTGGGCGGTTTCCAGAATGATCGGCAGGCAATCCTCCGGGCGCTGGTCGACGCACACCGCGGTGACCTGGGAGCGCGGGATCATCACCTCGCGCACCTGCTGGTCGCTGATCTGGAAGGCGCCCTCGATGATGGTCAGGGCGTCCTGGTCGAGGTTGAGCTTGGGGCCCGCTTCACGCAGGAAGGTGAGTAGCTCCTCGCGGGAGCTGGGCTCGTCGAAATCGCTCGAGAAGGTACTGATCAGTTTTTCCAGCCAGGATCGACTGCTCTGGCTACTCGATCGGTCTTCGCTCATGAGTGGGAGTCTCTTGTCCTCGGATGCCGTTGGGGCTGGGTACGAAAACGAAAAGCGCTCGCGGACCCAAGTCGGCCCGTGAGCGCGTGTCGGTGATGTTGTCTTGCCGCCACTGGGGCGGTAGCGGAACCTGGGCCGCGTCCCTGCATCCGGGCGCAGCGTGGCGGAGGCTCGTCGGTGGGATCGGCCGGTTGGGACGGGCTTGCGTCGATACGCTCCCAGCAGGGAGCGGCGTTCGTCGATGTCGGCATGGGCTCGATGTGGTTGCCTGGGCGGTCGATTCGGTCAGCGATCACGTGGCGACGGTATGGCCCGCGCCTCGGTAGACGCCGCCTGGCCGCTGTCGCACCGGCCTTGGCGCGCGCCTGCGAATCGTCTGACTATCTGTCTTCTAAATAGGGGTCGGCAATGCCAAACCCGGCCAGCAGCGTGCGCTCCAACGCCTCCATCTGCTCGGCCTCTGCGTCATCTATATGGTCATAGCCGAGCAAATGCAAGCAACCGTGTATTACCAGATGGGCGTAGTGATCGTGGCAGGACTTGCCCTGTTCGGCGGCTTCGGCGACCACCACGGCATGGCAGATCACCAGGTCGCCGAGCAGCCCCACCTCGATGCCCGGCGGCCCCTCGAAGGGGAACGAGAGCACGTTGGTGGGCTTGTCCTTGCCGCGATAGTCGCGGTTGAGCTGGCGGCTTTCGTCGCGCTCGACGAAGCGCACGGTGAGCTCGCGGCGCGACTCCTCGGCGTGGTCGAGCACCCGCCCGATCCAGGTCTCGAGGTCGGCGGCGCTGGGCAGCTCGGCGGTGGCCGCGTCGGCCACCGCGACCTGACGGTCGATCTCGAGGTTCACGAGGCGCCACCGTCACGCGCGGCGCTGGCCTCCAGGCGCGCCTGACGCCGCTCTTCGCGACGCTTGCGATCGGCGGCCTCCTCGCTGGCTTCGTGGAGGTCGTAGGCCTCGATGATGCGCTGCACCAGCGGGTGGCGTACCACGTCCTTGGGGGCGAACTGGGTAATGCCGATACCGGCGGTGTCGCGCAGTACCTCCAGCACATGGATCAGGCCGGAGCTCGACCCCCGCGGCAGGTCGACCTGGCTGGCGTCGCCGGTGATCACTGCGGTGGAGCCGAAGCCGATACGCGTCAGGAACATCTTCATCTGCTCGCGCGTGGTGTTCTGGCTCTCGTCGAGGATGATGAAGGCGTTGTTGAGCGTGCGCCCGCGCATGTAGGCGAGCGGGGCGATCTCGATGATCTGGCGCTCGATCAGTTTGTTGACCTGTTCGAAGCCGAGCATCTCATAGAGCGCATCGTAGAGCGGGCGCAGATAGGGATCGATCTTCTGCGCCAGATCGCCGGGCAGGAAACCGAGCTTCTCACCCGCCTCGACCGCCGGACGCACCAGCAGGATGCGCCGGACTTCCTGGCGATTGAGCGCCTCGACCGCCGCGGCCACCGCCAGATAGGTCTTGCCGGTGCCCGCCGGGCCGATGCCGAAGTTGATGTCGTGGCGGCGAATGCTGGCGACATAGCCCTGCTGGTTGAAGCCGCGGGGCTTGATCAGCGCCCGCGGCGTGCGGATCAGAATGCCGCCTTCCTCGAGATCGCCGCTCTCCTCCTCGAGCGCCTCGACCCCTGACTCCTGCAGATAGAGGTGGACGGTGTCGGGGAGCAGCTCTTCGGCCTCGGTCTCGCGGTAGAGGTGTTCGAGCACGTTGGCGGCGGCCTTGACGCTGGCGTCGGGGCCGGCGAGCTGGAAGGTGTTGCCGCGATTGCGCAGCGTCACCCCGAGGCGCGTTTCGATCAGCTTCAGATGTTCGTCGCGCTGCCCGCACAGACTGGCGAGGCGCATGGGATCGTTGGGTTCGAGCGTCAGTGACACGACGCGCTGGGCGGACTGTTGGTCTTGAGTCAACGCAGAAGGATCCGTCGATGGTGTGAAGTGGAGGCTGTCAGCTTACTGCGACGCTTCCCGCGGGGGCAATGCTCCAGGATAACCAATCGCCCGCATCCGCGGAGCGCAGCACCCGCGGCCGGCAGTGGCCCACGCGGCTCGGGATGAGCCGCGCATGGCCGCGGTGGCGGGGTGGCTCAATGGCGAACGTCGGAGACCAGCTCGCCGCGCAGCGAGTTGGGCAGCGCCTCGGTGATCGAGACGTCGACGAAGTGGCCGATCAGGCGGGTCGGGTCGTCGGCGCGGAAGTTGACCACACGGTTGTTCTCGGTGCGCCCGGAGAGCTGGCCCGGGTCCTTGGGCGAGAAGCCGGTGACCAGGATGCGCTCGACGTTGCCGACCATGCGTCGGCTGATCTGCTGGGTCTGCTGATTGAGCCGCGTCTGCAGCAGCGCCAGACGCTGCTTCTTGGTCTCTTCCGGCGTGTCGTCGGGCAGCGAAGAGGCCGGAGTGCCCGGGCGCTTGGAGTAGATGAAGCTGAACGAGGCGTCGAAGCCGATACGCTGGATCAGATCCATCGTCTGGGCGAAATCCTCGTCGGTCTCGCCGGGGAAGCCGATGATGAAGTCCGAGGAGAAGCTGATGTCCGGACGCAGGGCGCGGATACGTTCGAGCTTGTCGATGTACATGTCGCGGCCATGGCCGCGCTTCATCGCCGCCAGAATGCGATCGGAGCCCGACTGCACCGGCAGGTGCAGGTGGCTGACCAGCTCGGGGATATCGGCGTAGGCTTCGATCAGGCTGTCGGAGAACTCCACCGGATGCGAGGTGGTGAAGCGGATACGGTCGATGCCGTCCACGGCGGCCACGCAGGCGATCAATTCGGCCAGGTCGATCTCGTCGCCCTCGGCGTCGCGGCCGCGGTAGGCGTTGACGTTCTGCCCCAGCAGGTTGATCTCGCGCACGCCCTGTTCGGCCAGGTGCACGACCTCTTCCATCACCGACTCGAACGGACGCGAGACCTCCTCGCCACGGGTGTAGGGCACCACGCAGAAGGTGCAGTATTTCGAACACCCCTCCATCACCGAGACGAAGGCGGTGGCGCCGTCGGACTTGGGCTTGGGCAGGTGGTCGAACTTCTCGATCTCCGGGAAGGTGACATCCACCGTCTGGATCGGCGTTGCGCTCTTGCTGCGGGCATCGAGCATGGTCGGCAGCCGGTGCAGGGTCTGCGGGCCGAACACCATGTCGACGTGCGGCGCGCGCTTGCGGATGTTCTCGCCTTCCTGGCTGGCCACGCAGCCACCCACGCCGATCACCAGGTCGGGCTTGGCGGCCTTCAGCTTCTTCCAGCGGCCGAGCTGATGGAACACCTTCTCCTGCGCCTTCTCGCGGATCGAGCAGGTGTTGAGCAGGATGACGTCCGCTTCGCGCTCGTCGTCGGTCATCTCGAGGCGGTGGGACTCACCGAGCAAATCCGCCATGCGGGCGGAGTCATACTCGTTCATCTGGCAGCCGTGCGTCTTGATGAAGAGCTTCTTCGTCATGGGTTGCGTTGCGGCCATGCGCGCGTCACCGGTACTCGTGGGGAAAGATAAAAGAGCGTTTCGCGCGGCGGAGTGTCGCCGTCGAGCGAGGTCGCTATCGTCGCGAACGCGGCATTATACGGCTGCCGGCGGCTGGCGGCCAACCCGTGGCGCTCGCAAGCCCATCCGGCTGTGATACCCTTGCGCCTATTTGCGACCCGGTCTGTGCTGATGGCGCCGGGCGCCGTGATGTCGGAGAGTCTTGCGTCTATGTCGTTCAAGCCGGTCTATCGGGTGGTCTTCCACAACCAGGGGGAGGTGTGGGAACTCTACGCCCGCGAGATCTTTCAGAGTGACCTGTGGGGATTCATCGAAGTCGAGGCGTTCGTCTTCGAGGATCAGAGCAAGGTCGTTGTCGATCCCAGCGCCGAGAAGCTGCGGCGCACCTTCGACGGCGTCAGCCGCAGCTACATCCCCTACAGCGCGATCGTGCGCATCGATGAGGTCGAGCGTGGCGGGGCGGCCAAGGCGGTCAAGGCCGAGGGCAATGTCGCCGAATTTCCGCGCCCGATGGCGTGGCCGCCGCGCGACGATAGCTGAGGTCGAGCTTGGTGCAGGCGTCGGCATTGATCAGAAATTCATCAATCTGTCGCCAGCGCCGAGATGACCGGAGTATGACGACGACATGAAACCAGTTGTCCCAAACGTTATCCACAGAAAGTGTGGATGTCTCCCCGGGAGGCGTGCGGGACGGCAGTCCAGCAACCGGACAACCGCTGTGGGCGCCCGTCGCCCGCGGCCCAACGAAGCCTCTGCAGGACGCGGAGGCCGCTCATCGTCGCGTGGAACGAAGCCGAACCGTTATCCATTAGCCACTAAGATCACGACGACATGTTGAAAATGCGAAATGTTGCGATGGGCTGCGCCGTGGGCGCGGCGCTTTTGTTCTCCGCCGGTGTCTCGGCGCAGACCGACCACTGGGTCAGCGACAAGCTGCCCACCTTCGTGCGCAGTGGCCCCACCGACGGCTACCGTATCGTCGGCACCCTCGACAGTGGCGATCCGGTCACGGTGTTGCAGACCCAGGGCGACTACACCCAAGTGCGTGGCCCCGATGGTGACGAGGTGTGGATCCAGTCGCGCTTCGTGCAGGACACGCCGAGTGCTCAACAGCAGTTGCCGGCGCTGCGAGACAAGGTCGCCAGCTTGACCAAGCGCCTCGACGGTATCGACGGTGAGTGGAACCAGCGCGTGGCGGATCTGCGCAGCGAACTCGCCAGCCGCCAGCAGCAGGTCGACAAACTGCAGGCGAGCAACAACCAGCTCAGTCAGGCCTACTCCCAGGCGGAGACCAAGATGCGCGAGATGCAGGCGCGTCTGGACACCCAGGAGGAGGATCTGCTGATGCGCTACTTCATGTACGGCGGCGGGGTCGCCGGGGCGGGTCTGATCCTGGGCTTGATCGTGCCGCATCTGCCGCGCCGCCGGCGCAAGCGCGACCGCTGGTTCTAAGGTCGCCTGTCAGGCGTCGCCGGGGCCTCGGGCCAGGCGGTGATGCGGCCTCGGGCCCGGTGGTGAAGAGAGAGGGCGAGGGCGGATGCAGATCGATTGGCTGAGACGCTGGCGCGAGGGGCGTATCGGGTTTCATCGTGATGCCCCTCACGCTGCCCTGGTAGACCACTGGCCGCGGTTGGGGCTGGCCGCCGGCGCCAAGGTGCTGGTGCCGCTGTGTGGCAAGAGCCACGACATGCGCTGGCTGGCGGCGCAGGCGTATCCGGTGCTGGGGGTGGAACTATCGCCGCTGGCGGTGGATCAGTTCATCGGCGAGGGGGCGCTGCCGGCGCTGCGCTACGCCCAGGCCGGTTTCTCCTGCGTGCGTCAGGGGCGGATCGAGCTGTGGTGCGGTGACTTCTTCCGCTTTCACGTCGAGCAGGCGGCCGAACTCGCGGCTTTCTACGACCGCGCCGCATTGATCGCGCTGCCGCGTGCCTCGCGGCAGCGCTACGCCCACCATCTGGCTCAGCTATTCCTGCCGGGCACCCAGGGGCTGCTGGTCACCCTGACCCATGCCAATGGCGAGCGGGGGCCGCCCTACAGCGTCGACGCCGAAGAGGTCGAGCGCCTGCTGGGTCCTAACTTCGCGCTGCAGCGACTGGCTGGCCCGGGTGAGCCGGACGCCAAGGGGGCCTGCGAGACGGTATGGCATCTGATGCGACGTGGGCCCTGCGGCTGAGGGATGGCTCCCCCGACGACCCTGCCGATCATGCTGCAAACGACAACGCCCGCGGCCTTCCGGCTGCGGGCGTCGTCGTTTGCGGGTGCCCAATGTTTGCGCGTGCCCAATGTAGGGCGTTCACGATGCAGGGCGTTCAGCGCGCCAGCAGGTTGGCCAGCTGCTGGTCGCGGAAGGTGCGGTCCAGGGCGCTGCTGAGCAGCTCGCTGACCATACGGTTGTTGGTGTCCCAATCGGGCTTGAAGGCGTAGCTCTGCTTGCGCTTGGCGGTATAGCGGCCGGTATAGGTGTTGCTGCCGTTCTCCACCTTGGCGGTGATGATCGCCTGCAGCTGGGAGGCGCCGAGCAGCGGCTCGTCGGCGCTGCCGCGGGCGTAGTCGAGTTCCGACAGGGTCAGGGTCAGCGAGGGGCCGCCGCTCTCCTGGGTGGTGGGATTGAAGCCCATGCTACGCAGCGCGTTCTCGGCCTGTGCCTGCAGCTTGGGGATCACATCGTGGGCTTCGACGGTGATGGTCGAGGTGGCCGAGGCGGTGCCGGAGCGGGTGCCGATGACGTTGTCGTCACGCCCGTCGACCACGTTCAGGGTCACCGTCTGGCCGCTGCCGGTGTGCGGAAAGCCGCCGCTCACCTTCGGCTGTACGGAGAGAATCTGTGGGCTCTGGGCGCAGGCGGCGAGCAGGCCGAGCACCCCAAGAATCGCCACGCACTTGAGCGCAAACCACTGACGCATAACTACCTCTCGAATCTGCGGGGAAGGACCCGCCCAGTATAGACGGCTTGCGCGGGCGCTCGTAGCGCTTCAGCCGACCGGCAGCGCGACATTCTGCGCACCGGCGGCATCGAAGCCGTGCAGCCGGCTGGGCAGGGCGAACAGCCGCCGCCCGCGGGTGATGCCCAGGCGCTCGAACTCGGCGTGGCTGACGCTGGCCAGCCACGGCTCCTCGAGCCAGTCGGCCTCGAGTTCGAGGCGCACTTCGGCCCCTACCGGGACGATCGCCGCCACGGTGATCGGCAGGTGCGCCGCGGGGATCGCATGCTCGGCCAGATGCACCTCGTGGGGGCGCAGCAGCAGCTCACGGCGGCCCGGCTCGACCCCCGGCACGCTGACGCTGGCATTGCCGCAGGTCAGGCGGCCGTTGGCGACGTCGCCCTCCAGCCGGTTGACCTCGCCGAGGAACTCGAACACGAAGCGGTTGGCCGGCTCGCGGTAGAGGGTATCCGGGGTGGCGATCTGTTCGACCCGGCCGTTGCTCATCACCACCACGCGGTCGGAGAGCTCCAGCGCCTCCTCCTGGTCGTGGGTGACGAACAGGCTGGTGAAGCCGAGCTCCTCGTGGAGGTGGCGCAGCCAGCGGCGCAGCTCCTGTCGCACCTTGGCGTCGAGCGCGCCGAACGGCTCGTCGAGCAGCAGCACGTCGGGCTTGAGCGCCAGGGCCCGGGCTAGCGCCACGCGCTGCTGCTGGCCGCCGGAGAGCTGGGCCGGGAAGCGCTCGGCGAAAGCGCTCAGGCGCACCATCTCCAGCAGCTGCATGACGCGGGTACGGATATCGCTGTTCGAAGGGCGCTGGCGCCGCGGCAGCGCGCGCAGGCCGAAGGCGACGTTCTCGAACACGCTCATGTGGCGGAACAGGGCGTAGTGCTGGAAGACGAAGCCGATCCGGCGCTCGCGCACGTGCACCTGGGTGACCTCGCGCTCGCCGAAGTGGATCGTGCCCCCATCAGCCTGCTCGAGACCGGCGACGATGCGTAGCAGCGTCGTCTTGCCCGAACCCGAGGGGCCTAGCAGACCGATCAGCTCGCCATCGCGGATGTCGAGGTCGATCGGCTCCAGCGCGCGGGTGGCGCCGTAGGTCTTGTCGATCTGCGAGATACGGATGCTCATGCGAGGCTCTCCCGGCGCGCGGCGCGCCATTCGAGTGCCGCCTTGGCGGCCAGGGTCAGCAGGGCCAGCAGGGCCAGCAGCGAAGCGCTGGTGAAGGCACCGACGGTATTATAGTCCTGATACAGCTGTTCGACCTGCAGCGGCAGGGTGTTGGTCTGTCCACGGATCGCCCCGGCGACCACCGAGACAGCGCCGAACTCGCCCACTGCACGGGCATTGGTGAGGATCACGCCGTAGAGCAGGGCGTGACGGATCTTGGGCAGCGTGACGCGGCGGAAGATCGTCCAGCCGGAGGCGCCCAGGGTCACCGCGGCTTCCTCCTCGCGGGCGCCCTGGGCCTGCATCAACGGGATCAGCTCGCGGGCGACGAAGGGGCAGGTGACGAAGATCGTCACCAGCACGATGCCCGGCCAGGCGAACATGATCTGGATATCGTAGCCGTCGAGCCAGCCCCCGAGCCAGCCGTTGCGACCGTAGAGCAGCAGATAGACCAGCCCGGCGACCACCGGCGAGACCGCGAAGGGGATGTCGATCAGCGTCTGCAGCAGGCGCCGTCCGGGGAAGTTGAAGCGGGTCACCAGCCATGCCAGGAAGATCCCGAACACCAGGTTGATCGGCACCGTCAGCAGCGTCACCAGCAGGGTCAGTCCGATCGCCGCCAGGGTGTAGCGGTCGCTCAGGTTCTGCCAGTAGAGATCGATGCCACCCATCAGCGCCTGGGCAAAGATCGCCACCAGCGGCAGCAGCAGGAACAGCGCGGTCAGCACCAGCGCCACGCCGATCAGCAGCCGGCGCACGCCGGGGGCATCACCGATACGGATCATCAGGCTCCCCCTCCATGCAGGCGGCGAGTGAAGCGCCCCTGCCACAGATTGATCACCAGCAGCAGCGCCAGCGAGGTCGCCAGCACGATCGAGGCCACCGCGGTGGCGCCGGCATAGTCGTACTCCTGCAGCTTGACGAAGATCATCAGCGAGGTGATCTCGGTTTCGAATGGCTTGCCGCCGGCGATGAAGATCACCGCGCCGAACTCGCCCAGCGAGCGCACGAAGGCGAGCCCGGTGCCGGTGACCAGTGCCGGCCAGAGGTGGGGCAGGATCACCCGACGGAAGGCGTGGCCATCGCGGGCACCCAGGGTCACCGCGGCCTCGTCGACCTCGCTCGGCAGATCCTCGAGGATCGGCTGCACCGTGCGCACCACGAACGGGATGCTGGTGAAGGCCATGGCCAGGGCGATGCCCACCCAAGTATAGGCGATCGGCAGGCCCAGCGTCTCCAGCCAGCGCCCGACCCAGCCCTGGCTCGAGTAGAGCGTTGCCAGGGTGACCCCGGCGACCGCGGTGGGCAGTGCGAAGGGGAGATCCATCAGCGCATCCACCAGGCGCTTGCCGGGGAACTCGTAGCGTACCAGCACCCAGGCCATCAGCAGCCCGAAGGCAGCGTTGAACAGCGCCGCTACGGCCGCGGCGAGCAGCGTCACCCGGTAGCTGGCGAGGATGCGCGGGTCGCTGATCAGAAACCAGTACTGCGACAGGCTCAGCTGCGACAGCTGCCCCACCAGGCTGGTCAGGGGCAGCAGCAGGATCAGCGAGACGAACGTCAGCGTCACGCCCAGCGATAGCCCGAAGCCCGGCAGGACACGGCGGCTGGCCCGCCGACGCAGGGTCGCGGCGATCATCGGCGCTGCAGCTGGTCCAGTTCGCCGCCGCTGGCGAAATGGGTCTTCATCGCCTCGGGCCAGCTGCCGAAGACGTCTTCGACGCGCAGAAGCTCGGTCTGCGGGAAGCGGTCGCTGAACTCCGCTGCCACCGCCTCGTCGTTGACCCGGTAGTTGAAACCGGCGAGCAGGCGCTGGGCCTCTTCGGTGTAGAGGTAGTCCAGGTAGCCCTTGGCCAGATCCAGGTTGCCGTTGCGCTCGGCGTACTCCTCGACTACGGCCACCGGGAACTCGGCGAGGATGCTCACCGGCGGCACCACCACCTCGTAGCCATCCTGGCCATACTCGCTGCGGATATTGTTGACCTCGGACTCGAAGGTGATCAGCACATCGCCGATGCCACGCTCGACGAAGGTGGTGGTGGCGCCGCGGCCACCGGTGTCGAACACCTCGACGTTACCCAGGAAGCGCTTCATGTAGGCTTCGATCTTGGCCTTGTCGCCGTCGAAGGCCTGATCGGCGTAAGCCCAGGCGGCCAGGTAGGTGTAGCGGCCGTTGCCCGAGGTCTTGGGGTTGGGGAACACCAGCTCGACGTCGTCGCGCGCCAGGTCGTCCCAGTTCTCGATCTGCTTGGGGTTGCCCTTGCGTACCAGGAAGGCGGTGGTCGAGTAGTAGGGCGAGGCGTGGTTGGGGTACTGCGCCTGCCAATCCTTGGCCACCAGCCCGGCATCGGCGAGCACGTTGACGTCGGTGACCTGGTTGAAGGTCACCACGTCGGCGCGCAGGCCCTGCATGATCGAGCGCGCCTGGGTTGAGGAGCCGCCGTGGGACTGTTTCACGCTCACCTGCTCGTCGTGCTGCTGCTGCCACCAGTCGACGAACTTGGGGTTGACCGCGGCGAACAGCTCGCGGGCGATATCGTAGGAGGCGTTGAGCAGCTCGCGCGGCTGATCGGCCTGTGCCGGGCCAATGCTGCCCAGAGCGAGGGCCAGACCCAGGGTGGAGGCGGCGAACCAGCGGCGAGACGAGGCGAGTCGGAGCATGTGGGTTCCCTGAATGGTGATGGCTTGTGGCGCACGCGGCGCTCTTATCGTGTGTGGCTAGCGGAGCAGGCTAAATAAACCCATATGGAATTACAATATGACTATCTATGTCATTTGGGTATAACGATGCGCATGCCTTCTATAAGCGATGCAGCGGGCGTCGAGGACGCTCAGCGGGGGCGACCCAGTGCCAGGAGGCCGAGCAGGGGGCCGGGCAGCAGCAGCCAGGCCAGCGACTGGCCGAGCAGGGGCAGCCACGGCAGCAGCAGGCCGATCGATAGCGCCGAAATGGCGAAGCCAATGGCGTTCTGCAGGGTCAGCGCGCTGCCCACCAGCGAGGCGGGGCAGGCGCGCGCCGAGAGCGCCGAGAAGTGCGGCGAGTCGATCACTGCCAGCAGGCTCCAGCTACCGAGCAGGGCGATCAGCGCCGCGGTGGGCAGGATCCCGGCGGTGAGGGCGTAGAGCGCCGCGCAGAGCGCCGAGCCGGCCAGGCCCCAGCGCGCCACCGCCAGGCTGCCATGGCGCTGGCTCAGCCAGCCGCCGAGCCAGCAACCGGGGGCGCCTACCGCGATCAGGGTGAAGCTCGAGAGTGCCACGCCGGTCGCGGAGAGCCCGGGCAGGGCATGTCGGAGTAGCAGCGGCAGCAGCGCCCACAGCGTGTAGAGCTCCCACATATGGCCGAAATAGGCGCAGGCGGCGCGGCGGAACTCAGCGAGACGAAAGGCCGCCAACCCACCTAGCCGCGGGCGCGATGGGTGCGGGTCAGAGCGGGGCGCTTCCCCCAGCCAGGCCACGCCGGCGGCGCCGATCAGCGCCAGCAGCGAGGCCAGCCAGAGCGTCAGCTGCCAGCCGCCGCGCAGCTCCAGGGCCGCCAGCAGGTGCGGCATCGCGGTGCCCAGCACCAGCATGCCGACCAGCCATGCCAGCGCCGCACCGGTTCGGGTGGGGGCCCAGCCCACCATCAGCTTCATCCCCACCGGGTAGATACCGGCCAGCGCCATGCCGGTGATCAGGCGCAGCGCCACCGCCGGGCCCAGACCGCCGGCATAGGCGAGCGCTGCATTGCTGGCGGCACCGATCACCCCGCAAAAGGCGAATACCCGACTGGCATCGTGGCGATCGGCGAGCCCGCTGAGCCCGATCCCCAGGGTGCCGAGCAGAAAGCCCACCTGTACTGCGCCGGTGAGCCAGGCCAGGTCGTCGGCATCCAGCGCCCACGCCTGGCGCAGCTCGGCGAGCACCGCGTTGGGGGTGAACCAGAGCGTGGTGCCGAACCACTCGGCCAGCGCGATCACCACGATCGGCAGCCACGGCCTGCGTGACATCAGCACCGGCTACCCGGGACGCGGCGAGCCTGCACTCAAAGCCCCATGGCAGAGGAGGTCGAACGGCGCGGATCGGCGCCGCCGGTGAAGGTGCCGTCGGGTTCGATCAGGATCGACTGGGCCGCGCCCATCGCCGCCTGCTGGCTGAGCGTGTGGCCCATCGCCTCGAGCAGGGCTTGGGTGTCGGGGCTGATGCCATCCTCGATGCGAATCTCGTCGGGCAGCCACTGGTGGTGGATACGCGGCGCGCTCACCGCGCTCTGGATGTTCATGCCGTGGTCGATCACGTTCATCACCACCTGCAGGGTCGTGGTGATGATGCGCGAGCCCCCGGGGCTGCCGGTGATCAGGAAGTTCTTGCCATCCTTCTTGACGATGGTCGGGGTCATCGACGACAGCATGCGTTTACGCGGCTCGACCTTGTTGGCCTCGCCGCCGATCAGACCGTAGGCGTTGGGGGCACCCGGCTTGGCCGAGAAGTCATCCATCTCGTTGTTGAGCAGAAAGCCGGCGCCGTCGACCACAATGCCCGAGCCGTAGCTGAAGTTGATGGTATAGGTGTTGGAGACCGCCAGGCCGTTGTCGTCGGCGATCGAGAAGTGCGTGGTCTCGTTGGACTCGTAGGGCAGCGGGTTGCCGGCGGCGATCTCGGTGCTCGGGGTGGCGTGGTCGAGGGGGATCTCGGCGCGCAGTTTGGCGGCGTAGGCCGGCGAGGTCAGCCCGGCCAGCGGCACGTCGACGAAATCGGGGTCGCCCAGATATTTGGCGCGATCGGCGTAGGCGCGCTGCATGGCCTCGGCCATCAGATGAATGGTGCGCGCCGAGTTGAACCCCATGGCTTGAATGTCGTAGCCCTCGAGGATATTCAGCATCTGCACGATATGCGCGCCGCCGGAGGAGGGCGGGCTCATGGCGTAGACATCGTAGCCGCGATAGTTGCCGTGTACGGGCTGGCGAATCCTGGGCTGGTAGTCGGCCAGATCCTGAGCGGTCATCAGGCCGCCGTGGCGCTGCATCTCGGCGCTGATCAGACGCGCCGTCTCGCCCTCGTAGAACTCGCGCGGGCCCTTGGCGGCGATGCGCTTGAGCGTGGCGGCGAGATCGGGCTGGCGGAAGCGCTCGCCGGCGCGATAGTTGGAGCCGTCGGGTTTGTAGAAGACCTTGCGCGTGGAGTCCCACTGCTTGAGTCGATCCTGGGCCTGCTCGAGCCCTTCGGCGAAGCGCGGCGGCACGCTGAAGCCCTCCTCGGCCAGGGTGATCGCCGGCGCCAGCGCCTCCGCCAGGCTAAGCGTGCCGTACTTGTCCAGCGCCAGGGCCAGGCCGGCCACCGTGCCGGGCACGCCCGAGGCGTTGTGGGTAAAACGCGACAGCTGCGGCACCGCCTCGCCCTGGTCGTTCTGGAACATCGTCGCGTAGGCCGCCGCGGGCGCCTTCTCGCGGTAGTCGATGGCGATCACCTCGTCGCGCTGCTCGTCGGAGATCAACATGAAGCCGCCGCCGCCGATATTGCCCGAGCGCGGCTGGGTCACCGCCAGCGCGAAGCCCGCGGTGACCGCGGCGTCCACCGCATTGCCGCCCTTGGCGAGAACGTCGTGGGCGATCTGCGAGGCCAGGTAGTGGCTGGTCGCGACCATGCCGTGTTCACCCACCTGCGGATGAAAACGCTCGCCCTCGAGAATCGCCGAATCAGCCAGCGCCAGCGGGGCGGCGCCCAGATAGAGTGTGGAGAGGCTGATCGATAGCCAGCGCCGGACGGTCGTGCGAACGCGTGAGGACATGGGAGGGCTCCTGATCCTGATGCTGTTTTTGATTGTGGTCTGGGTCTGGCTGCCGATCGGGTAGGGCTCTGGAGGTCGGGATCCAGATAGAGGCAGCAAGACCGTCAGCGCCGGCGGATGGCCCATCCGCCGCGGTGTCTGGCCGAGCATAGCCCGTGAGCGCACGATCGGCTAACCGCAGCGTCGCCGAGGGCTGCTAGAATGCAGGCATACCGAGGCCCATGCCACGCCCTTCACTGTCAGGACTCTGCGTCACATGCGTGATTTCAAGATTGCTCCCTCGATTCTTTCCGCCAACTTCGCCTGCCTGGGACAGGAAGTGGATGATGTCCTGGCCTCCGGCGCCGACATGATCCATTTCGACGTGATGGACAACCACTACGTGCCCAACCTGACCATGGGACCCATGGTCTGCGAGGCGCTGCGCAAGCACGGGGTCACCGCGCCGATCGACTGCCATCTGATGGTCAAGCCGGTGGATCAACTGATCGGTGATTTCATCGACGCCGGGGCCAGCTATGTCACCTTCCACCCGGAAGCCTCGGAGCATATCGACCGCTCGCTGCAGTTGATCAAGAGCCGTGGCTGCAAGGCCGGGCTGGTGTTCAATCCGGCTACGCCGCTCTCCTATCTCGACTACGTGATGGACAAGCTCGACATGATCCTTTTGATGAGCGTCAACCCCGGCTTCGGCGGCCAGTCGTTCATTCCCGCCGCGCTCGACAAGCTCCAGGCGGCGCGGCGCCGGATCGATGCCAGCGGGCTGCCGATCCGGCTGGAGATCGATGGCGGTGTCTCGCCGCAGAACATCGCCGAGATCGCCCGCGCCGGCGCGGATACCTTCGTCTCCGGCTCGTCGATCTTCAAGGCGCGCAGCCTCGACGACCCGAATCGCTACGATGGCGTGCTCGGCGAGATGCGCAGCGCCCTCGCGAGCCTGGATTGAGGGCGTGGCGGCAGTGAGCGAGTGCGGCCGCGAGGCGGGGGGCGCCGACCGCCCCTGGTATCTCTATCTGATCGAGACCGCCGCCGGCGCGCTCTATACCGGCATTACCACCGACGTCGCGCGGCGCTTCGCCGAGCACAGTCGAGGCAAGGGGGCACGTGCGCTGCGTGGGCGCGGGCCACTGACGCTGCGTCACGTCGAGCGAGTGGGTAGCCAGAGCGAGGCGCTCAAGCGGGAGGCGGCGATCAAGCGTCTTGGCGCGGCACAGAAGCGGCACTGGCTGGCGCAGCGTGACAACGATTGTCATCGAATTGTCATCACGCCAGAGAGCCCAAGCCCCTAAACTGTAACGATATGTTAATGTTGGGTGGTCGAGAGCATGAAGGTCGTGGCGCTGCACAACTTGAAGGGCGGAGTGGGCAAGACCTCGGCGGCGGTCAATCTGGCCCGGGAAGCCAATCGCGATCGGGTGCCGGTGCTGCTGTGGGATCTCGACGCCCAGGGCGCCTCGACCTGGGTACTGGGCGGCGAGAGCGGGCTGAGCAAGAAGGTCTCCAAGCTGCTCGCCGGCAAGTCACCGCTCGGCGAGCAGGTGCAGCACACCCCTTGGGAGCGCTTCGACCTGCTGCCGGCGGATATCCGCCTGCGCGAGCTGGATCGCCTGCTCGACGCCAGCGCCGATGGTGACAAGCACCTCAAGCGGCTGATCGAACCGTTCGGCGAAGAGTACGGGCTGATGATCCTCGACTGCCCGCCGGGGCTCTCGACACTGGCGGAGCAGCTGATCCGCGCCGCCGACCGTATCCTGGTACCGACCATCCCCAGCCCGCTCTCGGTGCAGGCCTTCTCGCGCATGCTCGATCATCTCGATCTCAAGAAGCGTCAGCGCGAGCGGCTCTCGCCCTTCTTCAATCTGGTCGACCGGCGGCGCACCCTGCACCGCGACTGGATCGATTCACCCCCGGCGGCACTCGGCCGGCCCATGCGCAGCTGGATTCCCTATGCCAGCGATGTCGAACGCATGAGCCTCGAGTGTCGGCCGCTGGCCGACCTGGCACCGCGCAGCCGCGCGACCCTGGCGTACCGCCAGCTGTGGCGCGAGCTCAAGGCCGATCTCGACGCCTGAGGCGCAGCGATGGGTGGCATAGACAGGGCGCGGTATCGGGCGCCATAGACGGGGTGCGGCACCGGGCGCCATAGATAGCCAGGGCGCGGCACCGGGCGCCATAGATAGACAGGGCGCGACATCGGGCGCCATAGATAGACAGGGTGCGGCATCGGGCACCGTAGACAGCCCGCGCGTTCAGGCTTCGGCCAGCGCGCCCAGTACCCGCGCCACCGCCTCGGCACCGGGATCTGTCACCCCCTGCAGGGCGCTCTCCGGCAGATAGGCGGAGCGCCCGGCGCCAGCACGGGCCATCGTCGCGGTGGCATCGGCACCTTCCCGCGCGCGCTCGGCCGCCAGCGCCAGATCGCCACCCTCGCGCAGCGTCTCCACCGCCGGTATCAGCGCATCGAGCAGGGTGCGGTCGCCCTGTGCCGCACCGCCGTAGCGCTGCATGCGCTCGATGCCCACCGCCAGTGCCGCGGCGAGATCGTCGTTCTCGGCCAGCTCGGCCCCCGCTGCGGTGAACAGGATCGACAGCAGCACGCCGCTGGAGCCGCCCATGTCACGGGCGAGGCAGGCGCCGATGGCGCCGAACAGCGCGCCCGGCCGGGCGCTTTCGAGCTGGCCGGCGTCTAGCCGTCTGGCGACGGCCTCGGCGCCGCTGGCCAGGCTGGTGCCGGCATCGCCATCGCCGCTGCGGGCATCCAGGTCGTCGAGCGCCTGGCGTGAGTCGCGCAGAATCTCGATTGCCGCATGCAGGCGTGTCTCCACCGCGGCGTCGCGCTCGACATGCTCGGGCACAGTTGTCTCACTGACCTGGGGCGTGAAGCGGGCCGGCGCGCAAGGGGTGTTCAGCCCCGGCCAGGCGGGCGCGGTGGTCGGGGCGGCGAGCGCGCTGACCAGATCGTCGTCGGCCGCCACTAGCGTGATCGAGAAGCCCTGCATATCGAGCGACGTCATCATCGCTGCCGGCCCGATCACGCCAGAGAGCGCCAGCCCGCGGCGATTGACCAACAGGCTGGCGGCGAGCACCTGCATCTCCTGTTCGGCGGCGCCGCCCAGATTGTTGAGCAGGGCCACGTAGGGTGGTGCGTAACCGCGCGCGGAGAGAGTCTCGGTGAGCGGCGCCAGCAGGGTCTCCACCGCCTCGCTGGCACTCTCCGGCTCGACTCTTCGCACGCCGCTCTCGTTGTGAATGCCCAGGCCCAGCTCCGGGGCGCAGGGCGCCTTCGCTTCGCCCGGGCGAGCGGCGTGGGAGAGCGCCAGCCCCAGCGAGGCGATCCGCGGCAGGGCGGCGTCGACGCGTTCGCTCAAGGTCTCCAGCGGGGTCTGCTGTGTTGCCAGCCAGCCGGCCAGCTTGTGCACGATCAGGGTGCCGGCGATGCCGCGGGGCTGGGGCGCATCGGGCAGGGCGATATCGTCGCCGACGATCACCATCGACACCGCCAGGCCCTCCTGGCGCGCCTGCTCGGCGGCGAGGCCGAAATTGAGCCGGTCGCCGGTGTAGTTCTTGACGATCAGCAGACAGCCGGCCGCGCCGCACACTTCGCGAATCGCGGCGAGTACCGCATCGACGCTGGGCGAGGCGAACAGCCCACCGACCACCGCGCCGGTCAGCATGCCCTCGCCGATGAAGCCGGCGTGGGCCGGCTCGTGGCCGCCACCACCGCCGGAGAGCAGGGCGACCTGGTCACGCCCGTGGTGCTCGCGATCCCAGTCGGCGCGGACCAGAATGCGCAGATGCTGGCTGGGTTCGGCGATACGCACGTCCGTCAGCGCACTGACGCCGGCGAGGACGTCATCGATCAGGGTGTCGGCGGCGTTGTAGAAATGCTGCATGATGGACTCCTGCAGTGGCAGGCCCGGGGACGATGGCCGAGGTGGAGAACGAAGAGGAGCAGGGCGTCGCCACCCGGTATGGCGGTATTGCGTCGGCCCGCTCAGACCCCGAGGTTAGCCCAGATAGGCATGCGCTTCGAGCGCTCGCCGCCGAACCGGATGGCGCCGAGGCGACTTCGATGGCGAGGCCGGAACCTGTATGCTTAGCCAGTTCACTCGCCACTCTCCATGCGATACTCCCCTATGGCGTTGCCCACGCTCGACGACCCGTTCTACTACCTGGCCAATTTCCACACCGTGCTCGACTGGCTCGGGTCGCGTTACGCCGACCTGTTGTCGGTCGAGGAGCGTGACTTCATCGCCGCCTTCGAGGCGCTGCCGCGGCCCTCCCGGGCGCTGTTGGTGCGCATGGTGATGCGCAAGGGCGTCGACTTCCGCGCCAGCCGGCTGTGCTATGCCGAGATCGGTGACACGGAAACGGCGGCGGCGCCGCTGATCGCTGCCGGCTGGGTCGAGACCGATGCCGAGCTGGCGCTGCCGGCACTCTTCGCCTTGACGACCAAAAGCGAGCTTGCCGCCGACCTGGCGCCGTGGCTGGCCGAGCTGGGGCTTTCGCGCAGCACGGGCAAGACGGCCTGGCGCGAGGCGCTGGCGGCCGAGTCGCCGGCGCCGCGAGCGTTGCCGGCATGGTTGCCGAGCCTCGACGATACCCACTACCGGTTGACCGTCGATGCCATCGGCGAGCGCTTCCGGCTGATGTTCTTCGGTAACCTGCGTCAGCAGTGGTCGGAGTTCGTGCTCGCGGATCTGGGCGTCTACCGCTTCGAGTCCGTTCCCCTGGCGGCATCGTCACGGGCCTTCTCGCGGCGCGGTGAACTTGAGGCTTACCACCATCTGCATCGCTGCCGCGAGCGCTTCGACGCCGACGAGCCGCTGGCTGACCTGCTCGCCGCGATCCCGCGTGAGCCCTTCGACAACCCCTGGCTGGAGCGGCGCCGTGGCCGGCTGCTCTACAAGCTCGCCTATCGCTGTGAGCGCCACGGCGAGCTGCAGCAGGCGCTGGCGCTCTACCACGACAGTGCCGCGCCGGAAGCGCGTCTACGCCGGGTTCGGGTGCTCGAACGCCTGGCACGCTTCGACGATGCCTGGCAACTGGCCCAGCGTGCCGAGGCCGCGCCGGTGAGTGCCGCCGAGGCCCAGGCGCTGGGGCGCATCGTACCGCGTCTGCGGCGCAAGCTGGGGTTGCCGCGGCGCGACACCGCAGTGCCGGCCGAGCCCGAGCGCATCACACTGACGCTGTCGCGTAGCGGCTGGGTCGAGGGCGCGGTGGCGGCGCATCTGAGCCGCGACGATGCGCCGGTGATCTATGTCGAGAACACCCTGATCAATGCGCTCTTCGGCCTGCTCTGCTGGGAGGCGATCTTCGCGCCGCTGCCGGGGGCCTTCTTCCACCCGTTCCACAGCGGCCCCGCCGACCTCTTCGACTAGGACTTCCACACCCGGCGCCAGGCGCAGTTCGCGGCCTGCCTGGCGACGCTGGCGCGTGATGACTATCGCGACATCGTGCGTCAGCGCTTTCACGCCAAGCACGGCATACAGTCGCCTTTCGTGGCCTGGGGGGCGCTCGACGAAACCACGCTGGAGCTGGCACTGACGTGTCTTCCTGCGCGCCATCTGCGGCTGTGGTTCGAGCGTCTGCTGGGCGATATTCGTGCCAACCGCGCCGGCATGCCGGATCTGATCCAGTTCTGGCCGGGTGAGGCGCGCTACCGCATGATCGAGGTGAAGGGACCCGGGGACCGCCTGCAGGACAACCAGAAGCGCTGGCTCGCTTTCTGCGCCGAGCACGCCATGCCGGTCAGCGTCTGCTATGTCAGCTGGGAGGAGCAGAGCCTGGACGCCGCGGCGAGCGGGCCGGACGCGACGGCAGAGGATGGCGGCGTGCCGCTGGCGCGCGCTCCGGGTGGTCGCTCGGCGTGAGTTACCGTATCGCGGTGCGCGCCCTGTGCGAGTTCTCGGCCAAGGCGGGGGATCTCGATCTGCGCTTCACGCCATCGCCTTCGGCCCAGGAGGGCATCGCCGGCCACCGGGTGGTGAGCGAGCGCCGCGGCGAGCGCTACGAGCGTGAGGTGGCGCTCGCCGGGCACTATGCGCATCTCGAGGTGCGCGGACTCGCCGATGGCTACGATCCCGATGCCAACCGGCTCGAGGAGATCAAGACCCACCGCGGCGATCTGGCGCGCCAGCCGGCCAACCAGCGCGCCCTGCATTGGGCCCAGGCTCAGGTCTACGGTCACTTGCTGTGCCTGGCGCGGGGGCTCGATCAGCTCGACGTGACCCTGGTCTATTTCGATATCGCCAGCCAGCGCGAGACGCCGCTCAGCCAGCGCTGCAGCGCGTCTGAGCTGCGCGAGGTGTTCGAGACCCACTGTCAGCGCTTTCTGGCCTGGGCCCAGCAGGAGCTGGCCCATCGCCGCCGGCGCGACGCCGCGCTGGTGGCGCTGAACTTCCCGTTCGCCGACTTCCGCGCCGGCCAGCGCGAACTCGCGGAGGCGGTCTACAAGGCCACCCACACCCGGCGCTGGCTGCTGCTGCAGGCGCCCACCGGCATCGGCAAGACGCTGGGGACGCTGTTCCCGATGCTCAAGGCGATGCCCGGCGAACCGCTCGACCGGGTGTTCTTTCTCACCGCGCGCAACACCGGCCAGCAGCTGGCGCTGGAAGCCCTGGAACAGCTCGGTGCGCGTCCGCCCGGGGTGTCAGCGGCCTGCGCCGAGGCGCCAGCTCCCGCAGGGTCTTCTGCGGGGGAGGCGACACCGGCGCTGCCGCTGCGGGTGCTCACGCTGACCTCGCGGGAGAAGGCCTGCGAGCACCCCGGCAAGGCGTGCCATGGCGAAGCCTGCCCGCTCGCTGCGGGCTTCTACGACCGCCTGCCGGCGGCGCGGACCGATGCGGCCGCGCGCGGTTGGCTAGACCGCGCCGGCCTGCGCGCGGTGGCCCTCGAACACCAGGTCTGCCCCTACTACCTGGGGCAGGAGATGTCGCGCTGGGCCGATGTGGTGGTCGCCGACGTCAATTACTACTTCGATCTGCACGCCCAGCTCTACGCGCTGACCCTGCAGCAGCAGTGGCAGGTGGGCATTCTGGTGGACGAGGCGCACAACCTGGTCGAGCGCGGCCGCGGGATGTATACCGCGACCCTCGATCACGCCGCCTTTCGACGCCTGATGCCGCAGCTGCCGGCGCCGCTCAAGCGCCCGCTGGCACGGGTCGCCACGGCCTGGCAGGATCTGGCGGAGCAACTGGACGAGGCGGGGACGACTCGCGACTACCGCGTGCTCGAGCGTCTGCCGGGCAAGTTGATCGCCGCGCTGCAGCACGCGGTATCACGGATCGTCGAGTATCAGAGCGAGCAGCCGATCGCGCTGGACGGCGAGCTGCAGCGCTTCTCCTTCGAGGCGCAGCATCTGTGCCGGGTGGCCGAGACGTTCGGCAACCACTCCCTGTGCGACCTGACCCGGCAGCCGCCGCGCGGACGCCAGCGCCGGGCCGGGGCGATGCTGACCCTGCGCAACGTGGTGCCGGCGCCGTTTCTGGCCGCGCGCTTCGCCGCCGCCCATGGCGGTACCCTGTTCTCCGCCACGCTCTCGCCCCAGGGCTACTTCCGCGATCTGCTCGGGGTGCCCGACGCAGCACCCTGGCTGGCGCTGGGCTCGCCCTTTGCCGCCGGCCAGCTCGAGGTGCGCATCGCCACCCGGCTGTCGACCCGCTACGCCCATCGCGAGGCCTCGCTCGAACCTCTGGTGGCGCGCATCGCCGCGGGTTTCCATCAGCGCCGCGGCAACTATCTCGCCTTCTTCTCGAGCTTCGCCTATCTGGAGCAGGTCGCCGATCGTTTGGCCCAGCGTCACCCCGAGGTGCCGCAGTGGCGCCAGGCAGCGCGGATGGATGACGCCGCCCGGACCAGCTTTCTGGCGCGTTTCGAGAGTGGTGGGGCAGGGGTGGGCTTTGCCGTGCTGGGGGGGATCTTCGGCGAGGGCATCGATCTGCCCGGCGAGCGGCTGATCGGTGCCTTCGTCGCGACACTGGGGTTGCCCCAGGTCAACCCGGTCAACGAGCAGATGCGCGAACGCCTGCAGGCACTGCTCGGCAGCGGCTACGACTACACCTACTTCTATCCTGGCATGCAGAAGGTGATTCAGGCCGCCGGGCGAGTGATCCGCACCGCCAGCGACCGCGGCGTCATCGAACTGCTCGACGACCGTTTCGCCCAACCGCGGGCGCGGGCGCTGCTGCCGGCCTGGTGGCCCGAGCCCCGGCTCGACTGAGCGAGCGCGGGGCACCCCCTCTCAGTGCAGTTTCATCTTGGGGCGCAGGTAACGGTTGAGCCCGTCCACGACCACCGTCATGCCGGTCTTGAACAGGCCGTGGATCGCCATCTGGTGCATGCGATAGAGCGAGGCGTAGAACAGCTTCGCCAGCCGGCCCTCGATGAACAGGCTGCGCGCCGAGGTGCCGCGCATCAGGCTGCCGACCGCCTCGAAGTGTGCCAGCGAGATCAGCGAGCCGCGGTCATGGTAGACGAACGGCTTGAGCGGCTTGCCGGCCATCGCCGCGCGCAGGTTGTGGTAGCAGTGGGTCGCCTGCTGATGAGCCGCCTGGGCCCGTGGCGGCACCCGCTTGTCGTCGTCCTGGGGGCAGGCGGCGCAGTCGCCGAAGGCGAAGATGCGTTCGTCGTCGAGACTCTGCAGCGTCTGGTGCACCTTGAGCTGATGATTGCGCTCGGTGGCGAGGCCCAGCTCGGAGAGGAAGGCCGGGGCGCGGATACCTGCCGCCCATACGCTCAGGTCGGTCATCAGCGGTTCGCCATCGGCGGTGATGAAACCGTGCTCGTTGGCTTCGGTGACCCGGGTATCGACATGGATCTTGACCCCCAGGCGCTCGAGCTCGCCGTGCACCGCGCGGCTGATGCGTTCGGGCAGCGCCGGCAGCACACGCGGGGCGGCCTCGATCAGGTGCACCTCGAGCTTGCCGCTGTCGAGGGCGGTGAAGCCGTAGCTGTGCAGCATCTTCGAAGCGCCGAACAGCTCCGCCGCGAGCTCCACCCCGGTGGCCCCCGCGCCGACCAGACCGACGGTCAGCTTGGGGTGGGTGCGCCGTTCCGGATCGCTGTAGCGCAGGAAGGTGTTGAGCATGTTGCGGCGGAACTCCTCCGCCTGCTGCGGGCTGTCGATGAAGTGACAGTGCTTGGCCACGCCGGGGGTGCCGAAGTCGTTGGAGACGCTGCCCACCGATAGGACCAGGTAGTCGTAGGCGATCTGGCGTGCCGGCAGCACCACGACGTCGTCGGCGTCGTGTATCGGTTCCAGGGTGATGGTGCGGGCGTCGCGGTCGATGCCGCTCAGGGTGCCGCGCTGAAAGCGGTAGCCGTTGTGCTTCGAGTGGCCCTGATAGGAGACCTCGTCGAGACCCGAGTCGAGGGTGCCGGTGGCGACCTCGTGCAGCAGCGGTTTCCAGATGTGGGTGGGGTTGCGGTCGACGAGCACGATGTCGGCGCGCTGGCGTTTGCCCAGCTTGCGGCCCAGGCGGGTCGCGAGCTCGAGGCCGCCGGCACCTCCACCGACCACCACGATACGCGGTGTGGTCATGGCAGAAGACTCCTTGCGGAAGCGATGAAAACGAAGGGGAAAGTGTCTGCGCTGGCGTCGAGTGACGTCGCTGCCCGGCGGCCGCGGCCGATACGGTGAGCGAGCGCGGGATGAAGTGGAATGACGCGATCCGTGGCAGATGAGATGACGCGGAGGGCTACAGCAGGGATCACAGTCACGAAAAGGCCGGTCGACTCGACGAAAGTATAGCCGGTAGGATACGCCCATCGCTGCCGCTTGGCACCCGCGAATGGTGCTGCGGCGCCGCCTCTGGAGACTGCACACGATGCTGCCCCTGCTCGACGACATCCGCCTCATCGCCTTCGATCTCGACGGCACCCTGATCGACTCCGTTCCCGATCTCGCCGCGGCGGTGGACGCCATGCTGGGCGACCTGACGTGGCCGCCCGCGGGCGAGGCCAAGGTGCGCGACTGGGTCGGCAATGGTTCGCACCTGCTGGTGGCCCGGGCGCTCGCGGACGCGGGCGGCAGCGCTGCCGACGAGGCGACGCTGTCGCGCGCCCATGCGCGCTTCCTGGCGCACTACCGTGCCGCCCCCTGTGCGCGTACCCGGGTGTTCCCCGGGGTCCGCGAGGCCCTCGACGCGCTCGACGCGCGCGGCCTGGTGCTGGCGCTGGTCACCAACAAGCCGGCGGCTTTCATCGACCCGATCCTCGAGGCGCTGGCGCTGCGCGACTACTTCCGCCTGACCCTGGGCGGCGACTCGCTGCCCGAGAAGAAGCCGCACCCGGCGCCGCTGCTGCATCTGGCCGCGCACTTCGAGATCGCGCCGCATCACTGCCTGATGGTGGGGGACTCGCGCCACGATATCGAAGCGGGCAAGCGTGCCGGCTTTCGTACCCTGGCGGTGCCCTACGGCTACAATCACGGCGAGCCGGTGGCGGCGAGCGCCCCCGACGGTCTAGTTGAATCGCTTCAGGAACTCGTTTAGGGTTTTTCGACCGGCCCCGCGCCCGCTTTGGCGCCGGCCGCTAGCCACCATTTTCACGCCCTTTTCTCTGGACCGAGCCCCGCATGCAACCGGATAGCCGACGCCCCGTGTGTTCCAGCGCCCTGATGCGCCACGTCAAGCGTTGGCGATGGTGACTGTCAGCCCGATTGCCGTATCTGCCTGTCGCTGATTTCCCCTGTTGGAGCCCGGTCTCATGACGATGACCCCCGAGCGTTTTGCCGAGCTGGCGCAAGCCGGCTACAACCGTATTCCCGTGACCCGCGACGTGCTCGCCGATCTGGACACGCCGCTGTCGACCTATCTCAAGCTGGCCGATGCCCCCTGGACCTTCCTGCTCGAATCGGTGCAGGGCGGGGAGAAGTGGGGGCGTTATTCGATCATCGGCCTGCCCAGCCGCGAGCGCGTCGAGGTGCGCGGCTTCACCGTGCGCCACCTGGTCGACGGCGAGCAGCATGGGGTCGCCGAGGTGGCCGATCCGCTGGCCTGGATCGAGCAGTTCCAGGCGCGCTTCAAGGTGCCGCACCTGGATGATCAGCCGCGCTTCGACGGCGGTCTGGTGGGCTACTTCGGCTATGACACCATTCGCTACATCGAGCCGCGTCTGCGCAGCGAGCGCGCCGCCGAGAAGCCCGACCCGATCGGGGTGCCGGACATCCTGCTGATGGTGTGCGACGAGCTGGTGGTGTTCGATAACCTCTCCGGCCGGCTGCAGCTGTGGACCCACGCCGACCCCGAGGAGGCCGATGCGCTGGCCTCGGCCTGGGAACGGCTCGAAGCGCTCGAGCTCAAGCTGCGTAGTGCGACCTTCAACACCCTGAGCCCGGGCACCGGGCGCAACGACGTGGCCGAGCACGACTTCCACGCCAGTTTCAGCGAGCAGGGCTACAAGGAGGCGGTGGCACGTATCAAGGAGTACGTGCTGGCCGGCGATCTGATGCAGTGCGTGCCCTCCCAGCGCATGTCGATCCCCTATCAGGCGCCGCCGCTGGATCTCTACCGCGCGCTGCGTAGCCTCAACCCGTCGCCCTACATGTTCTTCCTCCATCTGGGCGATCATCACGTGATCGGCGCCTCGCCGGAGATACTGACCCGGCTGGAGGGCGACGAGGTCACGGTGCGGCCGATCGCCGGTACCCGCCCGCGCGGCGCCACGCCGGCCCAGGACAAGGCGCTGGAGGAGGAGCTGCTGGCCGATCCCAAGGAGATCGCCGAGCATCTGATGCTGATCGATCTGGGGCGCAACGACATCGGTCGCATCAGTCAGACCGGGACGGTGGAGGTGACCGATCGCATGGCGATCGAGCGCTACTCCCACGTCATGCACATCGTCTCCAACGTCACCGGCAAGCTGCGTGGCGGCATGTCGGCGATGGACGTGCTGCGTGCCACCTTCCCTGCGGGCACGCTCTCCGGGGCGCCCAAGATCCGCGCGCTGGAGGTGATCGACGAGCTCGAACCGGTCAAGCGCGGCATCTACTCCGGCGCGGTGGGCTATCTCTCCTGGCACGGCAACATGGACATGGCGATCGCCATCCGTACCGCCGTGCTCAAGGATGGCGAGCTGCACGTGCAGGCGGGTGGCGGCATCGTCGCCGACTCCGACCCCGACGACGAGTGGCAGGAGACGCTCAACAAGCGCCGCGCGCTGTTCCGCGCCGTGGCGATGGCGGAGAAGGGGCTCGACAACCTCGAGTGATGCCATCGGCTGTCATCTGCGTGTCATGCTTGTCGCTTTCCATCGGGAGGCATGACACATGCCGATTCCGCTCTCCCCGATGATCCCCGATCCGCTGTCGCCGCCGCGCGGCAGCGCGCCATGAAACTTGCCTGGCGCTGGTGGCGGGTGGCCCTGGCGGCGGGGCTCGGCGTCGCCCTGTGCGTGCTGTTCGCGGCGCACGGCGGCGTGCCCCACGGCTGGCTCGAGGAGCTGCAGCTGCTGCCGTTCACCCTTGCCATGATCGTGCTGCCGGCGCTGGGCGTGCCGATGACCCCCTTCTTCATTGTCGCCGGGCTGCGCTTCGGCGTGGCCGGCGGCCTCGCCGTGGCCGCGCTGGCGACGCTGTGCAATCTGCTGCTCTGCTACGCCATCGCGCACAGCCGCCTGCGCCCGCGTCTACGTCAGCTGCTCCAGCGGCGCTTTCCCGCGCTGGCGGAGCTCGATGTAGATCGCCGCAGCGCTTGGCGGGTCACCTTCCTGATCAAGCTGGTGCCGGGCGTGCCGATGTTCATCAAGCACTACGCCCTCGGTGTGGCCGGTGTGCCGCGCTCGATCTATCTCACGGTGGCGCTGCTGACCACAGGCCCTTACGGGGTGGCCTTTGTGGTCCTGGGAGAGTCCGCCCTGAGCGGGGATCTGGGGCAGGCCCTGGGGGCGCTGGCGGCGCTCGCGCTGATTGCGGTGTCGCTGCTGGCCTGGCGTCAGGCACGTCGACGTCGCCTGACACGGCGGGCGGCGCAGGGCGAATAGATGGCAGAGAGACGGCGAAGAAACGTTGAAGGCCCGGCTCGCTGTGGAGCCGGCATCACCGCCGGCGTTGGGGCCGGCGGTGATGTGGGGCGTGTTGGCTCAGTCGGCCTGGTTTAGTCGGCCTGGTTCAGTCGACCTGGCCCAGCAGCAGGAACTCGATCAGTGCCTTCTGCGCGTGCAGGCGGTTGCCGGCTTCCTGCCACACCACCGCGCGCGGGTCGTCGAGCAGGGTAGTGCTGATCTCTTCGCCGCGATGCGCGGGCAGGCAGTGCAGGAAGATGGCGTCGGCGGCGGCCTGGTCGAGCAGCGCTTCGGTGACCTGGAAGCCGTCGAAATCGCGCTCGCGCTTGGCCTGCTCCTCCTCCTGGCCCATCGAGGCCCACACGTCGGTGGTCACCAGGTCGGCACCGCGTACGGCCGTGGCGGGGTCGCGCACGATCAGCGCGTTATCACCAGCGGCGTCGAGGATGTCCTGGCGCGGCTCATAGCCCTGCGGACAGCAGATGCGCAGCTGGAAGTCGAACTGACGGGCGGCGTTGATCCAGGAGTGGCACATGTTGTTGCCGTCGCCGATCCACACCGCGGTCTTGCCCTTGACCGGGCCTCGGCACTCGGTCCAGGTCATGACATCGGCGAGCAGCTGGCACGGATGGTAGTCGTCGGTGAGGGCGTTGATCACCGGCACCGTGCTGCTGGCGGCAAACGTCTCGAGACCATCGTGGGAGAAGGTGCGAATCATCACCGCATCGACCATCTCCGAAAGCACCCTTGCGGTATCGCCGATCGGCTCGCCGCGGCCGAGCTGGGTATCGCGCGGTGACAGGAACAGCGCGTGCCCGCCGAACTGGGCCATCGCGGTCTCGAACGAGACCCGGGTACGGGTCGAGGACTTCTCGAAGATCATCGCCAGGGTACGATTGCTGAAGGGCGTATAGGTCGGCCCTTGGGTCTTCAGTGTGTTCTTGATCTTGATCGCGCGCTGAATCAGATAGGCGAGCTCGTCGCGGGAGAGATCCAGCAGGGTCAGAAAGTGGCGTGCGCTCATGGGCAGTTCCCGTTCGTTTTGGCCAAGGAATCACTGCATAAATGCCTGCACAAGCGAATGGCTGCGTTACGCGGTACTAGAAAGCTCGCCTAACCTCATGTTATGTCTCGCTTTCTGCGTTCCGGGCGCCTTGCCCTTCATCCTGTTCGGCGATTTATCCAGCGTTTCACTAATTCTGCGGCAGCGCCCCTCGCGCCGCGCGGCAAACTCGAATGCCGGTCGCCGGGTGGCGGCGGCCGGTTCGCTGCAGAGCAGACCCAGCATCGCGCGGTAGCGGCCGCGGGGGGAGAGCCCTGCAAAGAAAAAAAGCGCCGTGAGCGAAAAGCCGTCGGAACGGTTCGCTGAACGGCGCCGTCACCGGCGGAGCTGCCTGCCGGTTCGTGCGAGATCCTTCATCCTAACCAGCCCCCCGCAGCCGCGCAATGGCCCGCGGTGGCGGCGCCGAGCAGGCGTGGGGCGGCGATCGCCGGGGCAGGGGTGTTTTCGCGCCACGTCATCAGTAGAATGAGCCTCACGGTCAAACTTCATCTGTAGCCACGCGACGGGCGCCGTGTTCGCGCTCGTCCCGTCAAAGGACGTCCCATGAGCGATACCCTCGACACCATCAAGCAGCAGATCGGCGACAACGCGATTCTGCTCTATATGAAAGGCACCCCGCAGCTGCCGCAGTGCGGCTTCTCCGCCCAGGCGGTGCAGGCGCTGATGGCCTGCGGCGAGCGTTTCGCCTTCGTCAACATCCTGGACAACCCGGACATCCGTGCCGAGCTGCCCAAGTACGCCAGCTGGCCGACCTTCCCGCAGCTGTGGATCGACGGCGAGCTGGTCGGCGGCTGCGACATCATCGTCGAGATGTACCAGAGCGGTGAGCTCGAGCCGATGGTGAAGGAAGCGGCGGCGAAGTCGGCGGAAGCTTCCAGCGACAGCTGAGGAAAAGCGGCCACCGGCCGCGAGTCTAGGTACGAACGCCAACGCCGCCCCGGATTCGGGGCGGCGTTGGCGTTTTTAGAGAGGCGTTTTCAGCCTGGCGAGTCGAGACATGCAAGGCGCGCTCGAGGTGATGACCGCGAGCGCGGGTAATGGAGAGGCAGGGCGGGCTGGGCTCAAATATCCTCGAAGCCCTGCTCCCGCATCGCCAGGTGCCAGCCGCCGAGATCCTTGAAGCGGTTGACAATGGCGCAGAACAGCGCGGCGGTGCGCTCGGTATCGTAGCTGGCCGAGTGCGCCTCGGCGTTGTCGAACTCGATGCCGGCGGCCTGGCAGGCGCGGGCGAGCACGGTCTGACCGTAGGCCAGCGCCGACAGGGTGGCGGTGTCGAAGCTCGAGAAGGGGTGGAACGGGTTGCGCTTGATGCCGCAGCGCTGGATCGCGGCGTTCAAGAAGCCGTGATCGAAGGCGGCGTTGTGCCCGACCAGAATCGCCCGCGTGCAGCCATGGGACTTGATCGTCTTGCGGATCGGCTTGAACAGACCGTCCAGCGCCTCTTTCTCGCTCACCGCGATCTGCTGGCGGAAGGGGCTGTCGAGATCGATGCCGGTGAAGTCCAGCGCCGACTGCTCGACGTTGGCCCCCGCGAATGGCACCACATGGAAGGAGAGCGTTTCCAGTGGCAGCAGGTTGCCCTGTTCGTCCATCGTCAGCGGCACCGCCGCGACCTCGAGCAGGGCATCGGTGGCGGCGTTGAAGCCGCCGGTCTCGATATCGACCACCACCGGGAGATATCCACGAAAACGCTGCGCCATCAGCTCTCTCGTGCTGGCGTCCGACATGCAAGTACTCCCGTTGCCTGGGGTGGCGGCGATGGCACCGCCCGAATCGAAGCAGCGCCGCGTGGCACGTTCTTGTGAGACGGCCGCCGTGGCGCTGACGTTAGTGGCGAAAAGTCTAGCAGTTTCGGGCCTCGGCGTCCCGCCACTCGGTGTTCGCGCGGGGGCGGGGGCGTTATAATCCGGGATCGATTCACGCGTACAGCAGCCCGTGCCGCCCGCCGCGGGCTGCAGTGCCACCATCAGCCACGCTCGGCGCGAGCCGTTCGAGCGCTCGGGGTGTCATACCCCTCGAGACGTCACACCCAAGGAGTTGCCGCATGTCCGATATCAAGAAGGTCGTCCTCGCCTATTCTGGCGGCCTTGATACATCCGTGATCGTGAAGTGGCTGCAGGAGACCTATGCCTGTGAAGTAGTCACCTTCACCGCCGATATCGGCCAGGGCGAAGAGGTCGAGCCCGCTCGCGCCAAGGCGCAGGCGCTCGGGGTCAAGGAGATCTACATCGAGGACCTGCGCGAGGAGTTCGTGCGCGACTACGTCTACCCGATGTTCCGCGCCAACACCATCTACGAGGGCGAGTACCTGCTGGGCACCTCCATCGCGCGTCCGCTGATCGCCAAGCGGCTGATCGAGATCGCCAACGAGACTGGCGCCGACGCCATCTCCCACGGCGCCACCGGCAAGGGCAACGACCAGGTGCGCTTCGAGCTGGGGGCCTACGCGCTCAAGCCGGGGGTCAAGGTGATCGCGCCGTGGCGCGAGTGGGATCTCACCTCCCGCGAGAAGCTGATGAACTACTGCGAAGAGCACCAGATTCCGGTGGACTTCTCCAAGAGCAAGAAGAAGTCGCCCTATTCGATGGATGCCAACCTGCTGCACATCTCCTACGAGGGCGGCATTCTCGAGGATCCGTGGGCCGAGGCCGAGGAGGAGATGTGGCGCTGGAGCGTGTCGCCCGAAGAGGCGCCGGATACCCCGACCTATCTCGAACTCACCTTCGAGAAGGGTGACGTGGTGGCGATCGACGGCGAGCGTCTGAAGCCGCACGAGGTGCTGGCCAAGCTCAACCAGCTCGGCGGCGACAACGGTGTCGGGCGTCTCGATATCGTCGAGAACCGCTATGTCGGCATGAAGTCCCGGGGCTGCTACGAAACGCCGGGAGGCACCATCCTGCTGCGTGCCCACCGCGCCATCGAGTCGATCACCCTGGATCGCGAAGCGGCCCATCTGAAAGACGAGCTGATGCCGAAGTACGCCAAGACCATCTACAACGGCTACTGGTGGAGCCCGGAGCGTCGCATGCTGCAGGCCGCCATCGACGAGACCCAGACCTTCGTCAACGGCGTGGTGCGGGTCAAGCTCTACAAGGGCAGCGCGACAGTGGTGGGGCGCAAGTCCGAGCAGTCGCTGTTCGACGAGTCGATCGCGACCTTCGAGGATGATGCCGGCGCCTACGACCAGAAAGACGCCGAGGGCTTCATCAAGCTCAACGCCCTGCGTCTGCGCATCGCCGCCGGCAAGGGCCGTTCCGCCAGCTGAGGCCAAGACCGGCGCGATACCGCGCCGGTCATCGCACGAGGGGAGGTTGCCATGCTCAAGAAACTGTTCTCCGGCTTGCTGGGTGGCGAGCGCACGGCGGATAGCGCCAAGCCGCAGAAGGAGCGCGAGGCGGTCGAGTACAAGGGGTTCTTGATCGTGCCGGCGCCGCAGGCGGCCAACGGTCAGTACCGGGTCAGCGGCTGGATTCGCAAGCCCGGCGACGATGGTCAGGTGCGCGAGCGGCGCTTCGAACGCTCCGACGTGGTGCCCGGCGAAGACGCCTGCGTGGCGCTGATGGTGAGCAAGAGCCAGCGCTATATCGATGATATCGGTGACGCGATGTTCGAGCAGGCGCACTGAGCCCGGCCATTCCCCTGGCCAACCGATGACGGCGCCTCCGGGCGCCGTCGTCTTTTGTGCCAACCGGCGCGCTCGACGGGAGTGCACGTCTCTGCTCGACAAGGTCCCTGGCGGGTGAGCGTCTTGGCGAGTCGAAGCCTTGGCCCGAGACAACCTTGACGGGAGAAAGCCTTTGCCCGAGATGGACTCATGAAAGCGCTACTGTTGTCCGCCTACGCCGCGGTGAGCCATCGGGTCTGGGCCGATGGATTGATGAACGCCTTCCCTGAGGTCGAGTGGACGCGCCTGGAGCTGCCGCCGCGCCACTTCGCCTGGTCGATCCGTGCCAACCCGCTGATCTGGCAGGTCACCCAGGAGGCGGCGCTGGCACAGACCTACGATCTGGTGGTGGCGACCTCGATGGTGGATCTGGCCACTCTGGTCGGGCTCTGCCCGGCGCTGGGTCTGGCGCACAAGGTGGTCTACTTCCACGAGAACCAGTTTGCCTTTCCCGCCTCCGCACACCAGACGCCGCGCCCCGAGCCGATGATGGTCAATCTCTATGCCGCCTTGGCGGCGGATAGCGTGGTGTTCAACAGCCGCTACAACCGCGATAGCTTCTGTGACGGCGTGCGCGCCTTTCTCGCCCGTATGCCGGGGCGGGTGTGTCCGGCGACGTGGCTCGACGGCCTGGCCGAGCGGGCGCAGCTGCTGCCGGTACCGCTGCCCACGATGGCGCAGCGCCCGGCGAACGGCGGCCACCGGATCGTGTGGAACCACCGCTGGGAGTACGACAAGAATCCGGAGGCGTTCTTTGCCGCGCTGGCGCGGCTGATCGAGGAGGAGGTGGCGTTCGAGGTCGCCGTGATGGGCCAGCAGTTCCGCAACCGCCCGGCGATCTTCGATCAGGCCCGCGACTGGCTGGGTGAGCGCGTGGTGTGCTGGGGCGAGCAGCCGAGCGACGTTTATGCCCGGATGCTCGAGTCGAGCGCCATCGTGGTCTCCACCACCGATCATGAATTCCAGGGGCTGGCGATCATGGAGGCGGTGACCCGCGGATGCGTGCCGCTGGTGCCTGACCGGCTCTGCTTCCCCGACTACTACGATGACGCCTACCGTTATCGCGGCGATAGCGAGGCGCTGGCCATGCGCCTGGGGCAGTGGCTGCGTCATCCCGAGCAGCGCCCGGCGCTGCCCGACGCCCGCGCCTGGCAGTGGCCGCACTGGCGTGATGCCTATGCCGCTGTGCTGGGCCTGGGGGCCAGCGCCTGACCGGGCGAATCATGCCGGTGGCGGCGAACCCGATAACCCCCTATCGTTAAGCTCAGTTCGCGCTGCCGGCCAAGGATGCCCTGCCCATGATCGTCGTTCATCACCTGGAAAACTCCCGCTCCCAGCGGATTCTCTGGTTGCTCGAAGAGCTGGAACTCGAATACGAGATCGAGGTCTATCGACGCGACCCCGAGACCATGTTGGCACCGGCGGCGCTGAAACGGATCCATCCGCTCGGCAAGTCGCCGGTCCTTACCGATGACGCCCATACGGTCGCGGAATCCGGCGCGATCATCGAGTATCTCGTCTCCCGCTATCATGGCGAAGCCCTGGTGCCGGAGGCGGATACGCCGGAGCGGCTGCGTTACACCTACTGGATGCATTACGCCGAAGGCTCGGCCATGCCACTGCTGGTGATGAGGCTGGTTTTTTCGAAGTTGGGCAAGCCGCCCGTGCCCGCGGTCATTCGGCCCATCGGCAAGCTGCTGGCCAACGGGGTCCGGCAGAAGTTCCTCGACCCCCAGCTCGAGAGGCATCTCGATTACTGGGAGAGTGAACTGAGCCAGCATGCGTGGTTCGCAGGAGAGACCTTCAGCGCGGCCGACATTCAGATGAGTTTCCCGTTGCTGGCGGCGGAAAGTCGTGCCGACCTCTCCAAGCGTCCGCATATCAGAAAAGTGTTGCAGAAGATGCGCGACCGTCCGGCCTATCAGAGAGCGATCGAGAGAGGCGGGGAGCTGCGGCTGTGAGGCCTTGCGCATCCCGGTCGGGCGAGACGGGATGATCGGCTCTGTCTTGTCTGCGCGAATTGCCGGTCTTGTCAGAGGGTGTTCCCCTCTCAGCCCTCCGTGCCTTGCCATGGATCGAGGAGTATCTATGCGTATTTTTACCTGGAAGTTCGCCGTCGTGGCGGGGTTGAGCAGTATCAGTCTGTTGTCGTCGCTCGCCTGGGCCCAGGCGCAGCAGAGCGATTCGCCGTTCGACCAGCAGCCGGAGGCTCGCCTGGCCTGCAGCAAGCTGCAGACGCAGATCGAGCAGACGATTCGCGCCAATGGGGCGCGCCACTTCCTGCTGGAGATCGTCGATAACGCGCAGGTCGAGGGCGGCGTGGTACGGGCCGGTGAGCCGCATGCCGGTGCCGAAGTGGTGGGCAGCTGTGATGGGGGGACACGCAAGATCGTCTACAGCCGCCACGGCGCGACCGAGAGCAGTGCGCCGGCTGCCGTCTCGACGCCGGAGGCGCCTGCCTCGGATGCTGCTGCGGCTGGCTCGGACAGGCCGGCAGCGGGTGCCGAGCCATCCCAGGCTGAGCCCTCCGCCGCGACCATGGGCGACACTGACACTGCCGGTGATGAGTCCTCCAACGCCGGGGCGGCCGATAGCGCGGTCTCCCAGCCCGAGGCGCCGACGCCCGAGACGGGCAGCGCCAAGGCAGAAGGGCAACCCGCCGATGGCCTGGGTCGCCAGGACGCGGACGGGCGGGTGCGGGATACGCTGAAGCCGGCCACCTCGCCCTGAGACGAGGCTCCGTACGGAAGCAGTCTGTGCTTGGCAATACGGCGTTAGACATCGGCTCGAAGCGCTCATTGACACCCCGTGAACTGGAGCGACGGATCGGTCCGTTTTCGCCGATTGCTGTCGTCTCTTCGCTCGCCGACTTTTCGTACAAACCCTAGCGCGGTGAGGCGCCGGCATCACCGCGCTCAGGCGATCTCGACCTTGTCGGGATACTCGCACAGATCCTCGATCACACAGCTGCCGCAGCGCGGCTTGCGCGCCAGACAGGTGTAGCGGCCGTGCAGGATCAGCCAGTGATGCGCATCCTTGAGATACGCCTTGGGTACGTGGCGCAGCAGCTTCTGCTCGACCTCCAGCACGTTCTTGCCCTGGGCGATGCGGGTGCGGTTGGCGACGCGAAAGATATGCGTGTCGACCGCCATCGTCAGTTCACCGAAGGCGGTGTTGAGAATCACGTTGGCGGTCTTGCGCCCCACGCCGGGTAGCGCTTCCAGCTCGGCGCGGGTGCGCGGGATCTCTCCCGCGTAGTGTTCGGCCAGGATATGGCAGGTCTTCATCAGGTTCTCGGCCTTGGTGTTGTAGAGGCCGATGGTCTTGATGTGCTCCTTGAGCCCGTCGAGTCCGAGATCGATGATCGCCTGCGGGGTGTTGGCCACCGGGAACAGCCTGGCGGTGGCCTTGTTGACGCCGACATCGGTGGCCTGGGCCGAGAGCAGGACCGCCGCCAGCAGCTCGAACGGTGTGGTCCAGTTCAACTCGGTGGTCGGGTTGGGGTTGTGCGCCTTCAGACGGGCGAAGATCTGTTCACGCTTGCTCGCGTTCATGCGGCTATCTCGCTGTGGCTCTCTCGGGCCGGATTCGCTGGCCTGGGCTTTCTGGGCTTTCTGGGCTGAATGTGCTGGCTGACGTTCATGGGCCAGCACCGCTCGGCCAGATTCAAGGGGCCGTTTCGTGTGACGTCGGCTTGGCCCCGCGGGCCTGGCGCAGATGGGTCTCGGCTTCGCTGACCTGCGCCCGCGCGCGTTCGGCCTCGGCGTGCTTGCCCTCACGCTCAAGCCGGGCCGCGGTCTGCCGCGCCTTGCGCAGCGCCTGCTCGGCGGCGGCCACGGCGATATGCGGCACTGTCGGGGCGGCGGGTGCCGATGGCGTGCTCCCCAGCTGGCGCTCGATGTCTGCCCGCTGGGCTTCCAGTGCCGCCAGGCGCTGGTCGAGGGCGGCCCGCGTCTCGCCGCTGGCCTGATCCCGCTGACGCTGTAGACGTCTGGCCTTGGCACTGAGGGTGGCGCGCTGCGCCTTAAGGGCGGTGGCGTCCACCGCCGCGCTGGGCGCGGCCGTCTCGGCCTGGGCGCGGGTGGCGGCCAGGCGGCGTTCGCGCTTGCGCCGTTTCTCCTCGGCCTTGTGCACCAGGCGGCGATTGCGCGCCTCGAAGCGCCGGCGCCCGTTGGCGGCACGCCAGTCGAGATAGCGCTGGCGCTCGGCCGTATCGGTGGCGTTCTGCCACTGCGGATGCGCGACGAGATCGATGCAGTCGACCGGGCAGGGCGCCACGCACAGCTCGCAGCCGGTGCACTCGGACGCGATCACGCTGTGCATCTGTTTGGCCGCACCGAGGATCGCATCCACCGGGCAGGCCTGGATGCATTTGGTGCAGCCGATGCACTCGGCCTCGCGGATCACCGCCAGCAGCGGTGTCTGGGCGGGCTCGATCAGCGCCAGCGCGGGGCGACCGGTGAGCGCTGCCAGGCGGTCTCGGGTCGCCTCGCCGCCGGGCGGGCAGCGGTTGACGGCTTCGCCGGCGACGATCGCCTCGGCATAGGGGCGGCAACCCGGGTGGCCGCACTTGCCGCACTGGGTCTGGGGCAGTTCGGCGTCGATACGTTCGACGCTGATCTCGGCAAGGGACAAGCGCAGGCTCCGGGTCGGGAAAAGCGCCTCATTATAGCCCCTTGCTGCTGGCGCTTCGAGGCGTCGCTGGCGCCGGCCTGAAACGACAGCGCGCGGCCGGAAGGCCGCGCGCGACGGGGAGTGGCGCCGTGTCAGCGCAGGGCTCAGGTCACGCGGCTGCCAGGCTGGGCGCCGCTATCCGGCGACAGCAGGTAGATGCCGGCGTCTTTCTGATCAGGGGCGTCGCCGGCGGCCAGCACCATGCCCTCGGACACGCCGAAGCGCATCTTGCGCGGCGCCAGGTTGGCGACCATCACCGTCAGCCGGCCTTCGAGCGCCTCGGGGGCGTAGACCTTGCGGATGCCGGAAAAGACCGTGCGTGTCTCGCCGCCCAGGTCGAGGGTCAGCTTGAGCAGCTTGTTGGAGCCTTCGACATATTCGGCGCGCTGAATTTCGGCGATACGCAGATCCACCTTGAGGAAGTCACCGAAGGCGATTTCGTCGGCGATCGGCGTCTCGGCCAAGGGTGAGGGTCCGGCCGGCCGAGCGTCACCGCCATCGGTCAGCTTCTTCTCCTCGGCGAGCACCTCCTTGGAAGCCTCGATCATGGCGGCGATCTTGTCGCTTTCGACCCGGGTCATCAGCGGCTTGAACTTGCCGATGGCGTGATCCTCGAGCACCTGCTGACGGCTGGCCCAGTCGAGCGAGTCGAGCTGCAGGAAGTGACGCGCCTGTTCGGCCATCGCCGGTACCACCGGCTGCAGGTAGACCATCAACGTGCGGAACAGGTTGATGCCCACTGAACAGATGTCGATCACCTCCTGCTCGCGCCCTCCCTCCTTGGCCAGCACCCAGGGCGCCTGGTCGGCGATATAGGTGTTGGCTTCGTCGGCGAGCTCCATGATCCGGCGCATGGCGCGGCCGAACTCGCGGGCCTCGAAGTCGGCGGCGATCTCGTCACCCGCGGCGATGAAGCGGGCGATGAGTTCCGGCTCGGCACACTGGGCGGAGAGCTGGCCGCCGGCGAGCTTGTTGATGAAGCCGGCGCAGCGGCTGGCGATGTTGACCACCTTGCCGACCAGGTCGGCGTTGACGCGGGCGGCGAAGTCCTCGAGGTTGAGATCGAGATCGTCGACGCGGGAGCTCAGCTTGGCGGCGAAGTAGTAACGCAGATACTCCGGGTTGAGATGCTCGGCATAGGTCTGCGCCTTGATGAAGGTGCCACGGGACTTGGACATCTTGGCCCCGTTGACGGTCACGAAGCCGTGGCAGTTGATGCCGCTCGGCGTGCGCATGCCGGCACCTTCGAGCATCGCCGGCCAGAACAGGGCGTGGAAGTAGACGATGTCCTTGCCGATGAAGTGGTAGACCTCGGCGTCGGAGTCCGCCTTCCAGTAGCTGTCGAAATCGAGGCCTTCGCGCTCGCACAGATTCTGGAAGCTGGCCAGATAGCCGATCGGCGCGTCCAGCCAGACGTAGAAATACTTACCTGGGGCGTCGGGGATCTCGAAGCCGAAGTAGGGCGCATCGCGGGAGATGTCCCACTCGTTGAGCCCGGCATCGAACCACTCCTGCAGCTTGTTGGCGATCTGCGGCTGGACCCGGCCGGAGCGCGTCCAGCGTTTCAGGAAGTCTTCGAAATCCGGCAGCTTGAAGAAGTAGTGGGTCGAGGTGCGTACCTCGGGGGTGGCGCCGCTGATCGCCGACACCGGGTTGATCAGCTCCGCCGGGGTGTAGGTGGCGCCGCAGGCTTCGCAGTTGTCGCCGTACTGGTCTGCGGTGCCGCACTTGGGACAGGTGCCCTTGATGAAGCGGTCGGCCAGGAACATGCCCTTGACCGGATCGAACATCTGTTCGATGTCGCGGGTACTGATATGACCGGCGTCGCGCAGGGCGCGGTAGATGCGCTCGCTATGGGCCCGGTTCTCTTCCGAGTGGGTCGAGTGGTAGTTGTCGAAGGCGACTCCGAAGCGGGCGAAGTCCGCCTGGTGCTCGTCGCTCACCTTCTGGATCAGCTGCTCCGGCGTCAGGCCCTCCTGCTCGGCGCGCAGCATGATCGCGGTGCCGTGGGCGTCGTCGGCGCAGACATAGTGGCACTCGTGGCCGCGGCTCTTCTGGAAGCGCACCCAGATATCGGTCTGGATGTACTCCAGCAGGTGGCCCAGGTGAATCGAGCCGTTGGCGTAGGGCAGGGCACTGGTGACCAGAATCTGGCGCGAGAGCGAAGCGTTGTTCGACATGGTGACTAGACGATTCCCGTGACGAAATCCCCGCGGAGCTCACTGGAGACGCCGCCGGGATGAATAGGCTGTAGACTTGGGCGACGATTGTAGCATCGCTGACGCCGATGCGCGCTGCCCATGCCGCGGGCCGCGATCGTGTGGTCACCTGACGTGCCGCTGGTGCGGATCGGTCGCGGTGAATCGCCTGCCATGAAGCGACCGCCGCCAAGCGACTGTCGTGAAACGACCGTCTCTGAGAAAAGAGGAGAGCCCTTGATGCAGACAGAGGCAAGCCGCCCTTCGGCACGCTCACCGATGCCGTGGGGGCGCTGGGTATGCCTGGGCTTCGTGCTGCTGTGGTTCACGCTCGGCGGCATCGCACACTTTCTCTATGCCGATGCGATGGTCACAATCATTCCGCCGGCGCTGCCCTGGCCGCGATTGGCGGTGTGGGTCAGCGGTGTCTTCGAGCTGCTCGGCGTGGTGGGGCTGCTGCTGCCGCGCTGGCGTCGCCTGGCCGGGTGGGGGCTGGTGCTGCTGACGCTGTGCGTGACCCCGGCCAACGTCTACATGTGGCTGCACGCTGACGCCTTCCCCGCAGTGCCGGGTTGGTTGCTGCTCTGGCGCCTGCCGTTCCAGCTCTGGATTCTGTTCGCCATCGTCGTCGGGGCGGGATTGTGGCGCCGCCGCGACCGCCAGGGGTGACCGGGGAGAGGGCAAGGATAGGCGTCAAGGTGCGGCGGGTCAGAATCCCTGCTGTCACGAGTGTGAAGTAAACCATCTTGAGAAGGTGGAGGGGGTATCCCATTCTCGGTGGCTAGTGGCAGGCAAGTGCGCTTCACCAATCGTCGAGGATGGGTCATTGAACAAACCGCGTATACGGCTGTGTGCCGTGGCCAAGGATGAAGGGCCTTATCTGGCCGAGTGGGTCTTTCATCACCTGCACGTGGGATTCGATGAGATCCACGTCCTGCTCAACCGCACCTCGGACGCCTCGGCGGCGGTGCTCGCGCGTATCGGGCAGGCGTACCCCCAGGTCACCTTCGAGTTCATCGACTGGGTCGATCTGTGCGACCCCAGCGTCGGGCGCAAGCTGCAGACCATCGCCTACGCCAAGGCGCTGGTAGACGCCCGCGCGGCGGGGGTCGACTGGCTGATGTTCCTGGATATCGACGAGTTCTGGACGGCGCAGGATCTGGCGACCCGCGTGGATCAGCTGATCGCGCGACTGTGCGGCGACACGCCGCGACCGATCAGCTTCCTGTGGCACTGCGAGCTGGGCCAGGCGCAGGCGTTCTGCGCGCTGCAGAACGGCGCCGGCTACGAACTCTCGTCGCACCTGAAGACGCTGTTCCCGATTCAGGGCATCGAGATCCAGCACGTGCGCGTGCACCATCCGATCTTCGGCCGCGACGTGGTGCCGCTCGACGCCGATGGCCATCCGATGGTCTACAGCGACACCCAGCCGGAGCTGGCCGACAACTCGGCGATCGTCCCGCGTCAGGCTTATGTGATCCACCGCATGTACCGCTCCGAGGAGGAGTACCTGGCGCTGCTGCTGCGCGGGCGCCCCTCGGGCAAGCAGCAGCTCAAGACCAACCGTCCGGGCTACCGTTCGCACCGCAACGTCAAGGTGGGGCGGCGGATGGTCTGGCCGGGCGAGGTCTTCGCTGCCTATGACCGGGCCAAGCGTGACTTCATGCAGCGGCTGGAGATCAGTGCGCTGATCGAGCGCGACCGCGAGGCGATCCGCCAGCGCGCCGCACGGGCGGTGGCGATGCTGCTGGCGCTGGTCGAGGAGGGCGACCCGGATGGCGCCACCCGCTTCCTGCGCGGCACCCGCCATGAAGCGGCCCTGGCCGCACGGCTCGCCGCCCACGGCGGTGCAGAGGCGCTCGGGCGCACTGCGGCTTCGGGCTGAGCAGGGGGCGAGCGACGGCGGGGAGCGGATGTTACAGTTAGCGGCCGAAGTGTCTCGCCGCTGACTGCCTGGAACCCCCTCGATGCCCGATGTCGATCTCTCTCAATCGCTGTGGATGCTGCTGGCCTTCGTCGCCCTGGGCTGGGTGGCGGCGCGGCGACTGAAGCTCGATCCGCGCCCCATCGCCACGCTGCTGATCTACCTGATCTCGCCGCTGACCTTCTTCAACGCCCTGACCCAGGGGCAACCCAGCATCGACAAGCTGGCGCTCACCTTCGGCGTGGTGCTGCTCTCGTCGCTGTTGTGTCTTGCGGTGAACGCCGTGGCGGGACGCTTCTACGCCGAACAGGAGCGGGCGCTGCTGGCCTTCTCCGCGGGCACCGGCAACACCGGCTATTTCGGCTTCCCCATCGCGCTGGTGCTGCTGCCGCCGGAGGGCGTGACGCAGTATCTGTTCTGCATGCTGGGCATTTCGCTCTACGAGTTCACGGTCGGTTTCTACATCAGCGCGCGGGGCCAGTTCTCGGTGCGCGAGAGCCTGTCTCGGCTGGCCCGGCTGCCGCTGATCTACGCCTTTGCCGGTGGCATGCTGATCAGCGCCCTGGGCTGGCAGGTGCCGCAGCCGGTCAGTGAAGGGCTGGGCTACTTCAAGTACTGCTTCACCGTGCTCGGCATGATGATCATCGGCATGACGCTGGGCCGCATCAGTTGGCGCGCGGTGGATGTCGCCTTCGTCGTCGGCTGCGTGGTGACCCGCTTCGTGGTCTGGCCGCTGGCGACCCTGGCGCTGGCGGTAGCGCTGCGCTTGCTGGGCGACGCCTCCGACTCGCTGGTGCTGGCATTCCTGCTGGTGGGGGCGGTGCCGATGGCGGCCAACGTGGTGGTGATCGCCATGGAGCTGAATATCCGCCCCGAAAAGGGGGCCATCGCCGTGCTGCTGACCACGCTCGCCGCGCCGCTGCTGATTCCGCTCTATCTGGGTCTGGTACTACCCTGGGTGCTGGCGCTGTAGGGCGGCCCCGGGTGGCGGGGGGTGGCGGGTTCGAAATCCGGAATCTCCTTGCCCAGGATGTAGCGCTTGCGTAGCTGCGCCGAGAGCGCATCGATCAGCATCACGATCACCACCAGGCAGAGCGTGATGAACATCACCACATCCCAGTGCCATAGCCGCATGTTCTCGGCGTAGATCAGGCCAACTCCACCGGCGCCGACGAAACCGAGTACGGCTGCCGAGCGCGTGTTGGACTCCAGCTGGTAGAGGCTCAGGGAGAGAAAGGTCGGGAAGGATTGGGTGAAGACCCCGAGGCGATACTTCTGCAGGCTGTTGGCACCGACGGCGTTCAAGCCACGGGTCGGCTCTTTGGCGACCGCTTCGTGCCCCTCGGCGTAGAGCTTGCCGAGCAGCCCCGTGTCCTGCACCAGGATCGCCAGGGCGCCTGCCAGTGGACCCAGGCCAACGGCACTGACGAAGATCAGGCCCCAGATCGCCATATCCACTCCACGCAAGATATCGAAGAGGCGGCGCATCAGGAAGCCGATCGGACGCAGCCACACGGACGACATGACGTTGCGCGCGGCGAGGAACGAGCAGGGAAGTGCGATCAGCGTGGCGGTCAGGGTGCCGGTGAAGACGATCGCCACGGTGATGAAGATCTGCGTGAGATAGTAGTCGAAGGGCCAGTGCCAGAAGTCCCGCCAGATAAACATGTGCAGGAAGTAGTGGCCCAGCTTGCCAAGGCCGATCAGCGCCTGCTGTGGCGAAATACCGTACTGCAGTAAAAAGAGACCATAGAACACCACCACGGCGAGGCCCGACAGGCCCAGTCGTCGCAGGTAACGCCCTTGGGCGCGAAAGAGTTCGGGATTTTGGCGTTCGATCCGGGCCACCTCTGCCGGGGTCGGCGCCTTGATGAGACTCGTCACGATGTCGGCTCCAGAACGCGGCGGCGAATTCGGCTCGAGAGGCTGTCGAGCAGCGACACCACCAGAATGATCAGTATCAGCGTGATGCTGACCTGGTCGTAACGGCTGAGCTGGATATTGGTCATCAGCTCCTGCCCGATGCCGCCGGCACCGACGAGGCCGAGAATGGTGGACTGGCGGAAGTTGATCTCCAGGCGCATGAAGCTGTAGGAGAGCAGGGTGGGTTTGACCTGTGGCCATAGCCCAAAGCGAACCGCCTGCACTGGCCCGGCACCGCAGGCAAGCAGCCCGCTCACTGGTCTGGGCGACGCGCTTTCGATCGCTTCGTAGAAGAGTTTGGTCAAGCTGCCGATGGTGTGCAGCGCCAGGGCCAGAAAGCCCGGAATGGCGCCGACGCCGAAGGCCATCACGAACATCACCGCCCAGGCGAGTTCGGGCATGGTGCGCAGAAAGGCGCTGACCGTGCGAATGGCTTGCCGCAGCGGCCTGGGGGCGGGACCGTTGTTGGCCGCGAGAAAGGCCAGCAAGATCGCCAGCATGGCCGAGATGATGGTCGCGGCGAAGGCCAGATTGAGCGTTTCCCAGATCAGCGGTAGCTGGATATGGAGTCGATAGCCCCAGTAGGCGAGCGAGCCCTTGGTATGTACGTCGGCAAAGAGATCGGCGAGATGGAGTACCGGCAGGGTCTTGAAGAGATAGTCGAACAGATGAGGAAGCGCATGCCACAGCGTCGTGAGATGAAATTCCGAGAAGTGCGTGGAACCCAGGTAGAGCCCCAGGATGGCCAGTGACCAGATCGTCGACTCGCGCTGCTGGATGCGCCGCATGCGACGGTAGTAGCGTTCGAATTCCGGGTGGGACGAGAGCGTTTTCATGGTGGTGCCAGTTCGGTGGGCTGAGGGCGACGCATCGCATGGAGAGAAGACGGACACGGCTATAGCGTGTCCGTCTGTCGGTGCATCTAGCGGCGATGCCCGAGGGCCGTCAGCGAGGGGCCAGGGGGCGCCTTCAGCGGTGATCGAGCAGCTCACGCTTCATGTCGATGATGTCCTGATAGTCGGACACCGAGGCCGGGACGATGTGAAGCTTGCCACCGGCGGCCTTGACGAAGCAGTCGTGATCGTTCTTGTCGAGCTCGTGGAGGGCGGCGACCAGACGCTTCTTGAAGTCATCCGGCAGATCGTGGCGTACCAGTATCGGGCCGTTGGGGATCAGCTTCGATTGCCAGATGATGCGCACCTTGTCCATCAGATCAGGATGGTCGAGCTGAACGAGTCGGCGAAAGGCGCCTGCCGAATAGCCCTCTTCCCGATCACCGACCATCGAACTCCAGGTGACGGCGCCGGCAAACTGGTCGTTGAGCACGCCCAGGATGTCCTGTTCATGACCGCCGGAGAAGGTCACGTTGGAAAAGAAGCCATCGTAATCGTTGTCCATCGAACCGCCGAACTTCTTCTGGAAGGTGTGGTTGGGAATCAGAAAGCCGGAGGTCGAGTTGGGATCGGCGAAGCCGAAGGTCTTGCCCTTGAGATCCTCGAGTGTCTGGTAGGGGCTATCGGATTTCACCAGGACCACCGAGTAGTAACCCTTGGCATCGTCGCTGTCGTTGGCAGTGATGCCCACCAGATCGACGGCCTTGGGGTTCTCGATATAGACCGAGGCGTAGGAAGAGGGCGACATGTTGATCACCAGATCGATCTTGTCGCTGAGCAGGCCCTGGATGACGCCTTCATAGTCGGAGGCGTTGCGCAACTTCGTATCGACGCCCAGCTTGTCGTCGAGGAAGGTCTTGACGCACTGGTTGTTACCGATCTGCTGGGTGGCGGATTGGCCGCCGAGAATACCCAGGTTAAGCACTTTCGGTGCGCTCTCTGCACTGGCTTGGAAAGCGAGCAGTGTACCCAGCAACAGCGTGGCGGCTTTCAACGTCTTTTTCATGGTTCGATCACCTGAATAACACATGATGGATGGAAAAACGGCGGATGACACAGGGCGCTGAGTCGCGCTCTCTGCATCAGAGAGCGTGAACAAGAGGCGCCATCAACGGGTTCGTTGTTGATGCTTTGATGCATCGAAAAACGGTTTCATTGGCAAACTGATTCATCGACACATACATGCACTGGCAAAGCCTGCCGCTGACAAGCAAGTAGGTTGAAGAAAACTGCCTTGGGCTGACGGGAGGGTCCGCCGAAGCAGCGCCGGCTGACATTGCTCTCGTGTGGTGCCGCCTGTGAGATGACGAGGGCTACGTCATCGCCACGAGAGCGTCGAACGGCAACTAATGCAGCGTGTCTCTGTCGTCGCCGTCGCGTTCGTCACCGTAGAGCTGCTGTAGCAGCGGCTCATCGATGTGATCAGGTTTTCCGTCGAACAGAATTTCACCCTGAGACAGCCCAATGGCTCGGGTGCAGTACTGCTTGACCAGCTCGATCGAGTGCAGATTGACCATGACACCGATGCCCTCGTGACTGATCTGGCGCAGGGCCTCCATGATCCGTTGCGTGTTCCTGGGGTCGAGCGAGGCCACCGGCTCGTCGGCCAGCAGCAGACGCGGCTGTTGCATCAGCGCGCGGCAGATGGCGACGCGTTGCATCTGCCCGCCAGACAAATTCTCGGCGCGCTGCAGCGCTTTCGGCAGCATGCCCAGCCACTCCAGCAGTGCGACGGCACGGGCACGATCGCTGGTGCTGAAGATCTTGAAGAAGGATTTGAGCGATGAGGTGTGATGCAGGCGCCCGAGCAGGACATTGGTCATCACGTCCAGGCGTGGCACGAGGCAGAAGTCCTGGAAGATCATGCCGCACTCGCTGCGCCAGTCACGCCACTGGCGGGCGTTGGCACCCAGAATGTCGCGTTCGCCGCCGCCCTCGGAGTGATAGCGGATTTCCCCTCCGCTGGCGGGTACGGAGCCGTTCATCACATGCAGAAGTGTCGACTTGCCGGCGCCTGAGCGGCCGATGATGGCGACCATCTCGCCGGCGTGGAGGGAGAAGTCGAGGCCTTTCAGGACGCGACGATCACCGTAGGCGGCCTCCAGGCCGGTCACGCTCAAGAGGCGCTCGCCGGTACAGGACACCTGTGGTGATAGCGGCGCCGAGGCGATGCTGGATTGACGGGCGGAGACTTCGAAATGCATTGAGTCCATGGTCACGATGGCCTTGTCGACGGTCGCTCACGCTGGTTTGAGGGCGTTGCCAGCGGCGAATGCCTGGGTGAGCTGGATTAAAACGCGGCAATGTAACCGTGTGGTTACACTTTCGCGAAACGGCTCGAGCTGGCAGGTATCCGCTTTCGGGCCGGTCACGCTACGGGGTGCGGCGGCGCTTTTTCGCGCTGAGTGGGATTACCGGTATGCTAGCGGTCGATGGTGCGGTGGGGTTGCGACGGGTGTGACATACAAGGGTTTCGTATTGACCCGCCACTGGCAGGACGCGCCGGCGGGCACGCGGGTCTGGCTATGGCTGGCGACGGACGCCGGCCCACGCCGGGTCGAGCTGCCGCCGCAGGTGTCGGTGGCCTTCGTGGGGCGCGAGGCGCGGGCCGAGGTCGAGCGGCTGCTGCGCGGCGAGCCGGAAGTGACGCTGCGCGAGCTCGATCTGCGCGACTTCTCGGGGCGGCCGCTGCTGGGGCTCTACTGCCACTCGCATCGACAACTGATGCAGCTCGAACGGCGTCTGGGCGAGGCGGGCATCGAGCTGTTCGAGGCCGACGTGCGCCCGCCGGAGCGCTACTTGATGGAGCGCTTCATCACGGCGCCAGTGATGGTCAGCGGCGTGCCCAACCCGGACGGTTCGCTGCAGCAGGCACAGCTGCGCCCGGCGCCGGACTATCGTCCAGCGCTTTCGCTCTGTTCGCTGGACATCGAGACCAGTGAGCGCGGCGAGCTCTACTCGATCGGCCTGCACGGCTGCGGCCAGCGCATCGTCTATATGCTCGGGCCGCCGGCGGGGGCGGGCGGTGCAGCCGACCGCGAGCGCGACTTCGAGTTGATCTACTGCGACTCGCGGGCCGATCTGCTGCATGCGCTCAACGCCTGGGTCGCGCGTTTCGACCCCGACGCGATCATCGGCTGGAACGTGATCCAGTTCGACCTGCGTCAGTTGCAGCGCCACGCCGAGCGGCTCGACGTGCCGCTGACCCTGGGCCGCGGCGGGGCGCCGCTCGAGTGGCGCGCCCATGGCCACCAGCCCAACCACTACTTCGTGACCATTCCCGGACGTCTCGCCATCGATGGCATCGAGGCGCTGCGTCAGGCGACCTGGAGCTTTCCCTCGTTCAGCCTGGAGAACGTCGCCCAGACCCTGCTGGGTGAGGGCAAGGCGATCGACAATCCCTATCAGCGCATGGCCGACATCAATCGCATGTTCGCCGAGGACAAGCCGGCGCTGGCACGTTACAACCTCAAGGATTGCGAGCTGGTCACGCGGATCTTCGCGCACACCCGGATCGTCGACTTCCTGCTCGAGCGGGCCAGCGTGACCGGGCTGGCGGCGGATCGCAGCGGCGGTTCGGTGGCGGCATTTTCGCATCTCTATTTGCCGCGAATGCATCGGCTGGGGTTCGTGGCGCCCAATCTGGGCAGCCGCGCGGGGGAGGACAGCCCCGGTGGCTATGTCATGGATTCGCGCCCGGGGCTCTACGACTCGGTGCTGGTGCTCGACTTCAAGAGTCTCTATCCGTCGATCATCCGCTCCTTCCTGATCGATCCGGTGGGGCTGATCGAGGGGCTCGCCGATCCCGATCCCGCGCAGGCCGTGCCCGGTTTTCTGGGCGCGCACTTCTCGCGCACCCGGCATGCGCTGCCGGCGATCGTGGCGCAGGTGTGGGAGGGGCGCGAGGCGGCCAAGCGCGAAGGCAACGCGCCGCTCGCCCAGGCGCTCAAGATCATCATGAATGCCTTCTACGGCGTGCTCGGCTCACGCGGCTGCCGCTTCTTCGATCCGCGACTGGCCTCTTCGATCACCATGCGCGGTCACGCGATCATGCACCGTACCCGGGAGCTGATCGAGGCCGAGGGCTACACGGTCATCTACGGCGATACCGACTCCACCTTCGTCTGGCTGGGCGAGGCGCACGCGGAGGAGGCCGCAGCGACGATCGGCCAGCGGCTGGTCGCCCGGGTCAATGCCTGGTGGCGCGATCACCTGCGTGAGCGCTTCGCCCTCGACAGCGCGCTGGAGCTGCAGTACGAGACCCACTACCGGCGCTTTCTGATGCCCACCATTCGCGGCGCCGAAGAGGGCAGCAAGAAGCGCTATGCCGGCCTGGTGGCGCATGCCGACGGCGGCGAGCGTCTGGTGTTCAAGGGGCTGGAGTCGGTGCGCGCCGACTGGTCGCCGCTGGCACAGCAGTTCCAGCGCGAACTCTACCGGCGGATCTTCGTCGGCGAGGGCTATCGCGACTATGTCCGGCGGCTGGTGCGCGAGACCCTGGCTGGTGAGCACGACGACGACCTGGTCTATCGCAAGCGGCTGCGGCGTCGGCTCGGTGACTATCAGCGCAACGTACCTCCGCATGTGCGCGCCGCACGGCTGGCGGACGAGTTCAACCGCCAGCTCGAACGGCCGTTGCAGTACCAGAACGGCGGCTGGATCCGCTATGTGATCACCGTCAACGGGCCCGAGCCGCTGGAAGCGCGGCGCTCGCCGATCGACTATCAGCACTATGTGAGCCGTCAGCTCCAGCCGGTGGCCGACGCTATCCTGCCCTTTGTCGATGATGACTTCACGCGTCTGATCGACCAGCAGCTGGGGCTGTTCTGAGACGCAGCCCCGGGGTGGGCCTCGCCAAACCCTGGGGGCGTTGGGTGGCCGTTGACAGGGCCAAGGGGCGGTGCTAAATACGCGCTGCCGGCAACCGTGCCGGTGATGCGTCGTGGCCCGCGCCGCGCGCTTTCCGAGGAATCATCACCATGGCATTGCGCCACATCCTGTTCGCCGCTGTCACGGCCCTGGCCGTTGGCGGGTGCGCGTCCAATACCTTTGCGCCCAACTATCAGTCCAACAATACCGACGTGCTGCGGATCGGCGGCGAGCGCCCAGAGGCGGCGGCGCCCGCGATCGAGAATCTGGGCTCGTTCTGCGTTCAGACCACCCAGCAGTGGAACGATCAGGGCAAGACGCCGGATGGCCAGCGTCTGTGGGTCAAGAGCACCCTGCGTCAGGCGGTGGCCTGCCGTTGAGCGGTCGGGCCTGTGTGCTTGAGGGTGTCTTCGACGACGCCGGGGAGGGGGCCAGCGGAATGCCGCTGGGTTCTGATGGCGTGGGCGGCGTGGCGTGGCGTGGCGGCCGCGTCTGCGGGCGTGAGCTGCTACGCTGAAACTCCATGGGCTTCATTCTCGAGGCCCGTTTCCGATCTCTTCTCTCGATCTCAGGTGCGAACCCCATGCGTTACGAACTCTATTACTGGCCGGGTATCCAGGGGCGCGGTGAATTCGTGCGTCTGGCCTTCGAGGATGCCGGGGTCGAGTATGTCGATATCGGACTGCTGCCGGCGGCACAGGGTGGCGGCGCCGGTGCGGTCAGCGAGTGTCTGCATGCCGGCGCGTCAGGCCAGCCGCACTTCGCACCGCCGGTACTCAAGATAGGCGAGGAGATGATCTCGCAGGTCGCCAACATTCTGCTGTTTCTCGGGCCGCGTCTGGGGCTGATCGCCGACGATGCGGCGCTGCAGCGGCGCGCCCATGGCCTGCAGCTCACGCTCAGCGATTTCGTGGCCGAGATTCACGACACCCACCATCCGATCGGGACGTCGCTCTACTACGAGGATCAGCGCGATGAGGCGCAGCGCCGCGGTAAGCTTTTCGTCCAGGAGCGCCTGCCCAAGTTCCTCGACTACTTCGAGCGGGTGCTGGCGGTGAACGCCGGTAGCGAGGCCTATCTGGTCGGCGGTGCGCATAGCTACGTCGACCTGTCGCTGTTCCAGGTGATGACCGGATTGCGCTACGCGTTCCCGCGGGCCATGGGGCGGCGGGAGCCGGAGCTGCCGGCACTGGTGGCCCTGGTCGACCGGGTGGGATCGCGCACGCGGCTGGCCAGCTACCTGATGTCCGAGCGGCGTCAGGCGTTCAACCCGTCGGGGATCTTCCGCCACTATTCCGAGCTGGATGGCTGAGTGCCGCTCCTCGCCGAAGGCGGCTGCGGTGGTGGGGCCGCGGCTTTCTGACTCGTACGGCTGGCGTGCTACAGTAGAGACACTTCCGATTAGCGGACAAGGAGGCAAAGATGCCATTACTCGATAGTTTCATGGTCGACCATACCAAGATGAACGCACCGGCGGTGCGCGTGGCCAAGCAGATGCGCACGCCCCACGGCGATGACATCACGGTCTACGACCTGCGTTTCTGCATCCCCAACGAGGAGATCCTCTCCGAGCGTGGTATCCATACGCTGGAGCATCTGTTCGCCGGCTTCATGCGCCAGCACCTCAACGGTGACGGCGTCGAGATCATCGATATCTCGCCGATGGGCTGCCGGACCGGCTTCTACATGAGCCTGATCGGGCAGGTCGACGAAGCGGCAGTGGGTGAGGCCTGGGAAGCCTCGATGCGTGACGTGCTGGCACTCGAGGATCAGGCATCGATCCCCGAGCTCAATATCTACCAGTGCGGCACCGCCGAGATGCACTCGCTGGGCGAGGCGCAGCAGATCGCGCGCAATGTCACCACCCGGGGTATCGGCGTCAACTCCAACAGCGAGCTGAAGCTGACCGAGGAGTTCCTGGCCGCGCACGGCGCCTGAGGCGTTCGACGCGTGATTATGGGGCCCGCGGCACTGTTGCCGCGGGCCTCGTCGTTTCTGGGTCCGTCGTGGGAGATACTGTCGCGTCTGGGGCTGCCTTTTCTGGGCCTGGCTGCTAGAGACTCTCGGGCGGGGCGCGGCGGCGAACCTTCGGCGCCTGCGTTGTCAAAACGGTAGTGGCGTCGGGCGTTATTATCCCTTTGTCATCGGCGCTCGACCCGGCCCGTCATTCATCGTCTTTGCATCAGGACACGCTCATGCTCGATACGGTTCAGCAGTTCTTTCAGCGAGTGCTCGCGCCCGCGCACGATCATCACGATGCGGTCACCCCGCAGCTGGCGGTGGCGGCGCTGCTCAGCGAGGTACTGCGCGCCGACTACGAGGTCGATCCGCAGGAGCTCGCGACCCTGCGCGAGATGTTGATACGCCAGTTCTCGCTGAGCGGTGAACAGGCCGATGCGCTGATCGCGGAGGCCGAGGAGCAGGTCGAGCATGCGGTCGACCATTTCCAGTATGTCTCGCTGCTCAACGAGCGTTTCAGCTATGCCCAGCGGGTCGAGCTGGTCGCTGCCATGTGGCGGCTGGCCTACGCCGACAATGAACTCGCCGCCCTCGAGGAGCACCGCATCCGGCGCCTGGCCGATCTGCTCTACGTGAGTCACAGCGACTTCATCCGCACCAAGCTCGCCGTGCTCGAAGCGCGCGGCTGAGCGCCGCCGTCGTCACGGATGCCGGCACTTGCCAGTGGGCCGGAATTTCCGACCTCAGCTCTAGGGTATCCCCATGGGTGGCCGTTATACTGCCGCCAAAGCGCGGTCCGAGTGACCGTGGCCGTCGACAGTGAGTCAAGGAGGGAGCGTGACCGAGGGCATCAAGCACATCGTGGCCGTGGCGTCGGGCAAGGGCGGCGTCGGCAAATCCACCGTGACCGCCAATCTGGCCCTGGCCATGGCCGCCGAAGGCTATCGGGTAGGGCTGCTGGATGCGGACATCTACGGGCCGAGCCAGTCGCGCATGCTGGGCTTGCCGGAGAATACCCGCCCCGAGGTGGTCGACGAGAAAAACATGAAGCCGGTCGTCGCACACGGTATCCAGGCGATGTCGATGGCGTTCATGGTGGATATCAATCAGCCCATGGTCTGGCGCGGGCCGATGGTCTCCGGCGCTTTCCAGCAGCTGCTCAACCAGACGCTGTGGGATGACCTCGATTTTCTGTTCATCGACATGCCGCCGGGCACCGGCGACATCCAGCTGACGCTGGCGCAGAAGGTCTCGGTGGACGGCGCGGTGATCGTCACCACGCCCCAGGACATCGCACTGCTCGATGCTCGCAAGGGGATCGAGATGTTCCGCAAGGTGAACGTGCCGGTGCTGGGTGTGGTCGAGAACATGAGTCTTCACGTCTGCTCCCAGTGCGGTCACAGCGAGCCGATCTTCGGCAGCGGCGGCGGAGAGCGCATCGCCGAGCAGTACGCGACCCAACTGCTGGGCCAGCTGCCGCTGACGCTGTCGATCCGCGAGCAGGCCGACGGCGGCCAGCCCAGTGTGATCGCCGAACCCGATGGCGAGGTGGCGCAGACCTTCCGGCGTATCGCCCGCGCGGTGGCCAGCGGTGTCGCCGAGAGCGGGGGCACCGGGCCGAGCATCTCGTTCAGCGATTAGCCACGGCCTGACAAGTACCGGGTCCGTCGATTGGGTGACGGCTGCGCGGCGCTGTGCCGGCGCCCGGCGTTCCCTTCGCGCGGGCGGGCCGCTATGATGGCGGGCCGATTCAGCCGTACCCATTTCTCGACCCGGCGCGGGGGAGCCGTGGCTCCCCGTGACGCCGCTCCAAGGACACCTGCATGAGCATCAAATCCGACAAGTGGATTCGCCGGATGGCGGAGCAGGAGGGCATGATCGAGCCCTTCGAGGCGGACCAGGTTCGCTACGCCAACGACCAGCGCGTGATCTCCTACGGCACCTCCAGCTACGGTTATGACGTGCGCTGTGCCGACGAATTCAAGGTGTTCACCAACATCCACTCGGCGGTGGTCGATCCCAAGGCGTTCGACGAGAAGAGCTTCGTCGACGTCAAGGGCGACGCCTGCGTGATCCCGCCCAACTCCTTCGCCCTGGCGCGCACCGTGGAGTACTTCCGGATTCCGCGCAGCGTGCTGACGATCTGCCTGGGCAAGTCGACCTATGCGCGCTGCGGCATCATCGTCAACGTCACGCCGCTGGAGCCCGAGTGGGAAGGCCACGTGACGCTGGAGTTCTCCAACACCACCAACCTGCCGGCGCGGATCTACGCCAACGAGGGAGTGGCGCAGATGCTGTTCCTCGAATCCGACGAGGTCTGCGCGACGTCGTACAAGGATCGCGGCGGCAAGTACATGGGGCAGCGTGGGGTGACCCTGCCGCGCACCTGATCACGCCCGCGACGGCCCCAGGGCCGGCCACGTGACGACAGACGGGGCGCCTCCGCCAGGGAGGCGCCCCGTCTTTGCCTGCGATGCCGCCCGCTTCTGGGCCTTGCCGTGCCTAATCAGGCCAGTCAGACGTTCGCCGCACGATCGTCGCTGCGGTGCTTGATGGTCTCGGCGTAGCCGTCGAGAAACGGCTTCTCTGCCGGGTCGAGGCGATCCATGCCGGCCACCACCCGGTGCCAGTAGGGGTAGAGCGGGGCGGGGCGCGTCAGCTGCTCCAGCTGGCGCTGCTCGGCCTCGCTCAGCGTCAGCTCGGCGGCGGCGAGGTTGTCGTGTAGATGCGCTTCGCTGCGCGCGCCGACGATCAGTGAGGTGACGCCCGGGCGATCCTTGAGCCATGCCAGGCACACCCGCGCCGGCGAGCAGTCGTGGGCTTCGCCGATGGCGATCAGTGTCTCGATGATGTCGTAGGCGCGCTCCATGTCGTGGACATAGGGCTCGGGCCAGCCGTTACCCTGGCGGGTGTCCGGCGGCGTCGGCCGGCCGCGGCGTACCTTGCCGGTCAAGAAGCCCTCACCCAGCGGTCCCCAGATCAGCGAGCCGAGGTTCTGATCCAGCGCCAGCGGCATTAGCTCGTACTCCGCTTCACGTGACTCCGGGGTGTAGTAGATCTGCTGGCTGATCGGTTTGGTCAGGCCGTGGAGTTCGGCCTTGCCCAGGGTCTTCATCATCTGCCAGCCGGTGTAGTTGGAGGTGCCCCAGTAGCGCACCTTGCCACTGGTGACCAGATGGTGCAGCGCCTCCAGCGTCTCCTCGACCGGGGTGACGCCGTCCCAGTTGTGGATCTGGTAGAGATCGATGTGGTCGGTGCCCAGGCGCTTGAGGCTGGCCTCCACCGCGCGGATCAGATGGTAACGCGAAGCACCGCTGGCGTTGGGGTCGTCGCCCAGGGGACTGCGTCCCTTGGTGGCGAGGATGATGTCCTGGCGCTTGTCGCCGAGCGCCTTGGCGGTGATCTCTTCGGCTTGGCCATGGGAGTAGAGGTCGGCGGTGTCGACCAGATTGACACCCGCATCGAAGGCGATGTCGAGCAGGCGTCGGGCGCCCTTGACGTCGACGCTCGCCGCCTTCTCGAAACCGTGGCTACCGCCGAACGGCACCGTGCCCAGGGTCAGGCTCGAGACCATCAGCCCCGAGTTGCCCAGCGGACGATATTGCATGCTCATATGGCCTCCTTGCCTGGCTGAATCAGGCCCCGCCGCGAGGCGAGCGGGGCTCTTTCAGTCTGGCAAAGATCGGCCCGGGAGCAAGTCGGGGGGCATGGAGAAGTGCCTGAATAAGCGCCGCCCAGGGCGGCGCTGGTGGCCAACGCACGCTGCGGTGGGGGCTACAGCTGGCCCGACTGCCACTGCGCTTCACGACTGGCGAGCGCTTCGGCAATGCCGTCGATGCTGTTGGAGGCAAGGCTCTCGGGCAGCGGATCGAAGCCGACGCTGGCGGCGAGCTGACCATAGCTGCTGCGCAGGTCGGCGTAGGCCAGGTCGCGGCGCAGATCGGCCTGCAGCGTATTCAGCTCGCCTTGGATCAGCTCCAGTTCGCCGATGCTCTGTACCTGATAGCGATTGCGCAGCTGTTCGACGATCTGGCTATCCAGGCTGACCAACTCTTGACTGGTCGCGAACTGACGCTGCGCTTCGCGGAAATTGGCATTGGCGACATGCAATTGCGCCAGGATCGCCATCGACATTGCCTGGCGGCGCGCTTCCACGACTGCCTGGCCGGCCTTGGCCGCGTCGATGGCGGCTGGCCCGGAGAGCACGTTGAACAGGTTCCAGGTGACCTTCACTCCATAATCGGCCCAGCTCTGATTGACCAGAAAGGAGTTGCTGTCGTAGTGGGCGCCGGCGGAAAACTCGAGGCCGGGCAGCAGGCGCAGCATGGCCTTGCGGGTCTCGGCGGCGCTGATGCGGGTTTCGTAGTCCTGCTCGCGCAGTTCGGGGCGATGGGTCAAGGCCGCCTGTTCGAGCTGGCTGAGGTCGACCGTGAGTTGAGGCACCTGATAGCCCGCCGCGGGTGCCAGCTCGATCTCGGTGCCCAGGGGCAGATTGATCAGCGTCGCGAGCTCGGTCTTGGCCAGCGAGAGCGCACGGCGCTGCTCCTCGAGCTGTCGCGTGGCTTCGATCAGGGCGCGCTGGTAGCTCAGCGTCTGGATGATGTCGCCGATACGCTGATCGCTGAGGCGGCGGCTATTCTCACTCGCTTGATCGACTCGTGCCATCAGACTGTCGATCTGGCCTAGCAGACGGTCGGCCGCTACTGCCCGCCAATAGGCCGAACGCACGTCCTGAATGATGGTGTGGACCACCTTGCGCCGGCGCTCCTGCACGATCAGGCGTCGATCGCTCTGCTGCTTGGCATTGACATAACCGACGCCGAAGTCGAGTACGTTCCACACCATGGTGAGGTCAGCGACGCGGCGGTCGCGATCCAGTGAGGTCGAAGGCTCGAGTGACTGAGTCCCGGTTCGAATGCTCTCGCTGCTGGAGGCGCTGACGTTGCTGCGGCCAGCATAACCGGCTGACAGCGCCATGCGCGGGAGCATGTCGAAGGTGGCCAGATCGACCTGACGCTGGGCCATGGCCTCTTCCATGACCTTCAAACGCCCCTCGAGGTTGTATTTCACGGCGCGGGCCATGGCTTCATGCAGCGTGAGCGGGCCGCTGAGCGGCTCCTGGTCCTTGAACATCGTGCGCAGATCCTGCTGAGCGCGCTGTTCGCTGACACTGTGATCGATCGGCTGGCTGGTGACGGCGCAGCCACTGATGGCCAGAGTCAACAGGCTGACTGCGAAAAGTTGCTTTTGACGACTCATCCTCGAACTTCCCCTTGGTACGGCATCTATCGATTATTGTTCGGTCTTTTGCTAGACCTTGGATGTCGGCTCGGCCATCTGCGCGAATGCCAGGGTCAGACTGCTGACCTGGCGCCACTCGTCTTCCTGTATCTCCTGCAACTGCTGAGCCAGGGTGGGTGCGCCCTGAAGCGCGTTCTGGCTTACCTCGTTGGTGTCCGGGCCCGGGCGGAGCTGAATGTCGCCCTGTGTAGGCGGGGCGATGCCATCGAACAGCGCCGAAAAGTTGCTGCTGCCGAAGGTGTTCTCGCTACCGCCGATAGTGGACGCTTCAGTCGCCGCGCCGATACCCAGATTCGCAGCGCTGCTGGCGAAGACCTGGGCGATATAGCTGGGTGCCAGGGCGCCATTGCGGATGAAGATATCGCCCACTGGCGGTATGCCACTGCCCAGGTTGGGCACCTCGAATAGCGGGGTGGGGCGCAGGGGCGAGGTAAACAGAGAAGGCGGCGCCGACGCTCGTGTCGGCTCGGATATCGCGCCGACGCCGGGCTGCGTCAGCGGGGTCGATGGGTTGATGCGGAACTCCGGATCACCCTGAATTTGGGACTGGGTGTAGGGCTGGCCGACCAGGCCACCCGGCAGCGCATTGCCGGCGGTGTCGTTGATGCCGGTAGCGGTGTCGTTGAGTGCCAGTGCTAGGCTGCCGCTGCCGCTGACATTGATGATAGTGACGCTGTAGGTGCGCGCATCGATTCGCTCCAGGCTGCCGAGATTACCCTGGGCGCTCCCCGTGCTGATCAGAGTGAAGTCCGACAGGTCGACGCCACTGACGTCTTCGCTGAAGGTCAGCGTATAGCTCACGTTGCCGTCGGCGCTGGCGGTGGTATCCAGCACGATGGTCGCGGTAGGCACGGTGGTATCGATGCGCACGCCGGCAGTCTCTCCGACATTGTTCAGGGTCAGGCTCATGGCATTGCCGGCCGCATCGCGCAAGCTGCCATCATTGTTCTGCAGGCCGGACACGGTGATGCCGTCCGCATCGTCGAGACCGGGTTGCAGGCTGTACTGGAAGATCAGGGTCGTGGTGCCAGAGCCTGCCACGTAGTCAGCGAAAACCGTGCTGCCGCCGATATCCAATGCCAGCCTTGGCGTGCCATTGACCAGAACGGCTTCGTTGGCGTTGACCACGAATGTCAGGGTATCGCCCGCGTTGTACTGTACGCCGGCTGGCACGTCGACACTGGCGATGGTGGGAACCACGGTATCGACGGCATAGTTGCCCGATAGGGTGCCGCCAATACCGGTATTACCGGCTGCGTCCTGCACTCCTGGATTGTTCAGGGTAATCAGGTTGCTGCTCGCGGTGACGTTGGCGTCAGGGGTCAGGGTCGCGGTCCAGGTGGTGCCGCCATCGCTGGAGCTAAGATCGCTCAGGGCGCCGTTGGCCACGCTGAAGTCGCCCGTGGTCAGGCCGGTGACCGCTTCGCTGAAGGTGATGGTCACGGTCGCCGTTTCATCGGCAGCCAGCGCGGTGTCGCTCAACTGGATGGTCGCGGTCGGGCGCTGGGTATCGATGGCGTAGTTGTTCGAGATGGTACTGCCGCTGCCGATATTGCCCGCGGCATCCTGCACCCCGGTGTTATTCAGGGTGACGACATTGCTGCTGTCGGTGATATTGGCGCTGGGCGTCAGGATCGCGGTCCAGGTGGTGCCGCCATCGCTGGAGCCCAGGTTGCTCAGGGTGCCGTTGGCCACGCTGAAATCGGTCAGGCTCAGCCCGCTCACCGCTTCGTTGAAGGTGATGGTCACGGCGGTGGTTTCACCGATGGCCAGGGCGGTGTCGTTGACCACGATGTTCGCAGTTGGCCGCTGGGTCTCGATGGCGTAGTTGTTGGAGTCGGTGGTGCCGGTGCCGGTATTGCCGGCGGCATCGGTGTAGCCGGTGTTGTCCAGAGTGATCAGATTGGTCGTGTCGGTGACGTTGGTGCTGGGCGTCAGGGTCGCCGTCCAGGTCAGCCCGCCATCGCTCGAATTGAGGTTGCTGAGCGCGCCGTTGGCCACGCTGAAGTCACTCGTGGTCAAACCATTGATCGCCTCGCTGAAGGTGACGGTGACCGTGGTGTTCTGGCCCGCTTTCAGTGCCGTGTCGGCGAGCGCGATGGTGGCGGTCGGGCGCTGGCTGTCGATGGCGTAGTTGTTGGAGTCGGTGCTGCCGGTACCGGCGTTGCCAGCGGCATCCTGTACCCCGGTGTTATCCAGGGTGATCAGGTTGCTGGTATCAGTGACGTTGGTACTGGGGGTCAGGGTTGCCGTCCAGGTCAGGCCGCCATCGCTGGAGCTGAGATCGCTCAGTACGCCGTTGGCCACGCCGAAGTCGGCCGTGGTCAGGCCGGTGACCGCTTCGCTGAAGGTGACGGTCACGGTCGCCGTCTCACCGGCAGCCAATGCCGTGTCGCTCAAGGCGATGGTCGCGCTCGGGCGCTGAGTGTCGATGGCGTAGTTGTTGGAATCGGTGGTTCCGCTGCCGGCGTTGCCTGCCGCATCGCTGTAGCCGGTGTTATTCAGGGTGATCAGATTGCTGGCGTCGGCGATATTGGTGCTCGGCGTCAGGGTCGCGGTCCAGGTCAGGCCGCCATCGCTTGAGCTGAGGCCGCTGAGGGTGCCATTGGTCACGCTGAAGTCTGCTGTGGTCAGGCCGGTGATTGCCTCGCTGAAGGTGATGGTTACCGCGCTGCTTTCACCGATGGCCAGGGCGGTGTCGGCTACCGCGATGGTGGCAGTCGGACGCTGGCTATCGATGGCGTAGTTATTGGAGTCGGTGGTGCCGGTGCCGGTATTGCCGATGGCATCGGTGTAGCCGGTGTTGTCCAGAGTGATCAGATTGGTCGTGTCGGTGACGTTGGCGTTCGGTGTCAGGGTCGCCGTCCAGGTGATGCCGCCGTCGCTCGAGCTGAGGTTGCTGAGCGCGCCGTTGGCCACGCTGAAGTCACCCGTGGTCAGGCCGGTCACCGCCTCGCTGAAGGTGACGGTGACCGTGGTGTTCTGGCCCGCTTTCAAGGCGGTGTCGGCGACCACGATGGTGGCGCTCGGGCGCTGGCTGTCGATGGCGTAGTTGTTGGAGTCGGTGGTGCCGGCGCCGGTATTACCGGTCGCGTCGCTGTAGCCAGTGTTATCCAAAGTGATGACGTTGCTGCTATCGGCGATATTGGTGCTCGGCGTCAGGGTTGCGGTCCAGGTCAGGCCACCATCGCTGGAGCTGAGATCGCTCAGTACGCCGTTGGCCACGCCGAAGTCCGCCGTGGTCAGGCCGGTGACCGCTTCGCTGAAGGTGACGGTCACGGTCGCCGTCTCACCGGCAGCCAATGCCGTGTCGCTCAAGGCGATGGTCGCGCTCGGGCGCTGAGTGTCGATGGCGTAGTTGGCTGAATCGGTGCTGCCGCTGCCGGCGTTGCCTGCCGCATCGCTGTAGCCGGTGTTATTCAGGGTGATCAGGTTGCTGGCGTCGGCGATATTGGTACTCGGCGTCAGGGTCGCGGTCCAGGTCAGGCCGCCATCGCTTGAGCTGAGGCCGCTGAGGCTGCCGTTGGCCACGCTGAAGTCGACGATGTCCAGACCCTGCACGGCCTCGTTGAAGGTGACGGTGACGGTGGCGGTCTCGCCGATCCGCAGCGTCGTGTCGCTGAGGGTAATGCCGCTGGCGGCCGGGCGCACGCCGTCCACCACCAGGGCCTTGTTGGCGCCGAGGGAACCGGCGGTGCCAGGTGTCGGCAGGGTCAGGAGTGCGGCCTGGCTGGTGCCGTCCTGAATGCTGCCGCCGTTGAGGCTCAGGGCCGAGGTGGAGGCGTAGTCGAGGTCGGCGGAGCTGTCACCGGCCTGTACGGTGTAGCTGAAGCTCAGGGTGTCGCTGCCCGAGCCGGAAAGGTAGTTGAGTACGCGATCAGTGGTGCCGGTTTCCAGGGTCAGGGTCGGGATGCCGTTGACGTTCACGGTGCTGCTGAACTGGACGGTGACGACTATGGTGTCGCCGATCTTGTAGGTTCCGTTGGCCGTGCTGGACGAAACACTGGTGATTGTCGGGACGGTGGGGGCGGTCAGGGTCAGGTCATTGCCAGTGTCGCCGGCATAGCTGGTGGTCAATTGGGTGCCATTGCTCGCTGCGTTGAAGGTGCTGCCCTCGCTGAGGCCACTGAAGGTGCCAGTGATGGCATCGGAGGCGTCATTGAGGATGACCTTGTAGATCTCACCATTGCCGGCGGCATAACCATGGTTGACCGTCAGGGTCGCGCCGGAAACGTCGACGGTGCCATTGACCACGACCTGGTCGTAGCCGGTGCCAGCACTGGCGCCATCGATATCCAATGCCAGGGTGCTGCCTGCATCCAGGGTCAGATTGCCATTCACGGTCAGGGTGCCGGCGCCGCTATTGCCCGGGGAGAGGGTGCCGCCGTTCTGCACGATGACGTCGCCACCCAGGATGCCGCCGCCGGCCAGGGTGGCGCCATTGGCCACAATGGTAGCGCTGCTGGTGCTGCCGTCCACGACCAAGGTGCCGGCAGACACGCTGGTCGTGCCCGTGTTGGTGTTGCTACCCGACAAGGTCAGGTTGCTGGAGCCCGCCTTGGTCAGGCTGCCCGTGCCACTGATGGTGCCGGACAGGGTAGAGGCCGCGCCGGCATTGATGGTGGCCACGCCGGCCAAGGCCAGGGCATTGTCGATGGTGGTGTTACCCGTGATCTGCAGGGTGGTGCCGTTGGCCAGGTTGAGGCTGCCGGCGCCGAGGTTGCCGTCACCGGCGACGCTCAGGGTGCCGGCGCTGACGCTGGTGCTGCCGCTATAGGTATTGCTGCCGCTCAGCGTCAGGGTTGCAGCACCTGTCTTGGTCAGGTCGTTGCTGCCACTGATCACCCCGGACAGGGTGGTCGCGGCGCCAGTGTTCACCGTGGCGTTGCCGCTCAGGGCAATGGCGTTGTCGATGGTGGTGGCGTTACTGGTGGCCAGAGTGCTGCCGGCAGCCAGGGTCAGCGTGTCGCTGCCGAGGTTGGCGTCGCTGGCCACGCTTAGGGTACCGGCGCCGACGGTGGTCGCACCGTAGGTATTGTTGCCAGACAGCGTGAGCGTCGCGGCACCTGTCTTGTTCAGGGTGTAGGCACCACTGACCACGCCTGACAGGGTGGCATTGGTCGCGGCAGTGACCGTGGCATTGCCGCCGAGGACGATGGCGTTGTCGACGGTGGTCGCGCCGGTGAGCGCCAACGTGGTGTCGGCGGCTAGATTGACCGCACCCGAGCCGAGGTTGGCATCGTTGTCCACGCTCAGGTTGCCGGCGCTGACATAGGTGGCGCCGTAGCTATTGCTGCCGGACAGGGTCAGGGTACCTGCGCCGGTTTTCGTCAGGTCATAGGCGCCGCTGATGGCACCGCTGAGGGTGACGGCGTTGCTGTTATCGATGGTGCTGTTGCCCGTGAAGGCGATGGCATTATCGACGGTCGTGGTGCCAGTGATGTCGAGCGTGCTGCCAGCCAGGGTGAGGTCGCCCGTGCCGAGGTTGGCATCACCACCGATCGACAGGGTGCCAGCGGAGACGGTGGTGGTGCCGGAATAGCTGTTGTCGCCGGCCAGGGTGAGAACGCCATTGCCCTGCTTGATCAGTGAGCCGCTGCCGGAAATGATCCCGGAGACGCTGGTTGAACTGTTGTCGCCCCCACTGGTGAGGCTATGGCTGCCGAGCTGGATGCTGGCGTTGGCACTGTTGCTCGCCAGGCTGCCGATGGTCTGACCCGAGAGCAGGGTCAGCACGCTGTTGCCGTTGACCCGTACCGCACTGCTGCTGGACATCGATGCGTCGCCATCTAGCCTCAGCCAGCCATAATTGAGCAGCGTGGTGCTGCCGGTGTAGCTGTTGCTGCCGGAGAGGGTCAGCGAATGATTAGCTGATCCGGTCTGGTTGAAGCTCAGGCCGCCGTTGCCGCTGATATTGCCGGAGAAGGTGGTATCCGCTGTCTGGTTCGTCGTCAGGGTGCTGCTGCCCAGGTCGATTGCACCCGTACCGGAAAGGTTGCCTATGGTCTCGTTACTGTTCAGCGCCAGGGTGGCGCCCGCGGCGATCGAGACGCTGCTGTCGTTGGCAATGGCATCACCATTGGCGACGGCCAGGGTACCCGCGGAAATGTTGGCGCCGCCGGAGAAGGTGTTGCCAGTGCCGGACAGGATCAGGTTGCCGGCGCCCGCCTTGGTCAGGGCGCCACTGCCGGCGATGCGGTTGCTGATGGTCGCAGTATCGCCGCTGCCATGGGTGAAGGTCTGGGTGGTTCCTCCTGCCAGGGTGATGGTGCCACCGCTGAGCGTCAGGCCGCTGGCCTGATCCATGTCGAAGGTCAGGCTCTCGTCAAGGTTCACCGTATTGAGGTTGAGCGTCTGGTTCGCCAGCGAGCTGTCGAAGACGAGGGTCTGGCTGCCGGTGTTGTCGGCGGCGGCGATAGCCACGGCCTCGCTGAAGCTCACACCATTGCTGGCATCGATGGTGGCGGTGTCACCAGTGTTGGTGATGTAGATGGTATCGCTCGTCACCGTAACATTGGCCGAGTTGCGAGCCCCGGAACCATCGTCGAGGGTATAGCGGAGATTGGCATCACCGGCCGGCGTATCGCTGCGATAGGTGATTCGCTGCGCCACGTCGTTGACCAGCGCCGTGGTCGCTGTGGTGGTGCTGCTGGTGAAGTTGACGGTCAGTACGCCACCGGTATTGGAGAAGGTGGCGAAGGTTTGGCCGCCGGACTGCAGATTGTTGCCGCTGACGCTGAACAGGGCGCCGCTGGTGTCGAAGCCCAGCACGTCGCTGCCCACGGCCGCGCCGTCACGCTGGATGACCAGGCTGGCCCCGGACCAGTTGCCGTTGCCGCCGTTGAGAGCCCCGAGTTCGCTGTCGCTCAGGCTGGCGTTGCTGCCTGCGTCGAGGAGCACGCTGTTGCCGACTCCGGCCCAGGCCGCGCTGTCGCCGTTGAGATTGCCAATTGTGGGAGGGCTATTGCTTCCCCTCAGATCTGTCAGATTCAGCTGCTGCAGGTCCATATTGGCCAACGATGTAGCACCGCTCAGGTTGGTCACGCGCAGGGTGAACGACGAGATGTCATTGAATTTGGATGCATCCAGATCGACGGTCAGTGGCCCTTGAGCAGAGCTGTAGGTGAATGACTCAGAGACGTCGACACCGCCAGAGGTGGCGCTGAAATCGAGGCGATAGTTACCACCGAAGCTCTGGATCACCATGCCGTCGAGGTCGAATGTCCCCAGGTCGTCATTGTCCGCGGTCCAGGTCAGCTCGTAGTAGTAGTTGTCATCGACATCCTTCACCGAGCTGTCTTGAAAATAGATGGAGTTGGGTGAGCTGGCCCGGGTGGCGCCGGTCGATTCGGTAATGTTGAAACCGTCGACGGTGTTGCCGCCGGTATTGTTGTTCCAGTAGGTATCGCTGAACGACTGGTTGGGCGAGGGCAGCGCCAGCAGATTGTCGTAGTTCGCCAGTTGCGCCATATCCAGCACGTCATGAGCGGAAATTTCGCCACTCTGCCGCTCCAGCTCCCAGTCCCCGCCCATCGCGGCAGCGCCGGTTCTGTCGGACGAGGCAGCGATGTCCGCCTGGGTCAGTATCGCCAATTGTTCCACCAGGGCGGCACCGCTGTCGCTGCGGCCGATGTCGCAGCCATAGAGGAGAATGTCACCGTCGCTACCGAGGCTGGCCCCGATCGCGGCCAGCTCGGCCGAGTGGCTGCCGACGTTCTGGCTGTCCAGCGTAGTCGTGCCCAGTTTCAGCAGGCCATCGTCGCCATGGCTGAGAATATGAATGGCATCGATATCCTGCCGGCCTTGCAGGTACTCGGCGATCTGTTGCAGGCCATCGCCACTGCCGTCGAGTACCACCACCTCGACTCCGGGGCGCAGCGAGGCGATCAGTTGTTCCTTGTCGGCCACCTGGCCATCGATGAACACCAGATCCTGACGCTGGTCGGACGTGGCACTCTTCGGCGCTGCGGCCAGAGTGTCATGCGAGGCGTCGCTGGTGTTTGCCGAATCAGGAGTGTCGGCGGGCTGGTTGTCAGCCGTATCGGCAACGGTAGCGGCTACGGCGCCATCGAACATCATGCGCGCTTCGAGACTGATGGCCAGGGGGGCATGCGACGGGCCAGTATGAGTCTTGGCGCTCGTCGAGACTTTCAGCAGTTTCCGTAACACTAGACACTCCTCACTCGGATTCAGCGTGCCCGCACTCTTCGAGCGCCGGGCCGCGCGTGGAGTAGTGAACGGGTATGCCAAAGTAACAGGACGTCGTGGGATTTAACGGCCAGTAAACGCAGTCTACTGGGTTCATATCGAAGAATGGGAGATGGCAAGCGAAATAAATATTTGCTCGCACTAATAGACACGATGAGTCTTAATGACAATGAACCGCAAGCAGGATAGGGCGGTGTGGATGACTCCGTGGCCATGTGGCTAAAAAATCAAGGGAATAGTCATGAGCGATCAGTCCTACATTGGTGCGATCAGTGGTTGGGCACCCCCCTTCGCGCCGCGCAACTGGGCCTTTTGCCAGGGGCAGTTGCTGCCCATCAATCAGTATCAGGCGCTCTTCGCCGTCATTGGCACGATCTATGGGGGGAACGGTCAGAGCAACTTCGCCCTGCCCAACCTGCAAGGCCGTGTGCCCATCGGGGAGGGGCAGTCGCCAGGCACTTCGACTTATCAATTGGGGCAAGGGGGCGGGCAGGAAACCGTGACCCTGACACAACTGCATATGCCCGCTCACAACCATGCCGCCACGGTTTCGGCCAGCGCCTCCTTGCCGGCCAGTAGCGCGGCTGCCACCACGGCCACGCCGACAGCTGACACCGTATTGGCCAGTGCCACTGGCGCCTTGGGTCGAGAGTCCGTCGATGTGAAGATCTACGCGCCGACGCCTGGTTCGGTCAGCCTACCTCTTAGCACGACGGCCTCCGTGACCGTGGGTAACGCGGGTGGCAGTCAGCCGTTCTACATCCTCCAGCCCTTCACCGTCATCAACTACATCATCTGCCTGCAAGGCATGTTTCCCCCACGCGACTGATGGCTCGAGGAGTATTGCAATGGATATCGACAGCTATATGGGGGTTATCGCCCCCTTTGCCGGCAACTTCGCGCCGCGCGGCTGGATGATCTGTAACGGACAGCTCTTGTCGATTGCCCAGTACTCGGCGCTGTATTCGCTGTTGGGCACGATCTATGGCGGGGATGGCCGCACCACCTTTGGTTTGCCCAATCTCAACGGCAGAGTGGCCATGGGAGGCGGTCAATATCGGGAGGGTGCTATGGGCGGGACGGAGAGAACCACGCTGCAATATTATAACCTGCCTGTGCACGAGCACGCCGGGACTGCCCATGCGGACGTTACCTGGCAGGCAACAGCGACGCCAGCCGATGCTAGCCAGGCCTCGGCGAACGCCACGCTTGGGCAGAGCGTGGGTGCTTCTGGCCGTGATCCGGCAACGGTGCAGATCTACGCGCCGGCGTCAGGCACGGTAGGGCTGCCTGCGCAACTGCAAGTGGGTGCGCAACTGGCTGTCAGTGGTCAGAACCAGTCCGTGGACATCCTGCAGCCGGTATTGACGTTGACGCAGTGCATCTGTATCGAGGGGATCTATCCCCCTAGGTCGTGATCGCTCGCCACTATCAGGCCTAGTTGAACTGGGCCTGATAGTGGCGCAGGCCGTCCCCCGGGGAGACGATCTGGCTCAGGTAGAGCAGGTATTCAAGACCGCTCGCGCTCTTGAGGCGGTACTGGGCCTCCAGCAGCATGACGTTCATGGGGCTGGTGAATATCAGCGCGAAAGGTTGGCGGTGACCACCGTTCGTACCCGTGCCCTCCACCAGTTTGTGAAGTGTCAGTTGCACCGGGTCGGGCACGGTTTCTGCTGTGAACACCTGGCCGATTTCCGCATTGAACGCTTCGGCTGTCAGGCCTTGGGTGTCGATGAGCATGCAGTCACTCTTTTTATGTATTACATAGTGGGATGGAGGCTTTAGCCATGACAATAAAGTATATCAGCCCATGGCCGAGATAAAGGCTATCGCGAACCTGCAGCGCCGCGTTGCCAATGAGACCGATGGCCCGTGGTTACGTCAACTCTTCGCTCAGTTGCGCGGGTTATTGCCGGACTTGCAGGCCACCTGTCCTGAATTACTAGAGCAGCAGTGGCAACTACAGCGCCGAGTTTTTGCCAATCATTATCCGGATGCTCGCACGGAGGTCGTACTGATCGACGCTCAGCCTGTCGGGTCGCTCACCTGGCACGAGGGGGCGATATCCATTCGCTTGCTGGATATCGGCCTGGAAGCGCGCTACCGCAGGCAGGGTCTGGGCGAGCGACTGCTGAAGGAGCTGATCGACTATGCCGATCTGCAGGGCAAGGCGCTGGAGCTGGCGGTGATGCGGCATAATCCCGCGCTGCGCCTGTACTTGCGCTTGGGGTTTTACGTGCAATCCGGTGGGCAGGACGATGTCCAGCTACAGATGCGTTGTGAGCCACAGCGATCGCGCTGATCCCGCTTCAGAAACCGCTTTCCCGCACACCGAGCGCCGCGATCCGCCGCCAGGCAGCGCCCAGCAGGGACTGATGCTCACCCTCGAGCAGCACCATGCCTCGCAGGGGATGATCGGGGTGGGTGGATTCACCGAGCAGCGACAGGCGGACTCCATACTGTGCCTGTATGGGCTCGGCGTGGTGCTGGGCGTCGCGGCGCACGGCGATGGGGCCGCCGTGGTCCGAGCTGAGTGCTTCCTGTTCCAGGTAGGCGACGCCGGTGGCATCCACGTCGTCCAGGCGTACCGGCATGGCAGAGCGCATCGGGTCATCGGCGATGAAACGCCCGCTGTTGCCGGCCTCGACCCGCCAGAGATTCTCTTCTGCCAGGTAGCCGCGCAGGCGCAGCCCGGGTTCGACGATACGTGCCAGCGACTCGGCAGGATGCAGCCAGCGGCCCACGCTCAGGTCGCGTTGCAGATCGCGCACCACGCCGGCCTGGGGTGCCCTCAGTTGCAGGCGCTCACGTTGCGCGGCGAGGCCACGGTATTCGGCCACGGCCTCGGCCAGGCGCTGTTCGAGAACGCCGGCATCGGCTGCCGTTTCGCTGCGAGCCGACAGACGGCGCAGCTGGAGCTGCAGAATCTCTATCTCGCGGCGGCCGATGGCTTGACGCGAATCCAGATCGGGTGACGCCAGTTCCATGATCAGGTCGCCGGCCGCGACAGGCTGCCCATCCTGTACGTGCAAGGCCTTCAGGCGTGCGGCCACCGGGGCGTGCAGGGCGTGGGTGCGGGAGGCTTCGAGCAGGGCGGGTATCTCCACCGAGCTGCGCCAGGGCACGACCAGCACCAGCAGTATTGCGCCCAGCCCCAGGCCGGTGAGCAGCGTCTTGCGTGGGTCGGCCTGCTCGCGGCGTTGCCACCACTGCCTCAGTTCACGCCAGATCGGCAGGCCGATGAACCAGAGCAGTTCCACCAGCATCAGAAAGATGCCGAGCACCTTGAAGAATAGGTGATAGACCGCTAACGCGATGCCGAGGAACAGGATTGCGCGCCAGATCCACGCGCCATAGCCCCAGATCAACAGGCGTTTGCGCATGGCCGGCGTCCAGGGCTCGGGCGCCGATTCGCCATAGCCGAACAGCGCTTCACGCAGGCGCCAGCGGCACAGGGCGAAGGCGCGCTGCTGCAGGTTGTCCACACCCCACAGATCGCTGATCAAGAAATAACCATCGAAGCGCATGAAGGGGTTGAGGTTGATCACCAGGGTGGTGATCCAGGTGGCGCTGGCCAGCATGAAGGCCGAGGTACGCAGTGGGCCATCGGGCAGTAGTGACCAGGCCAGCAGCGCCAGCACCGCCAGCAGCAGCTCAGCGAGCACGCCGCCGGCGCCGATCAGCAGGCGCGAACGACGCTCACGCACCCGCCAGGCATCGCTGACATCGGTATAGAACATGGGCAGCATGACCATGAAGGCCAGCCCCATGCTCTGCACTCGACAGCCCGCGCGTTTGGCCATGAAGGCATGACCGAACTCATGGCAGAGCTTGGCGAAGGTCAGCGCCACGCCGAAGGCCAGGGCGCCGCCGAGGCTGAACAGGTGCGGGAAGGTGGTGAGAAAGCGCTGCCAGTCGCGGATCACCAGGAACAGGCCCAGGGCGAACACCAGCGGCAGCCCCCAGCGCAGCAGCCAGGGGCCGTGGCGTTCCAGCACCGGCCAGGCACGATTGAGAAAGGGGTCCGGGCGCCACAGCGGTATGCGGAAGAACAGGTACTGGTGCAGCACCCGCTTCCACGGGCTCTGGCGTTGGGCGGCGGCTTTCATGGCATAGCTGGCACGCTGCTTGTCATCCAGGGCGGCGACCAGATCGTGCTGGCTGAGAAAGCTCAGCATCTCGGTCAACTCGTCTGTACCAAGGGGCAGGCCGGGCTCAGCGTTGGCTGCCGCCAGCACGCGCTGTGGCTCGCCCAGCGCCCAGTGGCGCAGCAGGCGCACGGCAGCGGCGCCGAGCTTGAAGTAGCGCCCGCGTAGCGGGTCGGCCAGTGTCCACTGCGGCGCGCCATCGAGGCCGGGGGCGGCCGGCGAGAGCTGCAGGTCGGGGCGCAGCGCGGGCAGCATCACAGACCCAGGCTCTGGCGTGCGGCGGCCAAAGGCCGGCGCAGGAGGTAGTAGGCCAGCGGCGCGCGGTCGCCGAACAGCTTGGCGGTGCCGCGCAGGCCGATACGTGGCGATGCTGCGATGAAGGCGGCATCGAGACGATAGGCCAGCTGCCCGGCAGCGGTGCTCTGTGCCTCATAGGCCGCGCGCTCCAGCCGCGCCGTATGACGGTGTAGCGGGTCGCTGTCGAGGAACAGCGCCACCTCGGCGCCGGGCTGCAGGGCGATGGCATCCCCCACCGGCAGCTCGATGCGCAGTTCGGCCCGGTTCGGGTCGGCAATCTGCATCAGCCGCTCGCCGGTCTGGATCGGTTTGCCGGTCAGGCGCTCGGCGTCGGCGAACACGGCGATCCCCTCGCGTTCGGCGCGTACCTCGCTGCGTGCCAGCAGCTGCTGGGCATAGTCGCGCTCGGCGCGTTTCTGCTCGACGCGCGCGGCCAGCAGATCCAGGCGGGCGCTGGACTCGGCATCGACGAAAGCGCGCTGGCTGTTGGCCTTGAGTTCGGCTTCGGCCACGTCCAGTGCGCGTTCGGCGACATCGGCCTGGGCCTTGAGGCTGGTGGCCTCGAAGCGCACCAGCAGGTCGCCAGCCGCAACGCGCTGGTTGGGTTTGACCAGGAACTCGGCGATCACGCCATCGAGTGGCGCGGCCACCACGCGACCGCCCAGCGGTACCACCTCGGCGGGGGCCAGCACCGACTGGCGTACCGGGATCAGCAGCAGCAGGCAGAGTGCCGCCGCCACGGCCAGCAGCTTCTTGCGCGGCCAACGCAGGCGCCAGGACTTACGCGGTTGCAGCGCCAGCCAAGCGTGGGCATAGGTGTCTGCCAGCTGGGCCAGCAGGGCGTGCTCGGCGTCGTCGAAAGGCCGGTCACGGGCCAGCCACAGGCCGCCGAAGATGTCGCCGCTGCGATTCTTCAGTGGCAGCCAGTAGGCGTGCGGGGCGGAGAGAGCGTTCATGTCGAGACGTATCTGCTCGCCTAGCTGAGCGGGGTCGACGTTATGGCTCTCGTCCAGTCGATTTTGCTTGTGCAGGGCCCCGACCGCACGCTCGACGAAGGCGACGAAGGGAGCGTGCGGCTCCACCACGCTGACGCCGGTCAGCGCCCGCACCTTGCCGGCGATCAGCAGAGCGGCGTGACGAAAGCCGAACAGCGCCTGGCCGTCATTGACCATGGCGAAAGCCAGCTGTTCGGTGCTTGCGGCTTTGCGCGCTTGGCGTTCGAGGCCGAGGAACTGCGCGAAGACGCGCTCGGGTGTGGCTGGAGACACGCTCACGGCGACGCCTGGAACCGTGCCGTGCCGCTCATGCCGGCCAGCAGGCCCTTGGCATTCTCGGGCAGGCTGCCGATCAGCAACAGGGTCTGGCTGCCCTCGTCGATACGCGCGCCGAGGCGTTTGATCTTGGCCACGAGGGGGTGGCCGGTCTCGTCGGGGATGAAGTCGAAGGTCTGCCCCGGTTGCAGGCGACTGAGCCAACTGGAAGGCACCAGCAGGTAGATCTCCAGCGTGCTGTTATCCACCACCTCCAGCAGCGGTGTGCCGCTGGCGACGCTCTCGTGGGGCTGCGCGCGACGCCGCACTACATTGCCGGCGAAGGGCGCGGTGACGCTGCAGCGCTTGACCTGCACCTGATACACCTGGGTCTCTGCCTGGGCCTGGGCCTGACGGGCTTCGGCCAGGGCCACTTCGAAGCGTCCGACCGAGTTGAGGGCAGCAAGCTGCTTGTTGTGATTCAGTTCTTCACGGGTGGCGCGGGCGGCGGCCTGGGCGGCATTGAGCTGAGCCTGGTAGGCGCTGCAGTCGAAGCGTGCGAGCAGATCGCCCTTGGCGAAGCTCTGGCCATCGCTGTAGGGCATCTCGACGATACGCCCAGCCAACTCGCTGCTGATCACCGCATGATTGTGGGCGCGCAACACGCCGCGTACCTGGCGCTCGCCGTCGCTGGTGGTGTTGTCGAGGGGGCCAAGCAGCGAATCCTCGGCCCAGAGCGCAGGGCTCAAGCAGAGCGCGAGAAGACCGAGAGTCAGCCAGCGGGCAGAGCGAAGCAGCATGTCACACATCCTTGCCTGATAGATTCGTAGTCTATGGCAGGGGAAGGGGGTGGCAAATTCATCTAAAGACTACAAAAAAGGGGGTTATTCGTCGTGTTCGTGAGGGGTGTTCAGGTCGAAAGTTTCAGATGCCTTGAAAATCGCCAGGCGTGCTTCGAATGTGTTCCTGGGCGCGCAGCTGCCGCCGTTCGGTTCAGTGCCGGGTGCCCGATCTCGGGCTCCCGGCGTGAACTCGGGCAGCTATCGCGGAGACCGGGCGACTGGGGCGGATGCCTAAGCGCTCACTCCAGATCCTCGTCGAGCTCCTCGGCGGCATCCTCGTGGGACATGCGCAGGCCGTTCGGCGGCAGCGGCATGTTGTCCAGCGTTACCGTGCCCTCGGCGCCGAGTTTGATTCGGCCTTCGAGGAACCAGCGCACGGCGATGGGGTAGATCAGATGCTCGCGGGCATGGACCTTGTCGATCAGGGCGTCGAGATCCTGTCCGGGTTCGACCTTGACCGCGGCCTGGATCACCACCGGTCCGCCATCCAGCTCTTCGGTGACAAAGTGCACGCTGACACCATGTTCGGCGACGCCATCGTCCAGTGCGCGCTGGTGCGTGTTCAGGCCCTGATAGGCGGGCAGCAGCGACGGGTGGATATTGAGCATCCGCCCGCGGTAGTGATCGACGAACATCGGCGTGAGAATGCGCATGAAGCCGGCCAGCACCACCAGATCGGGGTCGTGGCGATCGATCACCTTGATCAGCGCGGCGTCGAAGGCCTCGCGGGAGTCGTACTCCCGGTGCGGCAGCGCCACGGCATCGACACCGGCATCCTTGGCCCGCTTGAGCCCGTAGGCGTCGGCCTTGTTGGAGACCACCGCCACGATCTCGCCGCCCAGCTCGTCATGCGTCTGGGCATCGAGCAGCGCCTGCAGATTGCTGCCGTTGCCGGAGATCAGCACGACCACGCGGGGCTTCTCGGCGGCCGCGGCCTCGAAGTCGTTCAACGTGTCCTGATGGGAGGAAGGGTGCTCTGCGCTCATGCCGGCAGGTTCTCCAGCTGCACGGCGTCGTCACCCTCGCCGCGGGTGACGATCTCACCCAGGCGATGGACCTGCTCGCCGGCCTGTTGCAGGTGGGCGATGGCGGCGTCGGCCTGGTCCGCCGGCACCACTACCACCATGCCGATACCGCAGTTGAGCACCCGGTACATTTCGTGCTCGGCCACGTTGCCCTGCTGCTGCAGCCAGTCGAACACGGCCGGGCGCTGCCAGGTGGTGACGTCGACCCGCGCGGCGAGGTCGTTCGGCAGTACCCGTGGCACGTTCTCGAGCAGGCCGCCACCGGTGATGTGCGAAAGCGCGTGCACGGCCACGTCGCTGTCGCGAATCAGCGAGAGCAGCGGCTTGACGTAGATGCGGGTCGGCGCCATCAGCAGGTCGGCGAGCGGCTGGCCCTCGAGGGTGGCATCGAGCTGGCCGCCGCCCACTTCGAGAATCTTGCGGATCAGCGAGTAGCCGTTGGAGTGCGGCCCGGAGGAGGCCAGGCCCAGCAGCACGTCGCCGGCAGCGACCCGGCTTCCGTCGAGAATCTCGGATTTCTCCACTACGCCGACACAGAACCCGGCCAGGTCGTAGTCGCTGCCTTCGTACATGCCCGGCATCTCGGCGGTCTCGCCCCCCACCAGGGCGCAGCCGGCCTGGCTGCAGCCCTCACCGATACCGGTCACCACGTCGGCGGCGATATCGACATCCAGCTTGCCGGTGGCGTAGTAGTCGAGGAACAGCAGTGGCTCTGCGCCGGCGACCACCAGATCGTTGACGCACATGGCGACCAGGTCGATCCCGATGGTGTCATGCTTGCCCAGGTCCATCGCCAAGCGCAGCTTGGTGCCGACCCCGTCGGTGCCGGAGACCAGCACCGGCTCGCGGTAGCCGCTCGGCAGCTGGCACAGCGCACCGAAGCCGCCCAGGCCGCCCATCACTTCCGGCCGCGAAGTACGCTTGGCCACGCCCTTGATCCGCTCGACCAGCGCGTTGCCGGCATCGATGTCGACACCCGCGTCCCGGTAGGTCAGGGAGGGGGAGCTGGACGAACGGGGCGCGTTCGAAGAATCGGGAGAGGAGCGCGTCATAGGGGACCTTTCTCGCGGAGCCGGGGAGACGCTGCGGGTGACTCAGCGTCCCGCCAATGAATGGGGGTGATGTTCAGCGGGGCGCATTGTAGCATTGCCTACATCCTAGCGGGCAGTCAGGGAATGGCGAGAGCGCGATGAGTAAACTACAGATAGGCGGGTTGATCGGTGCCGCGCTGGCCGTCTGGCTGCTGGTGCTGCTCGAGCCGATCCTGATGCCGTTCTTCGTCAGCCTGATCCTGGCTTATCTGGGCGATCCGGTGACCGACTGGCTGGAGGCGCGGGGGCTGTCGCGACGGCTCTCGGTGAGTCTGGTGTTTCTGCTGCTGGCGCTGGTGATGGTCGGCAGCCTGCTGGTGCTGCTGCCGATGCTGGGGCGTCAGCTGGGGCAGCTGCTCGCAGCGCTGCCCGAGGTGCTCAACTGGGTGCAGACGACGGTGCTGCCGGAAGTGCGCGAGCTCACCGGCGTCGATTTCAGTGCTGACTTCGATCAGCTGCGCAACGCCTTGATGAGCAACTGGCGCGAGACCGGTACTTACGCCGCGGCCTTTCTCGCCCAGGCCTCGCGCTCGGGGCTGGCGTTCGCGATCTGGATCGGCAACCTGGCGCTGATTCCGGTGGTCACCTTCTATCTGTTGCTCGACTGGGATCGGCTCAAGGGCTACGTGCGCGAGCTGCTGCCGCGGCATGTCGAACCTCGGGTCACGGCGCTGGCGGTGGAGTGCGACGAGGTGCTCTCCGCTTTCCTGCGCGGCCAGCTTCTGGTGATGCTGAGTCTGGGCGTGATCTACGCCGTCGGTCTGAGTGTGGTGGGGCTCAAGTTCGGACTGCTGATCGGCCTGATGGCAGGGCTGGCGAGCATCGTGCCCTATCTCGGCGTGATCGTCGGGGTGCTCACCGCCGGGGTGGTGGCGTTCTTCCAGTTCGGTGAGTGGCTGCCGCTGGTGGGCGTGCTGGTGGTGTTCGGTATCGGCCAGGTGGCCGAGAGCACGCTGCTGCAGCCGCTGCTGCTGGGCGACAAGATCGGCCTGCATCCGGTGGCGGTGATCTTCGCCGTGCTCGCCGGCGGACAGCTGTTCGGCTTCACCGGCATCCTGCTGGCACTGCCGATGGCCGCGGTGATCATGGTGCTGCTGCGCTTCGCCTACCATCGCTATCGCCACAGTCGCCTCTATGATCGGGCGCGGGTCGAGGCGCCGGCGGAAGGCTGGGACGGGGAGCAGGAGAGCTGATGCGCCCGGGACCTTCACAGCTGCCGCTGGGCGTTGGTCTACGCGACGACGCCACCTTTGCCAACTATTTCCCCGGCGACAACGCGCCGCTGGTGGCTCACCTGGCGTCACAGCGGGAGAGCGCCGGCGAGCCTTTTCTCTACCTCTGGGGAGGCAGCGGGGTAGGCTGCAGCCATCTGCTGCAGGCGGCCTGCCATGCCGCCGACGCCGGTGGCCAGCGCGCGCTCTACCTGCCGCTGGACGCGCTGGGGCACTTCCCGCCGGATATCCTCGAAGAGCCCGAGCGGCTCGATCTGCTAGCGATCGACGACCTGCAGCTGGTGGTCGGGCGCAAGCGCTGGGAGGAGGCGCTGTTCCACGGCTTCAACCGCCTGCGTGACGCCGGCAAGCGGCTGGTGATCGCCGCCGATCGCTCGCCGCGTCAGCTCGATATCAAATTGCCGGACCTGGCCTCGCGCATGACCTGGGGCATGGTCTTTCACGTCCAGCCGCTGGACGATGCCCAGCGACTGGGCGCGCTGCAACTGCGCGCCCGAGTACGCGGCATGCAGCTGCCCGACGAGGTCGCGCGCTATATCCTGCATCGCGGCCCGCGCCAGCTCGACCAGCTCTCCGAGATTCTGGCGCGCCTGGATCGCGCCTCGCTCTCCGCCAAGCGCAAGCTCACCATTCCCTTCGTCAAGCAGGCGCTGGAGTGGTGACGCCTACCGCGCTGTGTGTCGCTGACATGGGGCGTTCGTCGCTCCGGATGTCAAAGTTTAATTAAGTTCTGTGTGCTGCCGCCGATATTGGGGCTGGCCCGTGCTCCTACTTGCATGAGGCACCCCACGTATCACGACAGAACTCTCGGCAGGTCGCAATGGCGCTCTCAGGGAGTTCCCGCTATGGCCAGGAGGGCCATCATGAGCACATCGAACACTCCCTCGCGCCGTCTGGCGTTTAGCCTGCAGACCAAGGTCCTTGCCTTGGTATTGATACCCCTACTGCTGCTCAGCGTACTGTTGGTCACTTTCAATATCTTCAAGACGCATCAGGCCAGCGGTGCCGCTCTGGAGTCGCAGCGTCAACGCCTGACATCCGACCGCGAGCAAGCGGTGAGGTATGTGGTCGAGACGGCCAAGTCGGCGATCATGCCGCTGGTCCAGCACCCGCCCAACGGCGATGTGGCGGCGGCAAAACGCCAGGCCGAGGCGCTGATTCGGGCTATTTCGTTCGAGGGCGACAACTACGTCTTCGTCTACGCCTACGATGGCACCAATCTGGTCCAGCCGCGCCAACCGCAACTCGAAGGCAGTGACATGAGCCAGGTGCGCGACGCCGAAGGCAACCACATCTTCTCGCATATGCTCGAGACCGCGCGTCAGGGCGGAGGCATCTATCGCTATCTGTGGCGCAACCCTGCCACCGGTGCCGACGAGCACAAATACTCCTACGTCGAGGGTATCGATGCCTGGGGATGGGTGATCGGTGCCGGCGTCTACGCCACCTCGATCAATCGGGAAATTGAGAGCGCCGAGGGTGAAGCCACTCAGCATCTGCAGGCATCGATCTGGGAGTCGATGTTGCTCGGCGGAGCCGCGATGGGTATCGCGGCCCTGCTCACGGTCTGGCTGGTGCGGCGGCTGCTCGGCCCGATCCGGCGTACCGCCGCGGCGATGGGCGATATCGCCAATGGCCAGGGCGACCTGACACGCCGCCTGAACGTCGACAGCCGCGACGAGGTGGGTGAGCTCGCCACCCAGTTCAACGCTTTTGTCGGTCGCATGCAGGAAGCCCTGCGCGACGTGCGCTCGAGCACCCGCAGCGTTCATGCAACTTCGTCCCAGATCGCCGATGCCAGCGGTGAGCTGGCGTCGCGCACCGAGCAGTCGGCGGCGAGTCTGCAACAGACATCCGCGTCGATGGAGGAGATCACCACCACGGTGGCGCATGCCGCCGATTCGGCCGCCCAGGCGAGTCAATTGGTGCAGTCGACCAGTCAGGTGGCTCAGGAGGGTGAGCAGGCGATGGCTCAGGTCGAGGCGCGGATGACCGAGATCACTGAGTCGGCGGCGCAGATCGAGGAGATCATCGGGTTGATCGATTCCATCGCGTTCCAGACCAATATCCTGGCGCTGAACGCCTCCGTCGAGGCGGCGCGCGCCGGCGAACATGGACGCGGCTTCGCGGTGGTGGCCAACGAGGTGCGCTCGCTGGCGGGGCGTTCGGCAGAGGCGTCGAAGAGTATTCGCGAGCTGATCACACGTTCGGCCGAACATACCCGCAGCGGCAGCGAGCTGGTGAATCGGGCCGGGACCACCATGCGCGAGATCGTCAACAGTGTGAACCGGGTCACCGATGTCATCGGTGAGATCAGCGCCGGGGCCAAGGAGCAGAACAGTGGCATCGCTCAGATCAATACCGCGGTAGCGGAGATGGATGCGATGACCCAGCAGAACGCGGCCATGGTGCAGCAGTCGGCAACCGCAGCGTCCGACCTGCAGCAGGAAGCCCAGCGCCTGCGCAGCCTGGTTGACACCTTCGTGCTCGGCGGGGAGGGCGCGATTAAAGCATCGGTGTCAGGGCCGAGAGCTGCCCGCGCTGAATTGGTCACGCTGAAGAGAGAAGGCGCCGGCGCCGAGGGTGAGTGGGAGACATTCTAAGCGCTGTCTGAAGAAACGGCGAGCGATGGCAGGACCGGGGCGCGTAGCTAAGGCGAAAATTGACGACAGACGGACCGTGCTGGCGCTCCCGTTTACGAGATGTAAATGAGCATATTACTCGCTCCGCTCGCCCTTCGGGCCGTCCTAAGGACGTTCTGAACGTTGTTCAGCGAGTCAATGTTTAGCGCCGTATGGGCGAGCGCAGGCCTTTTTCAGATAAAGCGTAGCGCGGCGCCAGCCAGATTCACCTGTGAGTACGGAGAAAGGACGGCCCCGTCGCGCTGTCGGCGGGCGTGTCTTGTCATCGTGGTGTCCAGGTCGATGTCGAGCAGGTATTTGCCGCCGCCTGGCAGGTGCATTCCGATATACAGGGCGCGGCAGAATGGTGGCCTGGGGCAGGGGGCTAGCGACTAAAGTTGATTCAAGTTAAATCAATGGTCACCGATATCGACCTTGGTGGGCGCGTGATTCTGCCGGGTTGAATCGTTTGGGTGTGTCGTTAGCGGCGAGGGATCGGATTCTGGCCGGGAGGGTCACGCGTCGCTGGATCTCACTCGATAACTCCAACGACCGAGAGCGTACGCATGAAGGCACCCTCCGTTTTGCACGCCAGACACGCGTTCAGCCTGCAGACCAAGATCGTGGCGCTGACGCTGATACCGCTGTTTGTCATCATCGTGGCGCTGGTGAGCGTCAATATCGTCTCCAACCTCAATGACAGTCGTCGAGATCTGGCCGAGCAGCGGCGATTGTTGATCGACAGTCAGGTCAAGGCGGTCAAGGGCATCGTCGATCTGGCCAAATCCGCCATCACGCCGCTGGTCGAGAACGCCGGCAGCGATCCTCAGGCCGCCCAGACCAAGGCGCGCGATCTGCTGCGCGGGCTCTCCTTCGACGGCACCAACTACATCTTTGCCTATACCTTCGATGGCACCAATCTGGTGTTTGCCCCCGACACCAAGAAGGAGGGGACCAATATGCTCGGGGTGACGGACGCCGATGGTAACCATGTCATCGCCGACCTGATCCGGGTCGCCCAGCAAGGCGGGGGACGCTACAGCTATCTGTGGCCCAATCCCGGCACCGGCAAAGTCGAGCGCAAATACTCCTACGCCGAGAGCATCGACGGCTGGAACTGGATGATCGGTGCCGGCATTTACGCCACCTCCATCGATCAGGCGATGGCGGCGGCAGAGGTCAAGGCGGCGAGCAATCGCCACGCCATGCTGTGGCGCTCGTTGCTGCTGGGGGCCGGGGGTGTGCTGCTGGCGGCGCTGATCGCCAGCGTGCTGGTGCGGCGGTTGCTAGGTCCGATTCGGCGCACCGCCGAGGCGATGGGGGATATCGCCAGCGGCCAGGGCGATCTGACCCGCCGCCTCGCCGTCGATAGCCGCGACGAGGTGGGCGAACTCGCGACCCAGTTCAACGCCTTCGTCGGGCGCATGCAGGAAACACTGCGTGACGTGCGCTCGAGTACCCGCAGCGTTCACGCAACGTCGTCCCAGATCGCCGATGCCAGCGGCGAGCTGGCGTCGCGCACCGAGCAGTCGGCGGCGAGCCTGCAGCAGACCTCCGCCTCGATGGAGGAGATCACCACCACGGTGGCACATGCCACCGATTCCGCCACCCAGGCGAGTCAACTGGTGCAGTCGACCAGCAATGTGGCGCAAGAGGGCGAGCAGGCGATGGCCCAGGTCGAGGCGCGGATGAGCGAGATTACCCAGTCGGCGGCGCAGATCGAGGAGATCATCGGGCTGATCGATTCCATCGCCTTCCAGACCAATATCCTGGCGCTGAACGCCTCCGTCGAGGCGGCGCGCGCCGGTGAGCACGGGCGCGGCTTCGCGGTGGTGGCCAGCGAGGTGCGCTCGCTGGCGGGGCGTTCGGCGGAGGCGTCGAAAAACATTCGTGAGTTGATCAAACAGTCGGCCGAGCATACCCGCAGCGGCAGCGAGCTGGTGAATCGTGCCGGAACCACCATGCGCGAGATCGTCGACAGCGTGAACCGGGTCACCGATGTCATCGGTGAGATCAGCGCGGGAGCCAAGGAGCAGAACAGCGGCATCGCTCAGATCAATACCGCGGTGGCGGAGATGGACGCGATGACTCAGCAGAATGCCGCCATGGTGCAGCAGTCGGCGACCGCAGCGGCCGATTTGCAGCAGGAAGCCGAGCGCCTGCGCGGCCTGGTCGATACCTTTGTGCTCGGGGAAGACGTTGCGGAGGAAGCGGTTGTGGCACCCGATACTCAGCCGAAATCCGCCAACGTGCAGCCGGCATCGCTAACGGCCAAGCGCAGTCACCAAGACGAAGAGGCGTGGCAGACATTCTGATCCGAGGGTAGATCTTAGGTTCTGTACGAAAAGTCAGCGAGCGAAGGCAAGACAAGGCAAAAATCGGCGAAAACGCGGGGGGCAAATGAGCATTTTACTCGCTCCGCTCGCCCTTCGGGCCGTCCTTCGGACGTTCTGAACGTTGTTCAGTGAGCCGATTTTTAACGCCGTATTGCCGAGCGCAGGTAGTTTTCGTACAAAACCTAGCTCGAGGGGCGGCCAGTGGCCGCCCCTTGCGTTTGCCTGCCGAGTCTGTGAATCAGGTCTGACTCTTGGCTCCGAGTCAGACCGGCATGTCGACCCGTGATCGATCGCTATGGCGCTGGCGGCATGCCCGCCAGGCAAGGAGTATCACCAGCCGAGCTGGTCGCGCATCCGGTAGTACCAGGCGCCCAGGGCCGTCAGCGGCACGCGGAAGAGGCGGCCGCCGGGGAAGGGGGTGTGCGGCAGGTTGGCGAAGGCGTCGAAGCGCTCGAGCTCACCGCTCAGCGCCTCCGCCATCAGGCGTCCGGCCAGATGGGTGCAGGTCACGCCATGCCCGGAGTAGCCCTGAGCATAGTAGACGTTGTGGTTGATACGGCCGAACTGCGGCAGTCGGTTGAGTGTCAGCAGGAAATTGCCGCTCCAGGTGTAGTCGACCTTGACCCCCTTGAGCTGGGGAAAGGTCTTCTCCAGATTGGGTCGGATCACTGCTTCGATACTCGCCGGGTCGTGGCCGCCATAGGTGACACCGCCGCCGTAGATGAGCCGGTTGTCGGCCGAGAGGCGGTAGTAGTCGAGCAGATAGTTGCAGTCCTCGACGCAGGCGTCGTTGGGCAGCAGCTCGCGGGCGGTATCGGCGTCCAACGGCGCGGTGGCCAGCACCTGGGTGCCGCAGGGCATGCTCTTGCCCTCGAGCTCCGGCAGCAGGCCATTGAGATAGGCGTTGCCGGCGACGATCACGCGTTCGGCGCGGATCTGCCCCTGGGCGGTGCGTACCATCACCGGATCGCCGTGCTGGATCTCGACCACCGGCGAGTGCTCGTGGATCACCCCGCCGAGGGATTCGAAGGCGGCGGCCTCGCCGAGGACCAGATTGAGCGGGTGCAGATGCCCGCCGGAGTGATCGAATAGCGCGCCCACGTAACGTTCGGAGCCGATCTCGCGGCGGTAGCTCTGGGCATCGAGCAGCTCGAGCTGGCGGTGGCCGTAGCGCTCCCACAGCGCCTTGTGCTCGACCAGCCCCTGCATCTGCTTGTCGCTGCAGGCGGCGAACAGGTTGCCCTCCTTGAGATCACAGCGAATGTCGTAGTCAGCAATGCGCGAGCGGATGATGCGATTGCCTTCGAACGCCATGCTGCCCAGCGCCTGGGCGGTGGTCTGGCCATACTTGGCCTCGATCACGTCCATGTCGCGGCTGTAACTGTTGACGATCTGCCCGCCATTGCGCCCCGAGGCGCCGAAGCCAATGCGTGTCGCCTCCAGCACCACCACACGCAGGCCCCGCTCGGCCAGATGCAGTGCCGACGAGATACCGCTGAAACCGCCGCCGATCACGCACACATCGGCGCTGATCTCGCCATGCAGCGGCGGGCGTTCCGGGGCTGGGTTGGCGGAGGCGGCGTAGTAGGAGTCGACATGCCGATCAGGGAAGGTCGCAGCAGAGGCTTGGGGCACGATGGCGGGCTCGCGTGTTGAATTTATTCGACGAATGAAAAGAGGGTAGCCGGTCGCGCTGCGCGGCTCAACCGCCACTGCCCGGATAGACGCAGACCGCGCCGACAGAAGCTGCCGGCGCGGTGGGAGGGAGCGGGGCGAGCGGGGGCGTCAGGCGCCGCCGGCGCTCTGCCACTGGGGCTCGCCATTACGCATGGAGACGCGTTCGCCCTGGGGTTTCTTGTCGAGCTTGGCCTCGTGGACTTCACCGTCGTAGCGATAGCGCACGTCGTAGCCGACGGTCTCCTGTTTGGTGTCCTTGACCGTGTTGCAGCGCTGTTCGGTGGTGGTGTAGGTGTCGCCTTGCTGCATCTGTCCCTGGACCTGATTGCCGGCGATACCACCACCCACTGCACCGGCGGCCGTCATGATTTTCTTGCCACTGCCGCCGCCGAACTGGTTACCCACCACGCCGCCGACGATGGCGCCGATGGCGGTGCCGGCGATGCGGTGCTCGTCCTGCGCCGGGCGGCGATGGGTGACGGTCACCTCGTGGCACTCCTGACGCGGGGTCTCGGAGGTCTGGGTAATAGGATCGACGCTGATGATGTCGGCGTACTGCGGCTGGCTGTCACCGGACTGGTAGGCACCAATGGCAACGCCGCCGGCGACGCCGAGGGCGGCGATGACACCGCCGATGATGATCGATTTCTGCATGAGTTTGCTCCTCTTGCGGACCGGCTCGTGTTCCGTCGAGCCAGGGACGGAAACCTCGCGGTTTGCGCTGATCCCAGGTACTGGTAGCGAGTGCTGACAGTGACTACTGATAGTGAGTACCACTGGCGAGGGACGCGCTATCTATGCGCGTGTCGTTCGTCGCTCACGTCCAGGTGAGCCGACGCGCCAGGGGCGACGTCCTTGTCCTGTTGGCGGCGCACCGCCTTCCTTCGGTGGCAGCGGCGTGGGAGACGCCACCACTCGATAGGCTCAGTGTAGGTCGGGCGGCGACGAAGAGAAGGGTGCAACGGATTGTTGAACGCTGTTTTCATATTGACAAACAGGCGTCTGCAGATCGCGACACTTGGTGTGAAAGCCCCGTCTGGCGGGGCTTTTAGCGGTTGAAGGCGAGTGCTCGGGCGCGCGCCTCAGCGGCTGCGCGCCTCGTTGGCCAACTGCTGGAGCAGCTGCAATTGGTCGCCCTTCAGTTGTGGTGCTGGCGTCAGCTTGGCGCGCTGGGCGTCGCTCAGCTGCGAAGCCTCACGCAGATCGGCGTCGAGCAGTGGCAGTGCCGCCTGGTTGGGCGTGCGGTAGTAGGCGTAGGTCGCCGAGCGTGCGGCATTCTCCGGGCGCAGCATGAAGCTGATGAAGTCGCGCGCCAGCTGCGGATGGGGCGCACGCTTGGGGATCACCAGCGTATCCACGCCGAGCTGGGACCCCTCTTCCGGAATGAAGAACTTGAGCTTGCCATAGGTCTCCGGTGCATCCGCCTTGCGATAGTCGAGATCGCCGCTGTAGGTGACAGCGGCACGGGTCACGCCGCGGGCGATCTGGTCGATGGCCGCGGTGCTGTCGGCGAAGCCGCTGAAGTTGGGGCGATGCAGGGTCTGGCTCACCAGCTTGGCGGCGGCGATCCAGGCGTCGCGTTGGGTGCAGTCGAAGCCCTGGCCCTGGTAGGCGCAAGCCATGCCGAACAGCACCTGCGGGTCGCCGCCGAGCAGCGCGAAGGGCTGGTCCGGATTGATCTCGGGGTCGAGCAGCAGCGACCAGGAGTGGGCCGGGTCGGGGAATACCGTGCTGTCGTAGACGATCCCGGTGACGCCCCACAGGTAGGGCACGCTGTAGGCGTCCTCGGGGTCGTAGCTGGGATGACGGAAGGCCGGCATCAGGTTGTCGCGCCCCTCGATGCCGTCGCCCAACGGCTGGATCAGGCCGGCCGCCGCCAGCCTTGGCACATAGTAGTCGGTGGGCACTACCACATCGAACTGGGCGTCGCCGCCGGCGACCAGTTTGGCGAACATCTCGGCGTTCGAGGTGAAGTAGCTCTGCACCACCTCGACGTCGTACTGCTGCTCGAAGTCCTTGATCACGCCGGGGTCGGCATATTCGGTCCAGTTGAAAAGGTAGAGCTTGTCCGGCGTCTGAGCCTGGACAGCGGCGCTCAGCGTCAGGCAGAGCGTACTCAGGCAGAGGGCAGCGGTCGGGCGCATGCGGTGTCACCTCGTGTCGAGGCGGCCGCGCGACGCAGCCAACAGTGTGTCGCGCGGCCGCCGGTGGGGGTCAGACCCGCAGCAGCAGGTGCTCGCGCTCCCACGAGCTGATGACCCGGAAGTAGGCCGAGTGCTCGGCGCGCTTCACCGCCAGATAGCTACGGGTAAAGCGTTCGCCCAGCAGGTCTGCCAGCGGGGCGCACTCGCTCAGCGCATTGAGCGCCGGGCCGATGTCGTCTGGCAGGGTATGCCCCATCGACCAGGCCGAGCCCGTCAGCGGCGGGCGCGGCTCGATCTGCGAGAGCATGCCGAGATAACCGCAGGCGAGGGAGGCCGCCATCACCAGATAGGGGTTGGCGTCGGCGCCCGCGAGGCGGTTCTCGACCCGCGTGCCGGGCGCCGGGCCGACCGGCACGCGCAGGCCGACGGTGCGGTTGTCGTAGCCCCACTCGGTGTTGATCGGCACCGAGCTGTTGCTGCCGCCAGGCATCAGCCGGCGGTAGGAGTTGACGTTGGGGGCGAAGAACGGCATGGCCGAGGGCAGGTACTGCTGCAGCCCGCCGATATAGTGGTGGAACAGCTTGCTGGGGGTACCGCCGCTGCCGGCGAACAGGTTTTCGCCGCTGTCGCGGTCGAGCAGGCTCTGATGCAGATGCATCGAGCTGCCGGGTTCGTTGGCCATCGGCTTGGCCATGAAGGTGGCGTACATGTTGTGGCGCAGCGCGGTCTCGCGCAGGGTGCGCTTGAAGATGACCACCTGGTCGGCGAGACGCAGCGGGTCGCCGTGGCGGAAATTGACCTCCATCTGACCGGCACCCTCTTCATGGGTCAGGGTGTCGATATCCAGCTGCTGGGCTTCGCAGTAGTCGTACATCTGCTCGAACAGCGGGTCGAACTCGTTGACCGCGTCGATGGAGAACGACTGGCGGCTGCTCTCCTGGCGTCCCGAGCGCCCGATCGGCGGCTCCAGCGGGTAGTCGGAGTCGGTATTGGTCTTGACCAGGTAGAACTCCACCTCCGGCGCGATGATCGGCTGCCAGCCGCGGGCCTCGTAGAGCGAGAGAATGTGCTTGAGCACATGGCGCGGCGAGAGCTCCACCGGTTCGCCGTTCATGTAGAGGCAGTCGTGGATGATCTGCGCCGTGGGGTCGTCGGCCCAGGGCACCAGATAAGCGGAGTCGGGGTCCGGCACCAGCTGCATGTCGAGCTCGGCCGGGTTCCAGAAGCGGATATCGTCGTCATCGGGATAGCCGCCGGTGACCGTCTGGATGAAGATCGAGTCGGGCAGGCGGGTGTGCCCGCCACGCAGATACTTGCCGGCGGGCATGATCTTGCCCTTGAGGATACCGGTGAGATCGGACACCAGGCACTCCACCTCGGTGATGCCGTGGCGGCTGAACCACTCCTCGAGCACGTGATGCGGTGTTTCGCTCATGACGCTGTCCTTGTGGCGCGCTCGGCGCCGTCTGGGAGACCGCCGACGCCGATTGGCGCCGACGGGTAACGCTTGCTTACCGCGACTGCACTTCCTGCCACAGCTGCTGGAACAGTTGCAGCTCCTGGCCGCTCAGGCTGGGCGAGAACTTCAGACGCGCCAGGTCGGCCTCGTCGGGCAGCGCCGGGGGCTGGGTCAGGTCGGCGTCGAGATAGGGCTGTGCGGCCTTGTTGGGACTGGCGTACTGGACGAAGTTGGAGAGTTCGGCGCCGACCTTGGCGTCGAGAATGAAGTTGATGAACTTGTGCGCCAGTGCCGGGTGCGGTGCCTTGGCCGGGATCATCATGTTGTCGACCCACATCTCGGTGCCTTCGTCGGGGATCATGAAGGCGATGTGCTTGAACGCTTCCGGGTTCTCGCGCTTCTGCTGCAGATAGTCACCGTTGTAGGAGATGCCGGCGCGCACCACGCCGCGCTGGATCTGCTGCAGTACCGGCGTGCCGTCGGTGAAGCCGCTGAAGGTGCCGCGGTGCTTGGTGTCGAGGATCAACTTGGCCGCCGGCTTCCACGCCTCGGCCCCGGTGCAGTCGTAACCCGAGCCGAGATAGGCGCAGGCGGCGCCCATGTTGACCTGGCCATCGCCCATCAGGGCGAAGGGCTGGTCGGTATTGACCTTGGGATCGAACAGCAGCGACCAGCTCTTGGGGGCGTCGGGGAAGACGTTGGTGTCGTAGACGATACCGCTGGTGCCCCACTGGTAGGGCACCGAGTACTGCGCGCCCGGATCGTAGCTGGGGTCGGCGAACTGCTGCATGACGTTGGACAGGTTGGGAATCTGCGACTTGTCGAGCTTCTGCACCAGGCCGCTGTCGATCAGGCGCGGCACGTAGTAGTTGGAGGGGACGATGATGTCGTACTGGGAAACCCCGCCGGCATTGAGCTTGGCGGTCATCTCCGGTAGCGAGTTGTAGTAGCTCTGGATCACCTCGACCCCGTACTTCTTCTCGAAGGCCTGGATGATCTTGGGGTCCATGTACTCCGTCCAGTTGAACAGGTACAGCTTGTTGGCGTCCTGGGCGAAGGCCGAGCTCGCCAGCAGCATGCCGCCCAGGGTCAGGGCGACGCGGGTTGTGATTGTTGTGCGCTTCATCGACGAATACCTCCGGGTGATGTCGATACCGGGCCCGGCGGGGCCCGACGAAATCGTCAGATCGCATGCGCCGGCTGCCTGGGCGCCGGCGCGCGATGTCAGTGCTGCTTGTGTCGGTTGAACATGAGGCTCAAGAGTGCCGCGATCAGCACCGCGCCGATCATCAGCGTGGCAATGGCGTTGATCTCCGGCGACACGCCGCGGCGGATCGCTCCCCAGATATAGATCGGCAGGGTGGCGTTCTCGGGGCCGGCGTTGAAGAAGCTGATCACGAAATCGTCCACCGACAGCGTGAACGAGAGGAAGAAGGCGGCGATCAGCGATGGCTTCAGCGTCGGCAGCAGGAAGAAGCGGGCGCGCTGGAACGGCGAGGCGTAGAGATCCTTGGCTGCCTCGAACAGCGTCGGGTCGAGGCCGACGAAACGCGAGTAGACGATCAGCGCCACGAACGGAATCTGGAAGGTGACGTGGGCGATGATCATGGTCAGCAGGCTGGGGCCGAGGATGCCGAACTGGCGGTCGATGCTGATGAAGAACGCCATCTCCGAGATCCCGAAGACGATGTCCGGCATCACGATCGGCAGATAGATCAGCACGATCAGCCAGCCGAGTTTGCGCGCCCGATGGCGGTACATGCCATAACCGATCAGGGTGCCGATGCCGAGCGCCAGGGTCGAGGAGGCGATCCCCAGTACCAGGGTGTTGCTGAGCGCGCTGAGCAGCTGGTCGTTGTGGATCAGCTTGTCGTACCAGCGCAGCGAAAAGCCAGCGAAGTAGGCCGAGCTGTTGGCCGCGTTGAACGAGTAGAACACGATGACCGCCAGCGGCAGGTAGAGGAAGGCCATCACGACCCACCAGAACAGGGTCAGGCCGCGGTGAAAGGCGCCACGTCTCATATCACCACCTCCTCACCGCCGCTCAGGCGCTTGCCGATCCGGCGCATGGCGAACAGCCCGCCGAAGGTGGCGAGCAGCATGATCAGTGCCCCCGCCGCCCCCAGCGGCCAGTTGGAGCCGCCGGCGAACTGGCTGGCGACCAGGTTGCCGAGCATCATGGCGCGGCCGCCGCCGAGCAGCTCCGGCACCACGTACATGCCGAAGGCGGGGATCGACACCAGCACCGTGCCGGCCAGCAGTCCCGGCAGGGTCTGCGGGAAGACCGCCAGCCAGAAGGCACGCAGCGGCGAGGCGTAGAGATCCCGCGCCGCCTCGACCAGGGCGTAATCGAGCTTCTCGAAGGCGGCGTAGAGCGGCAGCACCATGAACGGCAGGAAGTTGTAGATCAGCCCCAGAGTGACCGCGAAGTTCGACGGATAGAGCCCCATGTTGGGGCCGATCAGGCCGAAGAACTGGGCCAGCTCGGCCAGCGGCGTGCCCGGCGAGAGCAGGTTCATCCAGCCGAAGGCGCGGATGACCTGATTGGTCCAGGAGGGCACCACCACCGCCAGCAGCATCAGCGCACGCCACTTCTCGCGGCTGATCGAGATGCGATAGGCGAGCGGGTAGGCGACCAGGATCACCAGGCCAGTGGCGAGCAGGGTCTGCCACAGCGAGCGCAGCAGGGTATAGAGATTGCCCGGACTCCAGCCGAGGAAGCCGAAGCCGGCGAGCTGGCTGAAGGCGTCCAGGGTCAGCGGCATCTGCGGCTGGCCGTAGGGGCCATTGGTCATGAAGGCGACGCCGATCAGATAGAGGCTCGGCAGCACCAGGAAGACGACGATCCAGATCACGCCGGGGGCGACGCTCCACAGCAGATGGCGCGTATCCGGCGACAGCGAGCGGCTGTGGGCGGCCAGCGGATAGGGGGATTCGGGCTTGCTCATGCGCGTCTCCTCAGGCGTCGAGCCTGACGATGTCTTCAGGGCAGATGCTCACCGTTACCCGGTCGCCCACCGCGTGCAGGCGCTGGCCGAGGTTGCTGGCGGTGGCCAGCAGCACCACGCCGTCGACCTCGAGTCGGTACTCCACCCGGCTGCCGCGGTAGAGGCGCTCGCGCACCACGCCTTCGAGGGCGTTGTAGCCCTCCGGCACCTCCGGTCCCAGTTCGATCACCTCCTGGCGGATCAGCAGCATGCCGTGGCGTTCGTGCTCCGCCAGTGGCTGCTCCAGGCGCAGCTGGCCCAGTGCGGTGGTCACCCTGTCGCCGCTGACCGAGTCGATCTCGAACAGGTTGACATGGCCCATGAAGCGGGCGACGAAGGCGTTGATCGGATGCTCGTAGACGGTCTGCGGTGGGCCCACCTGCTGGATCACGCCGCCATCGAGGACGGCGATCCGATCCGACATCACCATCGCCTCTTCCTGGTCGTGGGTGACGAAGACGAAGGTCATGCCGAGGCGCTTCTGCGTCCGCTGCAGCTCCACCTGGAGCTGATTGCGCAGGCCGGCGTCGAGCGCCGACAGCGGCTCGTCGAGCAGCAGCACATCGGGTTCGCAGACCAGGGCCCGGGCCAGGGCGACGCGCTGACGCTGGCCGCCGGAGAGCTGGTTGACGCGTCGCTCCATCAGCGCGCCGAGCTTGATGAAGTCGGCGATCTCCTGCACCCGGCGTTCGCGCTCGGCGGCCGCCACGCCTTTCATGCGCAAACCGAAAGCGATGTTGTCATGCACCGAGAGATGCGGGAACAGGGCATAGGACTGGAATACCGTATTGACGCTGCGCAGATGCGGCGGGGTCGTGGTGACGTCCTTGCCGCCGATGGTCAACGAGCCCTCGTTGGGCGCTTCGAGCCCGGCAAGAATCCGCAACAGCGTGGTCTTGCCGCAGCCGGAGGGGCCGAGCAGGGTGAAGAACTCGCCGGCGTGAATGTCGAGATCGACACCATCGAGGGCGACGGCGTCGCGCCCGAACCGTTTGTGCAGGTTGCGCAGGGCGATCGCCGAGGCGTCACGCACCCGTTGGGTGTCGACGGCGTCGGGCTCGGCAGAAGGAGACACAGTCATAGGTCGCGAGATTCCCATACCCGGTGGTCGAGGCTGTCGACGCCGGCGCGGCTGGCCCGCGCGAGGCGGGCGGCATGGCGGTGGCGCGACAGGACGAAGCGTAACCCAACGTTAGCCGCGATGCAGCGGGGAACTGCGCCAATCTCGCCGAGGCTGGCGCGGTGTCGCAGCGTGGGCCGGGTGGGTGAGACGGGGCGTTGTGATTGTCATGCCGTTCTCCTGGGCCTGTGTCCGGTGAATGTGCGTGGCGGGTATTGCGCGATCTCAGGTGTTGCGCAGGTACCAGCGGTACTCCAGGGCGCTGATCGCCTGGCGCGAGAGCTCGTATTCGGCGCGCCGGTTGGCGTGGTAGACCCGATGGAAGGTCTCGCCGAAGCTGTCGATGAAGACCTCGCTCTCGAGCCAGGCATCCAGCGCCTGGGGCCAGCTGATCGGCAGGCTCGGCTCGACCTGCTCGTAGGCGTTGCCGGTGATCGGCGCCGGCGGCGTCAGTTCATGCGCCATGCCGTGCTCGATCCCGGCGAGCAGGGCGGCCACCAGCAGATAGGGGTTGGCGTCGGCACCGGCGACCCGGTGTTCGATGCGCCGCGCCCGCGGAGAGCCCGAGGGAATGCGCAGTGCCACCGAGCGGTTGTCGTAGCCCCAGGTGGGGGCCATCGGCACGTAGAGGCTGGGCTGGAAGCGCCTGTAGGAGTTGAGATTGGGGGCGAAGATCGCCATCGAGGCCGGCATCAGTTCGGCCAGGCCGGCGATCGCATGGCGCAGCAGCGGGCTGCCCAGATCTCCGCCGTCGGCGGTGGCGAAGACGTTATTGCCAGCGGCGTCGAGCAGGCTGATATGCACGTGGGTGCCGTTGCCCGCTTCCTGGCTGTACGGCTTGGCCATGAAAGTGGCCTCGAAGCCGTGGCGGATCGCCACGCCCTTGATCAGGCGCTTGAGCATCACCGCCTCGTCGCAGGCGCGCAGTGCATCGGCGTGGTGCAGCAGGTTGACCTCGAACTGCCCCGGCGCGCACTCCTTGAGCGCGGTATCGATCGGCAGGCGTTGGGCCTGCGCGGCCAGGGTGATGTCCTCGAGGAAGTCGGCGTACTCGTCCAGCTCGATCACCGAGTAGAGCTGGCTCTGGCTGGCGCGCTCGCCGGTGGCCGGAGAGCGCGGCGGCTGCGGGGCACCGACGCTGTCGCGCTCGCGGTCGATCAGATAGAACTCCAGCTCCACTGCGATCACCGGCGTCAGCGCCAGCGCCGAGAAGCGTGCCAGCAGGCGCTTGAGCAACTGGCGCGGATCGCAGGCGAAGGGCGTGCCATCGTCCTCCTCCATGGTCATCAGCATCTGCGCCTGATTGTGGTGCTTGGCCCAGGGCGTGGTGACCAGGGTGCCGGCCACCGGGCTGCAGGTACGATCGCCGTCGCCGGAGGCCAGCCCCAGGCCGGTCTCCTCGATGGTGTTACCGCAGACGTCGAGGGCGAACACCGAGGCCGGCAGGCGCATGCCGGCCTCGAGCACGCCGACCACGTTGTCGCGCGGCACGCGCTTGCCGCGGAGCACGCCGTTGAGGTCGCTGATCAGCAGGTCGACGCTCTGCACCTCGGGGTGCTGGGCCAGGAAATCCTGGGCTTCCTGGAGACGCTCTGGGTCGCACATGGGGGCACACAATGAGGTGGTGGGATCTCTTCGTTATTCCAAATGGGCCCGCCGTTGTCAAATCCGTTACCGAATATTTTACGCCGGTGTAGCGTTTGGAATGCGCCATTCGTTACGCCAATGCCTAGGCTAGGCGGTGCGAAGCTGGTGGTATCCGAGAAGAGTCCGGGGAGAGTGGACAGGGTGGGCATTATTCTTGACAGGGCCAAGGCGAAGGGCCGGTCGCCAAACGGGGCGAAGGGCTGGTCGCCAAACGGGGCGAAGGGCTGGTCGCCAAAAAGGCACTGGCCGCGGAGAAGCGCTGGTCGTCGGGAGTATGGCCAGCGTCTGCCCAGGCATCCGGCCTGGACAGACGCGCCGTGATCAGTGCCGCTCGGGTGGCGCTGATCACGGCGTGCGGATCAGACGGTGAAGTCGGGCAGCTTGCGTGCGACCCGCACCTTCTCCAGCTTGGCCACCTTGGGCAGGCCGTTCTCGAACGGCGGGAAGTCCTCGCCCTGGATCAGCGGGGAGAGATAGCGGCGTCCGGCCTCGCTGATATGCAGGCCATCCTCGCTGATGTAATCCCGCGGCATGAACTTCTCGTGGTTGGCGATCTGGGCCAGCGGTGCTGCCTCGATCTGCCACTCATAGGGGGCCTCGGAGACGCGCTTGATCGCCGGCATCATCGCATTCTGCCCGTCCAGCGCCAGCTCCACCGCCACCTTGCCCACGGCGTAGGCCTGCTCGACGTCGGTGCGGGAGGCGATATGGCGTGCGGCACGCTGCAGGTAGTCGGCCACCGCCCAGTGGTACTTGTAGCCGAGGTCTGCCTTGACCATCCCGGCCAGGGTCGGCGCCACGCCACCGAGCTGCTTGTGACCGAAGGCATCGGTGCTGCCGGCATCGGCGAGGAAGGTGCCATCGGCGTACTGGGCGCCTTCGGAGATCACGATCACGCAGAAGCCGTGGCGCTTCACCGCCTCATCGATGCGGGCCATGACCGCGGCGCGGTCGAAGGCGATCTCGGGGAAGATGATCACGTGCGGCGCCTGTTCGGCACTCTCGCCGGCCAGGGCGCCGGCGGCCGCGATCCAGCCGGCGTGACGACCCATGACCTCGAAGATGAAGACCTTGGTCGAGGTGGCGCACATCGATTCGATGTCGAGCGCCGCTTCGCGGGTGGAGGTGGCGACATACTTGGCCACACTGCCGAAACCGGGGGAGTTGTCGGTGATCGGCAGGTCGTTGTCGACCGTCTTGGGCACATGGATGGCGGTGAGCGGATAGCCCATCTTCTCGGAGAGTTGCGACACCTTGAGGCAGGTATCGGCGCTGTCGCCGCCGCCGTTATAGAAGAAGTAACGGATATCGTGGGCCTTGAACACCTCGATCAGTCGCTCGTACTCGGCGCGATGGCTCTCGATCGATTTCAGCTTGTAGCGGCAGGAGCCGAAGGCGCCGCCCGGGGTGTGACGCAGGGCGGCGATGGCCTCGTCGCTCTCCTGATTGGTGTCGATCAGATCTTCGGTGAGGGCACCGATGATGCCGTTATGGCCGGCATAGACGTGCCCGATGCGGTCGGCATGGCGGCGGCAGGCTTCGATCACACCACAGGCGCTGGCGTTGATGACGGCGGTGACGCCACCGGACTGGGCGTAAAAGGCATTGTGCTTGGCCATATCGGCTCTCATCTCCTGGGATTGGAATCTCACACACGGCGTCGCGTCGGTCTGGTCGGACGCAGTGGGGCGGCGACATCCATGGCGCCGCCGGTGCGCGCCGTGTGACGCCCCGCGGTGGCGGGCGCAGCGCGGCCGCGATGGGCGAGTGTCGGGGGTGCGAGTCACGGTTGCGCGGCCAAGCATAGCCGAAAGGCCAATGGCTGTTAATACGAGGCGCTGGTCACCACGGCGGTCATTTTTTTGAGCCGCCCGGTGTTGGCGTCTATCAGGGGCGCGTCAGGGGGAGGATGAGAGACGGGGAACCACGGATGCCGGGAGTGCGCTCGCGGCCGTGGGTCGGGGCTCTGTGGTCCACCCGTCGACGGCGTGCTAGGCTCGCCGCTTCGTCATCGCGGCCCTATGCGGCCGCCGTCTGGCGGGGCGCGACACGACAAGCCCCCGCCAAGCCTAAATCGTCCCGAGGGAGAGGGCATGCACGTTCACGTTCTGGGCATCTGCGGCACTTTCATGGGTAGCCTGGCACGCCTGGCCAAGGCGCTCGGGCACCGGGTGACCGGCTCCGACGCCAATGTCTATCCGCCGATGAGTCACCAACTGGAAGATGCCGGTATCCAGCTGATTGAGGGTTACCGCGCCGACAACCTGATCCCGAGGCCGGATCTGGTGGTCGTCGGCAACGCCCTGTCCCGCGGCAATCCGGAAGTCGAGGCGCTGCTCAACGCACGTATCCCCTATGTTTCCGGGCCCCAGTGGCTGGCCCAGTATGTGCTTGGCGGGCGCCCGGTGGTGGCCGTAGCCGGTACCCACGGCAAGACCACCACGGCCAGCCTGCTGGCATGGATTCTCGAATCAGCCGGGCTCGAGCCGGGCTTTCTGATCGGTGGTGTGCCGCGTAACTTCGGCGTCTCCTCGCGGCTGGGGGGCGCCGGGGCGCCCTTCGTGATCGAGGCCGACGAGTACGATACGGCCTTCTTCGACAAGCGTTCGAAGTTCGTGCACTACCATCCGGATGTCGCCGTTCTCAACAATCTCGAGTTCGACCACGCGGACATCTTCGAGGACCTGGCGGCGATAGAGCGCCAGTTCCACCATTTCGTGCGCACCGTGCCCGGCGATGGGCGGCTGATCGTGGCCGCCGGTGAGCCCGCCCTGGAGCGGGTGCTGGCGCGCGGCTGCTGGACCCCGGTGGAGCGGATCGGCACGCTGCCGGAGAGCGTCTGGCGTCTGGCGCTGGATGCTGACGATAGCCGCGCCTTCGCCCTCGAGCATGCCGGTGAGCGCTACCCGGTGAGCTGGGCGATGAGCGGCAGCCACAACGCCGCCAATGCCGCCGCTGCGGTGGCAGCGGCGAGCCATGTCGGGGTGGCACCGGCAGATGCATGCCGCGCGCTGGCCGATTTCCTGGCGCCCAAGCGGCGCCAGGAGTTGCGCGGCAGCGTCGCTGGCATCCAGGTGATCGACGACTTCGCCCATCACCCCACGGCGATCGCGCTGACGCTCGAGGGGCTGGCGCGGGACCATCACGGCGGCCGGTTGCTGGCGGTGATCGAGCCACGTTCCAACACCATGCGCCAGGGCACCATGAAGTCACGTCTGGCCGCTAGCGTGGCCTTGGCCGAGGCGGTCTGGTGGTATCAGCCGCCGGGGCTGGACTGGTCGCTGAGCGAGGTGGTGGCGGGGCATGCCGGTAGCCATGTGGTGACCGACCTCGATGCACTGATTGGCGAGGTAGTGGCTGCGGCGCGCCCGGGCGATCGCATCGTGGTGATGTCCAACGGTGGTTTCGGCGGTATTCACGCCAAGCTGCTCGCGGCGCTGGAGGTACAGCATGCAGAGTGACGCCTCACGCGGCGGGCCGATTGCGGTGGCGCTGACCGGCGCCTCAGGGGCCCAGTACGGGTTGCGCCTGATCGAGTGCCTGGCCGCCGCCGGCCAGCCGCTCTATGTGATGATCTCCAAGGCCGCGCACCGGGTGATCGCGATCGAGAGCGATCTCGAGCTGCCGGCCCAGCCGGAGCGTCTGGCCGCGGCGCTGAGCGAGCGCTTCGGCGCAGAAGCGGGGCAGATTCGCTGCTTCGGGCGCGAGGATTGGCTGGCGCCGGTGGCTTCCGGTTCCGGCGACTGGCGCGCGCTGGTGGTCTGCCCCTGCTCCACCGGCACGCTGTCGGCGATCGCCTGCGGGGCCAGTGACAACCTGATCGAGCGGGCCGCGGACGTGGCGCTCAAGGAGCGCCGCCCGCTGCTCCTGGTGCCGCGGGAGATGCCGCTGTCGCAGATCCATCTCGAGAACATGCTGACGCTGACGCGCATGGGGGCGGTCGTCATGCCGGCCTCGCCGGGGTTCTATCATCGCCCGCAGAGCGTCGCCGACATGGTCGACTTCGTGGTCGCTCGGGTGCTCGGCCAGCTCGGCATTCCCCAGCGCCTGATGCCCAGCTGGGGCGAGTAGGCCGCCTCTTATACCGGCGGGAACAGCAGCACGCGCCCCGTCTCCAGCAGCAGCGACGCCAGCGCCAGCCAGGGCCAGGGCGGCATCTCCAGGTCCTGACGCTGCCAGCGCTGGTAGCTGATGCGGGTCAGTGCGCACACGATCAGACCCAGCAGGGCACCACCGATCAGATCGCTGGCCCAGTGCACCCCGATCACCAGCCGCGACAGCGCCATGGGCGTGCAGACCAGAATACCGGCCCAGTAGGCGTAGGCGCGGTAGCGCAGTGGCATGACCTGGGCGGCGAAGGCGGCGGTCAGCCCCACCACCACCACGCTGGTGGAGGTATGGGCGCTGGGGTAGGACATCGAACCGGTGAGATAGTCCGGCGTGTCCGGCCGTGCGCGTCCCGCCAGCGCCTTGAACAGGGTGTTGGTCACCGCCACCGCGATCAGTGCACCGGCCAGATGCAGCAGTGCGGCGAAACGCCGTGCCCAGGCCAGCCATAACAGCCACGGTGCCATCAGCAGCGTGATGCCGAGTGCGTCACCGATCTTGGCCAGTGTCTCGCTGGTGCCCAGCAGCCACTGATGCTGCAGCATCGCCGCCAGGGCCTGGATCTGGCGATCCATCGGCAGCGGGCCGTTGTGGATCAGCACCCAGCTGGTCCAGGCGACCAGCGCAATCAGGCTGGTCAGCAGCAGCGAGAGCGACGCCAGCGGGAACTCGTTGGCCGGTGGCGGCGAACGCAGTGCCCGCCACAGACGCCCGAAGGTCGGGTGGCGCTGCTGGTAGCCCTCGAGCCAGCGGTGCAGGCGGCCTTGTCCACCCAGTTGGTAGCGGAACCAGGAGAACAGCACGCCCAGGGCCAGCAGCGAGAGCGACAGCACGAGCAGCCAGTGCTCGGCCTCCGGCGGCAGCTTCATCAGCTCGCTCCAGGAGCGTCCCAGCCAGTAGCCCGGCAGTAGATAGACCGGCGCCCAGAGGCACGCCGAGAGTGCGTTGACCAGCGCGAAGCGCCGGTTCGGCATCGACAGCATGCCCGCCACCAACGGCACGAATGGCCGCACCGGGCCGACGAAGCGGCCGATCACCACCGACAGTGTGCCGTGGCGCTGGAAGAAGTCGATACCACCTTCGAGCCACTCCGGGTGGCGGTCGAGTGGCCACCAGCCGGGAATGCGTGTGCGCTGCGAGCGCCCCAGCCAGAAACTCAGGTTGTCACCGGCGAACGCGCCCAGGGTGCCTGCGATCAGCACCAGCGTGATCGACATGTCGGCGTGCCCGGCGAGGCTGGCGGCGGCGCCCAGCAGGACCACGCCGGGCACGACGATACCCACCACCGCCAGCGATTCGAGCAGCGCCACGGCGGCGATGATCAGCAGCAGTAGGGTGGGCGATGGGGAGAGCGAGTAGAGCCAGTGGGTGAAATTCAAGCGAGCGGTTCCAGCAGTTTGGTGGCGGCGTTGTCGAGCCGGGTCAGGAAGTGCGCGGTTGCCTCGCCGTGCTGAAGCATGCAGACACGGCTGAAGCTCTCCAGGGGGCCGGTTTCGGGGCGCGATATGGTGGCCACGGTGGCGGCCAGGCGGCGGGCGGCGGCCAGGGCGCCACTCTCGCCGGCATTGGGCAGTATCAGGCAGAAAACGTTCTCGCGGTACTCACCCAGCAGGTCGCTATGGCGGCTGTCGTTGACCACCGCGTGGCTGAAGGCATGGGAGAGCGCTTCGCGCAGCTCGGTGCCGAACTGATCGTCGGCCTGGTCGAGCTGGGGGACGTAGAGAACCAGTACGCTGAGCGGGCGGCCGAGCGCGTGTGCCCGTGCGACCTCGATCGCCAGACTGCGTTGCAGAGCCTGACGCGGAAGCTTGGGATCCCGGCGCCACTGTGGCAGGCGCAGCGCCCGGCGGCGGCGGGCATCCAGGCTGCTCAATACCAGCGCGGCGCTGAGCGCCAGCCACCAGCCCATGCTGAGGGTGAGCAGCGACACGTGAGTGCCGCCCAGGAGTAGCGTCCAGGCGGGGACCAGGGCGACATTGAGCAGTACCGCCAGGGGCAGCGACAGCACCAGCAGGCTGACCACCGCCGGCAGCCCCAGCCACAGCATGCCATTGGCGCAGCCGGGTGCCTCGATGGCGAACAGGGTCAGCGCCCCGACCAGCATCAGGTAGTCGGCCAGGGCTGGGCGCAGTCGGCCCAGCCACTGCAGCGGCAGCGACACCAGCAGCCCGCAGGCGAGCAAAGCCGGGGGCAGGATCAGATCGTAGTGGCGCATCAGGTAGTGCCACAGCGCCAGCCCGGTGAACATCGCCAGCGCCAGCAGTTGGGCGGCAAGCTTGTAGCGGCTTATGGCCATGGCTGCGCCTCACGACGGGGGGCTGCACGTCTGGGGCGGTAGCGCGCAAAGCGGTCGCCGAGCTGCGCCAGCGGCGTATGCGATACGATGCGATGGGGCGCGATGGCATGCTGCAGCTGATGGCGGCGCTGCTCCGCCAGCTTGGCGTCGTTGGCCACCAGCAGTACCGCGATGCCGTAATCGTTGAGCCGGTAGGCGCGCTCGTAGAGCGCCAGCTGGTCATATAGCAGTCGGCTGAGCTCCTGCATGTCACTGGGCGTGGAGTGGGCGCAGCCGAATATTACCACTTCGCCGTAGAGCGATTCGCGCTCCACCCGGCGCTGTTCGTGACGCGCGTCGGTGTCCAGCATTGCCGGCGGCAGTAGCCACTGAGCGCCCTCGCGATTGAGCAGCGGCTTGGCCCGCAGGCGCTGCTCCTGGGCCAGAAGCCAGACGATGACCAATGAGGTCGCGGCCAACAGCGTGGCCGGCAGCGAGAAATGCTGGGCGATGTAGCCCACGCCGATGACGAAGGCGGCCAGGTTGAGCGCGAGCCCCATGCGCCCCCTCAACGGATGCAGGCACAGCGGCAGCACCCATATCCAGGGCAGGGTCGTCGGATGGCCGGTGGCGAGTAGCGCCACGGCCAGCGCGGCGGCGGCGGGGGCGATCCAGAACGCGCTGCGCGCGCCGCAGGCGAGCGTGGCAAGCAGTGCCACGGCACCGCCCCAGGCGATCAGCCGCACGCTTCCCTCGGAGAACGTGCCCGTGGCGGCGGCGGCTACCACGCAGGCGAGAATCAGCGCCCTTGTCCCGGGGCTTTTGTACTTGCTTGGCATGGTGGCTTATATTGGGCCGATGGTCCTGTGTGGCTCGGAATGCCGTCTGGCCTCTGCGCAGACGACAGGCGGCATGGCGCTGGCCAGAAGGCGGTCTCGCGCGGCCGCCGTCCCGGCGGGGCGACGGCCTCCGTTCTGGGTGGCGCGCTGGGCTGACCGGCCCCGAACGGAGTCTACGCTTCAACTATCGCACGGGCTGTCACTGACCGTACACTGCGAATCACGATTCGAGACAAACTCTTGCCTGCAGCGGTTGCGGCCTGCCGAGCGCCGCCAGGCCTGCGTCGGGCGTGGCACGCCGGGGCGTCCGCGACCCTGATGCCATCGCTGTCCGGCACCCTTGAAGAGATACCACGCCATGTCACACTCCGCGACCGATAGCGTCGACGACATCCCGCTTTACATGCAGCGGCTCGGGGCCCGTGCCCGTGCTGCGAGCACCGCGCTCCGCGCTCTCGACAGCGGGCGCAAGAATGCCGCGCTGACGGCCATCGTCGCGCGGCTCGATGCTGCACGTCCGGCGCTCGCCAGCGCCAATGCCGCTGACCTCGAGCGCGGCCGCGCGCGCGGGCTCAGCGAGCCGCTGCTCGACCGCCTGGCACTGACGCCGGCGCGCATCGACGCCATGCTCGCAGGTGCCAGTCAGGTCGCGGCGCTGCCCGACCCGGTGGGCGAGATCGATGGTCTGCGCTACCAGCCCAGCGGTATCCAGGTGGGGCAGATGCGGGTGCCGCTCGGGGTGGTCGGGATCATCTACGAGTCGCGCCCCAACGTGACGCTGGAAGCGGCCAGCCTGTGCCTGAAGTCCGGTAACGCCTGTATTCTGCGCGGTGGCTCCGAGGCCGCCGCCAGCAACGCCGCGATCGCCGCCTGTATTCGTGACGGCCTGCGCGATGCCGGTGTGAGTGAAGACGCGGTGCAGGTGGTCGAAACCACCGACCGCGCGGCAGTGGGTGAGCTGATCCGGCTCACCGCCAGCGTCGACGTGATCATTCCCCGCGGCGGCAAGTCGCTGATCGCGCGGATCGCCGAAGAGGCCACGGTGCCGGTGATCAAGCACCTCGATGGCGTCTGCCACGTCTATATCGATGCCGCCGCCGACAGCGACAAGGCGGTGGCGATCGCCGACAACGCCAAGACCCAGCGCTACTCGCCGTGCAACGCCATGGAAACGCTGCTGGTTCACGTCGAGGCGGCGCCGCAGGTGCTGCCGCGGCTGGCCGCGATCTACCGCGACAAGGGCGTGGAAATGCGCGGTTGTCCGCTGACCCGGGAGTGGATCGCCGACGCCGTGGCCGCCGACGAGACGGACTGGGATGCCGAGTATCTGGCGCCGATCATTGCCATCCGCGTGGTCGAGGATTTCGAGCAGGCAGTGGCCCATATCAATCGCCATGGTTCCCAGCATACCGATGCCATTGTCACCGAGAGCGTGACGCTGGCGCGACGCTTTCTTGCCGAGGTCGACTCGAGTTCGGTCCTGGTCAACGCCTCGACCCGCTTCGCCGACGGCTTCGAGTATGGCCTGGGTGCCGAGATCGGCATCTCGACCAACAAGCTGCATGCCCGCGGCCCGGTGGGGCTGGAAGGACTGACCACCCGCAAGTACGTGGTATTCGGCGATGGCCATGTGCGCCAGTGATGGCGGCGTGAGCGGCCGGGCGCCGCGCATCGCGATGCTCGGGGGCACCTTCGATCCGGTGCATCTGGGGCATCTACGTAGCGCGGTCGAGTTGCGCGAGGCGCTGGCGCTGGACCGGGTGCACATGATTCCGGTCCATGTGCCGCCCCATCGTGCCGCGCCCGGTATCGCCGCTGGCGATCGCCTGGCGATGCTCGCCGCGGGTATCGGCGACACCCCGGGGCTGCTGGCGGACGATCGCGAGATACGGCGCAGCGGCCACTCCTTCTCGGTGGATACCCTGGCCTCGCTGCGCGCCGAGTATGGCGAGCAGGCCCGCCTGGTGATGGCGGTGGGGCATGATGCCTTCCTCGGCCTGCCGCAGTGGCATCAGTACGAGCGGCTGTTGTCACTGGCGCATGTGGTAGTGCTCGACCGGCCCGACCACGCCGCGCCGCTGGCCCCCGAGCTGGCCGCGCTGATCGCCGGGCGCGAAGTCGCGACCGCCGAGGCGCTGATGGTGGCGCCCGCGGGCGGGGTGCTACGGCTCAGCCTGCCCAGCCGCATGGCGATTGCGGCCACCGAAGTACGCCGTCGGCTGCAGCGTGGGCAGAGCGTGCGCTATCTGCTGGCCGAGGCGACCGAGCGCTATATCGCCGCCCAGGGGCTCTATCGCGAGTCGACCGCTGGTGCTGACGAGAGCTGATCCGCGGCGCTAACGAGAGGTGAAGAGTGGCGCCGGCGTCTCATCGGAGTAGAATGCGCGTTTCCCTGAATTCGGGGCAGCGATTCCCAAACGAGGAGCTATGCAGACAGATTCTCTCAAATCGTTAGTCGTCGAGGCGCTGGAGGAGTTGAAGGCGCGCGACGTGGTCGAGCTCGACGTCGCCGCGTTGACCAGCGTGACCGACGTCATGGTGGTGGCCTGCGGCACCTCTTCGCGTCATGTCTCGGCGCTGGCCGGCAACGTGATCGAGAAGGCCAAGGAGGCCGGTGTGCGTCCCCTGGGTGTCGAAGGGCAGCAGGGCGGCGACTGGGTGCTGGTCGACCTGGGCGATGTCGTCGCCCATGTGATGATGCCGGAGACCCGGCAACTCTACGATCTCGAGCGGCTGTGGTCCGATCTACCCGTCGATCGTCAGCAGGGAGCCAGCCACGGCGAGCGGCACGAGTCGCACGGATGAAGGTGCGGCTGCTGGCGGTGGGCACGCGCATGCCGGCCTGGGTCGAGGCGGGTGTCGAGGAGTACCGCAAGCGGCTGCCGCGGGAGATGCCGGTGGAGATCGTCGAGATCGTCCCCGGTGCGCGCGGCAAGAATGCCGACATCGCCCGGGCGATCCAGAGCGAAGGCGACCGCATGCTGGAAAAATTGCGCGATCAGGAACATGTCGTCGCGCTCGAGGTCAAAGGCTCGGCGTGGACCACCGAGCAGCTGTCGCAGCGGCTCGATGACTGGCGCCAGGGCGGGCAGGACGTGGCGTTGCTGATCGGCGGCCCCGACGGTCTCGATCCCCGCCTCAGCGCCCGCGCGCGCCAGTCGTGGTCACTCTCGGCACTGACGCTACCGCACCCGCTGGTGCGGGTACTGCTGGCCGAGCAGCTCTATCGTGCCTGGACATTGCTCGCCGGGCACCCGTATCACCGTTGAGTCAGAGAGTCAGTCGCTTGCCGTTATTCGACGCCCCGCAAAGCTGCGCCCCTCGCGGGCCGAATCCCGCCCTGACCCGGCGACGTCATGCGTAAGCGCCGCGAGCGAGTCAAGGATCACGAGCAGGAAGTCCGCGTCTTCCGCAACCGCTCTCTGGTCGCCGCGGCGCTGATCGTGCTGATGGCCGGCGCCCTGGTGTCACGGCTGTTCTATCTGCAGGTGATGGAGCACGATGTCTTCATCACCCGCTCCGACAACAACCGCATGCGCGTCGAGCCGTTGCCGCCGCGGCGCGGCCTGATCTACGACCGCAACGGCCAGCTGCTGGCGGAGAATCGCCCCACCTACAACCTCACCATCGTGCGCGAGCGGGTCGATGACCTCGATGCCACACTCGATCGTCTGGTGCAGATCCTCGGCCTGCCCGAGGACGAGGTCGAGACCTTCCGCGAGCGCTCGCTGCAGCGTCAGCGGCCGTATCAGCCGGCACTGCTGATGAGCGACCTCACCGAGGATCAGATCGCTCGCCTGGCGGTCAATCGCTATCTGCTCAGTGGCGTCGAGGTCGAGGCGCAGCTGATGCGCTACTACCCCGATCCGATCGTGATGTCCCACGTGCTCGGCTACGTCGGCCGGATCAACGCCGAGGAGCTCTCCGGGCTCGATCCGGGCAATTACGCCGGCACCCACTTCATCGGCAAGACCGGCGTCGAGTATACCTACGAGGATCAGCTCCACGGCAAGGCGGGGCTGCGCAAGGTCGAGACCAACGCCCGCGGGCGCGTGCTGCGCGAGCTCGACCGTGAGCCGCCGGTACCGGGCAAGGATCTCACCCTGACCATCGATAGCCGTCTGCAGCATCTGGCCTACGATCTGCTCGGCGGCCGCCGCGGCGCCATTGTCGCCATTCAGCCCAAGACCGGAGACATCCTGGCGATGGTCTCGGCCCCCGGGTTCGATATCAACAAGTTCGTCACCGGTATCTCCTACGCCGACTACCGTGCGCTGCAGGACGATATCGACCTGCCGCTCTACAATCGCGCCGCCCGTGGCCAGTATCCGCCGGGCTCCACGGTCAAGCCGTTCGAGGCGCTGGCGGCGTTGCAGAATCGGGTCGTCGATGCCAACGACATCGTCTATGACCCCGGCTACTTCCAACTGCCCAACGACACACGGCGCTACCACAACTGGCTGCGCTGGGGGCACGGACGGGTCGATCTGCGCCGGGCGATCGAGGTCTCCAACAACACTTATTTCTATACCATGGCCTACCGCCTGGGCATCGACCGGCTGTCGTCGTTCATGCACGAATTCGGCTTCGGCGAAGTCAACTCGCTGGATGTCCAGGGCGCGCTGCCGGGGTTGATGCCGTCGCGGGAGTGGAAGCGCGAGAAGTACAACCAGCCCTGGTTCCCGGGGGAGACGCTCTCCGCCGGCATTGGTCAGGGCTATTTCATGGCCACGCCCCTGCAGCTGGCGGCGGCGACCGCGACGCTCGCCAATCATGGCCACTGGGTGCGTCCGCACCTGGCCGAGCGGATCGGTGATCAGCCGGTGAAACCACCGTTTCCCGACACCAAGCCCGACGTGCAGGTCGACAAGACGCAGTGGTGGAACGACGTCTATGAAGGCATGGAAGAGGTCATGAGTGGCCGCGAGGGCACGGCACGCAAGGCCGGGGCCGGCCTCGAATACACCATGGCGGGCAAGACCGGTACCGCGCAGGTCTTCTCGCTGGGGCAGAACCAGAAGTACAACGCCAGCGAGCTGGCCGAACGCCTGCGCGACCACGCGCTGTTCATCGGCTTCGCGCCGGTGGACGATCCGCAGATCGCGGTGGCGGTGATCGTCGAGAATGCCGGCGGCGGGGTGTCGGGGCTCGGCCGCGAGCTCACCGACGCCTGGCTGCTGCCCAAGAGCGAGCTGAAAGACCGGCCCGATGCCACCGTTCCTGAAGAGGTCGAGAGTCTCGATGGCGATTGATTTCCAACGCAGTGCGCCGACGCACGGCGCGCGGGTCGGGCGCAAGCGCTCGCTGTGGCTGCGGCTCCACCTCGACCCCTGGCTGCTGTCTATCCTGCTGCTGCTGATCGCCTTCGGCCTGGTGGTGCTCTACAGCGCCAGCGGCATGTCGGCACAGACCACCATGGCTCAGGCGATCCGTATGGGCATCGCGCTGATCGGGGCGGTGGTGATCGCCCAGTTCTCGCCGGCGACGCTCTATCGCTGGACCCCGCTGGCCTATGGCTTGGGGCTATTGATGCTGATCGCGGTGGAGATCATGGGCGATATCGGCATGGGGGCGCAGCGCTGGCTGGAGATCGGCCCGCTGCGCTTCCAGCCCTCGGAGCTGATGAAGATCGCCATGCCGATGATGCTGGCGGCCTATCTGCACCGCCGGCCGCTGCCGCCATCGTGGCGCGATCTGCTGGTGTGCGGTGTGATCATCGCGGTACCGGTACTGTTGATCGCGCGCCAGCCGGACCTGGGCACCTCGATGTTGGTGACCGCCGCGGCGGTGTTCGTGATCCTGCTGGCGGGGCTGTCGTGGCGCTTCATCCTGAGCCTGGCAGTGATGGCGGGTGCGGCGATGCCGCTGCTCTGGCTCAACATGCACAACTATCAGCGCCAACGGGTGCTGACCTTTCTCAACCCCGAGAGCGACCCGCTGGGCGCCGGCTGGAACATCATCCAGTCGAAGACCGCCATCGGCAGTGGCGGTCTCGAGGGCAAGGGCTGGGGGCTGGGAACCCAGTCACAGCTGGAGTTTCTGCCCGAGCGCCACACCGACTTCATTGTCGCGGTACTGGGCGAAGAGTTCGGGCTGATCGGCATGGCGACCATCCTGGTGCTCTATCTGCTGCTGGTGTCGCGCGGGCTGGTGATGGCCAACCAGGCCCAGGACACCTACGGCCGTCTGCTCGCCGGCAGTATCGTGCTGACGTTCTTCATCTACGTTTTCGTCAATATCGGCATGGTCAGCGGTATCCTGCCGGTGGTCGGGGTGCCGCTGCCGCTGGTCAGCTATGGCGGGACCTCCGGCGTGACCTTGATGGCCGGTTTCGGTATTCTCATGTCGATTCACACGCACCGCCGCCTGCTCAAGCATTGAGCGTTGTGGCGGGCTGTAGCAGGGAGCACTGGCGCATGGCGCTGCGTTGGAAACAGGGAAGGGTGGTCCGAGCACTGGCCTTGATAGTGGGGATGGCGAGTGCCGGGACGGCGCTGGCAGAGACCGATTTCGATCCGGCGACGCATCCCCAGGTGCGCGCCATGCTCGATACCTTGAGTGCGCGTGGGCTGTCGCAGCAGCAGCTCGATGAGGCCATGCGCGACGCTGTCTACCGGCCGCAGGTGCTGCAGGCCATGAGTCATGCCGCCGAGCACCGGCTGCGTTGGGATCAGTACCGCGATATCTTCATCCAGCCCGATCGCGTGGCCCAGGGGGTGGCATTCCTCCAGCAGCACCGCGAGGCATTGGCGCGTGCCCAGCGTGAGTACGGCGTGCCGCCGGAGGTGATCGTGGCGATTCTCGGTGTCGAGACCCGCTACGGTGAGCACAAGGGCAGCCATCGGGTGCTCGATTCGCTCTCCACGCTGGCCTTTCACCACCCGACCCGTGGCGACTTCTTTCGCCGTGAGCTGATGGCATTTCTGACCATCACCCTGGGGCAGGGCGTCGATCCCGCCTCGCGCTACGGCTCCTATGCCGGCGCCATGGGCTATCCGCAGTTCATCCCCACCAGCTATCAGGCCTATGCGGTCGACTTCGATGGTGATGGGCTCAAGGATCTGTGGAACGACCCCACCGATGCCATTGGCAGCATCGGCAACTATTTCAGCGAACACGGCTGGCGCCGCGGTCAGGCGGTGCTGGTCGAGGCCAGCGGTCCGGCGACGCCGCCGGCTCAGCTTGCGTTCAATCAGACCGAACCGCCGGCGACCCGGGTCTCCGCGCTGGCGGCGGCGGGCATTCGGCCCACCGCGGGCTCGCTCGCGCCCGACGACAAGGTGATGCCGCTGGTACTGGACTACGCCGATGGGCATGTCCGTTACGTACTCGGACTCGACAACTTCTACGTCATCACCCGTTACAACCACAGCCATCTCTACGCCATGGCAGTGGCCACCCTGGCGCAGCGTATCCAGCTTGCGCTGGAGGCGGCAGGGACGTGAGACGACTGTGGCTGATGCTGGCCGCCGCGCTGCTGGTCGGCGGCTGTGCCGGCGGCCCGGGTGCCGGCGGCGGGCGCTACGCGGCGAGTCAGGACGGCTATCCCGACGCTCCGCGGGACGTTTCTAAAGTGCCGGACGCGGTGCCCAAGGTGGAGCCGCGCTCGCGCAGCGGCAATCGTTCGACCTACCGCGTATGGGGCAAGACCTACCATGTGCTCAGTGACCCCAGAGGCTATGTCGCCGAGGGGCGGGCGTCTTTCTACGGTACCAAGTTCCAGGGCTACGATACCGCCAGCGGCGAGCCCTACGACATGTACAAGATGTCGGCGGCGCATCGCTCGCTGCCGCTGCCGACCTATGCCCGGGTGACCAATCTGGACAACGGGCGCCAGGTGATCGTGCGCATCAACGACCGTGGACCCTTCCACGACGATCGCCTGATCGATCTCTCCTATGCCGCGGCGGCACGGCTGGATATTCTGGGCCACGGCACCGGGCGGGTGCGGGTCGAGGCGATCGATCCGGTAGCCTGGGCGAAAAACCATGGTGGCGGTCGCTCGGGTGGCCGGGTCGCCGCCGCGCCGGCCCCCTCCGCGCGGGCGGAGAGCGCCGCGCAGACCTCGCCGGCGGCGCCCCGGCGCAATGACGCCGCGCGCATCGATGCGCTGATGAATACCGCCGGCCGTGCGACTTCCCCTGATCACGTCGGTGCCAACGATGCCGGCACCAACGCCGCCAGCGCCGCCCCCGGCCCGGTGACGCGGCCTGATGTGTCGCATGTGACGCGCGGCATACGCTATCTACAGGTCGCTGCGCTGGGCTCGCGGGACAAGGCCCTGGCGCTCCAGTCGAGGTTGCAAGGCTTGCTGTCGCAGCCGGTGCGCATCGACAATAGCGCCTCTCTCTATCGCGTTCAGGTCGGCCCGATCGATGACCTGGCATCCCTGGAAACCGTTCGGGCAACCTTGAGTGACGCCGGCTTCGGTCAGACGTTCGTGGTGTCGCCCACCCAGTAACCTTCGTTCAACGAGAATTCGATTGTCATGAAAGCGCTGTTCACTTCGTCTCTTCCCCGCTGGGTCCTCTCGGCGTCGCTCTGCCTGGGGCTGCTCACCTCCCCGGCAGGCGCACAGCAGCAACCCACCCCGGACAGTCAGATGCCCGAGGGCAGCAATCCGCAGCCCGAGCAGATGATCCCCTCGCCGCCGGATCTCGCCGCCTCCTCCTGGGTGCTGATGGATGCCACCACCGGCCAGCTGCTGGTCAATCACAACGGTGATCAGCGCCTGCCGCCGGCCAGCCTGACCAAGATGATGACTGCCTATATCGTCGAGCAGGAGATCGAGCGCGGCAATATCCACGACGATGACATGGTCAGCGTCAGCGAGAACGCCTGGCGTACCGGCGGGTCGCGCATGTTCATCCGCGAAGGCACCCAGGTCAGCGTCAAGAATCTGCTCCACGGCGTGGTGATCCAGTCGGGCAACGACGCCAGCGTGGCGCTCTCCGAGTACATCGCCGGCAGCGAGTCGGCGTTCGCCGATCTGATGAATCAGCAGGCGCAGCGCATGGGGATGAAGAACTCGCACTTCATGAACCCGACCGGCCTGCCCCACGAGCAGCACTACTCCTCGGCCCACGATCTCGCGATCCTGGCCCGCCACATCATTGAAGACTATCCCGACCACTACAAGGTCTACTCGCAGAAGTACTTCACCTACAACGACATTCGTCAGCCCAACCGTAACCGCTTGCTGTGGCGCGACCCTGACGTCGACGGCCTCAAGACCGGTCACACCGAGGCGGCCGGCTTCTGCCTGGTGGCCTCTGCCAAGAAGCAGGACACGCGCCTGATCGCGGTGGTGATGGGAACCCAGTCCGACGAGGCGCGTGCGGCCGAGACCCAGCGACTGCTCAACTACGGCTTCCGTTTCTATCAGACGCGCAAGCTCTACGACGCCGGCTCGGTGCTCAACCAGGCGCGCGTCTGGGGTGGTGCCCAGGATACGGTGCGTCTGGGCGTGCAGCACGAAGTGAGCATGACCGTGCCGCGTGGCAGTGCCGACAATCTGACCGCACGTCTCAATATCCCCGAGACGCTGCACGCGCCGATCCAGGCGGGGCAGCAGATCGGTACGCTGGAGATCAAGTCCGGCGACGAGGTGTTGGGCCAGGAGCCGCTGGTGGCGCTGGAAGGGGTCAAAGAGGGCAGTATCTTCAAGCGCGTGTGGGACAGCATCGTGCTGTTCGTCACCGGCCTGTTCAACTGATCCACGTCACCTGACGCCCGCCGCGGCACGCCGGCTCGATCCGGCGGCCGCGGCGGGCGTGTTGGTGAGCGCGGCGTTCTTGCGTAGAATGGGCGGAAATCGCAGCCGGTTCGAAACTCGATGACACAGACCCCCGATAACGTCGATCTGCCGCGACCCAAGATCGAATTCCCATGTGACTATCCCATTCGCGTCGTCGGTGACGCCGCCGAGGATTTCGTCGCCGCCATCGGCGAGGTGATCGCACGCCACTCGCCGGGCTTCGACAGTTCGGCGATCACGCTGTCGGATAGCCGCAACGGCCGCTTCCAGTCTGCGCGGGCAGTGATCCGGGCGACCAGCGAGGCGCAGCTCAATGCGCTGTTCGAGGAGCTCAAGGCGACCGGCCGCGTGCATATGGTGCTGTGAGCGCCATGGTCGAGCTGGAACTCTATCGTCTGGGGCTTTCGCCTTATCGCCCGGTGTGGGAGGCGATGTCTCGCTTCACCGATACCCGCGATGGCGCGAGTGCCGATCAGCTGTGGCTGGTGCAGCACGAGCCGGTCTTCACCCAGGGCCGGGCGGGCAAGCCCGAACACCTGCTGATGCCGGGAGACATCCCGGTGGTGGCCAGTGATCGCGGTGGCCAGGTGACCTACCATGGCCCGGGTCAGATCGTGCTCTATCCGCTGCTCGACGTGCGCCGACTGGGCGTCGGGGTGCGCGAGCTGGTGAGCCTGCTGGAGCAGTCGGTGATCGATCTGCTCGCCGTTCACGGCATCAGCGCGCAGGCGCGGGCCGATGCCCCCGGCGTCTATGTCGGCGCGCGCAAGATCGCATCGCTGGGACTGCGCATTCGGCGCGGCTGCAGCTTTCACGGCGTCGCGCTCAATGTCGACATGGATCTGACACCGTTCTCGCGTATCAATCCATGCGGTTACGCCGGGCTCGAGATGACCCAGCTGCGCGACCTCGGTGTCGCGGCGCCGGATCTCGACGCGGAAGCCACCCGTCTCGCCGGCTGCTTCGCTGCGCGTCTCGGTGCCACCCTGGTCGAGCGCGCGGGTCGACCGGCGGCCCTGACATCAGACGCGGTGGCCTGAGCGGCATCGCCAGGGCGCGAAAGACGCCGCCCGAACTCAACGAATCATCAGGATGGGACTTATGACCGAGACCACCGTCATGCAAACGCCCGAGTCGAAAAAGCCGGGGCGTGTCGAGCGCGGCGTCAAGCTGCGCGGCGCAGAGAAGGTCGCGCGCATCCCCGTCAAGGTCATCCCGACCGAGACGCTGCCCAAGAAGCCCGACTGGCTGCGCGTGCGCATGCCGGTCTCGCCCCAGGTCACCCATATCAAGCAGACGTTGCGCAAGCACGGCCTGCACACGGTGTGCGAGGAGGCCTCGTGCCCCAACCTGGGCGAGTGCTTCAGCGGCGGTACCGCGACCTTCATGATCATGGGCGACATCTGCACCCGGCGCTGCCCGTTCTGCGACGTTGCCCACGGGCGCCCCAATGCGCTCAACGACAAGGAGCCGCGCGAGCTGGCCGAGGCGATCGCCGAGATGGGCCTCAACTACGTGGTGGTGACCTCGGTGGATCGTGACGACCTGCGTGACGGCGGTGCCCAGCACTTCGCCGACTGTATCCGCGAGATTCGCCGCGACAGCCCCGAGATCGAGATCGAGGTGCTGGTGCCCGACTTCCGCGGGCGCATGCAGGTGGCGCTGGACATCCTCGAAGGGGAGGCGCCGGACGTCTTCAACCACAACCTGGAGACGGTGCCGTCGCTCTACCGCAAGGTGCGTCCCGGTGCCGACTACCAGTGGTCGCTGGATCTGCTCAAGGGTTACAAGGCGCGTCGTCCGGAGGTGATGACCAAGTCCGGGCTGATGCTCGGCGTCGGCGAGACCGACGAGCAGGTGATCGAAGTGATGCGCGATCTGCGTGCCCACGACGTCGACATGCTCACCCTGGGGCAGTACATGCAGCCGTCGCGCAACCACCTGCCGGTGGATCGCTGGGTCCATCCGAGCACCTTCGACTGGTTCGCCGAGCAGGGCAGGGCGATGGGCTTCACCCATGTCGCCTCGGGGCCGCTGGTGCGCTCTTCCTATCACGCCGACAAGCAGGCCCACGGGGTCGAAGTGAAGTGAGTTTGCGGTGAGGCCGGCGCGTTCATGTATCGCGCTGGTCTCCATGCCCCTCCGGGCGTGGGCCGCAAGACAACCGGGACGCGGCCGCTGGAACCGGCGCCGCGCCTTTCGGCGGCGTGCCGCCGCGTTCGCAGAGGTCCTGACATGATTGCTCCCTCATCTCCCGACAACGAACAGGCGCGCCTGGCCTCGCTGCACAAGCTCGAGCTGCTGGACACCCAGGCCGACAACGGCTTCGACCGCCTGACCGAACTGGCTACGCGCATCTTCGACGTGCCGATGTCGATGATCACCCTGGTCGACGAGGATCGGCAGTGGTTCAAGTCGCGTCAGGGTCTGAGCGTGTGCGAGACGCCGCGCCGTATCTCCTTCTGTGGGCACGTGGTGGCCGATGGTGTGCCGCTGGTGATCCACAACGCGCTGAAGGATGCGCGCTTCGCCGACAACCCGCTGGTGCTCGGCGCACCGTTCATCCGCTTCTATGCCGGCTATCCCCTGTTCGTCGAATCGGGGGCGTGCATCGGTACGCTGTGCCTGATCGGCACGCTGCCGCGTGCCTTCGACGAAGGCGACATGGATCGCCTGCGCCTGATGGCGGCACTCGCCGAGGAGTTGGTGTCGCTGCACGTGCTGCGCGTGCAGATGGCCCGGGGCGACGCCTGAGGCCGCGCCGGGGGCGATCTTTCGATCTCGTTGAGTGGTTATGGTGCGGCGCCCGCCAAGACTGACCTGGCGCCGTTCAGATCGCCCCCAGGCCTTTCTTTCGGGCCGAGCCTACGCCGTTCAGGCGTCGGCGCTGGGCAGACACACCAGGGTCGGGGTGTCGATCGGCGTCATCGGGGCGCGGAAGTGGGCATTGAGCTCCGGCAGCAGTTCGCGCACGAAACGCAAAAACAGCTCCGTCACCGGTGTGGGATAGCGATCCTTGGGGTAGACGGTGCACCATGAGCGGCGTAGCGGGAAGCCCGGCAGGGTAGGGCTGGCGAGCAGGTTCGAGGCGAGCTCGAGCTGTACCGACAGGCGCGGCAGCACCGCCACCCCGAGGTGCGCCATCACCCCCTGCTTGATCGCCTCGTTGGTCCCCAGCTCGATGGTGTGATGCAGCGAGATGCGCTCGCGGGCGGCGAAATCCTCGAACGCCGTGCGCGCGCCTGATCCCGGTTCGCGCATCAGGATATAGTGGCGCGCGAAATCCTCCAGCGTCGGCCGTTCGGCGGTCACCAGCGGATGCCCCGGCCACACCACCGGGATCAGTTCGTTGTCCAGAATCGGCATGAACACCAGGTTCGGGTCATCCGGCACCATCCCCATGATCACCAGATCGTCGCGCCGTTCGGCGAGTCGCTCCAACGCCTGCACCCGATTGCACACCCGCAGCCGCACCTGCACCTCCGGATAGCGCGCGCGAAAGCGCGCCAGGATGTGCGGCACCACGTACTGCGCGGTGGAGACCGCTGCCAGATTGAGCTCCCCGCGAATCGTTCCCGCCAGTTCCGACAGCTCCATCTGCAGACTCGACACCTGACCGAAGATCGACTGCACCGAGGCCGAGAGTGCATCCGCCGCCGGCAGCACGTGCAGCGTCTTGCCGGCGTACTTGAACAGTGGCTGGCCCAGCGCCTGCTCGAGTTGACGAATCTGCGCGCTCACCGCGGGCTGAGTCAGACCCAGCTGCTCGGCGGCCCGCGAGTAGGACTGCTGCCGATGCACGGCCTGAAACACCTGGAGCTGCCGGAATGTCAGGCGATTGAGCAGGTTGGGGCGCGACATGATGAACGTCCTCGCGGTCAGGTATAAGGTCTAGCTTATAGGTCGGCAAAGAAATATCAATTTTTCTATTGGCTCGCGGGTGGCTAGCGTAGAAAGCCGATAACGAAGCCGATAACAACGACGCGCAACCCGGAGGGCAGACGGTGTTCAAGAAGCTGCTAATTGCCAACCGCGGCGAGATCGCCGTGCGTATTGTACGAGCCTGCGCCGAGATGGGCATCCGTTCGGTGGCGATCTATACCGAACCGGACCGTTTTTCGCTTCACGTCAAGGGGGCCGACGAGTCGCACTTCGTCGGCGAGGAGCCGCTGGCCGGCTATCTCGACGCCCATCGTCTGGTCAACCTGGCCCGCGAAACCGGCTGTGACGCGATTCATCCCGGCTATGGCTTTCTCTCCGAGAGTGCCGACTTTGCGCGCATCTGCACCCAGGCGGGGATTACCTTTGTTGGCCCCAGCGCCGAGGTCATCGCGCGTATGGGGGACAAGACCGCTGCGCGTGCGGCGATGCGCGAGGCGGGGGTCCCGGTGACCCCGGGGTCGGCGGGCAATCTGCCCGATCGCGACGCGGCGCTGGAGGTGGCCGCCGAGATCGGCTACCCGGTCATGCTCAAGGCGACTTCCGGCGGCGGTGGTCGCGGCATTCGCCGCTGCGACGACGAGAGCCAGCTGAAGCAGGCGTGGGAGCGGGTGATCTCGGAGGCGACCAAGGCCTTCGGCAGCGCCGAAGTGTTCATGGAGAAGTGCGTCGTCGATCCGCACCATATCGAAGTGCAGATTCTCGCCGATGCCCACGGTAACGTGATCCACCTGTTCGAGCGCGACTGCTCGATCCAGCGTCGTAACCAGAAACTGATCGAGATCGCGCCCAGTCCGCAGCTCACCCCGGAGCTGCGCAGCTACGTGGGCAAGATGGCGGTGCGTGCGGCGGAGGCGGTGGGGTACGAGAATGCCGGCACCGTGGAGTTCCTCGTCAAGGACAACGAGGTCTACTTCATGGAGATGAATACCCGGGTCCAGGTCGAGCACACCATCACCGAGGCGATCACCGGGATCGACATCGTGCGCGAGCAGCTGCGCGTGGCCGCGGGTGAGCGTCTCGCCTTCCGCCAGGCGGATGTGGTCCACCACGGCTATGCGATCCAGTTCCGGATCAACGCCGAGGACCCCAAGAACGACTTCCTGCCCAGCTTCGGCCGCATCACCCGCTACTACGCCCCCGGGGGGCCGGGGGTGCGCACCGACACCGCGATCTATACCGGCTACACCATTCCACCCTATTTCGACTCGATGTGCCTCAAGCTGATCGTCTGGGGCATGACCTGGGAGGAGACGCTCGATCGCGGTATCCGCGCGCTCAACGACATGCGTCTGCAGGGGGTCAAGACGACCACTCCCTATTATCAGGAGATCCTGCGCCATCCCGATTTCCGCGCCGGCCACTTCGATACCGGCTTCGTGCCGGCGCACCCGGAGCTGCTCAACTACTCCGTCAAACGCAACCCGGAAGAGGTGGCGCTGGCGATCGCCGCCGCGATCGCCGCGCATGCCGGCCTTTGAGGCGCCGTGCCGACAGTCATGAGGAGAGAAACGATGAACAACGCCAAGACGACGCCGGTCAAGATCAGTGATGTCGTGCTCCGCGACGGCCACCAGTCGCTGATTGCCACGCGCATGCGCACCGAGGACATGCTGCCGATCTGCGCCAAGCTCGATGCCATCGGTTTCCACGCGCTGGAGGTATGGGGCGGGGCGACCTTCGACGCCTGCGTGCGCTTCCTCAAGGAGGATCCTTGGGAGCGCCTGACCTCGCTGCGCGAGGCGCTGCCCAATACCCCGCTGCAGATGCTGCTGCGCGGCCAGAACCTGCTCGGCTACCGCCACTATGCCGATGACGTGGTCGAGCGTTTCGTGGCCCGCGCCGCCGACAACGGCGTCGACATCTTCCGGGTGTTCGATGCGCTCAACGATCTGCGCAATCTGGAGACCGCCATGAAGGCGGTCAAGGCGAGCGGCAAGCATGCCCAGGGCACGATCTGCTACACCGTGAGCCCGGTGCATACCCTGGAGACCTATCTGGAGCAGGCCCGGCGCCTGGTCGACATGGGCGCCGACTCGATCGCGATCAAGGACATGGCGGGGCTGCTCACCCCCTATGCCACCAGCGAACTGGTGGCTGGGCTGGTCGAGGCAGTGGAGGTGCCGGTGCATCTGCACGCGCACGCCACCGCCGGGCTCGCCTCGCTGTGCCAACTGAAGGCGGTGGAAGCGGGCTGTCGGCATATCGACACCTGCAACTCGGCTTTCGCCAATGGCACCAGCCATCCCTCGACCGAGGCGATGGTCGCGGCCTTCCAGGGCACGCCCTATGACACCGGTCTCGATCTGGTGGCGCTCAAGGAGATCGGCGACTACTTCCGCGAGGTGCGCAAGAAGTATGCGGCCTTCGAGAGCGAGTACACCCGTGAAGATGTCAGCGTGCAGATCTGGCAGGTGCCCGGCGGGATGATGTCCAACCTGGCCAACCAGATGAAGGAGCAGAACGCGCTTGGCCGCATCATGGACGTGTTCGACGAGATCCCGCGGGTACGCGCCGATCTCGGCTATCCGCCGCTGGTCACCCCGACCTCGCAGATCGTCGGTACCCAGGCCGCGATGAACGTGCTCACCGGCGAACGCTACAAGTCGATCACCAACGAAGTGAAGCGCTACCTGCTGGGGGGGTACGGCCAGCCGCCGGCGGCGGTCGACGAGGAGGTGCGGCGCAAGGCGATCGGCAGCGAGCCGGTCGACGAGGGGCGGCCCGCCGACCAGCTGCAGCCGGAGATGGCGCGCCTGGAGACGGAGATCGGCGAGCTCGCCGAGAGCGAAGAGGATGTGCTCACCTTCGCCATGTTCCCGGACCTGGGACGTGATTTCCTCAAGGGCCGGCGTGACGGCACGCTGGTGCCGGAGGCGATCCCCGCGCCCAGCAGTGGCGGCGGCGAGCGCCCGGTCTCCGAGGGGGTGCCGACCGAGTTCGTGATCGACGTCCACGGCGAATCCTACGAGGTGCAGATCACTGGCGTGGGCAGCGGCAGCGGCAGCAAGCGGCGCGTCTACCTGACGCTGGACGGCATGCCCGAAGAGGTGGTGTTCGAGGCCAAGAACGAGTTCGTGCAGGAGGGCAAGAGCGCCGGACGCGCCAAGGCCAGTGCGCCGGGACACGTCACCACCTCGATGCCGGGCAATATCGTCGACGTGCTGGTGGCCGAGGGCGATAGCGTCGAGGCCGGTCAGGCGGTACTGATCACCGAGGCGATGAAGATGGAGACCGAGGTGCAGTCGCGCATCCAGGGCACGGTCAAGGCGGTCCACGTGGCCAAGGGAGACCGCGTCACCCCGGGCGAGGTGCTGGTCGAGATCGAGTGAGTGGTGGCGGCGGTCTCCGCCGCCGACCCGGGAAGCCCAAGACAAGACGNNGCGCCGTCTTGTCTTTCGCTCGGCCTGGCTGCGTCGCCACCAGCGGCCCGCAGCACATCGCCAGGCGGCGCCTGGCGCGCCGCCCAACTGGTGGGGCTCAGGCCTCGACCTGAATGATCTTCATGGTGTTGGTGCCGCCATGGGCGTTCATGTGGTCGCCGCGGGTGAGGATCACGTGATCGCCCTTGGCCGCCAGACCGCGCCCGACCAGCTCGTCGATGGCACCGGCGTTGATCTCGGTCAGCGGGAAGCGCGAGCTGTCGAACACCAGCGATACCACGCCGCGATAGAGCGCCATGCGTCGCTGGACGGCCGGGGTCTCGGCCAGGGCCACGATCGGCAGTCCCGAGCGGATGCGCGAGGCGATCAGCGGGGTGTAGCCGGTGGCGGTGAGACAGGCAATGGCGACCACACCGGAGAGGTGGTTGGCGGCGTACATCGCCGACAGTGCCACGGTCTCGTCGATGCGCGAGAAGCCCTCGTGGATGCGGTGCTTGGACTCCTGGGCGCTGCGCTCGCGCTCGGCACCCAGGCACAGCCGATCCATGGCGCGGATGGTCTCGACCGGATAGTCACCGGCGGCGGTCTCGGCGGAGAGCATCACCGCGTCGGTGCCGTCGAGCACCGCGTTGGCGACGTCGAACACTTCGGCGCGGGTCGGCAGCGGCGAGTCGATCATCGACTCCATCATCTGGGTGGCGGTGATCACCACCTTGTTGAGCGAGCGAGCGCGGCCGATGATGCGCTTCTGCACGCCGATCAGCTGGGCATCGCCGATCTCGACGCCGAGATCGCCGCGGGCCACCATCACTGCCTCCGAGGCGCGGATGATGTCATCCAGCGTTTCCGGATCGGCGACCGCCTCGGCGCGCTCGATCTTGGCCACCAGGCCGATCTCCTGTCCCGCCTCGCCGAGCAGCTCGCGGGCGTACTGCATGTCGGCCCCGCTACGCGGGAAGGAGACCGCCAGATAGTCGACGCCGATGTCGATGGCGGTCTTCAGGTCTTCCTTGTCCTTTTCGGTCAGCGCTGCGGCGGAGAGGCCGCCACCCTGCTTGTTGATGCCCTTGTTGTTGGTCAGCTTGCCACCCACCTTCACCTTGGTGATGATCTCGCTGCCCTGAAGGCGCTCCACCTCCAGCACCAGGCGGCCATCGTCGAGCAGCAGCACGTCACCGGCGTCGACGTCATCGGCCAGCTCCTTGTAGTCGCAGCCCACGCGCTCGCTGGTGCCCTCGTCACGTCCCAGCGAGACGTCGATCACGAACGACTGGCCCTTCTCCAGCTTGACCCCGCCCTCGGCCTGGAAGCGTGCGATACGGATCTTCGGTCCCTGCAGATCACCGAGGGCGGCAACCGCACGGCCCTGGCGTTCGGCGGACTCGCGCACCGCCTTGAGGCGCCGGCGGTGATCTTCCGGATTGCCGTGGGAGAAATTCAGGCGAACCACATCGACGCCCGCTTCGATCAGGGCATCCAACACGCCTTCGCGGTCCGTGGCGGGACCTAGCGTAGCGACGATCTTGGTGCGGCGAATCGGGCCGTGAAAGGCGTGCTGCATGGAGAATCTCCTGGCGACTGGGTGGTGCGTCCCGCGTCGACGTGCGGCGGCGGGTGCGATGACAGGTGGTTATTTTACAACATCGGCTGCGCCTTGTCCGAGACGATGGCGGCCGGCTGCCTCCGGCGGCGCGCCGTCTCGACCCGAGTGTAACGCGCCAGCGCGTCGAGCGACACGCAAGCAGAACCGTGCCACCCGATACTCGGGCTCAAGGCCTCGGCGGCAAATCCTGGCGTGCGGACAGATTCCGGCTAGGGTATTCACAGATACCGCCAGCGTGCCGCGCACTCGAAAGCGCCTGGATGCGGCGGTGACACATCGCTGGACTGGTGCTTGGAATTCGGCATCGGCAGCCCAATAACGCGGTTCCCGGCGGCGGCCAACGCCTCGTCGTGAAAGTCAAGCTACGGCTGGCGCCGTGCGGAGCGCTAGGGTAGGGTAGGCGGATTTTCCGGCCGCCTCCCCCTCGACCCGCGCCATCTCGAGCACGCGTCGACCGGAGCCGCCGCTATATATAGAAGAAGCAGGAGCGCTATGGGCAAGTCACTGGTTATCGTCGAGTCTCCGGCCAAAGCCAAGACCATCAACAAGTATCTCGGCAACGACTTCGTCGTGAAGTCGAGCGTCGGGCATATTCGTGATCTGCCGACCAGTGGCTCGTCCAAGCAGGCCAGCGATCCCAAGGAGCGCGCGCGTCAGGCTGCCGCGACGCGCAAGATGTCGCCGGACGAGAAGGCCGAGTACAAGAAGCAGAAACAGTGGGATCAGCTGGTGCGGCGCATGGGCATCGACCCCGAGCACGGCTGGCGCGCCAACTACGAAGTGCTGCCGGGCAAGGAGAAGGTGGTCGAGGAGCTCAAGAGGCTGGCCGACAAGAGCGACACCATCTATCTCGCGACCGATTTGGACCGCGAAGGGGAGGCGATCGCCTGGCACCTGAAGGAGACCATCGGCGGCGACGACCAGCGCTACAAGCGGGTGGTGTTCAACGAGATCACCAAGAATGCCATTCAGGAAGCCTTCAAGCACCCCGGCAATCTCAACGTGGCCCGGGTCGAAGCCCAGCAGACGCGTCGCTTCCTCGATCGCGTGGTCGGTTTCATGGTCTCGCCACTGCTCTGGAGCAAGGTCGCCCGGGGGCTCTCCGCCGGTCGTGTGCAGTCGGTGGCGGTGCGTCTGATCGTCGACCGCGAGCGCGAGATCCGCGCTTTCGTGCCGGAGGAGTTCTGGGATGTCCACCTCGACACGGCCACCGCCGACGGTGAGGCGGTGCGCTTCGAGGTGGTGCGCGAGAAGGGCGAGACCTTCCGCCCCACCTCCGAGCGCGAGACCATCGAGCGTATCGCGCCGCTGAGACGCGATGCCTTCACGGTCACCGAGCGCGAGACCCGGCCGACCCGTTCCAAGCCCAATGCGCCCTTCATCACCTCGACCCTGCAGCAGGCTGCCAGCGGGCGTCTGGGCTTCTCGGTGAAGAAGACCATGACCCTGGCGCAGCGGCTCTACGAGGCGGGCTACATCACCTACATGCGTACCGACTCCACCAACCTGTCCCAGGATGCGGTGGCGAGTGCGCGTGACTACATCCAGAACGAGTACGGCGAGCGCTACCTGCCCGAGGAGGCCATCCGCTATTCGAGCAAGCAGAACGCCCAGGAAGCGCACGAGGCGATTCGCCCCTCCAACGTCAAACAGCGCGCCGACGACATGCCGGTGGAGCGTGATGCGCAGCGTCTCTACGAGCTGATCTGGCGCCAGTTCGTGGCCTGCCAGATGGTGCCGGCGGAGTACCTGGCCACCACCCTGACCATCGAGAGTGACGGCTTCGAGCTCAAGGCGCGCGGCCGGGTGCTCAAGTTCGACGGCTACACCCGGGTGATGAAGCCGATGGCGAAGAAGGACGACGCCACCCAGCTGCCCGACGTCGACAAGGGCGACCGCCTCGAGGTGGTCCAGCTCGACCCGCAGCAGCACTTCACCAAGCCGCCGGCGCGCTATACCGAGGCGAGCCTGGTCAAGGAGCTGGAGAAGCGCGGGATCGGCCGCCCCTCGACCTACGCCGCGATCATCTCGACCATCCAGGATCGAGGCTACGTCAAGCTCGACAGCCGCCGCTTCTACGCCGAGAAGCTCGGCGAGATCGTCACCGATCGTCTGGTCGAGTCGTTCAACGACCTGCTCGACTACGGCTTCACCGCGCGTATGGAGGATCGGCTCGACGAGGTCGCCGAGGGGCACGAGAACTGGCAGAAGCTGCTCGATGCCTTTTACGCCGACTTCAAGCGCAAGCTCGACCACGCCGAGGGCGATGACGGCATGCGTCCCAACGAGCCGATCGGGACCGATATCGACTGTCCCACCTGCGGCCGTAAGATGCAGATTCGTATCGCCTCCACCGGGGTCTTCCTCGGCTGTTCCGGCTACAATCTGCCGCCCAAGGAGCGCTGCAAGACCACCATCGATCTGATCCCCGGTGAAGAGGCGGTGCCGGAAGATGCCGACGAGTCGGCGGAAACCGATGCGCTGCGTGCCAAGCGCCGCAACCCCAACACCGGCACGGCGATGGACAGCTACCTCATCGACGAGGGGCGCAAGCTCTACATCAGCAACGACGACGACGGCTACTACGAGATCGAACAGGGCCGCTTCCGCATCAAGGGCTACGACGGTCCGGTGATCGAGTGCGACAAGTGCGGCTCGGAGATGCAGCTCAAGAGCGGCCGCTTCGGCAAGTACTTCGCCTGCACCAATGAGGCCTGCGGCAACACCCGCAAGCTGCTCAAGAGTGGCGAGGTGGCGCCGCCCAAGATGGACCCGATCCCGATGCCCGAGCTCGCCTGCCAGAAGGTCGACGACCACTACGTGCTGCGCGACGGAGCCAGTGGGTTGTTCCTGGCCGCGAGTCAGTTCCCCAAGAATCGCGAGACTCGCGCGCCGCTGGTCAAGGAGCTCAAGGCGCACGCCGAAGCGCTGCCTGACAAGTATCACTTCCTGCTCGAGGCACCGAGCGAGGACCCGGAGGGGCGTCCGGCGCAGATCCGCTTCTCGCGCAAGACCAAGAGCCAGTACGTGATGACCGACGAGGATGGCAAGGCGACCGGTTGGCGCGCGATCTTCGAAGACGGGCGCTGGCAGGTTGAGGACAAGCGCAAGTGAGTGCCGTCGCCCGCACCAATCAGCTGCTCTATCAGGCCGAGCTGCTGCTGGCCCTGCCGGCGGGTGACGACGAGCACGCGCCGGCGCGGCGCATGGCGCTGGAGGAGGGCGCGCTGGGCCAGCTCGGGCTGGCCTTCGAGGCACTGCTGCGCGAGGTGACCACACATGCCCCGGGCGGAGCACCGGACTGGCGCACGTGGCTTGACGCCGCGGGCCAGCCTCAGGCCGGCGGCGACGCGGCGGCGCGTGGCGAGATCGCCGAGCTGGTCTGGCTCGAGACCCTGGCGGCGCGGCCGGAGAGCTGGTTGGCACTGCTGCTGGCGCGTCTCGTCGCGCTGCAGAGTGACGAGGGCGCGGCGCGACGGGGTGGGTCGCCGGGGCTGATCACCCGTGCCGGAGCGACGCCGCTGGGCGACGAGCTGTGCTGGTGCCTCGAGGAGTTCAAGGCGCTGTTGCCGAGCCTGCGCCAGGGCAGCCAGGAGTGGTGACGGCCCTGGGCCGACATGATAGCCTTATTCACTGACTGACGACCGGGGCTCATACCCTGGTCGTTTTTTATTGAGCGCCGTCTCCGGACGCGGATCCGGGGACGGCGCCGTTTCCGCATGCTTCATAAGAGCAGTCGTTATCGCCGTGACAGGAGAGAGACCGTGTCTGATACCGCCATTCTGGAAATCGTCGAACTCGCCGACGGCGAGGTGGTGCTGCGACCGGCGGAGGCGAGCGGCGAACCGCTGGTGAGCATTCGTTTCTCCGACGAGGCGCTGGAGCTGCTGCGCCGCAGCCGTTTCGACGTGGCGCGGGAGATGCTCGACCATGCCATCACCCGGACCCATCTGTGGGATGGCGAAGAGGAGGAGGCGCCGCAGGCGCCGGCGACGTTCCACTGAGTGCCGGTCGCGCTACTCCACCGGCCATCCCTGCCTGATCCTGTCTGCATGAGGCGTCCCCGCGGGACGCTGAACCCTTCCGCCGCGTCGGCGCGGCCCTGTCAGGGGGCCGCGGACGGCCGCCGTTTCCGCCTACTGCAGCAGTCCGGCGGTCAGGCCGGCAAAGAACGCGACCGCTGCCGAGACCAGCGCCACGGCCAGCAGGCCGCGTTTGCGCGTGGCGCTGAAGACGAAGAAGGTGGCGAAAGCGATGGTCATCGCCAGCGTCGAGATGATCCAGGCGATATTGGCCGTCGACATGAAGACTCCTAACGTGGGTGGTGACAGGCGTGGGCGCGCAGTATAGCGCGTGGCGCGCCTCGATGAGGCGTCGCCGTGTCGCGGATCTGCCGCGACCGGTCGTCGCGGGCCAGCGGTCGGTACAGTTTCCTAGCGCAGTTTGGTGGCGCGTAGTTCGGCCACCGCCGGCGGCGGCGCGAAGGAGTCGGCCCGGGCCAGATGCCAGTACTGCTTGAATACCGTGTGCTCGCTCTCGCCGCTGATCAGTTCGCCCGGTGCGAGGAAGCTGAACAGGCGGTCGTAGGACTGGATCTCATCGCTGGAGACCCGGCGAATGATGTGTTCCGGCCCCAGTTCGCTGGGGTGTTGCAGGCCCGCGGCGCCGAGCATTTCGGCCAGGGCGGCGAGGGTGTTGCGATGGAAGTGGTAGACCCGCTCCTGCTTGTCGGCCACATCCAGATGGCCACCGCGGCGTGGGTCCTGGGTCGCCACGCCGCTGGGGCACTTGTCCGAGTGGCAGTTGAGTGCCTGGATGCAGCCCAGCGAGAACATGAAGCCGCGGGCTGAATTGCACCAGTCCGCGCCCAGCGCCAGGGTGCGCGCGATATCGAAGGCCGAGGTGATCTTGCCGGCGGCGCCGATGCGGATTTCGTCGCGCAGACCGACACCGACCAGGGTGTTGTGGACCAGCATCAGCGCTTCGCTCATGGGTACGCCGAGACGGTTGATGAACTCCAGCGGCGCCGCACCGGTGCCACCCTCGCCACCGTCGACGACGATGAAGTCGGGGCGCTGGCCGGTCTCCAGCATCGCCTTGACGATCGCGAACCACTCCCAGGGGTGGCCGATGGCGAGCTTGAAGCCCACCGGCTTGCCACCGCTGAGTTCGCGCAGCTGACCGATGAACGCCATCAGTTCCAGCGGGGTCGAGAAGGCGCTGTGGGCGGCCGGCGAGACCACGTCCTGGCCCATGGGCACTTCGCGCGCCTCGGCGATCTCCGCGGTCACCTTGGCCGCCGGCAGGATGCCGCCGTGGCCGGGCTTGGCCCCCTGGGAGAGCTTGATCTCGATCATCTTGACCTGCGGCTCACGGGCGTTGGCGGCGAAGCGCTCGGGATTGAAGCTGCCATCTTCCCGGCGGCAGCCGAAGTAGCCCGAGGCGACTTCCCACACCAGGTCACCGCCGTGGATACGGTGATAGCGCGAGATCGAACCCTCGCCGGTGTCGTGGTAGAAGCCGCCCTTGCGCGCGCCGGCGTTGAGCGCCTCGATGGCGTTGGCCGAGAGCGAGCCGAAGCTCATTGCCGAGATGTTGAATACGCTGGCGGCGTAGGGCTGAAGGCACAGGCTGCCGCCGACGCTGACGCGAAAGTCGTGGTCCGTGATGTGGGTGGGGCGCAGCGAATGGTTGACCCACTCGTGTCCCGGGCTATACATGTCGAGCAGCGAGCCGAAGGGCTTCTTGTCGCTTGCGTTCTTGGCACGCTGGTAGATCACCGCACGCTGCTCGCGCGAGAAGGGGCGCTCGTCGAGATCGGACTGGATGAAGTACTGGCGGATCTCCGGGCCGATTGACTCCAGCATGTAGCGGAAGTGGGCCAGGATGGGATAGTTGCGGCTGATCGTACGCCGCCGCTGACGCACGTCATACACTCCCAGCAGCGCCAGGGCGCCGAAGATCACCACGCCCCACAGCCACTGCGGCGAGAATGCCAGGCCGATCAGCGATACGCCGAACAGCGCGAGAGTGGCGACGAAGGCGGCGTTGCGTAGGGGGACGCGGGAGAGACCCTTGGCGTAGATCATGCGAACATCGGCTCCTGGCTCATGGCGGTCGCGACGGCGTCCGCGCAAGGGGGCAAGGATAGCGAAAGCGCGCCCCTGCGGCTAACCACACCACCACTGAAGTAGAAGGAATTTTCGCTCTTGCGCCACTCTCGCTTCGTCATGCGTCTGCGCTTCTGGCTCGTGCTGCTGCACGTCTACATCGGCTGGCGGCTGCTGCCGGACCTCGATCTTGCGCTGCCGGGCGCGGCCCTGGCATGGGGCTATCTGGCGTTGAGTGCGCTGACACTGTCCTGGGTGCTGCGGGTGAGCTGGCTCAACGGGCGCTGGTTCGCCTGGCCGATCTCGCTGATGACCGGTGCCTTCTCGTTCCTGCTGGTGCTGACCCTGGCGCGGGATCTGCTGCTGCTGGTGCTCTTGCTGATGCCGCTGGCGTTCGGGGCCTGGCGCGAGGCAAGCGCGTGGGGCGTGGTGGTGGCGACCCTGGGGCTGAGCCTGTACGCGCTGTGGCAGGCGCGCCGGGTGCCGCGGGTGGTCGAGGTGAGGGTGCCGCTGGCGGGGTTGCCGTCGGCGCTGGTCGATTTCCGTATCGTCCAGTTGAGCGATCTCCACGTCGGCCCGACCATCAAGCGTCGCCAGCTGGCTCGCTATGTGGCCCGAGCCAATGCCCTGGGGCCGGATCTGGTGGCGATCACCGGCGACCTGACCGATGGACGGGTCGACGAGCTGGCCCCGGAGCTGGAGCCGCTGCGCGGACTCGCGGCGCGGCATGGGGTCTTCTGTGTCACTGGCAATCACGAGTACTACAGCGAGGCGGCGGCCTGGACCCGGGCCTTCGAGCAGTTGGGGCTGAAGGTGCTGGTCAATGCTGCCACCCTGATCACCCACGAGGGCGCGCAGCTGGCGGTCGCCGGGATCACCGATCTCACCGCCGGTCACTACCTTGAGGCGCACCGCAGCGACCCGCAGCGCGCCGCCGCCGGCCTGCCCGAGGCGGTACCGCGGGTGCTGCTGGCGCACCAGCCCAATTCGGCGCCGGCGGCAGCCCGCGCCGGCTTCGACCTGCAGCTCTCGGGCCACACCCATGGTGGCCAGCTGTGGCCCTGGAGCCTGGCGGCGCGGCGCGCCAACCGCTTCCTGGCCGGGCTCGGTCGTGAAGGGCGGATGTGGGTCTACACCAGCCGCGGCACCGGCTACTGGGGCCCGCCGATGCGTTTCGGTGCGCCCGCCGAGATCACCCTGATTCGGTTGCAGCGCGCCGACTGAGGCTGAGACCGCCCGAGCTCTCCGTCGTCGGCGGGGCGCTCGGGCGTCAATCCGATCTCAGCGATCTCAGGCCGCCTTGGCCTTGCGATTCAGGATATCGAGCAGGGCATCGACCCGGGCCAGACGCGCCTCCTCCTGCTCCATCTCGGCGTTGAAGCGCAGAGTGTCGGCGCCATCCAGCCGGTACTGATCCGGGTGGCGCTGGATCAGCTCGACCAGCGTCATCGGGTCGACCTGCGGGTCGGCTCCGAAGATCACCCGGCCACGCTCTGGTCCGGCCTCGAGCCGCGCGATACCCAGGCGTTCGGCGCGCTGGCGCAGTCGGGTCTGGCGGAACAGCGTCTTCAGCGGTGCCGGCAGCAGGCCGAAGCGGTCGATCATCTCCACCTGCAGCTCCTTGAGTTCGCCTTCGTCGGCGGCGCTGGAGATACGCTTGTACATGATCAGGCGCTGCTGGATATCGGGCAGGTAGTCATCGGGGATCAGCGCCGGCAGATTGAGGCTGATCTCGGTGCCATCGTCCAGCGGTGCCTCGATGTTGGGCGTCTTGCCGGCGCGGATCGCCTTCACTGCGCGATCGAGCATCTGCATATAGAGGCTGTAGCCGACCGTCTCCATCTGACCGCTCTGCTCGTCGCCGAGCAGCTCGCCGGCACCGCGGATCTCCATGTCGTGGCTGGCCAGGGTGAAGCCGGCCCCCAGATCGTCGCTCTGGGCGATCGCTTCCAGACGCTTGATCGCGTCCTTGGTCATCACCTTGGGCGAGGGGGTCAACAGATAGGCGTAGGCCTGGTGGTGGCTGCGCCCGACCCGGCCGCGCAGCTGATGCAACTGGGCCAGGCCGAACTTGTCGGCGCGCTCGATGATGATGGTATTGGCGCTGGGGACGTCGATACCGGTCTCGATGATGGTCGAGCAGACCAGCACATTGAAGCGCTTGTGGTAGAAATCCGACATGACCCGCTCCAGCGCACGCTCGGGCAGCTGGCCGTGGGCCACGCCGACCCGCGCTTCGGGTACCAGTTCGCGGATCTTGTCGGCGCTGGCCTCGATGGTGCGCACCTCGTTGTGCAGCAGGTAGACCTGACCGCCGCGCAGGATCTCGCGCAGCAGTGCCTCCTTGATCACCGCTTCGTTGCGGTTCTGGACGAAGGTCTTGACCGAGAGTCGGCGCGCCGGCGGCGTGGCGATGATCGACAGATCGCGGATGCCGTTCATCGCCATGTTGAGGGTTCGCGGGATAGGTGTGGCGGTGAGGGTGAGAATATCGACCTCGGCCCGCAGCTGCTTCAAGCGCTCCTTCTGCGCCACGCCGAAGCGGTGCTCCTCGTCGATGATCATCAGCCCCAGGTTGGGCAGCTTGATCGATTTCGACAGCAGCTTGTGGGTGCCGATGACGATATCGGCACGCCCCTCGGCGATGCGGGTCAGGGCGTCACTCTCGCCCTTGCCGCCGGTGAAGCGCGAGAGCATCTCGATCTGTACCGCGGTGTCGGCGAAGCGGTCGCGGAAATTGTCGTAGTGCTGCTGGGCAAGCAGGGTGGTGGGCACCAGGACCACCACCTGACGCCCGGAGCTGACCGCCAGGAAGGCCGCGCGCATGGCGACCTCGGTCTTGCCGAAGCCGACATCGCCGCACACCACGCGATCCATCGGCCTGGGGGCGGTCATGTCGTGGATCACCGCCTCGATCGCGGCCTGCTGATCCGGGGTCTCCTCGAACGGGAAGCTGGCGGCGAAGCGTGCGTACTCATCCCCCGGCATATCGCTGGCGAAGCCCTCGCGGGCCTCGCGTCGGGCGTAGATGTCGAGCAGCTCCGCGGCGGTGTCGCGCACCTTCTCGGCGGCCTTGCGCTTGGCCTTGTCCCAGCTGTCGGAACCGAGTTTGTGCAGCGGCGCGAGCTCGTCGCTGGCACCGGCGTAGCGCGAGATCAGTTGCAGGTTGTCCACCGGCACATAGAGCTTGGCCCCGCCGGCGTACTCCAGGGCCAGGAATTCGGCTGCCTGGCCGCCGGCGGTGAGTGTCTCCAGGCCCAGGTAGCGGCCCACGCCGTGGTGCTGGTGAACCACCGGCGAGCCGGGGCGCAGCTCAGACAGGTGGCGCACCGCCAGCTCGTTGTCGTCGGTGGCCTTGGCGCGCCGCCGCGACTGACGCACCACCTCGCCGTAGAGCTCGGTCTCGGTGATCACCGCGAGCTCGGGGTCGCCCAGCCACAGGCCCTCGTCGAGCCCGCCTTCGCCGATGGCGTAGGGCATGCTGCCATCGAGGAAAGCGTGCCAGTCATCGACGTGGGGCAGGCTCAGGTGGAGCGGTGCGAGCGCCTCTTCCAGCGCCTCGCGCCGCCCGCGGGATTCGGCCACGAACAGTACGCGCAGGCCCTGGTGGCTGGCCAGGAACTGTTCGAGGGTGGCCAGCGGCTGCTGGGCGCGGGCATTGATCGCTACCGCCGGCGGGGTCTGGGTGGCGCTGTCAGTGGCATGGCGGCTATCCGTCTCGGCGATGAACTCGAGCCGCGGGTGGCGCTTGATCGCGGCGAACACCTCGGCCACCGGGACGAAGGCCCGTGCCGGCGGCAGCAGCGGCCGGGTGGGGTCGACGCCGAGATTCTCATAGCGGCTCTCGATCGCGCGCCAGTGGCTCTCGGCGGCGGCGTACGCCTCGGGCAGTAGCGCGACCCGGGTGCCGGCATCGAGATGCTCGAACAGGGTGGCGGTCTCCTCGAAGAACAGCGGCAGATACTGCTCGAGGCCGGGCGAGGGGATGCCCTTGAGCGCGTCGACATAGAGCGGGCACTGGCGCGGATCGACGTCGAACAGCGTCTCGAAGCCCTCGCGGAAGCAGGCGATCGCGGCGCGCGACAGCGAGTATTCGTGGGCCGGCAGCAGTTCGATCCGCTCGATCTTCTCCTGGGAGCGCTGGGTGTCGGGGTCGAAACGGCGCAGGGTGTCGATCTCGTCGTCGAACAGGTCGATGCGCAGCGGCGCATCGGTCCCCATCGGAAAGAGATCGATCAGCGCTCCACGCATGGCGTACTCGCCGGGCTCGTAGACCGTCTCCACCGCGCGGTAGCCGGCGCGAGACAGGCGTTCGCGGAAGCCTTCGCGGTCGAGCCGCTCGCCAGTGGTCAGCGTCAGTACGCGGCCGGCCACGTAGTCGCGCGGCGGCAGGCGCTGCATCAGGGTGTTGATCGGCACCAGCACGATGCCACGGGTACCCTCCTGCAGCTCGCGCAGGGTGCGCAGACGGGCCGAGACGATGTCCTGGTGTGGCGAGAAACTGTCGTAGGGCAGGGTCTCCCAGTCAGGGAAGGGCATCACCGGCACCCGGGCATAGAAGCGCAGTGCGCTCTCCAGGCGCTGCGCCGCCGCCGTGTCGGGGGTGATGACCAGCAGCGGCGCGTCGTCGGCCAGGCGCGCCAGGGTCAGCGCCAGCGCGCTGCCGTGGGGGCGCTGGCAGTAGATCGTTTCACGCACGCCCTGGGGTTGTGGCGGCGAGAGAGGGCTGAATTGCGACATGGACCTTTCGCTAGCGGAATTGAACAAGACAGTGGCACGGCCGGGCTAGGCGACGGCCGCCGCGCGATGGCCCTTCATGATAGCAGGGGGCGGGCGTGAGCGGGACGCGGCCGCCGCTGACACGGTCGCCTGTAGTCAAACTACAACGCTTGCGACTACGCAGTGATTGCGGCTTGTCTCGTAGGTTACCGATAATGCTCGGGTTTTTGGACGAGCCGGGGCGCTGTCAGCGCCTTCCCGGCGATCGACGACGATGACACAGAAGAGAGACCCGGCCGTGAGTCAGCAACAGCTCGAGCACGTTTTTCAACAGTGGCAGGACAACGAAGCGCAGGCGGAAGAGATGATTCCGCTGCTGGGCAAGCTCTACCGCCAGTACAACGTGATCCCGTCGCTGTTCGGACGCTCGCTGATCAACCGCTCGGTGACGCGCATCCTCAAGAACCATCGCTATGTGCGCAAGGTCGAGGGTACCGAGCTCACGGTGGCGGATACGCTGCCCATGGTGCGCGCGATGACCGAGCTCGACCTGGGGCCGGCGCACATCGACATCGGGCGTCTGGCGGTGGCGTTCAAGCATGCCGGCGAGTCCGACGTGCGCGCTTTCCTCGAGCGTGAGCTGGCCGACATCATCGGTGGCCACGACGCCAGCGGCATGGGTGGGGAACCCCAGGACGTGGTGCTCTACGGCTTCGGCCGTATCGGCCGTATTCTGGCGCGGATCATGATCGAGAAGGCCGGCGGCGGCAACCTGCTGCGACTGCGGGCGATCGTGGTGCGCGGCAGCGGCGACGATCTCGAGAAGCGTGCCAGCCTGCTGCGCCGCGACTCGGTCCACGGACCTTTCTCGGGCTCGATCGACGTCGACCGCGAGCGCCAGGCGCTGATCGCCAACGGTCACGTGATCCAGGTCATCTATGCCGACGCGCCGGCCGAGGTCGACTACACCGCCTACGGCATCGACCATGCCATCGTCGTCGACAACACCGGCAAGTGGCGCGACCGTGAAGGGCTGTCCCAGCATCTGGCCGCCAAGGGCGTGGCCAAGGTGCTGCTGACCGCACCGGGCAAGGGCGATCTCAAGAACGTGGTGCACGGTATCAACCACGCCACGATCGGCGACGACGACCGCATCGTCTCGGCCGCCTCGTGTACCACCAACGCCATCGTGCCGGTGCTCAAGGCGATGGACGACGAGTTCGGCATCGTCCACGGCCACGTCGAGACGGTGCACTCCTATACCAACGACCAGAACCTGATCGACAACTATCACAAGGGCGATCGCCGCGGGCGCAGTGCACCGCTCAACATGGTGTTGACCGAGACTGGCGCGGCCAAGGCGGTGGCCAAGGCGCTGCCCGAGCTTTCCGGCAAGCTCACCGGCAACGCCATTCGCGTGCCCACCCCCAACGTCTCGATGGCGATTCTCAATCTGACGCTGGAGCGGGGCACCGAGCGCGAGGCGCTCAACGAGTACCTGCGCCAGACTGCGCTGCACTCGCCGATGCACAAGCAGATCGACTACGTCGACTCCCCCGAGGTCGTATCGTCGGACTTCGTCGGCAACCGCCATGCCGGGGTGATCGATGCCAAGGCGACCATCGCCAACGACAAGCATGCGGTACTCTACGTCTGGTACGACAATGAGTTCGGCTATAGCTGTCAGGTGGTGCGCATCCTCCAGCACATGTCCAACGTGCGCCATCGCTACCTGCCGGCCACCCCCTGAGGTGGCCGCCGCCGGCGCGGCATGAGTTAGACTTTGGTCGTAGACAAGTCCCGGCGCCGTCGGGACTTTTTCGTTATTGTGGGGGGAGTGAAGGGGCTGGATGAGTGGTCTTTCGGGGCCTCTCTCATTATACTGGTGCGCGTTTTTTGGCGTGGTCCGTGCCGCGCACGGGTCATGGAAGTCACCCTTTCTGATAAGAAAAGCATTCGAAGTCCGTGACGCTGTCTCCTGACTCCACGGCGCTACCGCGGTCGAGCGGGGGTGCCTCGGCGTCCGTCGAAACTCTTTCCTTACGTCAATCAGATTCGATAACTGGGCGAGACTATGATCGAAGTCAAACGAGGCCTGGATCTCCCCATCGCGGGGGCGCCGGAGCAGCGTATCGACGCCGGACGAGCCGTGCGTCACGTGGCGCTGCTCGGGACCGACTACGTCGGCATGAAGCCGACCATGGAGGTCCGCGAGGGCGACCGCGTCAAGCGGGGCCAGCTGCTGTTCACCGACAAGAAGGTGGCGGGTGTGCGTTTCACCGCCCCGGGCGCGGGTGAGGTGGTGGCCATCCATCGCGGCGAGAAGCGGCGTCTGCTGTCGGTGGTGATCAAGCTCGACGAAGACGAGCAGAGCGTGAGCTTCACCGCCCACGGCGCCGACGCGCTGGCGAGCCTGTCGCGTGAGCAGGTGGTCGAGCAACTGGTCGAATCGGGGCTGTGGACGGCACTGCGTGCGCGTCCGTTCTCGCGCACCCCGGAGCTCGATGCTGTGCCTGCGGATCTCTTCGTCACCGCGATCGACACCCATCCGCTGGCGGCGGACCCCAAGGTGGTGATCGATGCCGATGCCGAGGCGTTCCGCCACGGTCTGCAGGCGCTACGCCACCTGACCCCGGGCAAGGTGTTCGTGTGCCGCCGCGGTTCGGCGCAGCTCCCGGGCGACGAGCTCGAGGGTATCCAGGCCGAGGGCTTCGACGGTCTGCATCCCGCCGGTCTGGTGGGGACGCACATTCATCATCTGTCGCCGGTCGGCCTGCAGCGTCAGGTCTGGCATCTCGGCTACCAAGACGTGATCGCGGTGGGCAAGCTGTTCGTCGACGGCGTGCTCGATACCAGCCGTGTGGTGGCGATCGGCGGCCCGCGGGCCAACAATCCGCGTCTGGTGCGTACGCGTCTCGGCGCCAGCAGCAGCGAGCTGCTCGACGGCGAGATCGTCAAGCCGGAAGATACCCGCGTGATCTCGGGGTCGGTCTTCGGTGGCAGTCAGTGCGAGGGCAGTCGCGAGTTCCTGGGGCGCTTCCACAACCAGTTCTCGCTGCTCGAGGAGGGCAACAAGCGTGCCTTCATGGGCTGGCTCTCGCCGGGGCGCAATCGCCATTCGGTGATGGGCATCTATGTCTCCCAGTTCCTGGGGCTGCCCAACTATGCGCCGAACACCTCGACCAATGGCTCCGAGCGCGCCATGGTGCCGATTGGCGCCTATGAGAAAGTCATGCCGCTGGACATCCTGCCCACGCAGTTGCTGCGCTCGCTGATCGTCGGCGACATCGAGACGGCCATGCAGCTCGGCTGTCTCGAGCTGGATGAGGAGGATCTCTCGCTGTGCACCTATGTGTGCCCGGGCAAGTACGAGTACGGTCCGATCCTGCGTGACAACCTGACCATGATCGAGAAAGAGGCCTGACGGAGATGAGGATTCGCAACTTGCCTGATGTCCCGACCTCGTACGAGTACGGTCTCGTTCCGGGTCCACGTGACAACCTGACCATGATCGAGAAAGAGGCCTGACGATGGGTATTCGCAACACGCTCGACAAGCTGGAGCCTCATTTCGAGAAGGGCGGGAAGTACGAGAAGTTCTACGCCCTGTATGAGGCGGTGGACACGATCTTCTACTCGCCGCCCAGCGTCACCAAGAGCATGACGCACGTGCGCGACGGCATCGACCTCAAGCGCATAATGATCACGGTGTGGCTGTGCACCTTCCCGGCGATGTTCTTCGGCATGTACAACGCCGGCTATCAGGCCAACACCGCCATCGCCAGCGGCTTCCAGGCCATGGGCGGCTGGCGCGAGGCGATCACCCTGGCACTGGCCGGTAGCCACGATCCGGGCAGCATCTGGGCCAATTTCGTGCTCGGGGCGACTTTTTTCCTGCCGATCTACTTCGTCACTTTCGTGGTCGGCGGCTTCTGGGAAGTGCTGTTCGCGATCAAGCGCGGCCATGAGGTCAACGAAGGCTTCTTCGTCACCTCCGTGCTGTTTGCGCTGACCCTGCCGGCGACCATTCCGCTGTGGCAGGTGGCGCTGGGCATCAGCTTCGGCGTGGTGATCGGCAAGGAGATCTTCGGCGGCACCGGCAAGAACTTCCTCAACCCGGCGCTGACCGGGCGTGCCTTCCTCTATTTTGCCTACCCGGCGCAGATCTCGGGCGACAGCGTGTGGGTGCCGGCCGATGGCTACACCGGCGCGACCGCGCTCTCCAACGCCGCGCTCAACGGCATGGATGGCCTGCACCAGCAGTACAGCTGGCTGGACGCTTTCTTCGGTTTCATCATGGGGTCCATGGGCGAGACCTCGACCCTGGCGATCCTGCTCGGCGCGGCGGTGCTGCTGCTGACGCGTATCGCTTCCTGGCGCATCATGGGCGGTGTCATGCTCGGCATGATCCTGACCTCGGCGCTGTTCAACGTCGTCGGCTCCGACAGCAATCCGATGTTCGCGATGCCGTGGTACTGGCACCTGGTGCTGGGGGGCTTCGCCTTCGGCATGGTGTTCATGGCCACCGACCCGGTGTCGGCCTCCATGACCAACCCTGGCAAGCTGATCTTCGGTGTCCTGATCGGCGTGATGACGGTACTCATCCGCGTCGTCAACCCGGCGTTCCCCGAGGGCATCATGCTGGCGATCCTGTTCGCCAACCTGTTTGCGCCGCTCATTGATCACATCTTCGTGCAGGCCAACGTCAAGCGGCGTCACAAGCGCCTGGCTGCCGTGCTGCCCGCCGAGAAGGAGGCTGTCTGATGGCGAGCAACAACTCGATCAAGAAGACGCTCATCGTGGCATTTTCGCTCTGCGTGGTGTGCTCCGTGGTGGTCTCGTCCGCTGCGGTGGTGCTCAAGCCCAAGCAGGTGCAGAATCAGGAGCTGGACCGCAAGTCCAACATCCTGCAGGTGACCGAGCTCTACAAGCCGGGTGACAACGTCGACAAGAAGTACGCCGAGCTGATCACCCCGCGTGTCGTCGATCTGAAGAACGGCAAGTACGCCGACAATCTCGATCCCGAGACCTATGACCAGTTCGAAGCGGCCAAGGACCCGGCGACCTCTCGCACCCTGTCGGGTCAGGAGGATCTGGCCGGTATCGGGCGTCAGGAGAACTACGCCACGGTCTATCTGGTCGGCGATCCCGACGACCCCGAGCAGATCGTGCTGCCGATCCGCGGCCAGGGGCTGTGGGGCCTGATGGAGGGCTTCTTGTCGGTGCGCGGCGATGGCAATACCATCGTCGGGCTGTCCTACTATGATCAGTCCGAGACCCCCGGACTCGGCGGCGAGGTGGACAACCCGCGCTGGAAGGCCAAGTGGGATGGCAAGAAGATCTACGCCGACGGCGACTATCAGGATCCGAAGATTCATCTCGTGAAAGGCGGCGCCAGCGGCGAGTATCAGGTCGATGCGCTGTCGGGTGCCTCGCTGACCAGTCGAGGCGTCACCAACATGTTGCGGTTCTGGCTGAGTGACGAGGGCTTCGCGCCCTATCTCGCCCGGTTCCATGACGATTCCCAAGGAGGAGCGTGACCATGGCCAAAGACTCCGTAAGAGACGTCGTCCTCTCGCCGGTGTTCAAGAACAACCCCATCGCGCTGCAGGTGCTGGGGATCTGTTCGGCGCTGGCGGTGACCAACTCGATGAGCGTGTCGCTGGTCATGGGGCTGGCGGTGATCGCGGTGACCGCGTTCTCGAACCTGTTCGTCTCGCTGATCCGCAACCATATCCCGTCGTCGATCCGCATCATCGTGCAGATGACGATCATCGCCTCGCTGGTGATCGTGGTCGACCAGGTGCTGCGTGCCTACGCCTACGACATGTCCAAGCAGCTGTCGGTGTTCGTCGGTCTGATCATCACCAACTGTATCGTCATGGGGCGTGCCGAGGCCTACGCCATGCAGAACGGCCCGGTGATGAGCTTCCTGGACGGGGTCGGCAATGGTCTCGGCTATGCCGTGATCCTGCTGATCGTGGGTTTCGTGCGTGAACTGCTGGGCTCGGGCAGCGTGTTCGGCATGACCGTGCTGCCGACGGTGCAGAACGGCGGCTGGTACGTTCCCAACGGCCTGATGTTGCTGCCGCCGTCGGCTTTCTTCGTCATCGGCCTGTTCATCTGGGTGCTGCGCTGGTTCAACCCGGAGCAGGTCGAGAAGACCGAATACCGCATCGTTGCCAACAGCAAGGCCAAGATCAAGGAGACCGCCAATGTTTGAGCACTACGTTAGCCTGTTCGTGAAGGCGGTCTTCGTCGAGAACATGGCGCTGGCCTTCTTCCTCGGCATGTGTACCTTCCTCGCCGTGTCGAAGAAGATCTCCTCGGCCATCGGTCTGGGCATCGCGGTCGTGGTGGTGCTCACCATCACGGTGCCGATGAACAACCTGATCCTCAACTATCTGCTCAAGGCGGGCGCGCTGAGCTGGACCGGTATCCCCGGGGCCGACAAGATCGACCTCAGCTTCCTGGGGCTTCTGAGCTACATCGGCGTGATCGCGGCGATCGTGCAGATCCTGGAGATGTTCCTCGACAAGTTCGTGCCGGCGCTCTACAACGCGCTGGGTGTCTTCCTGCCGCTGATCACGGTCAACTGCGCCATCATGGGTGCGTCGCTGTTCATGGTGCAGCGCGACTATACCTTCGGCGAGTCGGTGATCTACGGTGCCGGTGCCGGCGCTGGCTGGGCGCTGGCGATCATGGCCCTGGCGGGTATCCGTGAGAAGCTCAAGTACAGTGACGTGCCGGCGAGCCTGCAGGGTCTCGGCATCACCTTCATCACGGCCGGTCTGATGTCGCTGGGCTTCATGTCCTTCTCCGGCATTCAGCTCTGACGCCCAACGCAATCTAGGCAAATAGGAAACCGACATGGTCGATACATCTATCATCGTGCTCGGCGTCGTCATGTTCACCGTGATCGTGCTGGGTCTGGTTGCGGTGATCCTGGCCGCGCGCTCGCGGCTGGTGAGCAGCGGCGACGTGGCGATCGAGATCAATGGCGATCCCGACAACACCGTGACCACCCAGGCCGGCGGCAAGCTGCTGCAGACGCTGGCCGCCAATGGCATCTTCCTGTCGTCGGCGTGCGGCGGCGGTGGCACCTGCGCGCAGTGCAAGTGCCGGGTCCAGGAGGGCGGCGGTTCGATCCTGCCCACCGAGGAGTCGCACTTCACCATGCGCGAGAAGAACGAGGGTTGGCGTCTCTCGTGCCAGGTGCCGGTGAAGCAGGACATGAAGATCCGCGTGCCCGACGAGGTCTTCGGGGTGAAGAAGTGGGAGTGTGAGGTCATCGAGAACCCCAACGTCGCCACCTTCATCAAGGAGCTCAACCTGAAGCTGCCGGAGGGGGAGGAAGTGGCTTTCCGTGCCGGCGGCTACGTGCAGCTGGTGGCACCGCCCTACGACGTCAAGTTCTCCGACTTCGATATCGAGCAGGAGTACCGCGGCGATTGGGAGAAGTTCGGGCTGTTCAACATCTCGCACAAGAATGACGAGGAGATCATTCGTGCCTACTCGATGGCGAACTACCCGGAAGAGAAGGGTATCCTCAAGTTCAACATCCGTATCGCCACACCGCCGCCCAAGTCGAGCCATCCGCCGGGGCTGATGTCGACCTACGTGTTCAGTCTCAAGGCGGGTGACAAGGTCACGGTCATGGGGCCGTTCGGCGAGTTCTTCGCCAAGGATACCGACGCCGAAATGGTATTCATCGGTGGTGGCGCCGGCATGGCACCGATGCGTAGCCATATCTTCGACCAGCTCAAGCGTCTCAAGTCCAAGCGCAAGATGTCGTTCTGGTACGGTGCACGCTCCTGGCGCGAGACCTTCTACAACGAAGAGTACGACCAGCTGGCCGAGGAGTTCGACAACTTCGACTGGCACCTGGCGCTTTCCGATCCGCAGCCGGAGGACAACTGGGAGGGCCCGACCGGGTTCATCCACAACGTCCTCTACGAGAACTATCTCAAGGACCATCCGGCGCCGGAGGATTGCGAGTACTACATGTGCGGGCCGCCGATGATGAACGCCTCGGTGATCAAGATGCTCACCGATCTCGGGGTCGAGCCGGAGAACATCATGCTGGATGACTTCGGCGGATGACGCCGCGACCCACGCGCAAGATGGCAGGGCCAATCCTTCGGGGGTTGGCCCTGCTGTCGTTGGTCATGGCGATGGCCGTGGTGCTGGCCGGCTGCCAGCGTGAACCGCAGTCCTATCGGCTCGAGGGGCCGATCTACGGCACCGGCTTCCACATCACCTTCTACGGTGACTACGACGACGCTCAGCTTGCGCAGATCGAGGACTCGGTCAAGGCGGCGCTGCAGCAGGTCGACCAGCTGATGTCGACCTACAAGCCGGACTCGGAGCTGTCGCGCTTCAATCGCACGCCGGTGGGTGAGCCCTTCACGCTGTCGCCGGAGACCGCAGCGGTGATTCGCGAGGCGATCCGTATCGGCAAACTCTCCCATGGCGCCTTCGATGTCACCGTGGGCAATGCGGTCAATCTGTGGGGATTCGGCCCCGACAAGCATCCCGATCGGGTGCCGGATGACGCCCAGATCGCCCAGGCCCTGAAGTCGGTGGATTACCGCGCGCTCGAGCTCGACGGCAATACCCTGACCAAGACCAAACCGGTCTATGTCGATCTCTCGGGGATCGCCAAGGGCTATGGTGTCGATCAGGCAGCCCGGGCGCTCGAGGCCGCCGGGGTCGAGCGCTATCTGGTCGAGGTCGGCGGCGAGATCCGCACCCATGGTGACAAGCCCGGCGGTGAGCCGTGGCGGATCGCGGTGGAAAAACCGATCTCGTACGAGCGCAGCGTGCAGCGTATCATTGAACTCGACGCTGCCGCCGTCGCCACCTCGGGGGACTACCGCAACTACTTCGAGGATGACGGCGAGCGCTATTCACATACCATCGATCCGCGCACCGGGCGGCCGATCAAGCACCATCTGGTGTCGGTGACGGTCATCGCCCCTGACTGCATGACCGCGGACGCCCTGGCCACGGCGATCGACGTGCTCGGTCCCGAGGCGGGCATGCAGATGGCCCAGCGGGAAAAGCTCGCGGTCTATCTGGTGGTCAAGACGGCCGATGGGTTCGAGACGCGGGCATCCGACGCCTTTCAGGCCTATCTCGCGGACGCCGATGAGGAGACGCAATCATGATGATCTGGATTCTGGCCTTCGCTCTCATGCTGCTGCTGGTTGCCGGCATGGCGATCGGGGTCATTGTGGGGCGCAAGCCGATCAGTGGCTCCTGTGGGGGACTCAACACCCTGGGATTGAAGAACGGCTGTGACATCTGCGGTGGCAACGACCAGGTGTGCGAGGAGGAGAGCCGCAAGAATGCGGTGGGCGCACGTCGGCGCAGCGACGAGAATCGTGGCGCCGATCTCGGTTACGACGCCATCAAGCGCTGAGTCGGGCCGCCGTATGGTGGCCCCGGTTGCCGTCTCGAGAGTCGATACCCGCCGACTGGCGGTCCGGTGCGGTCGCGATGACGACCGCACCGGCGTTTTTGCCCACCATCTTCAGAATTAGCCAAGTCAAGGAGCAGGCGAAATCCATGGCAGTCTACAACTACGATGTCGTCGTGATCGGTTCGGGCCCCGCCGGGGAGAGTGCCGCCATCAATGCGGCCAAGCACGGCCAGCGGGTCGCGGTGGTCGAGCGACAGTCGTCGGTAGGCGGGAACTGCACCCACTGGGGCACGATACCCTCCAAGGCGCTGCGGCATCAGGTCAAGCAGATCATGCAGTTCAACACCAACCGCATGTTCCGCGATATCGGCGAGCCGCGCTGGTTTTCTTTCCCCAAGGTGCTCGAGCGCTCGCGGGTCACCATCGACCAGCAGGTCGAGCTGCGCACCAAGTTCTATTCGCGCAACCGGATCGACCTGTTCTTCGGCACCGCACGCTTCCGCGATGAGAACACCGTGGTGGTGCGTGACAACCACGAGGGTGTCGAGGAGCTGAGCGCGCGGCAGTTCGTGATCGCCACCGGTTCGCGCCCGTATCGGCCGGCGGACGTCAATTTCCGCCATCCGCGTATCTACTGCTCGGATACCGTCCTCGGGCTGTCGCACACGCCGCGCACGCTGATCATCTACGGGGCCGGGGTGATCGGCTCCGAGTACGCCTCGATCTTCTCGGGGCTCGGGGTCAAGGTCGATCTGATCGACACCCGTGAGCGGCTGCTGTCGTTCCTGGATGACGAGATCAGCGACGCGCTCTCCTACGAGCTGCGCAACAACGGTGTGTTGATCCGGCACAACGAGGAGTATCGCAGCGTCGAGGGTGACGAATCGGGGGTGGTGGTCAATCTCGAGTCGGGCAAGCGGCTGCGCGCCGATGCCTTCCTGTGGGCCAACGGGCGTACCGGCAACACCGACGAGCTGGGTCTGGAGACGATCGGCCTCGAGCCCAACGGCCGCGGCCAGCTGCAGGTCGATGATCACTACCGCACTGCGATCCCGCACATCTATGCGGTGGGCGATGTGATCGGCTGGCCCAGCCTGGCCAGCGCCGCCTACGATCAGGGGCGCAACGCCAGTGACGAGTTTCTGGGCGGCGACTTCCGCTTCGTCGACGATATTCCCACCGGGATCTACACCATTCCGGAGATCAGCTCGGTGGGCAAGACCGAGCGCGAGCTGACCGAGGCCAAGGTGCCCTACGAAGTGGCCCAGGCGTTCTTCAAGGATACCGCGCGGGCGCAGATCACCGGTGACACCGCCGGTATGCTCAAGATCCTGTTCCATCGCGAAACCCTCGCGATCCTGGGGATTCACTGTTTCGGTGACCAGGCCTCCGAGATCGTACACATCGGTCAGGCGATCATGCAGCAGCAGGGCGAAGCCAACACCTTGCGCTACTTCATCAATACCACCTTCAATTATCCCACCATGGCCGAGGCCTATCGTATTGCCGCGCAGAACGGACTCAATCGGCTGTTCTGACGTGCGCGGCTGACGGCTCGCCCTCAGCGCCCGGCCTCCTCGCCGGGCGCTGGTGTTGCTGGCCCTCTTGAGGCCTGCTCGCGCGCTTCGGCCAGTTGCAGCGCCGGGTTGCGGTAGCGGTAGACGCGCAGGCTGGGCAGGAAAGGTTCGTCTTCCAGGCGCTGGTCCGAACGCTTGGCCCGGGTGCGACTCGCTGGTGGCTGTAGCGGCGGGGCGTTGTGGTCGGGCAGCCTGAGGGTCGGGTCGGGGATGAACAGCGGCAGCGGCAGGTTCATGGCGCGCCGCTGACGGCCATCCGCCAGCGCTTCGCGGAAGAACAGGTTGGCGCGCATCACCGGAGCCTGGTTCTGGATCTGCGCCAGCGGCTCGTCGCTGGGAATGTTGCCCAACTTGCGCAGCTGGATGCGGATATGGGCGCCGGCGGTGTCCATGCGTGCCAGCCGCGCCTCGGCGTCGGCCACACTCAGACGCTTGATCGAGCGGCCGCTGGTATACCACGCCAGGCGTACCCGCGAGACCGGGGCATCGGCGATCGGCAGCTGGCGCCAGCACTGCTTGAGATGCAGCCGCGCCAAGCCCTGGCCGCGCAGATGATCGTGCAGCGCCGGATGGCGAAAGGGCAGCACCGCCTTGATCTCGGGCACCAGTCGCGGCGCGGCTTCGCGAATGTGCTTGAGGGTGGCAGCGAAGCGCGCCTTGGCGGCGTTGACCGTCTCGACCGCCGTCATCAGCTCGGGGCTGGCGACGATCAGCCCGATATAGCTGCGCGTCTCGCGCCCATCTTGCCCATCCTGGTACCAGAAGTCGGTCAGGGCTCGGCGGAGCCAGGCGGCATCGATGGCGACGTCGCCCAGTGCCCAGGCCGGCGTCGGCGCCTCGGCGTAGGTGCTGGCAAGCTGATCGGCGGCGGCGATCAATTCGTCGAAATCCGACTCCAGCTCGGCCAGCAGCTGGTATTGCAGTTCCATAAGCCACTCCGCGACGTTTTTGATCAGTTTATACCGTTATCTTATAGCCAGTTCAACGTCGGGATAGCGGATTGCCGGGCATGAGGGTTCGGCAGGTGTGGTGGTGTGTGTCTGGGCGCCGATGACGACTCGCCCTGAGGGAGAGCTCCGGCGGCGACATCACGAACTGACAGGGAGAGATCCGTGGGGTGCGGTGAACGGGTGATGCCCTCGGCCATGAGGACATTGGCCGGCCGTGACGTGAGCACGGCCGGCCGTCCGGTGCACGCGGTCGTTCAGCGGTCGCGGTAGCGTTTGGTCAGGTCGCCATAGGCGTCGACGCGGCGATCGCGCAGGTAGGGCCACATGCGGCGCACCTGCTCACTGCGGCGCATGTCCAGTTCGACCAGGAGGTTTTCTCTCTCTTCGCCGGCGTGAGCGAGCAGCTCACCCTGCGGGCCGCAGATGAAGCTGCCGCCCCAGAAGTCGATGCCGTCGCTCACCTTGGTCAGATCCGGCTCATGGCCGACCCGATTGGCGACCACCACCGGCAGGCCATTGGCCACGCCGTGGGAGCGCTGGATCAGGGTCCAGGCATCCTTCTGGCGCTGCTTCTCGGGCTGATCGTCCGGCGGATGCCAGCCGATCGCGGTGGGATAGAGCAGCAGATCGGCACCCGCCAGTGCCATCAGGCGTGCGGCTTCCGGGTACCACTGGTCCCAGCACACCAGCACGCCGAGGCGACCCACCGAGGTGTCGATCGGCTCGAAGCCCTGGCGCTCGTCGCCGTCACCGGGGGTGAAGTAGAACTTCTCGTAGAAGCCCGGATCGTCAGGGATGTGCATCTTGCGGTAGTGGCCCACGCGCCCCTTGGCGCGATCCATGACCACTGCGGTGTTGTGGTAGACCCCGGCGGCGCGGCGCTCGAAGATCGAGCCGACGATGACGATGTCGAGCTCGCGTGCCAGCTCGGCCAGGGTCTGCGCAGTCGGGCCGTCCAGTGGCTCGGCGAGATCGAACAGGTCCGCATCTTCGCACTGGCAGAAGTAGTGCGTGGCGTGCAGCTCCTGCAGCAGCACCAGCTGAGCGCCCTGGGCAGCGAGGTTGCGGATACCCTCGGCACTGACGGCAAGGCTCTGCTGCTTGTCGGGCCACGCCTGTTGTTGAACCAGGCCGACCTTGAGTGTCTGGGACATGCCTCCTCCTTGTGGTGGCAATAGTGCGGTAGCAGTCATGCGGTGGCGATGCGATGACCATGATGCGGTGATCGTCGTGCACTGACGACAGCGGCGACACGCTGCTGGGCGGTGCTCACTCAGTCGGCGTCCGCCGAGAACAGCGTGGGCGCCAGCGATCCGCGGGGCAACTGCATGGTCAGGCAGTGCAGACTGCCATGCTGGCGGATCACGGCACGACAGTCGATCGGAATCAGATCACGGTCGGGGAACGCCGCCTTCAGTACCTCGAGGGCGCGGAAGTCGGCGGCGTCGCCATAGGTCGGTACCAGCACCGCGCCGTTGATGATCAGGAAGTTGGCGTAGGTGGCCGGCAGGCGGTGACCGTCGTCGGGATCGTGGCAGGCCTTTGGCCAGGGCAGCGCGAAGAGTCGATATGGCGAGCCATCTTCGCGACGCAGATCTTGAATCTCGCGCTCCATGGCGGCGAGCTCGGCGTAGTGCGGATCCTCGGAGTCGTCGCAGCGCACGTAGGCGATGCTGGCGGCATCGCAGAAGCGCGCCAGGGTATCGATGTGGCTATCGGTGTCGTCGCCCTCGAGATGGCCGTGCTCGAGCCACAGCACCCGTGAGGCGCCGAGATCCCGGCACAGGCGCGCTTCGACCGCGGCACGGTCGAGCGCCGGGTTGCGGTTTGGGTTGAGCAGACAGGCACTGGTGGTCAGTAGCGTGCCTTCGCCATCGCTCTCGATGGCGCCGCCCTCGAGGACCAGGTCCTGGCTCGTCAACGGCGCCTGGAACACGCCCTGGGCGGCCAGCGCGCGGCTGAGTCGATCGTCGCGTGTGGCCGGGAACTTGCCGCCCCAGCCGGTGAAGACGTAGTCGAGCAGGCTGATCGCGCCGTCGCGGGAGACGGCGATCGGCCCATGGTCGCGGGCCCAGGTATCGTCGCTGTCGGCGATGACCAGGGCACGTCGCTGCGGGTCGACGCCGAGGGCGTCGAAACGCTGCGTCAGTCGCTCGCGTTGGATGGCGTCGTGGACGCACACCAGCACCGGCTGATAGCGGGCGATCGCCACCACCATCGCCTCGAGCGTCGCTTCGATGGTGTCGAGCAGCGGCGCCCAGTCGCTGGTGGGCGTGGGCCAGGTGAGTTGCACGGCATCCTGGGGATGCCACTCCGGAAGCAGGCGCGGGGTCAAGGCGGTCTCCATGGCGGATGGTGGCGGCGAAGGGTGGCACGGATGCCGGAGGACGCGGCATTTTAGAGCCTGGCCGGGGCGATGCAAGCGCGATGTCAGCGTCGGCAGGGAACCTCTGACGGCCTGGCAGCGTCTCAGCTCTGATCGCCAGTCTAGCAAGCTGTGGAATTTCACGCCGAGCGGTGTCTGTCTCCTGGCCGATTGGCTCGCCTCGGCTGCGCGGCGGTGTCGCATGGCGGCCTATTCGACGGTTACCCAAGACTGTTCTGACCGGGCGATAGCGCGCTCCGCGTGGCAGGCCTGGCCCACCTTTCACTGGCTGTCGCGACGGGCGGAGGCGCCTGAGGCTACGAGTCTGTTCTCGATGGTTGACAATGCGATGACGCTTGCCGGATGTCGCGCGGAACAGCGGCCCGGATCAAGCGTTTGCGGGGCGCATCAAAACCCGTAACATGAGGCGCTGCTGACAAGGAACCCAACCTGATGCTCGACCGTTTACCCTTTCTGGTGGGCCTGAGATACGTCCGGGCCAAACGCCGTAACCACTTCATCTCCTTCATTTCGTTGACCTCCATGCTGGGCCTGGCCCTGGGTGTGGCGGTGCTCATCCTGGTGCTCTCGGTGATGAACGGTTTCGATCACGAGCTGCGCACGCGTGTGCTGGGCATGGTGCCGCATTCACGCATCGAGCAGATGGGTGGCATGCGCGACTGGAAGGCCTTGGCCGAGCGGGTGAGCCACCATCGTGACGTCGTCGCAGTAGCGCCTTACGTGCGGCAACAGGGCATGTTCTCCGCGGGCGGGCGCACCCAGGGGGCGCTGGTGACCGGTATCCAGCCCGAGTACGAGCGCAAGGTGTCGATCATCGGCAAGCACATGCAGGCCGGTTCCCTCGATGACCTGACGCCGGGAAGCTGGAACGTGATTCTGGGCGACCTGCTGGCACGCAATCTGGGCGTCGGGGTCGGCGACCGTGTGACGCTGTTGGTGCCGGAAGCCTCGATCACGCCGGGCGGCGTCTTCCCGCGGCTCAAGCGTTTCACCGTCAGCGGCATCTTCAAGGTGGGCGCCGATCTCGACGCCAACCTGGCCTATGCCAACATCGAAGACATGCAGGCGCTGGCGCGTCTCGGCGACAAGGTCGATGGCCTGCGTCTGGAGCTCGATGACCTGTTCAAGGCCGGCCCCGTGACTCGCGATATCGTCAGCTCGCTGGGGGCCGGCTATCGCGGACTGGACTGGACCTACACCCACGGCAATCTGTTCCAGGCGATTCAGATGGAGAAGCACATGATCGGCCTGCTGCTGATGGTGATCGTGGCCGTGGCGGCGTTCAATATCGTCTCCACCCTGGTGATGGTGGTCACCGACAAGCACGCCGATATCGCCATTCTGCGCACCATCGGTGCGACGCCGCGCTCGATCATGGGCATCTTCGTGGTCCAGGGGTTGGCGATCGGCATCATCGGCATCGTGCTTGGCGTGGTCGCGGGTATCGCGCTGGCGCTGAGTGTGTCGGACATCATCGCCTGGTTCCAGTCGGTGACCGGCATCCAGTTCCTCGACCCCAACGTCTATTTCATCAGCTATCTGCCGTCGCGACTGGAGTGGGACGATGTCTGGGTGATCGTCTCCAGCGCCTTCGTGCTGACCTTCATCTCGACGCTCTATCCCGCCTGGCGGGCGGCTCGAATCCAGCCCGCGGAGGTGCTGCGCTATGAGTGATGTATCCATCGATCGCAGGTCTGGGGCGGCACATGGCGAGCCGATGCTGGACTGCCGGCAGTTGACCCGGGTCTACAGCGAAGGGCCGCAGGACATCACCGTGCTCGACCATCTCGATCTACAGGTCGCGGCGGGCGAGCGAGTGGCGGTGGTGGGCAGCTCGGGGTCTGGCAAGACCACGCTGCTCAATCTGCTGGGGGGGCTCGACCGTCCCAGCGGCGGCGAGGTGGTGATCGGCGGGCGTTCGCTGGCGGGGTTCGGCGAAGCGGCGCTGGGGCGCTTCCGCAATCGCTACGTCGGCTTCGTCTACCAGTTCCACCATCTATTGGCGGAGTTCACCGCCGCCGAGAACGTGGCGCTGCCGCTGATCATCCGCGGGCAGTCGCGCAAGGCGGCGATAGCGCGCTCGCTGGAGCTGCTGACCCGGGTGGGCATGGCGCCGCGCGGTGACCACAAGCCGGGAGAGCTCTCCGGCGGTGAGCGTCAGCGCGTGGCGATCGCGCGGGCGCTGGTCACCGATCCCAGCCTGGTGCTGATGGACGAGCCCACCGGCAATCTGGACCAGACCACCGCGTCGAACATACTCGCACTGATGGATGAGCTCGCCTCGAGTACCGAGTGCGCCTTCGTGGTGGTCACCCATGATCCAGCGGTTGCCGATCATCAGCATCGCAAGCTGCGCCTCGACAAGGGGCGACTGACGCCCGCCTGACACCGCGAGCACGACTGACTAAAGCCCGCGCCGCCCTGGACGATCAATCGTTCAGGGCGGCGTCGTTTTGGGGCGTGCCGTGAGAGCTCTCATCGGGAGGCGTGAAGCGGGAGGCGCGTTCTCGCCGGGACGCGATCAGTGGCGCTGGCGCCGGGCGCGATGGCGTGCCCGGCGGCGCCAGCTGCGGGCGATCTGCCAGCGCCAGATCAGGCGCACCAATAGATTGCTCGACAGCGCCAGTACCAGCCCGACCAGGATCGAGCCGACGAACAGCGGGACCACGATATGGGCCATCTGCCCGGCGATCCAGGCGGTGGTGATGTGGTCGGGCACGTGGCGCGCAGGGTAGTCCATGACCCAGGCCCCGACCCGGTAGTTGAAGTAGAACACCACTGGCATGGTCAGCGGGTTGGTCATCCAGACCAGGCTCACCGAGAGCGGCAGGTTGCCACGGAAACAGTAGGCACCGAAGGCTGCCAGCACCATCTGGAACGGGATCGGCAGCATCGCCGAGAAAAACCCGACCATGCAGGCGTTGCCGACACTGCGCCGCGACAGGATCCACAGTGCGGGGTCGCCCAGCATGTGGTGCATGAAGCGCAGTGAGCGTGTGCGCTGCAGTCTCTCCTGACTGGGGATGTAGCGTTGTAACCATCGACGAGGCATGAGACCGCTCGCTGGACGAAGAGTGACCATTATCCATACAACGCCGAGGGCTCGCCATGTCTTGCAGCGGCCTTTACCGCCGGCCAACGCCGGCATCCGGGGATGATGACAGCGCTCTGTAGGGCATGGCGTCCGGGCCTGGCGATGCCGCTGGCCCTGGCGGCGATCGGTGGCGCCCTGGCTGGCGAGGCGCTACCCGCGGCCACCGGGATGGGGCTGGCGCTGCTGGGGGTGTTGCTGCTGCTGGGTGCGATGCTGGCGCGGGCGACGGGGTGGACTGGTCGCAGGGGGCTGGTGGGCGGCGGGCTATGTCTGCTGGTGGCTGCCTGGTGCGCGCTCGTGCTGGCCCATGACCGGGCAGGGCGGCTAGGCGAGGCCCTGGCGGGGCAGGAGTTCCGCCTTCGGGGCGTGGTCGAGAACCTCGCGCGCGACGGCCGGCGTACCCGCTTCGAACTGGGTGTCACCCGGTGCGAGGCGCTGGCGCAGGATATCGCCTGCCCGCCGCTGGGGCGGGTGCGCCTCTCCTGGTACGCCGACAACACTCTGGTCGCGGGGGAGCGCTGGGTACTGACAGCGCGCCTGCGCCCGCCGCTGGGCTTCACCAATCCGGACACCTTCGACTACGCCGCCTGGCTGCGCCGGGAGCGTATCCATGCCCTGGGCTACGTGCGCGCGACGGAGACGGCTCAGCGTCTGGCGCCGGCAGCGTTCTCGTTGCGCCAGGCGGCGCTCGATAGTCTGGCGGAGGTGCCGATGAGCGCCCTCGGCAAGCGCTGGTTGGCGGCGCTGACGCTGGGCGCCGGCGCTGGTCTGACCTCGGATGACTGGGCGTTGCTCAACGCTACCGGCACGACTCACCTGATGGTGATCTCGGGACTCCATGTGGGGATGGTGGCGGCGCTGGTGCTGTGGCTGCTGCGGCGCCTGGCACGCTGGCTGGTGCCCGATGCCTGGCGGCTGACCGGTTGGCCCTGGGCGGGGGCGGCGCTGGCGGCGTTCGCCTACGCCGGTCTTGCCGGCTTCGCGCCACCGACGCTGCGGGCCGCACTGATGACCGCGATCGGCCTGTGGGTGGCCAGCGGGCGTCATGCCCCGGGCTGGTGGCAGGCGTGGTGGCTGGCCCTGGCCCTGGTGGTGATCACCGATCCCATGGCGCCGTGGCTGCCAGGCGTATGGCTCTCGTTCACTGCGGTAGCGGTACTGATCCTGGCCTGGTCGGGGAGGCCGCGCCCGCGCGGGGTGCGCGGCTGGTGCCTGGCACTGCTGCGCACCCAATGGTTGCTGGCACCGGTGATGGCGGCGGCGGTACTGCTAGCCTTCGGTCGGCTGGCGCCGGCGGCGCCGCTGATCAATCTGCTGGCGGTACCCGTGGTGGGGAGTCTGATGGTGCCGCTGGGATTCTGCGGCTGGCTCTTAGTGGCCTGGCCCATGCTGGCCGGCTGGGTGTGGGCACCGTTCGATCTGCTGGCCCGGAGCGTGGCCGCGGCGCTCGCCTGGAGCGCCCAGGTCGTGCCGCTGTGGCAGCCTGCAGCGTGGTGGCACTGGCCGCTGGCCCTGGCGCTGCTGCTGTGGGCGCTGCTCTGGCTGCTGCCGGGCCTTGCCACTACGCTACGCCTCTGGGGCGGCGTGCTGCTGCTGGTGAGCGTGGCCCTGCTGCGCGCGCCGCTATTGCCCCCAGGCACGCTGGTGGTGACGGTCTACGACGTTGGCCAGGGTCAACTGGTCGAGCTGCGCAGTCGCCATCAGCGCGTGCTGGTGGACGCCGGGCCGCGTTTCGGCTCCGGCTTCATGCCGCTGACGCTGTTGTGGCCGCCGGATCAGCACTTCGATGCGGTCGTGGTGACCCACAGCGACCGCGACCATGCCGGCGGGGTGCCGGCACTGCGGGCGCAGCACCGCGTGGACCGTTGGTGGGCGCCGCGTGGCAATACCCTTGGCCTGCCATCGCGTCCGTGTGTTGCCGGTGAGGCTTGGCGCGCGGATGGCGCCAGCTGGCGGTTTCTGTCGCCACCGGCGGACGCCGAGGCGCTGTCGCGCAATGATCGCTCCTGCGTGTTGCTGGTTACGCTCGGCTCGCGACGGGTGCTGATCACGGGTGACGCCGGGGTCGCCATCGAACGCCACCAGCTGTTGCCACGTCTGGGTGTGGGGCGTATCGATCTGCTGGTGGCCGGTCACCACGGTAGTGCCACCAGTTCGGCGCCGAGCTTCGTGGCGGCGACGCGCCCGCGTGAGGTGGTCTTCAGCAGTGGTCGCGGCAACCCCTTCGGTCACCCCAGGCCGGCGGTGGTGGCGCGTTTCCAGGCGGTGGGCAGCCGCATCTGGAACACCGCCTACGACGGTGCCGTGCGGTTCGTGCTGAGCGCGAGCGGGATCGAGGTCGAGACCCAGCGTCATCCGGGATGGTCACGCCGGGCGACTGTCGACGCCGGGGATGTTGGGGTAGAATCCAGCCCCTGAATGCGCCCGCGGCGCGTGTCGCTGGCCTGGTGGTTATCGCCCCGCGCCGGCATTGGCCCGGCCGTCTGCTGGGCCCGTATGTTCGCGGGCGACGCTCTCTCTATCCAGTCGAACGGAGTTACCGTGTCACAAGCTTCCAGTTGGGCACTCTATCGACGCCTTCTCACCTACGTGCACTCGGAGTGGCGCTCATTCGCGCTGGCGGTGCTGGGCTACGCGATCTATGCCGCTTCCAGTACGGCGCTGGCAGAGATGATGAAGCGGTTGATCGACGGTATTCAGCATCCCGATGCCGACTTCCGCTATTTTCTGCCGCTGTTCGTGATCATGATGTTCGCCGCACGGGGCGTGGGTACCTTCCTCGGCACCTTCTACATGAGCAACGTGGCGCGTAACGTGGTGCACAAGCTGCGATGCAACGTCTTCAACCATATGTTGCATCTGCCGGGGCGCTTCTTCGACATGCACTCCAGCGGTCACCTGATCTCGCGCGTGACCTATCACGTCGACCAGGTCACCGGCGCGGCCACCAACGCGATCACCGTCATCCTGCGCGAGGGACTCTTCGTCATCGGTCTGATCGGCTATCTGCTGTGGACCAACTGGCTTCTGACGCTGATCTTCCTGGCGGTGACGCCGCTGATCGGACTGGTGGTGCGTTACACCAGCAAGCGTTTCCGGCGTATCTCCCGGCGCATCCAGAACTCGATGGGGGAGGTCACGCATGTCGCCTCCGAGGCGCTGACCGGCTATCGCGTGGTGCGCACCCATGGGGCCGAAGCGTACGAGAAGCGCCGCTTCGAGGCGGCGAGCAACTACAACCGCGAGCAGAGCATCAAGGAAGCGATGACCAAGGCCACCAGCACACCGGTGATCCAGCTACTGGTGGCGCTGGCCCTCGCTGGCCTGGTGTGGCTGGCGATGGCGCCCGAGCTGATGAACGCCATGACTCCCGGTGAGTTCGTCGCCTTCATCACTGCCGCGTCGCTGATGGCCAAGCCGATCCGCTCGCTGACCGACGTCAACAGCATCATCCAGAAGGGGCTCTCCGCCTCCCAGGAGCTGTTCGGGCTGCTCGGCAGACCGACCGAAGTCGACGAGGGCGAGCGCGTGCCGCACCGCCTGGCTGGCCGGGTACGTGTCGAGGGGGTGCGCTTCGCCTATGACGAGGATCAGCCCGAGGTGCTCAAGGGCATCGATCTGGAGGTGCCGACAGGGCAGATGGTAGCCATCGTCGGGCGCTCGGGCAGTGGCAAGTCGACCCTGATGAGCCTGCTGCCGCGCTTCTACCGGCCCACCGCCGGGCGCATTTTGATCGACGACATCGATATCCAGGAGTACCAGTTGTCCCCGCTGCGCCAGCAGATCGCGCTGGTCTCGCAGCAGGTGACGCTGTTCAATACCACGATCGCTGGCAATATCGCCTACGGCGCTCCTGACGCATCGAGAGAGTCGGTGATCGCCAGCGCCAAGGCTGCCTATGCGCACGAGTTCATCGAGCGCCTGCCGCAGGGTTACGACACCCTGGTCGGCGACAACGGCGTGATGCTCTCCGGTGGCCAGCGTCAGCGCCTGGCGATCGCCCGCGCGATCTTCAAGGATGCGCCGATACTGATCCTCGACGAGGCGACCTCGGCGTTGGATACCGAGTCCGAGCGCTATATCCAGCAGGCCCTGGAGACGGTCTGCCAGGGGCGTACCACCTTCGTCATCGCCCACCGTCTGTCGACCATCGAGCGCGCTGATCGCATCGTTGTGATGGAGCAGGGTGAGCTGATCGAGAACGGCACCCACGCCGAGCTGCTGGCCCAGGAGGGCGCTTATGCCTCGCTCTATAAGCTTCAGTTTCAGGAGCAGACGTGACGCCACTCGAGCGCGCCTGGTATCAGGGCGCCCCCTGGTTGGCGCTGCTCCAACCCCTCGAGGTGCTCTACCGCGGCGTCGTCCGCCGCCGCCGTGCGGCCTATCGGCAGGGTCGACGTGAGGTGTGGCAGCCGCCGGTGCCGCTGGTGGTGGTGGGCAATCTGAGCGTGGGCGGTACCGGCAAGTCGCCGCTGGTCGCCTGGCTGGCCGCGTGGCTGGTGGCGCAGGGCTGGCGTCCTGGCATCGTGTCGCGGGGCTACGGCGGCAAGGCGCCCGCCTATCCGCTGCTGGTCGAGCCCACGACGCCGGTGGCACACAGCGGCGACGAGCCGCTGATGCTGGCGCAGCAGAGTGGCGTCTCGGTGGCGGTCGACCCGCGTCGGCCGCGGGCCGCCCAGGCGTTGATCGAGTCGCGCGGCTGCGACGTGCTGCTGGCGGACGACGGCTTGCAGCATTATGCCCTGGGGCGGACACTCGAGATCGCGGTGGTCGACGGTGAGCGCGGCTTCGGCAATCGCCACTGCCTGCCACGGGGCCCTCTGCGTGAGCCCCTCGAACGCCTGGCAGCGGTCGATGCCCTGATCGGTAACGGCGGGCTCGGTCCGCTGTCCAAGCGTGACGCGCCCGGTGTGCCGCGCTTCGCCATGCAGGTGCGTCCCCGCGCCTGGCGCCATCTGCTCAGCGGCGAGACCCGGCCGATCGAACAGCCGCCGTTCGCCACCGATACGCCGGTGGAGGCGCTGGCGGGGATCGGTCATCCGCAGCGCTTCTTCGCCACGCTGGCGGCGCTGGGCGTTACGCACCGTGCTCATCGCTTCGCCGATCACCACGACTTCAGCGCCGCCGACCTCCCCGAGGGCGACCGGCCGATCGTGATGACGGCCAAGGATGGGGTCAAGTGCCGCGGCTTCGCCGACGAGCGCTGCTGGGTGCTGGACGTGATCGCCGCGCCGGATGACGGCTTCGAGCGGTGGTGGGCGGCGTGCGTCGATCAGTGGCAACGGCCATCCTAGTTATCCTGCCACGCCGGCGCAGCGGCCGAATGAAAGACGCCAGTCGCATGAGACATTCCGCGGACACCCGTCCGCTCCGAATCGCCACGAGGAGAGACCATGGACAAGGAACTGATAGCGATGCTGATCTGTCCCGTCAGCCACAGCGAGCTGACCTTCGACCGCGAGCGCAACGAGCTCAAGAGCTCGGTCAGCGGGCTGGCCTATCCGATCCGTGACGGCATCCCGGTGATGCTCGAGAGTGAGGCCCGGGTGATGACCACCGAGGAGAAGCTCGGTAAGGCGGCGCCGGCACCATGAGTGAATTCGTCGTCGTCATTCCGGCCCGCTACGGTTCGAGCCGTCTGCCCGGCAAGCCGCTGATGGAGATCGCTGGCCTGCCGATGGTACAGCACGTATGGCAGCGCGCCGGCGAGAGTCGTGCTGCGCGGATCGTGATCGCCACCGATGATGCGCGGATCGAGGCCGCGGCGCGGGCGTTCGGCGCCGAGGTCGTGATGACCCGCGGCGATCATCCCTCCGGGACCGATCGCCTGGCCGAGGTCGCCGAGGCGCTAGCGCTGGCCGCCGACACTTTGGTGGTCAACGTGCAGGGCGATGAGCCGCTGCTGCCGGCCGCGGCCATCGATCTGGTGGCGCAGCGCCTGGCAGGCGATCCGCGCGCCTCGATAGCCACACTGGCCGAGCCGATCCTCGATGTGGAGACGCTATTCAATCCCAATGTGGTCAAGGTGGTCACCGATCTCAGCGGACGCGCCCTCTACTTCTCGCGGGCACCGATCCCGTGGGATCGCAACGCCTGGAAGACCCAGCCGCCGACGCTGCTGGAGACCGATGCCTGGCGTCGGCATATCGGTCTCTACGCCTATCGTGCCGGCTTTCTGGCCGATTACGTGACCTGGCCGCCGGCGCCGCTGGAGCAGTTGGAGCAGCTGGAGCAGCTGCGCGCGCTGCAGCAGGGGCATCTGATCCAGGTCGCTGACGTCACCTCGCCCTATCCCGGAGGCGTGGATACTCAGGAAGACCTGGAGCGGGTGCGCGAGCACTTCGCGGCACGGGGTGCGCATGGCTGAACGTGAGCCGAGTTACCGGGTGCTGTTCGTCTGTATGGGCAATATCTGTCGCTCGCCGACCGCCGAGGGCATGCTGCGTCAGCGCCTGGCGCAGCTGGGCCTGACCGAGCGGGTCGCGGTCGACTCCTGCGGCACCGGCGCCTGGCATGTCGGTCAGCCACCGGATCTACGTGCCCAGCGGGCGGCGCGGGAGCGGGGGGTCGACCTGAGCGAACTGCGTGCCCGCCAGCTGGTGCGCGAGGATTTCGACCGCTACGACGAGATACTGGTCATGGATGGCGACAATCTCGCCCAGGCGCTGGCGCTGGCGCCGGACTCGAGTCGGGCGTGGTTGGCCCGGCTTCTGCACTATGCCGGCGAGCCCGAGGCCGACGTGCCCGACCCCTATTACGGGGGCGAGGCAGGATTCACCTTCGCCATCGAGCGGATCGAAGCGGCGGTGGCCGGACTGGCCGAGAGCCTCGCCCAGCGCTTCCCGGTGGCGCCAGATGCGTGAGCCCGAGGCGCTCGAACATGCGCGCGATCTCAGTCACGCCAACACCATGGCGCTACCCTGCATCGCCGAGCGCTTCTGGTGCGCGCAGGACAGCACCTCGGTCGCTGCGGCGCTGCGTCTGGCCAATGCCAACGACTGGCCGCTGACGGTGCTCGGCGGTGGTAGCAATCTGCTGCTGCCGGCACGCCTGGCTGGCCTGACGCTGGTGCCCGAGCTGCCCGATATCACCTTCGCCCCGGGCGAGGGTGAGTCCGTGGTGGTGGAGGTGGGGGCTGGCGTCAGTTGGCATGCGCTGGTGACGGCGTGTGTCGAGCGCGGGCTGTGGGGAATCGAAAACCTGGCCCTGATCCCCGGTCTTGCCGGGGCCGCGCCGATCCAGAATATCGGTGCCTACGGGGTGGAGCTCAGCGATGTACTGCTCTGGGTGGAGTTCGTCGATCGTCGTGACGGCCAGTGTCACCGCTTGGCATCCACGGCCTGCGCGCTCGGTTACCGTGACAGCATATTCAAGCGCGAACTGGCCAATCAGGTCGTGATCACGCGGCTGGCGCTGCGGCTGTCACGTCGTGCGCATCCGCAGCTGGGTTATGGCGTACTCGCCGAGCGTGTGTCGAAGAGCCCTGGGCTGGAGGAGATCTTCTCTGCCATCTGCGCCATTCGTCGCGAGAAGCTGCCCGATCCGCGAGAGTTGCCCAACGCTGGCAGTTTCTTCAAGAATCCCGTGGTCTCGGCGTCGAGCGCGGCGCAGTTGACGCAGCGCTATCCCGAGCTGCCGTGCTACCCCCAGCCCGATGGCCGGGTCAAGCTGGCCGCAGGTTGGCTGATCGAGCGCTGTGGTCTCAAGGGGTGGCGACAGGGCGCCTTCGGCATTCATGCCCGCCAGGCGCTGGTGCTGGTGCATTTCGGCGGCGGCGATCTCGCCGAGCTGCTGGCGTTCTCCGCGGCGATAGCCGAGCGCGTTCACGCCACCTTCGGCGTTACCCTGGTGCGGGAGCCGCGCCAGGTGCATGAGGCCGACAGCTAGGGCCGGCACCGCTTCACCCGCGAATGAGCGTGCCAGTGATAGCGCTGGCCCGAACAATAAAAAGCCCAGACCGAGGTCTGGGCTTTTTGCGTGGTGGGCGCAATCAGCTGTCGCTGTTGCCCTGTTCACGACGCCGCTTCTCGCGCGGATCGTTGTGCGCGCGGCGGCGGCGGGGCGGACGTGAAGTATTGGCTTCGTCTGCCTTGGCTTGCGGCTGAGCCTCTTCGGCCTGGGCGCTCTCTGCCGTCGCTGCCTGTGGCGCTACGGTATCAGCCTTGGCGTCGACT
>NZ_PZJO01000008.1:138118-139565 GCF_003206575.1 Salinicola endophyticus | reverse complement strand
GCAGCCGGCACGGCTCTCGATCCTGCAGGCCGATGGCAGCTACCGCCCGCTGCACGGGCTGGTCAGTGAAGCCGCGCTGCTGGGGGAAGATGGGGGCGTCACCTACTACCAGCTCACCCTGGTGCCGTGGCTCACGATGCTCGGCCTGGGCCGCGACAGCCGCATCTTCCAGGACCGTAGCGTCGTCGATGTGCTCACCGCGGTGTTCGACGACCATGAACTGGCCAAGGGTCGCTACCGCTTCGATCTGCGTCGTGATTACCCGGCGCGCAGCTACTGCGTGCAGTATCGCGAAAGCGATTTGAACTTCGTTAGCCGCCTCTTGGAAGAGGAAGGATTGTGGTACTACTTCGAGCATTCGGGGCAGTCATCCGAGGCAGAAGAGGGCCAGAATAACGCCTCGTCTGAAGAATCCGGGTCGGGCTTCGACGGCCACCGGCTGGTCATCACCGACGATGTCGATACCACCCAGTCGGTCAGCCCCCAGGCGATCCGCTTCCACCGCCAGGCGGCCACCGAGCGCGAGGATGCACTGACCCAGTGGGGCAGCGTGCGCACCCAGCAGCCCACCCGGGTCAGCGTGGGTACCTTCGACTACAAGCAGCCCTCGCTGACCAAGCGCACCGGGCTGGATACCCTCAGCGACCAGGGCAACCTGCCTAAGACCGAGCTCTACGACTATGCCGGCGAGTACTACTACCACGGCTATGAGCGCGGCGAGCGGCTGACCGAGAACCGTCTCGAATCGCATGAATCCCGCGCCAAGCGCTTCCGTGGCAGCGGCGGCGCACGCCAGCTCCAGGCCGGGCGCTGGTTCGAACTCACCCAGCATCCGCTGCACGACACCGGCGGCGAAGAAGAGCGTCAGTTCCTGCTGCTGGGCGTGACCGTGCATGCCGAGAACGCCCTTCCGGTCTCGGCCCTGCTCCAGGCGCTGCCGGGCAGCCTGCAGCCCCAGCTCGATGCCGCCAAGAAGGCGCATGGTCTCGAGAGTGATACCGCAGACCCCACCGGCGAGCGTCTATCGGATTATGCGACTGGCGGCACAGGCCACTTTCTGGTCGATCTCGAAGCGCAGCGGCGCAGCCAGCCCTACCGTCACCCGCTGACCCACCATCGCCCGGTGATCGGCGGGCCTCAGACCGCCACCGTGGTCGGCCCGGCCAACGAGGAGATCCACACCGATCACCTCAACCGGGTGCGCGTGCAGTTCCACTGGGACCGCCAGGGTCAGCTGGACGAAAACTCCAGCGTCTGGCTGCGGGTCTCTCAGCCCAATGCCGGCGCCGGTTGGGGTGGCGTCTTCGTACCGCGTATCGGCCAGGAAGTGCTGGTCGACTTCCTCGAAGGCGACGCCGACCGCCCGCTGATCACCGGCCGGGTCTACAACGGCGAACAGACCCCGGACTGGCACAGCCATGGCCTGCTCTCCGGGTTCAAGAGCAAG
>NZ_PZJO01000008.1:0-138095 GCF_003206575.1 Salinicola endophyticus | reverse complement strand
CGCCTTCCGCGGCACTGGGTTCGAGCTGCGCACCGACGCCTATGGTGCCATCCGTGCCAATCAGGGGCTCTACCTCACCAGCTGGGGCCAGCTCGGCGCCAGCGGCGACCAGCTCGACCTCACCCCGGCACGGCAGCAGCTCGACAGCGCTTACCAGCTCAGTGACAGCCTCAGTCAGAGTGCGGCGGACCATAACGCCGACGCCCTCGACGCGCGTGAGCATCTCAAGCAGGCGGGTGAAGACGCCGACGATACCTACGGCAATAGCGAACAGCTTGCGGATGCTGATCAGAGCAATGCCCGTGGCGCCACCGACAGCGGCGGCCGTGGCGAAGCGGCACGCATGAAAGCGCCGTGGCTGCATATGGCCTCGCCCGCCGGCATCACGATGAGCACGCCGGAATCGACTCACCTGGCCCAGGGCCGCTCGCTGAGTGTTTCCAGCGGTGAGGACGTCAACGTCGCCACCGGCAAGAGTCTGGTCGCCTCGATCTCCGAGAAACTCTCGCTGTTCGTCTATCGCGCCGGCATGAAGCTGTTCGCCGCCCGCGGCAAGGTCGAAGTGCAGGCGCAGAGCGACGAGATGGCGCTGACCGCCGAGAAGGACGTCAAGATCACCTCCACCGAAGGGCGGGTCGAGATCAACGCCGCCAACGGCATCCTGCTGAACAGTGGTGGGGGCTATATCCGCATCGAGGGTGGCAATATCGACGTCCACGGCCCCGGCAAGATCGACATCAAGGGCGCCCAACACGTCTTCGGTGGCCCCGCGAGCTTGGATGCGGCCATGCCCGAGTTGCCGGAGGGGGCCTGTGAGACCCAGTTTGCCGGGGATGACTCGGCGTCTGCCGGCGGCAGTGCGCTATAGCGGGAGAGGCCGACATCATGGAGCATCAGAAAACATCACCAACGCAGCGTCGTCCAGCTGCCCGGGTGAGTGCGGCCAAGCCGTTCGACCTTGACTGGCTGCAGCCGGACAAACACCGATATGCGTTGTTGAACCCGCTGCATGTCGCATCCAGCGATCGCGATGACCTGGATAGCCGGACATTGCGAACGCCGAGCGTCAAGGTACGCGATCCGCTGCTGCCCCAATTGATCTGCCTGGAGTCACTATCGCTGACGCAACGTGAGAATCTGGCCAAGCGGATCGAGCAGTATGCCAAGCGTGGCAGGGCCTTCCTGTCTGCCTTGCTGCAAAGTGAAGCGGACGCCGACCAGATGGTTAGCCATTTCCGTTTCACGCTCGAACAGGCACGCCCTGGTAGCCGGAGGCGCTGGTGGCTGCGCTGCTATGACCCAAGGGTCTTTCGTCATCTCTGCTGGCTGCTCGAGACCGCGAGCATGGATCGCTTGCTGGGCCCTATCACTTGCTGGCGCTGGCCGGACCAGTACGGCCAGTGGCTGGCGCTCGAGCGCAACGAGGCGCCCGACCTGGCGATTCGTATACCGCTGCTGTCTGCCTCGCAGTGGTCAAGCATTGATCGTATGGCCTCTCTCAACGCCGTCATCGATCGGCTGGCCATGCTAAAGCCGGAGGCTGCGGTCTCATTCGACGATTACAGGGAGTTGGACGGCCTGCTGGTCAAGGCACAGCAGCTCGGGCTGACAGACGCAGAGGACCAACAACTCCACGCCGAGCAAGCCGCGCGTTTTCATCCACACATTCACGATCACCCCGAGATGCGACGGCGCCTCGATCAGACGGTCGAGACACAGGGCAGCTACGTGCGCTGCTGTGAAGACCTCTCAGCCCAGTCGTTACTCACCATGGCACGGGAACTGGAGACCATCATATGAGTGGAGCATCCGACGACGTACAGTCGATCGCCAACTGTCGCGTATGCCAGCGCAGCGGGTTGCCGATCTTGCCGCTGCGCTATGCCGTGACGCGAACCGATGGTGGCGATCAGGCCGGTCATCCTCCCGGCCCTGAAATCCATGGTCCATTAATTGATGAAACGGTGCGCGGAATAAATTTGCCGGATGGGCAGCATTACACGATGAGGCTCTTGAGAGAGGGCTATCTTTACGTCTTTAATGAACTTCGGGGGCGGTGGACTGGATACACTGTGACAGAGAAGGGGTATTTGATTGAATATGTTGATCTGTCACACGATGTGGTGTCTTCTCTAGACCCAGATAAACCGCAACCAATTGACGGTCGCCTTGAGCCTCCTGCCGAAAAGCAAGAGTTTGCTTGTAATTCTTCTCCTGACCATGTTCATCCCGGAAGATGTGTCATGATTCCGGATGCTGACAAGGCGGGAGATGTTTATTTCGTCTTTTCTGAAGTCGCATGGACCAAACGTGTTTGGAAGAAGTATGCTGTTAACGAAAATTCTCGTCGCGAATATATGCGTAAAATATCGCTGTCAGACTGGCGTGGGAAACAAGGTGAGCATATTGATTCCTTAGATAAGGTCGAAGAATATCTTGCTGAGGCGAAATACCGTTGGGTGCCGCCGAGCCATAGTAATAACTCTGCGCCGTCAGAAGGAGATGATGGGGAGAGTACAGCCTTTAGTTCAAGCCCTTTTTCTATGAATGGGATGCGCGAACAAGTTGAGCCACTCTCTTCTTGGGCAAGGCTACAGGCTCAGCCATTAAATATGGATGCAGCAGTCATTGGCTTGGTTGATCCAGTGGCAGTTGCTATGGAAATAAAAGAGTTAAGCCGGGAAAGGGTTCTAGATTGGACAAGCGAGCCGGATAGAAAAAGGAAGCATGAGTCGGCTGTAATGATTCAGACTGTTAAGGCTGCAGTTGAAAATGGAGCCGAAGCGGCAACTGCTGAAAGTAGAAGTATGCTGATGGGAGTTCTGGGAGCCATCATGCCAGCTCATGTCGGAGCTGCGTATGGAGGGCAGCCCGGCCTATCTGGTGTTGCACGGGCCATGGACGAAGCGAAAAAGTTAAGCGAAGATGATATTAATCTCGTTCATGAAAGAGCATGGGAGAAGTATAAGGAAAGGTATGATTTCTCGGCTCACGAAACCTTTTTGAAAGTCGAATATCCTACTCAACTTAATGAGTTTGAGGAGAAGCTCTCAAACCCATTAGATCGAGCCTATGTTGACTGGCTTGAGTCTTCTCCTTTGAAAAATGGGTTTAAGCACAATTATGATAGAAAAAGCATTTCTAGTGGTGTTTTTTATGTGATGGCGCTATATCGTTTGATCAAGGATGCTTCATATAGCAAGATTGTTTTTAGCTATCTTGAAAAATGTTTGGGAGATGATCCCGAGAACGATGATGCTATCCTGAGTCGAGGCTTTTGTTTCAACAATGACTCTTTGGTAGCTAGTTGGAGTAGTATTGGTGGTTCTGCTTATGAGCCACAAGGAGGTTGGGATGGAGTAGCCTCCAGTCTTTGGGGGGCGATAAATTCAGCGCTAGGAGGTTTTACTGATAGGCAAAGGAAAGACGCCATGAAAACCTTGTCGCACTATACTTATGAGTATAGTGGGGCTTTGATAAAGAAATTGCAGCAAGTGTATGATATGTCCTCCGGTGAAATGGTTGCCAGTTCTTCGGAAATTAGAGTAGTGGCAATGCTGGGAGGAGTGGCCAAAGGCTATAATACTAACTACCGTCTAGTAGAGGTTGAGGCCAGAGCCACTGGTCAGCAAATAAAGAAAATTACTCAAAACTTAGTCAGGGGTATTTCTGGAGAGGTGCGCTATAACGGCCCAAGTGAGGTTGGGGCTGTTTTTGACCCCATTGATGAAAGGTATACATACAAAGGGCTATTGCTTGTCGAGTCTCAGACTGAATTCAGTGTGTCTATAAAGATGACCGCTGAGGAGCTTGATGGCTATGCCCAGTCAACCATCCGGCGCATGACGAATTTAGAGGCGGGAGGACATTTTGTTTCCGCTATGTTAGCGATATATTCCTTTGGCAGCACTTGGGATGAGTTTAGTAAGAAGGCAAGTGTGAAAAGTATCGCAGGTCTTTCCTCGGGATTAACCACAATTGCCGGCTCATTGATGGAAGGCGCTGGTGCAGCTTTAAGAAATACTGCTTTTGGTTCCGCTGAGCTTGCAAGAACATTTCAAATATCACAAACTGCTATTTCAACTCGGGCCGCTGGTATCGGTGCGGCCGGAAAACTGGTTGGTACAATTGGGGCAGTCATATCTGGCGTTCTCATGTTTTGGGATGGACTAGAGAATAGGAATGTCAGCCCCCTTTATGGTTATAGTACAATGGCGCTGGGTGTTTCGATGTTCCTTGTGGGTGTTATAACCTTTTTTGCAGGGACTGGAGTTGGTATTGTCTTGAGTCTTATCATCTCGGCGATAATGGTTGCTGTTGGCTTTCTTCGGCCTGATGAAGTAGATAAGTGGCTCGATAAAACTATTTTCTTTGGGGAACATAGGGATGGCAGTTTTTCCAACATTTCAGCCCAAAGGGAGTCCATGTTAGCTATGTCAGACGGTAACGAAGAGGATTAACCATGATGCTTGGTTGGACTCGACCTTTCCATGTGGGTCGGCGAATATCCCAAGAGGAAATGCGCTCTCATTTTCTACTGCAGAAGGCTTCCTCTTATCTGCCAGATCCTTATGGTGCGCTCATTCGTTTTAATTCTGAGTTTTGTGAGATGATAGACTGTAGTGAGCGCCAAAGAGGAATGGCGAAAACACTCGTCTGCCTACTGGGGATCTTCGCTCTTTCTGCTTGTGGCATCTCTATCTTTTTCATGCTTTTGTCTGATTATCTGTCGCAAGCCATCGACGCCATATTTTTTCTGTTTTTTACTTTTGTCTTTGCCGTCGTCGTGGTGGGAGGAGGTTGGCTTTTATGGCGCATGCATCTCAGATATGATTTTTTTTCTTGGACGTATTTTCCTGTACGATTTAATAGGGTGTTGGGTAAGGTTTTTGTATTCAGGAGCAAAAGGCTAGGTGGAATTTTAGTTCTGGATTGGGGGGATGTCTATTGGCATATAGGGACCGATGAGTCAGGGGAAATATGCACTCTGAGAGGGCATGTTTTAGATGGGTCTACAATTGTGGACACCTTCTCGGTAGGTAATTTCTTTCATCGGGATGAGGTTTATCGTATACTCTCTCTTTGGTGTTTCTTGGAAAAATATATGGAGCATGGCCCCCAAGACGCGGCCCCTGCCTCTGGAGATGAGTTTATTTATTATTCTACGCGGGTGAGTTTTAGAAATTGTTTGGTTAGAGTTGTTTCGAATCTTCCTCCTCTCTTGGTGTCTCTACGTCATAAGCTTTTCTTTTTTTACTATCCGCTTGTATTTTCCTTGGTCCTTACTCAGTGGTTGGCTTTGAAATCATGTCGCGAGCCCAAGTGGCCGGATTTTGTTGAGAGCTCATGTGTTTCTCATGCTGAAGGAACGTTTGTCTGGACAGAGCCTGAAAGAATTGGCCAGTTCTTGAGTGATGATCTTTTCTATAAACGCCTTCTCGAAAAAGAAAGCTTCAACAAGAGTGTGTTTGAGAGTGGCTCAGGTTTTGTTGGGTTTTAGGTGCTCTTGGGAGGGTTTTTTTTGAAAAGCATTAACGTATTTCTTGTGTGTGGGGTTTTGGTTTTCTTGTCGGGCTGCGAAAAGGATCAGCCTGATAAGGTGGAAGCCGTTGTGAGTGTTCTTGAGTGCGAGCCTGGCAATAGCTTCGACAAGTCAGATGATGCAAAGGCTGTTGTCGTTGCAACTGCTCCAGTCATGGGCCCCCCTCCAGAAGGGCATGTGAGCATTGCTTTTAAAAGCAAGGGGGAAGTGCTGGCCACTGGGTCAGCCAAGTTGCATCAACAGCTTGGGTCTATTGGGTCTAGTGATCCTGATTATATTTCTGTTTATAAGGCGGAGGTCAACTCAGGTGAACGGTTGGAATCCCTAGATGAGTGTGAGGTTTCTAAGTACACGAGTGACTCAGGCGAAGCAGTTAGGTTTACGGTCAAACCGTTTTCACAATAAAGTGGCTGTCTGTCAAAAGTATCAGGTTGAGGGAGCAGAAGATGTTGACGGTTATAAGGTTCGGCGATTTTGATTGAGATGCGCAAGGCAGGCAGCCATTGACCTGTCTTCAATGACGCTCGCCGTGGTGGTAGGGGGAGATGTCGTCGGCGGGAACGATTACTTGATCGAATATGTCGACGTTTCTCATGACGAGCTGCTGGCGCTTGCCTCTGACGTACCTTGACCGATTGATGCTGATACCCACACACCGGCCGACGATGACGATTTTCCCTACCGCGGCACTCCTGAGCATGTCTATCCAAGGCGTTGCATCACGCTACCGGCGGCTCAGGACGCCACAGGGCTTTACCTCGCCTTCTCGGATGGCCGGTGCCCTCAAACGCTCCCTCGTTCCACCAGCCTCACCCCCAGGTCCAGACGTTTCTCCGCCTCCGGGAGTTCGCTGGCGAGGCTGGCCAGCAGCAGCCGGGCGGTGTGCTGGCCGATCTCACGGCGTGGCGGTTCGATGGTGGTGAGCGGGGGGACGGTGCTGGTGGTGAAGTCCAGGTTGCCGAAGCCGGCAAGGGCGATGCGGCCAGGAATATCCCACTTCTGTCGCTGGCACTCGCACAGCACGCCGAGCGCCACCATGTCGTTGGAACAGGCAATGGCTTCGATCTCCGGATGATCCTGCATCAGCGCTCGAGTCAGCCGCCCGGTCTCCTCGGCGTGGCTGCGTCCGCTCAGCTCCCGCAGTTTGACCGTCCCGCCGGCGGCTTCCACTGTCTCTCGAAAGCCGTGGTAGCGATCCCGCGCACGCACGTCGCGCTGGAAGTTGGTGCTGACGAACGCCATCCGTCGGCGTCCCTGCCGCAGCATGTGCTCGGCCACCAGGCGGCCACAGGTGTGGTGAGAGAATCCCACCACCATGTCCAGCCCCGGCTGGCCGTAGTCCCACATCTCGACGATGGGCGTATCGTTGTTGGCCAGCACCGATAGCGACTTGCGGGTGTGCAGGAAGCCGGTCAGCACCAGGCCGGCGGGGTTCCAGCTCAGAATCGAGCGAATCAGCTCCTCTTCCCGCGAGTCGTCGAATTCGGTGTTGCCGATCAGCAGTTGATAACCGGCGCTTCGCAGATGGCGCTCGAGGGTTTCCAGCGTCTCCGAGAAGAACGAGTTGGTGATGGTGGGCACCAGCACGCCGATCACGTTGGAGCGCGACGATGCCAGCCCGCCGGCCATGGTGTTGGGCAGGTAGCCCAGCCGGTCGATGGCCGCCTGGATCTTCTCGGCGCGCCCAGGGGAGACCTCGTCCGGACGACGTAGATAGAGTGACACCGTGCTTGGTGACACGTCTGCCAGTCTGGCGACCTCCCCCATGGTGACGCGCTGCGAACCGCGTCGTCGTCGTTTGGCCAAGATTCCGTTACCTCGTCTCCGACCCCGCGCTCGGGTCGAATCAGCCGATGAATTTTTCTTCGTTCCCCTTTGGGGCCCACACGCTAGGCACTGTCTGAAAACTGACTGCGCTCGCCCATACGGCGTTGAAAATCGGCTGGTGCGTCAGCTTGGTCAAGAGGCTCATTTACACCGCGTAAACTGGAGCGCCAGCCCGGTCCGTTTTCATCGATTTTTGCCTTAGCTACGCGCCCCGGTCTGGCCTTCGCTCGTCGACTTTTCAGACAGCGCCTAGTGTAACGGGTCTGGTGCGACGCTTCGTGAAAGGAAAGCGCTGCGCCCGGACCATGACTTGGGTCGGAGCCTACGACGAATGGACGATGTCGACGCGTTGTTAGCGTCCATTCGTAGCGCTACGATTTTAGGTCATGTCGAAAATGAATTCTCCTGAATGGTCGCGAATGAGACCAATTATCTAACGGCAGCGCTGGTTTCGGTTTTTTTTTCGCAGCGCTACGAAATGGAGCCAACCATGAAGTCACTGCGTTATTCCCTGGCCGCCCTGGCCCTGATCGGCACCTCTCACGCGGCCGTGGCGGCCGACAATCTGGAGATCATCGTGCCGTTCGCGGCAGGTGGCGCTACCGATATCATCGCCCGCAGCTTCGAGCCGACCTTTTCGCAACAGCTGGGCGTCACGTCGGTGGTGCGCAATGTCGCCGGTGCCAGTGCCACGGTGGGCACGGCGGAGGTCGCCAACAGCGAGGGCAACCCCAATATCATCGGCTACGAGCCTGCCGGTGCGCTGTCGATCCAGCCCTCGCTGAAGAAGTTGCCCTACGGTCCGGACAGCTTCACTTACGTCTGCCGCACCGTTTCCAACCCGATGTTCCTGATGGTCTCGAAGTCCTCCGATATCACCTCGTTCCAGCAGCTGGTGGAGAAATCCCAGGACCAGCCGTTCCTCTATGGCTCCTCCGGTCCGGGGACGCTGCCGCATCTCGCCATGGCGGCGACCGTGGTCAACAGTGATCTCAAGGCCGAACACGTGCCTTACAGCGGCTCGGGTCCGGCGATGAACGCGCTGGCCGGCAACGAGATCCAGATCATGGCGGATACCGAAACCATCCTCGAGAACTACGATCTGCGCCCGCTGGCGGTATTCGCCGATCACCGCGTCGCGGGTTATGAAGACGTGCCGACGATCGAAGAGCTCGGCCTGCCGGCGCTGGATTTCTCGGTCTGGCAGGGCGTCGTCGCGCCCAAGGGCATCTCGGACGAGCGTGCCAAGCAGTACGCCGAGGCGTGCAAGGCCACGGTCGAATCGGACAAGTTCAAAGCCTTTGCCGACAAGGCCAAGGCGAACATCGCCTATCTTGGGCCGGATGATTTCAAGGCATTCGTTCAGAAGCGCTTCGAGGCCAACAAGCAGGTGCTCGAGGATGCCGGGTTGATGCCGTAATCCGTCCACCCATCACCAGGAGTCGCGATCCATGTTGGCAACCTTGATGCATCCTCGGGTCCTGACTGCACTGGCGCTGCTGGTGGCCGGCGCAGGGCTCTCTATCACCGCCTGGCAGGGGCCCGAGAGCGCCATGCTGGTACCGCGTATCGTGCTCACGATCTGGTGTGTGATGGCCCTGGCGATATTGATTGGCGAGCTGATTCACCCAGCACCGAGGCAACGCAAGACGCAGGCGCTAAGGGCGCGCTCGCCGCTACCGCTGCTGATGGCGGCGGTGCTGATCGCGGCGGTGGCCACGGCGAGTCTCGGCTTACTGATCCCGGTGCTGCCGCTGGTGGCGCTGACGCTATGGCTGTTTCGAATCCGGCGGCCGTTGCCACTGGTGCTGGGAACCGTCGTGATCGGTGGCGGGCTGTGGTTCCTGTTCCATCATGTGCTGCTGATTCGCCTGCCGGCGCTGTTGACGAGTGGTCTGGTTTGATGAAGGGGAATCTGAGATGGACGTGATCCTGGCAGCGGCCGGTGACGCCTTCACCTGGCAGGCGCTGCTCGCCATCGTGATCGGCACCTGGGCCGGTATCATCATTGGCGGGCTGCCCGGGCTGGGCTCGGTGGTGGGCTTGACGATCTTTCTGCCGTTCACCTTCGGCATGGATGTCATCACCAGCATGGCGCTGTTGATCGGTGTCTACTGCGGTTCGGTCTACGGCGGTTCGATCACCGCGATTCTGATCAATACGCCCGGCACGCCGCAGTCGGCGGCGACGACATTCGACGGCTATCCGATGACCCAGCAGGGCCGGGTCGACGAAGCACTCGGCTGGGCGACCTTCGCCTCGTTCTTCGGCGGCGTGTTCTCCTGCGTGCTGCTGATCTTCTGCGCCCCGCAACTGGCCAAGTTTGCGGTCAACTTCGGCTCTATCGAGGTTTTCGCACTGGTTTGCCTGGCGATGCTCTGCATCGTCGGGATCTCACGCGGCAGCCTGCTCAAGGGCCTTGTCTGCGGGATGATGGGCTTCTTCTTCTCGACGGTCGGCAGCGATCCCATCACTGGCGCCGACCGCTTCACCTTCGGCTCCTATGCGCTCAGCTCCGGGCTGGATCTGATTCCCGTGGTGGTGGGCGCCTTCGCGCTGTCGGAAGTCTTCGTGCGTTTCTCCGCACGGGACGAGGAGGCCACCATCATCCCGGAGGCACGGCTGCACTTTCCCGGCCTGCGCGAGATCGGCCGACGCCTGATCGAACTGGTACGCGGCTCTTTCATCGGCAGTTTCGTCGGCGCCTTGCCGGGTACCGGCGCAGCCGCGGCGGCCTTCATCAGCTATGCCGCGGCGCAGAAGCTGTCGCCGCGGCGGGCCAATCTGGGCAAGGGTGAGCCGGACGGCATCATCGCCTCGGAATCTTCCAACAATGCGGTGACCGGCAGTGCCTTCATTCCCACCCTGGCGCTGGGCATCCCCGGCGATGTGGTCACGGCGATGATGATGGGCGCCATGGTGATCCACGGCATCACCCCGGGGGTGCGGCTGATGCAGGACCAGGCGCAGACGGTCTACGCGCTGTTCGTGGTGCTGATCATCGTCAACGTCGCCATGCTGGTTCTGAGCAAGCCCTCCATCGGCCTGTTCCGCTATCTGTTCAAGCTGCCGCTGGGCTTCGTCATGGGCGGCATCGTGATGTTCAGCTTCATCGGTGCCGTGTCGGTACGTGGCAATCCGCTGGACCTGGTGGTCGCGGCGCTGACCGGCATTCTTGCCTATGTGCTGCGCCGCGGCGGCTATCCGCTGGCACCGCTGGTGATCGGCATGGTTCTGGGGCCGGCGCTGGAGAGTTCGCTGCGCCGGGGGCTGTTGATCTCGCGGGGCGACTTCCTGTCGTTCTTCACCCATAGCGCTATCGCCACCACGCTGTTCGTGCTGATCGGGCTATTTCTGATCTGGACAGTGACGGAGGGCGTGCTCGAGTGGCGGGCGAGAGTCGCGACTCGCCGCGAAGCTGCCTCCGCTCAACCCGTTTCCGAATAAGGGATCATGCATGAAGATCACCGATATCAAGACTCACGTTCTCTCCGCGCCGCTGGAGCAGCCGTTCTCGTTCTCCCAGGGCTGGGTGCATCAGCGCACCGCCATGCTGGTGGAGGTTCACACCGAGGATGGCCTTGTCGGCTGGGGCGAATGCGTCAACCACGGCCTGCAGCCGCCGCAGGTCGCCCAGGCGATGGTCGAGTATGCGCTCAAGCCGTTGGTGATCGGACGCTCGGTCTTCGAGCGCGAAGTGCTGTGGGAGACGATGTACAACCACTCCCGCCCCTACGGTCAGAAGGGCGTGGCGCTGTTCGGCATCGCCGCCATCGACACCGCGCTGTGGGATCTGGCCGGCAAGGCGCTGGGCCAGCCGATCCATCGCTTGATGGGGGGCGCGTTCCGCCATCAGATACGCCCCTACGCCACCGGCTTCTATCGTCGCGAAGGCGGCAACTATCCCGAGGAAGTGGTCGAGGAGGCGCTGCGTCATCAGGCCAACGGCTACCGCGCGATGAAGATCAAGACCGGCTTCGGCATCGAGGCGGACTTACGCGATATGCGCGCGGTGCGCGAGGCCGTGGGCGATGAGATCGCGCTGATGATGGACGCCAACTGCGCCTACAGCGTGCCGGCGGCACGGCGCATCTTGATGGAGCTGGAGGAGACCCGGGTTCACCTGTTCGAGGAGCCGCTGAGCCCGGAGAACCGCCACGGCTATCGCGAGCTCAAGGGCGTTTCGCGTACCTGGATCGCCGCCGGCGAGAACGAGTACTCCAAGATCGGCTACCGGGACTGGATCAGCGAAGGCGCGTTGGACGTGATTCAGCCCGATATCGGCGCCGCCGGTGGGCTGACCGAATGCCGCAAGATCGCCGCCTTGGCCCAGGCCTTTCACGTGCCGGTGATGCCGCACGTCTGGGGCACCGGTATCGGTCTGGCGGCGGCTGTGCAGCTGATCGCCACCTTGCCGCCGCAGCCGCTCTCGCTCACCCCCGACGAACCGATGCTCGAATATGACCAGTCGGCGCATCCGTTCCGTCAGGAGCTGATTGGCGGCGAGTTCCAGCTCAACGCCAGCGGCTGCGTCGAGGTGCTCGACAAGCCTGGTCTGGGGATCGAGATCGATCGCGCGGTCATCGATCACTACACCATTCGCTGAGTCGTGCCCCAGGAGAGCTTCATGAGTCGTAATCGTAAAATCTTGCTGCTGGGCGTCGACGGGTTGATCCCCGAGCTGGTCCAGCGCTTCTGCGCCGAGGGCGTGCTGCCGAATATTCAGCGCCTGCGCGACGAAGGGGGCTCGACGCGGCTGCTGCCCTATATTTCGACCTGGGGCGACACCAACTTCGTCAGCTTTCTCACCGGCCAGGCGCCCGGCACCAGTTGGGTCGGCCAGCGCCAGCCGCCTAGCGGCACCGCACACCTGCTGGAGCTGATGCGCGACGCCGGCCAGCGTGCGGCGCTGGTGCATTTTCCGGAAAGCCTGGTGCCCGCGGACGAGCGCGATCTCTGCTTCGCCCCGTTCTGGAGCGGTAGTGGCCCCGCGCCGATGGAGCTGGCGCCGGCTTGCCTGCACAGCACTGATCTCGACCGGTGGACCTCGACGCCGTCGAGCGAGGCGTTGGGTTGGCCGCCCACCGGCACGCTGGCCCATCATCAGAAGCACAATCGCTTTGCCATCGAGCGCACGGATGACGGTTTCGTCGCCTCGATCCCTGCGCATCGTGAAGAGCCGGTGCCGGTAACATTGCGCCTCGACGGCGGGCGGCTTCGACTCCAGCTGGCGCGGGCCGAAGCGAGCCTCAGCGTCGGCGAATGGACCGACTGGCTCCCGCTGGCGGACGAGCACGCCCTCGAAGGCAAGCCGGCGGCGGTGCGCTTCAAGCTGCTCGATCTCGATGTCACCAACGGCAAGATCGACCTGCTGCAGTCCCAGATCACCGCCCCGGAAGGCAGCAGCGGCAGGCCGGGCCTGGCGCGCCGACTGATCGAGCGCCACGGCCCGTTCATCTCCAAGTGGGCGGTCTCCGCCGACCCCGATACCCGCTACTTCGAGACCAGCTTCGAAGAGGGGCGCTACCAGCTCGAATGGCTGGTCGACAGCGCGCTGACGCTGCTGGGGGACGAGGGATTTTCGCTCTTCGCCACTGTCTTCCGGCTCAACGACGAGACCCATCACACCTGTCTCGCCCAGTGCGATCCCGAATCCAAGTTCTACACCGCCAGCGATCACGCGCGTTATCTCGAGGTGATCCGGCACTCGTATCGCATTCTCGACGCCGCCGTGGGGCGGGCCCTGGCCGGCTGCGATGAAGACACCACGCTGGTGCTCGCCTCCGATCACGGTGACGTGCCTAATTCACACCTCTGTGATATCCACAGGCGGTTGGCGGCATTCGACCTGTGCACGATCAATGGCGAGGGCAAGCCTGATGTGGCCACGAGTCAGGCTTTCCTCAAGGACGAGCGTGGTGGGCTGGAGATATTCATCAATCGCGACCTCGTGCCGAGTGGCGAGATCGATCGCGTGCAGACGCGCATCCTCAAGGCGTTGACCACCTGGTATGTCGACACGCCGGACGGCGAGCGCAACGTGGTCGCGCTGGCGCTCAAGAGGCAGGATGCCAGCCCGCTCGGCTACTGGGGCGAGCGGATGGGCGACGTGCTCTTCGCCTATGCCCCCGGTTTCGTCTGGGGCACCAACCAGCGGGGCGATACCGTCGCCGAACTCGTTACCCCGGGGGCCAACCACGGCCCGCAGGTGCCAACGGCCAGCACTGGGTTTGCCTCCAATCACGGTATCGCGTTTTTTCACGGCGCCGCCATTCGATCAGGAGTCGAACTGCCGTTCGATACCGCTCGCGGCATCCAGCGTATGGACAGCGCCGGCGCCACCTTCGCCCGGCTACTGGGACTCTCCACCGATTCGCTGGAGGGGAAGGTGCTGGAGGGGATGCTCGAGTCCGCGCGATGCGATCGGGGTTGAACCTGCCCGGTATAGCCGTAGTGGGTCGCGCACAACCGTGAGAGGCGCAGTACCAGCGGCTCTTCCTGATAGGCGCTGGCCGGCCAGCGCCTGCTGGCGCTGGAGAGCAAACGTGGGAGTGTCATCCACACGTTGATCCAGGCCACGCAGGGGCTTGCCGATAGCCGAGAAGATCCATCTCGGCCTCCGCGACCTGATCCACCAGACCACCAGTACCGTCCGTGTGAACCCTTGGCTTTACCCCACCGGATAGGAAGGGGCGTCGAGCGACCTGGCGGCCATAGCTGTGGCGTTTGCTGGGTGATTCGGGATGATATGGCTCCTCCTCTCTCATTATTAGCATAGAAAGCCTCAATCGACTGCATCTCTAAGCTGCTGTGTTTATATCGGCGAGTGCCAAGTTTGTTTGGGTCGGTGGAGTACGAGAGTCGACGGATGCTTATTTTCTTAAATAAACTTTTGGTTGCTGGCCGAGGTGAGGCTGATAATATTTCGCATCGACTTGATTGAACTCAATCTTTGTTCTGAGGGAGAAAGAGGTGAAAACGGTTTTTCTGGGGTTGGCGATTACTTTCCTCTGGTGGTTGGGGTTGATCAATGGTCTCTACATGCGGCCTGGTGAGCCAGTGCCGGACGTCTTGATCTATTTGACCGGGGCCTCTTGGCTAATCGCTCTGCTGGGCGCGCTGATGCTGTGGAGCGGCAAGCACAAGCCAGGGTTCATCCTCGTGATCATTGGCTCTATCTGCTTCGTCCCTCTGGGGCTCGTGACCGTCTACGGAGCACGCCGCGCCAATAGAAAGAGTGATGAGGCCTCGCTCGAAGAGCGGCGTGCACTAGCCGAAAAAAGCTCACGCTGAAACGCATTTGGATATCGAGGTAAGTGACGTGTCGACGATTTCACAAGGGCAGGAGTTTTACGCCAAAACACAAGCGCGCCTGATGCTGGGTGTCGGTGGTACTGCCCTGGCGCTTGGCTTGTTTATGCTGCTGAGTGTTCCCTCGGCGCCCGTGGGTATCATCGGGATGGGAGGGCTCATGCTGGGTATGGGGTGTTGGTTTCACTTCTCCCCTGTCGTTCGTATCGGGGCAGATCATCTCGTGTTCCAACCGGCCCCTTTGGCTCGTGCTCGAACGGTTCTCGATAGCGAAGTGGAGCGTGTCGAACGTAAGAAGAAGGTACTCTTGGTGCATTATCGTCGGCACGACGACAAGCCAGACAAGTCGCCCAGAAAGTTGGCGTTTGCCATGAATATGTTGACGGCCGATGATCGAGAGGCATTATTGGGCGCGGTGGAGACTCGCTTTGAGATCGTCCCGGTCGCTAAGTGATATTCGTGGAAAGCGCTTGCATTGATATTCGGTTCCTTTAGCGCATCATCTTCTTGCTGGCTTCGGCTCTGTTTTGGCGACTCGACATCATGTATCAAGTTCTGGGTGGTCTCAATGTGGCAGCTTTCATGGGGTCTCCGCTTGGTCGGGGCCGGGTCCTGGGAGGCATGAGACCCGCGTGGCGCAAAGTGGTGTGCCTACTGGCCATGGCGCTCATGAGTGCCTGCGCCTCCTTGAATGCGTATGCGGTAGAGAGAATCACCCGTTTCGCGAGCGATGTCGTCGTTCAGCCTTCGGGGAACATGATTGTCACAGAGACGCTCGATGTGCTGTCTCATGGTTACCATATTCGTCATGGTATCTATCGAGACTTTCCCGTAACCAATCGTATCAGCGGTGTCGTTCATCGCGTAGGGTTCGATGTCATCTCTGCGAGGCTGGATGGTGAACCGGTGCAGACCAGGCAGGTTCGAAAAGGCGACTATGTACGTCTCTATCTGGGGAGTGCGAATGTCGATATCGCTCCGGGGCCCCATCGTTTCGTTCTGCGTTATCGCACCAATCGCCAAATCCGTTTCTTTAAAATGCACGATGAACTCTACTGGAACGTGACAGGCAATCGCTGGAAGTTCCCCATTGAACAGGCAGTTTCTACCGTTCATTTCCCCGATGGTGCCGGCGTGGAGGGAGTCAAGACCTATACCGGCTCCTATGGTCAGCGCGGGCATGCAGCTGACTCCGTGGTCAGTGATGATGGGACGCGTGTGGTCACGCACACGAGCGCGCCATTGCAGCCCGGAGAGGGTGTGACGATTGCGGTAGCCTTCCGTAAAGGGGTGGTCAGCAAGCCGACCACGATCGATCAATTGATTTGGTATGTAACCGAGCGCCCGAGCAATACGGTGGCTTTCTTGGGCTTGCTGTTAGTATTGGCCAGTTACTGGGTGATGCTTCGTCGCGTAGGGCCACATGAGGAGCCGGAGCTGCCATCGGCGCCGTATTCTGGATCGCTGGGCAACCTATCTCCTGCACTGGCACATTGGATCGTTCACAACGGCGAGATACGTAATAAAGCACTAGTGAGTTCGATACTCAATCTCGGGGAAAAGGGTTATGTGACGGTGACGCAGTCTAGCGCAGAGTGGGTGCTGACGCGCACGGCTAAACCTGCCCAGAATCTGCCCGTAGAAGAAGCGGCGATCTTGGAGCACCTGGAAGCCAGGGACAATACCATCGAGGTCTCCAAGAAAAACCGCAAGGATTTGCAGAGGCTGCGGACAGCCTTCAAAAGCGCGATGCGCAACGAACATGGCGAAGCGTTCTATCAGTCTCATGGTGGGCTGATGCTGTTAGGTGTCATTGTTGCCTATCTCGCTGTTTTCGTGCCCAATGTCATGACCACTGACCCCATGGACCCCACATCGCTTTGGGTCGGTCTCATCCCGCTCGGTGGGCTGATATTTGTTAGCGTCGTGGCGGGTGATATCGAGGTTCCCTATAGCACGAATCGCTACATGGCCAAGAGCCTCGGCGTCGCATTGCCGATATCTTGCGGGTGGTGGTTGATCTGGGGCTATGCCATGCACACGCTCGATCTTTTCCCGTTCATGGCGATGTTTTTCCTGCCCGTGGCTTTTTGGGCGTTTGTGAGAAAGCTAGGAAGAACCACACGACTCGGTAGAGAGCGTAAAGCAGAGATAGAGGGGCTCAAAGCCTACATGCTCAGCCATGTGGGAAAGGAGGCACCCCGCCTGGAGGCGGCGGAACTAAAGGCGTTATGGCCCTATGCCGTTGCACTGGATATGGAAAGCGAATTCCAGGCTGCACAGGTGTCGATACCCGAGCTCTCCGATCATGACGAAGCCTCATCCAGGCAACCGATCTTTCCCTGGTGGCTTTATCACTCCTCAGCAGCGGGCAGCACGGGTTCGATCGTCGATGCCTGCAGTTCCATGAACTCTACGTTCACCGCCTGTAGCGCCTTCAATTCTTCTGGTTCCGGCTTCTCAGGTGGCGGTGGGTTCTCCGGAGGTGGCGGCGGTGGCGGTGGTGGTGGCGGCTGGTAAGTGCTCACCTGTGCCAATGCGCATGCCATTGCTGGGGGGCCTGCTACTGTCTGGAGACCCTGAATGACCTCGGTATCTGTTGATTCACCAGGCCCGTTGTGACGCGACGCGCATATGACATGGCCGGTTCAGTGCCTGCCGCATGAGGAGTCTCATCGATGGATCACCACTCGACTCACGCGTCGTACCGGGAGCGTCTGATCGAGCATCTATTCATTGGCGAATTGCTCAAACACGCCTGGCTAGTGCGAGATCGTCGGCTCGAAATTGCGAGACCGGAGGTGGATAACAGCGGCTACGATCTGATCGCCGAGGAGCGGACTCTCATGCGCCATCTGCAACTCAAGGCGTCGAAGCTGGATGCGCGCACCGCCAGGCAGAACGTGCATACCGCACTGGGTAGCTAGCCTTCGGGTGCAGTGGTCTGGATTTTGTTCGACGCCGATACGCTCGCGCTTGGGCCGTTTCTCTTCTTCGGAGGTCTGCCGGGCGAACCGCTACCCGATCTCTCGGCGTTCAGTATCGCGCGACAGACCAAGGGCAATGCCGCGGGCGTCAAGGCCGAGCGTCCCGCCATCCGCAGCGTCCCCAAAGGTCAGTTCACTCGCTATGACAGCGCCATCGAGGTGTACGAGGCGCTGTTCGGCGCATTCTGAACGTCGTTATTCCCACCTTCGTTTCACACGCCAATCCTGCTACCCGCGCTACGTGTTTGCCTGCGCCGCCAGCAAGGCGTCGATCTCGCTGCCCACCGGTGCCGTGGCCGGGCCATGCCGGCTGACCGCGATTGCCGCCGCGGCATTGGCACGGCGTGCCGCCTCGTCGGGCGTCTGGCCGCGGCTGAGCGCCGCCAGCAGGACGCCGGTATGGGCATCGCCGGCGCCATTGGTATCGACGGCGTGGGTGACGAACCCAGCCACGTGGCGTGGCTGGCCATCCGCCAGCAGATGACATCCCCGTGGCCCATCGCGGACCACGATCAGCGGCGCGCGGGTTCGCGTGGGCAGTGCGCGTAGCGCGTCCGCTATCGAGTCGGTGGCGGTCAGCGTCTGAGCTTCCTCGGCGTTGCAGCTGAGCAGGGTGGTCCGGCGCAGGATCTCGTCCAGCCGTTGCGGGCAGAGTGCTCCGATCATCGGGCCGGGGTCGAACGCGACCGACAGCGGCCCGGGCTGTTTGCCCAGCCAGTCGATCAGCGTATCGGCCGCGGTCTCATGCAGCAGCGTATAGCCGCTCACCAGAACGTGATCCTCGGGCATCGGGTCGAGCCGGTGCAGCACGTCGCGGCTGCCGATCTCCGCGCCGAGATGGGTAATGAAGGTGCGCTCCGCGGCCTGGTCCACCAGCGCCACGCAGAAGCCGGTATCGCGCTCTTCATCCATCGGCGCCAGCCAGTCGATCTGCTCACGGTGCATGGCTTCACGCGCCATGTCGCCGAACTGCCCCCGGCCATGGCCGCCGGCGTAGACGACGGTCATGCCGTCCCGGCTCGCGGCGGCCATGACGTTGAAACCGCCGCCCACCTCGAAGCTGGCATCCATGGCCAGGGTGTCGCCGCCGGGGGCCGGTAACCGCTCGATCGGCATCACCAGGTCGACGATCACCTGGCCGGTATGGATCAGACGGGCGGCGCTCACCGTGCCACCGCCAGCGCCGTATGCCTCGCACCGCCCATCATCAGGTAGCTGCCGGCGGCCACCACGAAGGTGGCGATCCAGCCCAGCCCGTTGCGCCCCAGCCAGCTGTCGGCCAGCACGCCAGTGAACCAGACATGCCCGCTGATGCCGATGCTGGTGAAGCAGAAGCCGATCACGATCGCCAGCGCCCAGCTGGTGAAGGCGCGCCATTCGACACCGCCGTGATACCAGTAGGCGCTGGTCGGGCTGACGTCGAGCAGATCCGGACCCGAGAAGTGGTGGCGATGGATCAGATCCACCAGGAATACACCGACCCAGGCGGTGATGGGCACGGCCAGCAGGCTGATGAAGGAGATGAACGGGCCGTAGAAGTCGCCGGCGATCAGCATGAAGTAGATGGAGCCGGCGAAGATCGCCACGACATCCACCACCACGGCGTAGACCCGCTTCACGCGCAGCCCCAGGGTCAGGGTGGTGAGCCCGGCGGAGTAGACCGACAGGTTGTTGGAGAGCAGCAGCCCGCCGAAGGCCGCCAGCAGATAGGGCACCGCCATCCAGTCGGGCAGCATGGCACGGATCGCCGCGATGGGATCGTTGGCCGAGGCCAGGTGACCGTCGCCGGCGGAGATCAGCCCGCCCAGGGTGATCAGCAGGACCAGCGGGATACCCGCACCGGCGGCCGCGGAGAGCACCAGCGACCCGCCCTTCACCCGGCCATGCTGGTAGCGGGACATATCGGCGCCGGCGTTGGCCCAGCCGATGCCGGTGCCGGCGGCGATGGTGCCGATGCCGATCAGCACGGCGCTGAGGGGCGCCGCCGGGGTATCGGCGACGGCCTGCCAGTCGATGGTCGCCATCAGGAACAGCGCGACCACGATGTTCAGCGCGCCGAAGCCCCAGGTCGCCCACTTCTGAATGACCAGCAGCGTGGCGTGGCCCAGTCCCGAGACCAGCAGGGTGCAGATCACGAACAGGGCGATGAACACCAGCGTCAGCAGAGGCATCGCGACCGCGCTGGGCGCCGTGCCGAACACGATCGCCGAGAGTGACAGCAGCGCATAGGCCGCGGTGGTGGTATTGACCGTCTCCCAGCCCAGTCGCGACATCAGCGAGACCAGCGTGGGGCCGACATTGCCCCGAACCCCGAAGATCGCACGGGAGAGGGTCAGGCTGGGGGCGCGCCCACGCCGGCCGGCGATCGAGATCAACCCCACCACGGCAAACGAGCCGCCGGCGCCGATCACCGCGACGATGAACGCCTGCCAGATCGCCAGCTGCTGATAGACGACCAGGGTCGCGCCCAGCGGCAGGCCGAGAATGCTGATATTGGCGGCGAACCAGACCCAGAACAGCTGCAGCGGATGGCCGTGGCACTCCGCCTCCGGTGCCGGCTCGATCCCGCGTGTTTCCAGTTGTCCCGCTTTTGAGGCCGACGCATCGAGAGAGGCCATGGCGTTCATCCTATTGGTCCAGGGTGTGAGTGGTCCTGGGGATTGGTGGTGCTGGCAATTAGTGGTGCTGGCGATTAGTCGTGCTGGCTATGGCGCCGACGCAGCGCCAGCAATTGATCGACGAGGGGTTCCGGGTCGAAGTGGCTGACGCGCGCGACTTGCTCCACCAGTTTGGCGGGCAAGCCTTCGGGGCCGTGGCAGGCGCCGAGGATGGCGCCCAGCATGGCGGCGATGGTATCGGTGTCACCGCCGATGCCGGCAGCCAGGGTGAGCGCCGCCAGCGGCTCGTCGCCGGCGAGTTCGGCGAGGGCGAAGGTGGCGACCACCGACTCCTGGGAGGCGACCGAGGTGCCGATCAGATCATGGATCAGCGCGACGCCCGTCTCGTGGTCGCAGCCCCGGACCAACTGGCGCGCCCAGGCGATGCGCGCCGAGATCAGGCCGCCGGCACTCCAGTGCCCCCGCTGCTCGCCCAGCACGGCCAGTTCATGACCGACACTCAGCGCCTGCGCCAGCGGTGCGCCCTCCAGGCCTGCCGAGATGGCCCCGGCGACGGCCGCGGCGCTGGCAATGCCCAGCGAGGTGTTGTGGGTCACCTGGCTGGCCTCGATCACCGCCTCGAGCAGCGTCTTGCGGGGTTCTGACGGGGTGGCGATGGCCACCGGGGTGATACGCATGGCGGCACCATTGGTGGTACCGAAGCGCCCGCTCTGCTCGGGGCCGACGCCCTCGGCGATCATCGCCAGGGCACGGTTGGTGGAGGGCCCCAGCAGATCCTGCGAGCCCCGAGCCTTCATATCGGCTTCCCAGGCAGTGAGGGCGCGGGCGAAGGCCAACGGCTCGATATGGCCGTGACCGCTGATCAGCAGTTCGGCCACCAGCACGGCCTGCTCGGTATCGTCGGTGATCGAGCCGGCGGGCATGTGGGGCGCGATGGGTTGATCCGCCGGCCCGTCGTGCAGGGTGTCGAGGGTGCCGAAGCGCTGGTGGATCTCGGCGCGGCTGAAGGATTGGGTCGGCATGCCCAGCGCATCGCCCAGGGCCAGGCCGTAAAAAGCGCCCAGCGCCCGACGGCGCAGGTCGGGCGCGGCAGAGGAGTCGGTCATGAATCGAAAGCCAGATGGAAGTGGAAGTGGGCCGGATCGAGCAGGCTGGTCACGTGCTCGACGAAACGATCCTGGGTATCCAGGGTCAGCCGCGTCGACTGCATGAACAGGGTGCCCGCCGGCCGCTCTAGCCTATCGGCCTGCTGCGCATCGAGGGCGGCCAGGCTCAGCCACTGCTCGCCGCGCGCCGCCACCAGCTCATGGGCGGCCAGGGTGTCGGTGATGGAGTCGTTGATCAGCCCGCGCTCGGGGAGCTGGGCCAGCTGGCCGCGTGCCGGTATCAGCGAGCGCTCCAGCGAGACGATCTCGCCCTCGGCCAGACGCCGGCGGCGCACGATCTCCACGAAGCGGGAGCAGTCGACGCGCTCGCCCAGGGCCGTCTCATCGACGCACTGGAGACTCAACAGCTCGGTGACGATACGCACCCCGGAGCGGGCCAGCGCGCGGGCCCAGCCCTGCTGCTGGTCGAGGGCGATGCCGTCGAAGGTGACGAAGGAGCCCACGCCGCTCTGGGTGGCGATGTACTGCTGGCGCTGAAGTTCCAGCAGGGCCTGGCGCAGCGTGCCGCGGCTGACGTTGAACTCGCTCGCCAGCTGGTGCTCGCCGGGCAGCTGATGGCCGGAGGACCATTCACCGCTGCGGATGCGGCGGCCCAGCTCATCGACGACGCGTTGCTTTTTATCAAATCGTACAGGTTTGCTCATGTACAAACTTGTACAGTCTCGGCGGACATTTGGCACTTAGACCTTCGTCGAGCGGGGCGCGATCGCGACGGGCCGACGCGACCTGCTACGCCGGCCGGCTCACCTCTCTCATTCTCACTCCCCACTCATCCTCACCTCACTCGTCGATCAGCCCGCCCGCCTCGCGAAACGGGTAGGGCCCGGCGTAGTCGCCGATCACCGCATGGTGGGTGGTCAGCACCCCGTCGCGCCACAGGTGCAGATGGTAGCCCGGCGGTTCCAGCACGAAGGCGGAGGCGCCGTCTTCGCGCAGGTCGAGGGCGACCTGGTGGGCGGTACTGGGGCAGCAACTGGCGAGGGTGCCGGCGAAGCGCTGGAAGATGGTGCGATGCACGTGCCCGCAGATGATGCGCTCCACATTGGGGTAATCGGCCACGATCGCGGCCATCTCGGCAGCGCCGGCCAGGCCGATGGCGTCCATGTGCGCGATGCCGGTGGCGAATGGCGGATGATGCATGAAGATCAGGGTCGGGCGTTCGGGCTGCTCGGCGAGCCGCGCGGCGAGCCAGTCGAGCCGCTCGGCGCAGAGCTCGCCGCGACTCTCGCCGGGAACCAGGGTATCGAGCCCGATCAGGCGCAGCGGGAAGTCTTCGACGACGTACTGGATGAAGGTCTGCTCCGGGCCGCCCAGGTAGTCGTGTGTCGGGAAGGCCGCGCGTAGCGCCTGGCGATCGTCGTGGTTGCCGGGGATCAGGTACCAGGGGATCTCCAGCGGCTGGAGTTGCTCGGCCAGCGTGGCGTACTCTTCCGGGCGGCCGAAATCGGTGGCATCGCCGCTGATCAGCACCACGTCCGGGCGCGGATCGAGGGCATTCAGCGCAGCCACCGCCGGGGTGAGATAACGGTCTGTCTCGACCACCCGGTACGCCTTCTGGCCGGGGCGGCGTAGATGCAGGTCGGTGATCTGGGCGATCAGCATGGCAGGGTCTCCTGGGCCGGCGGGGTAGGGATGAGGCTGATACCGACGCGCTCGCCCGGCTGCCAGCCGGCGCTGGCCGTGGCCAGGGCGGTGCAGCGCTGGCCGTCGTCGAGGCGTAGCTCGAAGCGCACGTGGCTGCCGAGGAAGAAGCGCGCCTCGATCCGCGCCTCGAGCCCGCTACCGGGGGCGTCGAGACGAACCTCATGGGGGCGGAAGGTGAGCGTGTCGACGCCGTGGTGATGGCGCACCGCCTCGCCCTGCAGCCGGCACAGGGTGCCGAGGAAGTCGGCGACGAACGGCGAAGCCGGCTGGCGGTAGAGGGTTTCCGGGGTGCCGAGCTGCTCCAGGCGGCCGGCGGACATCACCGCCACGCGGTCGCCCAGCATCATCGCCTCCTCCTGATCGTGGGTGACGATCACGCAGGTGATCCCGAGCCGGCGCAGCAGTGCCGCGAGATCGACCCGTAACTGCTGGCGCAGGCGGGCATCCAGGGCGGTGAGTGGTTCGTCGAGCAGCAGCACCCGGGGCTCGATGGCGATCGCCCGGGCCAGCGCCACGCGTTGGCGCTGGCCGCCGGAGAGCTGATCGATCCGGCGTTCCGCCAGCGCCTCCAGCTCGACCAGCGCCAGCATCTCGCTGACCCGCCGTCTGCGGGTGGCGGCATCCACGCCGCGGATCTTCAGGCCGTAGCCGACGTTCCCCGCCACGCTCATGTTGGGAAACAGCGCATAGCCCTGGAAGACCACCCCGACCCCGCGCGCCTCTGGCGCCACCCGGGTGACGTCCGTATCGCCGAAGTCGATCCGGCTACCGTCGTCGGCCTGCTCCAGCCCGCAGATCATGCGCAGCAGGGTGGTCTTGCCGCAGCCCGAGGGGCCGAGCAGTGCCAGTGTCTCCCCGGCCTGTACCTCCAGATCGAGCGGTTCGAGCGCGCGGGTGCCGTCCGGCCAGGTCTTGGCGCAGCGGGTCAGACGAATCGCCAGCGCCGTGGCGGTCGGCGTCTTGGCGGTGCTGGGGTGGCGCGGTGCGCCGGTCGTGCCGGACGCCATCGAGCGGGCGGGCGTTGCGATGTTCATGTCGAGGCTCCGAGGGAGAGGCCGCCGCTGCGGGTCGAGCGCGCGGCGAACCACTGCAGGCCGATCATCAGCGGCAGCAGCATCAGCAGGAAAACGAGGGTATAGGCGGAGGCGACTTCGAGCCGCATCGAGGCGTAGCTGTCGGCCAGCCCCACCGGCAGGGTCTTGGTCAGCGGCGTGTGCAGCAGCCAGGTCAGGTTGAACTCGCCGATGGATAGCGTCACCACGGTCAGCGCCCCGGTGACGATGCCGCTTCTGGCAGCCGGCACCACGATGTCGAAGAAGCGCTGGCGGTGGCTGGCGCCGAGGGTTGCCGCGGCCTCGTCCAGGGTGCGCAGATCGCTACCCTGCATGCCGGCCCGGGCGGCGCGCACCATGAACGGCAGGGTGAACAGCACATGGCCGATGACGATGAAGGCGACGCTGCTGCGCAGCCAGCCGACGCTGCCCCAGGAGACGATCAGCGCCAGCGCCGTGGCCAGCCCCGGCACCGCCACCGGCAGGGTCAGCAGCTCCTCCAGCAGGCGTGCCAGGCGGCCGGGGTAGAGGGTCAGCACCCAGGCGGCGGGTACCCCGATAGCCAGCGTCACGCCGAGGGTGATCAGTGCCACGGCGTAGGAGCGCCAGATCGTATCGGCGTAGAGCTCCCACACCTGGGCGACCCACTTGAGCGTCAGGCCGCTGTCGAGACCGACGAAATAGTTGCGGGTCAGCCCCGCGCTGACCGAGAGCAGTACCGGGCCGATCAGAAAGGCGGTGACGGCGAGCGTCACTGCCAGGCCCAGCCGGGTGTCGAAACGCGAATGCGTCATGGGTGAACTCCTGCGCTCATCTCAGCGCCCGTGCGCCGCGCGGCCGGCAAATGCATTGGCGGCGTAGAGCACCGCCCAGGTGGCCAGCCCCAGTACCACGGAGAGCGCCGCGGCGACCGGGATATTGGCGTAGTGGGTGAACTCGTCGTAGATGGTGATCGGCAGCACGTCGATCCGGGTGCCGAGGGTGAAGACCGTGCCGAAGGCGCCCATGGCGGTGGCGAAGCACATCGCCCCGGCGGCAGTGAGCGCGCTGGAGAGCGCCGGCAGTTCGATATCGATGAACCGGCGCCACGGCCGAGCCCCCAGGGTCTGCGCCGCTTCCAGCCACTGCTTGTCGATGCCTTCCACCGCTGCCATCAGCACGCCGATGGTGCGCGGCAGCAGAAAGTAGAGATAACCGATGAACAGCCCGGCCATGCCGTAGGCGAGCACCGTCGGCTCGCCGGTGAGTGCCCGCGAAAGCGTATTGAGCACCCCCTGACGGCCCGTGGTCAGGATCACCAGAAAGCCCACCACCACGCCGGGGAAGGCGAGCGGAAAGAGCAGCAGCGCCATCAGCGCCCGGCGCCCGGGGAAGTGCGGATGCCGGGCCAGAAAGCGGCTGACCGGCAGCGCGATGGCCAGGGTGGCGAGGGTCGCCCCCAGTGACAGCGCCACCGTATTGGCCAGGCTGTGCCAGTAGCGCGGCTGGGTCACCACCAGCCAGTAGGCCGAGCTCTCCATGCCCTGGGGCGTGGCCGCCCCCAGCCCGGCCAGCTTGGCCATCGGCAGCAGCCAGAAGGCGATGAACAGCGTGGCGGCGGGTATGGCGATGGGCAGCCAGGCGCGGCGCCCCGCCAGCGCCGCCCGGCGACCGCCCCGCGAAGTGAGCGGGGCGGCCCGGTGCGGGGCCGCCATCATCAATTCACCTCGTCGGCGTAGCGCTGGGCGAAGGCGCGCTGCGCCGCCGCCATCTGGGTGTAGTCGACGGTACCGGCGCGGGCGTAGTCGCTGGCCGGGAGGAACTTGCTCTGGGCTTCCTGCGAGATCGCTTCCGGGCGTACCGGGCGCAGGTAGGCGTTGGCCCAGATCGCCTGACCCTTGTCGGAGAGCACATAGTCGAGCACCTTCTTGGCCGCCGCGGGGTTCGGGTCGTTGGCCACCAGGCTCATCACGTAGAGCACGCTGATGGTGCCCTCCTGCGGAATCACGAAGCGCACATTGGCGTGGTCCTGGTAGCGCGCGCGATAGGCGTTGAAGTCGTAGTCGAGCAGGATCGGAATCTCGCCGGAGAGCACCCGGGCGTAGGCGGTCTGCTTGGGCACGATGGGGCTGTTGGCCTGCAGCTTCTGGAACCACTCGATGGCCGGGGTGAAGTCGTCGAGTGTGCCGCCCAGGGCGCGGTTGACGGCGACCGCACCGACATAGCCGACGAACGCCGAACCGGGGTCGAGATAGCCGACCATGGTGCGGTACTCGGGCTTGAGCAGGTCGCTCCACGACTGCGGCACCGGCAGGCCGTGCAGCGCATCGACGTTGACCATGAAGCCCAGGGTGCCGGAGTGGATCGCGAACCACTTGCCGTCCGGGTCCTTGAGATCGGCAGGGATCGCATCCCAGTGGGCCGGCTTGTAGGGCTGTACCAGCCCCTGTTTGGCGGCCTGGATACCGAAGGTGACGCCGTAATAGACCACGTCCGCCACCGGGTTGTTCTTCTCCGCCACCAGCGAGGCCAGCGACTGGCCGGAGTTCTTGTTGTCCTGGGGGACATGGACGCCGGTATCGGCCTCGATGGCCTTCAACTGGGTGCCCCAGTCGGCCCACTCCGGCGGGCAGTTGTAGCAGATCGCGGTATCGTCGGTGGCGTGAACCGGCAGCGAGGCCAGGGTCACGGTGGTCATGCCCAGCGCCAGACAGGCAGCGCGCAGTGTCTTGTTCAGCATCTCAGGGTCCTCGAGTGCCGCGGGGGCGGCGTGGGTGAAATCGCATGGCGAGTGGGAAACTTCATGGCGAGCCCGGCGCGGTGATGGTGCCGCCATCGAACAACCAGTGGGGCAGGCGCCGCGAACGGCTGGGGCGCCCGGCGAGTGCGGCCAGCAGCTCGCGGCAGGCGTGTTTGCCGATATCGGTACTGGGCTGATGCACGCTGGCCAGTGATGGCACCATCAGCGCGCCGAAATCCATGCCGTCGAAGCCGCACACCGAGATGTCGTCGGGCACGCGCAGACCCAGGGTGGCCAGCTCGGCGATCACCGCGGCGGCGAGCAGATCATTGGAGCAGAACAGCGCGCTCGGTGGCTGCGGGGCAGCGAGCAACTCCTTGAGTCGGCCGCGGTCGGCGGCGGTGTGGCGTGACATCGAGACGTGGATCGGGGGCGGCAGCCCCAGTGTCTCCGCGCACGCCATTGCCCCCGCCAGGCGGTGTACCGCGCGGTCGGAGGCGGCCAGCGGGCCGCTGATCATGGCCAGCTGGCGATGCCCCTGCGCGGCCAGATGGGAAACCATGTCGGCGGCGGCGGCGCGGTTGTCGACGCTGACGCAGGGGTGGCAGTCGGACTCGTTGTAGGCCAGCACGAAAGGCACTCCGCTGCTGCCGAGCTCGCCCAGCGTGGCGCTATCTGCGGGGTCGGCCACGGTCAGGATCAGCCCCTCGACACGGTGATCGAGCAGGCTGCGCGCGGCCAGGCGTTCACGCTCGCTGTCGTAGCCGGTAGTCGCCAGCATCACGCTGTAGCCGGCATCTAGCGCGGCCATCTCCGCGCCCTCGAAGCAGGCGGCGAACACCGGGTTGGCCAGAGTCGGCAGCAGCAGGCCCAGCGTACGGGTGCTGCCCGAGCGCAGGCTGCTTCCGACCTTGTTGGGGCGGAAGCCGAGACGCTTGGCGGTGCTCAGAATGCGCTCGCGAGTGGCCGCATTCAGCAGCTCCGGGCGGTTGAACGCCCGCGACACCGTGGCCGGCGAGACACCGACCTGCTCGGCGACCTGGGTCAGCGACGGGCGCGAGGCCATGAGCTACCTCCCGGCGTGGCTGCCTGCACGATATCCCTGAACGCGCTCGCGACGATCCGACCCGAACCACAGCATGACGACATCGATCCACCTGCCCATGGCAATGAAAACGTTTGCAGTCTGGGGTGAATGCATGACGCTGGCGTGACGCCGGTATGTCAGTTGGGTGAAGCGTTAACGGAAGCGTCGAGCGGCCGAAACCGCGTCACGCGTCGAGAGAGCGTCACGCGTCGAGATAGCGTCACGCGTCGAGATAGCGCGTCGGCAGCCGCTCGGCGAGAAAGTCCATGAAGGCGCGGGCGCGGCGGGTCAGCGCGGTCTGCTGGTAGTAGACTGCGCTGACCCGCTGGGTCTGCAGCTCGGTCGCCGTCGCCAGCACCTCGACCAGCTCGCCGCGCTGGCGGGGTGGCAGCGTCATGTAGTCGGCCAGGCAGGCGATGCCCTCGCCGGCCAGCGCCAGGCTGAGCAGGGTGCTGCCGCTGGAGGCGCTGAGCGTGGGGGTGATGAGCAACGGCTCGCCCTGGGCATCGCGCAGCGGCCAGCGGTTGAGATGATCGAGCTGGCTGAAGCCGAGCAGGTCGTGATCCGCCAGCGCCGCCACCTTTGCCGGCGTACCGCGGCGCTCGAGATAGGCCGGGCTGGCGACCAGGCGCAACGGGCTGTGCCCCAGGGTGCGGGCGTGGAGCGAGGAGTCCTCCAGGTCGCCGATACGGATCGCCAGATCGACGCGCTGCTCGAGCAGATCGATGAAGCGGTCGTGGGTATCCAGCTCCAGGGTGATACCGGGATAGCGGCGGCGGAACTCGCCGATCAGCGGCACGAGCACCAGTTGCATGAAGCTCGGGGCGGCGTTGACCCGCAGCCGCCCCTGGGGCTGGTCATGGTGCCCGACCACCGACTCCTCCGCAGCCTCCACCGCGTTGAGGATACGGCGGCAGTGGTCGAGAAAGGTCTCGCCCTCCTGGGTCAGCTCCAGGCGCCGGGTGGTGCGCCGCATCAGGGTGGTCTCGAGCTTGCGTTCGAGGCGGTTGAGCGCGCGGCTGACCCCCGACACGGTGATGCCGAGCCGCTCGGCGGCGGCGGTGATCGAGCCGCAGTCGACCACGGCGATGAAGGCCTGCTGTTCTTCGAGAGTGCTTTTCATGATCCGGAAGCCGTCGGTGGCGGAAGGCGTGTCGGCGCGGTTTGTTGATTCTAAAGCAAACGTGACTTACCCGGGCGCGGGTTTTTCGTGTGCCCGAGATCCCCACAATAGCGCCCATCGATCGCTGACAGCGAGCGGCGCGCAGCGCCGGAAGCGCGGTCACGACCACGCATTGGAGGAGATCTCGAGATGAAGATACTACTGATCAACGGCGGCAAGGCCTTCGCGCATTCCCGCGGTGAACTCAACAATACCCTGCACGCGGTGGCCGTGGAGACGCTGGGAGCGCTCGGCCACGAGATCCGCGAGACGGTGATCGAGCAGGGTTACGTCAGCGCGGCGGAGGTCGACAAGATTCTGTGGGCCGACACCATCGTCTACCAGATGCCCGGCTGGTGGATGGGTGCACCCTGGAGCGTGAAGCGCTATCTCGACGAGGTCTTCACCGAAGGCCACGGCACCCTCTATGCCAGCGACGGCCGCTCGCGCCAGGACCCTACCAAGCAGTACGGCAGCGGTGGCCTGCTGCAGGGGCGGCGCTACCTGCTCTCGCTCACCTGGAACGCCCCCCGCGAGGCATTCGAGGCGCCCGACGACTTCTTCGAGGGGCGTGGCGTCGACGGGGTCTACTTCCCGTTCCACAAGGCGCAGCAGTTCATCGGGCTGGCCGCGCTGCCCACCTTCATCGCCAACGACGTGATCAAGGCGCCCGACGTCGAGCGTGACGTCGCTGCCTATCGCTCTCACCTGCGCGAGGTGTTCGGCACGGCCTAGTCTGCGTCTTCGCTGCGTGTCTCGCCCACCCCGAACCAGAATACCAGTGGTGCCAGCGCGCCGAAGGCAGCGAGGAACACAAAGCCGCCGACATAGCCGCTGGCATCCACCACATAGCCGGCGACCAGGTTGGAGGCGGCCGCGCCAAGCGCGAACAGCGTACCGAGGACCCCGATGGTGGCGTTGTAGCGCCCGCTGCCGCGGGTCAGGTCGGCGGCCACGATCAGCCACAGCACGCCGAAGATTCCCGCACCGATGCCATCCAGCGCCTGCACCAGCAGCAGCCACACCGGATCGTTGCTGACCCCGTAGAGCAGGCCGCGCAGCGGCAGCGCGAGCAGGCCGATCATCAATACCGGCCGTCGCCCCCAGCTCATCGCTCGGCGCCCCGCCCACCAGGCCACCGGTATCATCACCAGCTGCGCGATCACGATGCACGCCGACATGTAGAGCGAGGCGGCCTCCTGATCGCCGAGGGTCAGGTACTGGCCGACCAGCGGCAGCATCGCCGCGTTGGCGAAGTGAAACAGCGTCAGCGCCGCGCCCAGCATCAGCACCCGGCGGTCGCGCAGCACCTGCAGCAGGCCGCTGGCATGGGGTTGCGCGTCGGTTGTCTCCTGTGCCACCGCACCGCGGGCGGCGACATGGTCGATGTCCGTCTCGCGGATCGCCAGCGCGCTGATCAGGCTGCCGCAGGCGAACAGCAGCAGCGAGTAGAACAGCCACTCGATGCTCAGGAAGTGCGCCAGCAGCCCGGCGAGCAGTGCCGAGACCACGTTGCCGGCGTGGTTGAACACCTCGTTGCGGCCCTGGCGCGCGGGGAAGCGCCGGCGCCCCACCATGCCCAGGGTGATCGCCGCCACCGCCGGCAGCAGCAGTGCCGCACTGACCCCCATCAGCGCCTGCAGCAGCAGGATCGAGGGCAGATTGACGAAGGCCGGCAGTGTCATCAGCACGCTGCAGACCGCCACCACCAGGGTGGCGAGGGCGGTGAGCAGGCGCTTGCGGCGGGTGATGTCGAGCAGTACCCCGGCGGGGCTCTGGGAGAGCATGGTGGCGAAGGTCATCGCCGACATCGCCAGACCGATCTGCCCTGCGCTCCAGTCGAAGCGGGTCAGCAGGTAGATCCCCAGGAAGGGCCCCACGCCGTCGCGCACATCGGCGAGGAAAAAGTTCAGGCCATCCAGGCCGCGTTGGCTGCGCCCTGAGGGCGTATGAGATGGGGCAGACGCATGTGATTCGAGAGGCGGGTTCTCGGCGGGCTGTGGCGCTGGCGGCATGGGGGCTCTCGGGCATCCACCGCGGGCTGCGGCGACAGCCAGTGTAGCCGGGATGTGCCGAGACGGCCCCCGCGCAGGGCGGGACCGCCGGCGATGATCGGCGTGATCGACACATAGAGACTAGATGGAGACCACATAGCGAAGACATGGCGGTGCCAGCCGTGTCCGGTAGTTGCCCCCCACCGCCCACGGTTGGGTATGCTAGTGGCACAACCGATAGCCTGCTCATCGTCGGCACGGTACCGATGTACTCACGAGGTTTCGCCATGACCCCTGCTACCGCTTCCCCATCGCTTGCTCTGCCACCACGGCCCTCGGAGGTCGCGCTCGAGGCGCTGATCGGCGAACTCGCGCCGCGACTCGGCGAGCGGATCACCACCGCCCGCGGCGTCCGCGATCAGCACGGTCATGACGAGTCCTGGCATCACCCGGGCGCGCCGGATGCGGTCTGTTTTCCCCACACCACCGAAGAGGTGGCCGCGGTCGTCACGGCCTGCGCCCGCCATCGGGTACCGGTGATCCCCTACGGGGTCGGCACCTCGATCGAAGGGCAGGTGATCGCCGAGCACGGTGGGCTGTGTGTCGACCTCTCGGCGATGAATGCGATTCTCGCCGTGCGCCCCGAGGACATGGACGCCACCGTCCAGCCCGGCGTGACCCGGACCCAGCTCAATACCCACCTGCGCGCCAGCGGCCTGTTCTTCTCCGTCGACCCGGGCGCGGATGCGAGCATGGGGGGCATGGCCTCGACCCGGGCCAGCGGCACCAACACCGTGCGCTACGGCACCATCCGCGAGAACGTGCTGGCGATGACGGTGGTGATGCCGGACGGGCGCATCGTCAAGACCGGTAGCCGGGCGCGCAAGTCCGCTGCCGGCTACGACCTGACCCATCTGATGATCGGCGCCGAAGGCACGCTCGGCATCATCACCGAGCTGACCGTCAGGCTGCACGGCCTGCCCGAGGCGGTGTCGGCGGCGACCGTGGCATTCGAGGATGTCGCCGGGGCGGTCGATACCGTGATCGCCTCGATCCAGTACGGTATCCCCATGGCACGCATCGAACTGATGGACGCGCTCGCCATGCGCGCGGTCAACCGTTTCTCGCACCTCGACTACGCCGAGAAGCCGACCCTGTTCCTCGAATTTCACGGCACCCACGCGGGCGTGAAGGAGCAGGCGGAGAGCATGGCCGCGTTGTGTCAGGAGTTCGGCGGCAGCGACTTCGCCTGGGCGACCAAAGAGGAGGAGCGCAGCGCGCTGTGGCAGGCGCGTCACGACGCGGCCTACGCAGCCAAGGCGCTGCGCCCGGGGGCGGAGTTTCTGGCCACGGATATCTGCGTACCGATCTCCGAGCTCGCCGCCTGCATTGAAGCGACCCAGGCCGACGTGGCCGCCAGCGGCCTGATAGCGCCGCTGCTCGGCCATGTCGGGGATGGCAACTTCCATCTGGTCGTCGCGGTGGATCGGGAGAGTCCCGAAGAACTCGAGACGCTGGCGGCCTTCAACCGGCGCCTGATCGAACGCGCGCTCGCCGCCGGAGGCACCTGCACCGGCGAACATGGCATCGGCAGCGGTAAGCGCGGCTATATGGAGGCCGAACATGGCGAGGGCTGGGCGGTGATGCGCACCCTCAAGGCCGCACTCGATCCGCTGGGCATCATGAACCCCGGCAAGCTGGTATAGCACTGACGGGGCCACTCGGGCAGAAGACGGCCCTGCTCCGCTGGGGGCGGGGCCGTGATCTAGGGGCTCAGCCCCGGCTGGTGGCGGGGGTATTGCCCAGGGTGCGGTGGGCGCGTTCGAGATCTTCCGGTGCCAGTTCCCACGCCTGCGGGTCCAGATTCAGCTCCGGATGGTCCTTGGCGTTGAAGATCGGGCGTTCGATGCCCTGGCGCCGCTGACCGTCGAAGTCCTTGAGGATGCGCAGCCCCGACTTGAACAGCAGGATCAGCGCGACCAGGTTGGCGACCGCGAGCAGCCCCATGGTGACGTCGGCGAAGCCGAAGACCGTGCCCAGATCGGTGGTCGCGCCCCAGCACACCAGCAGCACGATGGCCACGCGGAAGGCGTTGAACAGCGTCTGGTTGTCGCGGCTGAAGTAGTTGAGGCTGTTCTCGCCGAGATAGTAGTTGTAGAGGATGGTGCTGAAGGCGAACAGCAGCAGCGCCAGACTGACGAAGGTGCGCCCCCACTCGCCGACATGGTCGGCCATCGACGCCTGGGTCAGCGCGATCCCCGCCACATCGCTGGCCGAGGCCGGATCGTAGACGCCGCTGAGCAGGATCATGAAGGCGGTGGCCGAGCAGATGACCACGGTGTCGATGAACACCGAGAACGCCTGCACGATGCCCTGGTTGGCCGGGTGCGGCACATAGGCCACCGCCGCTACGTTGGGCGCGCTGCCCAGGCCGGCCTCGTTGGAGAACAGGCCGCGCTTGACGCCCATCATGATCGCCGCGCCGATACCACCGCCGATCGCCGGTTCGAGGCCGAAGGCGCTCTTCACGATCAGCACGATCACGTCCGGAATCTTCTCGATGTTGAGGCCCAGCACCAGCAGTGCGATCAGCAGATAGCCGCCGGCCATGAACGGCACCAGCACCTCGGAGATGCGCGCGATACGCTTGATACCGCCGAAGATGATCAGACCCACGATCAGCGCCAGCCCCAGCCCGCTGTAGAGCACCGGCACGCCGAAGGCATCGCCGAACGAGGTGGCCACGGCGTAGGACTGCAGCGCGGTGAAGGCGAAACCGAAGGTCGCCAGCAGCAGCACCGAGTAGACCGCGGCCAGCCAGCGCCAGCGCCGCCCCAACCCGCGCGAGATGTAGTAGGCAGGGCCGCCGCGGTAGGTGCCGTCGGCCTCGGCTTCCTTGTAGGTCTGCGCCAGAGTGCACTCCAGGAAGCTGGTGGCCATGCCCATCAGACCGACCACCCACATCCAGAATATGGCCCCCGGGCCGCCGAGGGTGATCGCCACCGCCACGCCGGCGATGTTGCCGCCGCCGACACGTCCGGCCACCGACAGTACCAGCGCCTGGAAGGAGCTCAGATGGCCGTGCTTGTCGCGCCGGAAGGCCTGGCTGGCGCCGAGGATGCGAAACATCTGGCCGAAGTAGCGAAACTGCACGAAGCGCGAGGCGAGGGTGAAGCCGACGCCCACGGCGATCAGCAGCACCAGCAGGACCTTGCCCCACAGCAGGTCGTTGAGGAAATCCAGCATGCGTTGTCTCCGCTCTTGTGTTGTTGTGAACGAGTGTCGTGAACGAGTCGTTGGGGAACGTGTGATCGCGGACGAGCCGTCGTGAAGCGTGTCGTTGTGGACGGCATCGAGGCGTCGCCACGCATTTAATCACTCGCTGAGCGGAGGGGAATTTGACGTCCTGTTGCAGCCTGACGCACTCTTTTGCGCACCCAGTGCACCAGAGTGCGCCAGTCTCCAGTGAGCCCTTCTCATGCAGGACGATTTCGCCGCCAATCTGCGGCTGCTGTGCAGCTACTACCGCTCGATCGCCGAGGTCTGCCGGCGGCTCGAGATCAACCGGGCGCAGTTCAACCGCTACCTCAGCGGGCGCTACCGGCCCGCCGGCCACACCATGCGCCGGGTCTGCGATTTCTTCGGGGTCGAGCTCCACGAGATCGTGCTGCCCCACGCCGAGTTCCAGACGCTGGTGCGCCTGCGCCCCGGCACGCCGGGGCAGGGAGACGCCGAGGGCGCTGCTCCCGACCTGGGGCTACCGGCGGCGCTGCTGGAGACGGGCCGCCAGGGGATGTCGCGCTATCTGGGCTACTACCACGAGTACTACCTGGCGATGTCGCGACCCGGGCACGTGCTGTGCACGCTGGTGTGCCTCGAGCGCCACGGCGACGATGTGGTCTACCAGCGCACCGAGCGCATGCCGGCCGTCGGCGGTGGGCGGCTATGTCACAACCGCTATCGCGGCGTGGCGATGCTGCTGAGCGACCGTCTGTTCCTGGTCGACCACGAGTCGCTCAACGGCCACGAGATCACCCAGACGATCCTGTTCCCCAGCTTCAAGAGTCAAGTCTTTAGGCTCTCCGGTCTCAAGCTCGGGGTGGCGGACAGCAGCGAGCGGATGCCCTGCAGCGTGCGGGTGGTCTACGAGCGCCTCGCGGGGGCACTGAACGTGCGCCAGGCGCTGGCGGGGTGCGGCCTGTATGCGCTGGACGACCCGCGCCTCGACCCGGCGCTGGTGGCGGCGATTCGTAACGAGGTGGGGCCGGGGGAGTGGCAGTTTCGGGCGCGCTACGTCTAAGAGGGTGTTTCCAACCCCCTCTGACGATGGGCGCTGGTGGCAGGGCAAAGCGAGGGTCCTTTGCCAGGGATGGCAAAGGTAGCGCCCAGGGAGGGGGTCACAGCGCCCTCGCGACGTCCTGTCGCCGGACAAGCCCACGTCGTCTAGGGGGTGTGAAAGGCGTTCTAAGAGCCAGCGCCGGCGGGCGAGCTGCCACGCCGGCGCTGTGTGCCAGGTGCTGCCTGAAAAGTCGACGAACTCAGGCGCGATTTTCGGGCGTCAGTACCTGGGTATGCAGGGCGGTGCCGTCGCTATCCTTCAGCGTCACCGTCAGCGTCTCGCTCGCGCCGTCGAGGTCGACCTGGCCGAAGAACTGATAGCCCGCCGAGGGCGGCAGGTTCTTCTGGCCCGCCGGCGGCGCCTTCTGGAACACCACCTTGGGGCCGAAAGTGGCGTCCAAGTCATTGGGGCCGAAGGTGCCGGCGTGCAGCGGGCCGCTGACGAACTCCCAGAGCGGCTTGAACTGCTTGAAGGCGGCGCGCTCCGGCGCGTAGTGGTGGGCGGCGGTGTAGTGCACGTCGGCGGTGAACCACACCACGTTGGCGATGTCGTCGTCGCGGATCGCCTTGAGCAGGCGTGCGATCTCCAGCTCGCGGCCCAGGGGCTGCCCGGGGTCGGCGTTGGCGATCGCCTCGAAGTCGTCGCCGTCCGGCACCACCAGGCCGATCGGCATGTCGGCGGCGATGATCTTCCAGGTCGCGGTGGAGCGCTTGAGCGCCTGGTGCAGCCAGCGGAACTGATCCTCGCCGATGAAGGCGGTGGCCGGCGAGCTCTCGGCCTGAAGATTGGCACTGTTGGGGCCGCGGTAGCTACGCATGTCGAGCATGAACACCTCCATGCCCGGGCCGTAGGAGAAGCGGCGGTAGATGCGCTGCGGCGCCGCCGCCGACAGCCGCAGCGGCATGTAGTCGAGAAACGCCTGACGCGAGCGGGCCGCGAGCAGGGCTACGCGCTTCTCGGTATAGCGGTCGTCGTCGAGGATCTCCTGGGGGTACCAGTTGTTGATCGTCTCGTGGTCGTCCCACTGGGCCAGGATCGGCACCTCGGCGGCAAAGCGGCGGAAGTTGGCATCGAGATGGTTGTAGGCGTGCTGGCCGCGATACTCCTCGAGGGTTTCGGCCACTTTCTGCTTGGCTGGGGTGACCACGTTGCGCCAGGTGCTGCCATCGGGCAGCGCGACCTCCGGCGCCAGCGGGCCGTCGGCGTAGACGCTGTCGCCGGAGTGGATGAAGAAGTCCGGGCGCACCTGACGCATCGCCTCCCAGGTGCGCATGCCGCCGCGGGACTCATCGATGCCCCAGCCCTGACCGACCACGTCGCCGGACCACACGAAGCGCAGATCCCGCGGTGTGCTCGGCGGCAGGCGCAGGCGGCCGACCACCGGCTCGCTGACCGCCCGGGCGTCACCCAGAGCAGCGAAACGCACCCGATAGTGGACTTCCGGCATGCCGCCGAGCCCGGTGGCATCGAGCTTGCCGATCAGCCCGCTGTCGGGTAGCACATCGACCCAGGGCAGCTGGCGGGCGGCGCGGAAGTCGGGATTGTCGGCGACCTCGATCAGCATCCGCGCCGGGCGGTCGGCGCGGGCCCACAGCATGGCGCGGTCGGGCAGTACGTCGCCGCTCATCACGCCCCCCTGGAGCGCCGGGCGGCGGCTCTCGGCGAGCACGATGGCCGGGGCGCCGAGCAGGCCGACGGCGGCAAGGCCGAGCTGGCCGCCTCGGGCCAGAAGGTCGCGGCGGGTGATGGGGGGCTTGGTGGGCTGCATGGTGTCGTCTCCTCGGGCGGTCACGGGCGTTACGCCAGAGGCTAGTGGGGGCAGATGACGACAGCGTGAAGCGCCGCTGTATGCCGCCGAGCGCAGGTAGTTTTCGTACAGAGCCTAGGCAAGGCAGATGCGGGGAATCCGGTTGGGTGCGCGAAGTCGTTGAGTGCAGGCGGTTTTCGCACAAGAACTAATTTAGGGCCTACGCTGCGCCGCCCGGCTGCCGATAATCACCGGAATGGTTGGTCAATCGCAGGATTGGTCAAGGCTTCGGAGGTCACTCAAGGAGAGTCGGCATGAGTCAGGCGTTACCCCAACGCGTTGCGGATATCATGATCCGTGATGTGCTTACCTTGCGTCTCGACCAGTCACTGCACGATGGCAATGAGGCGATGCGCGAGCACAAGATTCGTCATCTGCCGGTGCTCGATGCGCAGGCGCAGCTGGTGGGAATGCTCAATCAGAAGGTGGTGCTGCGTGAGGCGCTGCAGATCACCAATGTCTACGGGTCGAATCGCCTGAGCCATCACCTGGCCCTGATCCCGGTCGAGGAGGTGCTCACCGGCGACGTGCCGACGCTGACGCCGGAGACGCCCCTGGCCGAAGCCGGCCGCGCCCTGCTCGACAATCGCCAGGGCGCGATGCCGGTGGTCGATGGCGACGGGCGGCTGGTGGGGATCGTCTCGTCGGTGGACTTCGTACACCTGGCGGTGCGCCTGCTCGAGGCCCAGCCTGCCTGAGCGGCGCTTGCGCTGCGGCACCCACACTGGCTAGGGTCGATCGGAGACGACCAATACGACACCAGCAGTGAGGGCCAACGGATGCGCCAGATCGGCTATGAGGACGCGCGCGGCGCGCTGGAGTGGGCGGGCGCGGTCGAGGCTCTGCGCCAGGGCCATCTGGGCGCACCGCCGCAGATCGACGACAGTTTTCTCGGCCCGGCCGAGGGCACGCTACTCAACCGCTCCTGCTTCATCCCCGGGCTCGGCTACGGCGCCAAGGCGGTGACCGTATTCGAGGCCAACGCCGCGCGCGGGCTGCCGACGGTGCAGGGGGCGATGCTCTACTTCGCCCCCGAGGATGGCCGGCTGCAGGCGGTACTCGACAGTCGCCTGGTCACCGAGATCAAGACCGCCAGCGACTCGGTGCTGGGGGCGCTGTGCCTGGCGCGGCCGCAGAGCCGCCAACTGCTGATCTGTGGTGCCGGGGCAGTGGCGGCGAGCCTGATCGAGGCCTATAGCGCGCTGTTCCCGTCCCTCGAACGCATCAGCCTGTGGAACCGCACGCCAGCCCGGGCGGCGGCACTGGCCGAACGTTATGCCGGCCACCGCGTGCCCGTGGTGACAGCGAACGCGCTGGCCGAGGCCGCCGGCCAGGCGGATATCATCGCCACCGCCACCCTGGCACGGGAGCCGTTTCTGCGCGGCGAGTGGGTGCGCCCCGGCACCCATGTCGATCTGATCGGCGCCTTCAAGGCCGACATGCGCGAGGCCGACGATGCCCTGCTGACCCGCGCGCGGCTGTTCGTCGACAGCCGCGACAGCACCCTGGGCCATATCGGCGAGCTGGCTATCCCGCTGGCCGCCGGCACCATCGCGGAGAGCGACGTGCTGGGTGATCTGCGTGAGCTGCTCGGCGGCGCCCCCGGCCGCCGGGACGACAGCGATATCACGCTCTACAAGAACGGCGGTGGCGCCCATCTCGATCTGATGATCGCGCGCTATATCGTCGAAGCCAGCGGCTGAGTCGCTAGGGCGGCGCGCTGGGGCATCATCCCTATCGCGCTGCGTCCACCTCCGCCGGGGTGGCAACGGCGGCCTCGCGCGTGGCCTCGGCGTAGGTGGGATAGTCGATATAGCCGACGTCAGTGCCGCCGTACATCGTCGCCGGGTCGACGTCGTTCAGCGGCCAACCGTGGTAGAGCCGTTGGGGCAGGTCCGGGTTGGCGATGAAAGGACGCCCGAAGGCGAACAGATCGCCGTAGCCCCGCTCGCGCATCCAGAGCGCCTTCTCGGGGGTGTAGCGCCCGGCATAGAGCAGGCAGCCGGAGAAAGTCTCGCGCACGGCTCGGTAGAAGGTCTCCGGCAGGTCCGGCGCATTGTCCCAGTCCGCCTCGGCGAGTGACACGTAGGCGACGCCGGCCTGCTCCAGGCGCTCGATGGCGGTGACGTAGGTGGTGTGCGGATCGCTCTCGACCAGCCCCAGATAGACACGGTCCTCCTCGGTGCTCTCGAACAGCGGCGAGAAGCGCACGCCGACGCGCTCCGCACCGAAGACGCCGGCCACCGCGTCGACGATCTCCTCGAGAAAGCGCAGTCGGTTGTCGAGGCTACCGCCGTAACGGTCGGTGCGAGTGTTGGTGTGCTCGGAAATGAACTGGTTGACCAGATAGCCGTTGGCGCAGTGCAGCTCGACCCCGTCGAAGCCCGCCGCCAGGGCGTTGCGCGCTGCCTGGGCGTAGCGTTCGACCAGCTCTTCGACGCCGGCAGTGGTCAGCGCCTCGGGTTCGCTCGGCGCGGTGAGCATGCCTTCGCCCGGTGCGGTCTCGACGAAGACGCTGACCGAGTCGGCGCGAATCGCCGACGGTGCGATCGGCGCCTTGCCGCCCGGCTGCAGCGAGCGGTGCGAAACCCGCCCGACATGCCAGAGCTGGGAGAAGATCACGCCACCGCGGGCGTGAACGGCTGCGGTGACTGCCTGCCAGCCCGCGATCTGCGCCTGCGAATGGATGCCCGGTGTCCAGGCGTAGCCCTGGCCCCGCGGCTCGATCTGTGTACCTTCGGTGACCATGAAGCCGGCACCCGCACGCTGGGCGTAGTACTCGACCATACAGTCGTTGGGAACGTTGCCCGGCTGGCTGCTGCGCGAGCGCGTCAGCGGCGGCATCACGATGCGATTTTTCAGGGTATACGGCCCCAGGCCGACCGTTTCGAACAGTGCTGCATTATCCATTCTCTTCCCTCTCCGGACGTCGTGGCGGCGAAGCCTGCCTGCCGCCTCTCGGTCGAATTCGATGGCGAGAGGGTAAGGAGTCCGAGCTACCATTAGAAACAATGTTTCTTTGTAAAGGTTACCAATATGAATGGTGAGGGCGTGGAAGATGAGCACAGGGAGGGCGATAGCGATCGAGGGAGTCGCGGGGGAGAGGGTCTCGGGGGAGAGGGGCGCGAGGGAGAGAAACACGAGATAAGCGACAGCGCCAGGCGGCCGGGCGGAGGAGAACGCACGCGACGTGCCGGGCGGCTCAATCGGCTCGATCTGAAGCAGCTGCGGGTACTCCAGGCGCTGCTGCGCGAACGCAATCTCTCCCGCGTCGCCGTCGGCATGGGGCTGACCCAGCAGGCGATCAGCGAACAGCTGCGCAAGCTGCGCGAGCTCTTCGACGACCGGCTCTTTCTGCGTCAGGGCAACGGCATGACCGCCACGCCGCTGGCGCTCGAACTCGGCGAGCGGGTCGAGCGGATTCTTCACGAGATCGATGCGCTGCTGGCGCCGGTCGAGTTCACCCCGGCCACCTACGAGGGCGTGGTGACGCTCAGCGCGACCGACTATGCGATGCAGGCGATCTTGCCGGCGTTCCTGCGCGAGGTGCGTCAGCAGGCGCCGTTTCTCAGGCTGATCGTGCAGCCCTTCGAGAGTGATCAGGTCGAGCGCAAGCTGATGTCGGGGGAGCTCGATCTGGCGCTCTCGTTCCCGGACTTTCTGCCCGATTCGCTGCCCTATCTCACGCTCTTCGACGATCGCCACGTCTGCGTCGCCAGCCCCTGTTCGCCGCTGCACGGCCGGACGCTGTCGATCGGGGAGATCGCCGCATTGCCGCAGCTGGTGGTCTCGCCGTCACGTTCGGCGCTCAAGGGCTCCCACGATCAGTGGTTCGCCGACCAGGGGTTGGAGCGCCATATCGTCATCTCCGTGCCGACGTTCAAGGCGGCGCCGGATGTGCTCTACACCACCGACCTGATCGCTTTCTATCCCGCGCGGCTGCTGCCCAATCCCAAGGTGGCGCCGCTCACCATCGATTTCGCCACGCCGACGTTCGAGGTGGCCGTTGCCTGGCATCCGCGCACCCAGGAGAGCGCGATTCACCGCTGGATGATCGAGAAGCTGGCGCGGCGGAGTTAAGGCCAGGGCGCACGAGCCCCCCGCAGCCACCTCGAGAGAGGGCGGCGGGGGGCTGGAGGCGCTCAGCCCCGGTGCGTCGCCCGCCAGGCATGCAGCTTGTGATAGCTCTCGAGCAGGCGCTGGTGGCGCTCGATGCCGTCGAGCTCAAGGCTGGTCGGTGTCAGCCCGGGGAAGCGCACCGAGCCCTCCACCGCGCCGATGGCGTCCGCCATCTTCGCCTCGCCGAACATCCGGGTCAGGTTGTGGCGGTAGTCGTCGAGGTCGAGATCGTCGTCCAGGGCAATCTCGAGCACCGCCGACAGCGCCTGATAGAAGAGCCCGCGGTCGACGGTGTTGTCGTTGAACTGCAAGAACATCTGCGCGCCGTCCAGGGCGTCCTCGAGGCGGCCCAGCGCTAGCTGGATCAGCAACTTCAGCTCGGCGATGGTCAGCTCCGACCACACGGTGTTGTCGTCGAACTCGATCCCGATCAGGGTGACGATCTTCATCTGCTCGTCGAGCTCGCTCTCCTCCAGGCGGTCGAGCAGATCGGTCAATTGCGCCTCATCCAGGGCGTGCAGCGCGAGAATATCTTCGCGGAAAGTTAGCGCCATGTTGGTGTTGTCCCACACCAGATCCTCGACCGGATAGACCTCGGAGTAACCGGGCACCAGGATGCGGCACACCGGGGCGCCGAGGTCATCGTGGAGGGCGACATAGGCCTCCAGGCCCTCCTGCTCGAGAATCGCGAACAGGCGCTCGGCCTCCTCGTCGTTGGTGCCGGAGAAGTCCCACTCGACGAAGTCGACATCCGCCGTTGCGCTGAAGAAGCGCCACGACACCACGCCGGAAGAGTCGATGAAGTGCTCGACGAAGTTGTTCGGTTCACTCACCGCCTGGGAGTTGAAGGTGGGCGGCGGCAGGTCGTTCATGCCTTCGAAGCTGCGCCCCTGCAGCAGCTCGGTGAGGCTGCGTTCGATGGCGACCGACAGGCTGGGGTGCGCGCCGAAGGAGGCGAACACGCCGCCGGTACGCGGGTTCATCAAGGTGACGCAGGCGACCGGGAAGCGCCCGCCGAGCGAGGCATCCTTGACCAGCACCGGGAAGCCCTGGGCTTCCAGCGCCTGCACGCCTTCGAGAATCGTCGGGTACTGCGCCAGCACCGCCTCGGGCACGTCCGGTAGCGCGATCTCCTGCTCGATGATCTGGCGCTTCACCGCCCGTTCGAAGATCTCGGAGAGACACTGCACCTGCGCTTCGGCGATGGTGTTGCCCGCGCTCATGCCGTTGCTGAGATAGAGGTTCTCGATCAGGTTGGAGGGGAACCATACCGTCTCGCCGTCCGAGTGGCGCTGGAACGGCAGCGAGACGATGCCGCGGTCGGTGCGTCCGGAGTTGGTGTCATAGAGGTGCGAGCCTCTGAGCTCGCCCTCCGGATCGAAGATCGCGCGGCAGTGGTCATCGAGAATCTCGCTGGGCAGCGCGTCGTCCGGCCCCGGCTGGAACCAGCGCTCGTTCGGATAATGGACGAACGAGCTGGCGGCGATCTCGCTGCCGAAGAACTGATCGTTGTAGAAGAAGTTGCAGGAGAGGCGCTCGATGAACTCGCCCAGCGCCGAGCACAGCGCGGCCTCCTTGGTCGCCCCCTTGCCGTTGGTGAAACACATCGGCGAGGCCGCATCGCGAATGTGCAGCGACCAGACGTGAGGCACGATATTGCGCCAGGAGGCGATCTCTATCTTCATGCCGAGCGCCTCGAGGATGCCCGTCATGTTGGCGATGGTGCGCTCCAGCGGCAGGTCCTTGCCTTCGATCCAGGTCTCCTGGCTCTCGGCGTCCTTGTCGAGCGAGCCGCCCATCAACAGCGCCTGGGCGTTCTCGTCGATGTTCTCCACCGCCTCGATCTGGAACTCGGGGTTGTTCTGGATCACCCGTTTGACCGAGCAGCGCTCGATCGAGCGCAGAATGCCGGTGCGATCCTTGTCGGAGATGTCCGCCGGCAGCTCGATCTGGATGCGAAAGATCTGGTTGTAGCGGTTCTCCGGGTCGACGATGTTGTTCTGCGACAGCCGGATGTGCTCGGTGGGGATCTCGCGGGCGTTGCAGTAGACCCGCACGAAATAGGCCGCGCAGAGCACCGTGGAGGCGAGGAAGTAGTCGAACGGACCCGGCGCCGAGCCGTCGCCCTTGTAGCGGATCGGCTGGTCGGTGATCACCGTGAAGTCGTCGAACTTGGCTTCCTGGCGCAGGTTGTCGAGATAGTTGACCTTGATTTCCATGGAGAGAGACCGCGTTGATAAGTGGCTGACCTCCGTGACCGACGGGAGGTGGATGGCGGCCATTATCCGGGTTTGAGGGCGCTTCGTCTTGGGGGCGTACTGGGAAGTGGAAGCGCCTGGCGGCAGGTGGGGGTGGAGGTGTGTCCGGCCGATGGGACGACAAGGGCCCGAGCCTCCCGGCTGAGAGGACTCGGGCCCTGTCGGTTCCGACGCGAGGTGCGGGACGCTTATGAAGCGACCTGGAATGCCATGGTCGCCTGTACCGCCCGCTTCCAGCCGTCGTAGAGCGCGTCGCGTCGATCCTGGCGCATGGCCGGTTCGAAGCGGCGTTCGATCGCCCACTGCTCGGAGATCTGCTCGCGGGATTCCCAGAATCCGAGCGCCAGTCCGGCGAGGTAGGCCGCGCCGAGTGCGGTGGTCTCGCTGATCTCGCTGCGCAGCACGTCGACACCGAGGATATCGGCCTGGAACTGGGCCAGGAAGTTGTTGGTGATGGCGCCACCGTCGGCGCGCAGTTCGGTCAGGTCGATACCCGCGTCGGCCTGCATCGCCGTGAGCACGTCGGCGGTCTGGTAGGCCATCGACTCGAGGGCCGCGCGGATGAACTGCTCCTTGCTGGTGCCGCGCGACAGGCCGAACATCGCCCCCCGCACATTGGAGTTCCAGTAGGGCGCGCCGAGACCGGTGAAGGCCGGCACCAGATAGACGCCCTCGTTGTCGCCGGCGCGTTCGGCGTAGGCTTCGGAGTCGGAGGCCTTGCCGAGCATGCGCAGCCCGTCGCGCAGCCACTGCACCACCGAACCGGCCACGAAGATCGCGCCTTCCAGCGCGTACTCGACCTCGCCATCGATCTCCCAGGCGATGGTGGTCAGAAGGCCGTTGTCCGAGATCGTCGCCTCGGTGCCGGTATTCATCAGCGTGAAGCAGCCGGTGCCGTAGGTGTTCTTGGCCATGCCGGGCTTGAAGCACGCCTGACCGAACAGTGCCGCCTGCTGATCGCCGGCGATGCCCGCGATCGGCAGCTCCGTGCCGAACAGGAACTTGGGCAGCATGTAGCCGTAGATCTCGCTGGAGGACTTGACCTCGGGCAGCATCGATTCCGGCACACCGAGCATCTCCAGCAGCTCCGGGTCCCAGCGGCGCTCGCGAATATCGAACATCAGCGTGCGCGAGGCGTTGGTCACGTCGGTGACGTGCTCGGCACCGCCGGTCAGGTTCCAGATCAGCCAGGAGTCCATGGTGCCGAACAGCAGGTCGCCCTTCTCGGCCTTCTCCCTGACGCCATCGACGTTATCCAGGATCCACTTGATCTTGGTCCCCGAGAAGTAGGCATCGATCACCAGGCCGGTCTTGTCGCGGACCTTGTCGGCATGGCCGGCGCTACGCAGCTCGTCGCAGATCTCGGCCGAGTGGCGGGATTGCCAGACGATCGCGTTGTAGACCGGCTGACCGGTGTGCTTGTCCCAGATCACCGTGGTTTCGCGCTGATTGGTGATGCCGATACCGGCGATCTCCTCGACGTTGACCTGAGAGTTGTTGATCACCTCGGTCAGGGTGGTCAGCACGCTGGTCATGATGTCGCGCGGGTTGTGCTCGACCCAGCCCGGCCGCGGGAAGATCTGCTCGAATTCGCGCTGGGCCAGGCCGGCGATCTTGCCCTGGTGATCGAACAGCATGGCTCGCGAGCTGGTGGTGCCCTGGTCGATGGCGAGGATGTATTTCTTCTTGTCACTCATGGGAGATCTCTCCTTCCGAATGGTGAGGCGACGTGTCTCTGAAGAGCCCGTTGCAGCTCAATAGACCGTTGCGACGAGTGCAGCGAGGATGCTGCCGGTGATCGGGCCGACGAAGGGCACCCACGCATAGCCCCAGTCATTGGTGCCCTTGTGCTTGATGGGCAACATGGCGTGGGCCAGACGCGGCCCCATGTCGCGGGCAGGGTTGATCGCATAGCCCGTGGGCCCGCCCAGCGAGGCGCCGATCGAGACCACCAGCAGCGCCACGGCCAAGGGCCCCAACCCGTTGGGCGTATGGCCGAACATGATGACGACGAACACCAGCACGAAGGTCCCGATGGCTTCGGTCACGCAGTTCCAGACACGCGACCGGATCTGGGGGATGGTCGAAAAGGTGGCCAGGATGGTGGTGGCATCCTCGGTGTCGTCGTATTGTTTCTTGTAGCAAAGGTAGCAAAGCACCGCACCCAGCCAGGCACCCACGAATTCGCCGGTGAAGTAGGCCAGCGTATTGTCCAGGGTGATGGGAATGCCTTTCGCGTACTCCGTGGCCGGGCCCAGCCACAGTGCCAGTGTGATGGCCGGATTGAGATGCGCCCCGGTATCGAACGCGATCCACACGCCGCAATAGACGGCGAGTCCCCAGCCGAAGAAGATCAGCAGCGGGCCACCATTGTGACCGCCGGTCTTCTTGAGCAGCACGTTGGCGACCACGCCGCAGCCGAGCAGCGTCATGCAGGCCGTACCGGCAATCTCGTGCAGCACTATCTTTTCTATGACTCCCATAGGACTCCCGTGATACTCGTCTAGATGTGGTGTGCTCCGAACGGACCTGAACGGCGGTGACGGATCGATCGTGAAGCCGATGGCCGGAGCGTGACTGGGTGGACGTTTACGCTTTTTCTTCCTCCGTGTGGGCAGCGGATGCTGCGAGATAGTCGGCGAGTCGACGCTGCTCGCGGTCGTCGAGTCGCAACCCTAGCTTGGAGCGGCGCCAGAGAATGTCTTCCGCGGTCCGCGCCCATTCGTGTTCGCACAGGTAATCGACTTCGGCGGCATAGAGATCGGCGCCGAAGTGTTCGCCGAGGTCGGCCAGGGACTTGGCCTTGCCCAGGATCGTCAGCGCTCGGGTGCCATAGTTGAATACCAGGCGGGTCGCCATCGCCGGTGGCAGAAAGGCGTGGCGAGTCTGCAACGACGCGACGAGCTGCTGCGGATTGGCGTCATCGCCGCCCGGCAGCGGATGGCCGTTGTGGGTCCAGGACTTCTCGCGCTGGCCGAGCGTCGGTGCCAGCTGGTCGACGGCATCCTCGGCCAGCCGGCGATAGGTCGTCAGCTTGCCGCCAAAGACGTTGAGCAGTGGCGCGCCACCGGCCGTGTCGAGCTGGATGCGGTAGTCGCGGGTGATCTCGCTGGCGTTGTCTTCGTGATCATCGAGCAGCGGGCGCACGCCGGAGTAGCTCCAGACCACGTCGTCGGCACTGATCGAGCGCTCGAAATAGCGGTTGATGGACTCACAGAGGTAGGCGATTTCGTCCGGCTCGATCGCCACCTTGCCCGGCGCCCCCGAGTGTTCGACATCGGTCGTGCCGATCAGGGTGAAGTCGCGCTCGTAGGGGATGGCGAAGACGATGCGGCCATCCGGCTGCTGAAAGATATAGGCGTAGTCATGCTCGAACAGGCGCTCGACCACGATATGGCTGCCCTTGATCAGGCGCAGTGAGTAGGGGTGGTTCTGGGCGGCGATATCGTCCAGGAAGCGCACCGCCCAGGGGCCGGCCGCGTTGACCAGGGCGCGTGCGTGCACCTCGAGGGTTTCGCCTTCGGCGGTCTTCAGCGAGACCGCCCAGCCATCGCTGCTGCGTGTCGCCGTCTCGGCCCGGGTGCGGGTCATGATCCGCGCGCCGCGATCGGCCGCGTCCATGCAGTTGAGCACCACCAGCCGGGCATCCTGGACCCAGGCATCCGAATAAACGAAGCCCTTGGTGAACGCCGCTTTCAACGGGACACCGGCCGGATGGTCGGCGAATTTGATGCCGTGCGAGTTCGCCAGCGACTGCTTGCCGCCGAGATGGTCATAGAGAAACAGGCCGGTGCGGATCATCCAGGCCGGTCGCAGGTGCTTCTGATGCGGAAGCACGAAGCGCATTGGCCAGATGATATGGGGCGCCATCTTGAGCAGGACTTCCCGCTCGGAGAGCGCCTTGGCCACGAGCCTGAACTCGTACTGCTCCAGATAGCGCAGGCCGCCGTGAATCAGCTTGGTGGAGGCCGACGAGGTGTGGCTGGCGAGATCATCGGCTTCGACCAGCAGTACCGACAGCCCTCGACCCACGGCATCTCGTGCAATGCCGGCGCCGTTGATCCCCCCGCCGATGACAATCAGGTCGTAGGTGTCTGTCCGCATGTTCGAGTTCGCTCTCTAATGATTCGCTTTGAATCATTATTGCGCGAAAGTGAACATCTTGGATGTGAGACAAAGGTCGTAGGGTTATGCGGATAGAGAGAGCTCTTTCGGGTATCTCTATGAAATGAATGGGTAAAGAGGTTTTCCGAGGAGTGCCTGGAGGGTTTCGATTGTGAAAAGACATGGGTGTCGAGAATACGGGTTCTTTCGTATCACAACATCCATTTACCTGTGTCCCGACTGAGGGGCGTAGGGGAGGGGCGCTGGCGATTCTGCGCCTTCAGAGTTTGACACCACCGAGCGGGTTTAGTGCCGCCAGCGGTGTTACCCGGGGTGGTTCGTTCGCGGGCCACTCGACGTGGGCGTGAATGGCGTAGACCTCGCGCAGCCGGGCGGCATTGAGCACCTCCCGTGGCGTGCCGGTGGCGCATACCCGGCCGCCGGCCCCCAGCATCCACAGATGGTCGGCGAAGCGCGCGGCGAGGCTCAGATCGTGGATGGCGATGATCACGCCGATACTCTGATCGCGGGCCGTGGCCTGCAGCCACGCCAGCACCTGCAGCTGGTGGTGCAGGTCGAGGGCACTGGTCGGCTCGTCGAGCATCAGCACCTGTGGCTCGCGCACGATCGCCTGGGCGATCGCCACGCGCTGGCGCTGGCCGCCGGAGAGCTGGCCCAGGTCACGCTCGGCCAGCGGTGTCAGCGCCAGCGTGTGCAACAGGCGTTCGACCCGCTCCAGATCCTCGCGGCCGCGCGCCGGATGGGTGGTGCGCCGCGCCAGCAGGACTGCCTCGAACACGCTCAGCGCAGCTCGGGTGGTGCTCTCCTGGGGCAGATAGTAGACCCGCCGCGCGCGCTCGGCGTGGGCCAGCCCGGCCAGGTCCTGTGTCTCGAGGTGAATCTCGCCGTGGTAGCGCACCAGCCCGGCGATCGCCTTGAGCAGGGTCGACTTGCCGGCGCCGTTGGGGCCGATCAGCGCGGTCACCTCGCCGGGGGCGGCGCGCAGCCCGGTGACCGCCTGCAGCACCGGCGTGCGCCCCAGTATCACCGATAGCGCCTCTACCGTCAGCGTCATCCCCACACCTCGCGCCGGCTCTTGATGATCAGCGAGACGAAGAACGGCAGCCCGATCAGTGCGGTGAGAATGCCGATCGGTAGCAGCACGCCGGGGATCAGGGTCTTCGAGGCGATCGAGGTCAGTGACATCAGCAGCGCCCCCACCAGCGCTGAGAGCGGCAGGAAGACACGCTGATCCTCACCCACCAGCAGCCGCGCGATATGCGGCCCCACCAGCCCGATGAAGCCGATGGTGCCGACGAAGGCGACCGCGGTGGCGGCGAGCAGCGAACAGCACAGCAGCACCAGCAGCCGTAGCCGGGGGACATCGATGCCCATGGCGCGCGCCTGCAGATCGCCCATGCGCAGTGCGGTCAGGCGCCAGCCGGCGATGAAGAAGACCGGTAGCGTGAGTGCCAGCGCGGCGCAGGCGATGCCCACCTTGGGCCAGCTGGTACGCGACAGCGAGCCCAGCGACCAGAACACTAGCTGCTGCAGCGACTGCGCCGAGGCGACGTACTGCAGCACGCCGAGCAGGGCGTTGAAGAAGAACATCAGCGCGATGCCCATCAGCACCATGGTCTGCACGCTGACCCCGCGCAGCCGGCTGACCAGCCAGATCAGCAGTGACGCGAGCATCGCCATGACGAAGGCGTTGAGCGTGGTCAGCAGTGCCTCGCCGCCCGGCAGCAGGCCGACCCCGAGCACGATCGCCAGCGCTGCGCCGAAGCTGGCGGCGGCGGAGACCCCGAGGGTGAAGGGGTCGGCCAGGGGGTTGTTGAGGATGGTCTGCATCTCGGCCCCGGCGCTGGCCAGTGACAGCCCCACCACGACCGCCATCAGCGCCACCGGCAGGCGGATCTCCCACACCACGATGGCCAGCGTGGTCGGTGCGCTGTCGGGGGAGACGATCGCCGCCACCACCGCCGGCAGCGGATAGTGCCCGGGACCGATGGCGACATCGGCGAGCAGCGACAGGCAGGTGAGCACGGCGGTCACCGCGATCAGCGCATAGTGGCGCCGGCGCCGGGAAAGATAGCGATCGGCGCTGCTGGACGAGGCGGCAACGGAGGCGGTCATGACGGGTAGCGGCAGGGCATGGAGGGAGAATCCGCGGGCGAACAAAAATGATTCTCGATCATAACACCGCCCGTCATCCTGTACAGACGACCCCGGCGGGTAACCACCACCCTGCGCGCCGGGCGGGTAGCACAGGCGGCGCAGGTACGCTCCGCTCAGCGTACCTGGGGCAGCCCCAGCGAGCGCTGGAAGCGCGCTTCCAGGCTGTCCGGGGCGCTGGGGCCGAACAGTGCCTGGGGCGTGTCCCGATACCAGGCCCACATCTGATCGCCGTAGCTGTAGTGCCACCACTCGCTGGGCAGATTGACGAAGCCGGCCTCGATCATGGCGTGGTAGAGAATACGCCGGCGCGCGCGGCAGGTGCGCGCGGCCTCGCTGTCGGCGGCGTGTTCGAAGTGGACGGTATGCGACGCCGCGCACGCCTCGTCGAAGGCCGAGCCCATCTCCAGCAGCACGCCGTCGGCGTCGCACAGCGCCACATCCACCGCGCCGCCGGTCAGGTGCGGGCTCGGACGTTCGGCGTTCACGCTGGGCGGCGAGACGAAGGCGCGTGCCAGGTGCCGGCGTTCGGCTTCGTCGTGATCGGCGTAGCGGATCTCGATCAGACCCATCAAGGTGTCGTAGAGGTAACGCTGCACGGCATAGGGGCGCCAGGCATCCAGCACCACCAGCCCCAGGCCCGCGGGCAGGCGGCGGGCCACCGTGAGCAGGCGGCGGTAGACCGCCTCGCGGGCCCAGCATTCGGGCACCGCGCCGGGCACACCCAGGGCGTGGTAGATCGGCAGCGTGCGCAGGGTCGGGGTGGCCAGGCCGAGGGGCATCAGCCCGCCGCCGGCGTCGGCGATCGGCAGCGCGCCGATCGCCGTCCAGTCCGGGTCGGTCGGCGCCGGGATGGGGCTTAGGGTGGGGTCGGTCACGGTCGAGCGAAGGGTGTCCAAGATGCAATCAGCCCAGAGTGTGGGGTAGCCAGGTAATCAGGCCGGGGAAGACGATCAGCAGCAGCAGCACGCTCACCGCGGTGAGAATGAACGGCCAGATGGTGCGGAACAGGACGGTGATATCGAGCCGGCTGACCGCCGCGGCGATGAACAGGCAGGCACCCATCGGCGGCGTGATCAGGGCGATGGTGATGTTGAGCGTGATGATCACGCCCAGCGCCACCGGATCGATACCGGCGGCCAGCGCCACCGGCGTGAACACCGGCGAGAGCAGCATCAGCGCCGAGACCTCTTCCATGAACATGCCGGTGACGAAGGTGATCGCACTGAGCATCAGCAGCACCAGGATCGGCGACTCGATGAAGGGTTCGAGCAGCCCGGCGAAGCGCTCCGGGGCCTGGGCGTAGGCCAGCTCCCAACTGATCACCGAGGAGATGCCGATGATCATGAAGATCGCCGCGCTCAGGCGGGTGGTCTCGACCACCGCGCGCCAGAAGGCAGCCGGCGACAGCGCCTTCAGCGCCAGGCCACACAGGGCGACGTAGAGCACCGTCAGCGCGCCGGACTCGGTCGGTGTGACCAGCCCCAGCACGATGCCGGCGACGATGATGAAGGGCGCGACCAGCGCCGGCATGGCCCCGCGTAGCGCCGAGCCGATCTCGGCCCGCGCGGGCAGCGAGGCGCGCCGCTGGAGCCCCACACGGCGCGCATGGATGGCGTTCATCGTCATGAATGCCAGCGCCAGCAGCAGCCCCGGTACCACGCCGCCGAGGAACAGCTGGCCCACTGAGGTGTTGGTCTGGGCGCTGTAGAGAATCATGAAGATGCTCGGCGGGATGATCGGGCCGATCAGCGAGCTGCCGGCGGTCAGCCCGGCGGCGAAGGCGGTGGAGTAGCCTTCGCGGGTCATCGCCGGCACCAGCAGCGAGCCCAGCGCCGAGGCATCGGCCGCGGCCGAGCCGTTGACGCCGGACATGAACACGCTGCCGACCACGTTGACATGTCCGATCCCGCCGCGCAGATGGCCGACGAACAGCCGTGCCACGCGCATCAGGCGCTCGGTCATGCCCACCGCGTTCATCAGGTTGCCGGCGAGGATGAACAGCGGAATCGCCATCAGCGAGAAGCTGTTGAGCCCGCCGAAGAACTGCTGCGGCAGCATGCGCGCGACCAGGCCGGGATCGATGAAGACGAAGCCCACCAGCGCGGTGACGATCAGGGTCAGGAACAGCGGCAGGCCGAGTAGGGTATTGGCGAGCAGCGCGGCGAACATGGTCGCGACCATCATGGGCGGGCCTCCGGCGGGGTCGCTGCGCTATCGGTGCTCTCGTCACTACCGGGCTGCGGCAGCGCCCGCGGGCCGTACAGCAGCACCTGCAGCGCCAGCAGGCCGAAGCCCAGCGGCATGACCAGCATGGGAATGGTGCGGCTGATCCCCAGGCCCTGGGAGGTGAAGTAGCCCACCGAGAGCGCGTAGTGCCAGCTCCACCAGGTGAGCGCCACGGCCAGCGCCAGGGTCAGCAGCCACTGGTAGCCCAGCAGCAGGCGGCGGGCGGTGTTGCCCAGGTGGCGCTCGAGCAGGGCCACGCGCATGTGCTCGCCGCGCACCCAGACGCTGCCGGCGATCAGCAGGGTCGAGGCGATCAGGCAGTAGCGGGCGAGCTCGTCGCTCCAGATCGGCGCCTGGCCGACCAGGTAGCGCGTGACGACGCCGTAGAGGATGTCGATCAGGGTGACGACGAGCGCCACGCCGCCCAGCGCGGTGGTCAGTCGCCCCAGCAGGCTCAGCAGGGTATCTCGGAACATGGTGGCTTCGCGCGCCGCCGGCAGTTCGCCGCGGCGCGCGCCTCTTGGCAGTAGGAGGGAAGGGCGGGCGCGGTCAGCGCGCTATCACTGGGAGAGCAGTCCTTGCTGGCCGGCGTCGTCGAGGGCGGTCTCGATCCACTGGCGGTCGATGCCCTGATCCTTCTGCAGCCAGCGGATATAGGCCGGCTGCCCCTTGTCGCGGAAGGCGGCGAGATCCTCGGCCGAAGGCTCGATCACCTCCATGCCCTGATCGGCCAGGAACTGGATACGCGCGTCGACCCGCTTCTCGACATCCTCGCGGTTGAGCGCATTGGCCTCCTTCACCGCGGCGTCGAGCGCCTGGCGGTCGGCGTCGGAGAGGCCCTCGTACCAGCTCCCGTTGGCGACCAGGAACTGATCCGAGTACTGCACGTTGGCCAGCGTCAGGTACTTCTGCACCTCGTAGAGACTGCCCATGATGATGTACATCGGCGGGTTCATCTGGCCATCGGCGACGTTGGTCTTCAGCCCCATGTAGGTGTCGCTCCAGGGGATCGGGGTGCCGGAGGCGCCGAACGCCTCGTAGAGCGCCACCTGGCTCGGGTCCATGGCGCGGAAGCGCAGCCCCTTGAAGTCGTCCGGATTATGGATCGGACGTTTGGAGTTGGTGAAGTCGAGAAAGCCACCCTCCTCGATCACACCCAGCAGTTCGGCCCCGGTGCGCTGCTTGAGCGCGCCTTCGACCTGTTTCCAGTACTCGCCCTCGTCGAAGAAGCGGTGGGCGGCCTGATAGTCCTCGAACAGAAACGGGATCGCGCTGACATAGATCTCGGGCACGATCGGCGACAGCCCGGCGAAAGAGGCGATATTGAGGCTGGGGGTGTTGATCACCTGCTCCATGCGCTCCTGCTCCTCGCCGAGCATGGAGTTGGGGTAGAGCTTGAGCTGGATGTCGCCGTCGCTCTTCTCCTCGACCAGCCGCTTGAGATTGGTGGCGAACAGATGCACGGCGTTCTTGTCGGCGTCGGGCGGCCCGTTGTAGCTCAGGTTGAGCGTGGTGGCGGCGTTGACCGGGCTGGTCACGGCCAGCAGACCCGTGGCGAGGGCGGCCAGCAGGGCCTGTTGTAGACCACCAAGGCGGCGCTTGGACAGGGGCATGGGGCTTCTCCTTGTTATTGTCGGAGGACTCGTTGTCGGAGGACTCGGTGTCTGAAAAGTCGTCGCAAGAGTCATTGTCGGGTGAACCGGGGCAGTGCGGCGCAGGCCGCACTGCCAACGCTACCCTAGCTGTTGCCTCGTTGCCCTTTCAATGTCTTGCCTGTTGCTTTTGAGGCAACACGCGGGGCGTCGCCGCTGAAAAAGCGCATGCTGGCGCGCAGATGCTTGATAAAGGCCTGGGCCGCCAGCGTCAGCGGGCGCTCGGCCTGGCTGACGATACGGGTGCGGGCGTCGCTGAGCAGACGCGGCTCGACCTCGCGCACCACGATGCTGCCCTCGCCGATCTCCTCGACCACGCTGAGCTCGGGCATGAAGGCCACGCCCAGCCCCGAGCGCACGAAGTTCTTGAGCACCGAGACCGAGTTGGTCTTCATGCGTGGGCGGAACGCCAGGTGCGCCTGATAGAGCGCCATGCCGACCAGTTGGCCCATACCGGTGTGGCCATCGATCAGCGCCAGCGGATGCTCGGCGATCGCCGCCAGCGGTAGCGGTGTGGTCGTTGCCGCCAGGGAATGGCCGGCGGGCAGGATCAGATCGAGTGGCTGGCGGCGGTCGATGTGCGAGATCAACTGCGGATCTTCCGGCGGTGCATACAGCAGCGCCAGATCCACCGCGTCCTCCTTCACCAGCATCATCGCCTCGGAGAGCCCGGCCATGCGCACCTCGATCTCCAACCCGGGGTAGGTGGTGAGGAAGTGCTGCAGCGGCGTCGAGATCAGGTCGGCGATGAAGCCTTCACCCACGGCGACGCGCACCTCGCCGCGCTCGAGGTTCTGTAGCGCGTTGAGACGCGACAGGGTGGCGCGCTCGGCGGCGCGCTGATCACGGTAGTGGCGCAGCAGCAGCTCGCCGGCCGGGGTCAGGGTGGCGCGTGCCGCACGCGCCAGCACGGCGGTTCCCAGCTCCTCTTCGAGCCCGCGCAGCTGGCGGCTCAGCGCCGAGGGGTTGACCCCCAGATGCGCCGCGGCACGCCGCAGCGAACCGTGATGGACGACGGCATCGAGATACTCCAGGGCGCGGGTCTTGAACGGGCTCATCGTTGCCTCGGCCAGGTGGGCGGTAACGCCGCCCGTGAGCGGGCGGCGTGGCCATTATCCTCCTCCGGTACGCCAACGCCCATGTCGGGCTGGGAAATCTGTCTCAGAACCAGGTTTCGGCCTGCACGCCGAAGCTCCACTGTCCACCGCTGTAGCCTTGTTCGCCGAACGCGACGTCGCTGGCAAAGTCGTTGAGCTCGTGATCCCAGGCGCGCGTTGAGCGTGGCCCAGAAGTCGTCGTCGCCCAGCGCGACGTCGTAGACCCCGCCGCCGACGCCGGCCAGCTTGACCACGTCGCTGTCGATCCAGTGGACGTCGAAGTTGTTGCGGTCGAGACGCTTGCCGGCCCACAGCGTGGCGTTCTCGAACGCGGTGCCGCGGAAATTGGCCAGGTCGGAGAGTTCGACCGCTCATGAGCGCGCTATTACTGTTGGCCACGGCCTGTGGCGCACCGGAACAGGGAGTCCCCGAGATGAACGACCAGGAACGCCAGACCGTCGAGGCCTATACCGACACGCAGGCGCCGGTTTGCATTGGCCGCTTTCAGGTCGACATGCCGTCGCAACTGAAACCGAGCTTCAGCAGCCTGGCCGTCAATGACGCCAATATCAGTGCCAAGCCCAACAGCCGGCAGATATTCGAGCGCCTAATCGACAAGCGCAAAGCCGAACTGGAAGCCATGCATACCGTGGATGCAGGCGATCAGCCCTTTCTCAAGCGGATCATCCATGTTAGCGACGACATGGTCATCATCGATCGTAACGAAAGCCCTCATATGCCAGATGCGGCAAGGCTATTAGAGGGTTACAAGTTCGAGGGATTGACCGTGTTCCGGATGGAGTTAACAGCTACAGACCTATCGGAAGGTAAGTATGAGCAAATGCGATCTTCCCTAAAGTCCAACAAACCCGAACGTCTGAAGCAGGTCGAGTACTTGTTGAACCACCTGTGCCCCCGACAGACGGGAGAAATCCCCGAGCGCCCTGGTCTGTGTTTCGAGCACGGTTTTCTAGCCGGGGGCGCCGACCAGTCGATTCCCGGGGCGGCGGTGCCGACGAGAAAGGAAACTGTCGCCATGATTTTTGTCGATCACGCTCATCGTGACGTCAACCTTCATATCAGTATCAATTCGACCGTCACGACCGAGAACACTCTTCTGGACCGTATGGGGGGAGGCCGAAGCTGCCATGCAAGCCAAAGGAGACGACCACTTTAGTGTCTTGCGTCGAGGTGACGTTGATCTTAGTGGCATCGCACAGGCAGAAGAATGGCTAGCTACGGTGACCACCGATGCCGATATCCGTGGCGACTGTTTCACCTTGGAGGCCAACAGCGAGCGTGGTTCCGTTCGAGAACCGCGGATATCCATGACCTTCAAGAACGGCGACTACAGTATCGATGAGGATGAGCGCCCCAAATTCGACAAAGCCTCGTTGACCGATGCCGAGGCGGTGGGGCTCTGGGATTCCATCACGCGGACGTTCAAGCCGCGACCAGGTGCCTTTTGATTAAAACGAACCTCTACCCTGCTAGTGCTGCGTCATGTGTCTCCCATCGCGATTCGGGGTCGGGCCCGTGGCAGGTCATCGACACCCCGGCTGTATCGGGCGTTATTGCGTGTGCGCGTAACGAGGTTGCCGGCACAAATGCAGTCTTCTCTCATCGATGTGATCGATGGAGTTTCCTTCATCATCATGATGGCGAGCTGAATTCGTTCAGCCGCCGAGAGCCCATTGATGTCGGCCCCTGCCTCGACGAGCCCCCTTGATCTGCCAGAGAGCGGGCGTTTGCTGAGTTCTTCAGTCAGTGCGCGGGTCAAGCCTGGCTCGGCTTGAAAGCCATGCTTCTTTAATAAGCGAATCATCGTAAGGGCCCGGCCACCGGGATTGCTCGACTGATAATCCAACCATACTTCGAGCAGTGTTCTGCCGCCGTGGCGCTCGGGCATTGTCGGGACCGGACGCATAGTGGATAAGTGCTGCGTCACTATCAACCAGTGGGCTGTATCGACCGCCCCTCCCTCGACGGCTGCATGCAGGAGGCTTTCGTGTTGATCAAAGTACTTTCCAGCAATATAGGGACTCTCTCCGTTCGCAATCAGCATGCGAACAAAAGCAAGGCGATCAAGCCCGGCCGCTATCCAGAGCGCCTCGCGCCGTGCTTGCATCTCGCTATGGGGTAGTAGAATCCTGAAGAGTTTCTGATCTGCTTGGGCGATTGCCACAGCCAAGGCCCCAGCTTGGCCCAAGTAGGCGCCATCACAGGTCCAGATACCCTCACCTCCTCTGGCGGAAACGGAAACATTAGCGTCGAGCATCGCAGTGACAACGCTGGGCGCTGCAACTTTTACCGCCTCTATTAAAATTCGTTGGTCCCCCCACTCGCGTTGACACGCCCGTATGCAGGTGTCTCGTGCACGCATGAGCGCGCGGGCGTCGTTCTTCTCTACCGCCTCTCGAATCGCCCTGCTTTGCACATGGCTTTGATCAATTAGATGTTGTTTCCATGCTATTTGTCCGAGCACTAGTAGCGTCATTGCTACAGGAATAGCCTGTAGCAATGAGGCCGCCATCAGCCAGCGTGGCCGAGGCTTTGTCAGCATTATCGCCAATAGGTTTACAGCAAACGAGAGCGATAGGCCGATACCTACTATCAGCAACGATAAAAACTGGCCAACTGAGTCCCAAGAGCTTTCCGGCTCGTCGCCAAGCCACCCGGGAAGGCCAAAAAAGATGCCAGCAGCAAGACTGATGGCCGTGAGAAGGGCAGCCAGATGATAGACAAGTTCTTTCATAGATAATCTCATACCCTTCACTTTTAGACACTTCCCGAAGTGGAGCTGTTTGGTCAGTGCGAGTTTCTGCTTCGGTATGATGTCGCCGAGCTCCATATTCAGACGCTAGAGGTTGTAAGTCCACAGCCACGCCGTGAGCATGTCTTGCATCAGTTCGATTGAGACGAAGACGGTGGTGGAACGCCAAACGTGATGGATGGTTCAGTTTCAGGACTCGCTGTAGGCGTTTTGCTGTGGCTTTCCGGGCTTTTTCAGGCCTACCTCGAACCCACGGCCTGGCGGCGCTACCATCCTTCTCTGAGGCGCCGGGCCAGCCGGCGCCAGCACTCTGCCTTTCCCTCTCCAGCCCCTCCCTTCGGCCATGATCTCGGCTTTCGCTGCGCGTCCTGCTAAGTTGAATTGACATGCCAACCGGGAACGCAGATGAAAAACACGCTGATCGGGATGCTGGCCGCGGCCGCGCTGACCACGACCTTCTCCGCTGCTCAGGCCGCGGACAAGACGCTGACCATCGGGACCAACAACTGGGCCGAGAACATTGCCGTCTCCAACCTGTGGAAGCTGGTGCTGGAGCAGCACGGCTATGATGTCAGGCTCGCCAACGTGGGCAAGAGTGCGCTCTACGCGGGTATGAACAGCAAGGATATCGATGTCGGGTTGGAGATCTGGCTACCGCATACGGACAAGAGCTTTCTGGCGCCGTACAAGGATACGCTGGAAGTTCACGATGCCTGGTACGACGAGACCGGACTGGGTCTGGTGGTGCCGAGCTATGTCGATATCGACAGCATTCCCGAGCTGGCGGCACATGCCGACGAGTTCGCGTATCAGGGGCGCCCGAGCATCCTGGGGATCGACCCGGGCTCGGCGATCGCCGGCATGACCGATGAAGCGATCAGCGCCTATGACCTGCCGCTGACGCAGATCAACAGCTCCGAGCCGGCGATGATGTCCGCCCTGGATCGCGCCTATCGCACACAGCAGCCGATCGTGGTCACGCTATGGAACCCGCACTGGGCGTTCGCCGACTACGACCTGAAGTATCTCGACGACCCGCAGGGCATCTACGGCGAAGGCGACACCATCTACTGGTTCTCGCGGCAGGGTTTTGGCGAGGACGACCCCTGGCTGACCGCGGTGCTCGACGCCTGGCACATGAGTGACGAGAGCCTGAGCGAGCTGATGTCGCAGATCGAAGAGCGCGGCGACCCGGTCGCGGGGGCCAAGACCTGGATCGCGGACAACCAGGAGCAGATCAATGCGTGGCTGGCCGCAGGGCAGGCGGCGCGCTGAGACGGCGTTGATGAAGCATTCTTTTAGCACGTCTTTCACCACCGCTGGACGACGTGAGCCTATCCGGCGCCATCGTCAGAGGGGTTGGAAATGGGCTCTTAGCGCGTGGGGCTATAAACATATTGTGCCGCCAGTGCAAGCACCGTGTCTCACGCTATCGGACAATTGATTAAACGCTAATTGAGGAACTAACCTCAGGCGACTGCCCGCTGGGCCGAGCCGTGGCGGGCAATGCGACAACGATAAACGCATAACAAACGGCCACAAGCCGACAAAGACAATGACAGCGACCGCTGTGCAGGAGAATCTCCAATGAAAAAGACGCTGCTGGCTGCCGGTGTGGCGGCCATGATGATGGGTGCGACCCCGGTCATGGCCAAGACGCTGGTCTACTGCTCCGAAGGCTCGCCGGAGGGCTTCGATCCCGCGATCTACACCACCGGTACCACCTTCGACGCGACCAGCGAGACGGTCTTCAACATGCTGGTGCAGTTCAAGCCGGGCACCACCGAGCTGGAGCCGGCCATCGCCAAGAGCTGGGAAGTCTCCGACGACGGCCTGAGCGTGACCTTCCATCTGCGTGACGACGTCAAGTTCCAGACCACCGACTTCTTCACCCCCAGCCGACCGCTCAATGCCGACGACGTGATCTGGAGCTTCGAGCGCCAGATGGACAAGGACAACCCCTACTACAAGCTCGCCAACGGCAACTTCGAGTACTTCAACGCGATGTCGATGGGTGAGCTGATCAAGTCGATCGAGAAGGTCGACGACCATACCGTCAAGTTCGTGCTGACCGAGCCCAATGCGCCGTTCCTGGCCAACCTGGCGATGCCTTTCGCCGCGATCCACTCCCAGGAGTACGAGCAGCAGCTGATCGACGAGGGCAAGCCGCAGCAGGCCAACCAGCAGCCGATCGGCACCGGCCCGTTCCAGTTCGTCGCCTATCGTGAAGACGCAGCGATCCGCTACCAGGCCAACCCGGACTACTTCCGCGGCAAGCAGCCGATCGACAACCTGGTCTTCGCCATCACCCCGGATGCCCAGGTGCGCTACCAGAAGCTGATGGCGGGCGAGTGCCAGGTGATGCCGTTCCCCAATCCGTCCGACGTCCAGGCGATGAAAAAGAACGACGAGATCAAGGTGCTCCAGGAGCCGGGTCTCAACGTCGCCTATCTCGCCTACAACACCCAGCAGAAGCCGTTCGATCAGCCGGAAGTGCGCCGCGCACTCAATATGGCGATCAACAAGCAGGCGATCATCGACGCGGTGTTCCAGGGCGCGGGGGAGGTGGCCAAGAACCCGATTCCGCCGACCATGTGGAGTTACAACGACGCCGTCAAGGATGACCCCTACGACCCCGAGAAGGCCAAGCAGATGCTGGCGGATGCCGGGGTGAAGAACCTGAAGATGGATATCTGGGCGATGCCGGTCCAGCGCCCCTACATGCCCAACGCCCGGCGTGCCGCCGAGCTGATGCAGGCGGATCTGGCCAAGGTCGGGGTCGACGTCAATATCGTCACCTACGAGTGGGGCGAGTACCTCAAGCGCGCCTCCGCCGTCGACCGCAAGGGCGCGGTGATCCTGGGCTGGACCGGTGACAACGGCGATCCGGACAACTTCATGGGGACGCTCTTGAGCTGTGCCGGCGTGGGCGGGGCCAACCGCTCGCAGTGGTGCTACAAGCCGTTCGACGATCTGATCCAGCAGGCGCGTACGCTGGACGACCAGGCCGAGCGCGCCAAGCTCTACGAGAAGGCGCAGGTGATCTTCAAGCAGCAGGCGCCGTGGGACACCCTGGCCCACTCGACGGTGTTCATGCCGATCCGCAAGGAGGTCACCGGCTATGTGATCAATCCGCTGGGTCTGCATAGCTTCGAAGGCGTCGACATCCAAGAGTAACTCCCTCCCTTCGCGGACACGGGGCAGCCTGGCGGCTGTCCCGTGTCCGCGCATGACTAGTCAGACCCTCACTATGTTCAAGTTCATTCTGGTCAAGCTGGCTCAGCTAGTGCCGACCTTCATCGGCGTCACCATCGTGGCGTTCGCCTTCATTCGCCTGTTGCCGGGCGATCCGATCCTGCTGATGGCGGGCGAGCGCGGGATCTCCGCCGAGCGCTACGCCCAGCTCCAGGCGCAGTTCGGTTTCGACCGGCCGCTGCCGGTGCAGTACTGGGAATTCCTCAAGGGGCTCCTGCACGGCGACCTGGGCAACTCGCTGGTCACCCACTCGCCGGTGGTCCACGAGTTCTTCAGCCGCTTCCCGGCGACCCTGGAGCTGTCGTTGTTCGCGCTCACCTTCGCCGTGATCATCGGCCTGCCGGCCGGAGTGCTGGCGGCGATCCGGCGCGGCAAGACGCTCGACCATACCGTGGTTGGCATCAGCCTGACCGGCTACTCGATGCCGATCTTCTGGTGGGGCCTGCTGCTGATCATGTTCTTCTCCGGCACCCTCGGCTGGACCCCGGTCTCCGGGCGTATCTCCTTCATGTACTTCATCGAGCCGGTCACCGGCTTCATGACCATCGATACCCTGCTCGCCGGTGACTGGGGCGCCTTCCTCTCGGCACTGCACCATCTGATCCTGCCCGCCATCGTGCTCGGCACCATTCCGCTGGCGGTGATCGCGCGTCAGACCCGCTCCTCGATGCTCGAGGTGCTGGGCGAGGACTACGTGCGCACGGCGCGGGCCAAGGGGCTCTCCAGCTACCGCGTGATCATGGTGCACACCCTGCGCAATGCGCTGATCTCGGTGGTCACGGTGATCGGGCTGCAGGTGGGGCTGCTGCTGGCCGGGGCGATCCTGACCGAGACGATCTTTTCGTGGCCGGGCATCGGCAAGTGGATGATCGATGCGATCTCGCGGCGCGACTACCCCTCGGTGCAGGGTGGTCTGGTGCTGATCGCGTTCATCGTGATGATCGTCAATCTGCTGGTGGATGTGGCCTATGGGGTCATCAATCCGCGCATCCGTCACTGAGGGCCCAAAAAATGGCTGCAATTTCTACCCCTGGTGCGCCCGGGACCTTTCGCTATCAGCTGGGCAGCTTCTGGAAGGATTTCAGCGCCAGTCGCGGCGCCCTGGTCGGGCTGATCTTCATCGCGCTGGTGTTTCTGGTAGCGCTGCTGGCGCCCTGGGTGGCGCCCCACGACCCGGCACTGCAGGACCGCTCGGCACTGCTGGTGCCGCCGGTGTGGCACGCCGAAGGCAGCTGGCGTTACATCCTGGGCACCGATGCGGTGGGTCGCGACATTCTCTCGCGACTGATCTATGGCGCCCGCTACTCGCTCTCGATCAGTGCCATGGTGGTGCTGATCTCGATGTGCGGCGGCATCTTCCTGGGGCTGCTGGCGGGCTACTTCCGCGGCTGGGTCGAGACCGTGATCACCCGCGTGATGGACGTGGTGCTGGCCTTTCCCAGCCTGCTGCTGGCGCTGGGTCTGGTGGCGATCCTGAGCCCGGGGCTGACCAGCGCGATGATCGCCATCGCGCTGGTACAGCTGCCCTATTTCGTGCGCCTGACGCGCGCTGCGGTGATCGGCGAGAAGAGTCGCGAGTACGTCACCGCCAGCCGTCTGGCCGGGGCCGGCCATATGCGCCTGATGTTCAACACCCTGCTGCCCAACTGCATGGCGCCGCTGATCGTGCAGGCGACTCTGTCGTTCTCCACCGCGATCCTGGATATCGCCGCGCTGGGCTTTCTGGGCATGGGCGTGCAACCGCCGACCCCCGAGTGGGGCGCAATGCTGGCCAACGCGCGCGAGTTCATGGGGAGCGCCTACTGGGCGGTCACCTTCCCGGGGCTGATCATTCTGCTGACCGTGCTGATGATCAACCTGATGGGCGACGGTCTGCGCGATGCGCTGGACCCGAAGATGAAACGATCGTGAGCGCCTCGCCCACCCTGGCGCCTGGCGTCCGGGGCGGGCGCGGCGACGCGATGAGGAGTTCACATGGCATTACTTGATATCGCAGGCCTGAGCGTTCGGTTCCAGACCAACAGCGGCCTGTTCACGGCGGTCGAGAACGTCGACATCCAGGTCGACCACGGTGACGTGCTCTCGATCGTGGGCGAGTCCGGCTCGGGCAAGTCGGTCTCGATGCTGGCGACCATGGGGCTGCTGCCGTGGACCGCCCAGGTCAGCGCCGAGCGCATGGCCTTCGACGGCCAGGATCTGCAGCAGCTGGGCTCGCGTCAGCGCCGGCGCATCGTCGGCGGCGAGATGTCGATGATCTTTCAGGAGCCGATGAGCAGCCTGAACCCGTGCTTCACCGTGGGCACCCAGATCGACGAGATGATCAAGCAGCACAAGGGCGGCTCGCGCCGCGAGCGCCACGAGCGGGCGCTGGAGCTGCTCGCCCAGGTGGGGATTCCCGACCCGGCGCGGCGGATCAAGGCGTATCCGCATCAGCTCTCCGGCGGCATGAGTCAGCGAGTGATGATCGCCATGGCGATCTCCTGCGACCCGCGGCTGCTGATCGCCGACGAGCCGACCACGGCGCTGGATGTCACCATTCAGGCCCAGATCCTCGAACTGCTGCTCAAGCTGCAGGAGGAGAAGGGCATGGCGCTGATCCTGATCACCCATGACATGGGTGTGGTTGCGGAGACCGCCAAGCAGGTGATCGTGCAGTACGCCGGGCGCCAGGTGGAGCAGCAGGAGGTGAGATCGCTGTTCGCCCATCCGCGCCATCCCTACACCGAGGCGCTGCTCTCGGCGCTGCCGGAGCGCGCCGCGGGGCAGACGCGGCTGCCGACCATCCCCGGCGTGGTGCCGGGCCAGCACGACCGCCCCACGGGCTGCCTGTTCAACCCGCGCTGTCGCTATGCCACCGAGCACTGCCGCGAGGTGGAGCCGGTGGCGGCGCCGGACGACCCGGCGCGCACGCTGTGCCACTATCCGCTCGGGCGGCCGGATGCCGAGCCATCATCCGGACCTTCACCCGGCGTCTCGCCCGAGACATCTTCCCCCTTGCGACCGGAGGTGCGTCCATGAGCCGTGAAGCGGTACTGCGCGCGCGTCATCTGACGCGCTACTACGAGATCAAGGGCGGGCCCTTCTCCAAGCCGGCCACGGTCAAGGCGCTCAACGAGGCCTCGTTCGAGCTGTTCGCGGGTCAGACGCTGGCGGTGGTCGGCGAGTCGGGCTGTGGCAAGTCGACCCTGGCCCGGGTGCTGACGATGATCGAGCCGCCCACCAGCGGCGAGCTGACCATCAACGGCCAGGCGGTGGCGCTCAAGCCGGGGCAACGTCCACCGGCGGCGCTGCGCCGCGAGGTGCAGATCATCTTCCAGAACCCCTATGGGTCGCTCAATCCGCGCAAGACCGTGGCGACCATGCTGGAGGAGCCGCTCAAGCTCAACCGTCGTGAGATGAGCGCCAGCGAGCGGCGCACGGCGGCGCTGGAGATGATCGAGAAGGTGGGCCTGCGGCCCGAGCACGCCGACCGCTATCCGCACATGTTCTCCGGTGGCCAGCGCCAGCGTATCGCGATCGCCCGGGCGCTGATGCTCAACCCCAAGATCCTGGTGCTCGACGAACCGGTCTCGGCGCTGGACCTGTCGATCCAGGCCCAGGTACTCAACCTGCTGGCGGACCTGCAGGAGGAGTTCGGGCTGGCCTACGTGTTCATCTCCCACGACCTCTCGGTGGTTCGGCGCATCGCCGACGACGTCATCGTGATGTACTTCGGCCAGCCGGTGGAGACGGGGCCGGCGGAGACGGTGTTCAGTCAGCCGCGCCACCCTTACACCCAGGCGCTGTTCTCGGCCACCCCGGTCGCCGATCCCAACCGGCGTCGCGAGCGGGTGCGGCTCAAGGGCGAGCCGCCCTCGCCGCTGGCGCCGCCGCCGGGCTGCCCGTTCGCCCCGCGCTGCCATCGTGCCACCGAGGCCTGCAGCCGCACCGACCCGCCGCTGGAGCCGGTGGACGACGCGGTCAGCGTGGCCTGTATCCATGTCGAGACCCGAGCCAGCCAGGCGGCTTCCTGAACTCGTCGGCCCGATGCCCTCTCAGGCGATGCTCGATGTCGCCGCCGACGTGTCGGCGCTGAGGCGCGCCCGCCGTGCCACACGGCGCTCCTCGGCGTCGAACAGGTGCAGCGGGCCGTCGACCGCGAGCCGTATCTCGCTGCCCTCGCGCAGTGCCGCGGCCTCCAGTGTGGCCAGCGGCAGCCGTGCGGTGAGCGGTGCGTCGAGTCCCGGCAGGCGGCAGTAGGCCAGGGCATCCACCCCCAGGCGTTCGATCATCTCCAGCGTGACCGCGAACTCGCCCTGCGGGTCGAGGCGCAGGTGCTCCGGGCGCACCCCCAGGGTGGCGGCAGCTGGGGGCTCGGCGGCGTCTGCGCTCGCCGCCGTATCGGCCTTGGTTTCGGGGGCTGTCTCGATGATTTCGGTCTCGAGTGCTTCTGTGTCGAGGATCAGGCCGCCGGGCAGCCGTGCACGGCCGTCGGCCTGGGTCACCGGCAGCAGGTTCATCGCCGGTGAGCCGATGAAGCGCGCCACGAAGCAGCTGGCGGGTGTCTCGAACAGGCTCATCGGGGTGCCGATCTGCTCGATCCGGCCATCGCGCAGCACCACTAAACGGTCGGCCAGGGTCATCGCCTCGACCTGATCGTGGGTGACATAGAGCATGCTCGCACCCAGGCGCTGCTGCAGGCGCCGAATCTCCAGGCGCATCTGCACGCGCAGCGCGGCGTCGAGATTGGAGAGCGGCTCGTCGAACAGGAACACGCGCGGCTCGCGCACGATCGCCCGGCCCATCGCCACGCGCTGGCGCTGGCCGCCGGAGAGCTGGCGTGGGCGGCGTTCGAGCAATGCCTCGATCCCCAGCAGGGCCGCGGCCTCGCGCACCCGGCGCGTGATCTCCTCGCGCGGGCGCTTCTGCAGCTTGAGCGCATAGGCCATGTTGTCGAACACGCTCATGTGCGGGTAGAGGGCGTAGTTCTGGAACACCATCGCGACCCCGCGCTGGGCCGGCTCCAGCTGGTTGGCCAGCGTCCCGCCGATTCTCAGCTCGCCGTCGCTGATCGACTCGAGCCCCGCCACCATCCGCAGGAAGGTCGACTTCCCGCAGCCCGAAGGGCCTACCACGACCATCAGCTCCCCGGGTTCCAGGGTCAGGTCGATACCATCGACGGCGCGCTGGCCGCCCTTGTAGGTCTTGACGAGCTGGCGACAGGTCAGTGTGGCCATGGGTCGAGTCTCTCTGCGTTGAAGGTCACTTTTCGGCATCGGTCAGCCCGCGCACGAAGAAGCGCTGCATGGCGACGATCACCACCACCGGGGGCAGGACCGTGAGCACCGTCATCGCGGTGGCCAGTTGCCACGGTGGCAGGGTGTCGGTGGACTGCACCAGGTTCTTCAGACTGATCACGGCGGTGGCGTGATCGGGCGAGTTGGCCGCCAGCAGCGGCCACAGATACTGGTTCCAGCCGTAGATGAACATGATCACGAACAGTGCCGCGAGATTGGTCCGCGACAGCGGCAGCACGAAATCCTTGAGAAAGCGCAGCGGCCCGGCGCCATCCAGCCGCGCCGCCTCGAACAGCTCCGACGGCAGGCTCAGAAAGCACTGGCGTAGCAGGAAGGTGGCGGTGGCTGAGGCGATCAGCGGCAGGATCATCCCGGCGTAGGTGTCGATCAGCCCGAAGCGCGCCACCACGCCGTAGGTCGGCACGATGCGCACCTCCACCGGCAGCATCAGGGTGACGAAGATCAGCCAGAAGCAGAGTGTGCGGCAGGGGAAACGGAAGAACACGATGGCGTAGGCGGCCAGCAGCGAGATCGCGATCTTGCCCAGCGCGATGCCCAGCGCCATCACCAGCGAGTTGCCGAGCAGGCGCAGCGCACTGACCCCCAGCCCGGGCATCGGCTGGGACAGTAGCTGCCAGTAGTTGGCGAGCCCCTGGTCACCGAACCACAGCGGGGCGATGCCGCTCTGCAGGTCGCCGGCACTGTGGGTGGAGGCGGTGAGTGCGAGCCACAGTGGCAGCCCGAAGATCACCGCGCCAATGATCAGCAGCAGGTGGGTGAGGCCGTCGAGGCCGGGACGACGATAGCGCATCAGTAGGCGACCCTGCGTTCGAGGTAGCGGAACTGGATGAAGGTGAGCACCCCGACCAATATCATCAGCAGCACCGACTGGGCGCTGGAACCGCCCAGGTCACGGCCGACGAAGCCATCCTCGTAGAGCTTGTAGACCAGCGTGCGCGTGGCGCCGCCGGGGCCGCCCAGGGTGGTGCTGTCGATGGTGGCGAAGGTCTCGAACAGTACGTAGACACTGTTCATCACCAGCAGGAAAAAGGCGGTCGGCGACAATAGCGGCAGGGTGATACCGAAGAAGCGCCGGAAGGGGCCCGCGCCGTCGATGGCGGCGGCTTCGAGCAGCGAGGCGGGGATCATCTGCAGCCCGGCGAGAAAGAACACGAAGTTGTAGCTCATCTGCTGCCAGATCGAGGCGATCACCACCAGTGCCAGCGCCTGGCCGGGATCTAGCTGGGCATCCCAGTGCACGCCGATGGCGGCCAGGGCGTGGGTCAGCACGCCGAGCACCGGGTCGAACATGAACAGCCACAGAAGACCCGCCACCGCCGGCGCCACGGCATAGGGCCAGGTCAGCAGCACGCGATAGAGCCTGGCGCCATGGAGCACGCGGTCGGCGAGCACCGCCAGCAGCAGCGCCAGGCCCATGGCGCCTGCCGCCACCAGCAGACTGAACAGCGCGGTGACGCCGAAGGCGTGCCAGTAGCCGGGGGAGGCGAGCACGTGCTGGAAGTTGGCGAGCCCGACGAAGCGCTCGCCGAGGCCGAAGGCATCCTGCACGTAGAACGCCTGGCGCAGCGATTCGGCGGCGGGCCAGAAAAAGAAGATGGCGACCACGACGAGCTGGGGCGCCAGCAGTAGCCACGGGGTGAGGGAGTGACGTTCGAATGTGGTCATCTTGATCGGCAGCGGGCGGCTTGCGCCGCCCGCTTTCAGGGACTCAGCAGGAGAAAGGAGTGTCGAAGCCGGAAATGGGTGCCTAGTTCGAGACGCTGCGCTCGAACTGCTCGAGCTCCTGGTTGCCGCGCTCGGCGGCGTCGGTCAGCGCCTGGGCGGCGGTTTCGCTGCCGTTGAACGCCTTCTCCAGCTGTTCGGCGATGATATTGCGGATCTGCGGCATGTTGCCCAGGCGCAGGCCGCGGCTGTTGTCATCCGGCGTGCCCCGGGTCAGCTGGTCGATCGCCACGCTGGCGCCCGGCGTCTTGGCGTAGAAGCCATCGTCTTTCAGGCGCTGGTAGGCCGCGGTAGTGATCGGCACATAGCCGGTGAAGCTGGCCCAGTCGGCCTGCACCGCCGGTGAGGAGAGGAAGTTCATGAATTCGGCCACGCCTTGGTAGACCTTGTCCGACTGCCCCCGCATGACCCACAGCGAGGCCCCACCGATGATCGAGTTCCGGGGCTGGCTCACCGCCTTGGCGTCATAGGGCAGCGGCGCGATGCCGAAGCCGAACTTGCCCTTGGCGGCCTCCTGGATGCCGGCGCGCGAGGCGGAGGAGGTGGTCAGCATGGCGCAGCGGCCCGACTGGAAGCGCTTGGTGCCGTTGTCGGCGCGGCCGCCATACTCGAAGGCGTGGCTCTTCTGCCACTCGGCCAGATCCTGGATATGGGCCACCGTGGCCGGCTGCTGGTCGAACACCAGGCGGGCGTCGGTGCCATTGAAGCCGTTGGCCTGGGTGGCGAAGGGCAGGTCATTGACCGCGCTGAAGTTCTCAAGCTGGGTCCAGCTCGGCCAGGCGGTGGTCAGGCCGCACTCGGCGGCGCCGCTCTCGACCAGCTTGTGGGCGTCCTTGCCGAGCTCGGCCCAGGTCTTGGGCGGCGTCTCGATGCCGGCCTTGGCGAAGGCGTCCTGGTTGTAATAGAGCACCGGGGTGGAGGAGTTGAACGGCATCGACAGCATATGACCGTCGCTCGAGGTGTAGTAGCTCTTCACCGCCGGCAGGAAGGCGTCGGGATCGAACGGCGTGTCGGTGTCCTGCATCAGCTGGTAGACCGGATAGATCGCGCCCTTGGCGCTCATCATCGTCGCCGTGCCGACTTCGAACACCTGGGTGATCGCCGGCGCCTGGCCGGCGCGGAAGGCGGCGATGGTCGCGGTCAGGTTGTCGCTGTAGCTGCCCTTGTAGACGGGCTTGACCACATAGTCGTCCTGGGAGGCGTTGAATTCGTCGGCGATGGCGTTGACCTTCTCGCCGAGTACGCCCTCCATGGCGTGCCACCAGGTGATGGTGGTGGCGGCCTGGGCCGAGGGGGAGAGGGATAGCGCGGTGACAGCGACGAACGGAAGCAGATGGCTAAGGCGCACGGTGACATCTCCTGACAGGGCGTTACAGGGTGTGGTGCGTACCCTAGGACGGCACGATGTCAGTACTGTGACATTCGGATGTCACGGTGATGATGGCGTCGTGACTGCGAGATGACGGCACGAGGTCAACGACGTCGGCAGGGCACGGCGCGCGCCCTGCCGTTATCGTTCAGGTTGCCGCCTGGGGGGCCTCCGGTGCGCCTTCGATCACCCGCTCGAAGGTGCGCAGGCGTTTGACGATCGAGAGCAGCTCGATGATGGTCGACCAGGAGTTGACCAGATACTGGAAGGAGTCGCGCACCTGACCGAAGACGTTGAGGATCTGCTGCAGCAGGCCCAGCGTCAGCTTGCCGGCGACGATCGAGGGCGCCAGCACGATGAAGGCGAAGACCACGTCCGCCTGCAGATAGAAGATGCGCGCGATATTGAAGTAGGCGTAGTGCCAGTAGAGCCGAAAGTAGTTGCGCCGTACCGCCTGGAACAGCTCCGCCACGGTGGCCGGCCGGGCGCGCTCGGCGGCGTCCTCGCCGTAGACCAGCTCCTTGCGGTAGGCCGCCTCCACCCGCTGGTTGCGAAACTCCAGCCCCGGCAGCTTGATCCCCGCCAGTGACAGAAACAGGGTGCCGAACAGCGACCAGGCGATCGCCGACCACACCAGAGCGTTGGAGACGTGCCCGATCAGCGGCAGCTCGGTGATGTTGTGCGACATCGTCACCAGCAGTGGCAGGAAGGCGATCAGCGTCAGCACCGACTTGAGCAGACTCACGCCCAGCCCCTCCAGCGTGGTGGAAAAACGCATGGTGTCTTCCTGGACGCGCTGGGCCGCGCCCTCGACGTGGCGCAGGCGCGACCAGTGCTGCATGTAGTAGTCGTTCATCGCCCAGCGCCAGCGAAAGATGTAGTGGCTGACGAAGAACAGGTTGAACACGCCCACCGTGACCGCGACGAAGGCGATCCCGGCGAAGGCGAGCATTTCGCGGTAGAGATCGGCCGCGCTCACCGAGCTGTCACCGCCCAGGGCCTGCTGCACCATGTCCCAGAACGGCCCGTACCAGGCGTTGACCGCGACGCTGGTCTGAACCGAGAAGTAGGTCATGAACACGATCAGCGCGCTGCCGAGAATCGACCAGCGCTGCCAGCGGTGCGGGCTGAACCGGAACCAGGCCGCAGCGAAGAGCGCAGTGCACAGCGCATAGTAGAGATAGAACCATAAAAACGACGGGGCCCAGAAGCGCGAGACGTCGATCGGCAGCTCGGCGCCGGGGGCCAGCGGAGGCAGGCCGATGACGGCGCCCCAGGCGTTGGCGGTGGTGTCCCAGAGCACCAGGCACAGCAGGGACCAGACGAGCGCACTGACGGCGAGCAGCGCGGGTCGGGGAAAGAAGGATCGAAACACGGTGACGTCCTGAGCGGCGATGGGAGCGGGCCCGGGATCGCGGGCCCCTCTCCATCGACCGTGACGCGCGCGTTACGTTCCCTTACCGGCCATTACCCGCGTCTCGCGGGCTGCCACCGGGAGAGTGGCGGTGGGCCATCGTCTCAGGTGATATCGACCTGGTAGCGGAAGGTCTCGGCATTCCCCAGGGTGCGGCGGTACTCCAGCGGGGTGCCGTCGTAACCCAGTGCCAGGCGCTCGATGTTCACCACCGGTGCTCCCTGGGCGATCTCCAGCGCCTCGGCGGTGCGGGCGTCGGCGGTCTCCACGGTGAGGGTCTCGCGCGCCGAGGCCACCAGCTGGCCGCACTGGGTCTCGTAGAAGGGGTAGAGCAGATTGCCGAACGCTTCCGGCTCCACCGACATCAATCCGCCGAAGCGTGACGCCGGCAACCAGATCTCCTCCCGCGAGACGTTGCTGCCGCCGATCTGACGCAGCCGTTCGAGCCGGATCACCTCGCTCTCCGGGGCGAGCTCCAGTGCCTGGGCCACGCTCTCCGAGGCCTGGATTCGGGTTCGACTCAGAATTCGACTGGTGGGTACCTGGCGTTCGCCGAGCGTATCCACCTGGCGGAAGAAGCGGAACAGAGAGCCCTGGAAGTTGGGGCGGCGAATGAAGGTGCCGCGACCCTGGCTGCGTTCCATCAGGCCGTCCCGGACCAGGGTGTCCACGGCCTTGCGCAGGGTGCCCACCGCCACGCCGTACTGTTTGGTGAGTTCCGCTTCGGTGGGGATGGCGATGCCGGGGGTCCACTCCCCAGAGGCGATGCGCGAAAGCATGTCGTCGCGCAGGCGCTGATAGAGCGGCAGACGTTCGTCGGTCTGCGTGCCCGAAGTTCTCATCACGTTGGGTTCCCTGCCTGTTATTCATCTCAATGTATCACCTTTAGTCGTAGGTAACGCCAAGTGCGACTAAAAGCGTGTATGCTGAGAATTCAACTATTCATATAGATGAATGGTTGGGTCGAAGCGACCGCATGTGCTCGATTGCACAGGTTTATATCACGTGATTCAAGGATTCCTAGATGCATTCTACTGCCAAGGTCGTGACGGGCGTTGATACTCACGCTCACATCTTCCAGCGCGATCTGCCGCTGGCTGAGGGGCGGCGCTACAGCCCGGACTACGACGCCAAGGTGGAAACGTATCTGGCACATCTGGACCGCTGTGGCCTGTCGCACGGTGTCCTGGTGCAGCCCAGCTTTCTCGGTACCGACAACGACTATCTGGTGGCGGCGCTACGCCGTTATCCCGAGCGGCTGCGCGGCACCGCGGTGGTCGAGCCGACGATCTCCGCCGCGGCGCTGGACACGCTGGCCGACGCCGGGGTGGTGAGCGTGCGCCTCAACCTGATCGGCAAGACGCTCGACGACTACGCCTCGGCAGCGTGGCAGCGCTTCTTCACGGATCTGGCCCGGCGCCGCTGGTCGGTGGAGATCCAGCGCGGGATGGAGGATCTCGACAGCGTGGTGGCACCGATCCTGGGCGCTGGCTGCGACGTGGTGATCGATCACTTCGGCCTGCCGGGCGGGGAGATCGATCCGGTGAACCCGGCGCATCGCGCCCTGCTGTCACGGATGGCGTACCAGCCGCTGTGGGTCAAACTGTCGGCCACCTATCGCAGCCGCTCGAGTCTGGATCAGGCGAGCCGTTCGATCGAGCGCCTGCGCGACGCCTACGGCCACAGTGAGAACCTGCTGTGGGGCAGTGACTGGCCGCATACCCGCTTCGAGGCCGACACCGACTACGACGCCCAGTTCGCGCTGCTGGAGAGACTGCTGCCCGACCCGGTGGAGCGCCGCCTGGTGCTGGTCGACAACCCGGCGCGGCTGTTTCGGATCGCGCTGAGCGGGGAGTGAATGACAGGGACATGAGCGTCCGCCTGCGCAGGCACGCCAATAACATCACACCGGGAGCCGGATGCGCCGGTACCGGGATCACGCACGAGGGGAACTGACATGATGAGTCTGCTGGTGGTGGGGGCGATCATCGTCTCCATCGTTCTAGGTTACCGCTTCAAGCTCAATATCGGGCTGTTCGCGATCGCCTTTGCCTATCTGATCGGCTGCTTCGGCATGGGCATGAGTCCCAAGGAGGTGATCGCCACCTGGCCGCTGAAGATCTTCTTCATCATCTTTTCGGTCTGCCTGTTCTACAGCTTCGCCATCGTCAACGGCACCCTGGAGAAGCTCGCCGAGCATCTGATGTATCGCTGCCGCAACGTGCCCAGCCTGATGCCGTTCGCGATCTTCCTCGCCGCCACGGTGATCTCCGGGCTCGGCGCCGGCTACTACACCGTGCTGGCGTTCATGGCGCCGATCACTTTGCTGCTGTGCAATCGCACCGGGCTTAGCCTGATCGTCGGAGGCATGGCGGTGAACTACGGCGCGCTGGCCGGGGCCAACTTCGTCTCCAGCCAGAGCGGGATCATCTTCCGCACCCTGATGACCAGCGCCGGGGTTTCCGACAACCAGGCCTTCCTCAACGCCCTGGGTATCTTCGCCAGTACTCTGATCGTGCCGGTGGTGGTACTCGCCGGGCTGATCGTGGTCGGGCGCCGGCGCGGCAGCGCGGTGGCCTCACTGGAACATGTCGAACGCCCGTCGCCGCTCAACCGCGAGCAGAAGACCACCCTGACCCTGACCCTGATCATGATGGCCACGGTGCTGCTGCCGCCGATCGCCAGCCTGCTGCTGCCGGACAACGCCGCGGTCGCTTTCGTCAACGCCAAGGTCGACATCGGCCTGATCGCCAGCGTGTTCTCGGTCATCGCGCTGCTGCTCAAGCTGGGCGACGAGCGTCAGGCGATCGCCTCGCTGCCGTGGGGCACCATCATCATGATCTGCGGGGTCGGCATGCTGATCTCGGTGGCGATCAAGGCCGGCACCATCGATCTGCTGGGTTCGTGGATCGGCACCAATATTCCGCCGGCGCTGATCCCGGTCGCCTTCGGCGTGGCGGCGGCGCTGATGTCGCTGTTCGCCAGCACGCTGGGCGTGGTCACTCCGGCGCTCTTCCCCCTGGTGCTGCCGATCGCCAACACCCTGGCCATCGATCCGATGATCATCTTCATCGCCATCGTGGTCGGTGCCCAGGCCACCTCGATCTCGCCGTTCTCTTCCGGCGGCAGCCTGATCCTCGGCTCCTGCCCCGACGACCGTGCCCGCGCCGGCCTGCTGCCGAAGCTGCTGTTCCGTGCCGCACCGCTGGGCTTCGTCGCGGCGATGGTGTTCAACCTGTTGCTGACCTTCGTCTTCTAGGCACCGTCTGCGGGATCGAAACGTGCGCTACACCAAGGGCGGCATCCTCGATGCCGCCCTTGGTCTTTCTGTGTCTCTGTGTCTCTGTGTCTCTGCGGGGCCGTATCCGTGTTCGCGGCGAGCGAATCGACGTCGGGTGCCAGGAGACGCCGAGCAGCGCCCGATGCGCGCTACACTGCGCTATCGCATCGCGCTGGCCGGCGGGCGTGCACGGCCGGCCCTCAGGATGTCATCAACCATCAGGAGCCCGCCTTGAGCCCGTCAGCTGTCTCTGCCACAGACACCGCTTTTACCGACGCTTCTGTCACCGGCGCCTCTGCCACTGATCTATTCTCCCGAACCTACGCCGCCACGCTCACGACGCTCGCCGCCGAGTTCAGCGGTGAGCGCCTCGAGACCTGGACCTTCGACGACCGGGCGACACGGCGCCAGGCCGAGGCGGCGCTGGCCGAGCGCGGTATCGCGGCGCGCTGCCGCTCCGCCTACAAGCCGCTGCTGTGCGCCTTCCGCGAGGAGATCGAGACCCGCGATCTCCTCGCCTGCGAAGTCATCTATCCGCGCCACCCCCAGGCCAGCGAGCAGCGCTTCCGCCTGGAGAGCTACCCCCTCGCCGCCTGCTATCCACAGGTGGCGTTTCGCTTCGTCGCCGGGGTGTGCCGGGCGGCGCTGCCGGTTTACCGGCTGCGTCTGCGCTATGCCGATGGGCGTGAGCGCGAGTGCGAGGTACTGGCGCCCAACCGCGTGCATGACGACTTCACCGGCGAACCGGCGCTCTCGCCCTGCGGCTGGTGCCGCGAGGGTGGGGTGACGGGGGCGGCGATGGAGGAGAAAGCGGCCGAGACGGCAAGTGGGGGACGGGCGCTGTGGACCGCCTTCGAGGCGCTCTATCACGACAGCGTGAGTGCGATCCGCGATGCTGACTGGGGGGACGAGCCCTATTTCGCGCGGCTCGAGATCGCGGTGACGCTGCCGGTGGACGACGAGCCGCTGGCTTACGACGACGAGGTGCTGTCGCTGCGCGAGGCGCTCCACGAGGAGCTCTACTTCTCGCTGCTGGAGGTCTTCCAGCGTTGCAGCGGCCGCCCGCCGGGGGACCGCCATCTGCAGCCGGGCCAGATCGTGCCCCAGGTGCGTCGCGGCGAGACGCTCAGCGTGCGGGCCGTCGCCCACGCGGCATTACCGCAGGCCACACTTCCGGACATACCCGCGGGCGACTGGCAGGCCCAGCTCTCGGCGCCCCAGGGGCCGCTGCCGCCGGCGGTGATCGAAGCCGCGCTGGCGGCGCTGCCCGGCAGCCGTTTCCAGGCGCGCTCGGTCGCCGGGCGCACGCTGAGCGGGTGCCACATCGCCGGTCGTGACCGTGCGGTGATGATCTCCGCCGGCCAGCACGCCAACGAGACCTCGTCGCCTGCCGGCTCGCTGCAGGCGGCGTTCACGCTGGCGCGTCGGCCCGGCGCCCACTTCACCCTGTGTCCGCTGGAGAACCCGGACGGCTATGCGCTGCACCAGCAATTGATCGCCGACAACCCAAGGCACATGCACCACGCCGCCCGCTACACTGCGCTGGGCGACGATCTGGAGTACCGCGAGCCGGCACGCTTCGAGAGCACCATCCGCACCCAGGCCGAGCAGCTCAGCGGTGCGCAGTTGCACCTCAATCTGCACGGCTACCCGGCGCACGAGTGGACCCGGCCGCTCTCCGGCTACGTGCCGCGGGGCTTCGAGATGTGGACGATCCCCAAGGGATTCTTCCTGATCCTGCGCTATCGCCCGGGCTGGGAGGCGGCCGCGCGCTGGTTGCTGGAGGCGGTCACCCGGGCGCTGGCGGAGGAGGCGGCGCTGCAGGCACTCAACCGGCGCCAGCTGGCGCAGTTCAACGCCCACGCCGGCGACGATGGCTTCGAGCGGATCAACGGCTTTCCCTGCTGGCTTGCGGTCGACGAGCGCCACCGGGTGCCGCTGACACTGATCACCGAATATCCCGACGAGACCGTCTACACCGACGCCTTCCAGGCCGCCGCCGCGGCCCAGCGGGCCACGGTGCTGGCGGCCTACGAGGCCTTTCAGCGTCTGCCGGCGGCGCTCCTCGAACCGGACCCGACGTGAGTGGCCGGGATACCTCCGGGGCGGGTCTGGTGCCGATCGGCCGATGAGGTGCCTCAACCGTTCAGCGCGGCGGGCATGGGGGCCAGCTCGCCGCTGATGCGCTCGTAGAGACGTGCCAGTTGCAGCAATCCCCAGTCATCCCGCGGTGCGCCGATCAGTTGCAGCCCCATCGGCAGGCCCCGGGCATCGACCCCGGCGGGCACGCTGATCGCGGGCAGACCCGCCAGCGAGGCGGGCACCACCACCTCCATCCAGCGGTGGTAGGTGTCCATGCTGCGGCCGTCGATCGTCTCGGGCCAGGGTGTGTCGAGGGCGAACGGGAACACTTGGGCGCTGGGCATGGCGACGTAGTCGACCTGTTCGAAGAGCGCACACCAGGCGCGATAGAGCTCGCTGCGGCGCACATTGGCGTCATGAATGTCCTGGGCCGAGAGCGTGAGCCCGCGGGCGACTTCCCACTGCGCCTCCGGCTTGAGCTGGCGTCGGCTGTCGGGGTCGGCGTAGTAGCCGCCGAGACTGCCGCATACCGCCCAGTGGCGCAGGGTGGTCCAGCTCTGCCACTGGGCCTCGGCCGAGTAGGGCAGGGCCGCCGGTTCGATTCGGCAGCCGCCCGCTTCCAGCCGCTGCAGCGCGGCTTCGCACAGCGTGAGCACCCCCGGTTCCAGCGCCAGATGCCCCGACCAGTCCCCCAGCCAGGCGATACGCAGGCCGTCACCATCGCGCTCGAGCGCCGCGGCCGGGTCTTGCCCGGCGGGCAGCAGCGGCTCGCCCAGTGAGAGCGGCGCACGGCGGTCGTAGCCGGCCTGCACGGCGAGCAGCCGGGCCACGTCCTCGACGCTGCGGCCCATGGGGCCATGGGTGGCGAGCTGCTGGCCGAACGCCTCCGGCGCCGCGCCGGGGACGCGTCCGAAGGAGGGGCGCAGGCCGAGCACCTGATTGAAGGCGGCGGGGTTGCGCAGCGAGCCCATCATGTCGCTGCCGTCTGCCACCGGCAGCAGGCGCATGGCCAGCGCGGCGGCGGCACCGCCGCTGGAGCCGCCGGCGGTGCGGGTCGGGGCATGGGCGTTGCGGGTGGCACCGAACACCGGGTTGTAGGTGTGGGAGCCGAGCCCGAACTCCGGGGTGTTGCTCTTGCCGATCACGATGGCCCCGGCAGCGCGCATGCGCTCGACCATCAGGCTGTCGGCGTCGGCGCGATGATGGATGCACAGCGGCGAGCCCTGCACGGTAGGCAGCCCCTGCACGTCGGAGAGATCCTTGATCGCCTGGGGGATGCCGTGCAGCCAGCCCCGCGAGCGCCCGGCGGCGAGTTCGTGGTCGGCCGTCTGCGCTTCTGCCAGCAGCGCCTCCGGTGCGCGTCGGGAGACGAGTGCGTTGAGCTGCGGATTGGCGGCATCGATATGCGCCAGATAGGCGCTCATCACCTCGTGGCAGGATACCTCGCGGGCATGGATGCGCCGGGAGAGCGTGGTGGCGCTCCAGGTGACGATCTCATCGAGCGCGCCCATGGCGTCGGGGCCGGCGTTGGCAGGGGGCATGCGTGTCTCCTCGCTGCATGGGTGGCGGGAAGCCTCCAGCATACCTCAGGCCGAGGGCGCTCAGCCGGCGTGGAACAGCTCGCTGTAGGCGCTGAGCGCCGGGGCGCCGCCGAGGTGGGCGTAGAGCACGCGGGAGCCGGCGGGGAATTCGCCGCGGCGGACCTTGTCGATCATGCCGTGCATCGACTTGCCCTCGTAGACCGGATCGGTGAGCACGCCTTCGAGCCGGCCGCAGAGGCGGATCGCTTCCAGGGTGCCGTCGTTGGGCAGGCCGTACTCCGGATGGCCGAAGCGGGTGTCGAGGATCACGTCGTCGGCTTCGATCGGCTGGCCGAGTTCGACCAGCTCGGCGGTGTTCTGGGCGATGCGCAGGATCTGGGCGTGGGTCCGCTCCGGCTTGGCCGAGGCGTCGATCCCGATGACCTGGCGCGCCCGGCCGTCGGCGGCGAAGCCCACCACCATGCCGGCCTGGGTGCTGCCGGTCACCGAGCAGACCACGATGTAGTCGAAGGTGAAGCCCAGCTCGCGCTCCTGCTGGCGGACCTCCTCGGCGAAGCCGACGAAGCCGAGGCCGCCGTAGGGGTGTTCTGAGCAGCCGGCGGGGATCGGGTAAGGCTTGCCGCCGCGGGCGCGCACATCCTCCAGCGCGCGCTCCCAGCTGGCGCGGATGCCGATATCGAAGCCCGCCGGATCGAGGCGCACGTCGGCACCCATGATGCGCGACAGCTCGATGTTGCCGACCTTGTCGTAGTGGCTGTCGTCGTAGTTGACCCAGTTCTCCTGCACCAGCACGCACTCGAGACCCAGATGCGCGGCCACCGCGGCGACCTGACGGGTCTGGTTGGACTGGATGCCGCCGATCGAGACCAGGGTGTCGTAGCCGCCCTCGAGCACTTCCGGAATCAGGTATTCGAGCTTGCGCGTCTTGTTGCCGCCGAAGGCGAGCCCGCTGTTGCAGTCTTCGCGCTTGGCGTAGAGCTCGACCTCGCCACCGAGATGTTCGCTCAAGCGCTTGAGCGGCGTGATCGGAGAGGGGCCGAAGGTAAGGGGGTAGCGGGGAAAGCGGTCGAGTCGCATGGGGTCACCTGATTGTCGTTGTGGTAGCAGCGGCAAGGCCGCCGATCGTGGAGAGGCGATGCCTGGATACTTGGCAGACAGTGCCTAAAACGCTATCAGGAAAGTCGGTGAGTGATGTTGCAAGTTGATCGCGATTTTCGATCTCATGTAATAAGTATTTAGATTCATGGCGTCTTTCATTGTGCTAAAAATAGATTCTCGACAATAAAATTAAGCGGAGGCTCTGTGATGCCCCTCTCTGACGCGCCCGAGGCGCCACCGCTGGATCGTATCGATCGTCAGATACTCGATGTGCTGCAGCACGACGCCTCGCTCTCCAACGTGGCGCTGGCGGAGCGGGTCAATCTCAGCCCGCCGGCCTGCCTGCGCCGGGTCGAGCGGCTCAAGCGCGCCGGCCTGATCAAGGGGGTGGTGGCGCTACTCGATGCCGAGCGTCTCCATGCCGGCATGGTGGTGGTGATCGGCGTGGTGCTGGATCGCTCCACGCCGCAGTCGTTCGCCGACTTCGAGGCGGCGGCGCGGCATATCTCCGGCTGCATGGCGTGTCATCTGGTAACCGGTGAGTTCGACTACTTCCTGATGATCCGCACCCGCGACAGCCAGAGCTTCAATCGGCTGCATGCCGAGCAGCTCATCTACCTGCCCGGGGTGCGCCAGATCCGCTCCTTCATGGGCCTGCGCGAGGTGCTGTCGAGTACCCAGATTCCGCTGGGGCGCTGAGCCTTCCCCGGCTGAGCCGACCTCGCCCCCGGAAAGGCATGGCCTCGCCTCCACGCGGACGCGCGGCAACGGATGCCGGGTGGGCGTCCCGGGGGCTTTGGGCTAAGGTATAACGGCACTATAGTATGATGTATGACAACATCGCCGTCATAAAGCCTGCCGGTGCCGCACCGCCAGGCGCGATGCTGGTATGGCGCTGTCGCCGTCTGCCCGTGCCAGCGCTCATGCTCGTGCCAGCGTTTATGTGCTTGCCAGCCATTAGCGAGGAATCCAGGTGAATTTTTCCAGAGACGCGCTCAAAGCCTCCATCACCGACGGTCTGCTCTCCTTTCCGGTGACCGACTTCGATGCCCACGGCCAGTTCGACGCCGAGAGTTACCGCCGGCGGCTCGCCTGGCTCAAGGATTACGACGTTTCGGCGCTGTTCGTCGCCGGGGGCACCGGGGAGTTCTTCAACCTGACGCTGGATGAGTATCGCGAGATCGTGACGGTCGCGGTGGAGGTCCTCGGCGGCCACGTGCCGATCATCGCCAGCGCCGGGCAGAGCGCCGAGCTGGCCAAGGCGCATGCCAAGGCGGCGCAGGACGCGGGGGCCGACGGCATTCTGCTGATGCCGCCCTATCTCACCGAGTGCCCGCAGGCGGGCATCGTCGAGTATGCCGCCAGCGTGTGCGAGTCCACCGAGCTGGCGGTGATCTACTACAACCGCGCCAACGGCGTGCTCGATGTCGACGGCGTCAAGGCGCTGGCCGAGCGCTGCCCCAATCTGGTCGGCCTCAAGGATGGCAAGGGCGACATGCAGTCGCTCAACATCACCATCAAGACGCTGGGTGATCGCCTGGCCTACGTCGGTGGTGTGCCCACGGCCGAGATCATCGCCGAGGCCTATCTGGCGATCGGCGTCAGCACCTACTCGTCGGCGGTGTTCAACTTCGTGCCGTCGCTGGCGGTGAAGTTCTATCAGGCGCTGCGCGAGGGCGACCACGACTTCGTGCGCCGGGTCACCCAGGAGTTCTTCATTCCCTTCGTCACCCTGCGCGATACCACCAAGGGCTATGCGGTGAGCCTGATCAAGGCCGGCGCCGGGCTGGTCGGTTATCCGGCGGGCGAGGTGCGGGCGCCGCTGGTGATGCCCAGCGCCCAGGAGCTGGAGACGCTGAAACGGCTGATCGAGCGCGCCGAGCGTCTGTGATCCTTGCGGCCGCCGCGCTGCGGTGGCCGCTGTCGTTATCTCAGCGCCGCCCATCGCCGGCGGCCGCTGTCGTTATCCCTGCGCGGTCCGCTCGGCGGCGGGCCGCACCGATCTCATCGCGGGAGTCGCCATGCCCAGCCACGCACGGACCCGTCACGCCACGCCGACCATCACCGCCATGCGGGTGATCCCGGTCGCCGCCCGCGACAGCATGCTGCTCAATATCGGTGGTGCCCACGCCCCCTGGTTCACCCGCAACCTGGTGATTCTCGAAGACAGTGCCGGCCATGTCGGGGTCGGCGAGGCGCCGGGGGGCGAGACCATCCAGCGTTCGCTGGAGCAGGCCCGCGAGCGCGTACTGGGCCAGTCGCTGGGCCAGCTGCGCGGCGTGGTGGCGTCGCTGCACTCGCGCGGGCGCCATGCCGATTTCGAAGACTTCGGCCGTGGCTCCTGGACCTTCGAGCTGCGTGTCAACGCGGTGGCGGCGCTGGAAGCGGCGCTGCTCGATCTGATGGGCCAGTTCCTCGGGGTGCCGGTGGTGGATCTGCTGGGTGACGGGCGCCAGCGCGACCAGGTCGAGGTGCTCGGCTATCTCTTCTTCGTCGGCGACGGCCACGCCACCTCGCTCGGCTATCGGCGCGAGACCGCGGATGGCCGCGGCGGGGTGGGGCACGACTGGTATCGCCTGCGCGACCAAGCCGCGATGACGCCGCAGGCGATCGTCGAGCAGGCCCAGGTCGCGCACGACCGTTACGGTTTTCGGGACTTCAAGCTCAAGGGTGGGGTGCTGCCGGGGGCGCAGGAGATCGAGGCGGTCAGCGCGCTGCATGCGGCCTTCCCCGAGGCGCGGACCACCCTCGACCCCAACGGCGCCTGGTCCCTCGACGAGGCGATCCAGCTCTGCCGCGGCCTGCATGGGGTACTCGCCTATGCCGAGGACCCCTGCGGCGCCGAGCAGGGCTTCTCGGGGCGCGAGATCCTGGCCGAGTTCCGCCACGCCACGGGGTTGCCGGTGGCCACCAACATGGTCGCCACCAACTGGCGCGAGATGGCCCACGCGCTGATGCTGCGAGCGGTGGATATCCCGCTCGCCGATCCACACTTCTGGACGCTCTCCGGCGCCGTGCGCGTCTCCCAGCTGTGCCAGGATCACGGCATGACCTGGGGCTCGCACTCCAACAACCATTTCGATGTCTCGCTGGCGATGTTCGCGCATGTGGGCGCCGCGGCGGTGGGGCGGGTCACAGCGCTCGATACCCACTGGATCTGGCAGGAGGGCGATGCGCGCCTGACCCGCGAGCCGCCGACCATCGTCGACGGCCGGGTGACGGTCACCGACGCCCCGGGGCTGGGCATCGAACTCGACATGGCCGCGGTCGAGCGCGCCCACGCCGACTACCGGCGACTGCCGGCCGGGGGGCGCGACGACGCCATGGCGATGCAGTCTCTGATCGACGGCTGGCGCTTCGATCCCAAGCGTCCGGCACTGGTGCGCTGAACCAGGGCGACCGCGTCGGGACCCGGGGTCGAGGATTAGTCTTTAGTCCTTAGCCCTTAGTCGTAAGCGGCACTCTCTCGGCGGCCAGGCTGCTAGGCTCTCGAGGTTCCGTTGCGATCCTCGACGCCAGGGCGCGTACGAAAAAGCCGTCATCAGGGCGGTTTTCGTAGGCGGCCTGGCGCAGCTGATCCGGCCGCGGCCGGCAGCCAACGCACGACCATTCCCACTTCAGGAGGCAAGATGAATCTGACAGGTGACATGCTGATCGGCCAGCAGGCCGTCACAGGCAGCCGCGATGCCATCCAGGCGATCAACCCGGCCACCAACGAGCGTCTCGAGCCGGCCTACGCGGGGGGTACCCAGGCGGAGGTCGAGCGTGCCTGCGAGCTGGCCTGGGCGGCCTTCGACCCCTACCGCGAAACCTCGCTGGAGGCCCGCGCCAAGTTTCTGGAAACCATCGCCGAGCAGATCGAAGCGCTGGGCGACACCCTGATCGAGCGCGCGGTGGCCGAATCCGGTCTGCCCCAGGCGCGTATTCAGGGCGAGCGCGGGCGTACCTGCGGCCAGCTGCGTCTGTTCGCCCGTGTGGTGCGTGACGGCGAGTGGCTCGACGTGCGCGTCGACCCGGCACTGCCCGAGCGCCAGCCGCTGCCGCGCGTCGACCTGCGCCAGCGCCAGATCGGTCTCGGCCCGGTGGTGGTGTTCGGCGCCAGCAACTTCCCGCTCGCCTTCTCGGTGGCGGGCGGCGATACCGCCTCGGCGCTGGCCGCCGGCTGCCCGGTGATCGTCAAGGCGCACTCCGCCCACCCCGGCACCAGCGAGCTGGTCGGCCGTGCGATCCAGGCTGCGGTGAAGCAGTGCGGCCTGCCGGAGGGCGTGTTCTCGCTGCTGTTCGGCTCCGGCCGCGAAGTGGGGCAGGCGCTGGTCACCGATCCGCGCGTCAAGGCCGCCGGCTTCACCGGGTCGCGCAGCGGCGGTCTGGCGCTGTGGAAGGCGGCGCAGTCGCGCCCCGAGCCGATCCCGTTCTACGCCGAGATGAGCTCGATCAATCCGGTGTTCCCGCTGCCCGCGGCGCTGGAAGCGCGCGGCAAGGAGATGGGCGAGGCGTTCGTCGCATCGCTCAACATGGGCGCGGGTCAGTTCTGCACCAACCCCGGTCTGGTGATCGCGGTCAAGGGGCCGGCACTCGACGCCTTCGTGGCGGCGGCCGGTGAGGCGGTCAAGGCCAGCGGCAGTCAGACCATGCTGACCCCGGGGATCTTCGAAGCCTACGAAAGTGGGGTCAAAGGTCTCGCCGGCAGCGGCAAGGCGCGTGAAATCGCGCGTGGCGACAAGGGCGACGGCCCCAACCAGTGCCAGACCGGTCTGTTCGTGACCGCGGCCCAGGACTTCCTCGGCGACGAGGCGCTGCAGGCCGAGGTGTTCGGCTCTACCTCGCTGGTGGTGGAGTGCGCCGATGCCGCCGAGCTCAAGCAGGTCACCGAGCATCTGGAAGGCCAGCTGACGATCACCTTGCAGATGGACGACGCCGACCTCGATGCCGCGCGCGAGCTGCTGCCGACGCTGGAGCGCAAGGCGGGTCGCATCCTGGTCAACGGCTGGCCCACCGGGGTCGAGGTGTGTGACGCCATGGTCCACGGCGGCCCCTTCCCGGCGACCTCGGATTCGCGCACCACCTCCGTGGGCACCGCTGCCATCCATCGCTTCCTGCGCCCGGTCTGCTATCAGAACCTGCCCGATGCGCTGCTGCCGGAGGCGATCAAGCAGAACAACCCGCTGGCGCTCAAGCGCCTGGTCGACGGCAAGCGCGAAGGCTGAGCGCCGGCCCCGACGCCAACCGGGCCATGACCGATCGAGCCGCCTCCTCTCCGGGGGCGGCTTTTTGATGGGCGCTCGGGTCGTCCCAGGCCGGTGATCGGTCGCTTGCCGCGGGCGATGCCTCAGCGTGCGCGTGGCAGACTGCTGCCTGAGTAACGCATTCCCCCACGCGTACCCGGCCCTGTCGCGGCGCCGCGTGCAGGCCGTTTTCGTACACCGCCTGAGCTCTGTCTGAAAACCGGCGAGCGCAGGCATTTTTCAGACAAAGCGTAGCGTCGAGGAGTACCGCATGAACCCAGAATCACGTCCCCCATTGCCCCCGTTCGATCGCGAGAGCGCGATCCTCAAGGTGCGCCTGGCCGAAGATGGCTGGAACAGCCGTGACCCGGACAAGGTCGCGCTGGCCTATACCGCCGACACGCGCTGGCGCAATCGGGTCGAGTTCATCCACGGACGTGCCGAGGTGCGCGCCTTTCTCGCGCGCAAGTGGGCCCGTGAGCTGGACTATCGCCTGATCAAGGAGCTGTGGGCCTTCGAGGGCGAGCGTATTGCGGTGCGCTACGCCTACGAGTGGCACGATGACGCCGGCAACTGGTTCCGCTCCTACGGCAACGAGAACTGGCGCTTCGACGCCCATGGGCTGATGGCCGAGCGTCACGCCTGTCTCAACGACCTGCCGATCCGTGAGGACGAGCGCCTGTTCCACTGGCCGCTGGGCCGGCGGCCCGACGACCACCCGGGGCTTTCCAGCCTCGGGCTGTGAGCCCTGTCTGCTCGTTGGCGCACGCGAGCGAGCCCCAGCCTGGCTGGGGCTAAGGCCTCGAATCCATCGTTTGCGCGGGCTCGCCGCCGCCGCGCATGCTGGGACTCCACTGCCGTCGCTGGTGCGACGACCACGCAACGCTGCCGGGGGACCCATGACACGACCCAATATTCTGGTGCTGATGGCGGATCAGCTGAACGGCACCCTGTTCGAGAACGGGCCGGCCGACTTCCTGCATGCGCCGAATCTCAAGGCGCTCGCCAAACGCGCGGTCAACTTCAACCGTGCCTATACCCCCAGCTATCTGTGCGCGCCGGGTCGCGCCGCCTTCATGTCCGGCCAGCTGCCGTCGCGCACCGGGGTCTATGACAACGCCGCGGAGTTTCGCTCCGCCGTGCCGACCTGGGCCCATCATCTGCGCCGCGCCGGCTACTCCACCTGTCTCTCCGGCAAGATGCACTTCGTCGGCCCGGATCAGCTCCACGGCTTCGAGACGCGCTTGACCACCGACGTCTATCCGGCGGATTTCGGCTGGACGCCGGATTACCGCAAGCCGGGTGAGCGCATCGACTGGTGGTATCACAACCTGGGGTCCGTGACCGGTGCCGGCGTGGCGGAGATCTCCAACCAGATGGAGTACGACGACGAGGTCGCCTTCCACGCCGAGCAGAAGCTGTTCGACCTTTCGCGGGGCCAGGATTCACGGCCCTGGGCGCTGTGCGTGAGCTTCACCCACCCCCACGACCCCTATGTGGCGCGGCGCCAGTACTGGGATCTGTACGAGGCGTGCGAACAGCTCGAACCGGCCGAGGGGGCGCTGGCCTTCGAGGATCTCGACCCGCACTCCCAGCGCGTGTTCATTGCCAACGACTACGAGAAATTCGATATCCAGCCCGAGCACGTGCGTCGGGCGCGGCGCGGCTACTTCGCCAATATCTCCTACATCGACGACAAGATCGGCGGCATTCTCGACGTGCTCGAGCGAACCCGCATGGCGGACGACACCATCATCGTGGTCTGCTCCGATCACGGCGACATGCTGGGCGAGAAGGGGCTGTGGTTCAAAATGAGCCCGTTCGACGGCTCCTCCCGGGTACCGCTGATGATCGCCGCGCCGGGGCTGGCGCCGGCCAGCGTCGACACCCCGGTCTCGACCATCGATATCAACGCCACCCTGGCCGATCTGGTCGGTATCGACCTCTCCGAGGTGGCCCCCTGGACCGACGGTGAGTCGCTGCTGCCGCTGGCCCGGGGCGGGAGCCGCGAGGCGCCGGTCTATATGGAGTACGCCGCCGAGGGCAGCGAGGCGCCACTGGTGACGATTCGCCAGGGACGCTGGAAGTTCAATCACTGCGAGCTCGATCCGCCGCAGCTGTTCGATCTCGATGCGGACCCCCGCGAGTGCCACAACCTGGCCACTGACCCGGCGCACGCCGAGACGCTGGCGGCGTTTCAAGCCCAGATGCGCGCGCGCTGGGACATGCAGCGCTTCGATGCCGAAGTCCGCGAGAGCCAGGCCCAGCGCCTGGTGGTCTACGCGGCGCTGCGCAACGGCCACTACTACCCGTGGGATCATCAGCCGCTGCAGGATGCCTCCCAGCGCTACATGCGCAACCACATGGATCTCAACGTGCTCGAGGAGGCGCAGCGTTACCCGCGGGGTGAGTGAGCGCAGGCGCGACGGCAGCGTCGCTGCCGCCTGGGCGGGTGGCGTGCCTGTCAGGTGTCATCGGCTGATGGTGGATCGCCGCGGCGGCGGGCGCGTACAATGCGCCCGCGCCGGCCGCATCTGCCCGGGCGCTCCATTCATGCCGTCGCCGCGAGTACCTACCTTTGCTCTCTACCGCCAACATCACCATGCAGTTCGGCGCCAAGCCGCTGTTCGAAAACGTCTCCGTCAAGTTCGGCCAGGGCAATCGCTACGGTCTGATCGGCGCCAACGGCTGCGGGAAGTCGACCTTCATGAAGATTCTGGGCGGCGATCTGGAGCCGAGCGCCGGCCAGGTCATGAAAGATGCCACCACGCGGCTGGGCAAGCTGCGCCAGGATCAGTTCGCGTTCGAGAACGAGCGGGTGATCGACACCGTGATCATGGGCAACCAGGAGCTGTGGCAGGTCAGCGCCGAGCGTGAGCGCATCTACGGCCAGAGTGAGATGTCCGAGGAAGATGGCATGCAGGTGGCCGATCTCGAGGTGCGCTTCGCCGAACTCGACGGCTACACCGCCGAGGCCCGCGCCGGCGAGCTGCTGCTGGGGCTGGGCATTCCGCTGGAACAGCACACCCAGCCGATGAGCGTGGTCGCTCCGGGCTGGAAGCTGCGCGTGCTGCTGGCCCAGGCGCTGTTCTCCGATCCTGACGTGCTGCTGCTCGACGAGCCCACCAACCACCTGGATATCAACACCATCCGTTGGCTAGAGGGGATCCTGCGCGCGCGCAGCTCGACCATGATCATCATCTCCCACGACCGCCACTTCCTGAACAGTGTCTGCACCCACATGGCGGACCTGGACTACGGCGAGCTGCGGCTGTTCCCCGGCAACTACGACGAGTACATGACCGCGGCGACCCAGGCACGTGAGCGCCTGCACGCCGAGAATGCCAAGAAGAAGGCCGAGATCGCCGAGCTGCAGCAGTTCGTCAGCCGCTTCTCGGCCAACGCCTCCAAGGCCAAGCAGGCGACCTCGCGCCAGCGCAAGATCGACAAGATCCAGCTCGAGGAGGTCAAGCCCTCCTCGCGGGTCAGCCCGTTCATCCGCTTCGACCAGAACAAGAAGATCCATCGCCACGCGCTCAATGTCGAAAAGCTGACCAAGGCGTGGGGCGACAACGTGCTGTTCGAGCGCTTCGGGCTGCAGATCGAGGCCGGCGAGCGGGTCGCGATCATCGGCCCCAACGGTATTGGCAAGACCACGCTGCTCAACTGCCTGATGGGGACTATGGCGCCGGACGCCGGTGAGGTGAAGTGGACCGACGCCGCGGAACTCGGCTACTTCGCCCAGGATCACGCCGCCGACTTCGAGGGCGGCGAGACGCTGTTCGAGTGGATGCGCCAGTGGACCACCGAAGGCGAGCAGACCGTGCGCGGCGCGCTGGGCCGCATGCTGTTCTCCAACGACGATATCGGCAAGTCGGTGAAGGTGATCTCCGGCGGCGAGCAGGGGCGCATGCTGTTCGGCAAGCTGACCCTGTTAAAGCCCAACGTGCTGGTGATGGATGAGCCCACCAACCACCTCGACATGGAGTCGATCGAGGCGCTCAACCTGGCGCTGGCGAACTATCCCGGCACGCTGATCTTCGTCAGCCACGACCGCGAGTTCGTCGGCTCGCTGGCGACCCGCATCATCGAAATGAAAGAGGATGGCATCGTCGATTTCAGCGGCGATTATGATGACTATCTGCGCAGCCAGGGTGTCTACGGCTAGACACCACCGCTCCGTGGCCGGGGGTGGGCTACGCTGAACCACAGCGAGTCCATTCCCGGCCAGGAGCCTTCCGCCATGACCTCTGCCCTCTCTCCGCGCGTCGATCCGCTCAAGACCGCCCTGCTGCTGATCGAATTCCAGAACGACTTCACCACCCCCGGTGGCGTACTCCATGAGGCCGTCAAAGCCGTCATGGCGCGTGACGACATGCTGACCAGAACCCAGCGGCTCGTTGCCACGGCACGCGCGGCGGGGGTCAGTGTGATGCACGCGCCGATCCACTTCGCGCCCGGCTATGGCGAGATCACCGCCCAGCCCTACGGCATCCTTGCGGGTGTCGTCGAGGGCAAGGCCTTCGTCAAGGGCGAGTGGGGCGCGGAGATCTGCGAGGCGCTGACGCCGCAGGTCGGTGACATCGTCATCGAGGGCAAGCGCGGGCTGGACACCTTTGCCTCGACCAATCTCGATTTCATTCTGCGCAGCAAGGGAATCGAGACCCTCGTCCTGGCCGGATTCCTGACCAATTGCTGCGTCGAATCCACCATGCGCTCGGGCTACGAGAAGGGCTTCGAGGTGCTGACACTGACCGACGGTGTCGCCGCGACCAGCGAGGTCGAGCACGATGCCGCGATCCGCTACGACTACCCGATGTTCTCCAAGCCGATGACGATCGCCGAGTTCACCGCACGGCTGCCGGCAACCGCCTAGGCATTAAACGTCCCCGGGCGGGGATAAAAACCGCGTCGCGCGGGTCTATCTGAAAGCCGGTGATGACGCATCGCTGTGCTCACCGGCCAGACAAGGTGCGCCGGCAGGCTGTCATGCCGGCCAGGCCCGCACAGGGCGAGACTCGACGAAGGAGCGACGAGCGATGGTGTCACGGAGCAAAGCCGTGTCGGTAGTGATGGGTGCCTGGCTGATGGCCTCGGCGACCACGGTGCTGGCCTTGCCCAGCAGTTTTCCCACCGGCACGACCTACTACGATCCCAAGCGGGCCTACAACGGCTTCGTGCTGTTCCCTGGCGGCGATCGCAAGACCCACCTGATCGATATGAACGGCAACGAAGTGCACCGTTGGGACTATGAGAGCTTCCCGCCGATCCCGCTTTCCGCCGAGCAGGCCGGCGGCGAGCAAGGGCATCTGCTGGTGCAGTCGGCACGGGTCGACAAGCTCCCCGAGCACGCCAGCCCCGGCAACGGTCTCACCAACGCCTCCGTGGCCGAGGTGGATTGGGACGGCGACGTGGTGTGGCAGTGGGGCAGCCAGCAGCATCCGGTCTACCAGCATCATGACATGCGCCGGCTGCCCAACGGCAACAACCTGGTGATGACCGCCGAGACACGCGAGCTCAACGGTTTCGATTATCCGATCATCGATAACGCCATCGAGGAGGTCGACCAACAGGGCCAGGTGGTGTGGGCATGGAAGGCCGGCGATCATCTCGACGAGATGGGCTTTTCCGATGCCGGCCTGCGCGCGCTCAAGGATTCCGGGGACCCCGACTTCCTGCATCTGAACACCGCCGTACCGCTAGGGCCCAATCGCTGGTACGACGCCGGTGACAAGCGCTTCGCGCCGGACAATATCCTGGTCAATTCGCGCAACGCCAACATCACGTTCATCGTCGACCGTCAGAGCGGCGAGATCGTCTGGCGTCTCGGCCCCGACCTGCCGGCACTGCAGCTCAATGGCAAGCTTGGCCGCCCCGTGGATCAGACCGTGGGGGCCCACGATGTCCACCTCATCCCCGAGGGTCTGCCGGGGGCCGGCAATCTGCTGATCTTCGACAATCAGGGCAATGCCGGCTTCCCGCCATCGAAGCAGGGGTTCTTCTCCTCCTCCCGCGTGATCGAGGTGAATCCGAGCAGCGGCAAGATCGTGTGGCAGTACACCGGCAGCATGTCGGGGCGCTCGCCCTACACCTTCTACAGCTCGTTCATCTCGAGCGCGCGGCGTCTGCCCAACGGCAATACGCTGATCGACGAGGGCCAGGATGGCCGCCTGTTCCAGGTCACGCCGGCAGGCGAGATCGTGTGGGAGTACGTGAGTCCGTTCTTCGGCAAGTCGATGCCGGGCGACGATTACGTCACCAACCAGGTCTACCGTGCGCAGTTGGTGGATTATGACTGGGCGCCGAAGGGCACGCCGCACACGGAGAACGCGGTGATGCCGGACTGCGACCTGTATGTCGCGGCGCCCGGCTGTCATCCGGGCGTGCCAGACCAGTAAGCCCTGCGACTGGGCCCTGCGAGTGGGCCCAGTGAATGAGTCCGGCGGGTGAGCGTTCCTGCCGGCCGGCGTGGCGGCAAGACGCCGCACGCCGGCTGGATGCGGGGCGAACGATGTCTGCGTAAACTTCTCATGACACTCTCCCGCGCGAGCTCCCATGACCAGCCATGCTCCAGACCTCCCGGCCGACACGCCTGCCGACCCACATGAAGCGCCCTCCGACACCCTGATCGTCGGTGCCGGGGCCACTGGCCTCGCCGCTGCCTGGGCTCTGGCCAAGCAGGACCGACGGGTGACGCTGCTCGAAGCCGGCGCGCGCGTCGGCGGCAACATCGCCAGCGAGCGCGACGGCGAGTGGCAGATCGAACACGGCCCCAATACCGTGATCATGAAGCCGCCGCTCTACGCCCTGCTCGATGAGCTCGATCTCCTGGGTGAGGCGCAGCCGGCCAACCGTATTGCCAACAAGCGCTATGTGGTGCTCGACGGCAAGCCGGTGGCCCTGCCGATGACACCGGTCGAGGCGCTGACCAGCCCGATCATCGGTTGGCGTGGCTGGGCACGCCTGCTGCGTGAGCCGTTGCTGCCGCGTGGGCGCCAGGCGGAGGAGTCACTGGCGGCGTTCGTCGAGCGACGTCTTGGCCGGCGCGTGCTCCAGCGCATGGTCGATCCCTTCGTCTCCGGGGTCTATGCCGGGGATCCGGCCAAGCTCTCGGTGCAGGCGGCGATGCCGCGCCTGGCCGCGATCGAGCGCGAGCACCGCTCGCTGATCCTCGGTGGTCTCAAGCGCCTGCGCCAGAGCCGGCGCGAGCCCTCGCCCGTGCCGGCCGACTGGCGCGGCCAGCTGGTCAACTTCCCCGAGGGTCTTGCGCGTCTGGCCGAGCGTCTGGCCGAGTGCATCACGGCAAGGCCGAGTGCCACCCTCGAGACCGAGTGCGAGATCGTCGGCGTGCGTCGCGATGGCGAGGGTTGGGTGGCGACGGCCCGCGATGGACGGGAATGGCGTGGGCGGCAATTACTGCTGGCGGTGCCGGCGCCGCTGGCGGCGAGCTGGCTCGAGGCGCTCGATCCGGCGCTGGCCGAGCCGCTTTCGGCGATCGCCTATCCGCCGGTCAACGCCGTGGCGCTCGGCTTTCGCGATGCCGATATCGACCATCCGCTGGATGGCTTCGGCGTGCTCATCCCGCGGGCCGAAGGGCGCCAGACGCTGGGCGCGCTGTTCCCCTCCACGCTCTTTCCCGGCCGCGCCCCCTGCGGGCACAAGCTGCTCAACGTCTTCATCGGCGGCCGCCAGGACCCCGAGGCCGCGGCGGGCGACGATGACACCCTCAGTCAGCGCGTGCAGGCCGACCTGAGCGATATCCTGGGTATCCGCGGTGAGCCGGTATGGCGGCGGATGGTGCGCTGGCCGCAGGCAATCCCGCAGTACGAACTCGGCCATGGCGAACGGCTGGCACGGCTCGACGCCGCACTGGCACGTCACCCCGGGCTGCACCTGGGCGGCAACTGGCGTGGCGGTATCGCCGTGGGCGACTGCCTGGAGAATGGCCGGCTGCTGGGCGAGACGCTCGCCACTCGTTGAGCGGCGAGCCCGGGGCGGGCGTGACTTGTCGGCCGCTACTTGTCCACCAGCTCGGCCACCGAGGCGAGGATCTCCTTGGGCCGGAACGGGTAGCTTTCGATCTCCGATTTGTCGGCGATGCCGCTGAGCACCAGCACGGTGTGCATGCCTGCCTCGATGCCGGCGACGATATCGGTGTCCATGCGGTCGCCGATCATGCCGGTGCCATCCGAGTGCACCCCGAGCTTGTTGAGCGCCGAGCGGAACATCATCGGATTGGGCTTGCCGACGATGTACGGCTTGCGCCCGGTCGCCTCGGTGATCAACGCGGCCACGGCGCCGGTCGCCGGCAGCACGCCTTCGGCACTGGGACCGGTGGCGTCCGGGTTGGTGCAGATGAAGCGCGCGCCATCCCGGATCAGGCGGATCGCCTTGGTGATCGCCTCGAAGGAGTAGGAGCGGGTCTCGCCGAGCACCACGTAGTCGGGCTTGGTGTCGGTCATGATGAAGCCGGCTTCGTGGATCGCGGTGAGCAGGCCCGCCTCGCCGACGACGAAGGCCGAGCTGCCCGGGGCCTGATCGCGCAGGAAGGCCGCGGTGGCCAGCGCCGAGGTCCAGATGCGCTCCTCCGGCACCTCGATGCCGCTGTGCTGCAGCCGGGCGCTGAGGTCGCGCGGCGTGTAGATGGAGTTGTTGGTCAATACCAGGAAGGGAATCTCGCGCTCGCGCCACTGATTGATCAGCTCGGCGGCACCGGGGATCGCCTTGTTCTCATGGACCAGAACGCCATCCATGTCGGTCAGCCAGGACTTGATGTTACGCCGGCTGGCGGTGTTCTCGCCCTGGCTCTTGCTCTGTTTCCCGGACGCGCCCTTGGCGGACGACGCTGTGTCGGAGCTGCGGTTGTCGGCCATGAAACCCCTCGGCGTGCGGCTGTGGATAGAGTGTCGATGATGATCTTGTGTACAGGCAGTTTAGCAACTCGAACGCCTTTCAGTAGCCACGTGCGGCATCGGCGAGATCGGCGACCTCGCCGTGGGTCTCGAAGTGCTGGATATTGGCGGCGACGATGCGGCTGCCGCTCTCCGGGTCGATCAGCGAAGCGACGTGGGGCGTCACGGTGATGTCCGGGTGGTGCCAGAACGGATGCGCCTGGGGGAGCGGCTCCTGGCGGAAGACATCGAGGGTGGCGTGGCGCAACTGGCCGCTGGCGAGCGCAGCGAGCAGGTCTTCCTCGACCAGATGCGGGCCACGCCCGGCGTTGATCAGGCTGGCGCCGCGGGGCAGCCTGGCGAACAGCGCGGCGTCGAGGATGTTCTCGGTGGCGGGCGTCAGCGGCAGCAGACACACCAGGATCTCGCAGCGCGCCAGAAAGGAGGCCAGCCCCGCCGGGCCGGCATGGACCTCCACGCCCTCCAGCGGGCGCGGCGTGCGTGCCCAGCCCAGCGTCTCGAAACCGAGCCCGACCAGGGTGGCGGCGGCGCTGGCGCCGAGATTGCCGAGGCCCATGACGCCGACACGGCGCCGGGTGGCCGGCGGCACCACCTGCTGCGCCCAGCGCTGCTGGCGCTGGTTGGCGGCGATCAGTGGCATCTGACGGTGGTGGCGCAGCACGTGCAGCGCCACGTACTCGCGCATGCGCTGGGTCAGGTCCGCCCCCACGGTGCGGATGATCGGCACCCCCGGCGGCAGCTCGCGGTCGGCCAGGACGTGATCGATGCCCGCGCCCAGCGAGACGATCGCCTTGAGATGGGGAAAGGGCTTGAAGGTGCCGTCGGCGGGTCGCCAGACCACGGCATAGCGGACCGCCTCCGGGTCGCCGGGATCGTCTGCCGGGCGCAGCGTCCAGCCGGGCAGCAGCGGCGCGAGCTGGTCGATCCACCAGGCGATCTTGGCTGCATCGGGAAGCGAGACGACGATCGTGGCGCGTTCCGGCGATGTGCTCATGGGCGTACCTCCGGCGGGGTGTCGGCGAGCGGGTCGAGCTGGAACGGCGCCGGCGTGGCGCCGCCGCCGATCGGCTGGGTGGGGTCGCTGAGGCCGACACACTCGCCCGAAGCCGGATCGCGCGCCACCCCCGAGACGCAGGCGTAGAGTTTGGGAAAGACCCGCTGCTGGGCGATCTCCAGCGCAAAGCGTGACTCCAGCGCGGCCAGCGTCGCCGCGTCCAGGCGCGGGTCGACGCGTATCGAACCGCGATGGCTGGCGTCGAGACGCGGGTGATGCACGGCTTCTTCCAGGCTCATGCCGAAGTCCATCATCAGCGCCGCGACCTGGGTCACCGCCGGCATGATCAGGTTGCCACCGGAAGCGCCCACCGAGAAGCGCGCCTTGCCGTCCTTCACCGCCACCGTGGGGCACATGTTCGACGAGTTGATGCGCTTGCCGCCGGCCATGGTCGTCGGATAGCCGGGGCGCGGGTCGAAGTAGCTGACGCTGTCGTTCATCAGCATGCCGGTCTGGGGCAGCGTGACCCCGGAGCCGAAGCGGTTGAGCAGGGTATAGGTGAGCGCGACCATGTTGCCCTCGGCATCCACCGCGGACATCGACGAGGTGCAGGCGCCGTTCTCGCCGTCGCTGTGATCGCGATGCCCGGCGCTCGGCGCCAGCACGCCGGTGCGAATCTTGTGCTGGCGCCAGCACGCCTCCAGCGCCTCGGCGTAGGCCACCCAGGTCGCCGGGGTCGGCCGTGCGGGCGGCACCGGCATCGCGGTCTCGGCGTGGGCCAGCATCTCGCGCTGGCGCAGCCCGCCCGAGGCCTCCCCGGGGGTATAGAGGGTATAGCCCCGGTGCACGGCCATCATCGGCGTATATTCGCGCACCGTGTAGCCTGCCAGATCGTCTCGCGAGAGGCGTGAGCCGCCGGCCTGGAGGTCGGCGACGATCTTCGTTGCCAGTTCTCCGCGATAGAAGGTCTCGGCGCCGCCGGCGGCGATCTCGGTGAGCGTGTCGGCCAGCTGCGGTATGCGCAGGCGGCTCTCGGGCGCGGCCGGATGCCCGTCGGGCAGATAGATCGCCGCCGAGGTCGGGTCGCGGGACAGAGTGCGGGCACAGAGTGCGATCTGCAGGGTGGTGAACCAGTCGACCTGAAGGCCGCGTTCGGCCAGCGCGATGGCCGGTGCCATGACCTCGGCGCGGGGGCGCGAGCCGAAGCGCGTAAGCGCCTGGTCGAGCCCGGCCACGGCGCCGGGCACGGTGATCGAGCGATAGCCTGCGATGTTGGCGTCGTCGACCACCCCGGGAAAGCCCATCGGAGTCTTCGGCCGGCTGGGGTCGACCGGATAGTCGGCGAGACGGATGGCCTCAGCCAGCGTGCCCTGGAAATCGAGCGCCACGGCGCGCTGCTCCCGGGCCAGCCAGATCACCATGAAGCCCGAGCCGCCCAGCCCGCACATCCACGGCTCGACGGCGTTGAGGGCGTAAGCGGTGGCGACGATGGCATCGACGGCGTTGCCGCCGGCATCGAGCTGAGCCGCCCCGGCGCGGGCGGCGAGCCGGTGCTGGGCGGCCACCGCACCCCTTGGCGAGCGCACCGCCGGGGTGGTCAGGGTCCAGTTGTCGCTATCGGCATGGGGGCTGGGGAGAAGCATTGCCGGGCGGCCTCGCGCAGTCGGGTCTCTCTGCGATCATACGGCCTGTGGCGAAAAGATCACCCCGCAGGAGCGATACCTGGCCGGGCGCAGGCAGTTTTCATACCAGGCCTCAGGCGGCGCCCGCGGCCAAGCGCCAGCTACCCAGATAGAAGCCGAGATAGCGCAGCGCCACATAGCCGACGATCACGCTGGCGACGACGATCTCCAGTGTGGCCAGACCATGGACGATGGCGATGTCGTGGTGATGGAAGCCGGCCTGCTGCATCCAGGCCGCGGTCTTCACCAGTGCCGTGGCGCCGATCACCATGGGAAAGGTGAAGGCGGCGTAGCCGGGGCTGTAGGGCAGGCGCAGCAGCCTGATGAAGGCCAGGTAGATGATCAGCGTCATCAGCACCGCGATGCCGCCGAGCAGCGCCACCAGCAGCGGCGAGGGGCTGGCGACCACGCTCAGGTAGCCGGCCAGCGAAAGGCTGGCGGGGGCTGCCATGATCGCGATGGTGGGCTTGGCCGGATCGGGGATCTCGGCGGCGAAGATCAGCCGGTAGATCATCACCGGCAGCAGCACCGCATAGAGGCCCATGCCCAGGGAGAGCAGGCCCAGGGCGAGCGGATGCAGCGCGGCCACGCCGGGGAAGGCGACGTCGGCGACGATGATCCCCACCGGCGGCACGAACCACGCCGGCACCATGTGGTGCAGCTCGAAGTCGCGCACCCGATGCACCACGAAGGCGACCAGGAACAGCAGGTGCAGGGCCACCGCGACCAGCCACAGGGCCACGCCCAGGTTTGGTGCGAGCCAGGTGCCCGCGGCCTTCGATACCACCATGGTCGCCATGGCGAAGGTGGGTACCACACTGCCCACCACCGGGTGCGCCAGGTCCGCCCACAGCAGCCGTGGGTGGAGCACGAACTTGGCACTGAGCAGTGCCAGCAGCACGGCGGCGATCAGCGCGCCGCTCGCCTGTGCCACGCCGCCCAGCGGGGCGAAGCTCTCCCACGCCCAGCCCAGACTCGAGATGCCAAGGGCCAGGCCGGCCATGGGGGTGGGGGCGTGCTGCAGGCGCTGGTGCAGGGTCATCAGGCGTGTCGCCATGGGAACCTCGACGGTGAGGATGATCGAATGCCGCCCATCTTATGGCTTTTCGTGCTATCGATATATTTTAACTTTCTTCACCAGGCGTTTTATTATACTTAACGAAGTTGCCTGCCCTGCTCTGTAGACGCGATCACCCAGACACGACTCCCGAGACATCCACCGCGATGAAGAGGTATCCCATGGCCATCACCCTGCGCCAGCTCCAGGTCTTCGTCAGCGTGACCCGGGAGCGCACCCTGACCGCGGCGGCCGAACGCCTTTCTCTGAGCAAGCCGGCGCTGAGTATCGCCCTGGCCGAACTGGAGAAGCAGTGCGGGCGGACCCTGTTCGACCGCCACCGCAATCGGCTCTATCTCAACGACCAGGGGCGTCGGTTGCTGCCGCTGGCGGATGAGCTGCTGGCGCGTAGTGCCACCCTCGAGCAGCTGTTCGATGACGCCACCACGCTGGGGGGCCAGCTGCACATCGGGGCCAGCTACACCATCGGCCACCAGTTGCTGCCACGCCTGCTGCGCGACTTCCGCGATGCCACCGGCCATCATCAGCAGCAGCTCACCATCGCCAACAGCGCCGCGATCTGCACGGCCCTGGAGGCGTTCGAGCTGGATATCGGCATGATCGAGGGGCGCGTCGCCGATGCGCGCTTCGACGTCACCCCCTGGCGCCGGGATCGGCTGGTGGTGACCGCCGCCGCCGACCATCCGCTGGCGGCGGCGGGGCCACTCGAGATCGAGGCCCTGGCGGGGGAGGCGTGGCTGCTGCGCGAGCCGGGCTCGGGTACCCGCGAGCAGTTCATGCGCTATATCGCCCCGAGGCTGCCGGCGTGGCGTCCGGGGCTGGAGATCAACTCCGCCGAGGCGATCATCAATGCCGCCGCAGCGGGCCTGGGGCTGACCTGCCTGTCGCGGCTGGAGGCGCGCCATGCGCTGCGCGACGGGCGTCTGGTCGAACTCGACGTGGGCCTCGAGATGACCCGCGAGTTCAGCCTGGTGCTGCATCGCGACAAGTATCGCAGCCCGCTGCTCGAGCGTTTCGTGGCCTTCTGTCGGGCAGAGGGGAACCCCGAGGGCGATGACTTGGTCTAGTCTGATGAGAGGGCCGGATAGGGACGCCGGTCACGGGTACCGCCAAAGGAGAGGTCATGATCATCACCGTGGGTGAATTCAAACGTCTGCTCGACGCCTACGACGACAGTCTGGAGCTGAGTTTCAGCGGGCTCGAATATCACCGTCTCAAGCAGAAGGGCGATGCGCACCTCGAGGTCGAGTTCGAGGAGAAGGTGTTCAAGGACAAGCAGGGCCATACCCGGATTCACGACGACAAGTACTGACGCTCGCCGTGTGGCAAGGCGTCGGGTGCGCGCTTCCGTCGCGCCTGCGCGCCCGGCCGCGGGATTACCCGCGGCCCATTTTTGGTTATCTTGACGCCCCATCACGGTAGGGAGCGCTAGAGATGGAACGATCCAACCCCAGCACGCGGGTCGACGTCGCGATCGTCGGCGCCGGACCGATCGGCCTGTGCTTCGCCAACGCGCTGTCGCGGCGCGGCGTCAGCGCGCTGCTGATCGATCGGCAGCCGCGCGCCAGTCTCGAAGCACCGCCCAGCGACGGCCGCGAGATCGCGCTGACGCGAGCCTCGCAGGAGACCCTCGAGGCGCTCGACGTGTGGCCGCGGATACCCCATGAGGAGCGCGCGACGATGCGTGCCGCCAAGGTCTTCGACGGCCAGTCGCTGTTCGCCATGCAGATCGCGCCGCGTGCGGGGCAGGACGCCGAGCTCGGCTGTCTGGTGCCCAATCGGGTGATTCGTGGTGCGGCCCACGCCGCGCTCAGCGCAGCATCCGAGGCCCGGGCCGAGGTGCTGTGGCGCACCGAGAGCGAGGTCGAAGCCTTTGCCCCCAGCGCCGACGACACCCGGGTCGAGATTCGCCTGGCCGGGGGCGAGACCCTCGAGGCCGCGCTGCTGGTGGCGGCGGACAGCCGCTTCTCGACCACGCGCCGGGCGATGGGCATCCCCGCGCATACCTATCAGCACGGCCAGCACATGCTGGTATGCCGCATGCACCATGCACAGCCCCACGACTTCACCGCCTGGGAGTGGTTCGGCCATGGCCAGACCCTGGCGCTGCTGCCGGTGGACAGCCACTGCTCGTCGGTGGTGCTGACCCTGCCGCCGGCGCAGATGGATGCGCTGATGACGCTGCCCCAGGCCGACTTCGAAACCGAAATCACTCGCCGTCTCGAGGGGCGTCTGGGGACGATGACCCAGGCCGCCGAGGCGCGTCGCTACCCGTTGGTCAGTGTCTACGCCGAGCGTTTCGTGGGGCCGCGCCAGGCACTGCTCGGCGATGCCGCGGTGGGGATGCATCCGGTCACCGCCCACGGCTTCAACCTCGGCCTCGAGGGCGTGCGCCGTCTCGCCGGGCTGATCGGCGATGCCCGCGAGGCGGGGCAGGATATCGGCGCGCCCCGGCTGCTGGCGCGCTACCAGCGCGAACAGCGTCTGGCGACCGGGCCGCTGTTCGCCGCCACCTTGGCGATCGTCGGCCTCTACACCGATGAACGTCCGCCAGCACGGCTGCTGCGCAAGGCCATACTGCGCGCCGGTGAAGCCGCCTGGCCGGTGCGGCGGCTGATCGCCGGCCATCTGATGCGCTCTGCAGGCTAGTAGGCGGGTGATCGCCACCGGCAGGAGGATTTTCCGCTAGGCTCTGAAACATCTCATCGTCGTGCCCCAGTGCATGGATATCGATAGGTCGGTGGCGCGGCTCGAACCCTCGAAGGAGGATGTCACATGGAACTCGCAATGGTGGGGCTGGGGCGCATGGGCGCCAATATGGCCGAACGGCTGGTACGCGGCGGACATCGGGTGGTCGGTTCCGATCCGAGCTCGGAGGCGCGCGCCAAGGCGGCGGACAAGGGCATCGAGCCGGCTGAATCGCTGGCAGCGGCGATCGAGGCGCTGCCGTCGCCGCGGATCGTGTGGCTGATGGTGCCGGCGGGGGATCTCGTCGACAAGCTGCTCGCCGAACTCGAACCGCTGCTGGCGGCGGACGATGTGGTCATCGATGGCGGCAACTCGCGCTACCAGGACAGCCTGCGGCGGGCCGAGCGCGCCGGCGAGCGGGGCCTGCACTTCGTCGATGTGGGTACCAGCGGCGGGGTCTGGGGGCTCGCCGAGGGCTACAGCATGATGATCGGCGGCGAGGACGACGTGGTCGACTCGCTCACGCCGCTGTTCGAGACCCTGGCGCCGGCGGCGGACAAGGGCTGGGGGCATGTCGGTCCTGCCGGTGCCGGCCACTTCACCAAGATGGTCCACAACGGTATCGAGTATGGCCTGATGCAGGCCTACGCCGAAGGCTTCGCGATCATGAGCAAGAAAGCGGAGTTCGGCGTCGACCTGCACCAGGTCGCCGAGATCTGGCGCTACGGCAGTGTGGTGCGTTCATGGCTGCTCGACCTGACCGCCGATGCGCTGGACAAGAACCCTTCCCTCGAGGGCATCGCGCCCTACGTCTCGGACTCCGGCGAAGGACGCTGGACCGTGGCCGAAGCGCTCGAGCTTGACGTCAGCGCGCCGGTCATTACCCTCTCCCTGCTCGAGCGCCTGCGCTCGCGGGAGGAGAACTCCTTCGGTGACAAGCTGCTCGCCGCGATGCGCAATGAATTTGGCGGTCACGCGATCAAGTCGGACTAGGCTCCGTCTAATACCCCGGCTCTCTCCGGGGCGGGCTTGTCAGACAGGGGCTATTGGATAGTGTCTATTGGATAGCGTCTATCGGCTAGGATCGACCAGAGAGTGCGCTACCAGATGTAGTATCCCGAACGCGCCGTTCGCTACCAGTCGAACGGCGCGTTCGACGTTTTTGGAGGCCCTTTTCTGCCGTTCTCGAGGGCTTTCCACCTCCGCGGGAGAAATTTTCGGCCCTTGACAAGGCGTGAGGCGCACAACGGTGGGCCCTCCCGAAGGGGTCGAAAATATCCACAGGGAATACACAGAAAAAAACCACATCTATGCTTGGAAAAACGCCAGGCTACCATATATAGTGTTTTTCCAGAGGCGGCGGACACCACGCAACGGGCGTCCAGACGCCGCCAAGGCCCGCACCATCGGCCAGCGATGGGCGCTATTCCCTATCACGGATGGTAATGATTATCATGAGCATCACGATCTATAGCAAACCCGCTTGCGTCCAGTGCAACGCCACTTATCGCGCGCTGGACAAACAAGGGATCGACTATACCGTGGTCGACCTGACCCAGGACGCCGCTGCCATGCAGCGTGTGCAGGATCTCGGTTACCGTCAGGTGCCGGTCGTGGTGGCAGGTGATGATCATTGGGCCGGTTTCCGCCCGGACAAGATCAGCACGCTGGTCGCCTGATTCGTTGTTCCCGGGGCGCCCGCCCCGGATGGCACGGACCGCGCCAGGCGCGCCGGTCCGGTCTGGAGAGCGCGGCAGAGCGGCCGCTGCATGGCATCGCCACGCGCTCGCAGAGAGTCTCCAGGCCGCAGTCGAACCCGACACGACCTGAATCGCGCAGAAGCGCAGGGGAGTCGTCATGGCTGAGCTGGTCTACTTTTCGACCAAATCAGGCAACACGCGACGCTTCGTGGAAAAGCTCGGCCTGCCGGCCAGCCGGATCCCGCTCAACCGCGATGATCCGCCGCTGCGCGTCGTAGCACCTTATATTCTCATCGTGCCCACCTACGGCGATGGCGAGCCACGCACGGCGGTACCGCCGCAGGTGATCCGCTTTCTCAACGATGAGCACAACCGGTCGCTGATCCGCGGGGTCATCGCCGGTGGCAACGCCAACTTCGGGGCGGCATTCGGTCTGGCTGGCCGGGTGATCGCGCAGAAGTGCCAGGTACCGTATCTCTACCGTTTCGAGCTGATGGGCACCGATGAGGATGTCCGTCGCGTCCTTGCAGGGGTGAATGAATTTTGGAAACGCTCAGCCTAGAAAAAGAGACGGCAGCGCGATCGCCCGCCGATCACAATGCCAAGACGCTCGACTACCATGCGCTCAACGCCATGTTGAACCTGTATGACGCCGAAGGGCGTCTGCAGCTCGACAAGGATCGCGAGGCCGCGCGTCAATATTTCCTTCAGCACGTGAACCAGAACACCGTGTTCTTCCACTCGCTGAAGGAGAAGCTCGACTATCTGGTGGAAGAGGGCTACTACGAGCAGGAAGTGCTCGACCAGTACGACTTCGCCTTCGTCACGGCGCTGTTCGATCAGGCCTATGCGGTCAAGTTCCGCTTCCAGAGCTTCCTGGGCGCTTTCAAGTACTACACCAGCTACACGCTCAAGACCTTCGACGGCAAGCGCTATCTCGAGCGCTTCGAGGATCGCGTGTGCATGGTCGCACTGTCGCTGGCACGCGGTGACGAGACCCTGGCGCGCCAGCTGGTCGAAGAGATCATCCACGGGCGTTTCCAGCCGGCTACCCCGACCTTCCTCAACTGTGGCAAGCGTCAGCGCGGCGAGCTGGTCTCCTGCTTCCTGCTGCGCATCGAGGACAACATGGAGTCCATCGGGCGCTCCATCAACTCGGCGCTGCAGCTCTCCAAGCGCGGCGGCGGGGTGGCGTTCTCGCTCTCCAACATTCGCGAGGCGGGGGCGCCGATCAAGCGCATCGAGAACCAGTCCTCCGGCATCATTCCAATCATGAAGATGCTCGAAGACGCCTTCTCCTACGCCAATCAGCTGGGCGCGCGTCAGGGTGCCGGGGCGGTCTATCTCAACGCCCACCACCCGGACATTCTGCGTTTCCTCGACACCAAGCGCGAGAACGCCGACGAGAAGATCCGTATCAAGACGCTCTCGCTGGGTATCGTGATGCCGGACATCACCTTCGAGCTGGCCAAGCGCAACGAGGACATGTACCTGTTCTCGCCCTATGACGTGGAGCGCATCTACGGCGTGCCCTTCGGTGACATCAGCATCACCGAGAAGTACGACGAGATGGTCGACGACGGCCGTATCCACAAGAAGAAGATCAACGCCCGCGAGCTGTTCCAGACCATCGCCGAGCTGCAGTTCGAATCCGGCTACCCGTATCTGATGTTCGAGGACACGGTCAATCGCGCCAATCCGATCCACGGCCGGATCAACATGTCCAACCTGTGTTCGGAGATCCTGCAGGTCAACACCCCGACCGAGTACGACGACGACCTCGGTTATCGTCAGATCGGCGAGGACATCTCCTGCAACCTGGGCTCGCTCAACATCGCCAAGACCATGGACTCGCCGGACTTCGGCGCCACCGTGGAGACCGCGATCCGCGGCCTGACGGCGGTCTCCGAGATGAGCCATATCTCCTCGGTGCCGTCGATCGCCGAAGGCAACGCCAAGTCCCACGCGATCGGCCTGGGGCAGATGAACCTGCACGGCTACCTGGCCCGCGAGCGTATCTTCTACGGTAGCGAAGAGGGGTTGGATTTCACCAACATCTACTTCTACACCGTGGCGTTCCACGCCATTCGTGCCTCCAACCGCATCGCCATCGAGCGTGGCACGCGCTTCGCCGGCTTCGAGCAGTCGACCTATGCCAGCGGCGAGTACTTCGACAAGTACACCGAGCAGGCGTGGGAACCCAAGACCGAGAAGGTGCGCGGGCTGTTCGAGAAGAGCGGCATCCACGTCCCGACCCAGGACGACTGGCGCGAGTTGAAGGCATCGGTGATGGCCCATGGGCTGTTCAACCGTAACCTGCAGGCGATCCCGCCCACCGGTTCGATCTCCTACATCAACAACTCGACGTCGAGCATCCACCCGGTCACGGCCAAGGTCGAGATCCGCAAGGAGGGCAAGCTGGGCCGCGTCTACTACCCGGCGCCCTACCTGACCGACGACAACCAGGCCTACTACCAGGACGCCTACGAGCTCGGCCCGGAGAAGATCATCGACACCTACGCCGAGGCGACCCAGCACGTCGACCAGGGCCTGTCGCTGACGCTCTTCTTCCGCGACACCGCGACCACGCGTGACGTCAACAAGGCGCAGATCTACGCCTGGCGCAAAGGCATCAAGACGATCTACTACATTCGTCTGCGCCAGGCCGCGCTGGAAGGGACGGAAGTCGAAGGTTGCGTCTCCTGCACGCTCTAAGCCCGACTGTCTGAATTGTTGGAACGCGCCGGCGCTCGCGCCGGCGTCAACCGAACGAGAACATGCTCATGGATATGCCCGCGACCTCTGCAGCCCGCCATCTGAGCCGGGTCGATGCGATCAACTGGAACCGCCTTCAGGATGACAAGGACCTGGAGGTCTGGAACCGTCTGACCGGCAACTTCTGGCTGCCGGAGAAGATTCCGCTCTCCAACGACATCCCGTCCTGGAACACCCTGACCGAGCAAGAGCAGCAGCTGACCATTCGTGTCTTCACCGGTCTCACCCTGCTCGACACCATCCAGGGGACGGTCGGCGCACCGACGCTGATCGAGGATGCGGTGACCCCCCACGAAGAGGCGGTGATCACCAACATCAGCTTCATGGAGTCGGTCCACGCGCGCTCCTACAGCTCGATCTTCTCGACGCTGTGTGCCACCCGCGACGTCGACGACGCCTACCGCTGGAGCGAGGAGAACCCCTTCCTGCAGAAGAAGGCGGAGCTGATCCTCGAGCGCTACCGCGCCGAAGACCCGCTGATGCGCAAGGTCGCCAGTACCTTCCTCGAGTCGTTTTTGTTCTACTCCGGCTTCTACCTGCCGATGTACTGGTCCAGCCGCGCCAAGCTGACCAACACCGCCGACCTGATCCGCCTGATCATTCGTGACGAGGCGATCCACGGCTACTACATCGGCTACAAGTTCCAGCGCCAGCTCGCCCAGTTGCCGACGGAGCGCCAGGAAGAGATCAAGATCTACGCCTATGAGCTGCTCCACGAGCTCTACGACAACGAGGTGAGATACACCGAGGCGCTCTACGACGATGTCGGCCTGACCGAAGACGTCAAGAAGTTCCTCCACTACAACGCCAACAAGGCGTTGATGAACCTGGGCTTCGAAGCGCTCTTCCCGGCCAGCGTCACCGACGTCAGCCCGGCGATCCTCGCCGCGCTCTCGCCGGGTTCCGATGAGAACCACGACTTCTTCTCCGGCTCCGGCTCCTCCTACGTGATCGGCAAGACGGTCAGTACGGAAGACGAAGACTGGGCGTTCTGAAGCTCGGCAACCTCTCCGGTCGACTCATGCCAAACCGCCCCACCTGGGCGGTTTGGCGCGTCTGGGGTCGAGCTTCCATGCTCGCTGCACACTGTGTGCATGAAGTGCGACGATAGTGAGGGTGCACCGTATCCCGGTGCGCCACTGGAGTCGTGTCGTCATGCAAGCAAGGTCCAAGTCACTGTTCGCGCTCGCCGTTACCCTCACCGCACTGTCACCACTGGCGCTGGCTGCACCCCCCGAGCAGCCGCAGCCGCCGGCCCCCCATAGCGCCAAGCCGACGCACGCCACCGCGTTGAAGGATGCCGTGGTCGCCAGCTGGTCGCTCGATCAGCAGCAGCAGGCCGCGCTGACCCGGGCGGATACTGATTTCCGTGACGGCCTGCACAAGCTGCGCGGCGATGGCCCCCAGGCGGCTCCTGAGCAGCGCCGTGCCGCGCTCGATGCGCTGCTCGACCAGCAGCGCCAGCAGCTCGCCAAGGTGCTGGATCCGGCACAGCTGCGCGCCTATCTGATGCTGGAACGGCAAGCGGCGATGCCACGCCACCCGGGGCCGCGCCGCGGTCACGATCCGGCGGCCCTGGACGCCGACCTGAAGGCGCGCTTCACGCCGCTGTTCGCGACCTGGCAGCTCGCCCCGCAGCAGCGTGCGGAAGTGCTCAACGCCCAGCGTACCTTCTTCGATGGCCTGCACCAGCTCAAGCGGCCCGATGCCGCGCCTGACGCCGAAGCTGGCGATCCGCGCGGCGAGCGCTTCAGACGCCTGATCGAGCAGCGCCACAGCGCCCTGGCCCAGGTGCTGAGCCGGGACCAGGTCACCGCCTTCGAGGCGCTGACCCAGCCGCCGCGGCCGCCCCACGCCGGGCAGCCGCCGGCCCCCGATGCGCCGCCGGCGCCTCCTGCGCCCGGCACGCCCTCGGCACCGCCAGCGCCCGACGCGCCGCCGGCTCCCGGCACGCCGCCAGCGCCCTGAGTCGCACCACCAGGCCCTTCTCAGGAAGGGCTTTTTTGTGCGTGCCACAAGTGCACTTGCTAGTCTGAGACCTTCACTCGCCGCAGGATGGACCCCCATGGAAGATCAATGGCTGAGCTGGGCCAAGCGTATTTCCGCGCTCGCCGATACCGGGCTGCATTACTGCCGCGACACCTTCGACCGGGAACGTTACGAGGAGTTATCTGCGCTCTCGCGCGAGATGATGGCGGCGCTGGGCGACGCTACCCCCGAGCGTATCGCCACGGCGCTGGGTCCGCGTGAGGGCCATGTCACGCCCAAGATCGACGTGCGCGCGGCGGTCATCGAGAAAGGTTGCATTCTGCTGGTACAGGAGCGTTCGGATAGCCGCTGGACCTTGCCCGGTGGCTATGCCGAGGTGGGCGTGTCGGCCGCGGACAATACCTGCAAGGAGGTGTGGGAGGAGGCCGGGATACGGGTGCGCGTCAAGCGGCTCTATGCCATCCGCCACAAGGCACGGCACGCCTATCCGCCGGATGTGCTCGACTTCTACAAGCTGTTCTTCCTCTGCGAGCGGCTCGACGACGCCGCGCTGGACCCCGGGCACGAAGTGCTGGATGCCGCCTACTTCGCGCCCGACGCGCTGCCGCCGCTCTCGACGCCGCGGGCGATCGCCCGCGACATCGAGGATGCCTTCGCTTTTCATGCCCAGCCGCAGCGGCCCACGATCATCGACTAGCGAATTCAGCCGACGAGGCGTCTAGAACGCTTCCCACTCGGCGGTCTCCGCCTCGCGGCGCCGGGCCGGCTGGGCGCTTGCAGGTTTGGCGCTCGCCGCCGGCAGCGGCGCGGCCTGCGGGCGCTGCGGGCTGGCCACGGCGCTGGCATCGAGGCGGAACACCGCGACCACCGACTGCAGCTCGTTGGCTTCTTCTTCCAGCGCCCGCGCGGCGTTGGCGGCCTGCTGCACCAGCGCGGCGTTCTGCTGGGTGACCTGGTCCATCTGGGTCACTGCCTGGTTGACCTGGGTGATGCCGTGGTTCTGCTCCTCCGAGGCCGCCGCGATCTCGTGCATGATCTCGCTGACCCGGGTGATCGAGTTGACGATGTCCTGCATCGTCGTGCCGGCCTTGTCGGCCAGAGCGGCACCGCTCTCGACCCGCTCGGCGGAGCGCTGGATCAGGTCGCGGATCGCCTTGGCCGCATCGGCGGAGCGCCTGGCCAGTGTCTGCACCTCGTTGGCGACCACGGCGAAACCGCGGCCCTGCTCGCCGGCGCGGGCCGCCTCCACCGAGGCGTTGAGGGCGAGGATATTGGTCTGGAACGCCACCGAGTCGATGGCGTCGAGCAGCGTCACCGCCTGGCGCGAGTTCTCGCTGATCGCGTGCATCGTGCTCACCACGCCGCCGACCACCTCGCCACCGCGATTCGCCACGTCGGTGGCCTCGCTCGCCAGCTGGCTCGCCTGGACCGCGTTGTCGGCGTTCTGGCGCACGGTCGAGGTCAGCTGCTCCATGCTGGCAGCGGTCTCTTCCAGCGATGCCGCCTGCTGCTCGGTGCGCGAGGAGAGGTCGGTGTTGCCCTGGGCGATGCCGCTGGCGCCGTCGAGCACGTTGTCGCAGGCGTTGCGGACGTTGCCGACGGTGCTCGAGAGATGGCTCTGGGTCTGCGCCATGGCCGCGAACAGCCGCCCGATCTCATTGTTGCCGCGACGCTCCACCGGCACTGACAGATCGCCGGTGGCGAGCTTCTCGCAGTGCGCCACCAGGCGCTCCAGCGGACGAATCACGTTGACCGTCACGCCCCACAGCACGATCGCCACCAGAACCAGGGTCGCCACCACCGCGGCGGCAATGCCGGCGTTGATCAGGGCCGGCGAGACATCGGTGTTGACGGCGTAGGCGGCCAACCCCGCGACCCCCAGCACCAGGAGTGTGAATGCCAACAGTACCAGCAGCCAGCTGGTCTTCACGGTCATGTCTGCGAGACGTTTCATGCTTGGTTCACCTGCCTTCCCTTAGTATCCGAGTGCCGGGCGTCACCACGCAGGTGTCGGCCGGAACGGCGCCGATTCGCGTGGGCGCCGAATACGCTTTATCGGCGCTTGCGCCAGCGCCTTGAGTACCCGTCGCTGCGGCAAACTGGCACACCTGGCCGGCGCCGTGGCTGGGGGCCACGCTGGCGGCCTCACTTCTTCTCGACAGGCAGCGGAGTACAGCAGATGAACGCACAACGGATCCTTTCCCAGCTCATGCAGCAGGCGGGTAGCGGTCAGCGCCAGAAGGCCGGCGGCAACGGCATCGACGTCAAGTCGCTGCTCGGCGGCGGCGCGTTGGGCCTGCTGGTGGGCAGCAAGCGCGGGCGCAGCCTGGGCGGCAAGGCGATCAAGTACGGCGCGCTGGCCGGCCTGGGCGCCCTGGCCTGGAAAGCCTGGCAGGCGCATCAGGAGCAGAAGTCGGCGCCCGCCGAGGCGACGACCGCCACCGACCAACCGCTGGAGCAGCTCTCCGGCGAGCGCCAGGAGACCCGCAGCCTGTCGATTCTGCGAGCGATGATCGCGGCGGCGCGCGCCGATGGCCATATCGACGCCGCCGAGCGCGCCGCCCTGGGCGAGCAGATCGATGCCCTGGGGGCGGATGATGAGCTGCACGCCTGGGTCGAGCGCGAGATGTCGGCGCCGCTGGATGCCGAGGCGATCGCGCGCGATGCCGACTCGCCCCAGGCGGCCCGCGAGCTCTATCTTGCCAGCGTGGCGATCATCGACGACCAGAACCCGATGGAGAAGGCGTGGCTCGACCAGCTGGCGCAGGCGCTGTCACTGGATAGCGAGATGCGCCAGGCCCTCGAACGAGAGGTGCACGCGGTCTGAGCCGTGTGCGGTCGTGGGCGGGTGGGGCGCCCTCAGGCGGGGCGGGGAGAGCCGGCGCCTTCGATGACGACGGTATTGAGGGATACGCGCATGGCGACGTTGACCTGTCACCTGCGCTATTCGCGTGGCGAGATCGCCTCGGAACGGCTGCGCGGCTGGATCGCCACGGTACTGACGGCTTGCTGCTGAGGCGGTTGCGCAACCCCATGTTCAAAGTTCAACTTGGGTGAACTTGATTAACGCCGACGACATGAATTAACCGTGGTGTATTTTTCCCTTTAAATTCAATCATTTATTGAAAATGCTCGGGGTGATGGCTATAGTCTGAGTCTCTTTGGGGAGTAGCCGGTCGCTGGCGTGCAGATCTTGGTCCAGCGGCGTGCGTGTCAACACACTCGGCCCTGGCCGTGGCACGTACACCGATCTCGGTTGGCGAGACCATTGACACCCGCGGCGCAGAGTCGGGCCTGGTGGGTGTCGTGGTTCAACTACCGGCTGGACGACGCCATGAATCCCGCATCTCTTGTCTTGCTCGCCTTCGCGATGTCGACCGACGCCTTTGCCGCGTCGATCGGCAAGGGCGCCTCGCTCAAGCGCACGCGATTTCCCGAGGCGCTGCGCATCGGCGTGATCTTCGGCACCATCGAGGCGATCACCCCGGTGATCGGTTGGGCCATCGGTCTGGCGGCGACCCATTTCGTCTCCGAGTGGGATCACTGGATCGCTTTCGTGCTGCTGGCCGGTCTCGGTTCGCACATGATCTGGGCCGGACTCAAGCCCGACGACCCGCGGGCTCAGGAAGACGCGGATGTCCCGGCACGGCGTTCGTTCTGGCTGGTGGCAGCCACCGCCCTGGCCACCAGCATCGATGCCATGGCGGTCGGCGTCACACTGGCCTTCGCTGATATCAATATTCTGGTCGCGGCGATGGCGATCGGCCTGGCCACCACGCTGATGGTCACCATCGGGATCATGCTCGGCCGCGCCATCGGCTCGCTGATCGGCAAGCGCGCCGAGATCGGCGGTGGTCTGGTGATGATCGTGATCGGCTGCATGGTGCTCTATCAGCATCTCGCCGGTGCCTGAGCGATAGCGGGCCCCGCCCGCACGGCAAGGTAGACGTCAACGGCCACCCTCGGTGGCCGTTGGCATTTGGCGCCTGCCGTTGGCGCGTTTCCCAGGAGATCGGGTGCCGGCAGGTTCGAACCACCAGGCTTGAATTGCCAGGCTGCTTTCTCCATCTTGATCACGCATTTCGATCAGCCACCCTGAACCTCAAGGAGCTTCCATGACTCGTCAGCCGATCCGCGACAACGCGCTCAAGGCCGCGTTACGCACACCGCAGTTTCGCCAGCAGCAGCAGACCCCCAAGAAGGGCAAGGGCAGCTATTCACGCAAAGGCCGTGATGCCCAAGGGGGGCGCCATCGCCAAGCGGCCTGAGAGGCCGTTTCGCCATGGCGCTTTCCTGTCACCCCGCAGACTGCTTGTCCTCTCGTCATCTTCTCGCCGCCTACCGCCTCAGCCCGGCATCAGCACGCTCCACCACGCCACCAGCAGCAAAACCAGCGCCAGCGCGCGGTTGAATAGCCGCCACTGCGCCGGAGAGCGCAGCAGTCGCGCGGCGCCGTCTCCCATCGCCCCCCAGGCTGCCAGGCAGGGCATGGCCAGGGTGGCGAAGATCGCTGCCAGGCCCGCGATCGCGACCGGGGTGACATGATGCGGGGCGAACACGCCCACCACTGCCAGTGCCATCAGCCAGGTCTTGGGGTTGATCAGCTGCAGTATGGCCGCCTGCCTGGCGCCGAAGTTCGGCGCTCGCATACCCTCAGCGCGCTCCGTCGAGGGTGCCGGGGCGTGGTAGAGACGCCATGCCAGCCAGCTCAGCCAGACGACGCCCAGCCAGCTCAGGGTCAGGTTTGCGTAGGGCCGGCTGATCAGCAGCTGGCCCAGGCCCAGCCCCACCAGCAGCACGAGGGTGGCGGCGGCCAGGCTGGCACCGATGACCGCCGGCAGGGTACGCCGGAAGCCGTGATGCAGCCCCTGGTGCAGAATCAGCAGATTGGTCGGCCCCGGGGTGATCGAGGCGACGATGGCGAACAGCGCGAAGGGTAACCAGTTCGGCATGGGGTGGCTCCATGGGACAGCGGGAGCCCCGACTATCGCCTGGCGCGGCTGACGCGTCTGGAAGATCTGAGCAGAGCCGGTAGGCCGGTGGGGTTGGGTCGAGGTGACGGGATCGGCCGGTTCGGGTCTACGGGGTCGAGTCGATGGAATCGGGGCGAGAGGGTTGAGTCGACAGGGTTGGGTCGATGGAATCGGGTCGACAGGAGTGGATCGACTCAAGGCCGCTCAGCGGCGACGACGGTAGTCCGCAGGGGTGAGGCCGTAGGCGCGCCGGAACCAGCGCCCCAGATGGCTCTGATCGGCGAAGCCGAAGCGTGCCGCGACCTCGGCCGGGGCATCGCCCACGGCCAGGCAGCGGCGCGCATGGGCGAGTCGCAGCTGTACCAGGTAGGCGTGCGGCGCCAGCCCGAAGGCGGCCTTGAAAGCGCGGCTGAGACGGAAACGATCGACGCCGCAGTGGGCGGCGAGCGTCTCCAGGCCGATATCCTGCTCGCAGTGGGCGTGCAGATAGTCGCGGGCCAGACGCGCGGTGCGCGGCAGGCGTGGGTCGCCCAGGGCGCGCTCGTGCCAGCCCAGGTGGGGCAGCATGCCGCGCAGCACGGCGTCGAGATGCGTCTCCTTGGCCAGCTGCCAGCCGGGCATGCGCAGAGCGCTGAAGGCCGCAGCCACCTGGCGCGCCAGCTCCGGGTCGTCGGCCAGGGTGCGCCGGAAGCCGGGTTCTCCGCTGCTGACCGGGGCATCGCCGAACTGGCGCAGCTCACGCTGCAGCCAGGCCGGGTCGAGATAGAGCATGGCGTAGGTGAACCCGCCCGCGGCCGGCGCGTGACCGTCGTGGAGCTCGCCGGGCTCGACGAAAAACAACCGCCCCGGGGTGCTGTCGTGGCGCCGTCGCCGGCAGTGGAATTGCTGCACGCCCTGTTCGGTGAAGCCGACCAGGTAGCTGTCGTGCCAGTGGGGATCGTAGGCGTGGCCCTCGAAGTGGGCGCGCAGGGTCTCGATACCGCTAGCGTGGCGCTGCAGATCGATCCACCCGGTCGAAGACATGCTCATCCTCCTGGATGACGTGGACGCGGCTTCAGTCTGCCACGCCCACCCCACCGCGTCTGGAAGATTCGTGCACGGCGGTGGCGTGCTGGCGCCACGTTCAGTCGGGCAGCGGCGCTTCGAACGGCTCCTTGGCGCGGGCGGTGAGCGTGGTTCCGATCGAGGCGACGATCACCAGCGCGATCGCCAGCCACTGCAGCACGCTCAACTGCTGGCTCAGGAACAGCAGACCGGAGAGCGCGCCCACCGCCGGTTCCAGGCTCATCAGGGTGCCGAAGGTCTGGGTCGGCAGGCGTGGCAGGGCGATCATCTCCAGGGTGTAGGGGAGGGCGGTGGAGAGCACCGCCACCGCCAGCGCGAACGGCAGGATCTCGGGGGCGAAGATCGCCGGGCCGACCTCGATCAGCCCGATCGGGGCGATCACCACGGCGGCGATGGTGATGCCCAGGGTCGCACTCTGGGCGCCATTGATCGCGCCGGCCTTCTGCCCGAACAGGATATACAGCGCCCAGCACACCCCGGCACCCAGGGCGAAGGCCGCACCGACCGGATCGACCGGGCCGCTGTGGTCGTCACCCAGCAGGAGCAGCAGGATCAGGCCGCTGACCGCGAATGCCACCCACACCAGATCCAGCCAGCGGCGCGAGGAGAGCATCGCCACCGCCAGCGGGCCGGTGAACTCCAGCGCCACCGCGATCCCCAGCGGAATGCGCGCCAGCGCCTGGTAGAACATCAGGTTCATGATGCCCAGCGAGACGCCGTAGATCAGCGTCGACTTCCACGCCCGGCGGCTGATGCGCCGTCGCCAGGGCTGCATCACCAGCAGCAGCAGGCCGGCGGCCAGGATCAGGCGGATCGAGGTGGTACCGGTGGCGCCGATCTGGGGAAACAGCGTCTTGGCCACCGCCGCACCGCTCTGTATCGAACACATCGCCACCACCAGCATGGCGACCGGCCAGGCGCGCTGGACGAAGGGATGGGTGGCGACGGACATGACACCTCCAGGGGGGCTCGGGCATGATGGCTCGCCAAACCTGGCCGCGCAGCGCCTCGACGGTGAGCGGTGTGGGACGAGAGTCGCGATTGTACGGATGGGCAATATATTGCACAACTCTAACGAGCGCCCCGACGTGCTGGTGCACGTGGCTGCCAATGTCCGGCGCCTGCGCCAGGCGGTCTCCCTGAGTCAGCAGGCACTGGCCGAGCGGGCCGGGGTCAGTCGGCGCATGCTGGTCAATATCGAGAAGGGTGACGTCAACGTCAGTCTGGGCACGCTGGACCGCCTGGCCGAAGCGCTGGGCGTGCTGTTCTATGCCCTGGTCCAGCCGCCTGACAGCGAAGACTCCGCGCGTATCGACGAGGTGGCCTGGGTCGGCCGCTCGTCGGAGAGCCGGGCGCGGCTACTGGCGAGCAAGCCGGCCCGTCAGGAGGTCGAGCTGTGGTCCTGGTCGCTCGCACCGGGGGATGTCTACGCATCGGCGGCCGACGATAACGGCTGGCACGAGATGCTGGTGGTGATCGAGGGCACGCTGACGCTCGAACTGGCAGCGGGTGACATCGTCATCCCGGCCGGCGACTTCCATGTCTATCCGAGTGACCAGCCCTATCGCTATCGCAACGATGGGGCCGGTACGCTGCGCTTCATTCGCAACGTGGTCCATTGACCGGGCAGCGCACGCGATACCCTGCGCCGCTCACAGTCCCGCCTTGTCCAGCCCGAAGGCCTCGTCGGCGGAGCCAGGAACGGCCTGGAAGGCGATGCTGAGACGATTCCAGCCGTTGATGGCGACGATCAGAAAGGTCAGATCCGAGAGCTCCGCTGCGGAGAAGTGGCGGCGCATGTCGTCGTAGGTGTTGTCATCGACCCCATGCTCGGGCAGCCGGGTCAAGGTTTCCGTCCAGGCCAGGGCGGCCCGTTCGCGCGGGCTGAACAGTGCCGATTCTCGCCACACGGTCAGGTGGTGGAGACGGAGTTCGCGCTCGCCGTCGATCGTCGCCTCCTTGGCATGCATGTCGACGCAGAAGGCGCAGCCGTTGAGCTGGGAGGCGCGCAGCATCACCAGATGCTTGAACTCCTGGATCACCTCGATCTGCGCCAGTGCCATGTTGAAATCGAGGTACTTCTGCGCAGCCTGGGGAGAGGTCTGGTAGTAATTCACGCGGGCTTGCATGTCGTTCACCTGTCTGGGCAGTGGGTCGTGGGAAGGGAAGAATCAGATGCCGGGACAGGATGGGATGCCGGTGGGCGGTCGGACAGGGCCAAGATCTGCGACGATTTCTAGGCCATGGCAAGAGGCCCCGAGCCGCGTCACACCATGAGTTCGGCCAGCCGAGCTGCCAGGGCATCGGCATGGGCGGCATCGATGACGTTGGTGAAGCTCAGCAACAGCCCGGAGTGGCGTGCCGAGCTCAGGTGCCAAGCGGACAGCGCATGCCCGCCCAGCCCGGCGCTGGCGGCCCGGTTCGCAAGGGACACGTCGTCGGCGCCATCGGGAAGACGGACCAGCAGATGCATCCCGCCGGCCTGTAGATCGAGGTGAATCCGGTCGCCCAGATGATGTTCGAGCGCCTGGCGAAGATGTTCACGGCGCACCTGGTAGAGCGCCCGCATACGCTTGAGATGGCGGGCGAAATGGCCCTCTTCGATGAAATCCGTCACGACTGCCTGACTCAACGTCGGCGCGCCATGCCCCAGACGCTGCATCGCGCGCCGGAAGGTCGCGACCTGAGCGCTGGGAACCACCAGGTAGGCCAGCTTGATGGCGGGAAACAGGACCTTGCTGAACGTGCCGGTGTAGAGCACGCGCTCGTCACCATCGAGACTCTTCAGCGCCGCTTCGGGCTGGCCGCGATAGCGGTACTCACTGTCGTAGTCATCCTCGATGATCCAGGCTGCTTCCCGCTTCGCCCACGCCAGCAACGCCCGGCGGCGGGCCAGTGTCAACGTCACCCCGGTGGGGCTCTGATGCGTGGGCGTGACGACGGCGAAGCGGGCTTGGGCGGCGCGTGAACACCCCGTTTCGACATTCAAGCCTTCGGCGTCGACGCTCACCGGCGTCAGCTGCATCCCTTCGCCCTGCAGTCGTTCCCGCGCCATCACATAGCCCGGCTCTTCGAACCATCCCCTGTCACCGGGAGTCAGCAGGGCCCGACAGATCAGGCCAAGCGTGTCCCGATAGCTGTCGGTGATGAAGATCTGTTCGGGCTGGCAGGCGATGCCCCGCGACACCCCGAGGTAGCTCACCAGGGCGCGCTTCAGTGCCGGGTGGCCCGTCGGCGGTGGGTAATTCAGTTCGGCGCTGGACTGGGCCCTGAGTCGGCGCTGGGTCAGGCGCGCCCACAACTTGTGGGGGAAGGCATCCAGCGCCGGAAGCCCCAGTTGGAACGGGAGCGGCGGTTCGAGATCGGACTCCGGCGCCTGCCCGGCCATCGTATCCGGTGTCGGGGCCGGCCCTGTGGCGTCGGGCAGGTGGGGCGAGACGATCGTGCCCGCCGGGCCCCGCGGCAACAGATACCCTTCGCTGACGAGCAGCTGATACGCCAGCTCGACCGTGCCGCGTGACAGGTTCAGCTCACTGGCCAGGCTGCGTACCGAAGGCACCCGTTTGCCGGGTGGCAGACGCCCGTCTGCCATCGCTTCGCGCAGGCGCTGATAGAGCTGCCGGTAGATCGGTACGTTTTGTGCGCGGTCGAGCCGAAGTCGGGGATTGGACATGTCGATGTCCTAGAAGATCGAAGACGTCTTGGCGCTGCCAAGTGGGTCTGCACGATTCTAACCTGACGCCTCTGCACAAGGAGGATGTCCGATGACGACGGTTCGACTATCACAGGTGACAACGGAGCAGGCGTGTCTGCGCTGCTTCGATGTCATGCGAGAGCTTCGCCCGCATCTCCAGGGATCGCGGGACTTCGTCGATCAGATCATGCGGCAGAGGGTGTTGGGATATCGGCTATTGGCGGCGTGGGAGGAGCGCCGGGTCGTCGGACTGGCGGGCTACCGTCTGACCGAAAACCTGCTCTATGGCCGCTTCGTCTACGTCGACGATCTCGTCGTCGGCGCAGCAGGCCGCCGCCACGGTTTGGGCGCGCGGCTGCTGGCGGCGGTGCGCGGGGAGGCGAGAGCGGCGGGGCGTCGCCATCTGGTGCTGGACACCGGGCTGGGCATGGCACTGGCGCAGCGCTTCTACTTCCGACAAGGACTGCTCTCCCGGGGCCTGCACTTCGTGGAGGCCTTGAGTGTCGAGGAGGCGGGATCATGACCCGGCGAACGTTGCTCGTGACCGCCAGCCCGCACCGCGACGAGGCCCTGGGGAGTCGTCTGGCGCGGAAGATCGCGGCGCAGCAGGGCGGTGACCTGCTGGTAAGGGATCTCGCTGCCGAGCCGCTGGCGCCGCTGACGGTGGACTACGCCCGGGCGCTGACGCTGCGCGATCCCTTGCCGCGCGCGAACGCGACGCTTGAGTTACCCGAGCGCCTGATCGAAGAGCTCGAATCCACCGACCGGCTGATCATCGCGACCCCCATGCATAACTTCGGCATGCCCGCGGCGCTGAAGCTCTGGGTCGATTACGTGCTGCGCATTCATCGAACCTTTGCTGCGTCCCCCCAGGGCAAGGTGGGCCTGCTGGCGGACCGGGCGACGCTCGTCATCGTCAGTTCCGGCGGCTTCCACCGTGCCGGAGTGTCGTTGCAGCCCAATTATCTCACCCCGCATCTCGAGGCCGTACTGAATACGCTAGGCATTCGCGCGCCGCAATTCGTGTATCTGGAAGGGCTGGTCAGCCGCCGCGACGCGCCGGAGGCGATGATCGCAGAGGCGGCCGCTGCGGTAGACGACACCGGGTACCGATGACGGCCAACGCCGTCGAGAAGCCCATCATCACGAAAGCTCGCTGGCGCCGTCGAGGCTCACGGACCGCACTGCCACTCGCCTTCGAACGTGCGCTGAGCGCCATCGGCCCGGTCGTAGGTCAGGGTCGCCGGCCGGGAGGGCGACTCGCCGCCCTCCCGGGATGCTCCCGTCACGTCGATGCGGAGGGTCTTGCCCTTGCCCTGAAAGGTCGGGTTGTCGGTCGTGCCGTCGAAGCCATCTGGTGCCCAGACCCGTTCCACGTAGCCGGCTACCTTGACCACGCCCTGGGCCGCCGAAGAGGAGTCGACATTCCCCTTCGCGACCAGCAGCGGCGAAGCTTGCGCCGTCGAGAACTGGCAGCCCAGCTCGCCCGAGAGATTGGTCTCGTCGATATCCGACGCTGTCAGCGCGTCGAGGGTGATCTGGGAACCGTCCCCGCCACGGGTGGCGCCGTCAGTGTCCGACGGCCGCTCGACGGTGGTCTGGTGCGCCGGTTCCTGAGTCGTCGTCTGGTGGGTCGATGACGCCTGGCCGCTGGCGACGTCCACGTCTGAATAGGAACCCGAGCAACCGGCCAGTAGCGCCAACAGGCCGACCGCAACGGTCCCGATTCGATGTCCCTTTTTTCGGCTGAACGCCATGTTGCCTCCTGAAACAGCGATGGGTACCCACAGTGACCACGCCCGAACTCTACCGCGAGTGGCCAGCCGATGGGTAATGACGCCCCCGCAGTCGTCTTGAGGGTGAGCGCGTGATGGGCTCTCTCCGCGGCGCCGACCTCGCCCCTGATCTGCGTCAACACAAGGCCGGCCAGGCGGTTGACGAATGGTTACGCAGCGCCGGTATTACCCAATATGCGTTTTCGCGCATGATAGCGGCAGCCGGCGCGCAGGCGGTCGTCAGGTCGCCGATGAGCAACTTGGATCCGAGGAGAGGACGATGAAAGCATGGTGGCTGGGGGTGGCGCTGGTGCTGAGCACGCAGGTGGCGGTGGCCCAGGAGACGGACGCGGCCGCGACCCGCGGTGTGGTCGACCCGCTGGTCGAGGCGCTGATGCAGCAGGAGCAGATTGCCGGCATGGCGGTGGCGGTGGTGCGGCCGCAGGGCGTGCAGATCCTGAACTACGGCGTCGCCGATCGTGACGACAGCACCCCGGTCGACGGTGACACCCTGTTCGAGATCGGCTCGCTGAGCAAGACGTTCACCGCCACCCTGGCCACCCTCGCCGCCGCCCGCGGGCAGCTCGACCTGGATGCGCCGGTGAGCCACTACCTGCCGGTGCTCGAGGGCAGTACCTTCGACGACGTCGATGCGATCAATCTGGGGACCCACACCGCCGGCGGGCTGCCGCTGTTCGTGCCCGAGACGGTCAACGACCAGGATGCGCTGATGGCCTGGTACCGCCAGTTTCAGCCGAGCGCGCCGGTGGGAGAGAGCCGGCGCTACTCCAATCTGGGCATCGGGCTGCTGGGGCTGGAGGCGGCCGCCAGTCTCGGCAGCGACTTCGTGCCCGCAGTTCGCGAACAGCTGCTCGAACCGCTGCGGCTCGACCACACCTGGTACGACGTGCCCACCACCGAGCAGGGGCACTACGCCATGGGCGAGGACAAGTCGGGCGAGCCCGCGCGGGTCTCGCCCGGCGTGCTCGAGGACGAAGCCTACGGCATCAAGACCACCGCCACCGATCTGGCGCGGCTGGTCCAGGCCAATCTGGGTCTGCTCACGCTCGATGACACGCTTCAACAGGCGATCGATGCCACCCACCGGCCCTACTACCAGGTTGGCGACATGACCCAGGATCTGGTCTGGGAGCAGTATCCACGCCCGGTCAGCCTCGACACCCTGGTGGCGGGCAACGGCTATGGCATGATTCTCGAGCCGCAGACGGTCAAGCCGGTCGCCCCGTCGAGCGATACCGCTGCGGGGCCGGCCAAGGTGTGGATCAACAAGACCGGATCGACCAATGGCTTCGGCGGCTACGTGGTGATGCTGCCCGACCGGCAGGTGGGGCTGGTGATGCTGGCCAACCGCAACTACCCCAATGCGGCGCGGGTGGAGACCGCCTACCGCATTCTCGCGGGGCTGGGGGCGATCGAGCCGGACGCGGCGGCGACGCCCTGAGGGTGATCCCGGCTTCTGCACCGGGCCTGAAACGCCAAGCGCCCGCCGGAGGTCGGCGGGCGCTTGGCAGGGCGACGAGGAGTGCGTCCTGGTGCTGAGTGCTGACGTCTAGTGCTGACGCGGGGAGGGGGCGTCGATGGCCGCCTGCCCCAGGTCGGGCTCGTCGAGTTCGAGCAGCTCCCGCGACATCGCGCGGACCTCGCTCAGCAGCGTCGGATTGGAGGCGAGGGGCTGCCCGTAGGAGGGCACCAGCTCGCGCAGCCTGGTCTGCCACGCCTCGCTCTTGACCTGCTCGGGGAACACCTCCTCGATCAGGCGCAGCATGATCGACGGCGCCGTCGACGCCCCCGGAGAGGCGCCCAGCAGGGCGGCGATGGTGCCCTCGGCGCCGCTCACCAGCTCGGTGCCGAACTGTAGTGTGCCGCCCTTGCCCTCGACGTCCTTGATCGTCTGCACCCGCTGGCCGGCGGTCCACAGCTTCCAGTCCGCACGCTTGGCTTCGGGGTAGTAGCCCTTGAGCTCTTCGAACTGATCCTCTTCGGACATGCGCAGCTGGCTGATCAGATAGCGCACCAGATCCAGGTTATCCAGCCCGACCTTGGTCATCGGCCACAGGTTGCTGGCGGTGATCGAGCGCATCAGATCGGTCCAGGAGCCGTTCTTGAGGAACTTGCTCGAGAAGGTGGCGAAGGGGCCGAACATGATCGCCGGGGTGCCATCGAGGATGCGCTTGTCGATGTGCGGTACCGACATCGGCGGTGAACCGGCCGGCGCCAGGCCATAGACCTTGGCGTCGTGCTTGGCGACCACTTCCTGGTTGGTGGTATAGAGGAACTGCCCGCCCACCGGGAAGCCGCCGTACTGCTTGGCTTCGGGAATGCCCGACTTCTGCAGCAGCGGCAGCGCCGCACCGCCGGCGCCGATGAACACGAAGCGTGCATTGACGCTGCGTTCGTTGCCGCCGTCGCTGGTGTTGGCGACCGTCACCTTCCAGCTGCCATCGGCGTTGCGCTTGAGATCGCGCACCTGGGTGTTGAGCGACAGCTCGAAATTGTCGCGCTTGGCCAGCGAGTCCATCATCTGGCGGGTGATCTCGCCATAGTTGACCTCGGTGCCGATCGGCATGCGCGTGGCCGCCACCGGGTCAGAACCGTCACGCCCACTCATCACCAGCGGGATCCACTCGGCGATCTTGGCCGGATCCTCGGCGTACTCCATGCCGGCGTAGAGCGGGTTGCGGTGCATCGCCTCGAAGCGTGCATTCAGGAAAGAGACTCGATCCTTGCCCCACACGAAGCTCAGGTGCGGCACGGTATTGATGAACGAGCGCGGCTCGGAGAGCACGCCGTCGCGCACCTGGCTGGCCCAGTACTGACGCGAGACTTCGAACTGCTCGGTGATGCCGATGGCGCGCTGAATGTCGACACTGCCGTCGGACTGGGGCGAGGTGTAGTTCATCTCGGCGAAGGCCGAGTGGCCGGTACCGGCGTTGTTCCAGACGTTGGAACTCTCTTCGGCGGCGCGATCCAGCCGCTCGAACAGATGGATCGACCAGTCGGGTTGCAGCGACTGCAGCAGGGTTCCCAAGGTGGCACTCATGGTGCCGCCCCCGATGAGAACCACGTCGACGTTGGGGGTATCGTCGGATGCCGCTCCTGCCTGGGTGGTCGGCAGGGAACAGAGCGTGATGCCGTGACGCAATTTCATGAAGGTTCTCTGTCTGATGGATACGGACAGGCGCGAACGCGACTAGGACGACAGTCTAATGAGGTCGCGGCGTTAGTGCCATGACTATGACAGAGCTGGCGCGGATCAAAGGCCGCTTTCTGGTGGGAATTTTATTGTTAATCAATGCCTTGCGTGATTGGGGCGGGCTTTTTACCGATTTGAGGGAAAACACCCCGCAGCGCCGGAGGGCGGTGCGGGGTGCATGGCCTGCGCCATGGCGTCGCGGTTCAGGTGTCGGTCCGGGCTTCGCCGGCGACCGGGCCGCTCGGTTCGATCGCTGTCTCGGAAGGCGCATCGCCCTCCTCGCGCTCTGCCTTCACCACCTGCTCGAAAGTGGTCGGCTCCGGTCCGCCGCCGACCAGTTCCAGTGAGTTGGCCGTGCGGCGGCGCAGGTCGCGCAGCAGCGCCGGGTTGTCCGCCAGGCGCTGGCCGTAAGAGGGGATGATCTCGTGCAGTTTGTCCTGCCAAGCCGCGCTCTCGACCTGCTGCGGGAAGACCCGATTCAGCAGGCGCAACATGATCGGCGGGGCGGTAGACGCGCCCGGCGACGCGCCCAGCAGTGCCGACAGGGTGCCATCTTCTGACACGACCACTTCGGTGCCGAACTGCAGTACGCCACCCTTGTCGGGGTCGTTCTTGATGATCTGCACGCGCTGGCCGGCGGTCCACAGCTGCCAGTCATCGGGGTTTGCCTGCGGGTAGAACTGCTTCAGCGCCTCCATCCGACCCGTATCGGACTGTATGACCTGGCCGACGAGATACTTGACCAGATTGAAGTTGTCGACGCCCACTTCCATCATCGGCCAGGTGTTGCTGAGGGTCATCGAGCCAAACAGGTCGGTCCAGGAGCCGTTTTTCAGGAACTTGCTGGAGAACGTCGCGAACGGCCCGAAGAAGATGGCCGGCTGGCCGTCGAGCAGGCGGGCATCCATGTGCGGCACGGACATCGGCGGCGAGCCTTCCGCGGCGAGGCCGTAGGCTTTCGCCCGATGCTGGGCAACCACGTCCGGGTTGGTGGTGTAGAGGAACTGGCCGCCGACCGGGAAGCCGGCGTACTGCTCGGCTTCGGGAATGCCGGAGGCCTGCAGTAGTGGCAAGGCGGCGCCGCCGGCACCGATGAACACATAGCGGGCATTGACGCTGTGTTCCTTCTCACCATGGGCGAGATCGGCAACGGTGACTTTCCAGGTACCGTCATCATTGCGATCCAGGCCGCGCACTTCGCTGTCGAGCGAGAGCTCGAAATGGTCGTTGTCGCTGAGCGAATGGATCAATTGGCGGGTAATCTCGCCGTAGTTGACCTCGGTGCCGATCGACATGCGGGTCGCGGCCATTGGCTGATCCCCATCGGCGCCGTCCATGACCAGCGGCAGCCACTGGCGGATGGTGTCACGATCTTCGGTGTACTCCATCTGCTCGTAGAACGGATGCTGGTGCATCGCGGCATAGCGGGCACGCAGGAAGTTCACGTGGTCATCGCCCCACACCAGGCTCATGTGCGGCATGCTGGTGATGAAGGACGCCGGGTCGTGCAGCACGCCCTGGTCGACCTGATGTGCCCAGAACTGGCGCGAGACCTCGAAGTCCTCGGTGACCTTGATGGCGCGGTCGATGGCGATGCTGCCGTCCTCGCGTTGCGGCGTGTAATTCATCTCGCAGAAGGCCGAGTGGCCAGAACCGGAGTTGTTCCAGGCATTGGAGCTCTCGGCCGCGACTTCACCGAGGCGCTCGAACAGGACGACATTCCAGTTCGGTTCCAGCTCTTGAAGATAGGTGCCGAGCGTTGCGCTCATCGTACCGCCACCGATCAGAACGACGTCGACGGGTGTCTCGTCGTCGGCCATAAGTGCCGACGAGATCATCAACAGGCCCACTCCTGCTGCCATGCTGCGATATAGTTTCATTGAATGATCCCTGATTCCTGAATGAAGTCGATCGCGATCACACGGCTCCCTCAAGTATCAATGAGACAATGACCGGAATGATCGAAGGGCAGTCACGACAGTGTCGTGCTGTTGCTGCCGACATCACGTTCTGAAGCGTTCTGCGATGCGATGGCGTGATCTGCCGCGGGCGAGAGCCGGGCGGCATGATTCTGGAAAGCGGTATCATGACGGTAAATGGACGTAGGGCGCGTGATACCACTCGCACTGATCACAATGATTTTATAAGTTTAATATTGGTTTTTGTGGTGTGTTTTTAATCAGTGGCTTGCCCCCCCATTTTTTAACAGCTCTGAAAGCCGTTTTCTCTGTTTTGAAATTAAACGAACTAAAGAAAATTAAGATGCGACAAATTGAGCCGCTCTCGAGGACGGTTGAAAATCCATCCATTTCATCGCGGCGCTTGGTGTACTGACGGTCAACGGAGTCGCTCGACAAGACCTGGCCGCGACCATTCCGTGCTTGACGTCCCTGTTTTTGTTTAGCATGCTAACTAGGTGTTGCGGCGAAACGTCGCAGCCGTTTTGTCATCACGTCGTTTCGTCACCACGCCGTGTCATCACCAAAGGAGGGGTCATGAAACTGTTCAATCGTCTCTTTTCGATGCTCGCTGCCGTCATCGTCTCTGCGCTGCTGCCGTTCTCGCTGAGTGCCGAGAACGACGCCAGCCCGCATCAGAGTCTTTACGGCGGCAGCAATCTGAGTGCCTCGGTTGGCGGTCAGGGCAAGCGCCACGACGATCTCGCCTGAGTCCGGCTGTCGACGCAACGTCCGTGGCAGGCTGACGACACCGTCTAAAGTCGGCTGGCGTTGGCTGGCGCATCCGCGCGACGATCACGCTTCTCGTCCCGCCCACGGAGTCTGCCATGCCGCTGTACGCTTACCGTGAACACCGTCCCCGGCTTCCCGCCAGCGACCGCTACTGGATCGCCCCCGGGGCCCATGTCATCGGGCGTGTCGAACTCGAGGAGGACGTGGGCATCTGGTTCAACGCGGTGCTGCGCGGTGACAACGAGCGCATCGTCATCGGTGCCGGCAGCAATATCCAGGAGGGATGCATGCTGCATACCGACCCGGGTTTCGTGCTGCGCGTCGGTGTGGGCTGCACCGTGGGCCACCACGCCATCCTCCACGGCTGCGAGCTGGGCGACCATACGCTGATCGGCATGGGCGCCACCGTGCTCAATGGGGCCAAGATAGGTAGGCACTGCCTGGTCGGTGCGGGGGCTCTGGTCACCGAGGGCAAGCAATTCCCCGATGGCTCGTTGATCGTCGGCGCGCCGGCCAAGGCGGTGCGCACGCTGGATGCCGACGCCCGGGCCGCACTCGAGGCCTCCGCTGCCCACTATGTCGCGCGCTGGCAGGCCTTCGCCGACGGGCTCCAGCCGCTCGACGAGGAGTGAGCTCATGCTGCCCATCGACTACACGCCCCAGGCCCTTGAGCTGACTGCGCTGCGTGACATGCGCGGACCGGCAGTGATCGAGTTCGGCGTCTCCTGGTGCCCCTGGTGCCAGGCGGCGCAGCCACTGATCGCCGAAGCCTTCGCCAGCTTCGAGGCGCCCTATTTCAAGGTCGAGGATGGCAAGGGCCGGCCACTGGGACGCGCCTTCGGGGTCAAGCTATGGCCCACGCTGATCTTTCTGCACGATGGCGAGGAGATCGCGCGACGCGTGCGACCGGCCTCCGCCGAGAGCCTTCACGAGGCCCTGGCGCAGCTCGCCGACGTCTGAATACCCCGCAGATCGCCGCCGTGCTTTCTCCCTCCCTGCGCCACCCCTGCGGTGCGGCGTATCTGCTCTCTACTGCTCTGGCTTGCAGCAGATAGGATGCCCGCGCGACGTCCCAGCTGTCTCTCGGCCCGTCGCGCGCGCTTCAGTCTCTTTCGGAGGTCACTTCCAGGGCGTGCAGCTCGCGCTCCAGGGCAAACACATGGGCGTCGTCCCAGCCCAGCTCGCGCAGGGCCTGGGCGAGATTGAGCAGATAGTCACGGTTGGGCCCGCTGGGGCCGTGTGAGGCCGCGATCTGACGCGCAATCTCGGCCTCCGGCGCCGGGCCCAGATAGGCGGCGTTATCGGCGCCGGCGAGATAGACCACGCCCTCCGCCATGGGCGGCGTGGCGTCGTCCATGAAATCCATGCGGGTCACCACGCGCAGATAGCCATTCTTCTCGCGGATATCCAGTGGCTCGAAGACCCGGGGCGCGATGCGGTAGGCCATGCCGTGGCAGACCGCGTCCGCTTGCTCGACCAGGGTCACCACGCGTCCGGGCGCCTCGGGCGTACCGCGGTGATCGTGGGAACCCTGCCAGAAGCGCCGCGACCAACCATGGATCGCGGCCGGGCGGCGCTCCAGATAGTCGAAGTCCGCCTTCCAGATCAGTGAGCCGTAGCCGAACAGCCAGACCGAGTCGTGGCCGTCGAAATGCGTCATCTGGCGGTTGTACGCGGTGGTATCGAAGGACATGGCGCCGTCTCGTCGGGTGAGGGGGAAGTGACATCGTCGTCGTAGCCAGGGGCATCATCGTCATAGCGGCGAGCTCGATATGCTTATCGGAAATCGAGATTGTCGCGCCTGATGAGAGCTCCGTTATATTGATCGCGTTTCTTATGTCGTTTCAAGTATAAGCGTCATGACCGAATCGACTCCACCATGGCGTGAGCGCGACCATTTCCCGGGAGAACGGTATGCAGCGTCTGATCATCTTCGGCATCTCCGGTTTCATCGCCCAACTGGTGGATGGGGCAATCGGCATGGGGTATGGGCTCACCTCGTCATCGATGCTGCTGGCGCTCGGCGTCACCCCGGCGGTTGCCTCGGCCTCGATCCACATGGCCGAGGTGGCGACCACGGCGGCTTCGGGTACCGCGCATTGGCGCTTCGGCAACGTCGACCGTCGCCTGGTCAAGACCATGATGCTGCCGGGCGGTGTCGGTGCCTTCGTCGGCGCCTGCTTTCTCAGCAACGTGCCCGGCGATGCGATCAAGCCGGTGATCTCGCTCGGTCTTTTGCTGCTGGGGCTCTACATCATTGCCCGCTATCTGTTCGATCTGGCGTCGCGGCAGCCGCGCCGGGGCGTCTCCCGTGCCAAGCTGATTCCGCTGTCGCTGGTCGCCGGTTTCTTCGACAGCGTCGGTGGCGGCGGCTGGGGGCCGATCTCCACCCCGGTGCTGCTGGCACACCGCGGCATCGAGGCGCGCAAGGTGGTGGGCTCGGTGGATACCAGTGAATTCTTCGTCACCGTGGCCGGCACGCTCGGTTTCGTGCTGGCGCTGGGGCTCGATGACATCAACTGGCAGTGGGTGGCGGTATTCGCCCTGAGTGGCCTCGCCGCGGCGCCGCTGGCGGCGTGGATCGTGCGGCTGCTGCCGGCGCGGCTGCTGGCGGTGATCGTCGGCGGGGCCATCGTGGTGGTCAATGCACGTACGCTGCTCGGCTCGCTGGGCGTGAGCGGCGAGCCCGCCACGCTGACGCTGAGCCTGCTGGTGCTGGGCTGGATCACGCTGGTGGCGATGGCGGTGCGACGTCATCGGGCCTCCGTGGCGGCCCTCACCTGAGGGCCGGCGCCAGGGCCAGTCTCAGCGCGGCAGTACCAGGTTGAGCACGATGGAGGCGATCGCGCCGGGGATCAGGCCAGACTCGATCAGCACGCCGACCTGCGCCGGTGCCGCGGCGTAGAGTCCGCTCTGCGCCGGCAGCCCGATCGCCACCGCCAGCGATACCCCGACGATCAGCATGTTGCGCTTGTCGAAGGTGGCGTGGGAAAGCATCTTGACCCCGGCGCTGGCGATCATGCCGAACATGATGACCACGGCGCCGCCGAGCACCGCGGCGGGAATCGCCGAGACCACCGCGCCGAGCTTGGGTACCAGCCCAGCGACGATCAGGAAGGCGCCACCGATCGCCACCACGAAGCGACTGGCGACGCCGGTAAAGGCCACCAGTCCGACGTTCTGGCTGAAGCTGATCTGCGGGAAGCCGCCGAACAGCGAGGCGAAGGTGCTGGCCAGACCATCCGCCATCACCCCGCCGGAGAGTTCGCGCGGCGTGGCCTCGCGCTCGGCACCGCCGATCGCCGTCCCCGAGATGTCGCCGATCGACTCGGCACAGGTCACCACCGCCATCAGCGCGATCGCCAGCATCGCCGTCGGGTCGAAGGTGATCCCCATCTGCAGCGGGATCGGCAGCTGGAACCAGGCCGCCTCTCCCACCCTCGAGAAGTCGAGCAGGCCCAGGGGTGCCGCCGCCACGCAGCCGACCAGAATGCCGATCAGCACCGCCGCCTCGGAGAGAAAACCGCGCCCGAACTGATGGAAGGCGACGGTGATCACGAACACCAGCGCCGCCAGCAGCAGGTGGTGGGGCGCGCCGAAGTCCGCCGCGCCGAAGCCCCCGCCGACGTAGGAGAAGCCCACCGGCAGCAGCAGCAAGCCGATCAACAGCACGAAAGTGCCCGAGACCACCGGCGGAAAGAATAGGCTCAGGCGGCGATAGAACAGCCCCACCGTGGCCATCGCCAGGCCGCCCACCAGCGCGCCGCCGAACACCGCGGGCAGGCCCTGGGTCGTCGCGATGGGGATCATCACCGGCACGAAGCCGAAGCTGGTGCCCATGACGATCGGCAGGCGCGCGCCGACCGGCCCCAGCCCCAGCGTCTGCACCAGGGTGGCGACCCCGGCGACAAACATCGCCATCTGCACCAGGAACACCGTATCGGCCCCCGAGAGCCCGGCGGCCCCCGCGATCACCAGCGGCACGGTGGCATTGGCGACGAACATGGCGAGCACGTGCTGGATGCCCAGCGGTATCGCCTTGCGCAGCGGCGGCAGGTAGTCGACATCGCGCAGGCGCTCGGCATTGGCAGCCTGCGGGTCGGATGCGCTACGGGGGCTGGGCGCGGGGGCGGTGCTGTCCTGGGTCATCGTGGTCTCCGACGGCATTGTTGTTGGTGTTGGCGTGATGGGGGCAGCAACGACATCACGCGTCACGGCTCCAATCTAGCGGTTTTGCCGGCCGATGTAGACTTTCGATTTAGAGTCCATTTCCCAACCCTCTGACGATGGGCGCCGGGGGCAGGGCAAAGCGAGGGTCCTGTGCCAGGGATGGCAAAGGTAGCGCCCAGGGAGGGGTTCACAGCGTCCTCGTCACGATCCGACGGCCGGATGAGCCCACGTCTTCTAGCGGTTGTGCCAGGCGCTTAGCAGGACCAGAGCCGGCGGCAGCAGGCCCTCAGGCCGGCGGTGACTCGGACGACTCGGGCCACCAGCGCGCCAGCACCGCGGCCGCCTGGCGCTCGACCTCTTCGTCGATATAGATCGAGACCGCGACCAGTGCCGCTGCCAGCACGCTGGCATCGTCGGTGAAGCCGACGCCGGCGATGACATCGGGAATCGCGTCCAGCGGCGAGATGAAGTAGCCCAGTGCGCCGATGATGGTCGATTTGGCCCAGATCGGGACGTCGGGGCGCTTGAGCACGAAGTAGAGCTGCAGCGACTTGAGCGCCACGCCGCGTCCCGCACGGCTACCGAAACGGGCCAGCTTGCGCCAGAAGCGTGTGTCGCTATAGGCCTCGGCATGCTCGATGACCACGGCGTCAGCGGCGGTCACGGGCGGGGGCGTGTCCTGGGTCGCCGCCGGCGTGGAGGGTTCGGCTGCCGGCGGCGTATGGGTGAAGCGGGGCAGGCGGGGCATGGCTGGGTTTCCTCGTCGCGGACGCTGAGAGGGTGTCTACACAATGTCTGCGCTCGCCGAATTCGTAAACACCCTCTGAGACCGGGGGTAGCCGCGTGAGTTTAGCCAACAGCACCCGCCCGCGCCTAGCTCGCAAGCGTCGGGCGCGGCCTCAGCCCTTGACGCCGCCGGCAAAGTCCACCGACAGCCGTATCGGGGTGTCCTGGGGCAGTTTGACCACCGCCAGGGCGTGCTCGGTCATGCGGCGGATCAGCTGCTCGTAGGCGTCGCCGCCCTCGGTCTTGATCGCCTTGACCTGATTTTCCGAGAGGTTGTCGCTGCCCAGTTGGTTCTTCGCTGCGTGGCGCAGCGTCTCGCCGGTTTCTCCGGCGACGAGCTGATGGAATTCGTCGCCATCCATGCCGTCGTTGTGCAGTGTGATTTCCATAGCGCTCTCTCTTTCTTTACTGATGCGTGACTTCCGTGTGTGGCTTCGTGCCGAGCGGCGTCGCGATGCCGCCCGCGCTACACAACGTAGAAGTCGGGCGGGCAGGGCACAACTCGCGTCTCATCGGCGCTGATCCGGCGGCGCGTATCGGCCACCCATGGCGCCTGCGTCCGAGAAGTCCGAAAATGTCCGCTATCGGAGCACAGATGCCCTCGTGGCCGGCACGGACGCGGCGCTAGTCTGAATCCTCCGGCCGCTTCGGCCCTATCCTGTTCGAGGAGTTCGTCATGCTCGCCACCGCTCTGCTGCTGATCGATGTTCAGGCCTCCTTCCCCGCCCGTGACTACTGGGACGAGACGCTCGCCGAGGTCTGGCGCCCGGCCCAGCGCCGTCTGCTCGATCTCGCCCGCGAGACCGGCGTGCCGCTGGTGCGTATCTTCCACCAGGCGCCGGACAGTGCCACACCCTTCGACCCTGCGAGTGGCCTGATTCGTCCGCTGGCCGGTTTCGACGATGACGCCACCGTCACCTTCCACAAGACCGCGCACAACGCCTTCAGCGATACCGGGCTGGAGCGCTGGCTACGGCTCAATCGCATCGAACGCCTGGCGATCAGCGGCATCCGTACCGAGCAGTGCTGTGAAACCACGGCGCGGGTCGGCTCGGACCTGGGCTTCGCGATCGATTTCGTCAGCGAGGCGACGCTGACCTTTCCCATGACCCGCGCCGGGCGTACCTGGAGCGCCGACGAGATTCGCGCGCGTACCGAGCTGGTGCTCGAGGGGCGGTTCGCGCGCATCGTCGATGTCGAGACGCTGGCTGCAGACTGGCGTGGCGCCAGAGCGGTCGCTTGAAAGCGGTGCCGGCGGGCGCGACGCAGCGGGTCGGGGTACTGATGCTGCCGGGCCAGGTGCCGCTGGACCTGGCCGGGCCGCTGCAGGTGCTGCTCAGCGCCACGCAGTTGGGCGCACCGCTGGAGCTGCGCTTCTTCGGCCCGCAGGCGTCGCTGCCGTGGCTGGGGTCGCTGGCCCTGACGGGCATCGAAGCGCTGCCCGAGGCGCCGCTGGCGCTCGATCTGCTGGTGGTGCCGGGGCAGTATCGGGCGCGGATCGACAGCGCACTGCAGCACCACGCCGGTGACTGGCTGCGGCAGCAGGCGCCCGCTTGCCGAACCCTGATGGCGGTCTGCTCCGGGGCGCTGTTACTGGCGGCGACGGGGCTGCTCGATGGCCGCCGCTGTACCACGCATCACAGCCTGCTCGACGAATTGCGCCGGCTGGCGCCGCTGGCCCGGGTGCGCGGCGACTGCATCTTCGTCGAGGATGACCGCTATCTCACCAGCGCCGGGATCTCCACCGGTATCGACACCATGCTGCACTGGCTGGCGCTCAATCAGGGGCAGCGCCTGGCCCAGCAGGTGGCGCGGGAGCTGGTGATCTACTGGCGGCGCAGCGGGCAGGAGCCCCAGCTCGGCATCTGGCTGGAGGGGCGCAATCACGTCGAGACACGCATCCACCGTCTGCAGGATGCGCTCGCCGCCGATCTCGCCCGGCCCTGGACGCTGGCGGAGATGGCGCGCCTCGCCACCCTCGGCGAGCGCCAGCTGCGGCGACGCTTCAGCGCCCTGACCGGGCTCTCGCTGGGCGACTATCTGGCGCGTCTGCGCCTGCAGCAGGCGCGCCAGCTGATGTGCGAGACCGACTGGAGTCTGGCGCGTATCGCCGAGTGCAGTGGATTCGGCGATGATCGACAGCTGCGACGGGTATGGCAGCGCTTCGAGCGTGGCTCTCCCGCAGCCTGGCGCCGCTCGCACCAACACGGCGGCGCTGTGGGTCACCTCGATGATCCGACCCAGTACAAGTCTCGATGATGCGTGCCGGCGATGTTGCCGGCGACCGACGATGAGAGTCACCTGGAGATGCCCACGTCATGCTTGCCGATACGCCCGAACCGCCCTACTACGCGGTCATCTTCACCTCGCTGATGCGCGACGACAGCGCAGGTTACGCCGCCATGGCGAATAAGATGCTGACACTGGCTCAGGACCAGCCCGGCTTTCTCGGCGTCGAGTCGGCGCGGGAGGAGATAGGGATCACCGTCTCCTACTGGGCCGACCTCGAGGCGATCCGCGCCTGGAAGCGCGACATCGACCACCGCGAAGCCCAGCGCCTGGGGCGGTAGCGCTGGTATGCGGCCTATCGCACGCGTATCGCTCGGGTCGAGCGCGACTATGGGTTCGATCACTGAGGGCGTGGGCGACGTAGGGTGGCGCTGATTGGGGGAGGTGAGGGCGGCGAAGGCGGATCTTGACGACCGATGGGCCGATTCTTGGACTTTTGATCAAGCATTGTGGATTTTCGTCGATAGTGGCCCTTCGCTTAATACTTTAGTCTTATCGGCACTCTCGGGCGGTCGCGCTCCCTGTCATCGACCACCGCGGCCGTTCTGCACTGTCATGCCTGGAGACTGCCGTCATGTCGACTCCCTTGCCCACTGCCGCTCGGCCGGCGCCGCCCTCACGCTGGTTCGCGGTCATTGCTCTGACCCTGGGTGTGTTCAGCCTGGTGATGGCCGAGTTTCTGCCCGCCAGTCTGCTCACGCCGATGGCCGAATCGCTGGCGATCAGCGAAGGCCAGGCGGGGCAGGCCGTCACGGTGACGGCGGTGGTTGCGCTGCTCTCCGGTCTGCTGGTGACCGCGGTGACCCAGCGACTCGATCGCCGCCACGTGCTGCTGGCATTCTCGCTGCTGATGATCGCCGCCAACCTGGTCGTGGCGTTCGCCCCCGGCCTGGCCTGGCTGCTGCTCGGCCGGGTTCTGCTGGGCATCGCGCTGGGCGGATTCTGGGCGCTCTCCGCTGCTACCGTCATGCGGCTGGTGTCGGAGCACGACGTGCCGCGGGCGCTATCGCTGCTGTTCGCCGGTGTCCCCATCGCCACCATCAGTGCTGCGGCGCTGGGCAGCTATCTCGGCGATCTGTTCGGCTGGCGTAACGTCTTTCTGCTAGCGACGGCGATCTCGGTAGCGACGCTGATCTTCCAGTACGTCACCTTGCCGCGCATGACGCCGGAGCGTCCTACCCCGCTCGGCACGCTGGTCAGCGTGATGAAACGACCGGGCATGATGGTCGGCATCGTCGCCATCCTGCTGGTGTTCTGCGGCCATTTCGCCTTCTTTACCTATGTTCGCCCGTTCCTCGAGGGCGTCTCGCACATGGGGATCAATGCGCTCTCATCGACCCTTCTGGCGTTCGGGGTGGCCAACTTCGTCGGCACCTTGGCCGCGGGGTATCTGATCGAGCGCAGCCTGCGTCTGACGTTGCTGCTGATGCCTCTGGCCATGGGCTCGCTGGGCTGGTTGCTGGCAACGCTGGGCGGCTTCTCGATGGGGACCGATGCCCTCATGGTCGCGCTGTGGGGCTTCGCCTTCGGCGCCGTGCCGGTGGCCTGGTCGACCTGGATCACCCGTGTCGTGCCGGACGAAGCCGAGAGCGGAGGTGGCTTGATCGTCGCCTCTATCCAGCTGGCGATCGCCCTGGGCGCTGCCGTGGGGGGCGTGGTCTTCGGCATCGGCGGCGTGCTGGCCGTCTGCGCCACCGCCGGCACCCTGCTGCTGGCCGGCGCGGCGCTGGTGGTGGCCGGGGTGAAGACGCGGCCGGTGTCCGCCACCGCAGAGTGCAGTGCGCAGGGCTCGGCCTGTGACTGAGCCTGGCGCTGCGGTATCTCGGTATAGCCGGGAACAGTTCGAGATGTCCCGGCACTTCCGGGTTCGGTGAAGCGCTGGGTTCAAGGCTTTTCACCCGTGTCATACAGTCTGTTTACTGTTCCTGGGTCACCCAACCAAGTGTGGCAAGCTCGCGAATGCCGGTGTGGGAGGGAGCATCCGTTGGCACCTAAGCTTGGCAACGTTCATCAAAGTGCGGCACGTTTTCTTGATGCCGGGCCAAGCGCTCAAGCAATAGCGGCCGCAGCACCGTCGCCTCCAACCCCTAGCGCTTACCGCTAAGCCGTTCGCAATATGTGCTTGGCTTGTAGTATGGGTTTATGCACTGACGTACGGTTACGTAGAGCTTTTTTATGAGGTAACAGCCAAGCGCGACGATCGCGATGTCGGTGAGCGCTGCCAGTAGCAGGAGCAGCGGGTTCGTTTCCAGCAATCGTTCTTTGGGAAAGGCATATAAAAAGCCCAAAAATCCGATGGCTAGACAAAAAACGGTCACCCCGAATATGCTCAGGCACTCCCGAATGAAGTAGTGCTGCCCATGCCGGGTGAGTGCGGTATCAATATCGATGTAGTCCTCGAGATACACCACGATCGCTTCTTTTTTTGTAACGCTGCTTTCACTGTCCGGTGTCTGCTTCGAGCTCGTTTCGATAAAAACGACGTCCAACTCGGTTTCCCGATATCCGTTTTGCTCATTGGCGACGAAGATGACCAGTGATGTTGCGGGTGGCAGTCGAAGCGTGATATCTCCGATGAAGAACTCTTCCCCTTTGGCGTTGCCCACGTGATGGGTGACGTAAGTAACGGGACCTTTGAGCGAACACACCTTGTCGTCGAGTACGGCCTTTTTCTTATGCCCCTGCCTACCGATCCCCCGGCCGACGTAAAAACAAAGACCCACGAGCGGTACGCCTAATAGCAGCACCGTTAAGATGCTCGCGCGCGATACTCCGAACAACAGCACCGGTATCAGCATCCCGGCCATGGCGAGGAAAACGGCGCCGATCAGGACATAGGCGTGAAGCTCGATGCGTTTGAGCACCAATACCTGCTTCGTATAAGTCAGCTCATTAGCCGTGATCTCTCGTTCGCTCTGAACGTTGACACCACCGTCCATAGGGAATCCTTCTAATCATATGTGTCATGGGTTGGCGGGCTGAGTGTGTTAGGGGCCGGTATCGCGGTGCAGCGAATTATATCGTCCCTGCGGCAGACATGCTGTCGGTGGAGACGTTCTTGTGTCAGCGCTGCGCGCACGGCTCTGGCATATAGCGCCCGAGCGCGGGCCGATCAACTGGCGTCGATGTCGGTGTCCGGCGCCGTGCGTGACGCTCGCTTTTCGGCATACATGGCCTGATCGGCCCGGCGCAGCAACGCCTCGGCGCTGGTGCCATCCCGCGGATAGACCGCGACACCGATGCTCACGCCCACCTGTAGACGCTGGCCCGAGACGTCGAATGGCTGGCGCAGCGTGTGGCGCAGATTCGCCGCCACGCTGTCGGCCTCTGCTGGCGCATGCAGATTCTGGAGAAGTACGGCGAACTCGTCCCCTCCCAGGCGGGCCACGAGGCTGGATTCGCGGACAGCGTGGCACAGGCGCCGGGCAGCGAGTTCGAGCAACGTATCGCCCAGCGCGTGGCCGTGTGTATCGTTGATGCGCTTGAAACCGTCCAGGTCGAGATAGAGCAACGCCAGGCGGTTCGGGGTGGGGCCGGGCGACACCAGCGCTGCACGCAGCCGTTCGTGGAAGGCTTCGCGGTTGGCCAGGCCGGTGAGCCCGTCGTAGCGGGCCATGTACTCCAGGCGCTGGAACAGGCGCTTGCGCACGATCGCCTGGGCCACCTGGATGGAAACGAACTGCAGCAGTTCGCGATCGTCTTCGTCGTAGGACTGTCTGTTGTCATAGCTTTTCACCACCAGCGCGCCGATGGTGCGGTCGGCGCTCTTGAGCGGTACGCCCAGCCAGGAGTGCGCGGCGTCCCTGTTCAGCAGCTCACGCGCTGCGCCTGCCGTCAGCGCCTCGGTCTGGGCCGGCAGCAACAGCTCACGACCATGGCGGATGACCTGGCCACACAGGGTATCGGCGCTCATGGGGGGCGATGCCCCCGGGGCGGCGCGCTCATCGACATGGTAGAGATAGCTCAGCTCGTCGCGCTCGACGTCATGCAGCGCGACCGTGAAATTCTCCGCCGGCATGAGCGTGTTGATGATGGCGTGGATACGTGCCGCCAGATCCGTCAGATCGGCCGACAGGTGCGCCGCTTCCGAGATCGCATAGACCGCCGCCTGGCGCTGCTCGGCCTGCTTGAGCGCCGTCACGTCCCGGGCCACGCCGATGCGTACCCCATCGGCTGCCGACCAGCGCGCCGTCCACATGATATGCGCGATCCCGCCGTCCTTGCGGCGGTAGCGGTTCTCGAAATGGGTTTCGATGCCGCCGCGCATCACTCGCTCGGCGGCGGCGCGGGTCCGCTCGCGATCCTCCTCGTGCACCAGATCGAGCATACGCATGCCGACCAGCTCCTCCGGCGTATAGCCAAAGATTCGCTCACACGCCGCGCTCACCGACACGAAGCGCCCCTCAGCGCTGACGACGCAAATCGCGTCCAGCAGCAAATCGGCATAAACCATGCAACCCCTCGCAAAAGCCGGCACGCCCATGGTCCGAGCGGCATCGGGCCAGCCAGCGACGTGACCCCCGCCCCCGGTGACGACCCACACGCGATGCGCGCGAGCCGAACGGAAGCGTACTCTCCCCTCGTCAGGGTAGGTAAGCAGTGTAGAGGAGTTGTCTGAGCCGCGGGGAGTCTTGCTTGTCGACTGGTGACAGTGGTCTGCTATAGGGAATCTGGCCGGCGTGTGCGTGTCAGACCCTATTCCAGGCCATCGAAAGGAACCGACGATGAGTATCGACCCCCGGGCAGGACGCCTGCCGGACCCGCACAGCCTCGCCAATCTGCCGCGGCTGGTCTCGCGCTACTACAGCGAGCGTCCCGATGCCCATGACCCGGCCCAGCAGGTCGCGTTCGGCACCTCCGGCCACCGCGGCTCGTCGCTCAAGCGGAGCTTCAACGAGTGGCACATCCTGGCCACGACCCAGGCGATCTGCGAGTACCGCGAGTCCCAGGGCATCGATGGGCCGCTGTTCATCGGCATGGACACCCACGCACTCTCCGAGCCGGCGCTGGTGTCGGCGCTCGAGGTGCTCGCCGCCAACCGGGTGGCAGTGCGTATCGACGCCGGCTGCGAGGCGACCGGCTTCGAGCCCGGCTACACGCCGACACCGGCGATCTCCAACGCCATCCTGAACTACAACCAGGGGCGCCACCACGGCCTGGCCGACGGCATCGTCATCACCCCGTCGCACAATCCGCCGGTGGATGGCGGCTTCAAGTACAACCCCACCAACGGCGGCCCGGCCGATACCGGGGTCACCAAGTGGATTCAGGAGCGGGCCAACGAGCACCTCGCCGACGGCCTGCGCCAGGTCCAGCGGGTGAGCTACGCCGAGGCGCTGGCGGCGCCGACCACCCAGCGCTTCGACTATATCGAGAGCTATGTCGGCGGTCTCGACAAGGTCATCGACATGGCCGCGATTCGTGACTCCGGGCTCACCTTCGGGGTCGATCCGCTGGGCGGCGCCGGGGTGCACTACTGGCCGCGTATCGCCGAGAAGTACGACCTGCCGCTGGAGGTGCTGTCGACCACGGTCGATCCCACCTTCCGCTTCATGCGCATGGATTGGGACGGCAAGATCCGCATGGACTGCTCTTCGCCCCATGCCATGGCCGGGCTGATCGAGAACAAGGATCGCTTCGACGTCTCCTTCGCCTGTGATACCGATCACGACCGCCACGGCATCGTGGCCCGCTCCACTGGGCTTTTGAACCCCAATCACTATCTTGCCGTGGCCATCGAGTACCTGTTCACCCATCGTCCGCACTGGGGCGACAAGGCCGCCATCGGCAAGACGCTGGTATCGTCGTCGATGATCGATCGCGTGGCCGAGGGGCTGGGGCGAGAGGTCACCGAGGTGCCGGTGGGCTTCAAGTGGTTCGTCGATGGCCTGATCGAGGGCAGTCTCGGGTTTGGCGGCGAGGAGTCCGCGGGGGCCTCTTTCCTGACCCTGGACGGTCAGCCGTGGTCGACCGACAAGGATGGCATCATCCTGGGCCTGCTCGCCGCCGAGATCACCGCCGTCACCGGCAAGGACCCGGGCGAGCGCTACCGGGCCCTGACCGAGCGTTACGGCGCGCCGGTCTATGAACGCGTCGATGCACCGGCCAACCGCGAGCAGAAGGCCAAGCTGGGCAAGCTGTCGCCGGAGCAGGTCACCGCCGATACGCTGGCCGGTCATCCGATCATCCGCAAGCTGACCGAGGCGCCGGGCAACGGGGCGGCCATCGGCGGGCTCAAGGTGGTCACCGAGGCGGGCTGGTTCGCCGCACGCCCCTCGGGCACCGAGGACGTCTACAAGATCTACGCCGAGAGCTTCGAAGGCGAAGCGCATCTCCAGCGTATCCAGCAAGAGGCCAAGGCGCTGGTCGACGCCGTGCTGGCGGGCTGAGCCCGCATGGGGCGGTGGCGTCGCCACCGCCCTGTCATACCTGCCGATCACTGACTGGCGACGCCGGGCGACACCTCGGCGACAGTCGTTTCACTGAGACTAAAGTTGCCCCTTTCCCGGGCGATATCTCCCCTGTTCCGCTTCGTTGCCGCACCTCCGGCAGCGCCATCCGCTGACAGGGATCTACCATGCACTTCAAATCCATACGTACGCTGGTCACGCTGCTGGTGGGGGCGTGCATTGTCTTTGTGGTCGCGGCGTTGGTGGGTTACACCGTCTACGCCAACACGCGTTCGCAGGCGCTGGTGGACGCGCGTACCGACGAGTTGCTGACCGCCAGCATTCGCGAGCGCCTGAACGCGGTGGCCGGACGCGAGGCCGAGCGTATCCAGGCGCGTCTCGATCACGCCCTGACCCTGGCGCACTCCCTCGCCAACACCAATGCGCTGATGGGCGCGGTCGACGATCAGGGCCGGCGGCGGCTCTCGCTGGGCCGCGACGAACTCTCCAACCTGGTGCGCCAGACGGTGGTCGACAATCCCGACCTGCTCGACGCTTTCATCGGCTGGGAGCCCAACGCCTTCGGCAGTGACGCCTACTATCAGGGGCGCGAAGATGCCGGCTATGGCAAGGATGGGCGTTTCATGCCGTGGTGGTATCGCACCGCCGACGGCAAGATCGCGGTGCTGCCACTGGGCGATACCCTCGACAGCACCAAGGTGATGCCGAGCGGGGTACGCGAGGGCGAGTACTATCTCTGCCCCAAGGAGACCCGCAAACCCTGCATCATCGACCCCGCGCCTTACGACTATAACGGCAAGACGCTGATGGTGACCTCGTTCAACGTGCCGATCCTGGTCGATGGTGAGTTCCGCGGCAGCGCCGGGGTCGATCTCTCGGTCGACTTCATCCAGGGGCTGCTCAACGACGCCAGCCGTGCGCTTTACGACGGTGCCGGCGACTGGACGCTGATCGCCCCGCGTGGCGGGATCACCGCCTACACCGACGACCCCAAGATCGTGGGCAAGAACGCCAGCGAGGTGTTCGATGCCGACGTCAATGCGCTGCTCGAACAGGCGCGCCAGGGCCAGCCTGAGCTGCGTGAGGAGGGCGGCCAGATCGAGATGGCGTGGCCGTTCCATGTCGGCGCGGCCGACGGCAAGCCCTGGATCGTGTTGATCCGCCTGCCCCAGAGCGTGGCCATGGCCGGTATCAACGACCTGCAGCAGCAGCTCGCCGGCCAGCGCTATCAGGACACCCTGGCGATGCTCACGGTGGGCGCCGGTC
>NZ_PZJO01000007.1 GCF_003206575.1 Salinicola endophyticus | reverse complement strand
CGGCGGAGAGGTGGTGGCCAGCGTGGTCCGGACCATGGACGAGATCGAGGACTCGTCGCGTCAGATCGCCGAGATCGTCAGTACCATGGACAGCATCGCCTTCCAGACCAATCTGCTGGCGCTCAACGCCTCGGTCGAGGCCGCGCGTGCCGGTGAGAATGGTCGCGGCTTCGCGGTGGTGGCCCAGGAGGTACGCAACCTCGCCAGTCGCAGCGCCGATGCCGCACGCCAGATCAAGACGCTGATCGACGCCTCTGCCGACCGTACCCAGACCGGGGCGCAGCGGGTGCGTGATGCCGGTGCGGCGATGGACGAGATCGTCGCCAGCATCGCGCGGGTCAACGGCGTACTCGGCGAGATCACCGCAGCCACCGGCGAGCAGAGCCAGGGCATCGGTCAGGTCAACCTGGCGGTGGCCGAACTCGACAGCGTGACCCAGCAGAACGCCAGCATGGTACAGCAGACTGCCACCGCTGCGGCCGCGCTGCAGCAGGAGTCGCAGCGCCTGGCCGAGACGGTGGGCGTGTTCACCCTGGACGACACGGGGTCTCACAAGCGTCCGGCGCTGGGGCGATGAATCCGGGACGCTAGACCCTGGCCCGGCGCTGCCGGGCCAGCTCGCAGAAGAAGTCGACGTACTCGGTGTGACCGCCAGGAAAGATCACGTCGAGGCGTAGCGGGTCATCGGGGTCGCTGATGCCGGCCAGCGCCGGCCACGGCGAGACGTCGGGATCGTTGGCGTGGCGCGCCAACCGCTCGGCGTCGACCCGGGCACGCGCCACCTCGCCGCCACTGCTGTCGACGAACAGCACCCGGTTGGGGCGCTCGAAGGCATCCCCCAACTGCTGCACCAGGGTCAGGAAACCGCGGTCGCTGCCGCCGCGCAGCGGGGTGTCGCCGCTCTCCGCGGCGGTGACCGAGGTGAGCGTGTCGCCGACCCCGACGATCGTCGGCATCAGCGCCGGATCGAAGTGTTCGCGGGCCAGCGCCAGCAGCGCCTGCGGGTCGCGCGGGGCCTGGCGCGCGTCGAACGTCTCCCCCAGCGGTGCCACCCCGGTACGTGCCTGGTAATAGCGATTGAGGATCGCCAGCACGCCGCTCTCCTTGACCGCCCCGCGCAGCATCAGCTGGAAGTCGGTCGTGCCCTCCGCGGTACCGAGGCGTGGGCGCTCCTGGCCGGTGTCGTCGCGCCCGGCGTTGGGCGCGTAGTGGATGAAGAAGGCGTCCTCGAGCCCCGCCGCCTCGGCCGCCGCCAGACGCGCCTGCATGAACGCGACGACCGCCTCCTGCAGCTGCCAGTAGTGCTCGGGCGATGCCTGCCAGTGGCGCCGGAAGACATTGAGGTTGAGCGTCGGCGAGGCGAGGTTATCGAGCACGGCACTGGCGATCAGGGGCGCCCGCGTCTCGGCGTCCAGGGCGAAGGGCGGGCGAGCCAGGCAGTCATCGAGAAAGGTCTCGGCCTCGGCCGGAAAGCGCGCCAGGAAGTCGAGCTCCGCGGCGCTGACACCGGGGTGGGAAACGCGGCCGAAACGGTCCTGCCACTGCACCCCGCCGGCGGCCAGCCCAGGCAGGTAGCGGCCGCTCCGGCGCGCTTCGGCGGGGTCTGAAAAGTGCGCTTCCACCAGCGCGTTGACGCCCCGCGCGCCGACATGCTCGCCGTTGGTGAGCACGAAGAAGTGCCCCGCCAGCTCGCCGGCGGCATCCAGGTAGCGCCGCGGCAGTTGCCGCGTCAGGGGATCGTCGACCAGCGCCATGCAGACACCATCGAGGTCCTGGATGATCAGCAGATTGGCCGTGGCCGCCAGGGCCCGGCCCAGCTCGGCATGGTCGAGCGCGAAGGGGCGTGGGGCGAGAGACAGCGGAGCGGTAGGGCGCTGCGGATCGGTCATGGCGTAGGTGGACTCCCGAGGTCATGAACGCCACGCGGTGCCGGGCGTGGTCGAAAAGCGCCGCGCGGCATCGGGCGCGGTCGACGAATCCCGCGCGGCATCGGGCGCGGTAGAACGGTAGATCAGCGCCGCGCGGTATCCAACGCGGCGGGCGCAATGACTTGAGTATAACCCCCGTCGCGGTGGGACCCAGCCCGACGGTGCGACGGACTTTGCTTAGCCGACCTGTCGCAACTAGGCTCAAGGAGCCGCCGAGTCTTCGGCGGCCGCGCCCGGATGGCGCGTTGTCCGGTCCGCCTGCGGACCCCCACGGTGACAGGAGGCAAGGATGTCCAGCCCCGAACACAAGCAGAAGATCTGGCAACTGATCGACGATATCAAGGTCGGCATGCTGGTGACCCTCGACGACGGCGTACCCCGCGCCCGGCCCATGCATCTGGTCCAGGATGCCTACGACGGCACGCTCTGGTTCTATACCCGGCGCAGCGCCGAAAAGGCGTTCGAAGCGCAGAGCGATCGTGACGTCTGCATCACCTTTTCCGATCAGAAGCACGGGGTCTACGTGTCGATGTCGGGCAAGGCGCGCCTGCGCGACGATGCCGAGCTGATCGACAAGTACTGGAACCCGTTCGTGGCGGCCTGGTTCGAGGGTGGTCGCGAGGACGATGACATCGCCATGCTGGAGATCGATATCGACTTCGGCGAGCACTGGCAGGCGCGCGAGAGCAAGGCCTTCCAGCTCTACGAGATCGCCAAGGCCAACGTGAAGAAGGACCATAAGCCAGACATGGGCGAGAACGAGAAATTCGGCCACTGAGCGTGACCGTGCGCCGCCGCCGTGCGCTCGGCGGCGGCGACTCCCCGTCGCCTTGACACGGCCTGGCCAAGTCCCGATAAAGAGCGCTCACTGGTCACATAGCGAACCCCCATGCTTCTGCTGACGGCTTTCGTCGTTCTCTCCATCGGCTTCTCGTTTCTCTGCTCGATTCTCGAAGCCGCGCTGCTCTCGCTGACGCCCAGCTACATCGCGCAGCTCCAGGAGACGCGCCCCAAGCTGCACGACTCGCTCAATGCGCTCAAGTCCAACATCGACCGCCCTTTGGCGGCGATCCTGACCCTCAATACCATTGCCCACACCGTCGGGGCGACCGGCGTCGGCGCCCAGGTGGCGGTGGTGTTCGGCGATGCTCATGTGGCGATCGCCTCGGCGTTGATGACCCTGGGGATCCTGGTCTTCTCCGAGATCATCCCCAAGACCATCGGCGCCACCTACTGGCGGACGCTGGCACCGATGCTGCCGCGGATACTCAAGTTCATGGTGTGGCTGCTGCTGCCGTTCATCTGGCTCTCGGAGATGATCACCAACCGCATTGCCAAGAACGAGGGCGATGTCGACATGCGCGGAGAGATCAAGGCGCTGGCCAGGATCGGCCTCGAGGGCAAGGCGCTGGACGCCGACGAGGCGCGCACCATCACCAATATTCTCAACCTCCACGAGATTCCGCTGAAGCGGGTGATGACCCCGCGTACCGTGTGCATGACGGTGGCACCGGACATGAGCGTGGCGGAGTTCGACCATGACTACGGCAAGACCCAGTTCACCCGCTTTCCGGTGATGGATGGTGCCGAGCAGGCGCTGGGCTACGTGCACAAGGCCGATACCTATCACGCCGAGGACGAACAGCGGCTCAAGGCGCTGATGCACCCGGTGGCGATGGTCGACGAGAACGACAGCGTCGAGCATGTCTTCGCCGCCATGCTCAAGGATCACAACCACCTGCGCGTGGTTTACGACGATCACGGTAGCTGGGTCGGGCTGATCACCATGGAAGACGTGATCGAGACGATCCTGGGCCAGGACATCGTCGACGAGACCGATAACGTGCATAACCTGCGCAAGTACGCCAAGCAGCGCTGGCTCAAACGGCTGCGGCCCCATGCCGACTGAGTGCGGGCAACGGGGATAGCCGTACAACCACCATCGCTGCGATAGCCACGATGGCGTAAGGGCGGTGGGGAATATCCGAGGGGCGTCTTTGACGCCCCTTTTTCGATTGTGCGATCTGCCGCGCCGCTATCCGCTGCGGTGATCAGAAATGGGGTTTGTGCTTGGCTGCTTTATTGTTATGTTATAACATAAATGGCGTTGCGCGGACCGATGCCGGGCCGCATTCGAGCCTGGAGGTGGCCATGGCGCGATCACCGATGACAGACGAAACGCAGCTGCTGGCGATGCCGGCGGCGGACTACATGAACGAGGCCCAGCTGGCGTTCTTCCAGCGTCGGCTGGAACGCGAGCGCGAAACGCTGGCCGCGGCCCTGGCGGAGACCCGCGCGATCATCGTCGACAGCCGTGGCGATGGTGACGATGCCGATCTTGCCGCCAATGAAGAGACGCTGAGTCTGCTGCTGCGTCAGGCCGACCGCGAGACTCGGTTGCTGCGCAAGATCGCGGCGGCGCTTCAGCGCATCGAGTCCGGCGACTACGGCTTCTGCGACGAGACCGGCCAGCCGATCGGGCTAAAGCGGCTGCTGCTGCGGCCCACCGCCACGCTCTGCCTGGAGGCCAAGGAGCGCCAGGAGCAGCGCGAACACCACTATGCCAAGCGCCGCAGCGCCTGACCCCAAAAGCTGCAGCGCGAGAGGCGAGCTGGCCTGAAGTACGCGGCCCCAGCCGCGCCCTGGCAACGACCGATGCAGTGAGGAAACGATCATGAGTGAAACGACACCGGCTGGCTCGCGTCCCATGACGCAGCCGCTTCCTGTCACCGTGCTGTCCGGCTTTCTCGGCGCCGGCAAGACCACGCTGCTCAACCACCTGCTCAACAACCGTGACGGCCGGCGTATCGCGGTGATCGTCAACGATATGAGCGAGATCAATATCGATGCCGCCCTGGTCGAGCGCGAAGTCGATCTCAACCGTGCCGAAGAGAAGCTGGTCGAGATGAGCAACGGCTGCATCTGCTGCACCCTGCGCGAAGACCTGCTGATCGAGGTGAATCGCCTCGCCGAGGAGGGCCGTTTCGACTACCTGGTGATCGAATCCACCGGCATCTCCGAGCCGCTGCCGGTGGCCGAGACCTTCACCTTCGAGGATGAACAGGGCCGCAGCCTGTCCCAGGTGGCACGCCTGGATACCCTGGTCACCGTGGTCGATGGTGCCAACTTCCTGACCCAGTACTACGAAGCCAAGTCCCTGGCCGAGGCCGGTGAGAGCCTGGGTGAGGAGGACGAGCGCAACGTCGCCGACCTGCTGGTCGACCAGATCGAATTCTGCGATGTGCTGCTGATCTCCAAGAGCGATCTGATCGATGCCGCCCAGCTTGCCGAGGTCGAGGCGGTGCTCAGAACCCTCAATCCGGACGCCGAGATCCATGCCATCAGCCACGGCCAGATCGCCCTGGATCGGGTGCTCGACACTGGCCGCTTCAGTTTCGAGAAGGCACAGCTCGCCCCCGGCTGGCTCAAGGAGCTGCGCGGCGAGCATGTCCCCGAGACCGAGGAGTACGGCATCAGCAGCTTCAGCTTCGAAGCGCGCCGGCCGTTCCACCCGCAGCGCTTCTTCGAACTGCTGCACGGCGACTGGGGCGACGGCCGTCTGCTGCGCTCCAAGGGCTTCTTCTGGCTCGCCAGCCGGCCCGAGTTCGCCGGCCAGTGGAGCCAGGCCGGCGGCATTGCCCACCACGGCTTCGCCGGCCTGTTCTGGCGGGCGGTGCCCGAGTCGCGCTGGCCCCAGGACCCGGAGTATCTCGCCTCGATCCGGGAGAAATGGGAAGAACCCTTCGGCGACATGCGCCAGGAGCTGGTGTTCATCGGCCAGGGGCTCGATGTGGCGGGCATCCGCCGCCGCCTGGAAGCCTGCCTGCTCGACGATGACGAACTGGCCCGCGGCAAGGCGTACTGGAAAAGCCTGCCCGATCCCTTCCCCGACTGGGGCGTCGCCGCCTGAGCGATGCGCCCGCTGAATCTCTGTGGTCTGGTCTCCAACAGAGTCTTTCCCGGCCCCTTGGCCGGGTTTTTTTATGCATCGTCGTATCCGCTTCGGTACCTGAAGGGCGGTGGGGCGGGGGAGAGACGTTGCGCTGCAATTATTAGCCAGCTACATTTCTTGCCATTCCATTCCGCGACAGGAGCCGCAATCCGATGGCATCTCCGCAACTCTTCTCTTCGCTGGCACTCGACGGGCTGACGCTTTCCAACCGCATCGTGATCTCGCCGATGTGCCAATACTCCGCCGACGGCGAGGGGAGCATGACCGATTGGCACACCATCCACCTGGGCCAGCTGGCGCTCTCGGGGGCCGGCCTGCTGATCATCGAGGCCTCGGCGGTGGCCGAAGCGGGGCGTATCACCTCGGGCGACGTCGGGCTCTATTCCGACGCCAACGAGCGGGCGATGGCGCGTACGCTCGCGTCGGTACGCGCCCATTCGCCGATGCCGATCGGCATCCAGCTCAGTCACGCCGGGCGCAAGGCCTCCTGCCAGGCCCCCTGGGAGGGCGGCAAGCAGTTGAGCCTGGAAGCGGGAGGATGGCAGACCCTGGCGCCCTCCGAGGTGCCCTATCAGGCCGATCAGCGCCCGCCGCAGGCGATGACGCTCGACGATATCGACGCACTCAAGGCGGATTTCGTCGCCGCAGCGACCCGCGCGGCGCGTCTCGGCTTCGATCTGATCGAACTGCACGCGGCCCACGGCTATCTGCTGCATCAGTTCCTGTCGCCGCTCTCCAACCAGCGCGAAGACGCCTACGGCGGCAGCCTGGAGAACCGCATGCGACTGGTGCTCGAGATTTTCGAGGCGGTGCGTGAGGTGTTCCCGGCGGACAAGCCGGTGGGGATTCGCATCTCCGGCAGCGACTGGGTCGAGGGCGGCTGGGATCTGGAGCAGAGCGTGGCCCTGGCCAAGGCCCTCGATGCCCGCGGCTGCAGCTTCATCGACTGCTCCGGTGGCGGGCTCGATCCGCGCCAGGCGCTCGATGTCGGCCCCAGCTATCAGGTGCCGTTCGCCCGGCGCATGAAGCAGGAGGTCGCCATGCCGGTGATCGCGGTGGGTCTGATCACCGAGCCGGAGCAGGCCGAAGGAATCGTCTTCAGCGGCGAGGCCGATGCCGTGGCGCTGGCCCGCGGCATGCTCTTCGATCCGCGCTGGCCGTGGCACGCCGCGGCCAAGCTGGGGGCCAGCGTGCATGCGCCCAAGCAGTATCTGCGCAGCCAGCCGCATACCTTGAAAGGGCTATTCGGCTAGTTCGCGCCCGTCGGCATCCGCGGCCTCGCCGGCGAGTGCCAGCGCGATGCTCGCCAGCGCCTCCAGCGTGGGCGCCAGGGTCGCCTCGTCGAAATCGAACTCGGGGTGGTGGTGGCCGGCGGCGAGTCGGGTGCCGAAGATCAGATAGGCTGCTTCTCCGCCCCGCTCGATGACGCGACGCATCAGCAGTGTCGCGTCCTCCGAGCCGGCGGGGGTGGTGTCGTGGGTGATCAGCTCACGGATGCCTGCCCGGCCCTCGAGCGCCGTCGCGATGCGTTCGACCAGCGCGGGGCTCGAGGCGCACTCCACCGCGGCGCCGAGACGCGCGATGGCCAGCTCGACGCCCTGCATGCGCGCCGCACCTGCCAGTACCTCCCGGGCCCGCCCCTCGACATAGTCGTTGATCGCCGTGGTGCTGCCGCGAGTCTCCAGCTGCATGAAGGCCGTGTCGGCGATCACGTTGCGCCCGCTGCCGGCCTCCAGGCGGCCGACGTTGAGCCGCGAGGCGCCAGCGGCATGCGGTGCGATCGCATGTAGCGCCTGCACCGCCTGCGCGGCGGCGAGCAGGGCATTGCGCCCCTTTTCGGGTTCCCCGCCGGCGTGGGCGGCGCGCCCGGTGAAGGTGACGTCGAGTTTGGTCGTCGCCAGAAAGCCGTCCGCACCGCAGATCAGCGTGCCCTCGGGCTGCCCCAGCCCCAGGTGGGTGGCGATGAAATGATCGACGTCATCGACCACACCGGCCTCGGCCATGGCCCCGGCACCTCTGACGCCCTCTTCGGCCGGCTGGAAGAGCAGCTTGATGCGACCGGTGAGGCGTGAGGCGAGCGCCGGCAGCAGATGTGCCAGACCGAGCCCGAGGGCGGTATGCCCATCGTGGGCGCAGGCGTGCATCGACCCCGGGTGGCAAGAGCGAAACCCCAGTCGCGCGGGCCTGTGTGTGTCGGCCTCGCTTTCGAGGATCGGCAGGGCATCGAGATCGAAGCGGTAGGCGAGCGTCGGCCCCGGACGGCCGGTGTCGAGGGTACCGACGACGCCGGTCAGCCCGCCCTCCATGGCCGCAAGCCAGCGCGCGACACCACCCTGGTCACGGGCGCGTGCCAGGGCATCGGCGAGGGTCGCCGCATCGGGCACGCCCAGGCGCGCCTCACGGTCGACGACCGCGTCGCCGACAGCAACCTGGTAGCCGATCGCATCGAGGCTTTCCGCCACCCGGCTGGCGGTGCGGAACTCGGTCCATCCCTGCTCGGGGTGACGGTGAAAATCCCGCCGCCAGGCGATCAACCGTGGCGCCAGCGCCTCGACCTGTGCCGCCAGCGAGAGAGGCATGACGTTACCCCATTGTCTGTGTCGTCAGTCCGACGCGAGTCGGGCCAGGCGTGTCCGGTAGCGTGCCGCGCCGCATCCGTTCGATACGATCGACACAGCGCAGCCCCGCCGACTGGAGCCAGTCATCTTCCGGATTCGGATCGACCAGGTCGAGTCGCACGAAACGGCCTTCATGCTCGGCGAACAGGGCCTGGATGAGCGCGCGCGCCGCGGTGTCGGAATCGGCAAGGACCGGTCCGATATGGTGGCCGCGTCCGAAATCCCGCCATAGCGCGCACCCCTCGAGACGTCCGTCCACGTCCAGCACCATCCCGTGGGTGGCTTCGCGTACCGCCAGTGCATGAACGGGGTTATCGGGCACCAGCGCCAGCAGGGCTTCGCGGTCCGCAGCCCTTGCCGGGCGCAGGTGCGGTAGCGTCGGTGCCGGTGTCGGCTCGAGGATGCCCTGGTACTGACAGACGAGATTGCAGGTCTCGAAGCCCAGCTTGCGGTAGAGCGGTGCCCCTGCCGTTGTCGCCACCAGGGCGAGCGGTCGTTCACCGGCCAGGGCCATGAGTTGAACCAGGATCTCGCGTCCCAGGCCGCGCCCCTGCCAGGCGTCGTCGACGATGATCAGGCCGAGTGTCGCCATGTTGCCGTGGTCGGTGCAGAAACCGGTGCCCACCAGCTCGCCGCTGTCACTGCGCAGGGCAATGCCCTGGCCGACCTCGAGCATCTGGGCCCAGTCCTGGCGGCGGTGGGGCCAGCCGAGCCGGCGCGACAGCAGCAGGGCATCGTCGAGGTCCTGAGTATCGAAACGGCGATAACCGAGGGTGGCATCGCGGGATGACAACTGGGGGGCCGTAGCCGCGTCTTGGGGCATATCGGCGTTCTCCTGTATTCGAGGGCTCCGTGGCGGGTACTTTACTCAGCGTGGGGTGCGGCCGGCCACGCAGGCGCGGCGGATTCTCGGAATTCGGCAGAATGCACCGAGAGAGAGGGGGTTGGGCGCATCAACTGCGCCAGGCAGGTGGACTCTCGGCACCCTGTGCTGGGCGTTCCGCCATACGATGGTAGCTAGACGACGACGGTGGCTTTCGCGGTCTCCCGACGCGATGTCGTTTCCCCTATCTCTGACGGCAAGGTCCATCATGGCGAGCTTCGACCCCGATCGCATTTCCCTTCCTGACGGCCACTACATTCACGGTCGCCTCGTCCCGGGTACCGGGGCGCTGGCGGTATCCCGGCCGTCGGACGGCAAGGTCTACGCGATGCTGCCCGCGGCCGATGCCGGGTGCGTCGATGAAGCCGTCGACAGCGCGCGGCGTGCGTTCACCCATAGCGACTGGGCGCGTCGCCCGCCGCGCGAACGGGCCAGGGCGATGCGCCGCTGGGCGGATCTGATCGAAGCCGACATCGATGATCTCGCGGCGCTGGAGTCCCTCGGCTCGACCCGGCCCATCGACCAGGCCCGCGCCTGGGATGTGCCCTATACCGCCGAAGGCATTCGCTTCTTCGCCGAATTCACCGACAAGTGCGGTGGAGAGGTGGCGGCCACGGCATCCGATCATCTGGGCATGCAGATCGCCGAGCCGCTCGGTGTGGTGGGGGCCATCGCGCCTTGGAACTTTCCACTCAGCATGACCTGCTGGAAGGTCGCACCGGCGCTGGCGGCCGGTAACACCGTGGTCCTGAAACCCTCGGAGCTGACCCCGTTCTCGGCGGTCCGGCTGGCCGCGCTGGCGGTGGAAGCGGGCATCCCTCCCGGGGTGTTCAATGTGATCCAGGGCAGCGGGCCGGTCGCCGGCGAGGCGCTCTGCCGGCATCCCGATGTCGCCAAGGTGACGTTCACCGGCTCGACCGAGACCGGGCGCACGATCATGCGCGCCTGTGCCGAGACCGGACCGAAACCGGTCACGCTGGAGCTGGGCGGCAAGAGCCCGCAGCTGGTGTTCGCCGACGTACCCGATCTCGACCGTACCGCGCAGACCCTGGCCGCCGCGATCACCGGCAACGCCGGTCAGGTCTGCGTCGCCGGCTCGCGCCTGCTGGTCGAGCGGCCGCTGCTGGCGCCGCTCGTCGAACGCCTGCAGCAGCGCTTCGCTAGCCTGGAACCGGGGCTCACCTGGCACTCGGGCACGCGATTTTCGCCGCTCATTTCCGCCGTGCAGGCCGAACGGGTGGAGACGATCGTCTCCCGCGCCCGCGAGGCCGGTGCCGAGCTCCTGGCTGGCGGAACCCGTTTCGAGACGGATAGGGGCGGCTGTTTCTACCGCCCGACGATCCTGCAGGTGGAGACTTCCGACAATCCGGCCGTGCGGGAAGAGATCTTCGGCCCGGTGCTGACGATCCAGGCTTTCGATGACGAAGAGGAGGCGCTGGGCCTGGCCGAGCATGAGGTCTACGGGCTCGCGGCGGGGGTGCACACCGCCGATCTGGGGCGGGCGCTGCGGGCGGTTCGACGGCTGTCGGCGGGCACCGTGTGGGTCAACCGCTACGGGCGCAGCCACGACTACATCCTGCCCACGGGAGGCTACAAGCGTTCCGGGATCGGCCGCGATCTGGGCCGGGCGGCCTTCGAGGCCAACCTGCACCACAAGAGCGTGCTGATCGACCTGACCCCCTAGCGTCGCGCATGCCCATTCGAGACGTCGCCGGCCTGGCTGGCGGCGGTCACACCAACAAGAGGCTTTCGATCATGTTCGTCAATGTGGACCCGGTTTTTGACACGCCCGACTTCCCCGAACAGGTGGATGTGGTGGTGATCGGTGGTGGCATCCTGGGCACCTGCGCGGCCTATGAGCTGGCCCGCCGGGGCGTCTCGGTGGCGCTGCTGGAGAAGGGGCTGATCGGCTGCGAGCAGTCGAGCCGCAACTGGGGCTGGGTGCGTCAACAGAACCGCGCCCTGTATGAGCTGCCGTTGGCGATGCACAGTCTGAGCCGTTGGGAGGCGTTCTCGCAGGAGGTCGGGCGTGACGTCGGTTTTCGGCGCAGCGGTATCGTCTATACCACCGACGATCAGGAGAGTCTGGATAAATGGGAAGTCTGGGGGCGCCAGGCCCGTGAACAGGGTTTCATCGGCCAGATGCTGAGCGCCGCGGAGGCGCATGAGCGCGCGCCGGGGACCACCTCGCGCTGGCTGGGCGGGGTCTGGTCGCCCACCGACGGGCGTGCCGAACCGGCCATGGCATGCCCGGCGATCGCGCAGGGCGCCCAGGCCCATGGCGCCCATGTGCATCAGAACTGTGCGGTGCGCGGGCTGGATCTCACCGCGGGTCGTGTCAGCGGGGTCTGGACCGAGCGCGGACGGATCCGCACCTCGAACGTGATCTGCGCCGGGGGGGCCTGGAGCTCGCGCTTCTGCCGGCGTCACGGGGTGGACCTGCCCGCGGCCAACATCATGGGCACCGCCATCCAGACCACGGCAGCGCCCGAAGTGACCCCCGGCTGTCTGACCACCCCCAGACTCGCGCTGCGCCGACGGCTCGATGGCAGCTATACGCTGGCCATGCCCGGACTGGGCCGGGTCGAGATCAGCCCCCAGGGGCTGCGTTATGCCACCCGGTTCTACAGCGCCTATCGCAGCAAGCTGGCCAAGAAGCTCCAGATCAGGCTGGGGCGCTCTTTCTTCAGCGGGCCGGAAGCGGCCGGACGCTGGGAGTTCGATCAGGTCTCGCCATTCGAACGCCAGCGCATTCTCGACCCCATGCCGGACATGGCCCTGGCCCGGGCCACGCTTGCCGCGCTGCACGCCGAGTATCCGGCACTGAAGCACGTGCATCTGGCACGCGCCTGGGCCGGCATGATCGATACGACACCGGATCTGGTGCCGGTGATCTCGCCCATCGACGCGATCCCGGGCTTCACCGTCGCCTCCGGCTGCAGCGGCCACGGCTTCGGTATCGGCCCGGCAGCCGGGCAACTGGCGGCCGACATCGCCACCGGTGCCACGCCGATGGTGGATCCGGCGCCCTACCATCTGTCGCGTTTTTCCGATGGCAGCCGTATCCGACAGCCCGAGATGATGTGAATCCAGTGCCGCAGTCTGTGCTGTCGAGGGACCCAAAAAGGGCGATTTGTGCCAGTCCGGCGCCCGCTTTCAGCGTCAGCCACCGTGGACCCGGTGCTGTAATGAAAGCGATCGGATTGGCGCCGGTGCTCGGGTTGGCACCCCTGCCGTCCAGATGAACGGTGGCCCATACCCCCCGACCACCCATGCCACCGCAACGCGACAACAACGCCACAAGAACAGGACGAAGCCCCATGAGCGAGATCATGCGCCCCAAGTACATCACCTTCGACTGCTACGGCACCTTGACCAACTTCCAGATGGGGAGTCTGACCCGCGAGATATTTGCCGACCGGATTCCCGATGCCGAGCGTATGGATGGCTTCGTGAAGGACTTTGGCGCCTATCGCTTCGACGAGGTGCTGGGGCCGTGGAAGCCCTATGCCGAGATCATCTGTACCGCACTCGAGCGGGTCTGCCGGCGCTGGGGCATCGAATATCGCGATAACGAAGGCATGCGCTACTACGAAGCGGTTCCGACCTGGGGACCGCATCCCGACGTGATCGAGGGGCTGTCGAAGATCGCCGGCAAGATTCCGCTGGTGATCTACTCCAACGCCGACAACACGCAGATCATGTCCAACGTCCAGAAGTTGGAAGTCCCGTTCCACGAGGTCTTCACCGCCGACACCTTCAAGGTCTACAAGCCTCGCCTGGCCGCCTTCGAAGCCATGCTCGACACCCTGGGCTGCCGCCCGGATGAGCTGCTGCACGTCTCGTCGAGCTTTCGCTACGACTTGATCCCGGCCTCGCTGATGGGGATCGAGAACAAGGCGTTCGTGGCGCGGGGGCACGAGCCCTACTGCGGCGGCTATGGCGCCACCCAGATCGCCGATATCCGCGATCTGCCGGCGCTGGTCGGGCTCTGAGCGCCGAGCTCGCCACCGCTCCCTTGTCTGCTCGAGACGGAGGAAGGTGCCATGCAGTTCGATTCCTACTGGCTGGCGACGGCGCCGGCTTTCAGCGGGGCGCGGCAGACACCACCCGAGGGGCGTTATGACGTCGTCGTCGTGGGTGGCGGATTCACCGGGCTGTCGGCGGCGCGAACGCTGGCCCGCGGCGGGGCGCGGGTCGCGCTGATCGAGGCGGGGCGGGTCATCGGCGAGGCGTCGGGGCGCAATGGTGGCCAGTGCAATACCGGTGTCGCCCAGGACTACGCCAGCCTGGTCGAGCAGCTCGGTCGCGAGCGGGCGCGGAGCCACTACCGCCACTACGCCGAGGCGGTGGCGAGCGTGCGCCAGGTGATCGCGGAGGAGCGGATCGAGTGCGACTACCGTCACCACGGCAAGCTCAAGCTGGCCGCCAAGCCCGAGCACTACGCCAAGCTCGCACGCAGCGCCGAGGCAATCGCGCGTGACGTCGACCCGGAGGTCGAACTGATTCCCCGGGACATGATCCGCCATGAGGTCGACTCGCCGCTCTTCCACGGCGGCCTGCTGCAGAAAAACGGCGGGCAGATGCACATGGGGCGCTTCGGGATAGGGCTGGCCGAGGCGGCCGTGGCCCACGGTGCGCAGCTGTTCGAGCACACGCCGATGCGCGGCGTCGCCCGCCAGGCGGGGGGCTACCGGGTCACCACCCCGGCCGGCACCCTGCAGGCAGACAACGTGCTGCTGGCGACGGGGGCCTCGCGCCAGGGGCCGCTCGGCTGGTTTCGCCGTCGGCTGGCGCCGGTGGGCAGCTTCATCGTGGTCACCGCCCCGCTGAGCGAGGCGCAGTGCCGGGCGCTGTTACCCCAGCGGCGCGCCTACGTCACCAGCCGCATCGTCGGCCACTACTTTCGCCTGACCCCCGATAACCGGTTGCTGTTCGGCGGACGTGCCCGGTTCGCGATGTCGGGCGGCAAATCGGACACCAAGAGCGGAGAGATCCTGCGTCGGGGCTTGGGTCACGCCTTTCCTTCACTGGCCGGTATCGATATCGACTACTGCTGGGGCGGGCTGGTCGACATGAGTCGCGACCGCCTGCCGCATGCGGGTCGCCACGACGGGATGTACTACGTCATGGGCTACAGCGGCCACGGTGTCCAGATGTCGGTCCATATGGGCCAACGCCTCGCCGAGGCGATGCTGGGCCAGCGGCACGCCTACCCCTGGCAGGAGCGTCACTGGCCGGCGATCCCCGGCCACTTCGGCAAACCCTGGTTTCTACCCCTCGTCGGCGGCTGGTATCGGCTGCAGGACCGGTGGCATTGAGCCGTGCGCCCGGTCGAGGAGAAACCCTGCTTCAGTAAGCGCTGTATCCGAGTTCCATAACAATGTCAGTCGATCTAGGAGAAGGCTTATGACGCGTCATGACAACAGTCGCGACAACCGTCACGACAACAATAGCGACAAGCTGACGTCTCCCCAGGAGAGTCTTCAGATCTACCGGGCCATGCAGCGCGGTCTGTCCCGCCGCGATGCCATGAAACTGCTCGGCGCGGCCGGGGTGCTGGCCATGGGCATGGGCGGGGTGCCCGGCTTGTCGCCGGCCTTCGCGGCCGGGGGCGAGGCGACCCCGCAGCGCGGCGGGCGTATCCGTGTCGCTGCCCACTCCTCCTCGACCAAGGATTCTCTCGATCCGGCACTGGGGGCGACGGCGATCGACTACTGCCGCGCCTTCATGTTCTACAACGGCCTGACCCAGTTCGACCCGGACCTGCGCCCGCAGCCGTGTCTGGCCGAGAGCTTCGAGACCACCGACAGCGGCAGCCGCTGGGTCTTCGTTTTGCGCCAGGGGGTGACCTTCCACGATGGCAAGGCGCTCACCCCCCAGGACGTGATCTACTCGATCATGCGCCACAAGGACCCCGCGGTCGGCTCCAAGGTGCTGTCGATGGTCGAGCAGATCGACAGCATCCGGGCTCTCGATCAGCGCCGGGTCGAGTTCAACCTCTCTTCGCCCAATATCGAACTGCCCTCGATTCTTGCCGTCTCGCATCTGGTCATCGTGGCCGATGGCACCCAGGACTTCTCGAAAGGCAACGGCACCGGCGCGTTCCGCTGTCAGGAGTTCTCGCCCGGGGTGCGCTCTGTCGGTGTGCGTAACGAGAACTACTGGCGCTCTGGGTATCCGTATCTGGACGCCATCGAGCTGGTCGGCATCAGCGATGAATCCTCCCGGGTCAATGCGCTGCTCTCCGGCGACGTCCAGATGATCAACAACCTCGGCGGCAACGCCGCGGAGCGGGTCAAGCAGAGCCAGAGCGCCGTGCTCAAGGCGACCAACTCCGGCAACTACACCGATCTGGTCATGCGCTTCGACCAGCAGCCGACGAGTCGGCCAGCGTTCCGCGAGGCGATGAAGTATCTCTTCGACCGCGAGCAGATCAAGCGCGTGGCGCTGCGTGGCTACGGCGAGATCGCCAACGACCAGCCCATCCCGCCGGGAACGCCCTACTACTTCGACGGTCTGCCCCAGCGGGAGTACGACCCCGAGCGCGCCGCCTCCCTGCTCCAGAAAGCCGGGGTCGCCGGTGCCACCGTGCCGATCGTCGCCTCCCCCGCGGCCAACTACTCCGAGGATATGGCGGTGCTGCTCCAGCAGTCGGCGGCGGCCGCCGGTCTCAAGCTCAACATCAACCGGGTACCGGCGGACGGCTACTGGTCGAATCACTGGATGAAGCACCCCCTGGGCTTCGGCAACATCAACCCGCGACCGACCGCCAATATCCTGCTCTCCCAGTTCTTCCTGTCGAGCGCCGCGTGGAACGAGTCGGGATGGAAGAACCCGCACTTCGACCAACTGGTCATCGCAGCGCGGGGCGAGCCCGACGAAGCCAAGCGCAAGCAGATGTACGCCGACATGCAGACCTTGATCCACAACGAGGGCGGGATCGGGATTCCCGTCTTCCTCAGCGATACCGAGGGCTATGACTCGCGGATCGGCGGCATGGATCGCACCGTGCCGCTGGGCTCCTTCATGGGCTACATGTTCGCCGAATACGTCTGGTGGAAGGGCTGAGCCGGGATTCGTACGTCAACGCAAGCCCCGCGCGTCGCCGACCTCGCCCTGGGGCGGGTGGGGCGCGAGCGGGGCGCTCGAGTCGGAGACGACCCATGCGCAACACGCTATTTGGACTCGTGGCCGGACGGCTGGGCGCCAGTCTGCTGACCCTGTTCCTGGTCTCGCTGGTGATCTTCGCCATCACCTCGCTGCTGCCCGGCGACACCGCTCAGCAGATTCTGGGCCAGTTCGCCACGCCCGAGCAGGTCGCAGCACTGAGAGAGCAGCTGGGGCTCAATCAGCCGGCCATCCTGCGTTACTGGCACTGGCTCTCCGGTTTCGTCACCGGCGACCTCGGTCAGTCGGCGAGCAACGGCATGGCAGTCGCGCAACTGATCAACGACCGTCTGCCCAACTCGCTCATCCTCGCCGGCATCACCACCATCGTCTCGGTGCCCATCGCCATCACCATGGGCGTGGTGGCGGCGATGGGCCGCGGCGGCCTGATCGATCGCCTGCTCAATCTGGTGACTCTGTCGATGGTCGCGGTGCCGGAGTTCCTGGTGGCCACGCTGGCGGTGCTGATTTTCGCGGTCAAGCTCAACTGGCTGCCCGCACTCTCCTATGTCTCCACGGTCGATTCGCTGGGCGACGCCATGAAGATCTACGCCATGCCGGTGCTGACACTCTGCTGTGTACTCATCGCGCAGATGGCCCGGATGACAAGGGCGGCGCTGATCGATCAGCTCGATAGCCCCTACGTCGAGATGGCGCAGCTCAAGGGCGTGCCGCCGATCCGCCGGGTCATGCGTCACGCTCTGCCCAATGCGGTCGGGCCGATCGCCAACGCCGTCGCGCTGAGCCTCTCCTATCTGCTCGGCGGCGTCATCATCGTCGAGACCATCTTCAACTATCCGGGGATCGCCAGCCTGATGGTGGACGCGGTATCCAATCGCGACCTCTCGCTGGTACAGGCCTGCGCCATGCTGTTCTGCGGCACCTATCTGGTGCTGGTCATGCTGGCCGATATCTGCGCGATTCTCTCCAACCCGAGGCTGCGTAACCGATGAACTCGCTCAAGACGATGACGCATCCCAAGGCCAATACCGTTCGGCGGCTGCGCCACGGTAGCCACTTGCCCGTCGGCGCCCCGCTGCGTCGCAATCGCCGCCGGCTCCAGCTGACCCGCTGGATCGGGCTCGGCGTGTTCGGTTTCTGGATTCTGGTGGCGCTGTTCGGGCCGCTGCTGGCCCCCCATCCCATGGGGGCATTCGTCTCCGACCAGATCTTCGGCGGGATGAGCGCCGCCTACCCGCTGGGCACCGACTACATGGGCCGCGACATGCTCAGCCGGATCCTGACCGGTGCCCGCTACACCGTGGGTCTCGCCCTGGTCGCCGCCTGTCTCGCCAGCCTGATCGGTGCCGGCTTCGGCATGCTCTCGGTGCTGCTGCCGAGGTGGCTGGAGGAGGGCGTGCGCCGGGTATTCGACACCCTGATCTCGATCCCCAGCAAGATGATGGCGCTGGTGATGGTGTCGGCCTTCGGTGCCTCGATCCCGCTGCTGATCACGGCCACCGTGTTGAGCTATGCCCCCGGGGCCTTTCGGATCGCCCACAGCCTGGCCACCAATCTGGCCACGATGGAGTACGTTCAGGTGGCCCACACCCGGGGCGAGGGACGCCTCTACATCGCCGCCCGCGAGATCTTTCCCAACATGATCCAGTCGGTGCTGACCGACATGGGAATGCGCTTCGTGTTCATCGTGCTGCTGCTCAGCGGCATGAGTTTTCTCGGGCTGGGCGTGCAGCCGCCGGCGGCGGATCTCGGGTCGCTGGTGCGCGAGAACATCAGCGGCCTGAGTCAGGGCGCGGTCGCGGTCATCGCGCCGGCGCTGGCCATCGGCACGCTGACGATCGGCGCCAACCTGCTGATCGATAGCCTCTCCACCAGCCGTGCGACGCAGAAGGAGTGACCCATGCAAGGTGAATCGCTCATCGTGCGCGACCTCGAGATCGTCGCCACCCCCGACGGCGGGGAAGAACGCAGCATCGTCAGCCGGATCGGTTTCTCGCTCGCACCGGGCGAAGTGCTGGCGCTGATCGGCGAGTCCGGGTCGGGCAAGACCACCATCGCCCTGGCCATGCTGGGGTACGCCAGACGCGGATGCCGAATCGCCGGGGGCAGCGTGCGCCTGGGCGAGACCGAGGTGCTGTCGCTCTCGCCGGTGGCAACAAGGGCCCTGCGCGGACACCGCGTGGCCTATATCGCCCAGAGCGCGGCGGCGGCGTTCAACCCCTCGCGTTCGCTGATGGATCAGGTGATCGAGGCGGCGCTGCTGCACCAGGTGATGGATCGCCGCAGCGCCCGGGACAAGGCCATCGGTCTGTTCCGGGATCTGGCGCTGCCCGACCCCGAGCATATCGGCGAGCGCTACCCCCATCAGGTCTCGGGCGGGCAGTTGCAGCGCGTGATGGCGGCGATGGCGCTGCTCACCGATCCGGCCCTGGTGATTCTGGACGAGCCGACCACGGCGCTGGACGTGACCACCCAGGTCGAGGTGCTGCTCGCGTTCAAGCGGGTCATGCGTGAGCGCGGCACGACGGCGATCTACGTCTCCCACGATCTCGCCGTGGTCGCCCAGATGGCCGACCAGGTGCTGGTGCTCAATGGGGGCTGCGAGCAGGAGCAGGGCCGGATCGAGGAGATTCTCGAGCGGCCGCGGCATGCCTACACCCGGAGCCTGCTGGCGGCGACTCGGCCGGTGCGCCTGGCCGACTCGATGCCGGTCGCCACGGGGCAGCCGCTGCTGGAGATCGCGCAGCTCGATGTGGGCTACGGCAAGCTGAACCGTGACGGCGAGCCCTCGGACAAGGTGCTGCGCGGGATCGATCTCACGCTCTCCGCGGGTCGCTCCATCGGCGTCATCGGTGAGTCGGGCTCCGGTAAATCGACCCTGGCCCGAGCGATCGCCGGGCTGATCGCCCCCTGCCATGGCAGCGTTCAGTTCGATGGCACGCCACTGCCACCGACCCTGCGCGGGCGCACGCCGGATCAGTTCCGGCGCATCCAGATGGCCTTCCAGAGTGCCGACAACGCGCTCAATCCGGCCCATTCGGTACGCCGACTCCTCGGCCGGCCGCTGGAGACCTATTTCCATCTGGACCGCGCCGAGCGGCGGCGGCGCATCGATGAACTCATGGCACTGGTCAAGCTGCCTACCAGCCTGCTGGAGCGCAAGCCCGGCGAGCTCTCCGGGGGGCAGAAGCAGCGCGTCAATCTCGCGCGCTGCCTGGCGGCCAAGCCGGATCTGATTCTCTGCGACGAGGTGACCTCGGCCCTGGACACCGTGGTCGGTGCGGCGATTCTCGAACTGCTGGCGGAGCTGCGTCAGGAGCTGGGCGTCGCCTATCTGTTCATCAGCCACGATATCTCGACGGTGCGCGCGCTGTGCGACGACGTCATGGTGCTCTACCACGGTGAGTGCGTGGAGTTCGGGAGCTGCGAGACGGTACTCGAGGCACCGCGCCATGACTACACGCGCAAGCTGATCGGCTCGGTACCAGAGCTGCGCCCCGGCTGGCTGGAGCACCACCCGCTGGCCATGGCGGAGGGGACCCCGGCCTGAACCTCGCCGGGGCAGAGGGCATGATTCAGTAGCCGCGCCGGCGGTGCTCTCTGCCGAATTGACAGACTTCAGCGCAGATGCCACTGCGCCGGGGTGGCGCAGGTGGCGGAACGGCAGAGGGTGGCGAAAAGGTGCGGTGGCCGGGAAGGGCCGCCGTTAGACTGTTTCGATATGAGCGATGGCGATGACCTGCCGCGGGCATCGGGCCCGAAGGCGTCCACGGACATCGTTTCCTCGGACCGGGTATTCCAGGAGGAGGCATGAACCCTACCGATATTGCCACGACACAGAGAGTGGATGCATTCGTGAGTGCGGCCCGGCCGCTGGAGAGCGGTGATCTCCACCATCTCCATCAGCTCGCCGTCAGTGTTGCCTGGCCCCACCGGAGCCGGGATCTGAGGCTGCTGATGTCGCTGGGACGGGGGTATCTGGCGCTGGACGAGATCGAGCGCGTGCTGGCTTCCGGCATGTACTTCGAGATGGGCGAGGATTTCGCCATGCTCGGCATGATGATCACCGCCCCGAGGCTCCAGACCTTCGGGGCGGGGCGCTGGCTGCTGGATCGGATCCTGGCGGATTGCGGCGGCCGCGATCTGCGCTTGAACGCGACGCGAGCGGCCTACCGCCTGTATGAAAGTGCCGGCTTCGTGCCGGTGGCGACGGTCCATCAGCGCCAGGGCATGGTGGGCGAGGGGCCGCTGCCCGAGGGCGGGCCGACGTGCCCGGTACGTACGCTGCAGGCGTCGGATCTGGCGGCGCTGCCAGCGCTCGATCAGGTGGCTTTCGGGGCCGAGCGCCGCGCGGTGCTGGAGGCGCTCTTCGCCGTCAGCGAGGGCACGGTGGCTCTTCGCGACGGCGTGCCGGCGGGGTTCGCGCTGATTCGCGACTTCGGCCGCGGGCGCGTGATAGGCCCGGTGGTGGCGGAGGACGAAGCGATGGCGATGGCGCTGATCGCGCCGCTCGTCACCCGCCACCGGGGGCAGTTCCTGCGTATCGATACCGCCTGTGACAGCCCGACGTTCTTCGCGTTTCTCGACGCTGCGGGGCTCGACGCCTTCGACACCGTCACCCAGATGCGCCTGGGCAAGCAGAGAGGCGGTGACGGGTCGGTCCGTACCTTCGGCCTGGCCGCGCATACGCTCGGTTGAGGGCGTCCAGGCGTCACGTTTCGCCGTGGTTATCGTCCCCGGTCAACGGGCCCAGCGGGACTTCGGCTCGGTGCAGCGGCGTCTTCATCACCACGTAGCTGAAGTAGCGCGCGATCCCCACGTCCTGCGCCAACCATCGCTCCATCAGCCGCTGGAACTCGGAGAGTCGCGGCACGAGCATGCGCAGCAGATAGTCGTAACCGCCGGAGACCAGGTGGCACTCCATCACCTCGGGGGTGTCCGCCATGGCCGCCTCGAAGCGCTGGAAGCTGTCGCGACGGTGGTTGCTCAGCGTAATCTCCACGAACAGGGTCATCGACGGGCCGAGCCGGGCCAGATTGAGACGCGCATGGTAGCTCTCGATGTAGCCAGCCTGCTGCAGCCGCTTGACCCGGGACAGACAGGGGGAGGGCGACAGCCCCACACGATCCGCGAGCTGGGCATTGGTGATGCGTCCGTCGCGCTGCAGCTCGGTGAGGATGGCGACATCGAGGCGATCGAGTTTGGGTGATGTCATGAGTCTAATCCAGGGCCCTTCCCTGCGGGTTGCGGCGTACAGTGTGAACGGGCCTTTGGCCGCCTCCCGTTGGTGTCGCCGCGGTGCGGGTGGCACGCCTGTGCCGCCTGGCGGGTGGTATTTCCATCGCTCTGCAGTTTTCAATATCGTGACCCGGGGGGCAAGTTACGGGCGTGAATCTTTTGCCCGGTCGTGTCAGGCAGCGGCGCGAATCGACATCGATACGCCGGGCCCGTCAGCGCATGTCATCAAGGCCCCGCCGCGAGATAGCCGACTTTTGGGGAGACAAGAATGAAGCTGGATCGTACCGATCTGAGGATCCTGACCGAGCTGCAGAAAAATGGCCGCATCCCCAACGTCGAGCTGGCCGAACTGGTTCATTTATCGCCCAGTCCCTGCCTGATGCGGGTCAAGAAGCTGCAGGCGGCGGGCTACATTACCGGCTATTCGGCGCTGATCGACCTGGCGAAATTCGACGAGATATTGACGGTATTCACCGAGGTGACGCTCTCCCATCATCGGCAGATCGACTTCGACCGTTTTCAGCAGGCGGTCGAGAAGATCGACGACTGCCTGGAGTGCCATCTGATGTCGGGCGGGTTCGACTATCTGCTCAAGTTCGTGACGCGTGGCATCGCCGAGTACCAGGCGCTCATCGAAGGGCTGGTCGAACAGGACGTGGGGATCGAGAAGTACTTCAACTACGTGGTCATCAAGTCACCTTTCTCGAAGTCCCACCTGCCGCTCAACACGCTTTTCGGACCTCAGTCGGCGTCGTCCTGAACGGCGAGCCGGCTCAATCGTCCTTCTCCGTGGCCTCGCTTCCGCGCAGATTGGCAATCGCCTCGCGGGCATCCTCCAGGCTGGTCGGATCGTCGATGGTGGCGGGCACGTCGAAGGTCTCGCCGTCGGCGATCTGGCGCAGCGCGCGGCGCAGGATCTTGCCCGAGCGGGTCTTGGGCAGACGCGCCACCACCCGCACCTGCTTGAAGCTCGCCACCGGGCCGATCCGTTCCCGCACCAGGGCGACGAGTTCCTGCGCCAGCGTCGCGTCGTCGCCGTCGAAGCCATCCTTGGGGATCACCAGCCCCACCGGCTGCTGGCCCTTGAGCGTATCCTGGGCGCCGATCACCGCGCACTCGGCCACCGCCGGGTGAGACCCCAGCACCTCCTCCATCTCACCGGTGGAGAGCCGGTGGCCGGCGACGTTGATCACGTCGTCGGTACGCCCCATCACGAACAGATAGCCCTCGTCGTCGATATAGCCGCCGTCGCCGGTGAGGTAGTAGCCCGGGTAGGTCGCCAGATAGGCCGAGTGCAGGCGCTCGGGGTCGCCCCAGATACCGGCGAGGCAGCCCGGCGGCAGCGGCTGCTTGATCACCACGCTGCCCTCGGTCAGCGCACCCACCTCCTCGCCGTGGCGGTCGAGGATGCGCACATCGTAGCCCGGCACCGGAAAGGTGGCGGAGCCGGCGCGGGTGGGCACCGGGTCGAGCCCCAGCGGATTGGCGGCGATCGCCCAGCCGGTCTCGGTCTGCCACCAGTGGTCGACGACGGGCACGTCGAGATGCGCCTTGAGCCAGTGGTAGGTGGGCGGGTCGAGACGCTCCCCGGCCAGAAACAGCGAGCGCAGGCTGGAGAGGTCGTAGCCCTCTTTCAGCCGCGCGTCGGGGTCCTCCTTCTTGATCGCACGGAAGGCCGTCGGGGCGGTGAAGAAGCTCTTCACTCGGTACTCTTCGATCACCCGCCAGAAGGCACCGGCATCGGGGGTGCGTACCGGCTTGCCCTCGTAGACCACCGTGCTGGCGCCGCGCAGCAGCGGGCCATAGACGATGTAGGAGTGGCCCACCACCCAGCCCACATCGGAGGCGGAGAAGAACACCTCACCCGGGGCGATGTCGTAGATCGTCTCCATCGAGTAGTGCAGCGCCACGGCGTAGCCGCCGGTATCGCGGACCACGCCCTTGGGACGGCCGGTGGTGCCGGAGGTGTAGAGGATGTAGAGCGGGTCGGTGGCCTTGACCGGAACGCAGGCGGCGGGCTCGGCGGCGGCCATCAGCGTCTCCCACTCGACCTCGCCGGGGCCGAGCTCGACGCGGCAGGCGTCGCGCTGCAGATAGACGCAGTGGTCCACCGCATGGGCGCTGCGCGACAGCGCTTCGCGCACGATCGGCTGATAGGCCACCACGCGACCGGGTTCGAGCCCGCAGGAGGCCGCCACTACCACCCTGGGCTTGGCGTCCTCGATCCGCGCTGCCAGTTCGCGCGCGGCGAAGCCGCCGAACACCACCGAGTGGATGGCGCCGAGACGCGCGCAGGCGAGCATCGCGATCAGCGCTTCCGGCACCATCGGCAGGTAGATCACCACGCGCTCACCCGGCGCCACACCCAGCTCGCGCAGGGCGCCGGCGCAGCGGGCGGTGGCATCGCGCAGCTCCCGGTAGGTGTAGCGGCGTTGCTGGCCGCTGAGCGGTGAGTCCCAGTAGAGCGCAATGCGCTCGCCGTGGCCCTGCTCGATATGATGATCGAGAGCGGCGTGACACAGGTTGAGCTCGCCATCACCGAACCAGCGCGCATGGCCGCCGGCATCGACCTCGAGCGCCCGGGTCGGCGGGGTGGACCAGGGAATGTGCCGGGCCTGGCGCATCCAGAAGGTTTCCGGGTCCTCGAGGGAGGCTCGGTACTCGTCCTGATAACGACTCATGGCTTACCCCGCTGCGTGCGCCCTTTCGCCCGCGCCATGGCGCGGGTCGGAGGCAGCGTCTGCGTGAACAGGTTGTCTGATCACACTCTATGGGGGCAGCGGCGTGGCGACCGTCAGACCATCGGCTAGCTTCGACGAATGGACGCGGGCGAGGGCCGGGCAGGGCACGCCGGCGGCACGTCTCAGCGCACCTCGAAGTCGCGCTCGGCCCGGGCCACTGCGTCGTGGGCGTGCAGACTCTCGGCGTGGGTGATGTCGACGCGGTAGCCGGCGACGCCGGCCTGGGCCTCGCACTGCGCCGCCAGCCGCCGCGCGGCATCCTCGCAGAACATCAGATTGGCGCCGTTGCGTTCGGCGAAGGCCTGCTCATCGACACGCTTGACCAGGGTCTGCACCGGCGTCTGCAGGGTCTGTTCGAAGGCGTCCAGGCGTGCCTCCGGGGCGTAGGCGGCATCTGCGGTCAGACGCAGGGCGATCACCGCCCGGCTGCGCTGGCTGTGGGGCGTGGGGAAGCTGCCGCTGTGCTCGATCCACTCGGCCACCGCCTCGGCGTCGAGGGTCTCGGTGTTCTGCTCTTCGGCCCAGTGGCGCCAGTCGCGGGACATGGCGTGGCGGGCCAGCGCGGTCGAGCAGGGGCAGGTGGATGAGTAGTCGAGTTCGAGTGTCAGGGTCTGGGTCAGCCCCTCGTGGCTGCCCTCGAGGGTCAGCGTGAGCGGGTAGTGACGCCAGCCGCTGGCGTCACTGAGCAGGGCACGGCGGCGCAGCGGCAGCGCGAAGCGCAGCGCCAGGTAGAGGCGCTGGCTGGTGTCCTGCTGGCTATCCAGCAGGGCGTGGCCCAGGGCGTCCAGCCGCTCCGGCGTCACTGGCGATTCGTCCAGACGGTCGAGCAGGCGGTAGAGGCGCGACATGTGGATACCGCGCTGGCCCGTCGCGAGATCGACACTGACATCGGCGGTGGCCGGCAGTCGAGCGCCGTCCGCCCATTGCAGGCGGGTGGCGATGCCCTGCATGCCGACACGTTGCAGGGCTCGGTATGGCGCGCCCTGGGACGGTTCCGGTTCGCGCCCAGCGGCGACATCCGGTAGCGGCGGTACGGTGAGATTCATGAGTGCTCGTCGACGGTTGGAAATGTTATTTTATAACATATCGTTCGAGCCGATGGGTACACCCTTCGGTTACCGCGTGACGCCGCCATGAGGGTCTCACGGGCGAACCGATGAATCAGTCGCCGATGCGGTCCAGCCGTGCCATCTGCGCCGCGGGAATCTCCAGCGCTGCCGCCTGGATATTCTGCTGCAGATGATCGAGAGACGAAGTCCCGGGGATCAGCAGGATGTTGGGTGAGCGAGCCAGCAGCCAGGCCAGTGCTACCTGCATCGGGGTGGCGTCGAGCGTCGCCGCGACCTCGGTGAGCGTCTGCGACTGGAGTGGGGTGAATCCGCCCAGCGGGAAGAACGGCACGTAGGGAATGCCCTCCGCGGCCAGCTGATCGATCAGCGCATCGTCGGCGCGGTTGGCCAGGTTGAACTGGTTCTGCACGCAGACGATGGGCACGATCTTCTGTCCGTCGGCCACCTGGGTCGGCGTGACATTGCTCAGGCCGATATGCTTGATCAGGCCGCGCTCGCGAAGTTCCGCCAGTGTCGTCATCGGGGCCTCCAGCGAGCCCTCCGCCGGCCCATGCACATCCAGCATGCTGCGCAGGTTGACGACCTCCATCTGCTCGAGCCCCAGATTGCGCAGGTTGTCTTCCACAGCCTGGGTCAGCTCGGTGGGCGAGAGGGCGGGCAGCCAGGCGCCGGTGTCATCGCGCCGGGCACTGACCTTGGTGACGAGGCAGAGATCGCTCGGATAGGGGTGCAATGCCTGCTTGATGAGCTGATTGGTGATGTGCGGGCCGTAGAAATCCGAGGTGTCGATGTGGTCGATACCGGCGGCGATGGCCGCCTCGAGGACCTGCAACGCCCGCGCCGGATCCTTGGGCGGACCGAACACGCCGGGGCCGGCGAGCTGCATCGCCCCATAGCCCAGTCGTTTGACCCGTCGGTTGCCGAGTGGGTAGGTGCCAGCCTTGTCGATGAGGGACATGCGTTCACTCCTGTGTCGAGGTCGGGGCGTCAGATGCCCCGATGTCCCCTCATGGTAGGCGCGTCAGTGCTGTGCGACTATTGTCCTCAATCCATACAAGGTGTGCGGAGAAATGCACAATGAGTGCCGATCTCGGTGATCTTCAGGTCGTGCTGGCCGTGGCCAGAGCCAAGGGGTTTCGGGAAGCGGCGCGGCTGAGCGGTAGCAGTGCGTCGCGCTTGAGCGATGCGGTGCGGCGTGCCGAGACGGCGCTGGGCATTCGGCTGTTTCATCGCACCACGCGGGCGGTGACGCTGACCGAGGCCGGCGCTGCCCTGGTCGCGCGGCTGGCGCCAGCGGTCGAGGAGGTCGAAAACGCGCTGGATGCGATCAACGGCTTTCGGGATCGCCCCGCCGGCACGCTACGCCTCAATGTCCCGGTCAGTGCGGCGCGGCTGATCCTGCCATCGATCCTGCCCGATTTCCTCAAGGCCTACCCGGAGATCCGCGTGGAGGTCACCGCCGACAGTGCGGCGACGGATACGCTGGCGGCGGGCTTCGATGCTGGCATCCGCTACGACGAACTGCTCGAGCAGGACATGATCGCCGTGCCCATCGGCCCGCGCGAGCAGCGTTTTGCGCTGGCCGCCTCGCCCGATTACCTGGCGCGTCATGGCACCCCCACGCATCCCCGCGAGCTGCTGCAGCATGCCTGTATCCGTGGCCGTTTCACCAACGGCAACCGGCCGGCATGGGAGTTCGAGCGCGGCGAGGAGGCGATTCGCATCGAGCCCACCGGCCCTTTGACGATCAGCATCGGCGGCGGTGTGGATCTTGGCGTCGAGGCGGCGTTGCAAGGCGTCGGCCTGATCATGCTGTTCGAGCAGTGGCTCCAACCGTACCTGGCCAGCGGTGAGCTGGTCGCGGTTCTCGAGCCCTGGTGGCTACGCTTCCCCGGCCCTTATCTCTACTACTCGGATCGCCGGCTGGTACCTGCCCCCCTGCGCGCCTTCATCGACTTCATTCGCGATCAAGACTCGCTCCCCCGGCGGCGGGATCACGTCTCCTGAGCCGCTTCGTCGCCTCAGCGGGGCTGCATCATGCCGAAGGCCGCCACCAGGGCAATGACCGCCGTCGCCACGGTCAGTTCGAGCAGCGTGGCACGCTTCAGCCGGATCAGTGCGCCGGGCGTGGCGGCGAGCCGAGGGACCAGGCGATAGCGGTTGTAGAGCGCCACCAGCACCATGACGAGGACCAGGGCCACCTTGATGCCCAGCAGTCGTTGGTAGGTCATCGACCAGTCGTCGGGCCAGTCACCGACGATCAGCCCGGTATTCACCGCCCCCGACAGCAGGACCATGGCCACCGCGACATGCCCCCACTGCGAGAAGCGGGTCAGCGCCAGGGCGGCGGGCCTCTGGGCGCCGCGAGTGCCAAGCTGGCCCAGCAGCAGCAAGACCGGCAGTAACGCGCCGAACCAGAAACCGCCGGCCAGCAGATGCAGCCAGTCATTGCCCTGGTGCAGCCAGCCGAGCGCGCCGGCGTGCATCGCCGCGTGCCCCGATAGCGTCAGGCTGCCCAGCATCAGCGCACTGCTCAATGCCACCGCCGGCGCGCGGCAGCGGCGAGGCGGTAGCGAGGTGGCGAGCAGCAGCGCCACCGCGATCATCTGGCAGAGCCAGGCGCTGCCGAGGGTGGTTTGCGTGGCGACCCGCGCCAGCAGTGCCGTATCTCGCATCGCGGACCAGCTGCCCGACAGCTCGGCGGTACGCAGCGGCAGGCTGGCGAGCGTCACGACCGTGGCCGTGCCGATGGCGCACCAGCGTGCGCCACTCAAGCGTTGCCAGAGCCAGTCGCGCAGCTCGGAGGGAGGCATCGACAACAGATAGGCGCTGGACCCCCACAGAAATAGAGCCGCCGCGTCGAACGCGAAGCGGCTCATCAACAGCGCCGTGCCGGGTTCGGTCACGGTGTCACGCTGAACGCGTAATCGCCCTCGGTCTTGTGACCATCGACGGAGAGGACATGCCATGTGACCTGGTAACGGCCGGGCTCGAGCGCGGTCTCGACCGGGGCGGTCAGGGTCGTGCCATCGTCTGCCAGGGTGGCCTTGCCCAGCTCGACGGCAGAGCCATCACTGCCGTTCAATTCGAGACCGCTGAAAGCCAGCTCCAGGCCCTCGGTGAAGGTGAGCGTCAGGCGCTCCGGCGCCGTGACATCCGCGCCCTCGGCGGGGATCGCGGCCTCGAGATGCGCATGCGCGAGCGCTTGATGGCTGAAGGCAAGTGCCCCCAGAGTCGCGATCAGGGAGAGTGACTGGCGTAGATTCATATGACGTTTCATGGGTCGGTTTCCTTGAGTGGCCGCCCCCACTGGGGCGGCTGGTGGTATGTCGAGTGGCGATGAAGCCGCCTCAGAAATGAAAATCTAGCTTGGCCCAGACCATTCGGCCCGGATCGTTGACCCGAGTGTTACCCGGATACCCGAAACCGGCGTTGCCCGCGAGGTTGAGGTGTTCGCTGTAGGTGTTGTCGAAGACGTTGTCGATACCGCTGCTGAGGGTGAAGTTGGGGTTGAAACGGTAGGCGCCATTGAGCGAGAAGACGCCGAAACCTGCCGAGTCACCGAGATCCTGGCCGACGACATTGCCCTGGTTCAGCGCGATTCGATGCTGGGGCGCGACCAGCCGCCAGAGGGCGCCGACCGAGTAGTCATCGCGCTCGTAGGTGAGGCTGAAGCGCGACTCCAGCGGGGGAATCTGCGGCAACGGCTGGTCATCGGTCGCATTGCGGCCCCAGGCATAGGCCAGGCTCGCTTCGCCGGTCCAGTTGTCGCTGAAATCGTAGGCGGCGCCGAGTTCCGCCCCGGCAATGTTGGCGTCGACGTTGCGGACCTGGGTGTTGGCCCCGTCGTAGTCGAAGAGGATGAAATCCTCGACGTAGCCAAGATAGCCGGAGACCCAGGCGCGGGTGCGTTCGCCACGGTATTGGGCGCCGACGTCGAGCTGCGTGGTCTTCTCCGGTTTGACACCGGCGAAGGCGTTCGGGCTGCCGTCGGGGCCGTCGAGCCCGGGCTTGAGTTCCCAGTAATCCGGGAAGCGCTGCACGTGACCCACGCCGGCGTACCAGGTGACCGGCGCCGAGGCGAGATCCTGCTCGTAGCGCACGAAGCCGCTGGGCAGCGTCGTGCGCCGGGTATCGCCCGCGGTGGCGGTATCGTCGTTATGGTCGTCGACGTGGTAGCGATCCAGACGTGCGCCGGCGATGACCCGGTCGCGGTCGCTGGCGTACCAGGTCAGCTGGTTGAACAGGCCGTACTGGATCTGTTCGTAGTCGCTGCCCCAGTGGTCGCCGTCGCGATTGCGATGAATCTGCTGCTGGGCGTCGACCCCGGCGATCCAGCTGAAGTCGCTCCACTCCCAGGTCGAGGCGACGCGGGTGCTGCGCGTGCGGCGATCCAGCCGCATCGCCATGCCGTCGCTCATGTCCATGCCGCCTGAAGGATCGCGCAGCGTGAAGTTGTCCATGATGTGGTCGGCGTAGGCGTAATTCGCCTGCAGTTCGAGTTTGCGCCAGTGTTCACTGATATTGCGCTTTTCAAAGCGAACGCCTGCCGTCTCCCGCAGGAATCGACTGCCGTCCATGCCACGACCGGCGTAGCGCGCCTCGCCATTGCCACGACCGGCGGTGACCTCCAGCCAGGTGTCGTCGTCCGGCGTCAGGCCGAGGGCGATATCGCCATTCCACTTGTCCCATTTCGACGGCACCGTATCGCCGTTGCCATCCTTGTAGTCGTTGGCTTCCGATTCGTTGCCGATCAGGCGAACGTAGCCCGCTTCGTTACCCGCGGCGGCGTCGATGCGTCGATCGAAGCGGCCATAGGTGCCCAGCATCACGCTGCCATCGACCCGCGTGCCGGGGGCGTCGAACGACTCGGGCCCGCGGTCGAAGCGCACGGTAGCGGCTGAGGCACCGGGCCCCCATAGCACCGACTGCGGCCCCTTGGTCACGACCAGGCTGTCGTAGGCCTCCGGGGAGATATAGGAGGTGGGGGCATCCATGCGAAACGGGCAGGCGCCGAGCATCTCACTGCCATCGGTCAGGATCTTGATCCGCGAGCCGAACATCCCCCGAAACACCGGGTCACCATTGGTGCCGCCGTTGCGAATCGAGGCGAAGCCCGGAATGGTCTTCAGATAGTCGGCGCCATCACTCGCCGGCATGGGTTGGCGAGGTTGGCGTGGGTCCGTCTCTACCGTGATCGGCGAGCTGAGCGGGACGGCGGTCACGACCAGTGTGTCGTGATGGCTCGCGACGTGATCGTCATGGTCGTGGCTCATCGTCTGCGCCAGGCTCGGCGTGGCGAACGCGGCGCTTGCCAACGTGACTGCGGCTGCCAACGCTTGGCGCGGGGGAAGGCTGCGGCCAGGCGCGGCTGTCTGTGCGGCACCCCAGCGGGGGCCGTTCGTAGTGGTGGACATGAAGTTCCCTTGAATGCGATTCGAGTGTGATCCGGCCGCACGGGCGGGCAGCACCACCGCCGGAAGCGGAAGCCGGATGAACAGGATGAGAGTGCGAATCAGGAGAACGCGGGTGGGGCGCGGGGGCGGCCTTCGAACCACAGGTGGTCGCTCGAGGCTGCGGGGCGCGGCGATTCGAAACGACCACCGGCGGGCTTGAGGACGCTGCGGACAACGGCGGGAACGTCGCTATGGGCGGTGGGGAAGTGCTGCCACAGCGAGCAGTAGCCGCACTGATCGTGCCAGGCGAAGACGGCGCGCTCCGGTGTATCGCGGGCGTGCATGGACGCCATCGACATGCCGGGCATCGCCGCCATTCGCATCGACGAATGAGACGACTCCGACGCCTGGATCTGCGAGATCAGCGGCCCCAGGAACAGCATCATCATCGCCAACAGCGCCAGACTGGCGGCCAGGCGACGGTAGGCGCTGCGGGTTCGAGTGAGTCGGATCATCGTCATCCACGCGATGGCGGTGGGCAGGAAAAGTCATGTGTTACCCACACGTCTCGGATGGTAACCAAAAAGTTCCGCGGCGACTCGCCGGGGGATGAGGTGGATTGTCGCACCACGGCATCCCCTCCTCGGTGCCATCCACGCCCCGTGATCCGCGAGGGGCGTTCGCGGCGGCGGGATCACGTATCCTGGCTCTCTCTTCGTCGCCTTGCCGGAGCTTCCCATGCGCATGTACCCGCTGCCGCCGCTCAACTCGCTGGTCGCCTTCGAATCGGCGGTGCGCCACATGAGTTTTACCCGCGCCGCGGGGGAGCTCAATCTGTCGCAGAGCGCGGTGAGCCGCCAGGTGGTTCATCTGGAAACGTTCCTGGGGCGCAAGCTGTTCGTGCGCCAGCAGCGGCGGCTGACCCTGACCCGGGCCGGAGAGGCCTATGCACTGCAGGTGCGGGCGATCCTCGACGACTGTGTCCAGGCCACCGCCGAGGTGATGAAGAGCACCGGCGAGAACGAGCTGACGCTCGCCTGTACCGCCGGCGTGGCGCAGTTCTGGATGGCGCCGCGGCTGAGCCTGTTCCGGCGCGCCCATCCCGATATCAAGCTGCGCCTGATCGTGCGCGATGGTGTCACGTCGCTCTCCTCGTTCGAGTTCGACATCGGGCTCTACTACCTGAAGAGCCCCACGCTGCCGGGCTTTGCCACTACCTTCGTGATTCCCGAGCAGGTCTATACCGCCTGTGCCCCGGGCTATCTCGCCGCCTGTCGCGAGCGCTACGCGCTGGGCGAGGATGAGCGCCTGAGCCCGGCCCAGCTGCAGCACGAGACGCTGCTGATGCTCGAGGATGCCCAGAGCCTGTGGATCTCCTGGCAAGACTGGTTTCGCTACCACCGTCTGACCAGCCCTGCGCTCTCCAACACCTTGGTGTGCAACCACTATCCGACGCTGGTGGAGATGGCGAGCCTGGCGCAGGGCGTCGTGCTCGGCTGGCGTCATGTGATCGATAGCCAGATCCACCGCGGGCGCCTGGTGTGGGCCTCCGACCACTGGGCCAGCCACGGTGGCGGCTATTTCCTGATCACCCCGGAGGAGCGCCGCGAGAACTACGCCACCCGCTGCTTCAAGCGCTGGCTGCTGGAGATGGCGCCCAATGAACCGCTGGCCGCGGGTCCGGGAGGCGACCACGGCGTGGGCTGAACGATGCGCCGACCGCATGCTGACATGCGTTTTTGTCGCTTTTCAGGCCCTTCCCGCGCTGATTAGGCTCAAGGCGTTCTCGTCCCCATAAGAGCCCAATCATGACCGAACGCACGCCCCCCGCCCGTCTGCTCAAGAACTTCCGTCTGGTCGACGGCAGCACCGCCGAACCCCGTGATGGCCTCGAGGTACTGATCGAGGGCGCGCGCATCGTCCAGGTCGCCGAGACGCCGATCGACGCCCCCCACGCCGAGGTGGTCGATCTCGGCGGACGCACCCTGATGCCGGGGCTGATCGACTGCCACGTCCACGTGATCGCCACCACCGCCGACCTCGGTGCCAATGCGCTGCTGCCCGATGCGCTGGTCGCGGCGCGCGCCACGCCGATCCTGAAAGGCATGCTCGAACGCGGCTTCACCACGGTGCGCGACGTCGGCGGCGCCGACCGCGCCATCCAGCAGGCGGTGGCGGAAGGGTACTTCGTCGGTCCGCGCCTGGTGATCTGCGGCAAGGCGCTGTCGCAGACCGGCGGCCACAACGACTACCGCGGCTTTTTCGACGAGCGTGACGACCAGTACCAGACCCGCCGGCTCGGCTCGATGGGGCGTATCTGCGACGGCGTCGAAGCGGTACGTCGTGCGGTACGTCAGGAGATCAAGGGCGGCGCCCAGTTCATCAAGGTGATGGCCAACGGGGGGGTCTCGTCGCCCAGCGACCCGATCGACTTTCTCAGTTTCTCGCGCGCCGAGCTCGAGACCATCGTCGAGGAGGCGAGCAACGCCCAGACCTATGTCAGTGCCCATCTCTACACCGACGAGGCGATCCGGCGCGCGGTCGAAGCGGGGGTGCGTTCGCTCGAGCACTGCAATCTGATCACTGCGGAGACCGCGCGTGTTGCCGCCGAACGCGGGGCGATGGCGTGTCCGACCCTGGTGACCTATGAGCGGCTCAAGCTCGAGGGCGCCGAGTACGGGCTCAAGCCGGAGTCGGTGGCCAAGATCGACGACGTGCGCCTGGCCGGGCTGGAGAGTCTGGTGACCATGCGCGAGGCGGGGCTGGAGATGGCCTACGGCACTGATCTGCTCGGCGAGATGCATCCGCACCAGTCCGACGAGTTCGTGATCCGGGCCCAGGTGCTGCCGCCCCACGAGGTGATCCGCAGCGCCACCGCCACCGCGGCCAAGCTGCTGCGCATGGAGGGTGAGGTCGGCTGTATCGCGCCGGGGGCCTACGCCGACCTGATCGTGGTCGACGGCAATCCGCTGGAGGATATGCAGCTGCTGACCGGCCAGGGCGATCACCTGGCGCTGATCATGCAGGGCGGGCGCCTGATCAAGGACCGCCTGACGCGCTGAGAGCGCTGGCGCCGGTCATCCACGACCGGCAACGGGACATCGAGCACGATCCATAACCCCTGCGATCCATCACGACCACGATTCGTCACAACCACGATCCATAACAACCACGATCCATAACAACCACAATCGGAGGCCTGCACCATGCATGCACTCTTCGTCATCGCCTATCTGCTGCTGATGGTCGCCGTGGGGCTCTACTTCTCGCGGCGCAAGGTCCACGACGATACCGACTTCATCGTCGCCGGACGCTCGCTCTCGACCCTGGTGCTCACCGCGACGCTGCTGGCGACCTTCGTCGGCTCCGGCTCGATCGTCGGCGGTGCCAGCTTCGTGTTCCAGCACGGGCCGGGGGCGGCGATCTTCTTCTTCGCCGGCACGCCGATCGCCGCCCTGGTGGTCTACTTCCTGCTGGCGCGCAAGATGCGTCGCTCGCGTGCCACCACCATTCCGGCACTGATCGAGACGCGCTTCGGCCCGGTGGCGCGCTCGATCGCCTCGCTGATCATCCTGCTCGCCTATGTCGGCATCGTCTCGTATCAGTTCACCGGGGCGGGCCAGGCGCTCAATCTGGTGTTCGGCCTGCCGGTGTGGCAGGGCGTGGTGATCGCGGCGCTGGTGATGATCGGTCTGGCGACCATGGGTGGGCTGGTCTCGGTGGCCTACACCGACTACCTGAGCGCGGTGATCATCTTCGGCAGCATGCTGATCGCGCTGCCGCTGGTGCTGACCCGGCTGGGCGGCCTCGACGGCCTGTTCGAGGCGCTGCCGGCGACCCACCAGACGCTGCTCGGCGGGCTCTCGCCGTGGCAGGCGCTGGGCTACTTCCTGCCGCTGTTCCTGCTCATTCTGGGCGATCAGAACCTGTTCCAGCGCTTCGCCGCGGCGCGTGACCCGGCCACCGCCAAGAAGGCTGCGATGGGGCTGGTGCTCGCCTCCATCGTTTGCACCTCGCTGATCACGCTGCTGGTGTGCGCAACCCGTGTGCTCTATCCCGATATCACCCCCTCGACCGCGATGATGACCCTGGCCCAGCAGGGCGTTCCGACGGTGATCGGCGGTCTGCTGCTGGCCTCGATCGTGGCGCTGCTGCTGACCACGGGCAATTCGTACCTGCTGTCGGCCTCGGCCAGCCTGACCCAGGATATCGTCGGTGGCCTGTTCAAGATCCAGGTGCCGGCGGGCAAGGCGCTGCTGCTCAACCGCCTGGCGGTGGTGCTGCTCGGCCTCCTGGCCTGGATACTGGGCGCCTTCTTCCCCAGCGTGCTGGCGATGCAGATGTACTCCTACGGCATGTACGGCGCGGCGATCACGCCGGTGTTCCTGGCCGCCCTGCTGTGGCCGCGGGCGACCCCGGCCGGGGCGCTGTCGGCGATGATCGTGGGTGGCGTGATGACACTGGTGTGGGAGATCGCCCTGGGCAAGCCGATGGGCTGGAACAGCGTGCTGGTGGCGATGCCGCTGGCGGCGCTGACGCTGATCGGTGTCAGCCTCGCCGGGCGGCGTCCGGCGGCGGTCTCGAGCGCTGCCTGAGGGGAACGCAGACGCTGGCAGCGACGCCGAACGCACGGCCGGGCAACCTGCCCGGCCCTTTGGTCTCTGGTGCTTGGGTCAGCGTGGCAGCCAGCCGCGGGAAATCAAGGGCGCCAGCAATCGCCGGTGAATCCCCCGGGCCAGCCTGTGCAGCGCGGGCATGTAGTAGGTCTCGCCGCGCGCGGCGAGTAGCGCCACCGTGCCCGAGATGGCCAGAGCCCCCAGCATGTCCAGGGGAAAGTGCACCCCCAGATAGATCCGCGACCAGGCGATGCCCAGGCCGATGGCGGCGAAGATCACGCCCAGCGGGCGCAGCTCCCGCGACAGCAGCAGGGTCACCGCGGCGGCGGTGATCACCGTCATGTGGTCACTGGGGAAGGAGCTGTCGGCGGCATGCGTCAGGTAGGTGTGCCCCACCGGCAGCATGAACGGGCGCGGATGACTCCATACCAGCCCGATTACGCTGTTGACGCCGAGCGCCGCGACGCAGGCCACCAGGCCGCGCAGTGCCAGGCGCTGGTGCGCCGGGTCGCGCTGCAGCCAGCCGACGATCATCAGCAGCGGAACCAGATAGATCGCGTAGATCGCCAGCGCGTAGGCGAGATCGAGGGTCAGCCGGGAGGCGTGGGCGGGGGCGTTGAGCCAGTCGAACAGGCGAAGGTTGAGCGCTTCCATGATAGCGGTACGTCGGCGTCCTTGAGCGTCGTGCGGAGAGAACCAGATCGCCATGCTACTGCCGCGGAGGCGGGCGGTGCGCAGGGATTGGTAACGAAACGGTCATCTTTTTGTCAGCCGCTGCCCGATGCTGTCGGCGCCCGGCAACGGGGTGACCGTCTGTGTTCTACGCCGGTTCGCTTAACACGAGCTTATAACGCCTTTCACAGCCGCTGGACGATGTAGGCTCATCCGGCGGCAGGGCGTCGCGAGGGCGCTGTGACCCCCTCCCTGGGCGCTACCTTTGCCATCCCTGGCAAAGGACCCTCGCTTTGCCCTGCCTCCGGCGCCCATCGTCAGAGGGTTTGTAAACACCCTCTTAGGGCGGCCACGCCGTCGCTGACGGCGTGGCCGGGTGGCGCTGATAGCGGAGAGGCGTGGCCGGCACTTCACGCCGGCAGCGGGTTGGCCTCGAAGAAGTCGGCCACGCTCTGGTGCAGCGCCTCGGCCAGCGACTGCTGGTGCGACTTGATCAGCAGGCGCTTGCAGTCGGCGCGGTTGGACATGAACCCGGTCTCTACCAGCATCGAGGGGATGTCCGGCGACTTGAGCACGGCGAACGCCGCCTTGTTGACCCGATGCTGATGCAGGTGGGTCACCTCGCCGAGATGGCCGAGCGTGGTCTTGGCCAGCTTCTGGCTGGCGACGTCGGTACCGCGCATCGACAGGTCGATCAGCACCGACTGCACGTCGGGGTCATCCGAATAGATGTTGCTGTCGCGGGTCGAATCGTAGCGGTCGGCAGCGTTCTGGCTCTCTGCCAGCCAGCGCGCCATCGCCGAACTGGCGCCGTGCTCGGAGAGGATATAGACCGAGGCCCCCGAGGCCGAGGGGGTGGGCGCGGCATCGGCATGGATCGAGATGAACAGATCGGCGTGATGGTCGCGGGCCATCAGCACGCGTTGATGCAGCGGGATGAAGATATCGCTGTCACGGGTGAGCGACGGCTCGAAGCGCGGGTCCGCGTGGAGCCGCGCCTTGAGCGCATCGGCTACGCCCAGGGCGACGTACTTCTCGTAGTGATCGTCGGCGCTGATGCAGCCGGGGTCCTTGCCGCCATGGCCGGCGTCGATCTCGATGATCGCCTTGCGCGGCTGGTGGTGGGATTCGGCTTCGGCGGTGACCGCCGCCATCAGCGGATCGGGGTCGTTGATGCTGACGATCAGCTGGGCGCGGTGGGCATCCAACTCGCGCACGTGGGTCTTGGGCTGCTTGAGCCGCTTCAGATCGAGCACGATGCGAATGCCGTCGCCGTGACGTCCGGTACGCACATCCTTGACGATACCGGCGTGCTGCCTTGGGGCGGTCGACGGTGCGATGCGCGAGACCTGCGGCAGGTCGATGACCACCCGCGGCGGGTTATCCAGGGTGAAGACCTTGTGCTCGTGGCTGCCCTCGAGCTCGATGACGAAGCTGGCGCTGTCGTCGTCTTCCTGCAGGGTGAAGGGGGTGAGCGGGTTGGCGGCCAGCGCGCGGGTACTGGGGAGGAGACAGGTGGCCAGAAGCGTGGTGATGAAGCGCCTTCTATCCATGACGGTGACTCGTAAAGATGGGTGACAATGGGTAACGAGACTGACGTTATAACATAACTAAATTAGCCCATAGGGCAACAAGACTCTGACCCTTGCCGACAGCAAACGATCCCTTGGCGTGTGATAGCCCGCAGGCTTTGGCCACCCGCGATTCGCTATCGGTCAGCCGGCGTCACCTTCGCCAGCAGCGCCTGGCAGTCCGGAAAGTGCCAGTCCACCGCTTCGGGGCAGGGGTTGTCGGGCACGTTGACGAGAATCGTGGTCGCCCCTGCCGCGCGGCCACAGGCCATGTCCATGGGGCTGTCGCCGACCATCACCACCGCCGAGGGGGCGGTCTGCCAGTGCTGGATGAAGTGGTCGAGGCCGCCGGGGTGGGGCTTGGGCGGCGCCTCGTCGCGGCCGAGCACGTCGTCGGCGGCGAAGCACGCGTCCAGCCCGATCGCCTCCAGGGTGATATGCGCCAGCTCCTTGGCGTTGCGCGTCAGGATGCCCAGCCGGCAGCCGCGCTGGGTCAGCGCCAGGATCAGCTCGACCGCGCCGCTGGCGGCGGTCGAGCGCATCGCCAGCGCGCGCTCGTGCTCCAGCAGCCAGGCGTGCTTGGCGTCGCGCTCGGCCCTGGGCAGGGTCTCCAGGTGGTGCAGGATATCGGCGCTTTCGGGAATCTCCAGTTCGCGCCGGATCGCCGGGAAGTCGTGTACGCCGACGGTGAGCGTGCCATCCATGTCGAAGACCCAGTGGCGGCGGTGGTGCAGGGGGTGGGACGTCATGGGGCGCTCCTCGCGTGGCATGCCAGGCATCCTGCCATGATCGATGGGGCTATGCGACGCGGTTGTGCGATTCGGCCGCGCCTTCGACAACCGCCCGCTCAGATCATCGCTTCGTGTCATACCATCGCTTCGCTTCTGGCCGTCTGGCGCAGTGAGTGGACGAAGGTGATCACGAACACCAGCGTATAGAGCAGCACGATGGTCGGCGCTGGCGCACTGTCGATGAAGAACGACAGGTAGACGCCGAGGAAAGCCACCGATACCGACATCGCCACCGCCACGATCAGCATGATGCCGAAGCGCCGGGTCAGCAGGAAGGCGACCGCGCCGGGGGCGATCAGCAGCGCGATGGCGAGGATGATACCGGCGGCCTTGAGTGCCCCGACGATGGTCAGCGAGATCAGGCAGAGCAGGCCGTAGTGCAGCCAGCGGGTGTGCAGACCGACGGCGCGGGCCTGGGTCGGGTCGAAGGCGTGGAGCAGAAAGTCCTTCCACTTCAGCCCGATCACCCCCGCCGTGACCAGCGCGATCGATGCCGACTCGACGATGTCCTGCACCCCCACGCCGAGAATATTGCCGAACAGGATATGGTCGAGATGCACCGTCGACTGGATCTCGACATAGAGCACCAACCCCAGTCCGAACATGCCCGAGTAGACGATGCCCATCACCGTATCCTGCTTGATGCGGCTGTTCTCCTTGAGAAAGCCCGTGGCGACGGCGCAGAACATGCCCGCAGCGAAGGCGCCGACGGCGAGCGGTATACCGATCAGGTAAGAGATCACCACGCCGGGGAAGACCGCGTGCGAGATCGCATCCCCCATCAATGCCCAGCCTTTCAGCACCAGAAAGCAGGAGAGCAGTGCCATGGGGATCGCCACCAGCACGGCGATGATCATGGCGTCGAGCATGAAGTCGAACTGGAACGGGGCGATCAGCCACTGACCGAGACTCATCGGGTTTCCTCCCGGGGCAGCGACTGTGTCTCGTGCAGGGTGCGCGACGCCCGGCGGCGCGCGGCGAGCATGCCGTGCTTGGGCGCCAGGAAGAAGGCGCTCAGGAAGATCAGCGTCTGCAGCACGACGATGACACCGCCGGTGGCACCGTCGAGGAAGTAGCTGATATAGGCGCCGGTGAAGCTGGTCAGCGTCCCTATCGCGACCGCGATGACCAGCAGGCGTGGAAAACGGTCCGTGAGCAGATACGCCGTGGCGCCCGGCGTGACCACCATGCAGATCACCAGAAAGGCGCCCACCGTCTGCAGCGCGGCCACGGTGGACGCCGAGAGCAGCGTGAAGAAGGTGATCTTGAGCGCGCGGGTGTTGAGTCCGAGCGTGCGCGCATGGTGCTCATCGAAGAAGGTCACCAGCAGATCCTTCCACTTGACCAGCAGCACCGCGAGCGAGACGACGCCGATGATCGTGAGCTGGAGGGTATCGCTCGGCGTGATCGCCAGCACGTTGCCGAGCACGATCGACTGAATGTTCACCGCCGCCGGCGCCAGCGACACCATGAACAGCCCCAGACCGAAGAAGGCGGTGAAGATCAGCCCGATGATCACGTCCTCTTTCAGCTTGCTGCGCTGGTCGAGAAACAGCATCGCCGCCGAGGCGAGACCGCCGGCGAAGAAGGCGCCGAGCGCGAAGGGCAGGCCGAGCATGTAGGCCCCGGCCACGCCCGGCACGATCGAGTGCGACAGCGCATCGCCGATCAGCGACCAGCCCTTGAGCATCAGATAGCAGGAGAGAAAGGCGCAGACGCCGCCCACCAGCGCCGAGACCCCCATGGCGTTGCGCATGTAGCCATAGCCGAACGGCTCGCCAAGATAGCCGAACGGCTCGCCAAGATAGCCGAACGGCTCGCCAAGATAGGGGAGCAGCTCGCTCATGACTGGCGCTCCTCCGGTGTCTGGCGCCTCTCCGGCGACTGGCGCTGGCGTGCTGCGATGCCGTTGTGCAGCACCAGCGCGCGCTCGTCGTCGGTGAACACGCCGACCGGGTGGCGTGACGCGCCGTCGTCGGCACTCTGTTCGAGCATGAAGTGGCGCAGGACGCCGCCGAAGGCGCGTTCCAGATTTTCCTGGGTGAAGGTCTCGGGCGTGGGGCCGTGGGCGAGCACAGTGCCCTTGATCAGCACGCTGCGATCGCAGAACTCCGGTACCGAGCCCAGGTTGTGGGTGGAGACCAGTATAACTCGACCTTCATCGCGCAGTTCGCGCAGGAGCGCGATGATCTGATCCTCGGTCTTGACGTCGACCCCGGTGAACGGCTCGTCGAGCAGAATCACCCGGCTATCCTGCGCCAGCGCCCGAGCCAGGAAGACGCGCTTGCGCTGGCCGCCGGAGAGCTCGCCGATCTGGCGCTGGCGGAACTCACGCATGTCGACCCGATCCAGTGCCGTCTCGACCGCCTCGCGATCCTGGCGCTTGGGGATTCTGAGCATGCCCATATGGCCGTAGCGGCCCATCATCACCACGTCCTCGACCAGTACCGGGAACTGCCAGTCGACCTCCTCGGACTGGGGGACATAGGCGATCAGGTTGCGCTTCAGGGCGCTATCCACGGACATGTCGAGCACGCGAATCTCGCCCCGGGCGAGCTTGACGAAGCCCATGATCGCCTTGAACAGCGTCGATTTGCCGGAGCCGTTGACCCCGACCAGCGCGGTGATGGTGCCGTTGGGGATCTCGAAGCTGGCGTCGCGCAGCGCGGTGTGGCCGTTGCGGTAGGTGACCGTGGCCCCCCTGACGGCAAGGCCGCCCCCCGGTGGTCGGGTGTCGGCGACCTGTGATGGTCGGGGGGCGGCGACCTGTGATGGTCGGGCTTCGGCGACCTGTGAGGCTCGGGTGTCGGCGGACGTCATTGCGCCTGTCCTTGGCTGAGCCCCGCGGTCAGACCATCGGCGATGGTTCGGGAGGTGACCTCGACCAGATCGATGTAGGTCGGTACCGGGCCATCGGCGGCGCTCAACGAGTCGACGTAGAGCACGCCACCGTAGCGGGCGCCGGTCTCGCGGGCGACCTGCTGCGCTGGCTTGGCGGAGACGGTGCTCTCGCTGAAGACGGCGGGGATGTCATGTGCACGCACTGTGTCGATCACCTGGCGAACCTGCTGCGGCGTGCCCTGCTGGTCGGCGTTGATCGGCCATAGATAGCGTTCCTTCAGGCCGAAGTCCCGGGCCAGATAGGAGAAGGCGCCTTCGCTGGAGACCAGCCAGCGCTTCTCCTCGGGGATGGCGGCGAACGTCGCGCGGACCGGCGCGATGGCGGCTTCGATCTGCTGCTGGTAGGCGGCCGCATTGGCGCGATAGGTGTCCGCGTTGTCCGGATCGTGCTGGATGAAGGCATCGCGGATGTTATCGACGTAGATCATCGCGCTCGACGGCGACATCCAGGCATGCGGGTTGGGTTTGCCGTCGTAGGGGCCGGCAGCGATGCTGATCGGCTCGACGCCGTCGGAGACCACGGCGCTGGGCACGTCATGGAGATGTTGGAAGAACTTCTCGAACCAGCGCTCCAGATCGAGTCCGTTCCACAGGATCAGATCGGCGCCCTGGGCGCGCATGATGTCGCCCGGCGTCGGCGAGTAGTCGTGGATCTCGGCGCCCGGTTTGGTGATCGACTCGACGGTTGCCGCATCCCCGGCCACGTTCCGGGCCATATCCGCGATCACCGTGAAGGTCGTCACCGCCTTGAACGGGTGGGGCGTGTCATCCTGCGCAAAGGCTGGCAGCGCGATCATCAGCGTCGTGAAGGTCACGATCCGCACCAGCGTCGAACGTCGATCAGTCATTCCAGGCATGCGGGGCTCCGAGTCGAAACGAGGCTTTACAGGGTGGCCGCCACCGGTGTGCTCCAAGCCCACTCACGGCGTCGAGCGCGAAACGGTAGCGTGATTTATTTTTACCATGGTTAAATAGTGTTCCTTTGGTTGCGATGTATAGCATCGGTTGATTCGGCTGTGAAGGGGGGAAGCGATGGCAATCGAAAAAGCGGGAGGGGCGCAGTAGGGAAGGCGCGCAGTGGAGAAAGGATCGAAGGGGGAGGAAAGGCGCGACGCGGGAGAAGCGGGGGAAGTGGGAGAAAGTGGGAGAAAGTGGGAGAAGTGGCCGGACCGCTCGAGGGGGCAAGCTCGGGTCCTTGACGTCCGGGTGGAGCTTGCCCATGAGCCGCTAATTCAGATCGTGTCCTCGATCTGCCAGTTGATCGGGACCGTGGCGATGCCGGCAGAGGGCGGCAGCGTCACGAGCATCTGTACCACGCGGGCGACCTCCTCGGGTTGGGTGACGCTGGCGCCATCGACCTGGGCGGCGGTGGCCATATCGGTCGCGACGAAGCCGGGGCAGATCGCGGTGGCGCGGACACGGGTCTCCGCCGTGCAGTGGCGCAAGCCGTGGACGAACGCCTGGGCGGCAAACTTGCTCATCGCGTAGAGACCGGAAGCGGCGGATCTGACCCTCAGCCCGGAGAGCGAGACGATCGAGATCACCTTGCCCTGTTCGGCGGCGACCAGGTGCGGCCAGGCTTGCTGAGTGAGCAGCATCGGCGCGCGGGCATTGACCGCCATCACGCGGTCGAACTCATCGCCACTCGCCTCCAGTACCGTCGATTGGCTGAGGATACCGGCGTTGTTGATCAAGGCATCCAGGCGGCCGAAGGTGCGCAGGGTTTCATCGACCCAGGCCTGGCCGCTGGCGGCATCGAGGGCATCGTAGTGATAGCTCAGCCAGTCGTCGCGCGTCGGACGTTCGCTGGGCGGGGTACGGCAGCCAAGACTCACGCGCCAGCCGGCGGCCAGCAGGGTGTCGGCAATGCTGGCGCCAATACCGCGATTGGCGCCACTGATCATGGCAACCGGAGCGTCGGACATGATCTCTCTCCTGGTTCGGATGGAGTGACGGATGGAATGACGGGTGGGGTGACGGGTGAGGGCCAAGCCAGGCCGCTGGGCGTTCTCGTCATGTTCAGCATGCCGCTTGCAGCGGTCTATCACCGCGCCTGAGTCGTCATGTTAGTGGTTGGCGGTCAGGAACGTCATTGTCGGGACTTATCTGTCGCGCCATGTCTCGAGCACGTCGACCAAGGTCGCTTCGAGCACCTCGCACAGACGTTCGACGTGCGTGCGCTTGAAGACCAGCGGAGGGCGGATCTTCAGCACATTGGCCTGTGGCCCGGTGGCGCTGATCAGCACCTGGCGCTCGCGCAGGCCGTCGACCAGCGCCTGCGCGAGCGCGGCGTCCGGTGCGCCCTGGGCATCGAGCACCTCGACACCGGCCAGCAGACCCGCACCGCGCACCGCGCCGAGCCGATCCGTGGTGGCCGCGATCTGACCCAGGCCGGCGTGCAGATCGGCGCCAACCGTGGCGGCCTGTGCCACCAGATTCTCCTCGGCCATGACGCGCTGGACCGCCAGCGCGGCGGCGCAGGACACGGGATTGCCGCCGAAGGTATTGAAGTAGCGCGCCGTCTCCCCGAAGTGGTCCATCACATCGCGCCGGCCGGCAACCGCGGCTACCGGATGGCCGTTGCCCAGCGGTTTGCCGAGCGTGACCAGATCGGCCCTGACGCCGTGGCGGGGGAAGCCCCACAGGACGCCGGTGCGGCCGAGCCCGGCCTGCACTTCGTCGGCGATATAGAGCCCGCCGGCGCGCCGGATCGTCTCGACCGCCGGGGCGAGAAACCCGACCGGATCGGTCACGATGCCGTCGCTGGAGAAGACACTGTCGAGCAGCAGCGCGGCGGGCCGGATGCCGTGGGCGGCGAGATCATCGATCGCCGCCTGCACGCCGGCGGCGAAGCGTACACCCATCGCCGCGGCGCCGTCACCGCGATCCACGGGCGCTGGCACGGTGCGCACGCTGGTGCCCAGCTTGACCTTGCTGCCGAGGGAGGGCGACGCCTCGGCGATCGCCTGGGTCACGCCGTGATAGGCCAGCTCGGTGACGATCAGCCCCTCGCCGCCGGTGAAGGCGCGGGCCATGCGCAGGGCGAGATCGTTGGCTTCACTGCCTGAACAGGTGAAGACCAGCTGTGCCAGGGGCGCCGGCAGTGAGTCGATCAGCCGTTCGGCGCAGTCGAGGATCGTCTCGTGTAGGTAGCGGGTATGGGTATTGAGGGTGGCCGCCTGGTTGGCGATGGCTTCCACGACCTTCGGGTGGCAGTGGCCGACACAGGCGACGTTGTTGTAGGCGTCCAGGTGCGCCGTGCCGTGACGGTCGAAGAGCCACACGCCCTCACCGCGCACGGGATGGAACGGCCGCTGATAGAACAGGCGGTAGGAGGCGCCGAGCAGGCGCTGGCGCCGCGCCAGCAGGGCCGCGTCGACGGCATCGTCATCTTTCACGCTGGGCTCCTGCATGTTCATTCTCCCGTACCCGATGAATTGAAGGGTGAATCGAGCGCCTCGCTCAGGCGGCGCTGGAAGGTCGCCGCGGACAGGCTCAGGCAGTGCTCCAGGGCCCGGCGGGAAGCGGCCGTATTGCGCAGCAGGTAGTCGGCGTTTTGCGGGTAGCGTCCGGCGCGATGGGTGGAGACCGTAATCGCCATTGCCAGCCGGGTTTCGATCAAGCCGCGCAGCAGTGCGCCCTCTGCATCATCGAGCGGCGAATGGGCATGATAGCCGGCGATCAGCGCCAGGGCCCCCGCCAGCGGATCGGCGGCATCCTTCATCTGGTAGGCCGCGGCCACGGCGAGATCGACCACCCGCGGGGCGAACAGCATATCGCCGAAATCGATGATCCCCGCGGGGTGCTCGGGCAAGGGGTTGGCGTCGCCCTGGGTCGATGTGAACAGCACGTTGTGACCATTGAGATCGTTATGGATCGGCTGACGCGGCAGCGCCGCCAGGCGTGGACGCAGCTGCTCGGCGAAGCGCTGAAGCCGGTCGCGGATGCGCTGGCGCGAGGCGTCATCGAGGCTATCGGTCTGCGGCAGCAGGTCGTCGGCGCGCTGCAGGTCCCATGGCATCGACAGCTCGCGAACCGGATGGTCGAAGTCGGCCAGGGCGACGTCGATCCGCGCCAGCCAGCCGCCTAGCCTGGACTGGAAACGCGGGGAGGCCACGTGGTCGGCCAGCGGCGTGCCGGGCAGGAAGGTCGACAGGCGCACGTGACTGACGCGGCCATCCTCGAGCCGCAGCGGTGGCGCCGGATCGCCATCGCGGTCGCGCAGCACCCGCGGAACCGGCAGGGTCGGATCCCGTTCGGCCAGGTGCATCAGCGCCCGGACCTGAAAATCGCTCACCGCCTGGCGCTCCGCCGGATGGGTGAACTTGAGCAGGTAGCGCTGGCCGTCGGCCGCCGCCGCGCGAAAATTGCAGTCGCGCTCGCCGCTGAGTGGCTCGAGGGTGGCAGCGAGGCCGAAGCGCGTGGCCAGCACCCGTTGGGCGGTCTCTGGCGACACCGTCAGGGCCGTGGCCGCGAGGACGTCCGTGCTGTCGTCTGTGTGACTCGTCATCATTCGAACCCCGACAGCGCGCTGACCAGGTTGTCGCCGAGGGCATCGGAGAGGTAGCCCCCCTCCTGCACGATGACGGTGGGCAGGCCGAGCTGGGCGATCTGGCGGGTGATCTGCGCAAAGCCCTGCGTGGTCACCGCGACGCCCTGGTAGGGGTCGTGTGCGTAGATATCGAGGCCGAGCGAGACGACGAGCGCACCGGGGGCGAAGTCGGCGATGCGCTCGCAGGCGCGGGTCAGCTGGCGCAGATAGCCAGCGGTCTCGAGCCCCTGGGGCAGCGGCAGGTTGAGGTTGTAGCCCTCGCCGGCGTCGCGCCCGGTTTCATGCGCGTGACCGGTGAAAAAGGGGGTCATGAAGTGCGGGTCCGCATGCAGCGAGACCGTCAGCACATCGTCACGGTCGTAGAAGATGCCCTGGGTGCCGTTACCGTGGTGAACGTCGATATCGAGTATCGCCACCCGGGCATGGTGACGGCGTAGCGCGCTGGCGGCGATGGCGGCGTTGTTGAGATAGCAGAAGCCGTTGGCACGCTCGGCGTAGGCGTGGTGCCCCGGCGGGCGGCACAGCGCGTAGGCGAGGCGATGACCTGACTGGACGTGGCGAGCCGCGCTCAGGGCGCACTGGGCGGCACCTCTCGCCGCCCGCCAGGTGCCGGGCCCGATCGAGGCGGCCATATCGCCCAGGTGGAAGCCGACCCGCCCGACCAGATGATCCGGGTAGGTGCAGGGCTCGCCGGGAAAGGGGTGGACGTTGGCGACCACTTCCTCCGGGTTGCGGTCCTCCAGAGCCAGCCAGCGGCTGTGGACGTGTTCGAGGAAGTCGAGATAGCGCGGGGTGTGGACAGGGGACAGTGTGTCGTGGTCGACCTCGGCATCCGCGGTGACCAGGGTATGGCCGGCGCTGGCGGCGGAGCGCTGCAGGCGATCGGCCCGTTCCGGCTGCTCGTTGCTGCGGCGGACCTGACCGCGCACGACGAAGAACTGCGGGTCGTGATCGCGGTGAGCGTCACTCACGAACACATGCATAGTCATCTCCCCCTGGTTGGCAGGTCTGCGATATCGGTACTCGGGCCCGTGCGGTACGGCCAGAGACCGCTGCCATGCTCACGGGCGCCGGGCCGCCATCAGCGCTTGGCACGTTCCCGGAACATCTCCATCACCCGCTGCTGGGCGACGCCGATATGGTAGTCCAGCGCCGCCTCGCCGGCGTCGGGGGAGCGGGTGCGCAGCGCTTCCAGAATCGGCTCGTGGGTATCGGCGACGCGCATGGCGTCATCGTAGAGCTGACCGATCAGCAGAATGCAGAAGCGCATCTCGTGGCACAGCTCGTCGAACACGCGCACCAGGCGCTGGTTGCCGCTGAACTCGCACAGCATGCGATGGAAGGCGACATCCTCCTCGATCTGCTGCACGGCGGTGCCGTCGCGGGCTACCTGGCGCATCTTCTCGAGCTGATGCGTGAGCGCCGCTTCCATCTCGTCGGTCAACTTGCCGGCGAGCAGGCGAACGGCGTGGCGCTCGAGGCAGAGGCGCAGGTCGTAGACATCCTCCAGCTCGTCGGCGTTGAAGGTGCGCACGAAGAAGCCGCGCCGGGGCTGGGAGACCAGCATGCCACGGCTTTCGAGCAGACGTGCCGCTTCCCGCACCGGGGCGCGGCTGACGCCGAAGTCGCGTGCCAGTTGCGCTTCGGCCAGATGCACCCCGGGTGCGAAATCCCCCTTGAGCAGCGCTTCCGTCAGCATGTCGGCAATCTGGTTGACCAGATCGCGCTGCTGAATGGTGGCAAATCCCTGCGTGGTCGTCGTCATGGCATCTCGTTTGGCTGGCGGTTGGCATCGCTCACACACTCTGTGGCGATCGTAGCGGGTCGACTGTCGAGTGTCGACAGTTTGAAAATTGCCTGATAGGTTAATGACAGACCCCGCGGTCGCCGACGATGACGGCGCTGTCGCATGCCCCCACAGGAGATCGATGATGGATATGGCGAATGACGCTCACCAGGCCTCGAAGCAGGTCGCACGTCGCGACCTGGCGGCAGCCTATCGGCTGATCGCGCATTTCGGCCTGGATGACAGCATCTATACGCATATCTCCGCACGTGCCGAGGCGGGCAAGGAGAACTTCCTGATCAACCCTTACGGCTATCGCTTCGAGGAAGTGACCGCGGCCAATCTGGTGACCGTCGATCTCGAAGGGAAGGTGCTCGACGATCCGGAGCGTGCCGGGATCAACAAGGCCGGCTTCACCATCCACAGTGCGATCCACGAGGCGCGCCCGGACGTTCACTGTGTACTGCATACCCACTCGGTGGCCGGTGTCGCCGTCTCGTGTCTGGAAGAGGGGCTGTTGTCCCTGAACCAGTGGTCGATGGAGTTCCACGGCCGCACCGCCTATCACGACTACGAGGGGATCGCCCTGGACCTGGCCGAGCGCGAGCGCCTGGTCGCGGATCTCGGCGACAAGCCGGTCATGGTGCTGCGCAACCACGGCATGCTGGTGTGTGGGCGTAGCGTCGGCGAGGCTTTCAAACGGATGCACAACCTCGAGCGCAGCTGTCAGGCACAGCTCGCGCTGATGGGCAGCGGCATGAAGATTCGCCGGGTGGACGATGCCCTGGCCGAGCACACCGCGCGGCAGTACGAAAAGTGGGACGCGGATCACGGTGTCACCGATCGCGATCCGGAGTGGGAGGCCTATCTGCGCCTGCTGCAGCGCATTCAGCCCGATTTCGAGGGCTGACGGAGCGCCGCTGGAGGCCCGCACGTCTGCCGGCGATCCCTGAGGTTGGATATCAGAGACGGGACAGTACGAGGTCGTACATCACCCGGTCGTACATCACCAGATTGGACATCACGAGGCTGGATACGAGAAGGCGCGCGGTAACCCTGACCTATCGCGCTGAACGCGTCTGAAAGGCGCTTTGACAGTGGTTCGAAGATTCGACAAATCCAATAACGACGAGATCTGCCATGACCCTGCTATCGTCCGTGACCGGCCGTCTGACGGCGGCCGCGCTATCGCTTGCTGTCGCACTGCCCGCCGTGGCTCAGGAAACGCCGTCATCCGGCGGAGTCGCCAATGTCGCCATTCAGCCCGAGCCGCCGGGGCTGATGCTGCCGCTGGTGCAGAATGCCCCCACCCAGCGGGTGGCCGGGAATATCTTCGAAGGGTTACTGCGTTACGACGCCGACCTCGAGCCGATGCCGCAGCTGGCGACCTCCTGGGAGATCAGCGACGATGGCCTGACCTACACCTTCCATCTGCACCCCGACGTGACATGGCATGACGGCGAGGCGTTCTCCGCCGCCGACGTGGTGTTCTCCGCCGATGTGTTCCTGCGCGAGACCAACCCGCGAACCCGCGCGATTCTCGACCACGTCGCCAGCATCGAGGCGCCGGATGACGAGACGGTGGTCTTCACGCTCAAGCAGCCCTTCCCGGCCTTCATCCAGGCCTTCGAGGTCGGTACCTTGCCGATCGTGCCCAAGCACCTCTACGCGGGCACCGATTTCTACAACAATCCGGCCAACAACCATCCGATCGGCACAGGCCCGTTCGAGTTCGCCAAATGGGATCGCGGCTCGGTGATCGAGCTGGACAAGAACCCGAACTACTACGAAGCGGGCAAGCCCTATCTCGACAAGATCTACTGGCACGTGATCCCGGATGCGGCGTCCCGGGCAGCGGCCTACGAGAACGGGACCCTGAACATCATGCCCGCCGGCTCGGTGGAGAACTTCGATATCCCGCGTCTCGCCAAGTTGGACGGAAGCTGCATGACGGAGGCGGGCAGCGAGTACTTCAACCCGTTCGCCATGCTGTGGCTCAACAACCGTGAAGGGCCGACCGCCGACAAGCGCTTCCGCCAGGCGGTGATGTACGCCATCGATCGTGATTTCGCCAAGAACGTGCTCTGGAATGGGCTGGGCAAGGTGCCCAACGGCCCGTTCAGTTCGACCCTGGCCGCTCATGACGACGATCTCCAGCCGTACCCCTACGACCCTGACAAGTCCAGGGAGCTGCTCGCCGAGATGGGCTACAAGGGCGAACCGGTACGCTTGTTGCCGCTGCCCTACGGCGAGACCTGGACCCGCTGGGCGGAAGCCGTGCGCCAGAACCTCGAGGATGTGGGCATCGACATCGAAACCGAGTCCTCGGACGTGGCGGGGTGGAACCAGAAGGTGAGTGACTGGGACTACGATATCGCCTTCACCTACCTGTTCCAGTATGGCGATCCGTCACTGGGCATCGCCCGGACCTACATCTCCAGCAATATCGCCAAGGGTTCGCCGTGGAACAACGTCGAGGGCTACGAGAACCCCGAGATCGACAAGCTGTTCGCCGCTGCCGCGGTGGAGAACGACCCCGACAAACGCCAGGCGATGTACGACCAGATTCAGCAGACGCTGCACGACGACGTGCCGCTGGCGTGGATCATGGAGCTGGCGCAGCCGACGATCTACCGCTGTAACGTGCATGACCTGATCACCACCGGTATCGGTCTCAACGACGGGTTCAAGAACGCCTGGATCGAGCAGTAGGCGACCCCCGTTTCGGTAGGCAGCGTCGGCGGCCTTCAGGTGGCCGACGCTCGGCGAGGACAGAACCATGGCTTATGTCTCTCTGATCCTGGGTCGTGTCGGCAAGGCCGTCATCGTGCTGTTGGCGATCCTGGTATTCAATTTCTTCCTGATTCACGCCGCCCCCGGTGATCCGGCGGCCGTCATGGCGGGCGAAGCCGGGGCGACCGACCAGCAGTTCCTCGACGATCTGCGCGAACGCTTCGGTCTCGACCAGCCACTGCCGGTGCAGCTCTGGCGCTACATGAGCGGGGTGCTGCAGCTCGACTTCGGCTACTCCTATCGCCAGCAGATGCCGGTGCTCGATCTGATTCTGGAGCGATTGCCGGCGACGCTGCTGCTCACCGGCGCGGCGTTCTGCATCTCGCTGCTGTTCGGGATCATCGCGGGGGCGCTGGCCGCCATGCGCGCCAAACGGCCATCGGGCTCGATCATCATGGGGCTGGCGCTGCTGTTCTATGCCACGCCGCTCTACTGGGTGGCGATGATGGCGGTGCTGGTCTTTTCGGTGACGCTCGACTGGCTGCCCGCCTACGGCTACTCGACGGTCGGTGCCGACTACACCGGCCTGGCCCACGTCGGCGACGTCGCGGTTCATCTGATTCTGCCGGCGCTGACGCTGGGGCTGTTCTTCATGGCGGTCTACACCCGGATGACGCGCACCTCGATGCTGAGCGTGTCGCAGCAGGATTTCGTCAAGACGGCACGCGCCAAGGGGCTGGCGCCGGGGGTGATCCAGCGTCGGCATATCCTGCGCAATGCACTGCTGCCGATCATCACCCTGGCCGGGCTGCAGGCCGGGCAGATGGTGGGCGGGGCGGTGCTGACCGAGACCGTGTTCGCCTGGCCCGGTATCGGCCGGCTGATGTACGAGGCGCTGATGCAGCGGGACTACAACCTGCTGCTGGGCATCTTCTTCTTCTGCGCGCTGCTGGTGATCCTGTTCAACATGCTCACCGACGTGATCTATCGGCTCGCCGATCCGCGGATCAAGCAAGGCGCTACCTGAATGCCTGCGCGGACGGATCGCTTTGCTATGGCCGCCGTCCTGGCGGCCACCGAAGGCCAGCCTGCGGCTGTTCCATTTCGCTCCCGGCGAAATGGTGCGCGGTGCTCTAGCGCAATCCTAACAGCCAGTTATGTCTTGCTCTCTGCGCGCCGAGCGCCTCGCGCTTCATTCCGCTCGGCGATCCAGGCAACTCTTTCTTTGGGGGCCGCATGAATTTCTTCAAACGCTTTGCCCAGAATCGTGGCGCCCTGGTGGGGCTGGTGATTCTCGGTCTGGTGGTGCTGCTGGCCTTGCTGGCGCCCTTTCTCTATCCCGACTCTCCCTGGCGCATGGTGCAGCGACCGTTTCTGGCGCCGGGCGAAGTCTCCGGTTTCTGGCTGGGCACCGATGTCATGGGGCGCGACGTCGCCGCGGGGCTGGCCCACGGCGCCTGGGTGTCGCTGCTGATCGGCTTGATCTCCACCGTGGTGGCGCTCGCCATCGGGGTGCCCCTCGGGGCGCTGGCGGGGTATTTCGGTGGCAAGGTCGACGACGCTCTGATGCGCTTCACCGAGTTCTTCCAGACCATTCCCAACTTTGCGCTGGCGATCGTGCTGGTGGCGATCATGGAGCCGAGTACGTTCTCTATCGTGCTGGCCATCGCCATCGTCAGCTGGCCGCCGGTGGCGCGCCTGGTGCGCGGTGAATTTCTCTCGATCAAGCATCGCGAGTACGTCGAGGCGGCGCGCCTGGTCGGCCAGACCCACCGTGACATCATCATCAAGCAGATCCTGCCCAATACGCTCTCACCGGTGATCGTGCTGGCCTCGCTCATGGTGGCCACGGCGATTCTGCTGGAATCCTCGCTCTCCTTCCTCGGTCTCGGCGACCCGGACACCATGTCCTGGGGCTACATGATCGGCGCCGCGCGGACGGTCATGCGCCAGGCCTGGTGGCTGTCGGTCATTCCGGGGGTGGCGATCCTGCTCACGGTGCTGGCGCTCAATCTGGTCGGCGAAGGGCTGGATGATGCACTGAACCCGCAGCTCGCCAGAGCTCGCTAGGAGACCGACCATGAGTGAACCCACACGAGAGTCCGGCGCGCCCCTGCTGCGTATCGAGCGCCTGTCGCTGGCCCTGCCGGAGGGCGCCGACCGGCTCTATGCCGTCGATAACGTCAGTTACGACCTGACGGCGGGCGAGATCCTGTGCGTGGTCGGCGAATCCGGTTCCGGCAAGTCGATGACGGCCAATGCGCTCATGGGGCTCTTGCCGAGCGGTGTGCGTGTCGCCCAGGGGCGGGCGCTGTTCGACGGCCAGGACGTGCTGGCGATGGATGAACTCAGCCACCGTGCCCTGCGCGGGCGGCGTATCGGCATGATCTTTCAGGAGCCGATGACGGCGCTCAACCCGCTGATGCGGGTCGGCGAGCAGATCGCCGAAGTGTTCGAGGCGCATGATTTGTTGACCCCGCGGGCGCGCAAGGAGAGGGCGCTGGCGCTGCTCGAGGAGGTCCGCCTGCCCGATCCGACGTCGGCGTTGCGCGCCTATCCCTTCGAGCTCTCCGGCGGCCAGCGTCAGCGGGTGATGATCGCCATGGCCCTGGCCCTCGAGCCGGAACTGCTGATTGCCGACGAGCCGACCACGGCGCTGGATGTGACCACCCAGGCGCAGATTCTGCATCTGGTGAAGGATCTGCAGGCGCGGCGCGGCATGGCGGTGATGTTCATCACCCACGATTTCGGCGTGGTCGCCGAGATCGCCGATCGCGTCTGCGTCATGCGCGAAGGCAAGATCGTCGAGATGGGGGAGGCCCGCGAGGTGCTCGACCATCCCCGGCATGACTACACCCGTGCGCTGATCGACGCCATCCCCGCCGATGTCGTGGCGGCGGTAGGAAGACCCGCCGATGTCCTGGCGGCGGTGGAAAGGCCGGGGGGTGCCATCCCGCCGCAGCGGGACGGCACGCAGTCGACACCGCTGTTGTCGGTCAGCGGCCTCGACAAGGTCTATCGCACCAGTGGCGGCTGGTTCCAGCCCAAGCGTGAAGTCGTCGCGCTCGATGGCATCGGCTTCTCGCTCGGCAAGGGCGAGACGCTGGGGATCGTCGGCGAGTCGGGCTCCGGGAAATCGACACTGGGGCGCTGCATCGTGGGCCTGAACCGGCCGGACAGCGGCGAGATCCGTCTAGACGGGGTGGACCTGAGCGCCCTGGAGGGCCGCGCGCTGCGAGCGCATCGGCGTCGCATCCAGATGGTCTTCCAGGACCCGTATGCGTCGCTCAACCCGCGCATCCGTGTCGGCATGGCGATTGCCCAGGGGCCGATCGCCAACGGCGTGCCCAAGGCCGAGGCGCTGGCACAGGCGCGGGCGCTGCTGGCAACGGTGGGGCTCGATGGCGGCGCCGCCGAGCGCTATCCCCACGAGTTCTCCGGCGGCCAGCGTCAGCGTATCGGCATCGCCCGGGCGCTGGCGCTCAACCCCGAACTGATCGTGGCCGACGAGGCCGTCTCGGCGCTGGACGTCTCGATCCAGGCGCAGGTGCTGAAGCTGCTCGATGACCTGAAGCGGGAGCTCGATCTCTCGCTGCTGTTCATCACCCATGACCTGCGGGTGGCGGCCCAGATCTGCGATCGTCTGATCGTGATGCAGAAGGGCCGTATCGTCGAGCACGGCAGCGCCAGGGAGATCTTTAACTCGCCGCAACACCCCTATACCCGCGAGCTGCTGGAAGCGATACCGGGACGCCGCGATGCGCCGGCGCCGGTGACGGCAACCGCCGGGGTGCTCTGAACCGATCCACGACACCGGGAACGCATGACGACCATGGAAACCGAACATCACGCTCGGACACCCGAACCAGGCGCCGGTGCACCCACCGTACAGGGCGTGCTGTTGGGCTCGGCCGAGATCATGACGACCTACATTGCCGCCTTCGAGCAGGTGGCGCCGCATATCCGTCTGGCACTGCCGGATGCCATCACCGATCCCGAGAGCGTGACCTTCGCGCTAGCCTGGGACCCGGGAGCCGAGGATTTCCGGCCCTATCCCCATCTGCGCCTGGTGTCGTCGATCGCCGCTGGCGTCAACGGGATTCTCCAAAGCCCCAGCCTGCCGAGTGACGTGCCGCTGATGCGCATTGCCGGTGAGTCCCAGGCCCAGATGATGGCGGGATTCGTGACCTGGCACGTGCTGTGGCATCACCGTCGCTTCGGCGACTATCTGCGCCATCAACGTCAACGCCACTGGGAGCGTCTGCCGAAGCGCGCCGCCGCGGATGTCCGCGTGGGGCTGCTGGGGGCGGGCAGGATGGGCGGGGCGGTGGCGCGCTCACTGGTGGCGCTGGATTACGACGTGGCGATCCATTCGCGCAGCGGGCGCAACCTGCCGGCCGGCGTCGAGGGGTTCAGCGGTGAGGCGGGGCTCGAGCGGCTCGCGGCGCGCAGCGACATCCTGATAAATCTGCTGCCATTGACCCCGCAGACCCGGGGCATCCTCGACGCCACGCTGTTTGCCCGGATGCCACGGGGCGCGGCGCTGATCCACGTCGGGCGCGGTGAACATCTCATCGAGGACGACCTGCTCGCGGCCCTGGCGAGCGGCCAGCTTGCGGCGGCCTCGCTGGACGTCTTCGCGATCGAGCCGCTGCCGCAGGATCATCCGTTCTGGCGGCACGAGCGGATCCTGGTCACGCCGCACGATGCCTGTGACTCGACCCCGCCACAGGTGGCCCAGGCGGTGGCGAAGGCGCTGCAGCGTCTGGAAAGCGGCCAGCGACCTGCGGGCATGGTAGATCGAACGGCGGGTTATTGAACCAGGCCTAGTCACGGATGGCGGACAACCAGGACACTCCATGAATACCTTCTTTCACGACGATCAGCTACTGCACCAGCCGCAGACCTATTTCTCCCGCGGCAAGATGCGCAAGCCCCAGGAAGTGCGCGACCGCGCCGAGCACCTGCTGGCCGCGGCCAAGCGGCTCGGTTTCCAGATCCAGGCGCCGACCGACCAGGGGGTCGGCCCGCTGCGCGCCGTGCACTCGCTGCCCTACCTGCGCTTTCTCGAGAGCGCTCACCGGCGCTGGCACGAGCTGGGCGAGGACTGGGGCGAGGAGGTGATCTCCAATGTGTTCGTGCGCTCGCCCAACGCCTTGCGCGGCATCCTTGCCGAAGCGGCGCGCTACCTGGCCGATGGTAGTGCGCCGGTGGGCCGGCACACCTGGCAGGCGGCCTACTGGGCGGCGCAGAGCGCGGTGGCGGGGGCCGACACCCTGCTCGCCGGCGAGCGCTTCGCCTATACTCTGTCGCGCCCGCCGGGTCACCACTCGGGGATCGACTCCGCCGGCGGCTTCTGCTTCCTCAACAACGCGGCTATCGCCGCACAGCGTCTGACCTCGCGCTATCCCCGCGTCGTCGTGCTCGATACCGACATGCACCACGGTCAGGGCGTGCAGGAGATCTTCTACGAGCGCGACGACGTGATGTATATCTCGATCCACGGCGACACCACCAATTTCTACCCGGTGGTCTGCGGTTTCGAGGATGAGCGGGGGCGCGGCGCGGGGCTCGGTTACAACCTCAATCTGCCGATGCCCCACGGATCACCGGAATCGGTCTTCTTCGCGCGGTTGGCAGAGGCTTGTCAGGCGATTCGCCTGTTCGAACCGGATGCGCTGGTGCTGGCGCTGGGCTTCGATATCCATGAGAAGGACCCCCAGGCCAAGGTGGCAGTCTCCACGTCGGGGTTCGGCAGACTCGGCCGCGACATCGCCGCCCTCGATCTGCCCACGCTGGTGGTGCAGGAGGGCGGCTACTACCTGGAAGGGCTCGAAGAGAACGCGGTGCGCTTCTTCGAAGGGTTGTTGGAGCGCTAAGACTTATTTCAGGCTGTTCTGCCGACGGTAGATATCGATGTTCGAGTGGTGGTGGCGAGATTGTGCCTCATGGCTCATGCCAATCTTCTGGGCGACCCTGGCGGACGCTCGGTGGTCGATGTCGACGATCGCCATAATGGAATCCAGTCCGCATTGCTCAAACCCGTAGCGAAGTGCGGCGCTAGCCGCTTCGGTGGCGAGGCCGGCACTCCAAGCTCTCCTGGCTAGACGATAACCGAGTTCGATCTCTTCCCTGCCATTGAGCTCTGTCGGACCCAGTCCGCAGAAGCCGAGCAGTACCCTGCGGGCCTTATCTTCCAAGGCCCACATTGCGAAGTTTCGCTCTGCCTGACAAGCCCGGTTGGCTGCAATGAAATCACGAGTCTTTTCAGTGCTGTAAGGCCCATGAAGCGAAAAACGCATGACCTCGGCATCGGCGAGAATCTCTGACAACGCGCCAATATCGGTCGGCCGAAATTCGCGGATTCGGAGCCTGCGGGTATCCACAATGGCGATGCTGTCGGTCATGTCGTCACTCACTTGCTCTGCTTCTGGGAACAGACTCAGCGGGGAGCGTGAGTCGCGGGGCGTTCGAGCTCATCGATGACCCGCATACCGATTATCGACGCCTCCAATTTTTCGTCACAGTCGTGTAATTATATCGTCCGTGTCATTCCCCCCCCCCATTCAAGCAGAAGCAGCGTGAAGATTTCACGGCGTATCAAGGCGTTGATCGTTATGGCCGTGGTTGTCTACGTGCTCGCGCACTTGATTCGCGCCATACTGTCGACGATGCTGCGTTCGAATGCGCTGCTGCATCCGTTGCGCCGGTCGCCGGCATCGCCGCGGCGTACCACGCGGCTCGAGAGCGACGAGGCCGAAACGCTGAAGCACCGCACGCGCTGCTGACGTCCAGTCGCTCGGCGCTTGTTGTGGTGTAAACCCGGCTCAATCCCCGTACATGTCACAGCGTCCCCCTTCACTATTAGGCGTGTCGAGATGGGGATATGCCGATCATCGACTCTGAGCGGCGAAGTCTGTCGTTTTCGGCGAGTCGTGTATTCGGCAAGCGTCCTGGCGCCTTATCAGATCGAAGACCTAGCATTCATGGTGATGCAAAAACTAAGGTCTAATACCTGGGCTGCGTAGTGCTGTGCTATAGAATCCGGTTTTGCAGCGGGTATCTACCTATGTCGCATCCTCTCCCTCCCTTGAATCCGCTGCGGGCTTTCGAGGTCGCGGCCCGGTTGTGCAGCCTGACCAAGGCGGCCGAGGAGCTGCACGTTTCGCAGGTCGCGGTGAGTCGTCAGGTCAAGGTGCTCGAGGACTACATGGGCGTGGTGCTGTTCTACCGCCAGCATCGCGGTATCGAGCTGACGCGGGAGGGGCTGGAGCTCTACCGAGGCGTGAAGAACGCCTTCAAGGAGATCTCCGACGCCAGCCGACGTGTCTCGCGTCGCGGGCGCAAGGATGTGCTGTCGATCCAGTCTTACACCACCTTTTCGCAGCGTTGGCTCATTCCCCGGCTGGCGGATTTCAACGCCCGCAACGACCTGCTCGAGGTCAAGCTCTCGTCGTCTCTGAAACCGGCGGACTTCGATAGCGGCAACGTCGACGCGGCAATCCGTGCCGGGCGCGGAGAGTGGTCGGACCTGCACGCCGAGAAGCTGGTGGATATCGAACTCATCCCCGTTGTCTCCGCCGCTCTGCAGGCCTCGGCCGGGATCAAGACCGTGCGCGATCTATCCCGCGTTCGGCTGCTGCACTCGATGGCCCGCTCCTCGGACTGGCAGCACTGGCTCGCCGCCTATGGCGATACGGTCGAGGACAAGGCGAGTGTTCAATTCGAGAGCTCTGCGCTGGCCTACGAGGCGGCGTCGACGGGTATGGGCTGCGCCATCGCCGTCAAGATGTTCGTGGAGAAGCAGCTCGAATCGGGAGAGTTCCTGGCCCCGTTCCCGGAGACGTTGAAGACCGGCGAAGCCTACTATCTGGTCTGGCCCAAGGGAACGCCGCCCTCGGATGCGCTGCTCAGATTTCTCGAGTGGATGCGGGGTGTGATGCAGACGCAAACGCCGGCAGCGCCCGCTGCCGGCGAAGAGGGAACGCCGCCGGCGCGGGTGCTGGACTCCCTCGGTTGAGGTCGGGCCGGCAGTGCGTCCGGTGCTAGACCTGCGCCGCTTTCTTGAAGAAGGACTTGCGCAGGCGCGGCAGGATCAGCGAGATCACCATGATCGCCAGCAGCGTCGCGCTGATGGGATCGGTCAGGAACGTGGTCATGTCGCCATTGGCGATCGAGACTGCGCGGCGGAAGTTGGTCTCCAGCATGTCGCCCAGCACCAGGGCGAGAATGATCGGCGCCAGCGGAATATCTACCTTGCGTAGCAGATAGCCGATCAGGCCGAACGCCAGCGTGATGAAGACCGGGAAAATGGCGTTCTCTGTGGCATAAGCGCCCATCAGGCTGATCCCGGCAACGATGGCTGCGATGATCGGCCCCGGGATGTCAGACACCTTGGCCCAGAAGCGAGCCCCCGCCAGACCGATGATGATCATCACCGGCACTCCGATCCAGAGTGAGGCGAAAATCGTGTAGGGGATCTCCGGGTTGGTCGCGAACAGCAGCGGTCCGGGTTGAATGCCTTGAATCATCAGCGCGCCGATCAGGATCGCGGTGGTCGGCGAACCGGGAATGCCGAGTGCCAGCAGCGGCGCCAGCGCGCCGGATACGGCGGCATTGTTGGCGGTTTCCGAGGCCGCCACACCCTCCAGGCTACCCTTGCCGAAGCGCTCGGGGTGACGCGAGCTCTTCTTGGCCACGCCATAGGACGCGAACGAAGCGATCGAGGCGCCCGCACCAGGAATGATCCCGATCACGTAACCCAGAATGGAGCTGGTCAAGAACACGCGCTTGAGCTGGGTGAACGTGCTCAAGGGAACCGCGAACAGCCCACTCATGGGCTGGCTCTTGACCGAACCCGCCGCGCCTTTCTCGATCATGAACAGCACTTCGGAAAGGGCGAACAGCCCCAGTAGTACCGGTACCAGCGGCAGGCCCTCGAAGAAGTCCGGGTGATAGCTGAAGCGCGGCACGCCCGTCTGGGTGTCGAGCCCGATGGTCGCCAGGCCGAGCCCCAGGCCCATGGCGATCAGCCCCTTGAGCAGCGAAGGCGAGAGGCTGGAGACCAGGCTCAGGCCGAGCAGCGCGAGCGCGAAGTAGGCCTCCGGGCCCAGGGCGAGGGCATACTCCGACAGCGGCACGGCGGTGAAGAAGAGCAGGACGGCACTGACGAAGATGCCCACACCCGAGGAGATGATGGAGACGTTCAGCGCCAGGCCGGCCTTGCCCTGCTGCGACAGCGGGTAGCCATCCCAGGAGGTGGCGACCGCCGCGGCGGTGCCCGGCGAGTTGAGCAGAATCGCCGAGATCGCACCGCCATATTCGGCGGCGACATACAGGGCCACCAGGGTGACGATGGAGACCGTGGGGTCCATGCCGTAGGTGAATGGAATCATCAGGGCGACGCCCAGGCTCGGACCCAGCCCGGGGATGGCCCCGATGAGATAGCCCAGGAGCGCCCCGCCGAGCAGACCCACCACGACCAGCGGGTTGGCGAAAGAGCCGAATCCGACCAGTATTTGATCAATCATCTGATGCCCTCAATCGAAGTAGACGCCGAGTGCCATGACGAAAATGGCGTAAATGGCGGCGGAGAACAGGGGAGGAATGATCGCCAGCATCGTCAGGCGTCGTTCGCCTGCGACCCACATGAGCAGGAATGAGAACAGGGCGATCGTAATCAGCGGCCCTGCCGTCTTCAGCAGCGTGGTCTCGGCGATGAGGATGGCGACGGCGGCCAGCACCGACAGGGGGCGGCTGAATGCCAAACGCTCCTGGGGCGTTCTGCGCGGCTTGATGAAGAGGCTGATGAACAGCAGACCCAGAAGCAGCAGCAGGTTGATGACGGCGATGATGAGCGGGAATCCGCCGGGACCCACGTGTGGGCTCGGTACCTGAACATGAAGCCGATAGGCTTCGCTCAGATAGAAGATATCGACAGCGATGAGCAGCAGATAGATCACGACTTCTGCCAGAGATTTCTTGATCGTCAAGGTCTGATCGCGATCGTGATGGTCATCGACATCGTTGCCGATTCGGGAGGGGGATTTTACGGCCTCTACGGTCATGAGGAACCTCCACAAGACGTGATGGTGGTATCGTTCTTGTTGCCATTCGGGCGAGGCGAACGCGCGCTCTTCGGCGCCAGGATGGAAACACCGCCGAAGAGATAGCGCTACTATGGGGGATGCGGCCGACTCGGATCGACTGAGGATATGTCAGGGAGGTCTGGCCATACTGTTGGTCACATTTTCGACCAATGGCTACTGGCCAATCGTGACGCCCAGTGGGCGCCGCGTGACCGCTGAACTCGCCCGGTCCGGCGACACGGGGCGCCCCGCTTGCAAGGCGACCTCAGCACCGCTCGATCAGTAGCGCCACGCCTTGACCCACGCCCACGCACATGCTGCACAGCCCGTAGCGCCCACCGCTGGCCTCCAGCTGATGCAGCGCGGTGGTGATCAGGCGTGCACCGGAGGCGCCCAGTGGGTGGCCGATGGCGATGGCGCCGCCGTTGGGGTTGACGCGCGGGTCGTCGTCGGCGAGTCCCAGCCGGCGGCCTACCGCCAGCGCCTGGGAGGCGAAGGCCTCGTTGAGCTCGATGGTGTCCATCTGCTCGAGGCTGAGCCCGGTCTGGGCCAGCAACTTCTCGATCGCCGGCACCGGGCCCATGCCCATGACCCGCGGTGCCACCCCGGCCGTCGCCATGCCGACGATGCGCGCGCGTCCGACCAGGCCGTGCCGGCGGGCACCCTCGGGCGTGGCCAGCAGCAGCGCACAGGCGCCATCGTTGATACCCGAGGCGTTGCCGGCGGTGATGCTGCCGTCTTCGTGCGTCACGCTGCGCAGCTTGCTCAGCGCTTCCAGCGTACTCTCCGGTCGCGGATGCTCGTCGCAGGTGAACGCCAGGTCGGGCTGGCCGCGCCGGCTCACGGTCACCGACATCAGCTCCCGGTCGAAGAATCCGCGGGCGTGGGCGGCCTGCCAGCGCTGCTGGCTGCGCAGGGCGAAGGCGTCCTGATCGGCGCGGCTGACACGCTCCTCCTCGGCGACGTTCTCGGCCGTCTGCGTCAGCGGATCGACGCCGTAGCGTGCCTTCATCGCTGGATTGATCAGGCGCCAGCCAATGGTGGTGTCTTCCAGGGTCTGGCCGCGCGAAAAGGGCTTTTCGGCCTTGCCCATGACATAGGGTGAGCGGCTCATGCTCTCGACGCCGCCGGCCACCATCAGTTGAGCCTCACCGCAGCGCAGGGCGCGGGCGGCACTGCCGACCGCATCCATGCCGGAGCCGCACAGACGGTTGAGGGTAGATCCCGGGACTTCGAGCGGCAGCCCGGCGAGCAGCGCGGCCATGCGTGCGACGTTGCGGTTGTCCTCGCCGGCCTGGTTGGCACAGCCGTAGATCACGTCGTCGACCCGGTGCCAGTCGAGCTCGGGGTGGCGCTGCATCAGCGCCTGTATCGGCAGGGTCGCGAGATCGTCGGCACGGATGCCGGAGAGGGCGCCCTGAAAGCGCCCGAACGGGGTGCGGATGGCGTCACAGATCCACGCTTCTGACATCACGTCTTGCTCCTGTTGGCGGGTTCGGAAGGCCCTTGGGAAGATTCTCGAGAACACGCCGTGGACAGGACGGCGGGGTCACCGGCCACATGGCCCTGGCCGCTCGCCCGGGCGAGCTGGTCGAGGGCGGTGGCAAGGGCCTCTGCGGGCATCTGGCGGGCGATGAACACCGGCCCGCCGCGCCAGCGCGGAAAGCCGTAACCATTGACCAGCGCGATATCGATATCCTCGGCACGGCGACAGACACCTTCCCCGATGACCAGCAGCGCCTCGTTGATCAGCGCCGCCACCACGCGTTGCTGGATCTCGCTGGCGCTGAATGCGCGCGGCTCGATACCCTGCGCCTGGCGATAGGCGTCGATCATGGACATCACCTCGGGATCTTCCGAAGGCTGCAGCGAATCGTCGTAGCGGTAGTAGCCCTGGCGGGTCTTGCGTCCGAAGCGGCCGGCCTCGCACAGGCGGTCGGGCAGACCGACATAGCGCCGGTCAGTGTCTGCCGCGGCAGTGGCCTGGCGCATCTTCCAGGCGATATCGAGTCCGGACATGTCGGCGACCTTGAATGGCCCCATGGCGAAGCCGAACGCCTCCAACGCGGTGTCGATCTGCGTCGGGGAGGCGCCCTCTTCGAGCATGAACTCACACTGCCGGCGGTAGGCGGCATAGATCCGGTTGCCGACGAAGCCCCAGGCATTGCGGACCACGATCGGTGTCTTTTTCAGCGCCTTGGCGAAGGTGTGCGCGGTGACCAGCGTCGTGTCGTCGGTACGCGCAGTGGCGACGATCTCGAGCAGGGGCATGCGATCCGCCGGGCTGAAGAAGTGCAGCCCCAGCACCCGCGATGGCTGCGCGACCTCGGCGGCGATCGCGTCGATATCGAGATACGAGGTGTTGGTCGCCAGTAGCGTGTCGGACGAGGTCAGCCGCGACAGCTCGGCGAACAGCGACCGCTTGATCTCGAGATCCTCGACGATCGCCTCGATGACCAGATCGGCCTGCTCGACGCCCGCCAGTTGAGTGCTGCAGGCCAGACGCGACAGCAGCTCGGAGAGCGGTGTGGCGGTGGTACCGTGCCGCTCGATGAGCTGTTGTTGCGCCTTCTCGATCCGCTCGACGCCAGCGGCCAGCGCCTGGGCATCGCGCTCTATCAGGTCCACTCGATAGCCGGCGCGCAGCGCGGCCAGAGCGATGCCGCTGCCCATGGTTCCGGCGCCGATCACTGACACCCGTGTGAGCGTCGCCGGCGCGGCGGTGAGCTCTGCCAGCGGATTGGCACGCTCGGCGAAGAACAGATAGCGCAGGGCTCGGGCGGCCTCGCTGTCGCGCAGTGCCAGAAAGCGTTCGCGCTCGTGTGCCACGCCTTCGGCGAAGGGCGTGCGTGTGGCGATCATCACCGCATCGGCGGCCTCGGCGGCGGCGGGCAGGCCGCGTTGTCGACGTACCTGCTGCGCCTGCAGGCGTGCGCTCTGGTCGGCATCGAAGGGGGGCACCGACCGCGCACTGACGCGGCGCTTGTCCGCCGGCATGCGGCGCGCGAAGTCGAGCGCCGCGACCTCCTGGTCGGCGCGCTCGGTGGTGTCCAGCATCTGGTCGACGAGCCCCCACTGGTGAGCCGTGGCGGCGTCGATGGGCTTGCCGGCAACGATCATCGTCAGCGCGTGATCGACCCCCACCAGCCGCGGCAGGCGCTGGGTACCGCCGGCCCCCGGGATGATGCCGACATTGACCTCCGGCAGGCCCAGACTGGCGCCGGGGGTTGCCAGGCGCGCGTCGCAGGCCAGCGCCAGTTCGAGCCCCCCGCCCAGCGTATGGCCACGGACCACGGCGACGATCGGCAGCGGGAACGCCTCGAGTGCCTGCGTGACCTCGGGTAGTGACGGTGCGGTGGCGGGCTGGTCCAGTTCGCGCAGATCGGCCCCCGCCATCAAATGCTTGCCGGCCCCCTGCAGCACCACTGCGCGGACGCGCTGGGTGTCGATTGCCGCCAGCGCGTCGAGGATGCCCTGGCGGATACGTTGGTTACCGCTGTTGACCGGTGGATTGTCGAGGGTGACCACGGCGATGTCGTCGACGTAGTCGAGCTCGACCCGTGGCGGCTGGTGCGTATCAGGCATGGGCGATCTCCTCGCCGGCCGCTGCGGTGGCGGTCGTCACCAGCACGGCGTCGGCGGCCACCACGCCTTCCCCCTCCGGCAGCACGAACAGAGGGTTGATCTCTGCCGTCACCAGGCGCTCACCCAGCGCTGCGGCCAGCGTGGAGAAGTCGACGATCGCCTGCGCCAGTGCCGCGGTATCGCGCGGCTCGGACCCGCGGTATCCGGCTAGCAGCGGCCAACTGATCAACTGGCGCATCATCGCGTGGGCCTGATCCAGGCTGAGCGCCTGGCCGTCGGGCAGCAGATGCAGGGCCGTGTCCTTGAACAGCTCCGCGGTGACGCCGCCTGCCCCGAGCAGGATCGAGGTGCCGAGCGCATCGCGGTTGGCGCCCAGGATCAGCTCGAAGCCGCCCGGTACCATGGCTTCGACGAGGAACCGCTGCGGCGTGTGCCCGGTATGCTCGGCGACCGCCTGCTGCATGCGCGTCAGGCGCTCGGCGATGGTGTCGGCGCCGAGATTGAGCGCCACGCCGCCGATGTCGCTCTTGTGCAGGAGCGTACCGTCGAGCACCTTGAGCACCACCGGCGTAGCGATCTCGGCGGCGGCGTGCGCCGCCTCCTGCGGCGTGGTCACCGTGCGGCTGGCGGGAACCGCGATGCCATGGGTGCGGAATAGTTGCTTGGCGCTCGCTTCGTCCAGCGACCCTTGGGGAGTGTCCGCCATCGCCGGCGTGACGGCGGCGGCCGGGGCGGATGTCACCCGCGTGGAGGTGACATGGATCGCCTCCAGCGCTGCGCTGCAGCTTTCCGGTGAGCTGAAACCGGGGATGCCGGCGCGGTTCAGGCGTTTCAGCGTCTCCGGTGCGTGCGGGCTGACATACGCCAGCACCGGCTTGTCGCTGAGCGCCAGATTGGCCTGGATGGCACCGACGACCAGGTCGGGCATGGCCAGACCGGAAGAGCCGATGATCACCACCAGCGCATCGTAGGTCTCGCTCTCCAGCAGCGTACGAATCGCCTGACGCAGCAGATCGGGCTGCAGGCCAGCCAGTGTGACGTCGATCGGATTGCGGTCGAGTTCCGCCGGGGTGTCGCCCTGCAGCTCGCGCAGGCGCGCGGCGGTGGCCTCGTCCGGAAGCGGCGCCTCGAATCCCTTCATGCCCAGGCTGTCGGCGATCAGCGTACCGGCGCCGCCGGTGGAAGTCAGGATCGCTACGCGGCGCTTTTGCATGCGGCGGCCGGCGGTGAGTACCGCGGGGATGTCGAGCAGCTCGTCGAAGGTGTCGGCGCGCACGATACCCAGGTCACGGAAGAAGGCGTCGTAGACCCGGTCCTCTCCGGCCAGCGCACCGGTATGGGAGCTGGCCGAGCGTGCGCCGGCCTCGGAACGGCCGATCTTGAACACCACCACCGGCTTGCCGGCGGCCCGCGCACGTTCGGCGGCGGCACGGAAGCGCGCCGGGTGGCGGATGCTCTCGAGATAGAGGGCGATCACCCGGGTGTCGGGGTCGTCGACCAGATGATCGATGAAGTCGCTCACCTCCAGGTCGACTTCGTTGCTGGTGGAGACCAGGGACGAGAGTCCGATACCGCGGCCGGCGGCGCGTGACAGCAGCGCGCCGAGGATACCCCCGCTCTGCGACACCACGGCGATGCCACCTCGCGGCAGCTCGCTCACTTCGAGGGCGCCGCTGGCCGACAGCGGAATGCCGGCGGAAAGGTTGACCAGGCCGATGGTATTGGGGCCTAGCAGGCGCATGGCACCGGCGGCCTGCTTGAGCTCTTCCTGCATCGCCAGGCCCGAGTCACCCGCCTCGGCGTAGCCGCTGGCGAGCACGATTGCTGCGCGGCACCCCAGCGCCGACAGCTCGCGCACCGCCTCGATACTGTGGCGGGCGTTGAGCAGGACCAGCGCGACATCGGGCGCCTTGGGGAGGTCGGGAATGCGCGCGTAGCACTTCAGCCCCTGGATCTCGCTCGCCTTCGGGTTGACGGGATAGATATTCCCCGAAAAACCGTGCTTCAGCAGATACGAGATCGGGCGACCGGAGGTCTTGTGAGGATCGGCCGAGGCACCCACCACGGCCACACTCCGGGGGTTGAGCAGGGCGTCGAGCTGGCTCATGCGGTGGCCTCCTTGGCGCGTGCCAGAAATGCCTGGACAGAGTCGCGATGCTCGCGGGAGGTGTAACAGATCCCCTGCGCCTTGCTGCCCTCGGCGAACACCTGCTGCTCGGAGAGCTCGTAGCTACGGTTGAGAATGGATTTGGTCAGCGCCGTGGCGGTGCGCGAGCCGCGACTCATCTGGGTAGCCATCGTCAGCGCGCTCGACAGCAGCGCATCGCCCGAGCAGCGCTGATCAGCGATGCCCAGGGCGAGTGCCTCTTCGGCCTCGACGCGGCGGCCGCTGAAGATCAAGCCCTTGGCGCGGCTGAGCCCGACTCGGCGCGGGAGGAAGTAGAGGCCACCGCCGTCGGGAACCAGCCCGCGCGCGATATAGGCCCAGGTAAAGGTGGCGGCATCGGCGGCGATGACGAAATCGCAGGAGAGCGCGAGGTCGGCGCCCAGCCCCGCGGCGGCGCCGTTGACTGCCGCCACAGTGGGAATCGGCAGATTCAGCAGCAGGCTGGCCGCGTAGTGCACGCCCTGCTGGCGTTCCCAGCCGTTGAAGCCGACCGTGGCCGGGTCGGCCTCCATGCGCTGCTGCATGCCGGCGATATCGCCACCGGCGCAGAAACCCTTGCCCTTGCCAGTGAGCACCAGGGCGCGGATCGAGCGATCCTCGCGGATGCGCTTGAGTTGCTCGACCAGTTCCGCACGCATGGCATCGCTCATGGCGTTGCGCTTCTCGGGGCGGTTCAGCGTCAGAATGGCGATGTCATCCTGCTGCGAAAATTCGATCAATTGACTCTGTGACATGAACAATCCTCTGATGCAGTGGGGGCGACGACACGCTGACAGGGTGTGTTACGGGTCGGTCGCGTGGTGGCGGGGTCGCCGCGACGGCGAACCCGGTCGTCTTGGCCCCAGGAACGGTGGCAGTCGATGTGTGAGTTGGTCGGATGGCGTGGGGGCAGGCCGCGGCGCGGGTGCGCCGCGGCAGGTCTCACTTGACCCCGGCTTTTTCCAGCGCGACCTCGGCGGTGTCGCTCATGCTGTAGATGAACTTCTTGTAGGCCTCGGGGCCCATCCATGAGTCGATCACCCCGGAATTGCGCGCGTACTGCTGGTAGTTCTTGTCTTTCATCGCCCTGTGGAAGGCGTCCGCGATCTGCTGCTGGGTCTCTTCGGGGATGCCGGCCGGACCGAACACGCCTCTGACCTGGACCCAGTCGTTGTTGACCTGATAGCCCTGCTCTTCGAAGGTCGCGACGTCGGGGAGTGCTTCCAGGCGGTCCGCGGCTAGCACGCCCAGACCATGGAGGCGGCCTGCATCGAAGTAGGACTGGGCGCCACTCAGATTGGACATGCCGACATCGATATGTCCGCCCAGCACTGCGGCGACGATATCGGGGGTAGCGTTGAAGGCGACCCATTCGAACTCGACACCGGCGGCCCGTTCGAGCATGGAGAGCGCAATGTATTGGGTGGAGCCGATCGAGCCGAAACCGCCCACACTGATCTTCTTGTCGCTGCGTTTTGCCTCCGCGATCAGATCGTTGAGGTTGCGGTAGGGCGAATCTTCGGCGGTCCAGATGAGGTTGGGGTCGACCTGGGTCGATGCGATCCAGGAAAAGTCGTCCAGGCTGAAGACACCCTTGAGATTGGTCAGCATGCCGGTCAGCGGGGTCAGGGTGTTGATTCCCAGTGTCAGGCCATCAGGCGCGGCGGCACGAACCCGCGCCAGCTGTGCGGCACCGGCGCCGCCAGGCGAATTGATGACCACGACCGGCTGGCCGATTTCCGGCTCCAGCGACTTTGCCAGAGTCCGCATGAAGACGTCGGAAGAGCCGCCAGCCTTGGTGTGCATGACGACCTTGACGGGGCCGGAGGGCCAGGTCTTGTCCTGAGCCATGGCCGTCGAGCCGATGACGCCAGCGAAGGAGAGGGCGGTGGCCGCCAGGACGACGGCTGTCTTACGTAGCAAGTGTGAAGTCTGCATGGCGTGTCTCCGTTATTGTCGCTTGTGGAGTTATCGATGTCCGATGGACTCGGCAGCAGATTCACACAGCAGACGTTCACGGCGCGACCGACGATAAGTCAGGACAGAGCCAAGATATTTTTAGAGTTTCTTCGGGTGTTTATTGCCTGATTTATTCAATGAGACTTTGGTCTATGACAAGAGTGGCGCGCCGGCTCACCTCTTGCGGCGCGTTGAGAGTCAGGTGGATATCACACCAGCGTCGCCGGCATCTCGTGGGTGTCGAGGATCTTCCGCTTGAGCGCCTTGCTGGCGTGTTTGGAGAGAACCTGCTGGCTCAATTCGTCATATTTGGCGATGAGTTCTTCCAGTGACAACGGGTTTTCGGGGTCGCCTTTGCGGCACGTCTGTAGGTGCGAAAAGGTTTGTCCATCGGTGGTCGTCAGGTGAACTCTGGCCATTCTTTGCGTGGGATAGTGCGCCGATAATTCGCGGTCTTCCTCTACGCTGATGCGTTCCATCAGGGCGCGAATATCGCGGCGGACCAGGGTCTCGGGCGCGAATGCCTCTAGGCGCAAGCGCCGCGTGAGCAGATAGGTCGCCAGACTGTACTGGAGGCTGAAGCGTGCTTCCTGCGGGGTGGTCGGCTCGGGCCGGTCGCACATCTGGTGCGTGGCTGCGTAACCCTCGACATGAATGTGCGTGATCGCTTCCACCTGCGTCCCGGTGGTGGCGAGCAGCGTTGCCAGCCCGTCGATGGCCGGGAAGATGTGTCCGCAGCAGCCGTGCGCCTTGATCGTCATGCGCGTAATGGGCGTCCACTCGCCGATACCGGCGAGCGCGCGCTGCCAGTCGCCGGGCGAGTCGCTGGTGGCCGCGGCGAATCCTGCCGGCGCCTCCAGACTGGCGAGAGAGGCGGTGACCCCGTGGCTGGCGGCATAGCCGGCGAGCACCCCTGCCTCGGCGGCATGGCCGGCGTGCAGCGGCTTGGCCATGCCACTGCCCTGCAGGTTCTGCTGATGGCCTGCGGCGAAGCTGCTGGCGAGAGCCACGGCGTGAGCGATTGTCTCAGCGTTGCCGCCCAGCAGCATGGCGGTGGCAGTGGCGGCTCCCAGGGTGCCGACTGTCGCCGTGGTGTGCCAGTAACGATAATGACTGGGCTGAATGGCGAGCGCGACACGACAGCCGAGCTCGTAGCCACCGATGATTGCCCGGTGCAGCGCTTGTACCTCGGCGCCGATCTCCTGGGCCACGGCCAGCGCAGCGGCGATCGTCGGGCTGCCGGGGTGATAGCCGCCGTCCTTGAAGATGTCATCGAACTCGACGGTATGGCTGGCGGTAGCATTGACCAGCGCCGCATAGCGCGGCGAGCGGTGGGTGCCGTCGACATAGCTCACGGCATTGCCCTGACAGGGGAGGGCGGAGAAGGCGCTGGCCAGCAGGGTAGCCGGCGCCTGAGTGGTGCCGGGAAGGGTCGTGGCGAACCAGTCGAGCAGCGCCTTGCGTGTCGCCAGTGTCACCTCGTCGGTGAGTGCCGCGGTGTTCCAGTGATGTGCGGCTGTGGCCAGCGTTTGAACGATTGACATCTCTCTCTCCCCGAAGATGACCGAAAGCCCGGCAGCACGCGGTAGAGCCGCGTCCGGGCCATGTCCGCAGCAGCGTGACCCAGCTTCACCGGTACGAGAACTGACAATTGTTTAAGCCAGCACTGCGTTCTGGTTAGTAGGGGATTGTCGATGAACGCCACAGGCGATGCCGGAGCCGTTCCTGCGGCCTTCGGGTGCCAAGCCATCATGGCACGCGGATGTCAGGGTAGGTTTTCTCGGTCTTGGATACGCCGTGCTCGACATCAAATTCTACAGGCTGACTCAAAGATTGGAGCCCTGCAGGAACTCGTGACGGGACTACGTCGAGGTGGCTATCCATTGGGTGAGCCAAGACGGCGGTCGTGCTCGAGTCTGCACACCGAAATGGCTTTTCGTCAGGCGGGCACGATGGTGATATCGACCATCGCGGCATGACGCCGCGCGGCGCGCGCCTCGCGATATTCTGCGGAGTGATAGCAGGCCAGTGCCTGTTCCAGGCTCGGGAACTCGAAGATCACGCAGCGTTCCGGCGTCTGGCCGTCGCGACTCTCCAGCACCTGGGGCTGATCACTGCGTACCAGCAGGCGCCCACCGTAAGCCTCGAAGGCCGGGGGGGCCAGCTGCTGGTACATCTGGTAGCGCTCGCGTTGCGTGATCTTGACCGTGGCGATCCAGTAAGCCTTGGGCATGTCGCTCTCCGTCGATTGCTTTTTGTATTATGGTATGCCAAAACGAGTGGGAAGACATCTCTTCTCCCCACTGACTGGACCACGCCATGACTACCAAGCCGCTCACCTGCCGTGACGACACGCCTTTCGATACGATCGAAGAGATCATCGCCGACATGCGTGCCGGGAAAATGGTCCTGATGGTCGATGACGAGGATCGCGAGAACGAGGGTGACCTGGTGCTCGCGGCGGATCATGTCAGTGCCGAGGCGATCAATTTCATGGCCCGCCACGCCCGCGGGTTGATCTGCCTGACGCTGAGCGGAGAGCGCTGCGATCGTTTGGGGCTGCCGCTGATGGTGCGCGACAACGGCTCCAGCTTCACGACCGCTTTCACGGTCTCGATCGAGGCGCGTGAGGGCGTCACCACCGGCATTTCTGCCGCCGATCGTGCGGCCACCGTGCGTGCCGCGGTGGCGCCCGATGCCAGCCCGCGAGATCTCGTCAGCCCGGGGCATATCTTTCCGTTACGTGCCCAGCCAGGGGGCGTGCTGCAGCGCGCGGGGCATACCGAGGCCGGCTGTGACCTGGCGCGCCTGGCGGGCCTGGAGCCAGCCGCGGTGATCGTGGAGGTGATGGAGGAGGATGGCAGCATGGCCAAGCGCGACTCGCTGCTGGCCTTCGCCCGGCAGCATGGGATCCGCATCGGAACCATCGCCGACCTCATCCATTATCGCTCGAGTACCGAGCAGACCATCGCCAGCGTCGGCCACCAGGCGCTCGACACCGTGCATGGCCGGTTCGAACTCTACAGCTTCGCCGATAGCGTCGACGATGAGGTTCATCTGGCGCTGATGATGGGCGCGCCCGATGCCGAGCGCGCTTTTCCGGTGTATGTCCATGTCACCGATCCGCTGCGCGATCTGGTCGGGGCGCGGGCGCCCGGCGCGCCGCTCGGCTGGACGCTGTGGCAGGCATTGGAAACGATCGCCGCGCAGGGCGAGGGGGTGGTGGTCATCCTCGCGCATCAGGACTCGCCGGCGTCGTTGCTGTCACGGGCCGTGCACATACAGCAGGGTGACCTGACCAGGCTGCGTCGCGACAAGGCGCGCACCGGCACGGGATCGCAGATTCTGGCGCGGCTTGGCGTGACGCGGATACGACTGCTGGGCGCGCCGGGCCCCTACCGCGGGTTGGCGGGGTTCGGGCTGGAAGTGGTGGATACGCTGGCGCCGCAAGGGGCAGAGGATGGCTCTCAAGAGATGAAGTGAATGTGCCCGCTTTCCATGCTGCCACTGTAGACGCCGTGGCGGCCGGTAAGGCCTTCGTCGAAGTAGCGCGTGAGAATCTGGCCGATGGCAGGATAGAAGATCTCCTGCCACGGCAGATCATTGGCGCCGAACCACTGCACTTGCAGGCTTTCGGGGCCAGGCTCGGTCTCATGGGCGACCAGGGTGGCGCGGTAGATCAAATAGATCTCGTTGGTCGGCGGGACGCTGAAAATCGAGTAGGGGGAGCGGATCTCGACCCGCATCCCGGTCTCTTCCATCACCTCCCGCGCGGCGGCCTCTTCGACGCTCTCGCCGTGCTCCATGAACCCCGCCGGCAGTGTCCAGCGCCCGACGCCGGGCGGAATGCCGCGCTGGCACAGCGCGATGCGCCCGCCTTCATCGATGATCGCGCCGGCGATGACGCGCGGGTTGTCATAGATCAGGTGGGCACAGGCCGGGCAGCGTAACCGCAGGTGGGTATCGCCCGGCGGCACGCACTGCTCCAGCGGCGCATGGCCGCACTGGGGGCAGTGGCGGGCGGCGGGGTGGCGTGGATTCACGGCAGGTTCTCGACCGGTAAGGGTGGGGTGATGGGGTCGGCGCTGACACCGTCGCGCTCGGCCAGCATCTCCAGTGCGACGAGGCTGGCGGACTCGATATGGGCGACACACGCCTGATGCGCCGCGGCGGCGTCACGTGCCCGAATCGCCTCGACGATGCGCGACATCTCGCGAAAGCTCTCGCGATAGCGCCCCGAGCGCGAGACGGTGGTCGCACGCAGATAGCTCACGCGGGCCTGCAACTGGGCCAGCAGCTGCCCGGCGACGCGGTTGCCGGAGCCGTCGTAGAGCACGCCATAGAAGGTACTGACCGCTTCCACGATGGCATCCGTCTTGCCGCTGCGCAGATGCGCCTTGAGCACCTCCCAGGCGGCGTCGAGCTGAGCCATCTGCACGGCTGTCGCCTTCTGGGTGAACAGCTGCACGATCAGGCTCTCCAGGCTGCAGCGCAGTTCATAGATATCGCGGGCGTCCTGCAGCGAGATCACCGCCACGCGTGGCCCGCGGGTGCCGCACTGCTCGACCAGGCCTTCGGCCTGCAGATGACGCAACGCTTCACGTACCGAGGTGCGGCTGACGCCGAGGCGTTCGCACAGGTCGCGCTCGACCAGGCGGTCTCCGGGCAGGAACTGAAAGTTCATGATCGCTTCGCGGAGCTTTTCGAGGACCATTTCGCGCAGGGTGACCTGGGGGCGGGTGACCTTGAGGCTGTCGTCCATGGGGGTTCTTTTCATCGCTGACGTGTCCCTGGCGTCCGATTGAGCGAGCGAGAGGCCGCCGTCGGCAGGGCCGACGCACGCGCCTCGAGAGCTCGATCTTAGCATGGCGCCGGGGCCCGCCGCGGCTAGCCGCACGGGCGCGTGGTCAGCGCCTCGGGCAGTCGGCTCATCATGCCGCGGCAGTAGAGCAGCGGGTCGGGGCTGTCATCGCACAGCGTCAGGTGCTCGACTTCGCCGACGATGATGGCGTGGTCGCCCCCGGGATAGTTCTCCCATAGCCGGCACTCCAGGTAGGCGGCAGCGCCGGCGAGAATGGCATGTCCCCGCGGCGAGCGCTCCCAGGCGATGCCTGCGCTCTTGTCGGGGCGCTTGGAGGCGAAGCGGTAAGCGGTCTCTTCCTGGTCGTGGCCCAGAATATGGATGGTGAAGCGCCCGCTTCTGCAGATCACCGGATAGGAGTCCGATGTCAGGGCGGGGCAGACCAGCACCAGGGGCGGGTCCATGGAGACGGCCGAGAAGGCGCTGGCGGTGAAACCGACCAGGCGCTCCTGCTCATCCAGGGTGGTGACGACGGTGACGCCGCTGGGGAACGAACCCAGTACGCGCTTGTAGTTGTCGCTAACGCTCAGGGTCATGACGGTCTCCTCTCTCTCAACGCATGACGAAGGGGTCTGGCATCGGCTCATCGGAGAGATTGATCCAGATCGTCTTCAGTTCGGTGTAGTCCTTGACGCTGTCCGGGCCGCACTCGCGGCCGTAGCCGCTGGCCTCGAAGCCGCCGATGGGCGCCATCGCCGAGACCGCCCGGTAGGTGTTGACCCACACGATGCCGGCGCGGATATCGCGGCTCAGTCGGTGCGCCCGTGCCACGTCGCGGGTCCAGATGCCCGCGGCCAGGCCATAGTCGGAGTCGTTGGCCAGCGCCAGGGCTTCGGCCTCGTCGCGGAAGGGCATCACCACCATCACCGGGCCGAAGACCTCTTCGCGCACGATGCGCGCCTGCGGATCGCGGGTGAGCAGGATGGTGGGCTGGAAGTACCACCCCGCGGCATCGCCCGGGGGGCGGTGGCCACCGGAGATCAGCTCCACGCCCTGCGCTTCGGCATCGCGTACGCGGCGCTCGACCGCTTCGAGCTGGGCCTGGGTCGCCATCGGGCCCATCTCGGTCGCGGGATCGTCGGGGCGGCCGATGACGATGGTCTCGGCGCGCCGGCGCAGGGTCTCCAGCAGCGCGGGCAGGGCCTGTTCCTGGACCAGCACCCGCGAGCCGGCGACACAGCTCTGCCCGGCAGCGGCGAAGACGCCGGCGACGATACCGTTGGCGGCGCTGTCGAGATCGGCGTCGGCAAAGACGATGTTGGGCGACTTGCCGCCGAGCTCCAGCGATAGCTGGGCGAAGTTCTCGGCGCTGCCACGGACCACATGACGGGCGCTCTCGGTGCCCCCGGTGAACGCGATCTTGCGCACTTTGGGATGGCGTGTGAGGGCGGCGCCGGCGGTGGCGCCGTAGCCGGTCACCAGATTGACGACGCCCGCCGGGAAGCCGGCGCGCTCGACCAGCCGCAGCAGTCCGACCAGGCTGGCGGAGGCGTGCTCCGAGGGCTTGATGACCAGAGTGTTACCCGCTGCCAGCGCTGGCGCGAGCTTGATCGCGGTCAGATAGAGCGGGCTGTTCCAGGGAATGATGGCAGCGACCACGCCCAGCGGCACACGCACCGTGGCACCGAACATGTCGGGCTTGTCCAGCGCCAGGGTATCGCCGGTGACCTTGTCGGCCATCCCCGCGGCGTAGCGGAAGAAGGCCGGCAGATAGGCGACCTGGCCGCGGGTCTCGCGGATCAGCTTGCCGTTGTCGCGGCTCTCCAGCTGCGCCAGCGTCTCGGCTTCCGAGGCGATCAGGTCGGCCAGGTGGTTGAGCATCTGGCCACGGCGCGAGGCAGTCAGCGTCGGCCATTCGCCCTGTCTGAAGGCGCGGTGGGCACTCTCTACCGCGCTGTCGATATCTTTCTCGCCGGCATCTGGGAAGCGGCACCAGGGCGCGGCGGTGACCGGATCGAAGCTCTCGAAAGTGGCGCCGTCCTGCGCATCGCACCACTGTCCGTCGATGTACATCTGCATGTGCTCGAGGGTCATGACTGCATCTCTCCACGCGAGTGAGCGGAATGGTGGATCGTGAGGAAGTTGGCGATCAGCTCGGTGGCGACGCGTGGATGCTCCATCACGAACATGTGCCGCATGGCCGGCAGAATTCGGCACTCGGCGTTGGCCAGCCGCTGGCTCAAGCGCCGGGCCATGGCCGGGGTCGAGCCCGGGTCGTCGTCGCCGGTGGCGACCAGAACCGGCACATCGATCTGTGACAGACGGTCGCGACCGACGTTGTGCTCGCTGCCGAACAGCGCATAGCTGACGGTGTAGCCGTCTGGATCGTTGCTGGCCACCATGTCGCGAATGCGCGCGATGGCCTGTGGATGAGTGGCGCGGTAGGCGGGGCTGAACCAGCGCTCGATGGCGCTATCGACGTTGGCAGCCGGGCCCTCGGCACGCACCTGTGCAAGGCGTTCGCCCACGCCCTCGACCTGGCTCGGGCTGCGCTCGAAGACGCTGGCCAGAATCACCAGCGCCCAGCAGCGCTGGGAGTGATCCAGCGCCATCAGCCGTGCCACCAGGCCACCCATCGAGAAACCGACGATCGCTGCCGTGTCTATCTGCAGGGCATCCATCAGCTCGCAGGTCTGGGCGGCGTAATCCTCGAGCGTGCAGCCGGAGGGCGGCCGCGGGCTCGCGCCATGGCCCAGCATGTCGTAGGCGATGACGTCGTAGCGCTCGGCCAGCGCCGCGAACTGGGCCGACCAGATCGTGGCATCGAGACCGACGCCATGGATCAGCACCACGCTGGGGCCATGGCCCGCCCGCCAGTAGCGCGTGCCCGCTGGCGTCTCGCGCGCCTGGTGGGTGTGCATGCTCGCGTCCCGGGAACTCATTGTCCGGTATCACCCTCCGCCGCAAGCTCCTCGAGGTCCTGGTAACGGTTGCCGATCCGCGGATGCAGACGGCCGCCGTCGGCGGCACCCAGCGCGACCACGATTTCGTTGGCGCGGGGGGCATCCTCGATACGCATTTCGAGCGTGATGTAGTGCGAGCGGAAGCCCTCGTCGTCCTTGTGCATCATCGGGATCTGAATGGATGTGCCCGGGGCGCCGCGCTTGTTGGTGAAGCTGAGATAGCTCTGAGCGTTGACCGCACGACGGTAGTGATTGCCGAAGCGCAGCGTATGGATGATCGCCGAGGCGTGCTCGATCTCGCCCTCTGCACCCACCACGGCCGCCTTGCCGTAGGCCTCGATGGTATCGCCCGGCATCTCGCGCAGAAGGCGCGCGACGATCTCTTCACCCAGCGCCGAGCAGTGCTGCCGAATTTCGGGCTTCAGGTCCTCGACGAAGCCCCGGCCGGCCCACGGATTGGTCACCACGGCGGCGATACCCAGCATGGTCACGGGTTTGTCGCCGGCGCGGCCGCCTTCGATGAAGGTGGTCTCGCGGTAGCTGACGATCTTGCGAATCTCGAAACTCATGGCGCTCTCCCTTGAGCTGGTGAACAGGCCGGCGCGCGGCACTGCGATCGTTTTTATTCTTGGCATACCATAATACAGAAAGTCAAACCCCATGAATCGACAGCGAATCTCGCGGCAGACCCGAATTGAACTTTGGTATCAGGGGGCCTTTTTTGAGGTGACTGGATGTCTCTCTGAGTTTAAGGTTTTGTATTACGGTATACCAAAATCCAAAAAACAATGATGCGCTTCGGCTGACAGCGGTGGGACCGGTTCGGCTCGAGGCTCCCGACAGGAGAGGCAGATGCACGACACGCGAGAGGACATTCCTCGATCCGGGCCGTTGGCTGGCGTCGACGTCACGACCACGGTGGCAGCGACGACCATGGTCATCGCCTTCATTCTCTTTACCGTGCTGATGCCGGATACGGCTCAGGCGACCTATACCTCGATCAAGAACTTCATCACCCAGCGGCTGGGCTGGTACTACATCGCCACCGTCAACCTGGTGCTGCTGGCGGCCGTGGTGCTGATCCTCTCTCCATGGGGCGGCATCCGCCTCGGGCGTGACGAGGATCGACCCGAATTCAAGTGGTTCAGCTGGTTCGCGATGCTGTTCAGCGCCTCGGTCGGCACCGGCCTGATGTTCTTCAGCATCGCCGAGCCACTCACCCATATGCAGGGCAATCCGTTTCAGCGCATGGCGGGGATCGAGGCGGGATCACTGGCCAGTGGCGAGCAGGCGCTGCAGATCACGCTGTTCCACTGGGGCCTGCACGGCTGGGCGATCTACATCCTGATCGGAGCCATGCTCGGCTACTTCTCCTATCGGCGCGGCCTGCCGTTGACCATCCGCTCTGCGTTCTATCCGCTACTGGGACGCCACATCTATGGCCCACTGGGTCATGCCATCGATCTACTGGCGATCTTTGCCACCCTGTTCGGCACCGCGACCACGCTGGGGCTGGGGGTGGCGCAGATGAATGCCGGGCTCAACCAGCTCTTCGGCTTGAGCATCAGCACCACGCACCAGGTGGTTCTGGTGGTGATCGTGAGCGTGCTGGCGACGCTGTCGGTCGTCTCGGGGCTGAAGAAGGGGATTCGGCTGCTGAGCGAATGGAACATCCATCTCAGCATGATTCTGTTCGCGTTCTTCATCATTGCTGGGCCCACGCTCTTCCTGCTGACCACCTTCGGCAAGACGATCGGCGGCTATCTGCTCCACATGATCCCGATGGGGCTGTGGGTCAATACCGATCCCAGTGACCAGTGGCAGAGCTGGTGGACCCTGTTCTATTGGGGCTGGTGGCTCTCCTGGGGCCCGTTCGTGGGCATGTTCATCGCGCGGATCTCCTACGGTCGCACCATTCGGCAGGTGCTGCTCGGTGGCATGGCGGCGTCGCTGCTGGCGGCCGGAGCCTGGATCGCCATCTTCGGTGGTACTGCGCTGCACCTGCAGTTCTTCGCCGGCGTCGATCTGGCCAACCTGGCGTCGAAGGATCTCGCCTCGGTGCTGTTCCACACCATCGACTCCGTCGCCGGTGGCGCGCTCGGCACCACCATGATCGGCATGGCGACGCTGATGATCATCACCTGGTTCGTCACCTCGGCCGACTCGGGAACCCTGGTGATCTGCACCATCCTCTCCCGCGGGGAGGCGCATCCGCCGCAGCTGCAGCGTGTCTTCTGGGGGCTTTTCCTCGGTGCGACCTCTGCCGTCCTGCTGGTCGCCGGTGGGCTGCAGGCGCTGCAGACCGCGGCCATCGCCTCCGCGCTGCCTTTCTCGGTGGTACTGCTGCTGATGTGTTTCTGCCTGTTCAAGGCCCTGATCGAGGACGGCCGCAGTCCCAGCCCGAAACGCTACGCATCCTCGCAGCAATGACCACATCACGTTCACCTTGGAGGCAATGATGAAGTTCTCTCTCTTTCTGCACATGGAACGCTATCAGGACAAAGAGTACCGGCAGCTGTTCGAGGAGCTGTGCGAACTGGCCCAGATCGCCGAGCAGGGCGGTTTCGACAAGATCTGGATCGGTGAACATCACGGCATGCAGTACACGGCGTCGCCCAGTCCGAGCCAGCAACTGGCCTACCTGGCGGCCAAGACGTCGCGGATCCGGCTGGGCGCCGGCACCTTCATCGCGCCGTTCTGGGATCCGCTGCGCCTGGCCGGCGAAGCCGCCATGCTCGATGTGATCAGCAACGGCCGTCTCGAGTTCGGGATCGCGCGCGGTGCCTACCAGTACGAGTTCGACCGCCTGGTGCCCGGCATGAAGGCCTCGGAGGGCGGTGCCGCGCTACGTGAGATGGTGCCGGCGATCAAGGCGTTGTGGCAGGGCGACTACGCCCATGAGGGCGAGGTCTACCAGTTCCCTACCAGTACCTGCGTGCCCAAGCCCCAGCAGTCGATGCCACCGATGTGGATCGCGGCGCGCGACCCCAGCTCGCACGAGTTTGCGGTCGCCAATGGCTGCAATGTCATGGTCACGGCGCTGATGAAGGGGGACGAGGAGGTGGCCGACCTGGCGGACAAGTTCGATACTGCCTGCGCCAAGCATCCTGAGGTGCCGCGGCCTGAGCTGATGCTGCTGCGCCACACCTATGTCCACGAGGAAGACGATCCGGAGGGCTGGAAGGTCGGTGCCGAAGGGCTCAACCGCTTTTATCGCCACTTCCTTGGCTGGTTCAAGAACGAGTCGCCGGTGACCGATGGCTACATGCCCCCGGTCAGCCCCGAGAGCGTGGCCGACAACCCTGAATTCACCCTCGAGAGCCTGCATCGCAACATGATGGTGGGGACGCCGGACGCCTTGACCGAGCGCTTGCGCTATTACGAGTCCCTGGGCATTACCGAGTACAGCTACTGGACCGACAATACCCTGTCGTTCGAGGAGAAGAAGCGCTCGCTGGAACGCTTCATTCGCGACGTTATGCCGCGCTTCGCGGCCTAGCAAGCCAGCGCCCGGGCTCGGTTGCACGGGCGCGGGGTGTCGTGGCCGCCGATGGGCCGCGACACCCGCTCTCGATCTGCTCACGCGGCTGGTGCAGGAGGGCGGCTCGTCGGGGGCGTTCGAGCTCATCGATGGCCCGCATACCGATTATCGATGCCTTCAATTTTCCGTCACACTTTCGTGATTATATCCTTGCTGCCAATCCCCCCAGTACCTCTCTTGCAAGGAGACGCAGCGTGAAAATCTCAGGGCGCATCAAGGCGTTGATCATCATGGCCGTGGCTATCTACGTGGTTGCCCACGTAGTGCGTGTCATGGTGATGATGCTGGCGCGCCCGGCCATGCTGCGTCTGCCGGCCCGCGAGGCGCGGCCGCGCCTGACCAGCGCCGAGCGCAAGGCCCTGAAGTCCTGCTCACGTTGCTGAAGCCGTTCTGCTCGCACTGTTGAAGATGTGCCGTTGATCGCTCTGCGCTCGCCGACTTTTTGATCATTCGCCGAGTGCTGGCTGGCGTTCGCTGCGGGCGCTATCCAGCAAGGCGGAATCGGGAAGCGAAACCGGCAGGTGAAACAGCGAGATAAAAAAACGCCCGCGCTCATCGAGCGCGGGCATTTTTCTGTGGCTTGTTGGTGCGCCTGGGCAGCCGGTTTACTTGTTGGGCTGCTTGGTCACGCGCAGGTAGGGCTTCTTCTCGTCCCAGCCGTTGGGGAACAGCTCCTTGGCTTTCTCGTTGTCGATCGACGGCACGATGATGACGTCGTCGCCATCCTGCCAGTTGACCGGGGTGGCGACCTTGTAGCCGTCGGTCAGCTGCAGGCTGTCGAGCACGCGCAGGATCTCGGAGAAGTTACGCCCGGTGCTGGGCGGATAGGTGATGGTCAGGCGCACCTTCTTGGCCGGATCGATGATGAACACCGAACGCACGGTGTTGGTGCCGCTGGCGTTGGGGTGGATCATGCCGTAGGCCTCGCTCACCGAGCGGTCGGCATCCGCCAACAGCGGGAAGTTGAGGCCGCAGCCCTGGGTTTCCTCGATGTCGCCGACCCAGCGCTGGTGGTCGTCCAGCGGGTCGACCGAGAGACCGATCGCTTTGGTGTTGCGGCGCTCGAACTCCGGCTTGAGGCGCGAGACCTCGCCGAGTTCGGTGGTGCACACCGGCGTGAAGTCGGCCGGGTGGGAGAACAGGATGACCCAGCTGTCGCCGGCCCACTGGTGGAACGAGATCGGCCCTTCGGTGCTCTCCTGGGTGAAGTCCGGGGCGGTATCGCCGAGCTGTAACGCCATGACACTCTCCTGTTTGCCTGTTGACCTGGGGTGGCCGTGAAGCCGGAATCGGACGCTCATCATGACGCAGCGCCGAGAAGGTGTGAAACAACCGCTGGCGCTAACGACATGCCCGACATCCCGGGCGGCAGCGCCGGCCCGGGATGTCGTTCTCTTTCTGAAGTGGTAGCGCTGTCGGTGTTTCTCAAGCCCCTGGCCGGATTCTGTGTGGCATCAGCGCTTGTGCGCCTGGCGCAGCTGCTCGCGGCGGTAGTCGCCCTGGCGTTCGAGCATCCAGCCGGGGTACTCGGCGGGCAGGGCACTGACCTGATCGAGCCGCGCCAGCTCGTCGTCGCTCAGCGTGACCTGGGTCGAGGCGATGTTGTCGTCGAGCTGATCGAGCCGCTTGGCGCCGACGATCACGCTGGTCACACGCGGCTGGTGCAGTAGCCAGGCCAGGGCGATCTGGGCCACCGAGACGCCCTTGGCGTCGGCGATCTCGCGCATGGTGTCGATGCAGTCGAAGCCGCGTTCGCGGTCGACCGGCGGGAAGTCGAAGGTGGTACGGCGGTTGCCGGCCTGGGCCTCGCCGTCGCGTGAGTACTTGCCGCTGAGCAGGCCGCCCGCCAGCGGGCTCCACACCATCAGCCCCAGATCCTCGCTCTCGAGCATGGGGATCAGCTCGCGCTCCAGGTCGCGTCCGGCCACGGTGTAGTAGGCCTGCAGCGATTCGAAGCGGTGCCAGCCGTTGCGCTGGGCGATCCCCAGGGCCTTCATGATCTGCCACGCGGCCCAGTTGGAGACGCCGACGTAGCGCACGTGCCCATGCTCGACCAGCGTGTGCAGGGCGCGCACGGTCTCCTCGATCGGCGTGGCGGGATCGAAGCCATGGATCTGGTAGAGGTCGATATGGTCGAGCTGCAGCCGTTTCAGGCTCGCCTTGACCCCCTCCATGATGTGGTAGCGCGAGGCGCCGCGATTGTTGACCCCGGTCGAGCGGTAGGGGTCGTCGGTGCCGGTGGGGCCGAACACCTTGGTCGCGACCACCACATCGTCACGCGCCACGCCGAGGTTCTTGAGCGCCTGGCCGGTGATCACTTCCGACTGCCCCTGGGAGTAGACATCGGCGGTATCGATGAAGTTGATGCCGGCGTCGAGCGCGCGACCGACCAGCTTGTCCGCGTCCGCCTGCTGTAGATCGCCGATCTGGCGCCACATGTCACCGTCGCCGCCGAAGGTCATGGTGCCGAGACAGAGTTCGGAGACGAACAGGCCGGTATTGCCGAGCTTGCTGTAACGCATGGGGAGAGCTCCTGACACGAGAATGAAGGGCGCGACGTCGAGCGTCGCCGCTGCCACCCCAGTATGGTCAAGCCCGGTCGCGGAGACTGGCTCGATCCGGTCGGATATTTGCTCAAAACTCTTTGTCGTCTTGATGGCCGCCACACCGGCTTTCGGCTTGGCGTAAGCTGTTCCTGGCGCGACAGAACAGGAGGGGAGAGCCGTGCGGCTTTATCGGATGGGAGAGATGGCGATGTCGGCACGTCAGGAGACGGCTGCTGCGAACGCCCAGGCGCTGCGCCAGGAGCTGATCGAGTTGCTCGATCGTCTGACCCGTGGGCGCCAGGGCAAGTTGCCCACGGCGATCCCCGGGCTCGGCATCAATCGGTTCGATGCGCCGCAGCCGCCGCGCCACGTCATTCACGACCCGGTCTTCAGCGTGATCGCCCAGGGCGCCAAGCAGTTGGCGGTGGGGGAGACGCTGTTCGAGTACGACCCCATGCACAGCCTGCTCGCCGCGGTCGATATGCCGGTGCTGGCCGAGGTCACCCAGGCCAGCCGCGAACGCCCCTATCTGGGGCTGCGCCTGGATCTGGATCTCGAGTGCATCGGTGAGCTGCTGCGCGATCCCGGGCTACCCGCCATCGCCACCGGCGAGACTGCGGGCGGGCTCAGCGTGAGCGACCTGGAAACACCGCTGCTGGAGGCCTGCGTGCGCCTGCTGCGGCTGCTCGAGACGCCAGCGGACATCGCCGTCCTGGCACCGATGCTGCGGCGGGAGATCTTCTATCGCCTGCTGCGCGGTGAGCAGGGCGCACGACTGGCGCAGATCGCCAGCCAGGAGAGCCACGCTCACCGGGTGGCAGCGGCGGTGCGGCGGCTGCGCGAGCGTTACGCCGAGCCATTGACGATCACCGAGCTGGCCGCCGGCGTGCACATGAGCGTGTCCGCCTTCCATCATCACTTCAAGGCGGTCACGGCGATGAGCCCGCTGCAGTATCAGAAGCGGCTGCGGCTGCAGGAGGCGAGGCGATTGCTGCTGGGCGAGGGGCTGGAGGTGACGCTGGCGGCGCAGCGCGTGGGCTATGCCAGCCTGTCCCAGTTCAGCCGCGAGTATCGACGCTGCTTCGGACTGTCGGCGCAGCAGGACCGCCAGCGCTGGCGTCGCGGTGAGCGGAGTCAGTCGGTCGGGGCCGCTGCCCCCAGGTAGTGCTTGCGCCAGTAGCGCACGTCCAGCGACGAGACCGTCACCGTGCGGCCGCTGCCGGGGGCGTGGATCATCTGGCGGTGGCCCATGTAGATGCCGACATGGGTGGCGCGGTTGCCGCCGCCGAAGAACAGTAGATCGCCGGGGCGGGCGACATCGATCTCGGGCAGGGCGTGGTACTGCTGGTTGGCGGTGCGTGGCAGCTGTACGCCGATCTTGGCGTAGGCCATCTGCACCAGCCCCGAGCAGTCGTAGCCGGCGGGGGTGCTGCCACCCCAGCGGTAGGGCGTGCCGAGGGCATTTTTGGCCGCTGCCATGACCAGGATGCGCGAGATCGAAAGGTTGTCGCCGTCGATCGCCGGGCCGCTGTCGCGGGTGACGATCGCCTTCTGGGTGCTGCAGCCGGCAGCGAGTAGCAGCAGAGTGCAGAGCAGTAGCCAGCCTAAGGTTCGCACAGGGGCCTTGATGGATGTGCCACTCGGGGTTGTCGCAGAACAGCGTGTCGCGGGTGTCGCCATGCCTACTCGTCTCGCGCCGGTTTGTCAGGAGTGTAGAGCAGGCCGCGGGCAGGCAACAGCGCGTTGCCCCTGCCCGGTTGAGACGCGGGGGTACGCTCCCCATCTCTCTACGACAGGCCTGCAAGGCTATAGGTTTTCAAGGCTATAGGTTTTCAAGCACCAGATGCTGTCGTCGCGAACGGCATTCAGCCCGGTCGCGCCGCGCATGCATCATTATCGATCATACACAGCAGGAGAGTGCCCATGAGTATCGCCGAAGACCAGGTGCCGGGCGTCGAGCCCGCCACTGCCGAGAGTCAGGGCTTCGTGTTCAACCACACCATGCTGCGGGCCAAGGACCCCAAGGTTTCGCTGGCGTTCTACACCCGGGTGTTCGGCATGCGTCTGCTGCGCAAGCTCGACTTCCCGGAGATGCAGTTCACGCTCTACTTTCTCGGTCACGCCGAGGCGGGAGAGGTCCCGGAGGATGACGCCGAGCGCACCGCCTATACCTTCTCGCAGAAGGGCGTGCTCGAACTGACCCACAACTGGGGCAGCGAGAACGACCCCGAGCTCAGCTATCACGACGGTAACGCCGAGCCCCAGGGCTTCGGTCATATCTGCTTCGCGGTGCCGGATCTGGCAGCCGCCGAGCGCTGGTTCGACGCCAACGATGTCGAATTCAAGAAGCGCGCCAACGAAGGCAAGATGCCCAACGTGGTGTTCGTCAAGGACCCGGACGGCTACTGGATCGAGGTGGTACAGCCCGCGCTCTCCGCCGGCCTCGGCGACTGAGCCGCGCGCTGCCGCTGCACTGGTCGGCGTCGCCCCGACGCCGGCCAGCCCCGATCTGTCGACCTTTCCGGCGTTACCCCATCTACCCCCGTTATTCGCCCCGTGCTCACGGTAGCCGTCGATTCCGCTCCCTCGACCGGCCATCGACGGGAACCCATCTGCCCGACCAGCGTCTTATCATGGGATTTTATCGATGCAGCCCGGCGCGCGACGATCGGGTATGCTGCCAATCGTTGGTCCACCGAGGTCGGACTCGAGACGCAAAAAGGATGGGGTGTTCATGGATCGTAGAAGTGTACTGAAAAGTGCCATTGCACTGGCGGCCTGGTATGGCGTGCCTTCGGCGCCACTGTTCGCGGCGGCAAAGGCATCCAGCGGTATCGCCGACGGCAAGTCGCAGGCATTCAGTTTCGACTGGCTCAAGCAGTACGCCGGTTCGCTGGCGGCGAAGCCCTACCAGAGCACGGTCGAGAAGTTGCCACCGACGCTGGCCAACCTCACGCCGCAGCAGTACAACGCCATCGGCTACGATCCGGCCCACTCGCTGTGGCACGACATGAAGGGGCCGCTGGATATCCAGTTCTTCCATGTCGGCATGGCCTTCAATCAGCCGGTGCGGATGTACTCGATCGACCCGGAGACGCAGCAGGCCAAGGAGATCCACTTCCGCCCGGAGCTGTTCGACTACAGCAAGGCGGACGTCGATGTCTCCCAGCTCGAGGGCCAGGGCGATCTCGGCTTCGCCGGCTTCCGCGTGTTCAAGGCGCCGTCGCTGACCCAGCGCGACATCGTCTCCTTCCTGGGCGCCAGCTACTTCCGCGCGGTCGACGACACCTATCAGTACGGCCTGTCGGCACGCGGCGTGGCGGTCAACACCTATACCGACGGTAAGCGCGAGGAGTTCCCCGCCTTCACCCGCTTCTGGTTCGAAACGCCGAAGCCGGGCAGCACCACCTTCACCGCCTATGCGCTGCTCGATTCACCGAGCCTCGCCGGGGCCTATCGCTTCATCATCCACTGCGAAGAGACCCGCGTGGTGATGGAGATCGACAACCATCTCTACCCGCGTGAGACGATCGCCCAGCTCGGCATTTCGCCGATGACCAGCATGTTCAGCTGCGGTACCCAGCAGCGTGACATGTGCCTGACCTTCCACCCGCAGATCCACGACTCCGACCGCCTGTCGATGTGGCGCGGCAACGGCGAGTGGGTGTGCCGGCCGCTCAACAACCCGCCGCGGCTGCAGTTCAACACCTTCGACGACGACAGCCCCAAGGGCTTCGGGCTGTTGCAGACGGATCACGACTTCGAGAGCTACGAAGATATCGTCGGCAACTACCACGCGCGTCCGAGCCTGTGGGTCGAGCCCAAGGGTAACTGGGGCAAGGGCGAGATCCAGATGCTGGAGATCCCCACCACCGGCGAGACCATGGACAACGTGGTGGCGTTCTGGAAGCCGGCCAAGCCGGTGAAACCCGGCGAGACCTTCAGCTACGGCTACAAGCTCTATTGGAGCGCGCTGCCGCCGGTGCAGAGCGACCTGGCACGGGTGCGCAAGACCTTCACCGGTATCGGTGGTTTCCCCGAAGGGTGGGCGCCGGGCGAGCACTACCCCAAGGTGTGGGCGCAGCGTATCGCGGTCGACTTCGTCGGCGGCGAGCTCAAGCACTTCTACGACGACGGGATTCCGGTACACGCCCAGCTCGATGTGCCCGATGGCAAGGTCGAGCAGGTCGAGATCCTGTGGGTGGAGGAGGTCAACGCCTTCCGCATCCAGTTCGACTGGTATCCGACCAGCGACTCCACGGATCCGATCAATATGCGCCTGACCCTCAACGCCGATGGCAAGACGGTCAGCGAGACCTGGCTCTATCAGTACTTCCCGCCGGCACCGGAGGATCGCAAGTACCCGGCGCACCCCAACGAGGCGAGCTGAGCGACGCCTCGGGCGGCTGATATCAGCCTGTGACATCCAGAAGGGCGGCCCCACCGGGCCGCCCTTCTGGTTTCCAGGGGCTGGCGTCGTCTAGGGGATGGCGTCCAGGGGCTGGTGCGTGCCGTACGGTGCGAGGCGTGCAGGCCGCAGGCATTGGATCGGCCATATTGCGACGATCCTCCTGGTTTCTGAGTGTCTGTGATCGTTTTCGCCACCATTCGCGCCTTTTCGCCATCTAGGTGGGTCGAGTGACCGCTGCCAATCCGATGTGACCCGAGGCCTGGAGGCGTCGGCAGAGGAGGAAAATCGTGGCTTCCCCTGGCGTTCGCGGCCTGTAGCGATATCATCGGCGGCTTCGCGCGTAGGGTCGGCCGTTGGCGCCGGCGTCATGAAGCAGAGAGTCGAGGCGACGCATGAATGCAGTGGTTCTGGCCATCCTGGTGATGGTCACGTTGAGTCTGGCCCGGGTATCGGTGGTCTTCGCGCTGATCGTGGCGGCGCTGGTCGGTGGCTTGTATGCCGGCCTGCCGCTGGCGACGATCCTCACCGCGTTCAACGACGGGCTGGGCGGTGGCGCCACGGTGGCGCTCTCCTACGCGGTGCTGGGGGCTTTTGCCGTGGCGCTGTCGCGCTCCGGTATCACCCAGTGGCTATCCCACCGGGCGGTGGGCAAGCTGGCGCTGGATGGCAGCGGGCCGTCGCGGCGCAGCGTGATCCTGGGTCTGCTGGGCTGTCTGCTGCTGGCGGCGATCAGCTCGCAGAACCTGATACCGGTGCATATCGCCTTCATCCCCATCCTGGTGCCGCCGCTGCTGGGGCTGATGAATCGGCTCAAGCTGGACCGCCGCGCAGTGGCCTGCGTGATCACCTTCGGTATCACCGCGCCCTACATGCTGCTGCCGGTGGGGTTCGGGGCGATCTTCCTCAACGACATCCTGCTCAGCAACGTCAACGCCAGCGGCGCCGCCTACGGGCTGCAGGTGCAGGCATCGCAGGTGCCACTGGCCATGGCGATTCCCATCGGCGGCATGGCGCTGGGGCTGCTCACCGCGGTGTTCTTCAGCTATCGCGGCCAGCGCCACTACGAGGATCTGCCCTATGTCGGCGAGAGCCCGGCCGATGAGCACGATCCGGCGGCCAGCGCCGGCGGACTGGCGCTATGGCAGAAACTGCTGCTGCTCGTGTCGCTGGCGGGCACGGTGCTGGTGCAGCTCTACACCGATTCGATGGTGCTGGGCGGGCTGTTCGGTTTCGCCGTGCTCTCGTTCACCGGGGTCTTCCGCTGGCACGAGCAGGACAGCGTCTTCACCGAAGGCATGCGCATGATGGCGCTGGTCGGCTTCATCATGATCGCCGCTGCCGGCTTCGCCAGCGTGATGCAGGCGACCGGCGCGGTCGACAGCCTGGTCGGCAGCTCCACCGCGCTGATCGGTGACCACAAGGGGCTGGCGGCGCTGATCATGCTGCTGGTGGGGCTGTTCATCACCATGGGGATCGGCTCGTCGTTCTCGACCATCCCGATCATCGCCTCGCTCTATGTACCGCTGGCGCTCAACTTCGGCTTCTCGCCGCTGGCCACGATCGCCCTGGTGGGCACCGCGGCGGCGCTGGGCGACGCCGGCTCGCCGGCCTCCGACTCGACCCTGGGGCCGACCGCGGGGCTCAATGCCGACGGCCAGCACGACCACATCTGGGACAGCGTGGTGCCCACCTTCCTGCACTACAACGTGCCGCTGCTGGTGTTCGGCTGGATCGCCGCGATGACGCTCTGAGCGCCGCCGAGGCTCATCCGGCGCTCATGCGGGGCACTCCTGGCGTTCACTCAGGGGCAGGGGCGGCCGCCTCTGCCTGCACCTGACGGGCGATGGCCCCGGGAGTGGTCCACCATACCCCCTCGGCCTCGCGGTAGCCGGCCAGCTCGGTGAGCACCTCGCGCAGCTGGCGCAGGCGGAACGGCTGGCCCACCAGCCAGTGGTGCAGGGCGATCCCCATCACCAGTCGCTGCTGCTGCGACTGCGCCAGCAGCTCCAGGAACTGATCGCGGATCATAGTGCAGAACTCCTGCATGCTCACCCGGTGGGCGGAGATGGTGGGAATGTCGTTGACCTCCTGCGGATAGGGGATCGACCACAGCGTGCCCGCGGTGGTGCGCATGGCGGTCGGGCGGTCGTCATGGGCCCAGTTGAGAAGGTAGTCGAAGCCCGCCTCGGCGAGCAGGTCGGGCGTACGCTCGCTCTCCGAGATCCAGGGTGAGAGCCAACCGCTCGGCGCCTGGCCCAGGTGGGTCGCCAGACGCTCACGGCAGGCGACGATCAGGCGGCGCTCGGCGGCTTCCTCGAGCTGCCCCTGACGCTCGGCGTTGGTGTGGCCATGGGCGATGATCTCGTCGCCCCGCGCGGCGAACGCCTCGAGCAGCTCGGGGCAGTGGTCGAGCAGCGCGGTATTGGCGATCACCCCTGCCGGCAGATTCAACGATTCGAACAGTGCCAGACAGCGCCAGGCGCCGACCCGGTTGCCATAGTCACGCCAGGCGTAGTTGAGCACGTCCGGCTCGCCCTCGGGGGCCGGAGGGGCGATGCCCACGCCGCGCCCCTCGCCGAAGGCGTAGTGCTCCAGGTTGAAGCCGAGATAGACCGCCAGGCGGGTCTCGCCGGGCCAGTGGGCGGGATCGTGGTCGGTGATCGGGCGGTAGGGAAAGCGGCCGTGGTGGCGCAGAAGGGGTTGAGACATCCTGTCGGTTCCTGTCCGTCATGGGGCGCTGGCGCGGCGGGGGAGCGCCGGGGCCAGCGGATCTCCCCAGCGTAGCCTGCTCGTTGCGCTGGCGCTGCCCATTCGCGGCGCGGCACTGCTAAGCTGGACGAGGAATCCTCCTCTTCACGACAGACACCAGTCAGGAAGGTGGTATGAGCAAGAGCACCGGCAAGAGCGCTAGTTCCAGCAAGAACGCTAGTTCCAGCAAGAACACCAAGGCCAAGACGCCGAAACGCACGCGCAGCGGCGGCAAGCCGCTCGACGATCAGGCGATGGCGTTCCTCGAGCGCTATCTCAACAACGCATCCCCCACCGGCTACGAGTGGGAGGGCCAGAAGCTGTGGATGGAGTATCTGCGCCCCTACGTGGATGAGTTCATCACCGACACCTATGGCACTGCGGTGGGCGTGATCAACCCCGACGCCGAGTACAAGGTGGTGATCGAGGGGCACGCCGACGAGATCTCCTGGTACGTCAACTACATCACCGACAACGGCCTGATCTACGTCATCCGCAACGGCGGCAGCGACCATCAGATCGCCCCCTCCAAGCGGGTCAATATCCACACCGACAACGGCATCGTGCCCGGCGTCTTCGGCTGGCCGGCGATCCATACCCGTCGCCAGGGGCCGCAGGAGAAGCCGCCGGAGCTGGACAACATCTTCATCGACGTCGGTGCCAGCACCAAGGACGAGGTCGAGGCGCTGGGCGTGCATGTCGGTTGCGTGATCACCTACCCGGACGAGTTCTTCGTGCTCAATGGCGACAAGTTCGTCTGCCGCGCGATCGACAACCGCATCGGCGGCTTCATGATCGCGGAAGTGGCGCGGCTGCTGAAGGCGCGCAAGCAGAAGCTCGATGTCGGCCTCTATATCGTCAACGCGGTGCAGGAGGAAGTGGGGCTGCGCGGGGCGGAGATGATCGCCGAGCGGTTGAAGCCGAACGTGGCGATCGTCACCGACGTCAGCCACGACACCTCGACGCCGATGATCGAACCCAAGCGCGAGGGCGCCAACAAGATCGGCGACGGCCCGGTGATCTGCTACGCCCCGGCGATCCAGAACAAGCTGCGCGAGCGCCTGATCCAGGTCGCCAACGCGCAGAAGATCCCGTTCCAGCGTCTGCCGCGTTCGCGGGCCACCGGCACCGATACCGATGCCTTCGCCTACTCCAACTCGGGGGTGGCCTCGGCGCTGATCTCGCTGCCGCTGCGCTATATGCACACCACCGTGGAGATGGTCCACAAGCAGGACGTCGAGCATGTGATCGAGCTGATCTACCACACGCTGCTCGACATCAAGCCCGGCGAGACCTTCAGCTACTTCGAGTGATGGCCGGCGCCTGACGCCTCCCGACCCGCGCCGGCGTTATCGCCGGCGCGCGGTTCTCACACGCTGATCAGATTTTCCCACCACCGCTTTACCGACACCCACCAGTCTGGCTGCGTCTCGTGCTCGGCGCGATCGCCGCCGAGATAGATGGTGGCGGTGAGTCCGGCGGAGAGCTTGGTCCCCGGCGGAATGTCGTCGAGGGCGATACGCACCGGAATGCGCTGCGACAGCCGCACCCAGTCGAAGGAGGCGTTGACCGAGGCCAGCCCGCCGTTCTGGTTGCTCAGGCTGCTGTCGCTGATGCCGCGGGCGAAGCTGTCGACATGGCCCCAGATCGGGCGACCGTTGGCCAGCAGTTGGACCCGCGCCGGCTCGCCGATCTCGATGCTGTCGAGCTTGGTCTCCTCGAAGTAGCCCAGGGCGTAGAAGCTGTTGGCATCGACCAGGGTGAGGGTGTCGGCCCCCACACCGACATACTGCCCCGGACGCAGCAGCAGGTTGGTGACATAGCCATCCACCGGGGCGCGCACCGTCGCTCGCTCCAGATCGAGTTCGGCCTTGGCCACCTCGACCGTGGCTTGTTCGACTGCGGCCTGGGCGGTCGACAGGGCGAAGCGGGCGTTGTCCTTGTCCTCCTGGGAGACGTAGTTCTTCAACTGCTGGCGCCGGCCGCTGGCGGCCTGGGCCTCGTCGCGCTGCTGTTGCAGGCGGTTCAGGTTGGCACGGGCATCGTCGAGGGCCAGCTGATAGCGGCGCTTGTCGATGGTGAAGAGCACGTCGCCCTTGGCCACCCGCTGGTTGTCATGGACCTCGAGATCGTCGACCAGCCCCGCCACGTCGGTGCCGAGATGGATGACGTCGGCGCGGATACGTCCGTCCCGGGTCCACGGGTCGTGCATGTAGTGGTTCCAGATCTCGGCCACGGCGACCAGGGCCGCCGCCACCAGGATCAGCGTCAGGGTCAGGCGGATCGCCTGGCGGAGTCGGTGGGTCATGGTCATGGTGTCTCTTGTCTCGGTCTCGGGCAGCCTGGCGTTGTCGATCAGGCGTTGTCGATCAGGTCTTGTCGATCAGATGTTGTCGATCGGATCTAGCGGTATCCCTGCCGGCAGCGGCGGGCGACCGGCGCCAGCACGATCATGGGGCGATCGGCAGTGCGCCGCTGAGCGCGAGCACCGCCCACAGTAGCAGGGCGAAGATCGCGATATCGGCCAGCACCGGCTGCCATAGCCAGTGATAGAGCCGCCAGCGCACGAACAGCCGCCGGATCAGCAGATAGAGCGCCAGCGCCAGCAGGACCGGCAGCGCCAGCGGAGGCAGCAGAAAGCCGAGAAACGACCACTCAGCGAACATGTGGATCTTCTCCCGTATCGGGCTCGTCCGAGCCGCTATCTGTCTCGTTCGTGCCCGTGTCTGGCGCATCCGGGCCGGTATTTGTCTCGCTCACGTCCGAGTCTGGCTCATCCGGGCTGCTATCTGTCTCGTTCACACTCGTGTCCGGCGCATCCGGGCCGCTATCCGTTTCGTTCACGTTCGTGTCTGGCGCATCCGGGCCGCTATCCGTCTCGTTCGCGCCCGTCTCTGGCTCATCCGAGCCGGTATCCGTCTCGTTCACGTCCGCGTCCGGCTGGCTCGGCTCCGGCGCGGCCGTCGCGCCCGGCGTGGCGGTGGGCGCTGCCATGACTGCCTCTGCCTGGTCGGCGTCCTGCGGCGCCGGGGCCGTGGTGTCGCCCTGTTCCAGTGTGACACCGGGGGCCGCGCGCATCAGGTGCCCGAGCATGGCGATCTCGCCGATGCTGGCGATGGGCAGGCGGGTCTCGTGGTAGAGCCGCTCGACCCAGGCGATCGCCTCGTCGGCGAGCTGGCGCCAGACCGCCGGGTCGTGGCGCTGGCGCGCCAGCAGGCGCGTGCCGATGCCTGCCAGCCACGCCTCTATCGCCTCGCGGTGCACGCCCAGCTCCGGACCCTGGCGGCGAATGCGCCACACGCACAGGGCCAGGGCGTGGAGATCGATCGCCTCGCGCAGGGCGGTATCGCTGCCACCCAGCGCCACCAAGCGGCCGAGGCGGTCGTAGAGGCGGCTCTCCAGGCGCGCGCGGCTGGGCTGGCTGCGCTCGCCGAGCAGCCGCGCCAGTCCCTGCCAGTAGGCCGACATCAGGGTGCGAATCCGCTCGTGCGGCGAGCGCTGACGCATCACCGAGTAGGTGATCATCGCCACCAGCGTGCCGATGATCGAGGCCACACCGCCGTTGATATAGCGTGCCGGGGCGAAGGTGTAGGTCGAGTTGAGATTGAGCAGGGTCATCATGGTGATCGCGCCGGCCAGACCCATCGCCGACCAGCGCGGGTGCGGCGTCAGCAGGGTGCCGATGGTCACCGGTACCGCCACTGCCAGGGCCAGCAGCGGGAAGCCGTTGATCACCGGCAGCACCAGGAACAGCAGCACGCCGCCCAGTATCACCGCCGCCAGCGATCCCCAGAGAAACTGATAGACCACCGCCGCGGGGTTGGGCGCCTTGGCGAACAGCATGGTGAAGACCCCCAGCAGCATCATCGCCAGATAGCCCGAGTGCCAGCCGCTGTGGATCCAGTAAAGCCCCAGCAGCTCGAAGGCGATGAATACACGCAGGGCGTTGTAGCGTGCCACGAAGTGCTCGTTGTGGGTGGTGCGCGAGCGGCGCTTTCGCGGCAATGTCTCGATCCGCGCCGAATCGGGGGCGGCCAGGGCGTGGCGCAGGCGCTGGCCGTGGTGGAGCAGGTCGAGCACCTCGCCCAGGCGCTGGCGCACCAGCTCGGCGCGGGTACGGCTGCGCGGCGAGACCTGATCGGGGTCCCAGTCGAACGCATCCAGTACCACCGGCTCATCCGGCGCGGCGGCGGGCTCGGCGGCGATGCGCTCGAGCACCGGCAGGGCCTGGTCGAGCAGCGGCGCCAGCCAGCGCTGGCCATCGTCGCAGGCGCGCAGGTAGTCCAGGGCGGTCTCCAGCTCGCGGATCGCGGTGATCAGCGCCAGGCTGTCACTGGCGAAACGGTCCAGGGCCGGGATGAAGTGGCTCAGCCGCCGGGTCTCCAGGCGGGTCAGCCCGCGCAGCTTCTGGAACTGCTGGTAGTGGCCCAGCAGGCGCTTGAACTGGCTGTCGCGCAGCGCCCGCGAGCGTGGCTGCGCCAGCGCGGCGAGGGTGTCGCGGGCGCCTTCGGCGAGAAACTCGGAGAGCGTCTGCGGCAGCGCGCGGCTGCCGAAGCGGGGCGCAATGGCGATATGCATCAGCAGCGCACAGCCGATGCCCAGGGCGGTCTCGCTGAAGCGCGCCTGGGCCACGTGCCACACCTGATCGACCCCGGTGCCGATGGCGGTCAGCGAGACCAGGGTCGCTGTATAGCCGCTGAGCATCATCACGTAGCCGAGATACTCGTCCTGCTCGAGCATCACCCAGTACATGCAGAAGGCCAGCCAGCCGCCGGCAAACAGCAGATAGAGCATCGGCTGCTGGCCGAACAGCGAGATCAGCACCAGCCCGACGATGGCGCCGAACAGGGTGCCGAACAGCCGCGCCACGCCGCGCCCGATGATGATGCCGATGGGCGGTGTGCCGCCGGTGAACATGACCGGCTGCAGGGTCACGATCATCACCGCCAGGATGGACCAGGCGGGCTGATAGAGATCCAGGCGCATGGCCAGGAACAGTGCCAGCCAGACGGCGAGCAAGGTCCTCAGGGCGAGCAGCCAGTGATCGGCGGGAATGCGTGTCATAAAAGAACCAGAGCCCGGAGGTGTGCACACGCCCGGGCCAGTCGTCGATGTCTCGAAAAAGACGCGAAAAAGTGAACTAACAGTTAGTCTGCGAAGTATCACATCGACTACGACGTTTGTCTAGCGCCGGCCAGCGGATTGGGTCAGACGAAAAAAAGGCCACCGCACGGGTGGCCAAGGAGAGAGTGGGAGCTCCCTGAGAAGATCGAGTCGCCGGCCCTGCCGGCCGGCGGCTTTAAACGTGGTTACCTAGAAGCGGTAGCCGAGGCCCGCCATCACCACCCAGGGGTCGATATGCAGGGTGGTGTCGTAGGACTGCCCGCCCACCTTGGCAGTGGCATCGGAGTCGATATCGAGATACCAGGCAGCGGCGTTGAGCGACCAGTGATCGTCGATCAGCAGATCGACCCCCAACTGACCGGCGGCGCCCCAGGAGTCGTCCAGGTCGAGACTGGCGCCGGGTACGTCGATCTTTTCATCGGAAAAGTGGGTGTAGTTGAGACCCGCGCCGACATAGGGCTGGACCCAGGCATCGGTGCCGCCGAGCGGGTAGTACTGCAGCGTCAGGGTCGGCGGCAGGTGCTTGATCGAGGCGCCGTCGTTGCCGTTCAGATTGATGTCGTGCTTGAACGGTGCCGCTGCCAGCAGTTCCACCCCGAATTTGTCGTGAAAGCGATAGCCCAGTGTGAAGGCGAAGTTGCTCTTGTCCTGGACATCGACATCGATACCGAGGTCATCGAAGCGCCCGTTGTCGTCCTTGGGCGAGACCTTGGCCACCCCGAAGTGGGTGAACCAGTCGCCGGCGCCATAGGCGAGGGCGGTGCTGCTCGGCAGTGCGGTAGCCACGGCGACGGCAGCGAGACAGAGATGACGAGTCATTACGTTCATTAGCGTTCCCTTGTGCGATCCACAAGCACAGGTTACGCGGTAAAAACCTTATGGATAATGTGGTTATTTGTCGCAAAAGCAAACTTAGGCTGCGTACCGACCCTGGTTTTGACGCAACGCCGTCTCATCCCAGACGCCGTCTCATCCCAGATGGTGGGCGAGCCACTGCCCCGGCGGTCGGTCATCGTGCAGCTGCAGGCTCAGCCCGAGCCACGCTGCCAGGCGCTCGAGTTCACCCGATAGCGCGCCCAGGGCGTCGGCGTCCAGCGTGGCCCCCGGCTCCGGATGCAGCGCTAGCACGGCGAGCTGGCCATCGCCGCGGCGCGCGCGCAGATCGAGTCGGGCGATCAGGCGCTCGCGATAGAGGAAGGGCATGACGTAGTAGCCGTAGCGCCGCTGCGCCGGCGGCACGTAGAACTCCAGCCGGTAGTGGAAATCGAATAGCCGCTCGGTGCGCTCACGCGCCCAGATCAGCGAGTCGAACGGAGACAGCAGCGCCGCGGCCTCGACCCGGCGCGGCACCCGTGGCGTACCGCAGACGAAGGCGGTATGACGCCAGCCGTGCACCGCTACCGGGGTCAGGGTGGCGTCCTCCACCAGCGTCGCCAGCGCCGCGCGGCTATCCTCGGGCGCCAAGCGGTAGTAGTCGCGCAGGTCGCGTTCGGTGGCGACTCCGAGCGCCTGGGCGGCGTGGCGCAGCAGCTCGCGGTGTGCCTCCAGCAGGGTCGGCTCGGGGCGCGCGAGCACAGCGGCGGGGATCACCCGCTCGGGCAGATCGTAGAGGCGCTCGAAGCCGCGACGGCTGGCCACGGTCACCTCGCCGGCGGCGAACAGCCACTCCAGCGCCTGCTTCTCGTCGCTCCAGTCCCACCAGGCGCCGGCCGGCCCGTCGCGAGTGCTGAGTTCGCCGGCGCCGAGCGGGCCCTGGGCGGCGACCCGCGCCAGCACCTGGTCGATCAACGGGCGCTGCTCGCGTCCGAAGCGTGCCAGATGCTTGTAGATGCCCTGACCGCGGCGCGCCCGATGCATGCGCCAGCGCAGCGCCGGGTAGCTTGGGAGTGGCAGCAGCGAGGCTTCGTGCCCCCAGTACTCGAACAGGCTGCGCTGGCGATTGCGGCCCCAGGCGAGCTCGTCGAGCAGCGCCCTGGGGTAGGCGCCGAGACGCGCAAAGAGCGGCAGGTAGTGCGAGCGGGCGAGGGCGTTGACCGAGTCGATCTGGAGCACGCCGAGTCGGTTCAGCAGCCGGCGAAGATGGCCGCGGTCGATCGCTGTGGTGGGGGTGGCACCGAAACCCTGGGCGCGCAGCGTCAGACGGCGGGCCTGAGCCGGTGTCAGCGTATCCTGGGTGGGGGGTATAGCGGCGGGCATGGCGGCTCGCGTCGGCGACATATGGCGATCAGTCTCGTCGACGCGAGTGTGAAAGGCCAGCGACGCGCGCCGCCGGCCTGCCGAGGTCGGGTCAGTGACCGCTCTCTAGCGCGTCCACCAGCGTATCCACGTTGTGGCGGAACATGCCCAGGTAGGTGCTGCCTTCACCGTCCGGGGTCAGGGCGTCGGCGTAGAGGGTGCCGCCGATGGCGATACCGGTCTCCTGATGCAGCTGCTGCACCAGCGCCGGATTGCTCATGTTCTCCAGGAACAGCGCCTTGGCGTGGTTGTGCTCGATCTGCTGGATCAGTTCGGCCATGTCGCTGGCGCTGGGTTCGGCCAGGGTGTTGAGCCCCACCGGCGCGAGCAGCTTGAGGCCGTAGGCGTGGGCGAAGTAGCCGAAGGCGTCGTGGCTGGTGATGATCAGCCGATCGGCTTCGGGAATCTTGGCCAGACGCTCGCGGGTTTCGGTATCGAGCACCTTCATCTGCTCGATATAGCGTTCGGCGTTACGGCGGTAGTCGTCGGCGTGGCTGGGGTCGACCTTGATCAGACCGTCGCGGATATTGCGCGCGTACTGTTCGCCGTTGCGCAGATCCTGCCAGGCATGGGGGTCGAGATTACCGTGGTGGTGATGTCCGGCTTCGGCGTGATCGTGATCGGTATCGCCATGGTCGTGGTCATGGTCGGCATCGCCATGGTCGTGGTCATGGTCGGCATCGCCGTGGTCATGGTCATGGTCGTGGTCGCCGTGGTCGTGGTCGGCGTCGCCATGGTCGTGGTCGGCGTCGCCATGGTCGTGATCGGCGTCGTGATCCGCGACCTCCTCGTCGTGGTGGCCGTCGAACGCCAGCGGTTGGATGCCGTGGCTCGCCACCACCACATCGCCCTGATAGCCGCTGGCCTCGATCAGGCGGTCGATCCAGCCCTCAAACTGCAGGCCGTTGACCACCACCAGATCGGCCTTGGCCAGCGACTGGGCATCGGAGGGCTTGGGCGAGAAGGCGTGGGCATCGCCGTTGGGGCCGACCAGCGAGGTTACCGCGACATGGTCACCGCCGATGGTCGAGACCATGTCGTCGAGGATGCTGAAGCTGGTGACCACGTCGAGCGGCTCGTCGGCGTGGGCCGGGCCGAGCAGGGCAAGACCCAGGGTGCCGGCGATCAGCCCCTGGCGCAGGGCGGCTGAGAGTGAGAGACGGGACATCGCGACTTCCTCCTTCTTTGTTCTCGTGACGAGTGTGGGTGTGACGAAGCGTGTGACGTGACGACCCCGGGCGCTGATGCCTGCCCGGGCAAGATGGCCAGACGAGATGGCTCAGCCATGCGCATCCGGCGGTAGAATCGGCTGCACCCGGCGGCGCCAGCGCGCGAAGACGCTGTGGTAGCGGCCGAACAGCGCGGAGAGCAGATAGATCGCCCCCGCCAGCAGAATGATGCAGGGTCCGGAGGGCAGGCCGGCGTGATACGACAGCAGCAGCCCGCCGACGCTGGAGAGCATCCCGATCGCGATCGCCAGCCCCATCAGTCCCTCGAGCCGCGTCGACCAGAAGCGCGCCGCGGTGGCCGGCAGCATCATCAGCCCCACCGCCATCAGCGTGCCCAGGGTCTGGAAGCCGGCGGTGAGGTTGAGCACCATCAGCCCCAGGAAGAGCCCGTGCACCGCGCCGCCGCGAATCCCCTGGCCGCGCAGGAACAGCGGGTCGAGACACTCCACTACCAGGATGCGGAAGATCGCCGCGAGCACCACCAGGGTGACGCTGGAGACACCCACGATCAGCCATAGCGCGGTGGTATCGACGGCCAGGATCGAGCCGAACAGCACATGGGTGAGGTCGACGCTTGAGCCGCGCAGCGAGATCAGCATCACCCCGGCGGCCAGCGAGATCAGATAGAAGCTGGCGATCGCCGAATCCTCGCGGTGCCCGGTCAGGCGCGAGACGCTGCCGGCCAGCCCGGCCACCAGCAGCCCGGCGGCCAACCCGCCCAGGCTCATCGCGGGTAGCGAGAAGCCAGCGAGGAGGAAGCCGACCGCCACCCCGGGCAGCACCGCGTGGGCCATGGCGTCACCGACCAGGCTCATGCCACGCAGGGTGAGGAACACGCCCAGCGGCGGGGCCACCAGCGACAGCGCCAGCCCGGCCACCAGGGCACGGCGCATGAAGCCGAAGTCGAGCAGCGGAGAGATCAGCCAGTCGATCATGACGTCGGCCCCTGAGTCGTCGCGGTAGCCGTCATGGGCTGGCCGCTGGGCGCCCAGGTCATGGACTGTGGCGTGTACCAGTGGCCGTGGCCGCGGTCGAGGTGGAGCACCCGGTCGGCCAGTCGGCGTAACTGGTCGTGGTCGTGCAGCACGATGATCACCGACACGCCCTCGGCGGCCATGTCACGCAGCGTCTGGATCAGCAGCTCGACGGTCGCCGCGTCGACGTTGGCGAAGGGCTCGTCGAGCAGCAACAACCGGGCTTCCTGCATCAGCGTGCGGCCGAGCAGGGCGCGCTGGCGCTGGCCGCCGGAGAGCTCGCCCAGCGGGCGGTGCTCCAACGCCTGCAGCCCCAGGCGCTGCATCACCGCCTGGCCGCGGCGATACTCCGCTGGGCCGTAGCGGCGGAAGCTGCCGTGGGTGGGCCAGCAGCCGCTCATCACCAGCTCTTCGACGCTCATGGGGAAGGAGAGGTCCAGGGCCAGCTGCTGTGGCAGCCAGGCACGGCGGGCGTGGGGCACCTGACACAGCACGCGACCGCGCAGCGGCCGCAGCACGCCCATGATGCCCTGTACCAGGGTGCTCTTGCCGGCACCGTTGGGGCCGACCAGGGCGGTGATACTGCCGGCTTCGAATTCGCCGCTGAGATCCTCCAGCACCAGGCGATTGCCCTGGGCCAGCGACAGCGATTCGAGGGTCAGAATGGCGGCCATGCTCAGCCCAGCATCCCGACAGACCAGGCCGCGACCAGCCACAGCAGGGCCAGCGGCAGCAGGGTGAGCAGCATGCGACGCCCGGCGCCAAGCGACATCAGCGAAAAGTGACAGGGCCCATCCGGGCGGTGGCGGTGACGATGCGACATGGAACGACCTCTTGGATAGGTCGTGAAGGTTATAATATAACAAAATTGCTGCCAAGGAGAATCACGGCACAGTGACGACCTTGGCAGGCAGAAAAACGACTCGGCGCCCCCTGGAGGGCGCCGAGTCGTCGATGGTTTGAGCTTGCGAGACGGTATGCGCAGCGATCCGGCGGGTAACGTCGGATCGCTGCTGCGCGCCTCAAACGTCGAAGCGGTCGTGCATCATCACCTTGTGCCACGCCTTGGCGAAGTCCTTGACCAACTTCTCGTGGCCACCCTTCTGGGCGTAGAACTCGGCCAGCTGGCGCAGCTGGGCGTTGGCACCGAAGATCAGATCGCAGCGGGTCGCCTTGAACTTGGTCTCGCCGGAGTGGCGGTCGTCGAGGGTGAACGTCAGCCCTTCGTCATCCACTTTCTTCCACTCGAAGTCGGGTGAAGTCAGGTTGACGAAGAAGTCGTTGGTCAGCACGCCCGGACGGTCGGTGAACACGCCGTGCTCCCGGTAGGCGCCCTTGGCGTTGACGTCGAGCACCCGCAGGCCGCCGACCAGTGCAGTCCACTCCGGCGCGGAGAGACCCAGCAGGGCCGCGCGGTCGAGGAAGATCTGCTCCGGCGAGACGTGGTAGCGGATGTCGTCGCGATGGAAGTTGCGGAAGCCATCGGAGACTGGCTCGAGCCAGCGGAAGGTCTGCTCGTCGGTCTGTTCGGCGGTGGCGTCGTTACGCCCCGGGGTGAACGGCACCTCGAGGGTGACGCCGGCATCCTGGGCCGCTTTCTCCACCGCGGCACAGCCACCGAGCACGATCAGGTCGGCCAGCGAGACCTTCTTGTTGCCGCTCTGGGCGCCGTCGAAGTCACGCTTGATGCCTTCCAGCACGCCGAGCACGTGAGCCAGGTCGTCGGGGTTGTTGACCGGCCAATCCTTCATCGGCGCCAGACGGATACGCGCACCATCGGCGCCGCCGCGCTTGTCGGAGGTGCGGAAGGTGGAGGCGGCGCCCCAGGCGACGGCGGCGAGCTGGGAGACGCTGACGTCGGCACCCAGGATCTTGGCCTTGAGCTCGGCGATATCACGGGCATCGACCAGCTCGAAGTCGACCGCGGGGATCGGGTCCTGCCAGATCAGATCTTCCTGCGGCACTTCCGGGCCGAGATAGCGCGCCTTGGGACCCATGTCGCGGTGGGTCAGCTTGTACCAGGCGCGGGCGAAGGCGTCGGTGAAGTAGTCGAAGTCGTCGAGGAATTTCTCGCAGATCTTGCGATAGGCCGGGTCGACCTTGAGCGCGATGTCGGAGGTCATCATCATCAGCGGATGGTCGACCCCCGGCAGGTGGGCGTCCGGGGTGCGCGGTGCGTCCTTGTCCACCGGGGTCCACTGCAGCGCGCCGGCGGGGCTGCGGGTCTGCTCCCACTCGAACTTGAACAGGTTCTCCAGGTAGCTGTTGTCCCACTGGGTCGGATTCTGGGTCCACGAGCCCTCGATCCCGTTGGTCATGGTGTCTTCGGCGTTACCCTTGCCACGCGGGTTGTGCCAGCCCAGCCCCTGGGACTCCATCGGCGCGCCTTCCGGGGCGAAACCGATCTGGTCCGGCGGGGTCATGCCGTGGGACTTGCCGAAGGCGTGGCCGCCGGCGATCAGCGCCACGGTCTCTTCGTCGTTCATCGCCATCCGACCGAAGGTGATGCGGATATCGGCGGCGGAGTCTTCGGGGATGCCCTTCTTGGCCGAGCCTTCCGGGTCGACGTAGATCAGGTTGGAGTTGGAGGCGGCCAGCGGTGCTTCGAGATCGTAGTCGTCGTCACCCGCTTCGCCGGTCCAGCGCAGGTCGCGGTTGACCATCTGATCCGGGTGGCCTTCGAACGGGCCGCGCGGGGCGTCCTCGATCTTCTTGCCGTACCACGCCTCCGGTCCCCAGTAGGTCAGGGTGTCCGGCTCCCAGGCGTCGATGCGCCCACCGGCAAAGCCGTAGGTGGGGAAGCCCATCACTTCCAGCGAGCAGTTGCCGGTGAGCACGATCAGATCGGCCCAGGAGAGCGCGGCGCCATACTTCTGCTTGATCGGCCACAGCAGCCGCCGCGACTTGTCGATATTGCCGTTGTCCCACCAGCTGTTGATCGGGGCGAAACGCTGCATCGCTTCGCCGGCGCCGCCGCGGCCATCGGCGATACGGTAGGTACCGGCGGAGTGCCACGCCATGCGGATCATCTGCGGGCCGTAGTTGCCGTAGTCCGACGGCCACCAGTCGACCGAGGAGGTGAGCAGCGCCTTGATGTCCTGCTTGACCTCTGCCAGGTCGAGCTCGCTGAAGGCCTTGGCGTAGTCGAAGTCAGGATCTTCGGGATTGGCCAGGGGCGCGTTCTGATGCAGCAGCTCGACCTTGAGGCGATTGGGCCACCACTGATCGGTGGTCGGTTCGGAACCGGCAACGCCGCCCACCGAGTCGCCGGCAAAAGGGCACTTGCCGCCGATCTTGATCTCTTCACTCATGCTGTCCGTCCTTAAACGCTACTGTGTCGACTTCCGATATCTTTCAGGCACCGCGATGACGACGCGGCGAGACGATATCGCAATGCGTCGGAGCGGCACTGCGCCCGGCCGCTCGCGTCTCGGCGTCGTCGCCGAATCTTCAGCATAGGTAAACTTTGGGACCAGCGTGTGACGGTGGCGATAGTTTCTGACTACCAGCTCGTTTGGCTGACACCATGCCGCCGGACAGACGTGATGGGGATGGCTGGCGCCAGGTCTTGGGGCTGACGCCGTGCCCGTCGGCAGCGCGGGCGGCGTTCAGGCTTTCAGCCAGCCGTAGAGCAGGCGGTAGAAGGTCTCTTCGCTGAGGGTGTCGTACTGGGAGAGGTCGCGGCGCTGACCGTACTGCAGATCGGAGAAGCGGTAGGCGCCCTCGGCCTCGATCACCTCCTTGACGTCATCCTCGTCGGTGGAGGCGTAGAGCAGCACGCGGTGGCCGGAGAGATACTGCTCTTCGGGCTTCAGGTGTAGCTTGCACGCCCCCAGAGAGAGGGTCTGCTCACGCAGGGTGAGCCGATAGGTCTCCTCGAAGCGGGTCAGGGTCTGGGTCGTCTCCGTGTAGTGGATCTCGACCTCATCGAGGTCGAGTGACTCGATCCACTGGGCGACACACTGCTGTAGCGCTTCCAGACGCAGGCGCAGATCCTCGAGCGCCTGTTCGAAGTCGAGGCGCCGCTGCTGGCCTTCGGCGACCGCCTGCTGGATTCCGGTTCTCAACTGCTCGATATCGGCCATGGATGAATGTCCGTGAAAGGGGTGATGCCTGGGATCCGCGTAGATAGGGCCCCACGCAAAGAAGCCGCCCGGGTCGGGCGGCTTCTCGGCGGTACCGTGTTCACGCTCGGCGTGACCTTCAGGCGGCGGCGGGCTGGCGGTTGTCCGACGAACGCCGCATTGCCGTCAGCGCGCGCTCCAGATCCAGCGCTTTGCACTTGAAGGCGCTGCAGTTGGCGCAGCAGACGTTGGCGCCTTCTTCTGCCTTGATCGGCAGATGAAACTGTTGATGACCGCAGATGGAGCAGGTGAGATCCAGAGTGACTGTGATCATGTCCTGCCGCTCCCATGTTCGGCGCGTGCCATCTGCAACGACAGCGAGCGTGCCAGGTTGAGGGTATGCAGCAGGTAGTTGGGGGTTGCGATCTCCTGCTGGTGCCCATAGGTATCGATGAAGTCACCGCACTCGATGCAGTTGATCTCATCCCAGGCCTGATGACATTCAGAAGAAGCGGTTTGCGTATTTCCGCAGCGGGTGCATGAAATCCGGTGTTCCATGGTCAGCCCTCCTTGGCGTCGATGTCCGGTCTTCCTGACCGGTAATGAGTGGCGGCAATCCTTGCCGTCGTTCCCGATGTCCCTATCGGGTTGGTCACCTGGGGGTGGCCGATGCGACACATGCAGAATGGCATAGCGTTTCTTTCTGTACAAGAGTTGTACCAGGGTCGAAAGGTCGTAGCACTTATCCCAGGTTAACATTACCCTGACAACCCCTTGAATTGCTTGAACTATTCTTCGGGAACAAATTGAAAGATCAACACTTTCAGTCATTTGCGCTCAGCAATCCGGAGCGGTCAACGGGCCACCCATAAGCTGTACAACAGCTGAGTTTACGCATATATGAAACGCGCTACGGTGCTCCCATGAGGCCACGCTGGCGGGCGCGCCAGGTGGTTGGCGATCGATAGAAGCGGCCACAAAGGCCGGGTTGCGGCTATGCTTGGCGTGTCATTTCCCGGAGCCTGTCGATTCCATGAGTTCTCTGAGCCAGCACAAGGCGTTCATTCTGCTGCTGACGGCGGTCTCCATCGCTTTCGTATGGCTGCTGCTGCCGTTCTATGGTGCGATCCTGTGGGCGGTCATCCTGGCGATCCTGTTCCAGCCGATGCACCGGCGACTGAACACGCGGCTTGGGCAGCGGCCCAACACGGCCGCGTTCCTCAGCGTGCTCGCCTGCGTGTTCATCGTCATCATCCCGATGTCGCTGATCTTCTTCTCGCTGCTGCGCGAGGGGGCGAGTCTCTACCAGCGGCTCGACCAGGGCGATATCGACTTCAACGCCTATGTCGCCCAGTTCCGCGATTCGCTGCCGCCTTCTGTGCAGGGCTGGATGGGGGATGCCGGTATTGGCAGTTTCGCTGATCTGAGCAACCGGCTCGCCTCGGCGCTGGAGCAGGGCAGCCAGCTGATCGCCCAGCACGTGCTGAGCATCGGCCAGAACACCCTGCAGTTTCTGATCAGCGCCGGGATCATGCTCTATCTGCTGTTCTTCCTGTTCCGTGACGGCCGCAAGCTGGGCTATCAGATCCGCACCACGGCGCCGCTGAGCGATGCCTATACTCATCGCCTGATCGACAAGTTCACCGCGGTGGTCCGGGCCACGGTCAAGGGAAATGTGATCATCGCCATGGTGCAGGGCGCGATCGGCGGGGTCGCGTTCTGGCTGCTGGGGATCGAGGCGGCGCTGCTGTGGGGCGTACTGATGGCGTTTCTGTCACTGCTGCCGGCCATCGGCTCGGCGATCATCTGGGTACCGGTGGCGGCCTATCTGCTGCTCAGCGGCGACTACGTCAGGGGCTCGATCCTGGTCTTCGTCGGTGTCGTGGTGATCGGGCTGGTGGATAACCTGCTGCGGCCGCCGCTGGTGGGCAAGGAGACCAAGCTGCCGGACTACGTGGTGCTGATCTCGACCGTGGGCGGGATGACGCTGCTGGGTATCAACGGCTTCGTGCTGGGACCGCTGATCGCGGCGCTGTTCATGGTGTCATGGTCGCTGTTTCGCTCCGAGAAAGAGGACGAAGAGCGGCCGCTCTCCGGTGGCGGTGACATCACGACCGATTCTCAGCATCAACTACCGCACGCCGCGCAGGAAGCGCGACACGAGCACCGGGACGTCTAGCGGGACTGGACCGCTGAACGAACCGGTGACTGCAACGAGGGACGATGCCCGGCCAACCAGGTCGTCGGGCAGGCCAGTGGGGACAAGGATGTCGTTACACCAGGGAAGGCGTCGGGGACTGGTCGGCGGGCTGATGCTGACACTCTCGCTGCTGGCGGGTTGCGCCAACTATGCCGGCATCTCGCCGCAGGCGACGCTGACGCCAATCAGCCGGCTGAGCGCGCAGCAGGTGCTGGGCGAGACCCCGATCTCGCCGGCGGCTTGGCCCGAGCGCGCGTGGTGGCGCGCGCTTGGCGACCCGGAGCTGGACGCGCTGATCGACGAGGCGCTGGCAGATTCGCCGGATATCGGCATGGCGCGGGCGCGACTGCGGGCGGCCAATGCGGCGATTGCCAGCGCCCGGGCCAGTGGCCTGCCGAGCGTGGACGGCTCGGCCCAGATCTCGCGCTCGCGGGTCTCGCAGGTGCAGGACCCGCGCGGGCAGGGCAACTTCTACTCCACCACCCGCGAGCTGATGCTCTCGTTCGACTACGATCTCGATCTATGGGGTGGCAAGCGGGCCGCCTGGCGTGCGGCGCTGGGCGCGGCGCGGGCGCAAGAGATCGAGTTTCATGCGGCGGCGCTGACCCTCTCGGTCAACGTGGTGCGGGCCTATGTCAGCCTGGCCCACGCCTATGAGCTGCGCGATATCGCCAACCGCCAGCTCGACCGCGCCCAGCGGATCGATGCGATCAACCGCGAGCTGCAGCAGGCCGGGCTCGACAACCAGCTGCAGAGCCTGCAGTCCCGGGTCACCGTCGCCAATGCGCGGCAGACGCTGGAAGCCGCCGAACAGTCGATCCGCAGCCAGCGCATCTCGCTGGCCACGCTCTTGGGCAAGGGGCCGGATCGCGGCCAGTCGATCCCACGTCCGAGCGACCTGGCGCCGGCGATCGTCGCGCTGCCGAGTGTCATCCCCGCCGAGCTGATCGGGCACCGTCCCGATGTGATAGCGGCGCGCTGGCGGGTGGAGGCCGCCTCCCAGCGCATCAAGCAGGCCAAGGCGAAGTTCTATCCCAATCTCGATCTGACCGCGATGGCCGGCTTTCAGTCACCGCTAGGGGACTACTTCTTCAGCGAAGCGGCGAAATCGGCCAGCGTGACGCCGGCGATCTCGCTGCCGATCTTCGAAGGCGGGCGGCTGCGCGCCAATCTGGAGAGCAGCGATGCCGACTACGATCTCGCCGTGTCGCGCTATAACGCCACTCTGGTCGAGGCGCTGGGAGAGGTGGTCGACGATATCACCTCCCTCGACTCGGTGGCCCGCCAGCGTCAGCGCCAGCAGCAGGCGGTGACCAGTGCACGCGCTGCCTATTCGCTGGCCGGTGAGCGCTACCGCGCGGGGTTGGCCAACTATCTCGACGTGCTGAGCAGCGAGCAGCAGCTGCTCAGCGCCGAGCAGAGCCTGGCACAGCTCACCACCCAGCGTCTCGATCGCTCGGTGCAGCTGGTTCAGGCGCTGGGCGGTGGGCTGCAGCTGGATGCGGCGGTGCCCCATGCGCCCGGTGGCTTTCCGCAGGCACCGAATCCGGCGACGATGGCCAACGTGCAGCCGTAGATCGCCGGCGTTCGCCCCGCAGCATCACGGACGGTGGATCGATGCCAGCGATATCCGAGGCATCTGCCCCTACCTCAGGTCGGGACAGGCGCTGCGGCTTTCACTGGCGGCGCGGCTGGGCGGACTCTTGAGGCGGGCCAGCATATCGCGCAGCGGAGCCGGGCGGGCGTAGAGATAGCCTTGCAGGTGGTGCACGCCGTGGTCGCGCAGATAGGCGTTCTGGGCGGGGGTCTCGACGCCTTCGGCGATCACCGTCAATGACAGGCGCTGGGCCAGATCGACGATGTTGTCGAACAGGTGCTGCGACAGGACGTCTTCGTCGGCCATGGCGACGTAGCTGCGGTCGACCTTCAGGGAGTCGACCCGGAAGTGGCGCAGATAGTCGAGCCCGACACTGCCGGTGCCGAAATCGTCCAGGGCGATCAGGATGCCCATCTCGCGCAACCGCTCGAACAGCCGGAAGGTGTGCGGCGTGGCTCGGAACGGCTCGCGTTCGGTCAGCTCCAGCACCAGGATGATTCGCCCCGGAGGAAAAGCGGCCAGGAACTCACGGCAGTCGTCGAGCAGCCGCCAGTCGTGGCAGTGGGCGGCGGAGAGATTGAAGCCGATATGGAAGCCGTGAGGCAACTGCTCCAGCCGTGTCGACAGCTCTCGGCGGACCTGCTGCATCAGAGCCTGGGTCAGCGGCACGATGAGGCCGCTGCTCTCCGCCAGGGGAATGAACTGATCCGGCGGGATGACGCCCTCTACGGGGTGGCGCCAGCGTACCAGCACCTCGGCACCGTCCCAGCGGTCGGCGTCGGCATCCACGATCGGCTGGTAGTAGGGCACGAACTCGCCATCGCGCAGGGCGCGCTCCAGCTCTTCCGTAGGAGAGCGGCGCTTGAGCATGAGCCAGAACACCAGCGTGCCGCACAGGATCAAGAGACCCAGAATCGGCAGGAAATAACTTTCCAGCGTGCGATTCAGACTGCCCGGGGCCAGCGTTGCACGCAGCCGGAACGGATAGCGGCTCGAGGCGCGCTCGGAGACGTTATCGCTGGTGATCCACGGGGTGGGAGAGACGCTACCATCGGCATCGAGCTGGTAGTCGCCGATCTGCAGCGACAGCGATAGATCGTTTCCTGTCAGTTGCAGCGCATTGACCACGTACTGGCCATCGATACCGGCCAGCACGCTCCCGCCCGGGGTCGGCAGGCGAAACACGATCAGCGCCCGCTCTGGCGTGACCAGATTGCCGGCCATCAGGCGCAGGCGCCCGGCGCTGTAGTTCTGACTCTGCTCCGGAAACAGCCGCGCACCCTCCAGCGAGGTGCAGTAGACCTGGCCATCGCGGACGAGATTGAGCGAGCGTACGAACGGCGTCGCCATGCTCTGCTGACGCAGCGTGAACACTGCCGACTTGCACGGGGCACCGACCAGGTAGCGCACCTGATGGGTGGCCGTCTCGGCATAGTCGAAGATCGACTCCACCTTGCGCAGGGCGTAGTCGAAACTCTCCTGGGTCTGTCCGACCAGCTCGCGCTCCGCCTGCCACAGCATCAGCGGTACGCCCACCAGCACCGGCGCGAGCGCAGCGAGTAGCGGCAACGTGAACTGCCTTGCCAGCTTGGCAAAGCGGAAACGATAGGGGGTGTGGGACATGACGGCAGGTTGTTGTCATTTCGCCATCAATAGCACGTTGCCCCGCCGAGGGCTAGGCGAGTGAAAATCTACAGCCGGCATCCGCGTTTACGCTTGTCCCCGTGCCTCCGCCTGATTATGATAGGCGCCGCCTGGCCGGTGTAGCTCAGTCGGCAGAGCAACGCATTCGTAATGCGTAGGTCGGTGGTTCGAATCCACTCACCGGCACCAACAAGGCCCGTGAAAACAGGGGCCTAGGCATTGAGAAAAGTCACCTTCGGGTGGCTTTTTTCGTTTGGTGTCAACCCAGTGTCAACGCCTGTACTGGGTTGAGTCTCAATGCGTCGTCGAGGTGGTCCGGGGCGAAATGGGCGTCGCGCTGTCGCGTCGCGCCGAATTTGGCACCACCTTGTGGACTATTTGGCATCTAACGAAGATCTCGGATAGCGCCCGCGTTCTCGTCTTGAGTATTTGCGCTCGAGACTTGCCCAATCTCTCCACCCATGCAACGGAAGTCGTGGTGCGCTTCAAGCAGCCCCCGGGCGCGTTGTTCGATGATGGGGGGAGAAGACGGACATGGAGAAATGGCGCATGATGAACGTCTGATCGGCGACGCCATGGCCGGTGACCGCCAGCTATTCGCCCGTCAGTATGCCGCCGAACTCGCGTGGAAGATCGTCGAGCCGATCCTGGACGATACGTCTGCGCCACCGCAATACAAGCCCGGCACCTGAGGACCTGACGACATGCAGGACCTCGCCCTGTCCGGCGGTTGGCTCGATCCTGCCTGAGGCCGAGGAAACCATGATGAGCAAACGCAATTCCAAGGGCGCGGACCTTGTCGTCCTTGCCATCGATATCGGTGGCAGCCATGTGAAGATCCGCTCCAGCGCCGGCGGCGGGAAAAAGAAGGCCGACAGCGGCAAGTCGATGGGTGGGGGCGATATGGTCGCCGTCGTCAAAGAGATGGCCAAGGGGATGAAATATGATGTGGTCTCCATGGGTTACCCGGGAACGGTTGTCCATGACAAGCCACTTCATGATCCTGCCAATCTCGGCGAAGGATGGGTCGGTTTCGATTACGCATCCGCCTTCGGATGCCCGGTGCAGATCGTCAACGATGCGCTGATGCAGGCCCTCGGCTCCTATCAGGGCGGACGCATGCTGTTTCTCGGTCTCGGCACCGGGCTTGGTGCGGCGATGATCGTCGAGAATGTCGCCCAGCCGATGGAGGTTGCCCACCTGCCCTATCGCAAGGGCAAAAGCTACGAGCACTATGTCGCCGAGGCGTATCGCAAAAAGAAGGGCAACAAGAAATGGCGCAAGCGCGTGTTCGATGTCGTCGAGCGTCTCTCCGCGGCACTGGAGCCCGACTACATCGTCATCGGTGGCGGAAATGTTGAAAAGCTCGACACACTCCCACCGAAATGCCGGCGCGGCGACAACGCACTCGCCTTCGATGGCGGGTTCCGCCTCTGGAAGGATGAAGACCTGATCGTGTGAACTCTGTAGCGCTTGGCGTGATGTCGACGAAGGCTATCGCGCCAAGTGCGACATCACGATCCGTGTGTTGCTGTTGTGCGATCAGCGAAGTCTGAATTCGCATGAATGGATCGTTTGCGCGCCGGCACGCATTCCACGAAAGCCACCGCCTGCCGGCTGGTAAGGGCGGCACTCGCCAAGAGTCTGTCTTCGGGCGACCTCGTTGCAAGATCATGGCGACGGTGGCGCGGATCCTCCATCACTGGCCCCTCGTCTGTCGCAGACACTTGCGAAGTGGCCGCGCCTATGTGCCTTTCATCCACTATCAATTGTCTGATGCCTTGGTGTTTCTAAGCTGCCTGGGCGGCAGCGCACTGCGCGGCCTGCGGTACCGCATCGTCACCCCGGGTTTCTGAGCTGCCTGGGCGGCAGCGCACCTCGCCGCTGCCATAGGCGTCGTCATGCTCGGTTTCTGAGCTGCCTGGGCGGCAGCGCACGACACCGAGGCCGCCTTGCGCCTGTTCCGTCTTTTCTGAGCTGCCTGGGCGGCAGCGCACGTCCAGCGGCATGCCTACTTCCTCGTGACGGTTTTCTGAGCTGCCTGGGCGGCAGCGCACCAGTGCCGTGTCGCGCAGCACCTTCGCCACTTTTTCTGAGCTGCCTGGGCGGCAGCGCACCCGATGGCTAAGTCGAAGCCGCTGCACTGGCATTTCTGAGCTGCCTGGGCGGCAGCGCACCCAGAATGAACTGAACGAGGCGGCCTTCCACGTTTCTGAGCTGCCTGGGCGGCAGCGCACGACTCCCACACCCGGCGCAGTCGCGCGTAGGTTTTCTGAGCTGCCTGGGCGGCAGCGCACGGGCAGCTAGGCCAAAGTTATAGCAGCTTGCTTTTCTGAGCTGCCTGGGCGGCAGCGCACCATGAATAGCTGGCGCTCTGCCTCTCGGCGCCTTTCTGAGCTGCCTGGGCGGCAGCGCACGCTTCGATCTCATCAGCCTGCTCGAGCAGCCATTTCTGAGCTGCCTGGGCGGCAGCGCACGGCTCCGGGCTACCCGGTGGCAACACGCGATTTTTCTGAGCTGCCTGGGCGGCAGCGCACCTGCCACATCGCGAGATGGTTGAGGTCGAATTTTTCTGAGCTGCCTGGGCGGCAGCGCACTTCTACTGGTAGCCTTCACGTCTCCGCATGCGTTTCTGAGCTGCCTGGGCGGCAGCGCACGCCGCGGTCACCACCCTGGCCGTGCTCACCGTTTTCTGAGCTGCCTGGGCGGCAGCGCACGTCTGAGCGAGAAGGTTCTGCTTCTTGCCGTATTTCTGAGCTGCCTGGGCGGCAGCGCACATGCAGGCAGTTTCCGGTCACGACGATGTGGATTTTCTGAGCTGCCTGGGCGGCAGCGCACGGCAGGCCGCTCGCTCTGCCATGTCACCTCCCTTTCTGAGCTGCCTGGGCGGCAGCGCACATGTCGAATGCCTATTACGAAGGCATTGCAGGATTTCTGAGCTGCCTGGGCGGCAGCGCACTCACGGACCTGGAGGGCTTGCCGTTGGCTTACTTTCTGAGCTGCCTGGGCGGCAGCGCACGAGCAACGCATTCACGAAGACGCCTTGAGCGTTTTCTGAGCTGCCTGGGCGGCAGCGCACGCCCGGCCGTTCACTGAGCGGCCCGTCACCGATTTCTGAGCTGCCTGGGCGGCAGCGCACCTCGAGGGCGCCTGGGATGCCTGCTTTGAGCGTTTCTGAGCTGCCTGGGCGGCAGCGCACTTTCGGGGTGCCGGCACCGGTTCCCTTGACCATTTCTGAGCTGCCTGGGCGGCAGCGCACGGCATCCGCGCACGCCAGCAGGACGGCGAGCATTTCTGAGCTGCCTGGGCGGCAGCGCACAGATCGCGCCGTAAACCGTGGCCGGGTCGGTATTTCTGAGCTGCCTGGGCGGCAGCGCACCATCCGCGGCTGGGCAGCGTTCCTGCAGCGTTTTTCTGAGCTGCCTGGGCGGCAGCGCACTCACCAGTCGACTCATCGTCTGGAAAGATCAGTTTCTGAGCTGCCTGGGCGGCAGCGCACTCGGCGGCAGCATCATGCGGCGTCTGCGGCGTTTTCTGAGCTGCCTGGGCGGCAGCGCACCGATTGCGTCATCCGCCCACTCGACAGCTACATTTCTGAGCTGCCTGGGCGGCAGCGCACGTAATGCTCACCCTGCGCGAGCCAGTCGAGTGTTTCTGAGCTGCCTGGGCGGCAGCGCACGTGCTGCTGCAGATGCCGCCGTCCAAGCACGATTTCTGAGCTGCCTGGGCGGCAGCGCACGCCGCCCTGGCTGCCAGGGCGACGCAGAGCGGTTTCTGAGCTGCCTGGGCGGCAGCGCACGGTGCCCTTCACGACGGTGCCGCTCTCGGGGTTTTCTGAGCTGCCTGGGCGGCAGCGCACGTCAATCTGCGCCCGGGAGAGCTGGTGCGGAATTTCTGAGCTGCCTGGGCGGCAGCGCACAATTAGCCTGCGGTCTGGCATCCATACGTTCATTTCTGAGCTGCCTGGGCGGCAGCGCACTGGGTCACCTCGAAGGAAGCCTTCTTCAACTTTTTCTGAGCTGCCTGGGCGGCAGCGCACGTCTCTCTGGGAGATGCGTTCTCGCGCTATCTTTTCTGAGCTGCCTGGGCGGCAGCGCACCGGACGAAGAACTGACCTACTGGGGCGAGTGATTTCTGAGCTGCCTGGGCGGCAGCGCACAATATTTATCCCAGTCGCTTTCATGACAGTCTTTTCTGAGCTGCCTGGGCGGCAGCGCACGCTGGGGTGGCTGCCCTGGCGCGGCATGAGCTTTTCTGAGCTGCCTGGGCGGCAGCGCACTTATAGACACCATAAATTGCAGCGCGCCAGTTTTTCTGAGCTGCCTGGGCGGCAGCGCACGAGCAGAGCAGGCTGCCGGCCAGGCCGATGACTTTCTGAGCTGCCTGGGCGGCAGCGCACGAAACCTGCGGCCAGGACTATCTCCCCTATATTTTCTGAGCTGCCTGGGCGGCAGCGCACGCGGACTTCTACGTAGGTGTCCCTCAATGGGTTTTCTGAGCTGCCTGGGCGGCAGCGCACCATGCCCCAGGCATCGTGGCTCGGCACGCTCTTTTCTGAGCTGCCTGGGCGGCAGCGCACTCCAGCGTGCGCTGCTCACTGGGCAGGTCGCGTTTCTGAGCTGCCTGGGCGGCAGCGCACCTGAGCTTCATGCCTGATCTAAGCGGCCAGATTTTCTGAGCTGCCTGGGCGGCAGCGCACTAGCGCTTTTGCACGCTAATACCCTGATTGTTAAAGAGCAATAGCCATAAAACGCGACGCCTCCCTTTTTGCGGAGGCGTCGCTAACCCCTTGTTTTTCCTGGCGCTATAAAAACGCTCGAGAAAAGGGTCAAAACCAGGGGATGGTTGCCCCCTGGCTCAGGCCATAGTGATTGAAGGAGCCACCGATCGGTGTCGGCTGCGGTTCGCCGTGCTCGACGAACAGGGCAAAGCGTTGCTGACTGGATCGGCTGTTGAGTGAAACGAAGGGCAAGGTGATGCGTGGTTCGCTGCTGCGTGCGAACCTGGCTCGTGCCTCTTCGAGGTCGATAGCGTGACGCCGTGCGTAGCGCTTGACCTGGCTATCATTGCCGGTCTTGAACTGTCGGCGCCGAACCGCGCGATGTAGCGCGTCGTCGGGCACCTGCAAGATTTCGGCGATTTCCACGAGTTCGCGCATGCCGGCGAGCCAGGGTTGCGTCATGAGCTGCGCCAGGCTCTGTTGTTTTCCATGCAGACGTAGCCGATCCCCCGGCGTGCGCGCCTTCACGCCGGTCTTGTGATCCGGGAAACTCACGCCGATGTCGTTCGCGTCCAGGTCGAAAAGCGCGCGATGCAGCCGGCCGTAGAGCGCGCCCATCAACATCGCGGGCGGAAAGTCCGGATCGGGTCGCAGGCGAAGGTCGATGTAGTGGTCCATGGTTCACCCCGCGTCGCCGAAGACACCGCCACGGATCAGGGTCGCCATCACGAAGTGCTGCTGTTCGGTCGCCGGCACCTGGTCCTTGAGCAGCCAGTTGTCGAGCAGGTTGTAGAAGTCCACTTTCTGCTTCGGCTGGCGGTAGGCCGTTCCCTGGGTGGTCACGGAGCCGTAGGGCTCGACGGCGATCGGCCCCAGGTCGCTGCCGTCCTCTGGTGCTGGGTACCAGGTGTCGACGGTACGCAGCGCGTTGCCGATCTTCTGGGAGTGAATGGCAGCGCTCTTGTCATCCCCGATGCTGTAAAGCGTCTTGCTCTTGTCGCCACGGGCGCGGTCGAGGATCAGTTCCTGCGAGGGGAAGACCTCCTGACCGGCGCCGATACGGGCAAAGGCGACTACGTCCAGCAGTAGATATTGCTCGCCGGCAAGAGCACTGGCGATCACTTCTCCCAGCGCTCGGGTCTGTTCGTCGCCAGTGAAATCACGGGTCGAACGGTCGAGAGCATTGTCGAAGGTCCATGCCTGTTCAGTCTCCCCGGCCTTAGTCTGGCGTACCGTCACTTCGAGCGCCTCGGCCTTGAGGCGATTGCGCCACAGGAAGCGGCCGTTGGCGAGGTTGCAGGCGTAGCGATGGGCCAGTTCGCTGAAGCCGTGCTCGCTGACGTAGCCCTCGACCGCCTGCTTCAGCTTGGCTTGATAGTCGGCACTATTGCAGGCTGAGGGGGTGCCTGCGCCGGCCAGCACGCGCAGCGTGAAATGTACCGCCAGGGTATCGGCGTCGTGGGGTAGGGCGGCGACGTCTACGGTCTGCAGGTTGGGATTTTCAATGGCGGCATCGAGCTTGGCCGGGTCCTGATCCTTGGTCTTCAGGCGGTTGGAGATGGTGCCACGCACGGACTTTTCCGTGACCGGGATGCGGGGCCAGGCAGTGAACTGATCGCGCTTATCCCAGTTGCCGGCACTGAACAATGCATCGGAGGGGTCGAGCTTGCGCTCGAAGGCGAGGACAGAAGCGGTTTTCAGAGCGTCGTTCTTGGCCATGATGGGTTCTCCTTGATGATCAGTCTGCGTCGGAATGGGTCAGGCTGTAGTCGTTGGTGAGGCGATAAACACCACGTTCGAGATCGTTGTCGATAAACCACAACAATGCGTCCGGGTTACGTAGGCGGTGCGGGCTGACCCACTCGCCGATCGAATAGAGGCTTTCGACGAATTGGAATGGCACCTGCGAATCACGCGCATTGGCGACCTCGCCGGGATCGAATAGCTCGGAGATAGCGCCATAGCCGACCGGGATGGGTACCAGCCAGCCAGGGTAGGGGCGGCGAATTTCCCACTTCGCTACTTCCTTGGTCTGGCCATCCTTATCTTGATGCGTCTCGATTCGGCACTCGTGGTTGAGCCGGCAGAGATCGAGCCAGGCATCCAGAGCCGTCGCGCTGTCGTCGTCGGCTTCGAGTGTTTTCGTGTGTTCGGCCAGATAGTCATCTCGCAGCACCAACGCAAAGCCAGGCAGCAGACGCCGCTTGAGGCGTCGCCACTGTTTGCTGCGTTCTTCTTCGTTGTCATCGAAGGTGATCAGCTCGGGGCGCCGCCGTTTTGACTCGCTTAGAGGCGGCATGACGCTGCCGCCGGCGATTCGCATGCTCTGCACCTGATCGAACAGTTGGCGGGCAATGGCCCGACGACGCTCGGTATTGCTCAGATCGTCGCCATCGGACTCGATGCCGATCAGCAAGGTCACGTCCAGGTGCGCGCGTCCTTCCTCGACGATGGCCGCCGTGGCGCCGGACTTGTCAACGGGATTGCGCGTGAGGTGAAACGCTCGGGTAAATCCGCCCTCGGTGACCTGCGGCTCGATGTGGTGGCACACCACGCCGACACCATCGAAGACAATCCGGATATCGTCGGGCAGGTTGCGCTCCAGCGCATGGATGGCGCCCATGAAGGCGCTCATGGCGGGGAAGCCCCAGGTCATCGAGCTGGAGATGGCGTTGGCGTTCTGGATGCGAAGTCGGGGCAGAACCAGGAGATGCGAGATGGAATCGATCATGTCAGCTCTCCTGCGTCTTTCTCGTCATCACGCAGTGCATCCTGCAGGTCGTCGAGCTGGCGGCGTAGGCTTTCCATTACGACCTCAACCTGCTTGGCCCAGAAGTCATGTTCCGGATCGCCAAGGCCTGTTGTCACTCGACGATCGATAGCGTGGCGTAGCCATCTGGCAAAACGCAGAGCCACCTCTTCATGCCATTGCGACTGCCGGCGGTTGCTATCGAAATCGACCTCTAGTGCTGCCCGGCCCGGATCCAGCCAGTATTGCTCTGCTAAAACCAGACGGCATTCAGCATCTCTCGACCAGCCTGCCGGTAGGCGATGTAGCTCGAAGGTGAATAGCAATAGTTCGTCGGTTAGCGATGCAACAAGATCTTTATGGTAGTTTCGATCATGTACCGTTTTTCGCGGTCTTTTACCTTCTTTCTGTCGTTTTTCATCCTCCTTGGAGTTTTGTCTCATCCAGCTCACGAGATCATTGACCACCTGCCTCACCGGTGCCCGCCTTCCGAAACGGGGAAAAACCGACTCAGTGCGTAGAGGGGTCGTGACCTCACGTGACTGCCATTGGGGTGGTAACGAGGCGAGCAGATAGTTCTGCCCGCCACGCTCGCTATTGAGCTGAGAGATGTTCTGGGGCTTGGTGCCCCCGAGCTTTTGAACCGAGAGATTCAGATAGTCGGCATAGCCACCCTGAAAAATGGCGTCTTCGCGTCGTGCCTTGCGGCCCGCCTTGGCGTGCTCCCCGAAGCGTGCCTCGCTCAGTCGTGAATGAACCGGATGGATGAGCGCTGTCGCGTAGAGAGGTGCCAACAAGCGGTAGCCAGTGTCACTGGCAGGATCATCACCCACCAGCCAATAGACCTGCTTGCCACGCGCATGGGAGCTCGGCGTGCCTTTTGGTTCTACGATATCTGCGAAGGCACGTACCCAGCTTTCCGCTTCCGCTCGATCTGGACTCAATGCCTCGATCAAAGCCTCATCGCCATCGAGCGCTCGTTCCAGCAGCGAGCGTTCTTCCCATCTCAGCTTGAGGAACTTGTAGACATCCAGAGCGGCTGCGTTACCTACGACATCGCCTTCGAAGTCAGCCGGCAGGCAGTGGCTCCCCACCAGTTCGCGGCGCTTTAGCTGAGCGGGCTCTACATAGAGATTGGTGCCCTTGGCGTCGGGATGAATCGCCTTGAGCGAGTGGGTGACGACCTGAAGCTGACTGACGCGACGCGCGGCGTCGGAAAGCCAGGCCTGCGGATCGAACTGCTGCTGCAGTTTGAGATAAACGGGGTCGTCCGGCGCGAGCTTTTCCGTCTTGGTCTGAAAACGATCAAGAATGAATTGCTCAATCAGCGCGCGAATGGACGTCGGTGATGGAAATTCCGACATGGACTAGTTGCCATTGGTTGGGAGGTTTGTGGGGGCATGGCATAATGAGCCCCGAAGCATTGCTGCCTCGGGGCGTGGTTTGGATAGGCAAAGCCTATTTGAAGGGTATTATCTTGCGGTGGTAGCCAGCCACGTTGCGCATCCTCCTGCTCACACCTACCCAGTGAGCTTGGGTGAGGGCTCTCAACCTCAGCGTTGCTTCCATGTCCACGTGGGCAGGACCAGTGCCCACGTGGACAAATTACTGCTCCACCCTTATAAAATCAACCACTACAGCCTAAAGAATTAGTGGTGCGGAGATGTGTGGATGTAGATGGCTCCGATTATATACAATGCTGCTCCTGCCGCAATGGCAGCTGAGAAAACTACTGCCCAAAGCATCAGTGGCCAGTTTATCTGCCGCAAAGGCAGCCTCAGCCGGCCCTCAGGGCTGGCTGTCTCATTTCCTCCTCACAAACCCTAGCGCCGGATGAAAGTGCCAACCCTGCGGGGCCCGGTCCGGTTTCAGGCGAATGCGGCCGAAACGCATCGCACAGTATTCGAGCGTCATATCCATGGCCTCGGCTTGCTCACTCAAGGCCGCCAGGTAGTCCGGTTCGTTCCAGGGTGATACGCGTGGGTTCTGCAGTGTCTCGTCCGATAGGCGGTTCAGCTCGGACTCGACCGGGGTCCGCTTTATCTCCTTGCCTTCCTGATCCACTCGCCAGAAGCCGTAATCCTCTTCGGTCTCATCCGGTAGCAGCACGAATTCGGCGTCCGGTTCGTTGTCTTCCCGGAAAGGCTGCTGCTGGATCGCCACGGCGCTCAGTGACATCGCCGGCGGCCTGTAGAACAGATAGGCGCCCAGATGGACCGGCTTGCGCCGACGCGTGCGTCGCTGGCCGGGTGATTCGGCGCCCTCCACCATCAGCATCTTGAGACGCGCGTGTTCGAGATCGACCAGCTTGCTGGTGGGCTCGAGGGTCTTGGCGGGCAGCAGACGGGGGCGCGAGTCGATGGCGGCGATCTCCTCGTCGCGCAGTAGCGTGTCTAGCCGGTGCTTGGTCAGCGGCCATATCTGCTCGGTTTCGAAACCTGGCCGGCAGAAAGCCGGATGCCTGCCGGCCAGATGACGAATATTGGTCTCGAACAGGGCGATATTGGGCGTCTCGACCGGCTCGGGCCGGTGGCGTCGCACGCGCCCGGCGAGCTGGATGATCGAGCGCATGGAGGAGGGCTCGACCACGGCCCAGTCGTAATCGTGGTCCCGGCCGACTTCGGTCACTGGTGAGCCCAGCACGATAAACAAGTGATCGTCGGCGTCACCGATGAGTCGCCGGCGAATGTCGGCCAGTTCGAACACTGCAGCCGGGTCGCGGCGGTCCAGCGCCCGGTCGAGCCGGGCTTCCAGGCGTGAGCGCAGCAGCAGCGGAAACTGCGAGTGATAGACGCAGAGATGGATCTGGATGCGTTCGGGCATCTCAGTGCGATAGATGGCCTGCGCCACCGCTACCAGCGGCTCGATATTGGCCATGCGTGCCAGGCCGAAGCTGACGCGCTTGCCGCTGTACGTATCGCACTCATGGTGTCGTTCATGCAGAGCGAGGGCTTCTGCGAGTATGGTCTGCGCCACCGCCTCATGGATGGCATCCGGATGCGTGGACGGCGCCGATATGGGTACGAGCGCGCCGCGTCGCAGTGGGTCGAGCTTAGCGAGCCGGGCAGCGCGCTTGCGGGCGAAAGCGTCATGGGCGCTATCGAAGACGTCTCCATCGGCACAGCTTTGGTGGGTGCAGCCATGCTCGTCGAACCAGGCGCAGATGGGGTTGACCGGCGCATTGGGCATGCCGCGATGTCTCTGGTAGTCGGCGCGCCCTTCCCGGTAAGCGTCGAACAGGCCTCGCACCAGCGCCGGTGGTAGTGTCGCGGAAGAGAGCAACACGCGAGAGCCCAGCAGGCCGGTCCAGTAGACCAGCCGGGTCAGCGCGGGCAGATCATCGATATCGAAGTCGTCCGGCTCGTCGAGCACCAGATCGCCGCTCATCAGCCGCAGCATCGGCGCAATCTGTCCGCCGCCGCGCAGACTCTCGGTAGCCGGCATCAGGTGATCGATCGTACAGACGAGTACCGGGGCCTGAATCAGTGCCCGCGCCTGCGGGTCGACGACAGCCTTGCCCAGTACGCGGTGGGCATTCATATCGCCTTCGAACAGCACGTGCCCCTGATCATCGAGCAGCTCGGCGCGGGACTCAGAGCCACCTGTGCCCTGCTGATGTGCGAACAGCGCGCGGCTGGCGCTGCCGCCCACGCGGATGGCCAGTTCATCGGTGCCGAGCCCGAGCCATTCGCGGTAAGCCTGCCCGGTCTGCAGGGTCAATGTACGCAGGCCGAGCGCGATCGAGAAGCGCGCGCCGCTCTCAGGATCGGCCAGTGCATAGAGAATGCGCCCGTTGGCGATGGTCTTGCCGCAGCCGGTGGAGGCCATGTTGATGCCGAAGAACCCCTGCTTCCGGCTCATGTCGCGCAGGCCAGTGGCAAGGTCGAAGGCTTTGTCCTGCCAGCGGAAGTGGGCGTGGCGGCTGCGTGCCTTGAACCCTTTGTGCCGGGCGATCCGCGGTAGTGCGGTGGCCATATCCGGCAGGGCGTGCACGATCTCACCGGTAGCGCGCGTCACGCCGAGCAGATGCTCGGTCAGCGGCTGGCAGCGTTCACGTTTGCCGTAGCGAAATGTGGTGTTGGCATGGAGTGATTCGTTCCAGGGTCCTTCAAGCCGCCCGATATCGACAAGGCTCGAGTAGTGATGGTCTGCCAGCATCAAGGCGAGCCTGGCCAGGTGCATCACATAGGGCGATGCCAGCGGTGGTGTCTGCCAATGCAGCTCGCCCAGTTGACGTGCCAATCGCTGCGCCCGATCGAGCCAAGGCTTTTCCGTGACCGGCAGGCCTTGGGAGAACTGCCACCACGGCGCCAGTTCGCGGGCATCCGCAGGTTCGACGCGCTCGTTCCAGGCCGCCGAGATATCGCCCGGCAGGAGTGGCAGTGCACTGGCGTTGAGTGTCGACTTGGCACCTGACCATTTCTGAGAGCCATCGTCGTTGTCGGCGGGCAGTGCCGGCAGGCGATGGTGGCTGACGATAAGCCAGCCGATGGCGGCGGCCAATGGCGGTAGGTGGTGAAACGGCCTGTCGCTGTCATCCAGTGTGTCCAGGCCGTCGCGTTTGAGCCTTGCCTGCCAAGCGGCGTGATCGACAGTGCCTGGGGTTTGCAGTCTTGCCAGCCAGCCGGCGTCGTTATCGTCGCCGACGAAGGCCTCGAGCAACCGCAGCGATACCCACTCATGGCGATAACGGTTGCGCCCCTCCAACTTTCCGGAGAGGCGCATCTGGAAGGCGTCGGTGGCCTTGCCCAGGTCGTGGAACAGTGCAGCCATCGAGGCTAGAAGATGTATCTGACGCAGCGAGTGCCAGTCGTTCTCATCCTCGCCCCGCAGCACATTGCGCTTTGTGGTATTGGTCGGCGTGGCGCCGCGATCATTGAATGACGAGGCGTCGCCGACGATCCATAGCAGCTCGCTGTGGTCGTGGCCGCGAATCCAGTGGCAAGCCACGGCGGTATTCTTGCGTGCTGTCTGGCGCAGCAGTTTTCTCAGCGTGTCGAGCCCGGCTTTGGTGATCGCGGTCTGCCAGGTGCGTTCGCCGCGGCGCTCGGCGAACTGGTCGAGAATCCGGCGGGTCTCTTTGAGGGCGTTCTTGCGGCACTGGGAGACGATCAGTACGTTCATCGTCGCGCTTCCCCGTCCAACCGCTCGGCGACGCCTTGTACCACCTCGATCAGTGTATCCAGCGCTTCGACGCGGGTGAGCCGCTCGATGCAGGCTTGGCGGAACGCCTGCTCCTCGTCGCCCCGGCTGGCGGAGATGAACGCCTGGGGCAGGATCACCGCGTCCTTGATCAAATCGGCGATGTCGAACACCAGGCCTCCGCGGCGGGTCTTGCCGTGCAGTACCGCCAGCCCGTGGGGTAGCCCCAGCACCCAGCTAGCGGTCGCGCCTAGCCCATAGGCGAGATAGTTGCCGTGATCGAGAAAGCGGTTGGCGGGGTCGACGCCGCTGCCTCTCTTGGCGCGCACGAACTCGCCGTAGCCGACCGCCTGGGTGGCGAGCCGGAACAGCTGCTTGGTCAGCCGGGCTTCTTCCGTCAGCAGTGCGGTGGTGTCCGCTGCTTGATCGATGGCGCTGCGGCTGCGTTCGAGCAGCCCGCGTAATTCGGCGGCGCTGGGCTTGAAGTCGGTATCGCGCTGAAAACGGGCGTCCAGCCAGTGCCGTTTGACCTGGATCAGGCGCGCGCGCTGAAAACTGCGTGCGGCTTCCAGTCTCAGCGCGTCGTCGAACCAGAAGCGCACCCACTGTTGCAGGTACTCGGTGGGGCGGTACTCGCTCTGCGGGTTGAACCAGGCGACGTCGACATCGACTTCGTTGGCGGAGAACAGCGGTGTACCGCCGCCACCGCAGAAGCCGACCAGAACACCCGCCTTGGCCAGCTCGCGCATCGCCGCCTGAGTGATCGAGGTGCCGGTACCCAGCAGCAGCGAGGTGGTGTTGGCGATGGGGATGTTCCAGTAGGCCGAGCGCTTGCCTTCGTCAGTGACATACTCCACGCGGCCGCCGTTGACCAGTACTCGGCAGTGCTGGAGGTAGTAGAGATTGGCCCGCTTGGAGTGAAGAATGGTCTTCAGGTCACCTGCGGCGATATCTTCCATGGCGATTCGGTCCGGCCTGTTTCGTAACAGATTATCGCCAAAGGTTGACCCAAAGAAACCATTCCAATGTCGCACTCAGGCGGGGCAGGGTTCCTCTATCGTCTGCAGGCGCTCTACCAGTGTTTCTACCTGTATCAGCGCCTCGCGGATGGAGCCTTGCAGGTAGTCGCCGCCCGTCTCCTGATGCTCGATGGCGATCTCGTGGAAGTGTTCGATCCCGATCAGTTCCAGGGCCGTGCGCACGCTGGCTTCCAGATGGTTCATGTGCGCCATCGCGCCGCCGGGGCCCAGCCCGTGGCCGCCGCGGGAGGAGAGGATCACCGCCTGGCGCGGCCGGTCATTGAGCAGCGGGCCTACCGGGTGTTCCAGGTTGCTGGGGTCGAAGTCGATCGTGCGACCCAGGCGTACGATCTGATCGATCCACGCCTTGAACGGTGCCGGGTAGCTGTAGTTGTAGAGCGGTATGCCCAGGATCAGCACATCGGCCCCGATCACTTCGTCCACTAGTCGATCGCTCTCGGCGAGCGCCTGGTGCATCGCCAGCGTACGGCTCTCCAGCGGGGTAAAGGCTGCTGCGATCCAGGCTTCATCGAGATAGCTCGGCGGCTGGGCGCCCAGGTCGCGGCGGGTCACCGTATCTTCAGGCCGGCGGGCCTTCCACTGTTCGACGAAGTGATGTGTCAGGCGGCGGCTCAGGGAGCCATGTTCGTGGGTGCCGGAGCGGCCCGGGCGCGGGCTGGCATCGAGATGGAGCAGGCGGGTCATGGCGTTTCTCCTGAGTCGCTGGGTGGACCAGACGCTTTTGGCTGGCCCAGGTTCGTTTGGCTGGATTAGGCATGAGCCTGCCTCAGCCGTGGTTGGCGTCATGGCTATGGAACATCAGCGCTAACGCAGCGACAAACGACCATTTCTTGCCATAATGGGAAAATAAAATTCATCCATAGGGTCGTGCCATGAGCCCTCGCAAACTGCCCTCGCTTTCCGCGCTGCGCGCTTTCGAGGCGGCGGCGCGCCATCTCAGCGCCAAACGCGCCGCTGCGGAGCTGTCGGTGACGCCCACCGCCATCAGCCACCAGATTCGCCAGTTGGAGGCGCAGCTCGGCATCACGCTATTCCTTCGTCAGCCGCGGCAGCTGCAGCTCACCGTGCAGGGGCGGGAGTTGCTCGCCGCTGCCAGCGAAGCCTTCGATACCCTGGCGGCCACGATCGCCCGTCTACGCCCGGAACCTGAGCTTCTCAGCGTCACGCTCTCGACCATTCCGGCGGTGGCGGCGCGCTGGCTGTTGCCGCGGGTGAGTGAGCTGCGCGAAGCCCATCCGACGCTCAACCTCAATCTGCAGATCTCCCACCATCTGGTGGCGCTGGACGGCATCGCGGCGGATATGGCGATTCGCTACGGCGCCGGGAGCTGGCCGGGGCTAGAGGCGGAGAAGCTGTTCGACAACACTTTCGTCCCCGCCTGCAGCCCGAGTCTGGGGGTGCGCACCCACGCGGATTTGCATCACACCACGCTGATCCACTATGAGCCGCCCAATCACAAGGGCGCACTGCTCAGTTGGGGCGCTTGGCAGGCGCTGGCTCGCGTCCCCGCACTGGAAGTCGGCCAGGGGCTGGTGTTCTCGGATGAAACCCATACCATCGCCGCTGCCCTGGGTGGCCAGGGCATTGCCCTGATGAGTCGCACGCTGATCGCCGATGAGCTGGCCGATGGCCGTCTGGTGATACCGTTCGGCCCCGAGCTGCCGGGAGAGCCGTTCCATCTGGTCTATCCGCCGGCACGACGGGACGAGCCTGCCATTCGCGCTGTACGCGAGTGGGTGATGGGGCTGGCCGAGGGCATGCAGCCGGGGCATGAGGAGGGGGCTTGAGTCGGTGGTGCGCGGTCTCGAGTCAGAGGGGAGTGGTCTTGAGCCAGCAGGAAGCGCCGGGGAGACGCTTCCCAGCAGCGCGGCGGCCCGGAGCCGCCGCGTGTCGTGTCAGTCGTCTTCGTCACGGGGGGATTGGAAGGCGCGCTTGTCGTCGGGCAGGCGCACCATGTCGCCCAGGCTGAGATCGCCGAGGCTGTCGTGGCGCTCGCCGCCGTCACCGATCAGGGCGGCGACCTTGCCGATACTGACGCCATCCTTGTAGGCCTCGACCTGAATGCGTGCGGTGGCACCGTGGTAGCGCGCGGTAAGGATCATCCCGGGCTGCGGCTCGACCCGGTGCTGTTCATCCTTGGCGTAGTGGGCATCGACACTGGCGCCGCCTGGGGCGTCCCACTCGACATGCTTGTGCATGCGTCTCTCCTTGTCGAAGGGGTTCATGTGCTCCTAGCGTAGCGTGCTTTGCCCACCTCTGCCGTGTGCCGACCCCGCCGAAAGACGCACGCCACGAGTGGGGGCAACGCTTGTCTTTTGCCCGCGCCGGCAGCACAGTTAACGAGTCTTTCGTAACCCAACAATGAGTGACAACAACGATGAAAAAGACAGTCATGGCACTGGCGGTCGCGGCGGCCTCGGTGTGCAGCGTCGCGGCGCAGGCGGACGTCAAGGTCGGTTTTCTCGGCGGCTTCACCGGCGGTATCGAGAGTCTGACACCGCCGATCTTCGATGGTGCCAAGCTGGCGGTGGCCGAGGTCAACGAGCAGGGCGGGCTGCTCGACGGCGAGAAGATGGTAATGCCTTCCGGCGATACGACCTGTTCGGATGCCGCTGCGGCGTCCAACGCGGCCGACCGCCTGGTCAACAGCGAGAAGGTGACTGCGATCGTCGGCGCGCTGTGCACCGGGGCGACCATCGCCGCGGCCAACAACGCAGCGATTCCGGGTGGGGTGGTGATGGTCTCTCCGGCCTCCACCGCACCGGCGGTGACCGATCTCGCCGACAACGATCTGGTCTTCCGTACCGTGCCTTCCGATGCCTTTCAGGGTGAACAGCTGGCCAAGCTGCTGCTCTCCAAGGGGATCGACGATGTCGCCGTGACTTACGTCAACAACGACTACGGCCAGGGGCTCGATGGCTCCTTCACCAAGACCTTCGAAGCCGAGGGAGGCACCGTCGCCGCCAACCTGGCGCACGAAGACAACCGTGCCGACTATCGCTCCGAGATTGGGCAGCTCGCGGCCAGCGGCGCACCGACCCTGGTAGTGCTCGCCTATGCCGATACCTCGGGCCAGACGATCCTGCGTCAGGCCTACGAGAGCGGTGCCTTCACCCAGTTCGCGGGCGGCGATGGCATGGTCGGCAACTCGCTGGTGGACGCGGTCGGCGCCGACGTGCTCGAAGGGATGATCGCCACTCGCCCCGGTTCGCCGCAGTCGCCGGGCACCGAGACCTTCGCCAAGCTGGCGGACAAGGCGGGGATCGACCCCACCGCAGTCTTCGCTGCCCAGTCCTATGACGCCGCCTTCCTGCTCGCCATGGCGATCGAGAAGAACGGCAGTGCCGATCGCGAAGGGCTCTCCAAGGCGCTGCGCGAAGTCGCCGGTGCACCGGGCGAGAAGATCCTGCCGGGCGAGTGGGCGAAGGCCAAGAAGCTGATCGACGCCGGTCAGGATGTCGACTACGAAGGCGCCTCTGGCGACGCCGAGTTCGACAAGAACGGCGACGTGCCGGGCGTGGTGGTCGAGATGGCGGTGGAGAATGGCAAATTCGTCACCAAGGGGCCGGTTGGTGAATAACCGGCCGGTGGACAGATAGCGTCACCCAGGAGCCGGTCAGCGAGTCATCGCGCCGGCGCCACCCGAGGTAGAAAAAAACCGAGTTAGGAAAAAATCGAGTTAGGAAAAAATCGAGATAGTAAAAACCCCGAGTCGGCGGCTGCCGGCTCGGGGTTTTTCGTGGGTCGCCCACCGCAGTGAGCATCAGTCGTGCTGGGCGATTCGCTCCGGGATCATGCCGCGCGGGGCGAAGCGTAGCACCATCAGGATCAGCAGCCCGATCACGAAGACCCGCGCCTGCAGCGCGCGGCTGTCGAGGTTGCCCGGCTGCCAGCCGAACCAGTCGCCGCCCAGGGCCGTCACTAGGTGCATCAGCGCCAGCGCCAGCGGGCCGGACATGATCCAGATCACGTAGACCAGCACCGCGCCGAACAGCGTGCCCAGGTTGTTGCCCGGCCCGCCCAGAATCACCATCACCAGTACCAGGAAGGTGTGGTTGAGCGGCAGGTAGCCCTGGGGATCGAAGATGCCGGTGAAGCTGGTCAGCACCGCGCCGCCCAGGCCCATCAGGATACAGCCGAAGACGAAGATCTCCTGGCGCCGGCGGTTGATCGACTTGCCCATCGCCGCGGCGGAGACTTCATTGTCGCGGATGGCGCGGATCATGCGCCCCCAGGGCGCGTGGTAGGCGCGGTGGAGCAGGAAGAAGATCGCCGCGATCAGTACCGCGGTCACACAGAAGTAGAGCGCGCGGGCGGTGACGAAGCCGACCTCGCCGGGGTCGGGCACCGGCCACGGCAGCGGTGAGATGGTGGCGGTGCCGCGGGTCAGCCAGTCGGAGTTCTTGAGAAACGCCTTGATGATCTCGGCGATGCCCAGGGTGGCGATGACCAGATAGTCGCTGCGCAGCCCCAGGCAGATGTGCCCGATCAAGTAGCCGATGCCCCCGGCGAGCACGCCGCCGACGATCCACCCGAGCCATACCGGTAGCCCCAGGCCGCCGATGAAGTCGACCTGGGACTCGATATCGCCGGTGACACTGCGCAGCCAGCTGATCACCACCAGATAGGCGACCAGTGCGACGAGCACGGTGACCAGGGTGCGCAGCCAGCGCGGCACGCCGAGCCGATCGATGCGGCTGACGGCGAAGACCAGCGCGACCGCGGCGACGATCGCCAGCAGCACCCAGCCCAGCCGGCCCGGCAGATCGCTGGCCCAGAAGGCGTGGTTGACCGGAATGCTGAAGAAGGTGGAGGAGAAGCCGCCGAGGGCGACGAAGCCCATGATGCCGGCGTTGAACTGGCCGGCGTAGCCCCACTGGATGGTCAGGCCGAGGGCCAGGATGGCGTAGCAGGCGGCCTCTACCATCATGCGTGTGGCGTAGGCCGGCCCCATGCTGGCGAAGACGGCGAGCACGACCAGCGCCAGGCCGCCGAACAGCAGGATTTCACGGCGGGGGAAGGGGCGCTGAGACGGGGTATGTTGCGAGGTCGGGTTCATCAGATCACCTTCCCTTTGAACAGGCCGGTCGGGCGCCACACCAGCACCGCGATCAGAATGAAGAAGGGCACCACGATCTTGTACTCGGTGCCCACCAGCGCCAGGTTGTTGGGCAGCTCCAGCCAGCTCGGCAGGCTATCGCGCAGCGGGCGCAGCAGCACCGACCAGTTGAACACCGCCAGGGTCTCGGCGAAGCCGACCAGGAAGCCGCCGGCGATGGCGCCATAGGGGTGGCCGACGCCACCGACGATCGCCGCGGCGAAGATCGGCAGCAGCAGGAAGAAGCTCAGGTCGGGCTTGAAGGCGACATCCAGCGACAGCAGCGTCCCCGCCAGGGTCGCCAGCGAGCCGGCGATCACCCAGGTCAGGGTGATGATCAGCTTGGTGTTGATGCCCGAGGCGCGGGCCAGGTCGGGGTTGTCCGACATCGCGCGCATCGCTTTGCCCAGGCGTGCCCGGGTCAGGAACAGGTGCAGTCCGATCACCGCCACCAGGGTGACCACGAACAGGATCACCTGCGGTTCGGTGATGATGATCGGGCGCGTCACGCCGGGCAGCTCGATGCGGAAGATCGCCTTGCGTGCCTCGACGTAGAGGCTCTCCGCGCCGGTGCCGGAGAACAGCCGGATCAGCCCCTGCAGCATCAGCGTGACACCCAGCGAGGCGATCACCATCACGATCGGCTTGACCCCGTGGGCGCGCAGCGGCTGGTAGAAGACGCGGTCGATGCCCACCGCCACCAGCGACGTGAAGATCATCGCCAACGGCAGCATCACGATCGCGGTGGGCAGCCCCAAGGAGTCGCCGGCGTGGGGAAAGGCCAGGGTCAACAGCAGCACCACGAAGGCGCCCAGGGTCATCATGTCGGCGTGGGCGAAGTGGGCGAAACGCAGGATGCTGTAGATCAGCGTCACCCCGATCGCACCCATGGCGTAGATGCAGCCGGTCACGCTCCCGGCCACCACCACATAGTTGAAGAAGTAGATCAGCTCATTCACGGCGAAATCTCTTGTCCTGTCGGCATGGCAGCGGCGCTCTCAACCGCCGAGGAAACTCTTGGCCACCTGCGGGTCGGCGAGCAGGGCTTCGCCGCTGTCGGTGAAGCGGTTCTGTCCGGCGGCGAGCACGAAACCCCGATGGGCGATACGGAGTGCCTGCTTGGCGTTCTGTTCCACCATCAGCACCCCGACCCCGGTGGCGCTGATGCGCTTCACCTGCTCGAAGATCTCGTTCATGTAGCGCGGCGAGAGACCGGCGGTGGGCTCGTCGAGCAGTAGCACGCTGGGTTCGTTCATCAGCGCCCGGCCCATCGCCACCATCTGGCGCTGGCCGCCGGAGAGTTCGCCCGCGGGCTGGTGGCGCTTGTCATAGAGCGGCGGGAAGATGTCGTAGATCTGGCGCTTGAGCCGCGACACTGTGCCCGGCTTGAGAAAGGCGCCCATCTCCAGGTTTTCCGCCACCGAGAGGCTGGGGAAGATGTTCTTCTCCTGGGGTACGAAGCCCATCCCGCGCTCCACCAGCTTGTGCGGTGCCAGGTTGGTGATGGGGTCGCCGCGCAGGCGAATCTCGCCGCCGGTGATGGTGAGAAGGCCGAACACGGCCTTGAGCATGGTCGACTTGCCGGCGCCGTTGGGGCCGACGATGACCCCGATCTCGTCGGCTTCGATCGCCATGTCGACACCGTTGAGAATGTTCATGCCGCCGTAGCCGCCATGAACGTCGATCGCTTCGAGTAGTGGCATGGTGAGCTCGTTTGTTATTGAGGCGAGTGGCGCACGGGGCTGCCCGGTACGCCGGCCGTGCAGCCTAGGCCGTGGCGGCCCCGAAATAGGCTTCGATGACCGCCGGGTCGTTCTGGATCTGCGCGATCGGGCCCTCTATCATCACCTGGCCCTGGGCGAGCACGATCACCGGATCGCACAGCCGCGCGATCATGTCCATGTCGTGCTCGATCACCAGGAAGGTGTAGCCGAGTTCCTGGTTGAGGCGTTCGATGTTGCCCATGAGATCACCCAGCAGGGTGCGATTGACCCCGGCGGCGATCTCGTCGAGCAGCACCACGCGGGCGTCGGTCATCATGGTGCGGCCCAGCTCGAGCAGCTTCTTCTGCCCGCCGGAGAGGTTGCCGGCCAGCTCGTTGCGCACGTGGGCGAGGCCGACGAAGTCGAGTACCTCGAGCGCGCGGCGGCGGGTCTCGGCTTCCTGGCGGCGGACCTCGCCCGGCTTGAACCAGGTGCTGAAGAGGTTCTCCCCCTCCTGCCCGGGCGGCACCATCATCAGGTTCTCCAGCGCGCTCAGGTGGCTGAACTCGTGGGCGATCTGAAAGGTGCGCAGCAGCCCCTTGTGGAAGCGATGATTGGCGGTGAGATGGGTGATCGGCTCGCCGTCGAGCAGGACCTCGCCGCTATCGGGCATGAGGCTGCCGGCGATGATGTTGAACAGCGTCGACTTGCCGGCGCCGTTGGGGCCGATCATGCCGGTGATCGAGCCGCGGGCGACCTGGATGGAGCAGTCGTCGATGACCGTCAGGCCGCCGAACGACTTCTTGATGTTGCGGACATCGATGATCGGAGTCATCGGCGTCTCCCCTGCAGCTTTGTTGATGTTGTGTTGTTGCTGGCGTACTGGATGTGCGTTGTCTTGGGCTAGCGTCCTGGGCTCGAGTGTCTGTCTCAAGTATCTGTCTTGAGAGCCTGACTCGAGAGCCTGACTAGCGTGCTTCTGTCATGCTTCCTGTCGCTTTTGAGGTGAGATGTCGGGTTGGCGCTTGCCGCTTTCTTGGTCGCTCAAACGCAAGAAGGCGGCAACTCGCAGGGGCATCGCCGCCGCGGGAGGGCAGGCCAGAGCCTGCCGCCGCGACGCCGATGGGTGCGAGTGCCGCCCATCTTAATCCGATTTCGAATCGTGTATCAGCCTTTCCTCAATTCTTCTTCGCGCGCTTACGCTCGTTCTCGGTCAGGTACTTCTTGCGCAGACGAATGAAGTTGGGAGTGACTTCCACCAGCTCGTCGTCGTCCAGGAACTCGATCGCCTGTTCCAGCGAGAAGCGCACCGGCGGGGTCAGGACGATGTTCTCGTCGTTGCCGGAGGCGCGCATGTTGTCGAGCTTCTTGGCCTTGGTCGGGTTGACCACCATGTCTTCGGCACGGTTGTTGATGCCGATCAGCATGCCTTCGTAGACCTCGGTGCCGTGCTCGACGATCAGCTTGCCGCGCTCCTGCAGGGCGTAGAGCGCATAGGCCAGCGCCTTGCCGGAAACCATCGACACCAGCACGCCGTTGCGGCGCTTGATCATGGCGTCGGGCTTGAGCGGGCCGTAGTGGTCGAAGCGGCTGGTCAGGATGCCGGTGCCGGAGGTCAGGGTCAGGAACTGGCCACGGAAACCGATCAGCCCGCGGGCGGGGATGATGAAGTCCAGGCGCACGCGGCCCTTGCCGTCCGGGTTCATGTTGGAGAGCTCGCCCTTGCGGTAGCCGAGCTCTTCCATCACCGCACCCTGGTGCTGCTCTTCGCAGTCGATGATCACCTCTTCGTACGGCTCCTGCTTGACGCCGTCGATCTCGCGGATGATCACCTCGGGGCGGCCCACGGCCATCTCGAAGCCTTCACGCCGCATGGTCTCGATCAGGACCGAGAGGTGCAGTTCGCCGCGGCCGGAGACCTTGAACTTCTCCGGGCTGTCGCCCTGCTCGACGCGCAGCGCCACGTTGTGGATCAGCTCCTGGTCCAGGCGCTCCTTGATGTTGCGGCTGGTGACGAACTTGCCGTCCTTGCCGGCGAACGGCGAGTCGTTGACCTGGAAGGTCATCGAGACGGTGGGTTCGTCGACGGTCAGGGCCGGCAGCGCCTCGACCGCGGCGACGTCGCACAGGGTGTCGGAGATCGCCAGATCCTCGATCCCGGTGATGCAGACGATGTCACCGGCAGTGGCCTGCTGGGTCTGCACCCGCTCCAGGCCCATGTGGGTCATCACCTGGCCGATCTTGCCACGGCGGGTGTTGCCCTCCTTGGTGATCACGGTGATCTGCTGATTGGGCTGGACGCTGCCTCGCTTGATGCGGCCGAGGCCGATGACGCCGACGTAGCTGTTGTAGTCGAGCGCCGAGATCTGCATCTGGAAGGGGCCGTCGAGTTCGACCTTGGGCGGCTCGACGATATCGACGATTGACTGGAACATCGGCGTCATGTCGTCGGCCAGCTGGTCCGGCTCCATGCCGGCGATGCCGTTGAGCGCCGAGCAGTAGATGATCGGGAAGTCGAGCTGGTCATCGCTGGCGCCGAGGTTGTCGAACAGATCGAAGATCTGGTCGATGACCCAGTCCGGGCGCGCGCCGGGGCGGTCGATCTTGTTGACCACGACGATCGGCTTGAGGCCCTGGGCGAACGCCTTCTGGGTCACGAAGCGAGTCTGCGGCATGGGGCCGTCGACGGCGTCGACCAGCAGCAGCACCGAGTCGACCATCGACATCACGCGCTCCACCTCGCCACCGAAGTCGGCGTGTCCCGGGGTGTCGACGATGTTGATGTGGTAGTCGCGGCCGTTGCCATCGTTCCACTGGATGGCGGTGTTCTTGGCCAGGATGGTGATGCCGCGTTCCTTTTCCTGGTCGTTGGAGTCCATGATCCGCTCCTGGCCTTCCGCTTTGCGGTCCAGGGTGCCGGATTGGCTCAGCAGCTTGTCGACGAGCGTGGTCTTGCCATGGTCGACGTGCGCGATGATGGCAATGTTGCGGATGCTCTCGATGCGAGCGTCAGTGTCACTCATGGGGCGGTATCCATATAAATGTGTGCGCCCACGTTGGCTGTCGATCGCCTTTTGACACGGGATCGACGAATGACCCTGGGCACGGGTAGGAAGGTCGGCCGCGCATTGTACAGGCAAGGGCGCGAGACTGGCTACTTTCGTCGTGTAGACAGCGGAAGTCGTTGGTCTTGATGGCAGTTTCCCGCGCGGGCGATGACATTTCGATGGCGATCGCCGCCGATGCCGCCACACGACGGGATTCCCTTTGGCCGCTGCCGGTCCTAGACTGGCCGCTTCATAGTCAACGAGGGACCTGGCTTGTCCACGTCTAACGACGACGGTTGTCGTCGCTCCACCGCGTTTTTTCTCTCCGCGCCGCTGTGTTTCCCGGCGCACTCCCGATCCCGCTCGCGTGTTCGCCGCCGGCGACCCGGCCAGCCCCCAGGGGCGGCTTGCGTGACTGCATCGAACCGCTTCACCACAGAGGCTGAGCGGCGATGATGGCGTGGTTCGAATTCTCCTGGATGCTCGAGCCGGCCGCCTGGGCGGGGCTTCTGACCCTGGTGATCATCGAGATCGTGCTGGGTATCGACAACCTGGTGTTCATCGCGATTCTCGCCGACAAGCTGCCGCCGGCGCAGCGCGACCGTGCCCGTGTGCTGGGGCTGTCGCTGGCGCTGGTCATGCGCCTGGTACTGCTGGCGGCGATCTCCTGGCTGATGGGGCTGACGCGGCCGCTGTTCCGGCTGTTCGAGCACGGCTTCAGCGGGCGGGACCTGATTCTGATCGGCGGTGGCCTGTTCCTGATCTACAAGGCCACCAGCGAGTTGCACGACCACCTCAACGCTGCCACCGCTCATCAGGGCGGCAATCGTGGCCACTACGCCGCCTTCTCGGTGGTGGTGGCGCAGATCGTGGCGCTCGATGCGGTGTTCTCGATCGACTCGGTGATCACCGCGGTCGGCATGGTCGATCACCTGATGGTCATGATGATCGCGGTGATCATCGCGGTGGGGCTGATGCTGCTGGCGAGCAAGCCGCTGACCCGCTTCGTCGGTGAGCACCCCACGGTGATTCTGCTGTGCCTCGGTTTTCTGCTGATGATCGGTTTCAGCCTGGTGGCCGAGGGCATGGGGCTGCACATTCCCAAGGGCTATCTGTATGGCGCCATCGGCTTCTCGATCCTGATCGAGCTGATGCACGAGTGGCGTCGGCGGAACGAAGATCGCGCCGGTGCTCGCCTGGGGGCGCGTCGGGCCCGCACCGCGGATGCGGTGATGCGGCTGATCAGCGGTGGCGACATGAGCCTGGAGCAGCGCGCCGGCGAGCACCCGGGCGACACGGGCGATGACGCCGAAACGGCGGTCTTCGGTGCCGACGAGCGGCGCATGGTGCGCGGCGTGCTGTCGATGGCGGACAAGCCGATCAGCGCGGTGATGACCCTGCGTCGCGATCTCGACTGCGTCGATCTGGACGAGCCGTTTAGCGTACAGCAGGCGCAGCTGCGCGAGAGTACCCATGCCACCCTGGTGGCGATTCGGGGCGGCGAGCGCGACGCACCGCTCGGCGTGGTGCACAAGAAGCGTCTGATCGACACCCTGCTGACCCAGGCGCCGCTGGCGCTGGAAACCCTGGTCGAACAGCCGCTGGTGCTGCTCGAAAACACCAGCCTGGTCGAGGCGCTGCGGCAGTTCCAGCGCAGCGGGGCGCTGATCGCCTTCGTGGTCGACGAGTTCGGTACCCTGGAGGGGGTGGTCACCCTGTTCGATATCCTCATGGATATTGCCGAGGAGGACCCGCAGACCCAGGGCGCTCAGGCCAAGATCCGCCGGGTCTCGGAGGATTGCTACGAGATCGACGCCAGCGAGGATGTGGTCGACGTCAACCAGCAGCTGCCCGAGCCGCTGCCGCTGGGGCGCAATTACACCAGTCTGGGTGGTCTGGTGGTCGACCGCCTCGAGACCCTGCCCTATATCGGTGCGCGGGTGGATATCGAGCGCTGGCGTATCGAGGTGCGCGATGTCGAGCGCCATCGTATCCGTCGGGTACGGCTGTGTCTGGCCAGCCCCGAGTGAGCGCCGAGGCGGCGGCGAACCTCGCTGCCATGCGCCTGTTGGTCTGGATCGCCCAGGACCCACTGCGTATGGCCGCCCTCCAGCAGGCGCGTGAGCTGGCACTGCCGGATGCCTGGCTGGCCGCCGGCTTCGTGCGCAACTGTGTGTGGGATCGGCTGCACGGGTACGCGCAGCGCACGCCGTTCAACGATATCGATCTGATCTTCCACGATCCCGACGACACCCGTGAGGCACGCGATCGAGCGCTGAGCGAGCAGCTGCGCGCGGCCAGCGGGCTGCCCTGGTCGGTCAAGAACCAGGCGCGCATGCACCAACGCCACGGCCACGCGCCCTACGCCTCCGCGAGCGATGCGATGCGCTACTGGGTCGAGCGCGAGACCGCAGTGGGCGTGCGTCTAGAGGCGTCGGGGGCGCTGCGGCTGAGTGCCCCGCTGGGGCTCGACTCGCTGCTGGCGGGGCAGCTGTCGCATAACCCGCACCATGGGGATGCGGCGGTGTTCTACCAGCGTATCGCCGCGAAAGGCTGGCGCCAGCAGTGGCCCAAGCTGTGGGTCATGCCGGCCTGAGGCTGGCGGGCCGAGCGCACCCCTTTTCCGGAAGAGCGCTCTTCATGAAACGCGCTTTTCATGACGTGCCCTTTTTTCAGAGAGTGTCCTTTTTCAGAGAGTGTCCTTTTTCAGAGAGTGTCCTTGTCAGGCAGCGTTCTTGTCATGAAGCGCCCTTGTCGGGAAGCGTTCTTGTCAGACAGCGTCATTGTCAGACAGCGTCATTGTCAGAAAAAGCCTAGTGGGGCAGATGCCCCAGCAGCCAATCAAACAGTTTTCCCGAACTGTTGGCGAGGGGCTGGCCGATGACGAAACGCGGCAGCCGCCGGGTGTCGCTGCTGGGATCCAGCCAGCCCGGCGCACGCGTCAACCAGCGGGCATCGGCATCGAGCCGGGTGAAGCGGTCGAGCGTTTCGATATCGCCGGGGTCGGTGCAGGCGCGGATGGTCAACGGCTCGCGACACAGCCGTGATAGCCGCTGCTGCCCGGTCTGCAGCGCGCGCCGGGCATCGGCGCTGGCGCCGAGCGCGGCGACGTCGGTCAACTGTCCGAAGCGCAAGAGCCCGGCCTGATCGAGTCGGCGCACGCTGAAAGCATCCAGCGCCGGCTCCATCTTCTCTCTGCCTGCCAGCTCCTCCTGCCACAGCGTCTGGGCGATCTCCTTGAGACGTGGCGCCTGTGCCGCTGGCTGCGCCTGCAGGCACTCCGCGATGGCCTGGCTCTTGCGCTCGTCCTGCCCGCCGCGGGGCGCGCCCGGCAGGCCGAGCTCGGCGAGCCGGGTCGCGACGCGGCCGTGGGGGCTCTCGTCGTGCCAGAGCGCCTCGGCGATCAGCGCGCGGTCCGGCATCCACGGCTGGCGGACCGTCGGGTCGGGAAGAAAGACACTGGCGGGGAAGGCCAGGCGTTCGAGCAGCGGATGTACCCGCGTGGCGACGTCGCGCCAGCCACCGTCGATGGTGAGGGCGATGCGTGGCAACTGATCGTGATGGAGCTGCAGGGCGCTCTCGAGACTGACGATCTGGGCGCTCTCGGTAAGGGTGGCGATGAGGTTCGCCAGGCTCTCCGGCCCCAGACAGGTGTCGCGTCGATGCGGCAGGCGGGCTTCGTCCTCGCTGTCGAGCACGCGGTTGAGCGCCAGGATGGCGCTGCGCCCCCATAGCGGCTCACTCAGGCTGCGCCGCCAATGGCCGCGCAAGCGTTGTACCACGTCCTGTGGTCGATCCAGCCTGGGCATGTGTAGCCTTCCGTGATCAGGGAGCGACGGTGGCGGCGAAGGCGCCCTCTCTCCCCCAGTATCTCTGTCCTGCTCGCCGTGGAAAAGGGGCGGGGCGCAAACTTGCACCGTTAAAGGATGCTTCAATTTGGTGCATTTTGGCCTTTTAGCTGACCTTTTTGGTGCGCTGGCCCGCTCATGACGCACCAGAATGAACCTGAAGCCCTTTTTAGACGATTTTAGTGCATCGAGGATTTGGCAAAAAAAGACGCTATTACAGCGGGTTATTATGCTTGTATGCGTGTCTGCCTCATTTTGGCACATTACTTGCTCATGTTTCGTAACACGCTTTATCGATCCGCGGGCAGCGGTTGCACGCATGGGCAAGCGCCCGGGTCACATGCTAAAAAGCGGTGTTGGACATTCGCCAACGAATCGAGCCATGGCTCACAGTGGAGGACAACATGTCTGAGAAAACCCTCGCCCTTATCGAAGAACACGACGTCAAGTGGATCGATCTGCGCTTTACCGATACCAAGGGCAAGGAGCAGCACGTCACCATTCCGGCCAGCGCCGTCGACGCCGAGTTCTTTGAAGATGGTCAGATGTTCGACGGTTCTTCCATCGAAGGCTGGAAGGGCATCAACGAATCGGACATGATCCTGCGTCCGGAAGACGGTACCGGCTTCCTCGACCCGTTCACCGAAGACGCCACGCTGATCCTGCGCTGCGACATCATCGAGCCGGCCACCATGCAGGGCTACGAGCGTGATCCGCGCTCCATCGCCAAGCGCGCCGAAGCCTACCTGAACAGCACCGGTCTGGGCGACACCGCCTTCTTCGGCCCGGAGCCCGAGTTCTTCATCTTCGACGAGGTCCACTTCAAGTCCGACATCGAAGGCTCGATGTACAAGATCACCTCGGAAGAGGGTGCCTGGTCCACCGATCGCCAGATCGAAGGTGGCAACCTGGCGCACCGTCCGCGCGTCAAGGGCGGCTACTTCCCGGTGCCCCCGGTCGACAGCTTCCACGACATCCGTAGCGCCATGTGCAACACGCTGCAGGCGATCGGCCAGTCGGTCGAAGTGCACCACCACGAGGTCGCCAACGCCGGCCAGAACGAGATCGGCGTCAAGTTCAACACCCTGGTGAAGAAGGCCGACGAAGTTCAGGAACTGAAGTACGTGGTCCACAACGTGGCGCACGCCTACGGCAAGACCGCGACCTTCATGCCCAAGCCGCTGGTCGGTGACAACGGTTCCGGGATGCACGTCCACCAGTCGTTCTGGAAAGATGGTCAGAACCAGTTCGCGGGTGACGAGTACGCCGGCCTGTCCGAGATGGCGCTCTACTACATCGGCGGCATCATCAAGCACGCGCGTGCCCTGAACGCCTTCACCAACGCCTCGACCAACTCCTACAAGCGTCTGGTGCCGGGTTTCGAAGCGCCGGTCATGCTCGCCTACAGCGCGCGTAACCGTTCCGCCTCGATCCGTATTCCGTACACCTCGAACCCGAAGGCCAAGCGTGTCGAGACGCGCTTCCCTGACCCGACCGCCAACCCGTACCTGGCGTTCTCGGCGATGCTGATGGCCGGCATCGACGGCATCAAGAACAAGATCCATCCTGGCGATGCCATGGACAAGAACCTCTACGACCTGCCGCCGGAAGAGGGCAAGAAGGTTCCGACCGTCGCCAGCAGCCTGGATCAGGCCCTGGAAGCGCTGGACAAGGATCGCGCCTTCCTGACCGAAGGTGGCGTCTTCACCGACTCCATGATCGATGCCTACATCGAGCTGAAGGGCGAAGATGTCGAGCGTCTGCGCATGACCACGCACCCGGTCGAGTTCGAGCTCTACTACAGCCTGTAAACGACGGCCAGTGAGCGAAGATCCGTGAACGATAGCGTTCGCGCTCGACGACAAGCCCCACTTCGGTGGGGCTTTTTCGTCTGCGGCCGATAGAGAGCGGAAACGGCAAGCGGAGAGGCACTCTGATGGGTAGCGACAGGCAGCGTGGGACTCGGCGCGGGTGGCGCCGCCGCGGACGGTTCATGGCAGGAGCGCTGGTGGGCGTCATGACCGCCGCCGGGGTGACGGGCGCGGCGCTGGCGTCGCCGGTCTACCGGCATATCGATGCCCAGGGCAACGTGGTCTACAGCGACCGCCCGAGCGGCGGCCAGCGGGTCGAGCTGGCGCCGATCAGCGTGGTCGACCCGCAGGAACCGGCCGAGGGCGCCGCGGGGGCGGCAGTGACACCGCGCAAGACGCCGGCGTCCGAGGCGGCAGCGGCCTACTCACGCTTCGAGATCTTGAGCCCCGCCGACGGCACGACCCTGCCCACCGGGCGTGCCGGTGACGTCCAGGTGCGCCTGGCGATCCAGCCGCCGCTGGCCTCCTCCGATCGGGTACAGCTGCGCGTCGACGGCGAGGTGCGCCAGTCGCCGATGCGTACCCAGGTATTCGCGGTGAGCGGCCTGGACCGCGGCGAGCACCAGCTACTGGCGGAGATCGTCGACGATCAGGGCACGGTGCAGCTGGCCACGCCGCCGGTCACGCTCTACGTCCAGCGCGCCAGCGTGAATCTGCCCGCCAACCCGAATCGGCCAGCTCGCCCGAATCGCACCGGCGGCTCGAATTGAGCCGCTCATCCGACTCGAACGATGCGTGGGTATCGGTCTGTGAGCGGGAAGCGAGCCAATGAGACGGGCCTGCGGCAGGGTGTCGTTCCGCGCCGGGTGCGCCATTTTGGTGCATCCGCGATAGGATAGCGCAGCGTCCAGGCCGCCAAAGCCCGTCGGTGGGGAGGTGGCGCGGTTCTTGCACTGCTTCAGGACATGGCGGATCACCACGATGGAACGACGTATGTATCAACGCTTGCTGGAACATCTGACGACTGCGGTCGTGCTGCTCGACGAGCGGCTCCAGGTGCGCTGGCTCAATCCCGCCGCCGAAGCGCTGCTGGCGGCCAGCCGGCCACGGGTGGTGGGGCATTGGCTGGAGTGCCTGGAGGGCGAGTCCGGGCGCGTGCGCGAAGTGTTGAGCAAGGCGATGCACGAGTTCCACCCTTACACCCAGCGCGAGGCGTCGCTGTCGCTGCCCGGCGGCGAGACGATCACCGTCGACTTCACCGCGACCCCGATCACCAGCCGCGAGCTGCTGGTTGAGATCGAGCCGCGCGACCGGTTGCTGCGCATCTCCCGCGAAGAGGCGCTGATCGCGCGTCAGGAGACGGTCAAGGTGCTGACCCGCGGGCTGGCCCACGAGGTCAAGAATCCGCTGGGGGGCATTCGCGGGGCGGCCCAGCTGCTGGAGCGCGACCTGCCCGACCCGCAGTTGACCGAGTTCACCCGCATCATCGTCGAGGAGGTCGACCGTCTGCGCGATCTGGTCGACCGCATGCTCGGCCCCAACACCCTGGTGCGCCACGAGTCGCTCAACGTGCACAAGGTGCTGGAGCGGGTGCGCGCACTGCTGGAGGCGGAGCATCCCCGGCTCGCCTTCGAGCGCGACTACGACCCCAGCGTGCCGGACCTGATCGGCGACGAAGCGCAGCTGATCCAGGCCACGCTCAACGTCGCGCGCAATGCGGTCCAGGCGATGACCGAGCACGCCACCCCGGAGCCGCGGCTGCTGCTGCGTACCCGGGTGCGGCGCCAGTTCACCCTGGGTGCGGAGCGTCATCGCCTGGTGTGCGAGATGGCGATTATCGACAACGGCCCGGGGATTCCTGCGCCGATCCGCGAGACGCTGTTCTTTCCCATGGTCTCCGGACGCGCCGAGGGCAGCGGCCTCGGGCTCTCCATTGCGCAGTCGATCCTGCACCAGCACCAGGGCCTGATCGAGTGCGAATCGCGCCCCGGGGCCACCGAGTTCCGTCTGCTGATTCCGTTCGAGGCGCCGGCTTGAGCGTCTCTCGCCATCCCCGGGGGCGCGCAAGGACGCGCCCTGCCGCAGCCGCTACGAGTGCGATTCATTCCGTCGCCACGAGCGAGATTCATCCCCTCGTCGCGAGCGCGACTCATCTTAGTGCAGGAGGAGTGTCATGACCGATGTCGCCCGTATCGTGATCGTCGACGACGATCGTGCCATCCGCTGGGTCCTGGAGCGGGCGCTGGCGCAGCCGGATCTGGAGGTGAAATCCTTCGACCGTGCCGATGCCGCGCTGGAGGCGATCGAGCGCCAGGCGCCGGAGGTGCTGCTGACCGATATCCGCATGCCGGGGCTCGATGGGCTCGACCTGATGGCCAAGGTGCGTGAGATGCACCCGGACCTGCCGGTGATCGTGATGACCGCGCACTCGGATCTCGACAGTGCGGTGGCCTCCTACCAGGGTGGGGCCTTCGAGTATCTGCCCAAGCCGTTCGATGTCGACGACGCCCTGGCGCTGGTGCGCCGCGGCGTCGCCCACGCCCGTGAGCGGCGCTCGCCGGCGGCGCTGCCGGAGGGGCTCTCGGCGGAGATCATCGGTGAGGCGCCGGCAATGCAGGAGGTGTTTCGCGCCATCGGCCGGCTGTCGCAGTCGCATATCACGGTGCTGATCAACGGCGAATCGGGGACCGGCAAGGAGCGGGTCGCCCAGGCGCTGCACCAGCACAGCCCGCGCCGCGGGCAGCCGTTCATCGCCCTCAACATGGCGGCTATCCCCAAGGATCTGATGGAGTCGGAGCTGTTCGGCCACGAGAAGGGCGCCTTCACCGGGGCCACCTCCCAGCGTCGCGGACGCTTCGAACAGGCCGACGGTGGCACCCTGTTCCTCGACGAGATCGGCGATATGCCGGCCGACACCCAGACGCGGCTGCTGCGGGTGCTCGCCGACGGCGAGTTCTATCGGGTCGGTGGGCACACCCCGGTCAAGGTCGACGTGCGGATCATCGCCGCAACCCACCAGAATCTGGAGACACTGGTCGCCGACGGGCGCTTCCGCGAGGATCTGTTCCACCGCCTCAACGTGATCCGCGTGCACCTGCCGCGGCTCGCCGAGCGGCGCGAGGACATCCCGCGGCTGGCCCAGCACTTTCTCGCCGAGGCGGCCAAGGAGCTCGCCACCGAGCCCAAGGTGCTGACCCAGGAAGCGACCACCCATCTCACCCGGCTACCCTGGCCGGGTAATGTGCGCCAGCTCGAGAATACCTGTCGCTGGCTCACGGTGATGGCCTCGGGACGCGAGGTGCTGGTCGACGATCTGCCGCTGGAGCTGCGCGATCTCGAAGGTCTGGAAGCCCCCAGCGGCGACTGGCGCGCGGCCTTCCGCGAATGGGCGGATCGCGCCCTGGCGGCGGGTCACACCCACCTGCTCGAGGAGGCGGTGCCGGATTTCGAGCGCATCCTGATCGAGACCGCGCTCAAGCACACCGGCGGGCGCAAGGGCGAAGCCGCCGAGCTGCTGGGGTGGGGGCGCAACACCCTGACGCGCAAGTTGAAGGTGCTGTTGCCGGCGCTGGCGGACGACTGAAGCCCGGAGTTCGTGCCGCTTGTCAGAGTTCACGAGCGCATCCTGATCGAGACCGCGCTCGAGCACACCGGCGCGTGCTCTCCACAAGATCGGCGAAGCCGCCGAGCTGCTGGGGTGGGGGCGCAACACCCTGACGCGCAAGTTGAAAGTGCTGTTGCCGGCGTTGGCGGACGACTGAAACCGAATTTAACCTCGATCAGAAAAGCGGCTAGTCTGACACGACGCCCGGTGCCGAGGCCGGGCGTGAATCCATCACCCAGGGGATGTCATGAGCGAGAACACCGCCTGGTGGCGTGGCAGCGTCATCTATCAGATCTATCCGCGCAGCTTCATGGATGCGCGTGGCGACGGGGTCGGCGATCTGCCGGGTATCACCTCGAAGCTCGACTACGTTGCCGAGCTGGGGGTCGATGCGATTTGGATTTCGCCGTTCTTTCCCTCGCCGATGAAGGACTTCGGCTACGACATCACCGACTACCGCGGCGTCGATCCGATGTTCGGCTCCTTCCACGATTTCCAGATGCTGCTCGAACGCGCCCACGAGCTGGGGCTCAAGGTGATCATCGATCTGGTGTTGAGCCACACCTCCGATCAGCACCACTGGTTCGTGCAGAGCCGCAGCTCGCGCGACAATCAGAAGGCCGACTGGTACGTCTGGGCCGACCCCAAGGCCGACGGCACGCCGCCCAACAACTGGTTGTCGTTCTTCACCGGCAGCGCCTGGACCTTCGACAGCCGGCGGCGCCAGTACTATCTGCACAACTTCCTGTCGTGCCAGCCAGATCTCAATTTTCACAATCCGGCGGTGCGCCGGGCGCAGCTCGACAACGCGCGCTTCTGGCTCGACATGGGGGTCGATGGCTTTCGTCTCGATACCTCCAATTTCTATTTTCACAGCCAGGGGCTCGAGAACAATCCGGCGCTGGGTAGTGGCGAGCTCAAGACACCCAGCGTGCCGGCGTCCAACCCCTACGCGATGCAGCGCCACCAGTTCGATATCAGCCAGCCCGAGAACCTCGGTTTCCTGCACGAGCTGCGTACGCTGATGGAGGAGTACCCCGGCACTACCACAGTGGGCGAGATCTCCGATGATCGCCCGCTGGAACGGATGGTGGAGTACACCACCGGTAGCGATCGCCTGCACATGGCCTACACCTTCGATCTGTTCGATGCGCGCTTCGAGGCCAAGCAGCTACGCGATGTGATCGAGCACTTCCAGTACTACGCCGTCGATGCCTGGCCGTGCTGGGCGCTCTCCAACCATGACGTGATGCGGGTGGTCTCGCGCTGGACCGATCACGAGCATCTGGAGCAGCACGGGCCACTGGTGGCGAAACTCGCCACGGTGATGCTCTGTTCGCTCTACGGCAGCGTATGTCTTTATCAGGGTGAGGAGCTGGGGCTGCCCGAGGCCGACGTGCCCTACGAGCGGCTGGTCGATCCCTACGGCCTGGCGCTGTGGCCGGAGTACAAGGGGCGCGATGGCTGCCGCACGCCGATGCCGTGGAGCGAGGGTGATCGTGGTGGCTTCTCCAGCGTCGAGCCGTGGCTGCCGGTGGATGTCCACCACCGGCGCCTGTGCGTGGATCGTCAGCTGGCCAGTACCGATAGCACCCTGAACGTGACCCGCGCCTTTCTGCACTGGCGCAAGGCGCAGTCGGCGATGGTCGACGGCACCTTGATTCTCTCCGACTTCGATGACGAGCTGCTGGGCTGGCTGCGTGTCTCCCGCGATCAGGCGATCCTCGCGGTGTTCAACCTGACCGCCGAGACCCGCATCACCGGGCTGCCCGAGGGGGCTGGCGAGATCATCTACCGCCAGGGCTTCAGCCCTGAGCTGAAGGAGGGGCAACTGACGCTGCCGCCGTTCCAGGCGGCGTTCATCGAGATCGCTCGTGACAGCATCGACCCGCAGGCGCTGATCGAGCAGGAGCCGGATCTCGAGCGCAAGGGTTTCCTGAGCCGCCTGCTGAGCTCGCTGATGGGACACGAAGAGGACAGCGCGCGACCGAGCTGAGGCCGCGCGCCGCCTGGGCGAGCGCAGTACGTTTCAGACCGTGCCGAAGGCTCAGGCGCCCCAGTAGTCGCGGGCCAGATCCACCACCAGGCGCACCTTGTCCCACTGTGCCTGCTCGGCCAGGTCGTTGCCCTCCTCGGTGGAGGCGAAGCCACACTGCGGGCTCAGGCAGAGCTGCGACTTGGCGACGAAGCGGCTGGCCTCGTCGAGCCGGGCGCGCACGCCGGCGGGGTCCTCGAGATCGCCTACCTTGGTGGTGACCAGACCGAGTACCGCCTGCTGATGACCCTCGGGGACGAAGCGCAGCGGGTCGAAGCTGCCGGCGCGATCACTGTCATACTCCAGGAACCAGGCATCGACGCCGACCTGGCCGAACAGCGTCTCGGCCACCGGCTCGTAGCCGCCTTCGCTGATCCAGGTGGAGCGGAAGTTGCCGCGACAGACGTGCAGCGAGACGAACAGGTCGTCGGGCTTGTCGGCGAGGGCGTGGTTGAGCATCTCGGCGTAGATCGCCTGCAGTCGATCCGGGTCGTCACCCCGGGCGCGGGCGGCTTCGCGCTCCTTCTCCGAGCAGAGGTAGGCCCACACGGTGTCGTCGAGCTGCAGATAGCGGCAGCCGGCAGCGTAGAAGGCATGCACCGCGTCGCGGTAGGCATCGGCGGTATCGGCGAAGAAGGCGTCCAGGCTCGGATAGACGCCACTGTCGATCTTTTTGCGGCCACCGCGGAAGTGCAACACGCTGGGGCTGGGGATGGTCATCTTGGGCATCGCCGTGGCCACGTCGGCCAGATAGCGGAAGTGCCCGAGCATCGGATGGTCGGGGTTGAAGCCGACCTTGCCGTCGACCCGGATCTGCTTGGCGCCGGTCTGGATGCCCTGGAACTGGATACCCTGATCCCCGGCGAAGCCGGTGACGCCGTCGAGCTGTTCGAGAAAATCGAAGTGCCACCAGGCGCGGCGGAATTCGCCGTCGGTCACCACGCCGAGGCCAGCCGCCTCCTGTTGTTCGACCACTCGCCGGATTTCACGATCCTCCACTGCGGCGAGCGCGGCTGCATCGATCTCGCCCTGGTGATACTGGGCGCGGGCGGTTTTCAGCGCGGCCGGACGCAGGAAACTGCCGACGATATCGGCTCGGAATGGGGGATGCGCTTGTGACATGGCATTTTTCTCCGGTAGTGAGGCGACGGCATGCTAAGGCTGCTAATAGTGGGCGATCAGTACGACTGATACCAATGAAGGCGCCTCAAGTCGATCATGCAGCGCGCTCAACTTGGGTCGCTATTCACCGTGGCTGACGTCTGGTGGTAAGACTTTAGTGGTAGAATTGCCGGCAGCCTGAGCCAGCCCGTCGCGCGACCGCGCGCCCGTTCGCTTTTCATCCTTTACCACCGCGCGTGATTCGAGGCGCGGGGCGACATGACAGGAGTCTTTCGTGACGACACCTTCCCAGCACGATCTGCGCAACGCCTTCCGCCAACTGTTGGCCCAGGATGAGTGCTACTACACCGCCTCTGTGTTCGATCCGATGTCGGCGCGTATCGCCGCCGACCTGGGGTTCGAGGTGGGTATCCTGGGCGGCTCGGTGGCCTCGCTGCAGGTGCTGGCGGCGCCCGACTTCGCCCTGATCACGTTGAGCGAGTTCGTCGAGCAGGCGACCCGGATCGGCCGCGTGGCGCGGCTGCCGGTGATCGCCGATGCCGACCACGGCTACGGCAACGCGCTCAATGTCATGCGCACCATCACCGAGCTGGAGCGTGCCGGGGTGGCGGCCCTGACCATCGAGGACACCCTGCTGCCGGCGCAGTATGGCCACAAGTCCACCGACCTGATTCCGGTCGAGGAGGGCGTGGGCAAGATGCGTGCTGCGCTCGAGGCGCGTATCGACCCGGCGATGGCGATCATCGCCCGCACCAACGCCGGTCAGCTCGATGACGATGCCGCCGTGGCGCGGATTCGTGCCTATCAGGCTGCCGGGGTGGATGCCATCTGCCTGGTCGGTGTGCGCGATTTCGACCACCTCGAGACGCTGGCCTCGGTGGTGACCGTGCCGCTGATGCTGGTTACCTACGACAACCCGGCACTGCGCGACCGTGCCCGCCTGGCCAAGCTCGGGGTGCGCATCGTGGTCAACGGCCACGCCGCCTACTTCGCCGCGATCAAGGCGACCTACGACTGCCTGCGCGAGCAGCGCGATATCGCCACCAACGACCTCGATGCCTCGCGCCTCTCCACCCGCTACTCCACCCTGGAGGAGTACCGCATCTGGGCGCGTGAATACATGGATGTCAAAGAGTGAAGGCACTCGATGCCTGACGCCCAGTGGCTGATGCCAACAACGCGGCCGGCTTGGCTTCGCCGCCGCGTGGCGGCATGCTAGTTTCGTACGCCGCCTAGGCCGCTCTCACACGATGCCGCACAACGGGAGACACCGATGACCGCCATGCACTGGGAGCGCCTGCTCGACCCCGTGCGCCTGCACGACGCCCGCACCTCACGTGGTGAGGTGGGGCGTAGTCCTTTCCACAAGGACTTCGACCGCATCGTCTTCTCCGGTTCTTTCCGGCGTCTGGGGCGCAAGACCCAGGTGCACCCGCTCACCGACAACGATCATATCCACACCCGGTTGACTCACTCGCTGGAGGTGGGCTGCGTCGGCCGCAGCCTGGGCATGATCGTCGGCGAACAGCTACGCGAGCGTCTGCCCGAGTGGGTCAGCCCGGCAGATCTGGGGGTGATCGTGCAGGCGGCCTGTCTGGGGCACGATATCGGCAACCCGCCGTTCGGCCATGCCGGCGAGTACGCCATCCGCGACTGGTTCAAGTGGACCGAGCAGCAGGGCGGCGGTTTGCTCGATGGGCTGGACGAGGCCGAGCGTGCTGACCTGCTCACCTACGAAGGCAACGCGCAGGGCTTTCGCATCGTCACCCAGATCGAATACAACCAGTTCCGCGGCGGCATGCGGCTCTCGGCGGCGACCCTGGGTACGCTGCTCAAGTATCCGTGGACGGTCGAGCACGGCGGCAAGATGGGCAAGTTCGGCTGCTACCAGTCGGAGAAAGCTCTGCTGGCCGAGGTGGTCGATCGTCTCGGCATGAAGCCGGCCGGCGACTCCAAATGGTGCCGCCACCCACTGGCCTATCTGGTCGAGGCTGCCGACGACATCTGCTATGCGCTGCTCGACCTGGAAGATGGCCTGGAGATGGGCATTCTGCGCTTCGATGAAGTCGCGGAAGTGCTGCTGCAGATCGCCGGAGAGCCGCCCAAGGGATATCCGGGGATGCAGGAGGGGGGGGTCTCCCAGCGCCGCCGTATCGCTGCCCTGCGCGGAGCGGCGATGGAGCGCGCGGTCAACGAGGTCGGCGATGTGTTCGTCCAGCACGAGCAGGCGCTGCTTAACGGCACCCTGACCGACGACCTGCTCGAACTGTGCCACCCGGACCTGGCCTGGGGCGTGGCCGCGGCCAAGCAGCTCGCGCGCGAGCGCATCTTCCAGAACGAGCGCAAGGCCAAGCTGGAGATCGGCGCCTACACCACCCTGGGCATCCTGCTCGAAGCCTTCATCGGCGCCGCCCACGAGCTGCACCACACCGGCCAGTCATCCTTCAAGCACCAGCGCGTGCTGGCGCTGATCGGTGAGAACACCCCCAAACCCTCCTGGTCGCTCTACGCCAGCTACCGCCGCATGCTCGACTTCATCGGTGGCATGACCGACCACTACGCGGTCGAACTCGCCCAGGAGATGGGCGGCCGCCTCAAGGGGGATTGAGGTGGGCGATGTAGGCAGCCTGCTGGAAACTCGATAAGGCAGCGGCGAGAACCGCCGCCGTCCTACTGGGCTTTGTCTGCTCCACGTGGCTGGCTTCTGCTCGACGATGTCGATAGACTCGCCGCTGGTGCCGAGGAGAGAGTGGCCGGTCCATGTGTTTTGCACAGACCGGTTTGATGCCGCCAAAACCGATCAAACTCCTCGTTCTGGCAGCAGACCTCTATCGGCCAGAAACACCTCTGTCGCCCGAGCCAGTTTGATATGTTCCTCATTGTCCGGGTCGAACGGCTCTTTGGTGGTCACGATCAGGGTGCCGATACCCGGCAGATACTCGGCGAGCGCGACAAAGGGCATCTCGTTGCTCAGATCGACATCCGGCACCAGGGCCATCCAGCCGACCCACATGCGATGAGGGAAGGCAGCATGAGGACGATAGCGGCGAGGGGCTACGTCTGCCCACTGGGGTGGAATGACGCCGGCCAGATGTCGTAAGCAGTTGGCAAAGACCTGCCAGTAATTTGGCCAGTCGGTTTGTTTGAGCAGTCCAGTATCTATAAAGAAAGCTCCCGAGCCTCCCCCGCCCCAAGAAAAGCCGTTCTCGGTATAGTGATATTTTTTTTCCTCCATGCTGAAATTTCCGTAGGAGGTGAATGATATAAGACCCACTCCTTTATAGTTATGGTTGAATTGGCGAACATCGCTGATGGCAAGCTGAACAACCCTGGCTCGTTCGTGTACGTCCAGTAATACCCCGCGATCATCATCAGCATAGCGCCACTGACTCAGCACCAGGTCTTCCTGGTTGATCGCATCAAGCATGGCAATCCAATGGTCATAGACGACTTCCGCTGTCATTGGTTCCTTGACGGGAGGGATCATAAAACGCAGTACCGATCCGGCGTAACTCATATAATGCTCTCTCCGTCAATGAGATTAAAAAGATTCGTAGACGCACGGAACAGGCAAAAATCTGTCATTGAACTGCTCCTCGACATAATTTCTCACCACTTCATCCGAAAAATACCAGGATAGCTGGGCTGGCGGAGTATTGCCCTTGATGGTGTCGTATTGTTGGCTTGCTTGAGTGGGAAAGCCCTTTATTGCTTTCGACATAAAATCCAGCTGTTTCCCTTGGCTATTGACAATTTCCCTGGGCTGCCAGCGACCTAACCAATCCTGCTCCAGAAATTGCCGGTAGCCATACTTGGCCTCGACCAGCGTGCAACTAGCCGACCAAAATCCATCGAAATCGACGCCGCTGAATCGCCACTCCTCGATCCGGTTGGGCCCCACGATAGCAAAGGTCGGTCCGCCGCCCATATTGGCGATCTTCAACTGGTATTCGGGCCAACGCCCGTCCCCCGTTTCGAATCGCCGGCCTGCAATGAATGTGCTTCCTCTTTTTCGGGGTTCACAGTCGTTGCAGTCCTCGTTGGTGTCGGTATCGCTGACCTCACCCGCGACCGGCCGTGAGCGCGTGTCGCTGCCGCTTTCTGAGGCCGTGTCGTTCAGTACACCGACCGCGGTAAGCGCCTCGCGCGTGATTGCGAGGTTGTCATCCACCGCGGAGGTCAGGACTTCCTTGCCGACCTCCGCCATGGCGCTGCCGGCTTTTGAGGGATGAGGTCTTGGATACTCGCGGATAGGGCAGACAGATTCGTGGGGCTAAAACCGATCAAACGCCTCGTTCTGGCAACAGCTCTCTATCGGCCAGAAACACCTCGGTCGCTCGGGCCAGTTTGATGTGCTCTTCGTTCTCGGGATCGAACGGCTCTTTGGTGGTCACGATCAGGGTGCCGATACCCGGCAGATACTCGGCCAGGGCGACAAAGGGCATCTCGTTGCTCAGATCGACATCCGGCACCAGTGCCATCCAGCCGACCCACATGCGATGAGGGAAGGCAGCATGAGGACGATAGCGACGGGGGGCTACGTCAGCCCATTGGGGCGGCATAATGTCGGACAAATGTCGCAGGCAATTGGCAAAGACCTGCCAGTAATTCGGCCAGGCAGTCTGTTTGAGTCGCGTGTTTCTTAACGAAAAAACTCCTGAACCCTCTCCTCCCCAAGAAAAGCCGTTCTCAGTGTAGTGGCATTTCCTTTCCTCGACGCTAAAGTTGCCTCGACATGCAAATGATATCAAGCCCATTCCGTTATAACCGCGTTCAAACTCTCTCACCGACTTGATAGCATCCTTGACGACCCGAGTTTTTTCATGGACATCAATGGATATACCTTGTTCACCATAGGCATAGCGCCAATGGCTGAACACCGGGTCTTCCTGGCTGATCGCATCGAGCATGCTGATCCATTGATCATAGACAGCCTCCGCTGCCATCGGTGCTACGGCAGGCGGAATCATGAATCTCAGTACTGCACCGGAATAGCTCATTTTTCAATTTCTCCTTTTATTTGATCACGGCGATTCGTAGATGCAGGGTACTGGTAACTCTCTATCCTCGAACAGCTCAGAAACATAATCCCGTACTATATTGTCCGAAAAGTACCAAGTCAGGCTGGCAGGAGGCATATTGCTTTCTATCGTTTTGTGCTGTCGATCAGCCTGGCTTGTAAATTTGTCAAACGTCTTCGACATGAAATCCAACCGCTGTCCACTGCTATTGACAATTTCTCGTGGCCCCCACTCCCCATCCAGATCCTGCTCCAGAAACTGCCGGTAGCCATACTTAGCCTCGACCAGCGTGCAACTGGCTGACCAAAATCCATCGAAATCGACGCCGCTGAATCGCCACTCCTCGATCCGGTTGGGCCCCACGATAGCAAAGGTTGGTCCGCCGCCCATATTGGCGATCTTCAACTGGTATTCGGGCCAACGTCCGTCCCCCGTTTCGAATCGCCGACCTGCAACGAATGTGCTTCCTCTTTTTCGGGGTTCACAGTCGTTGCACTCCTCGTTGGTGTCGGTATCGCTGACCTCACCCGCGACCGGGCGCGAGCGAGTGTTGCTGCCGCTTTCTGAGGCCGAGTCCTCCAGCACACCGACCGCGGTGAGCGCCTCACGCGTGATCGCGAGGTTGTAATCCACCGCGGTGGTCAACACTTCCTTGCCGGCCTCTGCCATGGCGCTGCCGGCCTTGGAGAAGGCACCGGTCTGCGATTCGATCGTGGCGGCTGCCGTGCCGGCACCAACGACACCCAGCAGCATCAGTGCCTCGTATCCTCCGAGAATCACAAGGGGAAATACCATCAATCACCTCCTTGGTGGGTGGTACTGGCTGGGGGCATCTCGATCAATGCCAGCAGGTCCTGGGCGAGCAGGTCGGGCGACTGCTCACTCTCCCGGAAATAGCGAGTGACTGCCTCGCCTTCGATCAACGCCGGGGCACTCAGACCATAGAGCATGTACTTGTGAATCAGCTCTTTGCGCGTCATGCCAAAGCCGGTGGCGCGGTCGTAACCCTGGCCCAGGACCTTGGCATGTGCCTGCGGCGTCTGTTGCTGATAGAGCGTGGGTAGGCGCGATTGCAGAAACGCTATCGCCTCATCGATCATCGCCTGTCGCTCGGGTTGGCGCAGCCGTCGCTCCTGATCCGGTGTCAGTTCGATCATGATGTCGCTTCCTGTACTTCGCCAGCGGGTTGAAATACCTGCCGCTCGTTCATGACACGAACACTCCAGTAGCGAATGGGGCCGAACAGCGTGTGCCGCTGATCCTCGTCCAGCAGTTGCATCAGCCTGGTGAAAACCCTTGGGTCGTAGTAGCGCAGCAGGGCGAGGCCACCATCGGGCAAGCGCATGTCGAGCTGCTTTTGCAGATGAGGGAAAAGATCGTTTTTCGCGCCCTCGTCGACCCATAGCCAACTGAAGGCAGCCATCTCCCGGTCTTGTTCGATCAGCGTGGCGAGTTCGGCATCGCGCAGGCCATTCAAGGGCACCAGATGGGGCGCAATGGCGGAGAAACTCTGTTCGGGCGTGTTTTGAAACAGGCTGCGCGAGCCGCCGCGGCGATGGATCGGCAAGACGGTGTCCTGCGTTCGCCGGTCGATCGACAGGTCGATCAGCAGATAGCCAATGAGCGCTTCTTCGTCAGCCTGCTCGAATAGGTGCTGCAGCCGCGCGTCGGCTTTTTCGAGACTTACATCGTTCATCGGGCATCATCGACGCAGATACGTCGCCCCCTTCTCAGCGGCTTCCAGCAGGCATGAGTAGCAGAGCGGTTCACGCGGCAGCGCATCGAGCGGAACCTGGAGACTCGTCGGCCCACCGAAGTTGTGCTGTGCCCCCTTGAAGTCCGCAGCACCTGGGCAGTGCACTTCGATATTGCCGCCTTCGATGCGGATATAACCGCCGCCGCTCTGTAGCAGGATGCCGTTCTCGGCCTGGACTTCGATACGGCCTTCGGTGGAGGTCACCTGGACGCCTTTCTCCGCGGTGAAGGCCATTTCGCCATCCTGCGCCTGCAATTCGACCTTGCCGCGGGCGGCGAACAGCTTCATGCCGGCACGGTAGACGAACAGCGAGAGCTTCTCGGAAATCGAGGCGACCAGACTCTTGCCGGTGGCGACGTTGACGTCCTCGCCGCTGGAGACACTCAGCGATCTGCCCTGGGCCAGGTGGGTCGATTCCGGCGTGCTCATCGTGATGCCGGCGGGCGAGGCCATATGCAACCAGGGCGCTTTCATGCGTGCCGCTTCGCCGCGGCCGCCGCTGTCGGTGGCGCCACGGGCATTGCTCTGATCAGCATCCGCAAGCTGTTCGCTAGTGCCGTAGCGATCGTCGGCGTCTTCGCCCGCCTGCTTGAGATGCTCGCGCGCGTCGAGGGCGTCAGCGTTGTGGTCCGCCGCACTCTGGCTGAGGCTGTCGCTGAGCTGGTAGGCGCTGTCGAGCTGCTGCCGTGCCGGCGTCAAATCGAGCTGGTCACCGCTGGCGCCGAGCTGGCCCCAGCTAGAGAGATAGAGCCCCTGGTTGGCGCGGATGGCGCCATAGGCGTCGGTGCGCAGTTCGAACCCGGTGCCGCGGAAGGCGCCGCGGGTGTTGCCAGTCTGGTGGATCAGGTAGCCGAGGTTGAGCTGGCTCTTCTCGGCTTCGGAGTTGAGGCGGACGCGTTCCTGGTCGGTGGCGTCGTCGAACACGAGTTCGTTGTACTTGCTGCCGCGGTAGGTCTTGCTCTTGAACCCGGAGAGCAGGCCGTGGCTGTGCCAGTCCGGCGTCTGCTCGCCGTTGTAGACCCGGCCGGTGATCAGCGGGCGGTCGGCGTCCCCTTCGAGAAAGTCGACCAGCACTTCCTGGCCGATACGCGGTACGAAGACGCCACCCCAACCGGCGCCGGCATTGGGTTGGGAGACCCGCAGCCAGACGCTGGAGTTTTCGTCGCTCTGCCCCTGGCGATCCCAGTGGAACTGCACGCGTACCCGGTTGAGGTGATCGGTGTGGATCTCCTCATTGGCCGGGCCGACCACGGTGGCGGTCTGGGGTCCGCCGATCACCGGGCGATGGTGGGTCAGCGGGTGACGGTAGGGCTGGCTAAGGCGTTGGGCCTCGAGATCGACCAGAAAGTGACCGGTGCCGCCACTCATGTAGTCGGAGAGACGGTCGCTATCGCCTTTGTCTTCCAGCCCGTGCGCCTTCTTGGCGGCGTCGAGCTGGGGCTGCAGGCTGCCCGGTAGCGCCTGGAGCTGGGCCGAGACCGGCAGGGCGTTCTCGGCATGCACGGTCACCCCGAGCAGCAGGAACTGACGCTCTTCTTCGCCACCGGTGTCGTGCAGCGGATGCTGGGTAAGCTCGAACCAGCGCCCGGCCTGGAGCTGGCGTGCGCCGCCGCTGCCACGGAAGCGCTTGGCGCGGGATTCATGCGATTCGAGACGGTTTTCGGTCAGCCGCTCGCCGCGCTCATAGCCGTGGTAGTAGTACTCGCCGGCATAGTCATAGAGCTCGGTCTTAGGCAGGTTGCCCTGGTCGCTCAGGGTATCCAGCCCGGTGCGCTTGGGAAGCCGGGGCTGCTTGTAGTCGAAGGTACCCACGCTGACCCGGGTGGGCTGCTGGGTGCGCACGCCGCCCCACTGGGTCAGCGCATCCTCGCGCTCGGTGGCCGCCTGGCGGTGGAAGCGGATCGCCTGGGGGCTGACCGCCTGGGTGGTATCGACATCGTCGGTAATGACCAGCCGGTGGCCGTCGAAACCAGACTCCGCGGCGTTATTCTGGCCCTCTTCCGCCTCGGATGACTGCCCCGAATGCTCGAAGTAGTACCATAATCCTTCCTCTTCCAAGAGGCGGCTAACGAAGTTCAAATCGCTTTCGCGATACTGCACGCAGTAGCTGCGCGCCGGGTAATCACGACGCAGATCGAAGCGGTAGCGACCCTTGGCCAGTTCATGGTCGTCGAACACCGCGGTGAGCACATCGACGACGCTACGGTCCTGGAAAATGCGGCTGTCGCGGCCCAGGCCGAGCATCGTGAGCCACGGCACCAGGGTGAGCTGGTAGTAGGTGACGCCCCCATCTTCACCCAGCAGCGCGGCTTCACTGACCAGACCGTGCAGCGGGCGGTAGCTGCCATCGGCCTGCAGGATCGACAGCCGTGCCGGCTGCGCCATCAGCGTCTTGAGTTCGATATCGCCCTGCTGGGAGATGCAGTCGAGGGTATAGGTGAAGGGCGCGCTGAGGCGCTCTTCGCCCACCAGCCGATGGGGCACGAGGGCGGTGCCGGCGATATCGAGGGTCAGCAGCCGCTGCGACTGCGACAGGTCGATGTCGAAGGTATCGAGGAGATCGTTGAGCATGCGGTTTTCCTGATCGCGGTGGCCGAGCCGGTCGACGATTATCAGAGGATCAGGATAACGCATCACTGACGAAATGTTTGTAGGAGATATGCTACGGCTGGCGTGAGATATCCGC
>NZ_PZJO01000006.1:99767-298229 GCF_003206575.1 Salinicola endophyticus | reverse complement strand
CTCGCGGATGATGTGAATCGACTCCGCCTCGAGCTGCTTGAGGTGGGTTTGACGTTGTGCGCTAACCAATCGATCTGCCATGGGGGAATCTCGCTGTCACGTGCTTCGTGAAGGCACGGCTCGGAATCGTAGAGCCGTCACCCTAGCGAGAGAGCGGTAATAACGTCAAAGAATGAAAGCTAATCTCAAAATCTGATTTAGTTATAAAGAAGCCGGGCAGGACGCACCGCTCTGCATCGCGAGACGACCTGTATCCGGGTGACGCTACAGCTCGACGCGCTCGATCCAGGTCGACAGCCGCTCGCCCTCGAGATCGACTACGCGCAGCCCGGGGCGTGCGGCTTCGTCGACACTGAACTCGTGGCTGCCGGGGAGAAACTGATCGGAGGTGGCGGGACAGCCATAGACCGCTACCAGCCCCTGCCAGGCGGCAAAAGCCTGGTGAATGTGCCCGCACAGGATCGCCCTGACCTGGGGATAGGCGGCGAGGGTCTGCCAGAAGGCGTCGCGGTCCTCGAGCCCGATCGCATCCATCCATACCGAGCCGATGGCGATCGGCGGATGGTGCATCGCGATCAGGGTGGGCCGGTCATCGTCTTCGAGCTGCGCGGCAAGGTGCTGCAGCTGGGTCTGTCCGACCGCCCCACCGGGCTGCCCGCTGATCCGCGTGTCCAGCAGCAGGATGCGCCAGTGCTCGAGGTCGATCTCGTCCAGCGCCGGCTGCCACTCCTCCATCAGCTCGGGCTGATCATGGTTACCGGGAATCCAGAACCAGGGACACCCGAGCCGCGCAAAGGCTTCGCTGGCCAGACGATAGGTAGCGGAGGTCTCGTCCTGGGAGACGTCGCCGGTGACCAGCAGCACATCGGGGCGCAGCTGCGCCGCGCGGCGTACCACGGCCTGGAGCTGACGCAGCGGGAACCCCTTGCGCGAGGCCCCTTCGGGGTCGGCGAGCAGATGGCAATCGGTAATCTGAATCACGCGCATCAGGGGGTTTCCGGGATACCGGCCGCGTGACCATGGGCGAGACCATGCTGCAGCCATTCACCCAGAAAGCGATTGAGCTGGAGCTTCTCGTCGGGCTGGTGCATGCGCGGGTTGGGATAGCGATAGCGGCCCTGGAAGTGGCGCTGACGCTGAAAATCGGTGACCTCGGCCATATTGGCGTCGTGATAGAGGTGCACGGTCATCCGCGGCGAGTCGATGAAGCCATCCATGACCCCGGTCTGCGAGACCCGGGCGATCGTGGTGTAGGGTGCCTGCTCCAGCACTTCGAGCCACAGGGTACCGAAACGGGCGCGCTCGCCGGCCAGGGGCACTTCGCGAACCTCGCCCGCTGCCATGTCGGCCACCAGCCGGCACAGCCTCACGTAGTTGCTGCTGCACTCCGCCTGCAGTGCCTTGAGGTCGGTGACATAGGCGGTCTTGACCATATTTTTCTCCTGCGGTGGCATGGCGTCGACCGCGGTGAAGCCACTATGAACGAGCTCTCAGCCCGGCGCGCTCCCGCGCCAGCCAGTGAAAACCGATCAACGCCATGGCATTGTCCAAATGGCCCGCCATCAGCCTCTCCCAGGCATCCGGGAACGGCATGACGTGAACCAGAATATCTTCGTGCTCGGTGTCGAGCCCGTGCACGCCGCCCACCCCCGAGCTATCGATCAAACCACAGAACATCGTCACTTGCTCGGTGCAGGCACCTGGACTGGGATAATACCGGTGCAGCTCGATCAACTCATCAATCTCGCAACCGGCTTCTTCCTGGGCCTCACGGCGTGCCACCTCGGCCGGCGACTCGCCCGCCTCGACCAACCCTGCCACAGGCTCCAGTTTCCACGGTGAGCGCGCGTCGTCGAGCGCGCCCGCCCGAACCTGCTCTACCAGTACGACACGGTCGCGCGCCGGATCGTAGAGTAGTACGCCCACGGCATCGCGGCGAACATGGACCTCGCGATCTACGGTCTCGCTCCAGCCGCCATTGAAGAGACGATGGCGCAGACGGCGCTTCTCCAGCGCAAAGAAACCGTCATAGATCAGCTCGGTCTCCACCCGCTCCACATCATCGGCATCGAATCGGCCGGGCTCTCGGGGATGCTGCGCCATGCCTCTTGCTCCTGTCGTCGGTAGCCTCTCTCTATTGAGGCAGATAACCGGCTTTCCAACCACTGTCATCGGCGTGGATCGCCGTCATGACCGGGCTACCCCGGCCATGGGCTGCCGCCCGCACGGGTTGCCAACGGCAGACAGCCCTCGGATAGCGCAAGAAGAGGACGCAGAGAGCAAGGGCAAGCAGGTGCCCTGAGAGAGGTGATGCCAATAACCGGGAAGCGTCGGCGTCAACGCTTCCCGTGGTGAGAGTGATCGCGAGAGATGATGTGAGAGCCTGGCAGGGGCATGCGGTCTCGGCAGGCTCAGCCGTGCCGTGCCAGCCACTGGCGCACTTCCTGGCGCAGCGCCTCGTCCGAGGCACGCCCCTTGCGCGCCTGCCCCTTCACTGCCCGCTCGGCATACTGGCGGGCCTCGGCGTGCTGGCCCTGATCTTCCAGGTACTGCGCATAGTAGAAGTTGGTATCGATGCCGTCGGGACGAATCTCCACCGCGCGCTTCAACAGCTCCCCCGCCTTGTCGTCGTCGCCGAAGGCAATGGGCCAGCCCGGCGCGTGCTGATAGAGCGCCCCGAGGGTGACATAGGCCGAGCCGTTCTCGCCCTGGGGATCGATCTGGATCGCCCGCTCCAGCGCCTTGCGCGCCTGCTTGGCCAGATCCAGCGCCCCCAGGCCGCCCTTGGCCTTGGCGTAGGAGGCCAGCACCACGCCCTGCGCCGTCAGCACGTGGGCATTGTCGGGATAGCGCTGGGCCAGCTTATCGGCTTCCTTGACCAGGCTCTCGAAGGCACGTTGCTGGGCATCCCCCTGCATCTCGTACTCGACGTTGCCCCAGCGCTGCATCAGCGGAAAGAGCTCGTTCTGCTGGGCTGCGGCGCTGCCGATCAGCCCCGCACTCAGGACTACTCCAGCGGTGATACCCATCATCGTCTTGGCAAAGCGTGTCATGAGTCGTCGCTCCGGTTGCGATCCTGAGAAAAATCTAACGAGCGTTTGAATACAGGGCCATTGGGTTTTAGTCGCATGCGGCTCCGCCGGGCCTTACGCGCGTGGTCGCGGCGCCGTTCGATGCGGTAATCTAGGAGGCCAGCCAATGTTCGCAAGACCCTTCAGAGACAACGCATGCAAGGACGCAACATGACCCGCTGGCGCGATCCCAAGAAGGACCCGCGCCAGGAGAAAAAGAGTAACCTGATCACGCCGCAGGGTTATGATCGATTGCAAGGCATCCACGACCACCTCTCACGGGTCAAGCGCCCCCAGCTATCGGCCAAGGTGGGCGAGGCCGCCGCGCTGGGCGACCGTAGCGAAAACGCCGACTACACCTATAACAAGAAAGAGCTCAATCGAGTCATCGCGCGCATCCGCTATCTGCGCAAGCGCCTCGACGAACTGCAGGTGGTCGATCGCTTGCCTGCGGACACCGGCAAGGTCTACTTCGGCGCTTTCGTCACCCTCGAGGACGACGACGGCGAAGAGCTCTCGATTCGTCTGGTCGGTCACGACGAAACCGACACCACCAAGCACTGGATCAGCATCGACGCCCCGCTTGCCCAGGCCACGCTGGGCAAGGCGCTGGACGACGACGTGGTGGTCGCCGCACCGGGCGGAGAGACGCACTACGTCATCACGGCGATCGACTACGCCCCTGGCTGAGTCGGGCTTCAACGAAAGCCGCGTTCAAAACGATTAGCAACGGCCGATAAAGCGCCCTGCAAGGGCGCCAGCGGCCAAGCCCGACACTCATGAGGAGCTTGCCATGTCAGCGCTCTCCGACCCTCATCAGACATCGGTGCTGTTCGCGCGTCAGCCGATCTTCGACGGCTCGCGGGAGATCGTCGCTTTCGAGCTGCTGTTCCGCCCCACCGACGGCGGCCCCATGCCTTTGCCCTTCGACGGCAATCGCGCCACCAGCACGGTACTGCTCAACGCCTTCACCCAGGGGGATCTCAACGCCGTGGGCCAGGGCAAGCATCTCTACGTCAATTTCACCGCCGACACCCTGGCTGGCGACATCCCCTTCGACAATACCCACCTGGTCGTGGAGATTCTCGAGGACACCCCCTGCACCGAGGCCGTGTGCCGGCGCCTGATCGAACTGCGCAAGGCGGGTTATACGCTGGCGCTGGACGACTTTACCGAGCACGACGCCACCCACCCCTTCCTGCCGCTGGTCGATATCGTCAAACTGGAGTACCCGCACTACTCGAACAATGAACTCTACTGGGTGATCGGCCTGCTGCGCCGCCACCATCCGCATCTCAAGCTGCTGGCCGAAAAGCTCGAGACCGAAGCGGAGCTGGAGCAGTGTCTCGACGCCGGCTGCGACTACTTCCAGGGCTACTTCCTGGCGCGCCCGCAGATCGTCCACGGCAAGCCGGTGACCACCGCACGCCTGACCATCCTCAAGCTGATCACCGAACTCAACCAGCCCGAGGTCAGCACCCGCGACGTCGCCACCACGATCGAACGTGACCCGGCACTCGGCGTGCGCCTGCTGCGCCTGGTCAATACCACCCTGTATCAGCGCGCCGGCCAGATCACCTCGCTGCACCAGGCGGTCACCCTGATCGGCACCCAGCGTATCCGCAGCCTGGCCACCCTGCTGGCGCTCAGCGAGCTGGACGACAAGCCCCACTCATTGCGCCAGCTAGCGCTGTCCCGGGCCAGCCTGTGCCGCGAGCTGACGCTCGACGACCCGCTGCTCTCCGAGCGCGCCTTCATCGTCGGCCTGTTCTCCTACCTGGAGGCGTTCTTCGACCGCCCGCTGAAGGATCTGGTCGCCATCCTGCCGCTGCACGCCTCGATCAATGCCGCCTTGCTGCAGCACGAGGGGCCGCTGGGCGCGCTGCTCGACACCGCGATCAAGCTGGAGCACGGCGACTGGAACGAGATCCCCTGGGGGCGCCTGCGCGAACTGGGCATCCAGCCCACCGACGTCAGCGCCGCCAACCAGCGCGCGCTGCACATCGTCGGCGAGCTAACGACTAGCGACGGCTTTTGACCGCGCGATAGACACGGTAGCGGCGGTTATCGGCGAGGGTCTCGAACTCGCCGAACGCCGCCGTCAGCCAATCGGGATAGGGCAGGAAGGCATTGACCACCAGCAGTAGCACCCCGCCGGCCTCGAGATGCGCCGGCGCCTCCTCGATCAGACGTGCCGCCGGGCCGTAGTCGACCGCCCGCTCCTGATGGAACGGCGGGTTGCTGACGATCAGCGCGAAGCGCTCCGGCACCGCCTCGAACACATCGCTCTGACGCGCCTCCCCTTCCAACTGATTGAGCGCCAGCGTGCGCTGGGTCGCCGCCACCGCAAAGGCACTGACATCGGTGGCGGTCACCGCATGGCCCTGGCGCGCGAACCACGCCGCCAGAATGCCGTCGCCGCAACCGATATCCAGGGTGGGTCCGGCGGGTAGCTCGCCACGGGCATCGAGCGCTGCCAGCGTCTCCAGCAGCAACCGGGTACCCTCGTCGAGCTTGCCATGGCCGAACACCCCGGGGTGTGTCGCCAGTGCCAGCCCGTGGGTCTCGAACTGCTCCCAGCCGGCCTCCGGGTCGGGCCTACCCTCCCCCGCCTCGGTCGCGAACAGGGTACAGCGACGGGCGTTGTCCAGCTTGCGGCAGGCGTGCGCCATGGCCGCGAGCACCTTGGGCACACGCTTGATCCCGCCCTGATGCTCACCGACGATCTGGATCGGGGTGCCGGCGGGCAGGGTCGCGCTCAGGGTGCGCAGCCACCACTCGCCCTGGGCATGGCTCTTGGGCCAGAAGAGCACTGCTCCGGGGGGCGCCAGAGGCGGCAGCGTCAGCCCCGCGTGGGCCTCGCGCCCCGCCGCACGCCATGCGTTCACCACGGCGAGATCGGCGCTCCACACCACGCCCTCGCCGCTCTCCAGCCAGCTATCCCGCGGCGGCGCCACCCACAGCCAGCCGCGGTAGTCCGCGTCCTGGCGCGCCAGCAGTTCACACGGGGGCGTTTGTGCCTTCATCGGTTCTCTCCTTGAAGATGCGCGTCTCGGGGGTGTTCGCCCCGCTCAGACGCAGCGGTCAGCCGGCGATCCTCGGCCGACTCCGCGGGGCGAATCAGATAGTGCAGATAGCGGCCCAGACGCCAGTGCGGCTCGGTCTCGCAGTAGCGGCGCTCCAGCGCGATCAGCTTGGCCAGGTCGGCCTCGCTGGGCTCACGCTCGCGCAGGTAGTCATGGAAGATGCGTATTCCGGCGACACGCTCGATCTTGAGCCCGCTGGCCTCGCACCAGTTCACGATATCGGCATGGGTCAGCGGCGAGATCGGGGTCAACCGCTGGCGCTGGCCGGTACCGGACAGGCGATCCTCCAGGGCCTTGTCGAGATTGCCCTTGACCACATTGGAGAAGCGCAGCGCATCGCGGTTGAACACCATCAGCGACAGCCGCCCCTGCGGCGCCAGCAGTGCCGCGAGCTGGCGCAGCCCGGCTTCCGGGTCGGCCAGCCACTCCAGCACCGCATGACACACCACCAGCGGCCACGGCCCGGGAGCAAGCTCGCCGAGCGCCTGCAGTGGCGCCTGTAGAGTCTGCACCGGAATATCCGACGGGGTTTGCGCCAAGGTCTCTTGAGCCCGAGCCAGCATCTCGGCGGAGGGCTCCGCCAGGGTGACCCGATGCCCCCGAGCGGCAAGCCAGGCGCTCATCTGGCCCAGGCCGCCGCCGACATCCAGCGCCGCCGAACCCTCCGCCGGCAGCGCCTCCTCCAGCAACGGCGTCAGCACCGCCAGGCGGATACGCCCGCGCGCGGTGGCATACAGGCTGGAGGCGAACTTGTCGGCCAGACCGTCGAAGATACGGTCCCGCGCCACCGGCACATCGTTGCCATGAAGGCCAACTGCACTATCGGCGCGATCAGACATGAAAAAGGTCGAACATGAACGGGCGAGCCCTGCATCCAGGAAAGCCGGGCATTGTAGCAATGCCTAGCGCGGGCGTCCCGGCGCGGCGGTCATGAGGCTATTGCCAAGACGTATTTCCCCGCACGAGTACGAGCTGGCAAGATAGCGCGCCTTCGATCCCACCCATGAATCCCACACATGGCGATACCGACCCCATGGTGAAGCAATATCTGAGCAAGATGAAAGGCGCCCCGGTTTCGCGCCCTGCCCCCAACTGGCGCGACGCGCTGTGGTCCTGGCTCGGTGCCTTTCTGGGCATGGCCGGCGTGGGCTGGCTCAGCACCCAGGCGACCCAGGCCCACCCACTGCTGATGGTCGGCTCGTTCGGCGCCACCTCGGTGCTGCTCTACGCCGCGCCGGAGAGCCCGCTGGCCCAGCCACGCAATGTGCTCGGCGGCAACGTGCTCTCGGCGCTCTGCGGCTTCGTCACCTGGTCGCTACTGGGTGACGGCTGGATCGCCGCCGCGGTTGCGGTCTCCACCGCCATCCTGCTGATGCAGCTCACCCACACCCTGCACCCGCCCGGCGGCGCCACCGCGCTGATCGCGGTGATCGGCTCGGGCGAACTGCACCAACTCGGCTGGATCTACGCCTTCTTCCCGGTCGGACTCGGCTGCATCCTGATGCTCAGCGTGGCGGTGGTGATCAATAATCTCGCCCGGCACCGGCGCTATCCGCAGCACTGGTGGTGAGCCCGCCCAGACGTTCCCCAGAGCGCAGATGACGAACGCATCTGTGGATCTCTCTCAGGCATCCCACTCTTCTGCGGTGATGGCGTAGCGCTCGTGGTCGCGCCATTCGCCATCGATGCGCAGGTAGCGCGGCGAGAAGCCTTCAAGGCGCAAGCCCAGGGACTGCACCAGACCGATGGAGCGGCGGTTGGCGGGTTGAATATTGGCCTCCAGCCGGTGCAGGCCGTGCCTATCGAAGGCGCGAGTGATCACCTCGCCCAGAGCCTGTTTCATCCATCCCCGGCCTTGGTGCGGCGCAAAGCCGTAATAGCCTAGATAGGCGGATTGCAGCGCACCGCGGACGATCTCATTCAGGTTGATACAGCCGATCAGGCTGCCATCGGGGGCGATGGCGAGATAGCTCACGTGGGTCTCCGCCGTGTAGCGGGAGAGGAAATCGGCGTAGGCCTGTGGCGTTTCCGGCGGGAAGACCCAGCCATCCAGCAGTGGCTGGCTGTGCCGAACGGCGGCCAGAAAGGCCGACTGGTGCGCCTGCGTAGGGTGAACGAGTGTCAGCGTCATCGGGTCGAGCCTTTTCGAGATCCAGCCTGCCCCTGCGAGCGTTACCGAGCCAGCCAGGGTTTGCGGGGGCTGAAACGAAAATACCCGGCCCAAGGGGCCGGGTTCAAACGCAGGCCCAATCGGGCACCCACACAGGATAACGAATTTGACCGCCCGCCATAGGACCAGTTTTCTAAGACTATCTGGTCCAACTTTGTAAGAGATCTCGCACAAGTCGAGGGTCGGTGGGCTATCGCAGGCCGCCTGGCGCCGCTTTCCGAGCGGCGTCTGAGCACTCGATGGCGCAGTGGGAGCTGGTCAAGGGCGAGCCATCTGGGAAGGCAGGGCCTCGTCACGCTGTCCCGTGCGATAAGCACGGAAAATCGAGGGAGAGGACCAAGAATTCGCGCTGCCGCTGGCTCGACAAGATTCCATAATGATAGCTAGACATCTGTTTTAGAAAGAAATTCTCTAGATTCGACAACCTAGATATATCATGCGATATACCTCTCAGCTTCGAAAGCTGGCCATATGGTTGTCCATCGCAGGACCACTTAGCCACGGCTCCCAACCGCCAAGCAAGCTCGCCTAAGGCCACTTTGTGCTTCAAAATAATCGCCGATGGGCTTTTCAATCACTGCCAGGGGTATCGATCCATGCCAATTCAAGTGAGAGAAGCGAGAGAGACAGACATCGGGGATATCTTCGCTATTCGCACAAGCGTGGCGGAGAACCATCTTTCGCTAGAGCAGCTCGCCGAAATGGGCATTACACCTGAGACCATCGCCGCAGAGCTCGCTCAGGAACCTTGTCTTTGGGTTGCAGAGATTGATGGAGTACCCGTGGGTTTCTCAATGTTTCGCAATGAGACCGGATGCGTGTTTGGACTGTTCGTCCGCGCCGACCATGAAGGGCAAGGTGTGGGCCGCAGTCTTCTCGAACGCGCCGAGCGCCACCTCTTCGCCACCTTCGACGAGATCTGGCTGGAAACCGAGATTGGCAGTCGAGCCTATGCGTTCTACGAGCGTGCCGGCTGGCTTCCCGTAGAGAAACGGGATCGCGGCTTAATGAAATTCGTCAAAGTCCGGCCCGTGGCGGGTAACCTTTGAGTGGTAGCATTCGGCCAGAAGCGGCCGCAATACAATTAAGAGACATTACTCAGAGTCACTGAGGGGAAAATGCATCCCTCCATCCGGGCGCCAAAAGATGGGGCGTCACTGCATATATTCTACCGTCCGATACCTGCGAAGCACCGCCAACATGATGATGGATTTTCGGACGAAGAGCGTCCATGAGCATCTTCCCATGAGAATGCTCGAATGAAACTGGGATTAGGCCGTTCGCAGGAACGAAACCAATTATAGGCGGAGTGTTATCTGGCATTTCTGCTGCCGTCCATTCTGGCTTCCTTCGTTTACGAGGAGATTCGTAGAGCGAATTTGAAATCTGTCCACGAGCGATGCGCGCGGCATGCACGAGGTCGTCGCGTTTGAATATAATCACATCGGCAATTGCAGAATCTATTAGCTCGGGAGCTAGTTCGTTGAAGACCTCTTTCAGATGTGCGGCCTGAGCAAACGAGTGCTCGACATCATTTAAAGGGGTAAAAACCTCCGTAACCCGAGTCACTCCGTTGCGCTGACGCTCTGAAGCAGCGATTAAAAGTTCGAATTGCGCCTCTTGTTCAGTCCGGAAGTCTCTATCCCGATGCAAAATGATCCGGGCGTCAGGGCGCATGTCGGTAATCATGTTTGCCAGGAGCCTTGCTGCCGGAAGGTTTCCGCACCCGTTGTAAGAAATCACGGCTAGGTTTTCAGGCGCGCCGTTCGCCTTCGCCAGCACCGTTACTGGCCTCGACAGCTTGTCTTCTGTCATCAAAATTACTGACCGAGCAGGGTCGAAGGCATCAGCACCTGCCGAAAGCGCACCAAGCGTCATCAGAATGGGAATTGCAGGACGTTGAGCATCGTCGACAGGCACCTTCGCACCTTCGCTCATCCATACAACTGCTGCGTCTGTGTCGTACATAAGGCGCTGGATCAACTGGGGTGAGTGGCTGGCGAACAGGATGCGAGTTTTCGTCTCGGTAGCAACGCTTCTGAGGGCATCGTAAAGTCGCGACTGGCTGTCGGCATGTAGGTGCGCATCTGGCTCGTCCAGTAGAACCAAAGGCGGCGCATAGAAACAAGTGTAGGCGATAATCTGAATGACTTGGAGCATACCTGTCGACGCCATGTCGAGCGTAACCGACGCATCCGCTGTTTCGACATCGACCTTTACATAACGATCGCGTTGGTGATCATGACTTACCACGACGCATGTGCCTGGATAGCACCGCTCTAGTAACTTAGAGAAGGTCTTCCACCCACTGTCTGGCAGCAGGTCAATGTTACGTTCTCGACGCCAGGCAGCCCTCGCCATCTCATCGAGATCACGTGTGAACAAATGATCAAGTACTGTGCGGAGATAAAGATTGGCGTCGCCGTGCATGACTGCAGCGTCCATTGCCCCCTTCGTCCGCCACTCTTCGCGGATCGGAATCCCCGATAAGCCAGGAGTGAAGATTGAGAAAGGGCGATCGCTGTCTGCAAGGGCGGCCGCGAAGTCATCATCTCCGCTACGAGTGATGGCAATATTCGCGTTCTTTCCACGGCGAATATGGATCGTTATTTCCTTCTCCGCGTTTGAGTCGAGACCTACTCCACAGTAGGTGATCGAATAGCCGAGGTTTTGCGTCGCGCTTTCCCCACGCCTCAAGTCAAGCAACCGCTCAGTTGGGCGGAACAGCACAGAATCGTTGGCGACGGTACCTGCGAAGTCTGGAACGCCATTAGGTCGAATACCTCGAAACGCAGCCTGCAAGATTGAGACGCCAAGCTGCGCTGCCTGCAGTGCGCTGCTCTTACCGCTCGTATTTCCGCCAACCAACGCAGTCACAGGCTGCAATTCGATTTCAAGTGAATTTATCCGCTTGAAGTCCTTGATGATGACTTTATCGAGGCGAATGCGCATGCTACTTCCTTGTTTTGGAGTGTGAATTCACTGTATGTACTCGGTATCATATCTGAGGCACGGCGCACCCTAATAAAGCACACTATGGCTCGCATTGAGCTTCTATTTCTACCGCTAACAATCGAAACAACTAAAATATCAGTGTAAGTTTCTGACCGACTGCAGCCGGTGCCGCCGAAGCTGGTCACCTTCCAGATTTCCAACTATAAAATCACTCCCAGAAAGGTCGGCTCTGATAGAGCACGCCCGTTTTCCAAAACAGCCAAAAAATCATAATTGTCGAGCATTCAAAATTCAATTCGCGCACAAAAAAATTGAACTCCCAGAACTCCCTTCCGTCTTTTAACCCCCTCCAGCCAACCTTTCTGTTATTAGAACGACTTTTACTCTTATTTCGCATATATTTCTCCTGACGGCCGATAAAGCCTAACACCGAAGCTCAGCTTCGGCCCTTATAAGGACCATCAACTGCAGCAATTTTCTCGGTGTCAATCAGCGACTAAATTTCAGACTTTGCGGACGATTTCGGCGTAGTCAGCTTGCTGATAGTCGAACTGCTCAGCAAGCTTCTTATCGTTCTGTTCGCCGGGCGAAAGATAAGTATCGATAAGTTCCCCAACCTTAGCACCCTTTTTGTAGAACCGTACTTGCTCATGCTGGTAATTAAGCAAATCTTCGGACACATGACCGGGCCCAAAACCTGATAGCGCTCTGCTTATGTCGCTTATCACGTGGACGCCTAAACGACTTGGCCCGTATGCTTCACGAAGCTCTTCCATTGCGACAGCATACACGTTGTCCTGTTCTTCAACCTGCCCTTTAATCTCTTCAGAAGTTGGTATTTGCAACCTCTCCTGATCATTTTTCATTAGTCATCCAAATATACCCAGTGCCTAAGCTTAGTTGCCGGCCGAGGCGCGGCAGCGCTTTGGGCGGTCAACTGCAGCGATTCGTTGGGCCACATTTATTCCATGCCTCTATGTCTCAGTCTCTTGATCCACTCCGGACCGTGCTGACCAGAAACTAAGTAAGCAAAAACCTCCCTCAAATCTCGGCGCAAATCGTAAAGGTCATCGACGGCAAGTGGTGCGTAGGGGCATTCACCGTATCGACTACTCGGATGCATCGTCATTACGCGCTGCTCGTACAGTTCTTCGAAATAGCGCCGCTCGCCAGGCTCAATGCCCAACGGGCGGTTGAACGTATCATCTAACCATGTTCCGGCATTTTTAGCAGACGGATTTGGGGTACCAGATCGTTTCAGCATATCCACGACTAGTGAGAAAGATGCCTCAAGGGCGATGAACGCCACAATGATAGCTTCCTCAGCAAACTCATAATACCGGGACAACATGTCGCACTTTATCAGGCATGCAATCGCCCGAAGAAAAACGTGATCTGTATCTTTTATCGCTTTCAAAAACTCGGCTTGGCGACCGAGGCTAATATCATGCTCAAATGTGTGAATAGAAGTTAACGATTGCTTCCTAGCAGCTGCCTCCTCAACGACAAGACGCCGTAGCTCAAGCTGAGTCTCACTGTCTTTAAATTCTAGTTCTTGCGAATCCAAAAAAGCAAACGTCTTATGCTCGGGATATAGAAGAATTCGTGGGCCTTTAGCATCCTCACATAGGAGAATGGAAGCCCAAAAACGGACCTCCTGTGGCGTAGCCCAAACCATTTCCGAGTAGGGAAAATCCGACGCCAGCTGATCGTAGGGTTTTGAATAAACGATCGAGAACGCCACTTCGCCATCTGCTACATAAAGTGACTTTTCATTCGCGAAAACACCCCGAGGATATAGTCCTTTAGAATCGAATAGCCGAATTCGAAAGGCTGACTCTCGGCTGTATCGAGACATTTCTTTAAGCGACTTCACAAGTTGCACAGCGAGCTCCCTGCAGGGCCAAAGCCAAAAGAACACGCGGCTACAAGTTGGAGGCGGAGCCAAAATGCAGTAGACGTCGTCGTGACCGTAACTGTTAGCTCGCCTGAGCAGGTAGAAGTAGAGTTGTAACAAAACTCAATGCCTGCTGATCTCTTTGGCCAAAATATCTAGGTGCGTGTTGCGGCAGCCATACCTCATTAAAATGACGCTTAAAGTCTTCGTACAACTCAATTGGGTAAAGTTTTGCTTGAACAACGCGACCGTCCGGATAGGTGTGAGCATACGTAGGAAACGTATTAGGCTCCACACCACGATTAGCCCTGAGCCATTTGCAGAAAATTCTACCTTCCGAAATATCCGGAACCATTTCTTGAGGGAGAGTATAACCAGCCTGCTCAAGAGGCGCAATTAGATTTAGAGTCAGCTCATTTAGCATTGAAAAGTGTGTATATGGAACTTTAGAGCGGTTTTCCATATACCTCTCAATATGAACAGGCATAACGGGCGTGGAGCGCCCTTGCTGCCACTCAGTCACCCATTGAGATACTTTGACAGCAAACTTTGGAGACAACCACTGCGCTAAGTTTATAGCGAGATACGGATGAACCCATGTCCCCTGGAGACTCGGATTTCCCCCGCTAATTACATGTATTAACTCTTGTTCCGGAAGACCTGTTTGCGCAGTTAATTCGACAAGAAACTCAGCAGTCGATTTTAAAGCCCTATAATCTGAGTAGCGCTTTCCTACAGACTTACAAAGAGCTGTGGCACTGATGTACCCATCACCAACTCTTTGAGGGATGATTTCACCTTCTTCAACTCTGGGTATTAGCGCTATCTGCTGCATGGTATTTCCTTAATTTTTTGGGAGCTAACAGGTATTAGATAGTGGAGTCGTTAATTGACTTGAACACGCATGCGGTCTTCCTCGAACCATTCGCTTTGAGTTGGAACCTGTCAGCCTTCTCAAGCGCTGTTAGAAACACCTTTGGTATCAATCTGACACATTTCATCTCGACTCTCTACCTAATGCTCCTTGCCTTTCGTAGAGTGCGCCGTGAAATTCATCATTCCGCACTCTTTTCCGGGCCCTGATCGGGCCACGTACTCAGTACTAGCGCGGCTAAACGCTGCTTCAAAACCGGCTCCTTTAGCCCGCTCGCGAGGCGGGGAGTCGACAGCGCGCCGGCAATGCTGGCGTAAATTCCGCGGTTCACCCCCCAGTAGCGATCACGGCTGATCCCTTTTGTTGCCGTACGGTAACACTTAGCACGTTTCTGTCTTTATTAGGAATACCCTCACACCCTGTCATTTGGTCGCATGTCGCAATCGGGTATGTTCTCCCCGAAATTTGCTTAGGGATAAATGTTGCAGATATTTAGATAAATTCTTGGCGCTACCCAAGGCTCATATCAGCACCAGCGGGAGTGCAACGTATGGTTTGTCGGAGGCTGAGCAATTGCTACCTCCTTTAGCTCACGGGCCGGGCGGGGTTCTGATCGTGCGAGAGGGAGACTGGCTCGGGAAGCAGTAGATGATCGAGATTGGCCACCAGTGCAACTCAGGGGGCACTGAGGCTATCGCACCCCGCTCCTATCGCGGGCTGAGCATGCTCGGGGAACCATCACTACGGATGAGGCGATGCTTACAGACTCAGCAGTCTGGCCGCTATCTGCTTGGCTCTCTCGACCGATTCGAGATTGCCTTCGCGTAGTACGCCCATGACCGCGCCATCGATCAGTAGCTGAAAATCGCGGGCGAGTTCTTCACTCGGAGAATGACCGGTTTGCCGGAGCTGGCGAGCAATGATCTCTATCTGAGCCAGCTTGTGCGCTCTGGCGATACGGTGGGTCTCGCTGCCCCGGTCGGCGGCTTCGACCATGGCGTTGATAAAGGCGCAGCCCCGAAAGTCGGCTTGCCCGTAGCGCTCGGCGACCACGTCGAACACACCCAGGGGCGAATCATCGCTGCCGGCAAGAGCTGCCTCCAAGGCGGCCAGCGCCCTCTCATTGCGGTGGCGTAGCACGGCATGCACCAGGGCGTCCTTGCTGTCGAAGTGACGGTAGAAGGACGCACGCCCCACGCCAGAGGCATCGATCAATTCGCTGATGCCGACCGCCTGGATGCCGCGTTGATAGAAAAGCGCTTCAGCCGTCGCTATCAGTCGTTCACGCGCCTGTGTCGCCATGGCTTATCCCTTCTGTGAGATTGACACGGGATGGTAATGATTAGTACCGTTTTACGCAAACGGTACTGATCGGTTCCGAACGGCGATGGCATGCCATGGCCTGTTTCGCTGCGAGAGACCGCACTCGGAGATGAAAGCTCATGTCGTCACTCACCACGCTCGCCATGACGGCAATGCTGTTGTTCGGCTCTCCGGGGCCGGGCCCCATGACCATCGTGGCGACATCCGCCACTTTTGGGGTACGCAAGACGCTCTCGCTCTATGTGGGCATTCTGACCGGGCTGGCGATATCCATGGTGGCCGCAGCCCTGGGCCTGGCGGCGCTACTGGCAGCCTGGCCAAGTGCGAAGCTGACACTACAGATCGTGGGCGGGCTCTATGTGCTCTACCTCGCCTACCGCATTGCGACCACGCCACTCGACACCCGCGCAGCCGAAGGCGCCCGCCTGACGATGCGCGATGGTGTCCTGCTCAACGTACTCAACCCGAAGTCCTACGCGGTGTTACTGGTGATCTATTCGCAGTTTCTGCTGCCGATCTCGCCAGCGACCATCGCTTATGTGGCCACCATGGGGGTTTGCCTGGCGGTTGCTGTGTTCACCAATATCTTCTGGATGTGCGTCGGCGGCGCCATCCGGCCCCTTGTGCAGCGCCCTCTCTTCTCCCGGTTGCTACGCCTCATCTTCGCCCTGCTGATGATCGGCGCTGTCTCCTGAGCCTTCATACAGAGTTGAGCCCCATCAATCTTCCGAGAGAGCCATGGCCGAGACGGCCTGGTCGATTCGATCTTTCTAATACGTAGCAGCACGTGGGTATGCAGCCGCGCGCCGAAAGGAGAGCCATACTTCACTGCATAACCCTGCGCATGCCGATTCTGGTGGGGCCTAGCAGATAGCAAAAAAGTGGGGCAACGAGGAAGGTCACTTGGTGCCCCCGATAGGATTCGAACCTATGACCTGCCCCTTAGGAGGGGGCCGCTCTATCCAGCTGAGCTACGGGGGCCTGGTGGCGAGACGGCATGGCGCCGCTGTTTCCAAGCGGCGCACAGTATAAGCGCCGGATTCTCCGAGATAAACCCGTTGTGATCCCGAGTGCTGCCGGCCCGAGCTGCGAGGCAGATGGGTCGGCACTCAGCGGGTGCCGAGCAGACCGCGCCAGCGCGCCGGAGAGAGGCCATAGGTCCGCCCGAAGGCGCGGGTCATATGGCTCTGGTCAGCGAAGCCGGCGGCATGCGCCGCCTCGGCCAGGCCAGTGCCCGCGGCGATCTGCTGGCGGGCTAGCGCTAGCCGGCGCTGGGTCAGATAGCGGTAGGGGCTGGTGCCGAAGAGCGCGCGAAAATCCCGCGACAGCGTCCAGCGCGGCTGGCCAGCGATGGCTTCCAGCTCATCCAGCGAGACGCCGTCCAGCAGCGCCGCGTCGAGCCGTTCCCGCACCCGCTGCGCGGCACGATAGTCAGGCAAGCGCTTGGGCGGGCTGCGGCGGGCATCTCCGTTGGCGGCCAGGGCATCGGCCAGCTCGGCGATGCCGTCGCTCTCCTCCAGCGGGTCGAGCGCACCGTCGAGACTGGCCAATAGCGTCTGCACTGCCGTGGCAAGTCGCGGCTCGCGGCAGAGCCCGCCAGCCACGAACGGCAGCGGCTGCCCGCCCAGGGCACTCTGGATCAGCGCCGGCTCAATATAGAGCATGCGGTAGTGAAACCCACGGGCGTCGCCGGCATGGCCGTCGTGGGGTTCGTCCGGGTGCAGCACCAGCACCGTGCCGGGCAGGCTATGGCGATAGCCGCGGCGGTAGTGGAAGCTCTGCACGCCGTTCAGGGTCAGGCCGATGGCGAAGCTGTCGTGCCGGTGCATGTCGTAGGCATGCCCCTGGAAGTGTGCTTCGATCCGCTCCAGCCGCGATGGCGGCGATGCGATCAGCCAGTCACTCTTCATCACCCCCTTCGCCTCTGCCATGTCGTCTCCTCAGCGCAGTACTGCCCAGACATCGCTATACCAGACATAGTCACGCAGCATCAGGATCGCCACGACCACCAGCAGCAGTGCCATCAGCCGATGGCACAGGCGGAACACCTCGACCCGGGCGATACGCCGGCCGATCAGATGGCCGGCCATGGCGTAGAGCGCAGGCGCCCCGCCACCGCCCAGTGCGATCGCCGCCGAACACGCCAGCAGCTCGCCACCGGCGATGCCCCGCCCCGGGAACATCACCGTGGCAATGGGGATCACTACCAGCGAGTTCTTGGGGTTGAGCAGTTGCATCAGAAAGCCATCGCGAAACACCAGCCGGGCGGCGGGCGCTGCCTGCGCATCGAGCGACACCGGCGCGCGGAACACCTTGAACGCCAGATAGAGAATGTAGGCGCTACCGGCGAAGGCGATATAGGGCAGCATCCGCTGGACCACGAATAGCTGCCCGGCGAGACCGATCACCACGAACCAGACGAACATCGCCAGGGCCACACCGAGGAAGAACCCCAGGCTCTCCCGCGGCGGGCGCGTGAGCCCGGCATTGAGCCCCAGCAGGTTGACCGGCCCCGGGGTGTACATGACGGTAAAGGCGTACAGCACGATCTCCATGATTGACTCGCTACCTCTCGGTTCCGTTCACATGAACGCAGCGCCAGTGTGCAGGCGCCCGAGCGGGCGGTATTGAACGATCGTGCAGTAGTCTCTTTTTGGGGTGCCCTCAGCTGCCGTCGCCGGAGATCAGCAGGCGCAGCGCCTCGCGGTTATCGATCATGTCCGCCAGTACGTAGCCATCCAGCACCTGCATGAACGCCTGCTGGGCGGACCACAGCACATGCTTGAGCCGGCAGGCGGGGTCGATCGGGCAGGTCGAGTTGGGCCCGAAGCACTCCAGCAGTTCGAGGTTCTCGGTCTGCCGAATCAGCGCGCCGATGTTGATCTCCTCGGCCGGACGATTGAGGCGCAGGCCCCCGCCCCGCCCGCGCAGGCTGGAGACATAGCCCAGCTGCACCAGGGTCTGCGAGACCTTGGCCAGATGGTGCCCGGAGATACCGTAGTGGCCCGCCGCCGATTGCACGGTCGCGGGCATGTCATCGCCTCGGATCGCCAGGTAGATCAGCAGCCGCAGCGCATAGTCGGTGTGCGTGGTGAGTTTCATGATCGCTTGACAGTCATAAAGTGGTAAATGATACTCCAATTTAAATTGGTAGATTACATACCAATTAAGAAACACTGGCGCCAGCCGCCAGCCCTACCCGCCACCGGGGAGTCACCATGCTCAGTCCAGACCAGATCGCCACCGTCAAGCAGACCATTCCCGTGCTCGAGGCCCATGGGGAGACACTGACCTGCCATTTTTACACTCGCATGTTCGCGCACAATCCCGAAGTGAAGCCCTACTTCAATCCCGCGCATCAACGCGAGGGCGCGCAGCAACGGGCCCTGGCGGGGGCGATCCTGGCCTACGCACGCCATATCGACGATACGGCCGCGCTGGCGCCAGCGGTGGAGGTGATCGCGCACAAGCATGCCTCGCTGACCATTCGCCCGGAGCACTACCCCATCGTGGGTGAGAATCTGATCGCCTCGATCCAGGAAGTTCTGGGCGATGCCGCCACACCGGAGATCATCGACGCCTGGGAGGCAGCTTACGCCCAACTGGCAACGGTGTTCATCGGCCGCGAGCGTGAACTCTACACTCAGCAGCGCGACACTCAGGGCTGGGCTGGCTTTCGGCCTTTCACCATCGTACGCCGCCAGGCGGAGAGCGAGAACATCGTCTCCCTCTATCTGGCCCCTAGCGACGGCCGCACGCTGCCGGCCCATGCTGCCGGTCAGTACGTGACGCTGCGGATGACGGATGCGGCGGGCAACCAGCCCATGCGCCAGTACAGCCTCTCCAATGCCCCCGGCAGCGAGACCTACCGTCTCAGCATCAAGCACGAGACGGGTAACGCCGAGCAGCCGGCAGGTCAGGTATCGCCACTGCTACATACCAGGCTAGCCGAGGGGGATCAGGTCGAGCTCACACCGCCCTATGGCACCTTCGAACTCGCGCTGCCGGAAGACCCGGCCCGGCCGGTGGTGCTGATCGGCGGCGGTGTGGGTATCACCCCGTTGATCTCGATGGCGCACGCCGCGCTGGCCGCGTCACCAGAGCGACGCGTGGTGATGATCCAGCTTGCCCGGCATGCCGGTGTACGTGCCTTCGGTGAAGAGCTGGCGGCGCTGACCCGGGCACATGCGAACTTCTCGCTGCATCTGTGTTACGACGAACCGCGCGCCGATGCACCCGCTGACTCGGTGGCCGGAATCAAGCATGGCCTGCTGGAAGCGGCAGATCTCGCCGCCTGGGTCGGTGACTCGACGGCCAGCTACCATGTGTGCGGCCCGCTGCCGATGATGCGCGAGCTGGACCGGCTGCTGGCCGAACAGGGCGTGAGCGCGAAGAACCGCCACTACGAGTGCTTCGGCCCAAGCCAGGTACTGGCGAGCTAATCCCGCCCCTTTACGGCAAAGGACGGCATGTACGGTTAAGGGCTGGGGAAAAGAGAAGGACTCCGTGAAGGTGGACGACTCAGCGACATAGGTGACCCGTGAATCAACGACAGGCTACGACACTCGCGCTATTTGAGACGCTGACACTGCCGCTACTCCAGGCCCCCATGGCCGGCATGGCGACCCCCGAGCTGGCGGCGGCGGTATCCAATGCCGGTACGCTTGGCGGACTGGGCCTGGGTTCCTCGACCCCGGCGGCGGCTCGGGCGGCGATCCTCCGCACCCAGGCGCTCACCGCGCGCCCCTTCCAGGTCAACCTGTTCTGCCACGCACCGGCGGCACGCGATAACGGGGTCGAATCGCGCTGGATCGAGCGCGCCCGGCCGCTGTTCGAGACCTTCGGCAGCTCGCCGCCGTCAGCGCTGGAAGAGATCTACCGCCCTTTTCAGTTGGATCCAGCGATGCTGGAGGTGCTGCTGGAAACCCGCCCCGCCATGGTCAGTTTCCACTTCGGGCTACCATCGGCGGCGCAGATCGACTCGCTGCGCCGTGCCGGTTGCCTGCTGCTGGCCACCGCGACATCTCTGGACGAGGCGCGTCGGATCGCCGCCAGCGGGCTCGATGCGATCATCGCCCAAGGGTGGTCGGCGGGTGGACACCGCGGCATCTTCGACCCCGACGCCGGGGATGAACGCCTATCCACCGAGGTGCTCACGCGCCGGCTGGTCGCGGAATCCACGCTACCGATCATCGCCGCGGGCGGCTTGATGGATGGCGCGGACATCGCCCGGACACTCTCCTGGGGGGCCAGCGCGGCACAGCTGGGCACCGCCTTTATCGGCTGCCCGGAGAGCGCCGCCGACCCGGCCCACCGCGGGCGCCTGGCGGCGGGTGGTAAAACCGTGATGACCCGTGCGATTTCCGGGCGCCCAGCTCGCTGCCTGGAGAACGGCTTTACTGCCTGGGCACGTGACGCCCGCCCGGAAGAGATCCCCGCCTATCCCTGTGCCTATGATCTGGGCAAGGCGCTGAATGCCGCCGCCAAGGCCAGCGGAGATGACACCTATGGCGCCCAGTGGGCGGGCGCCGAGGCCGCCCGAGCAAGAGCGTTACCCGCGGCGGCACTGATCGAGGAAATTGCCGGAGAGTGGCGCCAGGCCAACAGCAGCTAGGCTTTTCCAGCTCTGCACAAATTGTACTCCTAATTATACTTGTACAAGTTTTGGGAGTGTGCCACTCTGACATTGCGTCGCAAGGATTGCGGCCTCTGGAATCAGCATCGGATGCTGGAACCGCCTGGCAAGGATTGCCACCTTTAAGTACCGCCGGTCAGGAAGACCGACGGCTGGATGCCGAGGAAGGCCCCCAATGAAACACGATATTGCCTGTCACCGCTGTGGTCATACCCAAGGCCACTCCAACGACACCGCCCAGGACTGGGACGAGATCACCTGTGTCGGCTGCGGCGATTTCATCGCCACACGCGATCACAACGCCACCTTCGGTTCGCGCAACCATCGCCTGCATACACTGAGCCTCTCCGTCGAGACGCTGGTGCGTATGGCCCGCGAGAAGCCGGGCGATGCCAGCTTCATCGGCATTACCGGAGCGGCGGCGTGAACCCTGTACGTCTCGATGTCAGGTGTTGGGTCTGCGGTCACGATCGTTTCGATGTCTCGCTGGCACCCGAGCGGGCAGTCTGCGAGCGCTGCAACGCCCATCGCCGGCTGGGGCGCTCGCGCCCCGCTGCCACCATCGGGGCACATGGCGCCTCTGACGCACACCCTCTCTCTGGCGGGCGGTGCACTGCCCGCCATGCAGGTGCCACGCGCTGAGCGTGCGTGGCCTCTATCCCCCTGCGCAGCGCAGTACTAGTGGTGGCAGCTCGCCCCCGGTATCGCGACCTGCGCGGGTATCGACCGGTATTTTCACGCCTCAGCGCAAATATCGTTTGACACTTCAGGCCCAAAGCCGCACCCTGAGGCAGGTAGGTAGCAAGTCGCATATTGTCAGTCGCAGTCGAGTCAATCGGTAGCCTGGTTATATCCCCTTGTTTTGCCCACTAATTCGGGTATTACCCGGCAACTTTTGAGCGCAAGCTCACGTATTGAGGAATTCGACACATGGCAACTGGCACCGTTAAGTGGTTCAACGACTCCAAGGGCTTTGGCTTCATCACTCCGTCTGAAGGCGGCGACGACCTGTTCGCGCACTTCTCTGAAATCCAAGCGAGCGGCTTCAAGTCGCTGCAGGAAGGCCAGGAAGTCTCCTTCGACGTGACTCAAGGCAAAAAAGGTCTGCAGGCTTCCAACATCAAGCCGCTCTGATCTCGCTAGCCCTGCGCTACGGCGCAAGATAGCACCGACGAAGCCCGCATCTGCGGGCTTCGTTGCGTTTGGGCGGTATATTGCCATCCGTCCACTCTCCCGCTCGAACCTCGCCCTTCCTCGACCCCGATCAATACACGCGGTAGTCTCAGGCGTCATCCCATACCCTCTCTTCTGATATCACCCGCTCGCACGATCCCCCGCTTCAATCGAGGCGACGAATCCACTGACGCACCCGCCAGCGCTGCAGCCGGCTGGCATAGCGCTTGGTATCGATGGATACCGGCACCAGCACACAGGTGTCCTCTTCGTCTTTCTGCACCATACGAAAGCGACGAGCCGCACCGATAGGATGATCCTCGCTGCCGTAGATCGCCACCACCCGCACATCGAGATGGTGCAGCGTGGCACCATTGCTGGTCTGCCCCTGGGCGAAGTCGAGGTCATGGTTGCGGCAGATCTGCTGAATGATCGCGCGAAAGGTGCCGATATGGCTGAAGCTGCCGGAGAGCATCGGTCCCTGGCTGGAGAGCTGCTGGCTGTCCGACTCCACTTCGCGCAGAGAGTCGACCTCTTCGTCGATCAGATCCTTGGTCAACCACCCTTCGCTGGTGTGCAGGGAAACGATCACGTGCTCGAGAAAGATCGGCTCGGAACTCATGTTGCTGATCAAGCAGCGCGCCCCGAGACCGTTGCCATGGCCTCGATTGATGATGAGCCTGGGCCGTCGAGTGCGCGCGAAATTGCGGTAAAGAATCTGCGCATAAAAGACCCAGACGAACAGCGTGAACAAGCTGCTCACGGCGGTGATTGCCCGGCTGTTCTGTGCGAACCACTCCATGGATCGGCACCTCCTGAATGAAAGAGCCGCCACTCTAGAGCCTGGGCATCGAGCCCTACGATAACCTATGTGGTCCTTTGGCAAGCGCTGCCGACATCCCGCCCCCGGCACTGCCAGTGACATTTCATGCCCGCCCGCCACGGCGCTATACTCGTCAGCTCTGTCACTCCCCAGCGACGCGCAGCGCCATGCATTTCGATCTCGCCGATCTCCGTATCTTCGTTCACGTCGCCGAGGCCCGCAGCCTCACCGCCGGCGCCAGCCGCGCGCACCTCTCCACCGCCGCGGTCAGCGGGCGAATCAAGACTCTCGAGCATCAGCTCGATAGCCGCCTGTTCTATCGCAGCGCCCAGGGCGTGGAGCTGACCCCCGCCGGAGAGCGGCTGCTACGCCATGCACGCCTGATTCTGCGCCAGGTGGAGCGGGTCAAGAGCGACTTCTCCGCCTACGCCGATGGCGCCAGCGGGCATCTGCGCATCTTCGCCAACACCACCGCGGTGATCGAATTCATGCCCGAAGTGCTGGCCGAGTTTCTCGCCACCCGGCCCGGCGTGACCGTCGATCTGCAGGAACGCATGACCAGCGATATCATTCGCGGCGTGCTCGATGGCACCGCCGACATGGGGATTCTAGGCATCATGGTGGGCATGGAGGTGCCGCCGCGATTGCGCTCGCTGCCCTTCAGCCGCGACCGGCTGGTCCTGGCCACGCCGTGGGAGCACCCGCTGGCGACCCGCGAGGCGGTGACCTTCGAGGATGCCCTCGATTTCCCCCATGTCGGGCTCCACGAAGGCAGCACGCTGTTTCACTTCCTGCAGGTGAAGGCGCTAGAACTCGGCATGCCGCTGCCGGTGCGTATTCAGGTGTTCGGCTTCGAATCGGCCTGCCGCATGATCGAGGCCGGGGTCGGCGTGGGGATCATTCCCGAGTCCTGCGCTTTGCGCTATCAGGCCAGCATGAAGCTGCAGGTGCGCCATCTCGGCGACGCCTGGGCTTACCGCGAGCGCACCCTGCTGATCCGTGACGAAGGCGTGCTACCCGGCTGCGCCCAGGAGCTGCTGGACACCATCCTGAGCGGTGAGATAGGGCCGCTGGGCGCCCCGCCAGCGCCGCTCTCCTGAGACCTTATTACGGGGCCGCCTCCCGGCGCTTTAGCCTGACATCACCTCCGACATCGCCACGCTTTCGGCAGCGATCCCCGCTCCTGACGCCACTCTGCCTCGCGACACCGCAGTGGCATGCCTGAGTGCGCCCCGCGGGATGACACCAGCCTGTCATCGGCATGCAAAGATCGCGCATTAGCGTGAATGACAGGCGAATCGAGCACCCCATCGCTAATGGCCCACGACCAGCGCCGCACCTGCCATGCAAAGATGCCGTGCTGTGCCCTGCCGTGAAAGAACACAGATCGCACAATCTGACCCAGAGTTGTACTTAAAAAAATTCTTGTACAGCTTTACGGGTTATGCCAAATTCAGGGGGCAACATACGGACAGGACGTCCGCAATGTCAGCGCGGCAAGCCGCACTGTCTCGACCGGCAAGGAAGCCGACCCCCTGGACACCGGAAGTCCACTCTCAGCGCCAAGGAGGGAAGTCATGAAATACCAGATCTCATGCACCCGCTGTGGAAGTCAGCACGCCATCGCCCCGGATACCGCCCACGACTGGGACGAAATCACCTGCACCGATTGCGGTGAGTTCATCGATACCTGCGGCCACTACGCCGATACCCACGGTGTCTCCTACCCCATGCACGCGCTCAATCTGTCACGCGGGTTGATCCTGCAGATGGCACGTTCCAGCCGCGCGCTCAACGATGGCCCGGCGGCGCTGCGCTCGGCATGAGTCGAGTACATCTCGAACAGCCGTGTCTGATCTGCGGCTTTCGCGAGTTCTACGTCGCCTCGGGGCCGGGCGAGGCGCGCAAGCTGCGCTGCGCCCAGTGCACGGCGCATCGCTACGAGTCGCGCCGTGCCGATAACGCGGTGGCCGCACTGAGCGAGAGTAGACCGGTCGCGGTGTGAGCCGATGATCTGGGCACACCGCTGACCAGCCTTCACTGGCGCTCTTCGTTCGCCCTTTTGTCCAAGCCCTTTGGCCGCCTCCCCCGTCTCGGCGGCCTTTTTTGTGCCTGCTCGCCGCGCCGTTATCCCGAAAGCCTTACCTTCCAGCCTCAAAAAACCCCGCCGAAGCGGGGTTTGTCGAGTACCACCTGGCGACGCCAGCCTTCAACCCAAGCGCTGGCGATAGTCCTCGTAACCAAAGGTCCTGACCGTGCGTACCTCGCGGCTCTCGGCATCGACCCGACAGATCGACGGCAGACGAATGCCGTTGAAGGTGGTGGTCTTGACCATGGTGTAGTGGGCCATGTCGGTGAATACCAGCCGGTCACCGATGGCGAGCGGCGCGTCGAACGCGTAGTCGCCGATCACATCGCCGGCCAGGCAGGTCGTGCCACCCAGGCGATAGGTGTAGGCCTTCGCACCCGGCTCGGCCGCGCCGAGAATCTCGGGGCGATATGGCATCTCCAGCACATCGGGCATGTGCGCGGTCGCGGAGGTATCCAGAATCGCGATGGGGCCGTCGTTGTCGACGATATCCAGCACCGTGGCGACCAGGAAGCCGGTATTCAGCGCGATCGCCTCGCCCGGCTCCAGATAGACCTCGAGATGCGGATGGCGCGCGCGAAACTCGCGAATCACCCGAACCAGCCGCGCGACGTCGTAGTCGGCACGGGTGATGTGGTGCCCGCCGCCGAAGTTGACCCAGCGCAGCCCACCGAGATACTCACCGAACCGGGTCTCGAACGCCGCCAGGGTCGCCTCCAGCGCATCGCTGTTCTGCTGGCACAGGGTGTGGAAGTGCAGCCCTTCCAGCCCCTCGAGATCGCCCTGACGCAGTTCGGATGCCCGCGTACCGAGACGCGAGCCCGGCGCGCAGGGGTCGTAGAGCGCGACCTCACCGGTAGAGTGCTCCGGGTTGACCCGCAGCCCGCAGGAGACCGGCCGCGCCGCCGCCGCGACGGTGTCGCGGAAGTGGCGCCACTGGCCGGGGGAGTTGAAGCTGAGGTGGTCGGCGTAGCGCAGCACCACCTCCATCTCCGGCGCGGTGAAAGCGGGCGAGTAGACGTGCACCTCGCCGCCGAAGGTCTCCGCACCGAGACGCGCCTCGTCCTGCCCGCTGGCGGTGGTCCCCACCAGATAGCGGCTCACCAGCGGGAAGGTATCCCACATGGCGAAGCCCTTGAGCGCCAGCAGCACCTTGGCACCGCTCTCGACCTGGACCCGTGCCAGCAGCTCCAGATTCCGCGTGAGACGCGCGTCGTCGACCACGTAGGCTGGCGACGGGCAGGCGTGGATATCGAAGCCGCAGATCTCCGCCGGCGTCGCGTGCGTGGGATCACTCATCGAATCAGCCATCGCCCCGGACTCAGGCCAGCGGGTCGGCGTCAGGATCGAGCTCGACCATCTGCCACGGCAGGCCCATCTCACCGATGCGCTCCATGAACGGATTGGGGTCGAGCTGCTCGACGTTGAACACCCCGTCACCCTTCCAGATGCCCTCGAGCATCAGCATGGCGCCGGTCACCGCCGGCACGCCGGTGGTATAGGAGATTGCCTGGGACTGAACTTCGGCGTAGCACTTCTCGTGGTCGCAGATGTTGTAGATGTACACCTTGCGCCGCTTGCCATCCTTGATGCCGTCGAGGATGACGCCGATGTTGGTCTTGCCCTTGGTGCGCGGGCCGAGCGAAGCCGGGTCCGGCAGCACGCGCTTCAGGAACTGCAGCGGCGAAACCTGGGCGCCGTCGACCTCGATCGGCTCGATGCTGGTCATGCCGACGTTCTCGAGCACCTTCAGATGCGTGATGTACTTCTCGGAGAAGGTCATCCAGAAGCGGATGCGCTCCAGCCCCTTGATGTTCTGGGAGAGCGATTCCAGCTCTTCGTGATAGAGCAGGTAGAGATCCTTCTCACCGATGCCGTCGAAGTCGAAGGTGCGCTTCTCGGCCAGCGGCGCGGTCTCGATCCACTCGCCCTTCTCCCAGTAGCGACCATTCGCGGTGATCTCGCGAATGTTGATCTCCGGGTTGAAGTTGGTGGCGAACGGATAGCCGTGGTCGCCGCCGTTGGCATCCAGGATGTCGATGCGGTGGATCTCGTCGAACAGGTTCTTCTGGCCGTAGGCGCAGTAGATGTTGGTCATGCCGGGATCGAAGCCGCAGCCCAGCGTGGCCATGTTGCCGGCCTTCTGGTAGCGCTCCTGGAACGCCCACTGCTCCTTGTACTCGAACTTGGCTTCGTCCGGATGTTCGTAGTTGGCGGTATCCAGATAAGGCACGCCGGTGCGCAGGCATGCCTCCATGATGGTCAGATCCTGATACGGCAGCGCCACGTGAATCAGGACGTCCGGCTTGAACGACTCGATCAACGCCACGATCGCTTCCACGTCGTCGGCGTCGACCTGGGCGGTCTGGATGGAACGCGGCAACTGCTCGGCGATTGCCTTGCACTTCGCTTCATTGCGGCTGGCGAGGCAGATTTCCGTGAACACCTCGGGATGCTGCGCGCACTTGTGCGTAACGACACCGCCGACGCCACCGGCGCCAATAATCAGGACTTTGCTCATGAGTTCGATTCCAGATCGGGAAAAGTCAACAGTGGAAGGTCTTATCGGTAGTGGGCAACTCATCTGTCGTGCAGATTCAGCGCACCCCGACCCGATGCCACCCCGGTCTTGGTCCTCCGCCGGTCACGGGGACCGATGGAAGGGCGCAGATAATGGCCCCGACGAAGGCTGGCCTCAAGTATTTTCCGCGTCAAATGTGAAACTGAGCCGACACCCACCCTCTGATGACGAAAACCCCGGCCTGGGCCGGGGCTTTTATCGTCGGGGAGCGGGTAGCCGCACTCGGGCGTGTCAACGGCGTCCGAGCAGGATCCCCAGGAACACCCCGACGCCGCCAGCGATCGCCAGCGCGCTGATCGGATTCTTGACCGTCGCCTCGCGCACGCTATCGAGCTTCTCGCCGTAGTTGGCCTGCAGCTTGCCCGCGGCGTGGCGCGCGCGGCCCTCGTCGCGCATCTCGTCGTCGTCAGTGAAGCGGCCCACGGCTTCTTCCGCCTGGCCCTTGAGGGACTCGGTGCGTCCTTTCATCTGCTCTTCGTACATGCGACCTCCTTGATCGTATAGGGCGCTGGGCGAATCGACGCCCAGACAGCCTCTAGAGCGTAGTCCGCTCATACAGGTCACACAAAGGTCATACCGCTCTCACTCTCGTCGAAAGGCCATCATGGTGATTGCCGCCCCGAATTTATGTCTATATTCTTGGACACATGGACACAAACAACGCGCTCGACGCCTTTGCCGCCCTGTCACAGCCAACCCGGCTGGCGGCCTTTCGCCTACTGACCCGGCACGAACCCGACGGCCTCGCCGCCGGAGAGATAGCGCGTCACCTCGACGTGCCGCACAACACGATGTCGGCCCACCTGGCCGTGCTCAGCCGCGCTGGCCTGATTCACGCCCAGCGCCAGAGCCGCTCGATGATCTATCGTGCCGATCTCGCCGCCGTCGGCGCCCTGGCCGCGTTTCTGGTCAGCGACTGCTGCCACGGTAGCCCCGAAGTCTGCGCGCCACTGGATACCCTGCTCGGCAGTTGTGTCAGCGCAGCATCACCCCCTCGCCCATCGACCGATCCTTCATGAGAGACGCCATGAACCCCGTGATCTATCACAACCCGGACTGCGGTACCTCGCGCAACGCCCTGGCGATGATCGAAGCCTCGGGACAGACACCCCAGGTGATCCACTACCTCGAGACCCCGCCGGACCGCGCCCAACTGGTGGCGCTGCTGGCGGCCACGGGCTTGTCACCGCGGGAGCTGCTGCGGCGCAAGGGCACTCCCTATGACAGGCTCGGCCTGGACGACCCGAACCTGACAGACGACGCCCTGATCACGGCGATGCTCGCCCACCCGATTCTGATCAACCGGCCGATCGTGGTCACCGACAAGGGCGCTGCGCTGTGCCGCCCTTCAGAGGTGGTGCTGTCACTGCTGGATCACCCGATTGACACCTTCACCAAGGAAGATGGCGAGGTGGTGCACCCAACGCCGACACCGACGTCCAGCCATTCGCCCGCCGCCGAGTAATCGCCATGTCTGCGTCATTCGACACGCTGCCCCAGCTCGACCCCACCGCCTTCGCACCCATCGACGGCGAGGCCCTGGCGGGAGACGCGGGGCCCCACCATCCGCCGCGGATCCTGGTGCTCTACGGCTCTCTGCGCGAGCGCGCCTACTCGCGCCTGGTGGCCGAGGAGGCAGGCCGGCTGCTGCAAGCCTTCGGCTGCGAGGTGGCCACCTTCGACCCGCGCGACCTGCCACTGCCGGATGCCGAGGGCCCGGAGCATCCGCGGGTCGCGGCGCTGCGCGAGCTGGCCACCTGGGCCGAGGGTATGGTGTGGGTGAGCCCGGAGCGCCATGGCGCCATGACCGCGGTGATGAAGGCACAAATCGACTGGCTGCCGCTCTCGCTGGGCGGCATCCGCCCCACCCAGGGCAAGACACTGGCGGTGATGCAGGTCTGCGGTGGTAGTCAGAGCTTCAACGCGGTCAATCAGATGCGTATTCTTGGCCGCTGGATGCGCATGCTCACCATCCCCAACCAGTCATCGGTACCCAAGGCGTTCAACGAGTTCGATGACCATGGCCGCATGCGCCCCTCGCCCTACTACCAGCGCATCGTCGATGTCTGCGAGGAGCTGGTGAAGTTCACCTGGCTGACCCGCGGGCGCGCAGACTATCTGACCGACCGCTACTCGGAGCGCGTGGAGAGCGCGGCCCAGCTCTCCGCCCGGGTCAACCAGCGCGATCTCTGATCGCATTTCCTTATCGATGATCGGGCGCCCGCGCCGGGCGGTGTCTCTCACCGCGCCGCGGCGCCCCTTGTGGAGAGTCCTGGCATGCTGGCGCTGGCCATCTTCGTCGTCACCCTGATCCTGGTGATCTGGCAACCCCGCGGCCTGGGCATCGGCTGGAGCGCTGTCGGTGGTGCCGTGCTCGCACTGGCGACCGGCGTCGTCCAACTGGGCGATATCGGCACGGTCTGGGATATCGTCTGGGACGCCACCTTTACCTTCGTCGGTCTGATCGTCATCTCGCTGATCCTCGACGAGGCGGGTTTCTTCGCCTGGGCGGCGCTGCACGTGGCCCGCTGGGGCAATGGCCGCGGGCACTGGCTGTTTCCACTGGTTGTGATGCTCGGTGCGGTGATCTCGGCCTTCTTCGCCAACGACGGTGCAGCGCTTCTGCTGACCCCGATCGTGCTGGCGATTCTGCTGCGGCTCTCGTTCTCGCCCCAGGCGGCGCTGGCGTTCATCATCGCCACCGGCTTCGTCGCCGACTCCACCAGCCTGCCGCTGGTGATCTCCAACCTGGTCAATATCGTCAGCGCCAACTTCTTCGGCATTTCGTTCTCGCGCTATGCCTGGGTCATGGTGCCGGTCAATCTGGTCTCGCTGCTGGCGACCCTGGTGGTGCTGTGGCTCGCCTTCGGCCGCCAGGTGCCCAAGCGCTACGCGCTGGAGAAGCTGGACCCGCCACACACCGCGATCCGCGATCCGCTGGTGTTCCGCGCCGCCTTTCCGCTGCTGATCACCCTGCTGGTGGCCTACTTCGTCACCGCCGCCTGGCACGTCCCGGTGGCCTTCGTCACCGGTGCGGCGGCGCTCGCCCTGATCGCGATCGCCGGGCGCTGGTGGCGCCTGGGCCAGGGCGCGGTGGTATCGGTCGGCCACGCCCTGCGCCACGCGCCGTGGCAGATCGTGTGGTTCTCGGTGGGCATGTATCTGGTGGTCTACGGCCTCGGCCATGCCGGGCTCACGCCACTGGCCGCCAGCGTACTTGAGTGGCTGGGCCAGCATGGCCCGCTGGTGGCCACCGTCGGTACCGGCTTCTTCAGCGCCCTGCTCGCCTCGGTGATGAACAACCTGCCCTCTACCCTGGTCGGGGCGCTGGCGATCCATCAGGCCGACGTGCCGGCGGTGACCCGCGAACTGATGATCTACGCCAACGTGATCGGCAACGACCTGGGGCCCAAGTTCACCCCGATCGGCAGCCTGGCGACACTGTTGTGGCTCCATGTGCTGGCCAAGAAGGGCTACCGCATCGGCTGGGGTCGCTACATGAAGATCGGGCTGCTGATCACACCGCCGGTGCTGCTGGCCACGCTGATCGCGCTGGCTTTGTGGCTGCCGCTGATCTCCCCCTGAGCGAAGCGGCGCGCTGCCGTGATCACAGGCGTGCAGCGAACGCCGCTGCCGTAAATGGCCAGGCGGCGCCATCGAACAGGCATAGAGTGGTGAACGTCGGCGCGCCTCGACCCCAGGCGCGCCCCTGAAAGAGATGCCTGGAGGAGCCATGCCGCTGCCCGCCGTTTTTCGCCTGATTCTCCTCTCCTCGCTATGGGGTGCCAGCTTTCTGTTCATGCGTATCGCCACACCGGCCATCGGGGTCTTCCCCACCGCCTTCTTTCGCGTCTTTTTCGGCGCTCTCGGCCTGATAGCGGTACTGCTGGCGTGGCGCGTGCGCTGGCGCTTCGACGGCAAGTTCGTCACCACTCTGATAATCGGCATGATCAACTCCGGGCTACCGTTCGCGCTTTTCTGTATCGCCGCGCGCTTCATCCCGGCGGGCTACTCGGCGCTGCTCAACGCCTCGATGCCGCTGATGGGTGTACTCATCGGCGCCGCCTGCTTTTCCGAGCGGCTGACCCGCGAGCGCCTGGGCGGCGTGGTGGTGGGCATGATGGGGGTGGCGGTGCTGGTGGTCAGCGGGCCGGTGGCATTGAGCAGCGGACTGGTGATTGGTGCCCTTGCCTGCCTCGGGGCGGCGGCCTGCTACGGGGTCAGCGGCTTTCTGGTGGGGCGCTGGATCGCTCAGCGCGGCGGGCTCGATTCGCGACTGATCGCGCTCGGCTCCCAGCTCGGCGCGACCCTGCTGCTGGCCCCACTGATGCTCACCGAAGTGGCCCTACACCCCACGAAGGGGCACTGGCAGGATGCCCATGTCTGGCTGGCGCTACTGGTCCTGGGTCTGGCCTGCACCTCGCTGGCCTATCTGCTCTACTTTCGTCTGATAGAGGAACTCGGCCCAGTCAAGCCGTTGACGGTGACCCTGCTGGTGCCGCTGTTCGGCGTGCTCTGGGGCGCGCTGTTCCTCGACGAGCAGGTGACCTGGGCCCACGCCGCCGGCGGCGCGCTGATCGCACTGGCACTGTGGCTGATTCTCTTCAAGCGCTCAGATGGCCCGGTAGAGAATTCAGGTCAACAGGCAGTTGCCAAGCCAGCCCAGACGGCCGCGGCAGCATCTCAGGTCGAGGCGACATCCGCGCGCAGCGACCGGTGTACGTAGAGGTCGTAGCGGCTGGTCTTGCCCTCGATCACGTGCTGGGGCGCGGGGCCGGCAATGGGCGGCGCCTTGCGCGGACGCTTGACCACCACCCGGTGGGTGGCAAGATCCAGCGCCGCTGCCAGCAGCTGCGGGGCATCGTCATCGGCGCCGGCCAGCTCGCGAAACAGCCGCATCTCCTTTTTGACCAGCGCGGATTTCTCGCGGTGGGGAAACATCGGGTCGAGATGGATCACCTGCGGTGCATGCGGCCAGTCGGCGATGGCATCGGCCAGCGCCTTGGTGCCGTCGGCATGACGCAGCGACAGCCGCGCGGCGATCTCGCCCAGCGCCTCGGCAGCGGCCAGCCGCGCGAGGGCGTCATCGAGCAGCGCGTGGATCGCTGCCACACGCTCGACCATCAGCACCTCGGCACCCAGCGAGGCGAGCACGAAGGCGTCGCGCCCCAGCCCGGCGGTGGCGTCCACCACCTGTGGCACCACGCCCTTGCCGAAGCCGCACGCCTTGGCCACCAGTTGGCCGCGGCCGCCACCGAAGCGGCGCCGATGGTCGGCGGCACCGGTGACGAAATCGGCGCGCACGGGGTGGCCATAAAGCGCTGTATCGCCGGCGATCTCGAGCCCGGCCTCGCCCTGGCGCAGGGCCAGCCCACCGGCCGGCGGATCGGGCCGCCATCCCAGTCCATAACGCGCCGCCAGTTCACGTAGCGGCTCCCCCACCACGACCACTGCGGCGTCGTTCAGGCCGCTGTTCAGACCGCTGTTCAGGTCGCCCATACGAACAGCACCACACCGAGCAGCAGACGGTAGATCACGAAGGGCATCATGCCGATGCGGTCGAGCGCGGCCAGGAACAGCTTGATGCAGAGCCAGGCCGCAATGAAGGAGAAGCCCACGCCGAGGGCGATCTCGTGCCACTGGGTGGCGGTGCCTGTCTGCGCCAGCTCGACTCCCTTGAGGGTGCCAGCGGCCAGAATCAACGGAATCGAGAGCAGGAAGGAGAAGCGCGCCGCCGCCTGCCGGGTGAAGCCGAGCATGAGTGCGGCGGTCATGGTGATGCCCGAGCGCGAGGTGCCGGGGATCAGCGCCACCGCCTGAGCCAGGCCGATCAGCAGCGCACGCTTGAGGGTCATCGCCCCCAGCGGCTCGACCCGACTACCGCGGGCATCGGCGATGCCCAGCAGTACCCCGAAGACGACCGTGGTGGTGGCGATCACCAGCACCGAGCGCCCGGCGGACTCGACCCAGTCGTCTACCAGCAGACCGAACACCACCGCCGGCAAGGTGGCGATGATGATCGCCCAGCCCAACCGACTCTCGGGGCTCGGCCCGCGGGCGCCGAACTGCCCGAACCAGGCACCCAGAATCTTGATCACCTCGTGGCGGAAGGCCACCAGGACCGCGCCCAGCGAGCCGATATGTACGGCGACATCGAACGCCAGCCCCTGATCCGACCAGCCGAGCAGCTGCGACGGCAGGATCAAATGCGCGGAGGAAGAGATAGGGAGGAATTCTGTCAGGCCCTGGATCAGTGCCAGCGCCGCGAGATGCAACACATCCATGATGAAGCGTTTCCTTGCAGAGGGGGCCAACCGCCCCGGGTAAGGCGTCGAGAGATCACCGCCGCCGCCGCGCGCCACCTTGCCCTGCCAGACTCAGCCCGTCCTGGGCTGGTCACCACGCGTCGACGCAGGCAGTCGTCGCCCTCGGTCTACGCCTTACGCCATGCCACCTCATTGCGCAGATAGACCGGCGTCACCTCATGCGGCGGTGCGCCGCGCTCGCCACGCGCCCAGGCGGCGGCGGCAAGACGCGCGATCTCCTCGGCCGCAGGCAGTTCGTCGGGCAGGGTCTGGGGCAATACGGCCTGTATCTCGACCGGCATGCGCGCCAGCAGTTGCCAGCCACTGCCAATGCCCAACCATTCACGGTCACCGCTCTCCGCCGGCAGTCGCAGCCGCTCCGGGGCGATCACCCGTTCGTCGAGACAGGACGTCAGCTCGCCATCGACACAACGATAGGCGCCGACATAGATCTCGTCCATGCGCGCATCCAGCGCCGCGATCACGTGGCGGGCGTGCCACTTGCGGTGTGCCGCCAGCGCCAGCGCTTCGAGGGTGGAGACCCCCATCAGCGGCAGCTCGGCGCCATAGGCGAGCCCCTGGGCGATACCCGCAGCGATCCGCAGTCCGGTGAACGAACCGGGGCCGTGACCATAGGCGATGGCATCCAACGCCGCGAGATCGAGATCGGCCTCAGCGAGGAGCTCGTCGATCATCGGCAGCAGCCGGCGGGTATGTTCGCGCGGGGCGATTTCAAAACGATGAATCAGATCGTCGTCCCGCCAGAGCGCGCAGGAGCAGGCGGTCGAGGAGGCATCTAGGGCCAGCAGCGTCGACATCGGTTTCCCGGGGTGACTACAAAAGGAGGGGCGAGTATAGCGTGTGAACAGCGTGGCGACGACCGCCCCGCCGGCTGGCGAGGCGGTCGCGCGCGATCAGCCCTCGAGGGCGGCGATCACGCGAGCGCGGATGTCATCGACACTGCCGACACCGGCGATGCGATGGTAGGCCGGAGCGGCCTCGGGGGCTTCGGCGGCCCACTCCTGGTAGTAGCCGATCAGCGGCGCGGTCTGATCGTGATAGACCGAGAGGCGATGACGCACGGTCTTCTCGCTGTCGTCGTCACGCTGGATCAGCGGCTCGCCGGTGACGTCGTCCTTGCCCGGCTCGCGCGGCGGCTTGTACTCGAGGTGGTAGACGCGCCCGGAGTCCGGGTGGACGCGACGCCCCGCCAGACGCTTGACGATCTCTTCGTCGTCGACCGCAATCTCGACCACGTGGTCCAGCTTGATACCGGCATCCTTCATGGCGTCGGCCTGCGGCAGGGTGCGCGGGAAGCCGTCGAACAGGAAGCCATTGACGCAATCCGGCTGCGCGATACGCTCCTTGACCAGCGCGATGATCAGGTCATCAGACACCAGCGAGCCGCTGTTCATGGTCTCCTTGACCTTGATCCCCAGTTCGCTGCCTTCCTTGACGGCGGCACGCAGCATGTCGCCAGTAGAGATCTGCGGGATATGGAAGTGCTCGCAGATGAACTGAGCTTGGGTGCCCTTGCCAGCGCCAGGGGCGCCCAAGAGGATCAAACGCATCGATACAGCTCCTTCGTGAATGGCATCGTTCTTATGTGACCTCACGGCCGCCAGAGGCGACGCCGGTGACATCGTCAGTGGCACATGACGATACCTTTCGCAACTCAGGCGCACAAGGCTCGGTTAGGCGCAGAGCGGGCCCGAGGCGGGAAATCCCGGGGATAGGGGCAAGAGGATGCCGATGACCATCCCCAAAAGGTCGATGGCCACTCATGAAAAACGCCGACGGCTTCCCATAAAAACGCCGATAGCCTTCCATAAAAAACGCCGATGGCTCCCGCAGGAGCCATCGGCGCTGGTACTGACGAACCGCGCGGTTAGACCAGCATACGGCGGATGTCGGTGAGTACCTGGGCCAGATAGGCGGTGAAACGCGCCGCATCGGCCCCATTGACCGCCCGGTGGTCATAGGAGAGCGACAGCGGGCACATCAGACGCGGCTTGAACTCCGAGCCGTTCCAGACCGGTTTCATCTGCGACTTGGAGACCCCCAGAATCGCCACTTCCGGCGTGTTGACGATCGGCGTGAAGGCAGTACCACCGATCGAGCCCAGGCTGGAGATGGTGAAGCAGCCACCCTGCATCTCGTCGCGCTTGAGCTTGCCCTCCTGGGCACGACCGGCGAGGTCGATCACCTCCTTGGCCAGCTCGATGATGCCCTTCTGATCCACGTTGCGGATCACCGGCACCATCAGGCCGTTGGGGGTGTCCACCGCCACGCCGATGTGGAAGTACTTCTTCTGGATGAGCTTGTCGCCATCCGGATGCAGCGAGACGTTGAACTGCGGGAACTTCTCCAGCGCCTTGGCCGCGGCCTTGATCATGAACGGCAGCGGCGTGAGCTTGGCGCCCTGCTGCTGCGCTTCGTCCTTCATCGCCTTGCGGAAGGCTTCCAGCTCGGTGATGTCCGCCTCGTCGAACTGGGTGACGTGGGGCACGTTGAGCCAGCTGCGATGCAGATTGGTCGCACCGGCCTTCATCAGGCGCCCCATCGGCTTCTCTTCGATCTCGCCGAACTGGCTGAAGTCGATCGCCGGTACCGGCGGGATGCCCGCGCCACCGCTGGCCGCCGGCGCTGCCGCCTGGCCACCGCCTTGCTTGCGTGCCTGCATCACCTGCTTGACGAAGCCATCGACGTCATCCTTGAGGACACGCCCCTTGGGACCGGAGCCCTTGACTTCGCTCAGCTCGACGCCCAGCTCGCGGGCCATCTTGCGCACCGCAGGGCCGGCGTGCACGTGGGCACCGGCGCTCTTGTCATCGCCGTGCTTGTGACGCGCTTCCGGGCTCGGCTCGCCGCGCTGCTGCTTCTGCGCGCGCGAGTCGGTCGCGGCCTTGGCATCACCTTTCTTGGCCTCGTCCTTCTTGGCCGCGCCCTGCTTTGCCCCATCCTTCTGAGCATCGCGCTTGGGCGACTTCTTCTTGCCGCCCGACTGGCCGGCGACTTCGACGTAGCCGATCAGATCGCCCTCGGAGACGCTGTCGCCCTCCTTGACCGCCAGTTCGACCACCTTGCCCTTGACCGGGCTGGGCACGTCCATGGAGGCCTTGTCGGACTCCAGCGTGATCAGGGTGTCTTCCTTGTCGATCTCGTCGCCTTCGCTGATCGCGACTTCGATGATCTCGACGCCTTCGCTGCCGCCGATATCCGGCACGCGAATCTCCTGACGACCGCCGGTGCTGTCGTCGGCGTCTTCGTCGTCACCCTCTTCGTCGGCGCTGTCTTCTTCGGCATCGGCGCTGTCGTCGGCGCTCGGGGCGTCGGCATCGTCCGCCGCCGAGGCGTCGTCTTCCGCGTCGTCGCCTTCACCGGCGATCTCCATGGTGCCGATCAGGTCACCCTCGGAGACGCTGTCGCCCTCCTTGATGGAGAGCGAGACGATCTTGCCGCTGTAGGGGCTGGGCACGTCCATGGAGGCCTTGTCGGACTCCAGGGTGATCAGCGTATCTTCGGCGCTGATCTCGTCACCCTCGCCCACCGCGACTTCGATGATCTCGACGCCGTCGCTGCCGCCGATATCCGGCACCTTGACCTCGACGGTGCGCTTGCCACCACCGCCGGACGTCTTCTTCGGTGCCGCTTCGCTGGCAGCCTGCTCGGACTCATCGTCCTGGCTCTCGGCCTGGGCATCGCTCTCTTCGGCATCGCCCTCGTCCTGCGAGGCGTCGGCGTCACCCTCACCTTCCGCTTCGAGCTCGAGAATGTCGTCGCCTTCGGAGACGGTGTCGCCCTCCTTCACCAGCACCTTGACGACCTTGCCGGCCTTGGGTGCCGGCACGTCCATCGAGGCCTTGTCGGACTCCAGCACGATCATGGTGTCTTCGGCAGCGATGACGTCGCCCGCCTGCACCGAGATCTCGATGATTTCGACACCGTCGCTACCGCCGATGTCGGGAACTTTGATGATTTCGCTACTCAAGGTCGCGCTCCTCTGATCATCCGCCAGCGCGTCACACGGACGCGCCGGCTCAACTGGCCGCGGTCACCGCCCCCGGGGGGCGGTAACCCTGCGATGGAAACTGCCGATCAAGACACCAGCGGGCTGGGCTTGGCCGGATCGAGGCCATATTTCTTCATCGCGTCGTTGACGACCTTGCCGTCGATCTCACCGCGTTTGGCCAGGGCGCGCAGCGCCTGAACGGTGACGTAGTAGCGGTCGACCTCGAAGAAGTGACGCAGCTGCTCACGCGTATCGGAGCGGCCGAAGCCATCGGTACCCAGAACATGGAAGTCACCCGGCACCCAGGCACGGATCTGGTCGGCGTAGAGCTTCATGTAGTCGGTTGCGGCGATCACCGGCCCTTCGGTGCCTTCGAGCTGCTGCGACACCCACGGCTTCTCGCGCTTCTCGTCGAAGTCGAGGAACTGCTGACGATCGTACTCCAGCGCTTCGCGACGCAGCTCGTTGAAGCTGGTCACGCTCCAGACATCGGCGACCACGCCATGCTCTTCGGCGAGCATCTCGGCGGCGGCTTCGACTTCGCGCAGGATGGTACCGCTGCCCAGCAGCTGGACCCGCGGCTGCTTCTTCTTGGCGGCGGCCTTGCCTTCGTGCAGGCGGTACATACCGCGCACGATGCCCTCTTCGCTGCCTTCCACCATCTCCGGATGCGCGTAGTTCTCGTTCATCACGGTCAGGTAGTAGAAGCAGTTCTCCTTGTCCTGGAACATGCGCTTGAGGCCATCCTGGACGATCACCGCCACTTCGTGGCCGTAGCAGGGGTCGTAGGCGCGGCAGGTGGGCACCGTGGACATCAGGATGTGGCTGTGGCCGTCCTGGTGCTGCAGACCTTCACCGTTGATGGTGGTACGCCCGGCGGTACCGCCGACCATGAAGCCGCGCGCCTGCAGGTCGCCGGCGGCCCAGACGAGGTCACCGATACGCTGGTAGCCGAACATCGAGTAGTAGATGTAGAACGGAATCAGCGGCAGGTGATGGTTGGCGTAGGCGGTCGCCGCAGCGATCCACGCCGACATCGAACCGGCTTCGGTGATGCCCTCCTCGAGGATCTGGCCCTTCTTGTCCTCGCGGTAGTACATGATCTGGCCAGCATCCATCGGCTCGTACTTCTGGCCTTCGGCGGCGTAGATGCCGAGCTGGCGGAACATGCCTTCCATGCCGAACGTACGCGCTTCATCAGGGATGATCGGCACCACACGCGAACCCAGCGGCTTGTGCTTGACCAGGCCGTTGAGCACACGCACGAAGGACATGGTGGTGGAGACTTCACGGTCGCCGGAGCCCTTGAGCTGGGTGGCGAACATCTTGTCGTCGAGCCCCGGAATCTCCAGCGCTTCGAAGTCCGACTTGCGCGCCGGCAGGAAGCCACCGAGCTTCTCGCGCTGGAGATGCAGGTACTTCATCTCCGGGCTGTCGTCGGCGGGCTTGTAGTAGGGGATGTCGCCGCTCTCGATCTGCTTGTCGGAGATCGGGATGCCGAAGCGGTCACGGAAAGCCTTGAGCGCGTCGACGTCCATCGACTTGATCTGGTGCGCTTCCATGTCGGCCTCGCCGTGGCCGCCGCCCATGCCGTAACCCTTGACGGTGTGCGCCAGGATCACGGTGGGACGCCCGTTGGCGTTGTTGACCGCCTCGTGATAGGCCGCATAGACCTTCTGCGGGTCGTGGCCACCACGGTTGAGACGGAAGACTTCCTCGTCGGAGTAGTCCTTGACCATCTCGGCAGTCTCGTCGTACTTGCCGAAGAAGTTGTCGCGGGTGTACTTGCCACCCTGGGCCTTGTAGTTCTGGTACTCGCCGTCGACCGCCTCGTCCATGCGCTTCTGCAGCATGCCCTTGGTGTCTTTCTCGAACAGCGGGTCCCACAGACCACCCCAGACCACCTTGATGACGTTCCAGCCGGCACCGCGGAACACGCCTTCGAGCTCGTCGATCACGCGCGAGTTGCCGCGGACCGGGCCATCGAGACGCTGCAGGTTGCAGTTGATGACGAAGATCAGGTTGTCGAGCTTCTCGCGGCTGGCCAGATGCAGCGCGCCGAGGGATTCCGGCTCGTCGCACTCGCCGTCGCCGAGGAAGGCCCAGACCTTGCGATCCTGCATGTTCTCGAGCTCACGCGAATTGAGATACTTCATCACGTGGGCCTGATAGATCGCCTGGATCGGACCCAGCCCCATGGAAACGGTGGGGAACTGCCAGTAGTCCGGCATCAGGTAGGGGTGCGGATAGGACGGCAGACCTTCGCCGTCGACTTCCTGGCGGAAGCTGTCCATCTGCGTCTCGTCGAGACGACCTTCCAGGAAGGAGCGCGCGTAGATACCCGGCGTCACGTGGCCCTGGATGTAGAGCAGATCGCCCTTGTGGTCGCCGTTGTCGGCGCGGAAGAAGTGATTGAAGCCGACCTCGTAGAGGGTCGCACTGGACTGATAACTGGCGATGTGGCCGCCCAGCCCCTTGTGCTTCTTGTTGGCCCGCAGCACCTGCACCATGGCGTTCCAGCGGATCGCCGAGCGGATCTTGCGCTCGATGAACATGTCGCCGGGGATCTTGGCCTCACGATGCACCGGAATGGTATTGCGGTGCGGCGTGGTGCCGGAGAACGGCGGTGAAGAGCCGTCACGACGCAGGCGGTCAGCCAGCCGACTCAGGATGTACCGAGCGCGCTCCTCGCCCTCATGCTCGACGACCGAGGCCAGGGAGTCCAGCCATTCCGTGGTTTCGACCGGATCGAGATCTTCTCGTGTCTCCAGACTCATAGACAACTCTCCGAATGGGAAAAGGTTTGCCATTCGCCCGGCCGTGGCGGGTAGCCGCAGCGGGGCTTGGGAATATGCGCTCTTCGGTGCAGGTGCAGCTCTTTTGGGGCCGCTTTCCGAGATTGTTCGGCTGTAACTGAATTACAGCGGGCGTGCGTGACGCGGAAAATCCGGCGAAGAAGATACCGCAAACGGGCACCGCTGCCAATTCACCGCCACCGTTTTTGGCCTCAAACGCTTGTATAAATCCTTTCTTTACAAGCACTTGTATTTTGGGTCGGTGCAGCGATCGGCACGCCGCCAGGCCGAAATAAAATTACCTTAGGGCAAACCAGCGCCGAATTGACCGCCTGCCGGAACGCGATTCCACACGCCACCCGCCGACGCTGCCGCCCTCATCAACATAGCAGCCGGTCGGGGTTTGTCAGGCCAGGGGGTGTCAGGCTAGCGGCCGTCAGGCAGTGGCTCGACCCAGGCAGCGGCGCAGATAGGCCCAGTCGAAGGCCGGCCCGGGGTCGCTCTTGCGCAGTGGCGCGATGTGCGCGTGGCCCACCAGCCGTGTTGGCGTGATCGCGGGATAGTGCTGCATCAAGGTCGCCAGCACTGCGACCAGGGCGTGATACTGCGCCGCCCGATAGGGGCGCTCGTCGGTGCCCTCCAGCTCGATGCCGATGGCGAAGTCGTTGAGCCCCTCGCGCAGGCGGCCAGAGTCGTCGCGCCAGCGCGAACGCCCGGCGTGCCAGGCGCGGGCATCGAAGGGCACGAACTGCACCAGCTCGCCGTCGCGGCGGATCAGCAGATGCGCCGAGACCCGCAGCGCAGCGATGGTGGCAAAATACGGGTGCGCCGTAGGTGGCAGCGTATTGGTGAACAGCTGTTCGATCGCCGGCCCGCCGAACTCGCCCGGCGGCAGGCTGATGCCGTGCACCACCACCGCCGAGACCTCCCCCGCGGGGCGAGCGTTGGCGTTGGGCGACGGTACCCGCCGCGCCTGGGTCAGCCAGTGCTGCTCGAGCGTCAGCGTCATGAATCGCCCTCCGGATCGCGAGCCACCTGCACCAGGCGCTCGTCGCGCGGGCTGATGCCGAAGTGGTGGCGATAGCTGGTGGAAAAGTGCGCCCCCGAGGAGAAGCCGTGGGCCAGGGCGATATCGCCCACCGCCTGATCGCTCTCGCGCAGCAGCCGGCGCGCGCGCTGCAGGCGCAGATTGAGGTAGTAGCGACTGGGCACCGCCTGCAGATGCTTCTTGAACAGCCGCTCCAGCTGCCGCCGGGAGATGCCCAGGTGCGCCGACAGCTCGTGGGTGGTGAGCGGCTCCTCGATATTCGCCTCCATCAGCGCCACCGCCTCGAGCAGACTCTCCGGGGCGTTGCCCAGCCGCGAGCGCAGCGGCAGCTGCTGGGGTTCGTCGGCCATGCGAATACGCTCGCACACGAAGTGCTCGGAGATGCGCTGGGCCAGCCCTGCCCCCTGCTGCTGCCCGATCAGGGTCATCAGCATATCCATCGCCGCGGTGCCGCCGCCGCAGGTGAGGCGGTCACGGTCGATCTCGAACAGCTGATGCGAGACATGGATCGCGGGAAAGGCACGGCTGAAGGTATCGGCGCTGGCGTAGGGGATCGAAGCGCGATAACCGTCGAGCACCCCGGCGCGTGCCAGCCAGTGAGTGCCGCCAGCAATACCACCGAGCACTACCCCACGCTGGGCCAGCCGCTTGAGCCAGGCGATCAGGGTGTCGTTGACTTCCCGCGACGAGTCGGCGGGCAGCGGCGGCGCGCACACGAACAACAGATCGAGATGGCGCGCATCGCTGCCCGCCACGCTCTGGGGCGTGAGCGCAAGCTCGGCCACGCTGGCCACCGGACGGCCATCGATGCCGAAGGTCGTAACCCCGTAGAGACGTCGCTCGGCCAGGCCGTTGGCGACGATCAATGGCTCGATGGCACAGGCCTGGGCCAGCAGTGAAAAGCCCGGCAGAAGAACGAATCCCACCTGCAGCGGGGCATCGTGGGCAGGCCTGGTCACGCTGTCGCTACTCTCGGCATCACGCCCGCGAGCCCCCGCCGCCCTGCCCGCTCAACGCACACGGATCACATCTGGACGACATCGAACTCGACCATCGGATCGACCTCGGCATCGTAATCCACGTCGTCGCGCTCGAAGCCGAACAGCTTGAGGAACTCGTGCTTGTAGCCGGCGTAGTCGGTGAGCTCGAACAGATTGTCGCTGGTCACCTGCGGCCACAGCGCCTTGCACGCATCCTGGATATCGTCGCGCAGCTCCCAGTCGTCCAGACGCAGACGCCCGGCTTCATCGAGCGCTGGCTCGCCGTCGGCATAGAGGCGCTCGCCGAACAGCCGATTGAGCTGTTCGATGGTGCCCTCGTGGACGCCCTGCGCCTTCATCACCTTGTAGACCATGGAGATGTAGAGCGGCATCACCGGGATCGCGGCGCTGGCCTGGGTCACCACCGACTTGAGCACAGCCACGTTGGCGCTGCCGCCCTGCTGACCGAGGCGCGCATCGATCTCGCCAGCGGCGCGATCGAGATCCTCCTTGGCCTTGCCCAGGGCACCGTGCCAGTAGATCGGCCAGGTGATATCGGTGCCGATATAGCTGAACGCCACCGACTTGGCCCCCGGGGCGAGCACACCGGCCTTGTCCAGAGCGTCGATCCACAGCTCCCAGTCCTGGCCGCCCATGACATCGATGGTATCGGCGACCTCCTGCTCGGTGGCCGGCTCCACCGACGCCTCGATGATGGCGTCCTTGTTGGTGTCGATGGCGGTCGCGGTATAGGTCTCGCCGATCGGCTTGAGGCTGGAGCGCTTGAGCTCGCCGCTGTCCGGCATCTTGCGCACCGGCGAGGCGAGCGAGTAGATCACCAGATCGATCTGACCCATGTCTTCACGGATCAGCTCGATCGCTTTCTCGCGAACTTCGTGGGAGAAGGCGTCGCCATTGATCGCCTTGCTGTAGAGCCCTTCGGCCTTGGCGAACTTGTCGAAGGCGGCGGCGTTGTACCAGCCGGCGGTGCCCGGCTTCTTCTCGCTACCGGGCTTTTCGAAGAACACACCCAGGGTGTCGGCACCGTAGCCGAAGGCGGCGGTGATACGGGCCGCCAGGCCGTAACCGCTGGAGGCACCGATGACCAGCACGTTGCGTGGCCCGCCCTCGACGCCGTCGAGATGGGCGCGGGTCGCCTCGATCTGTTCGAGCACGTTGCGCTCGCAGCCGAGCGGGTGGGTCGTGGTGCAGATGAAACCGCGGACCTTGGGCTTGATGATCACGTCTAACCTCGTCTTTCCGTACCGAATCGGGACGCTCCGGGAGACGCCTCCCACAGCGATGTTGAGCGCATTCTAACAGGGTGACGAAAACTTGTGCGCAGACCACGCAGGCTTGGGGAGCGCTGAATGAATCGCCGAACGAGATGAAGGGCAAGGCGCACGTAACGCTGACTCGGAGCAACGCGTAGAGAACGCCCGTAGGGCGGCCCATCAGGGCAAGTTGCCGAAGGCAACGCGTCATGCGAGACAGAACATGGAGTTAGGCGAGCCTTCGACCGGGCTGGCGCACCAGTACCGCGCAACCTGGTCATGCGCTGGGGACGCCGAGTCCGTGCAGGCATTTATGCGCGGGTTCCCTTGTGTCGGCGTGCGCACTGTCCGAAGATGGCGCGCCATGTCCCCCGAGCCCCTGCGGCCAGAGAGTCAGCATGAGCGACGAACAGGAAATCGAAGCGCTGATCGCCCGCCGCGGCGCGCTGTGGCTGGCGCTATCGGCGCTGTGGCTGGAGCGCGAACCGCGCGAGGCGGACTTTGCGCGCATGGTGCGAGAGATCGACGCCAGCGGATTGACGCTGAAGGAGCTGGAGTGGGTCTACCGGCTGGAGATGTCGCCGGTGATGGTGCGCTACCAGGTCTCGATGGCCGGCGAGTGGCGCGCCTTCGACGAGAACCTGCTGCTGCTGCGCCTGGTCCGCCACAACCGCCGCCTGGGCGGCGTGCGCAAGGCCGTCGCCACCCTCTTCTCCGGGCTCACCACCATGATGAGCCGCCCGCGCTTCGACGAACTGGTCTATCGGTTGATGGTGGCGCGGGGCGAACGCCCGCCGCTCTAGGCTCTGCACGAACACGGCCTGCGCTCACCGACTTTTCGCACGAACCCTGGCGTCTGACACGAGGCTCAGGCCGAGAACGGCGTATCCAGCGCCTTCTGGATATCGCGCCGCAGCGAGCGCGGCGAGGCCCGCGGGCCGAAGCGGCGAATGATCTGGCCATCGCGACCCACCAGAAACTTGGTGAAGTTCCACTTGATCGGCGTGCTGCCGAGAAACCCCGGCGCGTGCCGCCGGAGCTGCATGAACAACGGGTGGGCGTCGCGGCCGTTGACCTTGACCTTCTCCATCACCGGGAAGGTCACCGAGTAGCGCTGCTCACAGAAGGCACCGAAATGGCTGGCCGACTCCGGCGACTGGCGGCCGAACTGATTGCACGGAAAGGCGAGAATGATGAAGCCCTGATCGCGATATTCGCGGTAGAGCTTCTCCAGCCCCTCGAGCTGGGGCGTGAAACCGCACTGGCTGGCGACATTGACCACCAGTAGCACCTGGCCGCGCAGGGCGCGCAGATTGAAGGGTTCGCCGGCATGGTTGCGGCAGTCTTGCGTGTACAGCGACATGGCGGGCCGCTCATCCTGGACCGGGAACACCGTCGCCGCACAGCGCGACGGGTTCGTTGAGTATCGAGGCGACAAGGTTGCCACGCCGGGCAGCGCTTCACCAGCCATCCTGCCGCAATGCCAGTTCCAGCGCCACGCGGGTATCCGGCGTGGCGTGCTCGAGCGCCAGCGCCGCTGACGGCGCCAACCAGCGTACCGCTGCCACCTCCTCCGGCTGCAGGCGCAGCGGGCCGGCGTAGCGTACCCCGTAGAGACTGCCGTAGATGCGTAGGGCGCCGTCGACGAAACGAAACTCGCCCAGCGCGACCAGCGGTACCCGCCGAATGCCCAGCTCCTCCTCCAGCTCGCGCCGCGCCGCCGGCAGCGCCGCCTCCCCCGCCCCGACCACGCCGCCGGCGGCAAGGTCGTACCAGCCCGGGTGCGTTTCCTTGATCAGCGTACGCGTCTGCACGCAAAGCTCGCCGGCCGGATTGCGCACCACGATGTAGGTGGCGCGATGCCAGCACGCCAGGCGCCGCAAGGTCACCCGAGAGGTGCTGCCACAGGGGCGGTTGCGGGCATCGACGAGCTGCACCTGCTCGTCGGCAATCACAGTGTCGCTCATGGGATGCTCATGCTCTATCGGCTAGAAGGTGGCGCCAGCTTAGCACCCTGTACTGGCGCCATCGTCTCCTGCATCACCTTCCCCACAGGTTTCCCCTCGCTCAGACCAATGCCTGCCGCATTGGTCGAATATCACGCCAACGTCATCACCCAGCGCTATGCTCTAGAGCCACCCTGTCGAACCTGAGGCTTCGGAGGCCGCGCATGACCGATTACGCCCCGCGCACCGAGCTGGCCACCCACCGGGTCGAGAATCAGCCCGCCGCACTCGCCACCCGCGATCTCTGGGCCAGCGACACCGCCCTGCGCGACGCCGTCGCCCATGCTGCCCCAGCCTGGGTCGGCGAGCGCCTGGCGCGCCTGGGCCAGCGCCTGGGTCAGGCCGATATCGCCGAGTGGGCCGACCAGGCCAACCGCTACCCGCCCACGCTGCGCGCCTTTGATCGTTACGGCCAGCGCCTCGACGAGGTCGCCTACCACCCCGCCTACCATGCGCTGATGACGCTGGCGATCGAGGGCGGCTGGCACGCCGTGGCCTGGGAGCGCGAACACGATGGCGGCCATCAGGCCCATGTCGCCGGACTCTATCTGCTGACCCAGGCCGAACCCGGCTTCTGCTGCCCGCTCACCATGACCCATGCGGCGATGCCGGTACTGCGCCACCTCAGCGCCGACACCAGTTGGCAGCAGCGCCTGCGCGGCTGCCACTACGACCCGCGCGCGCTGCCGGCGTGGCACAAGTCGACCAACACCTTCGGCATGGCAATGACCGAAAAACAGGGCGGCAGCGACGTACGCCGCAACACCACCCGGGCCGAACCGGTCGAGGCCCCAGGCAGCGGCGCCTGGTATCGGCTGAGCGGACACAAGTGGTTCTGCAGTGCGCCGATGTCGGACGCCTTTCTCACCCTGGCGCAGACCGATGAGGGCCTTTCCTGCTTTCTCGCCCCACGCTTCACCCCGGATGGTGAGCGCAACGCGATCGAGCTCCAGCGGCTGAAAGAGAAGTGCGGCAACCACGCCAACGCCTCCGCCGAGATTGAGTACCGCGGCGCCTGGGCACAACTGGTGGGCGAACCGGGGCGCGGCGTCGCGGCGATTCTGGAGATGGTGCAGCAGACCCGTCTGGATGCCGCCACCGCGCCGGCCGGCATGATGCGCCAGGCGTTGAGCGCAGCCCACGCGCATGTCAGCGGGCGCGCGGCCTTCGGCGCCCGCCTGGTTGACCAGCCACTGATGCAGCGTGTGCTCGCCGATCTGGCACTGGAGGCAGAAGCCAGCCTGTGGCTGGCCATGCGCGGCGCCCGGGCCATGGACCGCGCCGCCACCGACGCCCATGAAGCGGCGCTGTCACGACTGCTGCCGGCGCTGGCCAAGTTCTGGCACAACAAGCGTGGCCCCGGCTTCATGGCGGAGGCGATGGAGTGCCTGGGCGGGATCGGCTACGTGGAGGAGTCGCCGCTGGCGCGCCTCTACCGTGAGGCGCCAGTCAATTCGATCTGGGAAGGCTCGGGCAACGTGATCTGTCTCGATGTACTGCGCATCCTCGCGCGTCACCCGGAGAGCATCGAGGCGCTGCGTCAGGAGCTGACACCGGCGCGCGGCGTGCATCCGGCGCTGGATGGCGCCCTGGCCGAACTCGACACCCTGCTCGCCGCCCCCGCCGAGACGCAGGCGGCGCAGGCCCGCTGGCTGACCCAGCGCATGGCCCAGGCGCTGCAGGCCGCGCTGCTGCTGCGCCAAGCGCCGACCGCCGTGGCGGAAACCTTCTGTGCCACGCGCCTGGCCGCGGCCACGCCGCAGTATGGCGTGCTGCCGACCGCCGCCCCGGTGGCCGAGATTCTGGCGCGGCTGGGATGAACGGCCGCCAGCTCAGCCCAGTGCGACCCTCGCTGCCAACCCCAGCAGTACCACACCGGTAAGGCGGTTGATCCATACCGCACGACGCTGCAGCCACGGCAGCACCCGCGAATGCGAGAGCAGCAGCGCCACCAGCACATACCAGCCGCCGTCCACCAGGGTCGCCGTAGCCACGATCAGCCAGCGCCCGGCGACACTCATGTCGGCACTCACGAACTGGCTCAGCAGCGCGACGAAGAACACGATCAGCTTGGGGTTGCCCAGCGCCACCAGCAGGCCATCGCGCATGGCCATACGGCGGCCACTGGCGACCTTCGCCACCCGCAACCCCTCGCCACGCCCGGCGCGCAGCGCCTGCACGCCTAGCCAGGCCAGATAGAGCGCGCCGCCCAGCGTCACGACTCGGAACAACCAAGGTTGATGCGCGATCACCGTAGCCAGACCGAGCACGGTCAGCCCGGCATAGAGCCCCACCCCCAGCGCATGGGTGAGCGCCGCGACCACCCCGGGCGCACGCCCGCCGCTGACGGTGTGGCGCATCACCATGGCCAGACTCGGGCCCGGCGACATCGCCCCCAGGGCGCAGATCAGCAAAAGCGACAACCATAGTTCCGGGGACACGCTGAACTCCTTACAAGATGCGGCTTCAAGTGCGGGCGGCACGACCACCGCGTGAGCCGGCCAAACAGGGGCGAGTGCAGACGTTAACCCCCGCCGGCGCCCGGGGCCAGTGCGTCGGCGTCACACGCTCGCCACCATCACCACGAACACGACCCTGCCCCGTATCTCCCTACCGGTGTCGCTATCTGTCGCCAGGACACTTTTCCCCGTCTACGCTGTCACAGGTCCAGACACCAGGGAGGTGGACCATGAGCCTATTCAAGCGTGATGACTCGCAGACGCGAGCCGAACGTATCCGCGACGACATCCATGATATTGGCGATCAGAGCCGGGCGCTGGGACGCGACCTGCGCGACGAGACCGCGGACGCCATCGAAGAAGCCCGCCTGCGCAGCGAAGAGCAGTATGCCCGCACGGCAGCCGAAGCCCGCCGGCGCCAGCGTCGTCTGCGCCATTCGACCCACCGCTCTCTCGACGAGTGCGACCGCTACGTGCACGATCATCCGTGGCGGGCCATCGGCGCCGCGGCCGCCGCAGGCGCAGTGATCGGTCTGCTGCTCGGCCGTCGCTGACGCGAGTCGCGTGCGGGCGAGCAGTGAGAAACCGCACGTGACAACCATAGTTTCAATGATTAACCACGATCAAACTTTACAATCGAAGCTGTGGAATATTGAGAACGATAGTCGTTTAATCGTGGCACACCCGCTTTCAGGAGATCCGAGATGAGCGCTGATAAGTGGCAGACGATCGACGTGAAACATGTCGACAGATCCGCCAGATCCCTACATGCCTGTTCGCTGGACCCATCGATCCGCTGTCTGGCGGAGTTGCGCGCGTCTCAGATCAACGGCTGCCTGACTTGCACTCACTTCCGCCAGGAGCAGGCCGAGGCGCTGGGCATCGCCCCCAGCAAGCTCTCGGCGCTCGACGCCTGGTCCGAATCCGACGAATTCGACGAGCGTGAAAAGGCCGCGCTGGCCTGGTGCGAATCCTTCACCCGCTTCCGCCCGGCCGATCCGGCCATGCGCAAGCTGGCACTCACCGCGTTTTCCGCGCGTGAGCTGGCCGATCTGACCATGGCGATCGAAATGACCAGCGCGCTGAGCCGCGCCTCGCGCCGCGCCGCCATCTGATCGCGTCGTCAGCCCCCGCCAGCGCTCATCCTCGAAACCCCGCTTCGGCGGGGCTTTCGTCGTTTCCCGTCAGGAAACACGCCAGCCAGGCAACCCCGTCAAGAGAACAGTCAGCGCTACTCCACCAGCTCGATCTCATCATGCAGATGGCCCACGATGCTCCCCTCGGCCTCCAGCGCCCCTGGATCGAGCAGATGTACCCAGCCACGCAGGCGACGCAGCACCCCCTCCTGACGAAAGGCGGTCAAGGTCCGGCTGACATGTACCGGTGACAGCCCCAGCGCATCGGCGAGCTGCTGCTGTGACAGCGGCACGCGGAAGCGATCCTCGATCGAGTCGTCGTTGCGCTTGGTGCGCGAATAGAGTTCGAACAACAGATAGGCGACCCGCTGACGCGCGCTGCGCCGCGACAGGTGCACCAGCCGCTCGCTCAACAGGGCCTGCTGGTAGGAGGCGACCGCAAAACACAGGGAGGTCAGACGGGAGGAGTCGCGGAAGATCTCGATCAGCCGCCGATGCGGTGTCAGGCGGATCTCGCCATCTTCCAGCATCGCCACGCTCGACAGCCGCTGCTTGAAGGGAAACTCGCGCAGACCAATCACATCCCCCGGCATGAACACCTCGAGGATATGGCGGGTGCCATCCGCCAGATCACGAAACGAATACGCCCAACCCCGGCTCAGGGTGCCGAACTCTCGCGCGGCATCGCCCTCGCGCCAGAACACCTGCCCCTTGGCCATCGCCAGCGCCGGACCTTCCAGACCATCGAGCCGGCGGCACTCGCTGTCGGATAATCTGCCATAGTGTTTGAAATGCTGAGATAGACAGCCTTCCTGCTGACCCATGCTTCCGTGCCTTCTTGAAATTTTTCAGGCATGACAGCATGTTAGGGAAACGAGTTATATAACACCGGTTAGATCGGCACGCGAAATGGCACCCAAGGGATCAGGCTCACCAGCGACCTGCCGATAAACAATCGAAGCCCTCTTCAGCGACGACAGGACGTTACCCCATGCAAGAGAGTGCAGATTTCGACTACGAGGCGCTGTGGCAAACCGCGTTCCAAGGCGCCCTGTCCAAGCATGGCGTCGACCATTCGGAGACGAACAATCAAGACCCGGCTTACCAGGAAGCCCTGCGCGAAGCCTTCGGTTTCTTCCTGCTCACCTGCTACGCCGCCTCGATCCGCGAATCCCGCGCCACGCCCTGGTGTAGGCTGGAGGGGCTGGATGCCGCTCGACTGGTGGCCATGGAGACACTCAAACTCCATCCGCACAACGCCCGCTCGATGGTCGAGCAGGATCTGATCTGGGCGCTGCAGTCGGAGCTATACCGGTTCACGCTCCCGGAGGCCGCTCAGAACGTCTGCCGCCAGGCCTTGAACGCCGCCGGCCTGGCCACATGTCTGGGCGAGGCACCCAGCGCCTGAGCCATGAAGGACAGGCTCGGCACCGCCCGGCTGGCGCAGGCATGAAGAAATCCAGAGCACTGCCGATAAAACGATGAGATTGCTAACAAAAGTTAGCAATCTCTTTCATGGCTGTGACAAGGAAGAAGTCGTGCGCTTCACCAAACACGAACTGGAAAGGCTCCCCGAGCGCAAGCGCAGCCGGCGCCAACCGGGAAGCCTAGCAAGCCTGGCAGCAGAAGCGGGTATGCCGCTGGGTACCCTCAAGAGCCGGGTCAAGACCCTGGTCGACCGGGGCTACGATCGCGACAAGGCGATCAAGCTGGCACTGGAGACGCCCATTGGCCCACAAGGGAGACCCCGCAACCCTTGACGTATCCGAGGCCGGGGTAGAGAGGGAAAGTGCGGTGAACGGAACAAGTCGGCGGGGAAGCGACAGCGGGGGCCTCCCGATCGCCTGATGTTCGTTTGTCCAACATAGCGCCGTGGCGCCGTTCTGATGAGAAAGCGGATGCGCTGTCAGCGCAAGGGCTCATTATACTTAGCAGCCAATCGGTTGTTACAATTTTCCCATGCTGCACCACCAGAAATCGGCGTAGACTGCCTTGGTGAATCGCGCTATCGACCGCCGCGATGGGTCGCAAGGCGTTCGGTTCATGACAGATACAGACGACCATGAACGGAAGTGCGCATACAAGTGCACTCGAGGCAGTTCATAACGCAATACCGCCCGCGGCCGCCCTCCTCAGCCATGGAGACCAGCGCGCCGTGGGCTTTTCATTGCACGATGTCTAGCAGAGGCGTGAAGCGCAATCTCTCCCTCTGCTGACATAGCGCCTCCAGCCTCAAGCCGACCGAGCAAGCGTTTCCGAACATCCTTCTGCAATATCGAATGGAAACAAAAATATTCAATATTGGAAGACCTAAACAGTGCAAAAACCACTCTTATAACGCATGCTTAAACAATGAAAGCCATTATGCGATCGGCCACGACCGATGCTGGCTGTACCCCGTTCATGGTCGCTTCTCTGAGCGATCTTTTCGCCCGATGCCACTGCATCGGGCTTTTTTTGCGCTGCTGTTCCCAATACTGCCCAGAATTCAGCGCTCTTCATGGGAACAGCTATCAGCCATTGACCGGGGCCATTCGCTCCGCCCTGTACCAGAGACGCAAACGCCCCGACGGCATGGCCGTCGGGGCGCTCTGACTGCAGGATGGCGATCAGCGCGAAGCGTGACGCGACGTCATCGCCAGCAGCACGATGGCGAGCACACAGGCGCCGATCAGCAGCGCGAATCCCCCATCCCAGCCATAGGCATCCACGGTGTAGCCTACCAGCGCACTCGCGGCGACCGAGCCACCCAGATAGCCGAACAGGCCAGTGAACCCCGCCGCGGTGCCGGCCGCCTTCTTGGGCACCAGCTCGAGCGCATGGAGACCGATCAGCATCACCGGGCCGTAGATCAAGAAACCGATGGCGATCAGGCTGAACATGTCGAGCATGGCGTGTCCAGGTGGTGTCAGCCAGTAGAGCGCGGTGAACAGGGTCACCAGCACCATGAAGGTGATTCCGGTTGCCGCCCGGTTGCCCTTGAACAGCCGATCGGAGAGCCAGCCGCACAGTAGCGTGCCCGGAATACCCGCCCACTCATAGAGGAAGTAAGCCCAGGAGGATTTATCGACGGTGAAGCCCTTCACCTCCTGCAGATAGGTGGGCGCCCAGTCGAGCACGCCGTAGCGCAGCAGGTAGACGAAAACGTTGGCCAGCGCGATATACCACAGCAAACGGTTCTTGAGCACATGCTCGACCAATATCTCGCGGGTGGAGAACTCCTTTTCATGGGAGTCATCGTAACCCTCGGGATAATCGTTCTTGTACGCCTCGATCGGTGGCAGCCCGCAGGTCTGGGGCGTATCGCGCATGGTCAGGAGAGCGAACACCGCCACCCCCACCGCCACCGCAGCGGGCACGTAGAACGCTGAGTGCCAATCGTTGTACCAGGCCATGCCCAGAATGAAGAGCGGCCCGATCAACCCACCGCCGACGTTATGGGCGATGTTCCAGGTCGACACGATGCGCCCGCGCTCTTTCTGCGACCACCAGTGCACCATGGTTCGACCACAGGGCGGCCAACCCATGCCCTGCACCCAGCCATTGAGGAACAGCAACACGAACATGATCACCACACTGGACGTGGCCCAGTCGGTAAAGCCGAACAGGAACATGATCAGCGCCGAGAGCAGCAGCCCGGTCGGCAGAAAGAGGCGCGGGTTGGAACGGTCGGAGACCGCGCCCATCAGAAACTTCGAGATGCCGTAGGCCACCGAGACCCCAGCCAGCGCCACGCCGAGATCCCCACGGGAGTAACCCTGCTCTACCAGATGCGGGATCGCCAGGGTGAAGTTCTTGCGCACCAGGTAGTAGCCCGCGTAGCCGAAGAAGATCCCGGCGAAGATCTGCCAGCGCAGCCGCCGATAGACCGGATCGATACGCGCCTCGGGCAGCCGCGCCGCCGCGCCACCCGCCTTGAAGATGCCTAGCATGATTACCTCGTGAACACGGAATGAGTGCCGATACCCCACCGGCCGACTCGCCGACAGGCAGGCGAGCACGATGTTCACTTTCGAAAGCGAACGGACGCGCAAACTGTCATATTTCTGTCATATAAGCTGCTAGGCTTTAGTCTAATGGCGCCCGTGAGACGAGCCGTAAGGCACGAAAGGTCTGGCTTTCAGGGTTATGAGCCGCAAGAGCGGGAGATGCGAGGTTGGTGTCGCCAAAGGGCAGGCACCAGGCCTGGTTTGAGAACACGTTTGCAATCAATGTGCAGAAATGAACATCCGGCAGCGCGGGGAAGGCTCCCAGAGTCGTCCTCACGCGAACAAGGTCAGCGATGATCAAATCTGGGAAGGCATCTGGTTTCTAATTGCGGATTTTGAAAGCGACCATACACCGGTTCATACTGGCTAGTTGTCATTGGAATCAATGGCTTACCTCATCCCAACTGCTCGTACTGGCTTGCTTGTTCTAGATATCGTGGATAATCTGTGGTCGCTTGGTCAGCAGCAATCATATTCCCACTCTTTTTTTATTAAGGTCTTGTCATAAATTCGTGCTCACCTAAAAGCAATTTAAAACAAGAGTCATCGTAAACCTCGGCATTCCCTAAAGCCCTCGAAATATTCAGCCTAAAGAGCCTTGCCAATTCAAACGCCTGAGATATCGAACTTATCCCGTAAGAACCTCCTGACATCTTGGTTATCATAAAAACGACCTGATCCAAATAGTCATGCCCGTTCTCAATCAATGAGTTTATGTGTTTTGACGAGGAAGCAGAATGAACAATTAAATTGCGAGTCCTATAAATTCGCCTAATTTGCCAAGTCACTTTTTCCTCATGCTTTTCAATGGACTCGATCATTTTCCTAGGTGTCTTAAAACACTCATGCATAGTAAATAGTCTATACCTAAGAAGATGAAAATCTTTTAGCTTTTCGTACAATTCAGATCTTACCACATCGCAGTTCTCACTCAGCACGACCTGCATGACCTTTTCTCTTAAAGACATACTGTCACTATCAGGAACTTTCTTAAGAGCGGACCTTACCGCCCCCCTATCCCACCGTATCAAATCTTGTGCCAGATTTTGCACTAGCCTCGCAAAATACTCCATACCCAAAACGGGCACTATCGAATTTATTATCTGATTGATCTTTGATGTTGCTGCTGATGCAGGTACTAGTGACTCCAAGGCAATCCAAAGATTCAACAACTGATTCTCAGGCTCCGAACTGTTCACACTTAGCCCATGAAAATCCACTATCCTGGCAAATTTTTTAAAATCTGAATCACGCATGCTAAAATTTTTGAGCATCCAAGTTAAGCTTTCAGATGCCATTCCAGGTTTCTGATCTTTGACCTTCTCAATTGGATTAGTGGGCATTTTCATCATTAACGGCAGCTCATCCCCGACCTCTTTTACCATAGCCTTATCTCTCCATTTTATTTGATTTTTATGGTGATAGAGCGTAAAAAGATCTCTAAGCCTTCCAAGGTTAGCATTAGCAAGCTCTCTGGCACTATAATAATCAATGGCGCTTATACCACTCACTTCGGCCAACACTTCATCACTACCAACCTTATACTTCTCCTTTATCGCTAGGCTTTTAAATTCTTCTGGCATTTCCTCACAAATTTTGACATCAAACGCTTGCTCCGCCGCATCTTTGACGTCAGCAAACAAAGAAGACACAATGAACACGGCCTTGAATTGCTTGTGAGCAGGCCATATTAGTTTGATATACTCAAAAAAAACACTTTCGTCTTCTATATTCGGCCTGCCATTTTGACCGTAGAAAAATGACACAGTTTTTGTATATAAATCCTGCTTATGACACCCCATGTTCACAAGTGTCGTAAAAACCCCACCTGCCAAACTATCAATTTCCTTCTTAGCCCCCCGTCCAATAGCTTGAGCTAGTAACGCGCACCCTCTCTCGAAATATCGATCCGGCCTCAAGGTTTTGCTTAAAACTTCCAGCCTTAGCTTTACTTTTTCTAGCGACTCATTTTTTGGGTCAAGAACATAATCCTTTGACTCCAAGTCCATTAGCTCTTTAGCTATTTTATCAACAGACAAACTCCATCTCAGCTCCTCCAGCACAGGATCTAAGTTCTTAGAATCAATAACACCATTTTCAATATTACCAATAAGCGCGATTGCTTCAAGGCATAAAAAAGAAGAATTCAACGCCATCGTCTTATAACTATCCAAAGTATATTCAAAAAGTATTTCTTCGGACCGTTGTGCAAAAAAAAGCAAAGGCTCACGGGCACCAAACTCGCCCCATTTCGAAACGTTTCTAAATCTCATAAAACAATTTATTCCCTTTCGTTTTTTGTTTACAGACCCTTGATAACCTTGAGCGTCTAATGCGCTCTTTCCATCCGCCCGTCCATCACTGATTCCCTGTGTTCCCCGGTACCAGCGCGCCGGTACCCGTCTCGCGACTCGGTATCCGTGCCTGTCTTCTTGAACATCCGGCAAAACGAGGCCCTGCCGCGTGTGGCTAATCGGCAACATACCACAGCGACTGCTCTCGGCAATCGCTACATTAGGCGGTCTGGACGGTGTGACCTGGAAAGATAGATAGAGGGAATGAAGGCGGGCCAGAGCGGCCGACATCAAAGAGAAGGCGGACAGATACAGAGGAAGCAGGCGCTATTGGCTGCCACGGGCAGCGTATAACCAAAGGCTCGGGCGAGATGATGGAACGAGCAAATAGACGCCGCTGGATACCTGGGCACGAGGCGCGACCAGACTGCGACCAAAAAACGTAAGGGGGGAGGTGTTTCAGGGGGATGTGGCGCTAAGCCACTGATTTCACACATGGTGCCGGCGGTCGGACTCGAACCGACACACTGTCTCCAGCGGCGGATTTTGAATTCTAGTTTAAGAATGTCAGTGGCTGTCTTTGACCGAAAAAACAGCCACTTACGAAGCTCTCAAATCGTCAGCGGACGTCTCTAGGCGTCAAGCCCGTCGACACTTGGTTGACACGTCTACAGGTAGGAACACCACGATGATGGAGACGTAAATCGGCGGATTTTGAACGCGAACCCGAAAAAGCCCACTATGGTCAGTTCCTTGCAAATTCAGCCGCTTGCGCATTAGTAGTGTTCTGCTGCGGTTCGCTCTGCTTCGCCAGAGTGGACAGTATTGGTCATTGGCTGATTTTCACTTGCCACCTAGCGTATCCATTATAGTCCGCCCTTGGAAATTTGGGCGTTTGCAGATTATTGTGTTCTACGACTTACTCTGCGCCTTCAAAGTGGATAGCACACGGGAAGTTGGCCTTTGAAGAAAGGCCACATAAGCAATGTTAAATCAAAATTAATCAAAGCCGCTTAACCCTACAACAGCAGACTAAAACTCATACAAAAAGCGGCAAGCATAAAACCAACATTGCCCAACATCAAAAGAACTCAAATCTAGAAGAATTTCACTTCCGCATAATTTTTAGATCCAACTGCTTTCTAAAGACCTCCACAAGAATTTCCTCAGCCGCCCCTTTAAACTTATCGGACGACTTAAAGCCTTGCCCTTCAATGTAGCCTTTCATTAACTCATACACTTCAACATCAGGCTCAATATCACATATTGTTGCCACTTCCCTTCCATATCTAGTCAGAACTATATTGCCAGTTTTCAGCCTATCTATAGACTCAATAGCATAGCATGAAACATTATCATGATACAAAATAAAAAGCTCTCCGCTTTTATTTTTATCGCCGTCTTTTGTGAAAAAAGGATTGCTGACTCCATACCCTGTTAGAGAGCTAAAATTTATAAGACCATCTGTTTCAAACTCTTGCAGCTTGAGAAAATTCAACCCTTTCTTAATCAGCAAATCAGACATGCTTTCATAATCCACAAGCAATTCTTCCTTGTTATAAAAAAAGGCAATAAAGCTACATAGCCGCGAAAACAAAACAGCCGACTCCCTATCAATCTTGGATATTATGTCTATTGTTTTTTTGGAATATGATCCAGACTTATTAGCTTCTCCTGCTAAAACTCTTGCCCACATCTCCTGCATATACTCAGCCGAGACATTTTCGCACTTGTCAAAGAAGTCTGCAATCCAGTCTTCGTCAAGTTCTTTTATGTCATTTTCCTCGTTCAGGTGGCTCGTCGATCTGTATGTGATATTCTCAATATTTCTTTGCTTCCTGGTCTCTTGTGCGACCACTCTGTTAACAGCTCTACCTTCTATCTCTGTTAGCTCCTGCTCAGCGAGCGCATTCATTTTTCTGACGGCTATGTCGGCCTTGGCCACTCGTTTCATTTGCCATGGCTTTGCAATCCCACCAACCCCATCGGAAACTTTGCTTATTAGCTCTTTTGCCGCCTCACCAAACGATTCCGCATTAATTTTAATCAAAGAGTCCATTTTCGCCTCCATGCTTTATTAGTTATCACGCCGAGAGTCCACCAACCAAAAACCATTCGTGCATGTCGCTACTGGCTTTTTTATGCCTGGGATATAAAATGCAACGCTATCTATTCCTACGCTCTTTATCTCATCTAGCATTTCATTCGAACAGATCCCGTTTTGAGCATCCGAGGCGTATTGTCCGGCATAATTTCTTACATCAACTGCATAGCAATGGGCATCTTGCCTGCTGCCGCAGTCAAAATACACTTTTATTGTTTTTGAGTAGCGAACCCCAGTTCTTTTGCCATAGATATCGTATGTTTCTTTACCGTATAGCTGCTGTTTATTCCAAGCATTCAGATCGACAAACATTTGATCACTGCTTTGATACCTATAAATCCTAACAGGATCGAGAGCAAAGCTGTTAATGCGCTCTCTATTATGCCTTATTATATTTTTCAAACCATAAAGACGAACTTCATCTTCGGTAGGTGCAGGAGGTCTTTCAGACAACATATTCACGCTGCCGTTGAAGGATAAAAGCAGCACTACTCCAATCATCCCTCTCAGAATGAGATCCGCCCACATTTCCCCCCCCCTTTTTCTTTACTTCAGGCCGTCACCTCATGTTCAAATCCAATGGTAGATCCTTGGCAGTGTTGAGCGTCTACGCGCTCTCTCCTTTAACCCACCCAGCACTAATTCCCTGTTCCCCGGTACCAGCGTTCAGCTACTTGCCTTGCGACTCGGTATCCGTTCCGGTCGGCTTCAGCCGATCTCGTGTTCTCTCTATCTCAGGAGTCGACTGTCCATCCCCATCTTCAAGCGGGATCTCATTCAGCCATTTCGCAAACTGCGGGTATGCCTTCTGTACAGCCCTCAGCGTCTCAATTGAGCACTTCATCCGGCCCAGCTCTGTGCTGTGGATGGTGTGCACGCTTATGCCCGTTTTATCAGCAAACTGCGGCCTGCTTAGATCAAAAAGTTCTCTGATCTCACGGATTTTTTTTCCTTCGTCCATTGCGAGTACGATCCTACACGGGTAGCATCTTACTCACTGAGTAGGATTCTACCTATTGGTTAATAGCACACCAAAAAGCCTATCACAGACAAACAAAGGCGGCTTACGACAATGGAACCCAGCAAATCGCCCCAGGTCCCGGCCATCGTGCCCCTGATGACCAAAGAGCGCTTCTCGCTACTCACGGGCCTCTCCATCGACATCATCGAGGGGCACTTGCGCCGTGGTTACCTGCCCTCCTACAAGTTGGGCCGCCACCGCATGATCAACATCGCCCTACTCCAGGCCGAGCTGCTGGAAGGGGATGACTGGGGATGATCCAGGTCACGTTCGCCAACCTCGTCGCTGATGACCCAGCCAAGGGCACGGCCTTTTACCTCGACGGCGAGTTCGCGGGTGTCATCCGTAAGCACACCGCCCCCACGGCAGCCCACGCCGTCGACTTCCATCGCGCATTCTGGCGCCCTATCCGTTTTCTTGAGGCTCGCGGCCATGTCGTCGTCGCTGATCGATCCGCTGCCCTACGTCTTGTGTCTCGGCTTGCTCTACGTCTGGCTTACCGCCAACTGAGGTCTCGCGCTCGGGCTATCTGCAACTCCCAGTGTGCCAAGAGCTTCTATCAGCTCGTCCTCGATAGTCTGGATGCCCAGCGCCGCTTATCCCGCGTTCTGATCGATCAGCGCACCTGGAATGACCCCAGCCAGGGCAACGGGTCTCGCGATCTCGCGTTCACTCCTGAATGCGCATCGCTCGAGCCCGTGCCCGTTGCGCGTCCCGCCAAGCGCGTCTTCAACGTCTACCCGGCGTTGACCTACAACCTTTTGCACTACACCGACGGCACCTATCGCCGCGTCACTGCCGCTGACATCCAGGCCGGGGCCGACCCACGCCCCGCCAATACCGCGTTCCCCTTCGCCCAGGTCACCGGTGGCTCGCTCCCCCCGTCGCCTGCCTCTGCCGGTACCCGGGCGCTTTTTATTCCCCCGACCGTGTCGCGTTTCGTGGCCGGTCATCGCCACGCAGTCCCCACCCTGAGGAACACCCAATGACCACGACCAAGAAACAGCCCGTTCGTGTGTTCCTGGACCAGAGCGACCACTCCCGGTTTCTCGTCCAGGCAGGCACCAACCGCCTGACCCCTTCCGCCCTGGGCGAACGGCTTATGCAATACGGCCTGACCCTGCTGGAAAGCGGCGACCGCTCGCCGTTGGAAGGGGGCACCACCCCGGCCCGCCCGGACTCCGGGGCCTAAGTCATGTTGCTGCCTGCCCGTCACCCGTCGCCCATCGGTCGCACGGCTTCCCAGGCCGGCACCGCGCCCCCCGTCATACCCTGCGCAGCACGGGTTGACGGGGGGCGCGGGATCGGCCGCCGTGCATCCCGACCGATGGACGACGGGCAAGGGTGGGTAGCCGCCTGCCCGGAGCCCCGAGTCTTGAGGGAGCGGGCCAAGCGGTGCCTCCAGGGCCGTGACTACGGTCACGCCGCCCTGCTCTACGCCCAGGCGGAACACCTAACCCGGATGCTCGACCCCGAGTCGTCCGATCTCACTGAGCTAGTCGTACTCGCTCGCCACTGCCACATCCTGGCAACCCGGTACCAACGCTGAAAGGAACCTCACCATGTCCATGATCAACACCATCATCGCCCGCGTTTCCGGTGCTTCCCGCTACGAATTCGATGGCCGCAAGGGCGGCAAGGTCAGCGTCATCAACGAAGTCGACGCCGACAACGACAACCAAGTCGGTATGCAGTGCTCCGACATGTCCGCCGACTTCTCCATCGTCGATCAGATTCGTAACGCCGGGGTCGAGCTGCCGTGCAATCTCGAACTCGATATCGAGCTGCGCATGGTTCGCGCCGGCCAGAACAAGCAGCAAACCACCTCGATGCACGTCATCGCCGTGCGCCTCCCCAAGGGCGCGGGTGCGGCACCTTCGAGCGCCAAGGCCGACACGGCCAAGGCCAACTGACGCCCTCGCCTCGACCGTCAACGACTTAGGAGGAACCACAGATGACTGACGACCAGTTCAATGCCCTGTGGCTCCTCACCTTTTGTATCGGGCTCGTCCTCGCGTTCGGGCTCGGTGCAATCAAGGGTGGCCAACGATGAGCCCCTCGGAACTCATCGGCTACCTGCTCGGCGCCTACGCCCTCGGTTGGGCGTGGGGCAAAACCACACTCGCGTTCAAGCAATTTGCGGAGAAAACCCTATGAAAACCCAACTGAAAGACGCGCTCGTCACGACCCGCAACGCCGCCCGTTCGATCCCCGGCAAGGTCGCCATGATCGGCGTCGGCACCATCGCCACGGCCAGCGCCGCCATGGCCTCCGACTCCGGCGGCTCGGCTGCCTCTCAGGCCTTCTCCGAACTCTCCAGCCAAGCCAGCAGCATGGCTGGCGAAGCGTGGCCGGTGGTTACCGCCATCGTCGGCTCGCTGCTCGCCATCGGGCTGTTCAAGAAGTTCGCCAACAAGGCCACCTGATCCGGTGGTTAAACCGGTCCCGCTGTCCGCCCTGGGCGCATACCGGGGCCGGTCGCCAGGGGCCTTTCGAGGCCCCTTTTTCATGGGTGCGTTATGAGAAGTCTTCTACTGCTGTTCTTACTGGCGATCTCTTTGCCTTCCCGCGCCGATGACTGGTCGTTCGTCGTGTCATCGGGCTACCGCAAAGCCTCAACGTGCTCTATGGCGCTCTCTGCGGAACGCCGCTCTACCTACCAGGAAGCCCTGCGCATCACCAAAGGCAACTTGCCATTAAGAATCAAGACCGATCCGAACAGTACGTGGTGCGAAAAGAAAACCGGCGACGACGGCATCAGCAAGGTATATCGCACCCGTCCTTACGCTTACTCCGTCTTCAAATATCTCGGATCACCCGCCGACATCCCCGCCTCCGATTTGGCGGCGGATACGATTTACAACATCGCTTATACCGATGAGCAGTGCCAAGCCGCTTACGGTGGCGAGATGCGCTCGGTGACGGTCCCGTCTGGCTCCCTCAATACCGCCAATGCCTACGTCAATACCGGCGCCTGCAAGCTCTACCAGACGCCCGGCGTCACCTTCTGCACCAATAATCCCGACGGCACTCAAGAGTGTTCTACCGTCTGGCGCGCCGAATCCACCGGCGAACCGAACGACCCCGATGCCGAAGGCGCGACCGTCGAAGAGTCACCGTTTCAACTCACCGACAACCCATCGAGCTGCGCCAACGGCTCCTACTCATCCGGTGGCAAAAGCTACTGCTACACCGGCCAATCGAGTGACATCAACACCATCCATATCGGCGACGACGGTAACCCGGTGACCGATGACGGCGGCACCGACACCGGGGGCAATACCGGTGGTGGCGATACCGGATCGGGCAGCGATGGGGGATCGACTGTGGGTGGCGGCTCATCGGGCGGTGGATCGACCGGGGGCGGTGGCTCATCGGGCGGTGGATCGACCGGGGGCGGTGGCTCATCGGGTGGCGGCGGTGGTGGCGCTTCCGGTGGGGGTGGCGCTTCCGGTGGGGGTGGTAGTACCGGTGGCGGCTCATCCGATGGCGGTGGCGGATCTTCCGGTGGTGGCTCCACCGGGGGTGACACCTCGACCGGTGGCGGTGATACCTCGACCGATGATGACGCCACGCCCCCCGACGACACCGATACGCCCTCCGAAGGCGATACCGGCAGCAGCGACAGCGGCAACAACGACAGCGGCGACGGCGAAGAGAGCGAAGAACCCGGCGATGGCCTCGACGCCGTACTGGATGCCATCGGCGGCGTGCGCAAGGCGATCAACAACGGCTTTTCCAACCTCGTCGACACCTTCACCAACCAGGACGGCGCCCCTACCGCGGCCGATGTCGAGAGCGAGTTCGATGGCCAGGGCCTCACCGACGACCTGATGAGCCAGCTCGATACCCAGAACGAAGACGTACAGGGCGAGATCACCCAGCGCTATCGCGACCTGTTCGAGGATGACAGCAGCCTCCTGGGCAAGGGCCTTAGCTACGTCAAAGGCGTGGCCACCGCTTGGCTCCCCGAGATTCCCGGTGGCGGCGGCTGTGTCCCGCTCACCTTCAGCTTCCAAGGCCACACCGTCACCATCGAGTGCCGCGTCTTCGATCTGATCAAGGCCGCGCTCTCCTGGCTGCTGTTCTTCTTCACCTGCTACCAAATCACCATGATCGCGCTGTCCTATCGCAGCGCCTCGGAGGGCTGACCATGGGTGCGCTCGTTCGGCTGCTCTTCACCGCCCTGATTCCGCTGGCGCGTAACTTTTTCAAGCACTTCGGGACGTGGTTTCTCCAGTTCTTCTTCTGGCTCAAGGTCGCCCGCTTCGGCCTGTTCCTGATCAAGGTCGGGATTTTCGTCGCCCTGATCACCGGCACCGCCGACGTGATTTCCAGCATCGTCGATAGCCTCACCGTGGCCATGCCCTCGGTGCTGGCCGATGGCGTCAACCGCATCCTGCCCGACAACTTCTCTACCTGTGTCTCGGCCATCGTGCTGGCCAAGTTCACGGTCATGGCCCTGCACGTCAAAGACCGCGTGCTGGGCCTTGGGGGTGTGTGATGGCGGTCTATGTCGTCACCGGCAAACTGGGCGCGGGCAAGACGCTCGTCGCCGTGGGCAAGATCAAGGACAAGCTCAACCACGGCTGCCCGGTGGCCACCAACCTCGACCTGCGCCTGCATAAGCTGGTCGGCGAACGCGCGCGCAACACCCGCGTCTATCGCATCCCCGACAAGCCCCAGCTCGCCGACCTGGAAGCCATCGGCCGTGGCAACGACACCTACGACGAAGCCAAGAACGGCCTCCTGGTGCTCGATGAGTGCGGCACCTGGTTCAACTCCCGCTCCTGGGCCGACAAGTCGCGCCAGGCGGTCATCGACTGGTTCCTGCACGCGCGCAAGCTCGGCTGGGACATCATCTTCTTGATCCAGGATCTCTCGATCATGGATAAGCAGGCCCGCGTGGCGCTGGCTGAGCACGTCGTCTACTGCCGCCGCCTCGATCGGCTCTCGCTTCCGATCATCGGCTCCCTCTGGTCGATGTTCGCCGGGGGCAAGCTGCCGATGCCCAAGCTCCACCTCGGCATCGTCAAATACGGCGACTCCCCGCAAAGCCTCGTCGTCGAACGCTGGACCTACACCGGCCGCGCGCTCTACCCGGCCTACGACACCAAGCAAGCCTTCTCCGACGCTTACCCGCACCAGACCTACTCGATGCTGCCGCCGTGGCTCACCCATGGCGTGTTCCGCGTCCCCCGCGATGCGAGGTTCTACATGCGCATGACCCGTATCTACTGGAAGCGCTTCAACCGCCCGCTTCTGGTCACCCTGGCTTTTCTCCTGGGCATCGTCCTCACCACGTCCGTGCTCGTCGTCGATCAGGTCGACGCCCGCAACGCCGACCTCGAGGCCACGCCCGATCCTGCGCCCGCACTCGATCTCTCCCGCTTCGACCGCGCGCGCATCACCGGCTACGCCCAACTGGGCGACCGCACCACCTACCGCCTCCTGGACGGCGACCACCGGCCCACCACCAGCGACGACCTCGAACGCCTCGGCCTCGACGTCATCCCGATGGGTGCCTGTCATCTCCGCCTCGGCTCTGGAGCCCACCATGTCGACATCGGTTGCTAATCTCGCCCGCGCGGCCCTCACCGCTGGCGCCCTGCTGCTCACGTCCACCGCCCACGCCATGCCCATCGACATGCAGGACGCGGACGTGCGCGACTTCGTGCACTGGTACAGCCAGGAAACCGCCACGCCCATCGCCATCGACCCGCGCGTCAACGGCACCCTCACCGTCTACGCCCCGGACGTGCCGCCCGATCAGCTCCCCGAGTTCTTCCAGGGCGTCATGCAGTCCCACGGCTATCAGCTCGCCCCCGGCAACCCGCCGACCCTGGTCCCGGCCAAGGCCGACCAGACGTTCATGAGCCGTATCGCCACCCCGGCCCCTCGGGAGCCCAGCGTCTCCCGCGTGCTGCCGATCAACCACCTACGCGCCGGCGATCTCGCGCCCCTGGTCGACGCCTTCCTGGCCCAGAGCACGCCCGGTAGCCTTCAGTCATCCCGCGCCCAGGTGCTGCACGCCGCTAACGCGCTCTTGGTCAGCGGTCCCCCCGACCGCATCCAGGCGCTCGAACGGCTGCTGCCCCAGATCGACGTCACCCGCGCCCAGGTGCTCATCCGCGCCCTGATCTTCGAAACCAACGACGGCGACACCCTCGACCTCGGCGTCTCGTTTGGCCGCGCCCGCGCTGGCAGCAACCCCGCCGGGGGCTTCAACACCTCCGGGCTCGGCCGCGCGCTCTCGGTGCCCGGTGGCTCGTTCGGCATCTTCGACGGCGACGTGCTGGCCCTGGCCGTCAACGCGATCCGCCGCGACTCCAACGCCCGTGTTCTCTCGACGCCCCAGATACTGGCGCTCTCCGGCCAGCGCGGCACCATCTCGGTCGGCCAGAATGTCCCCTTCATCACCGGGCGGGTCACCGGCGAAGCGGCCAACATCGAAAACCCCTTCCAGACCATCGAGCGCCGCGATATCGGCATCACCCTCAACGTGCTGCCGGTGGTCACCCCCTCGGGCCTGATCGTCATGGACGTGGGTACCGCCGCCGACAGCCTCACCGACTCCGTGCTGGCGTCCGACATCATCACCAACCAGCGCAGCATCAACACCACGGTACAGATTCACTCCGGCCAGTCGGTGCTCCTGGGCGGCCTCGTCTCCGAAGAGAATCGGCAGCAGCAGAACCGCGTGCCGGTGCTCTCCGACATCCCCGTCATCGGCGCCCTGTTCCGCTCCACCTCGACCAGCCACCAGACCAGCAACCTCTATGTGCTGCTGCAAGCCACCGTGCTGCCTACCCGGGAGGCCGCCTCATGACGCGCACCAACGCCTGGATACCGCTCGCCCAGTGGCTCGCGATTCTCGCCATGTCGCTGGAACACGCCACCAAGTTCATCTGGCCAGACTCCCCCGCCGTGCCCTGGGCGATCCTGGTCGGGCGCATCGCCTTCCCGCTGTTCGCTGGGATGGTCGCGTGGCATCTGCTGCACAACACCCGCCGCCCGCTGCGCTACGGCTGTCGTCTGCTCCTGGTCGGCCTCGTCGCCCAACTCCCTTACGCCCTGGTCGTCACCCCGGACAAGCTCAACGTCTGCTTTACCCTGGGCCTGGGGCTGCTCGTTGTGGTGCTGCTGGTTCGTCTCGAGGAGCGCACTCTACAGCTCGCCGCCGGGCTCGTGCTGCTGGTGCTCGCCCTCGCTATCGATCCCTGGATCGAATATGGCCTCCTCGGGCTGCTGCTGGTGCCCGCGTTCGCCCTGGCGTTCCGCTATCCCCAGCACACCGCCGCCACCATCCCGGTCCTGTTCACCTCGATCCTCGTCAACGCCACCCCGGCCCGCATGGTCGTCAGCCTCGCTACCGCCGTCGTGCTCATCCTGCTGGCCAACGGGTCTCTCTCCTGGCGCATACCGGTCCCGGCCATACCGCGCCCCCTGCGGCTCTCCTGGTACCCGCTGCATCTGCTCGTCATCACCCTGGCTACCGGAGGCATCACGTCATGAGGGGATCAACACGGACTGCCGGGGACCGACGACTAGTGAGTGGGGGTAAACGAATCTGTCGTCGGGCAACGGGAGTCGACAGCCGCTTGCCAACTTGCCTAATTCTCCAAGGCTAAAAAAAAGCAGGTGTCATTAGCCGTCACTGTTTGTCAGTAACGGAAAACACTTGAACCATTCTGCTTTTCTTCATGCAGGACAGTGACTTATGAAAAAACACGCATCACCATCGAGTCATTGGATAGGCGAGACCCTCCCTGTAACACGTCTCGCACATTGACCTCCGAAACCTCCATAAACCGTCACTAAGCGTCTTTATCAGGAGAACACTTTATGAACCGTTGGGAACGCTACTCCATCGCCTCCCTGATCGAGAATCGGGAAGATCCCAAAGGCCGTTTGTTCCTGAGTCCCAAGGGCCAGCGCCAGCTCGATCACATCAAGCTCCTCCACGCAGGCGTCGACACCGTGCGCCAGCTCTACGCCGGGAAGCCCTGCATGGCGCTCTTCGATCAAATCATCGAGGTCTACCGCGAAGGCCGGGGCGCCACCATGGACCTGTTCGGCACCACCTGGAGCGTCGGCGCGGGCAACACCCAAAGCGGCTTCCGCTACCGCCTGCAGAACAACGACCTGGGCGTCATCGTCCTGTTCTACGCCCGGCACGTGAAGGCCGAAGACATCGGCACCCACCTCAAGATCGAGCTCTCTCCGCACTTCATCCACGAACACAGCACCGCCGACGTGCAAGCCTACCTGGACAGCATCGCCAAGCAGCTCCTCGCCTACGTCGAGCCCATGGGCTGTGCCGTGCACCTCGCGCTAGACGTCCAGGGCTGGCAGCCCCCCGCCGACTTCATGGAACGCTTCGTCACCCGCTCCAAGAAAGTCACGCGCATCAACGGCATCGACGACTTCAGCTTCAACCACGGCCACATCGCCACCTCCTACGGCAACGCCGAAACCTTCATGTTCGGCACCGCGGGCGCCCTCCAGTGCTGCATCTACAACAAGACCAAGGAGGCCCACTACCGCGACAAGATCCACTTCTGGGAGAGCATCTGGCAGAAAGCGGCCGGCGATGACCCCATGGCCTCCGACTACAACCCCGACAAGCCGGTCTGGCGAATCGAGATGCGCTTTCATCAGTCGGTGCTGCGTGAGTTCGCCCAGGGCACCCCCTGCAACGTCGACACCGGCGAATGCCTCGACATGGACCACGGCTTCAAGCGCTTCACCGACACCGTGCCCCACCTCACCGGCCTCTGGCGCACCGCCATGGGCAAGTATCGACTCGACCACGCCCGCAACCTCATCGACTGCGTGTGGCAGCTCCTGCAGGAAGACGCCCGCTTCTACGACCACGAACCCCACCTCCTCTACAAGCGAGCGCGCAAGGCCCCGGGGCTCGGCAACGAAAAGAACGTCGCCCTGGTCGTGGGTAACCTCATCTCCCTCTACGCACGCCAGGGCTTCACCATCCAGCAAGCCATGCAAGGGCTCTCCCGCTGCGGGGCCTGGGACGACATCGCCAACTACTACCGCCGACGGGGATTGGATGCGGGACAGCTACGCCAGCTCATCGAACAGCGGCTGGTCGAGAGGCGATTACTCGGGAAGGCTGCCTAGTGGCGATCAGAAAGACAGCCAGCGGCTGGCAAGTCGATATACAACCTGGAGGACGTGGGCACCGGCGCATACGCAAGACGTTTCCGACCAAGCTGGAAGCCCAACGCTTCATGACCCTCACGCTCGGCAAGGCTGCGGCGGGGGAAGACTACGCACCCAAGAAACGCGACAAGCGGCGGCTGCGTGACCTCATCGGCCTCTGGTATGAATTCCATGGCGTCTCGCTCAAGGACGGCAAGCGTCGCTACGCACAGATGCTCGCCCTCGCCGACATGATGGGCAACCCGATAGCCTCCACCATCACCGCCATGGACGCCGCACGGTTCCGGCAAAAGCGCCTGGCTTCAGGGATCACGCCCACCACCGCCAACCACGATCAGGCCCACCTGCGCGCCGTCTTCAACAAGCTGACCAAGCTCGGCGAGTGGCACCAGGGCAACCCCTTTGCCAGCCTCCAGCCGCTGCGCCTCGACGAAACCGAACTCAGCTACCTCACCGAAGACCAGATAGCCCGGCTGCTCGAGATCCTCGACCGTCGCGCCAACAAGGATGCCCTCCTGATCACCCGGCTCTGCCTCGCCACCGGTGCCCGTTGGTCGGAAGCCCAGTATCTGCGCGCCGAAAACCTCCGTGACGGTCGTGTCACCTTCACCGGCACCAAGAACGGCCGTAACCGCACCATCCCGCTGCATCCGGGGCTCTACCAGACGCTGATCGAACACGCCCCCAAGGTCGGGCGCGTCTTCCCAACGACCGGATATAACCCGTTTTCGGATGCGATCAAGGAGGCGGGGATTCAGCTCCCCAGGGGGCAGAGAACGCACGTGTTACGCCACACCTTTGCCAGCCATTTCATGATGAATGGCGGCGACGTATTAACGCTGCAAAAGATACTGGGACATCAGACGATTACGATGACGATGCGCTACGCACACCTGTCCCCCGACCACCTCGCGGACGCGATCAAGTACGCCCCGAAAATCGGTTGACACTGCGTTGACACATCGAGAAAAAAGCAGGAATCAAGCGGAGGGAAAAACGCTATAAGTGCTTGATTTGCATGGTGCCGGCGGTCGGACTCGAACCGACACACTGTTTCCAGCGGCGGATTTTGAATCCGCTGCGTCTACCAATTCCGCCACGCCGGCAGCGGAGTGGCATTATACGGACCCCGGCCTTTGCGTCAATCACTGCGCTGACTTCGCTCCCCGCCTGCTTTATCATGGCGCCCTCGCGAGGGTTGCCCGCCGGCCCTCGATGCCGCGTCAGCGGCCTGTTTCGAGTGGCCGCGGTCGCCTGCGGTCACGTCATTCCTTTTTCGCCAATTCATGAGTGCCATGCAGCGCGCCGACTTCCATTTCGATCTCCCCGACGAGTTGATCGCTCGCTACCCTTCCGAGCAGCGCACCGATTGCCGCCTGCTGTGCGTCGATGGCCCTTCCGGGGCGCTGGCGCATGAACGCTTCCCCGATCTGCTCGGACATCTCGAACCCGGCGACGTGGTGGTGTTCAACGACACGCGGGTGATCCCGGCACGTCTGTTCGGCCAGAAGGCGAGTGGCGGCAAGGTGGAGATGCTGCTGGAGCGCCCGCTGAATGCCCATCGCGGCCTGGCCCATCTGCGCGCCAGCAAGTCGCCGAAGCCGGGCACCGAGCTGATCTTCGAAGGCGGCATCCACGCCGTGGTCGAAGGCCGGCAGGACGCCCTGTTCGAGCTGCGCTTCCTCGGCGAGACCCCGCTGATCGCGCTGCTCGAACAGCACGGGCATATGCCGCTGCCACCCTATATCACCCGCGAGGACGAACTCGCCGACCGCGAGCGCTATCAGACCGTCTACGCCCGCCGCGAAGGCGCGGTCGCCGCGCCCACCGCCGGCTTGCACTTCGACGAGGCGATGATGGCGGCGCTGCGGGCCAAGGGGGTCGAGATCGCCTTCGTCACTCTGCACGTGGGGGCCGGTACCTTTCAGCCGGTGCGCGTCGACGATATCCGCGAGCACCATATGCACAGCGAGTGGCTGGAGGTCGACGAGCAGGTCTGCGCCAGCGTCAACCGGGCGCGGGAGGCGGGCAAGCGTGTCGTCGCCATCGGCACCACCAGCGTGCGCTGCCTGGAGAGCGCCAGCCAGGACGATGGCCGCCTGGCGCCCTACCGCGGCGAGACCGACATCTTCATCTATCCCGGCTATCGCTGGCGCTGCGTGGATGCCCTGGTCACCAACTTCCACCTGCCGGAGTCGACGCTGCTGATGCTGGTCTCTGCCTTTGCCGGCTATGAGAGCGTGATGCGCGCTTATGCCGCTGCCGTGGAGGAGGCGTACCGCTTCTTCAGTTACGGCGATGCCATGTTCCTCACGCGCCAAGACGCGTGATCGTCCGGGCACGCATCGCCCAAGTGCCGGTGACCTGAGCAAGAGAGAGCCGATCGCAGGGTCGCCGAGCGCTAGCGAGATAGCCAGGTCGCCGAGCGTAGAGAGATAGAAAGAAAGACATTCAGCGGGCCCCGAGTGGCCCCAAGCGTTGCGCACGATTGCCGGCGCGCCGAGAGACAGAGAATTCTATGCGACACGAAAGCTTCATGAAGTTCGAACGCCTGGGCCAGGATGGCCGCGCCCGGCGCGGCCGCCTGACCTTCCCCCGCGGCACGGTGGAGACCCCCGCCTTCATGCCGGTGGGCACCTACGGCACGGTCAAGGGGATGACCCCGCGTGACGTCGAGGCGATCGGCGCCGAGATCATTCTCGGCAACACCTTCCACCTGTGGCTGCGCCCGGGGACCGAGGTGATCGAGGGTCACGGCGACCTGCACGACTTCTCCCAGTGGCAGGGTCCGATTCTCACCGACTCCGGCGGTTTCCAGGTGTTCTCGCTGGGTGCCATGCGCAAGATCACCGAGCAGGGCGTGCACTTCCGCTCGCCGGTGGATGGCGCCAAGGTATTCATGGGTCCGGAGGAGTCGATGGCGGTCCAGCGCTCGCTGGGCTCGGACATCGTGATGATCTTCGACGAGTGCACCCCCTACCCCGCCACCGAGCAGGAGGCACAGAAGTCGATGGAGCTCTCGCTGCGCTGGGCCAAGCGCTCGCGCGAGGCCCACGGCGACTCGCCCTCGGCGCTGTTCGGCATCGTCCAGGGCGGCATGTACCCGGAGCTGCGCAAGCGTTCGCTGGAGGGGCTGCTCGAGATCGGCTTCGATGGCCTGGCGATCGGCGGTCTCTCGGTGGGCGAGCCCAAGGAGGAGATGATCGGCGTGCTCGACTATCTGCCCCAGTGGATGCCGGAAGAGCAGCCGCGCTATCTGATGGGCGTGGGCAAGCCGGAGGACCTGGTCGAGGGCGTACGCCGCGGGGTCGACATGTTCGACTGCGTGATGCCGACCCGCAATGCCCGCAACGGCCACCTGTTCACCGCCGAAGGCACGGTGAAGATTCGTAACGCCACCCACCGTCACGATACCCGGCCGCTGGAGTCGGATTGTTACTGCTACACCTGCCAGCACTTCTCCCGCGGCTATCTGCACCACCTCGATCGGTGCGGCGAAATGCTCGGCTCGATGCTCAACACCATCCACAATCTGCGCTACTACCAGCGCCTGATGGCCGGTTTGCGCGGGGCTATCGAAGCGGGTACATTGGCCGACTTCGTAGCACAATTCTATCGGCGGCGGGGGCTTCCCGTACCGCCTGGGGTCGACTGACAAGAGACGGGCTGGCCGGTGGCGACGCCGGCGGGCCTGGTAAGTCTCGTAACGTATCACCCGTTCACATCGCAACTCTCGCGACTTTCATCGCGCAACTTCGGAGAACCATCCATGCTGGACTTTTTCATCCCTGCGGCACACGCCCAGGATGCAGCCGCACCTGGCGGTGGTGGCATTGCCCAGATCATCATGCTGGTCGGCTTCGTGCTGATCTTCTATTTCCTGCTGTGGCGCCCGCAGTCCAAGCGTGCCAAGCAGCACAAGCAGCTGATCTCCAACCTCTCCAAGGGTGACGAAATCGTCATCGGCGGCGGGCTGATGGGCCGCATCACCGAGGTGACCGACGACTTCATCAGCATGGAAATCGCCGAAGGCACCGTGGTCAACGTGCAGAAAAGCGCCGTGGCCTCCGTCCTGCCCAAGGGTACCCTGAAGTCGCTGTAATCCTTCGGGCCACCGGCATCACCGCCGGTGGCCTGCCTCATTTCCGCGACAGTCTTCGCACGACGATCCCCCCGATCGTCATTGAATGAAAGGACAGGGCTTCCATGCTCAATCGTTACCCCCTGTGGAAGTATCTGCTGATACTCATCGTCTTCGCCGTCGGTGTCATCTACGCGTTACCCAATCTTTATCCGCAGGACCCCGCCGTTCAGATCAGCACGACCAATGGCACCCTGGACAGCCAGCAGCTAGAGCGTGTGACCCAAGTTCTCGCCGACGACGGCATCGCGGTCAAGTCGGCCAACATGACCGGCAACTCAAGTGCCCTCATCCGTCTCGACAACGCCGAACAGCAGTTACCCGCGCGCGACGCGATCGACAAGGCGCTCGACGACAACTACACCGTGGCGCTCAACCTGGCCGACTCCACGCCCGAGTGGTTGACCAGCCTGGGCGCGACCCCGATGAAACTCGGCCTCGACCTGCGCGGCGGCGTGCACTTCCTGCTCGAAGTGGACATGCAAGCCGCGGTCAAGCAGCGTCTGGAAGCCACCGCCAGCGCGATCCGCGCCGACCTGCGCGACCAGCACATCCGCTACCGCGGCACCGAGATCGACGGCAACGCGCTGCATCTCGAGTTCGCCAACGTCGAGGATCGTAACGCCGCCCGCGACCAGATCCGGCAGAACTTCCGCGAGTTCCAGCTGCAGAGTCGCGAAGAGGGCCGCCGGGCCTTCCTCGACATGTCGCTCACCGAGCAGTCGATCAAGGACATTCAGGACTACGCCGTCGAGCAGAACCTGACCACGATCCGCAACCGCGTCAACGAGCTGGGGGTTTCCGAGCCGCTGGTCCAGCGCCAGGGCCCCAACCGTATCGTGGTCGAGCTGCCGGGGGTGCAGGACACCGCCGAAGCCAAGCGCATCGTCGGCGCCACCGCCAACCTGGAGTTCCGTCTCGAGGCGCGCCCGGATGCGCCGGCTTCCGAGACCGAGACCTTCCCGTTCCGCAACAACCCGCAGCGCACCGCGACCCTGTCGCGTGACGTGATCATCACCGGTGACCGCGTCTCCAGCGCCAGCCAGGGCTTCGACCAGAACGGCCGCCCCCAGGTCAACATCAACCTGGATGGCACCGGCGGTTCGCTGATGAACCAGGCCACCCGCACCAACATCGGCCGCAGCATGGCGGTGCTCTATATCGAGCACAAGACCCAGACACGCACAGTGATGAAGGATGGCAAGCAGGTGGTGGAACACATCCCCTCCACCGAGCGCAGCATCATCAGCCTGGCGACCATCCAGAGCGCACTGAGCAACCGCTTCCGCATCACCGGTCTGGACTCCCCGACCGAAGCGCGTGAGCTGGCCCTGCTGCTGCGTTCCGGTTCGCTCGCCGCGCCGATCTACTTCGTGCAGGAGAGCACCATCGGGCCAAGCCTGGGGGCGCAGAACATCCAACGAGGGATCTTCTCGGTGATCGTCGGCGGGCTGCTGGTGGTGGCCTTCATGCTGATCCGCTACAAGGCGTTCGGCGTCATCGCCAATGTCGCCCTGGCGGTCAACCTCACCCTGCTGATCGCGGTCATGTCGCTGCTGGGCGCCACGCTGACGCTGCCCGGCATTGCCGGTATCGTGCTCACGCTGGGGATGGCGGTGGATGCCAACGTGCTGATCTACGAGCGCATACGCGAGGAGCTCAGGCGCAAGACACCGGCACAGCAAGCGATTCACGCCGGCTACGGGCGCGCCTTCACCTCGATCGTCGACGCCAACCTGACCACGCTGCTGGTGGCGGTGGTGCTGTTCTCCATCGGCACCGGCCCGGTCAAGGGCTTCGCGGTGACGCTGTCGATCGGCATCCTGACCTCGATGTTCACCGGCATCATGGTGTCGCGTGCCCTCGTCAATCTCTCCATCGGCGGCAAGCCGTTGAAGAAACTCTGGATCTAGGAGACGCGAGCCATGCGCCAATTCGATTTCATGGGCAAACGCCGCATCGCCTTCATCGTCTCGATCGTGCTGACGATCGTCTCGGTCGGTGCCCTCGTGCTGCTCAACCTCAACCTGGGTCTGGACTTCACCGGCGGCACCGTGGTGGAGCTGCACTACGCCACCGCGCCCTCGCTGGATGACGTGCGCGCCCTGCTCGCCAGCCACGGCTTCGAGAACTTCCAGGTCCAGACCTTCGGTGCCGCCAACGAAGTGCTGGTGCGCCTGCAGCAGACCTTCAACAACGATGTCGGCAATCAGGTGGTCGCCGCGCTCAACGCCAAAGGCGCTTCGATCGATCTGGTCCGCGCCGAGTTCGTCGGCGCCCAGGTCGGCGGCCAGCTGCGTGACCAGAGCGGTCTGGGCATGCTGGTGGCGATGGCCGGGGTCGCGATCTACGTCGCCTTCCGCTTCCAGTACAAGTTCGCCCTGTGCGCGCTGATCTCGCTGGTCCACGACGTGGTGATCGTGCTGGGGCTGTTCGCGCTGTTCCAGTGGGAGTTCGATCTCACCGTGCTGGCCGGGATCATGGCGGTCATCGGCTACTCGCTGAACGACACCATCATCGTCTACGACCGTATCCGCGAGAACATTCGGCTCTCGCGCAGCGACGACATGGCGCAGATCTTCAACGAAGCGATCAACCAGACCCTGTCCCGTACCTTGGCGACCTCGGGCACCACCTTGCTGGTGCTGTTCGCGCTGTTCTTCCTCGGCGGAGACATGATCCACAACTTCTCGATCTCGCTGATCCTGGGGATCGTCGCCGGTACCTTCTCTTCGGTCTATGTCGCCGCAGCGCTGCTGCTGGTGTTCAAGCTGGAGCGCCAGGACCTGATCCCGGCGAAGAAGGAGAACGTCGAAGGCGAAGAAGAGCTGCCCTGAGCCGCGAGACGTATGCCGGACCCAAGGCCTCTCTCAGGAGAGGCCTTTTTCATGCCAGCCGCCGCGCTCGAGACTCGACGCCAGCGCGCCGAGCTGGGGTATGATGAGTCGCCTTCCACGCTTGCCATCAGGGAGATCCATGGCTCCTATCTTTGCCGATTCCAGCGTCGCCCGCTGGCTGCTGGTGCTGGTGATGATCGCCGGCGTCTACTTCTTCATCGACTTCCTGATTCCGGTACTCGCCGCGCTGATCATCTGTGTCGCCAGCTGGCCGCTCTACCGCTGGCTGCTGGCGCGCTGCGGCCAGCGTCGCACCCTGGCCGCGAGCATCGCCCTGGTGCTGATCATCCTGTGTCTGGTGATTCCCATCGTGATGGCCTGCACCTACGCCTTCCAGGAGCTCAAGGGCTGGATCGGCTGGCTGCTGGCCGCCAATCAGCACGGCATTCCCGCGCCGGGCTGGGCCGCAGAGCTGCCGGGGATCGGCAGTTGGGTACACGAACAGTGGCAGACCTATCTGGCCGAGCCGCATGCGCTGGAGTCCTATCTCCAACTGGTGGGTGGCGAGCACATCGGCAATATCTCGCGCTGGGTGCTGGCGCTCGGCAGCAATGCGGTGCATCTCGCGCTCACCCTGCTGTTCATGCTGATCACGCTGTTCTTTCTCTACCGCGATGGGGTGGGCATGGCGCGCCAGCTGGATATCGTCGGCGAGCGCATCCTGCCGGCGCGCTGGCAGCGCTTCTCGCGGGTGGTACCGGCGACCATCAGTTCGACCGTGGTCGGCATGGGGCTGATCGCCCTCGGCGAAGGTGTGGTGCTGGGCACCGCCTACTGGATCGCCGGGGTGCAGTCGCCGGTGGTGCTCGGGGTGATCACCGCCTTCATGGCGCTGGTCCCCGGCGGCGCCCCGCTCACCTTCACGCTGGTCTCGCTCTATCTGATCGCCACCGGCCACCTGCCCAACGGCATCGGGCTGTTCCTGTGGGGCGCAATCGAGCTGTTCGTGGTCGACAAGACGCTGCGCCCGCGGCTGGTCGGCGGGCCGATCAAGCTGCCCTTCCTGCCCACCTTCTTCGGCCTGATCGGCGGCGTGAAGACCATGGGGCTGGTGGGGCTGTTCGTGGGCCCGGTGCTGATGGCCCTGCTGGTCGCCAGCTGGCGCGAGTGGCTGCACGACGACGAGGCCCCGGACGCCCCCAGCGAGGCGGAGCGCTGGGGCTACGGCAATCCGCGGCTGATCGCCCGTTATACCGGCCAACACCCTGACCGCTAGGCATCCTGATCGCTACGCGCCCTTATCGATGAGAGCGATGGGCGCTCAACTGTCTTCCCGCTCACGCCCCAGGGTGATGGCGTAGCGCTTCAGCTTGCGCACCACGCTGGGCTGGCTGATGCCGAGGCGCTCGGCCAGTGCATAGGTGGAGCCATGGGTCGGGGCGAGCTGGGCCAGAATACGCTGCTCGTGGGCCGCCAGCGCGGCTTTCAGCCCCTCCCCCTCGCCGAGCAGCGCACCGCTCGCCGGTTCCGTCGGATGCTGCGACGGCGGCGCCCCGGCAGTGCCCGGCTCCCCCCCCGCCGGGCCGCCGATCACACTGCTCTCCGCCGCCAGCCAGGCGCGCTCCAGCCAGTTCTCCAGCTCACGCACGTTGCCCGGCCACTCGGCGCTCATCAGCTCGGCCCAGGCCCGTGGGTGGAGCATCTTGTCATCGCCGTAGCGGCGGTTGAGCCGTTCCAGCTGGCGCTCCGCCAGCCCACGGATCTCCTCGCGGCGCTCGCGCAGCGGCGGCAGGGTCACCGGGATCACGTTGAGCCGGTAGTAGAGATCGAGCCGGAAGGCGCCCTCCTCCACCTGCCGCGCCAGATCGCGGTTGGTGGCCACCACCAGGCGGAAGTCGACCCGCCGCGAACGGGTGTCGCCGAGCCGGGTAAGGGAGCCATCCTGAATCACCTTGAGCAGCTTGGACTGCATGGTCAGCGGCAGCTCACCGATCTCGTCGAGGAACAGAGTGCCGTTGTGCGCCTGCTCCAGCAGCCCCGCCTTGCCCTGTCGCGCCGCGCCGCTGAAAGCGCCGGGCTGGTAGCCGAACATCTCCGACTCGAACAGCGACTCGGGAATCGCCGCACAGTTGACGTCGACGAAGGCGCCATCGCAGCGCCGGCTCCAGCGGTGCAGCTGGCGCGCAAAGGCGGTCTTGCCCACCCCCGACTCCCCCAGCATCAGCACCGTGGCATCGGTCGGCGCGCTGCGCTTGAGCAGTTGGGTGATCTCGCGCATCAGGCGGCTCTTGACCACCAGCTCGCCGGCCTCGGCGGGCGTCTCCGCCGGCGCCTCGTGGTGGCGCTTGAGATGATCGGTGAAGCGCTGCTGGAGCAGCGCGTACTCATCCTGCAGCAGACGCAGATCGGTGAGGTCACGCGAGCGGCTGATCACCCGCACCAGACGCCCGCCGACATACACCGGATGCGCCTCCGCGATCACCTGGCGGCCGGTGCCGGTGCGCTGCATCAGTTGCGCCGGCTGGCCAGTACGGATCACTTCGAGCGACACCGAGGGCGAGAGCACGCCGCTGGCCTGCAGCGCCTGCACGGTGGTCGCGCACAGCGCCTCCCGCGGCATGCCATAGACCGTCGCGGCGCCGGGGCTGACATCGAGGATGCGCCCCGCGGCATCGACCACGAACAGATGGTCCTGGGCGGTATGGACCATGGCCCCCAGGGTGGCGCGGTCCGCTTGGGCCTCAGACATCGGCGTCTCCGATTCGACTTTGCATCATTGATACGTCAATGAATCAACAGCGACAAGACAACAATACAAAAACGCATCAATGCGCGTCGGCAGGTTCGCAAAATCAATGGGTTACGGTTGGCACGCTTTATGCGTGGTGATGTCCGATCCCTCGACAATCACAACCCAGGAGATGGTATGTCCCACCAGCCTACGGATCGCGCCCCGCTCAACCAGCCACTGGGCGGTAACGAGATGCCCCGTTTCGGCGGCCCGGCGACCATGATGCGGCTGCCGACCCAGCAGAGCGCTGCCGGGCTCGATGCCTGCTTCGTCGGTATCCCGCTGGACATCGGCACCTCCAATCGCCCCGGCACCCGTTTCGGGCCGCGCCAGATCCGCGACGAGTCGCGCATGCTGCGGCCGTTCAACATGGCCACCCGCGCCGCACCCTTCGAGAGCCTGCAGGTGGCGGACATCGGCGATGTGCCGATCAATACCTTCGATCTCAAGAAGAGCGTCGGCATCATCGAGCGCTTCTACCACGAACTGCTCGGCCACGACGTCATCCCGCTGACCCTGGGCGGCGATCACACCATCGCCCTGCCGATCCTGCGCGCCATGGCCAAGAAGCACGGCCCGGTGGGGCTGATCCACGTCGATGCCCATGCCGACGTCAACGATCAGATGTTCGGCGAGCAGATCGCCCACGGCACCCCCTTCCGCCGCGCCGTGGAAGAGGGGCTGCTGGATACCCAGCGCGTGGCCCAGATCGGCCTGCGCGGCACCGGCTACGCCGCCGACGAGTTCGACTGGGGCCGCGAGCAGGGCTTCCAGGTGGTGCCCGCGGAAGCGTGCTGGCACCAGAGCCTGACACCGCTGATGGCAGAGATTCGCGAAAAGGTCGGCGGCGGACCGGTCTATCTGAGCTTCGACATCGACAGCCTCGACCCCGCCTATGCCCCGGGCACCGGCACCGTCGAGATCGGCGGGCTGACCATTCCCCAGGCGCTGGAGATCATCCGCGGCTGTCACGGCCTGGATATCGTCGGCTGCGATCTGGTCGAGGTCTCGCCACCCTATGATGCCCACGGCCAGACCGCGGTGGTCGCCGCCAATCTGCTGTTCGAGATGCTCTGCGTGCTGCCCGGCGTGAAGCGCCGCTGACGCCAACCAGTCGCAGGTCATCACCGTTCACATCTGAATTCACAACAACAATCGCCGCCGGCACGGCGGCAGGGTAAAACGTCATGATGCTGGATCTTATCGTCGTCGCGCTCTACGCGGCGGGCATGCTGCTCCTCGGCTGCTGGGGCATGAAACGCGCCCGCAGCAGCGACGACTATCTGGTGGCGGGCCGCCGCCTGGGCCCGGGGCTCTATCTGGGCACGCTCTCCGCGGTGGTGCTCGGCGGCGCCTCCACCGTGGGCACGGTCAAGCTGGGCTACGTCTACGGCCTCTCCGGACTGTGGCTGTGCGGCGCCCTGGGCCTGGGGTTGATCGTGCTCAGCCTGGTGCTGGCCAAGCCGCTGGCCAAGCTCAAGCTCTACACCATCACCCAGCTGCTCGAGCGCCGCTACACGCCGGCGGCCAAGAGCGTCAGCTCGGCGGTGATGCTCGCCTATGACCTGATGATCGCGGTCACCTCGACCATCGCCATCGGCACCCTGGTCACGGTGCTGTTCGCGCTACCCTCCTGGGTCGGCGTGGTGATCGGCGGCACCATCGTGGTGATCTACTCCACCCTCGGCGGCATGTGGTCGCTGACGCTCACCGACATCGTCCAGTTCGTGATCATGACCGTGGGCATGCTCGGCCTGATGCTGCCACTGACGGTGCACTATGCCGGCGGCTGGGACACGCTGGTCGCCAGCGCCGCACCGGGGCACTTCTCGCTCACCGGCATCGGCTGGTCCACCATCGTCACCTACTTCGTCATCTACTTCCTGGGCATCCTGATCGGCCAGGACATCTGGCAGCGGGTGTTCACCGCCCGTTCGACCCGGGTGGCCCGTTTCGCCGGCACCGCCGCGGGGGTCTACTGCCTGATCTACGGTGCCATCGGCGCGCTGGTAGGGGTGGCTGCCAGCGTGCTGCTGCCCGATCTCGCCGATCCCAACAACGCCTTCGCCGCGGTCGCCCAACTGGCGCTGCCGGACGGCCTGCGCGGGTTGATCATCGCCGCCGCCATGGCCGCGATGATGTCCACCGCCAGCGCCGGCATGCTCGCCGCTTCGACCCTGATGACGAGGGACCTGCTGCCGGCCCTGGGCGGCGGGCCGCAGAGCGAGCGGGTCTCGAGCTACCGCCTGTGGACGCTGCTCATGGGAGTGATCACCATCGTCATCGCGCTGCTGGTGGATGACGTGATCGGCGCCCTGACCATCGCCTACAACCTGCTGGTCGGCGGCATGCTGGTGCCGATCCTGGGCGCGCTCTACTGGCGGCGGGCCTCCAACAGCGGCGCCATCGCGGCGATGGCGGCCGGCTCGCTGGGGGTTGTGGCGTTCATGCTCAAGGATGGCCTGCTGGCCAACTCGCCGATCTACGCCGGTCTGGTGGCGAGCCTGGCGAGCTTCGTCGTGGTCAGCCTGCTGCGTCCGGATACTAGCCGCCCCGTGGCCGCCGAGACCCAGCCGGAGCAGCGCGCATGAGCGTGGCACACTGGCTGGTGCGGGCGCTGGAAGCGCTCGGCATCGATACCGTCTTCGGCATTCCGGGTGTCCACACCATCGAACTCTATCGTGGGCTCGAGGGCAGCCGGCTGCGCCACGTCACGCCGCGCCACGAGCAGGGCGCGGGCTTCATGGCCGATGGCTATGCCCGCGCCAGCGGACGCCCGGCGGCCTGCTTCATCATCACCGGCCCGGGGATGACCAATATCGCCACGGCGATGGGCCAGGCGCTCGCCGACAGCGTGCCCATGCTGGTGATCTCCAGCGTCAATCGGCGCGCCGAGCTGGGCATGGGCGAAGGCCGGCTGCACGAGCTGCCATCGCAGCAGCAGACCCTGAGCGGGGTCAGTCTGTTCAGCCATACCCTGCTCGACCCGGCCAATCTGCCACGGGTGCTGGCGCGGGCCTGGACGCTGCTGCATACCGGGCGGCCGGGGCCGGTGCACATCGAGATACCGCGGGACCTGCTCGATGCGCCGCTCGACACAGAACTGCCGCGGCCCGGGCGCTGCCATCCACCCCAGGCGGCGACGGCGGCGCTCGACCAGGCAGCGGCATGGCTCGACGCCGCCCGACGCCCGCTGCTGCTGCTGGGCGGTGGAGCGATCGCCGACCCGGCGGCGGCGCGCGCCCTGGCCGAGCGCCTGGATGCTCCCACCCTGACCACCATCAATGCCCGCGGCGTGCTGGGGCGGGCGCACCCGCTCGATCTCGGTGCCAATGCCACCTGGCCCGAGGTGCGCGCGCTGGTGGCGGAGGCGGACGTGGTGCTGGCGATCGGCACCGAGCTGGGCGAAACCGACTACGACGTCACCTTCGATGGTGGCTTCACGCTCCCCGAACGGCTGATCCGCATCGACATCGATCCGCGCCAGCTGTGCGGCAACCATCTACCGGCGCTGGGCATCGTGGCCGAGGCCGGGGCGGCGATGCGCGATCTGCTGCCCCGGCTGGCGCCGGGGGCGCATGATGCGGCCGCTCGCGTGGCCAAGCTGAAGGCTGCGCTGGCGCTGGCCACCCGGCCGGACTTCGCCCCCTTCGTACCGCTGTTCGATGCCCTGGACCAGCACCGCCGCGACGCCGTACTGGTCGGTGACTCCACCGCACCGGTCTACGCCGGCAACCATCTGGCCCAGCGCGAGGCAACGCGCGGCTGGTTCAATGCCTCCACCGGCTACGGCACGCTCGGCTACGGCCTGCCGGCGGCCATCGGCGCGGCGCTGGCCTGCCCCGAGCGCCCGGTGGTGGCGCTGGTCGGCGATGGCGGCGTGATGTTCACCCTGGCCGAACTGGCCACCGCCGTGGAGCTTGCGCTGCCGCTCACCCTGCTGCTGTGGCACAACGCCGGCTATGCGGAGATCCGCCAGGCCATGACCCACGCCGGCATCGCCCCGCTCGGCGTCGACCCGGCGGCACCGGCGTTCCTGCCACTGGCGCAGGCCTTCGGCTGCGGCGCCGAGCGCGTATCGAACCCGGCGGCGCTGGCAGAGGCCCTGGCCGCACCCTGCACGGCCCCACGGCTGATCGAGATCGATGCCGCGGCGTGGGCAGCGGCCTGCGGCTGAAGCCGGGCCGCGCCACCCAAGCCGTCCAGGCAAGACCCAACGAGAAAACGACAAAGACAACGACCGAGGATCTCAACATGGCTTTCTTCGACCGCCTGCTCGGGCAGGACACGCTCGACGAGCATCAGCACAAGAGTCTCGGCGCCTTTGGTACCGTCGCCCTGTGGCTGGGTGCCAATGTCGTCGTCACCACCATTCTCACCGGCATGCTGCTGGTGCCGGATCTCCCCTTCACCACCGCCATGGGCAGCGTACTGGTGGGCTCGCTGATCGGCGCCGTGCCGCTGTTGCTGGTCGGGCTGATGGGCCAGCGCACCGGGCTGCCCTCGATGGCGCTGACCCGCCGCGCCTATGGGCCGCTGGGCAGCCGGCTGATCTCGCTGGTCAACATGGGCGTACTGATCGCCTGGAGCTGGATCCAGGCGCTGCTCGCCGGGATGAGTCTCGACTACGCGATCCAGGCGACCACCGGCTACTCCAACCTGGCGCTGATGACCATCCTGTGCGAGAGCGTGGTAGTGCTGATCGTGCTGCGCGGCCATCTGGGTATCGAGCGGGTCGAGCGCTGGGCGGCGGTGGCCATGGTCGGGCTGGCGGCGGTAGTGCTGTATCAGCTCAACCGCCACTACGACGTCAGCGCGCTGCTGGACATGCAGGTCGAGGCGCGCAACGGCATCACCCTCGGTATCGCCTTCGATATCGTCATCGCCACCGCCTTCTCCTGGATCTCCTCCTCGGCGGACTACAACCGCAACTGCAAGAGCAGCGCCATCGCCGTGTGGGGCACCTATATCGGCTACGTGTTGGCGGCGCTGCTGGCGATGGGGCTGGGCGCGGCGGTATCCGGGCTTTCGGTGCTCAACGGCATGCCCCAGACCTACGATCCGACGCGGCTGCTCTCCGGCTTCGGCTTCGGCCTGCCGGCGGCACTGGTGATCTTCTTCTCGGTGATGACCACCAACGTCATGGCGGTCTACAGCGCCACGCTGTCGTGCATGAACGTCTCCCCCGGCATGGCGTTCTGGAAGCCGGCGCTGGTGATCGGCGTGGTGACGGTATTCGGCGCGCTGATCCCGGGCATCCTGGATCAGTTCCAGAACTTCCTGCTGCTGATCGGGGCGCTGTTCATCCCCGCCTTCTCGGTGATCATCGTCGACTACTACCTGGTCGGGCGCGACGGCTACGGGCGCGAACTGCTCACCTCGCCGCACCAGCTGGGTCGGCCCACCGCGGCGGTGGCGATCGGCGCCTATCTGATCGGTGCCGCCCTCGCCGCCTACTGGTCGCTGGTCTCACCGCTGGCGTTCGGCGCCTCGCTGCCGGTATTCGTGATCACCGGCACGCTCTACTGGCTGGGGGCGATGCTGCTGACCCGGCCGCGCCCGCAGACCGACGCTGTCGAGGAGTCGACGCCATGAGCGGATTCAGCCTGCCCCGGGGCGACGCCGCCCGCTGGTATCGGCTGCAGCCCCTTGCCGACGCCATCACGCTGATCGACGAACCGGGGATCAAGCCGTTCTATCGCTGCAACATCTGGCACGTGCGCGGTCGCCAGCGCGATCTGGTGGTGGACTTCGGGCTGGGCGCGGTGCCGCTGCGCGAGCGGGTGGCCCTGCTCAGCGAGCGCGATATCGTCGCCGTGGCCAGCCATACCCATTTCGACCATATCGGCAGCGCCCACGAGTTCGACTGCTGCCACGTGCACGCCGCCGAGGCGGATATCCTCGCCGCACCGGACAACGCGCGCACGCTGGCCGCGCGCTTTCTCGACGACGCCATGTTCGACACCCTGCCCCCGCTGCCCTATGCCCACAGCGGTTATCGTATTCCGGCACCGGCGGCGATCCAGCCCATCGAGGATGGCGACGTGATCGATCTCGGCGACCGCCGCTTCGAGGTGATCCACACCCCCGGCCACTCGCCCGGGGGCATCGCGCTATGGGAAGCGGCGAGCGAGACCCTGATCGCCGGCGACATCATCTATGACGGCGAACTGATCGAAGACGCCTACCACAGCGATCTCGACGACTACGCCGCCAGCCTGCAGCGCCTGCGCCGACTGCCCCTGCGGGTGGTGCACGGCGGCCACTTCCCCAGCTTCTCGGGGCAGCGCTGCCACGCCCTGATCGATGCCTGGCTACGCGACCACGACCGTTGAGGATGACCATGCAACGACTCGACCATCAGTTCATCGACAACCGCTGGATCGCCTCGCGGGGCGAACGGCGCCTGCCGGTCATCGACCCTTATCGCCAGACACGGCTCGCCGAGATCACCGCCGGCGACGCCAGTGACGTCGATGCCGCGGTGAACGCGGCCCGCGACGCCCAGCCGGCCTGGCATGCCCTCGGCGGAGCGCGCCGCGCGGCCTATCTCGAGGCCCTGGCCACCGCCCTGGAGAGCCGCCGAGAGACGCTGACCCGGCTCACGGCACGCAACAACGGCAAGGCCCTGGCCGAGACCCATATCGACCTCGATGACGCCGTGGCCTGCTATCGCTACTACGCCACCCAGGCGCAAGACCTGGAAGCGCGCCAGGGGCGCCCGGTGGAACCCGCGGCGGATATCGATGCCCGCATCTATGAAGAGCCCGCCGGCGTGGTGGGCCTGATCACAGCGTGGAACTTCCCGCTGGTGACCAGCGCCTGGAAGATCGCCCCAGCCCTCGCCGCCGGCTGCTGTGTGGTGTTCAAGCCCTCGGAGGTAGTGCCGCTGCCGGAGCTGGCCCTGGCCGAGATCGCCGAACAGATCGATCTGCCGCCCGGCGTGTTCAACCTGCTGCTGGGCGACGGCGAAGGCATCGGCGCTCCGCTGAGCGCCCACCCCGGTATCGACAAGCTCTCGTTTACCGGCAGCAACGCGGTGGGCGAGACGGTGATGCGCGCCGCCGCCCGCGGCAGCCGCGGGGTCTCGCTGGAGCTCGGCGGCAAGTCGCCAATCCTGGTGCTCGACGATGCCGATGTCGACAGCGCCGCCGACTGGGTGATGGCAGGGATCTTCTTCAACAGCGGCCAGATCTGCTCGGCCACCTCGCGGCTGCTGGTGCACCATAGCCTGGCCGAGGCGCTCTACGCAGCGCTCGCCCAGCGGATCGATGCCCTGTGCCTGGGCGACCCGCTCGCCGCCGGGACCGACATGGGGCCGATGACCAGCGCCCGGCAGCGCGAGCGAGTGGAAGCCTATCTCGCCCTCGCCGCCAGCGAGGGGCTGGTCGCGGTGCGCGATGCCAGCCACCGCCAACTACCGCCCCAGGGCGAGTTCGTCGCCCCCACCCTATATCGCGACGTGCCGGTAACCAGCCGCCTGTGGCAGGAGGAGATCTTCGGCCCGGTGCTGTGCGCGCGCAGCGTGGCCAGCGACGCCGAGGCGATCGCGCTGGCCAACGCCAGTGACTTCGGTCTCGCCGCTACCGTGATCGGTGGCGACCTCGACCGTGTGCGTGGCGTGGCCCGGGCGCTGCGCGCCGGCAGCGTCTGGCTCAACGGCGAGCAGCGGGTGCTGCCCCAGGCCGGCTGGGGCGGCTTCGGGCGCAGCGGCATCGGCCGCGAGCTGGGCCCCTGGGGGCTCGCCAGCTACGTGGAGATCAAGCATCTGATCGGCCCGGCGTGAGCGTCGGTTTAAGGCGCCATGCGACCTTTCTCTTACAGCCGCGGCGGCGGCGCTGTGTCATAACGTAAACGCTCGTTTGAGAACCGCTCGTCGCCCCGCTATCAGGGCCGGCCTGCACTCCCACGCGCCACGACAATAGCTCACAAGGGATCGACACCATGCCAATGCCGCGCTCTCGGCAACTGGCGCTGGGGATGATCGTCGGGGCCAGCGCCCTGCCGCTCCCGGCGCTGGCCGCCTCCAGCTTCCATGACACCTTCGACGACACCGTTTTCTTCGGCGATAGCCTGAGCGACACCGGATACTTCCGGGGTGCCATCGGCAGCGCGCTCTCGTTGACCCCGAGCCAGCAGGCCTTCATCGGCCGTTTCACCACCAACCCCGGGCCGGTATGGGCCGAACGGGTCGCCGGCCACTATGCCAGCAACGCCCAGCCCAGCAATGTCGGCGGTAACGACTACGCCGCCGGCGGCGCCCGGGTGACCACCCCGGCGTCGACCCCGTTCGGCGCGGCACCCGCCCTCAGCGAGCAGGTCGCGACCTACCTCGCCAGCACCGGCGGTGTGGCCGATGGTGATGCCCTCTATGCCGTGTGGGGTGGTGCCAACGATCTGTTCGCGGTGGCCGGCGGTGCCGACGCCCAGAGCACCATCACCACCGCGGTCACCGGCACCGCCGGTCTTCTCGCCACGCTGGAAGGTGCCGGCGCGCGCCATGTGCTGCTGTTCAACATTCCCGACTTCGGCCTGACGCCGCGCTTCAATGGCGATCCCGCCACCAGTGCGGGTGCCACAGCGCTGGCGCAGCAGTACAACAGCGCGCTCTATGCGGCGGTCGCCGCCAGCGGCGCCCAGGTGATTCCGGTGGATACCTTCGGCCTGCTGCAGGAAGTGGTCGCCGAGCCCGCCGCCTACGGCTTCACCAATGTCACCGACCGCGCCTGTACCCAGACGCTACCGCTGTGTACGCCCAACACCCTGGTCGCCCCCGGCGCCGACGAAAACTATGTGTTCGCCGACGACGTCCACCCCACCACCGCCACCCATCGGATCATCGGCGAGTACGTGATCTCGCTGCTCGAAGCCCCGCAGCAGCAGCAGTTGCTGACCCATTCGGCGGTTCTCAGCGGACGCTCCCGGGCCAATCGGGTCGCCGAGCACCTGAACGCGGTGCCGCTGGCCAACGGCCTGCGCTGGTGGGGCGATCTGCGCGCCGAGCATCAGCAGCTCGATTCCGGCGATCTGTATGACGCCAGCATGCCGGCGGGGCTGTTCGGGGTGGACTGGTATCGGGATGGGCTGGTACTGGGCGGGTTCGTCGGCTACGGCGATCAGGATGCCGACTTCGGCGACGGCCGCGGCGACTTCCAGCGCAAGGACACTACCCTCGGGCTCTTCTCCGGCTGGTACGCCGACAGCGCCTGGGTCAATGCCCAGCTCAGCTACAGCTGGCTCGATTACGACATCGACCGCGAAGTGCAGCTCGGCAGCGCGACCCGCCACCACCGCGGCTCGCCGGACGGCAGCAACCTGACTGCGGCGCTCAACGCCGGCTACGAGTTCCGCGCCTTCGCGATCCCCGAGGGCGACGTGCGCACCGGGCCGATCGCCGGTGTGACCTGGCAGCGGGTCAAGCTCGACGGCTATGACGAAGAGGGAGAGGCGTCGACCTCGCTGAGCTACCCCGACCAGGACATCGATTCGGTGGTGGGCCGGGTCGGCTGGCAGATCCGCCGCCACGGGCCGACGCTCAACCCCTACCTGCAGCTCACCTACAACCACGAGTTCGAAAAGAGCGAAGGCGTCGCGGCGACCCTGCAGAGCCTGCCGCAGCTGGGCGACTATCGCGTGCCCAAGCTCACCTTCGACCGTGACTATGTCGAGGTCAACGTCGGCGCACGGGCCACGCTCTGGGGCATCGATACCCAGCTCGGCGCCAGTGTCGATCCCGACAATGCGCGCACCAGCACGCTGTTCGTGAATCTGGGCAAGCGCATCTGAGCAAGCCGGGGCGCCCTCGGCGCCCCGCTTCCGCGCAGCGTAGACAAGCCATCCAGACGCCGGCGTCGGAAACATGCCCTGAAAACGTGAGCTGAAAACGAGAGCTTGAAACGCGAGTGGAAAACGGGGGACTGAAAACAGGGGGCCGAAAACAGAGACACCCCGCCGGCAAAACCGGCGGGGTGTCTTTATATCAGCAGCGCCTGGCGCCCTGCGGGCGTGGCGACCGACGCCTCAGACGCTCGCTTTAAGCTGTTGTGCCAGGGCCTTGTAGAGGCGCGGGCCGGCAGCCATCAGGGTGCCGCCCACTTCCACGCTGGGCGAGCCGTCGATGGCGCCGGAGAGCGCACCGGCCTCCTTGAGCAGCAGCGAGCCGACCCAGTGATCCTGCTCTTCGAGACCGAGCACGAAGGCGGCATCGGTGCGGCCGGCGGCGAATTCGAGCAGGTCGAGCAGCGCACAACCGCTGCCGACGAGCGTGTCGATCTGCGGGCCGAGACGCTCGACCACGGTGAGGTACTGCGGCAGCCAGCGCGAGCGGTACTCTTCGCTGGGCCAGGAGAGCGCAAGACGCGCACCGGGGACGCCGACCGTCTTGGAGACGCGCAGACGCTTGCCATTGCCCTGGGCACCGCGGCCGCGGCTGACCAGGAACTCGTCGTCGCTGAACGGCGCAACGATCACCGCATGCTCGGGACGTCCCTTGACCAGGCAGACCATCGAGATCGCGAACTGGCGACTCCCCACACCGAGGTTGGACTCGCCGTGGATGGGCTCGATGTGCCATACGGTGTCGCGCTCCTCACCCTTGCCTTCACGGTAAGGGGTGAAGCGGCCGGACACGCCGTGTTTGGGGTAACCGCGGGTGAGCTGATGCACGATCAGCGTTTCGGCGTTACGCGCGGTGTCTTGCAGCAGACCGGAGGTGGCCTGCTCATCGTGGCTGACTTCGAGACGGTCGCGGATGCGAACGAACTGTTCAGCGGCGCTACGTGCAGCACGCAGCGCGAATTGAACCATCGGATGCATGGATCTGGCCTTGGTATCTATCGAGAACGGTATCGAGAGCGGGATCGAAAGCTGTTAAAGAGCGCGGCAGAGTCTAACAGAGCACGGGCATGCTAGACTACGCGTTTTCCCGCTTTGCGCCCGATGGCCGACGCTCTCATGCTCGCCACCCCTGGGCTCGGTATCCCGCGACTCGACACTCCCAGGCTCGACAGACCCATGTCCGACACCTCCAGGCCCGACAGCTCCATGCTCGACCGTATTCGTATCGTTTTGATCGGCACCAGCCACCCCGGCAATATCGGCGGGGCCACCCGCGCCATGCGCAACATGGGGCTCGACGATCTGGCGCTGGTGGCACCGCGCTGCGACCCCAAGGATCGCGAGGCCTACTCGCGGGCCTCCGGTGCCAACTCTCTGGTCGACGCCGCCCGCGTCCACGACCAGCTCGAAGAGGCGGTCGCCGACTGCACCCTGGTGGTGGGTGCCAGTGCGCGTTCACGCCATCTGCCGTGGCCGCTGATCGGCCCCCGCGCGCTGGCGGGGAGCCTGCCCACGGCGCTGGCCCCGGCCCAGAGCCGGGTCGCGCTGGTGTTCGGCCGCGAGGATACCGGGCTCACCAATGCCGAGCTGCAGCGCTGCCATCGCCACGTGCACATCCCCACCAACCCCGACTTCAGCTCGCTCAACCTCGCCGCGGCGGTGCAGGTGCTGGCCTACGAGTGCCGCCAGGCATGGCTCGCCACCCGCGAAGCGGCCTCGGACGCGGATGACGACGCCGCGCAGCCGTTCGGCGTGGCCTGGGACAACCCGCCGGCCAGCCACGCCGACATGGAGCGCTTCTTCGCCCATCTCGAGCGTACCCTGACCACGCTGGAGTTCCACGACCCGGACAACCCGCGCCAGCTCATGGCACGCCTGCGCCGGCTGTTTCTGCGTGCCCATCTCGACAGCATGGAGATGAATATCCTGCGCGGCATCCTCGGCACCATGGACAAGCGCCTGCGCGACACAGCCCCAGCGCCACGCGACGGCGAGTGAGCGCGCCGACGGGCTCGCCTCGCGGGGTGCCGGGGTGGCGCGACGCCGCGGGGAATGGTTGACCGTTCTACTCGGGTTTTCCATAATGCCGGCATCTTTGCAGCGACCGCCGACTCCTCCGATGCGTCTGACCACCAAAGGCCGCTATGCCGTCACCGCCATGCTCGATCTGGCGCTCAACGCCGATCAGGGACCGGTATGCCTGGCCGATATCTCCAAGCGCCAGGGCATTTCGCTCTCCTATCTCGAGCAGCTGTTCGCCCGTCTGCGCCGGGCGCAGCTGGTGACCAGCGTGCGCGGGCCGGGCGGCGGCTATCGGCTGGGGCGCACCCCCGAGGCGATCTCGGTCGCCGGGGTGATCGATGCCGTCAACGAGTCGGTGGACGCCACCCGCTGTCACGGCCAGGCCGACTGCCAGCAGGGCAGCAAATGCATCACGCACCATCTATGGTGCGATCTTTCCGACGAGATCCAGCGCTTCCTCAGCGACATCACGCTGCAGGAGCTGGTACGCCGGGAAGAGGTGCGAGTGATCGCCGAACGCCAGCGCCAGGCGCCGGTGTCGCGCCAGGATGACCCGGCAACGATCACGGTTTCGTCGCACTGAGCGACTATGTTTTAGAGGCAACTTGTTTTAGAGGCACCCTGCTTTAGAAGCACCTTGCTTTAGACAGGCGTTGATTTGAAAAGACGTCACGCCCCTCGACCGACTGTAGAGATCTACCGTGCCATGAGCGCTCCCCTCTATCTCGATTACGCCGCCACCACCCCTGCCGACCCCCGCGTGGTCGAGCAGATGATGCGTCACCTGACGCTCGACGGTGTCTATGCCAACCCCGCCTCGCGCAGTCATATGCCGGGCTGGCTGGCGGAGCAGGCGGTGGAGCAGGCACGCCGTCAGGTGGCGGATCTCATCGGTGCCGACCCGCGCGAGATCGTCTGGACCTCGGGCGCCACCGAGGCGGACAACCTGGCCTTGACCGGGCTGATGCGCGCCAACCGCGCCCGTGGCCGCCATCTGGTCACCTCGATCATCGAGCACAAGGCGGTGATCGATACAGCCAAGGCGCTGGAGGCCGAGGGCTTCGAGGTCACCTGGCTGACCCCGACCCGCGAGGGCCTGATCACCCCGCAGGCGCTGCGCGAGGCGATGCGCGACGACACCGTGCTGGTGTCGCTGATGGCGGTCAACAACGAGCTGGGTAGCGTCAACGATATCGCCGCCCTGGCCGAGGTCGCCCACGCTCACGGCGCCTTCTTCCATACCGATGCGGCTCAGGCCGCCGGGCGCCTGGCGCTGGACGTCACGGCAATGGGCATCGACCTGATGTCGCTGTCGGCGCACAAGGCCTACGGCCCCAAGGGGATCGGCGCGCTCTACGTACGCCGCGACCCGGCGCTACGCGTGGAGGCACTGATCCACGGCGGCGGCCACGAGCGCGGCATGCGCTCCGGCACCCTGCCCACTCATCAGATCGTGGGCATGGGCGCGGCCTTTGCGCTGGCCCTGGACGAGCGCGAGCAGGATGACGCGCACCTGCGCGAGCTGCGCGAACGCTTCCTCGACGGGCTCGCGCCCTGTTCGGGTATTCACAACCATTCGCCGGCGGCGCACAGCGTGCCCAATATCGTCAATCTCGCCTTCGACGATGTCGACGGCGAGTCGCTGCTGATGGCCCTGCGCGGGCTCGCGGTCTCCACCGGCTCGGCCTGCAACTCGGCCAGCGTCGATCCCTCCTATGTGCTCAAGGGGATCGGCGTGCCCCACGCCCAGGCGCTGGCATCGATCCGGTTCAGCTTCGGCCGCTTCACCCGCGCCGACGACATAGACAGCGCCGTGGCGGAGATCCGCCACGCGCTAGACGGCCTGCGCCGACCGGCCAGTGCCGCCATGCATCAACGCTAGGCGAAGCCAGCCAAATGACTCGCCACGAGCAGGGAGAGATAGGCATGCAAAGCATCAGCATCAGTGAAGCCGCCGCCAACCAGATCCGCCACGTGCTCGCCGAGCGCGGCAGCGGCCTGGGACTGCGGGTGGCGGTCAAGCCGAGCGGCTGCTCCGGCTACAGCTACGTGCTCGATATCGCCGACGAAGCGCGCGACGACGAGATCGCTTTCGAGGAGCGCGGGGTCAAGGTGCTGGTCGACCGCGAGGCGCTGGCGATCCTCGATGGCACCGAGGTCGACTACGTCAACGAAGGGCTCAACCGCTTCTTCCGCTTCAACAACCCCAATGTCACCGACGAGTGCGGTTGCGGCGAGAGCTTCAGCGTTTGAACGCAAGCGTCAGCGTCTGATCCCGCGGAGCGGCCGGGGTGCGTCCCTCGGATGCTTAGGCTACAATGGCGCGATTTTTCGGCCCCTTCTCCCAGAGTATCGAGGTAGAAAGCGCCTGGCCGAAACCGTTTTCGACGACGCGCCACTCCGGTGGCGCGTCGTTTCATCTATCCCAACCGGATACCCGGCCGCCATCGCGGCCGGTTCCATCTTTCTCTACTGATCAGGAGACCGAACTCATGGCTACCGAGCGCACGCTGTCCATCATCAAGCCCGATGCCGTTGCCAAGAACGCGATCGGCGACATCTACAGCCGTTTCGAGAAAGCCGGCCTGCGCATCGTCGCAGCCAAGATGCTGCACCTTTCCCAGGCGCAGGCGGAAGGCTTCTACGCCGAGCACAAAGAGCGCGGTTTCTTCGCCGACCTGGTCGCGTTCATGACCTCCGGTCCGGTCATGGTCCAGGTCCTCGAAGGTGAAGGCGCCGTGGCCAAGAACCGCGAGCTGATGGGTGCGACCAACCCGAAGGAAGCCGAGCCGGGCACCATCCGCGCCGACTTCGCCACCTCCATCGACGCCAACGCGGTACATGGCTCCGACGCCACCGAATCCGCCGCGCGCGAAATCAGCTACTTCTTCGAAGAGAGCGACATCTGCCCGCGCGGCTGATTCGCCCGACGACCGGCCGCTGCGGCCGGTCGTCGCCCGCGTCCCCCGGACACCCCGCCATTCTCGAGCCGGTCCCGTTGCCATGAGCGCTGCCACTGACACCCCGCGTACCAATCTTCTTGGGCTATCCCGCGAACAGATGGAAGCCTTCTTCGTCTCGTTAGGCGAGAAGAAGTTTCGCGCCGCCCAGGTCATGAAATGGATTCACCAGGAAGGCTGCGACGATTTCGAGTCGATGACCAACCTGTCGAAATCGCTGCGCGCGCGTCTGGCCGAGCACGCCGAGATTCGCGGCCCGGGCGTGGTCTACGAAGGCACCTCCAGCGATGGCACGCGCAAGTGGGTGCTCGAGGTCGAGGACGGCAGCTACGTCGAGACCGTGCTGATCCCCGCCGACAACGGTACGCGCCGCACCCTGTGCGTCTCGTCCCAGGTGGGCTGTTCGCTCGACTGCAGCTTCTGCTCCACCGGCAAGCAGGGCTTTCAGCGCAACCTCACCAGCGCCGAGATCATCGGTCAGGTGTGGGTCGCCCAGCAGCGTGCCGGCGGACGCATGAGTGCCGCCGACGGACGCCGCGCGATCACCAATGTGGTGATGATGGGCATGGGCGAGCCGCTGCTCAACTACGACAACGTGGTGCCGTCGATGAAGCTGATGCTCGACGACAACGCCTACGGCCTGTCCAAGCGCCGGGTGACACTCTCCACCTCCGGCGTGGTGCCGATGATCGACAAGCTCGGCGACGAGCTCGACGTGAGCCTGGCGATCTCGCTGCATGCAGCCAATGACGAGCTGCGCAACGAGCTGGTACCGCTCAACCGCAAGTACAACATCCGCAAGCTGCTCGACGCCTGCAAGCGTTATCTCGACAAGTGTGGCGACGCCCGCCATATCACCATCGAGTACACCCTGATCAAGGACGTCAACGACCAGCAGGCACATGCCGAACAGCTGGCCAAGCTGCTCGACGAGCTGCCGTGCAAGATCAACCTGATCCCGTTCAACCCGTTCCCGCACTCGGGCTACGAGACCCCGTCGCGCAATCAGGTCATGCGCTTCCAGCGCTGGCTCTATGAACTGGGCTACACCGCGCCGGTGCGCTCGACCCGCGGCGACGATATCGACGCCGCCTGCGGCCAGCTGGTCGGCCGGGTCAAGGATCGTACCAAGCGCCACGAACGCTATATTCAGTCGATCCAGCTAGACGCCGACTGAACCGGTTGCGCTGCGCCCCATCCGGTGCCGATCGCACCCTCGCCGCCTTGACTTCGATCCGGTGCGGCGCTTTGATGGGGGCCCCAAAACCGCTTTGTTTTCAGCCGTTCGGAACAAAGGCCAGCACGCGACGTGTGTCCGAACCGCGGGAGAGCCGTCAATGAGCCGCCAATTCTGTCCACCACCGGTACGCGCTGTCGCTATCGCCGTGGGCCTGGCGTGCCTGATGAACGGCTGCGCCACCCCGGTGGCCTCCAACGCGCCCCGGGCCGAGAGCAAGAGCGATGCGGCCGCCGCCTACACCCGTCTGGGCAAGGCGTATCTGGCCGAGAACAATCTGCCGCGCGCCCAGCAGGCGCTGGAACACGCGCTGAAGCTCGATGCGCGTGACGCCGATGCGCTGGAGGGCCTGGCACTGCTCTATCAGCGCCAGCGTGAACTCGACCTCGCTGCGCGCTTCTTCGAGCGCGCGCTGGCGGCGGCTCCCGATGCCACCCGTATCCGCAACAACTACGCCGCACTGCTCTATCAGCGCGAAAGTTACGCACAGGCATGCCAGCAACTGGCGCTGGCGAGCCAGGACATCACCTATACCAAACGCGCCCAGCTGTTCGCGAATCTGGGCCAGTGTCAGGGCAAGACAGGCGACATCCAGGCGGCGCAGGCGAGCTATCGCCGCGCGCTGGACATCGATCCGCGCAACGCGCGGAGCCTGCTCGCCCTGGCACGCATCGATCATACGCAGGGTAATAACGAACGCGCCTGGGAACGCTTGCAGCGTTACTTCACCGTGGCCGGCACCAGCACCGAGAGCCTGCGCCTGGCGAGCGACATCGCCAGCGCCCAGGGCGATTCGACGCGGGCGGCCTTCTACCGTCAACAGCTCGGCGGTTCCTGAGGCGCATGGACCCTAGAATGCAAAAGGATTTTCGCGCATGAGCGCAATCGACGAACAGCAGCAAGAGAGCGAACGCAGCTTCCCATCAGAGTCCGCCGGCAGGATGCTGCGTGCGGAACGTGAGCGCCAGGGACTCAACCTCGACGAAGTGGCGCTGCAGCTCAACCTGCGCCCCAGCGTGGTCGAAGGGCTCGAGCAGGACAACTTCGAGCAGGTGCCCATCGCCGCCTACCGCCGCGGCTATGTGCGCGCCTACGCGCGTCTGCTGGGCATGAACGAAAGCCAGGTGGTGAGCGCCTACAACGCCACCCATGGCCAGTCCGATGTCGAGCGCAAGGTCTCGCCGGTGAACACCTCGCGGCCGCCCTCCCGCGTCGGCGCCTGGGTGTTCCGGCTGTTTACCCTGCTGGTGATCGTCGGACTGATCGGCCTCACCCTGCTGTGGTGGCAGAGCCGCGAGGGCAACGACCTGTTCGGTGGCGGCAGCGACGACGCCCCGATCGCGGTCGACTCCCTCGACGGCAAGCGCGACGCGGCACCGGCCGCCGACACCAGCAGCCAGCTCACGCCCAACAGCGATACCGCGCTGCCGCCGGTGCCGACCCCGACCGACACCCCGGCCGCTGACGGCACCGCACCCAGCGTGGCGAGCGCAGGCGGCAGCGCTGCACCGACCAGCGACAGCACGCCGCCGCCGGCGGACGAGCGCGAAGCCCAGTCCGTCGCCGCCAGCGCCCAGGGCACGGGAACTCAAGGCACTGCCGCTCAAGGCTCTGGCACTCCAGGCAGTGCCGACCAAGGCGCCGCGACCCAGGTCAGCAGCAGCGGGGGTAGCGACACCGCCGAGAGCACCCAGAGCGGACCCAGCGCCGACGTCAACACGCTCGCGCTGACCTTCAAGCAGCAGTCCTGGACCGAAATCTACGACGCCACCGACAAGCGCATCTTCAGCGGTCTGCAGTCCGCCGGCAGTCAGGCGACTGCCCGCGGCAAACCGCCCTTCCGTCTGACCATCGGCAACGCCAGCGGTGTCTCGCTGCGCTACCGCGGCCAGACGGTCGACCTTGGCCAATACACCGGCGGCAACAACGTCGCCCGCTTCACGCTGGGAGACTGAGAAGCACCATGCACATGCACTCTCCGATCACCCGCCGACTCTCGCGCCAGATCCATGTCGGCAACGTCCCCGTCGGCGGCGGTGCGCCCATCTCCGTGCAGAGCATGACCAACACCGACACCCTCGATGTCGATGCCACGGTCGCGCAGATCGAGCGCCTGCAGGTGGCCGGCGCCGATATCGTGCGCGTCTCGGTGCCGGACATGGACGCCGCCGAAGCGTTCGGCAAGATCAAGCGTCGGGTCAGCGTGCCGCTGGTCGCCGATATCCACTTCGACTACAAGATCGCCCTGCGCGTGGCCGAGCTGGGTGTCGACTGCCTGCGCATCAACCCCGGCAATATCGGCCGCGAGGAGCGGGTGCGTGCGGTGGTCGACGCCGCGCGCCACCACGGCATCCCGATCCGTATCGGGGTCAACGCCGGCTCGCTGGAGAAGGATCTGCAGAAGAAGTACGGCGAACCGACGCCGGAAGCGCTGGTCGAATCCGCCATGCGCCATATCGATCACCTCGATCGCCTCGACTTCCCCGACTTCAAGGTCAGCGTCAAGGCCAGCGACGTGTTCATGGCGGTCGCCGCCTATCGCCAGCTGGCGACCCAGATCGAACAGCCGCTGCATCTCGGTATCACCGAGGCCGGGGGTCTGCGCTCGGGCACGGTCAAGTCCTCGATCGGCCTGGGCATGCTGCTGATGGATGGCATCGGTGACACCATCCGGGTCTCGCTGGCCGCCGACCCGGTGGAAGAGATCAAGGTGGGCTACGACATGCTCAAGAGCCTGCGACTGCGCTCGAAGGGCATCAACTTCATCGCCTGCCCCAGCTGCTCGCGCCAGAACTTCGACGTGATCGGCACCATGAATGCCCTCGAGGAGCGCCTCGACGACATCATGACACCGCTCGACGTCTCGGTGATCGGCTGCGTGGTCAACGGCCCGGGCGAGGCCAAGGAGAGCGATATCGGGCTCACCGGCGGCAGCCCCGCCAACCTGGTCTATATCGACGGCAAGCCGGCGAGCAAGCTGCGCAACGACCATCTGGTCGACGATCTCGAAGCGCTGATCCGGGCCAAGGCCAAGGAGAAGGAAGCGCGCGACGAGGCAGTGATCGCCCGCGGGGCCTGAACCCTTTCCCTCGAAGAACCATCCAGCGCCGGCGGGCCGGGAGTCCGCGGCGCTTTGCTTTAGGCAGGAGTGTCAGTTGAGCAACAAGATACAAGCCATCCGCGGCATGAACGATCTTCTGCCGGATCAGTCGCCCGCGTGGCAATACCTGGAGCGCCAGTTGCGCGCGCTGGTGGAGCGTTACGACTACCGCGAGATCCGCACCCCGATCGTCGAGCAGACCGGTCTGTTCGCGCGTTCGATCGGCGAAGCCACCGACGTGGTCGAGAAGGAGATGTACACCTTCGACGACCGCAACGGCGAGAGCCTGACCCTGCGCCCGGAGAACACCGCGGCGGTGGTGCGGGCGGCGATGGAGCACGGCCTTTTGCACAACCAGACCCAACGGCTCTGGTACATGGGCCCGATGTTCCGCTACGAGCGGCCGCAGAAGGGGCGCTATCGCCAGTTCCACCAGATCGGTATCGAAGCCTACGGCATGACCGGGCCGGATATCGATGCCGAGATCATCCTGCTCTCGGCGCGCCTGTGGCGCCAGTTGGGCATGTCCGAGCACGTCACCCTGGAACTCAACTCGCTGGGCTCGCCCGAGGCCCGGGTGCGCTATCGTGAAGCGCTGGTGGCCTACTTCGAGGCCCACCGCGAGGTACTCGACGAGGATTCTCGGCGGCGCCTGACCAGCAACCCGTTGCGCATCCTCGACTCCAAGAACCCGGACATGGCCGAGATGCTCGCCGGCGCCCCGCAGCTCTTCGACCACCTCGACGACGAGTCGCGCGAGCACTTCGAGCAGCTCAAGGCGACCCTGGATGACGCCGGCATCGGCTACCGGCTCAACCCGCGCCTGGTGCGCGGGCTCGACTACTACTCGCGCACCGTGTTCGAGTGGACTACCACGGCCCTCGGCAGTCAGGGTACGGTGTGCGGCGGCGGCCGCTACGACGGTCTGGTCGAGCAGCTCGGCGGCAAGGCAGTGCCCGCGGTGGGCTTCGCCATCGGTCTCGAACGGCTGATGCTGCTGCTGGAGACCCTCGGGCTGATTCCCGATGAGGCCAAGGGCGGCGTCGACGCCTACCTGCTGGCGATGGGTGACGGCGCCGAGCGCCAGGCCCTGCTGCTGGGCGAACGTCTGCGCGACGCTCTGCCGGCGCTGCGCCTTCAGGTACACTGCGGCGGCGGCAGCTTCAAGAGTCAGATTCGACGTGCCGACCGCAGCGGCGCGCGGGTCGCGCTGATCCTGGGCGAGGACGAGATCGCCAACGGCCGCCTCACCCTCAAGCCGCTGCGCGACGACGGCGAGCAGCAGACCCTGGATCAGGACGCGGCCATCGCCTGGCTCGCCGAACGGATCGTCGGCGAGTCGTGACGCCAGCCGCCGTCTCCGGCCGCCCTAACGCGGCGCCGGAGACCGCATCTGCGCGACGGTAGACGTCATCGATAGCGCGCCTGATTGAGCGGGCGCCGAGTCACACAGTGTAAGGAGACCGCCCGTGGCGGAGCTGAGAAGCGAAGAAGAACAGCTGGATGCGATCAAGGAGTGGTGGAAGTCCAACGGCACCGCGCTGCTGGTCGGCATCGTCGTCGCCGTGGCGCTGGTGCTGGGCTGGCACGCCTGGCAGCGCCATCAGGAGAACCAGTCCGCCGAGGCCTCGGTGACCTATCAGCAGCTCATCGCCATCGCCGCCAGCGATAGCCTCGATGACAAGGCGCGCGCGCAGGCCTTCGAACTGGCCGACAAGCTCGAAAGCGACCACGGCGGCACGCTCTACGCCGACCTCGCCGGCCTGATCGAGGCCAAGCTGGCGGTGGGCGCCGACGACGACGCCCGTGCCCGCAAGGCGCTCGAACCGGTGATCGCCGACAGCGACCGCCCCTACATGCAGGGGCTGGCGACGCTCGAGCTGGCACGCCTGCAGATCGCCGCCAAGGACGCCAAAGGCGCGCTCGATACCCTCGACGGCAGCTTCCCCGAAGCGCTCGAGGCACAGCGCCAGGCGGTGCGCGGTGACGCCTTCGTCGCCCTCGACCGCGATGACGACGCCCGCCAGGCCTATCAGCAGGCACAGAACCTGGCACAACAGACAGACCAGACGCTCTACGGCCTTCAGCTCAAGCTCGACGATCTCGGTGCAGAGGACGCTACCCCATGAAATTGACCCGCCTACTCCTGCCCCTGGGGCTGACCGCGACGTTGCTGGCCGGCTGCGCCGGTGGCGTCGAACCCCAGTATCCGCCCAAGGAGCTCAAGGACTTCCCCGCCACCGTCGAACTCGACGAACGCTGGAGCCAGGACATCGGCGAAGGTCTGGGCCGCGCCCAGTACCCGCTGACCCCGCTGGTCGATGGCGGCACCATCTACGCCGTCGACCAGACCGGCGACCTGCGCGCGATCGACACCGACAGCGGTGATACCCAATGGGAAGTGGAGCTCGGCACGCCGATCTCCAGCGGTATCGGCGCCGATCCGGGCCGCCTCTATCTGGGCACCCGCAACGGCGAAGTCCTGGCGGTGGATCGCACCGACGGCAGCATCGCCTGGCGTTCACGGGTCTCCAGCGAAGTGCTGGCGCCGCCCCAGGTCAACAGCCAGCTGGTGATCGCGCAGAGCGTCGACGGCGCAGTGACCGCGCTCGACCGCGCCGATGGCCAGGAGAAGTGGGTCTACTCCAGCTCGATGCCGGCGTTGACCCTGCGCGGCACCGGCACGCCGCGGACCATCGACCCGGTCACCTTCGCCGGCTTCGCCAATGGCCGTCTGGTCACCCTGGACAACCGTAGCGGCCAGCCGCTGTGGGACATGCGCGTGGCCGTGCCCCAGGGCCGTACCGAAGTCGACCAGCTGGTCGATCTCGACGGCCAGCCGGTGCTGACCCGCGACGGGCGTCTGTTCGTGACCAGCTACAACGGCCGCCTGGTGGCGCTCGAAGCGACCTCCGGCAAGGTGCTGTGGGAGCGCAAGGAGTCGAGCTATCTGACCCCGCTGGTGGTGGGCAACTACCTGTTCACGGTCAATGCCGCCAGCCACGTGCTCGCCATCGAGGCCGACTCCGGCCGGGTGATGTGGGACGCCGACACCCTCGAAGGGCGCTGGCTGACCTCGCCGGCCTTCGTCGACGGCAATATCGCGGTGGGCGACTATCAGGGCTACGTGCATCTGCTCGACGCCACCACCGGCGAGATGAGCGGGCGTGTCCACGTCAGCGGCAGCGGCCTCACCCTGCCCCTGCTGACCGGCGACAAGCGTCTCTACGTCTATGCCAACGACGGCCGCCTGGTCGCCTACGACCTCAAGACCGTCAAACCCTGAGACGCGCGCTCTGCGTCCTGACGACGGCCCCGCTCAAACGGGGCCGTCGTCGTCTGGGGCTCGGCGTGACGTCCGGCGCCGCGACGCAGGATCGCGGTCTGTGCCGGGCGGCGGTCTATGCTAGAATCGCGCCAGAACGCGAGTCGAAGTGCATCTTTGCCCTCGCCCAACCCTGACGTCGCCGTACGCCTATCCCGCGCCGGCGCCATTCTTCCGCTGCTCGTTTGCGAATCGCCATGACCCCCGTTATCGCCCTGGTTGGCCGCCCCAATGTCGGCAAGTCGACGCTGTTCAATCGCCTGACGCGCTCGCGCGACGCGCTGGTCGCCGATTTCCCCGGCCTCACCCGCGACCGCAAGTACGGTAACGGCCAGCTCGGCGACAAGGCCTACACCGTCATCGATACCGGTGGTATCAGTGGCGACGAGCAAGGCATCGATGCCGCCATGGCGGAGCAGTCGCTCACCGCCATCGACGAAGCCGATATCGTGCTGTTTCTGGTCGATGCCCGCGCCGGGCTGATGCCGGCGGATCAGGCGATCGCCAATCACCTGCGGGTGAATCAGAAGAAGACCTGGCTGGTGGTCAACAAGACCGACGGCATCGACGAACAGATCGGCATGGCCGACTTCTGGGGGCTGGGTCTTGGCGATCCGCGGCCGATCGCCGCCTCCCACGGGCGCAACGTCACCACGCTGATCGACGAAGTGCTCGAGCCGTTCCCCGCGCGTGACCCGCTGGCTGGCCCCCAGGGCGGCCACCCCGGCGTGCACATCGGCGTGATCGGCCGCCCCAACGTGGGCAAGTCGACCCTGGTCAACCGCATGCTGGGCGAAGATCGGGTGGTGGTGTTCGACGAGGCCGGTACCACCCGCGATGCCATCGAGATCCCCTTCGAGCGCCGCGGCAAGCCCTACGTGCTGGTCGATACCGCGGGTATCCGGCGGCGCAAGAACGTCACCCTCACCGCCGAGAAGTTCTCGATCGTCAAGACGCTCGAAGCGATCAAGGAGTGCCATGTCGCGATCATGGTGCTCGACGCCCGCAGCGGCCTGGTGGAACAGGATCTGCACCTGCTCGACTACGTGCTGTCGAGCGGCCGGGCGCTGGTGCTGGCGGTGAACAAGTGGGACGGGCTGGAGCAGGAGGCGCGCGAGAAGATGCGCTCGGATATCAAGCGCCGCCTCGGTTTCGCCGACTACGCCGATCTGCACTTCATCTCGGCGCTGCACGGTACCGGGGTGGGCGATCTCTACAAGTCGGTCGACAAGGCCTTCGCCAGCGCCAACAGCCACTGGTCGACCAACCGTCTGACCACCATTCTGCAGGACGCGGTCAGCGAGCATCAGCCGCCACTGATCAACGGCCGCCGGATCAAGCTGCGCATGGCCCACCAGGGGGGCAGCAACCCGCCGATCATCGTCGTCCACGGCAACCAGACATCGGCGCTCCCGGAAGCCTACAAGCGCTATCTCACCAACACCTTCCGCAAGGTGCTCAAGGTGCGCGGTACGCCGATCCGCTTCGAGTTCCGCTCCGGCGACAACCCCTACGACAAGAACAGCGACGCCAGCGACCGTGAAAAGGCACGCGCGCGTCAGCTCAGTCGGACCAAGGAAGCGCGCAAGAACCGCCGCTGAGGCCCAGCACCTAGCGGCGGCACGCTTCTCAGCGTGCCGCCGCAGATCGGCTTCGCAGCACCGACGCGTGCTGTTTTTCAGAGATGTCTAGTTTTCAGATATGCCTAGACGCTGGTGTCGCGGGCCACGCATACCCGATTGCGCCCGCTCTGCTTGGCTTCGTACATGGCGCGGTCGGCAGCCTCCAGCAGCGCGCCGGCGTCCGCCCAGTCGAAGGTGCTCGCCACGCCAGCGCTGAAGGTGGCATGGAACACGGCCTTCCCCGCCACGCACTCCATCTGGGCAAAGCTCTCGCGGATACGCTCGATCGCCTCACACGCGTTGTCCAGCGAGCACGCCGGCAGCACCGCCACGAACTCCTCGCCGCCGTAACGGCCGACATGATCGACCCGACGCAGGCGCTGGCGCAGCAGGTTGGCGAGCAGGCGGATCACGTAGTCGCCGGTGCCGTGGCCGTAGGTGTCGTTGATCGACTTGAAGCGGTCGATATCGATCATCACCACACACGCCTCGGCGCCGCTGCGCTGGGTGCGTGACTGCTCGATCTCGATCAGTTCCTTGATCGCCGGGTGCTTGATCAGCCCGGTCAGGCCGTCTCGGGCCAGTGCCTGGCTCAACTGCCGCGAGCGCTGGGCGCGCGCAGTCACCGCCGCGGTCAGCGCCACGTCTGAGATCGGCTTGACCAGAAAGTCATCACCGGCCTGGGCCAGCGCCTGGGCCTGGCGCTCGGCATCCGACTCCGCCGAGAGATAGATCAGCGGGATACGCAGCCAGTCGTCGTCGAAGCGGATCAACCGCGCCAGTTCCGTTCCCGAGCAGCCCGGCATGTTGATGTCGATCAGCACCAGATCGGGCACGAACTCGCGCAGGCCGCGTAGCACGTCACTGGGCTGGTCGATCACCCGCGACTCGATGCCGGCCACCTTCAGCGTCAGGCGGAAATGTTCGGCCAGCTCGACATCGTCGTCGACGATCAGCACCCGGTAAGGGTCCTGTTGCGGCAGGCTGACCAGATGGCGCAGACGCCGTTCCAGCGCCGGCACGTCGAGGGGGTGGGTAAAGAAGCCCTGAGCGCCGGCGCGCACGGCCTGCAGGCGGGCGTCGAAGCTCCCGTCATCGCTGAGCAGTACCCGCATCGCACTGGGTACCTCGGCGACACTGGCTTGCCATACGGCGGGCTCGACATGGGCCGTGTCGATGATCACCACGTCGGGCCGCCACGAACGCCACTCCTCGATCTCGGTCAGACAGCGGCAGTCGTAGCCAAAGCCACTCAGTGACTGCAGTAACCCATGCGTGTCGCCCTCGGCCATGATCGCGATCCGAATCGCACGCTCGCCGCTCACCAGCTCGTAGTCCGCCTGTGGCTCTGCCACCGACGCCGTAGCGCTGTTCTCGAGCAGCCGGTAGCTACCCGAAAGACGGTCATGCAGCGTGGTCAGCATCGGCGACGTGGGCGCCACTGCGGTCTCCAGCACGGTCTGTACCCACAGCTCCATCTCGCGCGCTTCCTGCCCCAGCGCCGGATAGCCGAAGGTCCCCGCGGAGCCGGCGATGCGATGCAGCCCGTGGCGCAGCGACTCCAGCGCCTCGGGCTCGACCGCGCGCTGGCGTGCGGCGAGCTCCCGCGCCTGCGCCATCAGCGTCTGCAGATCGTTGCCGATACGCTCGGCGTACTGCTCACGCAGCGCCGCCAGACGCCTTTGAACCTCTTCACCCTGCATCCGAGCGCTCCCAGATCTCACGCAGCTGGGCCGCCAGCGTCATCGGATCGAACGGCTTGATCACCACATCGAGCGCCCCGATGGCGCGGTAGTGATCCAGCTCGCTGGGCTGCACCTTGGCGGTCATGAAGATCACCGGGATCTCGCGCGTCTCGGCCTGCTCGCGCAATTTACCCAGCGTCGTGGGGCCATCGATGCCGGGCATCATCACGTCCAGCAGGATCAGATCCGGCTGCCATTCGGCGGCCTTGTCCAGTGCCGACTGGCCATTGTCGCAGCTGGCGACCTCCATACCGCCAACCACTTCGAGGGCGATCCGCGCCACTTCCTGAATCGACGGATCGTCCTCGACATGCAGGACACGATGTAACGCTTGCATGTCAGCTCTCTCCCTGTGTGTCGTTGCCGTCAGCTCGATGTCCCTGCAGCTGGCGGTCGAAGGCTTCGCGCAGCGCCTCGGCGGAGAGCCCGGGCCGCGCGATCGCGGTGTCGACCCGGCCAAGCAGGGTCGGCGCCAATGCCTGCTCGGAAAGGATGATCACCGCCGGGTGGTGCGGCAGCTGGCTGAGCAGCGGAATGATCTCCCAGCCCGGTCCGTGGTTCTCGGTCAGGTCGAGCGAGATCAAGCCGTATTCGTTGCTATCGAGCAGGTAGCGCGCCTCGGCCACCGAGCGTGCCACGTCCAGCGTCATGCTCGCAGCGACTTGACCGGCAACCCGCCGGGTCAACTCGGCATCGCTCTCCACGTGCATGATGCGCGCCCGCCGCGGGACGGCAGTGAGCGAACCCTGCAGCGCACTGGACAGGCGCTGTTCGTCGAACGGCTTGGCCAGCCAGTCGACCGCCTTGAGCTGGCCGCCGATCTCCAGCTGCCCCTCCTCGGCGATCGCCGACACCACCAGCACCGGCAGCTCCCGCGTGGCCGGCTGATCGCGCAACTGACGCAGCAGTGTCAGCCCGTTACCGTCGGGCAGCATCAGATCGAGGGTGATGGCGTCGAAGCTACGTCGCTCGACCCAGCCTAGCGCCTCTTCCAGAGTATGCGCTATCTCGGCCTGATAGCCCCAGCGCCGTACCATCATCGCCAGCAGCAGCGCGGTGTCAGGATCGTCTTCGACGATCAGCAGTCGCGAGGCGGGATCGACAGGCATCTCGGCGATGGTCGCCGGCATCGGCAGCGCCACCTCGGGTTGGTCTGCCGACTGGCGCTCGATCCGCGGCAACTCGAAGAAGAAACACGCCCCCTGGCCCTCTTCGGAGAAGAAACTGATCGAACCGCGCATCCGCTCGACCAGTTCCCGGGTGATCGCCAGGCCCAGACCGGTGCCTCCCTGCTTGCGCGTGCTGGACGCGTCGGCCTGGGAGAACTTCTGGAAGATGCGATCGTGGAACGCTTCGGGGATACCCGGGCCGTGATCGATCACGCTGACCCGTACGCGCTCGCCGATCGGTTCGACCCGGATCTCCACCTGCATGTCCGGGGGCGAGAACTTGGCGGCATTGGAGAGCAGGTTGCTCATGACCTGCTGCAGGCGCATGGCATCGACGTTCACATCGGTTCGCTCCATGCGCTCGGTGACCACATAGTGAACCTTGAACTGATCGGCGTAGGCCTGATTGGACTCGATCGCCTGGTCGATCAGCGGCATCAGCGGCTGTTCCTGCATCTGGAACGTCATCTTGCCGGCGACCAGCTTCTCCATGTCGAGCAGGTCGTTGATCAACAGGATCAACCGTTTGGCGTTGCCATGCGCCACCGCCAACATCGAACGCATGCTCTCCGGTGGTTCGCCCAGGGCCCCCCCCTGAATCAGACCCAGCGACCCGGAGATCGACGTCAGCGGGGTGCGCAGCTCATGGCTGACGGTGGAGATGAACTCCCCCTTCAAGCGTTCGTTATGCTTACGCTCGGTGATATCGTGCAGGAAGCCGTGCCAGGTGGTGCTGCCATCCTCCTCGCGTTCGGGCACCGACTGCCCCGACAGCCAGATGACGTCACCATTGGCTTTTTGCACGCGATACTCGCAGTGCCACGGGGTCAGATTCTTCTCCGACTCGCTGATCGACTCCACCAGCAGATCTCTGTCTTCCGGCACGATGCGCTCGAAGACCTGGGTGGCATCCTGTTTGGCCTCCTCCGGCGTCACACCGTAATAGGCGCGTATCGCCTCGCTGGCGTAGGGAAACGAGGGGTGTCCATCGAGATCCTGATGATACTGGTAGATCAGCCCGGGAACCTGGGAGGCGATCTTGGCCAGACGCCCGGATAGCTCCTCGCGCGCTTCGACCTCCTGCCAGCGCATCAGGGTACCGCCGACCCAGCGCGCCAGCAGGCGCACGAACTCGCGGTCGGCCTCGTCGAACGGACGCCCGCGCACGCTGTCGCCGCTGAACGCCAGCGCACCCAAGCGCTCGCCGTGGACCCAGATCGGCGCGCCGATGTAGCTCTTCAGCCCGAACAACCGGCGGCAGCGGTGATCGCGCCAGCCCTCGGCGTCGGCATCGGAGAACGCCACCACGTCGTTACTCGCCACCACCTCACTACAGTAGGTATCGCGGGTCTCCAGTACCTGCCCACGCGCGAAGCGATTGTCCGGCGAATAGCCGGCCTGGATGATGTAATCCTCGCCATCGATCTGGTTGGCGACCGCGAATGGCAGGTCGAGATGCGCCGCGCCCATCTTGAGCGCGCGCTCCATCAGCAGCGGAAACGAGGTCTCCTGCAGCGCGGCGATGTCGTTGAGCGTCTGCAGCGCCTCCTTCTGCGCCTCTAGGCTCTGATTGACCGCGACCAGTGAACGCTTCTGCTGCTCCAGGCGCTGCTGGTGATACAACATGGTCTCGCGGGTGACCCGGCGCGTGCCCCACAGCAGCAGCAGCAGGCAGGCTTCGGCAATCAGCCAGGCCACCCCCCAGCGCAGCCAGGTGGCGACCACCTGCTGATGGCGGTGATGATACTGGGCGCTGACGTCCTTCCAGATGGCGATCGCCGCCACGACCTGCGAGCGCTCGTCGCCGCTCCGGCTCACCGGCAACAGCGTCAGCAGATAGTGATGGTGCTCACGTCCATCGACGATTCGCCAGTCGGCCCGCGTCCTCACGTCTGGGAAGCGATATTGATCGAGCCAGTCGGCAATGCTCGCGTCGGAGCTTTCATTCACCCGCCACGATATCTGACCGCCATTTTTGCCCCCTTGGCGCGCGAGAACGGCGACACCGCTCTCCAGCTGCTCCGAGAGCTGTTCGACATTGGCGACCAGGCCGAACTCCACCTCCAGCAAGCCGACGAGCTGACCGCCATTCTCGCCATCAGGCGCCCTGATGGGCGCGATGGCAGCCGTGGTCGCCCGCTCACCGTCGAACTCGATGCCGAAGACCGGCTCCCCGGTAGCCGCGCTCTGCTGCAACAGATAGTCGCTGTCCGCGATGCTCTCCCGTTCCACACCAGGGGGCTCGGTGTGCAGAAACGGATGACGATCATCCGCCCCGGGCAGGAAGACATTGAGCTCCAGGGCACCGCCAGCCCGCAGCGACTGCCAGTAGGGTCCGATGTTGTCGCGCAGGCGCTCTCGAAGCGTCGCCAGCTGGTCCGGCGAGGACGCCTGCGCAGCTTGCGCCATGAGCCCACGGACCACCGGGTCGGCCACCAAGGTGGTGGCCAGCACCTGGACCCGGCGCTCGAGCCCGGCGCGGGTCGCACTGACCGTGATGCCCTGCTCCTGGGACTGGAACGCCAGATCGCGCTGGAACGCCTCGCGATCATTGTGCAGTGCCTGGGTCAGCATGAAACCGAAGAATGCCGTCAGCAGCACACTTCCCAGCAAGGTCGTCAGCAACGGTAAACGCAAGACTTTCACCCAGGACCTCTCATCAGCGCTGAAAAAGTATGAGCACGTCCCTCAGACTTTTTCGCGAGAGAAATGCCCTGGCGAAAAGCTTAACGCATCTTACTGATATTGCATTTGGCGAATAGCCTCGGTTCCCACCCACTGACAGGCGAATTGCCACGCCGCACGGCCGCTACGCACCCCACGCAAAGTGGCATAGCGCAGCGCCTCGGCACGCGCCGCCTCATGCCAGGCATCGGCGCCGCCGAGATGCTCGACCCAGTGGCGGCACGCCTCGAGATAGGCCTGCTGATCGAAGGGGTGGAACGCCAGCCACAGACCGAAACGGTCGGAGAGGGAGATCTTCTCCTCCACCGCGTCGCCATGGTGCAGCTCGCCGTCGACCAGTTGGGTCTGCTGGTTGTCGGCCATCGACTCCGGCAGCAGATGGCGGCGGTTGGAGGTGGCGTAGAGCAGCACGTTCTCCGGCGGCCCGGTCAAGGTGCCATCGAGCACGCTCTTGAGCGCTTTGTAGGCATCGTCGCTGCCCTCGAAGGAGAGGTCGTCGCAGTAGACCACGAAGCGGTGCTGATGATCGCGCAGGCGCTGGACCAGCAGCGGCAGCGCCACCAGATCGTGGCGATCGACCTGGATCAGGCGCAGCCCCTCGCCGGCCAGGCTGTTGAGCAGCGCGCGCACCATCGACGACTTGCCGCTGCCGCGGGCGCCCCACAGCAGCGCATGGTTGGCCGGGCGCCCCTGCAGAAAGGCGCGGGTGTTGTCGACCAGCGCCCGCTTCTGACGCGCCACGCCGATCAGATCGTCGAGTCCCACCGCATCCCGCGGCGCCACCGGCACCAGTTGACCGCCCAACGGATGCGACTGCCACAGCGCCGCCACGTCGCGGGTCCAATCCACCGCCGGGGGCTGCTCGGGTAGCCACGCCTCGACACGCTCCAGCAGTCGGCTCAGCCGTTGGGCCAGCTCTCCATCCATCTCTCGAATCTCCTCGGGTCGATATTGCGGGTCCGGCGCTGGCGGGGATTGCCAATCGCCACGATGGGCGTATCTTGTGCCGCGCGCGCCGCCGGGTCCAGTCGGCCCGGCCACGCGCGCCCCCATGACTCCCTTCGAGGAGAGACGATGACGTCTCGTGCCCGCCTTGCCTGCGTTCTACTGCTGCTCTCCCTGCTCGGCGGCTGCCTTGCCCTGCCCCAACTCGGCGTCCTGCTCGGGCGTATCGCGCTCTCCTCGCTCGGCGTCGATAACGTGCGTATCGGCAACTACCACTTCGCCCCCGGCCTCGCAGGCATCGACGAACGAACCCTGCTGAACTCGGGCCTGGCCCTGGCCGGGCTGCCGGTGAACATCGACCTGCCGCTGGCGCTCTCGCTGCCCGCCAACGCACCGGCGATCGAGCTCCAGGGCTTCTCTTGGGAACTCCAGGTGCCCGGGGCCGAAGCGGTGGCCGGTGAGTTCGATCAGCCGGTGCCCTTGCGCGGCGGTGAGACCACCACGGTGACACTGCCGGCGGCGCTCGAACCGCGCGGCATCGACGCCCTGCCCAGCCGCGCACAGAAGGTCGCTTCGCTGCTCGATCTAGCGCGCCGTCTCAGTACCAGCGGCGAACTCCCGCCGGGCAGCCGGCTCAGCCTGACCCCGGCCCTGCCGCCGGCGCTGGCCCGGGTGGTCTCCGCCCCGACCGTGCAACTCGATGTCGGTGGAGAGAGCGGCTCGGAGCCCATCGAGACGCCCACGCAGTGACCCAGAAGCCGGTCCGGGGTCGGCAACCGCGGCCCACGGAGGCGCACTGGTTGACCGCCCCGGCAGGCCGGGTATCTTGGACGGGCTGATGCGCAGCGTAGGGCCGGATAGGGCACCGCCAGACCACCCTCGACGTCAGCCAAGACAGCAACGATAACGCCAGACTCGTATTCGGAGACCCGCATGTCACTCCCCCTCTCGCGCCGCGCCTTGGGCGTTCTCGGCGTCGCGGCGCTGCTCAGCGCCTGCAGCACTTCGCCTATGGGACGCAACCAGCTCGCCTTCTACTCCGATGACGAGCTGGCCCAGATGGGCAAACAGAGTTTCAGCCAGTACGAGCAGCAGCTGCCCACGGTGGGCGGTGCCCAGGCGCGCTACGTGCAGTGCGTGGCCGACGCCATCACCGCCCAGGTGCCGGCCAGCGACGGTATCGGCAAGTGGCAGGTGAAGCTGTTCAAGGATGACAGCGCCAACGCCTTCGCCCTGCCCGGCGGCTATATCGGTGTCAATACCGGGCTGCTCAAGGTCGCCACCAATCAGGACCAGCTAGCCGCGGTGATCGGCCACGAGGTCGGCCACGTACTGGCACATCATGCCAACGAGCGGGTCTCCACCCAGGCCGCCACCCAGACCGGACTCTCGGTGCTGCAGAGCGCTGCCGGGCTACAGGGCGCCGGCGGCGAACAGGTGATGGGGCTGCTGGGGGCCGGGGCGCAGTACGGCGTGATCCTGCCGTTCTCGCGCAAGCAGGAGTCGGAAGCCGACCTGGTGGGTCTGGATCTGATGGCGGACGCCGGATTCGACCCCCGCGCCAGCCTCAAACTGTGGCAGAACATGGCCGCCAACAGCCAGGGCGAGCCGCCGGCGTGGATGTCGACCCACCCCAGCAACGACCAGCGCATGAGTGGGTTGAAGAATCGTCTCGACGAAGCGGTACCGCGCTACGAACAGGCCAAGGCGGCCGGGCGGCGGCCCAACTGCAAGGCGTGATTCCAGGCAACCCCAACTGGTCACGACAACGGCCGCCGCCGGAATCCTCCGGCGGCGGCCGTCTGCTATCTGTTATCTGTTATCTGCTATCCAACGATGCGCTACGGACGTGCGATCTCGAACGACTGACTGGGCGCAGCGTGCGACGCCGCTACCGGCAGCCTCGCGCGGCCTCACAGTTCGGCGCGCAGCCTCTCACGCAGCGCCGCGGTTTCCGGGCGCACCTGACGCCACAGCCAGAACGACTCCGCGGCCTGCTCGAGCAGCATGCCCAGGCCATCCAGCGTGCGCGCGCCGCGCGCTTCGGCCCAGCGCAGGAACACCGTGGGCTCGGCGCCGTACATCATGTCGTAGGCCAGCGCCTCGGATGCGAACAGTGTCTCCGGTAGCGGCGGCAACTCGCCGGCGAGGCTCGCACTGGTGGCGTTGATCACCAGATCGAAGTCACCCTCCAGCGCCTCGAAGCCGCAGCCGTCGACCCGCCCGCTGCCGGCGAACAGCGCCGCCAGTGCCTGCGCCTTGGCCGGAGTGCGATTGGCCACGCGCAGCGTATCCACACCCGCCTCGAGCAGCGGCTGGATCACCCCGCGGGAGGCGCCGCCCGCCCCCAGCAGCAGCACCCGCGCGCCCGCCAGCGGGGCGGCGTGGGCCTGCAGATCGCGCACCAGGCCGACGCCATCGGTGGTATCGCCGCGCACCCGGCCATCGGCGTCCAGCCACAGGGTGTTCACCGCACCGGCGAGGTGCGCGCGCGGCGTGTGCACCTCGGCCAGGGCGAAGGCATCCTGCTTGAACGGTACGGTCACATTGGCGCCACGGCCACCGGCGGCGACGAAGGCGCGCCAGGCGCCGGCGAAGTCATCAGCGGGTGCCTCGATCGCCTCGTAAACCACCGCTTCGCCGGTCTGCGCGGCGAAGGCAGCATGAATGCGCGGCGATTTCGAGTGGCCGATGGGGTTGCCGAAGACAGCGTAACGATCGCTCATGCGGGTTGCGGCTCCTGGGTGACGTTCAGCCAGTCGTGGGGTTGGAGATAGGCGAGCAGGCGCGCCTCCGGGCTACCCGGCTCCGGGGTCCACTGATACTGCCAGCGCGCGATCGGCGGCATCGACATCAGGATCGACTCGGTACGCCCACCGCTCTGCAGCCCGAACAGGGTACCCCGGTCCCAGACCAGATTGAACTCGACGTAGCGCCCGCGACGGAACGACTGATACTCACGCTCGCGCTCCCCGAAGGGGGTCTCGCGACGGCGCTCGGCGATCGGCAGATAGGCGTCGAGGAAGCTGTCGCCGACCGCACGCTGGAAGGCAAAGCACTGTTCGAACGGCCACTCGTTGAGATCGTCGAAGAAGAGCCCGCCGACGCCGCGGGTCTCGTTGCGATGCTTGAGGAAGAAGTAGTCGTCGCACCACGCCTTGAAGCGCGGATAGACCGACTCCCCGAATGGCTCGCAGGCGCGCTGGGCTACCTGATGCCAGTGCTGGGCATCCTCCAGGTAGGGATAGTAGGGCGTCAGGTCGAAGCCGCCGCCGAACCACCACACCGGCACCTCGCCGGGCTTGTCGGCGATGAAGAAGCGCACGTTGCCGTGGGAAGTGGGGATGTGCGGGTTGCGCGGGTGCAGCACCCAGGAGACCCCCACGGCGTGGAAGCTGCGCCCGGCGAGCTCGGGGCGGGCGGCGGTGGCCGAAGCGGGTAGCTCGGCACCGTAAACATGAGAGAAGTTGACCCCGCCCTTCTCGAACAGCGCGCCCTCCTCGATCACCCGACTGCGCCCACCGCCGCCCTCGGCGCGCTCCCAGGAGTCCTCGGCAAAAACCTTGCCGCCATCCAGCGCCGCGAGCGAGTCGCACAGGGAGTCCTGCAGCGAGAGCAGGTAGGTCTTGACGCTATCGAGGTGCGAATGTGCCATGGTCGATGTCCTTCTGCGGGGAACGGAAAATAGGGCGCCGGCTGCCAAGGGGCGGATGGCGGCTGTCAGGCGGACTCGGCGCAGCGTATGACAGCCGCCCGGCTCAGGGGCGTAGGACCCGGTCGCTGAGCAGGTCGCGAATCGTGCTGGGGCGATCGCGGCCCCCCAGAGGGCCGTCGACGATCGCCGCCACGGCGTCGCCGAAGGTCTCGCGCACCGCCTGCGCGCTCATCGCTGGCGCCTCGCCGGCGCGGTTGGCCGAGGTGGAGACCAGCGGCCCGCCCCAGGCAGCACATAGCGACTGCACCAGCGGATGGTCACTGACCCGCACCGCCAGGGTAGTGTGGTTGCCGCGCAGCAGCGGCTGGGCGCGCCCGTTGTCGGGGATCAGCCAGGTATTGGGCCCGGGCCAGCTGGCTGCCAGGCGCCCTCGCTGCTCGGCGTCGAGCCCGTCGAGCCACGGCGCCAGCTGCGCCAGGCTGCCGGCGATCAGAATCAAGCCCTTGTCGCTGGCGCGCCCCTTGAGCGCGATCACCTGTGCCAGCGCATCGGCGTCGTCCGGGTCACAGCCCAGACCCCAGACGCCCTCGGTGGGGTAGGCGATCACGCCCCCCTGTTCCAGCGCCGCGATTGCGGCGGCCCACTCTGACATCTCCGCTTCCTCGAGTTGCCGTATTCAAGCTGCGGCGATGGTAACACGACGCCTCTATAGTGCCCCCGCGCCCGAGCGTCGCACCCCGCCACGCCGGGCGGCGAGAATGGCGCCAGCGGCTTGCGCCGGCCATAGTGAAGCGGCAGGCAGCGCGACAGCCCGCGCTGGCGTCACATCGACTTCCACCTTGTCTCAGGAGCCCAAGATGACTCGATCGCCCCTCTCTCTCGCCCTGCTCGGCCTGGTCTGCGCCGGCGGCCTCAGCGCCTGCGCCCAGCAGCCGGCCCAGCAGACGAGCCAGCCGCCGGCGCCCGCGCTCTCCGATCAGTTGGTGATGGCGACACTATGGATGCAGACCTCCGGCGAGTACGCCGCGCTGAGCCACCAGGCGTTCAATCTCGCGCGGCGCAATCTCGACCGTGCCCTGGCCGCCTCCGACGGGCAGCAGCGCCCGCCGGCGATCGTGGTCGATGTCGACGAGACGGTGCTCGACAACACCCCCTACGAAGCGTGGCTGATCGCCAGCGGTCAGGACTACCAGAGCGCTACCTGGCAGCAGTGGGTGGACAAGGCCAGCGCCCGGGCGATGCCTGGCGCCAAGGCGTTTCTCGACTACGCCGCCTCGCGCGGGGTGGAGGTGTTCTATATCACCAACCGGCGCGCCGAAGAGACCCAGGCCACGCTACGCAATCTGCGCCAGGTCGGCTTCCCCGACGCCGACGAGGCGCACTTCCTGCCACGCGCAAAGAGCAGTGACAAGAGCGCCCGCCGCCAGCGGGTGGCACAGTCGCACTGGGTGATTCTGCTGATGGGCGACAATCTGGGCGACTTCTCCGCCGGTTTCGACCGTGACACCGCCGAAGCCCGGCGCGCCGCCGTCGAGGCCCAGCCGGACGCCTTCGGCAGCCGCTACATCGTGCTGCCCAACCCCGCCTATGGCGCCTGGGAGGGTGCGCTCTATCAAAACAATTGGCATCTGAGCGACGAACAGAAGGCCCACGCCCGGCACAATCACCTGCAGATGTGGAGCGGCCCCGAGACCCCCTGAGCCGCGCGATTCATCAAAACACCCAACGTGAACGGCCTCCGGACGGTCCACCGTCCGGAGGCCGTACGCGGCCCCTATCTAGCCGACGTTCAAGCGCGGCGGCGTACCCAGCCACCCGCGGTCTGCGCCACCCGCCCCTCCAGCTCGAGTTCGAGCAGCGCCAGCTGCAGCGTGGCCACGGACTCGCCGCACGCCGCGACCAGCACGTCGATCGGCGTCGGGGTGTCGCTCAGTTGCGCCAGCACACCAGCATTCGGCCCGGCCGCAGGCCCTGCTCTCTCCAGCGGTGTCGGTGCGGTCACGGATGGCGCCGTTTCCAGCGCATCGTCGGCCGGTATCGGCGACCAGTGACCCAGCTCTGCCAGCAGATCGTCGATGTCGCGCACCAGTGCTGCCTCGCCGCGCTGGATCAGCCGCAGGCAGCCGCTGGCCTGGGGGTTGTGGATCGAGCCCGGCAGGGCGAACACCTCCCGCCCCTGTTCGAGGCCCAGGCGTGCGCTGACCAGCGAGCCGCTCTTCTCCGCGGCTTCTACCACCAGCACGCCCCGGGCCAGCCCGGTGATCAGACGATTGCGCCGCGGAAAGAAGCGCGGATGCGCCACAGTATCGGCCGGATGCTCCGAGAGCAGCAGGCCGCGCCCCGCCAGCAGATCGCGGTAGAGCCCGGCGTGGCGTGGCGGATAGATCACGTCGACGCCGCAGCCGAGCACGCCGACGGTAGCTCCGCCCGCCTGCAGCGCCGTGTGCTGGGCGATGCCATCGATACCCAGCGCCATGCCGCTGACCACGCCGAAGCCGCGTGCGATCAGTTCCCGCGCGAAGTCCGCAGCGTTGTCGCGCCCTTCACGAGTCGGCTTGCGCGTGCCCACCACGGCAATCGCCGGTGGCGCCAGCGCGCTCAGGTCGCCCTTGGCCCACAGCACCAGCGGCGGGTCGGGGAGCTGATCGAGCAGCGTGGGCCAGTCGGAATGGGCCGGATGCAGCAGATGGTGGCGCGGGCTTTCGGCCTGCCACGCCAGGGCCGCGGCAACCGCGCCCTCCAACGGGCTGCGCGCCGGGTGATCGAGCCACAGCCGCAATGGCTGGGCCAGTGTGGCCGGTAGCGCCGCCAGCCAGCCCTGCGGCCAGGCTAGCGCCTCGGGCTCACGCCAGCGCTGCAGCAGCGGAGCCAGCCGTGCAGGGCCAAGCCCGGGCAACGCGGCCAGCGCCAGCCAGTCACGCAGCGTGGGGGACGCCGAACTCACCGTGCCTCCGTACGCGCCACGCTGGCGCCGAGCGCCTGGGGCGTGGTCAGCCGATCCCCCACCGCCAGCGCCTCGGAAGCCCGCATCACCAGCGCATAGGCGAGATGATCGAAGACCCGGAACACCATCACCGCGCCCGCCTCGTGGTCCGGCAGGATGATCCAGCCATTGCCGTCGGCGGCGCGCACCCGCTCGCCCTGGCGCATCACCTGCAGCACATGCCCCGGTTCGAGGCCGTCGGCACGTCCGCGGTCGATCGCCACCACGTCGTCACGGCCGATGAATCGCACCCCGCCGGGCACCGCGAGCAGCGTCGCGGTCACCGGCGAGGTCGGCGCGCGCGGCACGAACTCGGTGGTGATGCCGCCGTCATCCAGCGTCAGCAGGGTATCCCCGGCGCGTATCTCGCGTCCGGCGTCGAGCACTTCCAGCTCGCTGACATCATCATGGCGCTGCACCACCCGCGCCTCGCCCAGGCGCTGCAGCTCCCGCCCCAGGGGCGTGCCGTCAGCGGGGTCGCGGTAGTCGTCTCCCGCGCGGTAGATGCCCAGACGCGTGCCCGCCGGCGGCAGCCGCCCCTGGGCGTAGAGCCGGTCCCCCGCACCGCTGAGCAGGCGACCGCCCTGCCCCGCCACCACCTGCGGCGCCGACGCCAGCAGAGCAGGATCGACGATCCGGTAGGCCTTCAGGAACACCCGCACCCGCTCCAGCGGCAGGCTGGGCAGCGCCTCACGCACCGGCGCCCGGCGCACCTGGGGCGAGAGCCTGACCGTCCCGCCGCGGGCGCGCTCGACGCCGATACTGGGTTCGCCGGCGTGGGTTTTCAGTACCAATACATCGCCGGGATAGAGCTGTTCGGGCCCGGCCACCCCGGGGTTGCGTCGCAACAACTCGCGCCAGGACCAGGGATCTTCGAGAAAGCGCGCCGCCACGCCCCACAGCGTGTCACCCGGGCGCACCTGGTAGCGACTCGGGGCATCGGGCTTGAGGGTATAGGCCAGCGCCGGCACGGCGCCCGGCCCTGCCAGCGTGAACAGCAAAAGCGCCCCCACCAGTACCGATGACGCCAGCCGGCGGACGAACCGAGTGGATGAGAGCCGGGGGCTGATCGCCATCGCTGAATTCCTGCCGCTGGATATCGTGAGCACGGCACCGCCGCGCCTGTCAGGGATAGATCGGCCCGTACCGGCGGGACTTGAATCCCCCGACACCGGCGACATCGCATCGCGGGATTTTGAGAACGCGGCATGGCGGCTCTACAATAGAGGATTACGTCAACACGCCGACGGGCACCCAGAACGCTATGGCCATCAGAACCATCCTCGAATATCCCGATCCCCGCCTGCGCACCAAAGCCGCCCCGGTGGCGCAGGTCGACGACGAGATCCGCGCCCTGGTCGACGACATGATCGAGACCATGTACGACGCCTCGGGCATCGGTCTGGCGGCGACCCAGATCGACGTCCATCAGCGCGTCATCGTCATGGACGTCAGCGACGACCGCAGCTCGCCGCTGGTGCTGATCAACCCGAGCTACACCGCGCTCGACGATGAGCGCCAGCCGCTGCAGGAAGGCTGCCTGTCGATCCCCGACTACTACGCCGAAGTGCCGCGCGCCCTGCGCGTCCATCTGAAGGCGACCGACCGCGATGGCAACGCCTACGAGCTCGATGCCGACGGTCTGCTCGCCCACTGCATCCAGCACGAGTGCGATCACCTCGAAGGCGTGCTGTTCGTCGACTATCTGTCGCCGCTCAAGCGCGACCGTGTGCTCAAGAAGATGCAGAAGCGCCACAAGCAGGATCAGGACGCCTGATCCGGATTCGCCCATGACAGTCTTCGTTCGAGGCCGGCCGTCACCGTGACGCCGGCCTTTCGTGCTTCGAGAGGAACCCCGCCGCATGAGCCACAGCACCGACGGCCGATCGCTACGCATCGTCTTCGCCGGCACCCCCGACTTCGCCGCCGAGAGCCTCCAGGCGCTGCTCGACTCGCGCCACCGGGTCGTTGCCGTCTACACCCAGCCCGACCGCCCTGCCGGCCGCGGGCGCAAGCTGACACCGAGCCCGGTCAAGCAGCTGGCGCTGACCCACGCCCTGCCGGTATGCCAGCCGACCTCGCTCAAGACCGCCGAGGCGCAGCAGGAGCTGGCCGCGTTCGAAGCCGACGTGATGGTGGTAGTCGCCTACGGCCTGCTGCTGCCGCAGGCGGTGCTCGACCTGCCGCGGCTGGGGTGCCTCAACGTGCACGCCTCGCTGCTGCCGCGCTGGCGCGGTGCGGCCCCGATCCAGCGTGCCATCGAAGCGGGCGACGCCGAGAGCGGTATCACCCTGATGCAGATGGATGCCGGCCTGGATACCGGCGACATGCTGCTGGTGCGGCACACGCCGATCGAGACGACCACCACCGGCGGCACGCTCCACGATACCCTGGCCGCACTCGGCGGTGAGACCTTGATCGCCGGTCTCGACGCGCTGAGCGAGACCGGCCTCACGGCGACACCGCAGCCCGCCGACGGCGTCACCTACGCCAGCAAGCTCTCCAAGGCCGAAGCCGAACTCGACTTCCTCGAGCCCGCCGCGGCACTGGCACGCCGGGTACGTGCTTTCAACCCGTGGCCGGTGGCCTGGACCCGTCTCGACGGCGACAGCGTACGCCTGTGGCTGGCCGAGGCCGAGGCGGACACCGCCCAGGCGGCCACGCCCCCCGGCACCCTGCTCGCTCCGGCGGAAGACGCCCTGCGGATCGCCTGTGGCAGCGAAGGCCGCGAGGTACTGCGGGTCACCCGGCTGCAGCTGCCGGGCGGCAAGCCGCTGGCAGCCCGTGACCTGCTCAACGCCAAGCCCTGGCGGCTCGGCGCCGGAGCGCGCCTCGGCCAGCCGGCAACCCTGGAAGACCCGACGGGAGAAAGCGCATGAGCGGCGTCAGTGCACGTGTCGTAGCGGCCAGACTGCTGGTCCCGGTGATCAACGGAGAGGGCTCGCTGGCCTCACTCGATGCCGAGATCGCCGCCCAGGGGGTCGCCGAGCGCGACCGCGGCTTCGTCAAGGCGCTCTGCTTCGGCGTCTGCCGTGCCTATCCGCGCCTGGAGGCACTCTCGGCAGAGCTGCTGCGCCAGCCGCTCAAACGCCGCGACAGCGACATCCAGGCACTGCTGCTGCTGGGGCTCTACCAGCTCTTGCACATGCGGGTGCCGGCACACGCCGCGGTCAGCGAGACCGCCGGTGCCGCCCGCGGGCTGGGCAAGGATTGGGCCACCCGCGTACTCAACGGCTGCCTGCGCCGCTTCCAGCGTGAATCGGTGGCACTCGAGGCCAAGGTCGACCGCGACCCGCCGGTGGCGCTGTGGCACCCCGCCTGGCTGCTCAAGGCGCTGCGTCAGGCCTGGCCCGAGGCCTGGCAGGCGCTGTGTGCGGCCAACAACGACGCCGGCCCCATGACTCTGCGCGTCAACCGCCGCCGCGTGGCCCGCGATGCCTATCTCGAGCGCCTCGGCGCCGCCGGTATCGAAGCCACCGCCTGTCACTACGCCGCCGACGGCATTCAGCTCGCCGGGGCGGTGGACGTGCATCAGTTGCCGGGCTTCGCCGAGGGCGATGTCAGCGTGCAGGACGAATCGGCCCAGCTCTGCGCCGACCTGCTGGCGCCGGCGCTCGAGGGTCGCGACGGCGCCCGGGTCTTCGACGCCTGCGCCGCCCCCGGCGGCAAGAGCGCGCACCTGCTGGAGCGCTTCACCCTCGATCTCACCGCCAGCGATATCGACCCCGGCCGGCTGGCGCGGGTCGGTGCCACCCTGGAGCGGCTCGGTCTCGATGCTCGCCTGAGCGCCCTCGACGCCGGCAGCGCCACGCTAGCCGAGACGCTGGGCCATGCCCCGGAAAGCGCCGACACCGCAGCGCCGAGCGCGGGCTTCGATGCCATCCTGCTCGATGCCCCCTGCTCGGGTACCGGCGTGATCCGCCGCCACCCGGACATCAAGCTGACCCGCCGTGCCAGCGACATCGGCGAACTCGCCGCGCTGCAGGCACGCCTGCTCGACAACCTGTGGCGCCAGCTCGCCCCCGGCGGCACCCTGCTCTACGCCACCTGCTCGGTACTGCCGGCCGAGAACGCCGAGCAGATCGCTGCCTTCCTGGCACGCACCCCGGACGCCCGCGCCACCACTCCCGAAGCCCTCGCCTGGGGCCAGACCGCCGGCCACGGCCGCCAGCTGCTGACTGCCCAAGGCGGCCACGACGGCTTCTTCTACGCCCGGCTGGAGAAGGTGGCCGACTAGGTCCAGATCCAGAGAGAGGCAGGCACATCGCCTGCCTCTCTCTGTGATTCGCAGCGACAGCCACGTTGACTAAAGACGATCGCATCCTGAGCCTGCCCTCGAGCCCTTGATGGCAGCCTGCCGTGACAGGGGCGCGGTGACGTTTGACAAAAAGATAAGTCCAGGCTTATCTTTTGGGTAGGGATGACGACAGGTCGTGGGATAGCCGGTAGCGACTGGACAGACAAATAGCTGGATAAACCGATGCCCAGGCAGACAAGCTCAGGTTTCTCTGCAAACGGGGAGGGATGTGGGTGAAAAGATAAGTTTTCACTTATATCAATAACATGAACGAAGCCACGATATTTCACGCACTCGCCGACCCCAACCGTCGGGCCTTACTCGACCGTCTGCGACTCGCCGAGCTCAACGCAACCGAACTGCGCCAAGGCCTGGGCATTTCCCAGCCTGCCGTGTCACAGCATGTCGCCGTGCTCAGGAAGGCCGGGCTGATCGTGGCCAGCCGCCAGGGGCGACAGGTGCGCTACCGTATCGACCCAGACGGCCTGCGGCCGCTGCTCGACTGGCTCCAGCGTTATCAGGGCTTTTGGCCACAGCGTCTCGACAATCTGCAAACGCTTCTCGAGGAGATGGATCATGAGTGAACGGGAGTCACGACAGGCCGAGATCGTGCACGAGTGCGACTTCGACCATCCGCTCGAACAGGTCTGGAAGGCCGTGACAACGCCAGCTCTGCTGGCCAGATGGATCGGCTTGGCGCCGGGTGGTGGCGACACTGCACGCAGCGAGATCGACTACCGCATCGTCGAAACGCAGGCGCACGAACGCGTCTGGTTCGCCTGGCACGACCCCGCGACCGACCAGCCCCAATCGACGGTGCTGATAGAGCTGGAACCACTCGCGCCAGACAGGACACGCTTACGTCTGACGCATCGCCCCGGCGTCATGCATCAGCGAGCCGCCAACGACAGTTACCACTCACCGCGGGCCCTCGCCGCCTGACCGCCACCACCGGAGAAGCCGACATGAATAGCCGCTTGCAGCTCGTTCCCATGGTGGTGGAGCAGTCCTCCCGGGGCGAACGCTCATTCGATATCTACTCCCGCTTGCTGAGGGAGCGCATCGTGTTCCTCAACGGCGAGGTCAATGATGACTCTGCGGCACTGATCTGCGCGCAGTTACTGTTCCTGGAGTCGGAGAATCCTGAAAAGGAGATCTCCTTCTATATCAACTCCCCTGGCGGGGTCGTCTCCAGTGCCTTCGCCATCTACGACACCATGCAGTTCATCACCGCCCCGGTCGCGACGCTCTGCATGGGAATGGCCTGTTCGGCGGCCTCGTTCCTGCTGATGGGGGGTGAGCCAGGGCGACGGATGGCGCTGGCCAACGCCTCGGTGGTGATCCACCAGCCGTTGGGCGGCTTTCGCGGCCAGGCGTCGGATATCGCCATCCACGCGGCCAACATCCAGAAAACCAAGCGCCGGCTGATTGCACTCTATGCGCACCACTGTGGCCAGGACGAGGCAACCGTCGAAAAAGCGCTCGACCGTGACAACTTCATGGACGCCGAGCAGGCCCGCAACTGGAGACTGATCGACACTGTCATGACGCGGCGCAGCGACTTGGCGGCCTGAGCGGCAGGCGAGCAACATCCCGCCGAACAACTCAACGCGCTCATGGTTCACGCGTCACCAGGCCATTCTGACAGGCCGAGCACCCCACCGACTTGCGCCCTGGCGGGCACGCTTCGATACTGAGGGTGGATACCGGATCAGGGAGGCCGCCCGTGCCCGCCAAGAGCGTGTCAGATCGCCTCGCGTCACCCCGCGCCTCAACCGGCGCCAATACCACCGATGCCGCCTGTGCGGTGGCCGCCAGTGAACCCGCGTCGGAGACCGAGACCGCGTTCACGCCCCACACCCAGACCCAGCCGGCGTTGCAGTCCCTCGACGGCATCGCCGAGCACAGTGCCTTGGTGATCGTCGATGTGCAGCCTGACTTCATGCCCGGCGGCGCGCTGGCCTGCGCCGAGGGCGATGCGATTCTCCCCGGCCTCGCCTGGCTGCTGGCGCAGCACGCCTTCGGCCATGTCGTGGCGACCCAGGATTGGCATCCCGCCCGCCACGTTTCCTTCGCCTCGTGCCATCCGCCGCACCAGCCGTTCGAGGCAATCGAGCTCTACGGCCATAGCCAGACCCTGTGGCCGGACCACTGCATCCAGCGCAGCGAGGGCGCGGCGCTGCACCCGGCCATCGACTGGTCGCCGTGCGACGTGATCATCCGCAAGGGCACCGATCCGCGCATCGACTCCTACAGCGCCTTTCGCAACAACGTCGGCCCAGACGGCCATCGCCCCGCCACCGGGCTGGCCGGCTGGCTGCGCGACCGGGGCGTGAGCGATGTCTACGTCTGCGGCCTGGCCCGCGACGTGTGCGTGCTGTGGACCGCCGAGGACGCCGTGGCCGCCGGTTTCCGCACCCATTTCCTGTGGCCGCTGACACGCCCCGTCACTTTCGATACCGACGCCGACGTGCTCAAGCGTCTGGCGGCGCTCGAGGTCGCGGTGATCGAGGCCTGACGGTTATCACCCTGAAACGTTTTCATTCCCAGCAGGAGTCACTCCATGAGCGAGCACGTCTACAAGCAGGTCGAAATCACCGGTTCTTCCCCCGACGGCATCGAGGCTGCGGTACAGAACGCCATCGCCAAGGCCAGCGAGTCGCTGCACGGCATGCGCTGGTTCGAGGTCACCGAGACCCGTGGCCATATCGAGAACGAGCGCATCGCGCACTGGCAGGTGACGGTCAAGGTGGGCATCTCCCTCGACTGACCGCCGCGGGCCGCGCACACCTCGCGGCCCGCCCTCTCGCTCCCCGACATCGTTCGCTCAACGACACCGCTCACGACCGTAGCGCTTTCTGGCACTTACCATCACCTTCGCGACCCATACCCTCGCGCGCGGATGGTGTCATTCCCCGGCCAGGGTCGTTATGCTACGCGCTGATCGAGGCGCGCCCGGCGCCGGGCAGTGGGTGGGCATCTATCCAGAGCTTCCCTTATTCAGTGCTTCCCTGACGGTTTGGCATGAAAATTATCATTCTAGGGGCCGGCCAAGTGGGCGGCACGCTGGCCGAGCACCTGGCCAACGAAGAGAACGACATCACCGTCGTGGATATCAGCGAAGTGCGTCTGCGCGAGCTGCAGAACCGCCTGGATATCCGCACGGTCGTGGGCACCGCGTCCTACCCCAACATCCTGCGCCAGGCCGGCGGCGAGGATGCCGACATGCTGATCGCGGTGACCAGCTCCGACGAGATCAACATGATCGCGTGCCAGGTCGCGCACTCGCTGTTCCGCACGCCGACCAAGATCGGCCGCGTGCGCTCGACCGCGTATCTGACGCGCAAGAGCCTGTTCTCCAACGACGCCATCCCGGTCGACGTACTGATCAGCCCGGAGCAGGTGGTCACCGACCATATCCGCCGGCTGATCGAGTATCCCGGTGCGCTGCAGGTGCTCGACTTCGCCGGCGGCCTGGCCCAGCTGGTGGCGGTCAAGGCTTACTACGGCGGGCCACTGGTGGGCCAGGAGCTGGGCTTTCTGCGCCGCCACATGCCTGATATCGATACCCGGGTGGCCGCGATCTACCGCCGCGACCGGCCGATCATTCCTTCGGGCGACACCGTGATCGAGGCCGATGACGAGGTCTTCTTCATCGCCGCGCGCAAGGATATCCGCACCGTGATGGGCGAGCTGCGCAAGGTCGACCGCGACTTCCGCCGCGTGGTGATCGCCGGCGGCGGCAACATCGGCGAGCGCCTGGCCGAGACCCTCGAGCACAAGCATCAGGTCAAGATCATCGAGCACGACCTGAGCCGCTGCGGCACCCTCTCCGAGCGGCTCGACCGCACCGTGGTGCTGCACGGCAGTGCCACCAGCAAGCGGCTGATGCTCGAGGAGAACATCGAGGACTGCGATATCTACTGCGCGCTGACCAACGACGACGAGGTCAACATCATGTCGTCAATGCTGGCCAAGCGCCTGGGCGCCAAGAAGGTGCTGACGCTGATCAACAACGCCGCCTACGTGGACCTGGTCCAGGGTGGCGAGATCGATATCGCCATCTCGCCGCAGCAGACCACCATCGGCAGCCTGCTGACCCACGTGCGCCGAGGCGACATCGTCAACGTGCACTCGCTGCGCCGCGGTGCCGCCGAGGCGATCGAGGCGATCGCGCATGGCGACAAGCGCTCTTCCCGGGTGGTCGGGCGCACCATCGGCGAGGTCGATCTGCCCAGCGGCACCAGCATCGGTGCCATCGTCCGCGGCAAGGAGGTGCTGATCGCCCACGACGACGTGCTGATCGAGAGCGGCGACCACCTGATCCTGTTCGTGATCGACAAGCGCCGCATCCGCGACGTCGAACGGCTGTTCCAGGTCGGGCTCACCTTCTTCTGATGCTGTTCGTCCCGATACCGTTCGTTCTGGTGCCGCTCGTGGAGATGGCGGTCTTCAAGAGGGTATTTGCGATCTCTTCACACCGGTCGCGGCGGCCGTTCGTGAGCGTGTGCGCATGAATCTGTTCGTGACCCTGCGCATCGTCGGGCTGCTGCTGATGTTGTTCAGCCTGACCATGGTGCCGCCGATGGTGATCGCGCGGATCTTCCATGATGGCAACTGGCACGCCTTCGCCATCGGCATGGCGATCTCGGTGGTCACCGGCGCCCTGCTCTACTGGCCCAACCGGCGCGCCCGGCGCGAGCTGCGCACCCGCGACGGCTTCATCATCACGGTGCTGTTCTGGGGCGTGCTGGGGCTGTTCGGTACCGTACCCTTCATGGTCTCCGAAGCACCGGCGATGAGCTTCACCGATGCGGCGTTCGAATCCTTCTCCGGGCTCACCACCACCGGCGCCACGGTGCTCCACGGCATCGATCAACTGCCCGCCTCGATCCGCTTCTACCGCCAGCAGCTCCAGTGGCTCGGCGGCATGGGGATCGTGGTCCTGGCGGTGGCGATCCTGCCCACCCTGGGCATCGGTGGCATGCAGCTCTACCGCACCGAGATCCCCGGGCCGCTGAAGGACTCCAAGCTGACCCCGCGGATCACCGAGACCGCCAAGGCGCTGTGGTACATCTATGTGATCCTCACCGTGGTCTGCGCGTTGGCCTACTGGCTGGCCGGCATGGACTGGTTCGATGCCATCGGCCACAGCTTCTCGACCATTGCGGTGGGCGGCTTTTCCACCCATGACGCCAGCATCGCCTACTTCGACAGTCCCACCATCGAGCTGATCTGCGTGCTGTTCATGATCGTCTCGTCGATCAGCTTCGGCCTGCACTTCGCGGTATGGCGTGAAAAGCGGCTGCTGCAGTACATCCGCGATCCGGAGTTCTGCTTCTTCGTCTCCTTCCTCGGCCTGCTGGTGCTGATCACCGTGATCACGCTGTTCGCCACCGGCACCTACCACGACGCCACCGGCCTGCGCCACGGGCTGTTCGAGTCGGTCTCGGTGGCCACCACCTCCGGCTTCAGCGTCGCCGACTTCACCCTGTGGCCCGGGGTACTGCCGATCATGCTGTTCATGGCGGCCTTCGTCGGCGCCTGCTCCGGCTCCGCCGGCGGCGGGATGAAAGTGATCCGTATCCTGCTGATCCTCAAGCAGGGCATCCGCGAGGTGCACCGCCTGATCCATCCCAACGCGGTGTTCGCGGTCAAGGTGGGCAAGATGCGCATCTCCGAAGGGGTGGCCGAGGCGGTGTGGGGCTTCTTCTCGGTCTATCTGATGCTCTTCGTGCTGATGCTGCTGGCGCTCTCGGCCACCGGGCTCGACCAGGTCACCGCGTGGTCGGCAGTGGGCTCGGCGCTCAACAACCTGGGCCCCGGGCTGGGCGCGGTCTCCACCGATTACGGCGACATCCCCGATCTGGCCAAGTGGATCCTGGTGCTGGCGATGATGCTGGGGCGCCTGGAGATCTTCACCGTGCTGGTGCTGTTCACCCCGGCGTTCTGGCGCCGCTGAGATCGCCGCCCCGCGGTCACCGATACGGTCTTCCACTAAAGGATGACAAGGGCGCCTCCGCCAGGGGGGCAGCCCGGCGGGTGGCGGTGATAGAATGCGCGGCTTTCCGGCGCCGCCAAGAGGCTCACGAGGCAGCGGTAGTGCCGTCCCCTACCTTTCGCATCACGAGAGAGTCATGTCCGTCAATTCGCAACGCAGCGCTTCCTCCCGACCGTTCCCGCGGCTGGGTCTGATTCCGCAGATCGTCATCGGTATTCTCCTCGGCCTGCTGGTCGCACAGCTGGCACCGGCGCTGGCGCAGTCGTTCGAGATTCTGGGGCAGGTGTTCATCAGCGCGCTCAAGGCGATCGCACCGATCCTGGTGTTCGTGCTGGTGATGGCCGCCATCGCCAGCCATGAGCGCGGCCAGCCGACCCAGATCCGCGGCGTACTGGCGCTCTATCTGATCGGCACCCTGGTGGCGGCGCTGGTGGCGGTGAGCGCGAGCTTTCTGTTCCCGACCACGCTGATCATCGATGCGCCCCAGGCCGACGGCACGCCGCCTTCGGGGATCGCCGAGATCCTGCGCAACCTGCTGCTGAACGCGGTGGACAACCCCGTGGCGGCCCTGACCAACGCCAACTTCATCGGCATTCTGGCCTGGGCGGTGGGCCTGGGGCTGTTGCTGCGGCGCGCCAGCGACACCACCCGGCGCGGCCTCGCCGATATCTCCGATGCCGTCTCGGGGCTGGTGCGCTGGGTGATCCGGCTCGCCCCGCTGGGTATCTTCGGGCTGGTCGCCAACACCTTCGCCACCACCGGCATGAGCGCGCTGGCCGACTACGCCCATCTGCTCGGACTGATCGTCGGCTGCATGGCGTTCGTGGCGCTGGTGACCAACCCGCTGATCGTGTTCCTGTATACCCGTCGCAACCCCTATCCGCTGGTCTTCACCTGTCTGCGCGGCAGTGCCATCACCGCCTTCTTCACCCGCAGCAGTGCCGCCAACATCCCGGTCAACATGGAGCTGTGCAAGCGCCTCGACCTGCACGCCGACACCTACTCGGTGTCGATACCGCTGGGCGCGACGATCAACATGTCCGGCGCCGCGGTGACCATCACCGTGATGACCCTGGCCGCCGCCCACACCCTGGGCCTGAGCGTCGACTTTTCCACCGCGCTGCTGCTGTGCATCGTTTCCGCCCTCGCCGCCTGCGGCGTCTCCGGGGTGGCCGGCGGCTCGCTGCTGCTGATTCCGATGGCGGCGAGTCTGTTCGGCATCTCTGCCGATGTCGCCATGCAGGTGGTGGCGATCGGCTTCGTCATCAGCGTGCTGCAGGACTCCACCGAGACCGCGCTCAACTCCTCCACCGACGTGCTGTTCACCGCCGCCGCCTGCCGTTCGCCCAAGGCTCGCGCAGCGCAGGAGACAGCCAGCCCAGCGGACGAGACAGCCCGCACCGCGAGCGAGGCGAACTAGCCAGGCTCGGCGCGACAGCCGACTTGCCAGTCTCCGGCCGACCGGTTTTTCACCGGTCGGCTTGGCATCGCCGCCGTGACGTGCAATATGGGGCGATGACTTTTCTCTAGCCTTGGAATCTCCCCCCGATGTCTGACTCCACAGCCGGCCCCCGCGAGGTCGTCGCGCTCGCCGAGCACGAGCTGACCCTGCTCGGCACCGCCCATGTCTCCCAGGCCAGCGCCGACGAAGTGCGCGAGCTGATCAACTCCGGCGAGTTCGACGCCGTGGCGATCGAGCTCTGCACCTCGCGCCACCAGAGCCTGACCCAGCCCGACGCCATGGCCAAGCTCGACCTGTTTCAGGTGCTCAAGCAGGGCAAGGCGGGCATGGTTGCGGCAAGCCTGGCGCTCGGCGCCTTCCAGCAGCGGGTGGCGGCCCACTCCGGCATCGAGCCGGGGGCGGAGATGCGAGCCGCGGTCAAGGGTGCCGAACGTGCCGGCCTGCCGCTCTACCTGATCGATCGTGAGATCGGCGTCACCCTCAAGCGGATCTACCAGAACGTGCCCTGGTACAAGCGCTTCGGGCTGATCTCGGGGCTGCTCGGCAGCGTGCTGTCGCGGCAGACGGTCTCCAGCGAAGAGATCGAGAAGCTCAAGCAGGGCGACGTGCTCGAATCCACCTTCGCCGAGTTCGCCGAGCAGTCGGAATCCCTCTATGTGCCGCTGATCGCCGAGCGCGACCGTTTCATGGCGCTCAAGCTGGTGGAGTCGCTGCCCGACGGCGCCGCCCGCCGGGTGCTGGTGGTAATCGGCGCCGGCCACCTCAAGGGCATGGGCGAGCATCTGCAGGCGCTGGACGCCCAGCCGCCGGCCGCGCAGACGCTGCGCGAAGAGCGCACAGCGCTGGAGTCGACCGCGCCACGCGCGCGCTGGTGGAAGGCGCTGCCCTGGATCATCGTCGCGCTGGTGCTCACCGGCTTCGCCATCGGCTTCAGCCGCGACACCGCCTTCGGCTGGTCGCTGGTGGCCGAGTGGGTGCTGATCAACGGCAGCTTCTCGGCGCTGGGGGCGCTGATCGCCCTGGGCCATCCGCTGACCATCGCCGCCGCCTTCTTCGGCGCCCCGCTCACCTCGCTCAACCCCACCATCGGGGTCGGCTTCGTCACCGCCGGGGTCGAGCTCTACTTCCGCCGCCCCACGGTGGGTGACTTCTCGCGCCTGCGCAGCGATGTCAGCCACTGGCGCGGCTGGTGGCGCAACCGGGTCGCACGCACCCTGCTGGTGTTCCTGCTCTCGAGCCTCGGCTCGGCGATCGCCACCTGGGTGGCCGGTCTGCGTATCGCCGGGCAGCTATTCGGCTAGCCCAGAGCCCTCAGCTGATTAAAAGCCCTCAGCTGATTCAGAGCCCTCGGTTCGCCATGCGCGAGCCGAGGGCGCGTGTTCAAGGGAAGCCGTTCGGCTCTCGTTAGATGGCTGATTCGGGCCTGCGCCCATAACCGCTTTCACGCACTCCCTGACTTTCTCATCCCGCCTCTTGAAAGCCCTCCAACTGCCACCATTGTCTGCTCCGGGTACCGCCGAGGCCGCTGATAGCAGGGCTGAGAGCCGGGGATGAAAAAAATCGCGGCGTGATTCACTTCCCCTCTTGAAAGCTGCTTGAACGACCCTATTTAACATAACGTTGAGAGAGCGCCAGTTGGCAGACGGCATCTTGCATGCGTCATCCCCTCGACAGCGGACGCCGCCAAGCGGGTCCGTGACCGGTGACCCGGGGTGGGCCCGGGCACCTCAAGACTTCGCTGTCATTCAGGAGGTTGCACCATGAATACTCTGTCCCTTTCTCCGCTGTTCCGCCGTTCCATCGGTTTCGATCGGCTCAACGATCTGTTCGAGACCGCGATGCAGAACGACGTACCCAGCTATCCGCCCTACAACGTCGAGAAGTATGGCGAGAACGACTACCGCATCGCCGTCGCAGCCGCCGGCTTCAGCGAGGGCGAGCTCGATGTCAACGTCGAGAAGCGCGTGCTGACCATCAGCGCCGGCAAGGGTGAGCGCGATGGCCAGCAGCAGGTTCAGTACCTGCACCAGGGTATCGCCCAGCGCGCGTTCAAGCTCTCGTTCCGTCTCGACGAAAACATCGAGGTCCAGGGCGCACGGCTGGAAAACGGCCTGCTGATCGTCGACCTGCTGCGCGTGGTGCCCGAAGAGCAGCGTCCGCGCCAGATTCCGATCAACGGCCAGCAGCAGCGCCTGAGCGACACATCTCTGAGCGGTGCAACCCAGCGCGACACCACTCAGGCCGAGACGCTCGAGACCACCCACGCCTGAGCATGAGCCAGGCACCATGACGGCCGCGATGGCCGCCAAGCACCGTCGCCCTGGCCGCCCGCGCTGCCGGGAGGGCGGGTAGCAAAAGGCCCGGCGGGGTAACCCGCCGGGCCTTATTTCGTCTGGGCGTCGACTTTGTAAACACCCTCTGACGTTGGGTCTCAGAGCACACCCTGCTCCCTGGCCATGGCATACGCCGCCCGCGGCCCGTGCCACAGGGTGGGAATCAGCAGGAAGGCCACCGGCACCGCCGGGATCACCAGGAACTGCTGCAGTACGCTGACCTGGCCCGAACCCATGTAGAGCAGGATTGCCGCCATCAGCGCGAAGGTGACACCCCAGAAGGCGCGCAGCGCCACGCCCGGGTCGTCGTGCCCCGCGCACACCACCGAGACCGCATAGCTCATCGAGTCGCCGGTGGTGGCGACGAAGATAGTGGTGAGCACCAGCACCGCCAGCGCCATCCAGGTACCGCCGGGCAGCGCCTGCGCCACCGTCAGCGTGGCCACGTCGAACTGGAAGTTCTTGAGCGGCTCGGCCAGATCGATCACCCCATGCAGCTGGTAGAAGATGCCGGAGCCGCCGAGCAGGGTGAACCACACGGTGGTCACGATCGGCGCCAGCACCGCGGTGGCGATGATCATCTCGCGGATGGTACGCCCGCGGGAGATACGGGTGACGAAGATCGCCATCGGCGGCGCAAAACCGACGAACCAGGCGAAGAAGAACACCGTCCACCACTTCAGCCAGCCCAGCGGCGCGGTGACCGTGGTCAGGGTCGAGAGCTCGAAGAAGTGGCTGAGATAGGATCCGAAGCCTTGGAACCAGCTATTGACCAGGAACAGGGTAGGCCCCAGCACCAGGATCACGCCGCCCAGGACCATGGCCCAGATCACATTGAAGCGGCTGAGAAACTGGATACCGCGGTCGATCCCGGTCACCGCCGAGGTGACGTAGATCGCCCCCAGGCCGACGAGGATCATCAGTTGCACCTCGTAACCGCGGGGAAAGCCGAACAGATCGTGGAGCCCAAAACTGACCTGGGTCGCCAGGAAGCCGAGCGGCCCCACCGTGCCGGCGGTCACCGCGATGGCACAGATGGCATCGATGACGCCACCGAGGACACCTTTCATCCGCTTGTCGCCGATCACCGGCGCCAGCAGCGTGCGCGGCTGCAGCGGCAAGCCACGCTGATAGTGCTGGTGCGAGAGAATACACACCGGCAGCGTGCCGAGAATGGCCCAGCCGGTGAAGCCCCAGTGGAAGAAGGCCTGGGCCAGCGCATTGGGCACCGCCGCCGGCGTACCCGCCTGGGTATCGAACGCTGGCGGCGTGACCACGAAGTGATAGATCGGCTCGCCGGCGGCGAAGAAGACCCCGCCCCCCGCCAGCAGCGTGCACAGGATGATCGACACCCAGCGGAAGGTGCTCATGTCCGGCTTGTCGAGCCCGCCGATGCGCGCGCGGCCAGCCGGAGAGAGCGCCACACCGATGGCGATGAAGAAGGTCAACAGCATCAAGAGCTGGAAGGTGCTACCGAACAGCCGCGCGGACTGGGTGAAGCCGACGTCGATCAGATGCGCCACGGTGTCCGGAGCAATCGCCGAAGCGGCGACGAACAGCACGATGAAACCCACAGTGAGCACGAGTACGACGGGGTCGCCAAAACGGCCACCTTTGGACGATGGCGCGTTGGGATCGGAAGTCATATGAGGGGAGCGTTCGTTAGGCATGAAGCGCGCCACCCTACCGATCCGCGCTGCGGACGGCAAGCGCCAGCCACATCGGCGCCTCTATTCGCCCAAATGGTAATGGAGAGAAGTTCTCACTCGGTTCTAGTCTCAAGGTGGACCTGACCGAGGGGGATCGATCCCGTGAAGAGTACACCGTTCATCACCGAAAGCCTGCTGACCCGCTGCCGCAAGGAGAAGATCCTGCAGCAGCAGCGTGCCCGGCAACCCTTCGACCCCGCGTCACTGAACGACCGCAAGGAGCTGTCGCTGATGGTCGAGGAGGCGATCCGCGAGGGCGAGACCTATGTCTCCATCGCCCGCGGGCATACCCATATTGGCCTGACCGAAAGCGACCTCACCGATCTGGTCGGCCCCGAAGTCGCGATCCGCGATCGTATCGAGCGCTTCCAGCAGATTTGAACCGCACCGCCGCCCGGCCGCCGCTGTGGCCGGGCGAGTCGGCAGTCAGGCGGCGCGTCAGCGCACCGTGATACGGTTCGATGTCTGCGCGACGATATCGAGCGACGTGCCCGCCAGCGCCTTCTCCAGCGCCTGTCGAATGCTCATGGCCTCGCTGACAGCGTGGACACGGACCGCCCCGGTGCGGGCCAGATCGGTGTCGATGAAACACCCTGTGGCGTGCGCCAGTTGCTGTACGGTCTCATCGAAGCGCTGAGACGGGATGGGGTTCGCCGCCGGCTTGTCGCAGGCGCCCCTCGGCGTGGCTGCCGCCGATGCCTCCGGCGCAGCCGAGGCCGACGAAGCCGTTGGCGCCGGGGCGCAGCCGCCGAGTAGCGTCGCGCTCACCAAACCGGCTGCCAGTACCGCAAGACGTCTGCGCATCGTGATCTCCCTCAATTGAACTGCACCTCTCGATATCCGCTTCTCGATTTACGTCTCTCGATCCAGATCTCTCGCTCCAGGTCTGTCGATCCACGCTTCTCGACCGGCAATGCGACAGAGCCATTGGGTCATCAGCTATCGCCACATTCTCCGCTCCGCGCTCAGCGGCTGCAGTACTTCTGGTAAGACTTGGCCTGGGTGTCGAGCGTGACCCGATCATCCACCTGGCTGTAGTAGAACGGGGCATAGGCCGTCTCCCCCGCCACCCGGTACTGGCCGCACAGGCCGTAGCCCTTCTGCACCGAGTCGAGATCCTTCACCTCGACCTTCTCCACCCCGCGTTGGGTGGCGATCAGCTGCGCCACATTGTCATCGACCTGGCTATCGTTAAAGGCCTGATAACCGAAGATGGCACCAAAGACGAGGAGGATCCCCACCACGGGAACGTAGACGTTATGCATATCCGCTGCCTGTCAGAGAAAGAGAAGAACGCAAGAAAGCGCGACGATGATACCGGATCGGCGCTGACGAACGTAGGCGGGTGACTCGCCCAGATAGCGACAGGTCGCTGAGGCGTCATGGGGCAGTCTCGTCCTGGCGATTCCATGGCCAAAGGAAGCGGGCGCCGCTGATGGCAATCCCATCCCTGCAGACTCACCTGCTGGACTCACCTATACAGCTATGTGATAACATAACACTATTGGGTCAGTGACCCAGATCTCATTGACCCAGCCATCATCGCTACAGGAGAGAGAGCATGAAAGACGGTATCCATCCCGAATACCGCACGGTGATCTTCCACGACACCAGCGTCGACAAGTACTTCAAGATCGGCTCGACCATGAGCTCGGACGAAACCATGGAGTGGGAAGACGGCAACACCTACCCGGTGGTCCGTCTGGATATCTCCTCCGCCTCGCACCCCTTCTACACCGGCAAGCAGCGCGAAGTCGGCAGCGAAGGCCGCGCCGCCCAGTTCCAGCGCCGCTTCGGCAGCATCGCCGCCGCCCGTCGCAAGTGATGTCGAGCCCGGCCATCGCGCCGGGCTTTTCATTGCGCCCGCTCAGCGCGAGGCGTTGTCCGCCTAGCGCACCGGAACGCCCGCCAGCGCCGGCTCCGCCAGCCGCGCATTGAGCGCGATACCGCAACGGGCGCAGCGCACGAACTCGATCTCGCGGTCACCGCGCTGCCACAGTGCCACCCCCGCCTCGCCGACCTGGAGGGTGACCTCGCCGGGGGAGTAGTAGGCCCAGAGCGCAGCGTAGCGACGGCAGATCCCACAGTTGCAGACGGTCACCTGCACCGGTATCGGCGCAGTGATCTCGAGATTGCCGCAGTCGCAGCGCAGCGTCAGTTGCCCTGGCGTGGTCATGAGCCCTTCTCGGGGGAGCCGATCAGCGCCTGCAGCGAATCGATCGGCGAGGTGACGATATTCCCCAGCGACTCAGAGATCGCCTGCCAGATCACCACGCTCATATCCACCTGACTGCCGTTGACGGTGGTATCGATCGGGATGTTCAGATTGATCACCCCGTTCTCTGCCTGCAGCAGCGCCACCAGATTCTTCAGCGGCAGCGAGCTGGCGTCCGGGTCGATCTCACGACCGAGGTCGAGCTGCTTGAGGATAATGTGGTTGCGCGCTGTCAGCGCGCCATCCTCCAAGCGATAGTGGAGATCGAGATCGGCGCTGCCATGCTCGATACGATAGCCCGCGAAGCGCCGGATATAGGGAGCGAACTGGGACAGCGCCAGCCGCTCGGTGGTCAAATGCATACGCGCGCCGAGGGTGTCGCCAAAGCTCACGTCCCCTTCGATCATCACCGGGGTACCATCGCTCACGCTGCCGTTGACATGGTACTGGGCGGGCTTGGCGGTGCGGGTATCGAAGCCCGTCAGTTGGCCCTGCAACTGGCCGATATCCAGCGACACCACCGGCGACATGCGGCGATCCTCGAACGTCATCTCGCCCTGCTCGATATGCATCTGGTTCAGCGCCAGCGCCATACCGCCGGATTGACGATCAGCTTGGCTATTTGGGTTCTGATGCCCGTTGCTTGGGTCCTGGCCGCCCTGTTTCCGGCTGCTCTGGCTCTGGCCCCCATCGCTTGGGTTCTGGCTAGTCCGAGTCTGCTCCTGGTTGCTCTGAGTCTGGGCCTGCCCCGCCTGTGCCTGCTGGCCGCCGAACTGCGCCGTCAGATTGAAGCGCCCCTGATCATCCACCAGCGCATTCAACTTGGGCGCCGTGAGTGCCAGCGAGCCGACGACGAGGTGGTCGTCGCTGGCGAAATCGACCTGCTTGGCCACGCCCTGTTGCACCGAGAACAGCGGCTGGCCCTGCGACCCCTGGGTCTCGAAGCCATTCAGCGTCACCCCGCCCTGATAGGCCACGGCGGTAGCCACCGCCTGCCCGAAGCGCAGCCTGCCATCGAGCGAGAACTGACCGCCCACCACCCGCGCCGGCAACGCCCGGGTCAACCAGGGGTCGAGCGCGGCGGCGTTGACCTGCTGCGCCTTCAGCGTGAGATCGCCGCTCAGCGGCAGCAGGCCGAAACTCCCCTCGAGATCGAGCTGGCCACCGCCCAGGGACGCCGTGGCCTGCCCCTGCATCGGGCCGCCACCCGGCCGCTGAAATCCATGGAGCGTGAGATCGACCTCGTCCGCCTGAATCTTGGGCTGCCCCGTGGCCGCCTGATCGACCCAGGTGATCCGCCCATGCTCGGCGCTGATCCGATCGATGGTCAGCGGCATCGGCTGCCCGGCACCGGCCGATCCAGACGTCGCTCCCAGCGTCGTCACGTTGAGCGGCCCGGAAAGGGGCGAGACCAGATGCAGATGCGGCGAGCCCAGGGTGACGGAATCGATATGAATACCCGGCTGCCACAGGCTATCCCAGGCGAACGCCACCCGGCCCGACGCGGCCGAGAGCATCGGCGTCTTGTCGCTGCCGATACGCAGTGACGAGAACGACGCCGTGGCGGTGAAAGGATTGAAAGAGAGGCGCTCCAGCGTGACCGGCTCACCCAGCGAACGGGAAAAGTGACTCTCCGCCCACTTCGTCAACGCCCAGGGCCCGACCACGATGGCCAGAAACAGCAGCGCGAGCGCCACGGTAAAAACGCCGACCCAGCGGCGTCGAGTCGCGCTAGCCATGAACACGCTCCCTTGCGTCGGTGAAACCACTCGATTGCCTATTGAGCGTAGCAACCCACAGCGGAAGCGCCGGAGAGGATTTCACACAGCCCGGCGGCAGGGAGATCAAAGGGGATAGACTTTCTCGAACTGCTCCAACAACAGCAGATCCTGCGGGCTGAAGGAGATACCGAGCTGGCTGGCCGCGCGCTCGAAATAGCGGCGGTGGGTCTCCCGCCACTGCGCGAGCGAGCGGTCACCCTCTCCCTCAAGATAAGCAAACTCGGCGGAGACCTGATCGAAAGGCGCGATCTCCACCTGGGTCGTCACGATCACGCATACCGGGTTCTGGGCCCAATCGACCACCAGCGTGAAGGCGCCGGGCGCTGGTCTATCAATACCCTCGATCTCGTAGGCCGCCAACAGACTACAGCTCGCACGCTTGATCCCTTGATCGACCAGACGCGCGCACTCATCCGCGTCGGCCCGATTGTCACAGAACATATCGGGCTGAATCGCAGATGCCCGGTACCGCTCCGGTTCCTCCAGCGTGGCCAGAAAAGCCGCCACGAACGCCTGCTGACGTGGTGTCATCTCCAAAGTCTCATCGTATTGCCTTGCTGCCATGCCCTTTGCCAGGCCAACGCCATCCACAACCCGTTATGCCACCGGCCGCTTCATCGCCACGATGCCCACGCTGAACGCCAGCATCAAAGCGCCGCTGACCCGGTTGAACCACTGCAAGGTGCGCCCACCGCGCAGATAGCGGCCGATGCGGCTACCCAAGATGGCATAGGCCGCCACGGCGACCAGTTCCATCAGCAAGAAGAGCGCGCCCATTATCCCGCTCCGAGGGGCATTAGGAGCATAAATGGATGTCGAGTCAAAACTGATATAACGCCAAGCACAGCGGCGCGAGTTTACCGGCGTCCGGCGGCCGCAGCCGCGCACTGATGCGCCTTGTTAAATATTTTACTCAGACTTGGCCACATGCCTTCTTTTCTCAGTCCGCTCGATACGGCCTTCTTTCATCAATAAACCAAGAAGACTGTAAGTCAGATAGTCTTTAGAACCACCGCCGTAATCTGACTGCAGCCCGAGGTATTTGGCAGCATCAGAATTCTTAATACCCTCTGGATTAGCCTTGGCCAGCTCCATAATTGCGCTTTTTAGTATACCGAGTCCCATTTGAGCTTTTTCATAACAACCCTCTGGGATATTGGCTCTTACCTTCTTTGTGATCGTCTCAGGATTCGGCTGTATCTTATTTGTAAGCAGCCCACCCCGCGAACGTATGCCAAATGCGGCAATCAGTTCTGCTTCAATTTTGAGCGCCTGTTCCTCATTGAGGTTGTCAGTAATGACGGTATGCAGCACTGAATGGCCAGACTCATGTATTGCCTTAATGACTAGGCCTTTCTCGCTGTCGTCTTCAACTGTCTGGTGCTCCCAGGCGCGATTTCCAGTACCTTTGCCAATATAAAAGGCTTTGGCAGGTCGCTCTCTGGGGTCTTTCAAGGCGTAAACATAAAACGGATTCTGGGCCATATCTTTCCTTACACTTAACGGGCATTAGTTAACAGGCAGAGTTTCTCACTTGAACGAGCGTGCGCGCTTAACACTCTCACGCCGCCACCTTAACTATTTTATTTCAAGGCAAACTCTGACAAAAAACACTGAAAAATGAGCTGATAGCCTTTCCAGCATGCTCTTTGATGAGGAACCCGGTAGATCTCTCAAGCTCCACCAAAATACCATATGCATCAATTTGCCACATTCCGCTGCATTTCTCTATGCGGCGCTTCCCGCCTTTCGTCGAATTCGTTTCAATACGCATCATTCCGCGTTGTTTTTACAGATGTCACGCTCCGGCGCCCCAACGCTGGAGCGGCTTGGCGCCCTCTGCAACTCTGCCTCAAAACTGGACCATGTAGCGCACAGGCGGGACGGGGAGTTTCCAGCGTAATGACGTACCCATTGGTTTCCATATGGCAACAACGACCAAGATGTTGCCTAAATTATAAATTTTCAACCCCTTAGCGTTTGGTCAAATATTACGCTGACGCAGAGCATTCCAACTACATGTCACTCTGACTGCCTATAGATCTATAGACATACATCAATCCTCAACTGAGTAAATTGACGCATAGTCATGGCTCGAGCCTAGCCAGTTTCGGCGCATACCTTATTTTTCAGCCGCTTAGTGACGAAGAGAGTCTAGCCAAACGCGACAGGCCATCTGGCACTGCGGTAAGCTCGATTCGAAGGCCTGCTACGCGGCCCGCCTCAATCGATGCCAAGAGGAAGAGACCCGGTGGACGTCGCCATCTGCTGACGCTGGCCTTGGTGGTGCAGGCCACCTATCTGGTGAGGCATTAGCGGCCCCAGGAGTACTGATGTTGGGTCCGTTCGCGTGCTGTCGTCTCTATCCCCATCGCCCCATGTGCATTATAACGCGAGGACCTATGCCCCCGACCGTCAGACAGGCGACAGAACAAGACATCGATGTGTTGGCTGCCATTGGTAGAGCCACCTACACCGAGACGTTTGCGCCTCACTACCCGGCCCAGGTCATCGCGCAGTACCTCGAATCCGCCTTCGCGTCTTCGAATCTGGCGACCGAAATCGCGAACGGCCAGTCCGAATTCTGGCTGCTGGAAGTCGACGGCGTATGCGGCGGCTACCTCAAGGTAAACTGGGGTGAGGCGCAAACCGAGCATCATGATGAGGATGCGCTGGAGATAGAGCGAATCTACCTGCTCGCGTCACTACAGGGGCAAGGCTACGGCCGAATCCTTTACGACAAGGCGCAGGAGATCGCCGAGCGGCGTGACGCCACCCTCCTGTGGCTGGGGGTGTGGGAGCACAATCTCACCGCGATCGCGTTCTATAAGAAACTCGGTTTCGTGATCGATGGCGTTCACGAATTTCGCATGGGCGATGTGGTGGATAACGACTACATCATGAAGCGCCGCCTGAACGGCGCTGTCGCGTCTTAGCGCCAGCCCGCACTTATCGAGACGATCACCCAGGTAGCGCTTGGCGCACGTTTTCAAGACAAGGAATCACACGATGGATCTCGCCCTCTGGATCACCTATCTCGGCGTCATCACCGCGCTGATTCTGTTCCCCGGGCCGGTCGCCCTGCTCTGCATGCATCACGGGCTACGTCACGGGCGCCGCCGTGCCCTGGCCACCGTGGTGGGTGGCGCGCTGGCATCGCTCGCCTTGATGGCGCTCTCGTCGCTGGGCCTCGGGGCCGTTCTGGCCACCTCGGAAACGGCTTTCCTGGTGCTCAAGGTCGTCGGTGCGGCCTACCTGATCTATCTCGGCGTGCAGGCGTGGCGGGCCCCGGCGGCAGCGCCCACGGTACCGGCCGGAGACAGCGCGTCACCCACGCTTGGGCAGAGCCCAGGGCGTCTGTTCACCAAGGGTTTTACCGTGGGCATCAGCAATCCCAAGGATCTATTGTTCTTCGGCGCGCTCTTTCCCAACTTCATCGACCTTGGCCAGCCACAGTGGTCGCAGTTCGCGATCCTGGCGTTGACCTGGCTCGTCGTCGATCTAGCCACCATGACCACCTACGCCTCGGTCGGCTCCAGCGTGAGCCGCTGGTTCGCCACACCGCGTCGCGTGCGGCTGTTCAATCGCACCACCGGTAGCCTGTTCGTCGCCGCCGGGGGAGCCCTGGCCGTGTCGCACCGCTGAATTCATCGTTATGGGAACCGTTCCATGCCAGAGAGCGCCTTGAATCGCCCTATCGCCGTCTTCGATGCCGGTATCGGCAGCTATGCCATCGTCGCGGAGATTCAGCGCCGCCTGCCCCAGCAGGACGTGATCTACTTCGCCGACCGCGCCAGCTTTCCCTACGGCAGTAAAGAGCCAGACGAACTCGCCGAGGTGATGGCACGCACCCTGCGCTTTCTGGAAGGCTTCTCCCCTTCGGCCATCGTGATGGCGTCGAATGCACCCTCAATCACGGTATTGGAGCGAGTGCGACCGCTCACACCGCTGCCGCTCTTCGGCGTTTTTCCGCCCCTGGCCGAGGCATTGGCGCTCGCCCCGCATGACAAGGTCGGCATCATGGGTGTGCGCTCGCTGATCGAGAGTGACGAGCTGCGCAGCTTCGTGGCCAGGCAGACGTCGGCGCCGGAGGCCGTGAGCCTGATCGATGCCTCAGCGATGGTGGAACTGGTGGAGAGTGGCGCCTTTCTGTTCGACCCCGAGGGGACGCAGGCGCAGGTGAACGAGTTCGTCACAGCCCTGCATCACCGGGTGCCGGGGCTCGAGGTGCTGACACTATCGAGCACGCACCTGCCCTGGCTCAAGGGGTTCTTCGAGACCGCCAGTCCCGGCTGCCGCTTCCTCGACCCCGCCGAGACGATCGTCGCCGGGCTGGGCGAAGGCACGCCGGGCAGCGGCCGCATCCGCGCCCTGGTAACCGAGGATGAACGCTACAGCCTGGCGGATTTTCAACGCATGCTGGCACGCCTGGGGGTCGAGCTACCGCTCGAGAAGGTGGCGTGAGTACGCCTGGGGTGCTCTGATCAAGCGTGTGGGGAAACGACTCGGCAGCTTATTCCGCCTGCCATCCTTCCAACGCCGCCAGTAGCCAGGTGCGGTCGACCACGTTGGCGTACTCGCCGTCCAGATTGGCCATCGCCATGGCGTGGACCTCCGCCGCCGAGCGCCATACACCGGCGTAGTCCAGCTTGGCAAAGGTGTAGCAGGCGGCTTCCGGCACCCAGACGGTAAACCCCAGGTTGCCGGCACTTCTCGCGGTGTTCTCCACCGAGTTCTCGCTCGCCACGCCGACGATCACCAGCTGGCGAATCCCCCGCACGTGCAGCCACCTTTCCAGAGCGGATTGGGTGAAGGCGTCGGGGACGTTCTTTTCGAAGACAGCCTCGTGCGACAGCGGCATGAAAGCTTCCTGGAACGCCGCACCTGTCTGCCCCGGGCGGAAGCCGGAGGTCTCCGAGCGTGAGAGATGGCGCACGTGAACCACCGGCCATTGGCGCTGCCGCCACACCCCGAGCAGCGCGGCGATCAGCGTCTCTGCGTCGTGATTGTTGCGCTGCGCGATGCCCAGCGCCTGCATGCAGCGCTGCTGATCGATCAGGATCAAAACGCTTCCCGCCGGCGGCCTCGCGGGGCCGGCCCCATCGCCTCGCGGCGCTGCGCCGCTGGCGGGCGTATCGGTCTCTTGCATGGACGCTTCCTTATCGAGAGCCACAGGTTTTTGGCATAGTCACATGGATCACGCTAAAGCGGCGTTGATGCTCCCGGTCACTGCCGGATGCAAGAGGGGAAGATCATGCGGAAGGAATGGCGCCCGAAGCAGGACTCGAACCTGCAACCCACGGCTTCGAAGGCCGGTACTCTATCCAATTGAGCTATTCGGGCGCACGGCGGAGACGATAACACCCAAGCCCCTCTCAAGCGAGCCGCCTGCCGGCTCGAGCCGAAGGCGGCGGGCTCAGCCGCGCGGATCGACGAGGTGGGCGCTGCCGGCCATGCGGCGGTCGAGCAGCCGCTGCATGGGGGCGCTGGGCTTGTCGATCTTGTGGTAGAAGCGGCTCGCGGCGTAGCTTTCGTTGAAGGCGTCGAAGTAGTCGTCGAGCACGTCGGCGGCGACCCCGTCACCGGTCTTGCGCAGCAGCTCGGCGGCAACCTCGGCGGTGCACAGATGCGAAGCAGAGGCGGGCTTGCGCAGGCGGTAGCGGGTCAGGCGGTCGGTGTGCAGCGGTAACACCGGCAGGCCGTCCAGATAGGGGCTCTTGCGGAAGATCCGCCGCGCCTGGCGCCAGGTGCCGTCGAGCAGGATGAAAACGGGAATGAAGCCATCCTGCTTGACGCCGACCACGGCGCGCTCGTCGACCACCCGGTGCTGGTAGTCCGGCTGGTCGTCGGGAAAGATCACGAAGGGCACGTAGCGGCGGTCGGCGAGCAGTGCGAGCAGCCCCGCGTCCGGCGCCGTACGGTGCCAGTCGAACACCTGGGTCTGCGGCAGCACGTCGGCGATCAGCCGGCCGGTGTTGGTCGGCTTGTTGTGCTCCAGCGGGTGCGTGAGCAGCCACACCTCGGCCTCGCTGGTGGTGCTCACCCGGTAGGGGCAGAGACAGTTGAGCACCGGCAGGCGGCAACCGTCACAGCGCTCGACGAAACTGCCGCGGGCCTTGAACTCCCGCCGCGGCGGGCGCGGGTGGCCGGTCGCCGGGTCCTGCGCCGCGTGGGTCGTCTCGGGGTCGCGCGCTTGGGGCGCCATCATCGTGTCGGCATCGTCTCGCATCGGGTGCCGCTCTCCAGCCAGTCTGAAAGGCCGCGCAGTCTATCACTTTGCGCGGCGTACCAAGCGCAGCAATCAAGGAAAGTTATGCGACCACAGGTGATGCCATCACCCCGTCCTGGGTGCAGCGGGATAGCTCAGGGTGTCGGGATGTCGAGCCCTTCGCGTGCCAGAGCGCGGCCGACGGCGGGTCGGGCGAGCATGCGCCGGGCGTGCTGGCTCCAGGTGGGGAAGTCGCTGGCCATGTCGTAGCCGAGCACGGCGCCGGCGCCCCACTGCCAGAAGACAAAGAGGTAGGCATCGGCGACGCTGTAGCGCTCCCCGAGTGCCCAGGCGTCCGGGCGCTCGGCCAGGCGCGCCTCGATCATCTCGAACAGCTCGCGGGTGCTGCGGCGGGCGGTCTCGACCACATCGGCCTTGGCCGCGTCACCCGTGGCGTAGCGCTCGGGACGGCGCACGTGGGCGTAGATGGGGTGCACGCCGGAGGCGAGAAAGGCGAGCCACTCGGCGCAGCGGGCATCTTCCAGCAGCGTGCTCGGCCACAGCACCGACTCGGGAAAGCGCTGCGACACATAGCGCAGGATCGCCGGGTTCTCGGTGATCACCGTCTCCCCCACCGCCAGCGCGGGCACCCGCCCCTTGGGGTTGATGCGCAGATAGTCCGCCGAGCGCTGCTCGCCCGCGGCGGTGTCGATGCGCACCGCCTCGAACTCGGCGCCCGCCTCCTCCAGCGCAATGTGCGAGGCGAGCGAACAGGCGCCAGGGGCGTAGAAGAGTTTCAGATCCGCCATCTCGAGTATCTCCTTGCGTGAGCCCGCGCCCCGAGCCGGACTGCCCGGGGCTTTGGTTATGAGTACGAAACCGCGTGGGGACGAACTCGCGCGAGTATGAAGCCGCGCGAGGACGAGACCGTGTCAGGCGCTCAGCCCTGTGCGCGCTCGGCCTCTGGCTGCTTCGCGGCGGGCACGCCGCGCTGTTTCCAGTAGCCGGCCAGCAGCGAGCCGGAGACGTTGTGCCAGACCGAGAAGAGCGCCCCGGGGAGTGCCGCGCCAGCGGTGAAGAACTGGTTGGCCAGGGCCACCGCGAGGCCGGAGTTCTGCAGCCCGACCTCGAAGGCGATGGTGCGCGCGGTGCGGATATCGAAGCCCAGCGCGCGGCTCAGCCAGTAACCACCCGCCAGCCCGATGGCGTTATGGGCGATCACCGCCAGCGCCACGATCGGCCCCAGGGTCGCCAGATTGCCGGCGTTGAGCGCGACCACGATGGCGATGATCATCACGATCGCCGCCATGGCCAGCGTCGCCAGGGCCGATTCGATCTTACGGATACGCGCCCCCAGCAGATGGTGGAACACCACGCCAAGGGCGATCGGGGCGATGACCAGTTGGGCGATGCTCAGCAGCATGCCGAGCACCGGCACATCGATGCTCTGGCCGACCAGCAGCCAGGTGATGAAGGGAGTGGCCACCACCGAGATCACCGTGGAGACCATGGTCATGGTCACCGAGAGTGCCACGTGCCCACCCGAGAGCCAGGTCATGACATTGGACGAGGTGCCGCCGGCGGTGGCGCCGACCAGCACCATGCCGGTGGTGAGTTCCGCCCCCAGGCCGAGCACCCGGGAGACCAGCAGCGCGGCGAGCGGCATGATCAAGAACTGCAGGACGACCCCGACGGCGACCGGCTTGGGTGCCTTGACCACGCGGGCGAAGTCCTCGCGGGTCAGGGTCAGACCCATGGCGAACATGATCACCACCAGCAGCATCTTGATATCGGCCTTGAAGCCGACGAAGAGCTGCGGCTGGAAGGCAGCGAGGGTGGCCAGCAGGATGGCCCAGACCGGGAACAGCCGGTTGATGCGTTCGAACATGACGATGTGTCCTGGCGTTGAATGATCGTGATGGCCGCTGCGCACGGCTCTTGGCGTCTGTTTTGGCGCCTATTCCTTAGCCGGCTATCATGCCGCAAGGCCCGGGCCGGCGAAAGCCGAACCCGCTCGGCGGGCGCCGATGCCAGGCATCGCTGGCCTCAGCGCTTCGGGAAAGCGCTCATCGAAGCGTCTCGTCGACATGCCTGCTCGAAGTCCTCATTCAAAGCCCTCAGTCGAAGCTTCTCATCGAGAGCCGCGACTCGGCCCCACTACTCGAACCCGCCCTGGGCCTTCCAATGCGCCACCAGGGTCGGCACGCCCTGGCTGGCGGGTTCAGCGATGGGCGCTACGCCCGGCGGGGCGAGGTCTCGCGCCTGGGGGTCGACCAGCCAGCAGGGGGCGTCCAGCGGTGCCTGTTCGAGCAGCAGCGCCGCCGGCATCACTGCCAGCGAGGTGCCGACCACCAGCAGCGCATCGGCCTCGGCGACGATATCGCAGGCTTCGGCGTAGCGCGGCACCGACTCGCCGAACCAGACCACGTCCGGGCGCAGCTGGCTGCCCTTGTCGCAGAGATCGCCCAGGGCGATACCGCCGCGGGTGAGCGGATAGCGCAGGCCATCATCGACCGAGGAGCGCGCCAGTAGAATCTCGCCATGCAGATGCAGCACCTGGGTCGAGCCCGCGCGCTCGTGCAGGTCGTCGATGTTCTGGGTGATCACGTCGACCCGGAAGCCGGCCGCTTCCAGCTCGGCCAGTGCGCGGTGGGCGGGATTGGGCCGGGCCCGGCGGGTCTGCTCGCGACGCTCGTCGTAGAAGCGCAGCACGCTGGCCGGATCGCGCGCCCACGCCTGGGGCGTGGCGACATCCTCGACCCGATGGTTCTCCCACAGGCCGTCGCCGTCACGAAAGGTCTTGAGCCCGCTCTCGGCGCTGATGCCGGCACCGGTGAGCACGACGAGGTGAAGGGAGCGAGTGTCGGTCATGGAAGATCCCTGGGTTGGCGCATCGCTTGTCTGGGCACCCTAGCACGGCACCGCCGTGGCGACACTTGAGATCGCCCTGCCCAGCCCCGACAATAGCGCCCCACGCCACGACCCCGACAATTTCGATGACCGCCGCCACGCCGCCCCTTCGAGTGATCTATCGCGACGCCCAGCTGATCGCGGTGGCCAAGCCGCCGGGGATGCTGGTGCATCGCACTGCCCTGGCCCGCGGCGAGACGCGTTTCGTGATGCAGACCCTGCGCGACCAGATCGGCCAGCACGTCTTTCCGGTGCACCGGCTCGACCGCCCCACCGGCGGCGTGCTGGTGTTCGCGCTCGACTCCCAGGCCGCCGCTGCACTGACCCAGGCGTTCACCGACAAACTGGTGACCAAGCGCTATCTGGCGGTGGTGCGTGGCTGGGGGCCGGAGGCGCTGAGCGTCGACGTCCCGCTGCGCGAGGAGGATGGCATCCGGCCCAAGGCGGAAATGCCGGCCCAGCCGGCGCTGACTCACCTGCGCCGGCTCGCCTGCGTCGAGATTCCAGTGGCGATCGAACGTTATCCGCAGTCGCGCTACGCGCTGATGGAGGCGCGCCCGGAGACCGGCCGGCGCCACCAGATCCGCCGCCATCTGGCGCGCTGCGGGCATCCGATCATCAACGATGCCAAGCATGGCAAGGGTATCCACAATCGCTATTTTCGCGATCATCTAGGCTGCCCGCATCTGCTGCTGCACGCTGCCGAGCTGCGCCTGTGGCACCCTTATGCCGAGCGCTGGCTGACGCTGACCGCGGCGCCGGATGCCGCCTTCGCCGCGCTGCTGGCGCGCTTCGGCTGGCAGGCCCACACCGGTAGCGACAGCGCCCGCTTCGACCCGCCCAGCGTCGCCCAGGCCGCCACCGCGACGCTGGCAGAACCGAACCCCGAGAGCCCATGACCGACGACTACGACTTCCGCTTCGGCGGTATCCGCCGCCTCTATGGCACCCGCGCCGCCCACGCCTTTCGCTACGCCCATGTGGTAGTGGTCGGGGTCGGCGGCGTGGGTAGCTGGAGCGCCGAGGCGCTGGCGCGCTCGGGCATCGGCAAGCTCACCCTGATCGATCTCGACGATGTCTGCGTCTCCAACGTCAACCGCCAGCTCCACGCCCTCGACGGCGAGATCGGCAAGCCCAAGGTGGCGGTGCTGGCGGAGCGCTGCCGCGCGATCTGGCCAGGTATCCAGGTGGTCGCCGATGAAGCCTTCATCACCCCGACCAATCTGGCCGAGCGCATCCCTGCCGACGCCGACCACGTGATCGATGCCATCGACCACGTCGGCGCCAAGGCGGCGCTGATTCACTACTGCCAGCGGCGCAAGCTGGCAATCACGGTGACCGGCGGCGCCGGTGGCCAGAGCGATCCGAGCCGTATCCAGGTGGCGGATCTCACCCGCACCGAGCACGATCCGCTGCTGGCCAAGGTGCGCTCGAAGCTGCGCCGGGATTACGGCTTCTCGCGCAATCCCAAGCGCCGCTTCGGCATCGAGTGCGTCTACTCCGACGAACAACTGGTCTACCCTGGCAGCGATGGCGAGGTGTGTCAGCACAAGCCGGCACCGGGTCAGGCCACCCGGCTCGACTGTGCCGCCGGTTTCGGCGCGGTGAGCGTGGTCACCGGCAGCTTCGGCTTCACCGCCGCCGCGCGGGTACTCAGCCGGCTGGCGCGGCGCGCCCAGGCGGCGCCCGAAGCTGGCGCCGAGAGCCCCCCGGTAGCCGAGCCGGACGCCACCTCGCCCGCTGCTTCCCCCACGCAGGAGTCCGCATCGCATGAGTGATTCGAGCCGCCCGGTTCCGGGCATCTACCGCCACTACAAGGGCCAGCTCTACGAGGTGCTGGATGTCGCCCAGCACAGCGAGAGCGAAGAGCGTCTGGTGATCTACCGCGCGCTCTACGGCGACTACGGTCTCTGGGCCCGGCCGCTGGAGATGTTCTGCGAACAGGTCGACGTGAGCGGCGAACCGGTGCCGCGCTTCGCCCTGGAGAAGGCGTTCCGCTGACCGATCGGTCAAGCCCTGCTCGCATTTCTCCCCCCGAGAGTGGCTGTCTGCGCGGCCCCATGACGGGTATAATGCGCCGCTTTCCAAACCGTATCTCGACGCCGCCTGACAACCCACAAGCCGCGGCGGTCGAGCCTTTCCCCCGGGAGGAAGCATGAGCGTACGCGTCGGCGTCATCATGGGGTCCAAGTCGGACTGGTCGACCCTTTGCCATACCGTCGAGACCCTGGAACAGCTCGGCATCGAGCATGAAACCCAGGTGGTCTCCGCCCACCGCACCCCGGATTTGCTGTTCGAGTACGCCGAGACCGCGGCCGAGCGTGGGCTCGAGGTGATCATCGCGGGGGCCGGCGGCGCCGCCCACCTGCCCGGCATGTGCGCGGCCAAGACCCGCCTGCCGGTGCTGGGCGTGCCGGTCAAGTCGAGCACGCTTTCCGGGGTCGACTCGCTGCTCTCGATCGTGCAGATGCCGGCGGGTATCCCCACCGCCACGCTGGCGATCGGCCGCGCCGGGGCGATCAATGCCGCGCTGCTCGCCGCCGCCATGCTGGCCAACCACGACCCGCAAGTCCGCACCGCGCTGGAAGCCTACCGCGCCGAGCAGACGCGCAAGGTGCTCGAGTCTCCCGATCCGCGCCCCAGCACCCCCGACCACGACCAGAGCGAGAGCTGATCATGCGAATCGGAATCGTCGGTGGCGGCCAGCTCGGCCGCATGCTCGCCCAGGCCGGCGCCCCGCTCGACCTGCGCTTCACCTTTCTCGATCCGGGCAGCGAACCCTGCGCAGCGGTGCATGGTGAGCATCTGCAGGCCGACTGGCAGGACCCGACGGCCCTCGAAGCGCTGATCGCCAGCTGCGATGCCATTACCTTCGAGTTCGAGAACGTGCCGGCCGAGGCGGTCGCCCGTCTCGCCGAGCAGCGCCCGGCCTTCCCCCCGGCCCAGGCGCTCTCCACCGCCCGCGATCGCTGGCTGGAGAAGTCGCTGTTCCGCGAGCTGGATATCGCCGTGCCGCCGATCGCACGCATCGACAGCCAGGCCGATCTCGACGCCGCGGTGGCCGAGATCGGCCTGCCCGCAGTGGTCAAGACCCGTACCCTGGGCTACGACGGCAAGGGCCAGAAGGTGATGCGCGAGCCTGCCGACGTCAGCGGTACCTTCGCCGAGCTCGGCGGCGTGCCGTTGATCCTCGAGGGCTTCATCGACTTCGATCACGAGATTTCGGTGATCGCAGTGCGCGCCCGGGACGGCGAGATTCGCCACTGGCCGGTGGTACGCAACGCGCATCGTCAGGGCATCCTGCACTGTTCGGTGCCACAGGTGGCGCACCCGCTGCAGGCCCAGGCCGAGGACTACGCCAGCCGGGTGATGCGTGAGCTCGACTATGTCGGGGTGATGGCGTTCGAGTTCTTCGTCACCGACGCCGGCCTGCTGGCCAACGAGATCGCCCCGCGGGTGCACAACTCCGGCCACTGGAGCATCGAGGGCGCGGTCACCAGCCAGTTCGAGAACCACGTGCGCGCGGTGGCCGGACTGCCGCTGGGCGAAACCGCACGTCTGGCGCCCTGCGCCATGCTCAACGTGATCGGCGCCTTCCCCGAGCGTGACGCGGTGCTCGCGCTGCCCGGCACGCGCTGGCACGACTACGGCAAGGCGCCCCGGCCGGGCCGCAAGATCGGCCATATCACGGTGCTCGCCGCCGACGACGAGACGCTGAAGACGCGTATCGAGGCGGTCGAGGCGCTGCTGGTCAACGATCTGGGCTAGCCACCACTCCTGGGGTGGCTGGCGCGCGCTGCGCCCACATCAGCTACCGCGCCCTTGCCCGCAGCCAAGACGTGAGCAGGCAGAATGAAAAAGGCCCCGCTGTCGATGACAGCGGGGCCTTTTAGGTTCCAGCCTCTTGCTGGCGCTGGCGGGGTCAGCTCAGACCCGGCCCGCGGAGCGCGTGCAGACTGCGCTCACTCCTTCTCGTCGCCGAACATGTGCTTCTGCAGATAGTTCTGGATACCGACCTTGTCGATCAGGCCCAGCTCCGCTTCGAGCTTGTCGATGTGCTCTTCTTCGTCGTCGAGGATCTTGATGAACAGATCACGGCTGACGTAGTCACGCACGGATTCGCAGTAGGGGATCGCTTCCTGCAGGTCGGCACGCGCCTTGTGCTCGATCTTGAGATCGCTCTCCAGCATCTCCTTGGCATTCTCACCGATGTTGAGCTTGCCCAGATCCTGCAGGTTGGGGATGCCTTCGAGGAACAGGATGCGCTCGATCAGCTTGTCGGCGTGCTGCATCTCCTCGATGGATTCGTCGTACTCCCACTTGGCGAGCACGTTGAAGCCCCAGTCCTTGTACATCTTGCTGTGCAGGAAGTACTGGTTGATCGCCACCAGCTCGTTGCCGAGGACGGTGTTCAGATAGCTGATGACCTTCGGGTCGCCTTTCATTGTCGTGTTCTCCTCATGGGTAACTGGCGAGGGGAGGCAGCTTCGCGCGCTCCCTGACGGAGTACGCTACCACAGGGTGGCGCTGGTCCGATGGTGGCAGTATCCACAAGGCATCGAGAAATTACAACTATTACAGTAACTTACGAAATTTTCTCATCTGCCAGCGATTGGCAGGTGATAACGCGGCTGATAACGAGTCGCGCTGCGCCCGGCGCGCATCGCAGACACACCGGCTCGCCTACCCTTAGGGGATATCTGGCAACTTGGACTACTTAGCGGAAGTTCAGCAGCAGGAAGCGTTGGCATCACATGGAAAGGCAGGAATAACGACTACCCGTGATGCGGAAAGGCAAAAGCGCGAAGGCGGGGAAAGCTGTCGATACGACCTGTCGTGAAGACGCAAAAAGTGGATACGCAAAAAGAGGAGGCGAACAACAGGCGACACACGCGGCGGGGCTGGCGCCCGAGAGGTCACACCGCGTAGGCGAGGTCCGGGTCGAAGCTCAACTGCTCGCTGATCGCGTCACGCATCACCCGTTTGCCGGTGCAGGCGCACTTGCCACACTGGCCGGCGCAGCCAGTGACTTCGCGCACTTCGCGCCAGCTGCGGGCGCCATCGCTCACGGCGTTTTCGATATCGCGGTCGGTGACACCCTGGCAGAGACAGACGTACACGGCAGATCCTCGCACTCAACGTAGGAGTGAATGTAAATGATTCGCATAGGCACTTTCAAGTCCGAATCACAATCATCTCGCTCACGTTAGCGCCGCTTCCTTAGCGCAGACTTAGCACAGGTATCAGCCGCCCTCTTCCGCCCTCTCGCTCGGACCGACCACCGCATCCCGGGGCTCAGACGCCATCCGACGCCCCGAACCCACACTAAACGAACCAACGTGAAACGCCCTCACGTGAAACGCCCCAACGCAAGACGCCGCACTCCAGGAGTGCGGCGTCGTCTTGTGCGATGAGCGGGGAAGCGAAGCGCTCGGGCAGGATCAGCCGGTGCGGCGCAGCAGCCAGAAGCCGAGCAGATAGCAGACCGCGGTAGGCACCACCACCGCCAGCGACGGGGAGAAACCGAACAGCACCGAGGCGGGCGCCAGCAGATCCTGCAGGTACTTGAACGACAGCCCCACGATCACGCCGTAGAAGATCCGCGTGCCGGCAGCGACACTGCGCAGCGGGCCGAACACGAACGACGCCGCCAGCAGCACCAGCCCCGCCAGGGTGACCGGGAGCAGACTCTTCTGCCAGAAGTAGAGCAGCGGCTGGGTTGCCTCCTGCCCCTGGGAGCGCAGATAGCTGGCGTACTGCCACAGGCTGCTCATGCGCTGGCTGTTGAGCGGGCGCAGCAGGCGATTGAGCTGGGCCGGCGTGAGATCGGTGTGCCAGGTGGCGGTGGGCTGGGACTCGACCCGGGTGCCGTTGGCGTCGAAGTAGGTGGTCTTGACGTTCTCCAGCGTCCACGCCTTGCCGTTCCACACCGCGCGCTGGGCCTCGGAAGCTTCCACCAGACGCTGGCCGTCGTACTCGTAGCGGCGCACGTTGATCACGGTGTCGTCGGCGCGGATGGTGCCGAAGCGGTAGAAGTTGTCACCTTCACGCTGCCAGCCACCGCCACGTTCGAGCACCGCATCGGCGCCCTCGGACTGTTCCAGGCGCCAGGCCGCGGCGTGCTGCTCGGTGGCCGGGCTGACGAACTCGCCGATGCCCATGGTGATCAGGATCACCAGCAGCAGCGGCTTGAGCACCCCGATCAGAATGCGTCCGAGCGAGCGCCCGGCGGCGCGCATCACGGTGAGCTCGTTGCTCGAGGCCATCGACCCCAACCCCACCAGCGCACCGATCAGCACCGCCACCGGGGCGTATTCGTAGAAGCGCCACGGCAGCCGCATCAATAGATAGAGCAGCACGTCGAAGGCGGAGTAGTTGCCGGAGACATCACCGAGGTCGTTGATGTAGGAGATCACCAGGTCGAGCCCCAGCACCATCACCTGCACCACCAGCATGGCGCCGAGGACATTGCGCGCGATGTAACGGTCGAGACGATCGAGCAGCATCAGCGGCCTCCTTGGCGCTGGTCGCGGCGCAGCAGAATCAGGCCGAGCAGCAGATAGACGCCGTGGATCGGCCACATGCCGACGCCCGCCGGCAGGCTGCCACGGGCGATCGCGTCCTGGGCCGCGAGCAGCAGACTCAGATAGCTGACATGCAGGAACAGCGCCGGCAGCAGCTTGGCGAAGCGCCCCTGACGCGGATTGACCCGCGATAGCGGCAGCGCCAGCAGGGTCAGGATCGGCACCATCAGCGGCATCGACAGGCGCCACTGCAGCTGGGCCATCGACTCGTCGTCGCCCTGATCGATCAGCTTCGCGGTGCTCATCAGCTCGGTGTCGTCGCCGATATCGGTCTCGCCGTCGGTGGAGAGACGCACCGCATAGCTGCCGAAGGCGAGCCGCTCGGCCACCGGGCTACCCGGGTCGACGCTGTAGCGGGTACCGTTGGAGAGCACCAGAAAACGGCTGCCGGTCTTGGGATCGACGGTCTGGTAGCCGCTCTCGGCGCGGGTCACCACCTGCTGGCCGCCATCACTGCCCTTGCCCTGTTCGCTGATGAAGACATCCTCCATGCGCGAATGGTCGTCATTGAGTGACTGGGTGTAGGCGGTACGGCCGCTGCCGAAATCCTGGAAGCGCCCGGGGGTGAGCAGCGAGAAGTCGAGCTGGCTCTTCTGCTGCTCGATCAGACGCTCGTTGTGCAGCGCACCGTAGGGGGTCAGCCACAGGCTGCAGGCGCCGACCACCGCGGCGATCAGCAGTGCCGGCAGCAGCGTGACCTGGAGCAGGCGGTTGGGGCTCATGCCGCAGGCCACCAGCACGGTGATCTCGCTGTTGAGATAGAGCTGTCCGTAGGCGAGGAGGATGGCGATGAAGAACGCCAGCGGCAGTACCAGCTCCATGAAGCTGGGCATGTGGAACAGCATCAGCGAACCCAGGGCGCTGAGCGGCAGCTCGCCCTGGGCGGCGTCGGTGAAGTAGCGGATGAACCGGCTGCCCATGATCACCAGCAGCAATACGCCGGCGACTGCTGACATCGTCAGCAGGATCTCGCGGGTCAAATAGCGGAATACAATCAACATCGACTCCTGATCTGGCTTCCTGCCAGCGCACGGCGTGCGTTCCGGCGGCGGGTGGGCTTGTGCATCGTCCCCCCGCTTTGCGTAAACTGAGGCGTCTTGCGGGCTGCGCCTGCAACACCGGGCGCTGCGCCGGGCACTGGCGCGGCCCCGGCCATTATCCCGATTCCCCGCGCACTTGTCTCGTTGCCGAGACCTGTGACGCGAAGCCAGCGCAATCGTTCATTGGAGACGACATGGAATTTTCCGTACTCAGCGTCAACCCGGCCAAGGTCGAGACTGCCTGTCTGGTGGTGCCGCTGTTCCAGGATGGCGAGTTGCTGCCCACCGCGGCCAAGCTGGATGACGCCAGCGAGCGGTTGATCGCGCAGCTGCTGGCGCGCGGCGACTTCACCCCCAACCTGGGCGACGTGCAACTGATACCGTTCGCCCCGGGCCTCTCCGCCGAGCGCCTGCTGCTGGTGGGTCTGGGCGAGCGCGCCAAGTTCAACGAGGGTGGCTTGCGCAAGGCGCTGGATGCAGCCTTCGCCGCCGTTGCCAAGCTGCCGGCGGACAGTGTCGCGGTGGGCTTCAGCGATGCCGTCATCGCCGACCGCGATATCGCCTGGAACACCCAGATGACCCTGGATGCCGCGACCCAGGCGGTCTACCGCTTCAACGCGTGCAAATCCACCCCGAGCCCGCTGCCGGCCCTCGCCCGGGTCGAGCTGCTGATCGCCGACAGCGGCCAGAGCGAAACCGCCGAGCGCGGCGCGCGCATCGGTGCCGCCCTCGGCGACGGGGTCAACCTGGCGCGGACCCTGGGCAACCTGCCGGGCAATATCTGCACCCCCAGCTATCTCGCCGATCAGGCCGAGACGCTGGCCGGTGAAGCCGGCGGCAGCCTCGAGGTCGAGGTGCTCGACGAAGCCGAACTCGAAGCGCTCGGCGCGCATTCCCTGCTCGCCGTGGGCCGTGGCAGCGCCGAGCCCTCCAAGCTGATCGTGATGAAGTATCTGGGCGCGGAGGACGCCGAAGAGGCGCCCCACGTGCTGGTGGGCAAGGGCATCACCTTCGATACCGGCGGCATCTCGCTCAAGCCGGGCGCCGGCATGGACGAGATGAAGTTCGACATGTGTGGCGCGGCGAGCGTGTTCGGCACCATGAAGAGCGTGATCGCGCTCAAGCCCAAGCTCAACGTGATCGCCATTGTCGCCAGCGCCGAGAACATGCCGGATGGCCGCGCGATCAAGCCGGGCGATATCGTCAAGACGCTCAAGGGGCTTACCGTCGAGATCCTCAACACCGACGCCGAGGGGCGCCTGGTGCTGTGCGACGCCCTGGCCTACGCCGAGCGCTTCCAGCCGGCCAGCGTGGTCGATATCGCCACCCTCACCGGTGCCTGCGTGATCGCCCTGGGCGACCACGCCAGCGGGCTCTTCTCCAACGACGACGACCTTGCCCTCGACCTGCTCGAAGCCGGCGAAACCGCCTGGGACCGCGCCTGGCACATGCCGATGTGGGACGACTACCAGGCCCAGTTGGAGTCCAACTTCGCCGATCTGGCCAATATCGGTGGGCGTCCGGCGGGCAGCATCACCGCCGCCTGCTTCCTCTCGCGCTTCGCCGACAGCTACCCCTGGGCGCATCTGGACATCGCCGGTACCGCCTGGCACAGCGGCAAGCAGAAAGGCGCCAGCGGGCGTCCGGTGGGCCTGCTCACGCGCTATCTGCTCGACCGCGAGAGCGAGCACGTGGTGACCGACGAGACCTGAGCGCGGTGTCTTTGAGCCACAAAGGCGCCCAGCCGCCGCTCACCGGTCGTGATTGACCGGTGACGCCGGACCGGTGGTGACCCACCGCTGCAAACCAGAGCCTGTCGAGACGCCCCGCCCGGGGCGTCGCGGCGGGTTCTTTTTGATTTCCCCCTCTCGGGGGCTCATGACCCGTATCGACAAACCGACAAGGAGTGCCGCGGCATGTTCATCGTCTCACTCACCTACAAGGTGCCTCTCGAGCGTATCGAGGCGCATATCGAAGGCCACATGGCGTGGCTCGAGGACGCCTACGCCCGCGGGCTGCTGATCGCCTCCGGGCGCAAGGTGCCGCGCAGTGGCGGCGTGCTGCTCTCCCACGCCGAGCGCCCGGCGCTGGAGGCGTGCCTGGCCACCGATCCGTTCCAAAGCCACGATCTCGCCGACTACGAGATCATCGAGTGTGCCATCACACTGACCGCCCCCGGCTTCGAAGCGCTCAAGGGCTGAGCCGATGATGCCTTGGCCGCCCCGGCGGCACGGCCAAGGCCCCTCTTCGCAGAATACGCTTTGCATGCTAATTTGACCTTTCCGCCAGCGCCGCCCCGCGTTGACGCAGCCTTGCCGGCGCGTCTTCGCCCGAGCGCGTCGTGCGGACCCACCGTCACCGATCGTATGCCCGTCGGCCGGCGCGCGAATGCCACCGCGCCGCCATCATTCGGGGCCGCCAGGAGAAGTCGCAGTGTCCACGTCAGGATTCGAAGTTCGCCTCTCGTCCAACCCGCTCGATGCCAACCTGCGCAACGAGATTCTTGCCAATCCGGGCTTCGGCCGCTTCTTCACCGATCACATGGTGCACGTACGCTGGACCAAGCAGGGCGGTTGGCAGCGCGGCGAGATTCGCCCCTACGGGCCGCTGCTGATCGACCCCGCCTCGCCGGTACTGCACTACGGCCAGGAGATCTTCGAGGGCATCAAGGCCTACCGCCACGCCGACGGCTCGGTGTGGACCTTCCGCCCGCAGAAGAACGCCGCGCGCTTCCGCGCCTCGGCGCGTCGCCTGGCCCTGCCGGAGCTGGACGACGAGACCTTCCTCGGCTCGCTCGAAGCGCTGGTGTCCCAGGACGCCGCCTGGGTGCCGACGCCGCAGAACGATAGCGAAGAGTGCAGCCTCTACCTGCGCCCGTTCATGATCGGCAACGGCAAGTCGCTGGGCGTGAAGCCGGCCGCCGAGGTCGACTACTACCTGATCGCCTCGCCGGCGGCCTCCTACTTCAAGGGCGGCGGCAAGCCGGTCTCGATCTGGCTCTCCTCCCACTACAAGCGCGCCGCCCCCGGCGGGACCGGCTTCGCCAAGTGCGGTGGCAACTATGCCGCCTCGCTGCTGGCCCAGGCCGAAGCCGAGGAGCACGGCTGCGCCCAGGTCGCCTTCCTCGACGCCGCCGAGAACAAGTGGATCGAAGAGCTGGGCGGCATGAACCTGTTCTTCGTCTACCGTGACGGCCGCCTGGTCACCCCGGCGCTGAGCGGCACGATCCTCGAGGGCGTGACCCGCGACTCGATCCTCGAACTGGCCCGCGATGCCGGCCTCACCCCGGAAGAGCGTCAGATCAGCATCGACGAGTGGCGTGACGGCGTCGCCAGCGGCGAGATCACCGAAGTGTTCGCCTGCGGCACCGCCGCCGTGATCACCCAGATCGGCGAGCTGGTGAGCGAAGACGAGCGTATCGCCACACCACCGGTGGCAGGTGAAGCGGTCAGCGCCCAGCTGCGCAAGCGCCTGCTCGATATCCAGTACGGCCGCAGCGAGGACACCCGCGGCTGGCTGATGCGTCTGGCCTGATCGCGTCCTGACGCGAAGCGGGCTCGGTATCCATTTTCACTATCGACAAGGTCCTCAAGGGGAGCCCCTATGTTCAGCCACATCATGATCGGCAGTAACGATATCGAGCGCGCCAAGCGCTTCTACGACGAGGTGCTCGGCGTACTCGGCGCGCAAGCCGGCCAGCGCTTCGAGTACGACGGCCTCCAGCGTCTCTCCTATCGTCATGACGGCAACGCCTTCGTCGTCACCGAGCCGATCAACGGCGAACCCGCCACCGTGGGCAACGGCGACACCCTGGGCTTTACCTGCAGCTCCCAGGAGCAGGCCCAGCGCTTCCACGATACCGCGGTCGCCCAGGGCGCCACCTCGATCGAGGACGAGCCGGGCGTGCGCCATACGCCGATGGGCGACCTCTTCCTGGCCTATGTGCGCGATCCCGACGGCCACAAGCTCTGTGCCGTGTATCCGCTCGAACCCGCAGCCTGATAGGCTGCCTGTCGACGCCGCGCGCCTGCGTGGCGTCGACTCTCTCACCCCGCTATCGGAGGAGTGCATGAAACCAGTCATGATCGTGACCGGTGCCGGCCGCGGCATCGGCGCCGCCACCGCCCGCATGGCGGCCCAGAAGGGTTACGCCGTGGCCGTCAACTACCGCAGCGACAAGGCCTCTGCCGACAAGGTGGTCGCCGAGATCGAGGCCGCCGGCGGCCGCGCCATCGCGGTTCAGGCCGATGTGGTCGATGAAGGCGCCATCGTCGCCATGTTCGAGACCGTCGACCGCGAGCTGGGTCGGGTCGACGTGCTGGTCAACAACGCCGGGGTGGTCGACCAGATCAGCCGCGTCGACGAGATGAGCTTCGAGCGTGTCGATCGGATGATGAAGATCAACGTGGTCGGCCCCTTCGTCTGCGCCCGCGAGGCAGTCAAGCGCATGTCCACCCGCCACGGCGGCAACGGTGGTGCGATCATCAACGTCGGCTCCGCCGCCTCACACCTCGGCGGTGCCGGTGAGTATGTCGACTACGCCGCCTCCAAGGGCGCCATCGACACCATGACCGAGGGTCTGGCCAAGGAAGTCGCCGGCGAGGGCATCCGCGTCAACACCGTGCGCCCCGGGGTGATCCGCACCACCATTCACGCCAGCGGTGGCAACCCGGACAAGCCCGATGTCGCCGGAGAGGTGATTCCGATGGGGCGTATCGGCGAGCCGGAAGAGATCGCCAACGCGGTGCTGTGGCTGGCCGAAGCCGGGTTCACCACCGGCGCCCTGATCGATGTCGACGGCGGCGTCTGAGCCTGTATCGCCAGGTACCGCGCCTGGTGCGGTCGCGAATGCCGAGCGCGGCGTCAGGCCTGTCGCAGGGGGAGCGGTCGCGGTTTGACAGCCGCGTCGATCCCGTGGATGACTAGAGAGCCATGGCACTGGCAGGAGACGCCCCCATGCCTCTCGAAATGTGGCTCGCCTTCGTGGCGGCATCGACCCTCATGTTGGCGATTCCCGGCCCGACCATCCTGCTGGTGATCTCTCACGCACTGAATCACGGACGTCGCGCCGGCGCCGCCACCGTGGGCGGCGTGGCGCTGGGTGATCTCACCGCCATGACCGCCTCCATGGCAGGCCTGGGGGCACTGCTGGCCACCTCGGCCACGCTATTCAGCGTGTTGAAATGGATCGGCGCCGCCTACCTGATCTACCTGGGCATCAAGGCGTGGCGTGCGCCGACGATGCCGATCGCCGACGAGGTGACGAGTGCCGCGCCAGACACCTCCCCAGCCAGCGCCAACCATCGGCTCTTCTGGCACGCCTACGTGGTCACTGCACTCAACCCCAAAAGCCTCATTTTCTTCGTCGCATTCGTGCCGCAGTTCCTCACCCCGCATGCCCCGCTGCTCCCGCAGATTGCGCTGATGGAGGCGACCTTCGTCATCCTGGCCACGCTGAATGCGGCGCTCTATGGGTTACTCGCAGCGACGGCGCGTGACAGAATCCGCAGCCCACGCGTTCAGCGGGTCGCCAATCGCATCGGTGGCACTCTGCTGATCGGCGCAGGCGGTGTCACCGGCATCTACCAACGGACCCAATGACAGACGGGCGCTCATGACCAAAGTCGACTTCTACATCCTTCAGGACACCACGCTGGAGGCGCGCTTCGATTTCGCCTGCCGCCTGGCGGAGACGATCTACCGCAAGGGGTATCGCCTGCATGTCCATACCCAGGACGAGGCGATGGCGCGCCAGTTCGACGAGCATCTGTGGAAATTCCGCGACGAAAGCTATGTGCCACATGCGGTGGTGGGCGACGCGGTGGAACCGGCACCGCCGGTGAGCATCGGCTGGCAGGCCGCCCCGGAACCCGGAGTGCAGGCGATGCTCAATCTCCACGACGACATTCCCGAGTGGTTCTCCCGGGTCGAGCGCGTCGCCGAGATCATCAACCAGCACCAGGACGTGCTGCGCTGCAAGCGCGCCTGCTGGAAGACCTACAAGGATCGCGGCTACCGGGTCGAAGCGCACAAGCTGTGAGGGTCACACCCGCCCCCCCTCGCCCGACGCGAACCTGACGCGCTCCGCCCTCAGCAGGTATAATCCTCGCCATTTTCGTCACGCCGCCCGCCTTCACAGGCGCCGCGTGCCCGCCATCGTTTGCCGAGTCAAGAAGCCGCCATGGACAAGACGTACCAACCCGATCAGATCGAAACCCGCTGGTATCAACGCTGGGAAACGGACGGCCACTTCGCCCCCAGCGGCCAGGGCGAGCCGTTCTCGATCATGATCCCGCCGCCCAACGTCACCGGCAGCCTGCACATGGGCCACGCCTTCCAGGACACCATCATGGACACGCTGACGCGCTGGCGGCGGATGCGCGGCAACAACACACTGTGGCAGGTGGGCACCGACCACGCCGGCATCGCTACCCAGATGCTGGTGGAGCGCAAGCTGGCGGCGGAGACCGGCCAGTCGCGTCACGACCTAGGCCGCGAAGCGTTCACCGACAAGATCTGGGAGTGGAAGACGGAGTCCGGCGGACATATTACGCGCCAGTTGCGGCGCATGGGCGCCAGTGTCGACTGGAGCCGCGAACGCTTCACCATGGATGACGGCTTCTACCAGGCGGTCCAGGAAGTCTTCGTGCGCCTGTTCGACGAGGGGCTGATCTATCGCGGCAAGCGCCTGGTCAACTGGGACCCGACCCTGCACACCGCGATCTCCGATCTGGAGGTGGAGAACCGCGAGCAACAGGGCCAGTTCTGGCACTTCCGCTACCCGCTCGCCGACGGTGTCACCACCGCCGACGGCAAGGATTATCTGGTCGTCGCCACGACCCGCCCGGAGACCCTGCTGGGTGACACCGGCGTGGCGGTCAATCCGGAGGATCCGCGCTACGCCTCGCTGGTCGGCAAGTTCATCGAGCTGCCGCTGGTCGGCCGCCGCATTCCGGTGATCGCCGACGAACACGCCGACATGGAGAAGGGCTCGGGCTGCGTCAAGATCACTCCGGCCCATGACTTCAATGACTATGAGGTGGGCAAGCGCCACAACCATGCGCTGATCAACGTCTTCTCCCAGGATGCCACCATCCTCGAACGCGCCGAGGCATTCGATCTCCAGGGCCAACCGCTGGACGACATCGATGTCAGCCTGCCTGCCGCCTACGCCGGGCTCGGCCGCTTCGAGGCGCGCGAGCGCATCGTCGCCGACATGGAGGCCGCCGGGCTGCTCGAGCAGATCGAGACGATCAGCAACACCCTGCCCTACGGCGACCGCTCCGGCGATGTCATCGAGCCGCTGCTCACCGATCAGTGGTTCGTCGCCGTGGAGCAGCTGGCCAAGCCGGCCATCGCCGCGGTGGAGAACGGCGATATCCAGTTCGTGCCCAAGAACTACGAGAACATGTACTTCGCCTGGATGCGCGACCTGCAGGACTGGTGCATCTCGCGTCAGCTGTGGTGGGGCCACCGTATTCCGGCCTGGTACGATGCCGAGGGCAACGTCTACGTGGCGCGCACCGAAGCGGAGGCCCGCGACAAGTACGCCCTCGGCGCCGAGGTCGCGCTCACCCAGGACGAGGACGTGCTGGATACCTGGTTCAGCTCGGGCCTGTGGACCTTCGCCACCCTGGGCTGGCCGGAACAGACGCCGGCGCTTTCGACCTTCCACCCCACCAGCGTGCTGGTGACCGGCTTCGACATCATCTTCTTCTGGGTCGCCCGGATGATCATGATGACGCTGAAGTTCACCGACGAAGTGCCGTTCAAGACCGTCTACGTTCACGGCCTGGTGCGTGACAGCCAGGGCCAGAAGATGTCGAAGTCCAAGGGCAACGTGCTCGATCCGATCGACCTGATCGACGGTATCGACCTCGAAACCCTGGTGGCCAAGCGCACCGGCAACATGATGCAGCCGCAGAAAGCACGCGCCATCGAGAAGGCAACCCGTGCCGAGTTCCCGGAGGGCATCGAGGCCCACGGCACCGACGCCCTGCGCTACACCTTCCTCTCGCTGGCCACCACCGGGCGTGACATCAAGTTCGACATGGGCCGCCTGGATGGCTACCGCAACTTCTGCAACAAGCTGTGGAACGCCTCGCGCTACGTGCTGATGAACGCCGAGGGCGAGGATGTCGGCCTCGACGACGCACCGGTGGCGCTGTCGCTGGCCGACCGCTGGATCGTCTCGCGCCTGCAGCAGACCGAGACCCAGGTCACCAACGCCCTCGACGAGTACCGCTTCGACCACGCCTCCCAGGCGCTCTACGACTTCGTCTGGAACGAGTACTGCGACTGGTACCTGGAGCTCTCCAAGCCGGTGCTGTGGGACGACGCCGCGACGCCGGAAGCCAAGCGCGGCACTCGCCGTACCCTGGTTCGCGTGCTGGAGACAGTGCTGCGTCTGGCGCATCCGATGATGCCGTTCATCAGTGAAGAGATCTGGCAGCGCGTGGCACCGCTGGCCGGCACCGCGTCCGGTGAGAGCGCCAGCCTGATGACCCAGCCGTGGCCGGAGGCCGACGCCTCGCGCATCGACGAACAGTCGATCCGCGACATCGAGTGGCTCAAGGGCGTGATCGTCGCCGTGCGCAATATTCGCGCCGAGATGAACATCGCCCCCGGCAAGCCGCTGGAAGTGCTGCTGACCAAGGGCGACGCCGGCGACCGCGAGCGTCTAGAGGCCAACCGCCTGTTCCTGGCCAAACTGGCCAAGCTGGCGAGCGCCGACTGGCTCGACGATCCGGCACAGGCGCCGCTGGCTGCGACCCAGCTGGTGGGCGACATGGAAGTGCTGGTGCCGATGGCCGATCTGATCGACAAGGAAGCCGAACTGGCACGGCTGGACAAGGAGATCGACAAGCAGGACAAGCTGATCGTCGGCATCGAGAAGAAGCTCTCCAACGACAGCTTCGTAGCCAAGGCGCCGGAGGCGGTGGTCGAGAAGGAGCGCGGCAAGCTCAAGGAGTATCTGGCGGCGCGCCAGCACCTGGTCGAACAGCACAACAAGATCGCCGAACTCGACGGCTGATCGCCTCGCCCTGACCACCGCCCTTGCCGGCGGCCTGCGGTGACACCAGCGGCCCCGTCAGATGACGGGGCCGCTGGCTGTATAGCGGTGCTATACGTCGCCTGACACCGACGTCTGCCATAGAAAGATGTCAGGGGTGAGTCTGCGAAGTTAAGAAACATTGTTTCTTATGCCCAGCTTAACTTAAAATGGCGCCTTACCGTCTCTTGCAACGCCGTTCGGCAAGGCTCCTTCATGACCCGCCCCCGTCTCGATCTCAAGCGTATCGTCGCTTTCAACGTTACCGGCCTGCTGCTGCTGTTGAGCTGGGCCTGGCCCCACGACATGCTGTGGAGCGATCTCGACGATCGTATCTTCTGGTTCTTCAACGCCCTGATCACGCCCGAGCCCAACTGGTGGGACGATACTCTGGCGATTCTCAACCATCGCGCCTTCGACATGATCTCGCTGGCGATCATGGGCCTGCTGTTCCTGTGGGCGATGCTTCGCGATCCGCATCCCGAGCGCCTGACCCGCTGGATCGGTATCGGTGTGACCATGGTGCTCACCGCCGGCGTGCTGGCGCTGTTCACGACCAAGGGCATCAGCTATGGCCACCCCAGCCCGACCCGCTTCTTCGCCAACGCCATGCGACTGACCGACGTGGTCTCGATTCCGACCAAGGATTCGGCATCGAACAGCTTCCCCGGCGATCACGGCCTGATGCTGATGGTGTTCGCCGGCTTCATGCTGCGCTTCGCCGCGCGCCGCATCGCCCTGCTCAGCGTGGCCTTCGTGGTGCTGCTGAGCGCCCCGCGCATCATGGTCGGCGCGCACTGGTTCAGCGATGTCTACATGGGCGCGCTGAGCATCGCTCTGATCGCCCTGCCCTGGGTGCTGTGCACGCCGCTGGCGGCGGCTGCCGCCGGCCGCATCCAGCGCGCGCTGGCACGCTGGATGCCGCAACGTCTGCACTCGGGCTGAGAGGCCTGGGCTGCGCACGCCAGGCCTGTCGGGAAGCCCCGCACCCCGCGCTGGGCTTCTCGACAGTGACTTCTCGGCAGCCCCTAGCCATCTTCCGACTGCAGCGCATCCTTCACCCCGCGCGACAGCCGCCCGGCGTTGCGCGAGTTGGCGCTCTCGACATGCCCCTCGGCCACCACCTGATTGCGCCCGGCCGACTTGGCGGCATACAGCCGCCGGTCGGCGAGTTCGATGATGCTCTGCAGCTTGTCGCCCTCGTCGGCACAGGCAATCCCCATCGACAGCGTCACCGGCATCAGCTGACCGCCGAACTGACACGGGCGCCGGGCCAGCCGCACGCGGATACGTTCGGAAACCGTCACCGCCTCCGAGATGCTGGTTTCCGGCAACAGCAGCAGGAACTCCTCACCGCCGACGCGACCGACGTCGTCCTCGCCGCGCAGCGCATCCCTGAGCACGCCGGCCAGATGGTGCAGCACCGCGTCCCCCGCGGTATGGCCGAAGTTGTCGTTGATCTCCTTGAAGTGATCGGCGTCCACCAGGATCATCGCGAACGCTGTCTGCTGACGCCAGTAGGCCGAAGCTTTGTCGAAAATGGCACGGCGATTGAGGACCAGGGTCAGGGAGTCATGCATGGCATCGCGGCGGTAACGGTACTCGTGGCGGTCGGTGATCGTGAGCATGCGCAAGATCACCATGCACAGCATGACGAAAACCGCCACCAGCACGAAATTCTCCAGCAGATGCGCCTCGAAACCCAGCGGCGGCGAGTTCAGCCTGGGCAGGTCCGCCAGGCCCAGGGCGAGCGTCGCCAGTCCGGCCGTCAACAGCAGCTTGGTGCGTCGACGCAGATCGGCGAGCATCAGCTCCACCTCGGCGAACAGCAAGCAGTAGACGACCCCGCTGTCGCTGCCCAGCACCAAGGCGCCATAGATCAACAGCAGGAGAAAGGCGCCCAGCTTCACCCCCAGGGCCAGCGCCACCCAGAGGTGCCGGTGCAGGCGCAGCGCCACCGCGTAGGCAAGCACACAGACGAGATTCAGGTGTCCCATCACGCTATAGCCAAGCAGATACAGGACAGGGGCGATGAAAATCTGCAGGCAGAGGGCCAGCAGATAGATTTCGGCCATGATCTCGAAACTGCGGCGACGCTCCACCGATAGCCTATCGGGGGGACGCGTAACGCGCCGCCAGAGATGAAAGAGATAGCGGCTAGGCATGGTGATCGGCTCGCAATCTTGTTATTACCTCGGCGCGGGCACGGCGCGCCCTCAGGCGTCGGTATCGGCCGAGTTTGAGGCGCGCTGAGGTGACAGCACAAGAGTATCGCTTGTTTTAACTTCAAATAACATTCAAATTTGCCGATTTACTTTGTAAGCCCATGACGACACTGACTTTCTATTAACAAACTCTGATAATCTCGGCGCACGACGTATAATGTCACCGTCCCGAAGAAACGTCATACGCCCGAGGGAAGTGTCATCCATCCTCGTATCCGTCACCCACTCCACCCCCCTATCGACCCAACCACAAGGACGCGCTGGCTCATGCGTTTCATGCACAACGACGACTTAGGCAAACTGCTGCTGCGACTCTGCGTGGGGATTCTGATCCTGCTGCACGGTCTGCACAAGCTGATGGACCCCGCCAGTCTCAACGGTATCGCCCATCAGCTCGCACAGATGGGCGTCCCCTCCTTCGTCGCCTACGGCGTGCTGGTGGGCGAGATCATCGCCCCGCTGATGGCGATCCTCGGCTGGCAGGCCCGCCTGGGCGGACTACTGATGGCGATCAACATGCTGGTGGCCATCGTCCTGGTGCACCTATCACAGCTGTCGAGCCTGAACGGCCAGGGCGGCTGGACGCTGGAGCTGCAGGGCATGTTCCTCGGCGCGGCGCTGGCGGTGATGTTCCTGGGCAGCGGGCGGATGGCGGTCAAGCCAGACTAGCCCGCCACAGCGAGCGCCTGGACTGGCAGGCGCTCGGACGGGTCTGATTGCCGGACTCTTTAGTTAAATTTTTACTAATATTAAATAAGGGCTCGCTTTCATCCCCCGTCGAGGGCCTCCAGACGCTGGGCCATGAGCTCGGGAAAGCGCTTGAACCAGCGCTGATTGAGCGGTGAAGGATGCGGCAGCGGCGCCAGCGTGAAGGTGCGTTCCCGGCCATCCGGCAGGCGCAGCCGGGTAGCGTGCAGCGCCGCGAAGCGATCCTCCCGGGCCCAGAACGCGTCGAGCGCCGCGCGAACCTCGCGCGGCTGATCGATACCGAACCATAGAAACGCTTCCCGCCCCAGGGTGATGATCCGCTCGCCCTGCCAGCAGGCGTCGAGCAGTTGCGCCACCAGCGGCTGGAAGCGACGCTTGACCGCCATCGACCAAGCCTTGTTGCCTTGGGGCTTGTAGGGCACGGTATTGATCCAGAACAGCTCACGCCCGATCGCGAGGGCGGCATCGAAGTCCGGCGGCGGTTCCTGGTGGCGGTGCCGGTAGAGCTCGGTACGCACCTTCTGCCCCCCTGCGCCGACGAATGGCTCCCCGGTCTCGACCTCGCGGGTGCCTGGATCGCGGCCGAAGATCGCAAGCCGGGCGCTGCGCGGGCCGAGCCCTACGATCGGCTCGCAGGGATCGCGTCCAAAGCGCGCATAGGTATCGCGATCCAGGCGTTCCAGCCCAGCCGCTTCCCGACGCAGGGCAGCCTCGAGGGTCGCCGGCAGCGATACTAGCCGATCGTTATCTCCCATGCAGTCTCCTGGCTCGTTCCTGTCTGTGCCCCGGCGGGTTCAATGCTCAACCGGTGGAAAAATTGAGCACCAACAACCCGGCGTTGAGATAACCCGCGAAGCTGACCCAGACCAGATAGGGCAGCAACAGCAGCACCGCCAGTCGCGAGTAGCGCGAGAACGTGACCAGCGTCCACACGATCAGCCCCCACATCAGCAGCAGATCGAGCAGCCCCACCAGCATCCAGTGGGCAGCGAAGAACAGCCACGACCACAGCGCGTTGGCGAGCAGTTGAGCGACGAAGGGGGTCAAGGCCCGGCGTCGCTGCCCAGGTGGTGCCACCAGCGTGACTCGCCAGGCGGCCACCGCCATCAGCAGATAGAGCAGTGTCCAGGCCACCGGAAAGAGCCAGTCCGGAGGCGTCAGCGGCGGTTTGGTGAGCGCGGCGTACCAGGGCCCCGGTGGCGCCAGGATGCCGCTGCTGGCGGCGAGCGCCACCAGCAGCAGCCAGCCGAGAAAGATCGCGAACGAGCGATTCACGTGACTTACCAGGAGCCGGTGTTTTCCATCGACGCCCAGGGCTCCTGCGCCGGCTTCGGCTCGCCCTTCTGCAGCAGTTCGATGGAGATACCGTCAGGCGAACGCACGAAGGCCATATGGCCATCCCGCGGCGGGCGATTGATGGCCACGCCATTGCTCTGGAGCTTGTCGCACAGCGCATAGATGTCGTCGACACGGTAGGCCAGGTGGCCGAAATTGCGCCCACCGGTGTAGGTCTCCGGGTCCCAGTTGTAGGTCAGCTCGACCATCGGGGACTGTTCCGCTTCGGCGCGCGGCCGGTCGTTGGGGGTGGCGAGGAAGACCAGCGTGAAACGGCCCTTTTCGCTCTCCTTGCGCGATACCTCCTCGAGGCCGAGCAGGTCGCAATAGAAGTGCAGCGACGCATCGAGATCCGACACGCGCACCATCGTGTGCAGGTATTCCATGGGAATCTTCCTGATTCGTCAGTGAGTTGAACCGTTTCATGGTAGACCAGGAACGCGCGACGGTGAATGTCGGCTAGCACGGGTGGTCGATCTGCGGGTGGCACCGCCCCCCTGCCATCACGAAAATCGCCCGCNNGCGGGCGATTTTCGTCGCTACGGCTGTAGAGCTTCGGCAGCAAGCGCCGGCAGGCTCAGTCGGGCTTGAGCGCCAAACGCCCGCTGCCCAGGAACATCACCGCCAGCGCGGCAAACAGATACATGCCTTGCAGTTCGAGCGCCCAGCCACCCTGGCTGGTGAGCGACCAGAACTGCGGCAGATGCACCAACAGCACCGCGACGACCATGTTGCCAGCCATCAGCAAGCCGCCAATACGGGCCCGCCAGCCCACGATCGCCATCAGCGGACCGACGATCTCGCCCAGCAGCACGCCATAGGCGATGAAAGTCGGCAAGCCGACGCCGGACAACGTCTGCGCCAGCCAGTCGAAAGCGGCCGGATGGAGCACCTTGTTGATGCCGTGGAACAGCATGAGCACACCGACACACAGGCGCAGGACCAGCTTGCCCATATCGTCGTTATGGAAAAACCTTGGCATGGGATCGTCTCCCGCCCTCGAGATCAAGTGCCGGCATCCGGCGTGGCCGCGTCAGCGCAGCGGGAAATCAGCAGTGGTTGGCCACGTACTCGGCAATCGCCTGCTGGGCTTCGGTCATGGCCGCCTGCTTCTGGGCGTCGCCCATGTTGAGCCCTTCGGCGTAGATGGCATGGACATCCTTGATCCCGATCAGCCCCAGCATGTGGCGCAGATGCGGCGTCTGCGAGTCGAGCTCGGTACCGGCGTACTGGCCACCGCGCGCCGCCAGGATCAGCCCGGACTTGCCCTCGAGCAGGCCGACCGGACCGTTTTCGGTGTACTTGAAGGTCTTGCCCGCACGCAGGATACGGTCGAACCACGCCTTGAGCTGGCTGGGGATGCCGAGATTGTAGAGCGGCACCGCGAGCACGATCAGATCGGCGGCCTCGACCTCGGCCAGCAGCGCTTCGGAGTGGCTCGCGAGTGCGACCTGCTCCGGAGTGCGCGCGCTGGGCTCGGTCATCCAGCTCCCCATCTCTGCACCGCTCAGGTGCGGCAGCTCGCTTGCGACCACGTCACGCTCGACCAGCGCGACGTCGCGCCCGGCGAGTTCGGACTTGAAAGCCGCGGCGAGAGCGCGGGACTGGCCATTCTCGCCGAACAGCGAACTGGTGATCAGCAGGATGCGTTGTGTCATGGACGAAGCTTCCCTTGCAGAGGGTGAAGGTTGGAGCGTAGAGGTGAAGCCCGCCGCCCAAGGCGGCGGGTGAACGCTGACTGCCATTATTCATTGTGGTTTTTGAAATAAAAACCGCGAATATTGGCACAAACCATTCGATAGATTCGTTTGAATATCAGCGTTTGGCCTCCACCCCCTGCCCGCAGCCGTGCCAATCGTGGCGCCCGTAGCGCAGGGTCACCTTCACCGGCCACGGCTGCCCGCTCATGTCGTCGAAACAGGCGCCGGCGCGCAGATCCATCTCCAGCGGCTGGCGCCCGCTGTCGCTGACCAGCACCATGCGCGCATCGCTTCCGTTCTTCACCGAGGCCACGCGGTAGCGGAAGGTGTCGATCGCCTGACCGTAGTCGGAGACCAGCGTCAGGGTGGTGGTCTGGCGGTCGAGCGAGACGTTCCAGCCCGGCTCGTTGCCGCTGGCGTAGAAGATGCTCTGTGGATGCGCCTGGCGCGTGGTGGTGGCGCGCTCGCTGGCCAGCGCGCAGACCAGCTGGCCATTGTCGCTCTCGACCCGGGCGTCGCGGCCGTGGCGCTCGAAGGCGACACCGCCGAGCACATAGCGGTCACCGTCGGCGGCCACTGCACGCTGCAGTTCCGTGCTGCCGAGCGCGGTCCACAGGCGCAGGCGCTTGGCGTCCGGCGTCGTGGTCACCAGATTCTGCGACGGCGTGCAGCGCCAGGCGCTGAAGCGCTCGCCGCCATCGGCGAAGAAGGCACTCGGCAGCAGCGGCGACTGCGGCGCGCCGGCCGCCTTCGGGCTATCGACACCGGTACCCCCGCCAGCGCCTGACCCGCCCGAGGTCGGCTGGGCACCACCGGCACAGCCGGCGACCAACGAGGCGAGCAGAAGCGTGGCGGCGAGCCTGGGCGCGCGGGGCGACGTCAGAGCACGACGAAGAGCGGCAAGAGGCACGGAAGACATGAGCGAGTTCCCGAATGTTGTTGGCTGACAGCAGCTTGCGGTTGGACGACAAAACTTGCGGTTGGACGACAAAAAAGCGCCGCGAGCGAACTCGTGGCGCGTGACGAAGACTACCATGTGCAGCGCGGCCGACGCAGGCTCGGGCGCCCGCCGCGCTGCGCCGCTCAGGCAAGACTCAGGCGAAGCGCTGGCGCAGCAGTCGCGCGGCCTCGACCAGGTTGGCGAGCGCCGGCTCGACCTCGGCCCAGCCGCGCGTCTTGAGCCCGCAGTCCGGATTGACCCACAACCGTTCGGCCGGAATCTTCTCCGCCGCCTTGTCCATCAGGTCGACCATCCACGTCACCGTGGGGATGTTGGGCGAGTGGATGTCGTAGACCCCCGGCCCGATCTCGTTGGGATAGTCGAAGTCGTGGAACGCATCCAGCAGCTCCATGTCCGAGCGCGAGGTCTCGATGGTGATGACATCGGCATCCATGGCCGCGATCGCGCCAATGATGTCGTTGAACTCCGAGTAGCACATGTGGGTATGGATCTGGGTCTCGTCGCGCACCACCGCAGCGCTCAGCTGGAAACACGCCACCGCCCAGTCGAGGTAGTGCTGCCACTCGGCCTGGCGCAGCGGCAACCCCTCCCGGAAGGCCGGCTCGTCGATCTGAATGATCGAGATACCCGCGCGTTCGAGATCGGCAACCTCGTCGCGCAGGGCCAGCGCGATCTGGCGGCAGCTCACCTCGCGTGGCTGGTCATCACGCACGAACGACCACTGCAGAATGGTCACCGGCCCGGTGAGCATGCCCTTCATCGGCTTGTCGGTCAGCGACTGGGCGTATTCGCTCCAGCGCACCGTCATCGCCTGCGGACGCTCGACGTCACCGAAGATCACCGGTGGCTTGACGCAGCGCGAGCCGTAGCTCTGCACCCAGCCGTTCTGGGTGAAGGCAAAGCCATCCAACTGCTCGCCGAAGTACTCCACCATGTCGTTACGCTCGGCCTCGCCGTGCACCGGCACATCGAGGCCGAGGGCTGCCTGCCGTGCGACCACCTGGGCGATCTCCTCGCGCATGCGTGCTTCGTACGCCTCGCGGCTCAGGCTGCCCTGCTTGAACTCGCGCCGGGTCTGGCGGATCGCCTGGGTCTGCGGAAAGGAGCCAATGGTCGTGGTCGGGAACAGTGGCAGCTGCAGATGGCGGCGCTGGGCCACAGCGCGCACGGCATAGGCGCTATCGCGCCGGGTGTCGGCGGCCTCGAGCCGCGCGAGCCGTTCGCCGACCCGGGGGTTATGGATGCGCCGGGAGGCCCGCCGGGCGGCGAGAGCGCTGTCGGCCTCTTCGAGACGCTGACGATCGGCGGCACCTTCGCTGCCATCCACCACCCGTGCCAGGGTGGCCACCTCGTCGAGCTTCTGGCGAGCGAAGGCGAGCCAGCGCTTGAGCGCCGGATCGAGCCGGGTCTCGTGCGCCAGGTCCACCGGCACGTGCAGCAGCGAACAGCTGGGCGCGATCCACAGGCGCTCGCCGAGACGCGCCTTGGCCGGCGCCAGCGCAGCAGCCAGCGCACGCAGATCGGCACGCCAGACGTTACGCCCGTCGATGGCGCCGAGTGACAGCACCTTGTCCTGCGGCAGGCGCTCGAGCACCGGGTCGAGCTGCTGCGGGGCCCGTGCCAGATCGATGTGCAGCCCAGCCACGGGCAACGCCAGCGCCAGTTCCAGGTTGTCGCCGAGCGCCCCGAAGTAGGTCGCCACCAGCAGCTTCACCGGGGCCGATTGCAGCTGGCGATAGGCGGCCTGGAAGGCACGCTGCCAGGCGCTGGGCAGATCCTGCACCAGCGCCGGCTCGTCGAGCTGGACCCACGCCACCCCAAGCGCCCCCAGGCGTGCCAGAATCTCGCCATAGGTGGCGACCAGCGCGTCGAGCAGCGCCAGCCGCTCGAGCCCTTCACTCTTCACCTTGGCCAGCCACAGCCAGGTCAGCGGCCCGGTCAGCACGACCTTGACCGGGTGCCCGGCGTCGTGGGCCTCCTGCACCTCGTCGAACAGCCGCTGGCTGGCGATGCGGAAACGCTGCCCGGTATGGAGTTCCGGCACCAGATAGTGGTAATTGGTGTCGAAGTACTTGGTCATCTCGCAGGCCGCCGCGGGTTCACCGCTGGGGGCGCGGCCCCGGGCCATGCGGAAGCCGGTGTCCAGGTCGACATCGCCTGCCACCTGGCCGAAGCGTGGCGGTACGGCACCGACCAGCACAGAGACATCGAGGACCTGATCGTAGAAGGAGAAGTCACCCACGGTGACCACATCGAGCCCGGCATCGCGCTGCTCCTGCCAATGCGTCAGACGCAGGCGCTTGCCCGCCTGCTCGAGCGCATCGCGGTCGAGTTCGCCTTGCCAATAGGCCTCGACGGCCTTCTTCAACTCGCGGTGGGCGCCGATACGCGGATAGCCGAGCGTGTGAACCAGGGTCGTCATAGGTAGGGTCTCTGTGCATTAGCGGGTAACATCGGGGCCGACGGCCAGACGAGCAGTCTCGCCACGCCCTTTCCCTGAATCAAACGCGTTTTCCTAATCCCTGACGTGAACAATATTCATAGCATGCTCGAACTTCGCCATCTTCGTACGCTGATCGCCCTGCGAGACACCGGCTCGCTGGTCGAGGCGGCGGAGCGTGTTCATCTCACCCAGTCGGCGCTGTCGCACCAGATCAAGGATCTGGAGTCGCGTCTGGGCATGCCGCTGTTCGCGCGCAAGACGCGCCCGGTCGCCTTCACCCGCGCCGGAGAGCGGCTGCTGGCCCTGGCCGAGCAGGTACTGCCGCAACTGCGCCTGGCGGAACGCGATCTCGCCCGCCTCGCCGGGCACGAGCAGGGGCGCCTGCACATGGCGATCGAGTGCCATAGCTGCTTCCAGTGGCTGATGCCCACGGTCGACCACTTCCGCGATCACTGGCCCGAGGTGGAGGTGGACATTCCCAGCGGCCAGAACTTCGACCTGCTGCCGGCGCTGGTGCGCGAAGCGCTCGATCTGGTGATCACCGACAATCCCGAGCCGCTGCCCGGCATCCACTACGCCCCGCTGTTCCGCTACGAAGGGCTGCTGGCGGTGGCCAAGCAGCACGCCCTGGCTGGGCAGAGCTGGGTAGAGCCGCCGGATCTGGTCGAGGAGACGCTGATCGTCTACCCCATCGACCACTCGCGGCTGGATATCTTCACCCAGTTCCTGGAGCCGGCGGAGATTCGCCCGCGCGAGATTCGCAGCGCCGAGCTGACGGTGATGATGATGCAGCTGGTGGCCAGCGGGCGTGGCGTCTGCGCCCTGCCCAACTGGGCTCTGACCGAGTATCTGGAGCGCGACTACGTCAAGGCGCTGCCGCTGGGCAAGGAGGGGGTGTGGAGCACGCTCTACGCGGCGATCCGCGACAACGACCGGGCGCTGCCGTGGATGGAGGATTTCATTCGCACCGCGCGGGATACCTCTTTTGCGGTACTGAGCGGCATCAAGCCGGCCTGAGCGCCAGCGACGGCGCTCAGTGGGCGCCGCCGTCGAAGTTGAGCGGGCTGATCGATTCGCGCGCGTGCAGCGGCAGCAGCAGGCTGAAGCGTGCTCCACCCAGGCGCTCGCTGCGATCCACCACCACGTTGCCGCCGTGCCACACCATGATCTTCTGCACGATCGACAGCCCCAGACCATAGCCGCCTGAGCGCCGCGTGCGGCTGTCGTCGAGCCGGGCGAAAGGCTTGAAGATGGCGATGCGATCCTTCTCCGGCACGCCGGGGCCGTCGTCCTCGACATCGATACGGATCGCCCGCGGCTCGCGGTGGATGGTGATGCAGACCTGGGTCTCGGCGTGGCGGCAGGCGTTGGCGACCAGGTTCTGCACCGCACGCTGCAGATAACGCGGCTCCGCCTCGACTTCCAGCTCTTCGCCGTCGGCCACCGTCAGCGTCAGATGCGGATGCAGCGGGCTGAGGATCTCCAGCACTCGCCACGCCAGCGCGCGGCACTCCAGGCTTTCGGTCTTGAGCGTGACGCCCTGGGCGTTCTCGCTGTCGAGCTTGGCGTACGTGAGGATCTCGTCGATCAGACGATCGAGCTCGGAGATATCTTCGTCGATGCCCTCCAGCTGCTTGCGCGCATGGCCCTCGCCGTAGAGATCCTCGAGCATCTGCACCGCGAAGCGGATACGCGCCACCGGCGTGCGCAGTTCGTGGGAGACCGCGCGGATCATCTCCTGCTGGCTGCGCAGCAGTGACTGCACCTGCGCCGCCATGCCGTTGAGCGCCATGCCCAGGCGGCCGAGGAAGTCGTTGCCGTCGACCCGCACACGGGCATTGAGATGGCCGGCGGCGATCCGCGTCGCCGCACGCTCGAGCCGGCCGACCCGCCCCTCGACGCTCCAGACGATCAGATAGATCGCCCCCGCCAGCGTGATCAGCACGATGATCAGCAGCGCCAGCGCCAGTGACAGCGGCATCGCCTCGAAGCTGGGCAGCGGGCCGATACGCAGCCAGCGATCGGGGCCGACCCGGGCGTGGATGTAGAGCGCACTCAGGCTGGAGTCGAGACGCACGACCACCTCGCCGGCATCGAGCCGGGTCGCCTGGATCGGGTCGACGTGGGACGGCGGCTCGGCGTAGAGGCCCACCGGCACCTGGAACTGCTGCTGCACCCGATGCAGGCGCTTGGCCTGGACCTTGTCCGACTCACCGCTGAGCCAGCTGCGCAGAACCTCGGTGATGCCGCGCAGCTGCATCTCGTTGAGCGAGTTGATGCGCGCCGCCAGCACCCAGTCGGACTGCGGTACCTTATAGAGCGAGCGCCAGCCGTCGTCGGCGGCCTCGATCACCGGGCGCTTCTCCTCCAGCCGGGCGCGCTCGAAATAGTCGAGCGAAAGATCCTCGAGCCGAAACAGCCCCAGGGGCATGCCCAGGGTCGAGGCCATCGAGGCGAGCCAGTCGTCGCGCCTGTCCAGCGGCTGCCGTGAGACCAGATCGGCGAGCAGCGCCAAGGGGCCGCTGACCAGGCTTTCGCGATAGTGCTCCTGACGCACCTTGTCGACCATCAGAAAGCCGAATAGTGCCAACCCGAAGGTGATCACCAGTGCGGCCAGCAGCGCCAGGTAGAAGCGCAGAAACGTGCTGTCGGTAAGCGAACGCCGCATCGCTGCTCTCGCGGGGAATAAGGGGGTGGGTCGGCAAACGAAGGCGACCGCGAGCGCGGTCGCCTTCGTGGCTCAGCTATCCCTGACGAACAGGTAGCCTTTGCTGCGCACCGTCTTGATGCGGTGGGGATGATTGGGATCGTCGCCGATCTTGGGACGAATACGCGATACGCGCACGTCGATCGAGCGATCCTGGCCGTCGTACTTGATCCCGCGCAGCTGCGAGAAGATCTCCTCGCGGGTGAGCACGCGCCCGGCGTTGTCGGCCAGCAGCCAGAGCAGATCGAATTCGGCACTGGTGAGGTCGATACGCTGCTCCTCGAGCCAGGCTTCGCGGGTGGCGCTGTCGATCACCAGGTTGTCGAAGGTCAGACGCGTGGCACCACTCGACGACACCAGACTGTCGGCGCGACGCATCAGCGCGCGCATGCGTGCCAGCAGCACCCGCGGCTGCACCGGCTTGGGCACGTAGTCGTCAGCGCCCATCTCCAGCCCCAGCACCTGGTCCATGTCGTCGGTGCGCGCGGTCAGCATCAGAATGGGACCGGCATAGTGTGGCCGCGCCCGGCGGCAGATGGAGAGTCCATCCTCACCGGGCAGCATCAGGTCGAGGATGACCATGTCCGGCTGCTCCTCGATGATCCGCTCCACGCCGTGAGCGCCATCATGCTCCAGTCCGACCTGGAAACCATTGGCTTCCAGATATTCGCGAGTCAGATGCGCCAGCCGCTCGTCGTCTTCGATGATCAGTACGCGATCTTGATGTGCAGTGCTGTCCAAGCTGTCTTCCATCCCTTTGAGTTGGCCTCGAAACCCGGCCCTGCATACCACCGATTCATTTATTGTGTGACGCGCTAAGGCATCGACCGATTGATAGTGAACGGTGAACCAAGGTGGCGCATAACGCAACGAAATCTTTAGAGACGCTATGCTACGCCAAGTTCAATCAACGCCGATGGTATCCGAGCGATCATGATACCTCATATGACACCTTTGTAACCCACTAACCCATCTGGATAATCTGGTGTTACTCACTATCCATCACACTTTCTCGAGATAGGCTTCAGAGCGGATGTGCGAGATAACTCGCCACCCTTTCACTCATTAGACTTAGGAAAAACCGATCCCACTGGGCGACCTGCGCCCCCGCTCGGCCGCTTCATTGCACCGCGATCAGCGGCTCAGCTCGACCTCACGGGTCTTGCCATCGCGCAGCGTCACCTGCTTGATGATGATCGGGCTGCGCGACTCTCCGCCGGGCAGCAGCACGCTGCCGGCCACGTAGAAGACCCCGGCGGGAATGCCGCGCACCACGAAGTAGCCATTGGCATCGGTCTTGGCATAGTGGGTGTAGTCGCGCGCCCGCGGGTCGGCGGGCTCGATCCGGCGCCCGGAGAGCGCGACATCGGCTGCCTCCGCAGCGTAGCGCGTCGCCGGCGCCACCGAGATCGTCTCGTTGGCGCCGACGATCGTCCGCCCACCCGGCATGGTGTAGCTCAGCCGCCCCTGCACCGCCGCCGTACCGTGCTTTTCGAGCTTGGCGTACTCCTCCGCCGGAAACGCGATCTGACGCTTGACCACATTCTCGTCCCGGGACTGGCTGCCGAAGATGTCAGGCATCTCGAAGCTGCTGGTGGAGAGGTTTTCACATCCCGCCAGCCCCAGCGTGATCAAAAAGGGCAGCAGCCAAGGCCGCCAGCGTGTCAGCGTCATCTTCGACTCCTTGAATGCAACCACGCGTTCATGGCCGACCGGGCCTGACACGCGACAATTCCCTGCAGTGCACTGCGGCGAGAGCTCATATTAGGTCACGCAGCGCTGTCGAGCTGTCCGACAGTGTCAGCGTGAGTCACCCGAGAGAACAATTGTAAACGACAATCACGCAGAGATTACGCAAGTGTTGTCGCTACCGGGCGACACTTCTTTAGATATATCCGTGTCAGGGCTTGCGTGGACTCAGCGTCAGGTGATCGGCGCGGATCTGAATATCGAAGCGGCCGAGAAAGCTCATGCCGAGCAGCACCATGTCATCGCCGATACCGGCATGTATCGACCCCGCCACCCGACGCGCAGAGAGACCACCCAGGCGCACGCTGTCGAGGGTGGTGAGGCGCCCTTCGACGCGTCCATTGGCGGTGGTGAAGGTGGCCGCAGGGCCGGGTTGCAGACCCAGGCGCTCGGCCAGCCCACGCGACAGTGAGACATAGGTGGCGCCGGTGTCGAGCAGGAAGGTGACCGGCTGGCCGTCGATCTCGCCCGGCGCGACGAAGTGGCCTGCGGCATTGCGCGCCAGGGTGACCGGCGCCCCGGGGGCGGCGTGGCGGGAGAGCTCGAGATTGGGATTGGCGCGACGGCTCTCGACGCCGCGAAACCACCACACCGCCAGCGCCAGCATCACTACCCAGCACAGCAGCATCATGCCGAGGCCGAGACGCCGGGTAGTGCGTTGCGTATCAGCCATCGGCTCGGCCACCGTGCGAATTCACCCCGTCGGCGGCGGCGCTCAGCGCAGCGCCGGGTCGAGGGTGTAAGTGCCGGTCACGCTGGCCTCGGCCAGCACGTGGCCGCGCATCGCCTCGCGCACCTGGCCACCGGTGAAATCGCCCTCCAGCTCGAGCGACGGCACGTCGAGGGCGAACACGCTATAGATGTAGCGGTGGACGATCTCATCGTTCCACGGCGGGCAGGGACCGTCGTAGCCGCCGTAGGTGCCGGCCAGGTCCGGGTCACCGGCGAGAAAGCCGGTATAGCCGTTGATGCCCTCGATGCCCTTGCGGCGCTTGCCCGGGGTCTTGCCCCGCGGCACCACGCCATCGGCGAACTCACCCTCCTCGAGCAGGGTGACATCGGCGGGAATATCGACCAGCACCCAGTGGTAGAAGTCGACCCGTGGAAGATCGGCGGGCACGCGCTTGCCCTCCTGATTGACGTCGTCAGCCACGCTGGGCACGTCCGGGTCCATCACCAGCACCACGAAACTCTGGGTGCCCTGCGGCGCGTCGAGCCAGCGCAGCTCTGGATTGCGGTTGTCACTGAAACGCATGTGCTGTCCGGGATCGGGCACCGCGAAGGCGAATTCGGCCGGGACCGGCTGGCCCTCGGCGATACCCTTGACGCTGAAACGCATGACTCTCTCCTGTCTCTCCGATGGGATCTTCCGTTGACCCGGGGTGCTGCGAGCGCATCCGCGACCCACTGCGCAAGCGCATCGCAGGGTGCTAAAGTCGCCGTCACGACGCACCCACGCTGTACTCTCGACGCACCCACTACCGTTCACCGATAACCTTAGGGTTCCCGCAGGCGTTTGTCATGACCGATCTCGCTCCCCCCTCCCAGACGCCCGCCCAGTTGGGCTTTCGCATGCCGGCGGAGTTCGCTCCCCATGACGCCTGCTGGATGCTGTGGCCACAGCGTCCGGACAACTGGCGCCTGGGTGCCAAGCCGGCGCAGCGCGCCTTCGTCGAGGTCGCCCGCGCCATCGCCGAGAGCGAGACCGTGATCGTCGGGGTCAACGACGAGCAGTACGAGAACGCCCGCCACCAGCTGCCGGAGCACGTCCGGGTGGTCGAGCTCTCGAGCAACGACGCCTGGATGCGCGACGTCGGCCCGACCTTCGTCACCCACCCCGACGGCCGCATCGCCCTGGTCGATTGGGACTTCAACGCCTGGGGCGGGCTCAAGGGCGGGCTCTACTTCCCCTGGGACAAGGATCGGCGCATTCGGCGCAAGATCGCCGAGATGCTGGGCATCCCCTGCTTTGCCGCGCCGATGGTGCTCGAGGGCGGCGCCATCCATGTGGATGGCGAGGGCACGCTGATCACCACCGAAGAGTGCCTGCTCAACCCCAATCGCAATCCGGAGCTCAGCCGCGAGGCCCAGACTCGACTGCTGGCCGACTACCTGGGCATCGACAAGGTGATCTGGCTGCCGGCGGGCTGCTATCAGGACGAGACCGATGGCCACGTCGACAACCTCTGCTGCTTCATCGCCCCCGGGGTGGTGGCGCTGACCTGGACCGACGACGAGCGCGACCCGCAGTACGCCATCTCGCGGCAGGCGCTGGAGATTCTGGAAAGCGCCACCGATGCCCGCGGCCGCCGCTTCGTGGTGCACAGACTGCCGCAGCCGGGCCCGCTCTATCTGGGCGAAGAGGAAGCCAGTGGCGTCGACCGCCTGTCGAGCTCGCGTCCGCGGCGCCCGGGGGATCGCATGGCGGCTTCCTACGTCAACTTCTATATCGGCACCCGCGTGGTGGTGATGCCGCTGCTCGATCCCAGCCACGACGACAGCGTGCGCGAGACGCTGGCAGAGCTCTTCCCGGGGCGCCGGGTGATCGGAGTACCGGCGCGGGAGATTCTGCTCGGCGGTGGCAACATCCACTGCATCACCCAGCAGCAGCCCAGACCCTGAGCGCCCCGTGGCCCTACCTCATCGGCATCGCACATCCCGGGGGCGGTGGCGCCTGTCATCACCCGGGCTATGCTGAAGTCATGGCCTTTGGCGCCAAGGAACCCGATGTCGATTCAGGAGATTGATCATGCTACGTACGATTCCCTTCATGATGGCCACCGCTCTGCTGCTCAGCGCTTGCGGCACCACTACCGGTGAACGCGCGGTCAGCGGTGCCGGTGTGGGTGCCGCAGTGGGCGCCGGCGCCGCCGCGGCCACCGGCGGCGATGTCTCCGACGGTGCCGTGATCGGCGGTGGCGTGGGTGCGGCCACCGGGGCAGCGACCGACTCGAACGACATCAACCTCGGCAACTGAGCGCATCGCAACCGCTATCTGCCGTCAGCGGCAGAAGGCAACGCCGCGCATCCCCAGATGAAAGTGATTGGCATGGGCGGCGTTGTAATCGGGGCCGATCACGGTCCCGAAATAGCCACAGGCCGCCGCCTGGACCTGGCGCAAGAAACCCGCCCGCACCCCGTCGCCCCTCCAATCCTCGAGTAGATCGATGCGCTCGCCATTGGCCAGTGTGAAGCTCGCCACGTCCAGCGCCGACGCCGTGGCGTGCTCGCTGCGTCTGGCGTTTTTCCGGTGGTAGATATTGCGGCAGGCAAAGGAGCCGAAGTGGCGCACCGCGGTGACGCGGCTGCCGAAGCTACGCTCGGCCAGGGGCTGAAGCTCGTGGCGTTCGAACATCGTCCACGCCAGGGCCAGCGGGCAGGTGGCGACGAAGCTGGAACTGAAGCGCACTCCGGTGCCCTGGAGGCGTACCACATCGGTCAGCGGACAGCCCGCCGCCGGGGTGTAGTCCGCCAGCGGCGTGAAGCGCACCTCCGGGGCCGTGCGCAGCGCCGCGCGGCACGCCTCGGGGTCGCGTTCGACGCGGGCGAGCTTGAGCCGGGTGACCGGCGTCACCGGATCGCCCACCACCAGCGGCGCGAACGGATTCCACGCCCGCGGCACCTCGATGCCGCCCTTGTCGAGCGCAACACCCAGCGCGATCAGCGCCAGCCATCCCAGCGTCGTTGCGCGCATGCGCCTCCCTGCCTCATGCCACCGAATCCAGCTCTTAGCTTAGGTGGCTGCGTCACATTCCGCCCCTGACGATGGCGCCATGCGGGCATCTCGCCGCCACGGCGATAACATCGCGACTATTCGTCGGCGCCGATCTCTTCTAGTCTGGATGCATGGGGCATGCTGGGTGCTGCGTCGACGCCGCCCAACCGCTCCATCACCTCGATTACCCAGATTGTCGCGTCAGGGAGGACCACAATGCCGGGATGCGCGAGACACGAATCGGTATGCCGGCGCTGCGATGCTCCGCTGCCGTTCGACTTCACCATGGCTTTCCAACCGCTCGTGGATCTCGAGCATGGCGAGATCTACGGCTATGAGGCGCTGGTACGCGGCAGCGACGGCGGCTCGGCGTTCAGCGTGCTGAGTCGGGTCGACGACGACAACCTCTACCGCTTCGATCAGGCGTGCCGGGTAAAGGCGCTGGAGCTGGCCCATCGGCTCGGCAACCAGGGCCTGCTCTCGATCAACTTCCTGCCCAACGCCGTCTACGAACCCGAAGCCTGCATCCAGGCCACACTGGTCACCGCCGAGCGGCTTGGCTGGCCGGTGGACCGGCTCTGTTTCGAGATCATCGAGACCGAGCATGTCCGGGATCGACGCCATCTGCAGAACATCGTCGACACCTATCGCGACATGGGCATGACCGTGGCGCTGGATGATTTCGGCAGCGGCCACGCCAATCTCGATCTACTGGTGGATATCACGCCCGATCTGCTCAAGATCGACCGCCGTCTGGTGGATGGCGTTGACAGGGCCCCGCGTCAGCAGATCCTCATCGACCAGATCGTGAACCTGGCTGAGAAGCTCGATATCGCGCTGGTCGCAGAAGGCGTGGAGACCCTGGAAGAGGCGCGTTGGCTCTACGGGCGCGGTATCACGCGTCAGCAGGGCTACTGGTACGCACGCCCGGAAACCGAACGTCTGCCCCAGTGTCAGCCGGCCCAGCTCGCGCTGGTCCGTGGTCAGCACTGAGCGCCAGCGTCTCTTGTCATCTTACCTGGCTGCTCTCCCCATGGACGCTCCGCAGGCACTTCCCGACGGCGACGCCGGCCAGCCGCCGCGTCAGCCGACCCTACAGGCCACCCTGGATGGACTCGACCAGCTCGGCATTGCCGCGCTGGTCTACCGCGTCGAAGGCGACGAAAACTGGGTTGCCGGCGCTAACGCGCTGGCGTGCCAGCAGCTCGCGCTGGATGCTCGACCGCCCCTCGCCGATCCCTGGCAGTGGCTCGATGATCAGCACCAGCCGCTGGCGGCCGACGATCATCCCGCGCGACGGCGGGCAGACAGCGCCCCCCAGGGCTGGCGCCGCTGCCATCTGCGCGACCGTCACGGATCGCTGCGCGCACTGCGGCTGCGCTGCCGCCAGATCGAGGCCGACGCCGGCCGCCAGGTGCTGGTCGCCCTCGATGAGATCACCCCGCTCGATCCGCATCCAGCCGATCTGCCGGCGCCCACACCCCGGCTGCCGGCATCGCTGCACCAGTGGATCGGCAGCCTGCCGATCGGCGCCTGCGTGATCGACGCCAAGGGCTACCTGCGCCTGGTCAATCCGACGCTCTGTACGCTCCTCGGTTACGCGGCCAGCGAGCTGCTGGGGCGCCCCTATGGCGAACTGCTCGCCCCCGCCTCGCGCGAGCGCGGCGAGCGCCACCACCAGGCGGCGCTCGCCGACGGCGGCGGGCAGCAACGTGTGGAAGTGGTGCGTCGCGACGGCTCGCTGTGCTCGGTGCAGGTGGCGGATAGCCTGGTGAACGACGCCGATGGCCAGCCGCTGCGCCTCGCGTGTCTGGTCGACCTCACCGCCCAGCGCGAACAGACGCGCCAGCTCGAGGCACGCAACCGCCGGCTGGAGTATCTGGCCACGCGTGACGAGATGACCGGGCTGCACAATCGGCGTTACGGCCAGCAACTGCTGGAGCAGGCGATCCGGCGCAGCCGCCGCTATGGCGAGCCGCTGGCCGTGGCCATGCTCGATCTGGATCACTTCAAGACGGTCAACGACGAACACGGCCATGCGGTCGGCGACGAGGTGCTGCGAGAGTTCAGCGATCTGGTCGGCACCATGCTGCGTCAGAGCGACACCCTGATCCGCTGGGGCGGCGAGGAGTTTCTGCTGCTGTTGCCGGGAGTCGACCGCTTCTCCGCTCATGCCACCCTGGGCCGGGTCCTGGCGCGCCTGGTACAGCAGCCACTGAGCGCGTGCGAGCTGCAGCTATCGTTCTCGGCGGGAATCGCCGAGCCGCGCCAGACCAGTTCGCACAGGCTGCTCGAACAGGTGGATACCGCACTCTATCAGGCCAAGCAGGCCGGCCGCGGCTGTATCACCATGGCCGAGGAGACGCCGCAGCCGCCGGCCCTGCGCGAAGACACGGCACGGCCCGGAAACTCGGCGAGCCCTACAGGCCCGGCGCCCCCCGAAGGCCCGGCGCTGCCGCTGTAGCTAGCAGGCGCACCGCCGGGTCTACGTCGCGCCACCGCGGGTTCAGAAGAGCGCGCGCACGGCCAGGAACAGCACCGTCGGTGCCAGCAGAATGCCCAGGCCGGTATAGAAGGTCGCGGTCATCGCGCCATACGGCACCAGCCGTGCGTCGGTGGCGGCGAGCCCTGCCGCGACCCCGCTGGTGGTGCCGATCAGGCCGCCGAAGATCATTGCCGAGCGCGGGTTGTCGAGCCCGATCAGCCGCGCCGTGGCCGGGGTCGCGATCATGGTCAGGATCGACTTGACCAGCCCGGCGGCGATCGACAGCGCGATCACTTCCGAACTCGCCCCGAGGGTGGCGCCGGTCACCGGCCCGACGATATAGGTCACCGCACCGGCGGCGATGGTGGTGATGTCCACCGGGTCGGTGTAGCCGAAGCCCACCGCGACCACGGCACCGGCGACGAACGAGACCAGCACACCGAGAAACAGCGCGATCACGCCGCGCAGCCCGGCTTTCTTGATCTCCTGGAAGCGCACGCCATAGGCGGTGGCGATGATCGCCAGATCCCGCAGCATGCCGCCGCCCATCAGGCCCAGCCCCGAAAACAGGGTGACATCGGAGAGCCCCTTGCTGCCCCCGGTGGAGATACCGCCCACGTAGGCCAGCACCAGGCCGATGATGATCGCGATCGCCGAGCCGTGCAGACGATCGGCGGTGAGATGGCGGCTGAGCCAATAGGCCACATACATGGTCAGGCCGACCACGGCGAAGGCCGCGATCAGATGGTATTTGTCGACCAGCGACACGATGGAGTCGTTCATGCGGGCACTCCCCCTGTTGTTGTTAAAATTCGTTGTTAAGAAACGTTGTCAAAAGATTCAGTAGCCGCGCGGTCAGGAACGATCGGAAGTGGTCGCCCGGGAGGGCGGCATGGCGGCGCTGGCAGGCGGGTCCAGCGGGCGCGCATCATCCCCCTTCTTCCCGGTGAGCACCGGCACCAGCGCCAGCCCCAGGGCTACTGCCAGAACCCCGGCGACGATCGCCACCAGGCCACCGCTGAAGGCCGCCGCCACGTTCTGGCTGGCAGCCATGGCGACCACGATCGGAATGTACATCGCATTCCAGAAATTGATGCCGCTCTCGGTCGCCTCCGGCAGCTTGCCGCGGTCCTTGAGATAGCCGGTCACGAAGATCAGCAGCAGCATGGCGATACCCACGCCGCCCAGGTTGGCGCTGATGCCGAGCAGCTGGCCCAGCACGTCGCCGATGATCAGCCCCACCAGCATGCAGCCGGCGAGTAGTGCAACACCGTAGATCACCATCGTCATTCACCTCATCGGGGCATTGTTGTTGCGCCGGCGAGCCCCTGATCACCGGCGCTTGTGATGGCATGAACGGAGGTAGTGCCTCAGCGCGACGCCGCGGCGGGTGCCTGATAGATGTCGGCGTAACGCTCGCGCAGGGCGTTCTTCTGAACCTTGCCCATGACGTTGCGCGGCAGGCTATCGATGAAGAACACCCGCTTGGGCTGCTTGTAGCGCGCCACCTTGTCGCTGAGCGCGGCGAGAACCTGTGTCTCGTCGAGCGTGGCACCCGGCTTGAGCACCACCGCGGCGGTGACGCCTTCGCCCAGATCCGGATGGTTGACGCCGATCACCGCCGACTCGACCACCTCCGGCAATTCGTCGATCCACTGCTCGATCTCCTTGGGATAGACGTTGTAGCCGCCGGAGATCACCAGATCCTTGTCGCGTCCGACGATCGACAGATAGCCGTCGGAATCGATCACCCCCAGATCACCGGTGATGAAGAAGCCATCCTCGCGGAATTCGGCGGCGGTCTTCTCCGGCATGCGCCAATACCCCTTGAACACATTGGGGCCGCGTACCTCGACCAGCCCGGTCTCACCCGGCGCCAGTACCGTGCCGCTGTCGCGATCGGTGATCCGCACCTCGCTGCCGGGCAGCGCGAAGCCGACCGTACCGGGGCGGCGCTCGCCGTCGTAGGGGTTGGAGGTGTTCATGTTGGTCTCGGTCATGCCGTAGCGCTCGAGGATGGCGTGACCGGTGCGCTCGAAGAAGTCGTGGTGGGTCTCCGCCAGCAGCGGCGCCGAGCCGGAGACGAACAGGCGCATGTTGCGCACCGCCTCGCGATCGAGACGCGGACTGGCGAGCAGACGGGTGTAGAAGGTCGGCACCCCCATCAGCACGGTCGCCCGCGGCATCAGCGTGATCAGCTGCTCCGGATCGAGCTTGGGCAGGAAGGTCATCGAGGCGCCGACGGTCAGGATGATGTTGCACGCCACGAACAAGCCGTGGGTATGGAAGATCGGCAGCGCGTGGAGCAGATGGTCATCGCTGCTGAAGCGCCAGGTCTCGGCCAGCGCTTGGCTGTTGGCAGAGAGGTTGGCGTGGGTCAGCATCGCCCCCTTGGAGCGGCCGGTGGTGCCCGAGGTGTAGAGAATCGCAGCCAGGTCGTCTCCCGCCAGCTCGGCGATCTCCGCATCCGCCTCGGTCGCCTCGGCGAGGGCCATCAGCGAACCGTCGGCCGCCGCCCCCAAGGTCTCGACCGCGGTCGGTGTCTGATAAACATCGCCGCAGCGCTCGGCCAGCCGCTCGGCGCTGTCGCGATCCGCCGGCCGGCAGACGTAGAGGCGCGGCTCGGCATCACCGAGGAAGTACTCGATCTCGGCCTCGGTGTAGGCGGTGTTGAGCGGTAGATAGACGGCGCCGACCTGCAGGCAGGCGAGATAGAGCATCACCGTCTGCGGGCTCTTGTCGACCTGCACCACCACCCGCTCGCCGGGGGTCACTCCGCGCTCGCGCAGCACCCGGGCCAGACGCCGCGAGGTGTCGAGCACATCGCGGTAGCGGTAGCTCGTCCCCTCGGCGGTATCGATCAGCACCTTCTCCGGCTGACGTGAAAAGTTGTCGAAGAACTGAAGGTAAAGATTTTGGTTCATGCCACTCTCCTGCGATTCATGCCACGCGCCATGCCACTGCTCATGACACGCGCCCACCGCGGCGGGGTCGCCCGCCGGGGCTCATGCGTTGGCCTTGGGATTGCTCTTGGGGTCGGTCTTGGACGGGTTCTTCGACGCGCCGCGCAGACGACCACGCGCCTGCTTGGCGTCGCGCCGGATCTCCTGGGTACACACCACGCTGCCCTCGCGGCTGAACGCTTCGTGGTTCTGCTCGATCCGCTCGAGCTCATAGAGGTAGTTGACCATCAGCGCGTGCGACTGCTTGAGCCCTTTCTCCGACACGTCACCCGGCCAGTTGAGGCGATGCAGGCTGGCGCCGTTGCCGAGGTGGAAGCGTGCCACCGGGTCGAGCGGCATGCCGCTGCCGCCACGCTTGACGTCGATCAGGTAGTGGGCGGCCAGCGCACGCACTTCGGGGGCGAGCTTGTCGCGCGCCTTGCCCGGCTCGCGCCAGTGCCCGGCGTCGAGCTCGGCGACGAGATCGTCGCTGAGGTTGAGTTCGCCCTGGTCGCGGGTCTGCTGCAGCCAGGCGGCGAACCCCGGCACCGGCGACAGGGTGACGAAGTTCTCCAGATTGGGCAGCTCGCGCTTGAGCTCCTGCACCACCTGCTTGATCAGGAAGTTGCCGAAGGAGATGCCCTTGAGTCCGGACTGGCAGTTGCTGATGCTGTAGAAGGCGGCGGTGTCCGCTTCCTGCGGCGGCACCTCGTCGCCGCTCTCGAGGATGGTCTGGATGTTGTCGGGAATGCCGCGGCACAGCGCCACCTCAACGAAGATCAGCGGCTCGTCGCCGGTGGCCGGGTGGAAGAAGGCGTAGCAGTGGCGGTCATCGGGATCGAGCCGCCGACGCAGATCGCCCCAGTCACGAATCGCGTGTACCGCCTCGTAGCGGATCAGCTTTTCGAGCACCGCCGCCGAGGTGTTCCAGTCGATGCTCTCCAGCATCAGAAAACCGCGGTTGAACCAGGAGGCGAACAGGTGCGCGAAATCCGCATCCAGCGGCGCCAGCTCCGGATGGGCCTTGAGCAGGCCGAGCAGATCGGCGCGCATCTTCACCAGCTCGTAGGTGCCACCGGGGCAGAGATTGAGCCGCCGCAGCAGATGCTGACGCCGCGGTTCGCACACCGCGAACAGCTGCGCCAGGCTGGCGTTGTCTTCCGCCTCCTGATAGGCCGCATAGGCGGCATGGATCCGCTCGGGCTCGGCGGCGTAGTGCTCGGCGAGCAGCTGGAAGAAAGCCAGGCGGCCGGCGTCATCGAGGGAGGCGTAGCGCTCCAGCGCCTCCTGGGCGATCAATATCTGCGACGCCTCGCCACCGGGCTGCATCAGCGTCTCGCACACCGAGGTCAGGCGCGCGAGACTGCTCGGGGTGTCGCGCTTGTCGGCGTGACCGGTCTGCCCGCGGGTGCGGCGGCCGATGCTCGACAGGAGTTCCTGCAGAAAATTCATGTTGACGTTCATGCCGGCCCTCTCGGGTATGGAGTGTGGGTGCGCTCGCCGACGTGTCAGACCCGACGTTCAGACCTGATTTTTAGACAAGGCCTAGCGAGATCACTCGGACACGGGTGTTAACATACATGTCACCGTTCTGTTATATACAACAGTCACGGCTAGCGGGTTGACTGTCAACTTGGGAAAAAGTCTAAGAAGGCGCGGCAGCATAGCTGCCTGGATAGGCCTGGAAGACTGAAAAGACAGGGAAATCTGGACAGATCACGGAAGCGGAAAGCAGAGGAGAATATCGAGCATGGCCAGCGTCCCCCAGGCCCAGCGACTGCGCGACCTACTCGAGGACGCGATCGTCGAGGGCCACTTCGCCCCCGGTGACCGACTCGACCCCGAGGCGCTGGCACGCGACTACGCCTGCTCGCGCACGCCGATCCGCGAAGCGCTGCAGCAGTTGGCCGCCTCGGGCATGGTCAAGGTGCTGCCCAAGCGCGGCACCTTCGTAGCCCAGCTCGGGGTGACCGAACTGGTGGAGCGGTTCGAGGTGATGGCAGAACTGGAGGGCATGTGCGCACGCCTGGCGGCGCGGCGTGCCACCCCCGAGGAGCTGGCAGGCCTGCGCCGGGCGCATCAGGCCTGCCACGCCTGCCTCGAAGCGGGGGACGTCGATGGCTACTACTACGAGAACGGCGCCTTTCATCATCGGATCTACGCCGCCGGCCACAACGATTTCCTGACCCAGGAGGCGACGCGACTGCACGCCATCCTCAAACCCTACCGGCGCCTGCAGCTGCACGTGCGCCAGCGCATGCAGAGCAGCTACGCCGAGCATCAGGCGATCATCGCCGCGCTGGAGGCCGGCGATGCCGCACGTGCCGAACAGGCGATCCGCGATCATGTGCAGATTCAGGGCGAGCGTTTCAACGACCTGGTGGCCTCGATGCAGCGGCTACAGGCCATGCGCCGCTGATGGCACACAGCAAGACGGCGTGAGCACTGCGGTAATATCCGCCTGTCAGCGCACCAGTAGCGTCAGCAGCAGAGCCACGGCGCCCACCACCAGCGCCACCGACACGCTCACGCTGACCAGCCGGTTGAGCCAGCGGTCGAAGCGTGACAGCGCCATCGGCGCGGCTCGCCGGGTGGCGCCCTGCGGGGCACGATGGGAAGATCGGTCAGGCATGGGCAGTCGGCAATCGGTTAAAGGTGGGTGATACCAAGGTTAACGGCCGTGACTCCCGTTACATTAGGCCCCGCGGGGATTTTTCTCCACTGCCACGCGATCTTGCCACGCACCACCTCTCTCCCACGCTATCTTTCGCCTCGACCTCCCCTTCCCGGTCTGATCACACTCGCTGGCTATCGGCGCCCGGAGATGAAAAAGGGCCCCGCCGAAGCGGGGCCCGATAGCGTACCTCGCCCGCCAGCGATGGCGGGCGGAGCAGTTCAGCGTGGATTGATGCGGCGGTTCTTGACGTCCGGCGCACGGCGGTAGCGGTCCTCGTCGACCAGCTCCTCGGCCTCGAACGCATCCGCCCCCACCGGGGTCTCGCTGTGACGGCGGTAGAGCGCGGTGAGCATCGCCTTGCGGTCGCTTCTGAGCTCCTTGATCATTACCGAGATCATGCCGTAGAGGATGAAGGTGAACGGCAGCGCCGACAGCACTGCCGCCGACTGCAACCCCTTGAGGCCACTCTCGCCGCCGGCGGAGAGCAGGGTCAGGCAGATCGCGGCAATCAGCACACCCCAGATCACACGCTTGAGCAGCGGCGGATTGAGCGAGCCGTTATCGGTCATCTGCGACACGATGTAGGTCGCCGAGTCCGCCGAGGTCACCAGGAAGATGAAGATCAGGCACAGCGCCACCACCGACAGCACGTTGGAGAACGGCATCAGGTCGAACATGCGAAACAGCGCCGAGGTGATGTTGTCCGCGGTGGCCTGGGCAAGACCTGCGTCGCTGTGCAGCTCCATCTGAATCGCCGCGCCGCCGAACACTCCGATCCACAGACACGCCAGCAGCGGCGGCACGACCAGCACGCCGAACACGTACTGCTTGATCGTGCGCCCGCGGGAGATGCGCGCCACGAAGGTGCCGACGAACGGCGACCAGGCGATTACCCAGGCCCAGTAGAAGATGGTCCAGCCGGCGGCCCAGTCGCTGCCGTTGTAGGGCGACATGCGCAGGCTCATGCCGATGAAGTTCTGCAGATAGTCACCGATGCCCAGGGTGATCGTCTCCAGGATCTGGACCGTGGGCCCGGTGAGCAGGACGTAGAACATCAGCGCGAAGCAGATGATCAGGTTGAGGTTGGAGAGGTTCTTGATCCCCTTGTCCAGCCCGGAGGTGGCCGAGATCATGTAGCAGACGAACATCGCCCCCATGATGATGAACTGCCAGGTCATGCCCTCGTCGACCCCGAACACTGCGTGCAGGCCGCCGTTGATCTGCAGCACCGCCAGGCCGATCGAGGTGGCCACCCCCATCACGGTGGCGACCACCGCGAAGATATCCAGCACCGGCCCCAGACGGCGTAGCTTGGGGCGCTTGGCGGTGACCGTCGAGAGCACGTTGGAGACCATGCCCGCCTGCCCCTTGCGGAACTGGTAGTAGGCGATGATCAGGCCGACCACCGAGAACGCCGCCCACTGGTGAATGCCCCAGTTGAAGAAGCTGTACTGGATGGCGTAGCGCGCCGCCTCGGGGGTACCACCCTGGACGTCGCCGAACGGCGGATTGAGATAGTGGGTCATGGGTTCGGCCATGCCGTAGAACACCAGCCCTACGCCGAAGCCGGCGGCCAGCAGCATGCTGACCCAGGAGAAGAAGCCATAGGTCGGCTTGCTGTCCTGCGGCCCGAGCCGGATCTTGCCGTACTTGCTGAAGGCCAGCACTACCAGAAAGGTCACGAACCCGAACACCGAGATCAGATAGAACCAGCCGAAGTAGTGGGTGGTGGCACTGAGTGCGGTATTGGCGATATCGCCGAAGCGGGTGGGAAAGATGGCCCCGATGGCCACGATCGCGGCGATCAGCACCGCGGATACGATGAATACACCTTGCTTGCCAAGTCTGGCCATAAAGACTCTCCGGTCGTTGTGTCTCTTCCTTGAATCATGCCGACGCCGCAACGCAGGGCTGGCACCAGTATAGACGACGCGTTTTTCACCCTGCCTCGAGGCACCCGGTTCGACGGGCATGAAGCAAACTTAATATACGTAAGACTTCGTTAAGCCCATCCACGGCACCCTACCCTCGACATCCTCTCCTTCAGACCCCTAGGAGCTGTCTGAAAAGTCGACGAGCGAAGACCAGGCAAGGCAAAAATCGGTGAGAACGCGGAGTTTACTGGTGTAAATGAGCATATTACTCGCTCCGCTCGCCCTTCGGGCCGTCCTACGGACGTTCTGAACGAGGTTCAGTGAGCCGATTTTTAACGCCGCATGGGCGAGCGCAGTCCTTTTCAGATAGTGCCTAGAGGCATGCAGGAGACCGACCACGAGGGAAAACCCAATGCCCGGTTTATCGCTGACCTCTCCCACCCCCGCGCTGCACTGGCGCGAGTGCCAGCAGGCGTCGGAGCGCACCCAGCTCGAAGCTTTCATCGCCGAGACCTACCGACGTCAGCACGGCGCCGAGCTGAGCCAGTTCGCGCCGCGCCTCTATGGGCTGTGGGATGCCGACCAGCTGCAGGCCGCTGTCGGCGTGCGTCTGGCTGGCGACGCCCCGCTGTACCTGGAGCGCTACCTGGGCGAGCCGGTCGAGCACCTGCTGGCCCGCGAGCTGGGCGTGCCGGTCGAGCGCCACGCGCTGGCCGAAATCGCCAACCTGGCCACGCTGCGCCCGGGCCTGGCGGTTCCACTCATCCGCCACCTGATCGACTCGTTGGTGGCCGAGGGCTGCGGCTGGCTCACCTTCACCGCCACCGCGGCGGTGCGCAACGGCTTCCGCCGGCTGGGGCTCGACGTGCGCCGCCTGGGTGACGCCGACCCCGCCCATCTCGACAGCCGCGAACGCGAGCGCTGGGGCAACTACTACCTGCACCGCCCGTGGGTCATGGGCGGCGACCTGATCAAGGCGTGGCGGCGGCTAGATCCCAACCGCGAGCTTACCTCTCCCGATAGCCCTACCCCACTCACCGTGACAGCCCAGGGCTGCCATCACAAGGCCGTCCCCCATGCGTGAACGTTTCCTCGACCATCTCAGCGCGCTGGCCGTGAGCCAGCCGGGTCAGGTCGCCCTGAGCGCCAATGACGTGGCGCTGAACTACGCCGATCTACCCGGCGAGATCGCCCGGCGCAGCCAACAGCTGGCAGCGTTCGGCGGGCGCCGCGTGGCGCTGATGCTCGACAACGGCCTCGACTGGGCGCTGTGGGATCTGGCGCTGATGCAGAGCGAGGCGGTCAACGTGCCGCTGCCGGCGTTCTTCTCCCCCGCCCAGTTGGCCCATGTGGTCGACCAGGCCGGGATCGACACCCTGATCGGTCCGGGCGCGGCCGCCGCAGCGCTGGGCTTTGCCGCCAGCGACGATCCGCTGCTGTGGCGGCGCGAGGTCGCCACACCGCCGGTACTGCCGCCGGGAACCCACAAGATCACCTTTACCTCCGGCACCAGCGGCACGCCCAAGGGGGTCTGCCTCGACAGCGATACCCAACTGACGGTGGCGGACAGTCTGGCCGAAGTGGCGCGCAGCGTGGGCGTGAGGCGGCATCTGGCGATGCTGCCACTGGCCACGCTGCTGGAAAACATCGGCGGCCTCTATGCCCCACTGTGGCTGGGCGGCAGCGTCGCCCTTCCGGGGCTGGGCGAGCTCGGCTGGCGCGGTGCCAGCGGCTTCGACAGCGCCCAGGCGTGGCGTGTGATCCGCGCCGAGGCTCCGGACAGTCTGATCCTGGTGCCACAGCTGCTCAGCGCACTGCTGATGCAGCAGGGTGAGGCGCCGCTCGGCTTCGGGCGCTTCTTCGCGGTGGGCGGGGCCACGGTCTCACCGGCGCTGCTGACACGTGCGGCGCAGGCCGGCTGGCCGGTCTTCGAAGGCTACGGGCTCTCCGAGTGCGCCTCGGTGGTGGCACTCAACCGCCCCGGCGAGGTGCAGCCGGGTAGCGTCGGCCGCCCGCTGCCCCATGCCCGGATCACCCTCGCCGAGGATGGCGAAGTGGTGGTCGAGGGCAGCCTGATGCTCGGCTATCTCGGTGACGCAGAGCCGCGCCCGACCCGCTGGCCCACCGGGGATCTCGGCGCCTGGGAGGGCGCAGCGCTGGTGCTCAAGGGGCGCCGGCGTCAAGTCTTCATCACCGCTTACGGGCGTAACGTCGACCCCGCCTGGGTCGAGGCCGAGCTCACCGCCGAACCGGCGATCGCCCAGGCCTGGGTCAGTGGCGAGGCTCAGCCGAGCAACCGCGCACTGCTGGTACCCCGCGGCGAGTGGGTCAACGACCAGCAGCTCGAAGAGGCCGTGGCCCGCGCCAACCAGCGTCTGCCCGACTACGCCCGTGTGGCGTGCTGGCAGCGCGGCGGCCCCTTCACCCCGGACAACGGCCTGGCGACGGCCAATGGCCGGCTGCGCCGCGAGGCGCTGGCCGAGCGCTACCACCACTGGCTGGAGACCCCGGTCAGCGCGTGACACGCCCGCGGACAGCACCAGGAGAGCACCGCATGCCCCATCAAGATTCGACGCACACGAAGTCGACGTACACAGACCCGACGCATCAAGACTCGACACCCGTTCGATCGACGCACGACGCCTCGACTCGGACACCCCCTGCACATCGTGCGGCCGACAAGGCCGCCCTGGAGAACGCCATGACCCCGTATCAGACCCTGCAGCAGCAAACCGCAGAACAGCGCCAGTGGCTGCTGGACACCCCGGTGATCCGCCGCGCCCTGGCCGGTGACATCGACCGCGCCACCTACCAGGCCTTCCTCACCCAGGCCTACCACCACGTCAAGTACACGGTGCCGCTGATGATGGCCTGCGGCGCGCACCTGCCCGAGCGCCTGGAGTGGCTGCGCGGCGCGCTGGTCGAGTACATCGAGGAGGAGTACGGCCATCAGGCGTGGATTCTCGATGACATTCGCGCCCTCGGCGGCGACGCCGAGGCGGTTGCCGCGGGTCGCCCGGCGCCGGCCACCGAGCTGATGGTGAGCTACGTGCGCGACGTGATCGAACACGGCAACCCGATCGGCTTCTTCGGCATGGTCCAGGTGCTCGAAGGCACCAGCACCGCCATCGCCACCCAGGCGGCGGAGAAGATGCGCGACGGTGCTGGCCTGCCCGCCGATGCCTTCCGCTACCTGGAGTCCCACGGCGCCCTCGATATCGGCCACCTGGCGTTCTTCGAAGAGCAGATCAACCGCATCGAATCGGCCCAGGACCTGCAGGCGGTGATCGATACCGCCAACATGGTCTATCGCCTCTATGGCGCCATGTTCCGCACCCTCGGCCAGGCCGCGGACGACGCCCACACCAGCGAGGTACTCGCCGATGCGCTGGTCTGATCGCCGTATCCTGGTCACCGGTGCCAGCGGCGGCATCGGCGGCGCGCTGGTGGCCGAACTCGCCGAGGCCGGCGCCACGCTGCTGATCGTCGGCCGTAACCAGCCGAGTCTGGATCGCCTGGCAGCACTGGCGCCGGAGCGCATCTACGTGCTGAAAGCGGATCTCGCCCAGGCCGAGGATCGCCGCCGGGTCGTCGACGCCGCCAACGAGGCGCGCATCGACATGCTGATCAACGCCGCCGGCAGCAACCAGTTCGGCCTGTTCGAGGAGCAGGCCGCGACGGCCATCAGCGCCATGGTCGAGCTCAACGTCACCGCCACCCTGCTGCTGACCCAGGCGCTGCTGCCGCGCCTGCTGCACCACGACCGTGCCTGGATCGTCAACGTCGGTTCGGCCTTCGGCGCCATCGGGCACCCGGGTTATGCCACCTACTGCGCCACCAAGTTCGCCCTGCGCGGCTTCAGCCAGGCGCTGCGCCGCGAGCTCGCCGACACCCCGGTGGCGGTGCTGCACATCGCCCCGCGGGCGACTCGCACCGGCATGAACAGCGCCGCCGCGGACTCGCTCAACGCTGCGCTCGGCAACGCCGTCGACGCTCCGGAGGCGGTGGCCGCGGCGATCGTCTCGAGCATCGAGAAGCGCACCCGCGAGCGCCAGCTGGGCTGGCCCGAATGCCTGCTGGTCCGTCTCAACGGCCTGCTGCCCGGGGTGGTCGACCGCGCGCTCAAGAAGCGTCTGCCGATCATCCAGCGCCATGCGCGTCACGTCTCGACGCACACCCCCTGATTCGAGAGATCCCCATGACATTCTCTTCGCGCACCCCTGTCGTCGATCACGCCAGCGTCCGTTCTCGCACCCCGGGCTGGCGCCCGCTGGTCCTGGCGCTGGCCCTCGGCCTGAGCACCAGCGGCACCCTGCTGGCCACGCCCATGGCCCAGGCCCAGGCGGCCCCCGCCGCCAGTGCCACCTCGGTGGCCGCCGGCCTGCACGAGCTGCAGAACCGCTGGGCCAACATCAACTATCAGCTGCCGGAATCCCGCCGCGAGGATGCCTTCGACCAGCTCTATCAACGTGCCACCGCCCTGGTCGCCGCACATCCGCAGAGCGCAGAGCTGCATACCTGGGCCGGGATCATCCGCGCCTCCGAAGCCGGCGCCGGCGGCGGGCTCAGTGCGCTCTCCCAGGTCAAGGAGGCACGCCAGCAGCTAGAGAAGGCACTGGCCATCGATCCCAAGGTGCTGGATGGCTCCGCCTATACCAGTCTGGGCACGCTCTATCACAAGGTACCCGGCTGGCCGATCGCCTTCGGAGACGACGACAAGGCGCGCGAGCTGCTGCAGAAAGGGCTGGCGATCAACCCCAACGGCATCGACAGCAACTACTTCTGGGCCGACTTCCTGCACGATCAGGGCGATGACGCCCAGGCCCGCCAGGCGCTGCAGAAAGCCCTGGCCGCCGCCCCCCGACCCGGCCGCGAAAGCGCCGATGCCGGCCGGCGTCAAGATATTCAGAAGCTGATGAGTCAGTTGAAGAGCTGAGCCCTGCCTGAGCGAGCCGCCCGCACGGATCGCTCAGGCCGCGCTTGCAATCGTGATGGGCGCCCTCATGATATGAATCATGAGGGCGCTAAGGAAACTCGCCCGCCGTTTACGATCGAGGAGCCTCATGTCACGATTGGCCGACATTCCCCTTTCGGTGCTGGACCTGGCACCGATCACCCTCGACGGCACCCCGGCGGAGACCTTCCGCCATACCGTCGATCTCGCCAAGCAGACCGAGCGCCTGGGCTACAACCGCTACTGGCTCGCCGAGCACCACAATATCGACGGTATCGCCAGCGCCGCGACCAGCCTGCTGATCGGCCATGTCGCCGGCGCCACCTCGACGATCCGCGTAGGTAGCGGCGGCATCATGCTGCCCAACCATCCGCCGCTGGTGGTGGCGGAGCAGTTCGGCACCCTGGAGACGCTCTACCCCGGCCGTATCGACCTGGGCCTGGGCCGTGCGCCGGGCTCGGATGGCGTCACCATGCAGGCGATGCGCCGCGATCCCTACGCCGGGGTCAACGACTTCCCCGACCGCCTCGACGAGCTGCGCCGCTATCTCGGCGACGCCACCCCGGGCCAGCGCGTGCGCGCGATCCCCGGCGAAGGCACCCACGTACCCATCTGGCTGCTCGGCTCCAGCGGCTACAGCGCCCAGCTCGCCGCACGGCTGGGACTGCCGTTCGCTTTTGCCGGCCAGTTCGCCCCCGGCTACATGCTCGAAGCCCTGCACCTCTACCGCGAAGGGTTTCAGCCAGGCGTGCTCGACGCGCCCCATGCCATGATCGGCATTCCGCTGATCGCCGCGGAGAGCGACGAGCGTGCGCGCTTCCTCGCCACCACCCAGCAGCAGAAGTTCCTCAACCTGATCCGCGGCAAGAGCACCCGCACGCGGCCGCCGGTCGAGCGTCTCGACTGGCTACCCCAGGAAGAGGCCGCAGTCTCGCAGAACCTCGGCGCCGCGGTGGTCGGTGGCCCGGAGAGCGTACGCCGTCAGCTCGACGAGCTGCTCGACGCCACCGGCGCCGACGAGATCATGGTCAACACCGACTGCTACGACCACGCCGACCGGGTGCGCTCCTACGAGATTCTGGCCGAGGTGTGGAAAGGCGCCTGAAGCCTCGACCCGGGGCCCGTCTCGCGCCCATGGCGTCTGTTGGGTAGTATCTTCTGGCCGTCTCCACGTCCTGCATCCGGGAGACAGGGCGATACGATATCCATGCAACGATGGCCGGGCGTCATGACCAAGCTCACAGATAGGGTCTACACGACCCTCAGAAGACAAATCATGTCGGGCGAACTCTCCTCGGATATGCAGATCAAGGAGGCTCACCTTGCCGACATGCTCGCGGTCAGCCGCACGCCGGTGCGGGCGGCGATCCAGCGGCTCGCGGACGATGGCCTGATCTACCACGAGAAGGGTCGCGGCTCGTTCGTCTCGCCCTGGCAGCAGGACGATATCGTCGATATCTACGAGCTGCGCATCCTGCTGGAATCGCGTGCCGCCAGGCTGGCGGCGGCGCGCGCGACGCCTGAGCAGATCACGCGGTTGCGCCATCACGCCAGCGTCATCGAAGAGCTCTACCGGGAACAGCCGGACAAGTACCTGTTCAGCATCCAGACGGAGAACCAGCTGTTCCATCAGGTCATCCTGACCGCCGCGGGCTCGGTTCAGCTCAAGCAGATGGTGAGGATGCTGGTGGACTCGCCGATCACGGTGGGCTCTTACTATCTCTATTCCGAGACACAGATGCAGCGTTCGATGCAGCAGCACCGCGATCTCGTCGATGCGATCGAGCGCCGGGAGGAGAGCTACGCCGAGGATCTGATGCGCGTGCACCTGCGCATGGCCTACTGCGCCTTCATGGCCCGACAGTCGGCCCGGGAGAAGGGAGAGCCCTGGAATATGGCGGACGAGGCGTAGCGCGCCGCCGGTTCCCCGACGCCGCGCTATGCGGCCGTATCCCGAACCGGAAGCGCTCAGGACTCCATGTGGCGACGCGCCCGCTCCGGGTCGGCCGCCAGGGCCAGCTTCGACGGCCGTCCGCGGTAGTGCGCCAGCAGGCGCCTGACCAGCGGCACGAGTATCGTCAGCACGATGAGCGTGACCATGACGATGGCAATGGTGCTGGAGAACAGATATCCCATCTGATGATGTCCGATCAGCATCGCCCGGCGCAGGCTGGACTCCGCCACCGGCCCCAGAATGACCGCCAGGACCGCCGGCGCCAGCGGGATGCCTAGCCGCTCCATGCCCCACCCCATGACCCCGAACGCCAGCATGAGCCAGACATCGAACAGGCTGTTGTTGATGGCATAGACGCCGATGGTGGTCAGGGCAATGATGATCGGTGCCAACAGCAGCGGCGGCATGTACATCACGTTGATGAACAGCCGCGCCCCGAGTCGACCGATCACGAACAGCATGACCGACGTCACCAGCATGGCCAGGATGAAGCCGTAGGTCACTGGCGCGGAGCGGGTGAAGAGTTCCGGCCCCGGCAGCATGCCGTGCACCAGTAGCCCGCCCAGGATCACCGCCGACACACTGCTGCCAGGAATGCCCAGGGTCAGGGCGGGAATCAGCGAAGCGGCGTTGTCGGCGTTGTTGGCGCACTCCGCCGCCGCTACGCCTTCCGGCGCCCCCTTGCCGAAGCGTGACTTGTCCTTGGCCACGCGCCGGGTCTCGTTCCACGACAGCATGGCGGCGATGTTGCCACCGGTGCCGGGAATGATGCCGACGACGACACCGATGATCGAGGCCCGGCCCCAGGTCGGCAGCAGGCGGCGCCAGCCGATACCGCTGCGTGTTCGTCCACTGCTGCCGAGGCCGCCGCGACCCAGCAGCAGCGCCTCCTGCGCCAGGGTCAACGCCGGAGGGATGGCATAAAGACCGGTCAGCAGCACCAGGATGTCGATACCACCCATCAGCTCCATGACATCGAAGGTGAAGCGCTCGTTGCCGGTCATCGAGTCGATGCCCACCATGCCGATCACCAGGCCGATGCAGGCACTGATCAGCCCCTTGATAGGGGCATCGCTCAGCAGTACGGCGATCGCCGCCAGCCCGAAGATCGCCAGCCAGAAGATCTCCACCGGCCCGAACTTGAGCGCCATGGCGGCCAGCGGCGGGCTGAGAAAGAGCAGCGCCAGCGCGCTGACCGAACCGCCGATCGCCGACGACGTCAGGGCGATCTTCATCGCCTCGAGCCCCTGCCCCTTCTGCGCCATGGGGTGACCATCGAAAACCGTGGCGATACCCGCGGGCGTACCGGGAATGCGCAGCAGAATGGCGGGGATCGCCCCACCGTACATGGCACCGTTGTAGATCCCGGCCATCATCCCCAGCGCCACCAGCGGTTGCATGGTGAAGGTCAGCGGAATCAGCACGGCAATCCCCATGGTGGCGGAAAGCCCGGGCAGCGCACCGATCAGCACGCCAATGGTGGTGCCGCCGGCCATCGCCAGCAGCACCGCTGGCGAGAACAGCAGCGGCAAGGCGGCAAGAATCGAATCCCACATGGCTTAGCTCCCGGTCACCAGACGTAGCGCCATCTCCGGCGGCAGCGGTCTGTCGAGCACGATCTGAAAGATCAGATAGATCAGCAGTGAAAAGAGGATCGCGGTCACCACCAGCCATTTGCCCTGGCGATAGCCGAGCAGCCACCCGCTCAACGGCACGAACAATAGGAAGGTGGTGGCGAAACCCAGGCTGGGGGCGATGGCAATCATGGCGATGGAGGTCGCCAGCAGGGTGAGAAAGCGCCGGGCATGGCCCGGTGCAAAGCGCAGCGTGTCGCTACCGGCCTGGCGCAGCGCCCAGGCCGAGCGAATCCCCCACACCAGCAGCAGCAACGTCAGCAGGCCCATGACCGCCGTGGGCAGATAGGCCGAGTCCCGGGTGAAGCTCAGCGCGTGCCACAGCCCCCAGCCGCTGAGCACCGCCCCGGCCAGGGCGACACCCGTCTCCAGCGTGGCTTGACGCATGGTGTGCTCTCCTCTCTAACGTGAAGACTCCCGACCCAGGGTCGAGCCCAGACCGGGAGGCAGGCAGCGGAGCGACTGCTCCGCCGGTGGCGTCAATCACTCCAGGGTGACTCTTTCCATAGCGCCTGGAAGCGCACCTGCAGTTCCTCGAGGGTCTTCTGATAGGTGGCCGGATCCTGATAATCGAGCGGCAGCGACTGCTGCGCAGCCGCCTGGCGGAAGGACTCGTCCTGCATGGCCGTCTCGATGGCGCTGGAGAGCTTCTCGACGATCGGCGCCGGCACCCCGGCGGGGACGGCGATCCCGCGGTTGGAACCGATGGTCAGCGGATAGCCCGCCTCGGCGGTCGTCGGCACCTCGGGCAGCTCCTTCGAGCGTTGCGCCGCGGCCTGCGCGAGCATTCTGACCCGTCCGGCCTTCACGTCGGACGCCGCCTCCCCGATGTTGAAGATGCCCAGGTCGATATGTCCGCCCATCAGTGCCTGGCGTACATCGGCCGCGCCGGGGAAAGGGACGTGGGTCATCTCGATCCCTGCCAGACGCTGCAGCGCCAGGGCCGCCAGGTGATCGTCCGAGCCGACCCCGGTGGTGCCATAGGTGATCGCACCGGGATGCTGCTTGGCGTAGTCGACCAGATCCGCCAGCGATGCGAACGGGCTCTCCGGCCCGACGTTGAAGCCGTCGGGATCGTCGACGACGCTCGCCACCGGCTGGAAGTCGGACAACGTATAGCGCGTCTTGCGCTCGATCGGGATGGTCAAGACGTTGGGCGTATTGATGAAGCCAATGGTGTAGCCGTCGGGCTGGGCGTGGGCCAGGGCCGTGAAACCGACCTCACCACCGGCACCCGGTCGGTTGATCACGGTGATGTCGGTGCCCAGGGCTTTCTCGATGTAGGGCACCAGGGTGCGGGCGGCGATATCGGTACCGCCCCCGGCGGAATAGGCCACGATCATCTGAACCGCACGCTCGGGGTAGTCCGCCATGGCCGACAGCGGTGTCAGCATGAGGGCAGCGATCGCAAGGGTTCTGGTCTTCTTCCCGGGCTTCATTGGCTTCTCCTGGTTGGCCGCCAGCACCGCTC
>NZ_PZJO01000006.1:0-99750 GCF_003206575.1 Salinicola endophyticus | reverse complement strand
CGAGCGGTGCTGGCGCAGAGCGGGAAAAATTGCCCGCCTCTTATTGTTCTTTCATAAAAACAAAATCATCGAACCATAGCGGACTCCCCGGCTCAAGCGCCGATTCGACCGCGCTGGCAACAGCACTCAAAAATGACTTTAACTCTTTATTTTTTATGAAATAAACTAGATTTAATACTTTTGTCTCATTCGAAAAAGCGCTTTATCGGATGGACAGAAAAACATTATTGTTTTTTTATTGTACTAACAAAGGGAGAGTCACGCCGTCGGCACCACGCCCATGACGACGCGGTGCAACAGACGCCTTTCACTCGCACAGAGAGACAACGATATGCCTTCGCAAGCCACGTTAGAGACGCTGCAAACGCTGGGTAGCGCGACGCTCCACGAAGCCCAGGGCCAGCGCGGTGCCATGGACCACGGCATCAAGCCGCTCGATCCCACCCTGAGACTGGCCGGCAGAGCGCTGACCGTCGACTGCTCCCCCGGCGACAACCTGTTGATCCACTACGCCATCTCCAAGGCACAACCCGGCGACGTGCTGGTGGTCGACGCCAAGGGCTTCACCGAAGGCGGCCCCTGGGGAGACATCCTGACCCTCGCCGCCAGCCTGGCGGGCATCCGTGGCCTGATCATCGACGGCATGGTGCGCGACGCCGATACCATCATCGAGTCCCGGTTTCCGGTGTTCTGCCGCGGTCTCTCGATCAAGGGCACGCACAAGCAGCAGTCGGGCAAGGTCAAAGACACCATCGTCTGCGGCGGCGTTTCGATTCGCCCCGGTGACGTCGTGGTCGGCGATCGCGACGGCGTGGTGGTGGTGGCCGCCGAGGCGCTCGATGAGGTCATCACCGCCGCCCAGGCCCGCGAAGACAAGGAGCAGGCATTTCGCCGCGAGCTGGAACGGGGCGCCAGTACCCTCGATCTACTCGACCTGCGCGACACCCTCGCACGTCTCGGCTTGCAGTGAGGCCGGTCGTGACCACCGACGCCCAGGAGAGCTCGATGTCGATCTCAGCGCGCGCCCGTCACGCTTGGGTCAAGAGACGGCTGGCGCCGCTGTACAACCTGCACGACTTCGAGGCGGCCGCCCGGCGCTACCTGCCGCGCGCGATCTTTGCCTATATCGCCGGCGCGGCGGAAGACGGGCACTCGTTCCAGGCCAACCGTGACGCCTTCGACGACTACGGCTTCGTGCCCCGGGTGCTGGTGGACGTTTCCCGGGTCGATCAGACGACGACACTACTGGGCATGCCGATGGCATCGCCCTTCGGTATCGCACCGATGGGGCTGGGGGCGCTATGGGCCTACCGGGCCGATGTGGTGCTGGCCGAGGCGGCGCGGGCCGCGGGTATCCCCATGATCATGAGCGGCTCGTCGCTGATCCGCATGGAAACGCTCGGCGGCAGCGGTGAGTCGACCTGGTTCCAGGCCTATCTCCCCGCCGGCCGGGAGGGCATCCAGGCGCTGGTATCACGGGTCCAGGCGGCGGGGTTCACCACGCTGGTGATCACCCTGGATACGCCGGTGGCCACCAATCCGGACAACCGCCGTCGGGCCGGCTTCTCCTCACCGCTGAAGCCCTCGCTCGGGCTCGCCTGGGACGGGCTCTCGCATCCCGGATGGCTGTTCGGCACCTTCCTGCGCACGCTGGCGCGGCACGGCATGCCCCACTTCGAGAACAACTACGCCTCGCGCGGCGCGCCGATCTTCTCACCCCGCGTCAATCGCGACATCTCCGACCGTGGCCACCTGAACTGGGACGATCTGGCGTTCATCCGTCAGCACTGGCCGGGCCGCTTGGTGCTCAAGAGCGTGCTGCATCCGGCGGATGCTGCCCGGGCCAAGGCGCTCGGGGTGGATGCCCTGATCGTCTCCAACCACGGCGGGCGTCAACTGGATGGCGCCCTCTCACCGCTGCGCGCGCTGCCGGGCATCATCGCCGCGGTCGGTGACCTGCCGGTCATGATCGACAGCGGCTTCCGGCGCGGCACCGATGTGCTCAAGGCCCTGGCGCTGGGGGCACGCTTCGTGTTCATCGGCCGTCCTTTCGCCTACGCCGCCGCCGTGGGGGGGGCTCCGGGCGTGACCCACGCCATCGATCTCATGGCGGCCGAGATCCGGCGCGACATGGCTCTGCTGGGCATCACCCGGCTGGATCAGCTGCACAAGGATCACCTGGTCGCGCTGACTGCACTGGGCGAACGAGGCCTGGCACAGCCCATCGATCCGGCCACATGCGATCACCCCACCCATCACACGCCTTATCGCCAGCCACAGAGGAACGAGCCTTGACCCAGCACCCTGCCCTCACGCCGCTCACGCACGCGACACATGGACACCCAGGCCACAAGTCGGTCTTCCGGCTCGACGTGTGGTACGACGTCTCGATGCAGCAGCGCTACGACGACCGCCCGGATATCCACCTGACCACGCTCCCGGTGACCAGCGCCCCGGAAGATCACGCCGCGACCCTGCAGCAGGCCCACGCCTACCAGATCTCCTCGGCCAAGGATGAAACCCCCGCCCGCTGGTTCGCCGACGAACGGCTGCTGGCCCACATGCCCGATCTGCTCTGTGTCTCGACCTCCGGCTCCGGCTACGACACCGTGGAAGTCGAGGCCTGCACCCGGGCCGGCGTACTGGTCATGAACCAGGCGGGGGCCAACGCACGCTCGGTCGCCGAGCACACGCTCGGGCTGATGCTCGGGCTCAACAAGCGTCTCGCCGAGAGCGATCATCGCCTGCGGCGCGGGGGCGACTTCTCGCGCGAGGATCTGATGGGTCGTGAGCTCCACGGCAAGACCCTGGGGCTGGTGGGAATCGGTCATATCGGGCGTCGCGTCGCCGAGCTGGCACGCGCCTTCGGCATGCACGTGATCGCCCACGATCCGCTGCTCGACGCCGAGACGATTGGCCAACGCGGCGCGCGCCCGGTGACACTGCCGGTGCTGCTGGGCGAGGCGGACATCGTCTCGCTGCACTGCCCGCGCCAGGCCGACACGCTCGATCTCTTCGACGCACAGGCCTTCGCCGCGATGAAGCCGGGGGCGCTGTTCATCACCACCGCCCGCGGCGGCATCCATTCGGAAGCGGCGTTGACGGCAGCCCTGCAGAGCGGGCACCTGGCCGGCGCCGGCATCGACGTGTGGGATGTCGAGCCACCGCCGCAGGAGCACCCGCTATTGCAGATGTCCAACGTCATGGCGACCTACCACACCGCCGGCGTCACCCATGAGGCACGGCGCAACATCGCCACCTGGGCGGCGGATCAGCTGCTCGCGACCCTGGATGGCCAGGTGTCGCCGCGCCTGCTCAACCCCGAGGCCTGGCCGCGCTATGCCGAGCGCTTTCAGCGCCTGCTGGGCGCATGAACGTGAACGAGACCCGGTATCGACCTGGATAGCAAAACACCCGGCGCAGGGCCGGGTGTCTTGGGTATCGAAGGCGGGAGAGCGTATCAGCCGAGGCGCTTGGCCAGCAGCCCTTCGAGCTTCTTCTGGTCGGCGGCGAAGTTACGAATGCCTTCGGCGAGCTTCTCGGTCGCCATGGCGTCTTCGTTGTGCTCCCAGCGGAACTGGGCTTCGCCGATCCGGCCCGGATGCTCGGCGCTGTCGCTCTGGTCGCTGATCTTGCGCGTCACCTCGCCCTCGGTGGAGGAGAGCTCTTCCAGCAGTGCCGGCGAAATGGTCAGGCGGTTGCAGCCTGCCAGTGCCAGGATCTGGTCGGTGTTGCGGAAGCTGGCGCCCATCACCACGGTCTGGTAGCCGTAGCGGCTGGCGTAGTCGCACACCCCGCGCACGAACTTGACCCCCGGATCTTCGTCCGGCGCATAGGACTCGGTGCCGGTGGCCTTCTTGTACCAGTCGGTGACGCGCCCCACGAAGGGCGAGATCAAGAACACCCCGGCCTCGAAGCAGGCGCGCGCCTGGGCATCCGAGAAGAGCAGCGTCAGGTTGCAGTTGATGCCCTCCTTCTCGAGCTTCTCGGCGGCGCGGATGCCTTCCCAGGTAGAGGCGAGCTTGATCAGCACGCGATCCTTGGAGACCCCCTGCTTCTCGTAGAGCGAGATCAGGTGGTGCGCCTTCTCGATGCTGGCCGCCTCATCGAAGGAGAGCTTGGCCGCGACTTCGGTGGAGACGCGCCCCGGTACGATCTTGGTGATCTCGGTGCCCATCGCCACCGACAGCCGGTCGACCGCCTCTTCGATGCGCGCATCGGGGTCGGAGACCTCGGACTTCACCGCAGCCAGGGTTTCGTCGATCAGGTCCTGGTAGCCGTCGAGATCGAAGGCCTTGAGAATCAAAGACGGATTGGTCGTGGCGTCATGCGGCTGATAGCGCCGAATGGCGTCGAGATCGCCGGTGTCGGCCACGACCATGGAAAGCTGTTTGAGAGAGTCGAGCTGCTGTGTCATGAATCGCTCCATCGTCTTGATGTGTGGATTGCACCCCTTCGCAATCCCAATCCCTAAAGGATAACACTGATCCGCCGGGCTCGCCGGGCGATCACGCCTCGATCCGGCAGGCTCAGAGGGTGTTTACAAATTCGGCGAGCGAAGGCCAGACCGGGGCGCGTAGCTAAGGCGAAATCGGCCGAAAAAAGGACCGGGCTGGCGCTCCAGTTTACAAGGGGTAAATGAGTATTTTGACCGGGCTCGCGTACGAGGTCGATTTCAACGCCGTATTGCCGAGCGCAGACATTTTGTAAACACCCTATCAGTCTGCGACCGCGTACTGCGCCGCCAGAGTCTCGCGATAGTGGCGATAGATCGTGTGATAGCGCGCCACCACCTCGGGGCGTGGCCGCGTCAGCGTGCTCTCGTCCAGCGCCACCCAGTCCTGGCACAGCACCGCGAGATCGACCTCACCCTGGCGCCGATCGCACCAGCGCGCCTGGATCGCACCGCCGAAGGCGGCGGCCTCGGTCACCACCGGACACACCACCTCGACATCCAGCACGTCAGCGACGATCTGGCGCCATACCGCGCTCTTGGCGCCGCCGCCGACCAGACGCACCTGAGTCGCTTGATCGGCCAGCGGCCCCAGCAGTTCAAGCCCGTAGCGCAGGCCGAAGGTGGCGCTCTCCACCGCCGCGCGGCACAGGTTGGCGGGGTGCGTGTTGAGGCTGGTGAGGCCGTGCAGGCTGGCGTGGGCCTGGGGCAGCGCCGGCACCCGTTCGCCGCTGAAGAACGGCAGCAGGGTGACACCGCCGGCACCCGGCTCCGCACTCTCCACCGCACGATTGAAGCCGGCGATGTCGAGCCCCACCAGCTCCCGCATAGTGGTGGTGGCGGAGGTCACGTTCATGGTGCAGATCAGCGGCAGCCAGCCGGCGTGGCTGGCGCAGAAGTTGGCCACCATGGCGTTGTCGGGCACCACCGGCTCCGGCGAATGGACGGCGATGGTGCCCGAGGTGCCGAGACTGATGGTCACCCGGCCGGGCACGATGTTGCCGGTGCCGATCGCGCCCATCATGTTGTCGCCGCCGCCGCTGGCGACCAGCACGTCGTCGCCCAGGCCCAGTTCGCGGGCGAGCTCGGGGCGCACCGTGCCGGCCGCCTCGCGGGAGTCGATCAGCCGCGGCAGCACCTGCGCAGGGTCGAGCTCCGGGGCGATGGCGGCGAACACGTCGTGGCGCCACTGGCGGGTGCGGGTGTCGAAGTAGCCGGTGCCGGAGGCATCTCCGGCCTCGGCCACGCGCTCGCCGGTGAGCCAGAAGTTGAGATAGTCATGCGGCAAGAGCAGCGTGGCGATGCGCGCATAGGCCTCGGGATGGGTCTCCCGCAGCCAGGCGATCTTGGAGGCGGTATAGCCGGTCTGCAGCACCAGACCCAGCTTGTCGAGACAGCCCGCCTCGCCGCCGAGCCGTTCGATCAGATCCGCGTTCCAGGCCGCGGTCTCGGTATCGTTCCACAGCTTGGCCGGATGCACCGCCACGCCCTCGGCATCCAGCGCCACCATACCGTGCTGCTGGCCGGAGATGCCGATCGCACGTACCGCACGGCCATCGACCCCGGCCTGCGCCAGGGCTTCGTCGAGGGCACCACGAAAGGCCTCGGTCCAGCTCTCGACTCGCTGCTCACGGCGCCCGTTGTCGCCCTGATCCAGCGCGTGAGGCCGCGATGCTTCACCGATGATCCGCCCGTCCGCACCGTCGACCAGCACCACCTTGGTGCTCTGAGTGCCGCAATCCACGCCGATGTACATGCTGGTTTCCTTGTCTCTGGTCTCGGATATCGCGTGTCACGCCCAGAATGCCGGAGTGCCGACATCAGGCGCCGATCAGATGCTCGACGCAGGCGCGGGCGCCGTCGCGATGCAACCGCTCCAATGCGTCGAGGTAAGCCGCGCGAAAGCGCTCGTCGTCGGCCAGGTCGCCGAACAGCTGGCGGTTTTCGATGAACGCCGTGGGCTCGTCGCGGTTGCGCTGGGCGATCGCCATCAGCGACGCCTTGAGCCGGTCGACCACCTCGATCGGCTCGCCCTGCTCGTCGACCCCTTCGGCATAGCGCGCCCAGCTGGCGACCACCGCGGCGCTGAGACGGACGTCGCCATCCTGGGCCAGCCGCTCACGGATCACCGGTACCAGCCACTTGGGGATGCGATCCGAACTCTCCGCACAGAGCCGCGCCAGGGTGTCCTTGATCTCCGGATTGGCGAAACGCGCGATCAGGGTGTGCTTGTAGGCGTCGAGGTCGACCCCCGGCACCGGTGAGAGCGTCGGCGTTGCCTCGTGGTCCATGTAGGCGAGCAGAAAATCGACGAAGGTTCGATCCTGACACACCTCGTGGGCGTAGCGGTAGCCTGCCAGATAGCCGAAGTAGGTCAGCGCCTGATGGCTGGCGTTGAGCAGGCGCAGCTTCATCAATTCATAGGGAATGACGTCCTCGACCACCTGCACCTCGACCGTCTCGAAGGCCGGCCGGCCAAGGCTGAAGTGATCCTCCAGCACCCACTGGGTGAAGGGCTCGCACACCACCGGCCAGCGATCCTCGAGGCCGAAGCGCTCGGCGATCTCGTCGATGTCGGCGGCGGTGGTGACCGGTGTGATGCGGTCGACCATCGAATTGGGAAAGCGCACCTCGGCCTCGACCCAGGCGCCGAGCTCGGGGTCGCGGGCGCGGGCATAGGCGACGAACATCTTGTGCGCGACCTCGCCGTTGCCCTGGATGTTGTCGCAGGACATCAGCGTGAACGGCGGGATGTCGCGTGCCCGGCGCCGCGCCAGCGCCTCGATGACGATGCCGAAGGTGGTCCGCGGCGCCTGCGGTGATGACAGGTCATGCTGCACATCGGCGTTGTCGAGATCGAACTCACCGGTGACATGGTGGAAGTTGTAGCCGCCCTCGGTGACCGTCAGCGACACGATGCGGATGCGCGGATCGGCCAGGGTCTCGAGTACCGCGTCGATATCGTCCGGGGCATAGAGATAGTCGATGATCGAGCCGATCACCCGCGGCTGGTACTCGCCGTCGGGATGTTTGACCACCAGCGTATAGAGGTGATCCTGGGCCGCCAGCGCCTCCTGCATGCGCTTGTCGCCCGGCATCACGCCGACCCCGACGATGCCCCAGTCGAGGGCGTCGCCGCGATTCATCAGGGTGTCCAGATACATCGCCTGGTGGGCGCGGTGAAAGCCGCCAACGCCGAAGTGGACGATCCCCGGCGTGATTCGATCACGCGAATAGCTCGGGGTCGCGACGGCGGCATCGAGCTGCGTCAGATTGGCTTGGTTGAGTGCGGTCATCGGGGCCTCCTTGAGCCGGCCATGGCCGGTATCCGTGTTGCCGCGCGCCCGGCGGCGCAGGGGCTTGAGCGTGCGCGTGACCCGCGCGGCGCGGGGTCAGGGTGAATCGGCGGCACGGGATCACTCCGAGGTGCCGGGTGAATCCAGATGTCCGGATGAATCCGTGATAGCGGACGAACCTGTGATAGCGGACGAACCCGAGGTCGCGGGAACGTCCGACGTTCCGGCTAGAAAGCGCCAGTGCCAGTCCGGCGCCACCGATTGGGTCTTGATCAGCTGGGCGTTGAGCATGTCCTTGTCGTGGGTGCGTGTGGCCGCCCCCGCCGCGTCCTGGCCGAGGTCATACCAGCGCTGCAACAGCCGCTCGACGAGCACCGCATCGGGCACATCGATGAACAGCGTGAGGTCGAAGAACGGGCGCAGCGCACGCCAGGGCGCGCGGTCGAGCAGCAGATAGTTGCCTTCGACCAGCACCAGCCGATGGCTGGGCTGGATCAGCCGCGCACCGGCCCGGGCGAGATCGAGCGGGCGATCGAACAGCGGTACCGCCACCGCGGCATCATCACGGCGCAGCCTGGCGAGATCGTGGCTCAGCCCGGCGACATCGAACGTCTCCGGCGCGCCCTTGAGCGCCAGCTTGCCCTGGGGAATCAGGACCGCGTTGTCGAAGTGGTAGCCATCCATCGGCACCAGCGCGACATAGCCCGGGCGCAGCGCATCGATACGCGCACACAGCGCCTCCGCGAGGGTCGACTTGCCCGCCGCCGGAGGCCCGGCCATGGCGACCAGGGTGCGCCTTTCGGCGCGGGAAGCCGCCAGCACGCGCTCGGCCATCACCTCGAGCGATGGCGACATGGGCAGCCCCGGACAAGTGGCATCAGGTGCGCTCGACATGCGTCTCTCCTCTCATTAGGCGATGCCTCAGCAGGCAAAGTACCGACAGGCAAAGTACCGACAGGCGATGACGCTGCAGGGGCTGAATCCGCAGGCGCCGCATCAGGGCGCGAGGTATCAGCACGCGGTGTAGCCGCCGTCGATGCGCAGATCGGCACCGTTGATCATCGCCGCCTCTCTGGAGGCCAGGAACATCACCCCATGGGCAATCTCGGCCGGCGTGGCGAAGCGCCGGGTCGGGATCAGCGCCTTCATCCGCTCGCCCTTCTCACCGGCCCAGCCGTAGCGCCCCAGCTCGGTGTCGACCACGGTCGGCGACACCGCATTGACGGTGATGCCGCGCGGCCCCCACTCCAGCGCCAGGGTGCGGGTCAGCCCCAGCACGCCGGACTTGCTGGTGCAGTAGGCGAGATGCCCCTCGAGCCCGACGCTGGCGGCCTGGGAGGCGAGGTTGACGATGCGCCCGTAGCCCGCCGCCAGCATCTGCCGCCCCACCGCGCGGCAGCCGAAGAAGACCCCGCGCAGGTTGACCGCCTGGGTCGCGTCCCACAGCGCGGTCTCCATCGCTTCTGCCGCCGCCAGCGGGCCGATACCCGCGTTGTTGACCAGCACGTCGAGACGCCCGAAGTGCGCCACGGCGCGTTCGACCAGCGCCTCGACGCCGGCCTCGTCGGTAATGTCGAGCACCGCGGCCAGGGGCTCCCCTGCCAGCCCCGAGGCCACGGCCTCGACCTCGGCGCTCTTGTCGACGAGCACCAGACTGGCGCCGGCGGCGGCGAAGCGCTGGGCCAGCTCGCGCCCGATACCGTTGGCCGCGCCGGTGATCATCACCACGCTGGCGCTGAAGTCGAACTGCACCTGGGTCATGGCGTCATCCTCACAGTGAAACGCGCTCGGGGGCATCGGCGGCCGTGTCCTGGCAAGCCCGGGCGTAGGCGTCGAGCACGCCCTCGATATGCCAGCGCACCAGCGCGCGCGGCTCGGGGGCGAGCTGGCCGGCGCGGACCGCCCGATGCGCATCGGGCAGATACTGGCTGATCAGCGGCAGCGGCAGCGGGCGCGCCTCCAGCGTCGTGAACAGCGCCTCGAGCGTGGCTGCGACCGCGGGCACGCCCCAGTAGTAGCGGATGCGATCGCTCAGGCTATAGCGCCGGGCGAAACGCTGCTCGGCAGGGTCACCGGGGTAGTAGGCACGCCAGTAGCGCGGGTCTTCGAGCATGGCCCGTTCGACCGCGGCGTCCAGATCCGGCGCCTCGACACCCGGGGTCTCGGCGGCGATCGCGGCCAGCGCGAACAGCGCCTCGCGCAGGGCGAAGGTCAGCGCGGGGCCGACCTTGAGAATGGCAAAGTGCCCCGCGACCAGGGCGCGGTAGGCCTCCGGGGTCTGGTAGTCGGTGGAGTGTGCCTCGAACACCAGATCCGGCCAGTCGAGGATCGCCTGACTCAGCGCCTGGGCGCCTGCCGCATCGAAATCGACCACCTCGGCGTGGCCGAACTCCACCCCGGGCTGCACCACCACGCCGCGCACCCGGCGCCAGGCGTCGTCGAGCCCCTCGTCGGCGAAGCGCTTGGCGTGGACCGTGAGGGTACGCTCGAGATCGTCAACGGTGGTGACCGCCACGCCCTCGAGCCGCTCATGGGCACCGCCGGGGGTGGGCACCTCGGTCCCGATCACATAGCGCAGCTCGCCGCGGCGTTCACCGGCGGCGGCCTCGGCGGCGTGACACAGCCTGGCCGCGCGCGCCGCGATCTCGGCGTCATCGAGCGCGGCCGGGTCGTCGGCGCAGCCCATGCTGGCGTCCAGGTGCAGCTTGGTGAAGCCCGCCGCCGCGTAAGCAGCAACCAGGGTCTCGGCGCGCGCCATCGCCTCGGCGGCGGGCAGATGCTGCCACGGCGACGGGCCCAGGTGGTCGCCCCCCAGGATCAGGCGTGCCGGGTCGAACCCGCACCGGTTGGCGATCTCCACCACCCGCAGGCGAAAGTCGTCGGGGGTCTGGCCGGTATAGCCGCCCTCCTGATTGACCTGGTTGCAGGTCGCCTCGATCAGCAGCGGCGAGCCATCGGCGAGTGCGCGGTCGAAGGCCGCCTCGAGCACCAGCGGATGCGCCGAGCAGACCGAGTAGATGCCGCTGGGCCGCCCGGCGCGGTTGGCGGCGACGATGTCGTCGAGCAGATGGCCACTCATGTGAAATCTCCAGGGGATGCGATCAGGGCGTCGAGGGTGATGCGGTCACTGGCTCCCTCCATGGGGCCGATCCGGGTCACCGCGTGGGCACCGGCGGCGCTGGCCAGGGTCAAGGCGCGGGCGAGCGTCTCACCCCCGGCGAGCGCGGCGATCAGCGCGCCGCCGAAGCAGTCTCCGGCGCCGGTGGGGTCGCGCTCGGTCACTTTGAAGGCGCCCACGCGCTGGTGCTCGCCGGCACCGAAGGCTTCGCTGCCGCGCTCGGCGCGCTTGAGCACCAGCAGCGACAGGCGCTTGGTCGCCAGCAGCCGGGCCACGGTGTCGGCTTCCGCCTCGCCCTCCCCCAGCCAGGCAATGTCGGCCTCGCTGGGCAGGAAGATGTCGCAGTCATCGACCCGACGCAGAACCGCATCGCGGCTGGCCGGATCACGCATCAGCTCCGGGCGGATATTGGGGTCGAAGCTGACCTGCCCGCCGCGGGCCTGGACCCGCGCAACCAGGGCATCGATCAGCGCGATTGCCGCCGGCGAGGTGAGCGAGGAGCCCATCACGTGCAGATAGCGGGTATCGGCGAGCCGGGCGAGCCCGGCCTCGTCGAGCGCCAGCCGCGCCGCGGCGCTGTGCGCCAGGTTGAACACGAAGTCGCGCTCGCCGTCGTCGCGGTAGCGTACGAAGGCGGTGCCGGTGGGCCGCTCGGGGTCGCAGGCGACCGCACCGATATCGATGCCGTCGGCGGTCAGGCGCTCACGGATCAGCTCGCCGAAGCCATCCTCACCGACGCAGCCGACGTAGGCGACACGCGCACCCATGCGCGCCGCCTGGGAGGCGAAGATCGCCGGTGCCCCGCTGGGAAAGGGGCCGAGAAAGCGCCCCGCCTCGGTGAAGCGCTGGCCGCGACGCTCGGCGACGAACTCGGCGAGCAGCTCCCCGGCGGTGACGATGTCAAAGGTGGGTTGGGCGTCAGACATATCAGCTCATCCAGTTGCCGCCGTCGACATTGAGGGTCTGCGCCACCACGTAGTCGCTATCGGCGCTGGCCAGGAACAGCGCCGCCCCCACGTGATCCTCCGGGCGCCCCATGCGACCGTAGGGCACCGCCTCGCCGACCAGGCGCTTCTTCTCTCCCGGCGGGCGCCCCTCGTAGCGCGCGAACAGCGCATCGACCTCGTCCCACATCGGCGTGTCGACCACCCCGGGGGCGATGCCATTGACGTTGATGCCGTGCTGGATCAGGTCGAGCCCGCAGGACTGGGTCAGGCTGATCACTGCGGCCTTGGTGGCGCAGTACATGCTCACCAGGGCCTCGCCGCGGCGCCCGGCCTGGGACGCCATATTGATGATCTTGCCGCCCTCGCCGCGGGCGACCATGTGCGCCGCCACCGCCTGCAGGGTGAAGAAGGTGCCCTTGACGTTGACCGCGAACTGCTTGTCGTAGCTCGCTTCGCTGACCTCGAGCACCGGCGCCATGTCGAACACCGCGGCGTTGTTGACCAGGATGTCGATCGGCCCCAGACGGGCCTGGACCGCCTCGATCATCGCCGTGCGCGATTCGCTGCTGCAGATATCCAGCCGTACCGCCATCACCGCATCGCCGTGACGCGCGGCCAGTGCCTCTGCGGCCTGCTCGGCGGCGGCGAGATCGATATCGGCGATCGCCACCCGCGCGCCCTCCTCCAGATAGCGGCTGACGATCGCCAGTCCGATACCGCGGGCCCCGCCGGTCACTACTGCCGTACGCCTGTCGAGTTTCATCGCCATGTTCCTGTGTTGATCACGCAGTCGTTGATAGCCAGATCTTTCATAGCTAAGTCTTTGATAGCCAGGTCCTTGATACCCAAATCCTTGATAGACGGACTTCGATGAAGCGGTCGTGGATGTCCTGCTCAGGCGGCGCGCCAGCGCCGCCAGCGGGCAACCAGCTCGCCGAGCCCGGCCATATGATCGAGCGTCACCCAGGCCCCGGCCTCGCGCAGCCGCCCGGCGTGCCCGGCGGCGATATGGCTGGCGCCGGTGAAGCCGATCACCGTCATCCCGGCGGCACAGGCGGCGCGGGTGCCGGAGACGCTGTCCTCCACCACCAGGCAGTCGGCCGGCGCGGTCTCCAGCGTTTCCGCCGCCAGCAGATAGACATCCGGCGCCGGCTTGGGCCGCGCCACCTGCTCGGCGGTGAACAGCGGCGCCGTCCCCAGCCGCGTATTGAGTCCGGTGTGGGAGAGCGAGGCGAGCACCCGCGCGCGGCGGCTGTTGGAGACGATCGCCAGCGGCAGATCGAGGGCGTCGATCGCCTCGCTGATGCCGGCGATGGCCTTGAGTTCGACGGCCAGCCTGCGTTCGATGGCCGCATCGATGCTGAGCAGCGCATCCGGCGGTAGCTGGTGCACACTGAGCCCTTCGAGATGGGCAAGGATCGCCGCCGTGGTCATGCCCAGCGCACCGCCCAGCTCCCGCTCGGCGGCCAGGTCCGGCAACCACGCCGCGAGCTGGTCGTGCAGCACGCCTTCGGCGATGGTCTCGCTGTCGACCAGCACGCCATCGCAATCGAAAATCAGTAACTCCATGCCACGCTCCTCAGGACGCATCGGCAGCGGTCGAGGCGCGGTTCTGACGCCGCTCGACATCGACCAGGGGATGGCGTTCGAGGTGGGTCAAAGCCAGGCCATCTTCCGCGAACAAGTGCGCGCGGGCGGGGGCGAAGCCGAAGCGCACGTTATCGCGCACGCGGTGGGAGACCTCACCGTCGGTGACCAGGATCCACTCCTCACCGTGGCACTGCACGTAGAGCGAGGTGACCCCGCCGAGGCGTTCGATCACCGTGATGTCGCCCTCCAGCGGGCCGTTGTCGTCGAGGGTCAGATGCTCCGGCCGGATGCCCAGGCTCAGGGTATCGCCGGCCTGGCAACCGCTGCCGTCCACCGGCACCGAGTACTCGCCGCCGCCGGGCAGGCGCACCGAGACGCCCTCGCCACGGGCCTCGCGCACCTCGACATCGATGAAGTTCATCTTCGGCGAACCGATGAAGCCGGCGACGAAGCGGTTGCGCGGATGGTGGTAGAGCTCCATCGGCGACCCCACCTGCTCGACGATGCCGCCCTGCAGCACCACGATCTTGTCGGCCATGGTCATGGCCTCGATCTGATCGTGGGTGACATAGATCATGGTGGCGTCGAGCTCTTCGTGCAGGCGCGCCAGCTCGATGCGCATCTGCACCCGCAGGGCGGCGTCGAGGTTCGACAGCGGCTCGTCGAACAGGAAGATGCTGGGGTTGCGCACGATCGCGCGGCCGATCGCCACGCGCTGGCGCTGGCCGCCGGAGAGCGCCTTGGGCTTGCGCTCGAGCAGGTTCTCGAGCTGCAGGATGCGCGCCGCCTCGAGCACCTTCTCGCGCCGCTCGGCCTTGGGCACCTTGGCCAGGCGCAGGCTGAAGCCCATGTTGTCCTCGACGGTCATGTGCGGGTAGAGCGCATAGCTCTGGAACACCATCGACAGCCCGCGCTCGGCCGGGCCGACCTCGTTCATGCGCTGGCCATCGATCAGGATGTCGCCGCTGGAGACGCTCTCCAGCCCGGCGATCATCCGCAACAGGGTCGACTTGCCACAACCGGAGGGGCCGACGAAGACCACGAACTCGCGATCCTTGACCTCCAGGTCGACGCCCTTGATGACCTGCGTGCCGGCGAAGTCCTTGACGATATTGTTGAGTTCGAGCGTTGCCATGGTGAATTCCTTATTTGACGGCGCCGAAGGTCAGACCGCGAACCATCTGTTTCTGGGTCATCCAGCCCAGGATCAGAATCGGCGCGATGGCCATCGTCGAGGCGGCGGAGAGCTTGGCCCAGAACAGCCCTTCGGGGCTCGAGAACGAAGCGATGAAGGCGGTCAGCGGGGCCGCGCTGGAGGTGGTCAGGTTGAGACTCCAGAACGCCTCGTTCCAGCTCAGGATCACCGACAGCAGGCCGGTGGAGGCGATCCCCGGCAGGGTCAGCGGCACCAGCAGGTAGAGCACCTCCTGCAGGGTGCCGGCACCATCCATGCGCCCCGCCTCGAGGATGTCCTTGGGCACATCCTTGAAGAAGGTGTAGAGCATCCACACCACGATCGGCAGGTTCATCAGCATGTAGATCACGATCAACCCGCTCAGGCTGTCGAGCAGCCCCATATCGCGGAACAGCAGATAGACCGGCATCAGCACGCCCACCGGCGGCAGCATCTTGGTCGAGAGCATCCACAGCAGCGTGCCGCGGGTGCGCGGCGTGGGCAGGAACGCCATCGAGTAGGCCGCCGGCACCGCAATCAGCAGCGCCAGCAGGGTCGAGCCGAGCGACACCACCACGCTGTTGATGGCGAACTTGACGTAGTCGGCCCGCGCCATGACCTCGTGGTAGCCGCTCAGGGTGGGCTCGAAGAACAGGCTTGGCGGTGTCGCCACCGCTTCGCCCTCGGTCTTGAAGCCGGTGAGAATCATCCAGAAGATCGGGAAGAACACGACCAGCGCAATGGCCCAGGCCAGCAGCGTGATCGCCAGTTTCTTGGTGATGGAAGAGTGCATGCGCTACCTCGCCTCAGGTCTCGAGATGCCGGGCCACGGTGCGGATCAGGAAGATCGCCACGATGTTGGCCAGAACGATGGCGATCACGCCGCCGGCGGACGCCCCGCCGACATCGAAGTCGAGCAGCGCGCGGATGTAGATCAGGTACGCCAGATTGGTCGACGCCAGCCCCGGACCGCCGGAGGTGGTGACGAAAATCTCAGCGAAGATCGTGAGCAGGAAGATCATCTCGATCATGATCACCACGCTGATCGCCCGCTTCAGGTGCGGCAGGGTGATGAACCAGAAGATCGCGATGGGCCCGGCACCATCCATGCGCGCCGCCTCGACCTGATCGTCGTCGAGGGACTGGATCGCGGTGAGCAGGATCAGCAGCGCGAACGGCAGCCACTCCCACGACACGATGAGGATGATCGAGGTCAGCGGCAGCGACGAGAACCAGTCCACCGCCTGGAAGCCGAACAGATTGAACAGCCACGCCAGCACCCCGTTGACCGGGTGCATCATCATGTTCTTCCAGATCAGCGCACTGACCGTGGGCATGACGAAGAACGGCGCGATCACCAGCAGACGGGCGATGCCACGACCGAAGAACTCCTGCTGGAACAGCACCGCCAGCAGCGTGCCGCCGACCACGGTGATCGCCAGCACCCAGCCGACCAGCAGCAGGGTATTGCCCATCGCCGTCCACAACGCCGGATCGGTGAGCAGGTAGGTGTAGTTGTCGACCCCGGCGAAGCCGGAGATGAACGGGTTGAGCAGATTGTAACGCTGGAACGAGAACCACAGCGTCATGCACAGCGGTACCAGCATCCACAACAGCAGCAGGGAGACAGCGGGCGCCTGCAGCAGGAACGAACGCATTCCGCCTACGGTGCGACCGGAAGCTCTATGACGCATGGCTAGGCCCATCGGTAAGCGTGGGAGGGAAGCGCAGCCGAGCGAGAACCGGCCGCGCCCTGGTGTCGGGGTCACCACGATGCCGAGAGAGCTGTCGCGGTGGGCCCGGGGGCGTCACTCCGAGCGGATTCTCACCGTTCGGAGCCGCCCCCTTCACGATCAATCCTTGTAGTAGCCGGCCTGACGCATGGTGCGATCGGCGGAGCGCTGGGCGGCGCTCAGCGCCTGGTCGACCGTCTGCTGCCCGGCCAGGGCGGCGGCGATCATCTGGCCGACCTGGGTGCCGATGGCCTGGAACTCGGGGATATCGGCGTACTGCACCCCGGTGTAGGGCACCGGCTTGATGCTCGGGTCGGTGGGATCGGCACTCTCGATCGCCTTGAGCACGAAGTCGGCGAAGGGTGCGGCCTGCTGATACTTGGGATTGTCATAGGTCGACTTGCGGGTGCCCGGGGGGACGCTGGTCCAGCCCTTCTTCTCGCCGACCAGGTCGACATAACCCTTGGAGGTCGCCCAGGTGATGAAGGTCTTGGCGGCGTCCTTGGACTGCGACGACTCAGGGATGGCCAGGGCCCAGGACCACAGCCAGTGCGAGCCCTTGGGTGTCTTGGCGATCGGCGCCGGAGCGAAGCCGAGCTCGTCGGCGACCTTGGACTCGCTGGGGTCGAAGATGCGCCCCGCCGCCGAGGTGGCGTCGACCCAGATGCCGCACTTGCCGCTGGAGAACAGCGCCTGGTTCTCGTTGAAACCATTGGAGGTGGCACCCGGGGGGCCATCTTTCTTCATCATGTCGACATAGAAGGAGACCGCTTCCTTCCACGCCGGCGAGTCGATCTCCGGGTGCCACTTCTCGTCGAACCAGCGCCCGCCGTAGGTGTTCACCAGGGTGGAGAGGAACGCCATGTTCTCACCCCAGCCCGGCTTGCCGCGCAGGCAGATGCCGTAGACGCCGTTGTCCGGGTCGTTGAGCTTGTCGGCCCAGCCGCGCACCTCTTTCCAGGTCGGCTGCTCGGTCATCTGGATGCCGGCCTTGTCGAACAGATCCTTGCGGTAGTACATCATCGAGCTTTCGCCGTAGAACGGCAGCGCATAGAGCTTGCCCTTCTGGCTCAGGCCATCGCGGATCGGCTTGAGCAGGTCGCCCTCGTCGTAATCCTTGGGCAGATCGTCGAGCGCGGTCAGCCAGCCCTGCCGGGCCCAGATCGGCACCTCGTAGGTGCCGATGGTCATGACGTCGAACTGGCCGCCGTTGGTGGCGATATCGGTGGTCAGGCGCTGACGCAGCACGTTCTCTTCCAGCACCACCCAGTCGAGCTTGATATCGGGGTGGGCCTTCTCGAACTCGTCGGTCAGCCCCTGCATGATGATCATGTCGTTGTTGTTGACCGTCGCCACCGTGATGGTCTCGGCGTGGGCGGCCAGCGAGGTCAGCAGCGCGACACCGGCGGCGGGTATCAGGGAGATCGGGCGCATGGGGGCTCCTTCAGCGAGGACTGGCGTTGTTTTGATCAATCTACTCACAGCGTAGTCAAATGATCATTTCGCCTGCCGCGAAAAGCAAACCCCTGGCCCTTAGACTTTGGCCAAAGACGCCAAGGAACGCTCACAACTCATTGATTTCAATGGATCTAAATCAAGCGCACGCGCCAGATCGGGGCTATCGACCATGGTCTATAGCCTCGTCGAGCACAGGCTTGAGGATAGCGGTAGTGGACGTTGACGGTACCGAGGTCAGGCCTCGAGCAGATAACGCGCCGCCGCCTCATCGGTCACCAGCCCCTTGAGCCAGCCGCCACGCAGAGCGCTCAGGATCGCCGGGCCCTTGTCGCGGCCACCAGCCAGGCCGATCAGCGGCTGGGCGCCGAGCTCGGCCAGCGGCAGACTGGTGATGCGCCGGGTCAGCGGGCAGTCGATCAGCTCGCCGGCCAGGTTCATCGGCCAGCCCAGCAGCTCGCCCACGGCCCCCGCCTCGAGTAGTTCCTCGAGTTCGCCCCGGCTGATGAAGTGGTCCTGGAACAGCGTCGCCTGCGGGTCGATACGACCGATCCCGATCACCCCGGCCTGAGCCTGACGGGCCACCGAAAACACCGCCTGCACCAGCGGCTGCGCCAGCAGCACCGACTTCTCCTCGACCGAGGCAGCGACCACCGGGGCCGGCAGCAGAAAGCGACTGGCGCCGACCTTGTCGGCCAGCATCATCACCCCATCGTAGCGGTTGGAGGAGCCATCACGCGCGACGTTGCCCACCAGAGAAACGATGCGGTGCTGCGGGCGTGCCATCACCCCCAGCGCTTCCACCGCGGCGCGCACCGAGCGCCCGGTGCCGAGGCACAGCGTCAGCGGCTCCTGGCGTTCGAGCAGCCCGGCCAGGCGCTCCGCCCCGGAGGGGGCGAGGAAAGCGGCGTTGCCGCCGATCGCATCGGGGCCGCTGGGCACCACATCGCAGAAGGCCAGATCGAAGCGCGCGCGAATGGCATCGCCCATCGCCATGCAGCCGGAGATCGGATGGTCGATGCGGATCTTGACCAACCCCTCCTCCCGGGCCAGCGCCAGCAGCCGCTGCACGCCGGGACGCGACACCCCCAGCTGGGTGGCGATCTCGTCCTGGGTGCGCCCGCCGACGTAGGAGAGCCACGCCGCACGGGCCGCCTGTTCACGCTTCAGTTCGTGTTTGTCCATTCTATGTCTTACCTGTGCCCGAGCCGGGTGCGTCGCAAGGGATCATCTCAACCTCGCCTTACCGGTGGCAAATGCGATACCCGTGGCGCCCGCTCAGTCGGACTTCTCCAGCTGCGCCGAGACCGGCGATGCCGGCAGCCAGACATCGGCGGCGAGGCCGCCCAGGGGGGCGCGATCCAGGGTCAGCTCGCCGCCGTAGAGCGCCATCAGATCCTCGACGATCGCCAGACCCAGCCCCGAGCCGGCGGCACTGGTGTCGAGTCGCACCCCACGCGCCAATGCCGATTCGCTCTGCGCCCGGGTCATCCCGGGGCCGTCGTCCTCGACCCGCAGGCGCACGCCGTGCTCGACCTGGCGCACCACCAGGCTGACCCGCGCCTCGGCCCAGCGCAGCGCGTTCTCGAGCAGATTGCCGACCAGCTCCTGCAGGTCCTGGGGGTCGATGCGCGCCGTCGCGGTGGGATCGATCTGCGCCTCGAAGCTGACGCCGCGGCGCTCGGCGAGGCGCGACAGCCCCTGCACCACCGGCGCCACCGCTTCAGCGATGGTGACCCGCCCGGCGAAGGCCAGCCCGCCGGCGGCGGAGGCGCGCGCCAGATGGTGACGCACGGCGTCGTCGATCCGCGAAAGCTCGGTGTTGATCGGCTGGCGCTGCTCGGCGGGGAAGCGCTCGGCCAGGGTCTTGAGCACGCTCACCGGGGTCTTCAACGCATGCGCCAGATTGCCCGCGGCGGCGCGGCCACGCTCGATCAGGCGGCGGTCGCGCTCGAGCACGCTGTTCATCGCCAGCGCCAGCTCTTCGAGCTCGACGGGTAGCTGGGTGTCCAGCCGCTCGGCCTCGCCCTCCTCCACCGCGCGCAGGTTGGCCGACATGCGCCGCAGTGGCGCCAGGCCCCAGCGCATCTGCAGCGCCAATCCGGCCAGCAGCAGCACGGCAAAGGTGGCCAGCGAGATGATCAACAGGCGCTCGAAGCGCCCCACTTCCCGGTCGAGTTCGCGGGTGGAGCCGGCCAGGGCGACACGGATCACCTTGGGGTGGCCGGGCACGCGGATATCACGCTCGATCATGCGCAGAGGCTCGTCGCGCGGGCCGGTGATGGCGAACACGTTGACGCCATTCTCCGGCTTGGGAGTGGGCAGGCGCTGATCCCACAGCGAGCGCGAGGTGAGGGTCAGATCCCCCTCGTCGGTCACCTGCCAGTACCAGCCGGAGTAGACCCGCTCGAAGCGCGCATCCCCCAGCGAGCGATTGAGCCGCAGATGCTGGCCCATCCCATAGACCTGAATGCCCGCCAGCAGTGCATTGAGCTGGGACTCCAGGCGGCTGTCGAAGGATGCCGTGGCCGACTCGCGGAAGTTGTAGGTGAGGCCGAAACCGGCCAGCGGCAGCAGCACCACCACCAGCACCAGTGACGCCAGCAGCAAGCGGGTGCCGAGGGGCGCGCAGCGCAGCCGGTGCTTGCTCCGAATCAGACGCGAGAGCCGGCTGGCGCTCAAGCCTCGGCCTCGAGGTCGACCAGCCGGTAGCCCTGACCGCGCAGCGTCTCGATCCGCGCGCGGCCGAACTTGCGCCGCAGACGGCTGATCTGCACGTCGATGACGTTGGAGTCAGGCTCGTGGTCGCGGTTGTAGACGTGTTCGGAGAGTTCGGCGCGGCTGACGATGCGCGGCGAGGCGTGCATCAGGTAGGAGAGCAGGCGCGACTCCTGGGCGGTCAGGGTGATCGGCCGCCCGGCCAGGGTGACGCTGCCGGTATGGGTATCCAGGGTCAGCTCACCGACCCTTAGCACCGGATGCGAGTGGCCGTGGCTGCGCCGCACCAGGGCGCGCAGGCGGAACAGGATCTCGGCGGTCTCGAACGGTTTGACCACGTAGTCGTCGGCGCCGGCGGAGAAGCCCGCGGCCTTGTCCGACCAGCGCTCGCGGGCGGTCAGTACCAGCACCGGGAGGTCGATCTCATCCTCGCGCCACTGCGACAGCCAGCGGGTGCCATCACCGTCCGGCAAACCGAGATCGAGAATCAGCGCATCGTAGCGTTCGGTACGCACCAGATAGTCGGCCTCGCTGCCGGTGGTGGTCGACTCCATCAACAGACCGGCCTCCTCCAGCGCCGACACCAGCGCGTCGGCGAGCGCCGCGTCATCCTCGACCAGCAGTACCTTCATACATCGACTCCCATCCCACGACTCCCTTCACTGGCTCACGGCGTCTTCTTCATGGCCTCGATATTAACGCCTTCGATGCTGAGTAGCTCGCCGGTCGTGGCATCGAACTCGAACTCCACCACCTGGCCCTGGGGGCCGATCATCTCCACCTCGTACTCGATGCTGCCGTGGCCATGGTCCTGCTCCAGCTCGACTTCGAGGATCTGCCCCTCGAAACGCGCCTCGAGCCAGTCCATGATCGTGGTCATCGGCACCAGATGGCCGGCCTTGACCTCCTTGTGGAGATCGTGCCAGTCCTGGTTCGCCGTATCGGCATCGTCATCCGCCGCCGACACGGGCACCAGCGCGCCGCTGGCCAGGCACGGCAGGATGATCAGGAGAGCGATAACGTTGCGCATTTTCATGCCCGCAGTCTGCCCCATCGGCGATGAACCAAGAATGAACGCCAGCCGCGCCGGCGTGGACCTGAGGCGATGAACCGCAGATGAACGGCACTGTCAGTCCCGGGCAAGGTCGCCCGGCGTATAACGAGAGTACAGGGCGTTCGCTGCGCGGCGCCCGCTGCCAGATAGACAGGGAGAACTGCCATGAAATATCGTCTCTGGATGTTGCCCGCTGTCGCCATGGGTTGCGGCCTGAGTACCGGCGCCATGGCCAACGATGGCACCCTTTCCTACGCTGAACTCGATGGGCTGCTCGGCAAGGCCGAACAGTACGGTTTCAGCCGCTACGAAAAACTCGACATCGACCGCGAAGACAATGTGCTGGAAGTCGAGGGCTGGCGCAACGATGGCTGGGAGCTGGATATCTCGATGCAGCTCGACGATGCCAGCCTGACCCGCGAGAGTCAGCGCCGTTCCAACGTGCCCGACTGGAGCCTCACCGGCGACCAGCTGCGTCAGGCGCTGAGCCTGGCCCAGGCCCGCGGGATGCAACGCTTCGACGAACTCGAGGTCGATAGTAATGGGCACGTCGAGATCGAAGGCTACGACGCCAATCGTCACGACCTCGATCTCGACCTGCGCCGCGACGCACTGAACGCCACCGGAGAGACCCGATGACAGATCATCGCCAACAGCAGCAAAAAGCCGCCTGGCGCGCCGCGCAGCAGTGGCGCGAGCGGGTCGACAAGACACGCCCCGGCCAGGGCGCGAGCGGCCTGAGGATGCTCTTCACCTGGCTGCTCTTCGGGATCATGCTGTTCGTCGGCACCCTGCTGGGGCTATTCTTCCTGATCGTCGGCTGGGCCATGCTGCCTTTCCTGCGCCACCGCATGAAAAAACGCGCCGAGCAGGTGCGCGCTTCCCGCGCCCAGTACGCCGGCGGCAGCGCCGACCACACCGAGCCCGGCGGCGAGCCCCGCAGCCAGCGTGTGCTGGAGGGCGAGTACGAGGTGCGCTCCGAGCGCTGAGGCGACCCTTGCCGTAGCCCCCACCTTCCGCCCCGACCGCGCCGACGTCACGAGTCTCACGGCGTTGGCGCGGTCGCGCCACCTCCCGCGGCCGGCCATGGGCTGTGCCACTCCCTCCCCTGCCCCGTCAGCCAGCAAGCCTGCCGTATCCCCCTTACTACCCCCCCACACAAGACCTCCACACGACACGCCCCGGACCACGACGAGCGCGAGCAGCGTGACGTGCGACATCTTTCATACCTGCAAGTACTAGACTTTTGCGCTATTTACAAAAAGTCACACTGCCAGCCAAATCGATAACATCCCGTAGCGTATCAAGCCGCGTGGCATGCCAGAGCGGCAATTCCGGGATGGTGCAACCCAACTCGATCGCGACGCAGGTGTTCTCAATGAAAAAAATCTGGATCCAATCTCTGGCGTACTGTGGCGCGATGGGTGCCGCACTCCTCGCTTCGCCCGCCTTTGCCAAGGATGTCAGCGCGTGTCTGATCACCAAGACCGATACCAACCCCTATTTCGTGACCATGAAGAAGGGGGCCGAACAGAAGGCGAATGAACTGGGGGTGGCGCTGAAAACCTATGCCGGCAAGTACGACGGTGACAACCAGGAACAAGTCGACGCCATCGAAACCTGCATCGCCGATGGCGTCGACGGCATCTTGATCACCCCGTCGGACACCAAGGCGATCCTACCCGCCATCCAGAGAGCGCGTCAGGCCGGCCTGATGATCGTCGCCCTCGATACCAAGCTGCAGCCGGCCAGCGCCGCCGATGCGACCTTCGCCACCGACAACTTCGAGGCCGGCAAGCTGATCGGCGAGTGGGCCAAGCAGCACATGGGCGATGAGCAAGCGCATATCGCATTCCTGGATCTGGCGGTCAGTCAACCCTCCGTGGGCGTACAGCGCGATCAGGGGTTCATGCAGGGCTTCGGCATCGATATCAAGGACCCCAACCGTTGGGGTGACGAGGACGATCCGCGCATCGTCGGCCACGACCTGAGCTACGGTGCCGAAGATCGCGGACGCACGGCGATGGAAAACCTGTTGCAGAAGGAGCCGAACATCAACCTGGTCTACACCATCAACGAACCCGCAGCGGCCGGCGCCTATCAGGCACTCAAGTCGGTGGGATTGCAGGATCAGGCGACTATCGTCTCCATCGATGGCGGCTGCCCGGGGGTGAAGAACGTTCAGGAAGGCATCATCGGCGCCACGTCGCAGCAGTACCCGCTACTGATGGCGTCGAAAGGTATCGAGGCGGTCAAGACCTACGTGGAAACCGGCGAGAAACCTCAGAACAGCCCGGGCCTGGACTTCACCAATACCGGAGTCAACCTGGTCACCGACCAACCGGTCGAGGGCGTCGAGTCCATCAGTACGGAAGAAGGTCTGAAGCGCTGCTGGGGCTGAAGCCATCGCAAGACAGGATGCGCCACCGCTGAGATGCGCGCCATCTCCTACCCCCTACCATGATCGGGCAGCGCAGCGGCGGCCTGTCACCAGGGCGTCGCTGCGCTCACGCAGACCAACCACGCCACATCAGGGTGACCCGCTCACCGCGGTAGTCGAGTTCTTCCTGAGTCTGCCAGCCCAGGCGAGCATAAAGCGCCTGCTGGTCGGGGGTATAGAGATAGCAGCCGGAGCAGCCCGCCGCGCGCGCTTCCTCGGCCACGCGCTCGACCAGCGCTGAGGCAATCCCCCGTCCGCGCCACGCCGACGGCACGAACACCGACGCCAGCCACGGCGTCAGCTCGGGGCGCGTATCCAGATCGCTGGCGGTGAGGCTGGCGGTGCCCACCGGGATCTCACGCCCCGCCTCCTCGGCGAGCGCGACGAACACCGAGGGCACGCCCTGCTCCCCGCACTGTCGCCGCATGTCATCACGCCACTGCGGCCAGCTCTCCTCCGGGTAGCGCGCCCCCCAGGCGGTGTAGGTCCAGCGCGCCAGCGTCTCGAGATGGGGGGAGTCGGGGCGCAGGCGGCGCAGCACGGGCAGTGACGAGGGCATCTGAGATTCCTGAAGACGTTAGCGGTGCGACGCCCCCAACCCTAGGGTTGGTACGGAAAGTCCGCGAGCGTAGGCCGTTTTCGTATCCAGCCTATCACGGCGAGCGGCAGCGACTGGCCTCGTCTCACGCCTTCTTGACGAATTCCGACTTGAGCTTCATGGCACCGATGCCATCGATCTTGCAGTCGATGTCGTGGTCGCCGTCGACCAGGCGAATACTCTTGACCTTGGTCCCCACTTTCACCACCAGCGAGGAACCCTTGACCTTGAGGTCCTTGATCACGGTGACGCTGTCGCCATCGGCCAGCGGCGTACCATTGGCATCCACGATCGCGGGGGTATCGCCGGCGCTCTCCGCCTCGGCTTCGCCGGACCATTCGTGACCACACTCGGGGCAGACATAGAGGTTCATGTCGGCGTAAGTGTAGGTCGAGGCGCACTGCGGGCAGGGGGGCAACTCACTCATATCAAGATCCATGGCGATGGCGACGACCCCACGACACCGGGCTAGGGAGCCAGCAGGTGTACGCCGGGTGCTGTCTGACGATTGGGGGCGCGATTGTAATCCCCTCACACGCCCCTGCCCAGCGCCTGGCGGCTGGCAGCGACGCTTTGTCGCGCGGCCGACGTGACCTCAGCGCCCCGCACGCCCGAGCCCACACAGGTTATGCTGGGCACGCCGCTCGCCCGCGACCGGCACCCTTTTTTGGCATCTGCCGCGTCGTCATCCGTCCACAGGAGCCCCCATGCTGACCTTCCATACCGCCGACACCCAGCTCCGCCATCCCCGCAGCGAACTCCACGGCGGCCAGTTGGTGACCCCGTTCGAGTGCCCCGAACGGGTGGAGATCATTCTCGCTCGGATTCGCGCCGCGGCCCTTGGCGAGGTGCGCGACCCGGAACGCCGCGGGCTGGCGGGTGTGCTCGAGATCCATGACGCCGATTATGTCGAGTTCCTGGAGAACCTGTGGGACAACTGGCAGGCCGAAGGCCACGGCGGAGAGCCGATCCCCAGCATCTGGCCGGCGCGCACCCTGCGCGGCGACCGTATTCCCGACAATCTCGAGGGGCGTCTCGGCTACTACGCCCTGGCGGCGGAAACCTCGGTCTGCGCCGGCACCTTCCGTGCCGCGCTGGCGAGCAAGGATATCGCGCTGGCCGCCACCGACCAGGTGCTCGCCCACGGCGGCGGCGCCTTCGGACTGTGCCGCCCCCCCGGCCACCACGCCGCCCGCGATCAGTTCGGCGGCTACTGCTTCTTCAACAATGCAGCGATCGCTGCCCAGCACGCCCGTGACCGCGGTGTCGCGCGGGTCGCCATCCTCGATGTCGACTTCCACCACGGCAACGGCACCCAGGAGATCTTCTACACCCGCGACGACGTGCTGTTCGCCTCGATCCATGGCGATCCGGCGCTGGAGTTCCCCTACTACCTGGGCTATGCCGACGAGACCGGCAGCGGCCGCGGCGCCGGCTTCACCCTCAACTACCCGCTGCCGCCGGGCACCGGCTACCCGCGCTGGCGCCAGGCGCTGGAGGACGCCCTGGCGCGTATCCAGACGTTCGGCGCCGAGTTGCTGATCGTCTCCCTGGGGGTCGATACCTTCGCCCAGGATCCGATCAGCTCGTTCACCCTCGAAAGCGATGACTTCAGCGACTACGGCGGCCTGCTCAAGCGCACCGGCCTGCCTACGGTGTTCCTGCTCGAAGGTGGCTATGCCGTGGAGGAGATCGGGGTCAATGTGGTCAATGTGCTGAGCGGCTTCGACGCCGGCTGATACGCCGCCCCGAAGTGCTCCATTCAAGACTGGCGGGCACCCTTCAGACCAAAAAAAGCCCGCGCAAGAGGGGGGATGCGCGGGCGAGGCGGGGTGTTACCTAGGAGATGCGTCTCAGACGCGACTCGAACGACGACTACCAAGGAATGTGCAATCAGTGCTTCATTCGATAGGGAATAGATTAGCACCCTTATATTTCACACGCAACACAACGCCCGCCTCCCAACATCATCGCCGTTTCGGCCCCGGGAACGCATCCTCCCCTGACGGTGTATCTTGCGCTGATTGAACATCTTGCGCTGATTGAGCGTCGTGCGCTGGACCGGCACTCTCTCTGGCCGCCTCGACAGGTACATGATGCGTCTCCAGCTCCTGGCGATGCGTGCGCAGCTCGGCGCGCAGCGCCTCGATCTCCGTCTGCAGCTCACTGACCTGTTCGATCATGTGGCGCATCATGCGCCGGTTGGCCTTGTGCTGGCGCGACTCTGACTCCCCCTGATCCTCGACGAACAGCGAGCTGACATAGGCCGCGAAACTCCCGAACAGACCCACGCCACAGACCATCAGCAGGACAGCGACGATCCTCCCTAGGGTGGTCACCGGGTAGTAGTCGCCGTAGCCCACGGTGGTCACCGTAACGATCGCCCACCACAGCGCATCCTCGGCCGTATTGATCGGACTGTGCGGATCGGGGGCCTCGACCAGCAGCACCGTCACCGCACTCACCACCACCAGCAGCACGGTCGCCGTGGCGACGGAGGCAAGCACACCTTCGGCGCGGTTGCGAAACAGCAGCTGCCAGATCAGCTCCATCGAACGCAGCGCGCGCAGCACCCGCAGCACCTGCACCACACGCGCCAGCCGCGCCGCCTGGAACCAGCCGGCAGGGATACACGAGAGCAGATCGAGCCAGCCCCAGCGCATGTAGCGCCACTTGCTCGGCGCGCGGTAGAAGCGCAGACAGAAATCGATGAAGAAGACCACGCAGACCAGATAGTCGAGGTAGCCGATCAGCCGCTCGATCTCCGGTGGCAGGTGCAGGAAGGCGCTCGCGAACAGCGCCGCGAGTACGTAGAACGAGATTGCCAGCACGAAGAGCTGAAAGGGAGAGACATGCTGTTTCATGGGCCATCCGCAGACGATGACGACGAGGATGTCGGTGCCGCGCACGCGTCAGCCGACGTCGACAGGCTCGGGACAGCGCTGCACCGCCCGAGCCGCCTCACTCGACCAGTGCCACGCGGCCTAGATCAGGCAGGCCCCACCCGTCAGGCAGAGCAGGGGTTGGCGGCCTTGAGCTGGGTGAAGTTGGTGACGAAGGTCTCCATCTTCTCCGCGTCGTAGGCTTGCAAGCCGCTGATCACCAGCTTCTTGGAGCCGGTACCCACCGCGCGCCCCTGGCAGCGCATGCGAAACTCCAGCAGTGCCTCGCCGCGCTTGCCCTTGACGTCGAGCTCGGCCCCGGCGAATTCGAGATCGAGATCGCAGGGGTCGTGATCTTCGAGGCTGAAGCCCATGCTGTCGTAGATCACCAGCGGACGCTGGGGGTTGAACATGACCCCCTTGTCTTCGAGCAGCGGCTTCAGATAGTGCGGGAAGTTGCGCCCGGAAAACGCCACGTAACGCCGGGTAAACGTCTCCACCGTGGCCGGGTCGCGCAGCGTCCAGCCCTCGCGCTCGACGCGCAGGTACTGCTTGCCGGCGGCGTCCTCGACGCTCACCGTGCCGGCACCATCCTCGACGAAGTGCAGCGGCACGCGGTCGCCGACCATGCCACAGAAGTGGAAGGTCATCCGCTGCGACAGCCCGTAGTGCGACAGCACCAGTGCGAACAGCAGATCGCCGGGCACGCAGAAGCGCCGCGCACAGGGGTCGTGGATCGGATTGTAATCGCCGGCGATTTCGCGGGCGAACCGGCTGGCCTGCTCCGCAGAGATGCAAAAGTGGCCGGCGTCGGTAGAATGAAACTCGTCGAGAAACATGGGCAATCGACCTGCAAGTCGAGTGACTGGCTCCGGAGCATTGATCAAGACGCGCTTTTTACCACAAGCCATCTCCAAGTTCAGCGCCGCATTAACGTTTTGCGACAAATAATAGCTCAGGGTCCGTCGAGATTCCCATCGCGACCGCGACATCGTGTCGTTTCCGCAGCAGGAGGCGGCGCAGCGAATGAAGTTGTCGGAGGCCTGCAGCATGCGCCTCGAGGGCCCGGCACCTCTGACGCTCAGCGTCTCGACAGGCCCCCGATTCGCCCATCGAACCCGCCAGGATGCCGCCATGTCCCAGACCACGCCGCCCGCGACGTCGCCCTGCCCCTGTGGCAGCGGCCGCAACTACGCCGACTGCTGCCAGCCGCATCATCTCGGTGAGACCCTGCCGGCCACGCCCGAGGCACTGATGCGTTCGCGTTACTCAGCCTTTGCACTCGGCAACCTGGGATACCACCTGTATCACACCTGGGACCCGGATACCCGTGACAAGGCGCTGACCCCCGAGCTGCTCGACCAGCGCGACTGCGACTGGCTGGGCCTGGAGATCATCGAGAGCAGCGCCCGCGGCAGTCAGGGCACGGTGACGTTCAAGGCGTACTACCGTCCGCTGAATCCGGCACCGGGTGCCAAGCAGGCCATGCTTCACGAGCGCTCGCGCTTCCGCCGCCGCCAGGGGCGCTGGCGCTATCTGGACGGTGAGATCGACCCTGCACCCGCCAGCGCAAGCCCCCAGCGCAACGCCCCCTGCCCCTGCGGCAGCGGCAAGAAGGCCAAGCGCTGCTGCCACCCCTGAGCCCAGGCGCGACCATACCAACGGCCCGGTCAGCGACCCTGCCAGCGGCAGATGGCGAGCTGGCAGGCGGGCCAAGGCGCGACTAGGCTGCTTACTCGTTACCCGACGCCGCCCCGCCCTGGCCCCATGAGGCCCTGGCCGGCAGACACGATGGCAGATACAGCAGGCAGATGAAGACTCTGGACGACGCGACACAGACGCTCTCGACACAGACCCTGGCGCACCTGCAGCAGCGGCTGGGCGACTGGCTCGGCCTGCCCGGATGGATCCTGCTGCCGGCCGCCATCGTGATCCTCGCCGCGGTCATCGACCTGGTGCTCTACTTCGTGCTCGGCCGGCTGGAGCAGCGCCTGGTGCGCTCGCCGCGGCGCTGGGACGATCCTTTCCTGCACGCCCTGCGACTGCCACTGCGCTGGTGGATCTGGATCAGCGCGCTGATGATCAGCGCCGGGGTGATCGGTTCGCACCTCGGGGTGACCGAGCTCACCGGTTTCCTGTTCAAGAGCGGCGCCCTGATCACCCTGCTGCTGCTGGCCTGGAGCGGCATCCGCCTGATCCGGCGGCTCGAGCAACGCCTGGTGTTCCCGCCGGTCAACTGCCGCGCGCGGCCGGTCGACCAGACCTCGGCGTCGGCGCTGACCAAGATCGTCGGCGCGGTACTGATCGTCACCCTGATCCTGATCGGGCTGCAGATTCTGGGCGTGTCGATGTCGAGCATCCTCGCCATGGGCGGCTTCGGCGGCCTGGTGATCGGCTTCGCTGCCCGCGACGTCATGGCCAACTTCTTCGGCGGCATGGTGGTTCACCTGGACAAGCCGTTCGTGGTCGGCGACTGGATTCGCTCCCCCGACCGCGAGATCGAAGGCATGGTCGAGGACATCGGCTGGCGTCTGACCACCATTCGCACATTCGCCGGGCCGCCGCTCTACGTGCCCAACGCTTGGTTCAGCCAGATTTCGGTGGAGACCCCCACGCGCATGGTCAACCGCAGGCTGTGGGAGACCGTAGGTCTGCGCTATCAGGATGCCGGCGCCATCGAGGCGATCACCGGCGATATCCGCCAGCTGCTCAAGCACCACGACGAAATCGACCAGAACGAGCTGATCACGGTCAACTTCACCACCTTCGGCCAGTACGCGCTGGAGATCATGCTCTACGCCTTCACCCGCGAGACCGACTGGCAGCGCTTCCACGAGATCAAGCAGGAGATCCTGCTCAAGGTGCGTGACATCATCGAGGCGCGCGGCGCCGAGCTGGCCCTGCCCGCCTCCCGGCTCTATCTGCCCGAGGGCGTCGGCATACGCCGCGACGCCGACGCCGACGCGGCGTCGGCGACAGAGCAAGAGCATGAGAGTGACCGTCAGCCTGACCGTCAGCCTGAAAGTGAACGGGGCCAGACGGATGATGCACGCCACGGCGAGCGTGCGTCGTCTGGCACGACAAGAGGCCGCGCGACAGGCAAGGAGACACGGAGCGACGAGACGCCGGGCAAGGAGGCGCAGGATTACGAGAAGCGTCGCGACACCTCCGCCAAGGGTGCCCGTGCCCGCCCGGGCCCGAGCGAGGATGACGCCGGCGACGCCGACGCCGACGCCGACGCCTGAATCGGCGTTGGCACCTCATCGCAGCCGGGGCGTCAGGCCTCCCCGCGCAGGGCCAACCAGCGCTGGGCCAACCACCCACCCGCCCGCGCGATCTCGGCCGGCGTCGCCCCGGCGTAGCCGAGTACCAGCCCCGCCTCGACGGGCGGTCGCAGATAATAGTGCGACAGCGGCGAGAGCAGAATGTCTGCCGCCGCGGCCTGCTCGACCAGGGCGCGCTCCTCGGCGAGGGTGTCGAGCCGCGCCACCAGATGCATGCCCGCCTGCCCCGCCGACAGCACCAGGCCGCGTGCCACCGCCGGCGCCAACGCTTCGCGCAGCGCGGCCTGGCGGTGCCGATAGCATTCACGCATCTGCGCCACATGGCGCGCGAAGTGCCCTTCGTGGATGAAGTCGGCCAGTGCCGCCTGTACCAGGTACTGCCCTTCCCGGTGCAGCCGCGCGTTGGCGCGCCGGAACGGCTCGACCAGCGCCTCCGGCAGCACCAGATAGCCCAGCCGCATGCCCGGATAGAGCACCTTGCTGAAGGTGCCCACATAGATCACCGGTGACGCCTCGATCAGCCCCTGCAGCGAAGCGATCGGCGCACTGGCGTAGCGGAACTCGCTGTCATAGTCGTCTTCGATGATCCAGGCCCGGTGGCGCCGAGCCAGTGCCAGCAGCGCCATGCGCCGGGCCAGCGGCAGCGTCACCCCGCAGGGGTACTGGTGCGACGGTGTCACGTAGATCAGTCGCGGCGCGGGGGTCTGCGCCGGCAGCGCCGCCACGTTCATCCCCTCGGCGTCGACCGGCACCGGTTCTAGCGCGAGCCCGGCCGAGACGAAGCAGGATTGCGCCCCGCCATAGCCGGGCTCCTCCATCCACAGCGTATCGCCGACATCCGCCAGCAGCCTGGCCACCAGCTCGAACCCCTGCTGGGCGCCCTGGGTGATCAGGATCTGCCCGGGGTGGCAGCGCACCGAGCGCGACAGCCGCAGGTAGTCGCACAGCGCATCGCGCAGCGCGCTCACCCCGCCCTGGCTCTGATAGTCGAACCACGCCGTCGGCGCGCGCTGCTGGTGCCGCCGCAGCAGCCGCTGCCAGCGCTCCCGCGGGAAACGGTCCAGCGCCGGGACACCGGGCGCGAAAGCGCTATGGCGGCCACTCAGGGTGCGGTCGAAATCGAGAATGCGGGTGCCGCGGGCGGAGAGTGGCGGCGGCGCCTCGACCTCGCGGCAAGCGGGCAACGGCGGCGGTGACTGCCACTCGGCGACGAACACCCCCGAGCCCGGTTGCGCCTGTAGAAAGCCCTCGGCCACGAGACGCTCCACCGCCCCCAGCACCGTATTGCGCCCGACCCCCAACGCCGCCGCCAGCCGCCGCGAGGCCGGCAACTGACTGCCCGGCGCCAGCGCGCCGTCCTGGATCGCCTCGCGCAGCGCCGAGTAGAGCCGCTGGCCCAGGGTGGGCGAGGAGAGCGACGACACGCCTTGTGCCGCGACGGGTGAATCGGTGTGAGGCGCAGACCCGGCGAGCTTCAAGCCGAGCGCTTCGATGATCCACAGCTGATGCGCCTGGGATGCGGACATTGGTTCCCTCACTCTGGGCATAACTGGCTCTTACCAAGGAACCACTATGCCGCCACACTCCGTTCAAGTCACTGCCCGGAGCCGCAGCATGCCAACGTTCGCCTTCTCGACCTCGATTGATCTCGCCACCGCCGCGGAGATCCCCGAGCTGACGCCCCTGGTCGACGCCTACCGACGCTTCTATCGCCAGCCCGGCGACCTGGAGGGCGCCCGCGCCTTTCTCGCCCAGCGCTTCGCCAAGGGCGACGCCCATTTGCTGCTGGCGCGCGATACCCATGGCCGCGCCCGCGGCTTCGTGCAGCTGTTCCCGGTGCCTTCGACCACCAGCCTGGCGATCCGCTGGATACTCAACGACCTGTTCGTCGACCCTGAGGCGCGCGGCCAGGGGATGGGCAGCGATCTGCTGCGCGCGGCACGCCAGCTTGCCCGTGACCATGGCGTGACCCAGCTGATGCTGCGGACCCAGGTCGAGAACCACACCGCGCAGTCGCGCTACCACGACCTCGGCTGGCAGCGGGACGAGGCGTTCTTCACTTATTTGTTGAATACGGACTGTTGAATACGGACTGTCGCATACCAACTGCTGAACACCGGATACCCTGCCGACGGAGAGACACGGCCATGAACGACATCACGACGCCCCCAGCGACCTCCCGGGTGCTGGAAGTCCCGCCCCCGGAGCCCGCGATCTCCGCTGCGGCCATGCGCGACAAGCTCGGCCTGCACACCGATGCCTGGGATCTGGCCCAGGATCTCGCCAACGCCATCGAGACGCTGGTGGTGATCGATACCCGCTCGCGGTCGCACTACCTGGCCGGGCACATCCCCGGGGCCATCAGCCTGCCGCACGTCGAGATGAGCGACACGAGCCTGGCAGCGCTGGCGCGGGATCGGGTCTACGTCTGCTACTGCGATGGGATCGGCTGCAACGGCTCGACCTGGGGCACGCTGAAGCTGGCCACGGCGGGCTTCACGGTCAAGGAGCTGCTGGGCGGCCTGGACTTCTGGCAGCGCGACGGGCACCCCATCGCCAGCGGCCCAGAGCCCGGCTCCCTGGCCGCCGCCAAGCTCGCTGCCTGCGGCTGCTGAGGAGAGTCCCCACAATGTCGCCCTCCTGCACCGAGAACCGCCACGGCCAGCCGATCGGTCTACCGGTGGCCGCCTGGCAACCTGCGCGCCGCCCCGACCACGCCGTGCTGACGGGGCGCTACTGCCGGCTCGAGCCGCTCGACGCGCAGCAACACGCGGCGTCGCTGTGGCAGGCGTGGCGCCATCCCGATCCGGCGCTCGCCGATGACCGCGAGGGCGAAGCGCGCTGGACCTATCTCGGCGGCCGCCCGTTCGCCGACGAGACCGGCTGTCAGGGCTGGCTGCGGACGATGAGTGCGGGCCAGGATCCCTGGTGCTACGCGATCATCGATCCCCAGGATGGCCAGGCCGTGGGCATGGCCACCTATCTCAACATCGTGCCCGACGACGGCCGGATCGAGATCGGCCATCTCAACTTCTCGCCGCGCATGGCCCGCAGCCGGCTCTCCAGCGAAGCACTGATGCTGCTGATGGCGCATGCCTTCGCCCTGGGCTATCGGCGCCTCGAGTGGAAGTGCGACGCCCTCAATACCCCCTCGCGCCGGGCAGCCGAGCGGCTCGGCTTTCGCTTCGAGGGGATCTTCCGCCAGCACCGGGTGGTTCAGGGGCGTAACCGCGATACCGCCTGGTTCTCGGTGGTCGATCATGAATGGCCCGCGCTTCACGCCGCGCACCGGCAGTGGCTCGACCCGGACAACTTCACCGCCGCGGGGGCCCAGCGTCAGCCACTGGCGACCCACCGCCCGCTGCCTGACACATCCGCGGGGGCCTGAGCATGCATCGCCCTGCCCCCTTTCGGCTCGAAGACGGCGACGCCCTGGCACAGGCCATGGCGCACGCCCCCTTCGCCACCCTGATCACCCAGGATGCCGATGGCTGGCTGGCCGACCATCTGCCGCTGCTGCGGGAGCCCGAGTGCGAGGGCGCGCCTCTAGGCGTGCTGCGTGGCCACATCGCGCGAGCCAACCCGCTGCTCGCCGGCGCCACGCCCCGCCCGGCGCTGGCGATCTTCCACGGCCCCCAGGCCTACATCACACCGAGCTGGTATCCGGCCAAGCAAGAGCACGGCCGCGTGGTGCCGACCTGGAACTATCAGGTCGTCCACGCCCACGGCACGCTACGCCTGATCGACGACGCGAGCTGGCTGCGCAACACCGTGGCCGCCTTGACCAACCACTTCGAAAGAGATCGCGCCCACCCCTGGTCGATCGACGATGCGCCGGCGGCCTATATCGACGGCATGTGTCGCGGCATCGTCGGGATCGAGCTGCGCATCGAGCGGCTCGAAGGCCAGCGCAAGGCGAGCCAACACAAACCCGATGCCGAGCGCGCGGCGATTCAGCGCGGCCTGGTCGAAGAGCGTGGCCTCGACGAGGCCACGGCACGCTGCCTGAGTGGCATGGAGGAGAGCGATGAACGCCACTGATCGGAGTCCGAAGCAACCGCCCCACCTACCCTGGGCCGAGATCGCCGCCCGGCTGGCCGCGGCGGAGCGCCCGTTCGTGGAGGTCTTCGCCCGCCACGAATTGGTCCTGGAGCTGTTCTCTCCCCGCGATATCGACACCCAGACACCCCATGCGCGCGACGAGCTCTATCTGATCGCCAGTGGCAGCGCCGTGCTGAACCGTGATGGCGAGCGGCTGGCAGCGAGCGTCGGCGACGTGCTCTTCGTGCCCAAGGGCATGCCGCATCGCTTCGACACCTTCTCCGCCGACTTCTCGACCTGGGTGCTGTTCTTCGGCCCCGAGTGAGCCGCACCGCTGGACCTCACCGATCAGCGGCGTAAAATGCGCGGCGTTCATTCCGGTGTCGCGCTGGCCTGCCATCCGCGCCACCCCTTCACGACCCGGTCCGCCCTTTACGTGGGCGACTACCAGGAGTTATCGCATGTCCTCTACCGATCGACCGATCGTGGTCGCGGCGTTGTATCGCTTCGTCACGCTCGACGACTTCGAAGCCCTGCGCGAACCGCTGCTCGCCGAAATGCAGCGTCTCGACGTCAGGGGCACCCTGCTGCTCGCCGCCGAAGGCATCAACGGCACCGTCTCCGGCAGCCGCGCGGGGATCGATGCATTGCTCGCCTGGCTCAAGCGCGACCCACGCCTGGCGGCGCTCGAGCACAAGGAGTCCTACTGCGACACGCAGCCCTTCTACCGCACCAAGGTCAAGCTCAAGCGCGAGATCGTCACCCTGGGGGTGGATGGCGTCGATCCCAATGCATGTGTCGGCACCTATGTCGAACCGGAAGCCTGGAACGATCTGATCGACGATCCCGAGGTGCTGGTGATCGATACCCGCAACGACTACGAAGTGGCGATCGGCAGCTTCGAGGGCGCGGTGGACCCGCAGACCAAGTCGTTTCGTGAGTTTCCCGACTATGTGCGCCAGCACTACGATCCCAGCCGGCACAAGAAGGTAGCGATGTTCTGCACTGGCGGCATCCGCTGCGAGAAGGCGTCGAGCTTCATGCTGGGCGAGGGCTTCGAGGAGGTCTTCCACCTCAGGGGCGGGATTCTCAACTATCTGGAGAAGGTGCCGGAAGCGCAGACGCGCTGGCGCGGCGACTGCTTCGTGTTCGACAACCGGGTCACGGTGCGCCACGACCTGAGCGAGGGCGAGTACGCCCAGTGCCACGCCTGCCGCATGCCGATCTCCGCCGAGGATCAGGAATCCGAGCATTACGTCCCGGGGATCAGCTGTCCGCACTGCTGGGATTCGCTGCCCGAGAAGACCCGTGCCGGCGCGCGCGAGCGTCAGCGCCAGATCGAGCTGGCCAAGGCGCGCAACGAGCCGCACCCTATCGGCCGTGATCCGCGCCAGCCGAGCTGAGCCGCTCCGAACACCGGAACGCAAAACGCCCTCCATGCGGAGGGCGTTTTATCGGGTGCCCGATGCCGAATCCTCGAGCCTGTCGGCTGCTTTGGCTGAGATTTCCCGACCGCTGAATCAGGCGTTCAATTGCAGATGCAGTAGCGGATAGGGCTTGCCCTGACCATCCAACGGCGAGCGGCCGCCTATGCCGAAGCCTCGAGCTCGATAAAAGCTCAGCGCCGCGTGGTTCTGCTCATTGACATCGACGCTCGTCGCGCCCTGCTGATCGATCGCCTGTCTCAGTAACCGCGTCCCGATGCCTTGCCCCCGGTAGTCGGGCGCGATGAACAACATCTCGATATTGTCGTCAGCCACGCCCGAAAAGCCGGTGATGTCGCCTTGCTCACTGCAGGCTAGCGTCAAGCACACCGCGTCAAGATACTGATTGAAAATCAGCGGTTTCAACGCCTGCAAATCTTGCTCGGCCAGAAAGTCATGGGTTGTGCGTACCGACGCCTCCCACACCTCGATAAGGCGCGGATAATCAGCGACAGTCGCGCTCCTCAAAGATATCGTCGACATGACTATAGGCTCGCACAAAGCCTAGGATAGGCTCGCCAACAGCGAATCCCGCTGCGCCCGGGAAATGAAGCCGTACTCATGCAGCCGGCGATAGAAGCGCTGCATGCGGCGGTCTATCTTCTGCCGCGCGAACCACGGCCAGACATTGGCCAGGGGCATGAAATCGGGGTTGGAGACACCGTCGATCAGCCACAGCCGGATACTGCCGTCGGCGCGCCGCTGGCACACCACGTTACGATCGTTGATGTCCGAGGGCACGATCCAGTTGTCGCGCAGATAGCGGTAGAGCCGCTCGAGCTCGTCGACGAAGGCCTGGGTCGACAACCAGTCGGCATCGCCACGCTGCTGGAACTGGCGAATATTGAGCGACAGCGAGCCATCGGCATCGGTGACCAGACCGAAGACCAGCCCCTCGCCGAGATCGGTGGTGACCGTGCCGAAGTACTCCGGCACGTAGCGCCAGTCGTGTACGCCGCGCCGCTTGAGCCCCTCGAAGTAGCTCTTCTCGCGCTCGTTCTGGTGGCTGCCGCGGTCGGGGAAGCGCGGTACCTTGATGCAGCGTCCGGCCTCGGCGGGGTGCCGATAGACCGCCCGGTCGTTGCCGTGGGCAAGTTCAGGGGTGAGGGAGAGAGAAACCATGGGGGTCGCTCCAGGGCGCAGGGCAGTAACAGGTATCATCAGCATTTAATCATATCTTAATCAAACGCTGTTTTCCTTAAAGGTCGGCAAAAAAACTTAGCCTGCTATCGCCCTGCTCCGCCAGGCGCCTCACTCGCGGCGCGGTATCCCCCCTCCGCAGCGCCCTCCGTCTCGATCCATGCCGCCCATGCCGCCTGGACTCGGGCCCGCTCGGTGCCGAAATCGGCCGCCGGTACGTCGCTGCCGGTCTTGGCCAGGGCGGCACGATGGCTGGCGTCACGGTAGGCCAGGTAGGCCGCCTGCAGCTCACGCACCTCTTGCTCGGGCAGGCGCTCACTCTGTGCCAGGGCGTCCAGCAGGCGCATGTTGTCGGTGACCTCCAGCAGCGCCGGGGTGGCACTGGACCAGGCCAGCACCGCGTACTGGTTCAGAAACTCGATATCGACCAGACCGCCGGCGTCCTGCTTGAGGTTGAAGGTGTCGGCCTCCCCCGCTGCGCTGCCCAGGTGCTGGCGCATCTTGGCGCGCATCTCGGCCACCGCCCGACGCAGCTCGGCGAGGTCGCGCTCGCGCCCCAGCACCTCACGACGTATCCCCTCGAAGGCCGATGCCAGCGCCGCATCCCCGGCCACCGGCCGCGCCCGCACCAGCGCCTGGTGCTCCCAGGTCCAGGCCTCGCGCCGCTGGTAGTCGGCGAAGGCGTCGAGCGAGGAGACCAGCAGCCCGGCATTGCCCGAGGGCCGCAGACGCATGTCGACTTCGTAGAGCGTGCCGCTGGGGGTGGTCGCCGTGAGCAGATGGATGATGCGCTGGCCGAGCCGGGTGAAGAAGACCACGTTGTCGATCGGCTTGGCGCCATCCGTGGCGCCCTGGGGCGCGGCGTCGTAGAGGAACACCAGATCCAGATCCGAGCCGTAGCCCAGCTCGATGCCGCCGAGCTTGCCGTAGCCGACGATCAGGAATTCGGCCTTCTCCGCCCCCTCCCGCGGGCGCGGCTCCCCGTAGCGCGCGGTGAGCGAGCGCCAGGCGCGCTGCAGCACGCTGTCGAGGATCACTTCGGCAATCGCAGTGAGATAGTCACTGACCTTCATCAGCACCCGTGCCCCGGCGATGTCCGAGGCGGCGACCCGCAGCACCTGGGTCTGCTTGAACACACGCAGGGCGTCGAGCCAGCTCTCCTCGTCCTCTTCGGGAATCCGCGCCAGGGTCTGACGCAGTTCGTCGGCCAGGCGCGCCTTGTCGGCAGGCGAGTAGAGGGTGTCCGGCGTCAGCAGCTCGTCGAGCAGAATCGGGTGGCGCGCCAGCTGCTCGGCGATCCACGGGCTGGCGGCACACAGCCGGATCAGCCCCGGCAGCACCTGGGGATTTTCGCGCAGCAGCGAGAGATAGGCGGTGCGCCGCAGCACCCCTTCGATCAGCGGCAGTACGCGCTCCAGCGCGGTGGTCGGGGTGGCGCTCTCGGCCAGAGCCTCGAGCAGCAGCGGCATCACCGCTTCGAGGCGCTCGAAGCCGATCCGCTGCATCGCCTGCACTCCGCGCGAGTCGCGGAATGCCTTGAGCCGGCGCCAGGCATCAGGCAGCGTGAAACCGGCCGCCTCCAACATCTGCTGGGCCTGGGACTCGTCCAGCTCGTGGCGCCAGAGCTGGCTCCAGCGCTCGAGTTGCGCCTGATCCGGCATCTCCTCGTCGGCGTCCGGCTCCTCCTGAGGGTCAGCCACCACCGCGTCGAAGTGGCCCCGCACACGCTCACGGCAGGCGTCGAGCGCGGCCCGCAGCGCCGTCCAATCGGCCAGGTTCATGGCCATGGCCAGCGCCGCACACGCTTCGGCGTCTTCCGGCAGCTGCTGGGTCTGGCGGTCGTGGCGCGCCTGCAGCGCATGTTCCAGATCGCGCAGGAAGACGTAGTCGTCGCGCAGCTCGTCGACCACCGCCGGCGGCAGCAGCTCCAGCTCGACCAGCCGCGTCAAGGCCAGGCGCAGCGAGGTCACCTGCAGTTCGGTATCGCGGCCGCCGCGGATCAGCTGGAACGCCTGGACCACGAACTCCACCTCGCGAATACCGCCGCGGCCCAGCTTGATGTTGTCGTCGCGTCCCAGCCGCTTCACCTCACGGTGGATCATCGCCTTCATCTCGCGCAGCGACTCGATCGCCCCGAAGTCGAGATACTTGCGATAGATGAACGGTGACAGCGACGCCAGCAGCGCCTGCCCCGCCTCGCGGTCGCCGGCGACCGGGCGCGCCTTGAGCATGGCGTAGCGCTCCCACTCGCGCCCCTGATCCTGATAGTAGGCGGTGAGCGTATTGAAACTGCCGACCAGCGGCCCGCCGTCGCCCAGCGGACGCAGGCGCATGTCGACCCGGAAGGCGAAACCGTCGGCGGTGATCACGTCGAGTGCCGCGATCAGCTTCTGCCCCAGCTTGGTGAAGTACTGCTGGTGATCGTAGGCGCGCTCACCGCCCTGGGTGGTGCCCTTCTCGGGAAAGGCGAAGATCAGATCGATGTCCGAGGAGAGATTGAGTTCACCGGCGCCGAGCTTGCCCATGCCCAGCACCACCAGCCGCTGCGGGGTGCCGTCGGCGCACGCCTGTGGGGTACCCCAACGTGCCGCGTAGTGCTGCTCGAGCCACTTGAGCGCTCCTTCCAGACAGGTTTCGGCCAGATGCGAGACCGCCTGCGCGGTCTGCCACATCTCGGCCCCGGCGAGGTCACGCCATACGATCGCCAGCATGCGCGCCTGGCGGAACCGGCGCAGCGCGGCGTGCAGCGCGTTCTCGTCCGCCGCAGCCGCCAACTGCGTGGCGAGCGTCTGCATCAGTGCCGCTGGCGACAGCGGCGCTTCGAGCTCGCCGCTGTCCAGCCACTCGACCAGGCGTTCGGGATGCGCGCACAGCCCCTCGCGGAAGAACTCGGAGAGCAGGCAGGTGCGTACCAGCGTGCGCCGCTGGTCCTCGTCGAGGCCCAGCCAGGCCTCGCGGCAGGCCGCATCACCCTGCGCATAGGCAGCCTCCAGCGCACTCAGCACCTGGGCATGGGCAGCGCTCAGCGCTTCCGGGATCGGCTGAGAGGGGAACCAGTCGGCGGGCAGGGACATGACGAAACTCCGGTGGAAAGCGGGCCCGCCCAGCATAACCGCAGCCGGCGCCCAGCCCAATCGGAGACGCGTCAGGCCATTTCCCATAGGCAAAGGTTATCGACACCGTTTCAGTATTTAATTTCTGTTATCGAATTAGCCATCGTAATCTCGACGTCAGCCCGAGCCGAGGCACAGCGGCGGCGACGACCACGCCGGGCAGCGATAGCGCGACCGACAAGACCAGAGAGGTGAGAGAAGCGATGTCACAACAAGCCGAATCCAAGTGTCCGTTTTCCGGCCAGTCCGGGACCACCGTCAGCGACGGCGGCGGTACCACCCAGGCGGCCGGTGGCGGCACCAGCAACCGTGACTGGTGGCCGAACCAGCTGCGCGTCGACCTGCTCAACCAGCACTCCGAGCGCTCCAACCCGCTGGATGGCGATTTCGATTACCGCGAGGCGTTCGCCAAGCTCGACTACGCCGCGCTCAAGGCCGATATCGAGAAGACCCTGACCGAATCCCAGGCCTGGTGGCCGGCGGACTGGGGCTCCTATATCGGCCTTTTCATCCGCATGGCGTGGCACAGCGCCGGCACCTATCGTCTGGTCGACGGCCGCGGCGGCGCCGGACGCGGCCAGCAGCGCTTCGCCCCGCTCAACAGCTGGCCCGACAACGTCAGCCTCGACAAGGCGCGTCGCCTGCTGTGGCCGGTCAAGCGCAAGTATGGCCAGCACATCTCCTGGGCCGATCTCATCGTGCTCGCCGGCAACGTGGCGCTGGAGTCCTCCGGATTTCGGACCTTCGGCTTCGCCGGCGGCCGCGAGGACGTGTGGGAACCCGATCTCGACGTCAACTGGGGTGACGAGAAGGCGTGGCTGACCCATCGCGATCCGGCGACCCTGGCCAACAACCCCCTTGCCGCCACCGAGATGGGGCTGATCTACGTCAACCCCGAAGGCCCCAACGCCAGCGGCGATCCGCTCTCGGCGGCGCCGGCGATTCGCGCCACCTTCGGCAACATGGCGATGGACGACGAGGAGATCGTGGCCCTGATCGCCGGCGGCCATACCCTCGGCAAGACCCACGGTGCCGGCCCCTCCGAGGCCATCGGCGCCGATCCGGAAGCCGCACCGCTGGAGTCCCAGGGCTTCGGCTGGCACAACGCCCACGGTAGCGGTGTGGGTGCCGACGCCACCACCTCCGGGATCGAGGTGGTCTGGACCCAGACGCCGACGCGCTGGAGCCACTACTTCTTCGAGAACCTGTTCAACTACGAATGGGAGCAGACCCGCAGTCCCGCCGGTGCGATCCAGTGGGAAGCCAAGGATGCCGAGGCGTCGATCCCGGACCCGTTCGACCCGGCCAAGAAACGCAAGCCGACCATGCTCACCACGGATCTGACGCTGCGCTTCGACCCCGAGTTCGAGAAGATCTCCCGGCGCTTCCTCGAAGATCCGCAGGCGTTCGCCGACGCCTTCGCCCGCGCCTGGTTCAAGCTGACCCACCGCGACATGGGGCCCAAGGCGCGCTATCTCGGCCCGGAAGTCCCGCAGGAAGAGCTGGTCTGGCAGGACCCGCTGCCGGCCCCGAGTCACCAGCCGACCGCTGCGGACATCGACGCGCTCAAGCAGCAGATCGCCGACGCCGGGCTGTCGGTGGCCGAGCTGGTCGGCACCGCCTGGGCCGCGGCCTCGACCTTCCGCGGTGGTGACAAGCGCGGCGGCGCCAACGGCGCACGCCTGGCTCTGGCCCCGCAGAAGGATTGGGCGGTCAATCGCATTGCCGCCGGCGTTCTGCCCAAGCTGCAGGCGATCCAGGCAGCCTCCGGCAAGGCCTCGCTGGCCGACGTGATCGTGCTGGCCGGTAATGTCGGCGTCGAGCAGGCGGCCAAGGCGGCCGGTATCTCGCTCAGCCTGCCGTTCGCCCCGGGCCGGGTCGATGCCAGCCAGGCGCAGACCGACATCCACGCCTTCAGCGTGATGGAGCCGCTGGCCGATGGTTTCCGCAACTACAAGCGCGGCAAGCTCAACGTGCCCACCGAGACGCTGCTGATCGACAAGGCCCAGCAGTTGACCCTGACCGCACCGGAGCTGACCGTGCTGATCGGCGGCCTGCGGGTGCTCGGCACCAACCACGACGGCGCCGACCACGGCGTGTTCACCCAGCGCCCCGGTGTGCTCAGCAATGACTTCTTCGTCAACCTGCTCGACATGGGCACGGAGTGGACGGCAGTCGATGCCGAGGCCGAGCTGTTCGAGGGCCACTCGCGCAGCGACGGTAGCCTGACCTACACCGCCACCCGCAACGATCTGATCTTCGGCTCGCACTCGGTGCTGCGGGCGCTGGCCGAGGTCTACGCCAGCGAAGATGCCCAGGAGAAGTTCGTCCACGACTTCGCCGCCGCCTGGACCAAGGTGATGAACCTGGACCGCTTCGACCTCGCCTGACCGCTGCTCATAACTGTTCCTGCGTACTTTGCCGCCGGCTAAGCCCCGGCGGCTTTTTTTGTGCCCGCCATCCCTGGCGGACACCCTCCGGGCCGTCGCTGCGCGACGTTGAAAACCGCTCCCGGCGGTTCGTTATGCCCGCCATCCCAGGCGGTTACGCTTCGAGCCATCATCTCGGAAGCCGGTGAGAACACAGAGTGTCGCTCACATCGGGTGTCGCTTTCGGTGGGCCATTCGTCATTGCCGACATCGCGGCGACAAAGGAGACTGGGCATTCACCGCCGGGAGCCGTCGATGACCCATACGCTCGATCTGTTCATCTATCCCGACTGCCAGCTACTGGATGCCAGCGGCCCATGGCAGGTGTTCGCCAGCGCCAACGAGGCTGCCGGCGAGCCGCGCTATCGGCTGCGCCTGCTCGCCGACGAGCCCGGGCCCGTGGTCACCAACGGCGGCATGACGCTGATCGCGACCCACGCCCTCGACGCCACCCCCGCTGGCGACACGCTGCTGATCGCCGGTGGACATGGCGTGCATCGACTGAGCCCCACCACGCTGGATACGCTGGCCGCCCGCGCCGCGCGCACCCCGAGGGTCGGCTCGATCTGCACCGGCGCCTTCGCCCTGGCCCGGGCGGGGTTGCTCGACGGGCGCCAGGCCACCACCCACTGGCGCCATGCTGCGCGGCTGGCCGCCGAGTTCCCCACCATTCAGGTACGTGCCGAGGCACTCTATCTCTGCAGCGGCGGTATCCACACCAGTGCCGGCATCACCGCGGGGATCGACCTGGCCCTCGCCCTGGTCGCCGCTGACCAGGGCGAGGCGCTGGCCGGCCAGGTGGCGCGGGAGCTGGTGATGTTCCTGCACCGACCCGGCGATCAGGCCCAGTTCAGCGAAGGCCTGCGCTGTCAGCTCGACAGCCACGGGCGCCTGCGCCAGGTCGTCGATGTGGTACTCGGCGACCCGCTGGCGGCGTGGGACACCGAGACGCTGGCCGCGCGCATGGCGGTGACCCCGCGCCACTTCCAGCGCCTGTTCCGGCGCCAGTTGGGGATGACCCCAGGGGACTTCCTCACCCGCCTGCGGCTGGAGGAGGCGCGGCGCCTGCTGGCCGAGAGCGCGGCACCGCTGCCGCGTATCGCCGAGCACTGCCGGCTGGGCGGCGGCGAGCAGCTCCGGCGGCTGTTCCAGCGCCACTACGGCCTACCGCCGAGCCTCTATCGCGCCCGCTTCGGCCCCGGTGAGCGCAGCCAGGCCTCGTAAAAGGCAGTTCACGTAACAGCCGAGGTGCCGTGTGAAAAGCCGACGAGCGAAGGCCAGGCAAGGCAAAAATCGGCGAAAACGGACCGGGCTGGCGCTCCAGTTTACGGAGTGTAAATGAGCATTTTTGACCGGGCTGGCGATCCAGCCGATTTTTAACGCCGCATGGGCGAGCGCAGTACTTTTCATGCAGTGCCTAGAAGCTGACCTGAACCGTGGTCCCCAACACCCAAGCGTTATCGACCGAATCCACCGCCGAGGGCGAAACCACATACTGCAGGTTGGGCCGCAGGCTCAGATAGCCGGTCAGATTGACGCTGTAGTAGAGCTCGGCGTCGTACTCGTGGCCCTGGCGCGGCAGCGGCGTGAGCGAGCCGGCGGGGGTCGCGTTGTAGTAGTCGATGTAGTCGTTGACGTCGTCGTTGACATGCAGATACGCCAGCCCGATCCCGGCGTCGTCCTGGGGGCGGGCATCGAACGGCCCCTGGTAGGTCGCGCCGACCGAGAGATAGCGATCGATCCCCGCGGTGTCGCCATGGTTGACGTTGCCCATGCTGAACAGCGTCAGGCCGCGCTTGGCGTCGCCGCCGCGGGTCGTCACCCGCTGCTGGGCCACGTAGTAGAGCCCGTTGTTGGTATCGCTGGTACGCGTCGCGGGGCCATCGCCATAGGCGCGATTGTCGACGTCGTGGGTATAGAAGCCGAGCTTGTAGCTGCCGGCCATGCCGTCGACCGTGGGCGTAAAGCCCAGCTCGATGGGGTACATCGTCCCCTGAGTGCCGCTGTGGTGCAGGTCCAGGCCGTGGCCGTTGTCGAGGTTGCTGTCGTTGAGATTGAACACGCCGGCCTGGACGTACCAGTCGGCGGCAAGATTGGCGCGGACCACCGCCGCCCACTGGGAGATCGGCCAGTTGTAGATGTCGTTGCCCCAGTTACCGGGCTGGGCACCGCCGAAGGCCAGGTTCTGGAAATGGCTATCGATGGTGGCGAAATCGTCGCCGAAGGGGATGCGCCCCAGCTTGATCGAGAGCGCATCGTCGAAGAAGCGCTGGCGATACCACAGCTGGGTCAGGCGCGTGACCGGGCCGCGCCCCTGGACCTCCTGCACGCTGGAGCCGCCCACCGTGGCGCCGGGATCGCTCAGGCGATCGTTGACGCTATGGCCGTTGCGGTTGGTGAGGGTCACCTGGAACTCGGCATCGGGGATACTCAGCAGGCGCTCGAGATCGAGATGCGCGCCCAGCGCGAACTGATCGGCGTACTTGGTGACATGGCTGTCACGGTAGCCGCCATCGAGAATGGTCGCCGCCTCGCCCACATAGTCGAAGTCGAAGCTGACCCCAGCCGCTTCCAGCGCCGTGCGCTGGCCGCCCCAGTCACCGAACATATGCGGCGAGTCCGCGGCGAAGGCCGAGTAGGCCTGGGCCGCCGGTGCCCCCGCCATCAGCGCCACTGCCGCCAGCGGCAGCCGCCAGCGCCGCCCACCGGCTTGCAGTCTCTCCCTGGCGAACGGCACCCTCATCGCTTCGCCGCCGGCCGTGCCCCTGATGCCGCCCATTGCTCCGTCCATGATTCGCCCTGTCGTTGATTAGCGTGTTATCGATAAGCGATTTATCATAGTCCTAGGAATAGGCAACGGAAATACCCTTGTAGTCGAATAAACCGGCCGAATACACCGATCAAATAAACCGGCCGAGTAGCCGTAGCGCCGAATCAGCGCCGCCGAACAATCTCAGAGGAATGGTCACGAAGGCATGTCCCAGGCCGTATCGCCGCTGGCGAGCGTGGGCATTCTGTCCGGGGAGAGGCGCGGTCGTTTTTGGTGGTACGGGGGTCATTGTGGACCCAGCGCGGGTATCGAAGACTAGCAGTAGAGCCCGCGCGTCAGGAGACACTTATGCGACCCACCTCCCGCTTCTCTTCTCCCCCCTCTGCTCGTCATCCGCGTCTGCCGCCCACCGTGTGGGGGCTGACCCTGTGTCAGGCGCTGCTGATCAGCGGCAACGTGCTGCTGATCGCTACCTCGCCCCTGATCGGGGCGCGCCTGTCACCCAGCGCCGACTGGAGCACCCTGCCGGTGGCGCTGCAACTGCTCGGGCTGACCGCTGCCACACTGCCCGCCGGCTGGCTGACCGCGCGTCTGGGACGCAAGCGCACTTTCGTACTCGGCAATCTGGTCGGGCTGGCGGGCATCGCCGCCTGTCTGCTGGCGCTGGTACAGGCGCACTTCGGCCTGTTCAATCTAGGTACCTTCGCCATCGGCATGAGTATCGGCGTCGGCATGCTCTATCGTTTCGCGGCGCTCGAAGCGGCCCCCGAGCCGTTGCGCGACAGTGCTCTCAGTTGGGTCATGGCGGGGGGCGTGGTGGCGGCGCTGGCCGGGCCCTGGCTGGCCGAACACCTGCGGGACGCCCTGGCGACACCCTTTCTGGGCAGTTTTCTCGGTCTCGGGGGGCTCTATCTCGCGGCGCTGGGGCTACTGGCGACGCTGCGCTTCGCACCAGTGACGGCACGGGCCAAACCGCTGCCGCCGCCACGGCCAGTGGGCCAGCTGCTGCGCCAGCCGCTGCTGCCTGCGGCGATCGCCTGCGCCGCCCTGGGCTATGCGGTGATGAACCTGGCGATGACCGCGACGCCGCTGGCGATGAGCCACGCCGGGCACGATTTCGGCGCCGTCGCCGGGGTCATCCAGTGGCATATGCTGGCGATGTTCGCGCCCTCGTTCATCACCGGCCGCCTGACCCGGCGCCTGGGCCATGCGCTGATGATCGCCATCGGCGCGCTGTGCCTGTTCGCCAGTCTGCTGTGTGCCTGGCTGACCCCGGCGGTGTGGGCCTTCACACTCGGCCTGGGGCTGCTGGGCCTGGGCTGGAACTTCACCTTCCTGCCCGCCAGCGCCTGGCTCACCACCCACTACCGCGCCGGCGAGGCGCCACGGGTCCAGGCCATCAACGACTGCGCGGTATTCGCCCTGACAAGCCTCTCGGCGCTGGCCGCGGGCCCGCTGAATGCCTGGCTCGGCTGGCAGCGGCTCAACCTGTGGCTGCTGCCGGCGGTCTTGCTGCTGCTGGTGATCGCCCTCCGTGCGGCGCGGGTACGCCACAGCGACTCATGAGCGCGTACCATTCGCCGCGGCCAGGAACGCCTGCGCGCGCTCGCTAGGCGCGCGACTCAGCAGGCTCACCCCGATGAACAGCGCACTCGCCAGCGGCAGTGCCCAGATCCCCGGCGGCAGCCCCAGCGGCTTGGCCCCGCTGAGGTAGAGCGCGATCACCGCCAGCCCGCCGATCAGGATGCTGGCCAGCGCCCCAGCGGCGGTACCGCGCCGCCAGTAGAAGGCGCCGATGATCGCCGGCACGATCACTACCAGGCCGGTGGAAGCGGCCACCGACAGCACCGCGATCAGGCTCAGCTGCAGCTCGGCGAAGAGAAACGCCAGTACCGCGATGAGCGGCAGCACCCACTTGCCGACACGCAGCTGGCGCGCCTCGCTGGCGCCCTCGGCGAGGTTGGCGTAGACATCCCGCGAGAGCATCGAGGAGAGCGTCAGCATGATCGAGTCGATGGTCGACACCGCCGCCGCCAGAATGCCCACCATCACCACCACCCCGAGCAGCGGTGGCACATGGCTGGAGGCCAGCAGCGTCGGCGTGGCCAGATCCGACTGGCTCAGGTCGGGGAAGGCGACCAGTGCGGAGAAGCCCCACAGCACCGAGACCAGGGTGTAGATGAAGCCGAACACCAGAAAGCCGATCAGCATCTGACGCATCGACTTGAGCGAGGCGGGCATGAACAGCCGTTGGCTCACCTGCGGGTTGGAGAGGCTGAAGAAGAACCACGGAATGGTCAGCCCGAGGAAGGTGGTCAGGCTGAACAGCCCCGGCCCCGGAACCGTCAGCGCCGCCGGGTGCTGCGCCGCCAGGGTGTCGAACAGCGTGGCGAAGCCGCCCAGGGAGTGCACCACCAGCAGGGCCACCAGGGTGGAAGCGACGATCATGAACAGCGCCTGCAGCGAGTCGGTCCACATCACCGAGCGAATGCCGGCGATATAGGAGAAAAGGATCGCCAGCAGCGTCGCCACCACCACGCCGGTGGTGAACGGGATCGCCCCACCGCTGATGCCCGCCAGCAGATAGCCGACCCCGGCGAGCTGTACCGCGGCATACGGAATCAGGAACAGGCAGCTGGCCACCGCGGTGACCACGGCCACCCGGCGATCGGCGTAGCGGTGACCGAGCATCTCGCTGGGGGTGACATAGCCGAAGCGCTTGCCCACCGCCCAGAAGCGCGGGCCGAAGATCGCCACCAGCGAGACCCCGGCAAAGTAGACGATCTCGAAGCCGAAGGCGCCCACGCCACCGGCGTAGGTCAGCCCCGCCAGCCCCACCATCATGAAGGCGCTATAGGTAGTGGCGCTGTAGCTGAGCGCCGAAACGAAGCCGTTCATGCGACGGTTGCCGAGGAAGTAGCCGCTCATATCGACGCCGCTGCCATTGGTGGCGGCGCTGCGCGACAGCCAGGCGATCGCCAGCCCCGCGATCAGATAGACCGCCACCGCCGTCCAGATCAGTTGCAGGCTCATGCTCACGCCTCCGGGCCGTCATGAAAATCGCGGGTCATCATCACGTTGCAGACGATCACCGCCACCCCCACCAGGACCCAGAAGAGAAAGCTGCCGTACCACGCCTGCACCCCGCTGAGCAGCCCATAGGGCACCACGTAGCAAGCCAGTACCAATCCCCAGACCACCCATTTCCAGCCCCGTGCGCGCATCGCGCCTCCTCGTTGTCATTGTGTCTGTCGAGTGAATCAAGCGTGATATTACCCGGAAACCCCCGCCCCGAGTGCGCTACCCTTGGCGACAGCTTGTGATATGCCGCATCTGCCCAAGGAGACTACCGCATGACCACGACGCGGGCCGACCAGCCCCTCGGCTGGCAACTCGACCCCCTGCGCCTGGAGACCCAGCTGCGCGCCTTTCTGACGGAGGATATCGGCCACCTGGACCTGACCGCGACGCTGATGATCGACGCCGACGCCAGCGGCCGCTTCGTCATGCGCGCGCGCGAACCGATGCGCCTGGCCGGCGTCACCGCCGCCGCCCGCGCCTTCACCTGCTACGACCCGCGCATCGCGGTCACCCTGGCGGCCGCCGACGGCGAGCGCGTCGACGCCGGCGCGCCCCTGATGCACGTGGCCGGGCCGGCACGCAGCATTCTGACGGTGGAGCGCACCGCGCTCAATCTGATCCAGCATCTGGCCGGGATCGCCACCCTGACCGCGCGCTATGTCGAGCGGATCAGCGGCACCGGCGCCCAACTGGTCGACACGCGCAAGACCACCCCGGGGCTGCGCATGCTGGAGAAGCACGCGGTCGCCTGCGGCGGTGGCCGCAACCATCGTCTGGGGCTGGATAGCGGGGTGATGCTCAAGGACAACCATATCGCGGTGTGCGGCAGTATCGCCGCCGCGGTGGCCCGCGCCCGCGCGCAGTTGCCAGTCCTGACCCGCATCGAGGTCGAGTGCGACCGCCTCGACCAGGTCACCCAGGCGCTGGACGCCGGGGCCGACGTGATCATGCTCGACAACATGCCGCCGGCCGAGATGCGCCAGGCGGTGAGCGAGGTCGCCGGACGCGCCCTGCTCGAGGCCTCCGGCGGCGTGCGCCTGGAGACCATTCGCGAGATTGCCGAAAGCGGCGTCGACTTCATCTCCGTGGGAAGGCTGACGCAGTCGGCGCCGGCGGTGGATATCGGCCTCGACGAAGACACCGCACCCGCAGGGTGACCCGGCGGCCACCCGCGCACGGTTGGCCCGCGCTTGGTTGGAAAGGACTCGCGCAGTCAGACGGGACCCGAGAGGGTGAAGAGCACTCGCGTGGCCAGAGGGCACTACCTTCAGTAGACAGGACCCGCACGAGCAGACAGGAGGAAGGCGTGCATGGCGAGCACCGGCATCAACAACGCCGACACCGTGGCGGCCTTCGGCCGGCTGATGGACGAGCTGCTGGCGGACGCCAACGGCCCGCGCAAGCCGCCGGTGGTGACCTTCTGGTGCGGCGCCGGCTTCTCCAAGGCGTGGGATCGGCGTTCACCCACCGACGGCGAGCTGTTCGCCATCGATCTCGACGATATCCGCGACTTCCCCAACCTGCAGCACGTGATGCACGTGATCGGCTGGGAGGACTATCGCCATCTCGACTTCGAGCGCTTCAAGAATCTGCGCTACGTGCTCGACATGCAGGTGCGCTACCCCGATATCCGCAATCGCTACTTCGATGACCAGAACCTGCGCCTGAGCATCCATGAGCTGCGTACCCTGGTGATGCGCCGCTTCACCGCCGCCTGCGACATCCACAACGTCGACGACGCCACGCTGCGCTTCAGCGCCACCGGAGTCAGCCCCGAACAGCGCGCGATAACCGACTTCTTCGCCGCGCTGGAGGATCGCGCCGACCGCGCCGGGCTGGGCGACGCCTGGCCGCTCTACCACTTCCTCACCACCAACTACGACTTCACCATCGAGACCATTCTCGAGCGCGTCTACCGCCAGCAGGCGCCGGTCTTCGGCCGTCTCTATCGCGGGGTCACGCCGCAGCGCATCTGCGGCGGCACCATCTGGGAGCACCTGCCGCGCACGGTCGACCGCAACGTGATCAAGATCAACGGGGGGTTCGAGATCCTGCCCACCCTGGAGGGATTCGACTTCGAGTATCGCCAGCGCAGCGACGCCGAGATTCGCCAGGAGCCGCCGCTGCTGATCCTGCCCTCCCAGGTGCAGGACTACGACGAACCCTACTTCCACCAGGTGTTCCCCAAGGCGGTGAGGCTACTGCGCGAGACCGACGTGCTGGTGGTGGTGGGTTACAGCATGCCGCAGGAGGATTCGCTGGTGCGCTTCATCCTGCGCCAGCTGGCGGAAAGCCCCCACGACGCCCGCGGCAAGCATGTCTTCGTCATCGACACCAAGAACCACGCCACCATCAAGTCGCGGCTGGAGGAGATGTTCTTCTACCTGCCACGCATCGGCTGGCCGCGTGAGCACTACTACAGCGGCCGCTTCGAGGATTTCTGCGCCCAGGTCACCGGCGGCACTCGAGCGCCGCCGAACACCTGACGGTTGCGACACGCGTCAGTCAGAAAGACAGGACTCAGGCGTTGATCTTGACCAGCAGATGCATCAGCGCCACCCGCTCGGCGGGATTGAGGCTGCCCATGGTCTCCTCGGAGACCTTGAGCGCGCGCGGGGTCATCGCCGCCAGCAGCTCGCGCCCGGCGCCGGTGAGCTCGACGATCACCTTGCGCTGGTCGCGCGGGTCCGAGGTCAGCGTCACCCAGTCACGCCCCTTGAGCCGCTTGATCACACCACGGATCGTCGCCGGGTCGATCCCGGTGACACGCACCAGCTCGCTCAGCGCACTGGGGCCGCGCTCGGCGAGCTTGCTCAGGGTCACGAACTGGATCGGCGTCAGCTGCTCGTCACAGCTCTCGCGCTGAAAAATCGCGGTGTGGCGCTGATAGGCCCGCCGCAGCAGATGACCGACCTGTTCGCAGAAGTCGATCTCCCCCTGGGCACCGTGGGCCTCGTCTGTGGCAATCCCTCTGGTCGCCGAATGGTGATGCAGCATGGCCTCTGGCTCCCCGATTCCCCGATCGTCGCGGCGGGCGCGTCTGGCCGCAGACGACAACCGCCAAGCCTCCCGCGAGGGCCCGGCCCGGCTGCCTGTCACGTTGGCGCCCATCCTTGGCGCTGGCTGCCGCGAGGTCGCCGACATGAACCGACGCCTGACCGCGACGCCAGGATGATTATCGAATACGTGTTTAGCTACGATGAAATCATAAAAGGTTTTTACACCTATTTCTGTAAGCCATCAGCCTGAGCTTTGTAGGAAAAGTCCACGTGCGCGGCGCGTGTCATCCGCCCCCCACGCCACGGCTATTGTGTAAGCTAGGCACCACAACACGCCGCGCGTTGCCCTGTCCACCCCGGCGGTGACCAGGCCCCGCGCCGCGTCTCAAGGAGGCGTCGATCACACCGTCGACGCCAGTGCAGGAAAGGATTCCCCAACGCATGCAACACCTCGATCTACAAGTGCTCGACACTGCCCTGCGCTGGGCCAACGCCGGCGAAACGGTATGGCTCTGCAGCGTGCTGACGACCTTCGGCTCCTCGCCGCGGGAGCCCGGCTCGCTGCTGGTGGCCAGGGCCGACGGCAGCCATGTCGGGTCGCTCTCCGGCGGCTGCGTCGAAGAGGACTTCCTCGCCCGGGTGGCCGCCGGCGAGTTCACCGACACGCTGGAGATCGTGCGCTACGGCGAGGGCGCCGACGAGTCACCCCAGGTGAGTCTGCCCTGCGGCGGCATGCTCGACGTGCTGGTGGAGCGGCTGCCGGCGGATGCCGAGAGCCTGACCCAGTTGGAAGTGATGCACGCGACCCTGCTCGGCCAGCGCTCGCTGGTGCGGGTGATCGATCTGCCGAGCGGCCGGCGGCGCTTCACCACCGCCGACGAGAACGGCCCGCGGGTAGCGCGCGAGGGCGACGAGCTGCGCCTGCGCCTGGGCCCGGCGCTACGCCTGATCATCGCCGGCATCTCGCCGGTCTCGCGCTTCTGCGCCGAGTTCGCCCAGGCCCTGGGGTTCGAGGTGATCGTATGCGATCCCCGTGAGGAGGCGCGGCGCGACTTCGCCGTTCCCGGGGTCGAGGTGCAGGCGGTACTGCCCTCGTTGTTCATCGCCAGCGGCGCCTGCCACGCCGCCACCGCGGTGGTGGCGCTGACCCACGATCCGCGGATCGACGATCTGGCGATGATCGAAGCGGTACGCACCCCGGCGTTCTATATCGGCGTCATGGGATCGAAGCGCACCTCGCACAAGCGCGCCGAGCGTCTGGCCCGCTCCGGCGGGCTCGATGCCGCCGACATCGCCCGGCTGCACATGCCGATCGGTCTCGACCTGGACAGCAAGACCCCGGCCGAGATCGCCCTCTCGGTGGTCGCCGACGTGCTGCGGGTGCGCCGGGGCAAGGCGCGCGATGCGCTCTGAGCCGACGCTGGCGGCACTGATCATGGCGGCCGGGGTCGGTCGCCGCTTCGGCAGTGACAAGCGCCGCCAGCCGCTGGCCGACGGCCGCACCCTGCTCGCCACCACCCTGGCTGCAACGGCCGCGGCCTATCCGCGCCACTACGTGGTGCTGCGCCCGGACGAAACGCCCGCCGCGCTGGGCCTGGCGCCGAACACGCCGGTGCTGAGCGCCCCCGCGGCCGCCCATGGGCTGGGGGCCAGCCTGGGCGACGCCTTTCGTCAGTTGCTGACAGGCGAGCCCGACGCCACCGCTGCGGCGGTGATCCTCGGCGACATGCCATGGCTGAGCGCGGCGAGCTGTGCGCAGTTGAACGCCCGGGCCAGCGCCACGGCGATCGTGGTGCCCTGCTACGCCGGTCAGCGCGGGCATCCGGTGATCTTCGGCCGCCACTGGTGGCCGGAGCTGGCCCAGCTAAAGACCGGCGAAGGTGCGCGCGCCGTGCTCGCCCGGCGCCAGCACGCGGTGCAGACGGTCGAGCTGGACGACCCCGGCGTTCGCCGCGACGTCGACCGGCCCCAGGATCTGCCCGGCTAGGCGAAATCTGAACAGTACCGCGTGCGTCAGCCGGCGAACTTGTCCCACGCCAGCAGACCCCAGGTGGTGGCGGCCATGCCCAGCGCCAGCATCACCGCGGCGGAGCCGATATCCTTGGCCCGCCCGGAAAGCTCGTGGTGCTCCGGACCGATACGGTCGACCACCGTCTCCACGGCGCTGTTGAGCAGCTCGACGATCAACACGAACACACAGCTGCCCACCAGCACCAGCCACTCCACCGGGTCCTTGCCGATCCACCAGGCGAACGGCACCAGGACCGCACACAGCGCCAGCTCCTGGCGGAAGGCGGTCTCATTCCGAAAGGCGGCGACCAGCCCCTTGAGCGAGTAACCGGTGGAGTGGATCAGGTGGCGAAAGCCGGTCTTGCGCGAACTTGATTTCATCGGAACCTGTCGCGGTCGCCACGACGACCGCCCTCGATCGAGAACGAAGTGAGCGTCGACGCGCTCCGGTGCAGCGGAGTCGGCCGTCGAGAAAAGTGTCGACGATGGTAGCAGAGCCGTATGACGTCGGCACCGGGCGTCTATCACGGGGTCTCTGGTCTCTGGCCTCTGATCTCTGGCCCCTGGGTCCGCCCGCCCCTTATGCTGGCATGACACGCATACCACGATACCGAGACACTACCGCGTCACTCTGCCAACAGGATCCCTCATGTCCGCACCCCACCCGCTCTATCCGGCACTCGCACCCTACGCCAGCGGCCACCTGGATACCGGTGACGGCCACCAGGTCTATTGGGAGCGTTGCGGCAACCCGAACGGCAAGCCGGTGGTGTTCCTCCACGGCGGCCCGGGCAGCGGCTGCCATCCGATCCACCGCCAGCTGTTCGACCCCGCGCGCTACGACATCCTGCTGTTCGACCAGCGCGGCTGTGGCCGTTCGACGCCGCATGCCAGCCTCGACAACAACACCACCTGGCATCTGATCGAGGACATGGAGCGACTGCGCGAGATGATCGGGGCCGAGCGCTGGCAGGTCTTCGGAGGCTCGTGGGGGTCGACGCTGGCGCTCGCCTACGCCGAGCGGCATCCGGCTCGCGTCAGTGAGCTGGTGCTGCGCGGCATCTGCACCCTGCGCCAGCAGGAGCTGGACTGGTTCTACAAGCACGGGACACGCCACATGTTCCCCGAGAAGTGGGAGCGGCTGGTGGAGATCCTGCCCGAGGCGCAGCGTGACGATGTCATTCGCGCCTTCCACACACGGCTGATGGGCGACGATGTCGAACGCCAGCTCGAAGCCGCCCGACGCTGGAGCGTGTGGGAGGGCGAGACCTCGAGACTGGTGCCCATCGACGCCAGCGCGTCCCATGCCGCCGACCACTTCGCCCTGGCCTTTGCCCGGATCGAGAACCACTACTTCATCAACCAGGGCTTCTTCGAGTACGACGGTCAGCTACTGGCCCAGGCCGACCGGCTGGCGGGCATTCCCGGGGTGATCGTCCACGGCCGCTACGACATGATCTGTCCGCTCCAGAACGCCTGGGAGCTGGCCAAGGCGTGGCCGGACGCCAGCCTGGAGATCATCGAGGCGGCAGGTCACGCCTTCAGCGAACCGGAGATCATGGCCGCGCTGGTGCGGGCGACCGATCGATTCGCCGAGCGCCCCTGAGCCGAGGCCACGAGGTGCGACCGTGAAACGCGCTCAGCGCTCGACCTCGGCGGCCAGATCGAGAATCGTCGCCGCCACCGCCTGGGCCCGGGGCACGCAGGTCTCCAGCCGGCAGTACTCCTCGTCGGTATGCATCTTGGCTCCGACCGGCCCGGTGCCACACAGCGTGGGTACGCCCAGGCTGGCGGTGGTGCCGGCATCCGAGCAGCCGCCGGTGAACTCGCCCTCGACGGCGAAGCCCAGCCGTGCCGCCTGGACCTGGTAGCGTGCGAACAGCGCCGCGCTCATCTCCGGCTCCAGCGGCAGGAAGCCAGAGGTCTGGGTGAGCGTGGCCCGAGTACCGGGGACCTCCTCCTCGGCGACGATCGCCGCGATGGCCTGGAACAGCGCCTCGCGCTGAGCGTTGTCGACGAAGCGGGTGTCGAGCTGCGCACTCGCCGCCGGCGCCACGGTGTTGCGCGACACGCCACCCTCGATCACACCGACGTTGGTGGTCACGCCGCTGGCGTAGTCGGTCAGCGCATGCAGCTTGACGATCTTGCGCGCCAGCGCCTCGATCGCGCTGGCGCCATCCTGGTGGCTCACCCCCGAATGGGCGGCGCGCCCGCTCACTTCGATGCGGAAGGCGGCACCGCCCTTGCGCGCGGTCACCACGTTGCCGCTGATCCGCCCGGGTTCGGCGTTGAACACCGCCCGTGCGCCCTCGGCGGCAGCGCGGATGAACGCCGTGCCGTCCAGCGAGCCGATCTCCTCGTCGGCGGTGAACAGCGCATGCACCGCGAACGGCAGCCCGCCGGCACGCTTCAGCGCCCGCAGCACGAAGAGATTGAGCACCAGGCCCGCCTTCATGTCGGCGACCCCGGGGCCATAGGCGAGATCGCCCTGCCGGGTGTAGCCGCGCTCCGCCACCGTGCCACGCGGGAAGACGGTGTCGCGGTGCCCCATCAGCAGCACGTGGCCGCCGGCGCCATCGGTGGCAGCCGGCAGGCGCGCTTCGAGAATGTCCCCGGCATTCTCACGTGGCGTGCGTTCGAACGCGATGCCATCGGCCTCGCACCAGCCGGCAATGGCGTCGGCGACGGCATCGGTGCCGGCCTTGTCGTAGCTGTTGGAGTCGATGTTGACCAGCGTCTCCAGGCAGGTCTCCATCGCCGCGCGCTGCGCCGCCAGCCAGTCTTCGGCAAGCGCCAGGCGGGTGTCGTGGGTCATCTCGCTCATGCATTTCTCCTGGCGGCCGTGCGCGCGGCATGCACGCTCGCGCCCTGTTCGCCCAGATCCCACCACAGCCCGGCCATGATGCCCAGCCCCTCACGCAGGATGCTGGCCAGGGCGTGCTCGTCGGGGGCGTGCTGCGAACACGCCGGGTAGGAGTGCGGCACCCACAGGGTGGGCAGCTCAAGTGTCTCGGCGAAGACATCGTTGGGCAGCGAGCCGCCCAGATTGGGCAGCAGCGTCGGGGTCTTGCCGCTGGAGGCGTGGATCGAATCCAGCGCCCAGCCGACCCAGGGGTCGTCCGGGTCGAGCCGGGTCGCACGCATCTGCGACACCCGCGCGGCGCTCACCTCGACGTCATCGAAACCGCAGGCATCCAGATGCAGGCGCAGATGCCGCAGGAAATTCTCCTGATCGCTGCCGACCACGTAGCGCAGCTGGGCGTGGGCGTAGGCTTCGCCGGGGATGGCGTTGGCCGGGGCCTCGGGGTTGCCGGCCTTGAACGCCAGGAGCTCCAGGGTGTTCCAGGCGAACAGGCGCTCGGCGGGGGTCAGCCCCGGCTCGCCCCAGCCCTCGGCCAGCGCCGGGTCGCCTGGGGTGGTGCCGACTTCCAGCGCCGCCAGCGCCTGCTTCACCGCGGCGGGGATGGCCGGCGGGCGCAGTCCCGCGACCAGAATCCGGCCATCGGCATCGACCAGCGAGGCCCAGGCGTTGGCCAGGCGCGTGGCGGGATTGGCCAGTACCCCGCCCCAGTTGCCCGAGTGGTGGGCCCCGTCGCGGGCATGCAGGCGCAGATCGAAGTTGAACGAGCCGCGGGAGCCGAGGAACAGGGTCGGCGCGTCCGCCGCCAGCCGCGGGCCGTCGGAGGCGATGAACAGGTCCGCCGCCAGGCGTTCCCGGTAGGCCTCGCAGATCGCCTTGAGACCAGGCGAGCCGGTCTCTTCACCCATCTCCAGCACCAGCTTGACGGTGTAGCCCAGGCGCCCGCCACGCGCTTCGATGACCGCCGCCAGCGCAGCCAGGTTGACGCTGTGCTGGCCCTTGTTGTCGGCGGTGCCACGGCCGTACCAACGCTCCCCCTCCACCGTCACCTGCCACGGCGACAGCCCCTCGCGCCACTGGGCGTCATAGCCGCGCACCACGTCACCGTGGCCATAGGTGAGTACGCACAGGGCCGCATCGGCTTCGTGACGCTCGGCCAGCAGCAGTGGGCCATAGCCCGGCTCCGGGTTGGCGACGATCTCCCAGGTGAAGCCGAGCCGCTCGAGATCGGGGATGATGCACTCGGTCAGATAGCGCTCGAGTTCGGCATTACCGTCGCCGCTCTGGCTGTCGCTGCGCACCGCGACCCGGGCCGCCAGCTGGCGGCGAAACTCGCCCTCGTCGAATCCCTTGTAGACGCTGGCGAGCGCTTGTTGACGTGACATTCAGTGTCCTCGCATTGAATAAAAAAGAGCCTCGACTGCCCTGCTGCGCCCCGCTCAGGCCGAGGCGAAGTGACAGGCGACGCGAGTTGCGCCGGCAGTGTCGGTGACGAGCGCCGGACGAGTCTCGCGGCACAGCGCCTGGGCCTTGGGGCAGCGCGGATGAAAGGCACAGCCGCTGGGCGGGTTGCTGGGGTCGGGCATGACGTCGCCCAGGCCGATGTCCGGCACCCCCAGCCCGGGCTCCGGCGTCAGTGCCGAGGCCAGCAGCGCCTGGGTGTAGGGGTGGCGCGGGGCGGCGAAGATCTGCTCGCGACTGCCCTCCTCGACGATCCGCCCCAGATACATCACCGCCACCCGGTCGACCAAATGCTCGACCACCGCCAGATCGTGGCTGATGAACAGATAGGTCAGCCCGAACTCCTGCTTGAGATCGAGCAGCAGATTGAGAATCTGCGCCTGCACCGACACATCCAGCGCCGAGGTGGGCTCGTCGCAGATCACGATGTCAGGACGCATGATCAGCGCCCGGGCGATCGCCACGCGCTGACGCTGGCCCCCGGAGAGCTGCCCCGGGAACTGTTCGGCGGCCCGCTTGGGCAGGCCCACCAGGTCGAGCGTCTCGGCAACCCGCCGGGCACGCTCGCGCGGGGTGCCTATGCCATGCACGCGCAGCGGCAGCTCGACGATCGCGGCCACCCGCTTGCGCGGATTGAGCGACGAGTAGGGGTCCTGGAAGATCGGCTGGATATGCCGCGCCAGCGCCTTCTGCCCGGCGTCCCCCAGCGGGCGGCCGTCGACGCGCACCTCACCGGCGCTGGGCGTGGTCAGCCCCAGCAGCATCTTGGCCAGGGTGCTCTTGCCGCAGCCGGACTCGCCGACCAGCCCCATCACCTGGCCACGCGGGATCGCCAGCGAGACCTCGCTCACCGCCTGCAGCGCGCGGCCGCGCTTGAACAGCCCGCCACCCAGGGTGAAACGCTTGGAGAGTGCGCACAGCTCGAGCGCTGGCATGGTATCGATGTCGGTATCGGTGTCAGGGCCGGCGCCAGCCAGATCGGCCAGCGCGCCGGCGGACGATAGCGCGTTCATGGGCTCATCTCCGGTTGGGCAACGCGCGTGGCCGCGCGGTGTTCAGCGTAATGGCAGCGCGCCTGGTGGTCGCCGGTGAGGCGGCGCAACTCGGGCGTGCGCTCACAGCGCGCGGCGTCGACCTCCCCCTCGCGCACCAGCGGGCAGCGGTTGCGGTAGGCGCAGCCCTCGACCTCGCCGACCAGGCTCGGCACCACCCCGGGGATCGCCTGCAGGCGACTGCCGGGTGGCGTCTTCCCGGGCGCCGGGATGCAGCTCAACAGCCCGCGGGTATAGGGGTGGCTGGGGTTGGCATAGAGCGCCTGGGTGGGCGCGGTCTCGATCACCTCGCCGGCGTACATCACCGCCACGCGATCGGCGATCCGCGCCACCACGCCGAGATCGTGGGTGATGAAGATCACCGCGGTACCCATCTCCTGCTGCAGATCGCGCAGCAGCCGCAGGATCTGCGCCTGGATGGTCACGTCGAGCGCCGTGGTGGGCTCGTCGGCAATGATCAGATCGGGGTCGCACATCAGCGCCATGGCGATCATCACGCGCTGGCGCAGACCGCCGGAGAGCTGGTGCGGGTACTGCGCCAGACGCTCGGCGGCGGCGCTGATGCCGACCCGTTCGAGCAGTTCGATGGCGCGTTCGCGGGCCTGGCGGCGGTTGCCCAGACGGTGGCGCAGGAACGCCTCGCACAGCTGGTTACCCAGCGTGTAAGCCGGGTTGAGCGCCGTCATCGGCTCCTGGAAGATCATCGCCATGCGACGCCCGCGCAACTGGCCGCGCCGCCGCTCGGAGAGCGCCGTCAGCGACTCGCCGGCGAAGTCGAGGCGCCCGGCGCTGAGCTGGGCACGCCTTGGCAGCAGCCCCATCAGCGCCAGCGAGGTCATCGACTTGCCGCAGCCGGACTCCCCCACCAGGCACAGCATCTCGCCGCGCTCGACGCTTAAGTCGATACCGCGTACGGCGTGCAGGGTGCCGGCTTCCACCGGCAGATCGACCCGCAGGTCCTGAACATCGAGCAGTGGCATCAGTTACGCCCTCCCGGTGCGTTGAGGTCGCGCAATCCGTCACCCAGCAGGTTGATCGCCAGCACCAGCACGAACAGCGCCACGCCGGGAATCGCGATCACCCACGGCTGAAAGAACATGTAGGCCTTGCCCTCGGCGACCATCAGCCCCCAGGAGGGCAGCGGCGGCTGCACGCCCATGCCCAGAAACGACAGCGTCGCTTCGAGCAGGATGGCGTGGGCCATCTCCAGGGTGATCACCACGATCAGCGCCCCGGCGATGTTGGGCAGGATTTCGCGCACCAGGATGTAGGGCAGCGAACAGCCCAGGGTGCGCGCGGCATAGACGTACTCGGCATCGCGCAGTTGCTGGGTCACCGAGCGCGAGACCACCGCGAAGCGGTCCCACAGCAGTAGCCCCAGCAGTACGATCACGGTGGTCAGCGAGCCGCCGGTGAGCGAGGCCAGCGCCAGCGCCACCAGCACCACCGGCATCGCCAGCCGGGTGGTGATGATGTAGCTGATGAAGGCGTCGACACGGCCACCGAAGTAGCCGGCGAGCACCCCCAGGGTGGTGCCGATCACCCCCGAGATTAGTGCGGCCACCAGCCCGATGGTGAGCGAGATGCGGGTGCCGTAGATCAGTCGGCTGAGATAGTCGCGCCCCAGCTTGTCGGTGCCCAGCACGTGGGTCCAGCTGCCCTTGTCGTGCCATACCGGTGGCACCATGCGGTTGGAAATGTCCTGGAAGTACGGGTCGTGGGGCGCCAGCAGCGGCGCGAACAGCGCCACCAGCACCGCCAGCCCGACGCAGACCAGGCCGATCGCCAGGCCACGGTGGCCGAACATCTTGCGGGTCACCCTCGACCAGGCCGGTCGTGGCAGCGGCAGCTCGCCCAGGGCGCGGGCACGGCCACCGGCGGCGGGGGCCCGCGAGGGGCGAGACGTCGTCGAAGTCGAAACGGTCATGGCGAGCTCCTCAGCGGGTACGGATGCGCGGATCGAGCGCCGCGTTGGCGACATCCGCCAGCAGCGTCAGCACGATGTAGAACAGCGCAATGATCAGCACCACCGCCTGCACCACCGGATAGTCGTTGCGCGAGATGGCGTCCCAGGCAAGCTGCCCCAGCCCACCGAGGGAGAACACCGACTCGATCACCACCGAGCCGCCGAGCATGAAGCCGAGCTCCACCGCGGCCAGCGCCACCACCGGGATGATGGCGTTGCGCAGGGCGTGCTTGAAGATCACCGAGGTGGTCGAGAGCCCCTTGGCACGGGCGGTGCGGATATAGTCCGACTCCAGCACCTCGAGCATGCCGGTGCGGGTCAGGCGCATCATCGCCGGGGTGGCGTAGTAGCCGAGCGCGATCGCCGGCAGGATGAAGTGCTCCAGCCCCCCGCTGCCCGCCGCCGGTAGCCACTTGAGCGTGACCGCGAAGACCACGATCAGGGTCAGGCCAAACCAGAAGCTCGGCATCGCCTGCCCCACCACCGCGAACAGCAGCGCCAGGCGGTCGACCCAGCTGTCGCGCTTGAGCGCGGCGACCACCCCAAGCGGAATCGAGATGCACACCGCCAGCCCCAGCGCCAGGCCGCCCAGGGTCAGGGTGATCGGCATGCGCTCGACGATCAGGTCGATCACCGTGCTCTGGTAGTAGTAGGAGCGCCCGAAATCGAACTGCAGCGCCCCGCCCAGCCAGTCGAGATACTGGCTCACGATCGGCCGGTCGAGCCCATACTCGACGCGGATCTGCGCGACCTGTTCGGCGGTCGCCTCCGGCCCGGCGATCGAAGTCGCCAGATCCCCCGACAGATGCAGCAGCATGAAGCTGACCACCGAGATGGTCAGTGCCACCCCCAGCGCCACCAGCAGGCGGCGCACGATGAATGTGCCCATAAGCTAAACGCCTCTCCCCGTCTCTCCTGACGCCTGTCGACGCTCGCGTCGACCCTTGCGCCCCCCAATCGTCACCCAGCGCGTCGCGACGGCTCTCAAACGCCCCGGCGCTGACCGGGGCGCGGCCTCACGACAGCCGGATCACTTCCAGCTCGCCTCGACGAAGCGCGGCAGCTCGTCCGGATAGGGGGTGAAGTTGAGATCCGAGGTGTAGGCGTAGTAGGTCGAGTAGGAGAACAGCGGCGCCCAGTAGGCCTGCTCGGAGATCCGTGCCAGCGCCTGACGATAGTTCTCGCGGCGCACCTCGGGGTCGACCGAGGTATCGGCGGTCTTGAGCCACGCCTCGACCTGCGGGTCCTGCCACAGATCGTCGGCACCGCCGCCGAAGTAGACGCTGGTGAAGGCCGAGGCGTCGTTGACCGAGTAGGAGCCCCAGGTCTTGAACGACATGTCGGTGTTGCCACTGCGCTGCTGATCGAGCAGCGCCGCCGAGGTCATGAAGCGCAGATTGGCGCGGATGCCCACGTTGCGCAGGTCGCCGATCATCGCCTCGGCGTAGTCGCGCTCGCGGTAGGCGTAGAGATCGATCTCGAAGCCGTCCGGGTAGCCGGCGTCGGCGAGCAGCGCGCGCGCCTTGTCCGGATCGTAGTCGTACTTGACCACGTCCTGGGTCTCGCAGCCGAACTGGGCCGGGAAGCACGGCGCGTAGAGCGGCCGGCTACCGCCGCGCACCAGATTGTCGGCCATGCCCTGGCGGTTGATGGCGTAGTTGATCGCCTGGCGCACCTTGACCTTGCTCAGCGGCGAGGCTTCGCGCCGGGCGGCATCGAAGGAGAGATAACCGACCCGCATGGTTTCGCCGCTGGCCACGGTGATGCCGGGCATGCCCTGCATCTGCTCGGCCTGATCCGCGGGCACGCGCCAGATCCAGTCGACCTGCCCGGTCATCAGCTGGGCCACGCGGGAGTCCTGATCGGGGATCACCTTGAACTCGATGTTGCCGATCTGCGGCTGGCCCAGCGGGCTGTCGGCGAAGTAGTCCGGGTTACGCGTGAGTTTGACGCCCTCCCCCGGTTTCACCTCGGTGATGCGATAGGGGCCGGTACCGATCGGATGGCGACTGAACTCCGCCAGGCCGACCTTCTGGAAGTACTCGTCGGGATAGACCGGCGTCGGCCCGGAGAGATACTCCAGCGCCGCCGGGAACGGCTGCTTGAGATGGAAGCGCACCTGGAAGTCGCCACGCTTCTCGACGCTCTCGATCCAGTCGACGTTCTGGCGCGTGACCACCTTGGAGTCGGGCGAGACCACGTAGTTGAAGGTGAACACCACGTCGTCGGCATCGAACGGCTCACCGTTCTGAAAGGTCACCCCCTGGCGCAGGGTCATGTCCAGGGTGGTGGGATCGACCCAGTGCCACTCGGTGGCCAGCTGCGGCTGATACTGATTGGTCTGCGGATCGCGGTAGATCAGGGTATCCCAGGCCAGGTGGGAGAGGATCACCCCTTCACGCACGTTGTTGTGGTAGGGGCTGACGTTCTCCGGCTCGGTATCGGAGGCGTAGACCAGGGTGTCGTTGGCCTTGCCGGCCAGAGCGGGCAGCGAGAGGCAGCACAGGGTGGTGCCGACCAGCACGCGTTGGAGCACGGTGGTGGAGCGCATATCGACCTCGTCTTGTTGTAGATGTCGTCGTTGATGCTGTCGTTTTTGATGCGATTGTCGTGGAGTTTGTCGTTATTGATGCCGCCGTCTTGAATGCCGTGATGGGTTGCCGTCGGGTGATGAGCCAGCGGCGCCGGCGCGCGCCCCCGTTCGAGAGGGAGCCTGAAAATCAAGCTATCGAAGGGAAAAACATGCCACAAGTATCATGTTTCGATGGCATCCTTGCCGTATCGGCAAACCTTAATAAAAACAGGGCAACACACTATGGCCAGCTCCCATCGCGCGTTGCAGGAGACCGCCCTGCGCTACTTCCTGGCGGTGATCAAGTGGGGCTCCATCAGTGAGGCATCGGCGCATCTCAACGTCGCCGCCTCCGCGATCAGCCGTCAGATCGCCCGGCTCGAGACCGAGCTCGACACCCAGCTGTTCGAGCGCCGCGCCCGCGGCATGATTCCCAGCGCGGCAGGTGAGCTGCTGGCGCTGCATGCACGGCGCCAGCAGTTGGAGAGCGAGCGAGTGGTGGGCGAGATCCAGGGCTTGCGGGGGCTGCAGCGCGGCACCGTGCGGCTGGCCAGTTCGGAGGGGTTCGCGGTCGATTTTCTGCCCAAGGCGATCGCCGAATTCCGCCACGACTACGCCGGCATTCTGTTCCGGCTCAACGTGGCGTCACCGGCCGAGGTGACCCGCCAGGTGCGCGAGGGCGAGGTCGATATCGGGCTCACCTTCAGCCTGGCACCGCAGCCCGACGTACGTGTCGAGCATCGCCAGCGCTCACCAATCCTGGCGCTGATGTCTCCGGCGCATCCGCTCGCAGGAAGGCGGCATCTCAAGCTGGCCCAGCTGCAGCCCCACGCCATGCTGCTGCCCCCACCGGAGACCACCCTGCGCCAGCTGTTCGATATCTGCTGCGGCCAGCAGAATCTGATTTTCACCTCGGTATTCACCAGCAACTACATAGAGTCGATGCTCAACTGCGCCATCTTCGGCGGCGGCATCGCACTCGCCGGAGAGCTCTCCATCCGCCAGCGGCTGGCGCAGCAGCGACTGGTGGCGATCCCCATCGTCGACGCCGGCATGGATGCCCGCCATATCGAGGTACAGACTCTGACCAACCGCACCCTGCCAGCGGCCACGGCAGCCTTCGTGGCGCACCTCAAGCAGGCGATGGCCGCCCCCGCCTGAAGCGGCGTGGCGCAATATGTCAGCCGCTCATGCCATGCGCGCGGCTGCGCCGTTTATGAGTGTGCAACGACCATGCCTGATACAGGCTGCCGAGCGCCACTGACAGCACCATGGCCGTCAGTGACACACTCTGCGTCATCCAGAAATGGATGACGCCCACGACGAACAGCGGCAGATAGAGCAGGCATCCGGTAACTACACCGGGTGAATATCGCTTCCCGCGAAACGTGGCGACCAGGTGGAACAGCGCGTTGTTGGCGAGAATCGACATCAACACGAGCCACCCAGAGATGATGGCACCGGCGGAAGCCGGCCCGGTGTAACCGACCCAGACCGCCACCAGAATCATGATCACGTTGATTCGGAGTAGAAAACCCGGGGTCAGGCTGGCGGCGATATCGGGCCGATACCAGGCATACCACTGGCGAAAACCGCCTGGCCAAGCGAACTCTTCGATCAGATGACAAAGGGCGACGCCCAGCGGCGCCCAATACAGTAAGGACATGCGCTCGATTCCCATGACAGCAGACGTTCCCACCAGCCTGCGTGAAGGTACTCAGCGGACGGCTCGAGCCACATCATTGCCGCCACGCCGAAGGTCACCGGCCCGCCCCCTTGTTCTTGATCCCGACCCTGTCAGCTACTTGAGTTCGATCTCGACGAACACGAACTCCTCGTCGTTGGGGTTGATCACGTTGTGTTCGACGCCGCGCTCGCGGTAGTAGGAGACCCCACTCTCCAGCGTCGAGAAGGTGTGGCCGTCCAGGGTCTCGAGATCGAGCTTGCCGGTGCACTGCGGCACCACCACGTAGTCGCAGTCATGCACGTGCCAGCCGGTCTCGGCGCCGGGGGCGAAGCGCCACTCGGTGACACGCACGCGGGCGTTGTCGATCTGGACGCTGGGCTGGGCCTGGGGGCGGTCGGTGGACATATGACGAACCTCATGGAAAAAAGTGCCCGGGCGCAGCCCTGCGCCCGGGAATCAAGTGGAAAGACTCAGCGCCATCCTACCCGGATAGCGCCTGGGGGTTATGAATCCTAGAAGCCTTCGCGGGTCAGGATGGCACCCTGATCCCCCACCGGGCGACCGAGAAACTCGAGCAGCGCTGCGGGGCGGTTGGTGAAGAAACCGTCGACGCCGTTGTCACGATAGCGGGCGAAATCCGCCGGCTCGTCGACGGTGTAGACGTGGACCAGCAGGCCGTCGTCATGCGCCAGGCTCACCATCCACGGCGCCGCCAGCTCCATGTAGCTGAACTGGCTGCTGAAGGGCCCGTCGTGATCGTGCTGCACGGTGGAGGGCCCGACGCCGATGGCGCCATGCGCCTTGGCCACATCGAGCCACGCCTGATAGGCCGCCGGCGAGGCGACCTGCTGGCGCGCGTAGTAGTCGGCATCGCTCTCGTGCTCGCCCTGGGGCTCGCTCGGCGCCGCGTCGATACCGCCCTCACCCAGCCACAGCAGCAGTACCCGCGGTACCTGGGGCATGGTCTCCTCCAGCGCCGCGAGACTGGCCTTGGAGAAGGTCTGCAGCACCACCCGGCCCTTGCCGTCGGCGACCTTGACCGCCTCGCCGCTGGCCGGAGCCCAGGCGCCAGCGCCCTCGCCCAGCCAGCCCCGCGCCGTGAGCTTGTCACGCAGATCGCGCTCGATCCCGGGGAACTGCTCCGGCACCTTGGTCTCGATGTAGAGCCCGGGATGATTGGCGCCCCCCTCGGCGATATCGATCACCTCGTCGAGGGTCAGGATCTCGAGCCCGGCGTAGGCGTCGCGGGCCCGCTCGGGGTAGTGCGCATTGAACCAACTGCCGGCATCGAGCTGCTTGAGTTCGGCCAGGGTGAAGGCGGAGATTGGCGCATCGGCACGCTCGGGGAAGACCTCGGCGACGTTGGTGTTACGTCCCAGGGTGTTGTCGTGGAAGGCGACCAGCTTGCCATCGCGGGTGCGCTGCAGGTCGAGTTCGAGATAGTCGGCGCCCAGATCGCGGGCCAGCAGATAGGCCGGCCGGGTCGACTCGGGGGCCTGATAGGAAGCGCCACGATGCGCGATCACCGCGTTGCAGGGCACCGGAATCTTGGTGCACAGCGTCGCCCCCGGCGTAGCGGATTGGGCCATGGCGAGAGGCGCCACGCTCGCCCCCAGGCTCAGGCCCAGCGCACCCAGGGCCAGGGCGGATTTCCAGCGAATCGACATATCCTGTTCTCCTTGTTTGATTCCTTTCCGCAACGCGCAGTGCGCGTCCGACAGGCACTCTAGTGTAGCCCGTCACCACGACAGCAGGGGCGGCGAAGCGTGACCGGGATAGCGGTGGACGCAGACATACGTTAAGCTGCCGGCCATCGCCATGACCTGTCTGGCCGTCGTCACGCGAAGCGGATAACTCTGACGACCCATCTGATCGGCGCCTCAACGGCGCACCTGCCAGCACTGGCTTTTCCCCGGCAGCGCGTAGCCGCTTCGCTACGCCATCCGCCGCGACCTAGAGATTACCGAATGTCTTTTGATTCACTGGGCCTGAGTGCCCCGTTGCTGAAAGCCGTGGCCGAAGAAGGCTACGACACCCCCTCGCCGATCCAGGCCCAGGCCATCCCTGCCGTACTCGACGGGCGCGACGTGATGGCGGCAGCGCAGACCGGCACCGGCAAGACCGCCGGCTTCACCCTGCCGATTCTGCAGCGTCTTTCCGAAGCCCAGCGCCCCAACGGCCGCCCGGTGCGTGCGCTGATCCTGACCCCGACCCGCGAACTGGCGGCCCAGGTCGGCGAAAGCGTCGCGACCTACGGCAAGCACCTGCCGCTGACCAGCGCCGTGGTCTTCGGCGGGGTCAAGATCAACCCGCAGATCGCCAAGCTGAAGTCCGGCGTGGATATCCTGGTGGCCACCCCCGGGCGTCTGCTCGACCTGCACCAGCAGAAAGCGGTGTCGTTCGAAGCACTCGAGGTGCTGGTGCTCGACGAAGCCGACCGCATGCTCGACATGGGCTTCATCCACGACATCCGCCGTATTCTCAAGGTGCTGCCGGCGCAGCGCCAGAACCTGCTGTTCTCGGCCACCTTCTCCCAGGAGATCCGCAACCTGGCCAAGGGCATCGTCAACGACCCGGTAGAGGTCTCGGTGACCCCGCGCAACACCGCGGCGGCCACGGTGACCCAGTGGGTGCATCCGGTCGACAAGAGCCGCAAGCCGGCGCTGCTGTCGCACCTGATCGAGACCCACCAGTGGCAGCAGGTGCTGGTCTTCACCCGCACCAAGCATGGCGCCAACCGCCTGACCAAGTATCTCGAAGGTCAGGGCATCGAGGCCGCGGCGATCCACGGCAACAAGAGCCAGAACGCGCGCACCAAGGCGCTGGCCGACTTCAAGAATGGTGATGTCCGCGCTCTGGTCGCGACCGATATCGCCGCCCGCGGCCTGGATATCGACCAGCTGCCGCAGGTGGTCAACTTCGAGCTGCCCAACGTGCCGGAGGATTATGTCCACCGTATCGGCCGTACCGGGCGCGCCGGGGCCAGCGGCCAGGCGGTCTCGCTGGTGAGCCTGGACGAGAAGAAAGAGCTGGCCGGCATCGAGCGGCTGATCAGCCAGCGTCTGGAGAGCCAGACGGTGAACGGCTTCGAGCCGACACCGGGCGGCGGCCCCAAGGTCGACGAGAACGAAGGTCGCGCACCGCGTCCGCCGCGTCGCCAGGGTGGTGGCCGTAACGGCTCAGGGCCGCAGCGCAGCGGTGGCGGTCAGCGCAGTGCGAACAGCCAGCGCCAGAACGGCGAACCGCGCGGCAACGATAACCGCAGCAACGACAACCGTAGCAGTGAAAACCGTGGCAACGAGTCGACGGCGCCGCGGCGTCGCCGCTCGCGGGGCGGCCGTAGTCGCACCGGCGGCAACGGCGGCGCGGCCAGCGGCAACCGCTGAGCCCACCCCGCTAGACGCGCTATACCACAGACGCCACCGCACTTGCGGTGGCGTCTGCGTTTCAGGCCCGGTATGGAGGTATGACAGTATGGATGAGCGGATCGCGAGAGCCCGATAGCGGCAGCTCGACCGCTCACTCCAGCATGATCAGCCGGTTGGGCAACTCGTTGCGCTCATGGGTCGCCGGCAGGTGGACCTTGAGACGCTCGCCGCAGGCCTCGATGCAGTCGAGGAAGCCCGCGAGTGTGCGCCCACCCTGCACCTGTGCGGTGAAGCGTTCGACGATCTGCCCCCACTCGCTGTCGTCGAGGCGTTGAGAGATGCCATGATCGACCAGGATCTCCACGTAGCGCTCCGCCTCCGAGACGAAGATCAGCATGCCGGTCCCGGCCTCGGTACGGTGCAGGTTCTGCTCCAGAAACTGCCGCCGGGCCAGATTGGCCGCGCGCCAGAAGCGTACCCGGCGCGGGATCAGCCGGGTCAGCAGCGGCGGCCAGCGAAACGCCACCGCCAGCAGGCTGAACAGCACCCACTGCACCAGCAGCAGGGACCAGGCGCCGAAACCGGCGATCAGCCCCAGCCAGCTGGCTACCACCGCCACGGCCCCCGGCACCAGCAGCGCCGCCAGCCCGGCCCACAGCAGCGGAATATAGGTGTAGTCATCCGCCTGGCGCGCCAGCACGGTGACGATCTCGGCGTCGGTATCGCGTTCGATGCGGGTGATCGCCTCGCCTACCTGCTGCCGCTCACGTTCGTTGAGTAGCGTCATCTGCCATCGCCTCGCTCGTTACCAGCCACCGGAGGCGCCACCGCCCCCGAATCCGCCACCACCACCACTGAAGCCACCGCCGCCGCCGCCGCCGCCAAAGCCGCCACCGCCGAAGCCACCACCCAGACCGCCGCCCAGCAGCACGCCGCCCATGGCGCCGCGCCGACGCCGCCGGCGACTTCCGCCGCCACCCCCACCACCGCCACGCACGATCAGCATAACGATGAAGAACAGCAGCCCGAACCAGAGCCCGGCGCCGCCCAGGTGGTGCGATTCGTCACGCTGGGGTTTGGGTGTGCTGGCGCGGGCCCCCGGGTCGCCGCCCAGAGTCTGGATGATCGCCCGGCTGGCGTCGACGATGCCGGCGGCGAACTGGCCCTGCTTGAACGCCGGCAGCAGCACCTGGTTGATGATCCGCGAGGACTCGGCATCGGTCAGCCGGCCCTCGAGCCCGTAGCCAACCTCGATCCGCGCCTTGCGCTCGGCCATCGCCACGATCAGCAGCGCGCCGTTGTCCTCACCCTTCTGGCCGATGCCCCAGTGGCGCCCCAGCTGATAGCCGTACTGCTCGATGGTCTCGCCCTGCAGATCGGTCAGCGTGACCACCACCACCTGCTCGCCGGTGGCCTCTTCATGCGCCTTCAGCATCGCGTCGAGCTGGCTGGTGGTACCGGCATCGAGCAGCTTGGCGTTGTCCACCACGCGCCCGGTGAGTTCGGGAAAATCCGGCGCTGCCACCGCGACCGCGGCGAACAGCGCCAGCCAGACGGCGAGTGTCAGCGAGATCGCGTGTCGCATGGGCGCACTCCTGTGGCAGTAAGAAAGGCGGGCTCGAAGGTCCACTGGCACCTCAGAACTTGACCTGGGGTGCCTGGTCGGCGTTCGGGCTGGTGGCCTCGAAGGTCTCGCGGATCGGCATGTCGCTGTAGAGCAGGCTGTGCCAGATCTTGCCCGGGAAGGTTCGAATCTCGGTGTTGTAGGCCTGCACCGCCTGGATGAAGTCGCGTCGCGCCACGGCGATGCGATTCTCGGTCCCTTCCAGCTGCGACTGCAGGGCCAGGAAGTTCTGGTTGGACTTGAGATCCGGATAGCGCTCGGAGACCGCCATCAATCGGCTCAGCGCGCCGGTCAGCTGGCTCTGGGCCTGCTCGAAGCGCTTGAGCGTCTGCGGGTCGTTGAGGGTATCGGCATCGACCTGGATCGAGGTCGCCTTGGCGCGCGCCTCGGTTACCGCGGTCAGCGTCTCCTTCTCCTGCTGGGCGTAGCCCTTCACCGTCTCGACCAGATTGGGGATCAGATCCGCCCGGCGCTGATACTGATTCTCCACCTGGGCCCAGGCCGACTTCACCTTCTCGTCCAGGGTCGGGATGTTATTGACGCCACAGCCCGACAGGGCCAGCACCAGACACAAAAGCGCCAGCCAGCGCCACGAGTAGGCCACGGCAAAGCGACGGGGATCAGCAGGATGGGACATGAGATACGCTCTCGCAGACAGGACAGGAAAGGATCAAGGATAAGGAGGCCCTACCGTACCCGCGGCAGCCGGCGCTGTACATCTCCCCGACTCACTCCCCTTGAGTGTCGCTGTCAGCCTCACGAATAAACGCCGCAAGCCGGGCCAGCTCGGCATCGTCGGCACGCTGGTAGTCGTGAGAGGAGAGATACCCTTCGTAGCGCTCGAAATATTTGTCCACCCGCGATTCGATCGGCTGGAAGCCCGCATCGGCGCCGGTACCGTGCATGGGAAACAGCTTGGCGTGGAGATGGTCGACGCCGTAACCCTCGAAGAACATGCCGCAGCGGGCCACGCCCGCCAGTGCTCGATCCAGCCGCCTGGCCACCTGCTTGGTCGCCACGATCAGCTCACGCAGCACCGCGTCTTCCTGTTCGAAGGCATAGCTACCGTGATGCGCCTTGGGGATCACCACGCTGAAGCCACGGGTATTGGGGAAGATGGAGAGAAAAGCGAGATGCCGCTCATCCTCCCAAATTCGATGACAGGGCGCGCGCCCGGCCACCATGTCACAAAAGAGACAGCCCATAAGGGTGGGTCCTTTCATCTCAGCTCGAACGTACCGATCTCTGGCGGAGACCTAACGCTGAGCGAAGCGGTGGCCAGCATGGGGCGTCGTTTGCGCAAACATGGCGTAGCCATGCGCAAAAAGGCGCGGGGTGCTGGGCGTCCGAGTAAGCGCGGCGAACGACTTGAACGAATTGTTATATTCAAAGTTGCCCGTTGTACTGAATTGGGGATTTATCGATGCCAATATCACGCCGAATCTCGTTCAATAGATCGATCGCGAGATTTCGAACATTGCTCCATTCATACGGCTCATCACCCTGAGATACGCACAGCAGATGATCCATGAGCCGATCTTGAGCATCCATGACTTGCTGAGGAGCCAGCATCGCCAAGTAGCCATATACTCGAATTCTTTGCTCGTTGAACTCATCGAAACGGGATGCTGCCTCGTCCGCGCAAAGCCTTCCCTGCTCGATAGAATCGAAGGAAGCTAGAACTTTTGAAACAACATCGACAACTGCTCGATATGTGAGGATTTTATCGTTCTGGAACCGCAGCGTAGTTTCCTTAACGACATCGAGCTCGCGCTTGGTCTTTTCTAGCTCGGAGCCAAGAGCGGTTCTTTCTCTTTCTAGAATGCGGCTGGCCCAGACCTTGCCGAGCCAAGATGCCATAGCGAAAACAAGAGCTCCGCCGACGCCAATTGACGCCAATGATGCTGTTACCAGCTGAAAGACGGCATTCCATTCCAACGTCCCGGACCCTTATTGAATATAACGCTTGCGTTCAGTTGCGATTGCGTAGCGCTAGCGGAGCAGACGTCAACTGCAACGCTTTTTTAGCGCTCGATGATTCAAAGCCTCGAGGTGGCTCAATCAATAACTCATTAGCTTTATAGGGAGCAACCAGTCGACCCATGAAATCTCCTTCCTTTCTAATCGCAGTATGATATTTTAGCTTTAGACTTTCCGGTGCTGGTTTAAAGCGATCGTCAAGACACGAGAGAAACTGATCAAGATCTTCTTGATAGTCTAATTCGTAGCTAATTCCTTCAGCTACTCTTGTGATAAGCTCAGCCTCTCGAGCTTTTTCTGCCGGCGACATATTAGCAATACGCTCCTCAAATCGATCGATTCGTAGGAACAGCCGTCGAATTTTATCTGGCAAGCAACGTTTCCGCTTTGCTTCAATAACTCTGCTCTCATCCACACCATCTTTCACTAGAGTATCGGTTATAAACTCTTTTACAGATTTAGCGTCTTTTATTACCTGATCAACACCTGAACGAAACGACCCGTACTGGCCTATTGCCAAATATATAGATCCCGCGACCAGAATCCAGGCTTTTACGCTACCATCTCGCAGCTCGACCCGAACATTAGAGTTCTGCCGATAAATTACTGATGAGTATTGACCCGTAACATTTATCAGATATTCACGAGTAGCCTCGAAGTCATCGTAAGACAAGTCAAAATCCAAGTGCAGATAAACAATAGCGAGATTACTCATGATTCTCCGTTGTCGCTAACAGTGATTATACAGCGCGCTCGCTTAGTGACTTGAACGCGCTAGCACGCTCAACAATATTATCGAGCACACCATTTTTACCTAACCCATTGATAAAACTGGTTTCTCACAACAGCTCGGCTACCTATGCCGAATTCGCATGCTTGCGCATCGTGCCAGATCCAATGACACTGTATACAAATACAAAAACTCAGGCATCAACGTATGGATGCGCAGAGCAGACCACCCAAGCTGATAGATCGTGTGAAGGCCATCATGCGTGCGCACCACACGGGTCTGCACGAGAAGTCAGCGAGCGAAGGCCAGACCGGGGCGCGTAGCTAAGGCAAAAATTGGAGAAGAGGCGGAGTTTACGGGGTGTAAATGAGCACTCTGAACCGACTTTTAACGCCGTATTGCCGAGCGCAGACAGTTTTCGTAGGAAGCCTACCGTACCCGCGGCAGCGGGCGCTGTACATCTCGCCGACTCATTCATATTGGCCCTCTGCGTCGACCTCGCGAATAAACGCCGCGAGCCGGGCCAACTCGGCATCGTCAGCTCGCCGGTAGTCGTGAGAGGAGAGATATCCTTCGTAGTGCTCGAAATATTTGTCCACCCGCGATTCGATCGGCTGGAAGCCCGCATCGGCGCCGGTACCGTGCATGGGGAATAGCTTGGCGTGGAGATGATCGACGCCGTAACCCTCGAAGAACATGCCGCAGCGAGCCACGCCATCCAGCGCCCGATCCAGCCGCCTGGCCACCTGCTTGGTCGCCACGATCAGCTCACGCAGCACCGTGTCTTCCTGCTCGAAGGCATAGCTACCGTGATGCGCCTTGGGGATCACCACGCTGAAACCACGGGTATTGGGGAAGATGGAGAGAAAAGCGAGATGCCGCTCATCCTCCCAAATTCGATGACAGGGCGCGCGCCCGGCCACCATGTCACAAAAGAGACAGCTCATAAGGGTTTGGTCCTTTCATCTCGGGGTGAACGCACCGATCTCTGGCAATGAGGGACAAGATAGACCATGGCGCCTTGGGAGCAGACGCCCGGTGGCCAAGCGCGAAATCATAAAGTTTGGTTAAGGAACAGGCTTTAGCGCGTCCCAGCGAGCGAAGCGAACGGTTTGAACCACTAGTTAGGTTTCACTACTCGTCCAGTTCCCACTGCGTTGTATCATCAACAGGTTGTGGCATGCGCCCTTCGAGCCATTTGGCAATAGCACCGGGTTTGAAATCTTTGTCTGAGCACTCAATTACCCAAGATAAAAAATCTCTTGGACCACCATTCAAGTAAGGCGGCGGCGAAACAGGTTTAAATACCGTAGGGAGACGCTCATTCAATGACAAGCAATTCAATATACGACCCAACTCTTGGACGACTTTCCAAGAATACGGATTATCAATATCGATAGTAAACTTAACCCACCATTGACCGTCTAACGAGCATCCGTGACTGAGCGGAGAAAAGGTGCCCGGGATCTTCTGCAGGAATATTTCAAGGCTCTAAAATGCACGATCATCCGTAATAATGACTTAACACAAAGTTCAGCTGCCGAGTGCTGGCGCCAACTTTGAAAACCAAAATTCATGAAACACGAGATCAACTGGAACACTTTGCTAGGTATTTTTCACAGCATCAGCTACTTTTCCAGCTATTTCTCGAACAGCAAACATCGTTGAGTTCAACGCCACTTTATCGACTAAAGATGGGCTTAACCTCATGATTTCATCCTTAGTTATATTGTGCCAAATGGGTAATATAACCTTACCACCTTCCATCTCTCTTATCACCAGACCATTCAGCTCATATTGAGTCCAGCTTTTCTCGAAAAAGGCTTTAGATAGGACAATTAGACCATACTTAGATTCAGCTAGGCCTTGATCAATTGAGCGGCGCAAACTATCACCAATGCGCAATGTATACTCGTCATACCAAACAGATACCCCCAAGTCAATTAGCTCATCGGCAGGTGGCTTAACAAAATTTGCTTTATCTTCAGATGCATGGGAAATAAATAACTCAACTCCGGATTTTGTTTCTTCTTTATCAGGGGAAAACTCAATTCTCAAACCTTTTAACTGGGACAAAATATTTTCCTGATCATGAATTTCTTTGTTAATTGCTCGATTTAGAGCGAGCCGCTCTTTTTTCTTAGCTTGGCCTCCAAACTTAGTCCTTTGTCGTTCATTGACCTTGCGAGATTTCTGATGTTGTTTTTGTTCAACCTGCCTCCTGGCTTTTACAACCTGTTTCTCTTTAGCCCTCAGCTGCTACCTAAGCCTATTGACATCATCCAATGATGGGTCTGCGAAACTTAGCTTCTGAAACATCCTTTTAAACTCATTTTCCTTGTTCAGCAAATCTTTTTCACACTTTTCTATTTCAGCATATAAAGTGCCAATACCTTTGAATCTAGGATGCTTCACGCAACTCTCCTGATGTCTGAAGCCGCGCTCCGTGGCAAACTTTGAGCGCATCGAAAATTTTCCGACAGCAGCGCTTTCTTAAGAGATCACTTACCGTCATCCCATGAATTCAAAAAGTCTGCCAACACATCTCCGTGACACGAATCTGGCTTACAGAAACACCCCAAACGTTTCCCAGCAAGCTTGTAAACCTCTTTTTTCTCCTTATTTGGAAATTTTTCAAAATCAAAATCGTACTTGTACTTTCTAATGACCTCTTCTCTATCTTCACCATCTTCATACATTGAATAAGGGTTGCCCCAATACGATCCCCGCCCAATGTACTCGTACTCAGGCGTGCTTTTTATCCCCTTATACTCTGGCTCACGCTTAATATTAATTACCCGAGTAATAGCTATATTTATCAAACGAAGAGGAACAGAATTTTCTTTAAGCAGCTTAACTTCTTCTGGAAACTCTTCACCGTCGTCGAAAACAATTGCGTGGGTTATGTTGCTCACACTCCAATTCTCAGATCGCTGAGTCGAACCAACTTTCTGGCTCTCATCAGAAATGCGCCGGATAAAATCATTATCATCCGATGGATAAATTAACTCAACCGCATCTGAGGCAGAGAGTATTTTTTCAACTTTCCTATGAAACTTTTGGTAGCAATTGAAAAGCTTCGGATAAAGAACTAGGACTTTTTTCATCAGTATAAATGTTTAACCTTGAGGTCCAATTCAGCGTGTTCGTTTAAATACTCCACGACTAGCCGCCTGTGACAAAAATGCGGTTCGTGTTCGGAGCACAGCAAACACCCATGGTCTAGGAGCGATGGGGTGATTGATTTCTCAATATTTCTCTGTGCCATTAGATTAAGGAATTTATCCTCATATCGCCCCCATGGCATATCACCCTTCTTATATGCGTTAAGAATATCTTTTGTAGGTGCCAACTCTGGCAAATGCACATAATCAGCACCACAAAGTTCTTTCAAAAAAAACTTCAGGTCATCCCTTTTTGCAAACCCAGACAATTGAGAAAGATTATTGAGACGGACATCAATCAAGGTCTTAACTTGCGACACCTTGAGAAATTCAAAGAACTTTTCCGCATTCTTTTGTGTAAATCCAATCGTATAAATTTTCATAGCTCTTCCTGCTAAAATACAGTCGCAACGAGCTTAAAGCAGTCGCCTTGGTACTCTTCGCCAAGGCTCACACATAGAATCCCTTTAACTTCCTCATTATTTTGAGTGATTCTGTCAAAGTTAGGGTCCGTAACAGCGAGATCATAGCCAGTGCCGCGATATGAAAACGATGCTCTTCGTCGGTCATGCTGATTTCTGTATAAATTCAAATTGTCGACAGCTATTAGATACAAGGATTGTCCAACTACAATCTGTCCTGATAAAATAAGCGCGTGAGGCACTCGATCTGCATGACCCCATATATCGCCAGGTTGATCCAGGTACTGGTTTAATTCTCCGTCTGAGATCCTATAATTTTGCCGCCACATAGATCCGTCTATTACATAATTTTCTGGCTGGTGCGCCAAGGGAACATGAGTAGAAAAGCCCATAAGTACTTTCTGTAAAGGCTTCACATTGAAAGTTCCATGTGGGTTCTGGCACTGAGCTTGCGCGTGACTCAATTCCGCACCATTTGCATCCGAGACCGGCCGCACCCACTGGCCAGTAGCAGTGCATTTTCCAGCAACACAGTGCTGATGATGTTTCACGGAATTTGCCAGAATCACTATTTCAACGTTGTTCATAATCTCCTCCAAATGTGAGCTGCGACGTAACGCCTAACAGTGATTACACGGCAGGCTCGTTTATTGCATTGAACGCGCTAGCACGCTCAACAAAATTATTGAGCACACCATTTTTTACCTAACCCATTGATAAAACTGGTTTCTCACAACAGCTCGGCTACCTATGCCGAATTCGCGCGCTTGCGCATCTTGTCAGAGCCAATGAAGCTGTATAGAAACACAGCAACGCGGGCATCAACGTATGGATGCGCAGAGCAGACCTCCCAGGCCGATGGATCGTGTGTAGGCCATCATGCGGGTAAAGCGCTACAGCCCGCGTTCCGAGAGAACCTAATGCCTGGCCACGCTACCGCCCCTACCGGGGCATGGGTGATGCTGGCTTGCCATCCATGCAGTAGTGCTAGCATTCAGCTAAGAGACAATTCCACCTAGCCACGCAAGAGATCTTGAACAACAAGATTATTCACTCACCATGACAGATGCAAAACGTTGTGTGTCGCAATAGATACATAGTTTGCCGCTCTGGGATTCAGCCCCCGGGAACTCCACCACGCAAGCGGATGCCAGCGCGGTGGAAACGCCCCAAAAAGAGAAAAGCCCCGAGCCAGTGGTCTGGCCCGGGGCTTTTTCTGATGAAGCGGGTTTGCTAGGCAAATCTTACCGTTAGCTACTGAACCACTGCCCGCCACGGTAAGCGAGCACTTCGCCGCTCTGGTCATCCAGCGCGAATAGATGCAGCCAGCCGTTGTGCGTCAGCGAGGTCAGCGCCTCATGGCGCGCGACGATCTCGGCGATAGCCTCCGGGGGCGCGGCGAGGTAGGCGCTCAGGCGCAGCGGTTCGTGGCGCCAGCGCTCGCCGTCATGCAGCGATTGCAGCGGCAGACCGATACGTAAATCGCCGCCGTTGCCTTCGAACACCCCGATATGCCCGCCGACCACGTTGTGCAGCACCTTGTTGCCACTGCCGAACTTGCGGTTATCGGTGACCGAGGCGTTGTATTGCATGTTGATCCAGTGGGCGACCACCAGCGGTGCGGTCATGATCGCTTCCAGCCGCGCGAAGTCGCTATCCGTGCGCCAGTCGTAGTCGTGCAGGAAGCTGCGCCCGGCGAGATCGAGCAGCGCGGTGCAGCGCCGCGGGGCGGCGATGAAGCTGGCGTTGTTGGCCAGCCCCCACTCCGGGCGGGTCTGCGACCAGTCGGCGCCACGGCGGTCCAGGGTCTGCTCGAGTTCGGGCGTATCGGCCGCGAGGCCGAGCTGCGGGGCGCGCTCGCGCCGGGCCTGCTCGCCGGCCCGCTGGAGCCAGGTGCGCATCTCTTCACCCAGCACCTGGGCGTCCGTCTCGGCCTCCAGCAGTTCGAGGCGGTCGGTGATGGTGTGGTGCAGCGCCGGTACGAAGCGCGTTTCCTGGGGGATGACCAGCCCGTCTTCGGCCAGCGCCTCGCGCAACGCGGAGTCGTTGAGCAGCCGCGCCAGGGCGCGTACCGAGACTTCCCCGGACTGGCCGCCGCAGGCGCCACACTCGAGCCCCGCAGCGTGCGGATTGTTGCTGCTGTGGCTGCCATGCCCCACCAGCAGTACCCGAGAGGCGATGTGCTCGGTCAGCCCCATGCCCACCAGCACGCTGCGGGCGAGCGCGGCCTTGTCGGCCAGGCTCAGAGACTCGCCGCTGCCGCGCCAGTGCCAGCTCAGCGTATCCATGGCGAGTGGCTGGCGCCGGGCCTTGGCCTCCAGCGAGCGGCGCAGCAGCTTGCCGGCATAGAGCAGCCCGCCCGCCTCCACCGCGGTGAAGCTGGCACTCGCCGTGCGGCTCCACTCCTGCAGGCGCGCCTGCCAGTTCAGCCGTTGCGCGGTGTGTGTCGTCCCCGTGTTCGGTTCGCTCTTGAGCATTACCTGGGGCGCCAGCAGCCCCGGCAGGTGCGGCTGGGCCAGCGCGGTGCCACCCTGCTGGTGCGCCAGCGGCAGGCCGAAGAAGCCGGCAAAGCCCAGGGTCTGGATCGCCGGGCTCTGGCGCTCCAGTGATCGGCGCATCGGTTCCGAGCGCACATCGATACAGAACACCGCCTGCAGCCGCGGCGTCTGCGCCTGTTCGGAGGCGATCCCCGCGGCCTGCCGCAGCGCATGATGCAGCGGCTGCTGATAGGCCAGCTCGCTGGCGAGCTGCCACACCCACAGTGGTTGCTGCGCGCGCTGGTGGTGCTCGATCCGCGATGGCAGTGCCACCAGTTCCGCGTGCCATAACCGATTCAGGCGCTCGGCCTGCTCCGGCTGTTCCGCCCGGGTATAGCGCCACAGCACCAGCTCCCAGGCCAGGCGTATCGCCAGCAGGCTGCGCATATCCGACGGCGGGCCCGCGAACTGGCCCTCGTGCTGAGTCCCCTCTTGCCCCTCACGGGGGGACGCACCCAGCCCCTGCTGCCAATCCTGATAGGCGACCCAACTGGCCCAGCCGTTGATATCGAGCAGTAGTGCCTGGGCGTAGCTCTCGAGCTGGCCGGTGGCCACATCCAGCTCGGCGATGGCGGCCTGGAACAGCCCCTCTTCGCTCTCCGGCAGAGTCTGGAAGTAGCGCCGCAGCCGCGGTTCGCCCATCAGGATGGCGATGCCGCGATCCTTGAGGGTCATCTCGCGCCAGTGCTGATAGAGCCGCATGTCGCTGGGCGCCTTCAAGCGCTCGGCGTTGAGCGGCCCGTCCGCCTGATAGTAGGCGGCGCAGAACTGGCTGATCTGATGGGTGATCTCGTCGCGCCAAGCCATCTGGTGCTGACGGTCACGACGGGCATCGATCAGATCACTGATGTTGTGCCAGTGGGGCAAGCGGCTGAGCTCGTCGACCACCGCCAGTAGATTGCGGTAGGCGCCGTGGTAGTCGAGCCGTGCGGCGGCCTCACTCAGGTGCGCCTCGGTGATCTCGCCGCGCTGCCAGGCCGCCAGATAGTGGCTCGGCGGCATCAGGCCGTGGACATTGCCCAGCGCCGAGAGGCGCGCCGAGACCGTGGCGGCATCTTCACCGCGCTGGGTCCAGTAGGGGCTCACCGCGATCAGCCGATCCAGCGGCCAGCTCGGGGCGATGCGCGCGCAGGCGCGATCCAGCGCCGCGATCTGGGGCTCGGTGAGCGGCGTGGCGTCGCTCGCGTCGGCCAGCCGTGCGGTTCGAGAGGTATCGAGACTCATCATTGGAAACTCCCGCGAGAGACGGTGTGATGCTGCTTGGCCTGAATCCGGCCGGGCAGCGCGTGGGGCCAGAGCTTGAGGGTGTTACGGGTGACCCATTCGTCGAGGTAGAAGCCGGCGTAGCAGTAGCGGTTGAGCGTCTGCGAGGCGCGGTAGTGCAGCCCATGGCGCTGCAGCCAGTAACCGGCGAAGAGCAGCACGAACAGCACGCTCACCCACAGGTCTGCCCAGGGCGAGACACTGTGCCCGGTGGCGGGGAGCAGCGTGACGAACAGCGTCTTGAGGCCGACATAGGCGAGCACCACCAGCACGGCCAGGCCGAGGAAGCTGCCGAGGGCGTCCGCACTGCGTTCGCTGCGGCGCTCAGCCAGCATCACGGTCAGAGCCAGGGTGACCAGCACCCAGGGGCTATAGGCGGCGAAGGCAGGCGATGTACTGAGGCTGCGCGCCAGCACCACCACGCCGCTCACCAGCGCGGCGCTGATCAGGAAGGCCGCGAGCCACTGGCCCGGAGAGGGGCTGCGGGCGGGGGCCTGGCGGCGCAGCAGATCCTCGGCCACCGCCTCGCCGGAACTGAGGAAGGCGTAGGCCTTGTAGCAGGAGTGGGCGAGCAGGTGCAGTAGCGCCAGTTCGGTCAGCCCGAGGGCGATCTCGACCAGCATCAGACCCATCTGGGCGCTGGTCGACCAGGCCAGGCGCACCTTGACGCTGACGCGGGTCATCATCACCAGTGCCGCCAACACGCTGCTGACGCCAGCCACCGCCAGCACCAGCGCCTGGGCCGGGGCCGACTGCAGCAGCAGCGGCGAGAACAGCAGCAGCAGGTAGCCACCGAGGTTGATCACCCCGCCGTGCAGCGTCGCCGACACCGGGGTCGGCGCCTCGACCACCTGGATCAGCCAGCCGTGCAGCGGTAGCTGGGCGCACTTGATCAGCGCCGCCAGCCCGATCAGGCAGGCCGCGGCCTGGTCGGCGAGGCTCAGGGCATGGCCGGGCACGGCATAGGCGGCGGTGATGACGCTGATCCGCGCGCTATCGTGCTCCAGGTAGAGGATGACAAAGGCAGCCACGGCGCAGAGCTCGGCGGCGCGGGCGAAGAGGAACTTCTTGTGCGCCGCCAGGGCCGCGCGGGGGCGATCGGGGTAGAACATCAGCAGCTGGTGCATGGCCAGGCTGATGCCCAGCCAGGCGAGCAGGAACAGCGGCAGATAATCGCTGAGCACCGCCACGCTGACCGCGGCGAAGAGCGCCTGAACGAGCGCGACGAAGCGCCGCTGGCGTGGCTCGCCCTGCAGATAGGTCGCGCTGTAGCGCACCACCACGAAGGCGATGAAGTTGGCCAGCGCCAGCATGCTCAGTTGCAGCACGCCGCTCTGCCACCAGCCGGCCAGCGCTGGCAGGCCATGTACCAGCCCCAGCGCCAGTAGCGCGGCTGCCAGCATCACACTGGCGCTGGTGGTGACCTGGCCGATGCGCCAGGCCCGCGCGGTGGCGCCGCGAGCGCTGACCACGGCCCCCAGCGCCAGGATGAGCGGCACCAGGGTGAACAGAAGGGTGAAAAATGGCTCGTTGCCGTGCATGAGTAGGCTCCGCTGATCCAGGGAGCGTGCAGTATCCGGCGAGCCGTTTTTTAATTAAAATAGATATTAATTGATGAATTGCTCTATAAAAGAGAACGAAAATGAGCCGCCTCAACTATCATCACCTCTACTACTTCTGGCGCGTGGCCCGGGAAGGCAAGCTGACCCAGGTGGCGGACTCGCTGCACCTCTCCCAGAGCGCGCTCTCGGCGCAGATCCGCAAGCTGGAAGAACGGATGGACAAGCCGCTGTTCGAGCGCCGCAACCGCGCCCTGGTGCTGACCGAGGCGGGCCGCCGGGTGTTCAACTATGCCGAGGTGATCTTCACCAAGGGCGAGGAGCTGGAGTCGCTGATTGGCCGCGGTATCGAGCCCGAGTATCAGCGCCTGCGCATCGGCACTCTCTCCACCATGTCGCGTAACTTCATCGAGAGCTTCGTCGCCCCCCTGCTCCACCAGCCGACACAGCGGGTGCACTTCAGCCTGCACGCCCGCGGCATGGCTGATCTGCTCGATGGCCTGGCCCGCCACGAACTCGACATAGTGCTCACCAACACCCAACTGCCGTCGTCTCATTCGCAGGCCGCCGCCTGGCAGAGCCAGCTACTGGCACGCCAGCCGCTCTCGATCATCGGCCCCCCCGGCGCCTCCCCCGGCAAGCCCTTCCCTAACGGCTTCGAACACAGCCGCTGGGTGCTGCCCGGTGAGCACCACGAGATTCGCCGCGCCTTCGACGGCCACTGCAGTCTCTACCAGTACCGGCCGACGATTCTCGCCGAAGCCGACGACATGGCCATGCTGCGTCTTCTGGCCCGTGATAGCGGTGCGCTGAGCGTGCTGCCGGAGGTGGTGGTCAAGGACGAGCTGCAGCAGGGGCGCCTGACGCGCCTGGAGCAGCTCCCCAACGTCTTCGAGAACTTCTACGCCATCACCCTGCCGCGGGAGTTCATGCCGGGAGTGGTCTCGGAGCTGCTGGCCGGGCCACTGGGGGATATGGCCTAACGGTTCGCCAACGTTGAACGTCTAAACCTACCGCTCATCTTGAAACCGTCTCGCATGTTCATGCCCATCAAGACGAGATTGGTCGCACCGGCCAGCAATTCAGCGCCTTGCACCAGGTAGAAAGCCGTATCGAACGCGCCTGCGGATGCCCAGCGATCCAGGAACACGGCGCAGGGAATGAGCACCAATAAGCCATTGATGGCAATAAAGGGCATTCTCATCTTCTTGCGTCGTACGAGCTTCCCACTTCTGGATTTCGCCAAGGCAAAACCGCTACCGCCGGTCAAGGCAATGGAGGGCACCAGCACCCACAAGCCTGGCCACACGATGAGGCTTTTGACGGTCGCGATGGATGCTGACGTACCGAACAGCTCGACGAGAATCGTCGACGAGAAGAACGTGGCAATGCACAAGATGGCGAGGGTGGCTGCCAGTCGATGGAGCATGAGCATTCTGGTTTCCTCCGGCGGGGCAAGTTGGTAACATGTTGTCATCATGCGAGCGACAACCGAGGTTGTCAACATGTTGTCAATTCGCCAGAGGAATCGCCGATGAGCGACGCTCAGAAAGGCCCGGTGTTCACCGAGATTGTTCTCGAAGTCTTCAAGCTGGGCGGGCTCCTCGTCAGTGAGGGCGACCGTATGGGGTCGGAATATGGCATCACCAGTGCCCGATGGAAGATCCTGGGAGCCCTTTCCTTGGCGGGTGAACCACAAACCGTGCCGCAGATCGCCGGCAGCATGGGGCTGACAAGACAAGCCGTACAGCGGCTCGTGGACGCCATGCAAAAGGATAACCTTCTGTTATTCCAAGACAATCCGGGGCATAAACGCGCAAAACTGATCAGCCTCTCGGACCTCGGGAAAACGGTCTATTCAAAGCTGTACGACAAGCAGTCGGGCTGGGCCAAGACATGCTCTGCAGGCATCACCCAGGCGGAACTCGAGACAACACTGTCTGTGCTCGAGCGCATCTCCGGCGCGATTGACCGCTGACGAAGCTTTAGATGCCCCCCAGATGGCGTAGGCCCACATCAGGATCGCGCCAGCGATCGAGAATCCCAACCGGCCGAAAGCCGATATGGCGCGGCAACTAGAGGAACACCACGCCACGAAAACCAAAAAGCCCCGAGTCAGTGGTCTGACTCGGGGCTTGTCACGATAGGCAAGATTGGCAGTGATGATGGATGCAGGAGTGTCTGGCTTACTCACCCACCTCCTCACCGTTAGCTATGGCATTGATGTTAAAAGCCCTCTTGACCATCCGTTCCTACTTATCTTTTTCTCGTCACACTCTTGTGAGAGATTGATACGCGCTCCGTGAGAAACTGATACATCATCCAAGGCACTGCAGAGACTCTACAGCCTCTGTTTATAGTCTTCTAAATTCAAGCCCAGGAAGTGTGTGCCTGGAACGGGATTGTGCGTGACGGGAGGATGCTCAACGAACCCATATGAACGGTATAGCTTCAGGGCCGCCTTGAACTCTGGCAGAACATCCAAACATATCTTCTTGTATCCACTAATCACGGCCTCTTGCAAAACCCTGTCAATCAGATGAGCCCCCTGATGACTCCCGCGGGCGTTTGGACGGATATACACTCGCTTCATTTCGCAGGTGGTATCACTCAGCTTCCGAAATGCCGCACACCCGACCGGTTCGCCATCTTTTTTCAGCAGAAAAATCTTTGATTCGTCGCCGCCATACTTTTCAGGCAGTCGGCTAAACTCCTGGTCATTACCCTGAAAAGAAAGATCGACGGAGGTGCTGTTCACATACTCACGGTAGAGATCAAGCACATCCTGCAGGTCATCAGGAAAAACAGCTCTCACCACCTCAAACACGATACACTCCTAGCGATATCATTGTTGGCACCACGACGCGTGGAGACCAGTACTCGGAAAATTTCTGACTGTCTCGGCCAGACTGACCACACCCGATAGCATGGGTACCTATCTCTGTCTTCCCGCTGTTGCAAGACGTCGTCATATCCGGCTTAGCGAGCCTTCTTTTCATTTACGTCTTCGGCAGGCGGGTAGACTCGCAAACCACCGGCAAACGAGATCGTTCGCTGGGGGAAGGGAATCTCAATGCCGGCCTCATCGAAGCGGCGTTTTACATTGGCGTAGCTGTCGCACTGCAACACGAAGCCGTTTGCAGGGCTATCTGCCCAGGCCCAGGCTCTGAGCGTGATGGAAGAGTCACCGAGCGCCGTGACTCGCACCGGGACGATCGGGGTGTTATCTCGTATCTGCTCTGCTGTGCGCTGGTCAATGATCAGCGGATGCTTGACGATTTCGTCTTGCATCATCTCCATTGCCTGCTCCAGGTCCGATGAGTAGCCGACGCCCACCTCGATGATCTTGCAGATTTTATTGTCGGTATGGTTGGCATTGACCACCACTTCACTGCTGATCTGTGAATTCGGAATAATGATTCGATTATTCTCGGCATCTCGGAGAATGGTTTCTCGTAGCGTGATGTCTTCGACGGTTCCGGTGTAATTGCCAGAGACGGTGATGCGATCACCGATCCGGAACGGGCGGAAGAAGACGATCATGAAACCGCTGACAATATTCCCAAGCACTTGCTGCGATGCCAGACCACCGACCAGCGTGAGAATACCGGCACCCGTCAGCAGTGAATGCCCCACGATATCGAGTTCGGGGATGCGTGTCAGGCATGCGCCAATGCCGACGCCATAGATCACGACAGAGATGAGACGCTTGGCGAAATTGAGTGCGGTCTTGTCGACAGAGGCGGTGGCCAACATGGATGATTCCAGTCGATTGATGATCGCAATTACCGCCCAGTTCACCAGAGCCGCAATACTGATGATGGTCACCAGTATCGCTAAAAGCCGAAAGTCCGAAGGCACACTGTCGAATATTGACTTCATCTAAGAGACCCTAGCGACCAAAAAATAATGCACGGCCTTGCGGCAATCTCGAGGCCGTGCAGCCATGAAAACATTGACCGGCAGCGGCGGCTGATCAGACATGATTTTCATCCGGAATCAGCGCCAGCAGATCAGTGACACCCACCTCCTTGCCGGCCTGTGACAACAAGGTAGATGCCTGGCCGCGATGGTGGGTTTGATGATTGAAAAAATGAAGAACCAGGCTCGAATACCGCTTGTGGAAAGTCATCCCTTTGCTATTGCGATAAGTGAGAATGAGTTCCAGATCATCGCCAGACAAGCCGGCTATCCAACCGATGATCTTCTGGTCCAACCAAACTCGGCGCTCGGCCAGCCGATCGAGGTCGTCAAAGACCATCTGATCCAGACCGGTCGGCTGTGGCAGATCAATCACCTCGCGTAACGAGATCGAGCAGGCGGGATGTTCAGCAAACCGCTTGAGCCAGATGGTGTCAGCAACGAGGAGATGATTCAGCGTTTTCAGAAGGGAGCCGAAAAAGGCCCCTCGATCCCTGGCTAAATCGGTGGCAGAGAGAAGGCCCGCAGCCTCATAAACCTTCGCGTTCATCCACTGATTGTAGGAAGCCAGCAACCCAAAATGATCTTTCAGTGTCATCACAGCGTCTTCTCGAATAGAACCGTCAGACATGAGCGCACCGGAAGACCCGAAGCCCGCGGGGTCAAAGCTCAAGCAAGGCATCCTGCGACGCTACCGCCCCTACCTGTGCATGCAGTGATGGCCGGCTGCCATCCATGCAGTAGTCCCTTGCGCGTGAATCACGGTCGTAGCGCCCTCTTGAGTACGGCCGTTGCCCGACAGTAACCAACCGTCACGTCAAGAACAACGCCAACCCAAGCGGGAGCCCCCCACCGGCCATCTTTCTTGATGTGAATGTACACCCCGCGCCCCTCTTCACACGTTTTGCGTGCCACACCTGCCCCATGGACAACGTGTTGTATTTACGTGATATTCGAATACCGACTCGAAAGGCGTGCGACTTTTCAGGTCGATCTCGTACCGGGTTTGGCCATCCGACAGGTGGCGGCGTTGCTCGCGGATTCGCGGAATACGCCCGAGGCAGTGTCCGCCTTCCCATCGCGTGCCGCATGCGGCACGCTGTCCGGGTGGGGCGCATGCCGCCCGCACCAACAACAATCGTTCAGCACCGATAACAACCTCACAACTTCAAGGATCTCTCCGTGACACCACGTTTCTCCGCCCCTCGCGAGCTGGCTTGTCTTGCGTTCTCCGCCGTGGCTCTGTTCGGCGCGCAACTATTCACCGCCCCCCTCGCCAGCGCCGACACCCAGACCGAAGCCGGGCAGCACGTGCGCATCGCCGTCGATGTACCCTATCCGCCGTTCGAGTATCGCAACGCCGCCGGTGAACTAGAGGGCTTCGAGATCGATCTCGGCAACATCCTGTGCCAGCGTGCCAAGCTCGACTGCGAGTGGGTGGTCCAGGGCTGGGATGGCATCATCCCTGGCCTGCTCGCGCGCAAGTACGACGCCATCATGTCGTCGATGCGCATCACCCCGGCGCGGGAGCGCCAGGTGCGATTTACCCGCCCCTATGCGATGTCGCCCAAGGTATGGGTGGCGCGCCGCGGCGAGACGATCGATCTCGACGACCCCGCCTCGCTGAAGGGGCTGAGCGTCGGCGTCCAGCGCGGAACCACCCAGGATAGCTACATCACCGAACGCTATGCCGACAAGCTCCATATCCAGCGCTACGCCACTGCAGCGGATGTGGCCCTGGACCTGGAAGCCCAACGGCTCGATCTGGCCTTCCTCAACTATCCGGTGGCGCTGGACGCGCTGGAACTCGGCAAGCCGGACAGCCAGTACGTGCAGGTGGGCCCGCGCATCGATCAACCGGAGTCGATCTTCGGCCGCGGTAATGCCATCGCCGTGCGCCCGCGGGACAAGGCCCTGGCCGCGGCCTTCGACCAGGCGCTGGATAGCGTCTACGCCGATGGCACCTTCGTCGAGCTGATGCACCAGTACTTCGATTACGACCTGCGCCCGCCCTCGCGCAAGTGAGATCAACAGCGCCCCTGCGTTCAGGCCCATGCCAGCGCGCAGGGGCCTGAACGACAACGCCGCCGGAGAGCTCTCCGGCGGCGTTGTCGTTTGGCAGTGGCATGAACTTGGGAGTGGTGCTCAGAATTCGAGGCAAATCTTGCCAAAGTGCTTGCCCGACTCCTGATAGCGGAAGGCATCCGCAATCTCGCCGAGGCCGAAGCTGCGGTCGATGATCGGCTTGAGACCGGTGACCTCGAGGGCGCGGATCATCTCGATCTGATCCCGCCGGCTGCCGACGATCAGCCCCTGCAGCTTGGCCTGCTTGGCCATCAGCTTGGCGGTGGGCACCTCGCCGCCAACCCCGGTGAGCACGCCGATCAGCGCGATATGGCCAGCGATCGCCACGGCATCGATCGACTGCGGCAGCGTGCCGGGGCCGCCGACCTCGATCACGTGGTCGACACCGCGCCCGTCGGTGAGCGCCTGGACCCGCTTGCCCCACTCGGGCTCGTCGCGGTAGTTGATGGTGTGATCGGCGCCCAGCTCACGCAGCCGTTCGAGCTTGGCATCCGACGAGGAGGTCGCGATCACCTGCGCCCCCATCGCCTTGGCCAGTTGCAGGGCGAAGATCGACACACCGCCGCTGCCCAGGGTGAGCACGCTGTCTCCCGGCTTGAGGCCGCCGTCGACCACCAGTGCACGCCAGGCGGTAAGCCCGGCGGTGGTCAGCGTGGCGGCTTCGGCGTGGCTGTAGCCGGCCGGAGCCAAGGTGAAGTAGTGGGCGGGGCGTACCACCTGCTCGCGGGCGTAGCCATCGATGCCATCACCGGGCACGGTCTTGAAGTCGCCGACCCGCGCCGGCCCTTCCAGCCATTGAGGGAAGAAAGTCGAGACCACATGATCGCCGACGGCGAACTCGTCGACACCCTCGCCGACCGCCTCGACCACCCCGGCACCGTCGGACATGGGGATACGCCCATCCTCGGTCGGCGAGACGCCGCTGGCGACAATGTAGTCATGGAAGTTGAGCGAGCTGGCGTGAATGCGCACACGAATCTCGCCCGGCCCGGGGGCGCTGGGGGCGTCAGTGGTGCCGAGTGAGAGCTTGTCGAGCCCGCCGGGCGCGGTCAGATGAACGACCTGCATGAAGTCAGCCTCCTGGTTTGGTTGGCGTCTGGGAGTGGACATCGATGAACGTCCTGGCGCCAAGACCAACGGCGAAGCGCCGCCAGCCAGGCACCACCGACGATGAACCATCCGAGACGATGTGCCCCCAGTGTAGACACCTCACCCCGCCCCCGCCTCACCAGTCGTCGGCGTCTTCCTGCTGGCGGGCATCGCGCTCGGCGGCCTCCTCGCGGGCGGCGTCGATCACACGCATCACGTCGCTGACATCGACCCGCGAGGCATCCGGCGTGAAGCGCCCCGTCAGCACGCTCTCCGGGTGCAGCTCGCCGGCTTCATAGGCGGCCCAGATCTCCTTGGCGTAGTCGGTCGCGAGCAGCTCAGGGGCGAAGCGGCCGAAATAGTGGCGCAGGTTGTCGACGTCGCGCACCAGCATCCAGGGCGCGTTGTTGTTGCCGGCGGCATCCACCGCCTGGGGCAGATCGATGATCACCGGCCCTTCGGCACCGACCAGGATATTGAATTCCGACAGATCGCCATGGACCAGCCCGGCGCAGAGCATGCGCACCACCTCGCCGATCAGGCGCTGGTGGTAGTCGAGCGCCTGCTCAGGGGTGAGTTCGACATCATCCAGCCGCGGGGCGACATCGCCGTCGGCATCGGCAATGCGTTCCATCAGCAGCACGCCGTCGACGAAACCGTGGGGCGTGGGCACCCGCACCCCGGCGGCGGCCAGACGGTAGAGCGCCTCGACCTCGGCATTGAGCCACGCCGACTCTTGCTCGCGCTGGCCGTAGCGGGTCTTCTTGGACATCGCCCGGGCGCGGCGGCTGTTGCGCACCTTGCGCCCCTCTTGATAGGTCACCGCCTGCTTGAAGCTGCGGCTCTTGGCCTCCTTGAAGACCTTGGCACAGCGCAGTTCGTCGCCACAGCGCACGACGAACACCTGTGCCTCCTTACCGCTCATGAGCTGGCTGACGACCTCGTCGATCAGGCCATCCTCCACCAGCGGCTGCAATCGTTTGGGTATCTTCATGCGGCCTCGCTCTCAGCGCTTTCCACAGTTATCGACCATCAGCATCGACCACCAGACGAGCACGACAGCGCCGCCCTTTCAACTTGCCGGCGTTCAATACCGCCAGGGCCCGACGCGCGAGCTCACGCTCCACCGCCACGAAGGCGACGCGATCCGTCACCTTGATCTTGCCGACCCGGCCGGCGTCGATGCCCTCGTCATCGCCGCCGCGGGTCAGGGCGCCGAGAATATCGCCGGGGCGGATCTTCTGCTGCTTGCCGGCATCGATCTCGAGGGTCGCCATGGCCGGCTGAAACGGCGTTTCGTCGCCGCCCTTGGGTAGCGGCTCGAACTCGGGCGGCTCGGCGAGCAGCGCCGCCAGCCGCTCCAGACGATGCGTCTCGCGCTCGCTCACCAGGGTGCAGGCGGTGCCCTGTTCGCCGGCGCGGCCGGTACGCCCGACCCGGTGCACGTGGGATTCGAGTTCCCGCGCGAGCTGATAGTTGAACACCGCATCGAGGGCTTCGATATCCAGACCCCGAGCCGCCACATCGGTGGCGACCAGAATCGACAGGCTGCCCTGGGCGAAGCGGATCAGCAGGCGGTCACGCTCACGCTGATCGCGCTCGCCGTGCAGCGCCTCGGCGCTGAACCCCGCCTGTGCCAGCGCCTGGGCCACCGTCTCGGTCTCCTGGCGGGTATTGCAGAAGACGATACTGGAACTGGGCCGGTAGTGGTGCAGCAGGCGCATCAGCGCCGGCAGCCGCGCGGTCTCGTCGGCGATGCGGTGGAAGTGCTGATGGATACTCTCCTGGCCGTGCGTCTCGGGCACGCTCAGGCTGACCGGATCGCGCAGCAGGCGCTCGGCGACCGGGCGTACGGCATCGGCATAGGTGGCGCTGAACAGCAGCGTCTGCCGCGATCTCGGCGTGGCGGCGACGATCGCCTCCAGCGTCTCCTGGAAGCCCATGTCGAGCATGCGGTCGGCCTCGTCGAGCACCAACACGCGCAGCGCATCCAGATCGAGCGCGCCCTTGCGCAGATGCGCCTCGAGCCGGCCGGGGGTGCCGACCACCACATGGGCGCCGTGGGCCAACGAGTTCAGCTGCGGGCCCATCGGTGTCCCGCCGCACAGCGTCAGGATCTTGACGTTGGCGAGCTGTCGCGCCAGCCGGCGCAGCTCTTCGGCGACCTGGTCGGCCAGCTCACGGGTCGGGCAGAGCACCAGCGCCTGCACCTCGAAGCGCGTGATATCGAGCGCCTGGAGCAGGCCGAGGCCGAAGGCGGCGGTCTTGCCGGAGCCGGTGCGCCCCTGGCCGATCACGTCGCGTCCGGCGAGGATCGCTGGCAGCGCCAGCGCCTGGATCGGGGTCATGGTGTGATAGCCCAGCGAGTCCAGGTTGTGCTTGAGCGCCGGGGTCAGCGCCAGTGCGCTGAAGTCGGTCGAGGTCGCGGTGTCGGACACGAGCGGGATTCCTGTACAGAGGGCGGATCGCGGCTTTCCCGCCGCGCGTGGCGCCGCGCAGTGGCGGTCGTCGGAGGGCGGCAGGATACCAGAGCCCGCCGCCACGCGTCGGCATCCCGCAGCGTCACTGGCACGAAAGCGTAAATAAACCTGCAACATCCCCGCCAGGTTGAGTAAAATCGCGGCCGTCGTAGACAACCTGATCGTAGACAACCTGATAGGTGTGACTGATGGGAAGGGCCTTCCAGAACCGCAAGGAATCCATGGCCAAGACGGCCGCCGCCAAGACCAAGGTGTACAGCAAGTATGGCCGCGAGATTTACGTCTGCGCCAAGTCGGGCGGTACCGACCCCCACGGCAACCTGACCCTGCGCGGCCTGATCGAGAAGGCCAAGAAGGACCAGGTGCCCTCTCACGTTATCGAGAAGGCGCTGGACAAGGCCTCCGGGGCCGGCGGCGAGGACTTCTCCACCGCCCGCTACGAAGGTTTCGGCCCGGGCAACTGCATGGTCATCGTCGACTGCCTGACCGACAACCCCAACCGGACCTACGGTGACGTGCGCGGCTGCTTCACCAAGAACAAGGCCAAGATCGGCACCCAGGGCACGGTCAGCCACATGTTCGATCACTGCGCGATCTTCGCCTTTGCCGGCGATGACGAAGAAGCGGTGCTCGAAGCGCTGATGGAAGCCGATGTCGATGTCACCGATATCGAGAGCGAAGACGGCCGTATCACCGTGTTCGCCCCGCATACCGAGTATGCCAAGGCCAAACAGGCGCTGCTCGACGCCTTCGGCGAGATCGACTTCGAGGCCGACGAAATCCAGTTCCTGCCGCAGACGACCACGCCGCTGGAAGGCGACGACGTCGCCCAGTTCGAGAAATTCATCGACATGCTCAACGATCTCGACGACGTCCAGAACGTCTACCACAACGCCGAGCTGCCCGAGCAAGCCTGACCCGAGCGTTTCGCCCAGGCCTGACTGAGCCGGCGCCATGCCCAACCCCCTCCGGCGAACCGAAGGGCGTGGGACATGGCGCCGGCTCAGCGCATCACGGGCGTTCTTTGGAGATCTTTGCGCCGTTGAGCGAGACGCCGCCCTGGAGGCCCTGATTGTTCATGACGAACGCGATCACCTCCTGATTGGCAGTGTTGTTGGTGATCTGGCCGTTGGCGCCGATATCCGCCACCGCGACGCCGGCGCTGGCACCCACTGACCAGTCGTTGTTGCTGCGCACGCGGTTGAGCGCCTTGTCGGTCATCAGCAGATAGACCACCGCCTGTGACTGAGCCCCGGCCTGGAAGCCGATCGAGCCGCTGGTGGTGGTGTAATAACCGGCCTTGGTGCCGTCCACGAGCAGTTCGCCCTCGCCATGGCTGGCGCCGACGATGAAGCTGGCACCGAGCACCCCGGGGAACACCAGCACGCCCTTGGCCTGATCCACCAGCGACCGCGACTGCGGCGCCACGCGATAGAGCCGGTCGAGGGTATTGGCTACGTCCTGATCGAGCTGACGGCGCTCGGCGCGCTGACTCTCGCGATCCTGCGGCGAGGTGGTGGTACACGCCGAGAGCAGCGTGGTGCCCAGCATGGCGGCGAGCAGCAGCACGCTGGTGCGGCTGGTGATCGTCGAGAGGGACATGAAACGTGGCATGGAGCGTGGCATGGATGAGCCTCCTGGCTTGATGACGCCAGCGGCCCGCGCGTGGGTAACGAGCGGGCCGCACCGGTAAGGGCGCCGGCGCGTCAGCGGTCTATGAAATTTCCGTGTATGACAGTGTCGTTATAGACGACCGCGGCACATTGCGCCTGTCTGTGCCTGCCTAGCGACTGGCGGATGCGGGTCCAGTCGAGACGTGTTTTCGCCTACAATGGTCACCTTTCACGCCACGATGTTGCCACTCATGAGTCACCCCACAGCCACAGTGTCATCCCCGGCGACGGCCAGCAGCGCGCCTGCCGCCGAGCCCGCGCCGGTGATCGAGATCATCGGTCTCTCCAAGCGCTACGACTCCGGTTTCGAAGCGCTCAAGCAGGTCGATCTCGAGATCCGACGTGGCGAGATCTTCGCCCTGCTCGGCCCCAACGGCGCCGGCAAGACCACCCTGATCAGCATCATCTGCGGCCTGGTCAACGCCAGCGCCGGCCAGGTGCTGGTGGATGGCCACGACAACGTCAGCGCCTACCGCGCCGCCCGCGCCAAGATCGGCCTGGTTCCGCAGGAGCTGACCAGCGACGCCTTCGAGACCGTGTGGAACACGGTGCGCTTCAGCCGCGGCCTGTTCGGGCGCAAGCCCGATGACGCCCATATCGAACGGGTGCTGAAGTCGCTGTCACTCTGGGACAAGCGCAAGAACAAGCTGATCACGCTCTCCGGCGGCATGAAGCGCCGTGTGCTGATCGCCAAGGCGCTGGCCCACGAACCCGAGATCCTGTTCCTCGATGAGCCCACCGCCGGGGTCGACGTGGCGCTGCGCCGCGACATGTGGGAGGTGGTACGGGAGCTACGCGCCAGCGGCGTCACCATCATTCTCACCACCCACTACATCGAAGAAGCCGAGGAGATGGCGGATCGTATCGGTGTCATCAATGGTGGCGAGATCGTGCTGGTGCGGGAAAAACAGGCGCTGATGCGTCAGCTCGGCAGCAAGCAGCTCACCCTGCAGTTACAGCAGCCGCTGGCGAGCGTGCCGCCGGCGCTTTCGCACTACCCGCTGGCGCTGGATGAAGGGGGCAGCGTGCTGGTCTACACCTACGATGCCAGTGACCCGAACGCCCAGGGGCAGGTGCCGATCAGCACCCTGCTCAACGACATCGAAGCCGCCGGCATTCGCTTCAAGGATCTGCATACCAAGCAGAGCTCACTGGAAGAGATCTTCGTCAAACTGGTCAGAGAGCGCCAATGAACCTTCAAGCCGTACGCGCCATCTACTGTTTCGAGATGGCCCGGGCCGGTCGTACCCTGCTGCAGAGCCTGGTATCGCCGGTCATCTCCACCTCGCTCTACTTCGTCGTCTTCGGCGCCGCGATCGGGTCGCGCATCCAGGAGGTCGAAGGGGTCAGCTACGGGGCCTTCATCGTGCCCGGGCTGATCATGTTGATGCTGTTGACCCAGAGCGTCTCCAACGCGTCCTTCGGGATCTTCTTCCCCAAGTTCACCGGCACCATCTACGAGGTGATGTCGGCGCCGATCTCGTACTTCGAGATCGTGCTCGGCTATGTCGGCGCTGCCGCCTCGAAGTCGGCGGTGCTGGGGCTGGTGATCCTGGGCACGGCGAACTTCTTCGTCGATCTGCACATCCTGCACCCGTTCATGATGCTGCTGTTTCTGGTGCTCACCGCGATCACCTTCAGCCTGCTCGGCTTCATCATCGGCATCTGGGCGGACAGCTTCGAGAAGCTGCAGCTGGTGCCGCTGCTGATCATCACCCCGCTGACCTTCCTCGGCGGCAGCTTCTACTCGATCGACATGCTGCCCAGCGTGTGGCAGGCGGTCACCCTGGCCAACCCGGTGGTCTACCTGGTCAGCGGCTTCCGCTGGAGCTTCTACGGCATCAGCGACGTCAGCGTGGTCGCGAGCCTGGTCATGGTATTCGTGTTCCTCGGCGTCAGCCTGGCGGTGGTCAACTGGATCTTCCGCACCGGCTACCGCCTGCGTCCGTGATCGCCTGAGCCACCCGAGTCACGGGGCTGCCACGGCGGCCCCCAAGAGTCACGCACCGCGCCGAGGTCCCCATGCCGATACTTCAAGCCTGTGCCCATCGCATCGACAAGCACGGCGACGACAGCCCCGCGACGCTCACCGCCGGCGAGGCGCTGGCCGCCAGCGAGGCCGCGGAGTCGCTGCTGGCCGCGTTCAACCAGAGCTTTCACGCCAAGCCCAAGGCGTGGGGGCACTTTGTGGAACAGCCAGGAGAGGAAGCGGACACGCAGGCCGCAACGGACGCCGACGATGAGAGCGAGGTCGTACCCTTCGCCGCCGACACCCAGGTCGCCGCGCCAGCGCCCTCGCGTTTCGCCGCCTCGCTGACACGCTATCGTCGTGGCGAGCTGAACTTCACCGACTTCACCACCCAGGCCGCGCAGGACCTATTGGTGCTGGTCGACGCCCAGCTCTCCGTCGGCGGCCAGCTATGGTGCGTGCACAATCGCCAGGGCGAGACCGAGTTTCTGACCCTGGCGCTGCTGCACCAGCGCCGCGGTTATGGCTTCGATGCCGCCGGCCAGGTCGTCGAGGTCGACCAGCTCAACCTCGGCCAGCTGATGCTGGCGGCACGGATCGACCTGACCCAATGGCAGCGCGGCGAGTCGCGCCAGTACATCGCCCACGTGCAGGATCGCGGCAGCAAGAAGACCGGCGAAGCCTTTCGTGAGTGGCTCGGCTGCCGCGAAGGGGTCGATGCCAGCGCCGAGACCCGCACCCTGCTCAAGGCCTTCAGCGACTACGTCGAGCACGAAGATCTCAACGAAGAGGCCAGCCGCGAGAAGACCTCCACCCTGATCGACTACGCCAACGCCCAGGCCAAGCGCGGCGAACCGATCACCCTGGACGAACTCTCCGAGCTGGTCGACGAAAACCAGCCCAAGGCGTTCTACGACTACATCCGCAACCAGGATTACGGGCTGGCCGCCGAGATTCCGCCGGACAAGCGTACCCTGCAGCAGTTCAAGCGCTTCACCGGCCGTGCCACCGGCGTCTCGATCAGTTTCGACTCGCACCTGCTGGGCAACAGCATCGAGTATGACGAAGAGCGCGAGCGCCTTATCATCAAGCAGATCCCGGGGCAGTTGAAGGATCAGATCAAGCAGCGCGGTCAGTAGTATCCATTCGCCCTTCGAGATCAGACCAGGCCACCCAAGCCTGCCCCGCAGCCCGCCTTCGTGGGGGGCTGCGGGCATCCCCACCGCCTGATACGCGCCTGCACCGCACACCGCCCCTCTGCGCCATGCCCTTATCTGACAACCGCGCCTGCAAACCGCCTGTCACGGTGCCTGATCTCTCGATCGTCATCGCCTCTCTTCGCGCGTCCTTGCGCATCGAGGCGCGCAATAGTTCGCAAACTACTTAATTAAACTTGTCTTAAATTAGAATTAAATTCCGCCGATATAAACCTCGACGCAGCAGGTCCATGCCGCGTGCCGCCTATTCAAGGGCATAACCAGAGGCGTATCCATTCGGGGGAACGAATATGAGAAGTGCGCTACATAGCGTCAAGGCCCGGCTATGCCTGGGCTTGGGGTTGATTATCCTGCTGCTGATCGCGATCGGCGTGCAAGGCGTTCTCAGCAATCGCCAGACCCATCAAGCCATGCAGAGCATCGTCGAAGACAACACCCAGACGATGATCACGCTCGCTTCGGTCAGGGCCGCGATCGCCGACAATCGCACTATCTTCGCCAAGGTCGGCGGCGCCACGCCGACCCCGACACAGAGCCAGATGATCGCCGAGAATCGTCAGCGCGCCGACGAAGCGTGGGGCCACTACTACCCCGAGCTCGCCACCACTGAGGTCGAGCAGCAGCTATCGCGCACCTATCTCGATACCTTGACCAAGCTGCGCCAACTGGTCGACAGCGGCGCCGAAGAAGCCGAAATCGACGCCACCTACACCCAGATCTACAAGACCGTGACCGAGCTCTACCGGCTGGCGCGTGAGACCACGCTGGCGGAGTATGAGAAAAGCGTGGCGGATTACCGCACCAGCCTTTACGTGGTCTTCGGGGCCATCGGCGTGAGTCTGCTGCTGGCCATCGCCCTAGGCGTGTGGCTGGCCCGCGGCATCCTGCGCCCGCTCAAGGAGGCCACCGACTTCTCCACCGCCCTGGCCGAGGGCGATCTGGGCGTGCGTCTCGACGCCCGCTACCGTGACGAGTTCGGACGCATGCTGGACGCCATGGCCGCCATGCGCGACAAGCTCACCGGCGTCATCAGCGAAGTTGCGAACAACGCACGCACCGTGGAGTCGATCTCCGCCGAACTGGCCGCGAGTAACGAGAACTTGAGCCAGCGCACCCAGGAGCAGGCCGCCAGCCTGCAGGAGACCGCCTCGGCGCTGGAGCAGATCACCAATACCGTCAGCCAGAACGCCGACAACGCCGGCCAGGCCGACACCCTCGCCAGCGAGGTGAGCAGCCAGGCCAAGCAGGGCGGCGAAGTGGTCGACGAGGCGATCGGCGCGATGCGCGAGATCGACGCCTCCAGCCAGCAGATCTCCAGCATCATCGGCATGATCGACGAGATCGCCTTCCAGACCAACCTGCTCGCGCTCAACGCCTCGGTGGAGGCCGCACGTGCCGGTGAACAGGGCCGCGGCTTCGCCGTGGTCGCTCAGGAAGTGCGCCAGCTGGCCAGCCGCAGTGCCGATGCCGCCGGCGAGATCAAGCAGTTGGTCTCCGAAAGTGCCCAGCGCGTGGCGCGTGGCTCCGAACTGGTCAATCGCTCCGGCGAGACCCTGGCGCAGATCGTCACCAACGTCGAGAAGGTCACCGACCTGGTTTCCGAGATCGCCGTCGCCAGCCGCGAACAGTCCACCGGCATCCAGCAGATCAACCTGGCGGTGGGCGAGATGGATAGCGTCACCCAGCAGAACGCGACCCTGGTCGAGGAGTCGACCACTGTCACCGGCAACCTGCAGAACCAGGCCGAGATGCTGGCCCAGGAGATCAGCTTCTTCCGCGGCTATGCCAACGGTGAAGCGTCACCGCGCCATAGCCGGGCCCCCCTCCTCTCGCCGACGGTCAAGCCACGTCAATCCCAGCATCAACCGCAACCGCGTCACACTTCCCAGGACGTGGAGGAGTGGAGCAGCTTCTAACGCCAGCCGGCTCCAGCCGAGTATCGCCCGACAACCGGGCGATACTCGGGCCTCTGCTCTCTCCTCCTCACCCCATTCCCTTCCCCTCATCACTGCCTGTTCTTGCTTTTCTTCACTCACCTCCTTGGCGCCATCAGCAAGCGGTGTCTCCACAGTCAGCATATTCTGAATGCCATCCTATTGATAACCAGCACTTTAATTAAAAACATTATTTAGACACCACTCAATCATGTGTAGCTAAAAAATAAATTGTTTTAACAATACCAATCGCCCCAATGAAATTTTAGATAAATAAAAATTCAACATGGTCGATAACTCTTCTGCGCGGCAACTCCCTGCCGCGACCTGCCTGCCTACCGAGCTACCCAGATGGGGAAACGAATATGAAAAGCGCGCTATATAGCGTCAAGGCCCGCCTGTGTCTGGGGCTGGGATTGATCATCTTGTTGCTGGTCGCCATCGGCGTGCAGAGCGTCTTGAGTAATCGTCAGACCCAGGAGGCGATGCGCTCCATCGTCGAGGTGAACGTTCAGGCGATGATCCGGCTCACCACGCTCAGAGCCACCGTCAGCGACAACCGCACGATCTTTGCGCTGGCTGGTAACGGGGAACTCACCGAAGCGCAGCGTAGCGAGGTAGAGTACAACCGCCAGCGGGCCAATAGCGCTTGGGAGAGCTACTATCCCGACTTGATCACCGGCGATGACCAGCGTCAGCAGGCGGAAACCTTCATCGAGCAGTTGCACACCCTGCGCAATTTGCTGGATAGCGGCCAGGTCGATGAGAGCGAGATGCGGCAAGACTTCGCCGATCTCTACGACACCATCACCGCCCTCTACCGCTCCACGCGATCGGTCATGCTGGCCAACTATCAGCAGAGCATGGTGGACTATCAGCGCGGTCTAATGATCGTCATCGGCGTCATGCTGGCCGCACTGCTGGTCGCGATTGCCATCGGTTGGTGGTTGGCCCGGGGCATCCTGCGCCCGCTCCAGGAGGCCACCGATTTCTCCACGGCGCTCGCCGAGGGCAACCTGGGCGTACGCCTGAGCAACCGCTATCGCGACGAGTTCGGACGTATGCTGGATGCCATGGCCGCCATGCGCGACAAGCTCTCCGGGGTGATTCGCGAGGTGACGCAAAACGCCCGCACCGTGGAGTCGATCTCCGGGGAGCTGGTGGCGAGCAACGAGAACCTGAGTCAGCGCACCCAGGAGCAGGCCGCCAGCCTGCAGGAGACCGCCTCGGCGCTGGAGCAGATCACCAATACCGTCAGCCAGAACGCCGACAACGCCGGCCAAGCCGACACCCTCGCCAGTGAGGTGAGCACGCAGGCCAAGCAGGGC
>NZ_PZJO01000005.1 GCF_003206575.1 Salinicola endophyticus | reverse complement strand
ACGCCAGACGCGAGCTGGTAGCTCTCCACCGTGCCATCGACATCGGTGGCCGCCGGGACATTACCTTCGAGTACCTGATTTTCACCCGTGCTCTGGGTGTCGGTCTTGGCGACTGGCAGGTCATTGGTGCCTGTGACCGTGATAGTGACCGTCTGCGGGGCACTGACACCGCCGTCGTTATCCGTGGCGGTGTAGGTGAAGGTGACATTGCGGCTCTCACCCGCGGCCAGACCGTCGAAGTCGGTGCCCGGGTTAAAGGTATAGCTGCCATCGCTGTTGAAGCTCAGCGAGCCATTATTGTCACCAACACTATTAACCAGTTGGTAGCTCTCGACCGTACCGTCAACGTCGGTGGCCGCCGGCACCTGGGCGTTCAGCGTGGCGTTCTCACCCGTCGTTTCGGTATTGGCCTCGGCCACCGGCACGTCATTGGTGCCGGTGACGGTAATGGTCACCGTCTGCGGTGCACTCACCCCACCGTCGTTGTCCGTGGCGGTGTAGGTGAAAGTGACGTCACGACTCTGGCCGGCGGCCAGGCCGTCGAATTCGGCACCCGGATCGAAGGTGTAAGAGCCATCGCTATTGAAGCTGAGGCTGCCGTTGCCCTGGCCCACGCCGGTCGCGAGCTGGTAACTGGCGATAGTGCCATCGACATCGGTGGCCGCCGGCACCTGGCCATTCAACGTCGCGTTCTCGCCAGTGGTTTGGGTACCGGCGCTCGCTACCGGATTCTGATTGGTTGCCGCAGCATCAGTCCCGCCGGTGGCATCGGCGGCAGGAGGCGAGAAGCTCGCCGGGGTGACGGTCGGTGACCCTAGCGCCGCAAAGGTGGCGTCATAGCGGTAGCTGCTGCTCTCTTCGCGACCCACTCGGGCGATGTCGAACGGTGTGGAAAAACCGCCCTCACCCGAGAGGCTGCCGCCGCCACCGCCAGCATTACCCGCGGCCGGCGCCTGTTGAACCGTTGTGGGGTCGACGCCCGCTGCGATGGCCGCCTGCAGCGCGGCGACGTCGCTGTCGGCGCTGCCAGAATCGGCCACCAGCAGTGTAGGAACGTCGTCGACGACCTCGAGCACCAGCGGCTGCCCGGCATTGAGCGGCAAGACAGTACCGTCCGCCAGAATCAGTCGGCCGCCATCCGGCGCCACCAAGGTCGCGCCCTCGGGAATCGCCATGCCCGGGATCAGCAGCTTGCGCGGATCCAGCACAAAGACATCGCCATCAACCCGGACCACGGTGAGCAGAGCGGCCATTGAACTTCCCCCAATTGTAACCAGATGCGAGCGCGCAACACGAGGTTTACGCTATTTTGGCGAAATGTAACCCTTTCGTGCACGCAATCAAGACTAATTTATTAATCATTTGCCATGTTTTCCTCAATCTTAGCCTAGCATTTGTAAAACTTAGGAAAACCAATTTGTTATGAATCATTAGCGGGCGAACGCCGGCGGCGATTGGTTAGCCAGCTCGCGACTTCCTCGATATGATCGAGCCAGCAGACCCCACAAGGCGACCACCCCCATGCCCGACGTGATCCCCGCTGCCCTGCAGCCGTTCAGCTCTTCCCGGGTACGCGAGATGCCCGACAATCAGATCGTGACCGTGGCGGACCTGGCGCGGCATGACGACAGCGTGGTCCGCCTCTGGATCGGCGAGGGGGATCTGCCCACGCCGGCTCCCATCCGCGATGCCGCCATCGCAGCGCTCGAGGCGGGCGATACCCGCTATGGCTACTCCCAGGGCACGCCAGACCTGCGCCAGGCGCTGTCGGACTATCACCGGCGCCACTGGGATGTGGAGGTGGCCCCCGAACGCTTCTGCGCCTCGATCGGCGGCATGAACGCGGTGGTCATGGCCATGCAGGCCATACTCGACGAAGGTGATGAGGTGATCATGCCCTCGCCTGCCTGGCCCAACGCCAAGCAGGTGGTCGCGATCTGTGGTGGCGTCAATGTCGCGGTCGCCTTCGACTTCCATGACGATGGCGCCATCACGCTCGACCTCGACGCCCTCTTCGCCGCAGTGACCGAGCGCACCCGGGCGATTTTCATCAACTCGCCCTCCAACCCCACCGGCTGGCGCATGCCGCTGGCAGATATGCGCCGGCTGCGCGACTTCTGCCGCGAGCGCGGGCTCTGGATCATCGCCGACGAGGTCTACAACCACTTCGTCTACGACGGCCAGGGGCCGGCCCCCTCTTTTCTGCAACTATGTGAGGCGACCGACCGCCTGCTGGTGACCAACACCTTCTCGAAGAACTGGTGCATGACCGGCTGGCGTGCCGGCTGGGTCGTCTGCCCCCTGGGCATGGAGACCCTCTTCGCCAGGCTATGTCAGTACAACACCACCGGGGTAGCCCCCTTCGTGCAGCGCGCCTGCCAGGTGGCGCTCGAGACCGGCGATGAGTTCATCGCCCATCAGATCGCCCGCTGCCAGGTATCGCGGGATATCCTGGTGCAAGGGCTGGAGGCCCTGGACAACGTCACCGTGTTCACGCCCCAGGGCACCTTCTATCTCTTCTTCAAGGTGCACGGGCTGCCAGGCACCAGCCTCGAGCGCGCGGTGCAGCTGCTGCGAGAGACCAAGGTCGGCGTAGCCCCCGGCAGCGCCTTCGGCCCCGAAGGAGAGGATTACCTGCGCATCTGCTTCGCCATCGCCCCCACACTGGCCGAGGAGGCGCTGGCGCGTCTGGTGCCTTATCTGCGCACGCTGTCCGCTGTCGCGCCGTCCGCCCCGCGCTGATTTCCCTTCATTCCACCTCAAGGAGCCCGCCCATGCCGGCACTTCGCCCAGACGTCGACCCCGACGGCCTGCTGGAATACTCGGTCGTCTATACCGATCGCTCGCTCAACCACATGTCGCAGAACTTTCAGCAGGTCATGCGCGAACTCTCGCGCCTGCTGAAGCGGACCTACCATGCCCATAGCAGCATCATCGTGCCCGGCAGCGGGACGTTCGGCATGGAGGCCGTGGCCCGTCAGTTCGCCACCGATGCCCGCTGCTTGATCGTGCGCAACGGCTGGTTCAGCTACCGCTGGACCCAGATTCTCGACCAGGGCCGCATCGCCGCCGCCACCCAGGCGCTCAAGGCCCGGCGTCAGGGCAGCGACGCCCACTCGCCGTTCGCCCCGGCACCGATCGACGAAGTGGTCGCCGCCATCCAGGCGGAACGCCCGGCGGTGGTCTTCGCCCCGCACGTCGAGACCTCCGCTGGGGTGCTGCTGCCGGATGACTATCTGCGCCAGCTGGCCGAAGCGGTGCATGCCGTCGACGGCCTGCTGGTGCTCGACTGCATCGCCTCGGGCACCGCTTGGGTCGACATGCAGGCGACCGGCGTGGACGTGCTGATCAGCGCCCCGCAGAAGGGCTGGAGCGCCTCGCCCTGCTGCGCCATGGTGATGCTCAGCGAACGCGCGCGGGCGCATATCGAGCACACCAGCAGCAGCAGCTTTGCAGCGGATCTCAAGCGCTGGCTAGGGATCATGGAAGCCTACGAGAATGGCGGGCACGCCTATCACGCCACGCTGCCGACCGACGGCCTGACACGGCTCTATCACACCATCCAGGAGATGGAGCAGGACGGCTTCGACAAGCTCGAGAAGGCGCAGTGGGAGCTGGGTCAGCGTATTCGCTCGCTGCTGGCCGAACGCGGCTACCCCAGCGTCGCCGCGGCGGGGTTCGAAGCGCCAGGCGTGGTGGTCAGCTATACCCAGGAGCGCGATCTGGTCCAGCGCTTCGCCGCCCAAGGCGTGCAGATCGCCGCCGGCGTGCCGCTGATGTGCGACGAGGGCGATGACTTCCAGACCTTCCGTATCGGCCTTTTCGGGCTGGACAAGCTGGAAGATATCGAGGGCGCGGTGACCCGCTTCGCGCAGGCGCTGGATGCGCTCTGAGTCTACCGGATCGAGTCCAGCGCCATAACGCCAAGGGCGCGGTATCGATGATTCGATGCCGCGCCCTTGTCAGCCTTGCCAGCCTTATAAGGCCATCACGCCCTCAGCAGGCGTCGAGCCGAGTCAGCAGTGCCGCCCGCCGTGCGTCTGGCATGAAGGCGACATCGATGGCGTTGCCCGCCAGTTGCTTGAAGGTCTCGCGGTCCCAGGCGAAAGCCTGTGCGCAGGCGAGATAGTTCTCCAGCACGCCGCCACCGAAATAGGCCGGGTCGTCGGAGTTGAGCGTCACCTTCAGGCCCTGTTCGAGCATCTGCGGCAGCGGATGGTCGGTCATCTCCGCCACTACCTTGAGCCGCACATTGGAGAGCGGGCAGACGGTCAACGGCATCTGCATCTGGCGCAGACGCTCGACCAGTGCCGCGTCCTGCAGACAGGCCACGCCGTGGTCGATGCGGCAGACATCGAGTTCGTCCAGCGCTTCGCTGATATAGGCCGCCGGCCCCTCTTCACCGGCATGCGCCACCCGCGGGATGCCCAGCGCCTTGGCGCGCTCGAACACCGCGCTGAACTTGGTCGGCGGATTGCCCACCTCAGCGCTGTCCAATCCCACCGCATCGATCGTCTCGTAATAGGGAGCTGCCTTCTCCAGTACCGCCATCGCCTCGGCAGCATCGCGATCACGCAGGAAGCTCATGATCAGCGCACTGGTCATGCCCCACTCGCGCTCCGCCTGACGCCGGGCGCGATTGAGCCCCTCGAACGGCACCGCCAGCTCGACGCCGCGGTTCAGGTGCGCCTGTGGATCGAAGGAGAGCTCGACGTGTACTACGCCTTCCGCGTGGGCTTGTTCGAGGTAGGCCATCGCCAGGTCATAGAAGTCCTGTTCGGTGCACAGAACCCGCATGCCCTGATAATAGAGATCGAGAAACGACTGCAGATCGCTGAAGTCGTACGCCTCGCGGACTTCGTCCACCGTGGCGTAGGGCAGGCTCACCCCGTTGCGCGCCGCCAGCGAGAACATCAACTCCGGCTCCAGCGATCCCTCGATATGTAGATGCAGCTCGACCTTGGGTAGATCACGTAGCCAGGTTTTCACGCTTGCTCCTCGCCGTTTCGAAATGAGTGCCCACAGGATGCCGAAAAGCACCGACACTGGGAAGCGCATGCCGCACGGAGCTCGGTGAAAAGCCTCAGACACGGATCAAGCGGGAACGGCAGCGCCCGGCGCCAGCCCAGTCAGGTTCAGCTCGATACCCGCGTCATCAGCACCTTGATGCCCAGCGCGATCATCGCCGCGCCGAGCACACGGTCGATCCAGTGGCTGCCCCGCTGGAAGGCGCGCTGGATGCGCGGGGTCGACAGCAGCAGCGCCACTGCCGAGAACCAGCCCAGCTGCAGCAGCATGATCCAGACGCCGTAGATGGCGATCTGGTACAGCGGCATCGCCGGCGAGAGCACAATGGTGAACAGCGCGACGAAGTAGATCGGCGCCTTGGGATTGAGCGCATTGCACAGGAAACCGGCACCGACGGTGCGCCAGGCCGAACGTGGGAGGGCGGATACCGAGCCGGCAGCCACGCCGGCCTCGCTCAGCGCCGGGCGCGAGCGCAGCCCCTTGATGCCCAGATAGAGCAGATAGGCGCCGCCGAGGAGCTTGATCGCCCACAGCGTCTGGGCCGAATTGGCGATCACCGCGGCCAGCCCGAAGGCGGAATAGACGATATGAATGGAGAGGCCGAGCGCGATACCCAGGCTGCACAGCAGCCCTACCCGCCTGCCATGGCTCAACGTCTGCTGGGTGACGAGCACGAAATCCGGCCCCGGCGAAGCCGCCGCCAGCAGATGGACGAAGGTGATCACGATCAGACCGTGTAGCATTTCCATATCGACTCCAGCGCTACCGCAGCGACAAGCGTAAAGGTTTTCCGCCATGATCGAACACTTTCGTCACCAAGCCTACTGCAACCTTTGGTCCAATCACCGCCTCCTCACTGCCTGTGCCGGTCTGTCGCAGGAGGCGCTGTACGCCGAGCGCAGCGGTTTCTTCCCCTCGATCCATGCCACGCTCAACCATATCCTGATCGTCGACGCCTACTACATCGATGCCCTGGAAGGCGGCACGCTGGGGCTAGGCGCCTTCGACGACGAGCTACCCCACGCCGCGATCGACACCCTGCAACCGGCCCAGGAGAGGCTCGACCGGCATCTGGTCGCCCTGTGCGAGAGCGCCACGCCCGCGTGGCTGACGCGCGAGACCGTCCTGCCACGCGGCACCCACCAGCAGCACGAGCCCACCCATCGCGTGCTGGCGCATCTTTTCGTGCACCAGACCCACCATCGTGGTCAGGTCCACGCCATGCTCTCGTCCACGAAGGTCGCACCGCCCCAGCTCGACGAGTTCTTCCTGCGCGACGAAGCCCCGCTGCGCCAGGCCGAATTCAGTGACCTCGGTATCGACGAAGATCAGGTGTGGCGCTCGAACGACTCAGCCCACTAGGCGCTGTCTGAAAAGTCGACGAGCGAAGGCAAAGCCGGGGCGCGCAGCTAAGGCAAAAATCGACGAAGACGGACCGGGCTGGCGCTCCAGTTTACGCGTTGTAAATGAGCATGTGACTCGCTCCGCTCGCCCTTCGGGCCGTCCTACGGACGTTCTGAACGTTGTTCAGTGAGTCGATTTTTAACGCCGCGTGGGCTAGCGCAGTACTTTTCAGACGGTGACTAGTTTGCGGTGCGCGTCCGCCAGGGCCGCCATGCTGTCGAAGCGGAAGTCGATCCGCGGCATCCCGCCCGGGTCCATGGTCGCGCCGAAACCCTGCTGATCGTGGCGGCGATAGATCCAGCAGTTGGCCAGCCCATGCTGGTTGGCCGGCTGATGATCGTGGAACAGGCTCTCCGCGGTATGCAGGATGCGTGTCTTGTCGATGCCGCGCTCGCCGAGCTTCTCCAGCAGATAGTCGAAATTGCGCGGCGAGGGCTTGTAGGAGCCGATGTCCTCGGCGGTATAGACCGCATCGAACTCGACCTCCAGCTTGCGCTGGCTATAGGCGAAGCTCTCGTTGTCGACGTTGGAGAGTACCACCAGCTTGTAGTGCTGCTTGAGATAGCCGAGTGCCGCCGCGCTATCGGCGAACGCCGGCCACTGCTTGACGAAGTCGCCGTAGGCCAGGCACTCGTCGTGGGTCACCGTCACTCCCCACTCCTCGGCCAGCCGCTTGTAGACCACCGCCAGCAGCCAGCGATACTGCAGGTGCGGGGTATAGCGCTGCTGGCTCGACTCGTGACGCGCATGCGCCTCGAGCACCTGGTCGCGGCTCAGGCTCAGTTCAGTGCGCTTGAGCAGCGGCTGCAGCCCCGCCACCATGCCACTCTCCCAGTCGATCAGGGTGCCGTAGACATCGAAGGTCAGGGTATCGAAATCGGTCAATTGCATCGGTCCGCCTCTTGTCGGTAGCCGTCATGGGGCTCGCCGGGGATGGCGAGCACTCAGTCGTCCTTCAGTGCCCATAGGCGCATCGCCACCTGCAGCTGCAGGCGCACGTCGGTATCGTCCAGATCCATGCCCAGCGCCTCGCGCAGGCGCTCCAGGCGATAGCGCAGGGTGCTGATATGAATCTCCAGCGCACGCGCCGTCTGCGCCAGATGAAAACCGTGGTCGGTCAACGCCGCGAGGGTGAGACGCAGGCTGGTACCCCGTTCGGCCGGATCGAGCGCCTCGATGATGCGCGTCAGAAACAGCCGGCGGGCGTCGTCGTCGCCCTCCAGCACCCGGTTGAACAGCATCGATTCGAAGTCGCGCAGCTCCCCCGGCCGCAGCGCGGCAGCCAGCCGCGCCACGTCGTCGGCGCCCTTGGCGGTCTCCACGGCGCCACGCACCTGCCGGCTGACCGCCATGGCCGACTCACCATCGCCCAGCCGCCGCCACAGTGCCGTGGGGGACACGTCGCTACGCAGCAGAAACAATAGTTGGTTGAGCGAGACCGAGATCAGCGGCGGCTGCTCGATCCCTTGAAGGTAGCGGCTCAGGCGGCGCTCCCAGCGCTCGCGCCGTAAAAGCCCCTCGCGACTGAGCGGCACCGGCTCGTTGAGCAGGATGGCGCAGACCTGATACGCCGCCTGGGGCTCCCAGCCCTGCAGCGTGGCGCGCTCCAGCGCCGCCGGCGTGGCCTCGAAACGCCCCTCCAGCAGCGAGTCGACGAAGGCGTAACCGAGCCGCGACTCCTGGGCCTGGAGCGCACGCTGGTGCGACAGGTGCAGCGCCGAGATCAGCGCCGCCTGCTCCGCCGCCCGGCGCTCCAGTTCGCTCACCCGGGCGCCGGATTCATCGATCCACAGAAGTGCCGCCCGCACCTCCTGGATGTGCACCGGGCAGGCCAACCAGCGCTGGCCGTCGCCTGCCGGATCATCCAGCGAGCACGCCTGGCTACCCGCCACCGCCTCCGCCGCCTGCTGCGCCGCCGGCGTCGGCAGGGGCCGAGCATGACGCTCCCGGCTGCCACCCAGCCACTCGCCATCGAGACCCGTGAATAGCACGGCCCGCCCGAGCAGCTCGCTCAGGGCAGCGGCGATATCCCCCAGGCTGCCGGCGGTCAGCGCCGAGCGGGTGAGATCGCGATGAATGCGCTCGGCGCGAGCGATCAACTGCCCCTGACGAGCGATCAGCCAGGCGTGCACCTCCTCGGTGATCTGGCTGAAGGGCACGTCCCAGGGGATCTCCAGCAGCGGAAAGTCGAGCGACTCGGCGACCTCGCGACTGGTCGCCGGAAAGGCCGACAGAAAACGCGGCACGGCCAGCGCCACGCCGGCCAGCCCCTTCTCCGCCAGCGCCTCGACAAGCGCGCGCTCCGCCGCCGGTTCATCCGGCCAGTGGTAGCCGGTGGTCAGCAGCAGCTGGCCCGGCTGGACCCAGTTGATGATATCGGGGTGGTCGACCATATGGACCCAGCGCAGCGGCCGCGAGAGCGAACGCTCCCCGGCCACCACGCAGGCGTGGCACAACTTGGTCTCGCGCAGCGCCGTGGCCAGATCCAGCTCGGCGGCCGGCGGCGCCTGGGGCGCTTCGTGCATCAACGATCCAGGCGAGTGGAAACGAACTTGCAGTCGAGGTACTCGTCGATGCCGTAGTGACCACCCTCGCGCCCGAGGCCGCTGTCCTTGACCCCGCCGAAGGGCGCATTCGGCACCGAAGGGGCGCCGTCGTTGACACCGACGATGCCGTAGTCGAGCGCCTCGGAAACACGTGCCGCGCGGCCCAGGCTGCGCGTCCACAGATAGGCCGCAAGGCCGAACGGGGTATCGTTGGCAGCGGCGATCGCCTCCGCCTCGTCGTCGAAGACGATCAGCGGCGCCACCGGGCCGAAGGTCTCCTCCTGCATGATGCGCATCTCCGGCGTCACCCCGGTCAGCACCGTCGGCGCGACATAGAGTCCGTCGACGCTCAAGGCAGGCGTCAGCCGCTGCGCGCCCTTGGCCAGGGCATCGTCGATGTGCGCCTGGGCCTTGTCACGACCCGCCTGGCTGACCAGCGGCCCGACCTGGGTCGCCTCGTCTTCGGGATCGCCGATCGCCAGCGCAGCGGCCGCTGCGGCCAGACGCTCGGCAAAGGCGTCGAAGATACCGCGCTGGACATAGATACGGTTGGTGCAGACACAGGTCTGGCCACCGTTGCGGAACTTGCTTGCCATCACCTCGGTCACCGCGGCGTCGATATCCGCATCATCGAAGACCAGGAAGGGCGCGTGTCCGCCCAGCTCCAGCGACATGCGCTTCATGGTGGCGGCGGACTGGGCGTAGAGCCGCTTGCCCACCGGGGTGCTGCCGGTGAAGGTGAGCTTGCGAATGCGCGCATCGGCCATCAGCACCTCGCTGATCGCGGCCGGACGCTCGGCGGTGATCACCTGGAACACCTCGGCCGGGCCACCCACCTGACGCCACAGCTCAGCCAGCATCAGCGCCGTGATCGGGGTCTGCTCTGCGGGCTTGACGATCACCGAGCAGCCGGCCGCCAACCCTGGCGCCACCTTGCGCGTGATCATCGCCGCCGGGAAGTTCCACGGCGTGATCGCGAACACCGGCCCCACCGGCTGGCGCAGCACCGACAGACGCTTCTCCGGATGCGGGCTGGGCAGGATATCGCCATCGATACGCTTGGCCTGCTCGGCGAACCACTCGATGAAGCCGGCCGCGTAGTCGACCTCGCCGCGGGCTTCGCGAATCGGCTTGCCCATCTCCCGGGCCATGGTCAACGCCAGCGTCTCCTTGGCTTCGAGCATGGCGCCGTGCCACGCCTTCAACAGCGCCGCACGCTCGAATGGTGTGGTCTGGCGCCACTGCTCGAAGCCGCGCTGGGCACTGTCCGCTGCCACCTGCGCGACCTCGGCACCACAGTCGGCGACTTCGGCGATGGGCTCGCCGGTGGCCGGCGAGCGCACCGTATAGCGTGCGCCGGCCTCGCTGTCATGGCCGGCAATGGCGGCGGGATAGAAAGGTGCACTGGCGGAGGGAACGGGCAGTGACATGATGCAACTCCTGCAGCAGACAACGGACGGATATCCCGGCGGCACCCCGCGGAACACCGGCCCGAAGACAGTAAAGGGAAACGGTTACCCGGATGGTAAGTGCCCGGCCGGCCGAAATCTTCCTATGAAAAACAGGAATATCTCAAAACCTTGCCATACAAGAGAAAGGAATTCGAGGGTAGGCAAAAGCGTGGCATGCGCACAGCGGACAACGTTCATACCCTGCGTTCACACCCTGCGTTCAGGCGCTTCAGACCACGCTCACCGGTGGCCCATCTGACGCAGCGACCCGCGTCTGCCAGGCATGCCCCGGCGCGCCGCTGGTGATCACCGCATCGAAATCGGACAACTCGGCGAAGAACGCCGGGCGCATCACCTCGAGCTTGCTCTCGTCGGCGACCAGAATGCTGCGTTCGGCATGCTCGATCGCCGCCTGCTTCGGCGCCACCTCATGGAAGTGGAAGCAGCTGGCCCCCTTGTCGATCTGCACGCCGGCCGCCGAGATGAACGCCTTGTTGATGCCCAGGCGCCGGATCGCCGTGGTGACATCCTGCCCCCCGAAGGATTGCGACGCCGGATAGTAGAGCCCGCCCAGCACCACCAGGCGCATGTTGGGCATATCGCGCTGGCAGAAGGCATTGGCTACGTTGAGCGCATAGGTGACCACGGTCACGGTCAACTGACGCGGCAGCTCTGCGCACAGCGCCACCAGCGTGGTGCCGCAGTCGATGAACAGCGTATCGCCCTCCTCGACACGTGCTGCGGCCTCCCGGCACAGCCGCTGCTTGGCCGCCGCGAAGTGATCCTTCTGGGTATCGAGATGGTAGGCGGCGGCGAACTGCGGATTGTCGGCCATCACCAGATGACCGCCGAACGAGGCGATGGTCCCGCTGCTGGCAGCGATATCACGCCGGATGGTCATCTCCGAGACCCCGCACAGCGCCGCCGCCTCGGCGAGCGGCAGGGTACCGGCGCGCTTGAGCGCCTCGCTCAGCCGCTCGAGACGCTGCGCACTACGTCCATTCATAGGTTCGTGCTCCGCCACCCCATCGCCATCATCGCTGATCCCCGCTCGAAGCCAAGCCGCTGCCGCCATTGTTGTGTCATGCCAACCTCCGTGTCATGCCAATCGCCGTGTCATGCCAAAAGCGTCGCGCCAGGCGCCCATTTGGGCGGATGGCGTGTACTGCCTCCGCCCAGACACATCGGGGAGCCTGCTGGCTCCCCGATGACATGACGGATCGACGACTCGACCGATCAGAACTGCCAGCCGACCCCCAGATAATACCCCCAGCCGGTGGAGCGCAGCTCGAAGCTTTCACCACTGGCATTGGGGAAGGGCGCGGTGACGCCATCGTTCCACTGCCCGCCGTTATGGAAGTAGCGCGCCACCGCCATGAAGCGCAGGTGAGTGAACTGGTACAGCAGCACGTTGGTGGCCACCGTCGACTCGTTGGTACGTACCGAGTTGCCATCACCCAGGTCCGAGCCGAAGTCGTGGTTGGTGAAGCCGACGTAGACCAGCGAAGCACCGTTGTCGAAAGTGCCCAGCGGATAGGAGTAGTTGAGCTGGGCGCGATAACCGTCCCAGGAGTTCTCGTTGGCGGCGCCGTAGTTCTCCCACTGGCGACGCTTGTAGAAGTTGAACGAGAGCCCCAGCGGCGAGCCGGTATCGATATCGGTCCCCAGACCTGCATAGAGCGTGTTCTGGCGATTGTCGCTGTTGTGACCCCAGTCGAAGATGTAGTCGAAGGCGACGAACCACTCCTTGAACGGCCCGAAGCTGAGATCCTGCCCGGTCATGTCATCGATCGACAGTCGCGGCTCCAGCTCCATGAAGACCGGCGAGCCCTTGTCGAAGATGCCGCGGTCGGGGCGATTGCCGATGCCGAAGAATTTGGGAAAGTCGATATAGCCGTAGAGATCCAGCGGTCCCTTGCGGCCGAAGAATTCGTACTCGAGATAGATATCGTCGATCTGCTGCGGGCCGAAGCGAATGTTCTTGCTGCCGATGACGGTCAGGTTCTGGTGGTACCAGTCGGACAGATAGGGCCCATCCGCGGTCTCATCCACCGCCTGCGGTCCCTCGGCCGGTGTTTCCTGCTCGATCACCGGCGCACTGCCCTGCTCGCTCGCATCGCCGGCCGCCCATGCCGGCGTGACCGCCAGCCCCCACAGCGCCAGCAGGACGCTGGCCTTGCTCATGCCGTTCCCGTTCATGCCCTCTCCCATGCCTCATTGTTGTCGTGGCGTCATTGGGAACCACTGCATAAATGCCTGCACGTGCGAATGACTGCGTTGCGCGGTGCTGGGGCGCCAGCCCGGTCGAAGGCTCGCCTAACCCCATGTTATGCCTCGCGTGACGCGTTGCTTCGAGTCTGCGCTCCGAGCGCCCTGTCCTTCATCTCGTTCGGCGATTTATTCAGCGCTTCCCTTGTTATCGCGCCAGGATTGTTGTCGCGGCGTCACTGCCGGTGCGCCTCAGCGCCAGTTTCATCCCCGCCCTGCCAGTGCCTAACGCAGGCTGCCCTGCTCGGCGCGCAGCCGGGGCGCGACCCGCAGAAAGGGGGCGGTGACGCCGATCACTCTATGGCGTTGTCAGAATAAAAACAATAAGTGACTAGACAAACATAAAAATGTTAAAAAGCGCACACAGAACCGCAATCCCCCCTCTCCAAGACCAACACCAAGGACAACAACATGACACTCATCATGGGTCTGGTCGGCGTCGTCGTTCTGCTGCTGATCGCGCTCGCCTTCTCGAGCGACCGCAAGGCGATCCGCCTGCGCACCGTGGCCGGCGCCTTTCTCATTCAGGCCGGCATCGGCGCCTTCGTGCTCTACGTGCCGGTGGGCAAGAGCGTGCTGGGCGCCATCTCCGGGGCGGTCAGTCAGGTCATCGGCTACGCCAACGACGGCATCGGCTTTCTCTTCGGCAATCTCGCCGACCCCAGCAACATCGGCTTCGTCTTCGCCATCAAGGTGCTGCCGATCATCATCTTCTTCTCCTCGCTGACCGCCGTGCTCTACTACCTGGGCATCATGCAGTGGGTGGTGCGCATCCTCGGCGGCGCGCTGCAGAAGGTACTCGGCACCTCGCGCACCGAGTCACTCTCGGCCACCGCCAACGTCTTCGTCGGCCAGACCGAAGCGCCGCTGGTGGTGCGGCCGTTCCTCGCCAACATGACCAAGTCCGAGCTGTTCGCGGTGATGTGCGGCGGGCTCGCCTCGGTGGCCGGCTCGGTGCTGGCCGGGTATGCCGAGCTCGGCATCCCGATGGAGTACCTGATCGCGGCGTCGTTCATGGCCGCCCCCGGCGGGCTGCTGTTCGCCAAGATCCTGATGCCCGAGACCGAGACTCCGGACGACCACACCGGCAAGGCCAAGGAAGTCCTCGACGCCGAGGACAAGCCGGCCAACGTACTCGACGCCGCTGCCACCGGGGCCTCCTCGGGGCTGATGCTGGCCGCCAACGTGGGCGCCATGCTGCTCGCATTCATCGGCCTGATCGCGCTGATCGACGGTATTCTCGGCGGTGTCGGCGGCTGGTTCGGCGTCGATTCGCTGAGCCTGTCGATGATCCTCGGCTGGCTCTTCTCGCCGCTCGCCTTTGTGCTCGGCATCCCGTGGCACGAGGCCACCCTGGCCGGTTCCTTCATCGGCCAGAAGCTGGTGGTCAACGAGTTCGTCGCCTATATCAATCTGGCGCCCTACATCAGCGGCGACACTCTGGTGGCGGAGACCGGCAAGGCGATGTCGGCGCACACCGCGGCGATCCTGTCGTTCGCCCTGTGCGGCTTCGCCAACCTCTCCTCGATCGCGATCCTGCTCGGCGGCCTCGGCACGCTGGCGCCCAATCGCCGCCACGAGATCGCCCGCTACGGGCTCAAGGCGGTCCTCGCCGGCACCCTCTCCAACCTGATGTCGGCGACCCTGGCGGGGATCTTCCTGGCCCTGGCCGGTACTGCCTGAGCCCGCGGGCCCGACACGAACCGGGGCGGCAGGGACAGACGCCGCCCCACTCGCCCGGGGCCGCCCTCTTTTCCTCTCTGCGCTTCAAGGAGATAGCCGGATGAAGACGCTCCAACAGGCCGCCAGCCAGGCGCTGGCGATGATGGATCTGACCTCGCTCAATGCCGACGACGATGCCGCGCGCATCGAGGCGCTGTGCCGGCGCACGGCGACCGACTTCGGCTCACCGGCGGCGGTGTGCGTCTATCCCGCCTTCATCGATGCCGCTGATCGCCAGCTGCGCGAACTGGGGCTGCGCGACCGGGTACGTATCGCCACGGTGACCAATTTCCCCGATGGCAGCGTCAACGCCGAGCGCGCCGCGCGCGAGACCCGGGCGGCCGTGGTCGCCGGGGCCGACGAGGTCGATGTGGTTTTCCCCTATAAGGCGCTGATCAATGGCGACACTGCCTCCGGCCGGGCGCTGGTCAGCGCCTGCCGCGAGGCCTGTGGCGACCAGCGGCTCAAGGTGATTCTCGAGACCGGCGAGCTCAAGCGCCCCGAGCTGATCCGTCAGGCTGCCGAGATTGCCCTCGATGCCGGCGCCGACTTCCTCAAGACTTCCACCGGCAAGGTCGCCACCAACGCCACCCTCGAGGCCGCCGAGATCCTGCTCACCGCCATCCGCGACAGCGGCCGCGATGTCGGCTTCAAGGCCGCCGGCGGTATTCGCACCAGCGAAGAGGCCCAGACCTACCTGGCGCTGGCCGAGCGCCTGATGGGCACGGCCTGGCTGACCCCGGAGCACTTCCGTTTCGGCGCCTCCGGGCTGCTCGACGCCCTGCTCGCTACCCTCTCGGGCAAGGCCGCGACGCCGGCGGGCAGCGGCTACTGAGCCGAGCGGAAAGAACGAGCGGAGAACACGAGCGCTGACAACCGCCCACGAGGAGCGAAGATGCTGATTCAGGAGATCATCCGGCGCAAGCGCGACGGCCAGACCCTCGACCGACAAATGCTCGATCTGGTCATGCGCGGGATCGCCGATGACACGGTCGGAGACGCCCAGATCGGCGCCTTCGCCATGGCGGTCTATCTCAACGGCATGCACGAGGCGGAGGCGACCGCGCTGACCGAGGCGATTCGCGACTCCGGCCAGGTGCTGAGTTGGGACGATCTCGACCTCGCAGGGCCGGTGCTCGACAAGCACTCCACCGGCGGCGTCGGCGATCTCGTCTCGCTGGTCCTGGGTCCCTGGATCGCGGCCTGCGGCGGCCACGTGCCAATGATCTCCGGCCGTGGCCTGGGCCATACCGGGGGCACCCTGGACAAGCTGGAGTCGATCCCCGGCTACGATATCACTCCCAGTGAGGCCACCTTCCGTCGTCTGGTGCAGGAGGTCGGGGTCGCCATAATCGGCCAGACCGGCGCGCTCGCCCCTGCCGACAAGCGCCTCTACGGCGTGCGCGACGTCACCGCGACGGTGGAGTCGCTGCCGTTGATCGTGGCCTCGATCCTGGGCAAGAAGCTCGCCTGCGGGCTGGGCAGCCTGGTGATGGACGTCAAGGTGGGCAGCGGCGCCTTCATGCCGACCCCGGAAGCCTCGCGCGAGCTGGCAGAGGCGATCGTCGCCACCGGCTGCGCCGCCGGCACCCGCACCAGCGTACTGCTCACCGACATGAACCAGCCGCTGGCGCGCTGCGCCGGCAACGCCCTGGAGGTAGCGGCAGCGCTCGAGGTGCTGCGCGGCGACGATCGCCACAGCCGTCTCTATCGGGTGACCCAGGCGCTGGCCAGCGAGATGCTGATCCAGTCGGGGCTGGCCAGGGATGCCCAGGACGCCGAGCGGCGCCTGGCACAGACGCTCGACAACGGCGCCGCGCTCGAGCGTTTCGGGCGTATGGTCCACGGTCTCGGCGGGCCTGCCGACTTCACTCAGCGCGCCGCGCACTACCTGCCCACGGCACCGGTCGTGCACGAGGTCGCCGCCCCCCGCGACGGCGTCGTGCACGCCATCGACACCCGCGTGCTGGGGCTCGCGGTGGTCGAGCTGGGCGGCGGGAGGCGCAATGCCGGTGACGCCATCGACCCACGCGTGGGGTTGTCGCATATCGCCGAACTGGGCCAGACGCTCAGCGCCGGCGAGCCGCTGCTGCGGGTTCACGCCGCCGATCGCGAGGCAGCCGAGGCCCTGGGCGCGCGTCTGAGCGACGCCTTTCATCTGGAGGCGGGCGCAGCCGATACCCCCACGCTCGTCCACGCCACCCTGCGCCAGGAGGATCTGCCATGACCACGTCCGTCACGCCCCGCCGCGCCGTGCTGCTGGTGCTCGACTCCTTCGGTATCGGCAATGCCCCCGATGCCGACGCCTTCGGCGATGCCGGTGCCGACACCCTGGGGCATATCGCCCGCTATCGCGCCGACGCCGGACGCCCGCTCGACTTGCCCAACCTGGCGCGGCTCGGTCTCTATCACGCCCATCACCGCGCCACCGGCAGCTGGGCCGCCGGGGTGACGCCCCCAGCCGAGCCGACCGGAGGCTGGGCCTGCGCACGCGAGATCTCCTCCGGCAAGGACACCCCCTCCGGCCACTGGGAGATCGCCGGCGTGCCGGCACTGTTCGAATGGGGCTATTTCCCCGAGCATGAGGAGAGCTTTCCGCCGGAGCTGCTGGCGGCGCTGATCGCGCAGGCCGGGCTGCCCGGCGTGCTCGGCAACTGCCACGCCTCCGGGGTGCCGGTGATCGAGGCCCTCGGCGCGGAACACATCGCCAGCGGCAAGCCGATCGTCTACACCTCGGCGGACTCGGTGTTCCAGATCGCCGCCCACGAGCAGCACTTCGGCCTCGACCGCCTCTATCGGCTGTGCGAGATCGCACGTGAACTGCTGATGCCCTACAACATCGGCCGCGTCATCGCGCGCCCCTTTGTCGGCGAGACACCATCGAGTTTCGAGCGTACCGGCAACCGCCGCGACTACGCCCTCGAACCGCCCACGCCCACAGTGCTGCAAAAGCTCCACGATGGCGGCGGCCAGGTGCTCGGCGTAGGCAAGATCGGCGATATCTACGCCCACTGCGGCATCAGCGAGGTGCGCAAGGCGCACGGCTTCGAGGCCCTGTTCGCGGCGACCCTGACGGCGATCGACGACGCCCGAAAGACCGACGTGGACACGCTGGTGATGACCAATTTCGTCGACTTCGACACCCTCTACGGCCACCGCCGGGACCCGGAGGGATATGCCAGCGCACTGGAAGCCTTCGACCGCCGCCTGCCCGAACTGCTGGCCAGGCTGGCCCCCGAAGACCTGCTGATCCTCACCGCCGACCACGGCAACGACCCGACCTGGCGCGGCACCGACCACACCCGCGAGCAGGTGCCGGTACTGCTCGCCAGCGGTGGCCCCAGCGGCGACCTCGGCGCCCGCGACACCTACGCCGATATCGGCCAGACCCTGGCCGAGTTCTTCGACCTGGACGCCATGGACTACGGCACCTCACTACTGGCCGCGCGATCTTCAGGAGACTGACATGCCAACCCCGCATATCGAAGCCCGCGAGGGCGATTTTGCCGACACCGTGCTGATGCCGGGCGATCCGCTACGCGCCCAGTTCATCGCCGAGACCTTTCTCGACGACGTCGTCTGCGTCAACCGCGTGCGCAACATGCTCGGCTTCACCGGCACCTACCGCGGCCGCCGCATCTCGGTGATGGGCAGCGGCATGGGCATCCCCTCGCTCTCCATCTACGCCAAGGAGCTGATCACCGAGTACGGCGTCCAGCGTCTGGTGCGCGTGGGCTCCTGCGGCGCGGTGCGCGACGATGTCGGCGTCAACGATATCGTCATCGGCATGGGCGCCTGCACCGACTCCGGCGTCAACCGCACCCGCTTCGGCGGCCACGACTTCGCCGCCATCGCCGATTTCGCCCTGACCCGCCACACGGTGGACGCCGCCCGCGAGCGTGGCACCCGAGTCAAGGTGGGCAACCTGTTCTCGGCGGACCTGTTCTACACCCCGGACGACGCCTTCTTCCACACCCTGCAGCGCCACGGCATCCTCGGCGTGGAGATGGAAGCCGCCGGCCTCTACGGCGTCTGCGCCGAGTTCGGCGCCCGCGCGCTGACCGTGTGCACCGTCTCCGACCATATCCTCAAGCACGAAGCGCTCGACGCCCAGACCCGCCAGACCGGGTTCGCCGAGATGATGGCGATCACCCTGGAAGGTCTGCTGCGCGACGACCAGGAACCGAGCCATGACTGAACCCAGCGACATCACGGTCCCCGAGAGCATCCGCCAGGCCGCACTCGCCGTGCGTGCCAACGCCTACGTGCCCTACTCCGCCCACCCGGTGGGGGCGGTCCTGATCGGCGCCAGCGGCCAGACCTACGTCGGCTGCAACGTCGAGAGTGCCAACTACAAGGGGCTGTGTGCCGAGGCCAGCGCCATCGCCGCACTGGTCTCCAACGGCGAGCAGCGTATCCGCGAGATCTACGTGATCGGCCCCGGCGAGCACCTGTGCACGCCCTGTGGCGACTGCCGTCAGCGCATCCGCGAATTCGCCACCCCCGAGACCACGATCGTGGTGCTCGACGGCGACGGCCAGCCGCTCAAGCGCTACACCATGGACACACTGCTGCCCGACTCCTTCGGCCCGGAGAATCTCGCCAAGCGCTCGGGCATGAGCTGAGGCGCAGCGTCGATCGACCGCGGCTTTAGAGGCTGACGTCGGGGTGGTCGATTTGGGTATACTCGGCGACAAACAACAGCTAACCGATGCCCCGCATCGGCTCATGCGGAACGCCCATGGTCGCCACCGGCTTCTCAGCCTTCGAGTCGCTGCTCGTGAAGAGCCCCCATCAGCGTGAGAGCGCCGAGCTCTTGCTGCTGTGCTGGGTCTTTGCCAACAAGCACGTCCCGCTCGATGAAGACCGCCGCTATCTCGAACGTCTGGCCGCGCGCGCGCATCACCGCCGTGATCTGGAGACGCTGCTGGCGGCGGCCAGGCGACAGGATCTGGGCGACGTCCAGCTCGCCGCCGAGGTGCTGACGAAGGAACAGACCGGGCCGATCATCGCCTTTCTGCGCCAGGCGGTGGTTCTCGCCACCAGCGACGGCGCGCTGAGTCTGCGCAATCACCATATCCTGCGTTTCCTGGCCGATCTCTCCGGGGTTTCGCCGGACGCCCTGCGCGCGCTCTACCGTGAGGTCACCGGCCGGACCCTGGCCGCGCCCGAGGATCTCAGCCACCGCAGCCACTGGCAGCCCGTCGAACCGGAGGCCGAGGACACCGCGGAAGTCGAGGAAGGTGATACCGGCTCGACCCAGGCCAACGCCGGCGAGTATCGCGGCTCCTGGCGGGACCGGGTCCGGCGCCTGGCCGAGAACCAGTGGCGCGAACACAAGCAACAGCAGCAGTGGCGCCGCCAGCAGGCCCAGCAGGCCCGCGAACGCGAACAGCAGCGAGAGGCGGCGGCGCAGGCCGAGCGCGAACGCCGTGCCCAGGCCCACGCCAAGCGCCAGGCCGAGGCACAAGCTCAGCAGCGTGAACAGGCGCGGCGCCAGGCCGAGGCGGAAGCCCTGCGCCGCGAACAGGCTCAGCGCCAGCGCGAACAGGCCCAGCGCCAGCGCGAAGAAGCCGCACAGCGTCAACGCCAGGAGCAGCAGCAGCGCCAGTACCAGGAACGCCAGCGCCGAGAGCGACAGCGCCAGGAGCAGGAAAGTCAGCACCAAGAGCAACAGCGCCAGTGGCAGCGCGAGCAGAGCCGGCAGCGCCAGCGCGCCGGTTTCGACGCGCCCTCCTACCCCATCCGCCGCGCGCTGATCGAACTGGAGCTGGACACCAGCGCCTCACCGCGGGAGATCAAACTCGCCTATCGGCGCCTGGCCCAACGCCACCACCCCGACCGTTTCCACGGTCAGAGCGAGTGGCGGATCAACCTCGCCTCGCAGCGCTTCCAGCGCATCAAGAACGCCTACGACCTGTTGATGCAGCATGCGTGATCTCTATCTACGACTCGGCATCCCACCCACCGCCACCGCGGAGGAGATCGAACACGCCATCCGCCACTGTGCCAATCAATCGCTCAAGGCGGATGCCCAGGCCGCACTGGGCTCCCCCGAACGCCGCGCCGAATACGACGACATGCACCAGCTGCTGGGCGATATCGGCCGCCTGCGCGCCGGCCTGGGACTGACCCATGCGCCGCACTGGCACGGCGACGCCGCCAACGACTTCTCGCCGCCCGGCGCGCCCACCACACGCCAGGCGCAGTTGACCCGCAAGCTCGATGTCGCCCTGCAGCACTATCAGCAGCGCAAACCCCGCCGCCTGTGGCTCACTGCCGCGATCACCGTGGGCCTGGTGGTGGCCCATCTACTTGGCCGGCTACTGGCCTAAGGAAACGCTGCATAAATGCCTGCGCCAGCGAATCGCTGCGTTGCGTGGTACTCGAACACTCGCCTAACCCCATGTTATGTCTCGCGTTCTGTGTTCCATGCGCCTTGCGCTTCATCTCGCTCGTCGATTTATGTAGCGTTTCCCTAACCGCGGCGGCGCAGCGGCTCGAGCAGATCGCTGAGGCCGTTGTGGTCGATCTCGTGCATCAGCGCCAGAAGCTGGCCGATCTCCCCACGGGGAAAGCCCTCGCGGGCGAACCAGGCCAGATAGGGGCCAGGCAGATCGGCGATCAGGCGGCCTTCGTACTTGCCGAACGGCATGCGCACACTCACCAGCTTGTTCAGATCCTCGGGTTCCATCGTCGCTCCTGTCGCGCCTCTTGCGTCTCGTCCGGGGCCCATCTTAGCCGATCGTCGCGCCGGGGCCTGCCGCCCGCTTGCCGGCCAGGCATGCGCTGGGCGCATACCCCCATTCCCAGCCGCCGCTTGAAGGATGCCCCGCGGCAGCGGTTAGGGTATATCGCCATGACGACAGCGCATGCTGCGCGCCTGCCGCCACACGATAACGATAACCGGAGATGGGTATGCAAACCTCGCTGCGGCCGCTGGTATTCTGGCCGACCTTCCTGATCCTGCTGGGCGCCGTGGTCGCCAGCTATGTCGATCTCGACGCCTTCCTCGCCACCGCCAGCGCGCTCAACGCCGCGGTGCTCGACAACTTCTCGTGGCTGTTCAGCCTGGGCAGTCTCTATCTGCTGATCATGGCGCTGATCATCTATGTCTCGCCCCTCGGCCGTGTACGCATCGGTGGCGCCGAGGCCACCCCGCTGCTCTCGCCGCTGCGCTGGTTCTCGATCACCCTGTGCACCACCCTGGCCGTGGGGGTGCTGTTCTGGACCACCGCCGAGCCGCTCTACCACTACATGGAGCCGCCGGCCTCCAGTGGACTGGAAGCGGGGTCGAGCGACGCCATGCTGTTCGCCATGTCGACCATGTTCCTGCACTGGTCGTTCACGCCCTACGCGATCTACGCCGTGCCGGCGTTGATCTTTGCCCTGGCCTTCTACAATCTGCGCCTGCGCTTCTCGATCTCGAGCATGCTGGAGCCGCTGTTCGGGCCGCGGGTGAAGCGCTTCGCCGGGCTGATCGATGCGGTATCGCTCTATGCCCTGGTCGCCGGCATGGCGTCGTCGCTGGGCACCGGCGCCCTGACCCTGGCCGGCGGCGTGGGCCAGTATCTGGGCGGCGAGACCAGCCCACTGCGTCTGGGCGTGATCATCGCCATTATCGTGGTCACCTTCGTGCTCTCCGCCGCCAGCGGCCTGCAGAAGGGCATTGCCCGGCTGTCGTCGCTCAACGCACTGCTGCTGCTGATCCTCGGTATCTTCGTGTTCGTGGTCGGCCCCACGGTCTTCTGTCTGGCCCTGGGGGTGGAATCGTTCGGCATCTATCTCGACAACTTCTTCACCAAGAGCCTGTTCACCGGCGCTGCGGGAAGTGATCAGTGGCCGCAGTGGTGGTCGATCTTCTACTGGGCGGTGTGGTTCGCCTGGGCGCCGGTGGCAGCGCTGTTTCTGGGCAAGATCTCGCGCGGCTACACGGTACGCGAATTCCTGCGCGTGAACCTGCTCTATCCGGCGCTGTTCGCCTGTGTCTGGATCCTGATCTTCTCGGGCACCGCACTCTACTTCCAGTCGCATCTGGGAGCCGGCGAGAGCGGCACCGATCTCTACGCCATCCTCGATCAGCGCGGGGTGGAGAACGTGCTCTACGAACTCTTCCGCCACCTGCCGCTCTCCCAGGTGTGGGTGCCGCTGCTGCTGTTCATCGCCTACATCTCCTACGTCACCGCCGCCGACTCGCAGACCGACGCCATCGGCAATCTCTGCACCCGCGGCCTGACCGCCGACTCCGATCTCAACGCCGGCGTCACGATGAAGGTGATCTGGGGCGTGATCGTCGGCCTGGTCTCCTGGGTCATGGTCAGTTTCGTCGGTATCGACGGCATCAAGATGCTCTCCAACCTCGGCGGACTGCCGTCGATGCTGATCGTGCTGCTGGCCTCGGGTTCGCTGTGGGTCTGGCTCAAGCATCCCGAGCGGCTCGACGTCGTACCGACACCGTCGACTCCTTCCCACGCAGCCAAGGACAAGGCATGAAGATCAAACAGGACTTCCCACACCGCGTACGCGAAATCGAGAACCAGTGGATCGTGCTGGCAGACGGCACGCGCCTGGCCGCCCGTATCTGGTTACCCGAAGGAGCCATTGGCACACCGGACGAAAACGCCGAAGCGGCGCCGGTGCCGGCGATCCTCGAGTACCTGCCCTACCGCAAGCGCGATGGCACCGCGGTGCGCGATGAACTCACCCACCCCTGGCTCGCCGGCCACGGCTACGCCTGTGTGCGTGTCGACATGCGCGGCAACGGCGAGTCCGATGGTCTGATGGAGGATGAGTACGCGCCCCAGGAGCAGGCCGACGCGCTGGAAGTGATCGACTGGATCGCCGCGCAGCCGTGGTGCGATGGCAACCTCGGCATGATGGGTATCTCCTGGGGCGGCTTCAACAGCCTGCAGCTGGCCGCGCTCAGACCCGAACCCCTCAAGGCGATCATCACCCTCTGCTCCACCGACGACCGCTACGCCGACGATATCCACTACAAGGGCGGCAACATGCTGCTGGAGAACCTGGGCTGGGCGGCGACCATGCTGAGCTTCTCCGCGGCCGTACCCGACCCGGCACTGGTCGGAGAACGCTGGCGAGAGCTGTGGAAGCAGCGCCTCGACAACATGCCGCTACTGGCCGAGCCCTGGCTGCGTCATCAGCAGCGCGACGCCTATTGGCAGCATGGCTCGATCTGCGAGCGCTACGCCGACATCGAAGCTGCGGTCTACATGATCAGCGGCTGGGCGGACTCCTACGTCAACACCATTCCGCGGATGATGGAGCACCTCTCCTGCCCGAAGAAGGCGCTGCTCGGCCCCTGGATGCACAAGTACCCCCACTTTGCGATTCCCGACCCGGCCATCGGCTTTCTGCAGGAGGCGCTGCGCTGGTGGGACTACTGGCTCAAGGGGATCGACACCGGGATCATGGACGAGCCGCCCTGCACCTTCTATCTGCAGGATGGCGTGCCGCCGGCACCCAAGTATCTTGAGCGTCCGGGCCGATGGGTGCAGACCCGCGCCTGGCCCGCCCCGGCCGAGGAGATCGCGTGGCAACCGCTCACCCTCGGCGATGCCGGCCTGGTGCCGCAAGGACGTCTGAGCGAGGACCGCGCGATCGCTTCGCCGCTGACCGCCGGCGCGCTGCAGGGCGAGTATATCCCGCTGTGGTTCGGCGCCGACTTCCCGCCGGATCAGCGCCGCGACGACGGCCTGGCGCTGACCTTCGACTCCGCGCCCTACGCCGAAGGGCTCGACCTGCTCGGCCAGCCCAGGCTGCGCGCCAGCCTGAGCAGCACCGAGCGCTGTGGCCAGCTGCACGTGCGCCTGTGCGATGTCGCCCCCAGCGGGGAGAGCGCGCTGATCAGCTACGCCACGCTCAATCTGTCCCTCCGCGACGACCCGGCCACGCTCACCCCACCGGTCCCCGGCGAGCGCATGGAGATCGATCTGGCGCTGGACCTGATCGGCTACCGGCTGCCCCCCGGGCATCGTCTGCGCCTGGCGCTCTCCAGCGCCAGCTTTCCGCTGGTGTGGTCGCCGCCGCGACGTGCGGATCTCACCCTCGAGGCCGGCACGCCGACGCTGTCACTGCCGATCTGCCAGGCGCCCTACGTGCCGATGCCGTTCGAACCGCCGGAGAGCGCGCCGCCGTGCCGGATCGAGACGCTGCGCCCGGGCCATCCAAGGCGCACCCTCAGCGAGGATGTCGGCAGCGGCGAAGTGACGGTGACGGTGGAGGACGACATGGGCGATATCCGCTTCGAGGATCACGGCCTGCGCGTCGAGCAGAAGGCCCGCGAGGTCTATGTCAGCCACCCCAGCGACGCGACCCGCACCCGCGCCGACATCGAGTGGACCTACCGCGCCGGGCGCGAGTCGGGCGAGTCGCGCTTCGGCGTCGAGGTGGTCAGCCGCTATCACCTGCACTGCGACGAGACCACCTTCTACCTGAGCGCCGAGCAGATCGCCCATGAGGGCGAGACGCTGGTCAGCGAGAAGCGCTGGGCCCGCGAGATCCCGCGTCGCGCCATCTGAGTGTCCCGCTCCAGGACGTCGCGACCGAAGGTGGCGTGCACCACTCGTGCTATGCTCCGGGGCCGAGAGAACTCGGTTCCGGACGCCCCATGCCCATTCGCGACGTGCTCCCCCCACTGGCCTGCCTGCGCACCTTCGAGGCGGCCGCCCGCCATTCGAGCTTCACCCAGGCCGGCAGTGAGCTGAGCCTGACCCAGAGCGCGGTCAGCCGCCAGATCAAGCGCCTCGAGACGGATCTCGGCCGGCCGCTGTTCGAACGCCAGCATGACGGCCTGCGCCTGACCCCGGCCGGCGCGCACTACTTCCGCGTGGTGCAGCGGCTGCTGCGGGAACTGCGTGACGAGACTGCGCGTCTGCGCCGGCGCGGCGACGACCGCCAGCTGACCCTGGCCTCGAGCCCGACCATCGCCTCGATCTGGCTCGCCCGTCAGCTGCCCGATTTCCAGCAGGCGCATCCCGACATCGAGATTCGAGTCCTCACCGTCGAGGACCCCTATCGGCTCGATCTGGCCGAATTCGATCTCGGCATCTACTACCACATCCCCCACGAGGTCGATCCCCCCGGACTCGAAGCCAGCCCGATCTTCGCCGAGGAGCGCGTCGCCGCGGTGTGCAGCCCGGTCTATCTGGCTCGTCACGGTGCGGTCGCCGACCCCGCCGACCTGCTCGCCCGCCACACCCTGATGGTGGTGGAGGATCACTACCGCGACTGGCTGACCTGGGAGCACTGGTATCGCTCCCTCGGCTTCGACTGGCAGCCGCCGCTGCACACCCTGCGTGCCAACAGCTTCCAGCTGCTGATGAACGCCACCCTCGCGGGCCAGGGGGTCACCCTCGGCTGGATGCGTCTGCTCGCCGCCGAGCTCGATCAGGGCAACCTGGTCCGGGCGCTGCCCGATAGCCTGCCCAGCCGTGGACGGCTGGCGCTGCTGACCCCGACCCATCGCCACCTGACCGAACCGATGCGCGCCTTTCGCGACTGGGTGCTGGAGAGTGCCGGTCCGCCCCGCTAGCGGACGCCCTTGCCAACAGCGTCACGGCCCGAATCCTGTCCTCCCCCACAGACGCCTGCCAACAAACGCACGCCCACAGAGACAACGTCAATGCCCACCCCTGTCGATTCGACCCACGCCGGCCAGGCGGTCTATACCCGCCGCAACCTGGCGCTCTACGATCTGATCGTGCTGCGACTCTCCAATCGCGGCATCTGGCGCTGCCCGACCTCGCGCCTGCTGGAGCACTATGCGCGCCACCTGAGCGCCAATCATCTCGACGTGGGCGTGGGTACCGGATTTTTCCTCGACCGTAGCCGGTTTCCGAGTCACCAGCCGCGGCTGACGCTGTTCGACCTCAACGCCGACTCCCTGGCCCATACCGCAGCGCGGGTGAAGCGCCTGCAGCCGCAAACGCGCCAACTCGACATTCTCGCCCCGATCGAAGACCCGCCGGCACCGTTCGACTCCATCGGCATCAACTACCTGCTGCACTGCCTGCCCGGGCCGATGACGCACAAGGCACACGCCTTCGATCACCTCGCGCCACTGCTGGCGCCGGGGGCAACACTGTTCGGCGCCACCATCCTGGGGGACGGCGTCACACGCTCACCGTTGGCGCGCCGGTTGATGGCGTTCTACAACGCCAAGGGGATCTTCTCCAATACGACGGATACACCGCAGGCGCTGGAGCACGCGCTCGCCGAGCGTTTCGACCATCACCAGATCGAGATCGTCGGCTGCGTGGCGCTGTTCTCCGCCAGGCGCGAGTGATCGCCAGGCAGACGCAGCGCACGCGCGCGTATCGCGATCATGCTGCCAGCGGGCAGATCCTGCCGGGCGTGGGTCGTTAAAGCATCAGGGACAAGAGCGGCAGTTGCCGCAGCAACGTGACCCGTCGAAGCGCGACTGGCCCGAGGGAGGCGCCGGGAGGTGTCACACTATGGGGAAGGGGGGATTGCGCTGGGATCAGGCGCGCTGGCGCGAGGCGCTCGGCGTGTCGTCGTTGGCGCCAACGCGCTCTCTCGCCACCGGCGTGCTCTTGTCGCTGCGACACAGGCGCAGCGCGACAAAGAGCCCGAAGGCACCGAAACCGATGGCGATCGCGAAGATGCTGAGAAGAGTCATGGTGTGCCCTGCCTGTCGGCCCGTTGCCTGGTGGCCACCGGACGCGCTCGCGCCGGCGACGATCGTTACCCTGCGTTATCGCCCGGATACAAAAAACCTTGAATCCTGACGCAGCGTAGCAAGTTGGCAGCGATTATTTACCTTTCACTCCATGACCGCAACACGACTTTGGCCAAACCACATCGCGCCATCCCGGGTCGCGACGGGCCGGCCCGGGTGAGCGCCTCGCCCTGGCCGGCGCTCACGGCGGATCGGGCACGCCAGGGTTGGTGATCGCCTCCGGCTGCCGGGCGTCGGGCTGCGTGTCGTCCCGCGCCGCGCGGCTCTCCTCCATCACCACGCTCATGCGCGGCATGCCGAGGTCGATTCCCTGCTCGTCGAAGCGCTGCTTGAGGCGCAGATTGAACGCCCGCGCCACATCCCACTGCATGACCGGCGCAGTGCGCATGCGTATGCGCAGAATGGCGGCGCCGGCGTCGAAGCTCTCGATCCCCTGCACCTCCAGCGGCGACCAGATGTGGTGGCGCATCATCGGGTCGTTGCGCAGCTCGTCGGCGATGCTGCGCACGGTCTCGATCGCTTCGTCGATCTTCATGTGGTGACCGATACGGATACGCAGCAGCGCAATGCCGAACTCGCGCGAGTAGTTCTGGATGCCCTGGATCTGGCTGAACGGGATGATGTGCACGATCCCGTCCAGGTCGCGCAGCTTCACCGTACGAATGCTCAGCGCCTCGACCGTACCCAGGTGATTGCCGAGGTTGACGAAGTCGTCGATCGCCAGCGAATCCTCGATCAGGATGAACAGCCCGGTGATCAGGTCCTGCACCAGGGTCTGGGCACCGAAGCCCACCGCCAGGCCGATCACCCCGGCCCCCGCCAGCAGGGGGGTCACGTTCACGCCGAGATTGGCCAGGGCAATGATGGCGGCGATCACCGCGATGGTGATGAAGATGGTATTGCGCAGCAGCGGCGTGATGGTCTGCGCCCGGGCGCTGGCGTTGGCGCGGCGGCCGTGGCGCCGGCTGCTCTTGCGCAGGGCGTGCTGGACTGCGGTGTCGGCCAGGATCCAGACCAGCCAGGCAACCAGGAAGGTCAGTCCCAGCCCCAGCAGGCTGCGGGCGATCTGCTGGCCGATACCGGCACTGCCGCCCACCGCCCACAGCGAAGTTCCCCAGACGCGCATCGCCAGCTCGAGGAAGATCATCCAGGCCAGCAGGTGGGCCAGGGTGAAGCCGAAGCGGACCAGCCGCGCGGTATATTCGGAGACCCGCTTCTCCTGGGTCTTCTCACGCTGACGGTGGATCAGCCCGGAGACCACCAACGTGGCGATCATCATGCCCGCGGTCACCAGAGCGCGAAAAAAGGCGCTACGCGAATCCTCCGCCGAGGTCACCATGGCAATCAGCGACACCGCCACCATGACCAGGATGGGAATGTGCCAGACGCGGCTGAACAGGCGCAGCATCTCCGTGGTGGCGCGGCGCTCCTGGCGCTGCGTATAGGGCCGGTTGCGCATCAGATGCCGGAACGGCCGCCGGAACACCAGCACGAAGGCGGCCAGCAGCAGCGCCGCACAGACGTTGGCGAGCAGTGACACGAAGGCCATCAGTCCACGCCCCAACGGCTCCACTACGGCGGCCGAGTTGGAGGCATCGCCCAGCGCCACCAGGGCGCCAAGGGCGAACAGCCAGGGAGCTCCACGCTGGCGCAGGATGCGCAGCGCGGTATGGCGATGCCCACTGCCGAACAGCGAGAAGACGATCTCGCAGACCGCCGCGAAGACCGCGCCGCACAGGGTGACGTAGGCCATCACCATGGCCAGGGTGACACCGATGGTATCCGAGGTCGCCTGATGCACCGCCACCAGCGCCACCCCGAACCCCAGCGCCAGTGGCACCACTCGCCGCGCCAGATGCCGCACCAGCATCCAGGTGGTAGGCTCCTGCGGCAACGCCCAAGGCAGCCCCAACCGCCTGACCAGGGCGCGCCACAACGCCGACACCGCCAGCGTCACACCGACCCACAGCGCCGTGACCCAGAGCAGATCGAGCAGTGCCATGGGGACACGCCTGCCGTCGCCCCACAGGCGGCTCAGATCGTTGCCGGCCTGATCGACCCGATAGCCCCAGTAGTTGATCGGGTTGTTCAGACCGTCACGCTCGAGCACCGAGAAAGACTGTGCCAGCGCCCCCAACAAGCCACCGCTGGCAGGTTCGGTCTGGGCCTCGGCGGCGGTCGCCTGGCGCAGCTGCTTGAGGCTCGCCAGCAGGGCCTGGCGCTGCTCGCTGTTCTCCAGCGTGGCGATGATCTGATCCAGCGAACTCTCCAGCTCCTGGGGACTGGGCGCCTGCGGCGTTGCCGCGCGCTTCTCTTCCGCCCCGACCAGCGAGGCCAGGGATTGCGCCATGACCGGCTGACTCAGCGCCACCAGCAGCGCGATCAGCACACCCAAGCCCCCTCGTATCCATGCTCTCACGGTGACTCCTGTGGTCATCTCTTCCGGCCCACATCATGCTATCCGCGCGCCGCGCGGACAACGCCGCCAGCCCGTCGCGGCGCCACACCGGGGCACCGCGTCATCGGCACGGATGCTCTATCTTCAAATCCAGGCAACACGCCATCACAGCGGCGAGGCGGCGCAGACAGGCTCCGCGCGACATCTCACGCCCCCGCACCACACTCGATCCCCCCAATAGCAGGAGCAGCACATGCGTCTCGCAGGCAAGGTAGCACTGGTCACCGGCAGCACCCAGGGCATCGGCCGCGCCATCGCCGAACGCCTGGCCCAGGAGGGCGCCGACATCGTGGTCAGCGGTAGCAGCCCCTCCGAGCGTGCCGAGGAGACCGCCGAGCGCGTGCGCCGGCACGGCCGCCGCGCTGCCATCGTCACCGGCGATATCTCCCAGGTGGAGACCAACCGCCGACTGATCGACGACAGCGTAGCGGCCCTGGGGCGGCTCGACATTCTGGTCAACAACGCGGGACTGGAGATCGAAGCCCCCTTCTGGGAGGTGACCGAAGCGGACTACGACAAGGTGCTGGACACCAATCTCAAGGGCGTGTTCTTCACTACCCAGGCGTTCGTGCGCTATCTGCGCGGCGTCGACCGTGGCGGGCGGGTGATCAATCTCGGCTCGGTACACGAGGATCTCCCCTTCCCCGGCTTCACCAGCTACTGCCTGGCCAAGGGCGGCATGCGCATGCTCACGCGCAATCTGGCGATCGAGCTGGCGCCGCTGGGGATCACCGTCAACGGCGTCGCTCCCGGGGCGATCAAGACCCCCATCAACAGCGCCCTCGAGGAGGACCCCGACAAGCTCAAGCATCTGCTCGGCAATATCCCCCTCAACCGCCTCGGACGCCCGGAGGATGTCGCCGGCGTGGTCGCATTTCTCGCCTCCGAGGATGCCGATTACATGACCGGTGCCTCCTTGCCGGTAGACGGGGGGCTACTTTGGCAGTATGAAGAGTAGAATCACTTCTACCGTTCAGCGTGCCGCAGAGGACCGATGATGCCGACAAGCCTCCAGGCCACCACCGACAGGGATACGTACCACGATGCCGCTGTCACCCCCCACGACCGCTTCGGCGAGCTGTTCGAAGCGGTCGCGCTGGCGCATCTGTTCGAGGATTCGAAGACCTTCGCCGACAGCGTGCCGCGTGTGCCGCCGCAGCAGATCATGCAGGCCTACGAAGCCGAACGCGACAACCCCGATTTCGATCTGCGCGCCTTCGTCGACGCCCATTTCGAGGAGGACCCGATCGCCTGCAGCGGCTACGAGGCGGATACCAGCGACGACATGGTGACCCATATCGACCGCCTGTGGCCGGTGCTCACGCGTAACTCCCGCGAGCATCCGTTGTGGTCGTCGCTACTGTCGCTCTCCCACGATTACGTGGTACCCGGCGGGCGCTTTCGCGAGTTCTACTACTGGGACTCCTACTTCACCATGCTGGGGCTCGCCGCCAGCGGTGAGGATCACCTGCTGTGCGCGGTGGCCGACAACTGCGCCGACCTGATCGCGCGCTACGGCCACATGCCCAACGGCAATCGCAGCTACTACCTGAGCCGTTCGCAACCGCCGCTGTTCTCGATGATGGTGTCGCTACTCGAGCAGCGCGGCCAGCGCCGCGCCGTGGACTACCTGCCGCAGCTCAAGCGCGAGTATGCCTTCTGGATGCATGGCGAGGCCCAGCTCAAGCCCGGCGAGACCCACCGCCGCTGCGTGCGCCTGGACGACGAGTGCTGGCTCAACCGCCACTGGGACGACCGCGCCACCCCGCGCGAGGAGTCCTATCGTGAGGACTACGAGCTGGCCCAGGCCTCGCCGCGCCCGGCGGAGCAGGTCTACCGTGATCTGCGCGCCGGCGCCGAGAGCGGCTGGGACTTCAGCGGCCGCTGGCTGGACGATACCCGCGAGCTGCACACCATCCGCACCACCGCCTTCCTTCCGGTCGAGCTCAACTCGCTGCTCTACCATCTCGAGTATCTGCTCGGGCAGCTGTGCGCCGATGTCGGCGAGGAGTCCGAGGCCGGCCACTACCGCGAGCGTGCCGAGCACCGGCGCATGGCGATAGACCGCTATCTGTGGTGCGAGGAGCGTGGCGCCTACTACGACTACGACTGGCAGCGCGGCTGCCGCAGCATTCACCTCACCGCGGCCTGCGTAGTGCCGCTCTACCTGCAGCTCGCCTCGCCTGGCCAGGCCGAACGCGTGGTCAACGTGGTGGCCCAGCGCCTGCTCGCCCCTGGCGGACTGGTCACCACCGAGATCAACGACAGCAGCCAGCAGTGGGACCACCCCAACGGCTGGGCGCCGCTGCAGTGGATGGCGATCGAGGGCTTTCGCCACTACGGTTTCCACGAAGTGGCTGAGGATCTGACCGAGCGCTGGCTGTCACTGGTCTACGATCTTTATCAGCGGGAACACAAGCTGGTGGAGAAGTACGTGCTCTACCCCGGGGCGGAGTTCGCCTGCGGCGGCGAGTACCCGCTACAGGATGGCTTCGGCTGGACCAACGGCGTCACCCGGGCGCTGCTGGCGCAGCGCGACGGCATGGTCGTCGGCTAGGCCCTTACGAAAACTACCTGCGCTCGGCAATACGGCGTTAAAAATCGGCTGGATCGCCAGCCCGGTCAAAAATGCTCATTTACACCGCGTAAACTCCGCGTTTTCGCCGATTTTTGCCTTGTCTTGCCTTCGCTCGCTGACTTTTCGTACAAAACCTAGGATCTATGACGAACCGCGGAGCGCGGTAGCGCTCACCCGGGCCGGGGAACGGCCCGGGCCAGCTTCACGCCGGTGGCAGCAGTGCGATCACCGCCAGCGGGGGCAGCGTCAGCACCAGCGACTGCGCCTCACCGTGACAGGCCGTCGCTTCGCTTTCGAGGCCGCCGGCGTTGCCGACATTGCTGCCGCCATAGTGCCCGGCATCGGAATTGAAGCGCTCGGTCCAGTGCCCCGCCGTGGGTACGCCGATGCGGTAGCCGGTCAGCGTCCGTGGGGTCATGTTGGCCACCGCCAGCACCCGCCGCCCTTCGCCGTCCAGACGCCACCAGGCGAACACGCTGTTGACGTTATCGTCGCCTATCACCCAGCGAAACCCCGACGCCTCGGTATCACGGGCGTGCAGCGCCGGGCGCTCGCGGTAGAGGGTGTTGAGATCGCGCACCAGACGCTGAATACCGGCATGGCTGGGGTACCGCAGCAGCCACCAGTCCAGTTCGCGGTCATGGCTCCACTCCCGCCCCTGGGCGAACTCGCAGCCCATGAACAGTAGCTTCTTGCCGGGATGCAGCCACATGAAGCCGAGGTAGGCGCGCAGGTTGGCGAAGCGCTGCCAATCGTCGCCGGGCATCTTGTCGATCAGCGAGCCCTTGCCGTGCACCACCTCGTCATGCGAGATCGGCAGCACGAAGCGCTCGTTGAAGGCGTAGACCAGACCGAAGGTGAGCTGGTCGTGATGGTAGCGGCGATAGAGCGGGTCGTGGCTCATGTAGCTCAGGGTGTCGTGCATCCAGCCCATGTTCCACTTGTAGCTGAAGCCCAGCCCTTCCTGCGCCACCGATGTGGTGACCCCGGGCCAGGCGGTCGACTCCTCGGCGATCACCACGCCACCGGGCACCTCCTCGGCAACCACCTGATTGAGATGCTGCAGGAAGCCCATCGCCTCCAGATTCTCCGCACCGCCGTGGTGATTGGGAATCCACTCGCCCTCGCGCCGTGAGTAGTTGCGATAGAGCATCGAAGCGACCGCATCCACGCGCAGCCCGTCGAGATGGAAATGCCGCAGCCAGTGCAGGGCCGAGGCGAGCATGAAGCCATGCACCTCGCGCCGGCCCAGGTTGTAGATATAGGTGTTCCAGTCCTGGTGATAGCCCTCGAACGGATGGGCATACTCGTACAGCGCGGTACCGTCGAAGCGCGCAAGCCCATGCGGGTCGGAGGGGAAGTGACCGGGCACCCAGTCGAGCAGCACGCCAATGCCGGCGCGGTGACAGGCATCGATGAAGGCGGCGAACTCGGCCGGCGTGCCGAACCGCCCGCTGGGCGCGAACAGCGACAGCGGCTGGTAGCCCCAGGAGCCGCCGAACGGATACTCCATGATCGGCATCAGCTCGATATGGGTGAAGCCCATCTCCACAACGTAGGGGATCAGGGTGTCGATCAGATCGGGCCAGCGGTAGATCTCGCCCTCTTCACCGCCGTGCTTGCGCCACGAGCTAACATGCAGCTCGTAGATCGAGATCGGGGCGTCGGCCGCCTGGCGCTCGCCGCGGCTTGCCAGCCAGGCGTCGTCACCCCAGTCGAAGGGCGTGGCGTCCGCCACCACCGAAGCGGTCAGCGGCGGCGCCTCGGTGGAGAGCGCCACCGGGTCGGCCTTGAGCAGTGGCTCGCCATTGACGTCGATCAGCGCGAACTTGTAGCGCTCGCCGGCACCGATGGCAGGAATGAAGATCTCCCACACCCCCGCTGGGTAGCGGCAGCGCATGCCATGACGGCGCGTATCCCAGCCGTTGAAATCGCCCACCACCGCCACGCGCTGGGCGTTGGGTGCCCATACCGCGAAACGTACCCCGAGGACGCCGTCGCAGGTCATCACCTGGGCCCCCAGACACTCGCCCAGGCGCCGATGATTCCCCTCGCCGAGCAGGTGCAGATCAATATCGCCCAGCAGCAGCGGGAAGGCGTAGGGGTCAGCGGTGACCTGCTCACCGTCGGGCCAGCGAATGCGCAGGCGGTAGTCGCTCGGCGCCGCCAGCTCGCCCACGAACAGCCCCTCGATGGGGCCCTCTCGGCACGCCCCCAGTGAGTGATCACTGTCACTGCAGACCAGTGTGACCGACTCGGCGCCGGGCAAGTAAGCACGCACGTCGACCTGGCCATCGTCCCGCGCGTGCGGCCCCAGCAGCGCAAACGGATTGGCCAGGGTGCCACGCGCCAGCGCCTCCAGGTCGGCGGCAGCGAGGCCCGCAGCATGCGCTGCCCGGGCATGACTCTCTTCGCGACGGCTCATGCAGACTCCTCGTCGATTCGCGCCCTAGAGCACCTTAGCGGATCAGGTCGCAGCATCGTCGCTCTCCTGCAGCTCGAACAGCGACAGGCTGCGCGTGGCGACCCGATATTCGCTACCGACATCACAACGCACGTCCGCCGCCGCCGGGTCGAAGGTATCGATGCGCCGCACCCAGGCACTGCCACCCGGCACCGCCGGCAGCACGAAATCACAGTCTTCGTCGCCGGCATTGAGCGCCAGCAGCACCGTGATGTCGTTGCCGAGCCGGCAGATCCCGGTGGGCTGGGCGTGACCGTTGAGGATCACCCCGATCGCCTTGGCGTCGGCGTCGTGCCAGTTATCGACCGTCATCTCCTCCGCCGCCGGGGTGAGCCAGGTGACGTCCTTGATGTCGAGCGACTCGTTGCGCTTGCCGTTCATGAAACGGCCTCGCTGCAGGATCGGATACTGCCGGCGCAGGCGGATCAACTGACGGGTGAAGTCGAGCAGTTCGCGCCCCTCGTCCGAGAGATTCCAGTCGACCCAGCCGATCTCGCTATCCTGGCAGTAGGCGTTGTTGTTACCGCCCTGGGTCCGCGCGAACTCGTCGCCGGCCAGCAGCATCGGGGTACCCTGGGAGAGAATCAGCGTCGCCAGCAGGTTGCGCATTTGACGCATGCGCAGCGCGCGGATCTCAGGGTCATCGGTCTCGCCCTCGACGCCGTGGTTCCACGACACATTGTCGTCGTGGCCGTCGCGATTCTCCTCGCCGTTGGCTTCGTTGTGCTTGTCGTTGTAGCTGACCAGATCGCGCAGGGTGAAACCGTCGTGGGCGGTGATGAAGTTGATCGACGAAAACGCCTTGCGCCCGCGGTGATCGAACAGATCGGCCGACGCGGTGAGACGGTTGGCGAAGGCCGCCAGACGTCCTTCGTCGCCGCGCCAGAAGGCCCGCATGTCATCGCGGAAGCGGTCGTTCCACTCCGCCCAGCCCGGCGGGAACTTGCCCACCTGATAGCCGCCGGGGCCGCAATCCCAGGGCTCGGCGATCAGCTTGCACTGCGACAACACTGGGTCCTGGCGGCAGGCGTCGAGGAAGCCGCCACCCTCGTCGAAACCGTGGGTTTCGCGCCCCAGAATGGTCGCCAGATCGAAGCGGAAGCCGTCGACCCGCATCTCCTGGGCCCAGTAGCGCAGCGAGTCGGTGACCAGTTGCAGCACCCGCGGGTGGGACAGATTGAGGGTGTTGCCGGTCCCGGTATCGTTGATGTAGTGGCGCAGCTCGTCGGGCATCAGGCGGTAGTAGGAGGCGTTGTCGATGCCGCGCAGCGAGAGCGTCGGCCCCATCTCGTTGCCCTCGGCGGTGTGGTTGTAGACCACGTCGAGCAGCACCTCGATATCGGCGGCGTGGTAACGCGCCACCATCTGCTTGAACTCGCTGATGCGATGGGTCGCCATGTAGCGCGGGTGCGGCACGAAGAAAGCCAGGCTGTTGTAGCCCCAGTAGTTGTGCAGCCCGTTCTCCTGCAGGTGGCGATCATCGGCGAAGGCGTGGATCGGCATCAGTTCCAGCGACGAGATGCCCAGCGACTTCAGATAGTCGATCACCTCCGGCACCGCCAGCCCCGAGAAAGTCCCACGCAGCTCCTCGGGCACCGCCGGGTGGCGCATGGTATAGCCGCGCACGTGGGTCTCGTAGATCAGGGTATCGCTCCACGGCACCAGGATCTCGGTCGAGCGGCCCCAGGTGAAGGCGGGATCGATCACTCGACAGCGAGGCATGAAGGGTGCGCTGTCACGCTCGTCGAAACTCAGATCGCCCTCCTCGTGCCCGATGGTGTAGCCGTAGAGGGCATCGTCCCACACCAGCTCGCCCACCAGCTGCTTGGCGTAGGGGTCGATCAGCAGCTTGTTCGGGTTGAAACGATGCCCGGCCTGCGGGTCATACGGGCCATGCACGCGATAGCCGTAGAGCTGGCCCGGCCGCGCGTCGGGCAGATAGCCGTGCCACACCTCGTCGGTGTACTCGGGCAGCGAGATGCGCTCCACCTCGTGCTCGCCGCGCTCGTCGAACAAGCACAGTTCGACCCGGGTCGCGTGGGCCGAGAACAGGGCAAAGTTGACGCCCAGCCCATCCCAGTTCGCCCCCAGCGGATACGGTAGCCCCTCCTGAATACGCGAACTCTGCACCACACCGCCCTGGATCGCGATGCCACTGCTCTCTGCCTCTCCGCCGCGCAGGTCGACCTCGAACCGGGCGCCATTCTCGTACTCATCCTGTCTCATGCATGACTCTCCGGGAGAACCGTGGGCGTTGTCTTGATACTGTCTGCGCTCGTCGATTCGACTGCCAGCGTTGTCGCGATCGGATGTGCCTCGATCTCAGCGTACGTGTCGCCGGCCTCAAGCGCCGTCGCCGGGCTTGCGCGGCTTGCGTGAGCGCGGCGTCTTGGGTTTGGCCGCCGCATCGGCGTCGGCCGCCGGCTTGGTGGCGGGCTTCTTGGCGCTACGCTTGCGCGGCGCGGGCTTCGCCGGCGGCTCGGCCGGGTGTACCTCGACGCCGGTATCCTCCTCCTTCAGCGCTTCGGTCTCGGGGTCGTCCAACGGCAGTCGCTGCTCGTCGATGCCCTGCTCGTCAGCCTCCAGCGGCAGCTCCTCACCCTCGAAGATGGGCGACTCATCGTGCGCCGGCTCCCACTCCTGCTCCTCTTCACGCGCATTCTCGGCCTCGACGATACGCTCTGCCATGGCCCAGTGGCGCTCCCCCTGCCCCTCCGGTCGTCCTTCCGACTCCCAGATCCGGTAGGCCAGCATTCTGACTCTCTGCTCCCGATTGCTCATGACGATGTCTCCTTAGAGGGTGCTCACAAAATGCCTTCCTCGTCGACTTTCTGAACACCCTCTATATGCGGATTGACGAAAAATGAGGCGATCCCTGCCTCGCGGTGAACATGGGTCGGTGGCCTGGCGCGGCCATCCGCTTTATCAGCTTAGCGGGTCTGGCGCGGGAGGCCGCCCTCATGGCGTTCCGGATGTCGGCGCGTCACGCCACAGCCAGGCACCACAGGGAAAGTCGGTCAGGTGGGTCGCCAGCGTCAGGCCATCGGCCGGCGCGGATGTCGCGGTCAGACACGCCGTGCCGGGCCCATCGAGCCCCAGCGCGGCGAGCTCGACCCGAGTATCGTCCCAGGCCAGTTCCATGCCATCGGCCGCAGCCAGCAGCGCTCGCGGCAGGCGCGGCACCACCAGCACCAGGGTGGCGTCAGCGTTACGGCGGGCCAGTGCGATGACATGATCGGCACGCCGGCCAGTGACCCCGAGGGGCACATAGTCGCCGTCGAGGAACAGCGCCGGCCACTCGGCGCGCAGCGCCAGCAGGCGCCGAATCAGCGCCTGCTTGACCGCACCATCACGCCACTGTGCCCAGGCCACCACCGGCGTGGCGTCGGCGCTCAGCGCCGTGCGCCGTGCGGGCATGTCCACCGGGCGACGATTGTCTGGATCGACCAGCGACTGGTCCCAGAACTCGGTGCCCTGATAGAGATCCGGCACCCCCGGGGCACACAGCTTGAGCGCGGTCTGGGCCAGGCCGTTGATCGCGCCGGGCAGGTCGAGCGCCGCCGCCAGCGCCGCCACATCCCGCGTCAGTTGCCCGCCATCCAGGGCACGTTGCACCGCTGCTGCCGCGGCTTCCTCGTAGGCGGCGTCAGGGGCCAACCAGTGGCTATGCAGCTTGGCTTCGCGTAGCGCCTTCTGCTGCCACGCCGCCACCCGCTCGGCAAACGCCGCCAGACCGTCATCGTCATCGGCAGCCAGGCCAAGGGGCCAGGCCGCAAGCAGAATCTGCAACAGCATCAGACGATCACCGCCGCTGACACCCGCAGCGCCCGCGCCCAGACGCGGATCATCGGCGAGTTCACGCAGCCGAGGGATCAGATCCTGGCACTCGCTCAGCGCGGCCAGGCGCGCGCGCACGTCCTCGCCGCGCTTGTGATCGTGGGTCGCGGTCGCCAGCAGGCTGTGCGGGAAGCGTGCCAATCGCACGCGGTTGGCCGCATGCAGCTGTGATACCGGGTAAGCAAAGTGGGCTCCCTCGCAGCCGACGTCGTTACGCGACAAGAGCACCGCACTGCGATAGCCGGCGGTGTCCTCCACCGCCTTGGCCGCCAGCGGCGAGGTGAGCTGCTGGAAGGTGGCGATAGCGCGCAGGCGCAGCGCCTGGCTGGGCGCCTCGAGCGTCGCCGGTGCCACCCCGCCGAGCCAGTCGTCGAACGTCGGCAGCCAGGCGGCATCGGCCGCGTCGAGCCGGGCGCGGGCTCCCTCGAGAGCGTGGGCGAAGTCGGCAGCGTCGGCCTGCGGGCGGCCATGGCGATCGGCGTAGCTGCGATAGACCGGATAACAGATCGCCAGCGCCTGGAGGACGCGGCGCAGTGCCGGTGTGCTCAGCTCGCGGGTCGCCGGCTGCTGGCGCGCGAGGATGTCGAGGGCGGCGACACAGCGCTCGAACTCGGCGCACAGGGGGCCGGCGAGCATCTCGCCGCGGGCCGCGGCGACCTCGGCGGCGAAATCACCGCTGCGTCCGCTCACCTCGCGCCACAGGGCGCCGAACGGCGCCGCGCCCGCAGGGTCGTGCTGCACCCCGGAGACCGTGTCGAGAAACTCATAGCCGGTGGTGCCGTCGACGCCCCAGTCGGCGTGCAGCGCCTCGTGGCCGGCGAGGATCTTCTCCACATAAAGCGGAATGCGCGCCTCACCGCGCTGAGTGGCGATGGCATCCAGACACTCGCGCAGGCGCAGTCCATAGCCGCGGGGATCGACCAGACCATCGATATGATCGACACGCAGGCCATCGATCCAGCCCCGCGCCACCAGCCCCAGCACAGTGTCGTGGCACAGTGCGAAGACCCGTGAATCCTCGACCCGCACCCCGGCCAGCTCGGTGATATCGAAAAAGCGCCGCCAGTTGAGCGCATCGTTACCGCTGCGCCAGTAGGCCAGCCGATAGGCTTGGCGTTCGAGCAGCGCATGCAGCCGCGCGCGGCCGCTCTCGTGACGACTGTCGAACGCCGCCAGCGCCGCCTGGATCGCTTCGGGTTCGAACACATCCGCCGCGCTGAGATCGGGATCGGGCGCCTCGGCCCCGCCCAGTGCGATCAGCGCCGCGCTGTGGGCCGGATCGATGGGAAAGCGGTGCTCGTGATAGCGCACCTCGAAGCGCTGCGCCGCCTCCGCCCAGCCGAGCGTCAGCTCCCCCGCGGCGAGCACGTCCACATAGCGCTCGCCCAGCAGCGGCAGCAGCAGCTTGCCGTCGAGATCCGCGCGGCCCCAGTCGACGTCGAAGCAGTGCGCGAACTCACTGGCGCGGCCGCGGGCGAGCATATCCTGCCACCAGGGGTTGTCCACGCCGATCGCCAGATGGTTGGGCACGATGTCGGCGACGATGCCCATGCCGCGGGCGTGCAGCGCCTCGACCAGTGTCGCTAGCCCCGCCTCGCCGCCCAGCTCGGGATCGATGCGGGTCGGGTCGACGCCATCGTAGCCGTGGGTCGAGCCGGGCCGTGAGGCGAGAATCGGCGACAGGTAATAGTGGCTGACGCCGAGCGCGGCATAATAGTCGACCTGGGCGCGCGCGGCGGCGAAGTCGAACCCGGCGTGCAGCTGTAGCCGCACCGTGGCCCGGATCGGTCTCATGATGACACTCCTTGTCGGGACCCGGCGTGACCGCGCAGGTCGTGGATCTGCGCCAGGCGGCGCCGCAGCGCCTCCTGCGTCACCAGTTGCGCCACCGGCAGCGGTAGCCGGCGGCGCCAGTTGGGGTGTTCATCGAGGGTCCCGGGCAGATTGGGCTGCTCGGTCAGTGCCAGCAGGTCCTCCAGCGGCAGCAGTGTCAGCGGGGTCGGGGTGGCGGCGATGTGACCGAGCGCGGCATCCACCACCGTCGCCGGCGCGGAAGTGTCGGCGACGCCACAGACCGCGGCCAGCCGCGCCCGGTCACGTGCGCGCTCGGCGTCGAGTGCCGCCCGGGTTTCGCCATCAGCGAACAGCCCCAGTCGCTCGCGCCAGTCGAGATCGCGCCCCTGCCACCACCCCGCCACCGTCGGCAGGTCGTGGGTGGTGGTGGTGGCCAGCACGCCCTGGCGCCAGGCCGAGGCGGGCGGGAAGTCGCCGCCATCGCGCTCGAACCAGAGCACGCCGATACCCAGCACCCCGCGGCTGGCAAGCTTGTCGCGCAGACCCGCCTCCACCGTGCCCAGATCCTCACCGATCACGATCGCCTGGTGGCGCCAGGATTCGAGGGCCACCAGACGCAGCAGGTCGTCGAGGGGAAAACGCAGATAGGCGCCGTGGTCGGCGGACTCGCCCTGGGGGATCAGCCACAGCCGCGACAGTCCCAGGATATGGTCGATACGCAACCCGCCGGCGTGGGCGAAACCGGCCCGCAGCATGGCGATGAAGCCTTGGTAGCCGGAGCTCGCCAGTCCCGCCGGCGAAAAAGCCGCCACACCCCAATCCTGGCCGCGGGCATTGAACGCATCCGGCGGCGCGCCGACACTGAACTCGGTCAGCAGCTCGCCGGGAAAGCTCCACGCCTGACTGCCGCAGGGATCGACCCCCACCGCCAGATCGGCGATCAGCCCGATTCCCATGCCGGCATCGCGTGCGCGCTGCTGCACCCGCTCGAGCCCGGCCGCCATCAACCACTGCAGAAAGGCGGCAAAGCGCACCGCCTCAACATGGCGATCGGCGAAGGCCTCCACCTCGGCGCTAAGCGGATCACGCCACGCCGGCGGCCAGCGGCGCCAGTCACGCTCCTTGGCTTCGGCCTGCAGCACCTCGAAACGACAGTGGCGCTCCAGCGCCTCCCCGCCACGCTCGCAGAAAGCCTCGAACTGCGCATGCCAGTGTTGGGCTTCCTCCGCTACCATCACGTGATGGTAGAGGCGCTCGAGCTGGGCCTGCTTGAGCGCGACGCTGGCCGGCCAGTCGATCAGCGCGGCCTGCGAGCGCTGGGCCAAAGACTCGCGCTCGGGCGCCGCCGCCCAGGCCACGGTGGCGGCATCGAAGACGCACTCGGGGGCGGCGTGCCAGACGTTGTAGAACAACCGGCTGGAGGGGGCATAGGGGCTGTAACGCTGGGGATCGGCGGCGAACAGCGCATGGATCGGACTCACCGCCACCGCATCCGCGCCCTGTCCGGCGAGACCGATGCACAACTCGTCGAGCGCCTTTAGATCGCCGATCCCGGTATCGCCTTCACGTCTGAGCGAGTAGAGCTGCACCGCCACCCCCCAGAGCCGGGCCGCAGCCCCCTCGGCGCGCACGTCGGCGGGCGTGAAACAGCGCGCGGGCGCCACCGCCAGGGTCCGTGTCAGCCGCTCCCCGTCGCGGCCGAACAGGGTCAGGCGGTGATAGCCGCAGGCATCGATGGGCGGCAGACAGCCTGTCGCATCGAGTTCGCCGCTGAGCGTCTCGCCACTCTCCAGGCGCAGGCTGAAGCCGAACCCCGCGGCCTGCGTGAGCGGCATCGGGAAAGCCACATCGGCATCGGCGATCAGCAGCGGCGGCAGCGCGGGCCAGGCGTAGGGCGCACTCTGCGCGCGCCAGCGGGCGAGGCTTGCGTTCACCTCGACCGCATCTGCCGCCGGCCAACCCAGCCGTGCCAGCATCTGGCGTTGACGCTCGGCATCGAGCGTGCAGTGGCTGCCGTCGCTGGCCTCCCACGCGAGGATCAATCCGACCGCCTCGGCCAACGTCTCGAGCGCCGCCGCTTCCGCGCCGTGCGCGCTCATGCCGTGGTCTCCCGAGCATCCAACCACACCGCGCAGCGCCGGGACGGCAGTTGCTCCGCACGAAGCGCCGCGGCCACGTCGGCGTGCGAAGCGACCAGCAGCGGCACCGGCGCGGCGAGGTTCACCGCGGCCGGCCCCAGGTTGATGGCGATACGCAGGGTACTGCCATCCCCCAGCTGCCAGCAGGCATCCACCGCGGCGTCACCGATCACCTCGCTGCGCAGCGCCCGGGCACCGGCCAGACGCGGCACCACCCAGGCGTGGCGCAGCGCCAGCCAGGCTGTGAGGCGCTCACACTGGTCGCGATGCTCGGGGCGCTCGGCCTCGGCCGTGTCGAGACAGGCGTCGGCGAAGGTGGTCTGAGCATTGGGGTCGGGAATACGCTCGCGCTGGGCCGGGTCCTCGAAGGCACCGAACTCGGCGAACTCCCGCCGCCGCCCCTCACGCACCGCATCGGCCAGCGTATCGTGATAGTCGGTGAAGAACAGAAAAGGGCGCCGCGACCCCCACTCCTCACCCATGAACAGCAACGGAATCTTGGGCGACAGCAGCAGCAGCAGCGTGGCGGCGGCGAGCGCATCGGCATCGGCCAGCTGGCTCAGGCGCTCACCGAGGGCGCGGTTGCCGATCTGGTCATGATTCTGCAGAAAGTCGATGAAGGCCGTCGGCGGCAACCAGGCGCTGGGCTCACCGCGCGCTTCACCCTTGCGCGTGGCCTGTCCCTGGAAGACGAAACCCTCGCCCATCGCAGTGGCGAGCTTGGCCGTGGCGTCGGTGACGAAATCGGCATAGTAGCCCTCCGCCTCGCCAGTCAGCAGCACATGCATCACGTTGTGCCAGTCATCGGCCCACTGGGCGCTGTAGCCCTCCCCACCGAGCAGGCTCGCCTGGTTGTGCTCGTTCTCCAGCATCAGATGAACATGGCGCTCACCGCCGACCCGGGTGCGCAGGGTCGTGGCCATCTCGAGCAGGAAGTCGCGATCGCCGATGGCGTGCACCGCATCGAAGCGCAGGCCGTCGACGCGATAGTCGAGCAGCCACATCAGCGCATTATCGATGAAGAAACGGCGCACCTGAGGGCGACGGAAATCGATCGCCGCGCCCCAGGGCGTGGCCACATCGTCACGGAAGAATGCCTTGGCATAGTGGGGTAGAAAGTTGCCATCGGGCCCGAAGTGGTTGTAGACCACATCGACGAACACCATCAGGCCGTGATCGTGAATGGCGTCCACCAGCGCCTGGAATGCCTGCGGGGTGCCGTAGTAGGAGGCCACGGCGTAGGGCTGCACGCCGTCGTAGCCCCAGTTGCGGGTACCCGGACACTCGGCCAGCGGCATCAGCTCGATCGCCGTGACCCCGAGTTCGACCAGCTGCGGCAGTCGCCGTACCAGCCCGGCCATGCCGCCGATGGCGCCGAGGTGCACCTCGTAGATCACACACGCTTCCCAGGGCCGGCCGCGCCACGCCGGGTGCTGCCAGGTGTAGGCGCTGGGGTCGGTCACCAGCGACCAGCCGTCGACCCCATCGCGCAGCGCCCGCGAGGCGGGATCGGGCACCGCCAGCCCGGTGTCGTCGTCACCGACGAAGACCCGGTAGCGGTAGGCGCTGCCCACCGGGCAGTCGAGCCGGGCGACGAACTCCCCCGCCTCGGCCGACGTCATCGCGACCGGCACCTGTCCCTCGCACTCCAGCAGCACCCGATCGGCGCTCGGCGCCCAGAGCCGGAAAGAGACGCCGCCCGCGGCATCGGGGTGGGCGCCGTAGCGCGGCACGAAGGTATCGACACGGGCGTCCGGCGGAGGCACGGCGGAGGGCGTACTCATGGGGTGTCTCCATGCCAGACTTCATGGCGCAGAAAGAGCGTGGCCATCGGCGGCACCGTCAGCGTGAGCGACTGCGCCTGACCATGGCTGGGCTCGGGAAGGGCCTTGAGGCTGCGCCCGTTGCCCACGTTGCTGCCGGCGTAGAAGACGCTGTCGCTGTTGAAGATCTCGCGCCAGCGCCCGCCGGCCGGGACACCGAAGCGATAGGTCTGGTGCACGCAGGCCTGAAAGTTGCTGACGCAGATCAGCGTCGCATGGCCGCTGTCGGCCTGCCGCGCGAACACCACCACGCTGTTGTGGCCATCGTCGGGCACCAGCCACTCGAAACCGTTGTCGCCGTCGTCGCGGATCTGCAACGCCGGCTCGTTGACGTAGAGGCGGTTGAGGTCGGCCACCAGCCGCAGCATGCCGGCGTGCCGGCTCTCGAACAGCAGCGGCCAGTGGATCGCCTCGGGGAAGCGCTCGGCCAGCACCTGACCCAGCTCGACGCCCATCCCCAGCCACTTCTCGCCGGGCAGCGCCCACATCATGCCGAGCGCCGCCCGCAGGTTGGCGAAACGCTGCCAGGCGTCACCGTGCACGCGCTGGCGCCACGCCCCCAGGGGCACCTCCGGGGCGGGCATTTGTGCCAGCAGGCCACGCCCCCTGGAAGAAGGCGTCAGCGCCGCGATCCACTCAGCGTGATGGCGGCAGCGCGCCAGTGGCGGACGCGCCAGATAGTCGCTCAGTGCCGCCTGCCAGGCGGGCTGGAAAACGAGAGTGACATCCGCCCGACCGTCATCGACGAATAGCCGGCAGTGGCCGGCCTCCGTGCCATCCGTCGGGGTATGCACGCCATCGACGTGCAGCCGACGGCAGCGCTCGAGGCTCTGAGACGTGGTGACAGGCTGGCTCACCACCACCCCGACACCCGCGATATGACAGGTTTCGACCACTCTGCGAATGACCGCATCACGCTCGGCCAATAGCGCCGCGTCGAAGGCGACATGGGTAAAGCCGAGATCCGCCACGTAGGGCACCAGTTCCTGGATCAGCGCGTCCCAGCGCAGCGGCGGCGAGAAACGCGAGGCGTACCACTCGGCGGCATCGAGACAGTAGAAAGCGAGCGGCAGATCCCCATGGTGTCGCGCTCCGCGCACCCGCATCCAGTCGCCGTCGTCCCAGCGCCAGTCGGTGTCGTCGGGCACCCCCGGCGGCGGCGCCATCGACGCCATCAGCCACCAGCGCAGGGCGCCGAAGTCGTAGGCCGCGGCGGTGGACGCCGCACCGCTCCCGACGCCGCTCATCGGGCGCTGCCGTGGTCGCTGCTGCTGGCGGGAGAGGTCTCCGCCAGCAGCTCGGCGTAGAGCCGGCGATAAGGCACCACGGCCTGGCGCCAGTGCAGGCGCCCGGCCATGGCCGCGCGGCGCATGGCGTAGAACAGATCGGTGGCGTGGAACAGATCGAAGGCGCGGCGCAGTGTGGCGCGATAGGCCTCCAGCGTCATCTCGTCGAACAGCAGCCCGTTGATGCCATCCTGGATGGTGTCGGCAAGGCCGCCGGTGCGGTGGGCGATCGGCAGCGACCCGAAGCGCTGGGCATAGAGCTGGCTCAAGCCGCAGGGTTCGAAGCGCGACGGCATCAGCAGGAAGTCGCTGCCGGCGTAGATCTGGCGCGCCTCGCCCTCGTCGAAACCGATATTGACCCCGATCTGGCCGGGGTGGCGCCCCGCCAGCGCCACCAGTGACTGCTCGATGGCATATTCGCCGCGCCCGATCACTACCAGCTGGCCGCCGGCAGCGACCAGGGTATCGGCGATCTCGCAGGTGAGGTCGAGCCCCTTCTGCGACACCAGCCGGGAGACCACCGCGAACAGCGGGCCGCCGCTCGGGTCGAGCCCGAACATGCGCCGCACGCGTTGGGTGTTGGCGCGCTTGCCGTGCCAGTCGTTGATGCCGAAGTTAGGTGCCAGGTGAGTATCGTGGCGCGGGTCCCAGCGATCATCGATCCCGTTGAGCAGGCCGCTGAGCCGCCCCTCCAGCGCGCGCTTGGCGAGCAGCCCCTCCAGCCCGCAGCCGAACTCGGGGGTGGTGATCTCCCGGGCATAGTTGTTGCTGACGGTGGTGACATGGGATGCGTAGGAGAGCCCCGTCTTCATGAACGAGAGCTGGCCGTAGTACTCGACGCCATCGATATGGAAGGCGCTCGGCGGGATGCCCAGCGGCTCCAGGCGATCGGCCCCGAACACACCCTGGTAGGCAAGGTTGTGGATGGTGTAGACCGAAGGTACGTAGCGCCGCCCCAGCCAGCGCACATAGCCGGCGGTGAGCCCGGTGGCCCAATCGTTGAGATGCAGAAGATCCACCTGCCACTCGAGCAGTGCCGGATCATTGACGATCGCGGCGGCGGCCAGCGCCAGACGCGCGAAGCGGATGTCGTTGTCGGCCCAGCCGACGCCGAAGTCGTCGCCATAGGCGTTGCCGTCACGATCGTAGAGCGATGGGCAAAGCACCAGATAGATGATCAGCCCGTCGTCGCACACCAGACGCCCGATATCGCAGGCCGGCAGTGCGTGGCTGGCGGGCAGCTGGGCCACCCGCACGATGGGCTTGCCGGCGCTCAGAATCTGCCGGTAGCCGGGCATCAGCACGCGCACGTCGTACCCCGGCTTGAGCGCACGCGGCAGCGCGGCGGAGACGTCGCCGAGTCCGCCGGCCTTGATGAAATCGGCAATCTCGGTGGTGACGAACAGAACACGCCGGTCGCGTCCGGGGGCGACCGGCCGCAATCGCGGCAAGGGGGTCTGCGTACCTGGCCCGCGCGGCACTAGATCGCGGGGGTGTGGCCGCTCGCTCGGCTCATCGTTTTGGGCTCTCCTTCCCTGAACCGCGGCCTTTACCATGTAAAGCCTCCCGAACACCTGCGTCAGCCTGCATTGACGACCTGGGCCGCACCTTGATCCTGCGGGCCCGCGCACGGCTGTCGCGATAACCGACGTTAGCCCACCCACCGCGACGTGCTAGCCAGACCAATAGCGCATTGACGTGACACCCTGACGATGTCCGCGTGACGGCGGTCCCTACTAGGTATAAGGCAGCACCGGGGGGAGCGTCAAAACGTCTTTTTTGCCTGCGTCATCGGCGCCCGTGGCACGCGCAAGAAAAAAGGCAACCTCCATGGGAGGTTGCCTCTATTTCAGCGTAGCCGATTTGGCGTTCGGCGCAGGTACGGATACGTCATCGAGTGCACCGGGCGCGTCAGCGACCCCGCCCGGCGCTGTCTCACGAGCGCTGTCCGTCGGCGTCAGCGCCCTCGTGCCGGCGCTTGAGCTTGGCACTGAGCCACAGCGTCACGCGCATGATCAGCACATAGGCCGCCGGCACGAACACGGTCGCCAGCACGGTGATCGAGATCATCCCGCCGACCACCGGTGTGCCGATCTGCTGCCGGCTCGCCGCGCTGGCCCCGGAGGCGAGCGCCAGCGGCAGGGTACCGCCGATGAACGCCAGCGAGGTCATCACGATGGGCCGGAAACGCTGGCGTGCCGCCACCTTGGCCGCCTCGATCACCGAGAGCCCGGCGTGCTTGCGCTGCTGCTCGGCGAACTCGACGATCAGGATGGCGTTCTTGGCCGCCAGCCCCACCACCACGAGTAGCCCCACCTGCAGGTAGACGCTGGTGCTGAGCCCCGCGAGCTGCACCGCCAGGATGGCGCCGATGAAGGCGAACGGCACCGCCGAGACCACCGCCAGCGGCAGCGTCCAGCTCTCGTACTGGGCGGCCAGGATCAAGAACATCATGACCACGCCGAAGGAGAGCGCCAGGGTCGCCGCGGTGCCCACGTTGGCCTGCTGATAGGCCTCCCCGGACCAGCCCATGGCGTAGTCGGAGCCCAGTGTCTGTTCCACCACCTCCTGCATCGCCTGGACCGCCTGGCCCGAGCTGTAGCCCGGCGCCGGCCCGCCGGCGAACTGCGCCGCAGGGTAGACGTTGTAGCGCTGGAGCACCGTGGGCGCATTCTCACGGGTCAGCGTGACCAGCTCGGAGAGCGGGATCCGCTGGCCGTCGCCGCCGCGCACATAGACCTTGCTAATGTCTTCCGGGTTGCGCCGGAAGTCGTCTTCCGACTGCAGATAGACCTGGAAGTTACGGCTGGATCGCGTGAAGTAGTTGACGAAGGCGCTACCGAAGGTGCTCGCCAGGGTGGTGTTGAGATCGGAGATATCCACACCCAGACTGCGCACCTTGTCGGTATCCACGGTGGCGCGATAGACCGGCACGTTGACATCCAGGGTCGAGAACGCCTGGCCGATCTCGGGGCGCTGATTGGCCGCCTGCATGATCTTGCCGGCCGCCGCCGCCAGCTGCTGCGGCGAGTCGCCGCCGTAGGACTGCAGGTAACCGGTGAAGCCACCGGTGGGCGACAGCCCCTGGATCGGCGGCATGTTGAAGGCCATCGTCTGGCCGCCCTGGATCTGGGCCCCGATCTGCATGATCTTGCCGATCAGTTGGTCCGCGGTCACGCTGCGCTGCGACCACGGCTTCATGGTCACGAAGACCGTACCCTTGGCGGTGTTGGCCGAGCTCGACAGGATGTCGAAACCGGGGATGCCGACCACGTAGTTGATCCCCGGCACCTCCTCACGCAGGCGAGTGCTCAGCTCCTGGATGTAGGCGTCGGTGCGCGACACCGAGGCGCCCGCCGGCAGCGACACCGAGGCCAGCGCCACCCCCTGGTCTTCGGTGGGCAGCAGGCCGCTGGGCAACTGGGCGTAGATCATCCATGACAGCACGCCGACCCCGACCAGCCCCACCACCACCAGCCACAGCTGATGAATGAGGAAGTTGGTGATCGCCATGAACAGGTCAGTGACCTTCTCGAAGCCCTTGTTGAACCACGCGAAGGGCTTCTTGATCGCACGGATGAGCTTGGATTCACGGATACGCTGATGGTTCTGCAGGAAGATCGCACTGATCGCCGGCGTGAACGACAGTGCCACCAGCGCCGAGATCGCCACCGAGATGGCGATGGTGATCGCGAACTGCTGATACATCTGTCCGGTGAGACCGCCCATGAAGCCGACCGGCACGAACACCGCGGTCATGATGAACGAGGTCGCGATGACGGCGCCCGAGACCTCTTTCATCGCCTCCAACGCGGCGCTGAAGGGCGTGGCCTCCTCGTCCTCCTGCATGATGCGCTCGACGTTCTCGATCACCACGATGGCATCGTCGACCACGATCCCGATCGCCAGGATCATCCCGAACAGCGACAGCAGGTTGATCGAGAAGTCGAGCAGATACATCCCGGCGAAGGTGCCCACCACCGAGATCGGCACCACCGACATCGCCACCAGCGTCGAACGCCAGCTCTGCAGGAACACGAACACGATCACCGCAACCAGCAGCAGCGCCTCGATGAAGGTGTGCTCCACCGACTGCACCGAGGCGTCGATGAACAGCGTGGTGTCGTAGGGGATCTCGTAGTCCAGCCCCGGCGGGAACCGCTTCTTGAGCGTCGCCATCTCGCTCTTGACCTCACGCGCCACGTCGAGGGCATTGGCCCCGGGCTGGAGGTAGATGGCGATGGGCGCGATCGGCTTGTTGTTGACGTAGCCCTGGATGCCGTAGGTGTTCTTGCCCAGCTCGACCCGGGCGACGTCACTCAGGCGCAGCGAAGAGCCGTCGGGATTGGTGCGCAGCAGAATGTTGCGGAACTGAGCGGCGCTGCTGAAGCGCCCTTCCGTGGTGATGGTGTAGGTGTAGGGCGAGGGGTCGCTCTGCGGCTCGGCGCCGATCTTGCCCGCGGCCACCACCGCGTTCTGGGCGCGGATCGCCGCCGACACCTCGGCCGGCGTCAGGTCGTACTGCGCCAGCTTGTCCGGATCGAGCCAGATGCGCATGGCGAACTCTTGGCTGCCCAGCACCTCAGCCTGCCCCACCCCCGGCAGCTGCTTGAGCGCATCGGTGATGTTGATGTTGGCGTAGTTGGTCAGATAGAGCGAGTCATAGGCGTCGCTGGACGACGTCACGGCGACGAACATCAGCACGCTGGAAGCGCGCTGCTCCACCGTCACGCCCTGGGCCTGCACCTCGCTGGGCAGCTTGGAGAGCGCCTGCTGCACCCGGTTGTTGACGTTGATCTGCGCCGTCTGCGGGTTGGTCCCGATCTTGAAGTAGACGCTCATCGACATCTGACCGCTGTCGGAACTCGACGAGGTCAGATAGATCATGTTCTCGGTACCGTTGATCTCCTGTGCCAGGGTCGACGCCACCGTATCGGAGACCGTTTGCGCGCTGGCCCCGGGATAGGTCGCCGAGACGCTGATCGTCGGCGGCACCACCTGCGGGTACTGCTCGATCGGCAGGGTCCGCATCGCCATCAGACCGATCAGGATGATGATGACCGAGATGACCGTGGCGAAGATCGGCCGCCTGATGAATACGCTGGAGAAATTCATCAGTTGGCTCCGTTCTGGCCGCCATCGGTCTGGGCCTTGTCCTGACTCCCTTCGGCCCCCTCGCCACCCTTGGCATCAGCCTTCTGCGAGGGGTTCTCGCCGGCCTTGTCCTGGGGGTCCTCGGCGCTGCCGGAGAACGGCTGCGGGTCGATCTTGTCACCCGGCGAGATGCTGCCGATGCCCGACACCACCACCCGGTCGCCGCTGTCGAGCCCCTGGGTGATGATCTGCCAGTCGCCAGCGACCTCGCCCAGCGAGACGAAGCGCGCCTCGGCCTTGCCGTCGGCATTGACGATGTACACCTGTGGCCCCTTGAGCCCCTCGGTCACCGCCACCGCAGGCACCGCGAAGACGCCGTAGCGCTTGACGTTGGGCAGGGTGACGCGCACGAACTGTCCGGGCAGGAACAGGCCATCCTGATTGCGGAAGGTGGCTTCGGCCTGGACCGTGCTGGTGTTCTCGTCGACCCGCGAGCCGAGGAAGTCGAGCTCGCCCGAGAGCTTGAGCGGCTCGCGCGTGGCCGAGCCGGTGGACGGCGCGGTGAGCACCGCGGCGTCAGCCTCCTTGGCGCCGCGCTGACGCTGGCGGCGCAGGGCGAAGGCGTCGTCGGCGGGCAGCGAGAAGCGAACCTCGATGGGGTTGAGCGGGGTGATCGTGGCCAGTTGCTGGGGCGGTCGCACCAGATTGCCCACGTTGACCTCGCTCAAGCTGATCATGCCGCTGACCGGAGCATTGACCTGGGTATAGCTCAGATTGATCTGGGCGCTGTCCAGCGCCGCCTTGGCCTGAGCCACCGACGCCTGGGCCGTGCGCAGATCGGCCTGGGACTGATCCCGCTGCTGCTGGCTGACCGAGTTCTGCTTGTAGAGGCGCGCGTAGCGCTCGGCATCACGCTGCGCCCGGTAGAGCTCGGCCTGGGCACTCTGCACATCGGCCTGGCGCTGCTCGACGGTCGCCTCGTAGGGCGCGGGCTCGATGGTGAAGAGCTTGTCGCCCTTCTCGACCAGACTGCCCTCGCGGTAGTGACGCGCCTCGAGAATGCCCTCGACCCGCCCCATCACCGTGACCTCCTGGTCGCTGCGAATCATGCCCGGATAGGTCTTGGACAGCCCGATGTCGCGCGCCTTGACATCCAGCACCTGGGCCTGGGTCGGCGGCTTCTGCTGCCCCTGCTGCTTGTCGCTGGCACTGGATGACTCGTCGCCGCCGCAGGCGGACAGTACGAGCGAGAGCAATATCGCGCCACCGATACCGATGGGGCGATTCATGAGTGTAGGGCGCATGAGTCTCCGTCCTGGAAAGAGTGCCTAAGGGAATGTGGCGAGCTTACAGGCATACATACATGAATGTAAACTTGCCAATGAATGGGGTATTCTCGCGCCAGGGACTCGACACCACCGAGAAAGATCGAGCCACACGCCGCCTTTATCAACGCTCATGACGACACCACCATGCCGAAACGCACCAAGGCCGAGGCCGAAGCCACCCGCGAGGCGCTGCTCGACGCCGCCGAGATCGTTTTTCTGGAGCGCGGTGTTTCGCGCGCATCGCTCGAGCAGATCGCGCGCCAGGCCGGCATGACCCGCGGCGCCGTCTACTGGCACTTCAAGAACAAGTCCGACCTGTTCCACGCCATGCTCGACCGGGTCAAGATGCCGCTGCGCCAGCTGCTCGACGATGTCGAGGACCCCGAGCGCCCCCACGCGCCGCTGACCAGCCTGCGCCTGGCCTGCCTGCACGCCCTCGAGCGCCTGCAGCGCCCGCGCTCCCAGCGGGTACACACCATTCTCTTCCACCGCTGCGAATCCTCCGGCGACATCGACATGCTGGGGCTGCAGAGCCACTTGGCCCAGGAGTGCTACGACACCATGGTCGAACGCCTCGAACAGGCCCAGCGCGACGGGGCTCTGGGCAAGGACGTCGACCCCGAGATCGCCTGCCGCATGCTGATGTCGATGTTCGGCGGCCTGATGCACGACTGGCTGCGCGACCCGACCCAGTACGCGCTGGACGAGACCGGGCCGCGCATGATCGAGACCTTCTTTACGCGTATCGCCCATCTGCCCGGCGAACGCTGAGCATACTGCGGTGTGGGGCCAGGTGACTCGACTCCCCTGACTGGGCGCCACTCATAGGTTAATAGCTACTGATGTAATTCTGGCTACTTTAGCCGACTCCGACACCATGCGCTGGTCCGCGAGCCTGATTCGACCGCGCATGGCACGCCTCTCGCTCCTGCCGGCTCAGGCCGCCAGCACCCGGTCGACGGCCCGCGACACCCCGCCGCGATAGCCGGCGCCGAAGAGATAGAGGTGATTGAGCAGCGGATAGAGCTGAAACAGCGCCTCACGGCGTGACCAGTCGGCCGGGCGCCGGCCATCCCAATAGGCCTCGTGGAAGGCCGCGCCCGGGTCGCCGAACAGACTCAGCATGGCCACGTCCACGTCGGGATAGTGACGATAGACTGCCGGATCGATGATCGCCGGCCCGCGCGGCGTGAACAGCACGTTGCCCGACCACAGATCGCCATGCACCAGTGACGGCGGCTGGTCCGCAAGCCAGCTCTCCAGCGTCGCGGCGACCCGCTCGATCCTTGCCGCCAGTGGCGCGTCCAGCAGGCCTCGGTCGCAGCAGGCGCGCACCAGCGGCAACAGCCGGCGCTCGCGCTGGAAGGCGCGGCCATCGGCCAGCATGGCATTGGGCTGCGGGGTGAGCCCGCAGGCATTGTCGCGCCCCCAGCCATGCTCGGCTACGGGGTCACGGGTGACGGCGTGCAGCTGCCTTAGCCCCTCGCCGAGCCGAGCGCCATCGCGCGGACCGCTGGCGTCCAGCACTTCCATCACCAGCAGATCCCCGGCCAGTGCCACCACCCGCGGCACCACCAGGGTATCGGTCGTCGCCAGCGCGGCCAGCCCGTCGGCTTCACCGGCGAGGCGTTCGGGCTGGTCACACTTGACGATCAGCGGCGTCGCCGCCTCCAAGCGCCAAACGCCAGCGCCGCTGTCGCCACCGGAAAGCGGCGTCAGGCTGCCGCGGAAGGTGTCATCGAGTTCAGCGAGACGTTGCGCCAGCCTCTGCATCATCGGTGCTCTCCTCACTCTCGTCGTCGGCTTGATCGGACTCGCCGCCCTTGCCGCGGCCGCGGTCGAGCTCCTGCTGGAACAGCGACTTGAACTCCTCCATGGCGGCCTTCTCGGTCGCCATCAGTTGCTCGGTGTCGTTGCGATGGGTGTAGGTATCCTTGAGCAGCTGATTGTCGAAATCGCGGAAGGTACGCACCGCATTGATCGCGTTGGAGCTGGGGTAGCCCATGCCCTTGAGCACCTCGACGCTCATTTCCATGCTCGAGGCGAAGGTCTCACGCACCACCCCATCCACCCCCTGCTCCATCAGCTTCCAGGCGTGATGGCGATTGCGCGCACGGGCATACACCTTGAGCTGAGGAAAGTGCGTCTTGGCCAGACGTGCGATGGTCAGCGCCGCGTTCTCGCCGTCGACCGCGATCACCAGCAGCTGCGCCTTGTCGATACCCGCCGCGCGCAGCAGATCGAGCCGCGTGGCATCGGCATAGAAGATCCGCGACCCGAAACGACGGATGAACTCAACCTGGGTGATGTTGGGGTCGAGGGCGGTGAAGGCGATGCCCTGCATCTTGAGCATACGCCCCACCATCTGGCCAAAGCGTCCAAGGCCGGCGATCACCACCGGCGGGGTCTCGTCACCGAAGTCGGTGTCGTAGGGGCGCGTCTCCTTGAGCCGGTTGCCCAGCGTCTCGCCCAGCTGATAGAGAAATGGCGTCGCCGCCATACTCAGCGTGACCGCAGCGATGCACAGGCTGGCAATGCGCTGATCGATCACCCCGGCGGCGACGGCGGCAGTGAGCAGCACGAAGTCGAACTCGCCGCCCTGGGCGATCACCGTGGCCAGCCGCGGGATCTCGGTGCGCGGCAGCTTTGCCAGCCACCCGATCGCGGCCAGCACCAGCATCTTGGCCAGGGTCATCGCCAGCGCCAGGCCGATCACCAGCAGCACGTTGTCGAGCACCAGGGCGAGATTCACCGACATCCCCACGGCGATGAAGAACAGCCCCAGCAGCAGCCCCTTGAACGGCTCGATGTTGGCCTCGAGCTCATGGCGATAGGGCGTATCCGCCAGCATCACGCCGCCGAGAAAGGCCCCCAACGCCATCGACAGCCCTGCCCACTCCATCGCCAGCGCCATGCCGAGGACCAGAAAGAGCGCGGCGGCGGTGAAGATCTCATGGATATCGCTGCGCGCGATCAGGGCCAGCACCCGCGGGAACACCAGCCGTCCGAACACGATCGCGGCGACCACGATGGCGACGCTTCGCGCCATGATCCAGATATCATCAGGGGCGGCATCCGCACGCCCGGCGAGAAACGGCAGCAACGCCAGCAGCGGAATCACCGCCAGATCCTGGAACAGCAGCATGGCGAAGGCGCTCTGGCCGTGGGGCGTGGCCAACCGGCGCCGCTCGTTGAGCACCTGCAGTGCGAAGGCGGTCGACGACAATGCCAGCGTCAGACCGAGAAAGATCGCGATGCTCGGCGCCAGTCCCAGCAGCAGACCGATCGGTGTCAGCAGCGCCGCACAGCCGGCGAGCTGCAGCGACCCCAGCCCGAACAGGCGCTTGCGCATCGACCACAAGCGTTTGGGCTCCAGCTCTAGACCGATGATGAACAGGAGCATCACCACGCCGAACTCGGAGAAGTGCAGCACCGTCTCGGGCTCGGAGATGAAACCGCTCACCGAAGGGCCAGCGATCAGCCCGATGCACAGATAGCCCAGAATCGAGCCCAGCCCCAGGCGCTTGAACAGCGGTACCGCGATGATCGCGGCGCCCAGCAGCACGGCGGCTTCAGTGAGAAAATCCATCGCTTGTCGGTCCTCGTCACGGCGTGCGCGCCGTCAATCATCGTTATCCGCCGCGGCCCCATGGCCCGCCGGTGTCTGGCGGAACGGCAGTCGCCCGCGGCACTGCTTGAGATATCTCTCGACATAGGCGCGCTCCTCGCGGCAGAACTGCGCCACAGCCTCGCGGAAGCCATCGTGTTCCAGATAGTGCAGCGACCGGCTCAGTACCGGGGCGAAGCCGCGGGTGAGCTTGTGCTCGCCCTGGGTGCCCGGATCGAAGCGCGACAGCCCGCGCGCCAGACAGTGCTCGATGCCCTGGTAGTAGCAGGTCTCGAAGTGCAGGAAATCCGCTGCCACTTCGCTGCCCCAGTAGCGTCCGTAGAGGGTGTCGTCGCCCTCGAAGCAGAGCGCGGCGGCCACCGCACGGCCATCGATGCTGGCCCTGACCAGCATCATCGCATCGCCCAGGGCGTCACGCAGCCGGGTGAAGAAGTCGAGGTTGAGATAGGGGTGCTGGCCGCGCTCGAGATAGGTCATGCAGTAGCAGCGGTAGAACTGCTCCAGCGCGGCATCGTCGATCGCCGCCCCGGTGAGGCGCTCGAACACGAAGCCCTGCTCGGCCAGCCGCCGGCGCTCACGCCGGATCTCCTTGCGCTTGCGCGAGCTCATGTCGGCGAGAAAGCCCTCGAAGTCGCCATAGCTGGCGTCGCACCAGGCGAACTGCACCGCGCAGCGTTCGAGCAGCGGGGCGCCGAAGTCCGCCTGCCATGCCGCCACCTCGTCATCACTGGCGAACAGCAGATGCCAGCTCTGCATGCCGCTGGCGCGCAGTACCGGGCCCAGCGCCGAGATCACCGCAGCGCGCGACTCGTCGGCGACCACGCCCAGCCGCGGACCGCTCGCCGGGGTGAACGGGATCGCGGACAGCGACTTGGGGTAGTAATCGCCGCCGGCGCGCTCCCAGGCATCCGCCCAGGCCCAGTCGAACACGTACTCGCCGCGCGAGTGACCCTTGGCATAGCGCGGCAGCACCGCCACCAGCCGCGCGCCGCGATAGACCAGTAGATGATCCGGCGCCCAGCCGGTCTCGGCGCAGGCGCAGCCGCACGCCTCGAGGGCGGCGAGAAACTCGTGGCGTAGAAACGGATAGCCCGTGCCCACCACCGCGTTCCAGCTGGCCGCATCCAGCGCCGCCAGGCTATCGATCCGCGCAACCCGCAGCGCGCCCTGCGGCGCTCCCTGACGCTCTTCCTGCTGTGCCATGCCGCTTCTCTCCTCCCGGTTGAACGCGTCCCTGTTGAGCGCGCGTGCCGCTCATGCCGCCGGGCCGCGCTGACAGCCTAGTCGATAGCCCGCAGGGCGCGGCACCGAAAACGTCGAGAGCGTCCGGCAAGCGTGCGATACTCTGGGGCATCGCCAGCGACATCACGACGACCGATACCATGAACGACCTTCACCCCACCCCGCCGCCGTCACCGCCAGGTCCCACCAACGTGATGGCGCTGGTCGCCTTCGCGCTCAGTGTGCTCGGCACCCTGGTGCCGCCGGCCGCGCTGGGCGGTGTGGTGTGCGGTCATCTCGCCCGCCACCAGATCCGCGCGAGCCGGGAGTCCGGCGACAGCTGGGCGCTGGCGGGTCTGATCCTGGGCTACCTGCTGATTCTGCTGTCGCTGGCCGGGCTTTTGCTGTTCGGCGGCTTCGTCGCGACAATGTTCGGTATCATGGCCTTCATGTAATCGCCTCCGGGCACCCCGGAGAGCCCCGGCTCAGCGACTCGACCACGCCGTAGACGAGACTTCATGCTAACTTCGCTTCTGGACAACGACTTCTACAAGATCACGATGCAGAACGCCGTGATCAAGCGCTTCCCCTACGCGCAGGCGCGCTACGCCTTCATCAACCGCGGCGAGCACGCCTTCCCGGAGGGCTTCGGCGATGCCCTGCGTGGCGCGGTCGACGCCATGGCCGATCTCACCCTCGGCGAGGACGAGAAGCGCTACCTCGAGCAGACCTGTCCCTACCTCGACCCCACCTATCTCGATTTTCTCGCCGGCTTCCGCTACAACCCCGACGAGGTCACCATCGTGCAGCGCGGCAGCGAGCTGTCGGTGACCATGGAGGGGCTGTGGTATCGCACCATCCTGTGGGAAGTGCCGCTGATGGCGCTGATCAGCGAGCTCTGGTATCGCCTGCGCCAGGTGCCCCGCGACGATGACACCACGGTCGAGACGCGTACCCGGGACAAGATCGAGCAGTACCAGCGCCTGGGGCTCAAGATCGCCGAGTTCGGTACCCGACGGCGCTTCTCCTTCGACGTCCAGGATCGCGTGGTGGGTGCCCTGCGCCACCATGGCGGCAGCGCCTTCAGCGGCACCAGCAACGTGATGCTGGCGATGCGCCACGGGGTCAAGCCGATCGGCACCCATGCCCACGAGTGGTTCATGTTCCACGGCGCCCGTTTCGGCTTCAAGATGGCCAACAGTCTGGCGCTGGAGCACTGGGTCGACGTCTATCGCGGCGATCTGGGCATCGCGCTGACCGACACCTTCACCTCGAAGGCGTTCTTCGAGAGTTTCGACAAGAAGTTCGCCAAGCTCTTCGACGGCGTGCGCCATGACAGCGCCGACCCGATCGATTTCGCCTCCCAGACCATCGCCCACTACGAGCGCCTGGGCATCGACCCGCGCAGCAAGACCATCATCTTCTCCGACGCCTTGACGCCGGAACGGGTCGAACGGATCCACACCTTCTGCAAGGACCGCATCGGCATGGCCTTCGGGATCGGCACCAACTTCACCAACGACGTCGGCGCGACGCCGATGAACATGGTGATCAAGATGGTCGAGGCGCGCCCGGAGGGGCAGCACTGGCTGCCGGTGGTCAAGCTCTCGGACGTGCCCGACAAGCACACCGGCGACCCGGAGATGATCGCCCTGGCCCAGCGCGTGCTGGCGCTCAACCATCGCGACTGAGCGCGCGGCGCCGGCGCATGGCTGACACCGCCCGCGGTCACTGACCGCGGGCGGTGGCGGTTACTGGTTGAGCGCCTTGTCCAGTGTCAGCAGCGCAGCCTGCCAGGAGGCCGCGTCCGCCGCGGCGTTGTAGCCCAGCGGCAGGTCGAACTCCTTGGCCAGGGCGTCGGCGTCGGGATTGGTGAAGGCGTGCGTCGCCCCCGGGTACTCCACCACGCGCACCTTGGCACCGTCCTTCTCCAGGGTCGCGGCCATGTCGGCCAGCGCCTGCTTGTCGACCAGCGGATCGTCCTGACCGTTGTAGATCCGCACCAGGCCGTCGAACGGCTGTGGCTGGCTCACCGCCTGGGTGGGGCTGCCGTGAAAGCTGATCGCGGCGTCGATCGGCATGCCTGCCAGGGCCATGTTCATCACCACGCCGCCGCCGAAGCAGTAGCCCATGGCGGCGATATGATCGCCATCCACCGCCGGATGCTGACGCAGCGCCGCCAGCGCCGCATCGAGCCGCGCCCGCGCCGCCGGCCAGTCCTGCATCACCTGACTGGAGAACGCCTTGGCGTCGTCGGGATGCTGCGCGACCTTGCCATCGCCGTACATGTCGACCGCCAGGGCGACGAAGCCCAGTGCCGCGAGCTGGTCGGCGCGGTGCTTGATGTAATCGTTCAGGCCCCACCACTCATGCACCAGCAGCACCCCGGGGCGTGGCTGGTCGTCGCTGGCGTTGTAGGCCAGGTAGCCCTTGTAGGTCTGGCCCCCGGTGGTGTACTCGAAGGTCTCGCCCTGCACATGGGGGCCCACTACCTCGTCGGCCCACAGCGGCAGGCTCATCAGGCTGACGAACATGGCCAGCAGCAGTCGTCCCATCATCGTTCTCCTTGCGTTGACTGCGGGTCGGCGGCGCCAGGGCGTCGTCGTGACGCGCCGCTCCCGTTGACTCTTGTGTTCCAGTGGCTCCCGAAACCCCGTTGCTCTCGTGTCCTGCTGGCTCTCGGTCCCGATCGCGGTATTTCCCGGCGGCTCGCGCATGTCGGTTCCGCGCGTCTCCGCCACCTCTGATCGACCAGACTCAACCCTCGAGGCGGCGCTCAGGGCGCCTGCTGAACGCGGTTACCGCCATGGGTCATCGCCACCTCGAGCCCGCTGTGGGCGCGTGCCAGGAACCTCTCTGGCGGCTCGCCCTGGCGACGCTCGGCCACGCCCAGACTAACCGAGAACGCCAACCAGTGGCCATGGAACTCGACCCGCGTGGTACCGAAACGCGCGCGCAGCCGCTCGGCGATGGCGGAGGTCTCCTGCAGCGACTTGCCGCTCAGCAGCAGTGCGAAGCCGCGCGCGTCGAGGCGACCGAAGCTGAACCGTTCGCGCAGGGTGGCGCGACACATCTCGCCGATGCAGGCGAGGACCAGGTCCCCCCCTTCACGCCCCCAGCGGGTGACGATATCGCTGAAGCCGTCGACCTCGAACACGATCAGCGACAGCCGCCCATGGACGTCGCCCATCGCGACCGCCTGGCGCAGGAGTCCCAGGAAGGCGCGCTCATTGAGGGCCGAGGTGAGTTCATCGGTGGCGTCATAGGCATCCCACTGCAGCGCCTGACGGCGGCGCTCGGTGATGTCCCGGGCCACCGCGACCCAGCCGGGGGAGACGCTGCAGACAGCATCGCAGTCGGCGGCGAAGTGGATCTCGCACCAGCGGTAGCTGCCGTCACGGTGGCGCAGGCGCAGCTCGAGCAGCACCGCTCCCGCGGTCACTGCCTGCTCATCGAGAGCGCGCTGTACCCGTGGCGCATCTTCGGGCGCCATCAACTCGAACAGCGAGCGCCCGACCAGCGCTTCGGCGCTGGCGCCCAGCACCCGCGCCGCCGCCCCGGCAGCCGCGCGGCAGGCGAGGTCGGCATCCAGCACCAGCAGTAGATCAGGATTGTGCTCGAGCAGGGCACGCGAGGCGGCATCACCGGCGCCCGCGGTGGCCACCCGCTCGAGCACACCGACCAGCGCCACGACCTGGCCCTCGGCATCGCGCTGAATGTTGAGGGTGTCGGCGATGCGAGACGAGGAGCCGTCGACGTGGCTCAGCGTGTAGGTAAGAGTCACCTGCGTGTCGCCGGCGTCGAGCGCTGCCTGCAGCCGCTCGAGCGCCTGCAGCCGACTGGTTTCACCGATCGCGGTCAGCCAGCGCTGGGGATGGTCGAGGTAGTCGGTGGCGGAGCGTCCGCCCAGATCGGCGACCGCATCGGCAACGAAGCGGACTTCTCCCAGCCACCAGCCGGCGTCCGTCACATAGACGGCAGCCGGTATGGCTCGCAGCCACTGCTGCGCCTCGTCGCTCGGCTCGCTCGCGCCAACCAGGGCATCGGATCGATTCATGCTCCAATCTCATGTTGCCGCAGCGACTGGCGGCGCAGTGGGTAAAGACGGGTTGTCAGCGCAGGCCGGCACGTCGCCGCGGCGCGACCTCGGCGTCCCGATAGGTGTCGCTCGTCGCCGATCCTGCCGCATCGGTCGCGGGATTGGCAGTGGCATAACGCCGCTCGCAGGAAGCGACCAGCTGGCGCAGATCATCGACACTCAGCTCGATGCGCTGGATGCCCTGCTGGCCCTGCCAGAGCACGAAGACCAGCGGCACACGTCGCGCCTGGTCCACCCCTACGATGCGTCCGAGCCGCTCTCGGCCGGGTTCGCGAAGCGTCTCGCCGATCAAGCGATGAGCGTTGAGGATCGTCTGCTGCATGGCACTGCCAACCTCGGCGCGGCGTTGAATGATAATGAATTAGAGAATTAGAGCCGTCTTACCTTAGAGGAGAGAGTCGCGTCAGGCCAAGTCTCAAGCGCATATCTAAGTATAATTCAAACTTTCTGACTCTATCGGCAGCAGCTAAAAGAACTTGAATCGATATTTCCCGGGTTACCGACCGACCCCGTCAGGCGCCCTGTACGGATGGCTTCCCGAGAATCGCCGCCATGGTACCAGCCCCGGCGCCCACTGCCAGTCTCGTTGGATCGCCCTTCGTCATACCAGGGCGCATGCCTTGGGAGGCCTATCAGCGACGTCGGACAACTCATGAGCGCGTTGGGCCATGATGTTGTCCCGCTGACAACCAGGATGTCGGCCTGCTGAACATCGGGCCAAAAAAATGGCGCTCTAGAGAGCGCCATGGGGGGAGTACCTCGAGCGGCCGTCAGCATGGCGTGGCGCAGCGCGCCCACGCCATTCGGCGACCCAGTAGGGTCAGGCGGCTGCCTGCATCGCCAGCGCGGTATCCAGCATGCGGTTGGAGAAGCCCCACTCGTTGTCGTACCAGGCCATGACCTTGACCAGACGACCGTTGACGCGGGTGTGGTTGGCGTCGAAGGTCGAGGAGTTGGGGTCGTGGTTGAAGTCGATCGAGACCAGCGGCTGGGCGTTGACCGCCAGCACCGGCGAGGCGGCAGCGGCCTTCTCGACGATCTGGTTGATCTCCTCCTTGGTGGTGTCACGGCCCGCGGTGAAGGTCAGGTCGACCAGCGAGACATTGATCACCGGCACACGCACCGCCAGACCGTCCAGCTTGCCGTTGAGCTCAGGCAGCACCAGGCCCACTGCCGCGGCGGCACCGGTCTTGGTCGGAATCATCGACTGGGTGGCGCTACGCGCGCGGTACGGGTCCTTGTGATAGACGTCGGAAAGATTCTGGTCGTTGGTGTAGGCGTGGACCGTGGTCATCAGACCATTCTCGATACCCACGGCATCCTGCAGCGCCTTGGCCACCGGTGCCAGGCAGTTGGTGGTGCAGGAAGCATTGGAGACCACACGGTGCTCGGCCTTCAGCACCTGCTCGTTGACGCCGTACACGATGGTGGCGTCGGCATCGGGGCTGGGCGCCGAGATCAGCACGCGGGCGGCGCCAGCCTCGATGTGCTTGGCGGCCGCGTCACGCTTGGTGAACAACCCGGTGCACTCCATCACCAGATCGACGTTCAGCGACTGCCACGGCAGCTGGGCTGGATCGCGCTCCGAGAGGATGCGGATACTGTCACCGTCTACGCTCAGAGTCTCGCTGTCGTGACCGACATCGAAGCCGAAGCGGCCATGCACGCTGTCGTGACGCAGCAGGTGAGCGTTCAGCGCCGGGTCACCCAGGTCGTTGATGGCGACGACCTGGATGCGATCGCGGTAGCCGTTCTCGTAGAGCGCGCGGAGTACGTTGCGACCGATACGGCCGAATCCGTTGATGGCGACACGCAAAGTCATGGTGCTCTCTCCTCTCAGATGGCGAAACCCCGAGCGGGACGGGGCGATCGATGGGTCACGAGGCCGGGGCACTGCGGCAACCCGGGGCAGTCTCGAAGCCTGAACTGACGATAGTCCTTGACTGCTGACAGTCTAGAACATCGCGCCATGAAAAAATATTACCCCGAAAGACTAATACCAACGCCGCATTCACGGCTACCGGGCATTTTTTTTGGTAAGTTTACCAAACAACCACGACAGCTCGATGAGGCAGACCCTGATGCTCAACCCCACGATCGACCGCGTGACTCGACGTATCGAAGACCGTTCCGCCGACCGTCGTCGCCTCTATGAGGAACGCATGGCGCGCCAGCACCGGCGTGGCGTGCATCGCGGCGAGCTCTCCTGCGGCAACCTGGCCCACGGCTTCGCCGCCTGCGGCGCCGGCGACAAGAACAGTCTCAAGCTGATGAACAGCGCCAACATCGGCATCGTCTCCTCCTACAATGACATGCTCTCGGCGCACCAACCCCTCGAACACTTCCCCGAGCTGATCAAGCAGGCCGCCCGCGGCATGGGCTGCACCGCCCAGTTCGCCGGTGGCGTGCCGGCGATGTGCGACGGTGTCACCCAGGGCCAGCCCGGCATGGAGCTGTCACTCTTCTCCCGTGACGTGATCGCCATGGCCACCGCCGTGGCGCTGTCGCACAACATGTTCGACGGCGCCCTCTACCTCGGTGTATGCGACAAGATCGTGCCGGGACTGTTCATCGGCGCGGCCCGCTTCGGCCATCTGCCGGCGCTGTTCGTCCCCGCCGGCCCCATGCCCAGCGGTCTGCCCAACAACGAGAAATCGCGCATCCGCCAGCTCTATGCCGAAGGCAAGGTCGGCCGCGATGCGCTGCTCGAGGCGGAGTCGGAGTCCTATCACAGCCCCGGCACCTGCACCTTCTACGGTACCGCCAACTCCAACCAGCTGATGCTGGAGATGATGGGGCTGCACCTGCCGGGCACCTCCTTCGTCAATCCCGGCACCCCGCTGCGCGACGCCATCACCCGCTACGGCACCGAGCAGGTGATTCGCAACAGCGAACAGGGCGGCGACTACCACCCCTTCTATCGCCAGATCACTGCCAAGGCGATCGTCAACGCGATGATCGGCCTGCTCGCCTCCGGCGGCTCGACCAACCACACCCTCCACCTGGTGGCGATGGCCGCGGCGGTCGGCATCACCATCACCTGGGACGACTTCGCCGAGCTGTCGACGGTGATCCCCAGCCTGACCCGGATCTATCCCAACGGCCAGGCCGACGTGAACCACTTCCATGCCGCCGGCGGGGTCAGCCTGCTGGTGCGCGAGCTGCTCGGGGCGGGGCTGATGCACGCCGACGTCAAGAGCGCCTTCGGTACCGACATGCACGCCTACACCCAGGAGCCGTTCCTCGACGGCGACCAGCTGGTGTGGCGCGAAGGGGCCCGCGAGAGCCTCGACGAAGAGGTGGTGCGTCCGGTGGCCCGGGCCTTCTCCCCCACCGGCGGCCTGGCGGTACTTGACGGCAACCTGGGCCGCGGCGTGATCAAGGTCTCCGCGGTCAAGCCGGAACAGCGTCGCGTCGAGGCGCCGGTGCGCATCTTCGACGACCAGAGCCAGGTCAAGGCGGCGTTCGAAGGCGGCGAACTCGACCGCGACGTGATCGTGGTGGTGCGCTTCCAGGGGCCGCGGGCCAATGGCATGCCCGAGCTGCATCAGTTGACGCCCTTCCTGGGGGTGCTGCAGGATCGCGGCCACCGCGTCGCCCTGGTCACCGACGGGCGCATGTCGGGCGCCTCGGGCAAGGTCCCGGCGGCCATCCATGTCACCCCGGAAGCGGTCGACGCCGGCCCGCTGGCCTATCTGCGCGACGGCGACGTGGTCAGCCTCGATCCGGACAACGGTGAACTCCGCGCGTTGGTCGACGCCGCCGAATGGGCCAGTCGCGAACCTGCAATCTGCGACCTGGATCATTATCATCACGGCATGGGCCGCGAACTCTTCGCCGGCTTCAGACAACTGGTCGGCGGCGCCGAAGAAGGGGCCGCCGTCTTCGGTGGCTTCGACGCCGCCGATCTGCCCGGAGGGCACTCATGACGACACTCGCCTTGATCGGCGATATCGGCGGGACCAACGCCCGCTTCGCCCTGGTCGCCCCCGGCAGCGTCGAGCTGCAGGCGATCGAGACCCTGCCCTGCAATCATTACGCAGGGCTGGTCGAAGCGATCCAGGCCTACCTCGAGAAGGTCGGCGCCGAGCCCCCCAGCGAGGCGTGCCTGGCCTTCGCCTGCCCGGTGCACGAAGACTGGGTCAAGATGACCAACAACGACTGGGCGTTCTCCAAGAAGGCGGTCGCGGAAACGCTGGGCCTGGGTACCTTCAAGATCATCAACGACTTCACCGCCCAGGCTCTGGGCATCCCCCATATCGATGCCAAGGACCTGACGCCGGTGGGTGACGGCGAGGCCGAGCCGCGCCGCCCGCGGCTGGTGATCGGCCCGGGGACCGGCCTGGGCATGGCCGGCCTGGTGCCGAGCCAGCGCCACTGGATCCCGTTGACCACCGAGGGCGGCCACGCCACCTTCGCCCCCACCGACGAGCGCGAGCGTCAGATCCTGGACTTCTTCCGCGCACGCTATGGCCGGGTCTCGATCGAGCGCCTGCTGTGCGGCCAGGGAATGCTCGATCTCTATCTCGCCCACGCCGCGCTGCTGGGCGTCACTCCCGGCTACAACTCCCCCGCCGAGGTCACCGGTGCGGCGCGGGCCGGCGATCGGGTCGCGCGCGAGACGCTGATGCGCTTTCTCAAGATTCTGGGCAGCGTCTGCGGCGACGCCGCACTCACCCTGGGCGCGCTGGGCGGGGTCTATCTCTGTGGCGGCATCACGCCGCGCCTGATCGAGTGGCTGCCGCGCAGCGATTTCCGCCGCGCCTTTGCCGACAAGGGACGGCTGAGCGCTTACACTGCCGGCATCCCCACCTGGGTGGTGACGGCGCCGTGGACCGGCCTGCTGGGCGCGGCGGAAGCTCTGCATAACGAGGAAGTGACATGATTCCCGATACGCTCGCCGATCTGATCGCGGCGACCGACGGCCAGCGCGAGACGACCTGGGAAGGCCGCCGAGTGCTGCTGATCAATGCCGACTGGGGCCAACTCGCGCTCTCGCTGCAGGGCGCGCAGGTCCTGCACTTTTTGCCTTTCCCGCCCGATGCCGCAGGCGACCGGCCGGTGCCCGACCCGCAGGATGGTTGGCTCTGGGTGACGCCCACTCCACAGGCGCTGCCGGGGGCGATTCGCGGCGGTATTCCGCTGTGCTGGCCGTGGTTCGCCGATGAGTCGCCTGACGGCAAGGGGCCGATGCACGGCCCGGCGCGCACCGCCGAGTGGCGCCTGGACGCGGTCGACGAGGATATCTCCGGCAGCGGGGTCGAGATCCATCTCTCGCCGCAGGAACGCCTGCACGACGAGCTGACACCCAATGTGGTGGTCCACGCCAACGCGCACAAGCTCAGCGTCGAGCTGTTCACCCGCCACACCGGCACCACGCCGGTCAAGCTGACCGGCGCGCTGCACACCTACTTCGCGGTCGCCGATACGCATCGCTGCCGCGTCGAGGGACTGGCAGGCGCGCGCTATCTGGACAAGCTCGAGCGCTTCGCCGAGAAGCAGCAGCAGGGCGAGCTGGGTATCCGCGGCGCGCTGGATCGCATCTACCAGTCCAACCGCCCGGTGGTGCTGGACGACGGCCAGCGGCGCCTGCTGATCACCAAGCAGGGCAGCGACTCCACCGTGGTGTGGCATCCGGGCGAGGGCCTGCCGGGAGACACCCCTGCCGAGGTCGGCCAACGCTTCCTCTGCGTCGAGGCCGCCTGCACCCGGGTCGACCCTGTCTGGCTGGTCCCCGACGGGCAGCACCTGCTGGCCACCACCATCGTCAAGGCATCCGATCATGACTGAGACGCCGGTATTCGACGTCCCCTTCATCCTGGGCACGATGCGTCTTCACGAGCGCCCCGAGTTCGCCGATCCCGAGACGCTCGGCGACTGGCTGCAACGCCGCGTCGACCAAGGGCTCAACTGGTTCGACCACGCCGATATCTACGCCGACCAGCAGTGCGAGCAGCGCTTCGGCGACGCCCTGCGGCGGCGCCCGGCACTCAGGGCACAGATCCATCTCGTCACCAAGGGCGGCATCGTGCTGCCCAGGCGCGATCGCTCCGCGTTCGGGGTCAAGCACTACGACACCTCAGCGGACTATCTCGGCGCTAGCATCGACGGCTCCCTCGCCCGCCTCGGGGTCGAGCGGCTCGACCACTATCTGCTTCACCGGCCGGATCCGCTGATGGACGCCGAGGCCACCGGCCGCGCCCTCGACGCCGCCATCGACGCCGGCAAGGTGGGCACAGTGGGGGTCTCCAACTTCCTTCCCGAGCAGTGGCGGCGCCTGCAGGCGGCGATGCACCACCGCCTGGGGGCGCACCAGTTGAAGCTCTCGCTGGCCCATCCGGATGCCCTGTTCGACGGTTTCTACGACGCCATCGTCGCCGATGGCCTCGCGCCCATGGCGTGGTCGCCGCTGGGCGGCGGCTCGGTGTTCGAGGACGTGCTCGGCAGCGCGCTCTCCCAGCTCGCCGAGCGTCTCGACTCGACCACCGCCGGGCTCGCGCTGGCCTGGCTGCGGCGCCTGCCGGGGCGGCCGATCCCGGTCATCGGCACCTTGAACGAAAAACGTATCGAAAGTCTGCTGGCGAACGGTAATCTCGAACTCGACCGCCCGACCTGGTTTGCCCTGCTCGAGGAAGCACGCAGCCACCGGGTGCCCTGAGTACCGCCGGCGCTGATTGGCCACCACCTGGATCCGGGGAAACGCTGAATCAATCGCTGAGCGAGAGGGTACGCGCGGCGCACGGCACGCAGAACACGAGTCATGAGATCGGATCAGACGAGTGTTCGACCGCGCTGGCACCCCCGTATCACGCCACAAAGCGACTCGCTCGCGCAGGCATTGAGGCAGCGTGTCCACAAGACCGCCATGGAGATCGCTAACACCATGACCCCCATCATCGCCTTCGGCGAAGCCCTCGTCGATATGCTCTCCAGCCGCCTGGGCGACGACACCGGGCCCGAGACATTCACCCCCTATGCCGGCGGCGCGCCCGCCAATGCGGCCGTGGCCTGCGCTCGTCAGGGCCTGCCCAGCGTGTTCCTGGGCATGATCGGCGACGACCGCTTCGGCGACTTCATCGTCGAGGCACTCGACGCCCACGGTGTCGATACCCAGCACGTGGTGCGCACCCGCGCGGCACGCACTGCCCTCGCCTTCGTCTCTCGCGATAGCGAGGGCGAACGCCAGTTCGACTTCTACCGGCCGCCGGCGGCAGATCTGCTCTACCGCCGCGAACACCTGCCCTCGGGCATCTTCGCCGAGCCGGCACTGGTGCACCTGTGCAGCAACAGCCTCACCGATACCGAGATCGCCCGCACCACCCTGGATCTGGCCAGTATCGCCCGCCGTGGCGGCTGTCTGATCAGCGTCGACGCCAACCTGCGCCCGCTGCTATGGCCCCAGGGCCGGGTCGACGTGGCGCTGGTCGAGCAGCTGCTCGAGCGCGCCCACCTGATCAAGCTCTCCCGGGAGGAGCTCGACCAACTACGCGGCGACCGGGGCGTCGACGAGTGGATCAGCGCCAGGCTGGCCCGCGGCACGCGCATGATCGTGATCACCGATGGCCCCGGTCCGGTGGTGGCACATCTCGCCGAGCGCCGGCTGCAGGTGTCACCGCCCCAGGTCAAGGCGGTCGACACCACCGCCGCGGGGGACGCCTTCATCGGCGGCCTGCTGGCGTCCCTGTCCCGCGCCGACGTCACCTGCGAGACACTCACCGACTGGCTCGCCGACGACACCCAACTGGAAGCGGCGCTCACCTTCGCTGCCCGCTGCGGCGCCTTCACCGCCACGCGGGCCGGCGCCTTCGCCGCGCTGCCGGGCAGCTCAGACCTCGACGACCTCCCCACCTGACCCCACCAGTAGCGCGTGAAAGGCGCTCGCGGTGGAGGAGAGCTGCTGGTCGGCGCGGGTAACGACGCCGACCGGCCGCTCGATCACCGGGTCACGAAGCGCCAGACAGCGCACCCCCAGCGCCTCCATCTGCTCGCGACACAGCGCCGGCACCGCGCTCACGCCCAGCCCTTTGCCGACCAGCTGGCCCACGGTAGCCAGCTGGTGGCTCTCGAACGCCACCGGCAGGCTCACCCCGTGCCGCGCCAGCTGGCGTTCCAGCGCCACGCGCACCTGTGACGGCCGCTGCAGGGTGATGAACGGGTGATCGAGCAGCGTCGTCCAGGAGACCTCGCTCGCCACCGCCAACGCCGAATCCGGCGGCACCGCGGCGACGAAGCGGTCGAGATAGAGCGGCGTGAAGGCCAGCGCCTGCTGCGCCGGCGGCGCGAAGGCGATCCCGAACTCGACCCGCTGGGTCAGCACCATCTCCACCACCTGCTCGTTGATCACGTCATGGATGGTCACACCGATGCTCGGGTGGCGCTGACGGAAGGCGGCGATCAGCGGCGGCAGGCGGTTGGAGGCGAACGACGGCATGGCGGCGATCGCCAGATGCCCCTGCTGCAGGTGGAAGCGCCGACGCATGGCGTCCTCGACGTCGTCCCACTCCGCCAGCAGACGCCGCGCCAGCGGCAGCAGCGTCTCCCCCTCCGGTGTCAGCCGCACCTGGCGGGTGGTGCGCGAGAAGAGTGCCCCGCCGAGCTGCGACTCCAGCGATTTGACCGCCAGGCTGAGCGCCGACTGGGTCACATGCAGCCGCTCACAGGCCTTGGCGAAACTCAGGGTCTGGGCCACCGCGAGAAAGGCACGGAGCTGTTTGACGGTCATCAAAACGCCTCATTAATGAGAAAACCTCGATAATTATCGGCGAAAATAAATTTAATAACAGCGCGAGGAGCGGTCATAGTCATAGACACCGAGGTCGTCATGACCCGCAAAGTACAACGCCAACGCTCACACCGAGGCCCACCATGACCCAAACCGCCGAGACGCAAGAGAGCCGCCAGCGCGGCAAATGCTACCCCAGTGCGCAGGCCGCGCTAGATGGCCTGATCGAGGATGGCATGACCCTGGCCGTCGGCGGCTTCGGCCTGTGCGGCATCCCCGAAGCGCTGATTCAGGCCCTGCGCGACAGCGGCAAGCGCGACCTGACCGTGGCCAGCAACAACGCCGGCGTCGATGGCTTCGGCCTGGGACTGCTGCTCGAATCCCGCCAGATCAAGAAGATGCTCTCCTCCTACGTGGGCGAGAACAAGGAGTTCGAACGCCAGTACCTCTCCGGCGAACTGGAACTCGAGTTCTGCCCCCAGGGCACCCTGGCCGAGCGCCTGCGCGCCGGCGGGGCCGGGATCGCCGCTTTCTACACCCGCACCGGCTACGGCACCAAGATCGCCGAAGGCAAGGAGGTGCGGGAGTTCGACGGCGAGCACTATGTGATGGAGCGCGGCCTGCCGGTGGACGTGGCGCTGGTCAAGGCGCAGGTCGCCGACCGCGCCGGCAATCTGCGTTTCAACAAGACTGCGCGCAACTTCAACCCGCTCGCCGCCATGGCTGGCCGGGTGTGCGTCGCCGAGGTCGAGGAGATCGTCGAGACCGGCGCCCTCGACCCCGACGACATCCACCTGCCGGGTATCTTCGTCCATCGTCTGGTGCACAACCCGACCCCGGAGAAACGCATCGAGAAACGCACCCTGAGGGAGGGCAACTGAGATGGCCTGGAACAAGGAAGAGATGGCGCAACGCGCCGCCGGCGAACTGCGCGACGGCTTCTACGTCAATCTGGGGATCGGCCAGCCGACGCTGGTGGCCAACTATATCCCCGAGGGCATGGAGGTGTGGCTGCAGTCGGAGAACGGCCTGCTCGGTATCGGCCCCTTCCCCACCGCGGAGACCGTCGACCCGGATCTGATCAACGCCGGCAAGCAGACCGTCACCGCCCTGCCCGGCTCGAGCTACTTCGACAACGCGGAGTCCTTCGCCATGATCCGCGGCGGCAAGATCAATCTGGCGATCCTCGGCGCGATGCAGGTCTCGGCCAAGGGGGATCTGGCCAACTGGATGATCCCGGGCAAGATGGTCAAGGGCATGGGCGGCGCCATGGATCTGGTCGCCGGGGTCCAGCGCGTGGTGGTGCTGATGACCCACACCGCCAAGGGCGAACACAAGATTCTCGATGAGTGCAGCCTGCCGCTGACCGGCGTCGGCGTGGTCGATCGCATCATCACCGATCTCGGCGTGATGGACGTCACCGACCAGGGCCTGGCGTTGGTCGAGCTGGCCCCCGAGGTGACCTTCGAGGAGATCCGAGAGGCCACCGGCTGCGAGCTGATCGACCAGCGGGAGACACAGCATGCCTGATACCCACCACGACCGCGACGCGGTGATCGTCGCCGCCACGCGGACCCCCATCGGCACCTTCCAGGGGGCACTTTCCAGCGTGCCCGCCGTCACCCTGGGGGCCACGGTGATCCGTCGGGTGCTCGACGGCATCGACCCGGCCAGCGTCGACGAAGTGATCATGGGCCATGTGCTGCGCGCCGGCCTGGGCCAGAACACCGCGCGCCAGGCGGCGATCGAAGCCGGCCTGCCCGACGGCGTACCGGCGATGACCATCGACAAGGTGTGCGGCTCCGGGCTCAAGGCAGTGCATCTGGCGGCCCAGGCGATCCGCTGCGGCGATGCCGAGATCGTCGTCGCCGGTGGCATGGAGAACATGAGCCTGGCGCCCTATGTGCTGCCCAAGGCGCGCACCGGCCTGCGCATGGGGCACGCCGAACTGCTCGACAGCATGATTCAGGACGGCCTGTGGGACGCCTTCAACGACTACCACATGGGCATCACCGCGGAGAACCTGGCCGAGCAGTACGCGATCTCGCGCCAGGCCCAGGACGCCTACGCTGCCGAGTCCCAGCGCCGCGCGGTGGCCGCCCGCGACGCCGGGCGCTTCGACGCCGAGATCACCCCGGTCGCGGTACCCCAGCGGCGCGGCGACGCCATCATCGTCGAGCGTGACGAGCAGCCGCGCGAGGGCGTCAGTGCCGAGTCGCTGGCCAAGCTCAAGCCGGCCTTTCGCAAGGAGGGAACGGTCACCGCCGGCAACGCCTCGGCGATCAACGACGGCGCCAGCGCGCTGTTGATCATGAGCGCGGCACGCGCCCGCGAGCTGGGCCTGCCGGTGCTGGCGACCCTCCGCGCCAGCGCCAACGCCGCGGTCGACCCCGCCACCATGGGCATCGGCCCGGTACCGGCGACCCGGCGCTGTCTGGAACGTGCCGGCTGGACGCTCGCGCAGCTCGATCTGGTCGAGGCCAACGAAGCCTTCGCCGCCCAGACCCTGGCGGTGGCCAAGGAGCTCGGCTGGTCGGCCGACAAGGTCAACGTCAACGGCGGCGCCATTGCGCTGGGCCATCCGATCGGCGCCTCGGGAGCCCGCGTGCTGGTCACCCTGCTCTACGAGATGCAGCGCCGCGACGTCGCACGCGGGCTGGCCACGCTGTGCATCGGCGGCGGCCAGGGTGTCGCCACCGCGATCGAACGCAGCTGATCCCGACCCACGGCGGCCCGCGAGGCTCTCGCGCTTAGCGGGCCGTCCACCCCAGATCGATCCCCCAATCCGCCCCGGTCACCGCCGCGGCGCCATCGGAGACCAGGTAGGCCACCAGCTCGGCGACCTCGGCGGGTTCGATCAGGCGCTTGACCGCGGCCCCGGCGAGCATGATCTTTTCCACCACCTCGGCCTCGTCCATGGCGTTCAGACGCGCCTGATCGGCGATCTGCTTCTCCACCAGCGGTGTACGCACATAGGCCGGGCAGATGGCGTTGGCGGTGATGCCATGCTCGCCGCCTTCCAGTGCCGCGGTGCGGGTCAGGCCGATCAAGCCATGCTTGGCGCTGACGTAGGCTGCCTTGCCCGGCGAGGCCACCTTGGCGTGGATCGAGGCGACATTGACGATCCGCCCCCAACCGCCACGCTGCATATGGGGCCACGCCGCCTGAGTGAGCAGAAAGGGCGCGGTGAGCATCAGATCGAGAATCTGGCGCCACTTCTCCTCGGGGAAGTGGGCGATATCGGCAACATGCTGGATACCGGCATTGTTGACCAGAATATCGACGCCGCCGAACGCCTCAACCGCAGTGTCGATGGCACCGCGGCACTGAGCGCCGTCGGTCAGATCCGCCTCGAAAAAGTGCGCACCGGCAGACTCGGCCACCGCCCTGCCCTCGGGGTTGAAATCCACCGCCAGCACGCGCTGGCCACGGGCGGCCAGCGTCTCGACCACGGCACGCCCGATCCCGCTGGAGCTACCGGTAACCACCGCCACGCGTGGCGCTTCAGAGTGCGACGTAGGCGTCATGGGAAACCCTCTCTCGATATTCGATGATCGATGCGTCCAGCGCGTGACGGCAGGCCATTAGGTAAAGCCGCGAGCGCAGTACTTTTCAGAAGCCGTACGTTTCCGACAAGCCGTACGCTTCAGACCGTACCTAGCGCGGATAGCGCTGCGTCGCTTCGCGAGTCAAGCGTGTGATCTCGGCCCACGCCTCCTGATCGACCAGCGCCTTCGGCGCCATCCACGAGCCGCCCACACACATTACGTTGGGCAGTGCCAGATAGTCGGCGGCGTTGTCGACGGTCACCCCGCCGGTGGGGCAGAACAGTGCCTCGGGCAGTGGCCCGCCGAACGACTTGAGCGCCTTGGCACCGCCGTTGGCCTCGGCGGGGAAGAACTTGAAGCGGCGATAGCCGCGCTCCCAGCCGGTGACGACCTCGGAGACCGTGGCCACCCCCGGCAGCAGCGGTACCTCGCTGGCGATGCCGTGCTCGAACAGCGCCGGCGTGGTGCCCGGGGTGACCACGAAGTCGACCCCGAGCTCCTCGCAGATCCGGTACTGCTCGACACCGAGCACGGTGCCGGCGCCCAAGGTGACCTCCGGCAGCGCCTCACGGATGCGCTGCATCGCCTCCACCGCGCAGTCGGTGCGCAAGGTGATCTCGAGAACGTCGAGGCCACCGTCGACCAGCGCCTGCGCCAGCGGCACGGCGTGGTCGAGACGCTCGATGACCAGCACCGGGATGATCGAGGTGGCACGGCAGATGGCGTCGAGACGATCGATCTGCGCCTGCGGCAGGAGACGGGTGGTGGATGACATGACAAGGTTCCTCGTTGAATGATCGGTGACGGGCCCCGCTAGCCGGTGAGCCCAGAGCGTCGGCGCCCTAACCCCCGTGGCCGCCCTGCTCAGGGTGCCCAGTAGATCGCCAGCGGGCAGCTCAGAAAGGCCCGGATCGGCAGTTCGCGCACGTCGTCCCCCGCCAGCGCCCGGGCCAGCACCGTGCGCTTGGCGTCGCCGACGATATGCAGCGCATGCCGCCGGGCGGCGTGCAGACGCGCGGCGCTCAGGGTGATTCGGGGGTGGTTGGCGCTGGGCGCACGCACCGCCACCACCGCCTCGTCGCTGCACAACGCCAGCCCCAGTTCGAGGCTGTCGGGGAACAGCGAAGCGGTGTGGCCATCGCCGCCCATTCCCAGTACCACCAGGCTGGCCGGCCATGGCAGCGTATCGAGACGCTCGGCCACGCTCGCCACGCCCTCCTCCGGCGTGGCGTGGGCACTGGTCAGCGGGTGCAGGGTCGCCGCTGCCGCCGGCCCGGTCAGCAGCGTCTCACGCAGCAGGCGCGCATTGCTGTCGGGGTGATCGGCGTCGACCCAGCGCTCATCGGCCAGAGTGACATCGACCCGCGGCCAGTCGAGCGGCTGCGCGGCGAGGCGGCGCAAGAACGGCGCCGGGGTCGTGCCGCCGGAGAGCACCAGCAGCACCCGCGGCTGGCTCGCGAGATCGGCGGCAAGCGCCGCGGCGGCGGCCTCGGCGAGCTGCGCGCCGAGGCGCTCACGGCCGCTGTCAGCAGTTTTCATACTCAGCCGTCTTCATACTCAGTAGTCTTCATACCAGGAGCGCCCGTCCTGGGTGATCATGGCGATCGACGCCACCGGCCCCCAGGAGCCCGCAGGATAGCGCCGCGGCGGGATATCGCGCTTCTCCCAGCCGTCGATCAGCTGGTCGACCCACTTCCAGGCATATTCGACCTCATCGCGGCGTACGAACAGGTACTGCTGCCCCTTCATCACTTCCAGCAGCAGGCGCTCGTAGGCGTCGGGGATACGCGCCTTGGGGAAGGCGTGGTTGAAGTCGAGGTGCAGCGGGCCGGGACGCAGACGCATGCCCTTGTCGAGCCCGCCATCCTTGGTCAGCACCTGCAGCGCGATGCCCTCTTCCGGCTGCAGCCGGATCACCAGCTTGTTGGCGGCGAGGTTGCGCTGGTCGGGATCGAAGATGTAGTGCGGCTGCTGACGGAAGTGGATGACGATCTGCGACAGTTTCTCCGGCATGCGCTTGCCGGTGCGCAGGTAGAAAGGCACGCCGGCCCAGCGCCAGTTGGCGACCTCGAGACGCATGGCGACGAAGGTCTCGGTGGTGCTGGCAGTATTGGCGTCCTCTTCCTCCAGATAGCCGGGCACGTTCTCGCCGTCGATGGCGCCGGCGACGTACTGGCCGCGCACCACGTGGCGATTGAGCGCCTCGCCCTCGATCGGCTTGAGCGCCTTGAGCACCTTGACCTTCTCGTCGCGGATGGCGTCGGCGTCGAGGTTGGCCGGTGGGTCCATGGCCAGCATGGTGAGCAGCTGGAGCAGATGGTTCTGGACCATGTCGCGCAGCTGACCGGCCTTGTCGAAGTAGCCCCAGCGCCCCTCGATGCCGACCTGCTCGGCCACGGTGATCTCGACGTGGGAGATCTGGCTCTGGTTCCACTGGTTGCCGAACATCGGGTTGGCGAAGCGCAGCGCGATCAGGTTCTGCACCGTCTCCTTGCCCAGGTAGTGGTCGATGCGATAGATCCGCGACTCGGGGAAGACCGCGCCGATGGCGTCGTTGATCTCGTGGGAGGAGGCGAGGTCGTAACCGATCGGCTTCTCGACCACCACGCGCGAGGCGTCGTCGAGACTGCCGCTGCGCTCCAGGTTGGCGCAGATGGCGCCGTAGATGCTCGCCGGCACCGCCAGATAGACGGTCAGCGGGCACTGGTCATCGGCGCTGCGGGCGTGCCAGTCACGGATCTGCTCATAGCCGTCGACGGTATCGAAGTCGAGCTGGCAGTAGTCCAGGCGCGCCAGGAAGCGGTCGATGCAGGCTTGATCCTGCTCCTTCGGCTTGACCCGCTTCTTGAGCATGCCCAGCACCGTCTCACGGAAGCTGTCGGCGTCTTTCTCGCGTCGGGCCAGGCCGAGAATGCGCGTCTGCTCGCCCAGCAGGCCATCCCGGTCGAGATGGTAGAGTGCCGGGTAGAGCTTGCGTAGCGCCAGATCACCCAGCGCCCCGAACAGCGCCAGATCCACATTGGGCGTTGCCTCTCGAGACATTGCCTCCCTCCGCTTGAGTGGTTAATTTACGAATAAAATACGCCATTCCGGGCCGAGTTGACACGCGACTTGCGCATCACATGCCCACGACGACGCTCGATTCGGTCACTAACTTACCGTTTGCGGTCGAGCGCTCGTCCAGCATCGCTTGGCGCCACCGGCGCCGCGGGCTAGGATGCAGGGTTTGTGTCAAACAGTGATGGCACGCCCCGCTGCCAGGAGACTCACCGCTAGCATGGCCAACCACGATCTCATCGCCCGGATCCGAACGCGGATCGACGAGCTGAACCGATCGGAACGCAAGGTCGCCGACGTGATTCTGCGCGACCCCAATGCCGCGATTGGCATGAGCATAGCCACTCTGGCACAGGCTGCCACGGTGAGCGAACCGACCGTCAACCGATTCTGCCGCAACTTCGACACCAAGGGTTATCCCGACTTCAAGATCCAGCTGGCGCAGAGCCTGGCCGGCGGTACGCCCTATGTCAGCCGCAGCGTGGAGAGCGACGACGACGCCAGCGCCTACACCGACAAGATCATCGGTGCGACCATCGCCGCCCTCGACGAAGCGCGGCGCACGGTCGACCCCAAACGCATCGAGCGTGTGGTCGATCATCTCTCGCAGGCGCGTCAGATCAACTTCTTCGCCCTCGGCGCCTCGGCCCCCGCCGCCTTCGACGCCCACAACAAGTTCTTCCGCTTCAATCTGCCGGTCTCGGCGCACAACGACGTGCTGACCCAGCGCATGATCGCCGCCGCTGCGCATACCGGCGACGTCATCGTGGTGATCTCCTATACCGGGCGCACCCGCGAGTTGGTCGAGGTGGCCCAGCTCGCCAGCGAGAGCGGTGCCACCGTGATCGGCATCACCCGCGAGGGCTCGCCGCTGGCCGACGTGTGCACCGATCTGCTGCCGGTCGATCTGGCCGAGGACACCGAGGTCTACATGCCGATGGCCTCACGCATGATCCACATGGCGCTGATCGACGTGCTCGCCACCGGCGTCACGCTGCGCCGCGGCAAGTCGTTCCTGCCGCATCTGCGCAAGATCAAGGAGAGCTTGCGCCCGACCAAGTTCCCGCCTACTGGGCGCTGAAGCGCACCACGAGACACCTTAAAGATCATAGGCAAAAGCGGTTACCATAGGCGCCCGAGGCGCGCACCCGAGCCGTTGGCTCGCGACTGCGCCTTCCCGATGACACACCTTTCTCGAGGTCACGCCATGCGCTGGTTGTTCGCTCTGGCTCTGATGCTGGTCGGCAGCGTCTCGCAAGCCGACACTTTCCGCTTCACCGCGATTCCCGACGAAGACCAGTCGCGCCTGGTCGAGCGCTTCTCCAAGGTCGCCGACTATCTCTCGGACAAGCTCGGGGTCGAGGTCCAATACGTGCCGGTGACCTCCTACGGCGCGGCGGTGACCGCCTTCCGCAACGACCAGGTGCAGCTGGCCTGGTTCGGCGGCCTCTCCGGGGTGCAGGCGCGCCGCCTGGTACCCGGCTCCCAGGCGATCGCCCAGGGCCAGGAGGACGCCGAGTTCCGCAGCTACTTCATCGCCAATCGGCAAGCCGACATCGCTCCTTCCGAGACGGCGCTGCCCGAGGCGGTGCGCGGCCACAGCTTCACCTTCGGTGCCAAGACCTCGACCTCGGGGCGGCTGATGCCCGAGCACTTCATCCGCCAGCGCTTCGATGCGGCCCCCGAGCAGGTATTCTCTCGGGTCGGCTTCTCCGGCGACCACTCGCGCACCATCGCCCTGGTCGAGTCCGGCACCTATGACGTCGGCGCGGTCAACTTCACCGTGTGGCAGGCGGCGGTCGCCGATGGCCGGGTGGATACCGACAAGGTGGCAGTGATCTGGAAGTCGCCCACCTATCCCGACTATCAGTGGACCCTGCGCGGCGATGTCGACGCGCGCTACGGCGAGGGCTTCAGTGCCAAGGTGCGCAAGGCGCTGCTCGACATGACCGACCCCGCCCTGCTTGAGAGCTTCCCTCGCTCCGGCTTCATCCCGGCCAGCAACGCCGACTATGCGCCGATCGAGGAGGTCGGTGAGTCGATCGGCGTGCTGCGCTGAGCGCGCGTGACACTCCTTCACTTCGACGGTGACGACCTGGGGCATGCCGACCGGGTCGTACTGCCAGGACTGTCGCTGACCCTGGCGCGCGGCCAGCAGGTAGCCCTGCTGGGCCAGAGCGGCGCCGGCAAGTCGACGCTGCTGGGGGCCATCCGCGCCCGGCTCGACCCGCTCGCCGCCTGGTGCCCACAGAGCCACGGCCTGGTGCCGCTGCTCTCGGTCTACCACAACGTCTATATGGGCCGGCTGGAGCGCCAAGGCGCCCTGGCCAACCTGCTCAACCTGCTGCGGCCGAACCGTGAAGCCTGGCAAGCGGTGGAGTCGCTGTGCGCCGAGCTCGGCCTCGACGGCCTGCTGCGCCGCCCGGTGGAGCGCCTCTCCGGCGGCCAGCGTCAGCGCGTGGCGATCGCCCGCGCCCTCTATCAGCAGCGCGAGATCTTTCTCGGCGACGAGCCGCTGGCCAGCGTCGACCCGCACCAGGCCTTGCGCCTGCTGCAGCGGATCCAGCGCCAGCACGCCACCAGCGTCATCGCACTGCACCAGCACCGCCTGGCGCTGAGCCACTTCGACCGGGTGATCGGGCTGCGCGACGGCCAGGTCCAGCTGGATGCCGCCAGCCGTGAACTCACCCTGGCCGATCTCGATGCGCTCTACCCCGACGCCTCGACCAGCGCCGCCGCAACGTCCGCATGAGCACCGCCCCCGGCTGGCTGCGTGGCGACAGCCCCGGCCTTACCCTCGCCCGGCGCTCGCTGGCGCTGGTAATCCTGTGTCTGCTGCTGCTGCCGCTGGCCGACCTCGAAGTCACCGCCGCCGCCCCCTGGGCGGAGCTGTGGCGCATGGCCCGCGGCCTGGCCTGGCCCGACTGGCTGGCCCTGGAGAACCCGCTCCACGCCATCGCCCTCACCGTCAGCGTGGCGCTGTGGGGCACCTTCCTCGGCGCGCTGCTGGGGTTCCCGCTGGCGCTGCTGTTTCCGCGTTCGCGCACGCTGCGCGCGCTGTGTGCCTTCGTCCGCGCGATCCACGAACTGTTCTGGGCCCTGCTGTTCCTGCAGGTGTTCGGGCTCTCGGCGGTCACCGCACTGGCCGCGCTGGCGATCCCCTATGCCGGGATCTTCGCCAAGGTCTATGCCGAGATCCTCGAGCTGACACCGCGCGCACCCTCAGCCGCCCTGCCCGCCGGCGTCGACCGTCTGTCACGCTTCATCTATGCCGAGCTGCCGCTGGTGTGGGAGCGCCTGGCGAGCTATACCCGCTACCGCTTCGAGTGCGCCATGCGCGCCAGCGTGCTGCTCGGCTTCGTCGGCCTGCCGACGCTGGGGTTCTATCTCGAGAGTGCCTTCCGCGAGGGCCGCTTCGGCGAAGCCGGGGCCCTGCTGTGGATCTTCTATCTGATGATCGCGACGCTGCACTGGTGGGGGCATCGCCGCCTGTTGCCGCTGCTGCTGGTCGCCGGGCTCTACTGGCTCGGGCCCTGGCCCCAGGTCGACGGCGCGCTGCTGTGGCGCTTCGTCAGCCACGACCTGTGGCCGGCATCGCTGCTCGCCGGCGACCCGGCAGGGCTGGTGGCCTGGGTGCGCGACATGCCGGACCTGCTGCCGGCGATCGGCAACACCCTGCTGCTGGCGCTGATGGGGATGGTGGGGAGTCTGGTGCTGGCGCTGCTGCTGTGGCCGCTGGCCAGCCGCCATTTCGGCAACCGCGCCAGCCGGGGGCTGGGCCGGCTGACCCTGGTGGTGGCGCGCTCGACTCCGGAGCTGATGCTGGCGTTCGTCTTGCTGCTGCTGCTGGGGCCATCGATGCTACCGGCGTGGCTGGCACTGGCGCTGCACAACGGCGCGCTGATCGCCTTCCTGGTGGCGCGCCACGCCGATGGCCTCACGCCAGGCATGTCCGGGCTGCCGGCGTCGGGGCGCTACGCCTATGAGCTGCTGCCGCGGCTCTACCCCAATCTGCTGGCACTGTTGTGCTACCGCGCCGAAGTGATCCTGCGCGAGACCGCGCTGCTGGGCATGCTCGGCGTCGCCACGCTGGGGTTCTACATCGACTCCAGCTTCGAGTATCTGATGTTCGATCAGGCACTCTTTCTGCTGCTGATCACCGCCGGGCTGAATATCGCGGTCGACGCCGCTGCCCGCCGCTTCCGCCCGCGCGAGGTGCCGGTCGACGATCCGTGCAGCCGATGAGCCGGGACGAAGGAAGCGAGTGGTCCCCCGCGACGACCCCACAAAAAAACAATGCCCAGCGGGAAGCCGGGCATCAAAGAGAACCTATCGGGTCGAATCCATCTACATGACGGCATCGCAATCTGCCGTCTCGCCGCGCGTCCCTGCGGCCGCACGCCATCCGTGGCGTGTGCGCGTCCTGCGCCTGGGATCTTCCTGATCCCTAACTTTACCTTGGGGAGAATAGCACCCTGCAAAAGTCTTGTACAACATTTTTCGAGCCCGGGTTGGCAAGCGTTATCGGCATGCGTAGGCTTGGCGCATCCGTGACCGGGGCCACGGCATGGCCCCGTGATCAGCGCCGCGGCCGCGAAAGTTAATCCAGATCAAGTCGGCGCGGGGTGAGTGGGGGTAGGCTTGCCGAGCCCGTGGAATCGTCCTTCCCGGGCGCGCCGGGTCCAGGCCCGGCGCTTTACGCCCCGCTTGACCCCCCGCACGCTGCACAAATGCATAAACCTTGCACGGAGCCTGACGCGTTTTCCGTTATGATGCGTCAATCTGTGACACTCACGTGACACTTGTTTTCACGCTCGCTTTCACGATCAGGATTGTCGGTACCCCGCATGACGGAGCTATTCGTTCAGGAGTGGCGAGGCTGGACCCCGCACCGCGATGCCGCCGGCGAGGCGCGTCTGGAAACCAGCGCCAAGCCCGCCGGCACGGCGATTCCGTCGATGCTGCGCCGCCGCCTCAATCTGATCGGCCGCGCCGTGTGCGACATGCTGATCGCGCTCGACCCGGTGGCCGAGCTCGATGTCCTGCACGCCTCGCGCCACGGTGACGGCGAGCGCACGCTGGAGATGCTCTACGCCATCGACGCCGGCGAACCGCTGTCGCCGGCGCGCTTCGGCCTGTCGGTGCACAACGCCATCATCGGCGTCTACTCGATCGCCAGCGGCAATCGCCGCAGCCAGCAGGCGGTGGCTGCCAGCGGTGCGGAGTGGGCGGCACTGATGGCCGAGGCACAGGGTTATCTCAGCGATGGCACCGAGCGTCTGCTGGTGGTGTTCGGCGACCAGCCGGTGCCGGCACGCTTCGCCGACTTCGCGCCGCATACGCCGGCGGCAGCGGTGGCCCTGGTGCTGGGCACGACGCCCACGCCGGGGGCGCGCCGCCTCGCGCTCTCGACAGCGCCCGAGGCCGACGGCGCGGCGCTGCAGCCGCTCGATGTGATCGACTGGCTGATGCAGCGGCGCGGGCCGCTGAGCTGCCCGCTGGCCGGGCGTAGCTGGACCCTCGCGCCGGGCGCCTGAAGGCGCCCGGCGCTGTAGTTGATGAGTTGATGAGCAGTAACGCGCGTCGCCCACCGACGCGCGCAGGCCGGTATAGCACCGGCAGCAGGGCGAGGCCGCGATCCGATCGCGGCCCCGCGATGATGATGGTGGCAAGGACAATGGTGACAAGGAAAGTAAGCCCATGACCACGACAGCGCTGGAACACGAACTCAAAGAGATGATCATCGAGACCCTGGAGCTCGAGGACGTCACCCCTGCGGATATCGATCCCGACGAACCGCTGTTCGTCGAGGGGCTGGGGCTGGATTCGATCGATGCCCTGGAGCTCGGCCTGGCCCTGCAGAAGCGCTACGGCATCACCCTGGAGTCGGATGCCGAGTCATCACGTCAGCACTTCGCCAACCTGAGGAGCCTGGCCGCGCTGGTCGAAGCGCGCCGCGCCAACTGAGACGGTGGCCGTGATCGCCCCCTCCGACGGTCGCGCCGGACCGCGGCGCCTGCTCTGGTGCCTGGTGGCACTGCTCGGCCTGGCCTGGCCCTTCGTGGTTCACGCCCTGCTGCCGCGCCTCGGCGCCTGGCCGCTGCTGCTCGCGCTCGCCGCGGTGGCATGGTGGCGGCTGCCTGCCGCCCACCGCCGCTGGGGTTTCTGCCTGCTGCCGCTGCTGGCGCTGGTGCTGTTCACCGGTAGCGCCGAGCTGGGCCTGCGGCTGTGGCCGTTCGCGCTCAATCTGGCACTGCTGATGCTGTTCGCCCACGGCCTGCGCCACCCACCGCCGCTGATCGAACGTCTGGCCCGACGTCAGGAACCGGACCTGCCGCCCCATGCGGTGCGCTACACCCGCCGGGTGACCCAGGCCTGGTGCGTATTCTTCGCCGTCAATGGGGCGCTGGCCCTGGCCACCGCGCTCTACGCCGACATGACCCTGTGGACCTGGTACAACGGCGGCATCGCCTATGCGCTGATGCTGGTGATGTTCGCCGGCGAATGGGCCATCCGCCAGCGGGTCAAGAAACGCCACGCCGAGGAGCCACATGCGTCACCTTGAACTCCAGGCGCGCCCCTGGCGCGAGCGCGACGCCGATGCGCGGGTCGCCTGGCGGCCGCCCGCCGACGCGACCGCCGGCTGGGTCAGCATGGGTGCCTGGCGTCAGCGCATCGGCGCCTGGCAGGCGCTGCTTGCGAGCCATGCCGACGGCAGCGGCCATTGGCTGCTGTTCGACCCCGACCCGCTGGAGTTCAGCGCCGCGCTGGTGGCGATCTGGGAGCGCGGCGAGCAGGCGATCCTGCCCGCCGATGATCAACCCGCCACCCTGGCCGCGCTGCGCGACTCGGGCCAGCCGCTGGGCACGCTGGCCGGCGGACTGCGCGCCGGGGGCGATCGCGACCCGGTGTGGTCGCACCGGCCGCTGCCGACGGTGGCGGTGACGCTCTATACCTCCGGTTCCACCGGCGAGCCGCAGCGCCTCGACAAGCGCTTCGCCCAGCTCGATGCCGAACTCACCACCCAGCGTGCGCTGTGGCCCTACGCCGAAGACCTGGTGATCGGTCAGGTCAGCCACCAGCACATCTACGGGCTGCTGTTCCTGATCCTGCGGCCGCTGGCCGAGGGGGTGCCCTTCGCCACCCGCCCCTGCCCTTACCCGGAAACCCTGCACGCCTGGCTCGCCGCCTGCGCCGGGGCCGGGCTACAGGCAGCGCTGGTCAGCGCGCCGCCGGCGCTGTCACGGCTGCCCGCCACGATCGACTGGCCCGCGGTGCGTCACGCCCAGGGGCGCATCTACAGCTCCGGGGCCCCGCTTTCGCGGACGGCCAGCGATCTCGCCCAGGCGCTGCTGGGCAGCCCGGTGCACGAGGTCTACGGCAGTTCCGAGACCGGCGGTATCGCCTGGCGCGTGCAGCAGCAGGGCGAGACCTGGCGCACCTTCCCCGGGCTCGCCATCGAGAGCGATGCCGAACAGCGCCTGTGGCTGCGCTCGCCGCACCTGGCCGACCCGCAGAGCTGGCAGCGCCAGGCCGACCGTGTCGTCCTCGACCCGGACGGCGGCTTTCGCCTGCTCGGGCGCGCCGATCACATCGTCAAGATCGGCGGCAAGCGTCTCTCGCTCACCGCCATGGATCGCGCCCTGGGCGAGCTCGAGGGCGTGCGCCGGGCCCAGACCGTCACTCTGAACCGGCGCGAGCTGCGGCTGGGGGCGATCGTCGAGCTCGACCCGGCCCATATCCCCCACGACCACGCCAGCCACCGCGCCACCGTCAAGCGCCTGCGCCGCGATCTGGCACGCCGTTTCGAGACGCCGGCCCTGCCGCGCTACTGGCGCTTCGTCGACGCCTGGCCGACCAACGCCCAGGGCAAGCTCTCCGCCACGCTGCGCGAGCGCCTGTTCGCCGACCTCGACGACCGCCGCGCGCCGCGCTGGCTGGGCGAGCGGACGCTGGCGGAGGGCATCGAGGTGACGCTGGAAGTCCCCGAACACTGCCGCTATGTCGATGGCCACTTCGACGCCCAGCCGGTGGTACCCGGCGTCACCCTGGTCCACTGGGCAATGCAGCTGGCGCGGCGCCTGTTCGCGCTGGAGGCCGACTTCGCCGGCCTCGAGCGGCTGCGCTTTCCCCAGCCGCTGCTGCCGGGAGACCGCTTCCGCCTGACGCTGGCCCGGCGGCGGGTCAAGGAGAGCGAGAGCCTGATGATCACCTGCGAGAGCGCGCGGGGTCTGCACGCCAGCGGCCGCCTCACGCTCACGGAGCGCCACCATGTCTCTTGATACACACGCCACGCCGGCACGCGTCGGCGTGCTGATTCCGGTCTACAACCACGCCGGCGCGATCGGTCAGACCTTCGCCCGTCTCCAGACGCTGGGGCTGCCGATCATCCTGGTCGACGACGGCAGCGACGCCGAGTGCGCTGCGCTGCTCGACGAGCTGGCACGGGCCGAGCAGACCACCCTGGTGCGCCTGCCGCACAACCGTGGCAAGGGCGCCGCGGTACGCGCCGGACTCGCCCATGCCCAGACGCTGGGGCTCACCCATGCCTTGCAGGTGGATGCCGACGGCCAGCACGAAGCCGCCGACCTGCCGCCCTTCGTCGCCGGCCTCGACGCCAGCGACGAGATCCTGCGCATCGGCTATCCCCGGTTCGACGACAGCGTGCCCAAGCACCGCTTCTATTCGCGCTATCTCACCCACGTTCTGGTATGGCTGGCGACCCTGTCGCTGGCGCTGCGCGACACCATGTGCGGGGTCAAGCTCTACCCGGTCGCCGCGGTCAATCGCCTGGTCGCGCACCACCCCTGCGGCGACCGCATGCAGTTCGACAGCGAGCTGCCGGTGCGCTGGTACTGGCAGGGCGGTCGGGTCGAGAACCTGCCGGTACGGGTCAGCTATCCGCTGGACGGCGTCTCGCACTTCGCCCTGTGGCGCGACAATCTGCTGCTCGCCGGCATGCATGCACGCCTGCTGCTGGGCATGCTGATCCGCCTGCCCGTTCTGCTTCGCCGCCGCCTGGGAGAGCTTTCATGACGCCCACCAGCAGCAATCCCAACCACTGGTCGCGGATTCGCGAATCCGGCAGCGCCGCCGGGGTGCGCACCATGGTCTGGATTCGCCGCCACCTCGGCCGGCTGCCGTTCCAGTTCATGCTGACCCTGGTGATCGGCTACTTCTATGTCGCCCACGGCCTGCACCGGCGCGCCTCGCACACTTATCTGGTACGGCTCTGGCGCCATCTTCACGGGGCCCCGCCCCGCCGGCTCACCTGGCTCAGCCTGCGTCACTTCCGCAGCTTCGGGCAGAGCCTGATGGACAAGATCGACGCCTGGAGCGGCATTCCGCCCCGGGTCGAATTCGCCGAGGGTGCGCGCCAGCGCTTTCTCGATGCGGTCTCCAGCGGCCGCGGCGGGCTGATGTTCGTCTCCCATGTCGGCAACATGGAGATCTGCACCGCGATGAGCGATATGCGCGAGGACTTCCGCGCCACCCTGCTGATGCATACCCGCAACGCACAGGAGTTCGACGCCGTGCTGGCGCGTTCGACCCATCGCGACAATCCGCCGGAGATCATCGAGGTCAGCGAGATCACACCCTCGACGGCGATGCAGCTCGGCCAGCGCATCGCCGACGGTGGCTTCGTGGTGATCGCCGCCGACCGGGTGCCGATCAGTGACAGCGGGCGGGCGCGCACGCTGTCCTTTCTGGGCCACCCGGCGCGCTTCCCCGAGGGGCCGTTCTGGCTCGCCAGCCTGCTGCGCTGCCCGGTCTACACCATCGGCTGCTTCCGCCATCACGACGGCTACCGGGTCGAGTTCGATACCTTCGACGACACCCAGAACCTCGGCCGGCGCCAGCGTGAGGCCTGGATCGGCGACGCCATGCAGCGCTACGTCGCCTGGCTCACGCGCCAGTGCGAGAACACCCCGCTGCAGTGGTTCAACTTCTTCCCGTTCTGGCTCGACTGCGCCGACGCGCACCCGGACGCCGGGGGTGACACCTCGACCGACACCCAGGCCGACGCCCAGCGCGACTGATCTTGTACGACTCATCTTGCGCGACTGACCCTGCGCCCGCCACCGCTTGCCGAAGGAGTGCCCCCTCATGTCCCAGCCAACCCTCGCACACCGCGCCCGTCGCCTGCTCTCGCTGATGCTCGCCTGTGTCTGTCTGGCCGCGCCGCTCAGCGCCTACGCCTTCGATCTCGCCACGCTGCAGCAGCGTCTGGCGCAGACACCGTCGCTGGCCGGCAAGTTCACCCAGCAGCGCCGACTGGCGGATCTCGGCAGCAGTCTGGATAGCAGCGGCAACTTCCGCTTCGTGCGCGGCCAGCGCGTGGTGTGGCAGCTCGAACGTCCGGTCGAGGAGCGTATCGAGCTGACCCCGGAGGCGATCGTCAACGGCAGTGGCGACCGCACTCCGCCCGGCGGCGAGCAGGTCGCCCGGCTGTTCCTGCAGCTGCTCGAGGGCGACTGGCAGGCGCTGGCCTCGCGCTTCGAGATCGCCCTCGCCGGCAACGCCGAGGCGTGGCAGGTGACGCTGACACCCAAGGCCAAGGCACTGCGCGAGCGGATCTCGAGCATCGCCCTGGATGGCGGCCGCTACATCGACCATCTGACCCTGCATACGCCCGGCGGTGACACTCTGGCGGTGCGCCTGTTCGATCAGCATCCGCTGTCCGGCGACGCGCCATGAGCTCCCCCGTCGAGCGACCACCAAGCGGCACTACCTGGCGCTGGCTCGGCTGGCTCTGGCTGGGCGTGATCACGCTGTGCGCGGTGTGGCTGGCCTGGATGCTGCGCCACGGCCTGCCGGCGGACACCGACCTCACTGCGCTGCTGCCGGCGGACCGCCAGGTGCCGCTGATCGAGGCCGCCGACCGCCAGCTGGGCGAGGGCTTCGAGGATCGCTTCCTGATCCTGTTGCACGCCGACGACCGGGTGGCGGCGACCCAGGCGCTGGGCGATGCGCTGGAGACGCTGGTCGACGATGGGCAACTGGCGCGGGTCGACTGGCGCGAGCTGGATCTGGCCGACGCCGACCCGCACGACTGGATGGGCGCCTGGCGCTACCGGCTGCTGACCCCCGCCTGGCAGCAGGCGATCGCGCGCGACGGCGGCGAATCACTGGTCGAGCGGGCGCTGCGCCGGCTGTTCTCGCCGGCCGCGCGCCCCGATCCGGTGGCCGATCCGTTCGGCCTGCTCGATGCATGGCTGGCGCGCCAGCCGCAGAGTCCGATCGATGCCGCCGACGGCCTGCTGACCCTGGACGCCCAGGGCCAGCGCCACAGCGTGCTGATCGGCCGGCTCGCCGGCTCACCCTACGCCCTGCCCATGCAGCAGGCGCTGCACGCGACCCTGGAACGTTTCCAGCAGGCGCACCCCGAGGCCCAGCTGCTGCGCTCCGGGCTGGTGTTCCACGCCGCCGCCGGGGCGCGTCAGGCACGCCACGAGATGTCCACCATCGGCGCCGCCTCGCTACTCGGGGTACTGCTGATCATCGGCTTCGTATTCCGCTCGCCGCGGGTGCTGGCACAACTGCTGGTGCCGCTGGTGACCGGCTCGCTGTTCGCGCTGGCACTCACCCTCGGGCTGTTCGGGCGTCTGCACCTGTTGACGCTGGCCTTCGGCGCCAGCCTGATCGGCATCGCCATCGACTACGTGCTGCATCTGCAGTGCGACCGCGCCATCCACGGCCGCGCCTTTCGTCTGCGGCGGCTACTACCGAGCCTGACCCTGGGGCTGATCTCGAGCGTGATCGCCTATGTCGCCCAGGCGCTGACGCCCATGCCCGGGCTACGCCAGATGGCCGCCTTCGCCGCCTTCGGGCTGATCGGCGCCTGGCTCACCGTGGTGCTGTGGCTGCCCCGCTTCAAGCTCCACGCCAACCCCTTCACCGCACGCCTGGCCGAACGCTGGTGGCGGCTGTGCCAGCCGCGCCGGGGGCTGCCACCGTGGCTGGCACTCGTGCTGGCACTGGGGCTGATCGCGCTGTGCACGCTGCGCCTCACCAGCGACGACAGTCTCGCCCTGCTCAACCCCTCGCCGGCGGCGCTGATGCACGACGAGGCCCAGGTCCAGCAGTTGCTCGACCGCGACACCGGCAGCCGCTACTTCCTGGTCCGCGCCGCCGATACCCAGGCGCTGCTGACGCGACTCGCGGCACTCGACAAGCGCCTCGACCAGGCCATCGCCGCCGGGCTGGCGATCGACTACCAGTCGCTGGGGCGCAGCGTGCCCAGCGCCGCCGAGCAGGACGCCAACCTGGCCCGGGTACGCACCCTCTACGGCGCCCCGCTGGTGACCCTGATCGATCGCGCCGGGCTGCCGGCGGAGATCGCCCAGGCCGCCCGCGCGCGGCTCGACGATGCCCCGCGCCTGACGCTCACCGACTGGCTCGCGACGCCGCTGGGTCAGCTCCAGCAGCGGCTGTGGCTGGGCCAGACCGCGCCCGGCGAGGTCGCCGCCAGCGTGGTCCTGAGCGGGGCCCGCAGCGCCGCCATCGCCGACCAGCTCTCAGCCATCGCCGACGCTCGGCCGGGGGTCGTCTACGTCGACCGGGTGGCGCGTATCGGCACTCTGCTGGGTGAGCTGCGCCGCCACACCGCCGCCTGGATCGCCGCGGCCATGGCCCTGATGACCCTGGCGCTGATCTGGCGCTACCGCGGCCGCGCCTGGCGCGTGATAGCACCGCCCTTCGGCGCCACCCTGATCGTGCTGGCGGTGTTCGCACTGACCGGGGTGCCGCTCAATATCTTCAATCAGCTGGGGCTGCTGCTGGTGTTGGGGATCGGCCTGGATGCCGGTATCTTCAACGTGGAGTACGCCAGACAGCCCTCCGCCTGGCTGGCGATCACCCTGTCGACCCTGACCAGCCTGCTGGCCTTCGGCATGCTGGCGTTCAGCGCCACCCCGGCGCTGCACTACCTGGGGCTGACCTGTCTGATCGGGCTGGCCAGCGTGTGGCTGCTGGTGCCCTGGGTGCGCCCGCGGGAACCCACCACCAGCCACCCCCAACCCGAGGAGAGCCCGCATGCGTGAGTGCGATCACGATGTCATCGTCATCGGTGCCGGCCCGGCCGGCGCCACTGCTGCCGCCCTGCTGGCCCGGCGCGGCTACCGCGTGCACGTGGTCGAGCGCGAGCACTTTCCGCGCTTCTCGATCGGCGAGAGCCTGCTGCCCCAGTGCATGGGCGACCTCGAAGCGGCCGGGCTGCTGGAGACGGTGCTCGCCGCCGACTATCAGCCCAAGAATGGCGCCGCCTTCACCCGCAACGGACAAGCCACCGCGATCGATTTCCGCGACAAGTACTCGCCCGGCTGGGGGACGACCTTTCAGGTCGAGCGCACCGATTTCGACCAGCGCCTGATCGAGGCCGCCCGCGGCCATGGTGCCACCCTCGAGTTCGGGGTCAGCGTCAGCGCTTTCCATTCCGACCCACAGCGCCCCGGGGTCACCCTGCGCGACGCCACCGGCGAGTCGCGTGAACTGCGCGCCGGCTTCGTGCTCGACGCCAGCGGCTACGGCCGCGTGCTGGCGCGGCTGGAACGGCTCTCCCGCGAGCCGCGCCTGGCGCCGCGCATGGCGCTTTACACCCATGTCGACGAGCAGATCGACGATCCCGACTACGACCGCGAGAAGATCCTGATCGGAGTCCACCCGCAGGACGCGTCGATCTGGTACTGGCTGATTCCGTTCCGCGATCATCGCGCCTCGGTCGGCGTGGTCGGCGATATCGCTAGCCTGAGCGCCTACGGCGACACTCCCGAGGCACGCTGGCAGGCGCTGATCGCCGAAGAACCCCGCTTCAGTGCCCTGCTCGCAGGCGCCAGACCGCGACGTGAGGTCGGCGAGCTCAAGGGCTATGCCGCCGATGTCGAGCGCCTGCACGGCCCCGGCTATGCGCTGCTCGGCAACGCCGGCGAGTTTCTCGACCCGGTGTTCTCCTCCGGGGTCACCATCGCCCTGCGTTCGGCGAGCCTGGCCGCGCCGCTGGTGGCGCGTCAGCTCGACGGCGACACGCCCGACTGGGACGCCGAGTTCGAACGCCCGCTGCGCGAGGGCATCGCCACCTTTCGCGACTTCGTCGACGGCTGGTACGACACTCGCCTGCAGACGATCATCTTCCACGATCAGGCTCCGCCCGAGATCCGCGCGCGCATCAGCGCCATCCTCGCCGGCTACGCCTGGGATCGCAGCAACCCTTTCGCCAGCGCCTCTCGCCGCCACCTCGACACCCTCTCGGCGCTGTGCCGCCTGCAGGCCGAGCGTAGCGAGGAGACGCCATGAATCGCGTGCCGCGTGTCCGCCGCCCGCTCGTGCTGGTGCTGATCAGCGCGCTGATGTTCGGTCTCTCCGCCTGCAGCCTGTCGCCGCCGGTCTCGCCCTCCCCGCCGCTGGCGGCGGCGGTGACCCCGGAGACCCTGGCCAGCCGACTCACCTTCGCGCCCGAGGAGGGCGAGTCGCGCACCCTGATCGCCTTCATCCGGATCACCCCAGACGCGCTGCGTGCGGTGCTGGTGACCCCCTACGGCCAGCGTCTCACCACCCTGGTGCGCGACGCCCAGGGCGCGCGCTTCGAGGCCGGCGACGCCCCGGGCGAACCGCCGCTGCCGATCCCGCCGGCCTGGCTCGCTTCACGCCTGGAGTGGAGCCTGTGGCCGCGCGCCGCGCTGGCCCGAGCCTTCGCCGGCAGCGCCTGGCAGGTGGCAGAGCATGACGACCAGCGTGATATCCGTTACCACGGCCGTCTCGCCGCCAGCATCACGCCGCGACCCGATCCCGCGCATCCCCAGACCCTGACGCTCGACGACCACCAGGGCGGCTACCGCCTGACCATCACCCCGCTCGACCAGGAGGGTGACGCATGAGCGCTTCCTTCGCCTGCCGCCTCTCCCGGCCCGGGGTGGTGTGTTCACTGGGCAGCGACCTCGACACCATCGCCGCGGCGCTGTTCGCCGGCCAGCGCCAGCTCGCCGTCAGCGACGACTTCACCCCCGGGCGAGCGCTGCCGCTCGGCCGCGTCAGCGCTCCGCTGCCCGACGCCAGCAGCTGGGAGGCCGGCCAGCGTAGCCGCAACAACCGCCTGCTGGCCCTCGCGCTGGCCGGCCTCGGCGAGACCCTCGACGCGCTGCTGGCGCAGGTGGCACCAGAACGTATCGGGGTGGTGATCGGCACCAGTACCTCGGGGATCGGGGAGACCGAAAAGGCCATCGCCGAGAGCGGCCATGACGGCCCGCTGCCGGCGAGTTTCGCCTACTCGCGCCAGGAACTCGGCGCCCCGGCACGTTTCGTCGCCGAGCGTCTCGGCCTGGGCGGGCCCTGCTATGCGCTGTCGACCGCCTGCAGCTCCAGCGCACGGGCCCTGGCCAGCGCCCGGCGCCTGCTCAAGAGCGGCCAGTGCGACGCGGTGATCGCCGGCGGCGCCGACAGCCTGTGCCGGCTCACCGTCAACGGCTTCGCCAGCCTCGATGCGGTCAGCGATGCCCCCTGCCTGCCGTTCTCGCGCCAGCGCCGCGGCATCAATCTGGGCGAGGCTGCGGCGCTGTTCGTGGTCACCCCGGAACGCGGCGGCATCCAGCTGGGCGGGGTCGGCGAGAGTGCCGACGCCCACCATATCTCGGCGCCGCGCCCCGACGGCAGCGGCGCCGTGGCAGCCATGCGCCAGGCGCTGACGATGGCCGGGCTGGCGCCGGAGGCGATCGACTATCTCAATCTCCACGGCACCGGCACCGCACTCAACGACCAGATGGAAGCCACCGCGGTCAACGACCTCTTCGCGCAGCCGCCGGCGTGCAGCTCGACCAAGGCGCTGACCGGCCACACCCTGGGTGCCGCCGGCGCGCTGGAAGCCGCCTTCTGCTGGCTGGCGCTGACCTACGGCCGGCTGCCACGGCACATCTACGACGGCGACTACGACCCGACACTGCCGCCGCTGCCGCTGGTGGGCCATGCACCCGCGCCGAGCGCACCGCTGCGCCATGCACTGAGCAACAGCTTCGCCTTCGGCGGCAACAACGCCAGCCTGCTGCTGAGTCGTGACGATGTCTGAATGCCAATCCCGACAGGCGCTGCCGCGCACCCTATCGACCCGTTGCCGGTCTACGGAGGGTCACCCGTGACATCGACCACCGAACCTCTGCCCTGCCCCATCGCCCCGCTGGTGCCCCACGCCCGCGGCATGTGCCTGCTGACGCGCCTGCTCGAGGCCGACGCCGAGGGCGCCATCGCCGAGGGCGAAACCCGGCCGGAGGATCTGTTCGCCGAGGCCGCGGGGCTGCCCGCCTGGGTCGGCATCGAGTGGATCGCCCAGGGCGTGGCAGCCTGGGCCGGCTACCACGCCCAACGCCGCGGCGAGTCGCCGGCGCCGGGGCTCTTGCTGGGCAGCCGCCGCTACCGCGCCGCGCAGCCCCACTGGCCGTTTGGCCGGCGCATCCATGTCGCCATCAGTATCGACTTCGTCGCCGACAACGGTGTGACCCAGGTCAATGGCGAGCTGCGCTGGGCCGATGGCTCGGCCAGTCTGGCCAGCGGCAGCCTGACCCTCTACCGCCCCGCCGGGTGGAACCTGCCCGGCCAGCCGCCGGCCACCTGAACGGTCGCCGGCCCCGACTCTCTTTCGTTTCGACACCTTATCGCCTGGAGCGCGCATGGATCGCCCGAGTACCCCCCAAGAGACCGCTTCCCCCACAGGCGAGCGTGGCGCCGACACCATCCTGGTGACCGGTGCCAACCGCGGCATCGGCGCGGCGATCGCCCGGCGCCTGGCCCAGGACGGCTTCGACCTGGTGCTGCACAGCCGCCGCGATGGCGACGATATCGCACAGGTGGCGGCAGATGCCCGTGCCGCCGGCGCCCAGGTGCGTCTGCTGCAGTTCGATGTCACCCAGCGCGCACGGGTCAAGACGCTGCTGGAGGCGGATATCGCCGCCCACGGCTGCTACTACGGGGTGGTGTGCAACGCCGGCATCGCCGTCGACAAGCCCTTCCCGGCGCTGGAGGACGAGGACTGGGACAGCGTGCTCAAGACCAACCTGGATGGCTTCTACAACGTGCTGCGGCCGCTGGTGATGCCAATGATTCAGCGCCGCCGTCCGGGGCGCATCGTTACCCTGTCGTCGCTCTCGGGGGTGATCGGCAATCGCGGCCAGGTCAACTATAGTGCGGCCAAGGCAGGCATCATCGGCGCCACCAAGGCGCTCGCGGTGGAGCTGGCCAAGCGCCGCATCACGGTCAACTGTGTCGCCCCCGGCTGGATCGAGACCAGCATGACCGAGGCGCTGTCGCGGGAGGAGATTCGCAAGCTGGTGCCGATGCAGCGCCCCGGCGAGCCGCACGAAGTGGCGGCCACGGTCAGCTTCCTGTGCTCCCGTGATGCCGGCTATATCACCCGGCAGGTGATCGCCATCAACGGCGGCATGTGCTGAGAGCGCTGAGACCGGCGCCATGTTCAAGCGCCGGAGCCGCCGGCCGATAATGCCTCGTTGGGCGAGCGTCAGCGGCCCTCACCCATAGAGACCACCCCGTAGAGTCGGAGTCGAGATGAAAGCCGGCGTTTCCATCGCATTGATCGTCATCGTCATGCTGGCCCTGTGCGGCTTGGGCCTTTACGCCAGCGACCTGCACTGGCCGCTGCCGCCCGCTGCGTTGGCGCCACTGGGGCTATTCCTGCTCAGCGTGGTACTGGCCGGTTGGCTGTGCCTGACCCTGGTGCTGGTGGCGCGCGGGCAGCTGCAGCAGCAGCGCGCCCTGCACGAGAGCCAGCAGGCGGTCCAGCGCCAGCTCGAGGCGGCCGAGCTGACCCAACTGATGAGTCAGTTCAGCCGTCACGCCGAGGCGCTACTGGACAAGGAGAGTCTCGATCCCAACAAGCGCAGCGTGATGCGCTGTCTGGCGGTGGATGCCCTGCGTGGCAACAGCGGCCGCGGTGATACCACTTACACCCGCCTGGCACGCCTGTTCGAATGGTTGGACACAGAAGCCGCCCGCCAGGCCCAGGATCCGCATCGTCAGCGGCTGATGCTGCCGACCCTGATGCAGTACGCCGAGATTGCCGGCCAGCTGTGCCGGGTCGGTGAGAGCCAGCCGGAAAAGCTGGCCCACTTCCTCGCCCACCAGCCGCCCGCCCCCAGCCGCGAGACGGAGTGAAGGCGAGCCGACATCCGAACTCGCCACCCGGTCCCGGCGTGGGCCAGACCGAGAGACGAAGAGCGCACAGCGTGGATCGAAGGGAGGCGCGGGTTACTTGATCGCCGCGGTGACGGTGATCTCCACCTTCAGCTCGGGCGCCGGCATCGGCGCGGTGATGCAGGTACGTGCCGGCGCGTGGCCTGCCGGCACCCAGGCGTCCCACACCGTATTCATGGCGGCGAAGTCGGCGCCATCGGCGAGATAGATCGTCGCCGCGAGCAGATGCTCACGGTCGGAGCCGATCTCCTCCAGTAGCGCATCCAGCCGCGACAGCATGCTGATCGTCTGGGCGGTGATATCGCCCTCGCGGGCCTCCGGGCCGCTGACCTGACCGCACAGATAAGCGGTGCCGTTATGGATCACGGCGCGGCTCATGCGGGTCTGGGTGTCGTGGCGTTGGATGGTCATGGCTCTTCTCGCTCCTTTAGCTCGCCGCGCCTCGGGCGCGGCGTGATGGGTTCCACGGCAACCGCCGGGGTCAGCGCAGTATAAGGGTGGCGCTGCGCGAATGCCTGAGCATCGCCGTGGTGGTGCTGCCCACCAGCAGCTGGCGGATACGCGAGTGGCCGTAGGCACCCATGATCATCAGGTCGATATGCTCGCGCTCGGCGTAGTGGCCCAGCACGTCATCGACGTCGCCGGCGAGGATCTCGCCCTCGGCCTCGACCTGCCCCTCGCGCAGCCGCGCCAGCGCCCAGTCGAGCTGGGCCCGCTGATCGTCGGTACCGGCGCCGACCATCACCACGTGGCACACCAGGCCATTGAGCAGCGGGCTCTCGGCGATCATCTCGACCCCCTTGCGGGTGGTCTGGCCGCCATCGAAGGCGAGCAGCAGCCGCTGCGGCGCCTGGAACTCGGGCGGCGTGACCAGGATCGGCGTGTGCAGTGCGCGCACCACCCGCTCCAGATTGCTGCCCAGGTGATCCTGCGCCTCGGCCACGGACTCGCCGCGCTTGCCCAGCACCACCAGCCGGGTCTGCGCCTCGCGCTCGCTCAGCGCCTCGAGCAGATCGCCGTGGCGCAGCGCAGTGGCCACCGTCAGCGAGCTGGACGCCTCGGCCTGGGCCTTGGCTGCCGCCAGCAGCTCGCGTCCGTGCTGCTGCGCGAGCTTGGCGCGCTCCTCGTCGAGCCGGGTCAGCTGCTCGCGCAGATGTTCGCGACTGCCCAGACCGATATGGCCGCTGGTGTCGCGCTCGGCGCCGCCCTGCCCGCGACTCAGCACGTGCAGCAGTTCGAGCGGCGCGCCGATCCGCGCCGCGGCCCACGCCGCGGCGGCGCATACCGCCGGCGCGTGGCTGGAGTCGTCGATACAGCCGAGAACCTGACGTTCACTCATGGCATTCTCCTGTTGCCTGGCACCCGCCACCCGAGCCTATCACGCCCCTGGGCGGCGGGGTTGTCATCGCGACGCGCTTGCGCCGTCTGCATCCTGCGAGGGCACTCAATGGCCCATGAGTTTCTCCACCGCGTCCGGCTTGTCGTGCACGGCAAAGCGGTCGACCAGGGTGGCGCTGGCCTCGTTGAGTCCGATCACCTCGACCTCGGCGCCCTCGCGGCGGAACTTGATCACCACGTTGTCCAGCGCGCCGACGCCGGTGATGTCCCAGAAGTGGGCGCGAGAGAGATCGATACGCACCCGCGGCACCGCCTCCTTGAAGTCGAAGCTGTCGGTGAAGCGAGTCGAAGAGGCGAAGAACACCTGTCCGATCACTTCATACTCGCGGGTCTCGCCGTCCGCGTCCATGCGGCTACCGACATAGAGAATCTGCCCCACCTTGTTGGCGAAGAACAGCGACGCCAGCAGCACCCCGACCAGCACGCCAATCGCCAGATTGTGGGTCGCCACCACCACGATCACCGTGGCCACCATGACGATATTGGTCGACAGCGGATGGCGCCGCAGATCGCGGATCGACTCCCAGCTGAAGGTGCCGATCGAGACCATGATCATCACCGCCACCAGCGCGGCCATCGGGATCTGCGAGACCCAGTCACCCAGGAACACCACCAGGATCAGCAGGAAGACCCCGGCGACCAGGGTCGAGAGGCGGTTGCGGCCGCCGGACTTCACGTTGATCACCGACTGCCCGATCATCGCGCAGCCGGCCATGCCACCGAGGAAGCCGGTGGCGAGGTTGGCCAGCCCCTGCCCCTTGCACTCCCGGTTCTTGTCACTGGGGGTATCGGTCAGCTCGTCGACGATGGTCGCGGTCATCATCGATTCGAGCAGGCCGACCACGGCGATCGCCAGCGAGTAGGGCAGGATGATCCACAGCGTCTCCAGATTGAGCGGCACGTCCGGCAGCAGGAATACCGGCAGCGAATCGGGCAGCTGGCCCATGTCGCCCACGGTGCGGATATCCATGCCACTGAACATGTAGACCCCGGTGAGCACCACGATGCAGACCAGCGGCGACGGCAGCGTCTTGCCCACCACCGGCACATAGGGGAACAGATAGATGATGCCGAGCCCGGCGGCGGTCATGGCGTAGACGTGCCAGGTGACCCCGGTCAGCTCCGGCAGCTGGGCCATGAAGATCAGGATCGCCAACGCGTTGACGAAACCGGTGACCACCGAGCGCGAGACGAAGCGCATCAGCGCGCCGAGTTTGAGATAGCCGAACAGGATCTGGATCACCCCGGTCAGCAGGGTCGCGGCGAGCAGGTACTGCAGCCCGTGGTCGCGTACCAGGGTCACCATCAACAGCGCCGTGGCGCCAGTGGCGGCGGAGATCATCCCCGGACGGCCGCCGGCGAAGGCGATCACCACCGCCATCGAGAACGAGGCATAGAGGCCGACCTTGGGGTCGACACCGGCGATGATCGAGAATGCGATCGCCTCCGGAATCAGCGCCATCGCCACCACGGCGCCGGCCAGCACGTCCGCGCGGACGTTGGAGAACCAGTGTTGTCTTATCGTGTCGAGCATTGCAGGGTCCACTCAGGGTCATGCCGCGGGGCCGATAGCGGATGCTGGCGACGCCGGCCAGCACACGCAGCGCTGGCGAACGTCGACGCGTCTTGCCCGCTCGGCCGCAGTCGCAACGCGGCTTGGCTAGTGTTCAAAACGCTTGGCTTCGAAGCGCTTGGGTTCAAACGAGAATCGGTAATACGAACGAAAACGGACCTGATCGGCCCGGCCGTACGGCGGGTCGACAAGTCGAACGCGAGCGTGGCTCACGCGGAGGGAGTCGACGCTAGGGTGGCGTCATGCTAACGGTGGCGCGTGTCATCGATACGTGCATGTCGGTGCCATGTCTCGAGCGAGGGGCGTAAGACGCCTCGCGGTCCCGGGAGTGTCGCACCACCGCTGGGGAGCCAGGCGGCTACCGGAGGGGTCGATGACCCGGGGCGGGGCGACAGCGCTGGCGCAGTCTAACACCAACGTAGTAATCAGCCCAGCCGCGAGAGTCAGCGTGATGCCGGCCGCGACTCCAGAAAGCGCTGCATTGCCTCGACGGTGGCATCGCTGCAGTGGTGTTCGATCCCCTCGGAGTCCGCCTCGGCGACGTGCGCCGGGACGCCGAGGGCGAGCAGCGTGGCCAGCACCAGTTGGTGGCGCGCCTCGACCTTCTCCGCCAGCGCCCGCCCCTGTTCGGTCAAGAAGACCCCGCGGTAGGGGCGCGCTTCGGCCAGGCCGTCGCGCTTGAGTCGTGAGATCACCTTGGAGACCGCCGCGGCACTGACACCGAAACGCTCCGCCAGATCGCTGGCACGTGCCTCGCCATGATCGCGATGCAGCTGCGCGATCTCTTCCACGTAATCTTCCACCAGCTCCTGCTGATGATCGAGACGAGTGCGCTCGAAGCGGGCATAACGTGGTCGGGGTGTTCCTGGCATGGCGTTCTCATCGACATCGAATGGGGTAAACGGCCACGCGCGAGCGGCGCCGCCCGTTCACGACACGTAGAGAGCCTACAGCAACTCGAAGGCCAACACATAACCATTCAACAGGATGATCACCGCGGCCACCACGCAACCCAGCAGCGTGACCCAGCGCCGGCTGACCAGATTGCCCATCAAGCCGCGGCGCGCGGTGAACTGGATCAGCGGCACCAGGGCGAAGGGAATGCCGAAGCTGAGCACCACCTGGCTCGCCACCAGCACCTGCTGCTCGGGCAGGCCGAGCATGATCACCGCGATCGCCGGCAGCATGGTCAGCAGCCGGCGCAGCCAGATGGGAATGGTGAAGCCGACGAAGCCCTGCATCACCACCTGCCCCGCCATGGTGCCGACGATCGACGACGACAGCCCCGCCAGCAGCAGGGTGAATCCGAACAGCGTGCTCGCCAGCTCACGGTTCATCAGTGGCGACAGCAGCTGATAGCTCTGCTCGATCGAGGCCACGCCGGTACGTCCGTTGTCGAAGAACACCGCCGCTGCCAGCGCCAGCATCGAGAGATTGATGATCCCGGCGACCCCCATGCCGATGATCACGTCCCAGCGATAGAAGCGCATCGCGCGCTTGCGCTCGTCGTCAGTGGTGGCCGGAATGCGCCGCTGCGACAGCGACGAGTGCAGATAGATGACGTGGGGCATCACCGTGGCGCCCAGAATCCCCGCGGCCAGAAAGACCGCGTAGCCGTCAGGGAACTGCGGTACCAGCATCCCGGTGAGCGCCGGCCCGGCGTCGGGCCGGCCCATCAGGATCTGGGTGACGAAGCCCGCCGCTACCGCCAGCAGCATGCTGCCGATGATCACCTCGAGCAGGCGAAACCCGTAGCGCTGCATGGTCAGTGCCGCGTAGGTGACCGCGCCGGTGAGCAGCGCCCCCTCCAGCATCGAGAGCCCGAACAGGAGGTGGAACGCCAGCGCCGCACCGAGGAACTCGGCCAGATCGGTGGCGATCGCCACCAGCTCGGCCTGGACCCAGTAGAACCACACCAGCGGCCGCGGATAGCGCTCGCGGATCATCTCCGCCAGATTGCGTCCGGTGGCCAGCCCCAGGCGCACCGACAGCGTCTGGATCAGCATCGCCATGAGATTGGCCCACAGCACCACCCACAGCAGGGTATAGCCGTAGCGCGAGCCGGCCTCGATGTTGGTGGCGAAGTTGCCAGGATCGATATAGGCGACCGCGGCGATCAGCGCCGGGCCGAAGAAAGGCAGAAAACGCGCCAGCAGCGAACGCTGTCGTGCCGGCACCGACGGGTCCGCGCGTGCCGCGCGGGCGTCACTCACACTGTTGGACACGCTGACCTCGGAATGTCGACGGCCGGGCGAGCCCACGTCATCCGCGAAGTGTCGCCCGGGTTATCAAGTTAAACCATGGTTGACAAGATATACCTGAGTTACCAAAAGCGCAACGCGGCCTCGCGATGAGTTATCTCAATCGTGGTGATAGACGCTGGCCGCCGGCGACCAGCGTCGACGGCCGACCTGGGCCCCATCTGATGAAACCGCCTAACGCCACTCGAGGATCGGCCAACCACGCGCCTCGGCAGTCGCCCGCAGGCGGGCATCCGGCTGGGTGGCGTGGGGGTGGTCGACGAACTCGAGCAGCGGCAGGTCATTGTAGGAGTCGCTGTAGCCCCAGGTCTCCCAGCCCTCGGCAAAGCCGGTGTCGTGGGCCCTGAGCCATTCGGCGAAGGCGTCGAGCTTGCCCTGCTGATAGGTGTGGATGCCGGTGGGCTCACCGGTGAAACGCCCCTCGGCATCCAGCTCCGGCAGCGTGGCGAGCGCGCCGTCGGCACCCACGAAACGCGCGATCGGCTCGACCAGATGGTGCATCGAGGCCGAGATCACCAGGGTCGCGTGGCCACGCTCGCGGTGCTGCCGGAGCCGCTCGACTCCGCCCTGCATCAGCCGCGGCGCCACCGAACGCTGGACGAACGCCTCGACCTGTTCACGCACCGTATCGCGCTGGCGGCCGATCAGCGGGCCGAGGGTGAAGCGCAGGTGCTCGGTCATGTCCAGGGTGCCGGCGTGATACTGCAGATCCTGCTCACGCATGCGCGCCAGCAGCGCCTCGCTCTCCTCGACCCAGCCGCAGGCGATCACCCATTCGAGCCAGAGGTGGGTGCAGTCGCCGTCGAGCAGGGTGTCGTCGAGATCGAAGATGGCCAGCGCGCTGGGCTGCTGCGCCGGAGAAGAGGGTGAAGTGGCCAAGCGGAACTCCCGTAGCGGTCGCGGAAAAGGGCCCGCTCAGGATACACGCTCGCGCTCCGATGCCAACGCCCTCGCGCACCGACCTCGGTGCCAGCCCTGGCACCGCATGTCGCCCGGTGCGCAGCGGCGTCAACGCGGCGGTGTCTGAGTCCCGCTGCCGGAGCCGCCGTGCACCCCGCGCATCGCCTTGAACGCCTCCATCACATCCATCGGCAGCGGGAAGACGATGGTCGAGGCGTTCTTGTTGCTCATGTCGCTCATCGTCTGCAGATAGCGCAACTGCAGCGCGGCCGGGTTCTGCGACATGATGTTGGCCGCCTCGACCAGCTTCTCCGCCGCCTGCTGTTCGCCCTCGGCGTGGATCACCTTGGCGCGCCGCTCGCGCTCGGCCTCGGCCTGGCGCGCGATGGCGCGAATCATGCTCTCGTCGAGATCGACATGCTTGATCTCGACGTTGGCCACCTTGATGCCCCACGCCTCGGTCTGGCCATCGATGATCTCCTGGATGTCGTCGTTGAGCTTGTCGCGCTCGGAGAGCATCTCGTCGAGATCGTGCTTGCCCAGCACCGAGCGCAGTGTGGTCTGGGCGAGCTGACTGGTGGCGTTGACGTAGTTCTCCACCTGGATGATCGCCTTCTGCGGATCGACCACGCGGAAATAGAGCACCGCATTGACCCTGACGGTGACGTTGTCCTGCGAGATGACGTCCTGCTCCGGCACGTCCATGGTGATCACGCGCAGATCCACCACCTGCATCTTCTGCACCACCGGAATCAGCAGGAATAGCCCCGGGCCCTTGACCGCCTGGAAACGCCCGAGGAAGAAGACCACCCCGCGCCGGTACTCGGGCAGAATCCGGATCGAGGCGAACAGCAGCAGCACCAGCAGCACGCTGGGTACGAGATAGGCGAACATCGGCAAGTCTCCTGTCGTCGGCTGGCGCGAATCGCCGCGCCGGATGGCCGCCGCGAATCGTCACGTCTTCGAGGCAGACCCTGATCTCATGCCGCGGGCGGCGGGTGGTGCGGCTCGACCGTGACCACCAGACCCTCTACCCGGGTGATGCGCAGCTTGTCGCCACGTCGAATGGGCACGCCGCTACGCGCCTGCCAGCGCTCGCCGCGCACCTGAACCTTGCCGCGGCCAGCGCTGAAGTCGGTCAGCGCCAGCGCCTCGGCCCCCAGCATCTCGTCACTTCCGGCCTGGGGCAGGCGTCGGCGCACCGCGACCAGACGCAGCACCGCCCACAGCAGAAACCCGCCGGCGACCAGTGCGGTGCCGCCGACCAGCGGCCAGGCCAGATCGCTGTGGGCGCCATCCATCAGCATGATCGAACCCAGCACGAAGGCGACGATACCCCCCAGCCCCAGCACGCCAAAGCTGGGCAGGAACGCCTCGCCCACGATCAGCGCCAGACCCAGCAGAACCAGCGCCAGCGCGGCAACGTCGAGGGCGAGCAACTGAAAGGCGAACAGCCCCAGCAGCAGCGCGATGCCACCGGCCACGCCGGGCAGACCGATGCCCGGACTCGCCAGTTCGAACACCAGGCCGTAGAAGCCGAGCAGCAACAGCCCATAGGCGATGGTCGGCGTTGCGATCAGGGAGAGCAGCTGGGTGCGCCAGCCAGGCGGCTCGCGCACCTGAACGAGGTCGGCGGTGGCCAGACGACGCTCGCCGCTGGCCAGCAGTACCTGCCGACCGTCGAGCTGGGTCATCAGGCCATTCAGATCGTCGGCGACGACATCCACCACCCCAAGCTCGAGCGCGCGTTCGGCGCTCAGGTTGGCCGCCTCGCGCACCGCCCGTTCGGCCCACTCGGCGTTGCGGCCGTAGTGCTCGGCATAGCCACGCAGCATGGCCACCGCGTCCTCGACGATCTTGCGCCGCATGGGGGAGTCTTCGGCATCATCGCCCCCCGCCGCCACCGGGGTCGCTGAGCCCAGATGGGTGCCGGGGGTCATCGCCGCCACCTGGCTGGCGTAGAGTAGATAGGTGCCGGCACTGGCGGCGCGCGCACCGCTGGGGGTGACGTAGGTCACCACCGGTACGCGGGAGGCCAGGATGGTCTGCGCCAGCCGACGCAGCGACTCGAACTGCCCTCCCGGGGTATCGAGTTCGATCACCACCAGTGCGGCCTGGCGCCGCTCGGCCTCGGCAATCCCGCGCTCGAGATAGTCGCGAGTAGCCGGATTGAGGCTGTCGTCGAGCGTCAGGATCAGCGCGGTCGCCGGGCCCGGCGGCTGGGCCAGCGCCACCAGCGCCAGCCAGCCGCCGAGCAGCAGACAAGCCAGCCACAGGCCGCGCCGCACTACCTCGCGGCGGCGGCAGCGGAAAGGGTTCAGGCGCGGAGAGCGGATGACACGCATGGGCGACCTGCGGCTCGACGGGGGAAGGGTCGCCACGGGCCGGCGCACAGGCCAGACGCGTGCGACTCCTGTTCAGCGTAGCGCATCTCCGGCACCTGGCTTCCAGCCCTTTGGTCTCGAGCCCCGGGCCCCCCCTGATCGAAAGCCCTGGTCGGCGCGAAGCGTCGGTCATCCGGCCAGGGTTCATCCGGCTAGTGTGGGTGCTCCCGCGCGAACCACCCCGCACACTGGGTCGCCAGGGCGTCGAGGTCGGGCGCCATCAGATCCGGTGGATCACCCCAGGATTCGAACGCCCGCTGGGGGTCGCGCTGGAGCCAGGCGGCACGCAGCCCGGCGTAGCGCGCCCCGATGATCTCCGCGGGCTCCGCCGACACCAGCCAGGTGGCCTCCGGGCGCGAATGGGTGCGCGCCCGCAGGTGCGCATAGAGGGCGGCATCCGGCTGGAAGCGCCGTACCTCTTCGGCGCTGACGACATCCTCGAGCAGAAGCGCCAGACCGGCATTGTCCAACAGCAGCTCGATGTCGTAGCGGCTGGCGTTGGCGAACGCCACGCAGCGCACCCCCAGCCCACGCAGACGGGTCAGCGCAGCGGAGGCATCGGCGAACGCCGGCAGCCGGCGGCAGTGCGCCAGCAGCGCCTGCTTGCTCTCCTCGCCCAGCCGCGTGCCGCGCTCGCGATCGACCGCCTCCAGCGCCTCGCGCTGCAGGCGGTGAAAATCGGCGTAGGCGCCCATCAGCCCGCGCCGATAGGCGAACTCCAACTGTTTCTCGCGCCAGCGCCGGGCGAATGCCGACGCTTCCGTTTCATCCAGGCGCAACGCCAGCGTCACCGCCACATCCTGGGTATCGACCAGGGTGTCGTGAAGCGAAAAGGCGAAGAGCGGTGTGTCCATGCGGAATCCTTGTTAACGTGACACCCCGTGGCCTCGCGGTATCCAGCCACGCCCCTTTTCGCCCCGAGACGTCATGCCCGGCGATAACCTGGAGCAAGTTCGTACCACCATCGGCGGCACATCACCCTGCTGAGTGGAGAGCCGTCATGCGTCCTGAGGAGCCCGTGGTGCATCTGGAGAAGAGACCTGCGCCGCCCGCCACCCTGGGATTCGTGCTGATTCCGCGCTTCTCGATGCTGGCGTTCTTCTCCGCCGTGGAGCCGCTGCGTATCGCCAACCGCCTCGCCGGGCGCGTCCTCTACCGCTGGGTGCTGATCAGCGAGGATGGCGGGCCGGTCACCGCCAGCAACGACATGACCCTGCTGGCGGACTGTGATCTGGCCAGCACACCGCCCCTGACGAGCGTGGCGGTGTGCGCCGGCTTCGAACCCGATCGCGGCCTGTCGCGACGCTTCTCCCAGTGGCTGCACCGCCGCGCCGGCGAAGGCATGCTGCTGGGCGGAATCGACACCGGCCCGCTGCTGCTCGCCGAGATGGGGCTGCTCGACGGCCATCGGGTGACGCTGCACTGGGAGAGTCTGCCCGCCTTCCGCGAACGCTTCCCCGCCCTGGAGGCGGTCGAGGAGCTCTACGAACTCGACCGCCAGCGCTTCACCTGCGCCGGCGGCGCCGCGGCCATGGACCTGGCACTGGAGCTGATCGCCCGCGACCACGGGCAGGCACTCGCCGACGACACCGCCGAGCAGTTGATCCATGCGCGTTTGCGCCCGCGGGAGGAGGCCCAGCGACTGCCCCTGGCCCGCCGCCTGGGCACCCACTGCCGCCCGCTGGTCGATGCCGTGGCGCTGATGGAGCGCCATCTCGAACAGCCGCTGACGATCGCCGCGCTGGCCGCGCGTATCGGACTCTCGCCGCGCCAGCTGCAGCGCCTGTTCGACGCCGAGCTGGGCCAGCGCCCGCGCGACTACTATCTGGGCCTGCGCCTGGATCGCGCGCGCCATCTGCTCGAAGAGACCGAGCGCGACATCCTCAGCATCGCCCTCGCCTGCGGCTTCAGCTCCGCCTCCAGCTTCGCGCGCGCCTACCGCCAGTGCTATGGGCATCCGCCACGGGCCGCCCGCCAGCCGCGGCTCGACGACCCCGACGCCGCCACCGCACCGCATCTCAGCCGCGGCGGATAGCGATTCGCCTCCCCGCGGCGCTGGGCCAGTCGCCCCCCGCCCCGGGCAGCGCCGCGACGGCCGCCGCCACCGCCTCGGGGAAGCCGGCGGGGCGACCACTGGCAACATCGATACCCATCAGCATCTGCTCGCTGGTCGCCAGGGTGTTGCCCTCGGCGTCATGCAGCGTGAAGAACACATGCAGACGCTTGGCGTCGCTATCGAGCAGGGTCAGCGCCACGCTCAACGCTTCGCCGCGATAGGCCTGCTGGCGATAGCAGAGGTGGGTCTCGAGGGTGTAGAGAGTGTAGCCGTACCTGGCACGGCCGGCCGCATCGAGACCGATGCGATCCATCAGCGCCTCCACCGCCAGCGAGAACACCCGCGCGTACTCGGCGTCGTTCATGTGACCGTTATAGTCGACCCAGGCGTCCGCCACCCGAGTCCGGTAGAGCGTCTCCGCCTGAGCCGCCATCAGATTCGCCCCTCGAGCCCTTCGGCTTCCGGCCAGTACTTCTGGGTCAGTGCGAGCAGCTCGGTGAGAAACGCATCGCGGCGTGTCTCCAGCTCGGCGACGCTGCGCCCGGCGGCCTGATGCTCGCAGCCATCCGCCACCTTATCGATCAGCGCTTCCGTCAGCTCGGGGGCCTCCAGCTTGGTCCACGGCAGCTTCAGCGCCGGGCCGAACTGATGCAGCATGTGGCGCATGCCGCCCTCGCCGCCGGCGAGATGGAAGGTCAGGAAGGTGCCCATCAGCGACCAGCGCAGGCCGGCGCCGTAGACCACAGCGGCATCGATCTCCTCGGTGGTGGCGACACCGTCATTGACCAGATGCAGCGCTTCGCGCCACAGCGCCTCCATCAGCCGATCGGCCACATGGCCCTCGATCTCGCGACGTACCACCAGCGGCCGCATGCCCAGCGCGGCATAGTGCGCCCGGGCACGCTCGACCACCCTCGGCGGGGTGTGCTCGCCACCCACCAGCTCCACCAGCGGCAGCAGATAGACCGGATTGAACGGGTGCGCCACGACCACGCGGCCGGGCTCGCGGGTGCAGGCCGACTGCAGATCGCTCGGCTTGATCCCCGACGTGGAAGAGCCGATCACCACCCCGGGTGCGGCCACGGCATCGAGCTGGCGCAACACATCGTGCTTGAGCGCCAGCCGCTCGGGCACGTTCTCCTGAATCAGCTCGGCGCCCTCGACGGCAGCGTCGAGGGAATCGACGAAGGTCAGCGCCGCGGGGTCAGCGCCCTCGGCCAGCCCCAGCCGCTCGAGCGCCGGCCAGGCCCGCGCGACGAAAGCGCGAGTGCGGGCAGCCGCCGTGGTATCGGGATCGAAAGCGTTGACCCGGCAGCCGGCGGCCAGGGCACGGGCGATCCAGCCATTGCCGATGACGCCGGTGCCGATCACGGCGACAGTGCGGGGAAGTTCGGATGCGGTCATCCAGGCACTCCATGGACGGTGCAGATGGAAGAAGTCACGGCGAACGCGCAGGCGGCGAGCGGCACAGACACGTTCGCACAGGACGGATTGACGCCAGGCATCGCTCAGGGCTTACGCAGCCCCAGCGACTCGCGGGTCTGCGCCGGCGTCTGTACCTTGCCGCCGAGATTTTCGATGAGGGTGGCGGCACGCTCGACCAGCTGGGCGTTGGTAGCGAAGACGCCCTTGCGCAGATAGAGGTTGTCCTCCAGGCCGACCCGCACGTGGCCGTCGAGCAGCACCGACTGCGCCACCATGGGAAACTGCTGGCGGCCGATGCCGAAGGCGGACCAGATCGCATTTTTCGGCAGCTTGTTGCGCATCGCCAGCATGGTTTCGGTATCGGCCTCGGCGCCCCACGGAATCCCCAGGCAGAGCTGGAACAGCGGGTCGCCATCGATCAGCCCCTCGTCGATCAGCTGGCGGGCGAACCAGACATGCCCCAGGTCGAAGCACTCGAGTTCCGGCTTGACGCCGGCCTGCTGGATCAGCCGCGCGTGCTCACGCAGCCAGTCGGCGCTATTGAGATAGATCATCTCGCCGAAGTTGAGACTGCCGCAGTCGAGGGTGCACAGCTCCGGCAGCAGTGCGCCCACCGGCGCGTGGCGCTGGGCCGGCGTCTGCAGGTCGGTGCCGGCGCGGCCGTGAATGGCGCCATCGCGAATCTCGGGGTAGAGATCGCCACCACCACCGGCGGTGATGTTGATCACCGCATCGACGTCGGACTCGCGAATGCGCTCGACCACCTCACGGAAGTGATCGGTCGAGTGGCTGACGCCACCGGTCTCCGGGTCACGCACGTGGAGATGGACGATGCTGGCACCAGCGCGAGCCGCATCCAGGGCGCTATCGGCGATCTGGCGCGGGGTGATCGGCAGATCCGGGTGCTTGCCGGCGGTATCGCCGGCGCCGGTGACGGCGCAGGTCAGAATGACGTCTCGGTTCATGCGGGCTCTCCCTGGCGTGGCTCGGCCGAGTGTGACCGGGCGACGGGTGTTCGAGGGCGCAGCCATGCCGGCTCGCCCCACAAGAGCCCCATTGTGGCGACGACCCAACGCCCGAAGTTGACACCAAACGACACCAAGTCGACGCCACGCGACGTTCGCACGCCTCCCCCGCCGCCGGGCGCCCGCGCCCGCCTGCTCCACCGCCACCCCCGAAGGCGGCGACGCGGCATGACACGACGGCGCGAAAACCGCACAATGGAGGCTGATACCGCGACTCGGACACGACAGGAAAACGACATGGCACACAGGGTCTACGTCGACGGACAGGAGGGCACCACAGGGCTGCGCCTGTTCGACTATCTCCAAGCACGCAGCGACATCGAGCTACTGCGCATCGATAGCGACAAGCGCAAGGACCCGGCCGAACGTGCACGCCTGCTCAACGCCGCCGACGTCGCTTTCCTGTGTCTCCCCGACGCCGCCTCGCGTGACGCCGCGGCGATGGTCGAGAATCCGGACACCTGCCTGATCGACGCCAGCACCGCCTTCCGTACCGCCGACGACTGGGTCTATGGCCTGCCCGAGCTGGCCCCCGGCCAGCGCGAGCGGATTCGCGCCAGCAAGCGCATCGCCAACGTCGGCTGCCACGCCAGCGCCTTCGTGCTGCTGGTGCGGCCGCTGATCGACGCCGGCCTGCTGCCGCCTGACTACCCGTTCTCGGCCTTCTCACTGACCGGCTACAGCGGTGGCGGCAAGCAGATGATCGCCGCCTACGAGGCCGACCAGGACGGCCGCCTGCAGGCACCACGCCCCTACGCCATGGGACAGGGCCACAAGCACCTGCCGGAGATGCAGCTGCACGGCCGGCTGGCCGCGCCGCCTGTGTTCTCGCCGATCGTCGGCCCCTTCCTCAAGGGGCTGTCGGTGAGCGTACCGCTACAGCTTGGCGCCCTGCCCGGCATCGATGCCGAGCAGCTGCTCGACGCCTACCGCGCGCACTATGCCGACGAGCCCTTCGTGCGCATCCTGCCGTTCGCCGACGACGCCACGCTCGACGGCGGCGCCTTCGATATCCAGGCGTGCAACGACACCAACCGGGTCGATCTGGGCGTGTTCGGCAACGCCGAGCGGCTGACGCTGGTCTCGCGGCTGGACAATCTGGGCAAGGGTGCCGCCGGCTCGGCGGTCCAGAACATGAACGTGCATCTGGGGCTGGAGGATAGCGTCGGCCTCAGCGTCTGACGCCGGGGCAGCGCCTCAGACGCGCTGCCAGTGCGAAAGCGGCCCCCCGCCGACCGGATCGGCGGGAGGCAGCGGCACCGCTGCGACGCGGGCGCAGGCTGCGCCGAACTGTGCCGGATCGCCCCGCTCCACCGCCCAGCGCTGCCCGGGCGGGTAGGCACCCACCATGCAGAAATCATCGTCTGCCGACACGCAGGCATGGGCCACGCCCGCCGGCAGGATCAGCACATCCCCCGCCGCCAGGGTGAATCGCTCGCCCTGAGGCCCGCCCAGACGCGCCACCGCCTGGCCGCGAAACACTCCCAGCGCCTCGTGGGCCGTCGAGTGGAAGTGGTCGAAGGGGTAGAGCCCGTAGCGCCACTCAGGCACCCAGCCATGACGCGCGAACAGCGCCTCGAATGCCTCGGCGCTGGCAGGCGACATCACTTGCCGATAGATCAGCAGCGGCAGCGCCGAGTTGGGCGTGCCGCTGGCCTGATCGCCATCGAACCGCTGCGTCTCGGGTGACATGGTAAGCCGCGGTCAGTGCCGCTCTGACTCGGGGAAATCGGTCGCCTCGCCGACCTGGCGATACTCACGCACCTCGGCCAGACGCGTCTCGAATGCCTCGATCACCTTGCCTACGCCCCAGCTACCCAGCACCAGGTGACGCGGCGGCGCAGGATTGGCCACCAGATCGATCATGGCCTGGGCGGCGCGCTTCGGATCGCCCGGCTGCTGGCCACTGCCCTCGCTGGTTCCCTGCATGCGTGCCGCCACCGTATCGCGGTAGGCGTCGATTCGGGTCGTCGTCTGTGACAGCGAGCGCCCGGCCCAGTCGGTGCGAAAAGGCCCCGGCTCGACGCAGGTGACCGCGATGCCCAGCGGCGACACTTCCGCCTTGAGCGCATCCGACCAGCCTTCCACCGCGTGCTTGGTCGCGGCGTAGTAGCCCGAACCGGGGAAGCCGATCAGCCCGGCGACCGAGCTCAGGTTGATCACGTGGCCCTGGCCGCGCTCGCGCATGCCCGGCAGCACCGCCCGGGTCATGGCGAAGAGCCCGAAGACATTGGCCTCGAACTGATCGCGGATGGCCGCCTCCTCGCCCTCCTCGCAGGAGGCCTGGTAGCCATAGCCGGCGTTGTTGACCAGCACGTCGATGCGCCCGAACTCGGCCTCGGCCGCCGCCACGACCGCCGCGATCTGGGTGTCGTCGGTGACGTCCAGCGCCAGCGCCAGCCCGCGCCCTTCACTGTCCGCGACGAGATCGGCCACGCGCTCCCGGGTGCGCGCAGTCACCACCGCCCGATCTCCCTGGGCAAGCACGAGGCGGGCGAGTTCGCGGCCGAAACCGGTGGAGCAGCCGGTGATCAACCAAACGGGCGATGCGGGCATGGCCATGGGTCATCTCCTGAATTCATGAACGTGATACAGCCGGCGGCCAAGCGACCGCCTCTCTTCAGCGTAGCCGCTGAATCGCGCGAGCGGGTCGGCCGCCGGAGGATCCGACACGATGCCGACACGATCACGCAGCGGCCAGGACCCGCGACCACAACCTCACCTGGACCTGGACCTGGACCTGGGCCTGGGCCTGAGCCTGGACCTATGCCTGGGCCGGGGATAGAGGCGTCAGCGGCGCGCGCCGCAGCGCCCACAGGCTGGCCACGGCGAACACCACCATTGGCCACAGTGACAGCTCGGCGTGACCGAAGACCTCGGCCAGCCAGCCGCCGATCAGCGGCATCACGAACGCCACGCTGTAACCGACGAAGGAGATCCCTGCGGTCAGCGAGGCCACACCCTCGCCGCGCTCGAGACAGGGTGGAAGCGCCATCAGCAGGGTCAGCTCCAGGGTGATGCAGAAGCCCGACAGTATCAGCGCCAGCAGCGCCGGCCAGCCATCGAGACCGAGAAAGCCGAGCATGCCGGCGACGCTGAGCACGCCGCAGACCAGCAGCGGTGTGCGCGTGGCGACCCAGCGCCGACCGCGCAGGATCATGCTCAGCGAGGCTGCCAGCGGGCTGGCGTTGTAGAGCAGCAGCGCCAGCGCCAGACGGTCACTCTCGCCGCGCGCGCCGAGCACCAGGCTCATATAGGCGTTGGTGGCCATGTAGAGGCCGATCGTCGCCGCCAGTGGCAGCCCCAGCAGCCATACTCTGGGCGAGCGCCAGCCGCGGGAGCGACGCCGCGTCGGCGTCGGGGCGAGCGTCGCCGGCCGCGGCCCGGCAAAGAGCCGCAGCCCCAGCAGCAGCACGATCACCAGCGCCGGCAGCGACCAGTAGAGCATCGCCAGCTGCCAGTCGCCGCCGGCCAGCACCAGCACCACCGGGCGGGTGCCGCCGGCACCGATCAGCTCGCCCACGGTCATGCCGTTGAGGTAGACCGCGCTGCCCAGCGCCAGGTGGTGCGGGGTCCAGTCGCGCAGCAGCGCCGGCAGCGTGACCTGCATCACCGCCAGCCCCAGTCCCATGACGATCGAGGCGCCGAACAACACCGGCGCCGACAGCGTCAGCCCGCGCGCGCCGGAGCCCAGCGCCACCACCGCCAGCGCCGCGATCAGCGCCGGCAGCACCCCCAGACGACGGGTGACACGCACCGCCAGCATCATGCTCAGGGCGAGCACCACGTAGGGCACCGTGGTCAATGCACCGACCGCGGCACTGCCGAGATCGAGAGCACCCGCGATCTCGCCGGCCAGCGGTGGCGCAATCAGGATCGGCAGACGCAGATAGACGCCGACCAGCCACAGCAGGATCAGCGCCAGCCAGGGCAGGCGCGGGCGGGAGGTCGGCGTGGCGGTGGTATCGCTCGGCAGCATGGTGTGTCCGTCACGGGTCGCGGTGGCATCGAAAGGCCGACGATTCTGACCAACGGGGCGGCGCCCCGCAAATGCGCCCTACAGCCTGGCTCGCCGCCGGCTTACATGCCGTGCTTGATCCCGCGATTGATCAGTATCCAGTTGGCCGGGTAAGAGGTGGCGAAGCCGATCAGCATGGCGATCTGCATCATGAACCAGAATGGCGCGGTGAAGGCGTCGAGCTCTCCCATCCAGCCCTGAAGGGCGATCAGCATCCACGCGTACATGCCGATCTGGAAGGCGATCAGGGAGAGGGTATCGGCCTTGATCGCGTCCTTCAGCGCCTGTCCCGGGCCGGCATCGCCCATGGCCCGAATCGGCAGATACTGGAACAGCACCCCGAACAGATAGGCACCGACGAAAGCGAGCGCGAAGTGCCCCAGCACCGTCGAACCGAGCAGGGCAAAGCCGGTGGCCGTCGCGATCGGTGCGGTGACCACGTCGCCCAGGGTGCAACCGCCGCCGCAGTGGGTCGCGGAGACGAATACGCTCTGCCACTTGGGTTTGTCACCATGGTGATGCCCATGGTCGTGGTCGTGCTGATCGGCGTGGGCGTGATGCCTCTGTGCGTGTTGATCGTGGCCTGCGTGGTCCTGCTGGGCCACCGCAGCCTTCGGCGCCGCACGCCCCATCTTGCAGTAGGCCCACCAACCGACGAGCGGCATGTACAGGCCGGTGATCGGCCAGGTGATGTTCATGATCGCCATGGGCTGAGGCCGGCGCGCGACATCGAACGCCATGGCCAGGGCGGTAAACACCCCCGATAGCAGAAAGATCCAGGACCACATGGTCAGCATGTTCAGTCACTCCCTGTCGACCGAAGAAAATAATGCAATGTCAAAGATATAGGAGCCGATAGCGTCGCCGGCAAGCGACACCCTGCACATAGGTTGGGCAATCGTTTGGCGGATGACGATAAGCCTAGTAATCTTCGCGCCCACCACCCTTGGCGATGACCGCGCCATGTCGTTCCGGCCACCGTTCGGCGGTTGCCGGTAGCCCAGCCACCGCTGCGCCGACCTGAAGATGAATCGATTCATCTACCAGCGTCGTCCTGCGCACACGCGATCCGGAAGCAGACCATGTCCGACCTGCAACGCCCCCACTACCGTGGCGCCCTGGTGATCGTCACCAGCATCTTCTTCATGTGGGGCTTTCTCACCTGCCTCAACGACATTCTCATCCCGCACCTCAAGGCGGTCTTCGCGCTCAACTACACCCAGACCATGCTGATCCAGTTCACCTTCTTCGGCGCCTACTTCGTGATGTCGCTGCCGATGGGCAAGCTGCTGGCTCGGGTCGGCTACAAGAGCGCGATCAGCCTGGGGCTGTCGATCGCCGCGGTGGGTGCCGTGATGTTCTATCCCGCCGCGCGGGCGCCCTCCTATCCCCTGTTTCTGGCTGCACTGTTCGTGCTGGCGAGCGGCATCACCCTGCTGCAGGTGGCCGCCAACCCCTATGTCAGTCTGCTCGGCCCGGAGTCCTCGGCCTCCAGCCGGCTCAACCTGGCCCAGGCGTTCAACTCCCTCGGCACCACCCTGGCGCCGCATATCGGCGGCGGCCTGATTCTGGGCGCCGCGGTGCTCGGCGCCGATCAACTCGCCAGCCTGGGTGAGGCCGAACGGCTCGCCTACCAGAGCCAGCAGGCGCACAGCGTGCAGCTTCCCTATCTGGTCCTCGCCGGCGTGCTCGCGCTGCTGGCACTCGTGGTCGCGGCGTGGAAACTGCCCCAGTTCAAGGAGCGCGCCCGCGACACCAGCGACAGCGGCAGCGCCGGTGCCCTCGAGGTGCTGCGTCACCGCCACGTGCGTCTGGGCGTGATCGGGATCTTCGTCTATGTCGGCGCCGAAGTGGCGATCGGCAGCTTCCTGATCAACTACCTGTCACTGCCGGAGATCGGCGGCATGCGCGAAAGCGACGCCGCCACCTATGTCTCCTACTACTGGGGCGGCGCCATGCTCGGCCGCTTCGTCGGCGCAGCACTGATGCGCAAGATCCGTCCCGGCCTGCTGCTGGGCCTGTTCGCACTGATCGCCGCCGGTCTGACCCTGACCACCATGCTGAGCCTCGGCCAGTTGGCGCTGTGGAGCGTGGTACTCATCGGCCTGTTCAATTCGATCATGTTCCCGACCATCTTCACGCTCGGTATCGCCAGGCTCGGACCGCTCACCGGCAAGGCATCGAGCCTGTTGATCATGGCCATCGTCGGCGGGGCGATCATCCCGCTGGCGCAGGGGGCGATCGCCGACCGTGTCGGCCTCCACCACGCCTTCGTGCTGCCGCTGCTGTGCTACCTGTTCATTGCCTACTACGGCCTGCGCGGCTCCCGGGTGATCACGCCGCAGCCGGAGACGGCCACCCGCGCCTGACGCGCGCTGCCCCGAGACCTGCGACCTGCACGCCTAAGACGTTGGTCGCAGGTGTCTTGAAAGGGCATCAGCAGACCGGGACAATCCATTAGCCGGCGAAATGTAGACAGGTTATCGATTCGCCGGCTTCTTTTTTCGTGTCGCGACCGCCTCGCCACCGGCCTGCCGTGCCCAGCCCTCGGTCCATTGCGCCGGGCCTTCGCCATTCGCCGCCTCACGTCGCCAGCGCGACCGCCCGTTTCCGGTGCCGGTCGCAGCCGGCGTTCGCGCGGTCGCCCACCACCAGGGAGCTGCCCGCGATGACGCAGGTCGACGAGATGTTCGCGCGCTACGGCCCACGCTACCGGCTGTGGGTCACGCTGACGGTGATGCTGGGGCTGGTCGCGCTGGGCATGTCGATCACTATCGTCAACGTGGCGATCCCCTACATCAAGGGCGCCTTCGGCATGAGCGACGCCCAGGTGCAGTGGCTATCGACCGGCTTTCTGGCCTCGACCACGGTGTCACTGCTGATCGCACCCTGGCTGGTGACGGCGGTGGGCCAGCGCGCCACCTTCATCGGCCTGCTGGTCGCCTTCATCGCCGCCTCGATCCTGGGCGGTCTGGGCCAGGGCATGGCGGCGCTGGTGGCGGCCAGGATCATCCAGGGCGGCATGACCGGGCTGATCCGTCCGGTGGCGATGCAGGCGCTGTTCGCCGCCTACCCGCCCGAGGGGCGCGGCATGGCTACTGCCATGTACGGCATGTGCCTGGGGCTGCCGCTGACCCTGGCCACGGTGATCGGCGGCTGGCTGGTGGAGCACTTCACCTGGCGCTACGTGTTCTTCGTCACCCTGCCGATCTGTCTTGCAGCGATCGCCATGGGCGCGGTCTTCCTGCCCCGGCGCGAGCACCAGGGGCCGCCCCCGCCATTCGACTGGGCCGGCGTGGTGCTGCTGTTCGTGGCCGTGTTCGCGCTGCTCGCGGCGCTCTCCAACGGCCAGCGCTGGGGCTGGTTCGACCCGCGCGTGCCGAGTCTGGTGGGGCTGGCCGCGGCCTGCGCCATCGCCTTCGTGAGCTGGCAGCGGCGCATCGCCCATCCGTTGCTCGACCTGGCGATCTTCACCCACCGGGCGTTCGTCGTCGGCACCCTGGCGATGTGCCTGTTCGGCGGCACCTTCTACGGCATCATGTATCTGCTGCCGCAGTTCGTGCAGTCGGTGCTGCACTACAGCCCGATCAGCGCCGGCCAGATCTTTCTGCCCTCGACCCTGGTGCTGGGCGTGCTGGTGCCGCTGGTGGGGTGGCTCAGCGACCGCTATCCACCGCACTGGATCACCCTTCCCGGGCTCGCCTGCGCGCTGCTCTCAGTGTGGTTGATGGCGGGCATGGACTGGAACACCTCCTTCGCCCACCTGGCGCTGGCGATGGCGATTCTCTCGATCGGCATGGCCGCCTTTCCGCCGCCGACCCTCTCCAACGCCATCACCAGCCTGCCACCACGGCTGATGGGCCACGGGTCAGGGGCGATCAACTTCTCGATGCAGCTCGGCGGCGCCCTGGGCACCGCCGGTCTGGTGATCCTGCTCGATCGCCATACCGCGATCCACGGCCAGCTGCTCAACGCCGGAGTCAACGCCGGCAACGCGCTGTCGCAGCAGGCGCTCGGCGACTACGCCCACCTCGCCGCGCGGCTGGGCATCGCGGCGCCCCAGCAGCAGGCCGTGGCCGGCTACCTGCTGGGCCGGGTCGAGGCGCTGTGGGCGTCGATCCTGGCCTATCAGGACGGTTTCTGGACCCTGATCGCCAGCCTGCTGGCGGTGGTGGTGCCGTCGCTGCTGCTGAGCCGCTGGCGGCGGCACGCGTGAAGCCGCCGTGCGTTCTCCACTCTCCGACCGAGGAAGATCCGACACCATGACTGCCGACGCCCCCGCTCGCTCCCCCCGCCTGTCGCGGCGCCTCAAGCTGGCGCTGCTCGCGCTGCTCCTGCTGTTGGGGCTGATCTGGCTGGGGCTGGCGATCGCCCACCGCCTGACCCATGTCAGCGTGCAGGATGCGCGGGTGATGGCGGATCAGGTCACCGTCAGCAGCCGCCTGGATGGCTGGGTCACCGACTTCCACCTGACCGAGGGCGATACCCTGCAACGCGGCGCTGCCGTGGCCACCCTCTACAGCAAGCCGGACCGGCGCAAGCTGGCGGCGCTGGCGGCCGGCGTCGGCACCCAGCAGGCGCGCCTCGACTACCAGCAGGCTCGCCTCGACCTGGCCCAGCGCCAGTACCAGGGCGGCCTGGATATCTCGCGTGAGGAGCTCGACGCCAGCAAGGCGGCGGAGCAGGCATCGCAGGCACGGCTGACCCAGGCCCAGCGCGACTATCAGCGCTCGGCCAAACTGCTCGAGAAGCACTCGATCTCGCAGCAGCGCCGCGATCAGGACTACTACCGCTACCGCGCGGCGGTTGCCGAGCACAAGCAGGCCAAGCAGGAGGTGGCGGTCAATCAGGCCCAGGCCGATAACGCCCGGGTCGGTTTCCTCAACGGCGTGCAGGTGCCGCTGCCCAATCCGACGATCCTGCGCCAGCAGATCCGGATCGCACGCCAGGAGCTGGCCGAGGCCCAGGCCAAGCTCGACGAGGAGCGCCTGCGCATCGCCGATCTCGAGGTCAAGAGTCCGATCTCGGGGGTGGTCAACAAGACCCTGATCGACCAGGGCGAGTATGTCAGCGCGGGCCAGCCGATCCTGATGATGCACGACCCCTCGAAGCTGTGGGTCGAGGCCAACGTCAAGGAGACCGACATCGGCCAGCTGCGCCCCGGGCAGCCGGTGGCGATCAGCGTCGACGCCTTCCCCGACCGCCACTTTTCCGGCCATGTGGCGATCATCGGCCGCGCTGCCACCAGCCAGTTCGCGCTGCTGCCGGACCCCAACCCCTCGGGCAACTTCACCAAGATCACCCAGCGCCTGCCGGTACGCATCTACATCGACAAGGGCCCGACCGAGCTGATCGGCCCGGGCATGATGGTCGAGGTGGATATCGACGTCGGGGCAGACACCGTCTCCCCCGACGTCGCCCACACCCGGAGCGAGAAGGATGCGCAGGGTAAGAGGGGCACGGCCGGCTGAGAGATCAAGATCGTTCAATCCTGACGCGCCCTCCCCAGGCTAGGCTGCCGGCGACCTCTTTCGCTCAGGAGTGCGCTGCGTGTCTCTCTCCCTTGCCCTCTCGATGGCGGCCTTCGCCCTGGCCGCCTCACTCTCGCCCGGCCCGGTCAATCTGGTCGCCTTCAACCTGGGGCTCAACCGCGGCCTGGGGCCGGCGCTGCGCCACGTCAGCGGCGCCACCTGTGGCTTCAGCGTGCTGCTGCTGACCATCGGCGGCGGCCTGCAGTGGCTGGCCCAATGGACAGCGCTGATGCATGCGATCCGCCTGGGCGGCGTACTTTTCCTGCTCTATCTGGCGTGGCGTCTGGCGGGCAGCGACGGCGCGCTCGTGCAGGAGACTCCCGGGCGCCCGCCCTCCTTCGTTGCCGGGGCGCTGATGCAGTGGCTCAATCCCAAGGCGTGGATCGCCTCGAGCGCCGGCATGGCCGCCTACACCGCCGGTGATCCGGCGCGGGTCGTCCCCTTCGCGCTGATCTTCTTCGGCATCTGCTATCTGAGCGTGGGCAGCTGGGCCCTGCTGGGTGCCAGGCTGCGCCGACGGCTGCCGAGCCCCGCTTGGGTGCGCCGGCTCAATCGCGGCATGGGGCTGGCACTGCTGGTGAGTGCGCTGATGCTGGCGACGATGCCACTGAGCGGTAGCGGTGCGGCGTGATCGCGGTCAGCCGCTTGAAGGCGCGCTGGAAGTGGGCCTGATCGGCGAATCGACACGCCAGCGCCACCTCGGCGATCGGCTCGCCGCGCTTGAGCGCGATCTGCCCCTGGCGCACCCGGCAGTCGGTCAGATAGGCGTGGGGCGTGATGCCGTAACTGCGCTTGAAGCAGCGCACCAGATGCGCCGGAGAGACCCTCGCCACCGCAGCGAGATGTTCGAGCGTCAGCGCCTCGCTGCAGTGCTCGCGGATGTACCTCACCAGATCGGCCAGCGGTGGCGTATCCACCGGGGCCTGCTGACGGAACAGCTCGCCCCGCGCCATCAGTGCGCCGAACAGCCTTTCGCACTCGCCGGCCAGGGTGGCGGGACTCGCCTCCGCGGCGAACAGGCGCCGGCTCAGCGCCACCAGCGACCCGTGCAGCGCGGGGTCGCGCCAGTGATGCCAGGCCAGCGGCCGCCACCCACCAGCGAGATCGGTAGCGTGACGACACTGCAGCGCGGCGAGCCAGTCCGGGTCGAGATAGAACATGACGTAGGACCAGGGGGCGTCACCGCACGGATTGCAGGCGTGGACCTCGCCCGGATTCATGGCCACCAGGGCACCGCGCGACACCGGCAGCGTGGTGAAGGCCTCCCCCGGCACCTGATATTCGTAGAGACTGCGCCCGCCGGTGACCGCGCCCAGCGAGACGCTGTCGTGGCTATGGCGGGCATAGCTGACCTCGCGCCCGTCGCGGGTCTCGCGCAGTTCGAGAAAGCCGAGCGCCGGATGGCGCCAGAAGCGCCGACTGTCGCGCTCGGCCGGGATCGGCTTGGCAGGCATGCTCATCTCCGCGATCGATGCTGTCTGGCGCCAGCATACACCGCCGCGAGTCTCGCCGCCGGGCCGAGGGCCCGGTCACCTCGGAGGGGGTTTACAAATTCGGCGAGCGAAGGCAAGACAAGGCAAAATCGGTCGAAAAAGCGGAGTTTACACGGGGTAAATGAGCTTTTTGAGGCCGATTTTAACGCCGTATTGCCGAACACAGACATTTTGTAAATACCCTCTCAGGGTGTGAGCGCGCGACAGTGGCGCTGCACCGATTCGGCGACCACGCGGTCCGCCTCGAGCAGAATCTCGCGTCCGGCGAAGGCCGAGTAGAGGCTATCGAACTCGAGCCGGGAGAGACGCTCACCCATCGCCGCGACACAAGTGGCATCCAGCGGCACGTTGTTGGGGTAGGACCACATGAACGAAGCCATCCGATCCGGGGTCACCAGCAGAGTGTCACCGCTCAGCAGCAGACGGCGGGCCGGCCAGTGCAGCACGCTGGCACCGGGGAAATGCCCGCCCAGGCAGTGCACCTCCAAACCCGGCAGCGGCGCGAACTGCTCCCCCTCCCAGCAGTGCAGCCGCTCGCTGGGCAGAGTGACCCAGTCACGATCCGCCGCGTGCACGTAGACCGGACAGTCGAAGGTCTCGCCCCAGGCGGCCATGGTGCTGAAGTAGTGCGGATGCGAAAGCACGATGGCATCGACCCCGCCGAGCCCGTCGAGAATGTCCCGCGTCGCCTCGTCGAGCAGCGAGAGACAGTCCCACAACAGATTGCCGTGGGGTGTGCGCAGCAGGAAGGCCCGCTGGCCGATGGCGAAGCGCGGCGTGGTACTGATCGCCAGCAGCCCCTCGGCGAGATAGCGGAAGGTATTGCTGTGCCCCGCCGCCAGGCGCCCCGGCGTGGTCCACTGCTGCCCCTCCACCGGCACGAACTGGCGCTCGTCCTCGCAGATGTCACAGTGTGCCGGCGGCGTTTCGCTGGCGGGATACTGAATGCCACAGGTGGCGCACAAGAAACCCTGGTGATGCATCGCGACCTCCTCTTCGTCTCCATGAGCGATGACGACATCCTCTTCCCTCAACTGAGGGCCTGTCGAGGCTCCCATCGCGGCCGCGACATAGTGTCATGAGGTGCAAGACAAGGCGCAGCGAGTGAAGTGTAGTGGTTCTACAGTCGCGAGCTGTAACGCCGTATTGCCACCTCATGGCCAATGGCCCTTCGGGTTGGGCCGACCGTCGCGCCATGCTGCGTTGCTCGCCTGGCATGCCGGGCGGCACCAACGCGGCTCGTGCGGGGAGTCTCGACAGGCCTCAGCTCGAGGTCAAACCCACGCCAGCCTGGATAGCGATCAGCCACCGCGGCGCGTGAGTGCCAGCCCGCCGGCACTCAGGATCGCCGCCATGCCCACCAGCGTCTGGGCATCCGGTACTTCGTCGAAGAGCCAGAAGCCCCAGCCGGCGGCGAACGGCAGATAGGCATAGTCGAAGATACCCACCAGCGCCGAAGGCGCGACCTGATAGGCCCGGGCGACCCACGTATTGACCGCGACCATCAGCAGCGCATAGAGCCCGATACGCCAGATGAGAGAGAGGTCGAGCGGTTGCCAGCCCCGGCGCAGAAAGCCATCGGTCTCGGGGGATAGCGCGATCACACCGAGCGTTCCTATGATGCCCATGAGCAGGAACCCCAGGTTGAGCCCCAGTGCCAGCAGCCACGGCGATACCGCCCGGCAGTGGTGCCGGGTCGCCACCATCGCCAGCGCGTAGCACAGGGCCGCCAGCAGGGGCAGCAGCATCGCCGGGGTGAATGACGCGCCGCCGGGGCGCAGCACGACCAGCACGCCGGCGAAGCCGAGCAGCAGCGCCACGCCCTGCCGCCACCGCAGGGCCTCGCCGCCGAGCCTGGCGAGCAGGGCGATGAACAGCGGCGTGGTGTAGATGCCGACCGCCGCCACGCTCAGCGGGATCCACGGCAGCGCCGCATAGAAGGCGATCCACATCGCCAGCAGCAGTGCGCTACGCACCCCGATCCAGCACCAGACCGGAACCTCCCGGGGCAGCCCCCACCCCTGCCGCCACCAGCCGACGCTCAGCAGGGGCAGCGACACCAGCGGTGCCATCACCAACAACTGCCACAGCGATAGCGCATGTCCCAGCGATTTGACCAGGGCGTCGGCCAGCGACAGCAGCATCACCGCGACGACGATCAGCGCCACGCCCTGGCCAGGCTTGTCTTTCTCGCCGACGTTGGGGATGGTGGCAGTGACGCTGCCGCGCGGCGCCGCTCTGCGCGCGCTCGTCTCATGTCGGGTCTGCATGGCAACGGCCTCATCTGGCGGATGAGCGGGCAGGATCACCCACGCCAGCCCCGGCCAACAGCGATCTTTACGTCACCATCCATGAGTCTGGATTATGCATGCCTTGAGCCGATCGCTACCGCCCCTGGCCGCGCTGCTGCCGTTCGAGGCCGCCGCCCGCCTGGAGAGCTTCACCCGTGCGGCCGCGGAGCTCCACCTGACCCAGGCGGCGATCAGCCGGCAGATTCGTGCGCTCGAGCGCGATCTGGGCGTAGCCCTGTTCGAACGTCGCAATCGCGGCGTCTTCCTCACGCCCGAGGGCCGCGAGCTGGCCCGCACGCTCGCCGAGAGCCTGGGGCAGATCGCCCGGCACGCCGAGACGATTCGCGGCGGCGAACGCGGCCAGCGGGTGATTCTGTTCTGCCAGCTATGCGAAGCGTTCTACTGGCTGATGCCACGCCTGGCCGACTTCCATCGGCGTCATCCAGAGATCGATCTGAAGCTGATCACCTCCACTCGCCCCCTGAGCGAACAGCGCGACCCCTTCGACGTGGCGCTGCAGACCCATGGCCGCCCCAGTGGCGGCCATGCGCTGGCATTCACCGCCAGCGACACCATCCTGCCGGTGTGCAGCCCGGACCACCCCGCCGCGCAACAGGCCCCGCTCGCCCCGGCGGAACTTGCGACTTTCGAGCTCCTGCACCATCACGTAGCGCCGGCCGAGTGGATGGGGTGGCATGACTGGTTCGAGGCCATGGGAGAGACGCCAGCGACCGATCTCGGCGGCAGGCGCTTCGACAGCTACCCACTGCTGCTGCAGGCGGCGCTCTCCGGACACGGCATCGCCCTGGGCTGGGCGCGCACCACCCAGCGGCTGATCGCGGCCGGCGACCTGGTCGCCCCGGTCGATGAGCGTTTTTTTCAGCCCGAGGCGATTGGCGTCTACGTGCACCGGAACGCCACGCAGCGCCACGCCAGCCGAGCCCTGCTCGACTGGCTGGAGGCCGCACTGCAACAGGAGGAGTGAACGGTATCCGACGCACCGTGCCCCGTTGGAGTGACTCGGTGCGACACCACGGCCGCTCAGCGGCTGTCGTTGCGCTCGCGCCAGGCCGCGACGAAGGCCTCGCTGGGCAGTGCGCGGAACAGCTCAGTGGAACGGATCGCGGCCTGGAAGTAGCGATCGCGCTCCGGCGCGAAGGTGGGCACGAAGCCCGCCCGCCGTGCCCGCCGGTGCCGCTGCGACCAGTCGGCTCGGGGCGAGAGATCGCTCATCGCATCCAGCAGCAGCGCCTTGTGCTTCTGCATCGCGGGAGAGAGTGGCCACGCCAGCGGCGTCGGCGCCGACGCAAACAGCCGTTCGATGGCGATCTCCGCCGGCGGCATCCACGCCGGCTGGAACGCCGGGCCGGGGGGAAAGGCGTCGCGATAGTGGTTGGCGTAGAGCAGCACCGTGCGCGGCCGGTGGCGGCTACCGTCGAGGGCCAGGGCGAGGGCCAGCGACGCGGCGCGGTGATCCGGATGCGGGTCGAACTCGGGATCGGTGACCAGCAGCGTGGCCGGCTTCAGGGTGTCGATCAGCTGACGCAGCGCCGCGACCACGTCATCGCGCTCGAGCCGCTCGCCGCGGCTTGGCGGCAGCGCAATACGGTTGAAGCGGCGGACATCAGACAGCGGAATGGGCAGGCGCTGGCCGATGCCATCATGCATCAGCGCCCAGCCAGCGCCGTCGGGCACCCCGACCAGGGTCGAGCGCTCCGGCGGGATGCCCGACAGCAGCGGCGTGGCAAACACGTTCCAGCGCCGCCACTCGGCCTTGCGCCGGATCGCACTGTCGAGGTCGTCGTCGAGCCCGCTCAGATACTGGCGCTTGAGCCCCTTGAGCTGCTCGCCGCAGGAGAGCGTGACCAGATGCACCGACTCGGCATGATCGGTGTAGAAACCGCCAGCGGCGATCTCGGCATCATCGGGGTGTGGGGCCAGAATCAGGATCGGCCCCTCGATCGCCGGCTGCGCGTGGCATCGCGCCTGCGGCGCCTGAGTCAGCCGGGCGCCGGAGAGCGTCAGGCTCAGCGTGATGGCAGTGGCGCAAGGCGGCAGCCGCCAGGCGATGCGCTGATCGCGACGCCGCGCCTCCAGCGAGTAGGTGAGCGTCGCCTGCCCCGCGCCGGAAAGGGTCACGCTCGGCAGACCGCGGCGCCAGCGCGACCGCGGCGCCAATGCCAGCGAGATCTCGATCAGCCGGGTCCGCGCCGGGGCGGCGGGGAGCGTCAGCGTGGCAGCTTGACGCTGCCAGTCAGTGGCCGTGATCGTCTGCTCCCTCGTCGCCTCCCCCGTCATCGACTGCCACATCAACCTCTTCCTCCCGCGTGATGATCGCACGCCCTCTCCGCGCGCTCGGGGCATGTTAAGGCAAGCACGCGCAGGGGCAAGCGCTATCCACGCTGCCGTGCCGATCCCGAACTCACACGCGGATGTCCTCGGGCCCGCGGATCTCCGCTTCGATGCGAGTGCCGGTGGCACTCTCCTCCATGGAGAAGCCGTCGAAACGCGAGAGTTCGCCGAAATCGAGCTGGGTCAGCGCCTCAATACGGGCGATGCTGCGCTGGTAGGTGCGGTACTGGCCGAACAGGAAACCGGGTCCCAGCTCGTCGAGCTCGTCGGCCTGATCGATCATGTAGGCCGTGGCCGAGGGGCGGCCATCCTCGCCGCGGAAGGCGATCACCTTCCAGTAGGCTTCGGGGATGCGTACGCCGCGATAGTGCCGATCACTGGCGCGGAAGACCGGCCCGGTGAAGATGCACAGCCGCTGGTCATCGGCGCGGGCGTGTTCGAGCAGATAGTCCTCCAGCCCCAGCCAGGTACGCTGGTTGAATGCCGCCATCTGCGGCGTGCAGTTGGTGAAGTGGAAGGTGTCGGCATTGGCCTGCTCGGCCAGCTCCCCCCAGTTGGCCGAGGTGCGCCGCACCAGATGGCCGCGATCCAGCGGATTGCGCGCATAGAGATCCTCCCCCGCCTGCAGCGCAGGGTCGATGCGCGGATCAAAGCGCCAGTTGTCGTTCTCGCGTGGCACCGAGACCAGCCGGCTGCCGTCGAGATTGAGCGCAGTGAAGATCGCCAGCCGCCGCGAACGCGACATCACCAGCGAGAAGTGGGTGTAGTCGAGACGCCCATCGTCGCGCCCTGGCACCGGGGTGACGTCCTCGGCGCGCGTGCCCACCGGCGTGGGCAGCGACACCGCGAAGTCGTTCAGGAACGTTTCCGTGAACCCCTGGCGGTCGGAGAGATCCTCGCGTGCCGTCGCCGCCGCCGGAGCCATGGCGGCCCGCCGCGCTGTCACCAGCGGGCGCATGTCGCGCAGCCCGCCTCTCGCACTCTGGCCAGGCCTGGTATCGTCGTTCATCGCTGCCTCCTATCGCAGCCGTGGCTCTACAGGCGCGCGGCCGCGGCGTCTGCCGCAGCCGCGCTCTCGTCCACTCCTTTCGTTCACACCCTCTCGCTCATTTCCAGAAGTTGTTCTTGACCAGATCGACCACATCGCTCAGGCGCCCGTTGAGTACCGCCTTGCCCGAGTAGAGGGCAGTGGAGGCGACCTGGCCCGGCTCGATCTTGGGCGGCATCACCAGCTCCATGCGGTTGACCTTGACGTCGAGCAGCGCCGGACCGTCGTGGGCCAGCCATTCGGCAATCGCCCCTTCGAGTTCGTGGCGCTTCTCGACCCGACCGCCCCACAGCCCCATCGCCTGCGCCATCTTGCCGAAGTCGGGATTGTCGAGATCGGTGTAGCTGTCGAGCAGCCCCTCGACCTTCTGTTCCAGTTCGACGAAGCCGAGCGAGCCGTTGTTGAACACCAGCACCTTGACCGGTACCCGCTCCTGCTTGAGCGTGAGCAGATCCCCCAGCAGCATGGTCATGCCGCCGTCGCCGCACATCGCGATCACCTGGCGCTCGGGGAACGCCTTCTGAATCCCGATCGCCTGGGGATAGGCGTTGGCCATGGTGCCATGGACCAGGCTGGAGAGCGTGCGCCGCTCGCCGCGGGCGCGGATATGGCGCAGCATCCACACCATCGGACTGCCACCGTCGGCGGTGAAGAAGGCGTCATCGGCGGCGGCGGTATCCAGCGCCAGCGTCAGCTCCTGGGGATGGATCAGCGTATCGTCCTGGCTCTCGGGCTCGTCGTGGGCCAGCGCCTTGTGGTACTGATCGCGGCATTTTTCCAGCCAGCGGGTGTCGCTCTGGGCATCGACGATCTGTGCCAGCGCCGCGCAGGTGTCGCGGACACTGCCGACCAGGCCGATGTCGACCGGATGGCGCTTGCCGATCTGCTGCGGGTCGATGTCGACCTGGATGATGGTCGCCTTCTCCGGATAGAACTGGGTCCAGGCGAAGCTGCAGCCGAGCAGGATCAGGGTGTCGCAATCGGCCACCGCGTGATAGCCGCCGGCCAGCCCGAAGACCCCGGTCATGCCGACCTCGAAGGGGTTGTCCGGCTCGATGAAATCCTTGGCCCGAGAGGTCCACGCCACCGGCGCATTGAGCTTGGCCGCCAGCGCCAGCACCTCGGAACGCGCGTGCTCACAGCCGAAACCGGCGTAGATCGAGATCTTGCCGCCGGCGTTGATCCGCTTCACCGCCGGCACCAGCTCCTCGGCGTTGGGGCGCACCACCGGATCGAAGCGGTGGGCGCGGTAGGGTAGATCCTGGCTCGGCGTCTGGGTGAACAGGTCGCCGTGTACCACCAGCACCGCCACGCCGTTCTTGGCCAGCGCCGTCTGTGCCGCCAGGGCCGCCATCCGGCGCGCCTGATCGGGATTGACGATGGTTTCGCAGAAGACGCTGTACTGGGCGTAGATCGGCTTGGGATCGACATCCTGGGGAAAGCCGACGCCACTGTCGCCGGTGGCCACCTGGGAGGCGATCATCACCACCGGAGAGCCGTTGCGGTGCGTCTCGAACAGGCCGTTGACGAAGTGCAGCGAGCCGGGCCCGCAGGTGCCGGCACACAGGGTCAGCTCGCGGGTCATGTAGGCCTCGCCCCCGGCAGCAAACCCACCCACCTCCTCGTGACGCACGTGGACCCACTCCAGCTCGCTGCGACGAATGGCATCGGTGAAGTGGTTGATGGTATCCCCGACCACGCCGTAGCAGCGCTTGGCACCGGCCTCGGCAAGGGTTTCGACGATGATTTCGGCGACGTTCTGACTCATGGGATCACTCCTTCGCAACGACGTGGGCGGCGCTTTCCGCCATGACGCAGGGTAAGACCCGGCTCACCGGGTGATGACGGTTCTCTGTCGCGGACGCAATAGCGCGGGCCGTTCCTTGGCACCCTGCTTAAACCGGCCCGCCTTCGGCCTGCCGGTTTAAGCGTAGTCGCTGGCCGTGCGACGGCTAGCGCTGAAGCGCGCCAGGCTCCGCCGGTGGGCCCCAGCGGCGCGTTCCGGCAGAGAGTTCCGGTGGAGAGTCCCGCGATATGCTGGAAAGGCCGCGGGCCGTCAGCCGCTCACGCCTGGATCGCCGGGTCCGGCACCCGCGGAAAGCGCGGCGGATGTGCCTGCAGATAGGCGTGGCAGGCACGCAGCACGCGGGCATCGTCGTGCTTGCCGCCGGCGAGCTGGAAGCCCACCGGCAGCCCCGACTCGGTAAAGCCGCACGGCACCGAGGCCGCCGGCTGCTGACTCAGATTGAAGGGATAGGAGAATGGCGCCCACTCCTCCCAGTCGCGCATGTCACTGCCGGGGGGGACCTCGTGATTCACCGCGAACGGCGCGATCGGTACCGTGGGGGTCATCAGCAGGTGGTAGTGCTGGTTGAAGCGCTCCAGACCCTGGGTGAGGCTGGCGCGCTCGCGCAGCGCCTGGAACAGATCGAGTGCACTGAAGCGCTCGGCCCGCTGGGCGTTGGCCGCCAGCCCCGGGTCGAGCTGTTCGCGCTGGCGCGCATCGCAGTGGTTCCAGAAGTCGAGGGAGGCGGTGAACCAGAGCTTCTGAAAGATCTCGATCGGTGATTCGAACCCGGGATCGAGCTCCTCGACCTCGGCCCCCAGCGCTTCGAGATTGTGCGCCGCCTCGCGCACCCGGGCAGCGATCTGCGGGTCGACCTCGGCATAGCCCAGTGTCGGCGAGTAGGCGATACGCAGCCCGCGCAGGTCGCCATTCAGCTCGGCGCCCCAGTCGTCGGGCTGGCCGCGGGTGGCATAGGGGTCGCGATAGTCGTAGCGGCCGATCACGTTGAGCATGCGCACCGCATCTTCGACGCTGCGCGTCAGCGGCCCGATATGCGACAGCGACGGCTCGGTCGCCGGCGGCCACTGCGGAGTCCAGCCGTAGGTGGGCTTGAAGCCGAACACCCCAGTGAAGGCGGCCGGGATACGGATCGAGCCCCCGGAGTCGCCGCCCTGGTGCAGCACGCCCAGGTTGAGCGCCGCGGCTGCCGCGGCACCGCCGGAGGAGCCGCCCGGCGTCAGTCGGGTATCCCAGGGGTTGCGGGTGGCGCCGAAGACCCGGTTGTCGGTCACCGCCTTCCAGCCGAACTCCGGCGTATTGGTCTTGCCCAGAATCACCGCCCCCGCCTCACGCAGCATGCGCGCCGGCGGGCAGTCGTGCTCGCAGAGCGCGCTGGAGGTGGTCAGCGAGCCCTCACGGGCCGGCATGCCGGCGACCTCGGCCAGGTCCTTCATCGAGACCGGAATCCCATCGATCGCGCTCAGCGGCTTGCCCTGCCCCCAGCGCCGCGCCGACGCCTTGGCCGCCGCCTCGGCGCCCTCCCGGTCGACATGGACATAGGCGTTGACGGCGTCGTTGAAACGCTCGATGCGCGCCAGCGCCGCCCGGGTCGCCTCCAGCGGCGAGGCCTCGCCGCTGGCGAACAGCCGCTGGAGGGTACCGGCATCCATATTGCCCAGGTCGCTTCCCAGATCGCTATCGTGATTCGCGCTGCTCATCCTGAACTCTCCGCTTGCGTCGGTGACATCCTGTGGACGTTCAGGCTAGCAGCGCAGCGCCGGTGGCGCCGGGTCAGAAATCGTGCTCGGCCTCGGGCGGCAACTGCGGCGCCTCGCGCAGGCGCCGGATGTGGATGTGCCGCATCAGGCGGATCACCGGCCGGATCAGCATCTCGATACTGCCGATGAAGAACAGCCAGGTCCCGTAGTAGGTCAGCGCCTCGGAGAAGAAGAACAGGCTGCCGATCACGAACCAGATGCCGATCAGAATGTCGTTGATGATACTGACGACCTCGTAGCGCTTACGGATCACCAGCTCCTCATGGCCGATCCGCAGCGTCAGTGGCGGCAGAGTTGGCGGGTTGCTCTTATGCTTGTATTGGGTCTGCGCGTCAGGCATGTCTTTCTCCTCGTGACCAGGTTCGTGTCGCCGTCGGGCCGCGGATCGCGGCGCCCGCCCTGCGGCGGTGACGGCAGCACCCCGGCGTATGACGCTGACAGCAGCGTAGTGAATTGTAAACGCCGGCGCGTCCGGCACCGCATGGAGACGACTTTCATGGCAGCATCCGCACAGCGCCAATCCCGCGACATCCCGGTCGCCGACGACACCACCCTGTTCATCTTCGGCGCCAGCGGCGACCTGGTGAAACGCCTGCTGATCCCATCGCTCTACCATCTCGACCGCGACGGCCTGCTCGACGATGCCATGCGCATCGTCGGGATCGATCTCGCCGAGCACGACGACGCCAGTTTCCGCGAGCATCTCCAGGCCTTTCTCGCCGACAAGGACGCCGCCAACCACGCCGAGGGGCGAGATGCCGATCTCGACCCCGACACCTGGGCCGCCTTTGCCCAACGTCTGCACTACCGTCAGGGCGACTTCACCCAAAGCGACATCTATGCCGAGATCGCCACGTTGATCGAGGCCGGCACCAGTGCCAACGCGGTCTTCTACTGCGCCACCGGCTCGCGCTTCTTCGGCGCTATCGCCACCCGCCTGGGCGAGGCGGGACTGCTCGCCGAGCGCGACGGCCAGTACCGCCGGCTGGTGGTGGAGAAGCCCTTCGGCCATGACCTGGAGTCGGCGCGCACGCTCAACGCCCAGCTGCTGGAGGTGATGCAGGAGCGTCAGATCTATCGGATCGATCACTTCCTGGGCAAGGAGACGGTCCAGAACATCCTGGTCGCCCGCTTCGCCAACGTGCTGTTCGAGCCGTTCTGGAACAACCACTACATCGACCACATCCAGATCACCGCCGCCGAGACCGTCGGGGTCGAGAAGCGCGCCGCCTTCTACGACCGCACCGGGGCCATGCGCGACATGGTGCCCAATCACCTGTTCCAGCTGCTGGCCATGGTCGCCATCGAGCCGCCGTCGGCGTTCGGTGCCGATGCCCTGCGCAACGAGAAATCGAAGGTGCTAGAGGCGATTCGCCCCTGGACGCCGCAAGAGGCCGCCGCCAACTCGGCGCGCGGACGCTATACGGCGGGCAGGATGGGCGACGCCGAGGTGCCCGGCTATCTCGATGAAGAGGGCGTCGATCCGGACAGCCAGACCGAGACCTATGTGGCGATGAAGGTGATGGTCGACAACTGGCGCTGGATCGGCGTGCCCTTCTATCTGCGCACGGGCAAGCGCATGAGCGCCCGCGACACCGAGATCGCGATCTGCTTCAAGCCGGCGCCCTACGCCCAGTTTCGTGACACCGATGTCGAACGCATGGCGGCCAACTGGCTGATCATCCAGATCCAGCCCAACGAGGGCATGTGGTTCGACTTCCAGGCCAAGCGACCCGGGCCGGAACTCGAGATGGACACGGTCAAGATGGGCTTCGCCTACAAGGACTTCTTCGAACTGCCCGCGGTCACCGGCTACGAGACGCTGATCTACGACTGCCTCACCGGCGACCAGATGCTGTTTCAGCGCGCCGATACCATCGAGAACGGCTGGCGCGCGGTGCAGCCGTTCCTCGACGCCTGGACCGAAACCGCCGACCTGGCGGACTACCCCGCCGGCGAGGATGGACCGCAGAGCGCGCATGACCTGATCGAGCGCGACGGGCGCCAGTGGCACCAGGTCGGCTCCCCCACCGGCCCCGGCGTGGCGCCGACACCCGGAAAGTCCTGAGTGTCTCGTCCGGGTTTCGTGCGCACCTGGAGCGCCGTTGCCGCCATGTTCTTTCTCAATGGCGGCCTGTTCGGCACCTGGGCGTCGCGCATTCCGCGGGTCACCGAGCTGCACGGTCTCGACGACGCCGGGCTCGGCCTGCTGCTGCTGGGGTTGGGGGGCGGCGCGCTGATCTCGTTTCCGCTGGCCGGGCGCGCCGCCGACCATTTCGGTGCGGTACGCACCACCCGCGCCCTGGCCGTCGCCTGCGCCCTGGCACTGGGTCTGGTCGCCGCGGCGCCTGGGGTGTGGACACTCGCCCTGGCGCTGGTGCTGTTCGGGGCCGTGCAGGGGGCCATGGACGTGACCATGAACGGCTGGGCCGGCGAGGCCGAACGTGCTCTCGCCAAGCCGGTGATGGCCTCCTTCCACGCCCTGTGGAGCCTGGGCGCCGGGGCGGGCGCGGCGCTCGGCTACCTGGCGACCCACCTGGCGCTCCCACTGCCATGGCACTTCCTCATGGCGGGCGGTCTGCTCTACGCGGTCACCGCGGTGGTGGCCACCGTGCCCTGGCCCGGCGAGCGCCGCCAGTCACCGCCCAAGGCCGCGACCCGGCGCCTGCCGTTACCGCGAGGGGCGCTGCTGTGGGTCGGCGTGGTCGCCCTGTGCGCCTCCCTCGGCGAAGGCGCCGTGGCGGACTGGAGCGCACTCTTTCTGCTCGATGCCACCTCGGCCAGCGCGGCCCAGAGCACCCTGGGCTACGCCATCTTCTCCACCGCCATGGTGATCATGCGGCTGGTCGGCGCGGGGCTGATCCTGCGTCTCGGTACCACCACGGCGACGCGCCTCGCCGGCCTCTCGGCCGCCCTGGGCGTGGTCCTGGCGGTGCTTTCCGGCACGCTATACCCCGTCCTGGCCGGCTTCTTCCTGATGGGAATCGGCTATGCCCTGGTGATGCCGCTGGCGTTCTCGCGCGCGGCCAACGACCCCGAGATGTCACCCGGCGCCGCGATCGCCAGCGTCGCCACCCTGGGCTACGGCGGCATGCTGCTGGGGCCGCCGCTGATCGGCTTCGCCGCCAGTCTGATCACGCTGCACTACGCTTTCGCCCTGCTCGGCGTGCTGTCGCTGTTCATCGTCTTGCGCGCCCGAGCGCTGGCGCCCCCCGCCGTCAGCGAGGCGGCATGACCAGCGGCCGCGCCATCAGTTTCTCCACCAGCGGCTGCGCGTCGATGGCGAAACCCTGATCGAGTTCCAGATCGCACAGGCCGCAGCGCTGGTAGAAGCGAATCGCCGGCGCATTGTCGGCGAGGACCCACAGCCCCACCTCGCGATAGCCCTGATCAAGGCACCACCTCAGGGCGGCCTGCCACAGAGCGCTGCCGACGCCCTGGCGCTGTGCCCGCGGGGCGACGTAGAAGCCGTAGAGCTCGGCCCAGCCGGGGGGGAGTGTCTGGACCTCGGGCCGCGCGCTCTCGCTCTGGCGGAAAGGCCCGACACTCACCCAGCCGAGCGGCTCACCTGCCTGGGTGTCTGTACGGATGTCCGAATGCGTGCCGACATAGACCACCGCCCCCGCCTCGAGCTGCGAGCGCCAGGCAGCGGTACGCGCGGCGACATCCAGCCCCGCCAGCGTGGCCTCGGCGATCCAGCTGCGGTAGTTGTGGCGCCAGGCGTCGACGTGGATGGTTGCGATCGCCTCGGCGTCGGCTGGGGTGGCACGGCGCACCACCACCGCACCCGCCCTGCTCACGGCGTCAGCCGAGACAGCGCAAAGCCGGCGATGGCGGTGTCCTGCACCCCGGTGCCGGTGAGGTCGCAGACGGTGATGGCGCGGGCGTCCCGGCGCGGCGACTGGCCGCTGGCGATCACCTGGCCCAGCTCATGCACCGTGAACGGCGGGCGATGGCCGGCATAGACCTTGAGTTCGCCATTGTGCTCGCTCTGGGCCTGGGTATCGGCGACGAAGACGTCGGCACGCTCCAGCACCGAGGAGTCGAGTTCGCGTTTTTCGGGGCTATCCGATCCCATCGCCGTGACATGCACGCCCTCGCGCAGGTGTTCCCCGGAGAGCAGCGGCTCGCGCGACGGCGTGGTGGTGACGATGATGTCCGCTTCGCGGCAGGCGTTGCCGATCTCGGTGTGCACCGCCACGCTCAGCCCGTAGGTCTCCTGCATCCGCGCCGCATAGGCTTCGGCCTTGGCGATGTCGCGGGCCCAGACGTCGAGCGTCTCGATGTCGCGCACCAGCCTGAGCGCGGCGACCTGCAGCTCCGCCTGCAGCCCGGCGCCGAGCACGGTGACGCGGCGGCTGTCGCGCCGCGAGAGATGCTTGGCGGCGATGGCGCCGGCCAGCGCAGTCCGTATGTCGGTGAGATAGCCTTCGTCGAACAGCACTGCCTCGACCAGCCCGGTCTTGGCCGAGAACACGATCATCAGCCCGTTGAGGCTTGGCAGACCCAGCTTGGGATTGTCGAAGAAGCCGGGGCTGACCTTGATCGCGAAGCGCGCATTGCCCTGGATATGGGCGGTCTTGACGTCGACCTCGCCGTTGGACTCTGCGATCGCCATCGACAGGATCGGCGGCTGGACCACGTTATCTTCACCCAGCGCGCGAAAACCGGCCTCGACCGCCTCCAGGGCGGCATGATCGAGCGTGACGACGTTCTCTATCTGCTCGCGATTGTAGAGCTCCATCGGGATATCTCCTGCGTCCATTCACATGAATTCGTATCAGCGCGGCGGATAGTCGATCAGGGTTCTCGCCCGCATCAGCGTCTCTGCGTCCACGCCGTTGCCCGAGACGATCAGCGCCACCTTCTGGCCGCGGATGTCGAGGGCGTGCTCCTCGATCGCGGCGAGCCCCACCACGGCAGCCCCCTCGACCAGCATCTTCTCCTGCTCGAAGAAGTGCAGCATGGCGCGGGCAATCGCCGGCTCCGAGACCCGGTAGTGATCGTCCATCACCTCGCGCACCAGCGCGAAGGTGCAGCGGTTGTCGAGCCCGATCCCGCCCCCGAGCGAGTCGGCGAGCGAGGCTTCTTCCTCGACCTCGACCGGCCTGCCCGCGGCCAGGCTATCGAGCATCGCCGCGCCTTTCTGCATGCTCACGCCGGTCACCTGGACCTCGGGGTGGATGCCTTTGACCGCGCGCCCGATACCGCCGAGCAGCCCACCACCGGAGAGCCCGATCAGCACGCGGTCGAGATCCGGCAGGTCCTCCATCAGCTCGAGCCCGATGGTGCCCTGGCCGGCCACGATCAGCGGGTCATCGAAGGGCTCGATCAGCGCCATGCCCGCCTCGGCGACCAGACGCCGCGCCTCGACGAAGGCATCGTCCTGGGAGCGCCCGATTACCCGCGCCTCCGCCCCCAACGCTTCGATGGCGGCGACCTTGTTGGCCGGCACCAGCTCGGAGAGGCAGATCACAGCCCGTGCGCCGAGTCGCCGGGCCGCCCACGCCACCGCCCGGCCATGATTGCCGGTGGAGGCCGTGGTGACACCGCGTTCGAGCTGATCCGGCGACAGCGAGGCGATCTTGTTGAGCGCGCCACGCAGCTTGAATGCGCCGCTCGGTTGCAGCGTCTCGAGTTTGAGATAGATCTCGGCATCGAAGCGCGCCGATAGGGTCTGGGAGAGGATCAGCGGCGTGCGTGCCGCCTGCCCGGCGAGTCGCTGGCGGGCCAGGTAGATATCGTGCAGGGTGACGGGGTCGGACATACAGGCTCCCGAGGCGATCATGCCAAAAGCGGCAGAGCTTTCACCCTGCCGCAGGCGCGTGCCGGTATCAATGCGCGTCGCGGTATGCCACCGCGACGCCGGGGCACATCTCTCTAGATCACCCCTTCAGCGCAGCGCTTCGGATCGGCTCTTTAGTTCACCCCTGCAGATCGCCGCTGCGCGTCAGCTCGTCGGTCACCTTGTCGATGGCACGCTTGGCGCGGGCGATCACCTCGTCGACCTGGCCGCGGTCGATCACCAGCGGCGGGGCGAAGCCAAGGATGTCGCCGTTGGGCATGGCACGGGCGATCAGGTTCTCCTCGAGTGCCGCCGCCGCGACCCGCGGGCCGACCTTGAGCGCCGGATCGAAGGGGGTGTAGGCGCCCTTCTTCGGCGCGAATTCCAGCGCCGCCATCAGCCCCTGGCCGCGCACGTCGCCCACCAGCGGGTGCTCGCCGAAGGTCTTGGCCAGCTGGGCGTTGAAGTAGGCGCCGGTCTCGGCGGCGTTGCCGACCAGATTCTCGCGCTCGATGATGTCCAGGTTGGCCATCGCCGCCGCCGCGCCCAGCGGGTGCCCGGAGTAGGTCCAGCCGTGGCCGATCGGGCCGTACTCGCCGGTGCCCTGCTCCAGCGCTTGCCAGACCCGTTCGCCGACGATCACCCCGGAAAGCGGCTGATAGGCGCTGGTCAGCCCCTTGGCAATGGTCACCAGATCCGGCTGGATGCCGTAGTGCTGGAAGCCGAACTCGCTGCCCAGGCGCCCGAAGCCGCTGACGACTTCGTCCGCAATCAGCAGGATGTCGTGGCGCTCGAGCACCGCCTGGATTGCGTCCCAGTAGCCCTCCGGCGGCGGAATGATGCCGCCGGTGCCGAGTACCGGCTCGCCGATGAAGGCGCCCACGGTCTCCGGACCCTCGCGCTGGATCAGCGCCTCCAGCTGCTTGGCGCAGTAGGCGGAGAACTCGCGTTCGCTCATCTCGCCCCGCGGCCGGCGGTAATAATACGGCGCCTCGGTGTGCAGTACGCCCTCGATCGGCAGATCGAAGTGCTGATGGAAGGCGGGCAGCCCGGTGAGCGAACCGGCGGCAATGCTGGAGCCGTGATAGCCGCGCTGGCGCGAGATGATCTTCTTCTTCTGCGGCCGGCCAGTGACATTGTGGTAGTAGCGCACCAGCTTGATCTGGGTCTCGTTGGCATCGCTGCCGGAGAGCCCGTAGTAGACCTTGTTGAGGCCGTGGCCGGCGAGCTTGGCGATACGCTCGGAGAGCGCGATCAGCGGCTCGTTGGAGTGGCCGACATAGGTGTGGTAGTAGGCGAGTTCCTTGGCCTGGGCGTAGATGGCCTCGGCGATCTCGCTGCGCCCGTAGCCGATGTTGACGCAGTAGAGACCGGCAAAGGCGTCGATCATCTCACGCCCGTCGCGGTCGACGATGGAGATCCCCTGGCCACCGGTGATGATACGCCCCGGCGCATCGCCATGGGCGTAGTCGCGCAGATGGGTGGAGGCGTGAAAGACGTGGCGACGATCGTTGTCGATCAGGCTACGCGTATCGGTCATGACGTTTTCCTTGCTGAAGGCGGAACCACCACCGCGACTGTCGATGGTGTTTGATGGTGGTTCCCGGCGGGCGCAGCGGTCACCGTGACCCTTGTGTGATACCCGCGTGATAAAGCTATGCGACGCTGATGATACGGCGCGACACCGCTCATGCGACAGCGCTTGGGCGCCAGGCGAGCCGGCGAAGCGCCGTCAGCGATTCAGCGTTGTTTCAAGAAGAACTGGCCGAGGGCATATTACCCAGACAGTAATACTTGGTGTCGAGATACTCCTCGAGCCCCTGGGCGCCGCCCTCGCGGCCGAGTCCGGACTGCTTGATGCCGCCGAAGGGGATCGGCGCGCCGGTCATCTTGACGCTGTTGACGCTGACCATGCCGTACTCCAGCCCGCGCATCAGTTTCCAGATGCGGCGCACGTCATGGGTGTAGACGTAGGCGGCGAGACCGTACTCGGTGTCGTTGGCCAGCCGGATCACCTCGTCATCGCTATCGAACACACCGATACCCGCCACCGGCGAGAAGGTCTCCTCGCGGAACACGCGCATCTCCGGGGTGATGTCGGCGAGCAGCGTGGGGACGAAGAAGTTGGCCCCCGGTGCCGAGCGCTCGCCGCCGAGCTTGCGCGCACCGCGGCGCACCCCATCCTCGACGAGGCCCTGGGCCATCTCCACCGCACGGCGATGGATCAGCGGGCCGATATCGCACTCGTCGAGCCCGTTGCCCACGCTGAGCGCTTCCATATGCGCGACGAAGCGCTCGATGAAGGCGTCGTAGATACCGCGCTGGACGAAGATGCGGTTGGCGGCGAGGCAGTCCTGCCCGGCGGTCTGGAACTTGGCCGCCACGGCTTCCTTGGCCGCGGCGTCCGGGTCCATGTCGTCGCAGACGATGAAGGGCGCGTTGCCGCCCAGCTCCAGCGACATGCGCTTGACGCTCGACGAACTCTGGCGCATCAGCAGCTTGCCCACCCGGGTCGAGCCGGTGAACGAGATGTTGCGAATGCGGTTGTCGCTGCACAGCACCTCGGAGACCGTTGCCGGGTCACCCGTGACCACGTTGAACACCCCGGCCGGAATGCCCGCACGCTCGGCCAGCTCGGCCAGCGCCAGCGCCGAGTAAGGGGTTTCGTTGGCCGGCTTGACGATCACCGGACAGCCCGCAGCCAGCGCTGCCCCGGCCTTGCGCGTGATCATCGCCAGCGGGAAGTTCCACGGCGTGAACATCGCCGACACGCCCACCGGCTCCTTGATCGTACCCAGGGCCGCATCGGGGATATGGCTGGGGATGGTCATGCCATAGGCGCGCTTGGCCTCCTCGGCGAACCACTGGATGAAACTGGCGCCATAGTCGACCTCACCGCGGGCATCCTTGAGCGGTTTGCCCTGCTCGCGGGTCATCAGATAGGCGAGGTCCTCCTTGTGCTCGTGCAGCAGGCGGTACCAGTGGTTGAGCTTCTCGGCGCGCACATTGACGTTGAGCGTCCGCCAGGCGGCGAAGGCCTCCTCGGCGGCGGTCACGGTGGCGGTGATCTGGGCGGCTTCCAGCAGTGCACAGTGGCCCAGGGTCTCGCCGGTGGCGGGGTCGACCACCGCCTCCTCGCGACCCTCGCTGCCATGGGTCCACTTGCCGTCGACATAGGCGTACTGACGGAAAAGACGCGGGTCGTTGAGTTTCATGCTGTCGCCTCCTGCGGCGCTGAGGGCGTAACGGTCAGGCGGCACCAGAGAAGAGATCCCCTCTGGCGCTGCCGAGTGCCCCCAGCTTAGGGGTTAGCGCGTGCAGAAACTTTTTGTCCCGCCGCCCTGACGCTTGCGCTTTTTTTCGAAAGCGCCGCGGTAACTTGCGGTTTTTTCGGCACGATGGGCGTGCGCCACGACGGACACCCCGCCTGTATACACGAACTCCTGATATCTACATCTTTTGGCTAAAAAACGCACAAAATCGTCGCCAAAAAGAGGGGGCAGGCGTATTCATGTATACACGCCGTGCCATTCATCCACGATTTCCGGACTGGCCACCCGCGCCCTGACCACCGCGCGAGCCGCCGACCGACGTCACGGCGTGAACCCGAGAGGAGATGACCCATGTCCAACCGTGGCTATCCGTTGAACGCCTGGTACGCCGCCGCCTGGGGCCATGAGATCCAGCACCGGCTCACGCCGCGTACGCTGTGCGAAACCGACCTGGTGCTCTATCGCAGAAGTGACGGCCAGATCGCCGCGCTGCAGGACGCCTGCTGGCACCGCCTGCTGCCGCTGTCGCTGGGCCGCCTGGATGGCGACAGCGTGGTGTGCGGCTATCACGGCCTGGCCTTCGACCCCCATGGCCGCTGTACCCACATGCCGTCGCAGGAGACGATCAACCCCGCCGCCTGCGTGCGCAGCTTCCCGGTGGCCGAGCGCCACGCCCTGGTGTGGGTGTGGATGGGAGACCCGGCCCAGGCCGACACCGCCACCATCCCCGATTTCCACTGGAACGCCGACCCCGCTCTGGCCGGCCGCGGCGGCACCTTCTACAGCCTGCAGTGCGAATACCGGCTGGTGATCGACAACCTGCTCGACCTCACCCACGAGACCTTCGTCCACGCCGGCAGTATCGGCCACGACTCGATCACCCGCGCCCCCTTCGACGTTACCCACGACGAGCGCAGTGTCACCGTCCAGCGCTGGATGCTCGACGGCGATGCCCCGCCCTTCTGGGCCCGCCAGCTGGGCCGCGACGTGCCGGTGGATCGCTGGCACAACATCCACTTCGAGGCGCCCTCGACCATCATCGGCGATGTCGGCGTGGCCGAAGCCGGCACCGGCGCGCCGCAGGGAGACCGCTCCCGCGGCGTGACCGGCTACTTCCTGGCGGCGCTGACGCCGGAGACCGCCACCAGCTGCCACTACTTCTGGAATTTCGTCCGCGATCACCATATCGACGATCCCAACTGGACCGAGTACCTGCACTACGCCCATGTCAACGACGGCCAGGGGGTCTACGACCAGGACAAGGCGGTGCTCCAGGCACAGCAGATCGCGGTCTCGAAGTACGACCGCCCGCCTTTCTACAACCTCAACATCGACGCCGGCGCGATGTGGGCGCGGCGCATCATCGATCGCCTGATCGCCGCGGAGGAGACGCCACCCGCCGGCGAGCAGACGTCGACGCCCAGCGTCTTCGCGCGCCAGGCCTGAGGACGCGACCACCATGCGCCAATCGCTGAAAGCGCTACTGACCCTGCGCAACTGGATTCTCGACGGCACCCTGAGCGCCGGCGAGCGTCTGTGGGAGCCGACGCTGGCGACTCGACTCATGGTCTCGCGCACGCCGCTGCGCGAGGCCCTGGTCCGCCTCGAACACGAGGGGCTGGTCGAGGCCGCCGAGCGCGGCGGCTATGCGGTGCGCGGCTTCTCCCCCGACTACCTCAAGCAGACGATCGAGATCCGCGGCACCCTGGAAGGGCTGGCCGCGCGTCAGGCGGCCGAGGCGCGCCACCCGGCATCACGCCTGGCCCCCCTGCACCGGCTGGTGGAGCACATCGACACCATCGTCTCCCAGGCGCAGCTCGACGAGGAGGCGCTGAATCGCTATGTCACGCTCAACGGCGAATTCCACCAGCATCTGCTCGCCCTTGCCGAGAGCATGGCGCTGAGCGAGGCGCTGGAGCGCATCGGCAATCTGCCTTTCGCCTCGCCCAGCGCCTTCGTCATGAGCTACGCCCACTCCGCCTCCGCCCACCGCATCCTGTTCATCGCCAACGATCAGCACCGCTGCCTGGTCGACGCCCTCGCCGCCGGTGAGGGCGCGCGGGCCGAGCAGATCGCCCGCGAGCACGCGCGCATCGCCCAGCGCAACCTGGACAGCGCCCTCGCCCATCCCGCCGGGCTGGATGCCGTCAGTGGCGGTGCGCTGATCCGTCAACCATGATTCCGCCGCGTGCGGCCAGGAGAGTCCCATGAACCCTCGCAGCCTGCCTTCGGTCCACACCCCGCCCCGCTGGGAGCCGGCCACCCTCGCGCGCTGTCACGATCTGGGCAGCGACGTGCGCCTGTTCGAGGTGCGCCCGGACAGCGGCGCGACCGCGCCCTACACCCCGGGTAGCCATCTGCCGCTGCAGCTCGAATTCGATGGCCACCCCCAGACCCGCCACTACTCGCTGCTCGAGGAGGCCGGCGACGCCGGCGTCTACCGCTTCGCGGTCAAGCGTCTGGTCCATAGCCGCGGTGGCAGCGAGCACCTGTGGCAGCTCGCCCCCGGTGACAAGCTGACCATCGCCGGGCCGGCCAACCACTTCCCGCTGTCGTTCGCCAACCCCGAATATCTGCTGATCGCCGGCGGTATCGGCATTACCCCGCTCTACGGCATGGCGCTGGCGCTCCACCGCGCCGGCAAGCGCCTGCGCCTGATCTATGTCTCCCGGGACAGTGCCCGCGAGCACTTCGCGACCGCGCTCTCGGCGCTGGGCGCGGCGCTGGAGGTGTACCCGGATTCGGCCAGCGCGGCCCCGGCGATCCAACGCGCGGTAGCCGCACTCGACCCGGCCGGAGAGGCCTATCTCTGCGGCCCGGCGGGCCTGCGCCGGCATGTCCGCGCGCTGTGGGAAGCCGAGGCGCGGCCGCCGTGGGCGCTGCGCTACGAAACCTTCGCCAACGGCGGCGAGCGCCCGGAGGAGACGTTCGAGGTCAGCGTGCGCAATCTCGGGATCAGCTTCGAGGTGCCGCCCCACCGTTCACTGCTGGAGTCGCTGATCGACCACGACATCGAGGCGCTCTACGACTGCCAGCGCGGCGAGTGCGGCCTGTGCGCGGTCGATGTGGTCAGCCACGAGGGCAGCATCGACCACCGCGACGTCTACTTCAGCGCCCGCCAGCACGCCGCCGACGACAAGCTGTGTACCTGCGTCTCGCGCATCGCCGGCCACGGCCGCGTGGTGATCGATACCCGCCGTCAGGGTATCCGCGACTGACGCACGCCGTTTCGCAGAAGACGTGGCGCCAAAGGCCTTCTGCCAAGGGCCTTCTGCCAAAGACGTTTTGCCAAAGGCGCGCTGAAAAGAGATAAAGAGGAGTAGGGCATGACACCGGACACCGCCGCTGACATCGACCCGCGCAAGCTGCTCGACGAAGCCCCGATGAGCCGCGCCCAGGTTCTGGCCGTGGCGACCACGGTCGCGCTCAATGCGCTGGATGGCTTCGACGTGCTGGCGATCAGTTTCGCCGCACCGGGTATCGTCGCCGAGTGGGGGATCAACCGCGCCGAGCTCGGCGTGGTGCTGGCGATGGAGCTGATCGGCATGGCCCTGGGCTCGATCCTGCTCGGCGGAGTGACCGATCGTGTCGGCCGGCGCCCGGTCAACCTCGGCTGCCTGCTGCTGATGGCGCTCGGCATGCTGATGGCAGCGCGCGCCGGCAGCGTGGCGGAGCTGGGCGCCTGGCGCGTGCTCACCGGGGTCGGCATCGGCGGCATGCTCGCCTCGATCAACGCCACCGCCGCCGAGTACGCCAACCACAAGAGCCGCAACCTGTGCGTCTCGCTGATGGCGATCGGCTATCCACTGGGCGCCATCGTCGGCGGCACCATCGCCGCTCAGCTGCTGCGGCTGTTCGACTGGCGCGCGGTGTTCTACTTCGGCGCCCTGGTGACCGCACTGATGATCCCGCTGACCGCCTGGCTGCTGCGCGAGACCGTGCCCTATCTGTGCCAGCGCCGCCCCGCCGGGGCGCTCGACAAGATCAACCGCGAACTGCGTCGTCTCGGCCACGCCACGGTGGCGCGGCTACCGGCACCGCCGGCCCGGAGCGGTGGCGACTCGCCGCTGGCGCTGTTCGGTCCCGGCTTGATCCGCGTCACCCTGCTGCTGACGCTGGCCTACTTCATGCACATCGCCACCTTCTACTTCATCCTCAAGTGGGTGCCACAGATCGTCGTCGGCATGGGGTTCGACCCCGCCAACGCCGCCGGCGTGCTGGTCTGGGCCAATATCGGCGGCGCCCTGGGCGGTGCCCTGCTGGGGCTGCTCGGGCGCCACCTGCCGATCCATCGCCTCACCATAGCCGCGCTCTGCCTGTCGGTGATCATGGTGACCCTGTTCGGCCACGGTGCCGACTCGCTGGCCGGCATCTCGCTGCTGGTCGCGGTGACCGGCTTCTGCACCAACGCCGGCGTGGTCGGCCTCTACGCGCTCTTCGCCCAGCGCTTCCCGACCGCCCAACGCGCCTCGGGCACCGGCTTCGCGATCGGCGTCGGCCGCGGCGGTGCGGCGCTGTCGCCGATCGTGGTCGGTGTGCTGTTCACCCTCGATCTCGACCTGCAGGCGGTGGCGATCGTCATGGCCCTGGGGGCCGCGATCGCCGCGGTGGCGGTGCTGCTGCTCGGCCCCGAGCCGGTTCAGACCGAGCAGCGCCGAGCCCAAGAAGAGAATACCTCCCACACCCGGCTCACGCCGGATAGCCAGAGCGGATAGACGGCCCCCCGCCGCTGTCGTCCCGGATGCTCTTACTAACGCCCAGACGCAGAAAACCCGGCATATGCCGGGTTCTTCTGATGTGAACGACACACCTGGCAAACCGGTGAGAGGGGCGAACCGGGCATCCAAACTCAGGAAGCCTTCCCCTCAGCCCTCGGGGTCGGGCAGTGCCGGCGGCCCGTGGCGCTTGACCGTCTTGGTGACGATATAGGTGAAGTAGCGCTCGATGCCGAGATCCGACACCAGCCAGGCATCGATCAACCGCTGGTAGGCGTCGATGCTCTCCAGCTCGATCTTGACCAGGTAATCCATGCCGCCGCCGATGGCGAAGCACTCGGCCACGGCGTCGCTCTCTTCGACCAGACGCTCGAAGCGCGCGAAGCTCTCGGCGTTGTGCTGCTTGAGCTCGATCTGGACCCACACCGGGGTCAGCTTGACCAGCACGTCGGTGTCGATCCGCGCACTGTAGCCGCGGATGACACCCGCCTTCTCGAGCCGCTTGACCCGCTCCCAGCAGGGGCTGACGGAGAGGTTGATCGCCTCCGCCAGGCGCGACTTGGTGATACGCCCGTCGCGGCTCAGGATCGCCAGGATCTTGAGATCGTAGCGGTCGAGTTTCACGCTCTCTCCAACGACTGCACCACCTCGGCGACCACCGCGATGGTGTCGCCCATGCCGACCTTGGCCGGGAAGCGCCGAGCGATCAGCACGCCATCGCGCTGGGCGCGATACTCGACCGGCTCGGTACCGGTGCGGGTCATGTCATAGACCCGCGCCAGCACGTCGCCCTGCTCGACCATCTCCCCCAGCGACACCGTCAGCTCGAGCAGACCGGCGTGCTCGCTCTGCACATAGCAGCTGGCATCGGGCATATCGACATAGATCATCGGCTCGTCGGAGGTCTCCAGCTCACCCTCGACCAGGCCATAGTGGATCAGGAAGTTGCGCACGCCGCGCTCGCTGATGGCCAGGCTGGTCGGGGTCGAGGTACCGCCACCGCCGAGCTCGGTAGTGACGAAGGTCTTGCCCTGGGACTCCACCGCCGTGTCGTAGAGACGGGTGGCGTCGAGCTCGAACATCATCATCGCGTAGGGCGCGCCGAAGGCCACCGCACCGCCCAGGCTGGCACGCTCCTGATCCAGATCGTCGAGGCGGTGGGCAGCCGCGAAGGGCACGATATCCAGGGTGCGGCCACCGGAGTGCAGGTCGAGCGCGACGTCGCACATCGGCACCAGCACGCGGGTGAAGTAGTCGGCGATCTGGCTGGTCACGCTGCCGTCGGGGTCGCCGGGGAAGCTGCGGTTGAGGTTGCCACCGTCCAGCGGCGAGGTCCGCTTGCCGGCTTCCGCCGCCGGCACGTTCATCATCGGCACGATGATCACCCGCCCGCGCACGTCACCCGCCTTGAGGGTGTTGGCGAGCTTCATCAGCGCGGTGATGCCTTCGTACTCGTCGCCATGGTTGCCGCCGGTGAGCAGCGCCGTCGGCCCTTCGCCGTTGGCGACCACGGTGATCGGGATCATCACCGCACCCCAGGCGGACTCGTCCACCGAGATCGGCAGCTTGAGAAAACCGTGCTGCACGCCCTGGGCGTCGAAGTCGACGCTGGCGCTGATCGGACTGGGACGCAGGGATGCGGGCATGCTAACTCTCCTCACTGAAACGGGTGGCGCGTCCTCGGCGCCTGGCCGCTGAACGCATCCTTGAAAGATGACATTTCGTACAGAACCTCAGACCGCGCCGACACGACCCTGGTTGACGAAACGCTGCCGAAGACAAGCGGTTCGGCGAAAGATCGGCGCGTCTATTTGACGAACAGCTGTCGCGGAAACTCGCACAGCGGCTCGGCGCCCTTCTCGGTGATCAGGATACTCTCGGTGATCTCCAGGCCCCAGTCGTCCATCCACATGCCCGGCATGAAGTGGAACGTCATGCCCGGCTCGAGGATCGTCTCGTCGGAGGGGCGCAGGCTCATGGTGCGCTCGCCCCAGTCCGGCGGATAGCTGATGCCGATGGGATAGCCACAGCGCGCGCCGCCGCGGTCGAAGCCGTACTTGTCCATCGCCGCGCCCAGCGCCAGCGCAATGTCGGCACAGCGATTGCCGGGCTTGGCCACGGCGAGGCCGTTCTCGATCCCCTCGAGCAGCGCCGACTCGCCGCGCAGGAACTCCTTGGGCGGCGTGCCCAGGAAGACCGTCCGCGACAGCGGCGCGTGGTAGCGTTTGTAGCAGCCGGCAATCTCGAAGAAGGTGCCCTCGCCGCGGCGGAAAGGGGTGTCGTCCCAGGTCAGGTGAGGTGCGGCGGCGTCGCTGCCGGTGGGCAGCAGCGGCACGATGGCGGGATAGTCGCCGCCATGCACCACGCCGTTGGGGTCGGTCCAGCCCTCGGTGCCGACGCGGTAGATCTCGGAGACCAACTTGCTCTTGGCCAGGCCCGGCTCGATCATCTCCAGGATGCGCGAGTGCATGCCCTCGACGATGCGTGCCGCCACGCGCATGTAGGCGACCTCCTGCGGCGACTTGATCGCACGACACCAGTTGACCAGTGCAGTGGCATCGCTCAGTTGAGCGTGGGGCAGCTCCTTGACCAGGCTGGTGTAAGCCCGCGCCGAGAAGTAGTAGTTGTCCATCTCCAGGCCGATGCTGCCGGTATGCCAGCCGTACTCCGGCAGCACCGACTGGGCCAGATACTCCATCGGATGCATGTCCGGGTTCTGCACGTAGTAGTCCGGGTAGTAGCGCACCCGCTCCTCGTGCATCCAGCAGGTACGCCAGGCGCCATTAGCATCCTGACGCCGGCCGTACCATACCGGCTCCCCCTCCAGCCCCACCAGCACGCACTGATGGACATAGAACGACCAGCCGTCGTAGCCGGTCAGCCAGGCCATGTTGGAGGGGTCGCTGACGATCAGCACATCGAGGCCACGATTGGCCATCGACACGCGCACTTTATGCAAACGGCTGGCGTACTCTTCACGCGAAAAAGGCAGGGAAACCTGGAACATGGAGCCACTCGACTAACGGGACCGAATTATCAGGACGCAGGCTGCCAGCGCGCCGAGCACCGGCCTGTCCTACCGCTTGCCGACCGGATGTGAAATTGTCATGATCAAATCTCGAAAAAATCAGGACAATTATCGGTCAATGCATCAAGGACGATAGTAGCATCGTCGCGCGTCCTGGCGTCAAAGGCTTTATTGCATCATGACAATCGACCTCACACCCTATATTTCGACCCAGGGTCCGAAGTACCTGGCCATCGCCCGCGCCCTCGCCGAGGCGCTGCGCCAAGGGGTTCTCTCCCCGGGTACCCGACTGCCCACCCACCGCGAGCTGGCAGAGACACTCGGGGTCAGCGTGCAAACCGTATCCCGGGCCTACGAGCAGGCGGAGAAGAGTGGTCTGGTGCAGGCCAGGGTCGGCAGCGGTACCTGGATCCGCGATACCGAAGGTGATGCCGAGAGCGAGTTCCTGCGCGCACCGGCCACCCTCGCCGACGACAGCCTGATCGATCTCTCGATCGCCCATCCGGTATGCCTGCCGTCGCACCATCTGCGCTTCCGCGAAGCGCTGGCAGAGCTGGCACGTACCGCCCACGCCGACGTGATCGGCGCCTGCCGTCCGATCGCCGGCTTGATCCACCAGCGCGAGCGCGCCGATGCCTGGCTCCGTGAGCGCCTAGGAGTACCCGGCGAGGTAGAGGAGCGGCTGCTCTGCAACGGTGCCGCCCACGGCCTGATGCTGGCGATCGCCACCGTGGTCCAGCACGGCGACGTGGTGCTCACCGAGTCGCTCACCGACCACGGCCTGATCTCGCTGGCGCGCACCCTCGGTTTCCAGCTGCGTGGGGTCGCCATCGACCGCCAGGGCGTGATCCCCGAAGCCCTGGAAGCAGCCATCGTGCGCCACCGCCCGCGGGCGGTATGCCTCACCCCGACCCAGCTCAACCCGACCGGCGCGACCATGGAGAACACCCGGCGTGACGCCGTCGCCCGGGTGCTCGAACGCCACGGCGTCTGGCTGATCGAGGATGACGTCCACGCCCTGCTCGAACCGCCCGGACTGACCCCGCTCACCGCGCGCCTGCCGCTGCAGAGCTTCCATGTCACCAGCCTGACCAAGGCCACCGTGCCCGGACTGCGCGCCGGCTATCTCAGCGTGCCCCGTGGGCAGATGCACCACACCCTGCCGCGCCTGCGTGCCACCAGCTGGATGGCGACACCGCTGGTGTTCGAGCTGGCCGACTACTGGCTCGCCAACGGGATGATCGACACGCTGGCCCATGAGCAGCGCCAGCTACTCGCCGAGCGCCAGTCGCTGACCGCCCGCCGCCTGGCCGGCCACACCCTCGACGCGCGCCCCAGCAGCCTGCACGCCTGGATCGCGCTGCCGTCGCCATGGCGCGCCGAGGAGCTCAAGCAGCAGGCGCGCCAGGAGGGCGTGGCGATCACCACCGCGCAGCCGTTCCTGGTCGAGCAGACACCGGCGCCGCAGCGCGTGCGTCTCAGCCTCGGCGCCGAGAGCGACCTGGGGCGGCTCGCCAACGCCCTCGATATACTCGCCCGGCTGATCGGCGAAGCGCCGCCGCCGATGCTGGAAATCGTCTACTGAACCGATTGCCGGTCGGCCTCATCCTCGGGGGGCTTTCCGATTGCCGGAATCGAGACATTGACGATCTTGATGATGCTGACTTTTATGATGTAACGGATCGTTTCCTCTACGGCCTTCGCAGCACACGCGACATGCCATCTGGGGCTGAGTGATCTTCAGCGAAGCCTGTGCGCTGATCACCGGAAGCGTCGGCGTGATCGGCTGACTCGGCACACAAGCCTGGACGCTTGGGCTTTTCAGGGAACTGAATTTTCTCAGTAACCAACTGTCACATTGTCATGTTCGGCCGGGCAACCGATACCGCGATGTGAAGTGAGGGATAGGGAGTCAGCGATGTGAAGTCAAGACATGCGCAGACGCCCAATACCCCTCAGGGAAACCGAGCTTCCCCCTGTGCCGGCTGCAACTATCAGGCCCTGTCCAATATGCCGGGGCCAGAAGGAGGAAGACATGGCCATACCAACTCAACACGCCTCCCCATCAAGCGGCGCATCAAGCTTTCGCTGGGTCATCGTTGCAATGCTCGCCGCGATCATCCTTATCAACTATATCGATCGCTCGGCAATCTCCTACGCCATCGGACCGATGTCGAAAGAGCTGAACCTCAGCGATGCGCAGCAGGGCATGATCCTGGGCGCCTTCGGGATCGGGTACGCCGTCACGACTCTCTTGGGCGGCATTCTGGTCGACCGGTTCGGTGCGCGCATCGTCCTGGCGGTCTCGGTTGTCGCCTGGGCGGTGGCAACCGCCCTGGTCGGCCTGGCCAGCAGTTTTCTTCTCATCCTTGTCGCGCGCGCTGCGCTCGGCCTGGCCGAAGGGCCGATGTTTCCCGGGCAGACCGGTGCCATTGCGAACTGGCTATCGGGACGGGAGCGCGGTCGCGCCCTCGGTTATTCGCTCGTCGCGGTGCCTATCTCGCTGGCGATCGGTGCCCCAATCGTCTCCTATCTCACCGCGATCACTGGCTGGCGCGAGATGTTCATCCTGCTAGGCGCCATCAGCCTTCTGTGGATGCCCTTGTGGTGGGTGCTGTTCCGCAACCATCCCGAAGACAGCAACAGGGTGAATGCCGGCGAAATCGCCGTCATCGCGGATCAGGAAACGCAGACGCCAGACGATAATGCCGTCGACGCCCCGCGCGAGCGCACCAGCTGGGCCAAGTTATTGACCAACGGCACGCTTCTGGCGAACAACTGGGCGTTCTTCGTGTTCGGCTACTTTCTGTTCTTCTTCATGTCATGGCTGCCGGGTTATCTGGAACACACTTTCAAACTGTCGATCACCAGCGTTGGCTGGTTCTCTGTCGCCCCCTGGCTTGCCGCTGCCTTTGCGCTGATTCTGCTCAGCAATCTGTCGGATACGCTCTTGCGGCGCACCGGTAAGCTGCGCATTGCCCGAAGCTATCTGATTGCCGCCACCCAAGGTCTTGCCGCGCTGGTGATCCTGCCGGTCGCCTTCACCGACAACCTGACACTTGCGCTGATCCTGATCACCATTGCCGTCGCCGCGTCCATGGGCGCGAACGCGGCATTTTACGCGGTCAATATCGACGTCGCCCGTGACCGTTCCGCCACGTCACTCGGCATCATGGATTTCGGCTTCGCGATCTCCGGTTTCCTGGCTCCGGCCCTGACCGGCTGGATCGTGGGGCAGAGCGGCGGCTTCGCCGAGGCGTTCATGCTGATGTCGGCTCTGGCGGCCTCTTCCGTGATCATCACGCTACTCTTCCACCGTCCAGACAAGGCATAGGGTGGGTAAAGGGACACCCCGCGCCCGACATCGGGCGCGGGACAAGAGGGAAAAAAATCAGGTCAACATGGGCTGAAAAGGTGACGACTATTGAACTGCCACCGAACGGTCAGCCAGCTGTAACCGTCGGCTTCTGTCTGGGGCGCTGACACTTATCCATCCTGCCGAGCCGCTGGGCTCACTCTTTTTCAGCATCGCTGTCGGGCGCTGCCTGTGCACGGTGCGCGCGAGCGTACGAGCTGGGCAAAATTATTGACGCTCGGCACGCTTCTGGCAGACTACTTGGCGTTATTGGTGTTCGGCTACTGCCTGGTTTTCTTCATGACGGGATTGCCGGGTTATCCGAAACGCACTGTCCCACTGTCGATCACCAGCGTCGGATGTCTTTCCGTCTCCCCCTGGCTTGCCACTGCCGCAGACCTGGTCCTGACCGGCGACCTGCGTACCCCCACTTCGCCCAGGAGGCAACATGCAGGTACTGATCTACCATCAGGATGCCGCCCAGTGGCGAGAGGTGCTCGCCAAGCGTCTACCCGAAGCCGAGTTCCACCTGGGCGCCGAGCACGGCAATCCCCAGGTCGACTATCTGGTAGCGTGGAAGCCACCGGTGACGCTGCTCGAAGAGCAGCGCGGGCTGCGCGGCATCGTCAATCTCGGTGCCGGGGTCGATGCCCTGCTCAACAACCCCGCGCTGCCGCGGGAGATTCCCATCGTCAAGCTGCGCGACGCCGGCATGGGTGAACTGATCGGCGACTACGTGCGCTACGGCGTGCTCCACTTCCAGCGCGACTTCGACCGCTACCAGCGCCAGCAGCGCTCGCGAACCTGGCGCGAGGTCACGGTGGTCGACAAGGCCGAGTGGGGCATCGGCATCCTCGGGCTGGGCGCAATCGGCACCCGTGTGGCCCAGATGCTGGCCGCCGACGGCTATCCCGTGCACGGCTGGAGTCGCTCGCCCAAGCAGCTCGAGGGCATCGTATGCCACCATGGCACTGCCGGCCTCGATGCCCTGCTCGGTCAGGTCATGACGCTGGTGACGCTGCTGCCGGATACCCCGGCTACCCGCCAGCTGATCGACCGCGACACCCTGGCCAGGCTGCCTGCGGGAGCCAGCCTGATCAACCCCGGCCGCGGTACCCTGATCGATGAAGCTGCCCTGTTCAATGCCCTCGGCAGCGGCGACGCCGACGACGACGCCCACCTGCGCGGGGCGCTGCTCGACGCCTTCCCCCAGGAGCCGCTGCCGGCGTACAGCCCGCTGTGGCGCCATCCACGGATTCTGATCACGCCACACATGGCCGGCCCCACCCCGATCGGCGCCGCCGCCGACCAGGTCGCCGAAGCGCTGGGACGCCTCTCCCGCGGTGAAGCGATCGAGACCATCGACCCCAGCGCCGGCTACTGAACGTATTCACCGACGACACCGTACACGTCGATAGCGGCGCGGATGAATCCGACCGCCGTGAGGGACTTCACGCTCGGGCGGGTCTCATCCACACTGCGGGGAGCGCCCCTCGGGCAGGCTGCGGCCGAGCCCCGATGCGCCGATCAGCCCCCCGGGCCAGACGTGGTCCACGAGCGCCAGCGAGGTGAACAAGATGAGAGAGGTCTCCAGCACCAGCTTCGCCGTTTTTGGTGCCGTGCTCATCGCCATCAGCTATGGGTTGGCACGTTTTGCCTTCGGCCTTTTCGTGCCACAGATCCGAGACGACCTGGCTCTCACGACCTATACGATCGGGATAATCGGCGCGTTGCCGCTGGTGAGTTTCCTGCTCTCCACCGGCTTCGCCCCTGTCCTGGCCAACCGCCTGGGCGCACGCTATTCGGCGATGATCTCGGCAAGCTTCGGCGTTGCCGGGCTGGCGCTCATCAGCCAGGCGGCGAGCGCCATGACCCTCGGTATCGGCGTCTTTTCCTGCGGTATCTGCACCGGGTTGATGATGCCCGCGCTGACGACCGGCATGCAGGCACTCGTCAAGCGCACCCTGCATGCACGGGTCAGCTCGTTCATGAACGCGGGCACCAGTATCGGCATCATGGTTGCCGTGCCCACGGTGATTTTCATGACCGGCGCCTGGCGCACGGCCTATCTCTCTTTCACCGCACTGGCCATCGTCGGGCTGTGTGCCACCTGGTTTTTCCTGCCCTCGGTGTCACGGCTGACGCCTGCCAACGCGGCCCCGCCGCCGCCGCTCGGTGAGCTCCCCTGGTCGCGACTGATCCGCGTCTCGCTGTTCGCGTTCTTGATGGGCTTCGTCTCATCGGCGTACTGGATCTTCGCCCCCGATCTGGTGATCACGCTCGGCGGCGTCTCGGCAGGCGCCACCGGCTGGCTCTGGTTCGCGGTGGGCGTGGCAGGCCTGGGCGGCGCCGTCGTCGCCGACCTCGCCGACCGCAACAACCCGCCGATCACCCAGGCGTTGATGCTGATGATGCTCTCCACCAGCATGCTACTGCTGGCGGCCAACCCGGCGCAGCCCGGGCTGACGCTCTTTTCGGCCCTGATCTTCGGCCTCTCCTACATGAGCTTGACCGGGCTCTATCTGATGACCGGTATCCGCCTGCTGCCGGGACGCCTGTCGGCGGGCCCGGTACTCCCCTTCATGGCCGTGGCGCTGGGCCAGGCGACGGGCTCACCGGTGATCGGGCGATTGATCGATCTGTTCGACTACACCTATGCCTTCTCGCTCATCGCCGCGCTGGGTATCGTCGTGGCGATCCTCTCGCCCTTCTACCCCGGCTATATCGCTCAGGCCCAGGAGGAGCCCGAGGAGGAGGCCGGTCTGCAGGGCGCCTACGACTATCAGCTCCAGGACGAGGAGGGCCATCCCCTGGAGGAAGCGTCGGAGGACCCGCTGGAGGAGGCCCAGCCCTCTGCGTGATCGCAGGCGCCGCGCCGGGAGCGAGCGCGGCAGCTTCGCTGCCACCTGCCTGCGGCGCGCGTGAACCTTTCGCCAAAATCGGTATCAACAGAACCTAGCCTCTAGCCTGGGTCAGACGATGCCCTATCTCACCTCGATGCTGCTGTCACTCGCACTGTTGCTGCTCAGCGCTACCACGGCGCTGGCCCAAAGTGCGCCAACGCCCTTCGTGGCCCATTACCGCCTGGCCATCAGCGGCTGGCCGGATGCCACCATCACCCACCGCTTGAGCCAGCACGGCAGCGTGTGGGAGAGCACGATGCAGGCCAGCCTCAAGATCGCCCACGGCGAGGAGCGCGGGCGCTTCGCCGTGGAGGGCGATGACGTGCAGGCCATCGACTACACCTCCGGCTACTCGCTGCTGGGGATCGGCGATGACTACCACCTGAACGCCGACCAGCTCAAGCGTCTGCCGGACCGCCAGACTGCGCTGTTCGAACTCGCGCGCACGGCCCCCGAAGCGCGCTGCCGCAGCGATCAGGTGTCGCCCTGCCAGCTCACCTATCAAGACCACAAGGGACGCGACAAGACGCTCTACTATCGGGTGACCGGCGAGGGAGAGGTCACCACGCCGGCCGGCAAGTTCCCGGGGGTCAGCGTCGATACCTGGGATGCCGACCCGGACAAGCGTGGCCGCCATCTGTTCCTGACCTTCGACCGCGACGTGCCCGGCCTGCTGCTGGCCAGCCGCTATGTGCGCGACGGCGAGCAGCGCAGCCAGCTCAGCCTGCTCGATGTCAGTTTCCCGCGCGATAAGGGAGTTGAATGACCTAGCGTATCGAATTACAGTTTCGACTCTTCAACGGGCGCCCCAACAGGGCGCCCGTTTTCATTGCTCATCTCGCCGAGGTCGCCATGCTGCTGGGCTTGCTGTGGATACTCTTGCCGCTGATCGTCGGCTACCTGATACCGGTCCGGCACGCCGGCCTGCGCCGCGGCATCGACCGCGGCGTGAGCGCCTCGGTCTACGTCATCCTGCTGCTGATGGGTATCAGCCTGGGCGGGATGGAGAACCTGCTGGGGCAGCTCTCGACCATCGGCGCCACCGCGGCCACCCTGTTCCTGGTGATCTCGCCGCTCAATCTGCTCGCCCTGTGGTGGCTGTCGCGGCGACCAATGGCACGGGTCGAGCGCATCGCCGGCGACGATGCCGCGCCACTCGGCAAGTGGCAGGCGATGAAGGGCTCGGTGCTGCTGTGCGCCGTGGTCGCCGGTGGCGTACTGCTCGGCGCGGGCATGCGCCTGCTCGGCTGGCACCCGGCAGCCCAGGCCGAGACCCTGGCCACCTGGACGCTCTACGTTCTGCTCGGCCTGATCGGCTGCCAGCTGCGCAATTCGGGGCTGGGGCTGCGACAGATCCTGCTCAACCGGCTGGGGCTGGCGATCGCCGGGGTGGTAATGGTGAGTTCGCTGCTCGCCGGACTGCTTGCGGCGCCGCTGCTGGCGCTGCCCTGGAACCAGGGCATGGCGCTGGCCGCAGGCTTCGGCTGGTACTCGCTCTCGGGGATTCTGATCGGCGACCAGATCGGCCCGGTGCTGGGCGGGGCGGCCTTCTTCAACGATCTGGCCCGGGAGCTGCTCGCCTTTCTGCTGGTGCCACTGTTCATCCGCGGCGCGGTGCCGCTGGCGATCGGCTACAGCGGCGCCACGGCGATGGACTTCACCCTGCCGGTGATTCAGAAGCACGGCGGCATCGCCTGCGTGCCGGTGGCCATCGTCAGCGGCTTTCTGCTCTCGCTGCTCTCACCGCCGCTGATCCTGCTGCTGCTCTCCTTCACCTGACGCCGCACGACCTTTCGCCTGCCAGCGTCATCCGGCACCACGGCGCCTGAAAGGCGACGCCCCGCCGATCACGATCGGCGGGGCGTCGGGTCATGCGGCCCGACGCTGACGGCGGGCTCGAGCCAGGTCGGTTGAGGTCTAGAACCACACCTCCATCTGCGTCCCGAAGGTCCACTGCCCGCCGGTGAAGTTGTCTTTACCCAGGGCGTCATCGCCGGCGAAGTTGTTGAGCTCGCTATCCCAGTCGCTGTAGCTGGCGAATACGCGGATCTCGGGGCGCTGCCAGAAACCGCCCACCTGGGGCTTGAAGGTCGGCGCCAGGGTAAAGCGGGTGTAGCCGCCCTCTACCGCGTTACGCCCCTTGTAGCCCTTGGGATCGAGATCCATCCACTGATAGCTGGCTTCGTACTGCATCTCGAAGTTCTGGGTCAGCTCGTTGGCGAAACGCAGGTTGAAGGTGGCCCAGTCGTAGCTGTCACCGTTGGCGTAGCGGTCGTCGCTGGTCTGGGCCAGCACCGCCGGAGCCACACGCCAGCGCGGTGCCACGTAGGTAGTGCCGTAGAGGCCCAGCCGGGTGGTCTTGGCGTCATCGGTCAGGTTGCCGTCGGAGCCCAACGCCTTGACCTCGGCCCCCAGTCCTTCGCCATGAATCAGCGCGGCGACGGTATTGCCCTCACTGACCCCGAAGAAGCTGTCACCGTGATAGGCGAGCATGCCATGGAAGCCATGATCCGCCGCTCTGGCGCGGCTGCCAGTGTCGCGCTCGTCGTTGTCGTTGGCGGAGAGACCGCTGAGCATCCACTGGAACGGGCCGATGTAGTTATTGGTAGAGAGAATCAGGGCATCGGTGCTACCGGTCAGATCCGGATTCTCGCTGCTGACCACCGGGAAGTCGCTGAAGCTGCGCCCGTAGAGCGTGAGGTTGGTGCTCCAGTCATCGTTGACCGCCACGTCGTAGATACCGGCACCGGTACCGGCGAGGAAGATGAAATCGGTATCGAGCCAATGGATGTCGAAGTTGTTGCGGTCGAAGCGCTTGCCGGCCCAGATCTTGGCGTTCTCGAAGGGACCGGTGAAGCTGGGCAGATCGCTGAACTCGACGAACGCCTGGCGCACGTTGAGCTGTGACTCATCGGCGGTCCAGTCGTTGCTGCTGGTGGTACCGTCCGCCAGCATCATGCGATAGAGCGACTTGGCGCCGTTGTCGAAGGTCTGGTGGTAGTTGAGCACGGTCTCGACATAAGTATCCGGCTCGTTGCCCAGCCGCCCCACGTTACCGCCCGTGGCGCCGGCCGGCGTTAGACCGGGGCGGCCGGGAGCGCTCTTGCCGTCGTCGCCGAGCAGCAGCCCGGAGCGCGCGTAGACACTCAACGAAAGACCATCGTCAGCGCTCTTGGCCGCCTCGGCGCCGCGGGTCTCGGCCTGGCTCTCGACCGCCGCAAGGCGCGTATCGAGGGACTGATCCTCGAGCGAATCGAGTTTCTGCTCGGCCAGATTGGCACGCTGTTCGGCGGTGGCCGCGCGCTGCTCGGCCGCGGCCACTCTGGCTTCGAGCGCCGCCAGGCGCGCTTCCAGGCTCTGGTTAGACTGCGCCTGCGCCGAGGAGACGGCGCCCAGTGAGGCCAGCGCCACACCGATGGCGAGCCCGGTCTTGCGAAACCCCGGTGTCGCCCGGCGCGGGCGGCATAGCCGAGAACCTTCGATCACATCGATCGCTGATCTGGACATGACATGCTCCTGTTGTGGTTGTTGTCGTCCCCTCGCCCGCCGGACGCCCCACCGCCTGCGCGTTGGGGCGTCGCGTCGCCCTCCCCCGGCCCCATCCCGAGCCCCCTGCTCTGACCACGGGATGGCGGTGTCAGCGAGTCGTGACGCAAGGCGGAACTTAAACGTTTAAGATCCGCCTGAAAACATCGACGAAAGGCGCTTTGACCAAGGTCTAACGCCCTCGTCCCGGGGCATCACGAGCGCTCGGCGCGCTTCTGCACTCAGCCCTCGCCAACGCCCTTTACAACCAAAGTCCGGGTTGAGCCGGCACGAGCAAGTGGCATAACTTGGCCAGGAACTTAAACGATTAAGATAACGGCCGGATAGCCCCCAGATGCGTCGCATCCGGTCGTGAACCTCGGGCGCACGGCGATAACCCGACGATAGTCGCCCACAACAACAACCGGCACTCCCCAGGAGCCCAGGATGAAAACACGTTCTCTGCTAATGCTGGCGACCACACTGACCGTCGCGGGCCAGGTCCAGGCCGCCGATCTCACCATCTCCTGCGGCGCGGTCGGCGCCGAGCTTACGCTGTGCAAGGAGGGCGTCGCGCGCTGGGAGGCACAGAGCGGCCACAGCGTCGAGGTGGTATCGACCCCCAACTCGGCTACCGAGCGGCTGTCGCTCTATCAGCAGATCCTCAACGCGCGCTCCGGTGACATCGACGTGTTCCAGATCGACGTGGTGTGGCCAGGCATGCTCGCGCCGCACCTGATCGACCTCAACGAATACCTGCCCAAGGGCACCACCGACGACTTCTTCGAGGCCATCGTCGACAACAACACCGTCGATGGTCGGCTGGTGGCGATGCCGTGGTTCACCGATGCCGGGGTGCTCTACTACCGCAAGGATCTGCTCGAGAAATATGGCCTTGAGGTGCCCACCACCTGGGAGCAGTTGACCGAAGAGGCGCGAACCGTCCAGGCCGGCGAGCGCCAGGCCGGGCACAAGGATTTCTGGGGTTTCGTATTCCAGGGGCGCGCCTACGAGGGGCTGACGGTGGATGCCCTGGAGTGGATCGCCAGCTATCCCGATGGCGGCACCATCGTCAACGATGCCGGCGACATCACCGTCGACAATCCGCAGGCGGCCAAGGCGCTGACCCTGGCGGCGAGCTGGATCGGCGATATCTCACCCCAAGGGGTGCTCAACTATACCGAGGAGGAGTCACGCGGGGTGTTCCAGTCGGGCAATGCGCTGTTCATGCGCAACTGGCCCTACGCCTGGGATCTGGTGCAGTCCGAGCAGAGCGATATCCGCGACAAGGTCGGCGTGGTGGCACTGCCCGCCGGTGGCGCCGATGGCCACAGCGCGGCCGTGCTCGGCGGCTGGAACCTGGCGGTCTCGCGCTACAGCGAGCACCCGCAGATGGCCGCCGATCTGGTCGCCTTTCTGACCTCTCCCGCAGAGCAGAAGCGCCGCGCCATCGAAGGCTCCTACAACCCGACCCTGCCGGCACTCTACAAGGACAAGGAGGTGCTCGCTGCGGTGCCCTTCTTCGGCACCCTCTACACCACCTTCACCTCGGCGATCCCACGCCCCTCGGCGGTGACCGGCGACAAGTATCCGCGGGTCTCCAACGCCTTCTTCAACACCGTGCATGAAGTGCTCTCCGGCAAGATCGGCGCGGCCCAAGGTCTGGCATCACTGCAGAGCGAACTCGAGCGCATCAAGCGGCGCCGCTGGTAAGCGGCCGGGAGGCAATCCATGGCAACTCGGCAACCCACAATGGCGCAGACGCCGGCCGCCCCGAGTCCGGGCGGCGCGGTGGACGCCACTCAGCCGGCGCGGCCGCGTCGCGAACGCGGCACCCGGGTACGCCGGCGCCGGGTACGCGCGGCCTGGCTGTTCCTGACCCCGATGCTGATCGGCCTGGCGCTGGTCGCAGGCTGGCCGCTGGCGCGCACCTTCTGGTTCAGCGTCACCGATGCCAGCCTGTCGAGCCTCGAGGGCGCCAACTTCATCGGGTTCGAGAACTATCTGGTCTATGACAACGGCTGGTACGGCATTCTCGCCGACCCGCTGTGGTGGCAGTCGGTGTGGAACACGCTCTACTTCGCGCTGGTCTCGGTATCGCTGGAGGCGGTGCTGGGGGTGATCGTGGCGCTGGTGCTCAACGCCCACTTCCGCGGCCGCACCCTGGTGCGCGCGGCGATGCTGATCCCGTGGGCGATCCCCACCGTGGTCTCGGCCAAGATCTGGGCGTGGATGCTCAACGACCAGTTCGGGATCATCAATCACCTGCTGATGACCCTGGGTGTGATCGATGCACCGCTGTCGTGGACCGCCGACGCCAGTCTGTCGATGTGGGCGGTCATCATGGTCGACGTGTGGAAGGCGACCCCCTTCGTCGCCCTGCTGGTGCTGGCGGCGCTGCAGATGCTGCCCTCGGATTGCTATGAAGCGGCCAAGGTCGACGGCATCCATCCGGTGCGGGTGTTCTTTCGCGTCACCCTGCCGCTGATCACCCCGGCCCTGCTGGTGGCGGTGATCTTCCGCGCCCTGGACGCACTGCGCGTGTTCGACGTCATCTACGTGCTGACCTCCAACGCCGCCTCGACCATGACGATGTCGATCTACGCCCGCCAGCAACTGGTGGAGTTCCAGGACGTGGGCTATGGCAGTGCCGCCTCGACGCTGTTGTTCATGATCATCGCGCTGGTCACGGTGGTCTATCTCTATCTCGGACGCCGCCAGCTGGGAGGTGGGTCATGACGCTGCGCAGACTGAAGAGCATCGCGCTGACAACCGGCTTCTGGATGCTGGTGGCAGTGCTGGTGCTCTATGCCATCTTCCCCTTCTACTACGCCATCGTGACCTCGCTGAAGCCGTCGAGCCAGCTGTTCGAGGTGAGCTACTGGGTCGATAGTCTGGACTTCTCCAACTATGTCACGGTGCTGTCGCAGCCGACCTTTCTGGCCGCGATCCGCAACTCGGTGGTCGTCGCCATCAGCGTGGTGATCATCGCCCTGCTGCTGGGTCTGACCGCGGCCTGGGCGCTGGGCCGAGTGCGCTTTCGCGGGCGTACCACGGTGATGATGATCGTGCTGGGGGTGTCGATGTTCCCCCAGGTGGCGGTGCTCTCGGGGCTGTTCGAGGTGATCCGTACGCTCGATCTCTACAACTCCCCCGGCGGGCTGATCCTCAGCTACACCATCTTCACCCTGCCGTTCACGGTGTGGATCCTGACCACCTTCATGCGCCAGCTCCCCGATGAACTGGAGGAGGCGGCGATCGTCGATGGCGCCTCCCCCTGGGTGACCCTGACCAAGGTGTTCATGCCGCTGTTGTGGCCGGCAATGGCCACCACCGGTCTGCTGGCCTTCATCGCTGCGTGGAACGAGTTCCTGTTCGCACTGACCTTCACCCTGACCGACTCGCAGCGCACGGTACCGGTGGCGATCGCGCTGATCTCCGGCGGCAGCCAGTACGAGCTGCCGTGGGGGCCGATCATGGCCGCCTCGGTGATCGTCACCGTGCCGCTGGTGGTGCTGGTGGTGATCTTCCAGCGGCGTATCGTTTCCGGGCTCACCGCCGGTGCCGTCAAGGGCTGAACGCCTCTGAGGCTTTCGGCCACTACTGATTTCCCCGTTCTCGGGTAGGAGAAACTATGGCTGGTCTGACGCTCGAACGAGTCAACAAGCGCTTCGGCAGCACCCAGGTGATCGACGACGTCTCGATGCAGATCGACAACGGCGAGTTCATCGTCTTCGTCGGCCCCTCGGGCTGCGGCAAGTCGACCCTGCTGCGCCTGATCGCCGGGCTCGAATCGATCACCCACGGCGACCTGATGATCGACGACCAACGGGTCAACAACCTGACACCGCCGGAGCGCGGCATCGGCATGGTGTTCCAGTCCTATGCGCTCTATCCGCACATGAGCGTCTACGACAACATCGCCTTCGGCCTGAAACTGGCCAAGCAGGAGAAGCAGACGGTGGACGAACGGGTCCGCCACACGGCCAAGCTCCTGCAGCTTGACGGCCTGCTGGAGCGCCTGCCCAAGGCGCTCTCCGGCGGCCAGCGCCAGCGCGTGGCGATCGGCCGGGCGATGGCCCGCGAGCCCAAGATCCTGCTCTTCGACGAGCCCCTCTCCAACCTCGACGCGGCCCTGCGGGTGCAGACCCGCAACGAGATCGCGCGGCTCCACGAGCGCCTGGGTTCGACCATGATCTACGTCACCCACGATCAGGTCGAGGCGATGACCCTGGCCGACCGCATCGTGGTCCTCAACGCCGGCCATGTGGAGCAGATCGGCACCCCGCGCGAGCTCTACGAACGCCCCGCGTCACGCTTCGTCGCCGGCTTCATCGGCTCGCCCAAGATGAACTTCATCCAGGTCACCGCCGAAGCCGACGCCGGGCAAGGCTGCCGCGTGGAGATTCCGGCCGTCGGCGAGCGCACCCTGCCGCTGGCCTTCAGCGCCGGCAGCGGCAGTTCCAACGAGGCGACCCTGGGCGTGCGCCCGGAGCATCTGATTCCCACCCCCAGCGAGCGCGGCGAGGGGCTGGAGATCGTCAACGTCGAGTATCTCGGCAGCGAGGCCTACCTCTATCTGGAACGCAACGACGACGAGCTGCTGGTGTGTCGCACCCAGGCGCCCAGCCCGTTCCAGCGCGGCCAGCGGGTGACGCTCGACTTCGATCCGCTGCACGGCCATCTGTTCGACCACGACGGCCGCGCGGTGCCGCCGCTCGAACGCCACGCCGCCCCCGCCGCCGCGCAGGGAGCCGCCTCATGAGCGGTGCCGACACACACCGATCCGCCGCCAGGCGAACCCGCCCCGGACCACCCGCGAACCGGTGGCGCTGGCGCGTCGCCCTGGGCCTGCTCGCACTGCTGGGTAGCGCCGGTGGGGCCCAGGCCGCCGAGATCGCCATCGCCTGCGGCGGGGGTGGCGACGGCGACTACTGCCCCACCGCAGCACGCGCCTGGGCGGCCCAGAGCGGCAATAGCGTCAAGGTGGTGACCACACCCAACGCCACCACCGAGAAGCTGGCGCTGTTCCAGCAGCTGCTCAACAGCCACTCCCAGGATGTCGACGTGATGATGCTCGATATCGCCTGGCCCGGGCTGCTGGCACCGCATCTGCTCGACCTCGGCGAGGCCGTACCGCCCGACCAGCGCGAAGCCTTCTTTCCCGCGCTGATCGAGGCCAATACCGTCGACGGCCGCCTGGTGGCGCTGCCCTGGTACACCGATGCAGGCCTGCTCTACTACCGCCAGGATCTGCTCGACAAGCACCAGCGCCCGGTACCCGAGACCTGGCAGGAGATGACCGCCACCGCGACCAGCATCCAGCAGGCCGAGCGCGCCGCCGGCGATGCCGAGATGTGGGGCTTCGTCTTCCAGGGCCGCGCCTATGAGGGCCTGACCTGCAACGCGCTGGAGTGGATCGCCGGTTACGGCGGCGGACGTATCGTCGACACCGATGGCGAGATCACGCTGGACAACCCCCAGGCCACGGCGGCGCTGACCGAGGCAGCGAGCTGGATCGGCAACATCGCCCCACGTGGCGTGCTCAACTACACCGAAGAGGAGGCGCGCGGCGTGTTCCAGAGCGGCAACGCGGTGTTCATGCGCAACTGGCCCTACGTGTGGTCGCTGGCTCAGCGTGAAGGCAGCCCAGTGCGCGGCAAGATCGGCGTCGCACCGCTGCCCCACGGCCCCGATGGCGACTCGGTGAGCACCCTGGGCGGCTGGAACTTCGCCGTCTCGCGCTACACCGAGGCGCCCGAGGCCGCGATCTCGCTGGCACGTTATATGACCAGTGCCGAGGTGCAGCGTCGGCACGCCCTCAACAACGGCATGAACCCGACCCGGATCGCGCTCTACGACGATCCCGAGGTGGTCGCGGCCACCCCCACCATGAGCGTGCTGCGCCCGGTGCTGATGAACGCCGTGGCGCGCCCCTCGGCGGTGACCGGCGAGGCCTATGCCCGGGTCTCCAATGCCATCTTCAACGATGTGCACGCGGTGCTCTCCGGCCGCGCCCAGCCGGCGGCGGTGCTCGCCGATCTCGACCAGACCTTGACCCGACTCAAGCGGCGGCAGTGGTGATCGCCACGCCGGCCCCGAGCCCCTGATTCGCCTTGTGACGAGGAGTTCCGCATGACCCAGCAGCAGTGGTGGCGCGATGCCGTCATCTATCAGATCTATCCGCGCAGTTTCATGGACGCCAACGGCGACGGCATGGGCGATCTCGCCGGTGTCACCGCACGCCTCGACTATCTCGCCGCCCTGGGGATCGATGCGCTGTGGCTATCGCCGTTCTACCGCTCGCCCCAGGCCGATGCCGGCTACGACGTCGCCGACTACTGCGACGTCGACCCGCTGTTCGGCACCCTCGACGATTTCGACCGCCTGCTGGCCGGTGCCCACGAGCGCGGCATGCGAGTAATCGTCGACCTGGTGCCCAATCACAGCTCCAGCGAACACGTCTGGTTCCAGGAGGCGCTGGCCAACCCGCCGGGCAGCCCGGCACGGGCGCGCTACATCTTTCGCGACGGGCGTGGCGAGCAGGGCGAACTGCCGCCCAACAACTGGCAGAGCATCTTCGGTGGCGCGGCCTGGACCCGGGTCGAAGACGGCCAGTGGTATCTGCACATGTTCGACAGCACCCAGCCCGATTTCGACTGGCAGAACCCCGAGGTGGGCGACGAGTTCGAGCGCGTGCTGCGCTTCTGGCTCGCCCGCGGGGTCGACGGCTTCCGCGTCGACGTGGCCCACGGCATGATCAAGCAGCCGGGCCTGCCGGACTGGGACGGCGAACAAGTGATGGTCGAGGGCGGCAACCGTGGCCCGATGTGGGATCAGGATGGCGTGCACGACATCTATCGCCGCTGGCACCGAATCCTGGCGGAGTATGGCGACGACCGCATGATGGTCGCCGAGGCCTGGCTCAAGCCGGAGCGGGTGGCGCGCTACATTCGCCCCGACGAGATGCAGCAGGCGTTCAACTTCGATTACCTGATCGCCCACTGGGATGCCGCGGAGCTGCGCACCATCATCGACCGCTCGCTCGCCGTCACCGGCGCGGTCGGCGCCACCACCACCTGGGTGATGTCCAACCACGACGGCGTGCGCCATGCCTCGCGTCTGGGGCTGTCGAATCCCGGCGCGCGGCCGCAGAAGATCGGTATCGGTGACGAGCAGCCCGACGAGGCACTGGGCCTGCGCCGAGCTCGCGCGATCATCATGCTGACCCTGGCGCTGCCCGGCTCCGCCTATCTCTACCAGGGCGAGGAGCTGGGCCTGCCGGATCACACCAGCATGCCTGACCGCTACCGCCAGGATCCGGGTTTCTTCCGGACCGGCGGCGAGGATGGCGGCCGCGACGGCTGTCGGGTGCCGTTGCCGTGGCGCGCCGACGCCCCGGCCTTCGGCTTCAACGACAGCGGCGAGCGCTGGCTGCCGCAGCCGGACAACTACGCCGACTACGCCGTCGACCGTCAGCTCGATCGGCCGGATTCGACGCTTACGCTCTATCAGCAGTTGCTCAAACTGCGCCGCGACCATAACCTTGGCCAGGGCGAACTGGCGTGGGCACCGAGCCCGCGCGAGGATGTGCTGGTGCTGACCAACGGCGACGTTAGGGTGGTGCTCAACCTGGGCGATACACCGATCGACCTGCCGGCGGCCCCGCTGCTCGCCCAGAGCCAGCCCGGTGTGGTGAACGGCACGACGCTGGCTGGCAATGCGGCGGCATGGTTGAGCGCCACCTAGGCAAAGCCCAAGGCGGGATGGCGGCCGCTGCCCTGGCCGCCATCCGATCCCCGACGAGGAGACTCACCTATGCCCCCGGCCACGGCCATCGCTACACGGCGCCAGCAGCGCACGACGCGGCATCCCATCCCACGCGTGCGACCGTGAGTCAAACCAAGCGCATGACGCTGAAGACGGTGGCTGCACGTCTTGGCGTCTCCGCCGCCACCGTCTCCAACGCCTTCAACCGCCCCGACCAGCTCTCCCAGGCCCGCCGCGAAGAGATTCTCGCCGCCGCGGCGGCGCTCGGCTACCACGGCCCCGACTCCCGCGGGCGCATGCTGCGCACCGGCCGTTCCGGCATCATCGCCATGCTGCTGGCGGAAAACCTCTTCTACAGTCTGAGCGACAGCGTCGCCAGCGAGCTGATCGCCGGTGTCGCCGCACAGCTGGATCAGCACGGCCACTCGCTGATGCTGCTGCCGGGACGCCTGGAGCAGAGCGGCGGCGGTGTCGACATGGCCGACGGTGTCATTGTCTACGGCCTGCACGGCGCCTCCTCGCGCATCCTCGACCTGATCGCGGATCGCCCCGCGGTGGCCATCGACATCGATCTGCCGGGTATCCCGGCGGTGCATGTCGACAACTACCCGGCCAGCCTCGCACTGGCTCGCCACGCCCTGCGCCATCCGCCGCAGCGAGTCGCCATCGTCGGGCTGCGCCTGACCCAGTCCCACGTGGGCCAGATCGGCCTGGAGGCGCTACTGTCGGCCGATCTCACCGTCACCCGGCGGCGTCTCGACGGGATCTTCAAGGCGCTGACGGAGGCCGCCATCGATCCCGACAGCGTGGCGCTGTGGAACGTCGACCAGAACACCTACGAAGGCTGCGTGCCGGTGGTCGCCGCGCTGCTCGACCAGCCTGCGGCGACACGCCCGGACCTCCTCATCTGTCTCTCCGATCGTATCGCCCTGACCGCCATCGACCTGGCCGAGCGACGCGGGCTGCGGGTGCCGGAGGATCTGCGCATCACCGGCTTCGACGGCATCGCCGAAGGTCAGCGGCGGCGCCCGCGACTGACCACGGTACACCAGGACAACACCGCCAAGGGCCGGCTGGCGGCGGCCATGCTGCTCGATCTCGAACCGCGTCGCTCGCGCACCCTGGATACCGAGCTGCTGATCGGCGATAGCGCCCCTTGAGCACGGGCTCTACCCCACCTCCGGCAATCCGATCGGCTACAACCATGGCCGCACAGCCAGCGCCAGGGCAGCGTGCTAGTCTGCTCGAAAGTTACCGCTAACCATCATCTTCATCGGACCCGCCTCGGGCGCGATATCCCTATCGATCGCCAGCGTCGGGCGCCGCTGCCGCGCTGGGGAGATCGTCATGCCACGCCGCGCTTCGGGACGCGTCACGCTTCAGGATATCGCCGATCGGGTCGGGGTCACCAAGATCACCGTCTCGCGCGCCCTGCGCGAGCCGCAGCGGGTCTCGCTACCGCTGCGCCAGCGTATCGAGGCGGCGATCGCCGAGCTCGGCTATATCCCCAATCACGCCGCCGGGGCGCTGGCCAGCGGCCGCAGTCACAGTGTCGCGCTGCTGATCCCGTCACTCTCCAACGCGGTGTTCTCGGATATCCAGCGCGGCATCGAGGAGGGTCTGCGCGCCGCCGGCTATCAGCTGCTGATCGGCCATACCGGCTACTCGATACTCGAGGAGGAGCGTCTGATCGACACCTATCTGGGCTATGGAGTGGATGGCCTGGTACTGTCGGGGACCCGCCATACGGAGCATGCCGAGCGGCTGCTGCGACGGGCCGGGGTGCCGGTGGTGGAGACGCTGGAGCTGACCCCGACCCCGCTCGACATCAATGTCGGGCTCGATCAGACCGCCGCCGGCCGGGCGCTGACGGAGACCTTTCTCGCCCACGGCTACCGCCGGGTCGGCTTTCTCGGTGCGCGCATGGATCACCGCGCCCAGCTGCGCATGGCAGGCTGGGAGGCGGCGCTGCGCGCCGCCGGTCTCTCCACCGAGTCCTGCCTGACCACGCCGCAGCCGTCGAGCTATCGCCTCGGCGGCGAGATGCTGGGGTCGATGCTGGAGCGCTGGCCAGCGCTGGAGGCGGTGTTCTGCTGCAACGACGACCTGGCCGCCGGCGCGCTGTTCGAGTGCCAGCGCCGGCGCCTGGCGGTGCCCGACGCCCTCGCCCTGGCCGGCTTCAATGGGCTCGACATCGTGGAAGCGACGACACCGCCACTGGCCACGGTGGTGACACCCCGCCGGCGAATCGGCGAGGTGATCGCCGAGCGCCTGCTGGCGCGCCTCGCCGGCCAGCCCTGCCGGCCGCACAGTGAGGATCTGGGGTTCGAGGTGCGCTGCGGCGGCAGTATCGGCTAGCCCACCCCGTTCTTGCCCAGCGCGCCCTCGAGCTGACTAGGAGGCCGCGCTGCCGGACTGATGGGCATAGCGCTCGGTCAGCGCCTCGGCGGCACGCTCGACCACGGTCTCGATGCTGGCATCGATATCCACCGTCACCGCCTCGTCGGCGCCGGGGGCTTCCAGCGTTGCGAGCTGGCTGTCGAGCATCGCCTCGCCCTTGAAGAAGTGATCCTCACGCGACTGGATGCGTTCGAGCAGCAGCTCGCGGCTGCCGCACAGGTAGACGAAAGTGAGCGCCGGATCGCCCTCGCGCAGCGTGTCGCGGTAGCGGCGCTTGAGCGACGAGCAGCCCACCACCAGCGTCTCGCCCGCCGCACGCGCCTCCCCCAGGATCTCGCTCAGCCGGGCGAGCCAGCCGGCGCGGTCGTCGTCGTTGAGCGGCTCGCCCCGCGACATCTTGGCCACGCTCGCCTCGGAGTGGTAATCGTCACCGTCGAGGAAGCGCCCCTCCAGACGCGCCGCCAGGCGCTGCCCGATTTCGGTCTTGCCGCAACTCGACACGCCCATGACGACGATGCGATGTCCCTGATTGGTTTTCATGCGTCGGACTCTTTTCGCTGATGAATCGTTGTGCCGATGAATCGTTCTACCGGCGGCGCTCGGCGCCGATGGCCGCCGGCAAACGGGTGATGCCCTCTCAGAGGGTGTTTACAAACCCTCTGACGAAGGGCGCCGGGGGCGGGGCAAAGCGAGGGGGCTTTGCCAGAGATGGCAAGGGTAGCGCCCAGGAAGAGGGTCACAGCCCCCTCGCAACGCCCTGCCGCCGGATAAGCCCACGTCGTCTGGCGGTTGTGAAAAGCGTTCTTAGGCGTAACCACCAGCGAGCGGCTTGTCTCTACACCTTTAGGCGCATTGTTGCCGCCGAGCTGTTACCGGTAACATCCATTTTCGCCAACTCCACACCGAAGCACAACGCCACCAAAGGCGCATAGCGTCCCGCGGGATATCGCCCCCGGCAGGTGCTGGACGCACCACGTCCGCGGCGACATCCGCCAGCGCCTCAACTGCCAGCAGGTGCTTCGCTCACAAAGGGTTTTTCATCCTCATGGACAGTCCCACCTCTCTGATCCTCGCCGCGCTGGGGAGCATCATCGTCCTTCTTTACCTGGTCATGCGTCTGCGCCTGCACGCCTTCGTGGCGCTGCTGGTGGTCAGCGGTGTCGTGGGTCTGGCGACCGGCATGGGCGTCGAGGAGCTGCTGAACACCATCGAGAAAGGCATGGGCGGCACGCTCGGCTTCGTCGCCACCGTGGTCGGTCTGGGCGCGATGTTCGGCAAGATGCTGGAGGTCTCCGGCGGAGTCGATCGCCTGGCCAGCACGCTGCTCGGCAAGTTCGGCGAGAACCGCTCGCAGTGGGCGATGGGGGTCACCGGTTTCCTCGTCGCGATTCCGGTGTTTCTCGACGTCGCCTTCATCATCCTGGTGCCGCTGATCTATGCCCTGACCCGGCGTACCGGACGCTCGCTGCTCTATTACGGCATTCCGCTACTCGCCGGGCTCGCGGTCACCCACTCGTTCATTCCGCCGACACCGGGCCCGATCGCGGTGGCCAAGCTGATCGGAGCCGACCTCGGCTACGTGATCCTGTTCGGCGCCATCTGCGGCCTGCCCGCCATGATCATCGCCGGGCCGCTGTTCGGACGCTGGATCGCCAAGCGTATCGACGCCCAGATTCCCGACTACATGGAGCTGCCCAAGGAGCCGGCCGACACCCGCGATCTGCCCAGCTTCAAGCTGATTCTGGCGATCATTCTGCTGCCGCTGGCGCTGATCGTGCTCAACACCGTCTCCGGCGTGATTCTGCCGGCGGACAGTCCGGTGCTGGCTGCACTGACCTTCCTCGGCCACCCCTTCGTGGCGCTGACCCTGGCCACCCTGCTCGCCTTCACCTGCCTGGGCACACGCCGCGGCATGACCCGAGAGCAGGTGATGGAGGTTGCCACCAAGGCCCTCGAGCCAGCCGGCATCATCATCCTGGTCACCGGGGCTGGCGGCGTGTTCAAGCAGGTGCTGATCGACTCCGGGGTCGGCGGCGTGATGGGCGACATCATGGCCGAGAGCGCGCTGCCGCCGATTCTGCTGGCGTTCCTGATCTCCACCGCCGTGCGCGTGATCCAGGGCTCCGCCACCGTGGCCATGATCACCGCTGCCGGCCTGATGGCACCGGTCATCTCGACCCTGGGCCTGTCGGGTCCGGTGCTCGGCCTGATCGTGATCGCGATCGCCTCGGGGGCCACCGTGCTGAGCCACGTCAACGACTCCGGGTTCTGGCTGGTCAACCGCTACTTCGGCCTGACCGAAGCGCAGACCCTGAAGAGCTGGACCGTGATGGAGACCATCATCGGCCTGACGGGTCTGGTGATGGCACTGATCGTGGGCCTGTTCGTCTAGACCGGCGCCACCACGTCAAACGCCCGCGGCGAGTGATCGCCGCGGGCGTTGTCGTCTGGCAGTGGGCATCCGGGAGGGGGCGCGTCTCCGAGGAGCGAGGGCTGAAGCGAGAGGGGAATGAGCGCGCGCCGAGGGTGAGGTGGCTGGCGCGAAGGCCCCTTCACCTCGCTGCCCCTTGTCTACGCCGTCTCCAGCGCCTCGCGGATGGTCTGCTCTCGCCGCCGGGCCAGCTCCTGACCCAGCTGCGGCCCACGCAGGCCCTCGTCGAGCAGCGCCTGGGGCAGGATCTGGGACGCCAGCCGCCAGGCCAGGGCGAGATCATTGGCCAGCGCCGGGGCTTCGTGGGCGATCAGCGCCAGCAGCGGATCGAGGCGTTCGGGCCGACGCCAGGCGTCGATACCGTCGAGCCAGCGCATGATCTCTCCGGCACGCGAGTCGGCATGGTCACAGCGCTGGCGTAGCTCGCGGGTGAGCGCCGCCTGGCGCATGGCGTCACGGTAGCGGTTGGGGGCCTTGACGGCGTCATTGAGCGCGCGCTGGTCATCAGCCGCGAGATGCTCACCGAGGCGCGCCCAGCGCCAGACCGCCGGCTCGGCGAGATCGTTCGGTACGCTCTCCAGCCGCGCCAGGGACGCCGCCAAGATATCGTCGGCCAGCGGCGGCATCAGCACCGCCAGCGCGCCGCACGCCTGCAGGGTCTCGAAATAAGCCTCGGGGTCGGCCTCAGCCAGGGCCTTTTCCGTCTCGGTCCAGACGCGCTCAGCGACCAGGTGCGCGATCTCGCCGCCCGCCACGAGCTGACGCATCAGCGCCAGGGTCTCGCCAGCGATGGCGAACCCCAGGTGACGATAGCGGGCGAGAAAGCGCGCCGCACGCAGCACCCGCAGCGGGTCCTCGACGAACGCCGGCGACACGTGGCGCAGCAGCCGGGCCTCGAGGTCGTCGCGCCCACCGTAGGGGTCGACCAGCTCGCCGTCGGCACCCTCGGCCATGGCATTGATGGTGAAATCCCGCCGCGCCAGATCCGCCTCCAGCGTGACATCGGGGCTGGCGTGAACCTCGAAACCGGTATAGCCGTGACCGCGCTTGCGCTCGGTGCGCGCCAGCGCGTACTCCTCATGGGTCTGCGGATGCAGGAATACCGGGAAGTCGCGCCCCACCGGCTGGAAGCCGCGCTGGCGCATCTGCTCGACGCTGGCACCGACCACCACCCAGTCGCGGTCGCCGACCGGCCAGCCCAACCGGGCATCGCGCACCGCGCCGCCGACCAGATAGACCTCGAGACCGTCGAGACAGGGATCGTTGCCAGCGTGCATGACGCCTCCTATCGGCTGACCCGTTCAGGATGGCGATGCGCCCAGTCGACGAAGCCGCCATCCAGACTGTAGACCTCGCTGAAGCCCTGACCGGCGAGCCAGGCGGCGGCCTGCTGGCTGGAGTGGCCGTGGTAGCAGACTACCACCAGCGGCTGTGCGGGGGGTGTCTGCTCGACCAGCTTGGCGGCACTGGTGTTGTCCAGATGGCGACTGCCGGGAATGTGCCCCTGGGCGAAGCTCAGCGGATCGCGGATATCGACCAGGGTCAGGGTGCGACCCTCGCCCAGCCACTGGATGAGCGTGTCGGCATCGAGATGTTCGAATGGGTGTGGCATGTACGCCCTCTGAGATGGATTCAGCGTCGCATCTGATGCGACGGTTCGGCGATACGCTCGCCGCTGTCGAGATCGAGCGCCGTGAGCGAGCCGCCCCAGACACAGCCGGTGTCCAGGGCTTCGGCGCGCACACGGGCCCCTGGCGTTTCCCCCTCCAGCGCGGCCCAGTGGCCGAACAGCAGGGTGAGATCCGCTTCGCGGGGATGCCGGCGCGGATAGGTGAACCAGGGCGCGAAGCCCGCCGGTGCGCTATCCAGCCCCTCCTTGGCGCTGAAGTCGAGGGTACCGTCGGCATCGATGAAGCGCATCCGGGTAAAGACATTGACGATGCTGCGCAGGCGGTCCAGCCCCTCCAGCGCCGGCGACCAGCGCGCCGGCCGGTTGCCGTACATCTCGGCGAGAAAGTCATCGACCGCATCACCGCCGAACACTGCCTCGGCTTCCGCCGCCAGCTCGCGAGCCTCGGCCAGCGACCACTGCGGCAACAATCCGGCATGGGTCATCACCCGATTGCGGGCCGAGTCGGCGACCAGCAGAGGTTGGGCGCACAGCCAGTCCATCAGGGCGTCGCAATCCGGCGCTGCAAGTATCTCGGCCAGGGTATCGTTGCGCTTGAGCTTGCCGTGCCCCCGCGCCACCGCCAGCAGATGCAGATCGTGGTTGCCCAGCACCGTCTCCACAGCGCCCTCCAGCGCCATCACCCGGCGCAGGCAGGCGAGCGAACCGGGTCCGCGGTTGACCAGGTCGCCGGCCAGCCACAGTCGATCACGGGAGGGCGAAAAGTCGAGCCGCGACAGCAGTGCGTCGAACTCAGCGTAGCAGCCCTGCAGGTCGCCGATGGCATAGGTGGCCATAGTCGTCGTCCTTCTCGATGGTCGGTTCTAGGCTTTGTACGAAAACTACCTGCGCTCGGCAATACGGCGTTAAAAATCAGCTCAAAATGCTCATTTACACCCCGTAAATTCCGCGTTTTCGCCGATTTTTGCCTTGTCTTGTCTTCGCTCGCTGACTTTTCGTACAAACCCTAGGTCGAGGGCTGGGGAGCCCTCCGGGATGAACGGGTCGGCACCCGGCGCAGCTCAGTGCACCTGGTTGGGGGTCGCCAGCCGGAACGGTTCGATGGTGACCTCGAAGGCCTCCTGGCTGGCGAGATCGGTGCAGCCGTAGCTGCCCTGCATCACTCCCACCGGGGAGGCCAGCACCGCGCGGCTGGTATAGCGGAAACTGTGACCCGCGGCGATCGCCGGCTGCTTGCCGACCACGCCATTGCCACGCACCTCCTGCACCTTGCCGTTGCCCTGGGTGATCTTCCAGTAGCGCGACAGCAGCTGGATCTCGCGGGTCGAGCGGTTGTGCACCGTCACCGTATAGCTGAAGACGTAGCGCGATTGCGCCGGATCCGACTCGTCGGCGCGGTAGTCGGGCTCGACCTGGACCCCGATCTGCGCAGCCAGTTCATTCATGCCTCGCGCTCCGTGACCCGGTTGGCGATGGCGACCAGCTCCGCCACCGTCAGCGTCTGCGGGCGGCGGCCGGGGTCGATCCCCAGCGCCTCGAGTTCGCTGGCCTCGACCAGCCCCTTGAGGTTGTTGCGCAGCGTTTTGCGCCGCTGGCCGAAGGCATCGCGCACGATCTCGGCGAAGCGCGCCTCGTCGTGCGCCACGACGGGCAGCTCGGCATGGGGTGTCAGGCGCACGATGGCAGAGTCGACCTTGGGCCGCGGCACGAAGGCTTCCGGCGGCACCACGAACAGCGACTCCACCTGGCAGTGGTACTGGGTCATCACCGACAGTCGCCCCCAGTCGGGCCCACCGGGCTCGGCGGCGAGACGCTCCACCACTTCTTTCTGCAGCATGAAGTGCATGTCGGCTACGGCGCCGCGCGATGCCAGCAGATGGAAGATCAGCGGCGTGGAGATGTTGTAGGGCAGGTTGCCGACCACCCGCAGCGGGCGGCCATCCTCGGCCGCCAGCGCCGGAAAATCGAACTTGAGCGCATCGCCCTCGTGGATCACGAAGTCCGGATAGGCGAAGAACTGCACCCGCAGCCCAGGGATCAGATCACGGTCGAGTTCGATCACCTCGAGCGCACCGGCGGCCTGGAGCAGCGGTTCGGTCAGAGCGCCCTGCCCCGGGCCGATCTCGACCAGGCGCTCCCCCGGACGCGGCCCGATGGCGCGCACGATGCGTGAGATCACGCCGGCATCGCGCAGGAAGTTCTGACCGAAACGTTTGCGAGCTCGCGGCAGCGCGCCACGCGGATAATCGGCTGGGTTAGCCATTGACAACGAATTCCTTCAGAGGTCGTTTACCTGAAAGCTGCACGGGACAGCGGTGTAAACACCCTCTCGGTGAGAGAGATGAGTCAGTGAGATCGATGAGTGGCCATCTCGCAGGCCACTTCCAGCGCCACCCTGAGACTGCCGACATCGGCTTGGCCACTGCCGGCAAGGTCGAGGGCGGTGCCGTGATCGACCGAGGTGCGAACGATGCCCAGGCCCAAGGTGATATTGGCCGCCTGGCCGAAGCCGGCATACTTGAGTACCGGCAACCCCTGGTCATGATACATGGCGAGCACGGCATCGGCGTCATTCAGATGGCGCGGCGTGAACAGCGTATCGGCGGGCAACGGGCCGACCAGATCGAGCCCCTCGGCGCGCAGCCGCTCGAGGGTCGGGGTGATGATCTCGAGCTCCTCACGGCCCAGATGGCCATCTTCGCCGGCGTGGGGATTGAGCCCACTCACCAGGATGCGCGGCACGGCGATGCCGAAGCGCTGGGTCAGCTCGGCGGCGAGAATCCGGGTGACCCGCGTGAGAAGCGCGGCGTCGAGCGTCTCGGCGACCCGCGCCAGCGGCAGATGGGTGGTGGCCAGGGCGACCCGCAGCGGCCTCGGCGCGCGCCTGGTGTCGAGCGTCGAGGCGATCATCGTGGCGAGCATCATCACCACCTCCTCGACGCCGCAGACGTCCCGCAGGTACTCGGTATGGCCGGTGAATCCCGGGTAGCCGCCCTCGATGATCGCCCCCTTGTGCAGCGGCGCAGTGACCATGGCCGCGGCGCGCCCGTCACGACAGGCGGCGATGGCGACATCCAGGGTCTCGAGCACGTAATCGGCGTTGCCCGGATCGAGCACGCCGGGATGCGACGGCCGCCGCAGCGCCACCGGCCACACCGGCAGATGGCCATCCCGAGCGGGCGGCACCGGCGCAGCGGGGTCGAGCGGCTCGATCTCGACCGCCCAGCCCAGCCCAGCGGCGCGTGCCGCCAGCAACTGCGGGTCGCCGATGACGACGACCCGCGCAGCCAACGCCGGCCAACGCCGCGCCAGGGCCAGCGTCAGCTCGGGGCCAATACCCGCCGGCTCGCCGCTGGTCAGCGCCAGCAGCGGTGCCTCGGCCTGTGTCGACGGCACCGGCGACTCCTTTACTGCTTGTCGAGGCGGTTGTCGACGTAGGCGCTGGCGCGAATCTCCTGCGTCCACGCCTCGAGTTCGTCGTTGACCTTGCGCTGGAAGATCGCCTGGCTCGCCTGCTCGCGGGAGATCTGCTTGCCATCACCACCGCGGCTATCGATCAGCTTGACCAGGTGGAAGCCGCTGGGGCTGCGGATCGGCTGACTCACCTCACCTTTGGTGAGATCGGGAATGACATCGGCGAAGATGGTCGGAATCTGCGCCGCCGGACGCCAGCCGAGATCGCCGCCCTTCAGCGCCTGGCCACCGTCGGACTCGGAGACCGCCAGCTTGCGGAAATCGGCGCCGCTCTTGAGCTCCTGATAGAGCTTCTCGGCCTTGGCCTGGGCCTGGCGCACCTGATCCGGGGTCGGCGACTGCGGCACCGCGACCAGGATCTGGGCCAGATGATAGGAGACGTTGCTGTTCTGGCCGGCCTGCTCCAGGAAGCGGTCGATCTCGCGATCCGACACTGTCACCTTGTTGGCGACCTCGCGCTGCTGGACCTGACGGATCAGCAGCTCGCGGCGCACCTGCTCGCGCACCTCGGCCAGCGACTGCCCCTCTTTTTCCAGGCGGTCGGCGAACTGATCCAGGGTCATGCCGTTGTTCTGGGCGATACCGCGCATGGTGGCATTGAGCTGGGTCTCGTCGACGTTCAGCTTGCCCTTCTCGGCCATCTGCAGCTCGATCTGCTCGGTGATCATGCGGTCGAGCACCTGATGCTCGAGGGTCTTCTCCGGCGGCGCGGAGATGTTGCTGGACGCGAGCTGGCTCTTGACCTGGGCGACCCGCTGCTCGAGCTGGCTGTGCATGATGGCGTCGTCGTTGACCACGGCGACGATACGGTCCAGCGGCACCACCTCGGCCATCGCCGACAGTGGCGACAGCAGCATGACCAGCGCCAGGGGAATCCACACTCTAGGACGCATGCCTACCTCTCTTGCTTGATGAAGGACAACTCTAAGGGAATACTGCACAAATGCCTGCTCGGGCGAATCGCTGCGTTGCGCGGTGCTAAGAATCCTCACATATACCCCATATGCTGCGGTTCTTGCGCTCCGGGCGCCTTACACTTCATCCCGCTCGCCTATTTGTTCAGCACTTCCCTTGCTTGATGAATCACGGATCTTGCTCGCTGCATCACGACGCTTGATCGGCTGACCTCGTATCTGGCGTCGCGACTGACGCTGGCCCGGCACCCGCCGGGCTCGGCTCAGAATTTGGTGGGTTCGTAGCCCGGCACCGCGGTGGCAAAGTAGCTATCGGCATTCTGCCCCACACCGCCGAGACCCTTGAACACGAAGCGCAGGAACAGGCCGCGATCGGTGTAGTCGTCGTCGATGGTGTAGGCGGTGTCATTGTCGTCGACCCACTCGCGCCAGACCACCTGCACCGCGCTGCAGCAGCTGTTGAACTGCACCCCGGCCAGCGTCTCCAGATCACGTTTGTTGGTGTTGTCGTAGAGATAGCGGCCGATCAGATCGAGCGACGAGGTCGCCTTGTAGGCGAACGAGACGTCGAAATCCTCGCGGTTGTAGCTCAGTTGATCGTCGGCATCGCTGGCCGGATCGAAACCTTGGAGCTGCCAACGGTAGCCAAGGTTCAATACATGGCCGGCCGGACTCAGATACTGCAGGTAGGCGGAGGCCTTTTCGGTCTGCGAGCGGTGATCGTCGTAGAACCACTCGTAGCGCGAGCGCCACTGGTCATTGATGCGCCAGTCGAGCTGGGTGATCACCGGCGAGCGGTCACGCGTGCGCCGATAATCGTCATAGCGCCGCTGCGCGGGGGTGAGATTGTCGCTGTCGTCGAGCAGGGTGACGTTGCGATCCTGGAAGTAGGCGCTCTGCCCGACCGACAGCGCCAGCCGCTCACGCCCGGTGTCATCTTCGAGGAAGCGGGTCGAGGCGCCATAGGAGAGCTTGTTGACGTCACCCACACGGTCGGCCCCGGTGAAGCGGTAGGGCGACCACAGCTGGCTCCACGAGATCGCCTGCTCGTCGGTATCGAAGACCGGATACTCGGACTGATTGCGCTCGGGCACGTAGGCGTAGTAGAGCCGCGGCTCGAAGGTCTGTTTGAAGCCCTGGTCGAACGCGGTCACATCGCGCTGGAAGATCAGCCCCGAATCCAGCGAGTAGACCGGCACCGTGCGCGACAGCGTCTCGTCGCGGTTGGTGTCACGATTGCCGTAGTCGAGCTCATAGTTGGTCTGCCACAGCTGGAAGCGCGGCTCGAGGAAGCCCCAGCTGGGCTGGGCACGCCAGCCGATGGCCGGGGTCAGATTGAGGCGCGAGCCGTTGGCCGACTCCCGCAGCGGAATGTTGCGAACCCGGTTCTCGTCCTCGTCGAACCAGTTGCCCTGGGCATCGACGCCGTGCAGATCGCGCCAGAAGTAGGAGGCGTTGGAGTTCCACTCCTGATAGAAGCCGCTATCCTGCTGCCAGCGCGCATTGGCGGTCAGACTGGGCAGGCGGTAGTAGGGGCGATCGTTCTCGTCGATCGGGTACTGCATGCGCTGGTAGCCCTGGGCGCGGGCGTCCAGATACCAGGTGGTGCCCTGGTAGGAGAGCCGCGCCAGACGCTCGAGGTACTCGGTGTCCTGCTCGGCGAAGTCACTACCGAAGTCGTCGAAGTAGCGGCCATCACTGGCGGCGCCATAGCGCAGTGCATAGTCCAGACGGTCGGTGAAGTAGCCGTAGTGACGATAGTCGACGAACCAGCGATCCTTGCCATCGAAAGCGTCATTGGCAACGTTGGGATTGTCGTTGTTGCCGCCGCGGTCGTTGGCCAGGTAGGCGCCATCGAGGGTGCCGCGATCGCTGCCGAAGAGATAGCGAAATTCGCCGCCCATGAGCAGGCCGTGATCGGTGATGACCCTGGGGGTGATGGTGGCGTCGTAGTTGGGGGCCAGATTCAGATAGTAGGGCTGGCTGTAGTCGAGCCCGTCGCTGGTAATCCCCACGGTCGGCCACAGAAAGCCGCTCTGGCGGCGGTCGTCCACCGGGAAGCGCACCCAGGGCCAGTAGAATACCGGCACATCGCCCATCTCGAGGCGCGCGTTGGTGGCGGTACCGTAGCCTTGGGCGCGGTCGATGGTGACGTCGCTGCCGACGATCCGCCATAGCCGGCTGTCCGGCGCACAGGTGGTGAAACTGGCCTCGCGCATGCGATAGCGGCCATCGTCGAGACGCTCCAGCGCCTGAGCATCGCCGCGTGCGCGCTGATCGTGGATCACGTAGTGGGCGTCGTCGATCCGCGCCGCGTCGCTGTCGAGCGAGACCTGGCCGTCGTCGCCGCGCACCAGCAGACCGGGGTAGCGGATGGTCAGGGGGCCGTCGGCGAAGGCGGTATCGCGGGCGGCGTTGACCCGCACCTGCGGCGCCTGCAGCTGGCTGTCGCCACGCCGCAGCACCACCTCGCCCCCGAGGATCGTCTCGCCGTTGTCGCCATACTCCGCGGTGGCGGAGTTGGAGAGGACCTCTTCCGGCGTCCGCCCCTCGGGCAGCAGATAGCCGGGCTGGACATAGCGCCCGCCGCACAGTTCGCCGGCCGGTGCCTGATCGCCCCAGGGTACCCAGTCCAGTTGGTCCGCCGGTAGCGGTGCCGGAGGGGCCGCCTGGGCGGTCGATGAAATCACGCCGGTGAGGGCAGTCCAGACCAGTCGCTTGCCCATGTCCTCTGTGTCCTTGCCGAGTGGAGCCGGTATTATACAGACCTCGCCGGCACTTGCCGCGGGGTCGTTCTCTGTTGTCTGGTCGCGCTCGCGTCACGATGAGTTGGCGCATCCGGCCAAAGACGGCACACTGGCGCCGCCAAGGGCAAGCAAGCCCTCTCCGCCGGCAGGGCCGCGTCCAGACGTCATCTGCCAAGTCATCGCCCAAGCCCAAGAGCGGCTTCAGCATGCGGTGACATCCGCACCCCGTCAACTCGATCCAACCTGGGAGTCTCGATGAGTCTGCGCCTTGCTCAGCTGCGCACCTGGATAGCCCGGCACCACGCCGTTGCCGCCGATACCTGCCGCTTCGAGCCCGTCGCCGGCGATGCCAGCCTGCGTGGCTACTGCCGGGTGCATCTACCCGACGGCACCACGCGCATGCTGATGGATGCCCCACCCGAGCTCGAGGATAGCCACGCCTTCGTCGCTATCGGCCGCAGCTGGCGCGCAGCCGGCCTGCCGGTGCCGGCGATCCACGCCGTCGACCTCGACCAGGGCTTCCTCGAACTCGACGATCTCGGCGACGACAGCCTGCACCACCACTTCGTCGATACCGACTCGGCGCGGCGGGGTACGGCCCAGGCCATCGATCTGCTGCTGCGCCTGCAGCGGCTGGCGTCACCGGCAGAGCTGCCGCCCTACTCCGCCGCCTTCATGGAGGAGGAGCTGGAGCGCTTCCCCGACTGGGGCCTGGGGCGCTGGCTGGATCTGGAGACGCCAAGCTGCTGGGCGACCACCAAACAGCAGTTGCTGGCGCGCATCGCGGCACTGCCCGAGGTCGCCGTGCACCGCGACTTCGATGCCATGAACCTGATGCGTGTCGATGGCGAACTGGCCCTGATCGATTTCCAGGGCGCCCTGGCGGGTCCACTGGGCTATGACCTGATCTCGCTGCTGCGCGGGCGCTACCAGCGCTGGTCGCGGGCGGAGATGGATAGCTGGATCGACGACTTCCACCGCCGCAGTCAGGCCGACCTCGGCGCCCACCTGCCGGATGCCGCGACCTTCCGGGCTGGCGTCGAGGCGATCGGCGCCCAGCGCCAGCTCAAGATCCTGGGTCAGTTCTGCCGCCTCTGCCTGCGCGACGGCAAGCCGCGCTATCTCGACTGGCTGCCGCACTTCTATGCCCAGCTCGACGCCGGCCTCGAGGCACTGCCCGAGCTGGCCGAATTCCACGCCTGGCTGCGCGAGACCTACCACCCGGCGATGCAGACGCGGCTGGCCCGGCACCATGCCGAGCAGGCACAGGAGCCTTCGAAGGGAGTCTCGACATGAAAGCGATGATCCTGGCCGCCGGGCTCGGCAGCCGCATGCGACCGCTCACCGACCACTGCCCCAAGCCGCTGCTGCCGGTGGCCGGCAAGCCGCTGATCGAACACCATCTGGAACGTCTCGCGGCGGCCGGCTTCCGCGAGGTGGTGATCAACGTGAGCTACCGGGGCGAGCAGATCGTCGCGGCCCTCGGCGATGGCCAACGCTTCGGCCTGCGCCTCTCCTTCAGCCGCGAGCCCACGCCGCTGGAGACCGCCGGCGGCCTGCGCCATGCCCTGGCGCTGCTGGGCGATGCCCCCTTCCTGCTGCTCAACGGCGACGTCTGGAGCGATATCGACCTGGCTCAGCCGACGCTGACCGCAGGCGATCTGGCCCATCTGGCGATGGTCGCCACCACCGACTTCCACCCTCGCGGCGACTTCCATCTCGACGCCGATGGGCGCCTGCACGCCGAGGGCGAGCCGCGTCTGGTCTATGCCGGGGTCGGCGTGATCCACCCGCAGCTGGTCGCCGATCTCCCCGACGGCGAGGCAGCCAAGCTGGCGCCGCTGCTGCTCGCGGCGATGCGCGCCGGGCGGGTGGGTGGCTGGCACCACCGCGGCGACTGGGTCGATGTCGGCACGCCGCAGCGCCTGGCCGACCTCGAGAGCCGGCTGCGCCGGGCGTAACCTCAGCCTGTCGGGAGTGTTATGCTGCCGCCACGTTATCCGAGTGAAGGAATCGATTGCATGAAAGCCACAGTCAAGTGGACCGACGGCCGCCAGTTCGTCACCGAATCCGGCAGCGGCCACAGCGTCGTGATCGACGGCAACCCCGACCACGGCGGGCGCAACACCGGGCCGCGACCGATGGAGCTGGTGCTGATGGGGCTCGGCGGCTGCACCTCGTTCGACGTGATCCAGATCCTGGAGAAGGCGCGCGCCGACGTCACCGACTGCGTCGCGACCCTGGAAGCCGAGCGCTTCGACGGCACGCCCAGCGTGTTCACCAAGATCCATGTGCACTTCGTGGTCACGGGCCGTGGTCTCAAGGAGGCCCAGGTCAAGCGCGCGGTCGACCTCTCCGCCGAGAAGTACTGCAGCGCCTCGCTGATGCTGGCCAAAGGGGGCGTGGAGATCACCCACGACTACGAGATCGTCGAGGCCTGAGCGCCGTCACGTCCGGCGAGCCATACGCAAAAACCGCGACTCCGGTCGCGGTTTTTGTTTGCCTTCCCGACGACTATCCGCCGCCCTCGACGGCGCCACACTCAAAGGCGATAGACACTCTTGGTCATCACCTTCGACACCAGCCGCATGCCCCACTTCACCGGCAGCGGAAAGCGACTGCCGCCGGATTCCAGCGCCATGCGCTCGTGCTGCGCCTCGTCGATACGCATCTGTTCGAGCACCGCCCGCGAGCGCTTGTCATCGATCGGCAGCTTGCGCAGATGCGCCTCCAGATGGTGCCCGACCTGCTCCTCGGTGGCGGCGACGAAGCCCAGGCTGATGCGGTCGCCGATCGCCCCGGCCAGGGCGCCGAGCCCGAAGGAGGCGGCGTAGAAGGCGGGGTTGAGATAGCTGGTACGACCATCCAGCTCCTGCAGGCGCTGGTCGCACCAGGACAGATGATCGACCTCCTCCGCTGCCGCCTCTTCCATGCGCTCGCGGGTGTCGCCCAGCTTGGCGGTCAGCCCCTGGCCCTGATAGAGCGCCTGGGCACACACCTCGCCGGTATGGTTGATGCGCATCAGCCCGGCCACGTGGCGGCGCTGCTCGTCGTCGAGCGCGCCCTCGGGCTGGGCGAGGGCCGGCGAGGGCCGACGCGGCTGCGCCGCCCCCGGCACCAACGTGCGCAGTACGCTGTCGAACTGGTGAATCAGATTGTCGCTACGCGACAGCTGGCGCGCCATGTGAGTCTCCTTACCCGTGTGCGGAAATACCCCAGACCCCGGACCTATCAGCCCGGCGGCCAGGTCAGCTTGCGCCCACCCAACAGGTGCATGTGGATATGATAGACCGACTGCCCGCCATCTTCGTTGCAGTTCATCACCACGCGGTAGCCGTCCTCGGCGAAACCGAACTGCTTGGCCAGCCTGGCCGCGGTGTACTGCAGTCGGCCGACCAGGGCCAGATCCGCCTCTTCGATGTCATTGAGGGTGGCGATCGGCTTCTTGGGAATGATCAGCACATGGGTCGGTGCCTGGGGATTGATGTCACGGAAGGCGAGCACGTGCTCGTCTTCATAGACGATGTCGGCCGGAATCTCGCGGTCGATGATCTTGCTGAACAGCGTGGGCTCCATGGGGTCTCCTTCGGATAGGAAAGGATCCGGCGTCAGCGGCTGACGCCATCGCACATCAACGAAAACGGCGCTGCGCCAGCAGCTGGCGCACCTTGGGCGCCAGGATCAGATCCATCGCCAGCGACAGCCGCGCCCCCGGCACCACCAGGGTGTTGGGACGGCTCATGAAGGCGTCATGGATCATGGTCACCAGATAGGGGAAATCCACCGCCTCCGGGTCGCGGAAGCGGATCACCACGAACGACTCGCCGTCGTTGGGCACGTCCTGCAGCTCGAACGGGTTGGAGGTGTCCACCGTCGGCACGCGCTGGAAATTGATGTGGGTGCGCGAGAGCTGGGGCTGGATGTAGCGCACGTAGTCGTGCATCCGCCCGAGAATGGTCTCGATCACCGCCTCCTGCGAATAGCCGCGCAGCTTGGTGTCACGGTCGATCTTCTGCAGCCACTCCAGATTGATGGTCGGTGCCACCCCGATCAGCATGTCGACGTGCCGCGCGATATCCACCTCGTGGGTCACCAGCCCGCCATGCAGCCCTTCGTAGAGCATCAGATCGGTACCGCTGGGAATCGGCTGCCAGTCGGTGAAGGTGCCGACCTGCCAGCCGGCCTCGATCATGCGCTTGTCTTCGGCGTGGATATAGTGGCGATAGGTGCCCTTGCCGCTGTCGCCGTACTCCTGGAACAGCGTATCCAGACGATCCAGCAGATTGGCGTTGACCGAGAAGTGCGACAGCTCCGCCTTGCGCTCCGGCTCGGTCTGCAGGATCTCGGCCAGCTCCGCCCGCGAGTAGCGGTGGAAGGCGTCGCCGTCGATGAAGGCGGCGTGGACGTCCTCCCGCGCGAACATGCGCTCGAAGGTGCGCTTGACCGTGGTGGTGCCGGCGCCGGAGGAGCCGGTGACGGCGATGATCGGGAACTCACGCGACATGCCGCGCCCCCCTGCCGAGCCGGATGGCCCTCGACACGTCCCGGGCCACCGCGGGGCGGCAGATCGCCGCGATGGCGTCGCGATATGGCTGTAGCTGCGGCATGGCGCTGGTTCCCCGATCCCGGCGCAGCTCTTGGCTGCGCGCTGGGTTGATTAGCTGCGTGACGCGACGTCCTCGCGCTCACGGGCGATCGCCCGATGGGCAATGTCGCGGCGATACTCGGCCCCCGCCCAGGTGATCTCGGCGACGCCTGCGTAGGCCCGCTCGGCGGCGGCGGCAACGCTCTCGCCCAGCGCGGTCACACATAGCACACGCCCGCCGCTGGTGACGACGCGACCATCGTCGCTCTGCGCGGTGCCGGCATGGAACACCTTGCAGCCGCACTGCTCGGCGGCGTCGAGGCCGTCGATCGCATCCCCCTTGGGATAGCTGCCGGGATAGCCGCCGGCCGCCATCACCACGCCGACCGCAGCGCGCGGGTCCCAGCTCCCCTCGGCGCGATCCAGACCCTGCGCCAGGGCAGCCTGGCACAGCCCCACCAGATCGCCCTCCAGGCGCATCAGGATCGGCTGGGTCTCGGGGTCACCGAAGCGGCAGTTGTACTCGATCACCTTGGGCGTGCCCGTGGCGTCGATCATCAGCCCGGCGTAGAGGAAACCGGTGTAGGGGTGCCCTTCCGCGGCCATGCCGGCGACGGTCGGGGTGATCACCTCGTCCATGATGCGCTGATAGACCGTCTCGGTGACCACCGGTGCCGGCGAATAGGCGCCCATGCCGCCGGTATTGGGGCCGGCGTCGCCATCGTAGGCGCGCTTGTGGTCCTGGCTGGTGGCCATCGGCCAGACGTGCTCGCCGTCGACCATGACGATGAAGCTCGCCTCCTCGCCGTCGAGGAACTCCTCGATCACCACCCGGGCGCCGGCATCGCCGAAGGCGTTGTCCTCGAGCATATCGCGGATCGCCGCCGCCGCCTCGGCGTGGGTCATCGCCACCACCACGCCCTTGCCGGCGGCAAGACCATCGGCCTTGATCACGATCGGCGCGCCCTGCTGGTCGAGATAGTCGAGCGCCGGGGCGACTTCACTGAAGGTCTGGTAGGCCGCCGAGGGGATCGCATGGCGGGCCAGGAAATCCTTGGTGAAGGCCTTGGACCCTTCCAGCTGGGCCGCCGCGGCCGAGGGGCCGAAGATCGCCAGGCCCGCCTGCTGGAAGCGGTCGACCACGCCCGCCACCAGCGGCGCCTCGGGGCCGACGATGGTGAGTTCGACATCGTTGTCGCGGGCGAAGGCGATCAGCGCGTCGAAGTCCATGGCGTCGATCGCCACGTTGGTCAGCCCCGCCTCGCGGGCAGTGCCGGCGTTGCCGGGGGCCACGAACACCGTGTCGACCTGTGGCGACTGTGCCGCCTTCCACGCCAGGGCGTGCTCGCGCCCGCCGCCTCCTAGGATCAGAACCTTCATCGCTCGCCTTTCGTTGCGCTGTCACCGAATATGGAAGAGGCATTATGTCAGAAAGGCCCGGGCCAGAAAGCCCCCGAGCGCATCGCACCTGTTCCCGGCCGCCGCCAGACCGCTGCCGTTGGCCCCGGTGCCTGCGCCTGAGGCACAATAGGCGCCCGATTCTCATCCCCGAGTGCCCCGCTGCCTGCATGAACCTGATTCTGCTCGAACCCGCCGACTGGATCGACGCCAGCCACGCCCGCGTGTGCGATCCGCGCCGCCTGACCCATCTGCGCGAGGTGCATCGCGCCGCCCCCGGCGATAGCCTGACCGTGGGCGCGCTCGACGGCGCCATCGGCCGTGGCGAGCTGCTGACGTTGACCGCCAGCGAGGCGCTGTTCCACGTGCCCGCGCTCGACCGCGAGCCCCCGGCGCCACTGCCGGTACACCTGCTGCTGGCGCTGCCACGGCCGCGCATGCTGGCACGCAGCCTCGAGCACATCGCCGCGCTGGGGGTGAAGCAGCTGACGCTGCTGCATACGCGTCGGGTCGAGAAGAGCTACTGGCAGTCCCCGGAGCTTCGCCCCGACAAGATCCATCAGCACCTGATGCTGGGGCTGGAGCAGGCGCGTGACACCCGTCTGCCCGAGGTGACCCTGGAGACGCGCTTCAAGCCGTTCGTCGAGGATCGCCTGCCGGCGCTGCTGGCGGGCCGGCGCGGGCTGATCGCCCATCCGGGCATGCCGCAGGCGTGCCCACGCGGTATCGACGAACCGACGCTGCTGGCGATCGGCCCGGAGGGCGGCTTCGTCGATTACGAGGTGACCCGCTTCGAAGAGGCGGGGTGCGAAGGGGTCCATCTGGGCGAGCGCATTCTGCGCGTGGAGACCGCGGTGACCGCGCTGCTGGCGCGGCTATTCTGAGCAGGGTGATGACAAGTCCGAGCGGGTAATGACCAGCGATCTGGGCGCAGCGGCCGGCGGTGGTCGCTGTGGCGGCGCCGGCTCAGGGTGCCAGCCAGCGACCGGGGTCGTGGCTGAGCTCGACCCCCAGAAAGCGGCGCGCGGCGACGCTCAGGTTATCCAGCCGCGACTGGCTGATCGCCGCCGACTCCAGATGCAACAGCGTCGGCAGCGGGCCGACATCCACCGCCATGCGCTTGAGCCAGCGGTAGTCGAGGGTCGCGTCCACCGGCCGGCTCTCTACCCAGAGCAGCGCGTGCCCGGGTGCTGCCCGCGCCGCCTCGGCCAGGGTCACCGGCTCCCAGCGCCGTCCGCTGCGCGCGTTCAGTGACTTCAGCAGGCTCTCCAGCGCGCCGCGTCGCGGCTCACCCAGCACCAGCAGCGGCCAGCGGTCACGCTGACGCTGCCAGGCGCGCAGCCCGGCGGCCTGATCGCTCACCGCCCGGCGTCCGTCGCCGCCCCGGCCATACCCTTGGCGCGGCGCAGGGTCTGGTGGGCGCTCAGCGCATCCATCAGCCCCTCGAGCAAGGCCTTGGGCCGACGCCCGCAGCGGCGCTGGGCGATATCCGACAGCCGTGCGCGTACGTCCGTGGCCCAGCCGGCTTCCGCCTGGGCCAGGTGCAGTGCCAGCGCGGCCAGGGCGGCAGCGAGCTGCCAGCGGTGGGCACGCTCTTCGAGCTCGGGGCGGCGTGTCTTGAGTAGCCGCTCGGCCTGCTGGGTCAGGCTGGGCAGGCCCTCCAGGGCCAGCGCCGCGGCCAGCCGCGAGCCGCTGTCGAAGCCGGTGCGGGCACTGCCGATCCAGAAGCGCCGCCCCAACTGGCGACCGTCGGCCTCGTCGTGCCAGGTCCCTTCCCAGGCGATCACCGGCAGCCCCTCGCTATCGCCGCGGCGCTTGGCCAGGGTAGTCTCGAGGCGCCTGAGATCGAGGCGCGCCTGACGCCCGCGGTGGAACATCGTGATCCCCGGCTGCGCCTCGCCCAGCGCCAGCGCCTCATCCAGGCGCAGCCACTCGCCGCTATGGCGCACGCGGCGACTGGCGCTGGTGGCGGCGAGCCAACTGCGCCGCTGCACGTCGAGACCGGCGAGCAGCTCGACATCCGGCAACTGGTTCAGCAGGTGCCACTCGGCGCCCAGCGAGTCGGCCCAGGCAAAGCGCGCGTCGTCTCCCGCCGGAAGTTCATGACGCGGCCACACCAGCGGCTGCGGCATACCCTGGGCATCCAGCGCCACCAGTGGCATCGCTTGCCCCTGGCCACGCACCGGGGTCGGCTTGGACCACCACAGCGCCCGCGGCGCCCCCTCCCCGCGCAGCCCGGCCTGACGACTCGCACTCATCATGCGCGCGGCGAAGGCGCCGCTCTCGGCGCCGTGGTTGCGCGGCCAGGCGTGCTCCAGCCAGGCCATCCCCTGCACCTGCCGGCGCAGCGTGGAGAGCGTGGCCTCCAGCGCCTCGCCCTGGCGCAGCACGCCCTGGGAGAGCGCCTGCTGGCGCGCCTGGGCCGGCGCCGCCGGAGCACTGCCGGTGACGCGCGAAAACGGCGACTCACCGCCTTGGGCGAGCGCTTCGCGCAGCAGCACATCGCGCTCCACCGGCTCCAGATCTTCCGGCACCCGCTGTCCGCGCGAGAGATAGCAGAGCTTGAGCCCGTGGCGCATCAGCACGTCCAGCACCGGCCCCAGGCGGGCAGCTTCGTCGAGCTTGGTCAGAATGCAGCCCCACAGCGGCTCGCCGGCCTCCTGCGAGGCGCGCTGCCACGCCTCGACCACCTGCTCGAGGGTATCGCCGTGGCGCGCGGCGTCGAGCACCAGCAGCCGGCGCACGCTGACCGGCGCGGCGCCGAGACGAGCGATCTCGCCCATCAGCCGCTGGTCGCGCTGACTCATGCCGACGGTGTCGATCACCATCATGCGCTTGCCGCCGGAGCGCCCCATCAGTCCGCGGCGGGGCTGGGCCAGCCGCCCCAGCAGCGCGCCCAGGTCACCCTGCTCGTCCAGTGCATGCACTTCCACGCCGAGCAGACGCGCATAGATGCGCAACTGCTCGGCGGCGCCGATACGGTAGCTGTCGGTGGTCACCAGGGCAGCCTCGCGCGGGCCGTGGCGCATCACGTAGCGCGCCGCCAGCTTGGCCGTGGTGGTGGTCTTGCCGGCGCCGGTGGGGCCGACCAGCGCGAACAGCCCGCCCGCCTCGAACAGCGCCTCCTCGCTCTCCAGCACCTCGAGCCGCGCCGCCAACTGGCGCTCGAGCCACGCCTGCCAGGCGGGCGTCTCGGCCTCCTCGGCGGACTCCTCGAGCAGCGCCGCCGGCAGCGTCTCCAGCAGCGTTTCGCAGAGTACGTGACTGAAACCGGCCTGGCTCAGTTGACGCAGGATCGCATCGCGCACCTGCTGCCCCGGGGCCGGCGCCGGGCTCGAGGTCTCGCGCAGCAGCGCGCGCATGTCCTCGAGCATGCGCCGGTTGAAGGCTTCCCAGGCCGCCGGCGACTCGGCCGCCGTGGCCTCGTCCGTCGACGCGCCATCGCCTTCGGCATCCGCCGCGGCCGGTCCGGCCAGCGCCTGGGCGTGGGCCTGCTCGGACATGGCGACGATCTCCACGCCGCCGTCGACGACGCGGTTGGATAGGATCAGAACGTCCTCGCCCAGGGCCTGGCGCACCTGACGCATGGCCTCCCGGGTATTGGCACCGGTGAATCGCTGCACTCCCATGACTCGCCTCGCGGCGCCGCGACGACCGATGCGCACTGGCATCGCGCCGCAGCGCTCTCAAAACCGATGAAAACCCCGAGTGTGACACGGGGTGGCGGGCTGCAAACAGCGGAAAAGACGCCGAATCGCGATCCATTCGGCACCCGTCACACCGACCGCGCGGGTCGAGGTGGCGGGTGCTGCCGCTGACGCAACGCTCGCTGTCAGAGCGCCTCGAGGCGCTGGATCAGCGCCTGGGTGGGATAGCCGTCCGGGGTGACGCCGATCGACCGCTGGTAGGCACGCAGCCCCGCCCGGGTGTTGGGGCCGATCCGCCCATCCGGCGTGCCGACGTCGAAGCCACGCGCGTTGAGTGCCTGCTGCATCTCACGCACCTGGGTCCGCGACAGTGCCGGCTCCGAGCGCGGCCACTGCCCCTGGATGCCGGGCCGGCCGGCGATGCGATCGGCCAGCGTGGCGACCGCCAGGGCATAGCTGGTGGAGGCGTTGTAGCGCATGATCACGCGGAAATTGGGCCCGACCAGGAACGCCGGCCCTTCGGCCCCGGCCGGCGCGATGACCGACGCTTCGGCGAAATCCGGCAGCGCCCCGCCGCCGACCCGCGCCACGCCCTGGGCCGCCCAGGCCTGACTCGAGTGGCGCACCGAGAGTTCGGTCTGGGCGTAGTCGAAACCGGCCGGCAGGCTCACTTCGGCGCCCCAGGGCTGGCCGCGCTGCCAGCCGGACTTGGCCAGGTAGTTGGCCGTCGAGGCCATGACGTCGGGAATGCTGCCCCAGATATCGCGCCGGCCGTCGCCATCACCATCCACCGCGTAGGCGAGGAAGCTCGAGGGGATGAACTGGGTGTGTCCCATGGCCCCGGCCCAGGAGCCGCGCATGTGATCGCGATCGATGTCACCGTTCTGCAGGATCTTGAGCGCGGCCATCAGCTCGCCCCGGGCGAACGCCTGGCGACGACCTTCGTAACCCAGCGTCGAGAGCGCGTCGATGGTCTCGAAGCTGCCGAAATTGCTGCCGTAGTTACTCTCGACGCCCCAGATCGCGACCACGATGCTACCGGGTACGCCGTATCGCTGCTCGATGCGCTCGGCCAGCGCTCGATGGGCGTCCAGCCGGGCGCGACCATTGGCGACACGCTGATCCGAGACCGCGCTGTCCAGATAGCTCCACACCTGGCGGGTGAACTCGGGCTGGGAGCGGTCGAGCTCGATGACCCGCGGCTGATAGGTGGCGTGGTCGAAGGCCTCGGCCAGGGTCGCCTGGTCGATGCCCTCGCTGGCGGCCTGGCGGCGGAAGTCGGCGACCCAGGTGTCGAAGCCGGCACGCGCCTGCGGCGTCACCTTGTCTTCTGCGGCAGCGTCGGGGCGGGCAGCGCTATCGGCCGCCGTCCCACTCGCGCTCCCGCTGGACGCCGACTCGGACGACTGCGCGGCAGCGGGGGCAGGACTCGCCGCCTGGGTATCGGCCACGCTCTGACAGCCGACCAGGGCAACAGCGAGGCACAGAGAGAGGGTCAGGGGGCCTTTGAAGGGAACAGAACGCGTCACGATGCACTTCCTTTATGCTGGGGTTCCTCGCGCCTGCGCCGCTGGCGGGCGTCGGCGTCAGCCCAGTGTAGCGCATCCCGTGCAATACCCGCGTGGGCTAGTAACGATCGAACCAGGAGCCCGTACTGCGCCGTGGCGGCGCCGTGGGCGTCGGCTCGAGGTGGCGCGGCGTCTCCTGGCGCAGCGCCGTGGTAGCCCCGGCCAGCTGCGCATCGGTCGCAGCGTCAGCGCGTAGGAAACTGGGCTCGCGGCCACCGGAAGGGTCGATGCACGGGGACTGGAAGCGGCTGACGTCGATCCCGTGGACCTGCTGGCGGCGCAGATATTCATGCCACAGCAGCTCGTGGCGCAGATAGCGCTGCGGGGACTCGGCGCCGGCCGGGATATCCAGGCGCTCGCACACGGCGTAGAGCTGACGCGCCGAGACACAGCCCAACGCACGCCAGCGCAGCAGCGCGCGAACATCCTCGGGCGCCCAGTCGGCCGGAGCGTCACGCAGCTGGCGCAGCCGCGCCTGGGCCGCCGGCTCGCCCCCTGAGATCGTCGCCCTCAGCGGCTCGACGTCGCCGAGCAGGCTGCCGAGGGAGGGTAGCCCGCGCGGGGCATCGTGTGGCCAGGGCGGCAGCGTGACCGGCTGCCCCGGGCTCCTCGGCGCCAGGGCGCTCCTGCCCCGGGAGAGGGCGACGAACTCACCGAAGGAGAGTTCGCGCGTGCCGGTATCGTCATGATGGGCGGGAAACAGCGGCGAGTCGGGCAGCACACAGAGCTGATCCGGCGCCAGCGCCGCCTGTACGCGGCGAGTCGTGGCGCACTCGTTGGCGCCCTCCATGGCGTGGGTGATCACCCGCTGGGCGCCGATCCGCTGGACCAGCCGCGGCAACAGCTGCTCGGGCTCGCCGACGCAGACCAGCAGATCGCTGCCTCGTGTCAGCAGGGCGCCACGCAGATCGATCAGACTCTGCCACAGCAGCGCCCATTGGGGCACCGCTGGTGGCGTGTCCTCGAGCCAGCTCGGCTCCAGCACGAAGACGCACAGCAGCGTCTCCGCGTGCGGTTCGACCGCCAGCAGATCGTTGTCGCTCAGGCGCAGATCGCGCCGAAACCAGATCAGATCGCAGGAAGATTCCATGCCGCAGCCTCCAGACTCGCGGTCGAACACGGCAGCCACCAACAGGGCCGACAACCACCTGCCGCCGCCCCTCGATAGCGGGAGGCGCCAGTGCGCCATATTTGTACAAAAGCTATCACCACATGAATACCATGTACAACGAATCCACGATCCGCTCCCTATGGCTCCCCCTCGGGCGGCGTGATACAGTCGTTAACGAGCGTCGGCTCGGCTACCAAAATATCCAATACTTTCAAGTCTTTTCGGAGCTCCACGCAGAAAGCCGCGGCGCCCCGGAATGCCCATCACCGAGCCCAGACCGTGCACGTGCGTCGTCCTGGAGAAACGTTTTGAATCGGCAGAACGTTTTTCGACCGAAGCGTTTGCAAACACTGACGCGCATCGAGCCCGAAGAGCGTTCCGCAGAGAACGCCGCAGCCCCGGCGACGCCGGGCGCGCCCCGCACGAACAGCGCTTTTCGCAGTGCGAACACAGAGGAGAGACACCATGCCGGGCCACATGCCTAGCCAGCTGTCGCTGACATGCGCGACCTGCCGTATCGGTGCCCAGACTCCGTCGTCCCACGCCGGAATGCTCACCCTGGAGGGCCGCACCCCCGCGTGGATGCTGGCACCCCGCGGTGCGCGCCGCCCCTATCTGACCGATCCGCCCCGCCTGATCTGAGTCCGCCCGCTGCCCGTCACGTCGTGCCGGGTCGCGCGCGCCAGTCGCCGCCGGCCATCGGCGGAAACCGCGCCGCTCCGGCGGCCCAGTTCATCCGACCAACGCGTATCTCGTGGTGTCCAGCGCTAGCACGCTGAGGCGCGGACGAGTCCCTGAGAGTGGGCGAGATCGCCTACACTAGGACCGCCGGGCGCCGTCACACCGGCCCCTCGACGTACGCAGAAAGTCAGTCCGAGCCGTTTGCGCTCGTCGGCTGTCCGTTCGGGTCCTTGAGAAGAGCGACAACTTCATGTCATTGCCGCTGATCGTGCTGCTGCCTCTGCTGGGCAGCCTCATACCGCTGTTGAGCTCCAATCGACAGCGCAATCTCAACGCGGGATCGACCGCGATTCTGCCCGCCATCGCGCTGGCCATCGCGCTCTACCATGCACCGAGCGTGCTCGGAGGGGAGGTCCCCCGCTTCAGCCTCAGTTGGGTGCCACAGCTGGGGCTCGACCTGGCCTTCCGGCTCGACGGGCTGTCGCTGCTGTTCGTGATGCTGATCCTCGGCATCGGCCTGCTGATCATCCTCTACTCGCGCTACTACCTGGCGCCCGAGGACAGCATGCCGCGCTTCTATGCCTATCTGATGCTGTTCATGACCTCGATGCTGGGCATCGTGATGGCCGACAACCTGCTGCTGCTGTGGGTGTTCTGGGAGCTGACCAGCCTCTCCTCGTTCCTGCTGATCGGCTACTGGTACAAGCAGAGCGAGGCGCGACGCGGTGCCCGCATGGCACTGACCGTGACCGGTATGGGGGGGCTGGCGATGCTTGCCGGCTTCCTGCTGCTCGGCCATATCGTCGGCACCTTCGACATGCAGACGGTGCTCGACAGCCGCCAACTGATCCAGGCCGACCCGCGCTACCTGCCGGCGCTACTGCTGATCCTGCTCGGCGCCTTCACCAAGTCGGCCCAGTTCCCGTTCCACTTCTGGCTGCCCCACGCGATGTCGGCCCCCACGCCGGTCTCCGCGTTCCTTCACTCGGCGACCATGGTCAAGGCCGGCGTGTTTCTGCTCGCCCGTTTGCACCCGGCGCTGGCCGGCTCCCAGCTGTGGCTCTATATCGTCACCCTGACCGGCCTGGTGACGATGATCTACGCCGCCTACTTCGCCCTGCTCAAGTACGATCTCAAGGGGGTGCTGGCCTTCTCCACCGTCAGCCACCTGGGCATGATCACCATGCTGTTCGGGCTCGACAGCAAGCTGGCGGTGATCGCGGGGCTGTTCCACATCATCAACCACGCCACCTTCAAGGCGTCGCTGTTCATGTCCTCGGGCATCATCGACCACGAGACCGGCACCCGCGACATCCGCAAGTTGAGCGGGCTGCGTCACAGCATGCCGATGACCGCGGCACTCGCCGGGCTGGCGGCTGCGTCGATGGCCGGCGTGCCGCTGCTCAACGGTTTCCTGTCCAAGGAGATGATGCTGACCGAGGCGCTCGGCAGCGGTATCCTCGGCGGCCTGGCGTGGCTGATCCCGGTACTGGCGACCCTCGGCAGCGTGCTCTCGGTGGCCTATTCGCTGCGCTACGTGCGCAACGTCTTCTTCGGCCCGCCGGCCACGGACCTGCCCAAGACCCCGCACGAGGCGCCCTTCATGATGCGCCTGCCAATGCTGCTGCTGGTGGGGCTGTGCGTGCTCATCGGGCTGCTGCCGGCGCTGATGGTGACCGGCATTCTCGAGGCCGCGGGCCAGGCGACGATACTGGCGCCGCGCCCAGAACTGCACCTGGCGATCTGGCACGGTTTCAACCTGCCCCTGCTGATGAGCGCCATCGCGCTGGCCGGCGGGGTCGCCATCTACAGCGTGCGCCGCACCCTGTTCAGCTTCCAGCGTCAGTTCCCCCAGCGCAATGCGCTGATGCTGTTCGAGTACGCCGTGCGCCAGCTGCTCGGCGCCACCCAGCGCGGCATCGATCGCCTGGAGAACGGCTCGCTGCAGCGCTACATGCTATGGCTGATCGTGGTGGTGCTGTTCCTCACCGGCAGCGGACTGCTCGATCTCACCCAACTGAAGGGCGAGCTGCCGCTCAAGCCGCTGGATGGCCTGCTGATCGTGGGTGCGGCGATCACCATTCTGGCCGGCCTCGGCACCGCCGTGCTGCATCGCCGCCGCCTGGTCTCGCTGATGATGCTCTCGGTGGTGGGGCTGATGGTATCGCTGGCGTTCGCGCGCTTCTCGGCACCGGACCTGGCGCTGACCCAGCTGGCGGTCGAGGTGGTCACGGTGATCCTGCTGATGCTGGCGCTGTTCTTCCTGCCACAACGCACGCCCAAGGAGTCGAGCGGCGCGCGCATCGTGCGCGACGTGCTGCTGGCGGCCAGCTTCGGCGGTATCGTCGCCAGCCTCAACTACGCCCTGCTGACGCGTTCGCTCGACAGCATCTCGGGCTACTTCCTGGCCAACAGCGTCAGCGGCGGCGGCGGCCACAACGTGGTCAACGTCATCCTGGTCGACTTCCGTGGCTTCGATACCCTGGGCGAGATCACGGTGCTGTGCATCGCCGCCATCGGCATCTACAAGCTGCTCAATCGCCTGCGTCTGTTCATGCCGTCGAGCGACAGCGAGGGCCGGCCGTGGTCGAAGGACCTGCATCCGATGCTGCTGGCCACGGTGTCACAGACCCTGCTGCCGCTGGCGCTGCTGGTGTCGGTGTTCATCTTCCTGCGCGGCCACAACGAGCCCGGCGGCGGCTTCATCGCCGGCCTGGTCACCGCGGTGGCGCTGATCCTGCTGTACATCGCCCGCGGCGTCGACTGGGCCCAGCAGCGTCTGACCTTCCAGTACCAGCCGATCGCCGTGGCCGGGGTGGTGATCGCCGCCCTCACCGGTGTCGGCAGCTGGTTCTTCGGCCACGACTTCCTGACCTCCGCTTTCGGCCACTTCTCGATTCCCTTTATCGGTGAAGTGGAGCTGGCCACCGCCATGCTGTTCGATCTCGGCGTCTATCTCACCGTGGTCGGCGCGACGCTGATGATCCTGGCCAATCTGGGCAAGCTGACCACGCGTCACCGGCCCAGCAAAGAGAACGACAAGGAGACCGTCTGATGGAAGCGCTCTTCGCCACCGTAACCGGCTTTCTGGCGGCCAGCGGTCTCTACCTGGCCCTGCGCGGACGCACCTTCCCCGTGGTCGTGGGGCTGACGCTGCTCTCCTACGCGGTCAACCTGTTCCTGTTCTCCACCGGCGGCCTCACCACCGATGGCGCTGCAGTGATCCAGGCGGGCAAGACCCACTACGCCGACCCGCTGCCCCAGGCGCTGGTCCTCACCGCGATCGTGATCGGCTTCGCCATGACCGCGTTCTCGGTGATCCTGGCCATGCGCGTGCGCGGCGACCAGGGTAGCGACCAGGTCAATGACCAGCGTGTCGAGGACGCCAAGGAGGAGAAGTCGTGATGCAGCATCTGATCATCCTCCCCATCCTGCTGCCGCTGTTCACCGGGCTTGCGATGCTGATCAAGCGCGACGCGACCATGCAGCCGCGGCGCACCATCAGCCTGGTGAGCACCGCACTGCTGGTAGTGATCGCCATCGCGCTGGTGATCAAGAGCAGCGAAGGCCAGATCAGCTACTACGCCCTGGGCGACTGGCAGCCGCCATTCGGCATCATCCTGGTGCTCGACCGTCTCTCGGCGCTGATGGTGTGCCTGACCAGCGTGCTCGCCCTCGGCAGCCTGGCCTACGCCTGCGCCGGCGACGACAAGAAGGGCAGCAATTTCCACGGGCTGTTCCAACTGCAGCTGATGGGCATCAACGGTGCCTTCCTCACCGGCGACATGTTCAACCTGTTCGTGTTCTTCGAGGTCCTGCTGATCGCCTCCTACTCGCTGCTGATGCACGGCGGCGGCAAGGACCGCACCCAGGCGGGCTTCCACTACGTGGCGCTCAACCTGGCCGGTTCGGCGATGTTCCTGATCGCCCTCGGCGTGCTCTACGGCACCACCGGCACGCTCAACATGGCGGACATGGGACTACGCATCGCCGAGCTCGACCCCGAGCGTCAGGGGCTGCTCAAGGCGGGCGCCTTCCTGCTGCTGGTGGTGTTCGGACTGAAGTCGGCGATCCTGCCGCTCTACTTCTGGCTGCCGCGGGCCTACGCCAGTGCACCGGCGCCGGTGGCGGCGCTGTTCGCGATCATGACCAAGGTGGGGATCTACGCCATCCTGCGCGTCTACACCCTGGTCTTCGGCGACAGTGCCGGCGACCTGGCCAACTTCGCGCAGCCGTGGCTGTGGTGGTTCGCCCTGGCGACGATCGCGCTGGGCGGCATCGGTGTGCTCTCGGCGCGGGATCTGCGCACCCAGGTCGCCTATCTGATCCTGATCTCGGTGGGCACCCTGCTGGCCGGCGTGAGCATGGACCGCGTGGCCTCGCTCTCGGCGCTGCTCTACTACATGCTGCATACCACCCTGGTCAGCGGCGGCCTGTTCCTGCTCGCCGATGCCATCGCCGATCAGCGCGGCAAGGCCGGCGCACGCATCGTGCCCGGACGCGGCGTCACTCAGCCGGCACTGCTGGGGCTCGCCTACTTCGTCGGCGCGGTCAGCGTGGTCGGCCTGCCACCGCTCTCCGGGGCGATCGGCAAGGCGCTGCTGCTCAACGCCGCGCAGCCGGGCGAGCAGCCGTGGCTATGGTCGCTGCTGCTGCTGTCGAGCCTGGCCGGGCTGGTGGCGATGGGGCGCAGCGGCTCCACCGTGTTCTGGAAGGCGGGCAAGCCCGACGCTGAAGGGCCGCGGCTCAAGCCAAGCATGCTGGCGGGTCTGATCCTGCTGCTGGGTGCATCTCCCCTGCTGTCGCTCTTCGCCGGCCCGATCACCGAGTTCACCCAGGCGAGCGCTGCGCAGTTGCTCGATCCCGGCGCCTATACCCAGGCTATTCTCGCCCCGACTGCTGGAGGTGGCTCATGATTCCTCCCCTACGCTGGCTACCAATGCCGGTCTTGTCGCTACTGCTGCTGGTGGTCTGGCTGCTGCTGCAGCAGAGCGTGGCCCTCGGCCAGTGGCTGCTGGGCGGCGCACTGGCCGTGGTGATCCCGCTGCTGTGCCGTCCGTTCTGGGAGCGCCAGCCGCGAATCAAGCGCCCGCTCAAGCTGCTGCACTACGTCGTGCGGGTGCTCAGGGACATCGTGGTGGCCAACCTCGAGGTCTCGAAGCTGATCCTCGACCCGCGTGGGCGCATGCGCCCGGCATTCGTCGAGTACCCGCTGTCGCTGACCGAGAACTTCCCCATCACCATTCTCGCCAGCACCATCACGATGACCCCGGGCACCGTCTCGGCCCACCTGCGCCTGGACGGCCGCACGCTGCTGATCCACGCCCTCGACGTCGCCGACATCGATGCGCTGATCGCCGATATTCATCAGCGTTACGAACGCCCGCTCATGGAGATCTTCGAATCATGATCGCTACCGCGCTGTGGATCGCGCTGGCACTGTTCAGCGCCGCTATCGCCCTCAACTTCTATCGCGCAGTGATCGGCCCCAGCCTGCCCGACCGGGTGCTGGCGGTCGACACCATGTACATGAATTCGATCGCGCTGATCGTGCTGTTCGGCATCTGGGTCAACAACAAGGACTATTTCGAGGCAGCACTGCTGATCGCCATGCTCGGCTTCGTCAGCACCATCGCGGTGTGCAAGTATCTGCTGCGCGGCGACATCATCGAATAGGAGCACGACACATGCTGGATATGCTGCTCGAGGGGGCAATCGCCTTCATGCTGATCGCCGGCGGGATCTTCGCCTTCATCGGCTCGCTGGGTCTGACCCACCTCAAGGACTTCTACATGCGCCTGCACGGGCCGTCGAAGACCACCACCCTGGGGGTGGGCTGCACCCTGATCGGGTCGCTGATCTTCTTCAGTCTGGAGAATGGTCCGGTGGTCCAGGAACTGCTGATCACCGTCTTCGCTTTCATCACCGCGCCGGTGTCGGCGCACATGCTGGCCAAGAGCGCGCTGCACCACAAGCTCAAGCCGGACCCGCGTACCCGCGGCAACCCGCAGGAGCTGGAGCGCGACCGGCCCAAGCATACGGTGGAAGAGGCACCCCAGGGCGACTCCCCGCTACCCTGACACACAGCGACGGCGCTCGAGCGCCGTCGCTGTGAACCGAGTGGCAGGAAGCGTTCACCAGCCCGCGGTATTCTCCGCGACCAGCTGGCTGAGCAGGTGGATATGCTCGGGGCGATCATTGAGCGCGGGGATGTAGCGATAGCGCCCGCCCCCGGCCTCCTGGAAATACTCGCGGTTCTCGGCGTCGATCTCCTCGAGGGTCTCGAGACAGTCGGCGGCGAATGCCGGGCTGATCACATCGACGCATTCGGTCTTGTCGGCGCCCCACTGCTTGAGCGTCTCGTCGGTATAGGGCTTGAGCCACTCCTCGCGACCGAAACGCGACTGATAACTCTGGAACCAGCTGCCCTCTTCGAGTTCGAGCGCCTGTGCGAGCAACTCACTGGTGCGCTGGCAGTGACGTCCGTACGGGTCGCCGTTGTCGACGTAGCGCTTGGGGATGCCGTGGTAGGACATCAGCAGCCGTCCGCGATCCCCCTGGGCCTCCCAGTGCTCGCGCACGCTGGCGGCGAGGGCGGCGATATAGTCCGGATGGTCGTGGTAGTGATTGACGAAGCGCAGCTCCGGCAGGTGCGGGCAGGGCGCCAGCGCCTTGGCCAGGCGCTGGAATACGGCGCCGGTGGTGGTACGCGAGAACTGCGGATAGAGCGGCAGCACCAGAATCTTGTCGACCCCGGCGTCGCGCAGCGCAAGCCCTGCCTGCTCCATGCTCGGTTGGCCGTAGGTCATCGCCAGCTCCACCGGCACCGCCTCGCCGGTGCGCTCGGCCAGCGCCGCCGCCAGCGCACGCTGCTGGCGCCGCCCGATCGCCAGCAGCGGCGAGCCCTCTTCCTGCCACACCGAGGCGTAGGCCTTGGCCACCTTGGGCGGGCGAATGCGCAGGATCACCCCGTGCAGAATCGGCCACCACAGCCAGCGCGGCGCATCGATCACCCGCGGATCCCCCAGGAACTCCGCCAGATACTCTCTCACCGCCTTGGCCGTGGGCGCCGCTGGCGTTCCCAGATTGACCAGCATGACTCCGTAACGGGCCGCCATATTCTCTCCTTGTCCGCTGATGCCGTTGACTAGGCACTGTCTGAAAAGTACTGCGCTCGCCCATGCGGCGTTGAGAATCGGCGCACAATGCTCATTTACAACCCGTAAACTCCGCATGTTCGCCGCTCTTTGCCTTGCCTGCCCGTCCCTCGTCGACTTTGCGGATAGCGCCTGGCGACAGTCTACCACTCCCGCCTTGCTTAACCGCGATTAACTTATACGATTAACATAATGTGTATAAGTCATGGATAACATCATGTCGCGCCCCCTGATCCTGATACTCGGAGACCAGCTCAGCGAGACGCTCGACGTCCTCGCCCAGGCGCCGGAGGAGGCAGTCATCGCCCTGTGCGAGGTCCGCGCCGAGGGCGAGTACGTGCCGCACCACCCGCAGAAGATCGTGATGCTATTATCGGCGATGCGTCACTTCGCCGACACCCTGCGCGACAAAGGGTATCAGGTGCACTACAGCACCCTCGATGACGACGACAACCGCCACGACCTGCTCGACGAGGCGGAGCGCCTGGCCGACGCCTATGCCTGCGACGAGATTCGTGTCACTCACCCCGGCGAGTGGCGGTTGTTCGAGCGCATCCAGCGTCGCGGCACCCGCTGGCGGCTCTATCCAGACAACCGCTTCTACTGTTCGATCGAGGCGTTCGGGCAGTGGCTGGCGGGGCGCAAGCGCTGTCGCATGGAGGATTTCTACCGCCATCTGCGCAAGCAGACCGGGCTGCTGATGTGCGCAGGCGAACCGGCCGGAGGCCAGTGGAACTTCGATCACGACAACCGAGCGCCGATCGCCGACGATCTCGACTTCCCCACCCCACCGCGCCACCGTATGGACGCCACCACCCGGGCGGTGGCCGAGCAGGTATCGACCCACTTCGGCGATCATTTCGGCACCCTGGAAGACTTCAACTGGGCGGTGACACGGCGCCAGGCGCTGGGCGACCTGCGCCACTTCATCGACCATGCGCTGGCCGACTTCGGCACCTATCAGGACGCCATCAGCGACAGCGAGCCGCTGCTCTACCACTCGCGCCTCGCCGCCGCCATGAACATCGGCCTGCTCTCGCCCCGGGAGGTCTGCGAGGCGGTGGCAGCGGCATGGCAGGAGGGGCACGCGCCGATCAACGCCGCCGAGGGCTTCATCCGCCAGCTTCTCGGCTGGCGCGAATACGTACGCGGCATCTACTGGCAGCGTATGCCCGGCTACAAGCAGGAGAACCGGCTCAACGCCCGACGCGGCCTGCCAGCCTTCTACTGGCACGGTGAGACCGATCTGCGCTGCCTGCAGCGGGCGATCGAGATGACCCGCGACAACGCCTATGCGCACCATATCCAGCGCCTGATGGTCACCGGCAACTTCGCCCTGCTGTGCGGTGTCTCCCCCGCCGCCCTGTGCGACTGGTACCTGGCGGTCTACGCCGACGCCTTCGAGTGGGTCGAGCTGCCCAACACCCTCGGCATGACCCTCTACGCCGACGGCGGCTATCTCGGCTCCAAACCCTACTGCGCTTCGGGCAAGTATATCGATCGCATGTCGGATCACTGCCGCCACTGCCGCTACGACGTCAAGCAGGTGACCGGCGACGACGCCTGCCCGTTCAACAGTCTCTACTGGCATTTTCTGGAGACCCACCGCGCGCAGCTCAAGGACCATCAGCGCATGAAACTGATCTATGGCAGTTGGGACAAGATGCAGCCGACACGCCAAGAGGCGATCCTGGCGCAGGCGCAGGCCTTTCTGGATCGACTGGACAGTGAGAAGCCGTATGGCCGCGGCGAGCATGCCGAGGGCTACCAGCGCCGCTGATGCAAAGGCACGACACCGCTATCAGGCAAGTCCTCGTCGACTTGCCGCGGTGTGTGGATGAAGCGTCGGTTGGTTGGGATCGAGGCGCGGATTCAGCGCCGGGGATGGCGCGAGTAAGCGCTCAGAAGACCAGCGGCATGCGTGACAGCAGCGGGTCGTGGTAGTGCGGCTCGTGGCCGACGATCTCGTCGTTGGCGACCTGCTGAACGAGATAGGCACGGTGGATACCGGCCTGCTTGAGTTCCCCGTAGACATCGTCGAGAGAGCGGAACAGCATCGGTTTGCTGCGTCGCGTCAGCACCTGGGTCGAGCCATCTTCCGGCTCCACCATCACCTGGTAAAAGCGGCTGCCGGCGTGGGCGATGACGCGAATCTCGAAGTTGTCGTGATCGCGGGAAAAGCGTTCGAGCTCCTTGAGGTCCATGGTTCCCTCCTGTTCGGGTTGCATGTGCGAATACGGCGTCCAGCCTTCCCTGCTGGACACCCGACTGGCGCGCGGCCCATCTGGACTCGCGCATCCTGACCATTAGGTCGGATCTTTGTTAAGACTATATGTCAGCGCGGGAGTTTGCAGTACAAAAGCGCCACCCCGGTCATCGCTTCGGATAGCGCTGCTCCCTCCGCAGGCTCACCACCACGCGGCCATGGGGAGCCCGTTTGGCCGCGCTCTTGAAGCGGCTCCAGAGGTCGCCGAAGCTGTCGACATGAGCATCCGTCGGTACCCGCAGCGCGATGATCGACAGCCGGGTGTGCGGGAAGAAGCGCCACTGGTCGAAGCGATCCTTGGCCTCGAAGCCGCCGGCGCGGCGCTCGGCCTCCGGCAGCAGCTTGAGACTCTCGACGCCGAAAGCCCGCTGCAGCGCGGCAAGCCGCCGATGCAGGTCGGCGCTGCTGTCGAGCAGCAGGACGAAGTCATCACCGCCGAGATGGCCGAGGAAATCCTCCTCGCCGACGAACTCGTCCAGCACCCGTGCCACGGTCAGGATCATCTGATCGCCGAGCGCGTAGCCGAAGCGGTCGTTGAACGGCTTGAAGTGATCGAGATCGAGATAGCAGGCGACGAAGGGCGTGTTCTGCCGCTGATAGTGGTCGAGGGCGGCGCGAATCGGCCGATTGCCCGGCAGTTGGGTGAGCGGATTGGCCTGACGCGCCAACTGTACCTGCTGTTCGGTAAACAGCTGCAGCAGATTGATGACATGACCGATGCCCAGATAGCGACCGGCATCGGTGATGATGAAATCCTCGTCGCGCATCGACTCGTCACGCCCGGTCACCTTGCGCGAGACCCGCTCGAGCGGTTCGCCCGCCTCCACGCACAGCGCCCGTGTCTGCATCACCGTCTCGACCGGCTGGCGCCCGTGGAGATCGAAGCCGTAGCGCCGACCCAGCAGCGCCATCAGCTGTTGGCGTCCGAGCAGGCCGAGCGGCCGTTGGCTCTCGTCGACCACGGCCAGGGCATTGGCGTCCGGATGGCGACTGAAATAGGCCGCCGCCTCGGACAAGCTCAGGTCGCGGGAGAGCGTCGGCAACGCCACGCTGAGACGGCGAATCTCGGTCACCACAGCGCCCTGACGCCGCGCCGCGGCCAGCGTATTCAGCTGCGATTCCAGCGCTGCACGCGTCGTCTGCGGCACCGGGCTGGGCCGGGCGAAGAGCCAGCCCTGGTAGAAGTCGGCGCCCAGCTCCAGCAGCGTCTCTAGCTCGCCCTCGCGCTCCACCCCCTCGGCGACCACACGACTGCCCAGGCTATGGGCGATATCGATGATCGAGCGCACCAGGCGGCGCTTGACCCGGTCGCGGTCCAGGTTGCTGACGAAGTGGCGGTCGAGCTTGACGTAGTCGGGATTGAGCTGCGACCACAGGCGCAGCCCGGCATAGCCATCGCCGAGATCGTCCAGGGCGATGGCGAAACCCATCGCCTGATAGTGCCGGGCGGCATCCGCCATCAGGTCGGGATCGACCCCTGACGACTGCTCGGTGATCTCGATCACGATCTGCGGCGGGCTCAGGCCGTGGACGGCGAGTAGCTCCACCGTCTGGCCGCTGATGTGTGAAGGGTCGACCAGGACTTCGGGCGCGACGTTGAGAAACAGCAACTCGCTGAGCCCGGTGGCGACCCACTCCTCGACCGCACGCTCACGGCAGAGCTGCTCCAGCGACGCTAGCTCGCCGGCTGCGCGTGCGGCCTGGAACAGCGGTAGGGGTGAGTCGCAGGGCGCGCCATAAGGGCCAAGGGCCAGTGCCTCATAGCCCAGCACCCGCCCCGCAGGCACGCTGACGATCGGCTGGAAGTGCATGCCCAGCTCGCGCGTCTCAAGCAGGCGTCGAAGCGCCAAAACGGCAGCATCGGTGTTGTTCATGCCGGTCAGTGTGGCAGCGGTGTCATGCCCAGCAGCGTGACAGCGACGCATGACAGTGCAATGACAACAGGCCTGCCGGCCAGCACCGCAGCCACGCCGGGCGCGCGGCGCGGCTCCGGGGGACGCTAGCGCAACACTTACTGGTAGTCGGCGGGGTCGATCGCCTTGCCCAGGGAGTTGCGGTCGATCCAGCGTCCCGCCTTGGCTTCCTTGTAGCGGAACACCACGCGGTCGCCCACCACCACCGGCAGCTCCGCATCCTCGGTCTGATAGCTGTAGAGCTCACCATCCACGGTCAGCCAGTGCCGGTAGAGATCCGGCATCCCCAGCCACTCCTTGAACGGCCCTTCGCGCTCGAGCTTTTCCAGTTGTCCGCGAACCTCGATCTTGGGGACGCGTTGACGCCGCCCGCGCTGAAAACCGCCTGCCATCGCTTTGACTCCTCAAACCTGTGATGCGTTACTCGTAATGCTGGCCGTAGCTGTCCGGGGCCAGATCCTCGAACCGCGTGTACTTGCCGATGAACGCCATGTGCACGGTCCCGATGGGACCGTTACGCTGCTTGCCGATGATCAGCTCGGCCAGCCCCTTGTTGTCGGGATTATCGCTATTGTAGACCTCGTCGCGGTAGACGAAGGCGATGACGTCGGCGTCCTGCTCGATGGCGCCGGATTCACGCAGGTCCGACATCACCGGGCGCTTGTTGGGGCGCTGCTCGAGCGAGCGGTTGAGCTGCGACAGCGACACCACCGGGCAGTTGAACTCCTTGGCCACGCCCTTGAGCGAGCGCGATATCTCGGAGATCTCCGCGGTGCGGTTCTCGGACAGCCCCGGCACCTGCATCAGCTGCAGATAGTCGATCATCACCAGACCGACATTGCCGTGCTCGCGGGCGATTCGACGCACCCGCGAACGCAGCTCGTTGGGCGACAGCGCCGGGGTGTCGTCGATGAACAGCTGCTTGTCCTTGAGCAGGTTGACCGCCGAGGTCAGTCGCGGCCAATCCTCGTCCTCGAGCTGGCCGGTCCTGACCCGGGTCTGGTCGATGCGCCCCAGCGACGACAACATACGCAGCATCAGCGACTCCGCCGGCATCTCCATCGAGAAGACGATCACCGGCTTGTCACCGGCGACCACCGCATGCTCGACCAGGTTCATGGCGAAGGTGGTCTTACCCATCGACGGGCGCCCGGCAATGATCACCAGATCCGAAGGCTGCAGCCCCGAGGTCATCTCGTCGAGGTCGCGGAAGCCGGTCGAGATGCCGGTCATCTGGCCCTTCATGTTGAACAGCTCGTCGATGCGATCGACCGCCTTGGTCAACAGCTGGCTCATGCCCTGAGGGCCGCCGAACTTGGGCCGCGACTCGCTGATCTGGAACACCAGCCGCTCGGCCTCGTTGACCAGCTCGTCAGAGGCGCGCCCATCCGGCGAGTAGGCGCTGTCGGCGATCTGCCGCGAGGCCTGGATCAATTTGCGCAGGGTGGCCCGCTCGCGCACGATATCGGCATAGGCACGAATGTTGCCCGCCGAGGGCGTATTGCGCGCCAGCTCCGCCAGATAGGCCAGGCCACCGACACTTTCGAGCTGATCGCGCCGCTCCAGCGCTTCCGACAGGGTGACCACGTCTAGCGGCTGGGTCGCCTCGGCCAGCTCTGCCATGGCGTTGTAGGTGAGCCGGTGCTCCTGACGATAGAAGTCATCCGCCACCAGCCGCTCGGAGACGGTGTCCCAGCTGGAGTTGTCGAGCATCAGCCCGCCCAGTACCGACTGCTCCGCCTCCAGCGAGTGCGGTGGCAGCTTGAGCTTGGCCGTCTCTTGATCGTTATCGACGCGTTCGTTCATGCCTGGCCATCACCCTCGACAATTCGCTGCCGTCATTTGCCGCACATTCTACCCAGCCGGCGCCGCGACTCGCCACGCTCGCCGGCGCCGCTCGGGCGTGCCGATCGTGTGGAACACGCACCCATCAAAAAAGGCACGTGGGGCCTGGGCCCCACGTGCCTTGAGCATCGCTGCGCGGGAAAACCGATTACTCGGCAACCACCACGACGCGGACGCTGGTGCTGACTTCGGCGTGCAGCTGCAGCGCGATGTCGTATTCGCCGGTCTGGCGAATCGGACCTTCCGGCATGCGCACTTCGCTCTTGGCGACGTCGAGACCGGCCTGGACCAGCGCTTCGGCCAGGTCGCGCGGACCGATGGAACCGAACAGCTTGCCTTCGTCGCCAGCTTTGGCGACCAGCGACAGTTCGATTTCGGACAGCTGTTCGGCACGGCTTTCGGCTTCCGCCTTGCGCTCGGCGGCCTGAGCTTCGAGCTCGGCACGCTGGGATTCGAACGCGGCGACGTTGTCCTTGGTGGCCGGCACGGCGAGGCCGTAGGGCACCAGGTAGTTGCGGCCGTAACCGGGCTTGACGGTGACCTTGTCACCCAGTTCGCCAAGCTTGCCGATGTTATCGAGCAGAATGACTTCCATTCTCGTGAACCTCTCGTCAATCACTGCGTGTCAGGCGACCGCGAAAATCCGCGAAGGTATCCACCAGTGCCAACAGCAGTACAATCAAAATCGTGGGCCAGGTAGTCAGCAGCAACGCATAGAAACCGACCAGCCAGAACCCGCTCATTCCCTTCAAACCGATCAAACCATGAACCAGCGCCACGCCAGCCACCAGCAGCGGTACCCAGGCCAGCAGGCTGGCGGCGGGCACCGCCAGCAGCATGCCCAGGGCAGTGGCGCCGATCAGCAGCGCCAGCTGCCCGCGCGAGAGTTTCAACGAGTGAAACTCCTCGCGGAACCCGCCGGGGTTGTAAAGCCCCGCCTGCCAGCTCCGGGCCAGGGCCAGACAGCCGATGCTCACCATCAGCACCACCAGGCCGGTGACCCCGCCGATGACCAGTGCGGCCATCTGCTGGGTGTCCACGCCCTGGGCCGAGAGCCGATCCAGCATGCTGGAGACCTCGGTCGAGCTGCGCCGCAGCTCGTCGAGCAGCGGGCCGGCACCGCCGGCGGGCACGAAGATGCCCAGATGGACCAGCACCATGCAGACCGCGGTACCGGCGAGCAGGGTATCGGTCCAGCGCAGGCGCGCCCGCAGCACGGTGGCCATCAGCGCCACCAGCAGAATGCTCGCCAGCGGCACCGAGTCGCCCTCCATCCACCACCAGCCGGCGGGGATGGCGGCGGCGACCAGCACCGGCGCGGCGCTAGTGAGGCCACGCCTCAGCGTAACCAGCCCGGCGACCGCGGCACTGAACCAGAACAGCCAGGGCACCAGCGCCGTCAGCGCTGCCACACCCACCGCCTGCGGCGTACCGCGCATGATCCAACGGGCCAGTCCCAGCATGACGCCTCGCTATGGTTATCCGGGCCGGATTATTGGTGGCTGTCGGAGTACGGCAGCAGTGCCAGGTAGCGCGCGCGCTTGATGGCGGTAGACAGCTGACGCTGGTAACGCGCATGGGTACCGGTAATACGGCTGGGAACGATCTTGCCGGTTTCGGTGACGTAGGCTTTCAGCGTATCGATGTCTTTGTAGTCGATGTACTTCACGCCTTCGGCGGTGAAGCGGCAGAACTTACGACGACGGAAAAAACGTGCCATGTGAGTCTCTCCTCAAGCGGTGATCAGTTGGCTTCGGTAGCGGTTTCGGAACGCTCGGAACGCTCACGGTCGCCACGCTCGGAGGACTTGTCGTCACGACGACGGCTGCCCTTGTCGTCGGCCGGCTTCATCATCGGCGATGCTTCGGTGACGGCTTCCTTGTTGCGCACGATCATGCTGCGGATGATGGCGTCGTTGAAGCGGAAGATGTTCTCGATCTCGTCGAGGGTCTCGCCGCTGCACTCGACATTCATCAGCACGTAGTGCGCCTTGTGGATCTTGTTGATCGGGTAGGCCAGGTGGCGACGGCCCCAATCTTCGAGACGATGCACGGTGCCGCCGTTTTCGGTGACGAGGCTGGTGTAGCGCTCGACCATGGCCGGAACCTGCTCGCTCTGGTCCGGGTGGACCATGAACACGATTTCGTAGTGACGCATGTTAGCTCCTTTCGGTTTGGCAGCTTCTGCGGGGTGATCGCGGTAACGCGCACCGCGAGAAGCAAGGAGTCGATTCCGGATCGCGCAAGCCTGCCACGCGCCGGATATTCGGACCTGTGAACGCCTCGCCGCTCCGTTGCCGGAACGCACGAGCGCGGCTCTGCGAGCAGAGCCTGCCCACAGAACCGCGTAATTGTAGAGATCGAGGCAGCCATGCGCAACCGCTGACGCCGTGGTGTCGGCAAAGATAGCGGACCGGAGATGGCACATCGAAGAGCGGGTACAGCGGCGACATGCGTACCGAGACCCGCTGGCGCAGCGGGAATCGGCCTCAACCTTGGGCGGTGTGGCGCTGGCGTACCACCTCGAACAGACACACCCCGGCGGCAACGGAGACATTGAGACTGGTCACCTGCCCCTGCATCGGCAGCTTGACCAGCCCATCGCACGCCTCCCGGGTGAGGCGCCGCATGCCCTTGCCCTCGGCGCCCATCACCAGCGCGCAGGGGCCGCTGAAATCGGCCTCGAACAGCAGCGTGTCGGCCTCGCCGGCGGTACCGGTGATCCACACCCCCTGCTGCTTGAGCTTCTCCAGGCAGCGCGCCAGGTTGGTCACCTGGAACACCGGGACGCTCTCCGCCGCGCCGCAGGCGACCTTGCGCACCGTGGCATTGAGCGGTGCCGACTTGTCCTTGGGCACGATCACTCCGTGCACGCCGGCCGCATCCGCACTGCGCAGACAGGCACCGAGGTTGTGCGGATCGGTGATGCCATCGAGGATCAGCAGCAGCGGCGGCGTCTCCTCCTGCCACTGCTCCAGCCGCCACCACAGCGCAGTCTCGTTCTCGGCCACCAGCGGCGGGCAGAAACCGACCACCCCCTGGTGCGCCGCCGGCCCCGACAGCGCATCCAGCACTTCGCGCGTCACCCGCTTCAGCTCGCAGCCGGCGGCATGCGCCTGGGCCAGCAGGTCGTCGAGGCGCTGCTCGGCGTGCCCCTGCTGGACCCACAGCACCCGCGGCGGCTGATCACGCGCGAACAGCGCGCGGACCGCGTGCACACCGTAGACCGGCTCGAGACCGTCGGGGGTGCGCGGGCGCTCCGGCGTGGGCCGCGACTTGCGCGGCCGTTCGCGCTGGGGACCCCGCGCCATCAGCGCTTACCGCGCCGCGGCCCGCGGGAGCGGCGCTGCCCGCCGCCGCTGTTGTCGTCGCCGCCCTGGCGCTCACGCTTGCCCGGGCGCTGCTTGCGCTTGCGCGCCCCCTGTTCGGCAGATGCCTCGCTGGCGCCGCCGCCCTCGGGCTTGCGCGTGCGCGGCGTCTTGCGGTGGCGCGGTGCGGCATCGGCGAGATCGAAATCGATCTTGCGGTCGTCGAGGTCGACCCGCGCCACGCGCACGGTGACGCCATCGCCCAGACGATAGGCGACGCCGCTGCGTTCACCCTTGAGGCGGTGCTTCTCCGCCTCGTAGTGGTAGTAGTCGGAGGGCAGCGAGGTGACGTGCACCAGCCCCTCGACGTAGACGTCATCGAGGCGCACGAAGATCCCGAACTGGGTCACCGAGGCAATGGTGCCCTCGTAGGTCTCGCCCACCTTGTCGGAGAGGAACTCGCACTTGAGCCAGTCGGTGACGTCGCGGGTGGCGTCGTCGGCGCGCCGCTCGGTCATCGAGCAGTGCTCGCCCAGCTCCACCATCTGCTCGAAGGTGTAGGGGCACCAGGTGGTCGGCTTCTCCACCGGTGCGCCCTCGGCGCGCATCACCGTCTGCGTCTGGCGCGGGCCACGGATCACCGAGCGGATGGCGCGGTGCACCAGCAGATCGGGGTAGCGGCGGATCGGCGAGGTGAAGTGCGCATAGGCCTGATAGGCGAGACCGAAGTGCCCCTCGTTGTGCGGCGAATAGACCGCCTGGCTCATCGAACGCAGCATCACGGTCTGGATGATGTCGGCATCGGGGCGATCCTTGATCACCTCGCGCAGCGCCTGGTAATCCTTGGGCGAAGGGTCGTCACCGCCGCCCAGGGTCAGACCCAGCTCGCCGAGGAACACCCGCAGGTTCTCCAACCGCTCGCTGGCCGGCGGCTGGTGAACGCGGTAGAGCGCCGGCAGGTCGTGCTTGTCGAGGAAGCGCGCGGTGGCCACGTTGGCCGCCAGCATGCACTCCTCGATCAGCTTGTGGGCGTCGTTACGCGTCCGCGGCACGATCTTCTCGATCTTGCGCTCGTCGTTGAAGACGATCTGGGTCTCGGTGGTCTCGAAGTCGATCGCCCCGCGCACTTCGCGGGCCTGGCGCAGCACCTTGTAGAGCGCGTGCAGGTTCTCCAGCGATGGCACCAGCTCGCGGTAGCGCTCGCGCAGCGCCTGCCCTGACTCACTGTCGCCCTCGTGCAGCATGGTGCCGACGTCGGTGTAGGTGAGTCGGGCGTGGGAGCGGATCACCGCCTCATAGAATTTGTAACGGCTGATATTGCCGCTCTGCGAGATGTTCATCTCGCACACCATGGTCAGGCGATCGACGTGCGGGTTGAGCGAGCAGAGGCCGTTGGAGAGCAGTTCCGGCAGCATCGGCACCACTTGACCGGGGAAGTAGACCGAGTTGCCACGCACGTAGGCTTCGCCATCGAGCGCGCTGCCGCCACGCACATAGTGGGAGACGTCGGCGATGGCGACGATCAGCTTCCAGCTGCCGGACTTGGTCTTCCACGCGCACACCGCGTCGTCGAAGTCCTTGGCGTCTTCACCATCGATGGTGACCAGCGGCGTATCGCGTAGATCGATGCGGGCGTGCTTGTCCTGCTCCAGGACCTCGGCCGACATGCCGGCGATCTGCTGATCCACCTCGGGCGGAAAGGTCGCCGGGATGTCATGGGTACGGATGGCGATATCGATCTCGAGGCCCGGGTCCATGCGCTCACCGAGCACCTCGACCACCTCACCCACCGGCTGCTGGCGGGTCTCCGGCTGGCGGGTGACGTTGACCGAGACGATCTGCCCGTCCTTGGCACCCCGGCTGGCGCTGTGCGGGATGATCACTTCCTGGCTGATCCGCGAGTTCTCGGGAATCAGCACCGCGAACTCAGGGGAGTTCTGGCGGAAGACACCGACCAGCGTCTGGGTGTTGCGCGCCAGCACCTCGACGATGGTGGCTTCGTCGCGCCCACGCCGATCGCGGCCGCTGACCCGGGCCAGCACCACATCGCCGTCGAAGACGCGGCGCATCTGACGCGGCGGCAGCACCAGGTCGGGCTTGCGACCATCATGGCGAATCAGAAAGCCCATGCCGTCGCGGTGGCCCTGAATACGCCCCTTGATCAGATCGAGCTTGTCGATCAACGCATAGGCACCCTTGCGGTCGCGCAGAATCTGGCCATCGCGCTCCATCGCGGCGAGACGACGACGCACCGCTTCCTGCTGGTTGTCGTCCTCGAGCCCGAGCATGGCGCTCATGTTCTCATGGGTGATCGGCTTGCCGTACTCCTCGAGCCGGGCGAGCAGGTACTCGCGGCTGGGTACGGGATTGTCATATTTTTCCGTTTCGCGAGCCGCGTGCGGATCGTCGTCCAACGTCCAATGAGTCATGCAGCCATCGTCCTTGCTTCAGGGTGGGAGTCACGCGGCGGGCGGCAATTGCCGTTATTTACTTTATGGGTCATGCGTCAAGTATAGCGGCCACGCCCCTCCGACCCAACCATCGGCAGCGTTGCAAGCGCGCGGATCTGCCGACGACAGGCCACGCCCACCGTTTCCGCTGCCCCAGAAACGCCATGACGATAAGGAGTTACGCCTCGCGCAGGGGCCAGCGCGAGATAGCGGAAGGTTTATCGACAAAGGCTTGCATTCGGCCGCAGAGTCGGTATTATACATCGCGCCTCGGCCCAGATGGCGGAATTGGTAGACGCGCTAGCTTCAGGTGCTAGTGTCCTTACGGACGTGGAGGTTCAAGTCCTCTTCTGGGCACCATCGAGGTCGTCGACGCGACGATCATCGAGGTAGACAGGGCCAGGATCGAGCCCGGATGGCGGAATTGGTAGACGCGCTAGCTTCAGGTGCTAGTGTCCTTACGGACGTGGAGGTTCAAGTCCTCTTCCGGGCACCAATCTCGATCCCGCGCAGCAAGCATGACAAGCCCAGGTGGCGGAATTGGTAGACGCGCTAGCTTCAGGTGCTAGTGTCCTTACGGACGTGGAGGTTCAAGTCCTCTCCTGGGCACCACGCTGTCATGCTTCACACGATGTGATGTTTTTGCGGGACACCCCCTGTCCTCGCTGCAATTTCCCCTAGCCTGTCCCGTGAGTCTTGGACCGAGAACTGTCTGAATCAGGCTTGGCATAGGCGTTTTTGCGTCTTTCGCTGGCGCTCTGGACGACGACGCCTCGAGCATCCATTTTCTCCTCACGCACCTCTGACTCGCACGCTCTCACCGCTCGATCCCTTCCCTTTCCGCGCCATCGCTCTCTTCTTGGGCATTGGCTCATGGCCTGCCCGCGTACTTCGTCCATCCGTTCGTTCGTTGACCCCCTCTTTTTCTCTACCCACGCCCTGCCACCACGCCCGGCTTTGCCCGCATCGTCTCGGATCGCGCGCTTCGGAGCGCTCGAATGCCCTTGCACATCCGGCCCACGCACCCCTCGGGGTCGCGCTTCGCGGCACTCTCGCTCACCCCATCGCTCACCCGCATCGCGCATCTGCCAACGCGCTCGAGACAGAGATCCTGCCTCCCCGACTCTAGTTATTAGACGTAATGATTATGGATCATAACTATTTTCTTGCGGATACTCGCCTCGCACGTCGCTGCTGCGCTGGCGGGAGAGGGTTGCGCCGGCGGCACATCCGGCCAGGTGACTCTGCCACCGGCCTCGATCCTCCATCCGCGCCCTTGCCGGAGAACAACCATGCCAAAAACAACAAGGCAAAAAACTGCTGTTCTGCGCTCCTATCGATCCACCAGCCGCTATCATGGGGAGAACGCTTCGGGCTCTACGCCGTGTCGCGCCCCACTCCCGCGCTCCGGGCGGGGCACTCGGCCGGGGTCCGGTACTGTCTCGCTCTCTCTACGCCAGGCCCGATCCCGCGCGCATGACTTCAGATGCCCCAGCTTCCCCCGACACGCTCGACCAGTCGCGCCTGACGCGTCTACTCGGGTTCCGCATCACCCGCACCGAGCTGCGCATACGCCGCCTGTTCCTGGAGTGCATGGCTCGCTTCGAGCTCAAGCCGGTGGACTATTCGCTGCTGGTACTGGTGGATGCCAACCCGGGCGTCAATCAACGCCAGCTGGCCGAGATACTGGACGTCTCACCGCCCAACCTGGCCATCGTGGTGGCGCGACTGATGAAGCGCGGGCTGCTGCGCCAGGTTCGCGGCCAGCAGGATCGGCGCATGCAGCACCTGCATCTGACCGCCGCGGGCAAGGAGCTGCTCGACGAGACCGAGCTAGCGGTACGCGAGATGGAAGCGCGGCTGCTGGAGCAGCTCGGACCGACCCACGGCGAGGCACTGCTGGCCGCACTGGCGCGGCTCGAACATCTGGCCTGAGCCGTGCCACCCGGGCACTGCTGAGCCTGGCCCTGACCCTCGCCGCGGGGCTGCTGCTCGCCCCCCAGGCCGACGCCCAGTCGATGCCGCAGACGGTGCAGCTGCGCTCCGGCCTGAACACCGGCGGCACCAGCTTCATGGATGGCTTCGGCCGCCTCGGAGAGGGCTGGACCTACATTCAGTACGCGCGCCTTTCGCACCTCGACGCGATCAAGGACGCCAACGGCGACGACTCCCCCGCCTTTCGTGATCCGCAGATCGACACCACCGCACTGATCACCCAGTTCGCCTACACCTCGCCCTATCGTCTGTGGGGTGGCTGGCTCGGCTTCACCGCCCTGGTGCCGCTGGTCAATCTGCACGCCTCCTTCGCCGACGACAGCCCAGTCACCCTGCGCGACAACGGCTTCGGGCTGGGTGACATCACCTTCGGCCCCTATCTGCAGATGGCCCCGATCCTGCGCCAGGGGCGCCCGGTGTTCTCCCAGCGCTTCGAGTTCGACGTGATCGCGCCGGTGGGCAAGTTCGATCGCGACCGCGCCCTCAACCCCGGCGATGGCTACTGGTCGCTGCTGCCCAACTGGGCCATGACCGTGCTGCCCACCCCGGCGTGGGAGATCAGCGCCCGCCTCAACTACCTCTACAACTTCGAGACCGACCGCGCCGGCGCCCCGCCCACCATCCCCGGCTTTGCGTTCCACAACGGCCAGGCCGGGGATGCCGCCTGGATCAACCTCGCCAGCTCCTACGCCGTCAACGATGCGCTGCGCCTGGGCATCAACGGCTTCTACCTGCGCCAGTTGAGCGACAACCGCACCAATGGCGAGCGCGTGGCCGATTCACGCCAGACCCTGCTCTATCTGGGGCCGGGCGGTTCCTATCGCTTCGACGCCAACAACCTGCTCAACGTCAATCTCTACTTTCCGCTGAAGGTCGAGAACGCCGCCGCCGGCAACAGCCTCAACCTGCAGTTCGTCCACAGTTTCTAAGGCGCGATCATGCCATCGCGCAGAGGAGTCTAGACATGCAACTCTACGGCAAAACCCTGGTGGTCACCGGTGTCGCCTCGGGTATCGGCAACGAAGTGGCGCGTCTGGCGCGCTTTCACGGCGCCCGGGTGATCGGGGTCGACCGCCATCCGGTCGACATGACCCTGGACGCCTTTCACCAGGCCGATCTGAGCGATCCGCAGGCGATCGACGCCCTGATCGCGGCTCTTCCCGCACGCCTCGACGGGCTGGCCAATATCGCCGGAGTACCCGGCACCGCCGATCCGGCGCTGGTGGCAAGGGTCAACTATCTGGGTCTGCGCCATCTGAGCCAGGCGCTGCTGCCGCGGCTCACCGGCGGCAGCGTGGTCAATGTCGCCTCGATCCTCGGCGCCGCCTGGGCCGAACGTCTGGCAGCCCATCGCGCCCTCGCCGACACCCCCGACTTCGCCGCCGGCGAGCAGTGGCTGACGGCCAATCCGGTGCCGGCCGAGAGCTGCTATCAGTACTTCAAGGAGGCGCTGATCGTCTGGAGCGCACGCTGCTCGCGGCCCTGGTTCGCGAGCCACGACGTGCGCGTCAACTGCGTCGCCCCCGGACCGGTGTTCACCCCCATCCTGGACGACTTCGTCACCATGCTGGGCCCCGATCGGGTGGCCGCGGATGCGGCCAAGATGAAGCGCCCGGCGTTTGCCGACGAGGTGGCCGAGGGGATCGTGTTCCTGCTCTCCGACGCTGCGCGCTGGATCAACGGCGTTAATCTACCCATCGACGGCGGCCTGGCAGCCACCGCCCTGTGACCCCTCACCCCTGTGGAGATGCGCCATGAGCGATACCCCCATCCGACTCCCCGACCCCGCGCGCTGGCACGCCAAGCTGTTCGACGGTGACTGGATCGAGGCCGACGCCACCCTGACGGTGATCGAGCCCGCCGCCGGCACGCCGCTGCATACCGTGGGCAAGGCCGATGCCGCCGCCGTCACGCGCGCCGTGACCCAGGCCCGGGAAGCCCAGCGCGCCTGGGCTGCGACCCCGCCCCGCGAACGCGCCGCGGTATTCCATCGCGCCGCCGCGCTGCTCGAAGCGCAGGCGCCCGCGGTGGCGAGCCTGATCGCCCGCGAGACGGGGGCGATCCTGCCCAAGGGCGAGCACGAGGTGCGCGAGGCGATCGTACTGCTGCAGCGCGCCGCCGCCATGCCGCTGCAGGCCACCGGTCAGGTCCTGCCGAGTCCCCCCGGACGACTGAGCCTTGCACGCCGCCTGCCGCTCGGTGTGGTCGGCGTGATCTCACCGTTCAACTTCCCGCTGGTGCTGTCGCTGCGCTCGGTGGCGCCGGCGCTGGCCGTGGGCAACGCCGTGGTGATCAAGCCCGATCCGCGCACCCCTTACGCCGGCGGCTTGGCAATCGCCGAGGTCCTCAGCGCCGCCGGCCTGCCCAAAGGGCTGCTGCACGTGCTGCCAGGGGATGCCGAGGCCGGCCAGGCGCTGGTCGAGGCGCCTGGCGTGCCGATGATCGCCTTCACCGGCTCCACCGCCGCCGGGCGTCGGATCGGCGAGCTGGCGGGGCGCCATCTCAAGAAGGTGTCGCTGGAGCTGGGCGGCAAGAACTCGCTGATCGTGCTCGACGACGCCGACCTCGACCAGGCGGTATCGGCGATCGCCTTCGGTGCCTACTTCCACCAGGGCCAGATCTGCATGGCCACCGGCCGTGTGCTGGTCCAGCGCCGCCTGGCCGCGGCGCTGACCGAGCGTCTGGCCGAGAAGGCACGCCAGCTGCCGGTGGGCGACCCGGCCAAGGACACGGTGGCGCTGGGGCCGATCATCGACCGGCGCCAGCTCGATCACGTCAAGGCGATCGTCGATGACAGCGTCGCCGCCGGTGCAGTGCTCGAAGCCGGCGGCACCCACGAGGGGCTGTTCTACGCCGCCACCGTGCTCTCCAACGTGCGCCCGGGCATGCGTGCCTTCGACGAGGAGATCTTCGGCCCAGTGGCCAACGTGATCGTCTTCGACGACGACGACGAGGCCGCGGCGCTGGCCAACTCAACCGACTACGGCCTCTCCGCGGGGATTCTCTCGGCCTCGGTGGGACGCGCCATGGCGCTGGGCGACAAGCTCCACACCGGGCTTCTACACATCAACGACCAGACCGTCGCCGACGAGGTGGTCAACCCCTTCGGCGGCACCGGCAGCTCGGGCAACGGCACCAGCGTCGGCGGCCCAGCCGACTGGGAGCAGTACACCCACTGGCAGTGGGTCACGCTCAAGGAGACGCCACCGAGCTACCCATTCTGAACGCTGCCCGCGGCGCCGCATCGGCGCCGCGGGTCGCGCCGTATCCGTCACCTTTCCGCTGCCCCCGTCGCGCCCTTTTGGCGCCACGCCGCAGCTCACTGCCCCCGACTCGCGAGGTTTTGCCATGTCAACGTCACATATCGAAGAAGAGACCGTCACCTACACCATCGACTCCGGCGTCGCCTGGGTGAAGTTCAACCGCCCGGAGAAGCGCAACGCCATGAGCCCGGCCCTCAACCGTCGCATGCTGGAGGTTCTCGACGCCCTCGAGTTCCACCCGGAGGTCGGCGTGCTGGTGCTCAGCGGCGAAGGCAGCGCCTGGACCGCCGGCATGGACCTGCAGCAGTACTTCCGCGATACCGAGGCCCACGGCCTCGCCGGCACCCGCCAGGCCCAGCGCGAGAGCTACGGCTGGTGGCGCCGCCTGCGCTGGTACGAGAAGCCGACCATCGCCATGGTCAACGGCTGGTGCTTCGGTGGCGGCTACGGCCCGCTGTTCGCCTGCGATCTGGCGTTCGCCGCCGAGGAGGCCAAGTTCGGCCTCTCCGAGATCAACTGGGGCATCCTGCCGGGTGGTGGCGCCTCCAAGGTGGCGGTGGAGCTGCTCTCGTTCCGCCGCGCGATGTACCACGCCATGACCGGTGAGCCGATCGATGGCGCCACCGCCGCCGAGTGGGGGCTGGTCAACGAGGCGCTGCCGCTGGCACAGCTGCAGGCGCGGGTCGCCGAGGTCGCGGCACTGCTGCTCGAGAAGAACCCGATCGCCCTCAAGGCGACCAAGGATGCCCTGCGCCGGGTCCGCGAGATGACCTACGACAATGCCGAGGACTACCTGGTACGCGCCCAGGAGGCCGCCAACAGCCGTGACGACAGCGGACGCCACGAAGGGCTGCGCCAGTTCCTCGACGAGAAGCGCTACAAGCCCGGTCTGGGCGCCTACGACCGCGCGCACTCCCGCGACGCCTGAGCCCAACCGAGAGGAGGCAGCATCATGTCGGACTCATCGCAGCAGGCGTCCCGGCGCCTGCCAGAGGGCGCGGTGCGGCGTCTGCTGACGCCGCGAGCGATCGCCATCGTCGGCGCCTCGGCCACCCCGGGCGCACTCGGTGCCGCGGTGCTCGGTAACCTGACCCGCAACGGCTATGCCGGCGAGATTCACCTGATCAACCCCAAACGTGCGGAGATCGCCGGCCGCCCGTGCCTGGAGAGCATCGCCGCGCTGCCCGAGGGGGTCGATGTGGCACTGCTGGCAATCCCCCAGGCGGGGGTGGTGGAAGCGGTACGCGAACTCGCCGCCCGCCGGGTCGGCGCGGTGGTGATCTTCTCCGCCGGCTTCGCCGAGGCCGGCGAGGCGGGACTGGCGCAGCAGCGCGAGATCGCGCGCATCGCCGCCGACGCCGGCATGCTGGTGCAGGGCCCCAACTGCCTGGGAGGCATCGACTACCGCCAGCGCCTGCCGCTGACCTTCATCGAAGTGGCGATCAGCGAGGACGAGGCCGAGCGTCACCGCAGCCAGCCGGCGATCGGCATTCTCTCCCAGAGCGGCGCCATGATGACGGTGCTCAACACCACCCTGGCGAGCCGCGGGCTACCGCTCGCCTGCGCCATCTCCACCGGCAACGAGGCGGCCAGCCACCTGGAGGATTATCTCGACTATCTGCTCGACGATCCGGATACCGCGGTGATCGCGATGATCGCCGAGCAGTTCCGCCAGCCGCAGCGCCTGCTGGCGCTGGCACGGCGAGCCGAAGCCCAGGGCAAGCGGCTGATTCTGCTGCATCCGGGCAGGAGCAGCGCGGCCCGCGCCGCCGCCGCCACCCACACCGGCGCCCTGGCCGGGGACCATGCGGTGATGCGCACCCTGGTCGAGCGCGCCGGGGTGGTACTGGCCGAGACCCTGGAGGAGCTCGGCGACATCGCCGAGATCGCCCTGCGCTGCCCGGCGCTCCCCTCGGCCGGTACCGCCATCGTCGGTGAGTCCGGCGCGTTCAAGGCGCTCTGCCTCGATCTGTGCGAGGCGCTCGAGCTGCCCCTGCCGACGATCGGCAGTGCCGACTCGCCGGCGCTGCGCGAGGCACTACCGCCGTTCGTCGAGGTGAGCAACCCGCTCGACCTCACCGCCCAGGGTCTGGTCGACCCGCAGCTCTACCGGCGTACGCTGGAAGCCCTGTTCGAGGACACCCGTTTCGGTACGGTGCTGGTCGGCCTGATCCAGACCGACCCGGTCACCTGCCGGATCAAGCTGCCACCGGTGCTGCAGGCGGTGCGCGAACGGCGCCCGGCACTGCCGCTGATCTGCGCCGGCCTCGACGAGGGCGCCGAAATCCCCGCGGACTATGTCAGCGAGCTGCGCGCCCTGGGCGTGCCCTACTTCCCCAGCCACGAGCGCGCGCTGCGCGCCATCGCCCGGCTGCATCCGCTGGCCACACGCGACAGCGGGCGCGTGCCGCCGGCGGCACACGGCCTGGCGCTGCCCGAGCAGGGCGGCGTGATCCCCGAGTATCGCGCCAAACAGCTGCTGGCGCCGCTCGGCGTACCCTTCGGCGCGGGCGAGCTGGCCACCTCGCTGACCGAGGCCCAGCGTATCGCCGCCCGCCTGGGTGGCGCGGTAGCCCTCAAGGCCCAGGCAGCGGCGCTGAGCCACAAGAGCGATGTCGGCGGGGTCGTACTCGGGGTCGAAGGCGAGACGGAACTGGCCCAGGCGTGGGAGCGGCTGCATCAGGACCTGGCGCGCCTGGCACCGGACACACCGCTGGATGGCATACTGGTCGAGCGCATGGGCGCCGCCGGCTGCGAGATGATCGTCGGCGCCCGCCACGACCCTCAGTGGGGGCCGGTGGTGCTGGTCGGTTTCGGCGGCGTCACTGCCGAGGTGCTGCGCGACGTGCGCCTGCTGCCGGCGGATCTGACGCCGATGGCGGTGCGACGCGAGCTGGATAAGCTGCAGGGCGCGGCGCTGCTCCATGGCCACCGCGGCAGGCCGGCCTGCGACGTGAATGCCCTGGCCGAGCTGGTGGCCGCGCTGGGCGCACTGATGCAGGCCGAGCCGCGGCTGGTCGAGATCGACCTCAACCCGGTCATGGTCTACCCCGAGGGCCAAGGGGTGCTCGCCCTGGACGCCCTGATACTGATCGCTTGACCAGGCTGCGTACGAAACCTAGCGGCCACGCCGGTGGGCGTGGCCGCCCCACTCATCTGCCGAGGAGAACGCCATGCCGGCACCGTTCGATCTTTCCCGTCTCGATTCCGAGGTCCAGACAGTCCTGGGCGAGATGGCGGCGCAGTCGCTGCCACCGCTGGAGACCCTGCCGATCACCCAGATGCGCGAGGTCTACCGCACGCTGGGCGATCACCTAGGCGGTGAGGCAAAGCCCATGCACGAGGTCCGCGATCTCTCCGCCGAGGGGCCGCTGGGCCCGATCCCGCTGCGGCTCTACCGCCCGCGCCCGGCGGACGCGGCGCCGACAGCCGCGACGATCTATCTCCACGGCGGCGGCTGGATCATTGGCGATCTCGACAGCCACGACAAGATCTGCCGGCGCCTCGCCCACGCCTCCGGCGAGGCCCTGATCGCGGTGGACTACCGCCTGGCCCCGGAGCACCCGGCGCCGGATGGCCCCGAGGACGTGCTCGCCGCGATTCGCTGGATCGCCGCCAACGCCGAATCACTGGGCCTGGATGCCTCGCGCCTGGCGGTGGCCGGCGACAGCGCCGGCGGCGGCCTCGCCGCCATGGCCTGCCAGCAGCTGCGTGACAGCGCGGTGGCGCTGCGCGCCCAGGTGCTGTTCTACCCAGGTCTCGACCTCACTCCCGAGTCGGATGCGCTGCCGTCACGCCAGCGCAACGGCCAGGTGCCACCGCTCACCACCGAGTTGATGCGCGCCATGGCCGAGCCCTTCATCGGCGGCTTCGACACCCGCGACCTGCGCGTCTCGCCGCTGCTGGCAAGCGATCTGCAGGCGCTGCCACCGGCACTGATCGTGACCGCCGAATTCGACGCCCTGCTCGATGAAGGGCGGCTTTATCGCGACAAGCTGCAGGCAGCCGGCGTGGCGGTGAGCTATGTGGAGGTGCCGCGCATGATCCACGGCTTCATCGAGATGGCCGGCGCCGTCTCCGCCGCCGTCAGCGTCCTCGACCAGGCCGCGGCGTTTCTGCGCCAGCGACTGGCGTGACCCGAGGGAGCGGCATCACACGCTAACAGCGGAGTTGACCGGTTCGGTTGGCAGCGGTGGGTCGGCCACGCGGGCCGGGCACCGAAGCGCCCCGCTCAGTGATAGCGGCCGGGGCGCCGGGAGACCGCCTCGAGGCCCCAGCCGGTGGTATCGACATGCCCTTCGAGGCGCTGCTGGACCTGCTCGCTCAACTGCGGGAAGAAGTCGAGACCGGTACGCGCCTCGATCTCGTCGATGGTCACCAGGAAACGGTCCAGCGGCTCCTTGCCGCTGACCGACTGAGGCATCAGGAAGGCGATCGCCCGCGGCGTGTTCCCCGGCACCACGATGATCTTGTAGAACGCCTGCGGGATCTGCGAGAAGCCGACCCGATGCAGCCACTGGTCGTCATAGACCGGCCCGGTCAGCACCCAGACGCTGCCGAAGCGGGGCACGAAATCGTCCATCACCGCCTCTTCCAGGCGCTGCCACAGCTGCCGATTGAGCTTCGGTCGCTGCGGTGTGATGTTGGTCATCAGAAAGCTGTCGAGCTGGGCGCTCCGCCCATGGGTGACCGCCATGGCGTAGTTGGGTGCCATATGGCCGCGGTCATAGCCGCTGCGGGTGTAGTCGCTGCTGGTGATCGGCCACAGGCTGCGCCAGTCGGGCGAGAAATGGTCGGGCCGCGGCAGGCTGTGCGGGTCATCCACCCGTGTCAGCGAATAACCCACCCACAGCGGGCCGGCACGCAGATCGGACCAGCCGAGCAGGAAGCCGTCATTGCGCAGCACCCGGTTCCAGCTGCGCCAATCGGTCCACTGCCACTCGGGCACGCCCATCCAGCTGAGCTGATCGCGTACCCCGCTTTCGTGGTAGTACCAGAGCCCGCCGATAACGACGACGAAGACGATCGAGATCTTGGAGGTGCGCCAGAGCCGCGTCAGCGCTCCGGCGGATCGACGGCGCCCCACCCCGCGCTCAGAGGCCGACCGAGAACATGGCGTCGAGGTCGTGGCGCGAGTGCACCTGCATGGCGTTGAGCGTTTCGGTCTCACGGATGCCGTCGACGCTCATCAGACGCTCGGTGACCAGGGTCGCGAGGGACTCGAAATCCGGCGTGCGCGCGATGGCGATGAGATCGTAGCGGCCGCAGGTCGAGTAGACTTCGCTGATCCCTTCGAGATCGGCGAGACGTTCGGCGACACCGCGAATCCGGCCCTTTTCGACGTTGATCAGAATGACCGCGTTCTGCATCTCTCTCTCCCACCGGCGGGTGGCCCCGGGCGGGACCACGACAATCAAGAATGAAGGCTCGGACGCGAGTATATCAGCTCTCGGACGGCGCCTGCGCTTGAGCGCCACCACTGTGGGCCGCCATACTCAGGCCACGCCCGAGGCCTCGCGGCGGCACGCCGCACCGCCCCTGCCCATCGCCCACACCGAGGAGCCTTAGCATGTCCATCGATCGCCGCCGTTTCCTGTGCCGTGGCGCCGCGCTCTCCGCCGGCCTGCTGCTGGCGCCCGGCTGGCGCGCCTGGGCCCAATCCGCTCCGATGCTCGACCCCGCCGCCAGGCAGGCGCGGGCGATGCGCTACGTCGAGCAGGCCAGCGCCGCCCAGGACGACCCCGCCTACCGCGCCGGACGGCGCTGCGCCAACTGTGATTTCTTCAGCGCCGGCCAGCGCTGCTCGCTGTTTCCCGAGCACCGCGTCTCTCCCGACGGCTGGTGTATGAGCTGGACCTCGGAATAACCCCAAGCGCTTATTTCCATACCCGCTGATGGTGGGCGCGGGGGGCAGAGCAAAGCGAGGGTCCTTTGCCATGGATGGCAAAGGTAGCGCCCAGGGAGGGGTTTACAGCGCCCTCGCGACGCCCTGCCGCCGGATAAGCCCACTTCGTTTATCGGTTGTGACAGACGTGCCAAGGCACGCACACCGGTGGGCTTCACGCCGACTCGCGCCCCGCCTCGGGGATCGGCCACTGGTAGCGGCGCACCGTATCACCGTTCTCGATCGACTCCAGCTTGACCGGGAAGCCCCACAGCTGATGCAGGTGGCGCAGCACCGGGAACAGGCTCTGCCCCAGCGGCCGGCGCCGGTCCTGCACGTGGCGCAGGGTCAGTGAGCGGTCACCGCGGATATCCGCCTCCCACACCTGGATATTGGGCTCCCGTGCCGAGAGCGCGTACTGCACGCTGAGCGCTTCGCGGATACGGCGATAGCCCCGATCATCGTGGATCGCCTCGATCTGCAGGCTGTCATCACGGTCATCGTCGACCAGGCTGAACAGCTTGAGATCGCGGATCACCTTGGGCGACAGGAACTGCTGGATGAACGACTCATCCTTGAAGTTGTGCATGGCGAAGTGCAGCGTGTCGAGCCAATCGCTGCCGGCGATCTCGGGGAACCACTCGCGATCCTCATCGGTCGGCGCCTGACAGATACGCTGGATATCGCTGAACATGGCGAACCCCAGCGCGTAAGGATTGATGCCACCGAAATAGGGGCTGTCGTAGTCCGGCTGGCTGACCACCGAGGTGTGCGACTGCAGGAACTCGAGCATGATCCCCTCGTCGATCAGGCCGTCATCGTAGAGCCGGTTCATCAGCGTGTAGTGCCAGAAGGTGGCCCAGCCCTCGTTCATCACCTGGGTCTGGCGCTGGGGATAGAAGTACTGGGCGAGCTTGCGCACGATGCGCACGATCTCGCGCTGCCACGGCTCGAGCAGCGGGGCATTCTTTTCCAGGAAGTAGAGCAGGTTCTCCTGCGGCTCGCTGGGGTAGCGGCCATGGCGATGCAGGCCGAGGGGGTCGTTCTCGCTATCCAGCAACAGACTGTCGGCGAGCGGCGCGGCGCGCTCGGGAATGGTGCTCCACAAGGTATTGACCTGGGTCTGGAGGTAGGCCTCGCGCTCCTCCTGGCGTCGCGCCTCGGCCTCGGCGGAGATCGGCGATGGCCGCTTGTAGCGGTCGACACCGTAGTTCTGCAGTGCGTGGCAGGCATCGAGCAGCTGCTCCACCGCCTCCACCCCGTGGCGCTCCTCGCACTGGGCCACGTATTTGCGCGCGAACACCAGGTAATCGACGATCGCCGAGGCGTCGGTCCAGGTCTGGAACAGGTAGTTGCCCTTGAAGAAGGAGTTGTGGCCATAGCAGGCGTGGGCGATCACCAACACCTGCATCATCAGCGAGTTCTCCTCCATCAGGTAGGCGATGCAGGGGTCGGAGTTGATCACCAGCTCGTAGGCGAGTCCCATCTGACCGCGCCGATAGGCCTGCTCCACCGACAGAAACTGCTTGCCGAACGACCAGTGGTGATAGCCGACCGGCATGCCCACGCTGGCGTAGGCGTCCATCATCTGCTCGGAGGTGATGATCTCGATCTGATTGGGGTAGGTGTCGAGCCGGTACTCCCGCGCCAGCTCGGCGATCGCCTGCTCGTAGCGCTCGAGCGTCTCGAAGTTCCAGTCCGAACCGGTGGCAATGGGCTTGCGTCGCGTCATCGGTGTCTCCTCGGTGGCCATACCGACCTCAGCTTTCGGCACGCTGACGGAAGAGCTCGCGGAAGACCGGGTAGATGTCCTCCGCCTGCACGATCTGCTCCATCGCGAAGCGCTCGGGATAGGCTGTCTTGATCGTAGCGTAAGCGTCCCACAGCGCCTGATGGGCGTGGGGTGTGATCTCGACGTAGGTGAAGTACTGCAGCTTGGCCATCAGCGACTCGTCGAGCAGCTTGAGACAGGTCGCGGAGTCGTCGTCCCAGTTGTCGCCGTCGCTGGCCTGGGCGACATAGAGATTCCACTGCTCCGGCGAGTAGCGCGCCTCGATGATGCGATCGACCAGGGTCAGGGCGCTGGAGACGATGGTGCCGCCGGTCTCGCGCGAATAGAAGAACTCCTCCTCGTCGACCTCCTTGGCCACGGTATGGTGGCGCACGAAGACCAGCTCGACCTTCTCGTAGTTGCGCTCGAGGAACAGGTAGAGCAGCAGGAAGAAGCGCTTGCCGATGTCCTTGTGCGCCTGGGTCATCGAGCCGGAGACATCCATCACGCAGAACATCACCGCCTGATTGGACGGCATCGGCTGATGGGTGAGGTGGTTGTAGCGCAGATCGTAGGTATCGAGGAACGGAATCGCGGCGATGCGCTTCTCGAGCCGCGCGATCTCGGACTTGAGTTCGTCGATCCGCGCCGGATTGCGTAGCACCGGGTCCTGACGCTCCTCTGCCGCGAGCGCCTCCTGGGCCTCGCGCAGGGCGCGCTTGAGCGGCGCGCGCATGCCGATGCGCCGGGCCTGGGCCTCACGCATCGAGCGCACGATGTTGATCCGCGCCGGCACCCCCTCCTTGGAGATCCCGGCGCGCACCGGACGCGTCTCCTCGAGCACGCGCAGCTGCTTGCGCTCGAGATGCGGCAGTGCCAGCCCGTCGAAGACGAAGTCGAGGAACTCCTCCCGCGACAGGGTGAACACGAACTCGTCGACCCCCTCGCCCTGGTTCGACGCCTGCCCCTCGCCGCTGCCACCGCCCCCTGCACCGCCGCTCGGCCGGCGCAGACGATCGCCCTCGGCGAACTGCTTGTTGCCAGGGCTGACGATGGTGCGACGCCCGCCCGGGCCGTGCTGGAAAGAAGGCTCGGAAATATCGCGGGAGGGGATCGAGACCTTCTCGCCGCGCTCCATGTCGGTGATCGAACGCCGATTGACCGACTCCTCCACCGCGCGCTTGATATGCGCCCGGTAGCGCTTGAGAAACCGCTGGCGGTTGACCGCGCTCTTGTTGCGCGCATTGGGCCGCCGGTCGATGAAATAGCTCATGGCACCTCCCGCAGACTGGCTGCGGCGGCGGCCCGCGGAGGCTGGCCGCCGCCCGTAAGACGCGCGGCGACCCGCCCCGCGCGCCCGCTGACCTCGGCGTCTGGCCGCGGTCGACCTACTGCGACTTGCGCACGCGCAGATACCATTCGGAGAGCAACCGCACCTGCTTCTCGGTATAGCCGCGCATGACCATGCGGTCGACGAAGTCCTCGTGCTTGCGCTGGTCGGAGGCCGACGCCTTGGCGTTGAACGAGATCACCGGCAAGAGCTCTTCGGTGTTGGCGAACATCTTGTGCTCGATCACCCCCTTGAGCTTCTCGTAGGACTGCCAGTTGGGGTTCATGCCGTTGTTGTGGGCCCGCGCGCGCAGCACGAAGTTGACCACCTCGTGGCGGAAATCCTTGGGATTGGAGATCCCCGCCGGCTTCTCGATCTTCTCCAGGTCCTCGTTGAGCGCCTGGCGGTCGAACAGCTCGCCGGTCTCCGGATCGCGGTACTCCTGATCCTGAATCCAGAAGTCGGCGTAGGTGACGTAGCGGTCGAAGATGTTCTGGCCGTACTCGGTGTAGGACTCCAGATAGGCGGTCTGGATCTCCTTGCCGATGAAGTCGACGTAGCGCGGCGCCAGATACTCCTTGATGAAGCGCAGATAGCGCTCGTGGGTCTCCTTGGGCAACTGCTCGCGCTCCAGCGCCTGCTCCAGCACGTAGAGCAGGTGCACCGGGTTGGCGGCGATCTCCTGGGTGTCGAAGTTGAACACCTTGGAGAGGATCTTGAAGGCGAAGCGGGTGGAGAGCCCGGTCATGCCCTCGTCGACCCCGGCGGCGTCGCGGTACTCCTGGATCGACTTGGCCTTGGGATCGGTATCCTTGAGATTCTCGCCGTCGTAGATGCGCATCTTGGAGTAGATGCTCGAATTCTCCGGCTCCTTGAGCCTCGAGAGCACCGAGAACTGGGCCAGCATGCGCAGGGTGTCGGGGGCGCAGGGTGCCGCGTCGAGGGAGGAGTGCTCGAGCAGCTTCTGGTAGATCTTGATCTCTTCGGAGACCCGCAGGCAGTAAGGCACCTTGACGATGTAGACGCGGTCGAGAAACGCCTCGTTGTTGCGGTTGTTGCGGAACTGCTGCCACTCGCTCTCGTTGGAGTGGGCCATGATGATGCCGTCGAAGGGAATCGCGCCCATCCCCTCGGTGGGGTTGTAGTTGCCCTCCTGGGTCGCGGTCAGCAGCGGATGCAGCACCTTGATCGGCGCCTTGAACATCTCGACGAACTCCATCAACCCCTGGTTGGCCCGGCACAGGCCGCCGGAGAAGCTGTAGGCGTCGGGGTCGTCCTGGGAGTAGAGCTCGAGCTGGCGGATATCGACCTTGCCCACCAGCGAGGAGATGTCCTGATTGTTCTCGTCGCCGGGCTCGGTCTTGGACAGCGCGATCTGGTTGAGCCGCGACGGGTAGAGCTTGACCACGCGGAACTGCGACAGGTCACCGCCGAACTCCTTGAGCCGCTTGGCCGCCCAGGGCGACATCGGCCCGTGCAGGTGGCGCGTCGGAATGCCGTACTCCTGGGAGAGCAGCTCGCCATCCTCCTCCGGCGAGAACAGCCCCAGGGGGGATTCGTAGACCGGCGAGTCCTTGATCGCATAGAAGGGCACGCGCTCCATCAACAGCTTCAGGCGCTCGGCCAGCGATGACTTGCCGCCGCCCACCGGGCCCAGTAGATAGAGGATCTGCTTGCGCTCCTCGAGCCCCTGGGCGGCGTGGCGGAAGTAAGCGACGATCTGCTCGATCGCCTCCTCCATGCCGTAGAACTCGGCGAAGGCGGGATAACGGCGGATCACCTTGTTGGAGAAGATCCGCGACAGGCGGGGGTCCTTGGCCGTATCGATGGTCTGCGGTTCACCGATGGCAGCGAGCAGACGTTCGGCGGCGCTGGCGTAGACGCTGGGCTCCTTTCGACACAGTTCGAGATACTCCTCCAGGCTCATCTCTTCTTTCTGAACCCGCTCGTAACGACTCTGGACGTGATCGAAGATACTCATGGAAGCCTCCTGGTCGTGACCCCCAACCGCTCAGGGCACTCACCCTGTCAGCCGGGCTAGCTGACTATCAGCATAGACAGATGCACGGAGCGCCGGGTAGACCCAAGAGTCGAGTCACAACGACGCAGCGTCGACAAGCTCGCTTTAGAACACGCTACCACGATCAGGGTTCGATGCACGGCAATTTGCGCGGAAAAAATGAAGACCCCGACCAAGGTCGGGGCAAGCACTTGAAAGCGCTGAGAAATCACGCACCTGGCGCGACCGGAAGGGGCTTCTGACGGCCCGGAAAGCGCCTGCGGCGATAGCGGGAAGCCCCGCGACGGGTCAGCGAGCGGCGTGATCCATCGCCGCACGGGCGTCGGAGAGCAGGTCGTCGAGCAGCTCGGTGGTGGTGTTCCACGAGCAGACGAAACGCGCCCCGCCGGCGCCGATGAAGGTGTAGAAGGTCCAGCCCTTGACCCGCAGCGCCTCGATCACCGGCGCCGGCAGGCTGACGAAGACACTGTTGGCCTCGGTCGGGAACATCGGCCGGACACCGGGTAGCGCCGCCAGCCCTTCGGCGAGATAGCGCGCCATGGCGTTGGCGTGGTCGGCATTGCGCCGCCAGGCGCCGGTCTCCAAAAGCCCCAGCCAGGGTGCCGCGATGAAGCGCATCTTGGAGGCGAGCTGACCGGCCTGCTTGCAGCGATAGGCGAAATCCTCGGCCAGGCCCTTGTTGAAGAACAGGATCGCCTCGCCCATCGGCAGACCGTTCTTGGTGCCGGAGAAGCACAGCACGTCGACCCCGACCTGCCAGGTGAGTTCGGCCGGCGTGGCGTCCAGGGCACTGCAGGCGTTGGCGAAGCGTGCGCCATCCATGTGCATGCGCAGATCGTACTTGTCGGCCATGGTGCGGATCGCCAGCAGCTCCTCCCGCGAATAGACGGTGCCCACCTCGGTGGCCTGGGTGATCGAGACCACCCGCGGCTTGGGGTAGTGGATATCGCTGCGGCGCACCACCAGACGCTCGATCCCCTCGGGGGTGAGCTTGCCCTCTTCGCCGGGACAGGTGAGCAGCTTGGAGCCGTTGGAGAAGAACTCCGGGCCGCCGCACTCGTCGGTCTCGATGTGTGCCAGTTCGTGACAGATCACGCTGTGATAGCTCTGGCCGAGGGCGGCCAGCGTCAACGAGTTGGCGGCGGTGCCGTTGAACACGAAAAAGACATCGCAGTCGTAGTCGAACAGCTCGCGAAAGCGGTCGGCGGCGCGGTGGGTCCAGACGTCGTTGCCGTAGGCGAGGTCGTCACTGGCGTTGGCCTGGATCAGATAATCGAGTGCTTCCGGGCAGATGCCGGAGGTGTTGTCGCTCGCCAGAAAGCGAGGAGTACAGTCAGAGGTCATTGGGCGGGTCCTTGTACGATCCCTCCCCCGCGAGCCAGGCTCGTGCGGAGGTCAGGCATGAACGCCTGAATCACGCGAAGCGCAAGCCGCGACGACAGGATCGCCATCGTCGCGGCTTGCGCTTCCTCAACCCCAGCAGTCTAACACCTGGCCGCGACGGCGGAAGCCACCCGCCATGGGCGGCACGCGCTCGTCCGCCGACGCGCTCAGAGCCGCGCCGCCAGCCGCGTGCCCTGATCGATCGCCCGCTTGGCGTCGATCTCGGCGGCCACGTCGGCGCCGCCGATGCGATGGGTACCGATGCCGGCGCGGGTGAGATCGTCGAGCAGCGCAAGCTCCGACTCCTGTCCGGCGCACACCACCACGCTGTCGACCTCGAGTACCCGCGGCTCCCCCGCCACGCGCAGGTGCAGGCCAGCGTCGTCGATGCGCACATAGTCACACTCTGCCCAGCTCTCCACCCCGCGCGCCTTGAGCGCCGCCCGGTGCACCCAGCCCGTGGTCGCCCCCAGCCCTGCCCCCGGCTTGCCCGCCTTGCGCTGCAGCAGCGTGATCTGGCGCGGGGGCAGTGGCGTCTGCCGCGGCTTGAGCCCGCCCGGCTCGGCCACGTCGAGATCCACCCCCCACTCGTCGCACCAGGCGTTCAGGTCCAGCGCCGGCTGCCCGCTGTGGGCCAGCAGCTCAGCGACGTCGAAGCCGATCCCGCCGGCTCCGATGATCGCCACCCGCCGTCCGATCCGTTCCGGATGCAGGATCGCCAGCGGATAGGGCACGACGCTGGGGTGGTCGGCGCCCTCCAGATGCAGCTCCCGCGGCTTGACCCCGGTGGCCAGCACTACCTCGTCGAACGCCAGCAGCTGCTGGGCATCGACCTGCTGATCGAGGCGCAGATCGACACCCCAGCGCACCAGCTGACGTTCGAAGTAGCGCAGCGTCTCGGCGAACTCCTCCTTGCCGGGAATCCGCCGGGCGTAGCGAAACTGACCGCCGATCTCCGGCTCACGCTCGAACAGGGTGACCCGGTGGCCGCGCTCGGCGCAGGCGATCGCCGTGGCCAGCCCCGCCGGCCCGGCGCCGACCACGGCGATCTGCTTCGGCGCAGCAGTCGGCGCGAGCACCAGCTCGGTCTCGTGACAGGCACGCGGATTGACCAGACAGCTGGTCAGCTTGCCCTGGAAAGTGTGATCGAGGCACGCCTGGTTGCAGGCAATGCAGGTGTTGATCTCGTCGTCGCGCCCCTCGGCGGCCTTCTCGACCCAGCCCGGATCGGCCAGGAAGGGGCGCGCCAGCGAGACCAGATCGGCGTGCCCTGCGGCCAGCACACGCTCCGCCACCGCCGGCATGTTGATTCGGTTGGTGGCCAGGGTGGGAATGCCGACAGCCGCGCGCACCGCCCGCGAGACGCCGACGAACGCCGCCCGCGGCACGCTGGTAACGATGGTCGGCACCCGCGCCTCGTGCCAGCCGATGCCGCAGTCCAGCGCATCCACCCCGGCCGCCTCCAGTGCCGTGGCCAGGGCCACGATCTCGGCCTGGGTACTGCCCTCCTCGACCAGATCGATCATCGACAGGCGAAAGATCAGTACGAAGTCCTCCCCGCAGCGGCGGCGAATGCCGCGCACGATCTCCAGCGCGAAGCGCTGCCGCCGCGTCGCGTCGCCCCCCCAGGCGTCATCGCGCTGATTGCTGCGCGCGCACAGGAACTGGTTGATCAGATAGCCTTCCGAGCCCATCACCTCGACGCCGTCGTAGCCGGCACGCTGGGCCAGCTCGGCGCAGCGCACGAAGTCCGCGATCTGCTGGTGCACCTCGGCATCGCTCAGGGCATGCGGGGTGAAGCGACTGATGGGCGCGGCGATGGCGGAGGGCGCGACCAGCGCCGGCGAGTAGGCGTAGCGCCCGGCGTGCAGGATCTGCAGGCAGATCGGCGTCTCTTCGGCGTGCACCGCTGCCACCACCTGACGGTGCGCCTCGCACTCCGCCGCCTCGCTCAGCTTGGCGGCATGAGCGAAGACCGCACCTTCGGCGTTGGGTGCGATACCCCCGGTCACGATCAGGCCGACCCCGCGGCGCGCCCGCTCGGCGTAGAAGGCCGCCAGGCGCTCGAAGCCACCGGGCGCCTCCTCGAGATTGGTATGCATCGAGCCCATCACGACCCGATTGCGCAGGGTCAGCGAGCCCACACGCAGCGGGCGAAAGAGATTCGGATAAGCGGTCACGGTCGACTCCACGCAGCGGTGTACGGCAGCATTCAAACGCACGTATGAACGCTAGTGTAACCCAATCCACGGCGGCGACCATTGCACCAAAGCGGCATCGCCAGGGACACACTCATCGCGCCCCAGGGCCATCGCTTCGAGCGAGCGGAGCCCCTGGCAAGCCAGGTGAGCGAAAAACACGGAAGTGTGAGCGGGAAATAGCCACGGGGAGCGCAGAAGAGAGGGCGACAGCGCGAAGGAATGCGCACTAGAGGGCGTACCAACAAAGCACGTGCAAGAAGAGAGTCCGCCAAGAGTGCGCGCGGAGGGTGCCGATCGGCAGTGGCGCAAGATCTCGGAGCCAGAAACGAAAAAACCAGCGCTTGGCTGGTTGATTCGCTCACAGCGACTGTCGTGGCGCTGCGGATACTCGATACTGTCGAGACGTCGATGGCGGACCGGACGGGACTCGAACCCGCGACCTCCGGCGTGACAGGCCGGCATTCTAACCAACTGAACTACCGGTCCGCATATATCGGTGACCATCATCCTGAGACGATGGTGGGTGGTACAGGACTCGAACCTGTGACCCCCAGCATGTGAGGCTGGTGCTCTAACCAGCTGAGCTAACCACCCAAAACGTCTGACGCTGCGCGGCACGAAGTGTGGCGGACCGGACGGGACTCGAACCCGCGACCTCCGGCGTGACAGGCCGGCATTCTAACCAACTGAACTACCGGTCCACTCGAAGCATCGGGTCTGAGTCGTGAAACACCTACCTGATACCCACTACGCGACTTGCAAATGACATCCGGAAAATTGTCGCTTCCCGAACATCGGTGGAAATGGCGGACCGGACGGGACTCGAACCCGCGACCTCCGGCGTGACAGGCCGGCATTCTAACCAACTGAACTACCGGTCCCCAGTTTCCAATACGTGATCCACAGTGCCAACGCTTGCGCGATGGTGGGTGGTACAGGGTTCGAACCTGTGACCCCCAGCTTGTAAGGCTGGTGCTCTCCCAGCTGAGCTAACCACCCGTGGTCACGTGGCGCTGCATTCTACCGGTAGCCGGTTGAAAGTCAACCGCTTTCCCGCAACGATTTATCCCTGCCGTTCATCGACTTGCGCCAGGCGCCGGCTGATCAGGGCTGCAGCGGTATCGATCAGTTCAGCCTGACTCACGCCGAGGCGCCGGGGCGGCTGCCAGTCATGGTCGCCGCCGTCGAGAAAATGGCACTCGAGCTGCGCCGGCAGCGCATACCCTTCGACCTCCGCACGGGTCCCGAATGCATCCCGCGTGCCCTGCAAAAGCAGCAGCGGACACTCGAGCTCAGGCCAGTGATCGAGGCGCAGGCGCTCAGGCTTGCCCGGCGGATGGAAGGGATAGCCGCACAGCACCAGCCCCGGCAGCGGCTCCCGCGCCGCCAGCAGGCTGGCCACCCGCCCACCCATCGACTTGCCGCCCAGCCACGCCGGCGCTTGGCCGTCAGCGTCGATGGCCCGGCGCCAGGCGCTCAGCTCCGCCACCAGCCCCTCGACCCGCGGCGGTGGCCGTCGCCGACCCTCGCGCCGCGTGCGCGCCATGTAGGCGAACTCCACCGCGATCACCTGCACGCCGCCAGCGGCCAGCGCGTGGCGCAGACGGCTCAGGAAGGGAGAGTCGTGCCCCGCCCCGGCACCGTGGCTCAGCAGCAGCCGCGGCCTCTGCTGCACCCCGCACACCCGTACCCCGCCGAGCGCGGTCTCGTGCAACGTGTCATCGCCCCGCGCCAGCGCGGTGGCGATCCGCTGCCGATCTTCGGCGTCGAGTGCCGGCATGGCATCTGCGTGGGTCGTCATCTCCCCTCCTCGTCTTGCCCGGATCGTTACCCGGCCCACGCATCGCCTGGAGCCACGGCGGAAGTGTCCGAGAACGTCCTGGTGGACGTTGTCAGGCATTCCCCTGAAGCCCAGTTTCTGCGTAGGATGAAAAAAACCTGTTCGATCGGTCAGGCGCCCAGCGCGGCAGCGCCACGCCGCCGCTCGCCGTCGATCCCCCCGACAATACAATACGCTTGCGAGGATAACGCATGAGCTTGAACGTTCTGGTGATCGGTGCCGGCATGGGCGGGCTGACGGCCGCGCTGGCGCTCAAGCACCGCGGACACCAGGTGGCCGTGGTCGACCGGGTCGCCGAGCTGCGCCCGGTGGGCGCCGCCATCTCGGTGTGGTCCAACGGGGTCAAGATCCTCAAGGCACTCGGCGTAGGCGAGGCGCTGGAACACGTCAGCGGTGATATGCAGCGCATGAGCTACTACACCCGCGACGGCGCACAACTCACCGACTTCAGCCTCGCCCCGCTGTATGCCGAGGTCGGCCAGCGCGCCTGCCCCGTGGCCCGCGCCGCGCTGCAGCAGCTGCTGCTCGATGCGGTGGGCGCGGAGGCCGTCACCCTGGGCACCGCCTGCACCGACTATCGCCAGGATGCTTCCGGCATCACCGCGCACTTCGACGACGGCAGCGAGCGCCACGCCGATCTGCTGGTAATCGCCGACGGCACCCATTCGCGACTGCGCGAACAGGCGCTGGGCCGGCCGGTGCCGCGGCGCTACTGCGGCTACGTCAACTGGAACGTGCGCGTGCCCGCCAGCGAGGATCTGGCGCCACTGCATGACTGGGTCCAGTACGTCGGCGACCACCAGCGGGTCTCGCTGATGCCGATGAGCGGCGATCCGGCGCACCCGGAGTTCTACTGCTTCTTCGATGTCCCGCTAGCCGCCGGCAGCGACAACGACCCCGCCCGCTACCGCGAGGAGCTGGCGCACCACTTCGCCGGCTGGGCGTCACCGGTGCAGCGGCTGATCGCGCGCTTCGACCCCGCCGCCATGGCGCGGGTGGAGATTCACGACATCGCCCCGCTGGAGACGCTGGTTGCCCCCAGGGTGGCGATACTCGGCGATGCCGCCCACGGCATGGCACCGGATCTGGGTCAGGGCGGCTGCCAGGCGATGGAGGACGCCTGGGTGCTGGCCGAGTCGCTCGAGGCCAGCGGCCACGCCATCGCCGAGGCGCTTGCGCACTACGACGCCGCCAGGGTGGCGCGGGTGGGCGACATCGTCAGCCGCGCGCGCAAGCGGGCCGAGACGACCCATGGCGCCGACCCCGCCGCCACCCGGGCGTGGTACTCAGAACTCGCCGCCGAGGACGGTCGCCATATCATGGGCGGGATGAGCAAGACGATCCTCGGCGGGCCACTCGGCTAAGCCCGCAGCGGCATCGCCCAGACCCGCTGGCGGCGATCACCGGCGGGTGTAGGCGTCTATCGTGGGTCGTGGCTCTCGATCGGGCGCGAAGCGCCAACGGCCGCTCAGGCCTCGCGGGATAGCAGGTCGAGCGCCGCGATTCGCGTCTGCTGACGCTGGCGCTGGCTCTCCTCGAGCCCTTCGAAGTCGAACAGCTCGCGATCGGCCAGCTGCGAGGGAGCAACGTTGGTCACCGCCTTGAACATCGTCTCCAGGCGCCCAGGGTGCTTGGCCTCCCACTCCGCCAGCATCTCCTTGACCACCTGGCGCTGCAGATTGGGCTGCGAGCCGCACAGATTGCAGGGGATGATGGGGAAGGCCATCTGCCGCGCATACTCGGCGATATCCGCCTCACGGCAGTAGGCCAGCGGGCGAATGACGATGTTCTTGCCGTCGTCGGAGAGCAGCTTGGGGGGCATCGACTTGAGCGTGCCGCCGTAGAACATGTTGAGGAACAGCGTCTCGAGCATGTCCTCGCGGTGATGGCCAAGGGCGATCTTGGTCGCGCCGATCTCCTCGGCAAAGCCGTAGAGCGAGCCCCGGCGCAGACGCGAGCAGAGCGCGCAGGTGGTCTTGCCCTCCGGGGTCTTCTCCTTCACCACCGAATAGGTGTCGCGCTCGAGGATATGGTAGGCGACATTCTTGGTGGCGAGATAGTCGGGCAGCACGTGCTCGGGGAAGCCCGGCTGCTTCTGGTCGAGATTGACCGCCACCAGCTCGAACGCCACCGGGGCGTTGCGCTGCAGGTTGAGCAGGATCTCCAGCATGGTGTAGGAGTCCTTGCCGCCGGACAGGCACACCATCACCTTGTCGCCTTCGTGGATCATGCCGTAGTCGATGATCGCATTGCCGACCTGGCGGCGCAGGCGCTTCTGCAGCTTGTTGAATTCGCGTCTGGCCTTGGCAGACGCATCGGCCTCGGCAGTCTCTGCCTGCCGGCTATCGAGGGGATCGCTGGCTCGTTGCATGCTTCGCTCTTTCGCGCCGCTGCCCGCAACACGGCAAGGATCGCCGGTCGCCGCTGGACGCGGGTGTCATTCGTGGGCTCGTGGGGCGCCTATGCTAACACCGCCCCGGGCGGCGGCGAAGCGCTGGCGTACCGATCACCGACGACCAGCGCGAGTGGCGGCAACGGCGCTCAGATCACGTGCATCACGCCCAGATAGCGCACCGTCACCCCCACGAACAGCACCGCGATACCCGCGCGCTGCAGCTTGAACTCGGTCGGCGTGAGCACCATTCGTCGCTGCCAGAACAGCAGCACGCCGCGCAGATCGCGGGTGCGCCGCACGTAGCGCAGGTAGCTCACCCCCACGACCAGCAGCCCGAGCAGCAACAGGCCATTCTCCATCCAGTTCATCGTTGCCTCCTCGTGTTGTTGGCGTACTCATTGTCGGTATCGTCACTGTTGGCATCGTCGACCAACGACACCGCCCCGGTGCGCCGGGGCGGTGTGCGGTCAGACTTCGGTTCAGTGGTCGACCGCGGCGCCGGCACCGCGCGGCACACGGATCTCCTCGACGATCTGCTGGATCTCCGCCGGCGGCGGCGCGGTGAAGCGGCACACCACCAGCGACACCACGAAGTTGAAGATCATGCCCAGGGTGCCGATCCCTTCCGGCGAGATGCCGAACCACCAATGCTCGGGGCTGTTCATTTCCGGCGCTACGAACTTGAAGTAGACGATGTAGCTGAAGGTGAAGACCAGCCCCACCAGCATCCCGGCGATCGCCCCCTCCTTGTTCATGCGCTTGTAGAAGATGCCCATCAGGATCACCGGGAAGAAGCTCGACGCCGCCAGCCCGAAGGCGAACGCCACCACCTGGGCCACGAATCCCGGCGGGTTGATGCCGAAATAGCCGGCGATCACGATCGCCACCGCCGCGGCGAGGCGCGCGGCCAGCAGCTCACCCTTCTCGGAGATGTCCGGCTTGAGCTGCTTCTTGAGCAGGTCGTGGGAGATCGCCGACGAGATCACCAGCAGCAGCCCGGCCGCGGTCGACAACGCCGCCGCCACGCCCCCGGCAGCGACCAAGGCCACCACCCAGGCGGGCAGATTGCCGATCTCGGGGTTGGCCAGCACGATGATGTCGCGGTCGATATAGACCTCACCGGGATTGTCGGTGGGGGCGTTGCTCAACAGCCGCTCGCCGTGGATGCCACGCTCGCCGGTATAGACCGGGGCCCCCTGGAACGGATCGCCGGCGGACATCTGTACCTCGCCGTCAGCGTTCTTGTCGTTCCACGCGATCAGCCCCGAGTTCTCCCAATTGTGGAACCACTGCGGCAGCGACTCGTAGGCGGTGTTGTCGACCGTCTCGATCAGGTTGACCCGGGCGAAGGCGCCCACCGCCGGCGCGCTGGTGTAGAGGATGGCGATGAAGAACAGGGCCCAGCCGGCACTGACCCGCGCATCGCGCACCCGCGGTACGGTGAAGAAGCGCACGATCACGTGGGGCAGCCCGGCGGTGCCGCACATCAGCGCCGCGGTGATGAAGAAGACATCGATGGTCGACTTGGTGCCCGAGGTGTAGGCGCTGAAGCCGAGTTCGGTCACCAGCTGGTCGAGCCGGGTCAGCAGATAGACCCCGGTGTCGTTACCGGCGGCGTCGAGCAGCGTGGCGCCGAAGCCGGTCTGCGGCAGGATATGCCCAGTCATCATCACCGAGAGGAAGATCGCCGGCACGGTGAAGGCGAAGATCAGCACGCAGTACTGCGCGACCTGGGTGTAGGTGATGCCCTTCATGCCGCCGAGCACGGCGTAGAAGAACACGATCACCATGCCGATCGCCACGCCGATGTCGACGTCGACCTCGAGGAAGCGGGCAAAGACGATCCCGGTACCGCGCATCTGCCCTGCCACGTAGGTGAAGGAGACGAAGATGACGCAGATCACCGCCACCGTGCGCGCCACGTTGGAGTAGTAACGGTCACCGATGAAGTCCGGCACCGTGAACTTGCCGAACTTGCGCAGATAAGGCGCGAGCAGCATCGCCAGCAGCACGTAGCCGCCGGTCCAACCCATCAGGTAGACCGAGGCGTCATAGCCCGAGTAGGCGATGATCCCCGCCATCGAGATGAACGACGCCGCCGACATCCAGTCGGCCGCGGTGGCCGCACCGTTGGCGATCGGCGAGACGCCGCCGCCGGCGACGTAGAACTCCTTGGTGGAGCCGACCCGCGAGGCGATCGCGATGCCGATGTAGAGGACGAAAGAGCCCCCCACGAAGAGATAGGTCAGTAATTGAATATCCATCAGGCCTGTCCTGTGTGTTGGTTCTTGTTGGTTGCGATAGATGTCCAATTACTGCTCTTCGACGTCGAACTCCCGGTCGAGCCGGTTCATCTTCCAGGCGTAGACCACGATCAGCACCAGGAAGGCGTAGATCGCGCCCTGCTGGGCGAACCAGAAGCCGAGCTTGAAGCCAAAGACGTGAATCGTATTGAGCGGCTCGACCAGCAGCACGCCGAAGCCATAGGAGACGATGAACCAGATCACCAACAGCGTGGCGATCAAGCGTATGTTGGCCTTCCAGTAGTCCTGTCGGCTCTTTCCCTTCATGAGACTCCCCCTCTCGCTGCTCGAAAGCGCCCCCCGCCCACTGGGCGCACACGGGTGCGTCCTGCCCGATTTGCGTGCCGATCGCCGGGCGCGCTGCTGAGCGCTCGAAAATCAACGGCTTGTCGGGTTCGGCGACACGAGTGCAGCCTATGTCAGAGGGGGCTTGCGGGGGCAGGCTGACTTTAGTCGAGGGGTGACGGGCGGCTCGACGCATTAACGTTTTCTTTATTAATAACAGTCATGTAGAGAATTCGTTCAGACATTGAACCTTGGTCTATCAGGCCAAAGCATGAGCGTCCGAGGCGCGGGCATCGCCCGCGTCTGTCACACTAGACGCCCTGCACGGCGCCAGGGCGCTGGCGAGGCGCGCCGTGGCAGGCGATCATAGCGGGGGGCGACCCAAAGGGAATCACACGGGCGCGGAGGCGCCCGGCGCAAGCGGGGAAACACATGTTCGAAGGCGGCTTACTGATCGTCGTGGCACTGCTCTACGTGGCCACGCTGTTCGCCATTGCCTGGCGCGGCGATCGCCACGCCAGGCGCCACGGGCCGGCCAGCCGGCGGCCGATCGTCTACAGCCTGGCGCTGGCGGTCTATTGCACCTCCTGGACCTTCTACGGTAGCGTCGGCCAGGCCGCCACCTCGGGCTGGTCGTTCGCCAGCGTGTTCATCGGCCCGGTGCTCACCTTCCTGCTGTTCTGGCCGGTGATCACCAAGATGATCCGTGTGGCCAAACGCCAGAACGTCACCTCGATCGCCGACTTCATCGCCTCGCGCTACGGCAAGTCGCAGTCGCTGGCCGCCTTCGCCAGTCTGATCGCGCTGGTCGGCACGCTGCCCTACATCGCACTGCAGCTCAAGGCGGTCTCCACCGCCTTCCGCGTGATGACCAGCGACGGCCACTCGGTCAAGGCGCCGATCGTCGACGACACCGCCTTCTATATCGCCATCGTGATGGCCGTCTTCGCGATCCTGTTCGGCACCCGCGATACCAACGCCACCGAGCACCATGAGGGGCTGATCCAGGCGATCGCCTTCGAGTCGGTGGTCAAGCTGGTGGTGTTTCTGGTGCTCGGGGCCTATGTCACCTGGGGCATGTTCGACGGCCTCGGCGACCTGCTCGGCCGCGCCGACACCTATCTGCAGCTGCAGCAGCAGCTCACCGAGCAGAACTTCGACACCAGCTTCTGGACCCAGACCCTGCTGGCGATGCTGGCGGTGTTCTGTCTGCCACGCCAGTTCCATATCACCGTGGTGGAGAACACCAACACCGACGACGCCAAGCGCGCGCGCTGGTTGTTCCCGCTCTACCTGGTGCTGATCGGGCTTTTCGTGCTGCCATTGGCGGCGGCCGGCCTGTCGCTGTTCCCCGGTGAGAATATCGCCCCCGACAGCTACGTGCTGGCGCTGCCGATCGTCGCCGACCAACCTTGGCTGGCCATGCTCACCTTCGTCGGCGGGCTCTCGGCGGCCACCGGCATGGTGATCATGGCGGCGGTGGCCAATGCGATCATGATCTCCAACGAGATCGTGCTGCCGGCACTCTTCCGCCTGCGCTGGTTCGAGGAGAAATCACGCGACTACGGGCGCCTGGTGCTGCTGGCGCGGCGTATCACCATCGTCGCCATTCTGGCGCTGGCCTACCTGTTCTACCAGCTGGTGGCGGAGTACAGCTCACTGGCCGCCACCGGCCTGCTCTCGCTCTCCGCCGCCGCCCAGTTCGCGCCGGCGCTGCTCGGCGGGCTCTACTGGAAGCGCGGTAACCGCCTCGGCGTGGTCACCGGGCTCAACGTGGGCTTTGCGATCTGGGCCTACACCCTGCTGATGCCGGCACTGATCCGCGCCGGCCTGCTGCCGGAGGCGTGGCTGGCCGGCGGCCCGATGGGTCTGGCGTGGCTGTCGCCGCTGCACCTGTTCGGGCTCAACGTCACCGACAGCTTCGCCCACGGGGTGATGCTGTCGCTCGGCTTCAACCTGTTCTTCTATATCTTCATCTCCCAGCTGACGCCGCAGCGGGTGGTCGAGCGCATTCAGGCATCGCTGTTCGTCGACAGCATCGAGACCCGCCAGACCACGGTCAACCGCCCCTGGACCGGGGCCACCACGGTGGGCGATCTCAAGGTGCTGTGCGAGCGCTTCCTGGGCCAGTCCCAGGTCGAGCGCGCCTTCGATGACTACGGCCGGCGCAACGCCAAGCCGCTGGAGAACAACGCCCGCGCCTCGATCGATGTGATTCAGTTCACCGAGCGCCTGCTGGCGTCGGTGCTCGGCGCCTCGTCGGCGCGCATCGTGGTCAACTCGGCGCTGCAGGGCCGCGGCATCGGAATCTCGGACGTGATCTCGATCGTCGACGAAGCGTCGCAGGTGCTGGAGTTCAACCGCGCCCTGCTGCAGGCGACCATCGAGAACATCAACCAGGGCATCGGCGTGGTCGACCAGAACCTCAATCTGGTGGTGTGGAACCAGCGCTACCTGGAGATCTTCCGCTTCCCCGACAACCTGATCCGCGTCGGCACACCGATGGAGAAGGTGTTCCGCTACAACGCCCACAACGGCGAGTACGGCCCCGGCGACCCGGAGGAGCACGTCGAGCAGCTGATCGAGAACATCAGAAGCGGCCAGCCCCACCGCTACGAGCGCTACCGTCCCGACGGCAGCGTGCTCGAGGTGCTCGGCAATCCCATGCCGGGCGGCGGCTTCGTCTACACCTACCAGGACATCACCCAACAGAAGCGCACCGAAGAGGCGCTGATCCGCTCCGAGAGCAATATCCGTATCTACACCGACAACGTGCCGGCGCTGATCGCCTACTTCGACACTGATTGCCGCTATCTCTTCACCAACCGCGCCTACGAGGCGGCGATGGGCATCGACCGCAACGCGGTGATCGGCGAGCGCGTGCAGAACGTCATGCCAGCGGCCGCGGCGCGCCAGCGCGGCCCCTGGATGCGCCGCGCGCTGGACGGCGAACGGGTCAACTTCGAGATCTCGCTGGATGACGGCGACGGTGGCGTGCGCTACATGCTGGTGACCTACACGCCCCACTTCGGCGAAGGCGGGCGGATACTCGGCTTCTTCGCGCTCTACCAGGACATCACCGAGCGCCGTCTGGCCGAGATCGCCCTGCGCGAGACCAACGAGAATCTCGAGGAGCGCGTGCGCGAGCGCACCCAGGCGCTGTCCAAGGCCAACGCCGCCCTGCGTCAGGAGAACCGGGTGCGCGCCGAGGCGGAGCAGGCCCTGCGTCAGGCCAAGCAGACCGCCGAGGATGCCAACGCCTCCAAGACCCGCTTCCTCGCCGCCGCCAGCCACGATCTACTGCAGCCGCTCAACGCCGCACGGCTGTTCACCTCGGCACTGGGCCAGCAGGTGGCGGACGGCGACCACCGCCGCACCATCGGGCATATCGACAACTCGCTGCAAGCCGCCGAGGAGCTGCTGGGCACCCTGCTCGACATCTCCAAGCTCGATGCCGGGGCGCTGACACCGCGCCGCAGCCAGTTTCCGCTGGCCGACATCCTGCGCCCGCTGCGCGCCGAGTTCGAGGTGATGGCCGACGACCGCGGCCTCGACCTGGACATGGTCACCACCGGCCTGTGGGTCGACAGTGATGCCCAGATGCTGCGACGCATCATCCAGAACTTCCTCTCCAACGCCCTGCGCTACACCCAGCAGGGGCGCGTGCTGCTGGGCTGCCGCCGGCGCCATGACCGGGTGGTGATCGAGGTATGGGATACCGGGCCCGGTATTCCCGACTCCAAGCTCAGCGAGATCTTCCAGGAGTTCCGGCGCCTCGATCAGGCCTCACGCCACAAGGAGAGCGAGCGCGGGCTGGGGCTCGGCCTCTCCATCGCCGAGCGCATGAGCCGGGTGCTCGATCATCCGATCCAGGTCCGCTCCAAGGTCGCCGCCGGCACCGTGTTCTCGGTCTCGGTGCCACTGGTGGCCGGGCGTCGGGGTAGCCCCAAGGTGGAAGAGAGCACGCCGCGCCGCAGCGGCAACAAGCTGATCGGCACACGCATACTGTGTATCGACAACGAGCGCCTGATCCTCGAAGGCATGAAGGCGATGCTCGAGGGCTGGGAGTGCGAAGTGTTCACCGCCACCTCCATCGGCGGCGCCAAGTCGGCGATCCGCAACATGGGCGGGGACCCCGACGCCATCCTGGCCGACTACCACCTCGACAACGAGGTGACCGGGCTGATGGCACTGGAGGCGCTGGAGGAGCTGTGCGAACAGAGCGTGCCGGGGATCGTGATAACCGCCGACCGCACCGAAGAGGTCGCCGACGAGATAAAGCGCGGCGGCTACCAGCTACTGCTCAAGCCGGTACGCCCGGCCGCCCTGCGCGCCCTGCTCACGCGGACGCTGCAGGCCTCGCGGGCGACACGTGCCACGGGTGACGAGAGCCCCTGAGCCAACGGCACGCTGAAACGAAGACGCGCCGCAGATGGCGGCGCGTCGGCATAGCTCGAAAGAATCAGCTCCAAAGAATCAGCGCGAAAGGATCAGATCGACAGAATCAGCTCGAAAGGTTGGCGGTTGAGATACCCGTCTCGCCACCGGGGGTTGCGAGACGGGTTCTCGGGCCTGAGTTCGGGATTAGAAACGGTAGGTCGCCTGCACCCCGAACAGGTTGAGCGAGTTGTCGTACTCGGCCTGGTAGGAGGTGCCGTTGGCTTTCTGCTGGTCGACGTCGGCACGATGTTCCCAGATGTAGCTGTAGGCGGCATCGATGGTCAGGTCGGGAATGGGTGTCCAGCCGGCACCGATCGAGACCAGGTTACGGTCCGCCGTGGGCACGCGCGGGGTGCGATGGGCATCCTTGACCGGTGACTGGTCATAGGCGATACCACCGCGCAGGGTCCAGGCCGGATTGACCTTGTAGGAGAGACCGGCGGCGTACTGCCAGGTGTCGCGATAGTCCTGCTGCTCGTTGATATCCAGCCCCTGGCTGTTGTCGACCACCAGCTGATCGAAGCGACTCCAGCGGATATAGGTCGCCCCGGCCATCACCGTCCAGCGGTCGTCGATCTGGTGGGTGACCGAGAAGTCGATGGTCTCGGGCAGGGTGATGTCGAGTGAGGCATCGCCGGAGCTGTTGAGGAAGACCGCGCCCCCCGGGCCGACCCCGCCGAAGACGTTGGAGGCATCGACATCGCCGGTGAGGTGGTAGTCGACCTTGGAGCGGTAAGTCAGGCCCAGGGTGGTGGACTCCACCGGGCGGTAGATCAGACCGATGTTATAGCCCCAGGCATCGTCGTTACCCTTGACGTTGACGGTGCCGTCACTGGAGGCGGCTGGGTTGAGCGGGTTGGGGGTCTTGCTCTCCAGCTCGCCCTTGATGTGGTTGTAAGTCACCCCGAAGCCGATGGCGAACTTGTCGTTGAAGCGATACGACAGCGTGGGCTGGGCGGTGATGACTTCCAGATCGCTGTAGTTACCGAAGTAGCGTCCCTTGAAGTCGTCGCCGTAGTCGGTGACCAGGCCGAACGGCGCATAGACGCCGAGACCGAAGCTCCAGCGGTCGTTGATCGGTTGTACGTAATAACCGAATGGCACCGCCTTGTGCGGAATCATGTCGCCGTCGGTGCTGCCCTGGGTGCCGACCACGCCTGCAAGTGTCGGCTGGGTGCCGCTGTCATTGCTGATGTCCGAGCTGGCATCGATGTAGTGGGTACCCGCGGTGACCTGAGCGCGGTCGAGGAACGACATGCCCGCCGGGTTGCCGAAGACGATGGAGCCGTCCTGAACGTTGGAGGAGCGTCCGGCCCAGGAGGTGCCCTGGCCGCTGACACTCTGTTCCTGAAGCTGAAAGGCGCCGGCCATGGCCTGACTGGAGGCGGCGGCACTCACCAGCGCGATGGCCAGCGACAAACGGTTATAGCGAAAAGACATGGCTTGTTCCCCTCTCCCAGTGGTCGCCCTTGCGCTTGCGCGTCTGGCGATCATCGCCGAAGGCGCGGTTTTCGCACTCCCTCAGCACTATTTTTCCCATCCCTTTGTCACTCAGCGCCGCATCAGCGTCAATGCGCAAACGGTCGTTTTAATCGCATTTTTGACTTCTCTTTAGTCGTAATACGAATCGCTATGTCGCTTTCGTCCTCCTTGGCCCCTGGCGGCGCCCTCCCCGCCTTGCCGGCACCGACCAGGAGTGATAGAGGCTCGCCTTGACCCATGTGTAAGACCTAGGTTTTACACTGCTGTCGAAAAGCGAGCGAGGAGCCCACGATGAAAGTCACCGAACTGGCGCGAAGCGCCGGGGTCACCGCCGAGACCGTGCGTCACTACACCCGCCAGGGCCTGCTGACGCCGCAGCGTGATCCGGACAACGGCTATCAGCTCTACGACCAGCGCGACCTGGGCCGGCTGCGATTCATCCAGCGCGCGCGCACCCTGGGTTTCAGCCTCAAGGAGATCGCCGAGATTCTCGACCAGGCCGACCAGGGCGATTCGCCATGCCCGCTGGTGCGCGATCTGCTCGCCGCGCGGCTGCCGCGTATCCATGCCCAGATCCGCGAGCTGCAGGCGCTGGCCGAGCGCATGGAGCACGCCCTCGAGGATTGGTCGCAGATGCCCGACGGTGCCCCCGACGGGCACAGCATCTGTCGCCTGATCGAACACACGTCCGACGGCGCCCACGACTGCCAGGCCGCGCCGGGGAGGTCCGTTTGAACCGCTATCGTTATCGCGTCGATGCCATGCACTGCCAGGGCTGCGTCAAGCGGCTGCGCGCGGCAGTCGGCGCCGTCGACGGTGACGCCACCCTCGACGCCGACCCGGCGCAGCGCGAGCTGACCGTCACCACCCAACTCGACGAAGCACACCTGCGCCAACTGCTCGACAGCGCCGGCTATCCAGCCTCACCGCTCGACGAGACCCGCGAAGCAGCGAGCGATACGGCGCTCACCCTGCAGGTGCCGGCGATGCACTGCCAGGGCTGCGTCAAGCGCATGCGCGCGGCGATCCAGCAGGCGGATGCCGCCGCCGAAGTCAGCGGAGAACCGGACCAGCAGCGGCTGCGCGTGGTCTCTGCCCTGCCCGCCGAGCGCGTCGCAGCGCTGCTGACGGAGGCCGGCTATGCGCCGGCGCCCTCCACCGCGCCGGCCCAGGGCCAAGCGACAGCGCAAGACGAGAAAGCGACAGCGCAAGATGAGAAAGCGGCAGCGCAAGATGAGAAAGCGGCAGCGCAAGACGCAACCGCGGTGACCGCGCAGCCCGATACGGCGACCGGCACTCAGACTGCCCAGCCCGCCCCGCAACGGCTGGCGATCGGTGGCATGACCTGCGCCGGCTGCGTCAACGCGGTACAGAAGGCGCTCGCCGCCACCCCTGGGGTGACCCGCGCCCAGGTCAACTTCGCCAGTGAGACCGCGCAGGTCGGCGGCAGCGCCGATCTCGAAGCGCTGATCACTGCGGTGCGCGGCGCCGGCTACACGGCGACGCCGATCGCCGATCTGCGCCAGGCCAGCGCCCAGCGCCAGCGCGACAACCGCCGCCAGTGGCGCCGCCATCTGCGCGAGGCGTGTGTCAGCCTCGCCCTGGGGATACCGATGATGCTGGCGATGTTCGTCCACCAGCCCCGCCTCGAGGGCACCGAGCGCTGGGTCTGGATGGCCCTGGGGCTAGCGACGCTGGGCGTGCTCGCCAGCGCCGGGCGGCGCTTCTTCGAGGGTGCCTGGAAGGCCTTTCGCCACCACCAGGCCAACATGGATACGTTGATCGCCCTCGGCACCGCCGCAGCCTGGCTCTACTCGATGACGGTGGTGCTGTTTCCCGGTCTGATCCCGCCGGCCTCGCGCCATCTCTATTTCGAGGCCTCGCTGATGATCGTGGGTCTGATCGGCATCGGCCAGGCGCTGGAGCTGCGTGCCAAGGGGCGCAGCAGCCAGGCGCTGTCGCGGCTGCTCGATCTGCAGAGCCGCACCGCGCGGGTGATTCGTCAGGGCCAGGAGCGCGAAGTCGCGATCGAGCGTGTGCAGGTGGGCGAGCGCATCCGGGTGCGTCCCGGCGAGCGCCTGCCGGTGGATGGCGAGGTCGAGAGCGGCGAGAGCCATATCGACGAATCGATGCTGACCGGCGAGCCCGACGCGGTGCGCAAGGGCCCCGGCGACAGCGTCAGCGCCGGGACGGTCAACGGCCGCGGCAGCCTGGTCTATCGCGCCACCCAGGTGGGTGACGACACCCGCCTCGGACGTATCGTCGATCAGGTCGCCCAGGCGCAGGAGTCACGCCCACCGATCGGTGCCCTGGCCGACCGTGTCGCCGGCATCTTCGTGCCCAGCGTGATGATCATCGCGGTGCTCACCGCACTCGCCTGGCTCAACCTCGGGCCAGCGCCGCAGCTGGTGCACATGCTGGTGGCCGCGACCACGGTACTGATCATCGCCTGCCCCTGTGCGCTGGGACTGGCGACCCCGATCTCGACCATGCTCGGCATCAGCAAGGCCGCCGAGCACGGCGTGTTGATCCGCGACGGCGAGGCGCTGCAGACCGCCAGCCGCCTGAGCATGCTGGTGGTCGACAAGACCGGAACCCTCACCGAAGGGCGCCCGCGGGTGACCGCCAGCCACTACTGGCAGACGGAGGCGCGCGCCCAGGCGGCCGTGGTCGCGCTCGAGCGCGGTTCGGAGCATCCGCTGGCAAGCGCCCTGCTGGCGCATCTGGGCGACGCGCGCGAGACGCCGGCGGTCAGTGCCTTCGAAAGCCTCACCGGGCGCGGCCTGGTCGCCAACCTGGCGGGCAGCGGTCAGGCACTGCTCGGCAACGCCGCGCTGATGCACGACCACGCCATTGATATCGAAGCGGCGGCGGAGACCGCCGAGAGCTGGCAGCAGCAGGCTGCGAGCGTGGTCTATCTCGCCCTGGACGGCCAGCTGGCGGCGCTCTTCGCAGTCCGCGACGCCCTGCGCGAGGATAGCCGCGCCGCGGTGACACGGCTGCGCCAGGCGGGGCTTAAGGTGGTGATGCTGAGCGGCGACAATACCGCCGCCGCCAGCGCCATCGCCCGCGAAGCGGGGATCGACGAAGTCCACGCCGAGCTGCTGCCGGGAGACAAGCAGGCGGCGGTGGCGGCGCTGCAGCAGCGTGGCGAACGTGTGGGTATGGTCGGCGACGGCATCAACGACGCCCCGGCGCTGGCCCAGGCAGATGTCGGCTTCGCCATCGGCCAGGGCACCGACGTCGCCATCGAGAGTGCCGGCATCACGCTGATGCGCGACTCGCTGCACGGAGTGGCCGATGCCATCGCCATCAGCCGCGCCACGCTCACCAACATCAAGCAGAATCTGTGGGGGGCGTTCGGCTATAACACCCTCGGCATCCCCATTGCCGCCGGCGTGCTCTATCCGCTCACCGGGATGCTGCTGTCGCCGATGCTCGCGGCGCTGGCGATGTCGGCCTCCTCGGTCACGGTGGTCGCCAACGCCAGCCGCCTGCGCCGCTTCACCCCGGGCGGTGGCACGCCCTCCGATCAGGAGCGACACTGATGCTGATACTGCTCAATACGCTGGGCCTGGCGCTCATCGTCTTTATCGTTTGGTGGTTCTGGCTCAAGGGCTGAGCGCCAGCGCCCCGTCGACCCACAGGAGACCCCATGTCCTCCGCGTCCGACACCTCCAGCAACGGCGCACCGCCGCTCGACGGGATCGTCGAGAGCGTGCTCTACACCGCCGACAAGGCCCGCGCCCGGGCGTTCTTCGAGCGCGTACTGGGCCTGGAGCCGCATCTCGCCGACGAGCGCTTTCTCGCCTACCCGGTGGGCGCCAGCATGCTGCTGGTGTTCCAGCGCGGCGAGACCGACACCACGGTGACGCTGCCCGACGGCATGGGTACGATTCCTCCCCACGACGGCGCCGGCCGCCAGCACGTGGCGCTGGCGATCGGCGCCGAGCAGTTGCCCGCCTGGGAGGCGCACCTCGACGCCGAGGGCGTGATCATCGAGGGGCGCACCCGCTGGCCCCCGGGCAGCGAAAGTCTCTACTTCCGCGATCCGGACGGGCATCTGATCGAGCTGGTGACACCGGGGCTATGGCCCTGCTACTGACGCGTACCGCTCAGTTGCGGCTGACCCCGGTATAGCGCCCCGGCCGGTGGTTGAGGGTCAGAATGCCGCTGAGCACCGCCGCCCCCAGAATCGAGTAGAGCACGTTGCTCACCGGTAGCACGGCGAACGCCGCCAGCATCACCAGGCCATCGAGCCCCAGTTGCACCTTGCCCGCGCTCCAGCCGTAGCGGTCATGCAGGTGCAGCGCGAGGATATTGAAGCCACCCAGGCTGCCGCGGTGGCGAAACAGCGAGAGCACCCCCAGTCCGATCAGCGCGCCGCCCATCAGCGCCGCGAACAGTGGCGTCACCGTCCCGATCTCGACCCAGTCACCGATATGCCAGCTGAGCCAGGAGAGCAATGCGATGGCGGCGAAGGTCTTGAGCGTGAACTGGTGCCCGATCCGCTGCCAGGCGAGCCAGTAGAACGGCAGATTGACCACGAAGAACACCGGTCCGAAAGGCCAGCCGGTGGCGTAGCTGATCAACAGCGCGATCCCGGCCGTACTGCCGATCAGAATCTGGGCGTGCTGATAGAGCACCACCCCGAGCGCGGCACAGGCCGAGCCAAGCAGAATGGCGAGTACGTCTTCATGCATCCGATGACGGATCTGTGGGCTGTCCATCGAGGGTTCCCTTGGCGTTGGATGGCCATCGCCGTGGCGCGGTGGCGCCGCCGGCCTGGCGGGGAGCGCGGCGCTTGTGGCGCTGCTGCGTCTCTCGCGGTGCGCGAGGCGGCTCATGATAGCGCCAATGCCGGCGGGGTGGTGGATCTCGTAGGGGCGGAGCAGCGCCATGCAGGTGGGCACGGCGGGCTCGACAGCGATGATCGTGGAGAGACGACGGTGTCAGGCCGCTCAGGCGCTCAAGCGTTCGGCGTGTTCGACCATCAGTTGCAGCGACTCGCGCCCTTTCCAGCGGTTGCGCGAGAGCTTGAAGCCGCAGCGTACACGGTCGCCGACCGCGATCGGATGCGCGGCCCCCGGCGCCAGGGCGCGGAACCAGATGGCGCGGGTGACGCTGGCATCGCGGGAGAGCTCCAGCATCAGGTGGTTGCCCTCCGCCCCCACCGCACGCAGTTGCTCGACGTGAAAGGTCGCCTCGAACAGCGGCGCCTCGAATTCGCGCCCATAGGGTGCCAGCGCCGCCAGCTCGTCGAGGGTGGCCAGTGACAGCTGCGCCGCGTCCAGCTCGCCGTCGGTCCATACCACCGGATAGAGCTCACGCCCGCCCAGCTGCTCGCCCACCGCCTGCAGGAAGGCATCGCGGAAACGCTCGAGTTCACCCAGCGGCACCCCCACACCGGCGGCGCCACGGTGGCCACCGAAGCGCGGTAGGCTCTCCGGCGCCAGCTCGTGAACGCGCTGCAGGGCGTCGCGCAGATGCAGCGCCTCGATCGAGCGCCCCGAGCCGGTGAGCATCTCCGGCGCAGTGGCCGGGGTGAGCACCAGGGTCGGCCGGCCGTAGGTCTGGACCAGGCGCGAGGCGACGATCCCCTGCACCCCGGCATGGCCCTGCGGCAGGTGGATCACCAGCGCCGGCGGGGCCTCGGCCAGCTGCGTCAACGCCAGCCCCCGGGCCTGCTCGACCATGTCCGCTTCCAGCGCCTTGCGCGCCTGGTTGTCGTCGTCGAGCACCTGCAGGTGGCGTCGGGCCAGGTCGTCGTCCGTCGCCAGCATGAAGTGCAGCGCCGCGTAGGGGTCATCGAGACGCGAGCGTGCGTTGATGCGAGGCCCCATCTGGAAGGCCAGGGTCTCGGCGTCGAACGGCACGCTGTCACTCCCCAGGCGCTCCGCCATCACCCGCCAGCACGGCGCCTGCATGCGATTGATCAGACGCAGGCCGTAGGTCACCACCGCACGGTTGGCGGCACTGCCACCCAGCGAGACGCAGTCCGCCACCGTGCCCAGGGCGACGTAGGAGAGCCAGGGGGCGAGCTTGGGCGTCGACCCAGAGAGCACGCCCTGCTCGATCAGTACTGCCCGGGTGAGCGACATCATCAGCCACGCCACCATGCAGCCGGCGATGGTCTTGTCGGGGTAGTCGCAGTCGTCGCGGGTGGGGTTGATGGTGGCGTAGGCCGAGGCCGGCGGCCCCGCCTGCGGCAGCGCATGGTGATCGGTCACTACCACGTCGATGCCGGCGTCACGCAGGCGGGCGATACGCGGCTCGTCGGAGGAGCCGCAGTCGGCGGTGACCACCAGCGTCGGCCGCGGCTTGAGTGCCAGGGTGCGCTCGACCAGCGGCAGACTGATGCCGTAGCCATCGTTGATACGGTGGCCGATCAGACTGTGCAGGCGGTTGGCAGGCACGCCGAACAGCTCGGTCAGCGCGCGCAGGATCACCACATGGGAGGTGATGCCGTCGACGTCGTAATCGGTGAGGATGCCGATGTGCTCGCCTTCGCTCACCGCCCGCGCGATCCGTTCGGCACCGCGGCGCGCATCGGCCAGCCGCTCGGGATGGCTGAGATGGCGCAGGGCCGGATCGATCAGCGCCTCCAGCGGCCCTGCATACCCTGCCAGACGTCCGGCCAGGACCCGCGCCTGCAGCTCGGAGAGCCCGGCATCCTGGGCGCGTCGATAGAGCGCGGCGTCGCGCTCGCGTGGGAGCAGGCGCGGACGGGTGAGTTCATCGAGCGATGACCGGGAAAGATCGGGGTCCAAGCAGCCTCCTGGCATGATTACCCTGACGCGGCACCTCTAGCTCAGGTGAGCGCGATCATGACGTGCTGGCGGTAGGCGGGACGCGACTGCAGCCGCGCGTACCAGGCTGCCAGATGCGGCAGGTCGGGACGCTCGATATCCATTTCGAACCACGCATAGGCAAAGCAGCCCAGCGGGATGTCTCCCATACCCCACGCCGTCCCCGACAAAAAGGGCTGTTCGGACAGCGTCCGATCTACCCTGCCGAGTAGCGTGCCGCAGGCAGCCAGCCCTTCTTCGAGCGCCTTGTCGTCGCGCTGCTCCGCCGACAGGCGCACCGTATTCCAGAACACGGCCTTGAAGGGGGAGGCCAACGACGAGGTCGTCCAGTCCATCCACTTGTCGGCCTCGGCACGCGCCGCGGGATCCGCCTCATGCAGGGAGCCGCGCCCATATTTGGCGCACAGATAGCGCACGATCGCGTTGGATTCCCACAGCACGAGGTCGTCGTCCTGCAGGCAAGGGATCAGACCGTTGGGATTCATGGCCCGGTAGGCGGGTTCGTCGACCACGCCATAGGCGCCGCCCGCATCGATTCGTTCGAAGGGCAGCGCCAGCTCCTCGGCACACCACAGCACCTTCTTGACGTTGGTCGAGTTGGTGCGTCCCCAGATCCTCAGCATGATCCCTATCCTCGCAGGATTGGACCGGGCGCGTCGGGCACCCGCCCCCTCGTTTGCGCCGCTATCAGCGGCGATTGTCGGCGACGAAGCGCTGGACCGCAGCGAGCTCCGCCGGCAGCACGCTGTAGCGCTCTTCCCGCGCCAGCAGGTCATCCATGTGCGGCGGCAGCGGGGCGCCGGTGAAGCCCGCCTTGACCACCGCCTCGGCGAACTTGGCCGGATGCGCGGTGGCCAGGGTGATCATCGGCGTGGCGCGGTCGGCACGCACCCGCTCGACGGCGCGATAGCCGGTGGCGGTGTGCGGATCGAGCAGCTCCTTGGTGCGCTGGTGCGCCTCGCGGATCACCTCGAGGATGGTGTCGTCATCGACGCTGAAGCTCGAGAACTTCTCGCGCAGCCGCGCCAGCGGCGCCTCGGCGAGTGCCGCCGGCTCGCGCTGGAAGCGTTCGAGGAGCTCGCGTACGGCAGTGCCGTCGCGTTCGTAGGCGTCGAACAGCAGCCGCTCGAAGTTCGACGACACCACGATATCCATCGACGGCGCCAGGGTGGCGGCGAGTTCACGCTTGGAGAAGTCGTTGTCGGCGAGCGTGCGGTGCAGGATGTCGTTGGCGTTGGTGGCGATGATGAACTGCTTCACCGGCAGCCCCATCTGACTCGCCATGTAGCCGGCGAAGAGGTTGCCGAAGTTGGCCGAGGGCACGCAGAAGCTCACCTCGCGATGCGGCGCACCGAGGGCGACCGCAGAGGCCACGTAGTAGACGATCTGGGCCATGATACGCGCCCAGTTGATCGAGTTGACCGCCACCAGGCGGGTGCCGTTGAGGAACGCCTGATCGGCGAAGCTCGCCTTGACCATCGCCTGGGCGTCGTCGAAGTTGCCCTCGATGGCGATATTGAAGACGTTGTCGGCGAGCACCGTGGTCATCTGCCGCCGCTGAACCTCGGAGACGCGGTTGTGCGGGTGCAGGATGAAGATGTCGAGATGATCGCAGTGACGGCACCCCTCGATCGCCGCCGAGCCGGTATCGCCGGAGGTCGCACCCATGATCACCGCACGCTCGCCGCGCTTGGCCAGGAAGTGATCGAGGATGCGCCCCAGCAGCTGCAGCGCGACGTCCTTGAACGCCAGCGTGGGGCCGTGGAACAGCTCGAGCAGGAAATGATTGGCGTCGAGCTGGTTGAGCGGCACCACCGCGTCGTGGCTGAAGGTGGCGTAGGCGTCATGGACCAGACCGCGGAAGGTCTCGTCATCGATCTCGCCGCCGACGAAGGGCTGCATCACCTGAAAGGCGATCTCCGCATACGACAGCCCCGCCATCCCCGCCAGCGTCTCCGCCGACAGCTGCGGCACCGTCTCCGGCACGTAGAGCCCGCCATCGCTGGCCAGACCGGTCAACACCACTTCCTCGAAATTCAGCGCCGGCGCCTGCCCGCGCGTACTGATATAACGCATATTGGTTTCCACTCGGTCCTGGGCTGCTAGCCCGTGCTGTCAGTCGCGACTTATTCCTGCTCGTCCAGGGACTCGACCCGAATCCGCGTCACCGGACCGGCGATATCGGCCAGCGACTCGAGCTGGCGAATCGCTTCGTTCATGTGCTGCTCGCGGGTGCGGTGGGTCATCAGAATGATCGGCACCAGCTCACCCTCGGTGGCCTCTTTCTGGATGATCGCTTCGATCGAGATGCCGTGTTCGGAAAGGATGGTGGCGACCCGCGCCAGCACCCCGGGGCGATCCACCGCCAGCAGCCGCAGGTAGTAGGCGGTGACGATATCCTCCATGGGCAGGATCGGCAGCGCGTTGGCCTCGTCGTTGACCCCGCTGAAGGCCAGGTAGGGCACCCGGTAGTGGTGCGCGGTGGTGATGTCGCGGGCCACGTCGAGCAGGTCCGCGACCACCGCCGAGGCGGTCGGCTCGGCCCCGGCACCAGCACCGTAGTAGAGCGTCGGGCCGGTGGCGTCGCCCATCACCGCGATGGCGTTCTTGACCCCATGGACATTGGCCAGCAGGCGCTCCTTGGGGATCAGGGTCGGATGCACGCGCAGCTCGACGCCGCTGTCGCTGCGCCGGGTGATGCCCAGATGCTTGATGGTGTAGCCGAGGTTGTCCGCCTGCTCGACATCGTCCGCGGTGATCCGGGCGATACCCTCGGTGTAGGCGCGGTCGAACTGCAGTGGCACGCCGTAGGCGATCGAGGCGAGGATGGTGAGCTTGTGAGCGGCGTCGATACCCTCGACGTCGAAGGTCGGGTCGGCCTCGGCATAGCCCAGGGCCTGGGCCTCGGCGAGCACGTCCTCGAAGGCCCGGCCCTCGTCGCGCATATGGGTCAGTATGTAGTTGCCGGTGCCGTTGATGATGCCGGCGAGCCACTGGATACGGTTGGCGCCCAACCCCTCGCGCAGCGACTTGATCACCGGGATGCCACCGGCCACCGCCGCTTCGAAGGCGACGATCACGCCCTTCTGGTGAGCGGCACGGAAGATCTCGTTGCCATAGACCGCGATCAGCGCCTTGTTGGCGGTGACCACGTGCTTGCCATGCTCGATGGCGGTCATCACCAGCTCGCGGGCGACGTCGTAGCCGCCGACCAGCTCGACCAGCACGTCGACGTCGGGATTGCGTGCCACGTCGAAAATGTCGCGGGTGAGCTTGATACCGGTGGTGTCGCAGTCAGGGTTGTCGCGGCGCGCGCCCACCTGCTCGATCACGATCGGGCGACCGGCGCGACGCGCGATCTCGTCGGCGTTGCGCGTCAGCACATTGAAGGTGCCCCCGCCCACGGTGCCCAAACCGCAGATACCCACTCTCACCGGTTTCAAGATATCACTCCCCTGTCTCGCGGCGCGGCAAGATTGCCGCCCCGCATGATTGTCTGAAGGCCCACTGCCACGAACCTTGGGTTGGGGTCGGCCATGCCCCCTGGCCGCCCTTCTTGCGCGCCCCTGGCGCCGGCTGCAGCGCCGCGGGGGCCGGTCACGGTAGAAAGCCCCGCCCCCCTTGTCAAGGGAACCACTGCTCAAATGCCTGCACGAGCGAATGACTGCGTTGCGCGGTACTCGAAGGCTCGCCTAACCCCATGTTATGTCTCGCCTTCTGCGTTACGTGCGACTTGCCCTTCATCTCGTTCGGCGATTGATTCAGCGTTTCCCAAGCGGCGGCAGGGCCCGGTTTCAGCTCTCGCCGCTGGGGTCGATGCCGAGCATCGCCGCCAGGCGCTTGGCCGGCAGATAGCCCGGTACCATCTTGCCATCGGGGAAGATGATCGCGGGGGTCCCCTGGATACCGGATTCGACCCCCAACTGGTACTGCTTGGCGATCGGTGCATCACAGCTCGCCGGGGCGTCCACCGCATCGCCGCGGAAGGCGGCACTCATCGCCTCGGAGCGGTTGTCGGAACACCACACCTTGGCCAGCTGGCGCGCGGCGTCGGAGTCAGGGCCCATGCGCGGGAAGGCGAGATAGTCGACTTCGATGCCCATGGCGTTGAGCTGGTTCATCTCGGCGTGCAGCTTATGACAGTAGGGGCAGGTGGTATCGGTGAACACCGTGAGCCTGGCCTTGACCTTGCCTGCCGGCTTGTAGACCACCCGCTGATCCTCGGGCACCTTGTCGATCAGCGCCTGGCGGCGTGCATTGGCTGCCTGCTCGGTCAGGTTGACCATGCCATCCTTGGCGTTCTGGTAGAGGTCGCCGACGATCAGATACTCACCCTTGGCATCCGCGTAGAGCGTGTTACCCCCCTTCAGCCGCACCTCGTAGAGCCCCGGCAGCGGCGAGTCGTCGATCGACTCGATCGGCAGCGGCTGGCCGCTATGGGCATTGAGCTTGGCGGCCAGATCACTGGGCGGCTTGGCGAAGGCAACGGGCGTCAGGCAGAGTCCGGCCAGCGCCAGCGCGGCCAGGGTCGAGCGACTTCTCATGTTCAACCTCTCGGGTGATGTTGGGCGTGCAGGGCTTCCAGGCGGGCCTGGGCCACATGCGTGTAGATCTGCGTGGTGGATAGATCACTATGCCCCAGCAGTAGCTGTACGACACGTAAATTGGCGCCATGATTCAATAGATGCGTGGCAAAGGCGTGGCGCAGGGTGTGCGGCGACAGCGGCTTGTCGATCGCCGCCAGGCGGGCATAGTGCTTGATCCGGTACCAGAAGGTCTGGCGCGTCATGCAGGCGTCTGCGCGCCCGGGGAAGAGCGCGGGCTGGCGACTGTCGCGCATCAGCTCACCGCGCCCCTGGCGCAGATAGCGCTCGAGCCAGGCCAGGGCCTCTTCGCCCAGCGGGACCAGACGCTCCTTGTCGCCCTTGCCCCGCACCAGCACCACGCCCTGACGCAGATTGACCGCCGCGACGCTGAGCCCCACCAGCTCGGAGACGCGCAGGCCGCAGGCGTAGAGCAGTTCGAGCATGGCGCGGTCGCGCAGGCCCAGCGCCGAGTCGACGTCCGGCGCCGCCAGCAGCCGCTCGACGTCGCGCTCGTCGAGGGTCGCCGGTAGACCGGGGCGGATCTTCGGCGGCTCGATCTCCGCCAGCGGGTCCTGGGCGATCAGCCCCTCCCCCAGCGCCCAGCGGTAGAAGCGCCGCAGGCACGACAGCAGCCGCGCCACCGAGCGCGCATGGTAAGTCTCGCGACGGCCATCGACGAAGGCGTTGACGCTATTCGCAGCGGGCGCCAGCAGCCGCTCGTCGCGGCTGTCGAGGAAATCGATCCAGACCGACAGGTCGTGGCGGTAGGCGCTCAGCGTGTTTTCACTGACACCACGCTCGAGCCACAGCGCATCGAGGAAGGCGTCGCGGCGGTCGTGATCGTTCATACGCTCATGGGCCCGTGATCAGCAGCAGGGTGACGCAACCCCGCAGCATAACGCAGAAGACCCCGTGCGNNCGCACGGGGTCTTCTCGATTGGCGATGCCATCGCCCCGGTCATCAGGTGCCGGGGCATCATCGCACTCAGCCCAGCTTTTCCTTGATACGCGCGGATTTGCCGCTGCGCTCACGGAGGTAGTAGAGCTTGGCCTGACGCACGTCACCGCGACGCTTGACGTCGATACCAGCGACCAGCGGGCTGTAGGTCTGGAAGGTACGCTCGACGCCGACACCGTGGGAGATCTTGCGCACGGTGAAGGCGGAGTTCAGACCGCGGCTACGCTTGCCGATGACCACGCCTTCGAAGGCCTGCAGACGCTCGCGGTTACCTTCCACGACCTTAACCTGGACAACCACGGTATCGCCGGGGGCGAAGGCCGGGATTTCCTTGTTCATCTGCTCGTTCTCGAGCGCCTGGATCACCTTGTTCTTGCTGCTCATGTCTTGCTCCTGGTTGAGAGGAGTGCCCCTGGGGGCGGCTCCGTAATCCCGGCGCGAGTTCGCTGAACCGGCGCGGAATCGGACTGTGAGTGACGCATGCAGGCGTCTCGCCTCATGCACCGCCGTCGCGTGCGACGTGTTCCTCGATGAACTCGTCGAGTAGCTGCTGCTGCTCGCGGTCCAACGTTCGGCTCTCCAACAGATCCGGACGCCTGAGCCAGGTGCGTCCGAGAGATTGCTTCAGGCGCCAGCGTCGAATCGCCGCGTGATTGCCACTGAGCAGCACCTCCGGCACCCGGTGACCATCGATCACCTCGGGGCGGGTATAGTGCGGGCAATCGAGCAGGCCGCTGGCGAAGGAGTCCTCGCTCGCCGAGTCGCTGTGGCCGAGCACGCCGGGCACCTCGCGGGACAGGGCGTCGATCAGCACCATCGCCGGCAGCTCGCCGCCGCTGAGCACATAGTCACCGATCGACCACTCTTCGTCGATATCGGCCTCGACCACGCGCTCGTCGATACCTTCGTAGCGCCCGGCGACCACGATCAGACTCTCGCGGGCCGCCAGTTCCCTGGCGCCGGCCTGATCCAGACGCCGGCCCTGCGGCGAGAGGTAGATCACCGTCGGGCGCCGGCCCTCGGCGGCGGCACTGCGGCGGGCATCATCGAGCGCCGCACGCAGTGTCGCCACCTTCATCAGCATGCCGGGACCCCCACCGTAAGGGCGATCGTCGACCGTGCGATGTCTGTCCGTGGCGTAGTCCCGAGGATTCCACAAGGCCATCTCGAGCAGACCTCGCTCCACGGCCCGACCGGTCACACCGTGCCGGGTAATGGCCTCGAACATCTCCGGGAACAGGGAGACGACACCTATCCACACGGTACGCTTCTCCTCCCCTGCCGCGCTCTCGACCCCGCTTGCGCGGGAGACTAGAACGTCGGGTCCCAATCGACCGTCATCTCGCCGGCGGCGAGATCCACCGCGACGATCACGTCGTCGGGCAGAAACGGCAGCAGCCGTTCACGGTCGTCCACGCTGTCGGTACCGGGCTTGACCACCAGCACGTCATTGGCACCGGTCTCGAACAGATGATCGATCCGGCCCAGTCTGACGCCCTCGCGGGTCACCACGTCGAGCCCTTCCAGCTGATGCCAGTAGAACTCGCCGCTCTCCAGCGTCGGTAGTGCCGACTTGGCCACCGACACATCGGCGCCGGCCCACTGCTCGGCCAGCTCGCGGGTATCGACACCTTCCAGTCGCACCACCAGACCCTTGCCCTGCGGCCGCGCCTCGAGCAGCTTGCGCGTCTCGCGCTGGCCGTGCAGCGTCAACACCCACTCGGGGTAGTCGAAGATGCCCTCGGCCGGGCTGGTGTACGAATAGACCTTGAGCCAGCCCTTGACGCCGTGCGGGCTGGTCAGGCGGCCCAGCAGCACCTGCTGCGGGTCGTCGTCATGCGCCGCTGCCGACATCACGCTCGAACTCAGGCCTGGGCCTTGCGTGCTTCTTTGACCAGCTCAGCGACGCGGTCGGAGACCTGCGCGCCCTGGGACTCCCAGTGAGCGACGCGGTCGAGATCGACGCGCAGACGCTCTTCCTGACCGCGCGCGATCGGGTTGAAGAAACCGACGCGCTCGATGAAGCGGCCGTCGCGGGAAACGCGAGAGTCGCTGACGGTCAGGTGATAGAAGGGACGCTTCTTGGCGCCACCACGTGCCAGACGAATGGTAACCATTGCGTTGATAATCCTTCGGTTAAGTGAATCGTTACGCCACGGAATTGAGTCTTCCCGGGCGTAGGCCCGAGACGAAGACGCAGCATTCTACGGAAAAGCCCGCCAATTGGAAACCTTTTGTTGAGGTTCGCCACCGCCAGGCGGGCGCGGGCAGCCGGCTCAGCGCCGGGGGAAACCGCCGCCGCCACCCATGCCGCCCATTCCCCCCATACCGCCGCCGGGCCCACCCGGGCCACCGCCGCCCATCATGCCCGACATGCCACGCATCATCTTCTGCATGCCGCCTTTCTGGCCGGCTTTCTTCATCATCTTCTGCATCTGCTTGTGCTGCTTGAGCAGACGATTGAGATCGGGCACCTGAAGACCGGCGCCGGTGGCGATGCGCCGCTTGCGCGAGCCATTGATGATCTCCGGCTTGCGCCGCTCCTGCGGGGTCATCGAGTTGATCAGCGCCTCGAGCTTGCCGAACTCCTGCTCGGCCCCCTTGTTCTGGGCCATCTCGGCCATCTGCCCCATGCCGGGCAGCTTCGACATCAGACCGCCCATGCCGCCCATCTTCTTGAGCTGCTGCAGCTGATCGCGGAAGTCCTCGAGATCGAAGCCCTGGCCCTTCTTGACCTTCTTGGCGAGCTGCTCGGCCTTGCCCTTGTCGACGTTGCGCTCGGCCTCCTCGATCAGCGACAGCACATCGCCCATGCCGAGAATGCGCGAGGCGACGCGATCGGGGTGGAACGGCTCCAGCGCCTCGACCTTCTCACCCATGCCCATGAACTTGATCGGCTTGCCGGTGATGTGACGCACCGAGAGCGCGGCACCGCCACGCGCATCGCCATCGGCCTTGGTCAGGATGACCCCGGTCAGCGGCAGCGCATCGTGGAACGCCTTGGCAGTGTTGGCGGCATCCTGACCGGTCATGGCGTCGACCACGAACAGGGTTTCCTGCGGCTGGATCGCCCGGTGCAGCGCCTGGATCTCGGCCATCATCGCCTCGTCCACGGCCAGGCGACCGGCGGTGTCGACCAGCACCACGTCGTGGAACTGGATCTTGGCGTGCTTGATCGCCGCCTCGGCGATCGCCACCGGCTGCTCGGCGCTGGTCGACGGGAAGAAGTCGACCTCGACCTCCCGCGCCAGGGTCTCGAGCTGGTCGATGGCGGCCGGGCGGTAGACGTCGGCGGAGACCACCAGCACCTTCTTCTTCTCGCGCTCGCGCAGGTACTTGGCCAGCTTGGCCACCGAGGTGGTCTTACCCGCCCCCTGCAGGCCCGCCATCAGCACCACCGCCGGTGTGCCCTTGAGGCTCAGCGCCTCATTGGCCTGGCCCATGATCGCTTCCAGCTCCTGCTGCACGATCTTGACGAACTGCTGGCCAGGGGAGAGGCTCTTGGAGACCTCCTGGCCCACCGCGCGCTCACGCACACGATCGACGAAATCCTTGACCACCGGCAGCGCGACGTCGGCCTCGAGCAGGGCGCGACGCACTTCGCGCAGGGTGTCCTTGATGTTGTCTTCGGTCAGGCGCGCCTGGCCGGTGATCGACTTCAGCGTCTGCGACAGGCGATTGGAGAGACTTTCGAACATGGAACGCTCCGGGCGGCGATGCCGGGCACCGCAGGGTTCGACCAGGGGATCGCGGCGCCGCTGAAAAAGAATGTGGCCGACCATTATACGCGTGAGCGCCACGTCTCTCCACGTGCCGATGCGGGATGGGCGGCCCATCCCCTGCAGCGAGGGTCACGGCTGGGCGCAGCGACGTCGATTGGGTATAGTGGCCGACGCTATGCACAGGATTGATTTCGATACTCCTTCACCGTTCGGGCGGACGCCTCGCGGCCGCTCCATGAGGCTTTGACACCGATGCCGGCGCTTCCCTTCGCCCTGGTCGCTATCGTCTGCTATCTCGCCGCCGGACTCTGGCAGAGCCTGAGCCTGGCCCGGCGCGTCGCCGAGCGCCCGCGCTGGGTGCGCACCGCCGGGGTGATCGCGCTGCTCTGCCATGGCGTGGTGGTCGGCCTGACCCTGCTCGGCGCCCGCGGGCTGCACATGGGGCTGACCCAGAGTGCGACGCTGATCGGCTGGGTGGTGGTGGCACTGCTGCTGCTGTTCAGCCTGTTCAAGCCGGTGCTCAATGCCGGCGTCTGCGTCTTCCCGGTGGCCGCCGTCACCATCGTCGGCGCCATCGGCATGCCCAGCACCATGACCGAATCGGGGATCTCCCCCGGCCTCTACTTCCATATCCTCAGCTCGATCGCGGCGTTTTCGTTCTTCGCCATCGCCGCGGTACAGGCGGTGCTCCTGGCGTTCCAGCACCATGCGCTGAAGCGGCGCCAGACCCTGGGCATCGTCCAGGTACTGCCTCCGCTCACACGCATGGAGCAGCTGCTGTTCGAACTGATCTGGTGCGGCATGCTGCTGCTGACGGTGGCCATCGTCAGCGGCTTCGTGTTCGTCGATAACCTGTTCGCCCAGCACCTGGCCCACAAGACCATCCTGTCGATGCTCGCCTGGCTGATCTTCGCCGCTCTGCTCGCCGGTCATCACTACCTCGGCTGGCGCGGACCCAAGGCGGTACGCTGGACGCTGGCCGGCGTCGGCGTACTGGTGCTGGCCTTCTTCGGCACCAAGTTCGTACTCGAGTACATTTTCCACTACAACGCCTGATGCCACGTTCACGCCGGGCCATCGACGCTTGGCGGTTGCGCGCGCGCCGCTCTCGGGCCAAGCTCGAACGAGCGACCGGCTCGCGGCCGTGATGCCGACCCCGTCTCGATGCCCCTGCCGGCGTCTCGGCGAGGCCGGGTGCGTCTCAACGAACAAGAGGAAAGCGCCGTCTTGAACGACGACATACCCTTGGGCCTGATGCTGGGCCTGCTCTTCGTGCTGGTCTGCCTGTCGGCTTTCTTCTCCAGCTCCGAAACCGGCATGATGTCGATCAACCGCTACCGCCTGAATCACCAGGCCAACAGCGGCGGCCGCGCAGCCAAACGCGTGGTCGAGCTGCTCAAGCGCCCCGACCGCCTGCTCGGGGTGATCCTGATCGGCAACAACCTGGTCAACAACCTGGCCGCCTCCATCGCCACCATCGTCGCCATCCACTTCTTCGGCGATGTCTCCGGCCCCGCCATTGCCACCCTGGCGCTGACCATCGTGGTGCTGATCTTCGGCGAGGTGACCCCCAAGACCTATGCCGCGATCAAGCCCGACCGTATCGCCCTGCCCGCCTCGCTGGTGCTGGCACCGCTGCTGCGCCTGTTCTACCCGCTGGTGTGGCTGGTCAACGCGATCTCCAACAATCTGCTGCGTCTGCTCGGGGTCAAGCAGCTCGAGGCGGGCAAGGACAACCTCACCCGCGATGAGCTACGCAGCGTAGTCCACGAGGCAGGGCCACTGATCCCCAGCCGTCACCAGGCCATGCTGCTGTCGATCCTCGACCTAGAGAACGTCACCGTGAACGACATCATGGTGCCGCGCCATGAAGTGGTCGGGCTCGATCTCGACGACGACCTCGATGCCCTGCTCGCCCAGATGCGCCAGAGCCAGCACACCCGCCTGCCGATCTACAAGGGCGACATCAACGACATCGTCGGCATCCTGCATCTGCGCAACGCCTCTCGCTTCTTGACCAAGCCCGACCTCACCAAGGCGGCGATCGTGCAGGAGGCGCGCGAGCCCTACTTCATCCCCGAATCCACCCCACTGCACACCCAACTGCTCAACTTCCAGCAGCAGAAGCGGCGGATCGGCGTGGTCGTGGACGAGTATGGGGACGTGCAGGGACTGGCGACGCTGGAGGACATCCTCGAGGAGATCGTCGGCGAGTTCACCACCGACGTGGCCGGCACCTATCGCGATATCCATCCGCAGACCGACGGCGCCTACGTGATCGAAGGCACGGCGAATATTCGCGAACTCAACAAGGCACTGGGGTGGCAGCTACCCACCGACGGCCCCAAGACCCTCAACGGGCTGATTCTGGAACAGCTCGAATCCTTCCCCGACGCCGCGGCCTGCCTGCAGATCGGCACCACCCGACTGGAGATTCTGGAGATCAAGGAGAATCTGATCACCTCGGTACGCTGCTGGCAGCAGGGGGTCAGGCGGCGCAGCGGCGAGTAGCCCTCAGGGCCGTCGCCAGCGCCGGGACCGGCGAAGGGATCAGATCAGACCACCGCGACGCTGGGCCAGCTCTTCATCGGCGCGCTGCTTGAGCTCCCGCACCCGTGCCTCGAGCAGCCCCCGGGTCGCCTCACGGGCATTGACCGGCTCGTCGAAGGCGAGGACCACCCGGGCGCGCACCCGGCGTGGCCACTTGCTCAACGCCTTGCCGCCGCAGTTGGAGGTCCATGACCCCCACAGCCCGCCCAGCGCCGCCGGCACCACCGGCACCGGATTGCGCGCCAGCACCAGTTCCAGACCGCGACGGAAGGCGTGCACTTCACCATCCGGCGTCAATCGCCCCTCGGGAAAGATCATCACTACCTCATCGTGGCACAGCGCCCGGCTGACCTCGTCGAGGGCGCGGCGCACGCCGCCCGGATCGCGACGATCGGAGTCCACCGGGATGGCGCCGGCGATACGGAAGAACCAGTTGAGCCAGGGCGACTCGTAGATCGGCCGGTCCATCATGAAGCGCAGCGGCCGTGGGCAGGCACCGCCGAGGACCAGCGCATCCATGAAGCTGACGTGGTTGCACACCACCAGCGCCGGGCCGGTGGCGGGGATATGGTGGCGACCGCGAAAGCGCAGCCGATAGAGCAGGCGCACCAGCACGAAGATCGACAAGCGCAGCGCCGGGCGCGGGTTGCAGATCAGCAGGCCGATACCCACCAGCAGCGCGACCCAACCCAGGCAGTAGAACAGCGTCGCCAGCGAGAGTGACAGCAGGCTGAGCACGACGATCCCGAACAGCGCCGAGCCGATCATGAACAGCGCGTTGAGAATGTTGTTGGCAGCAATCATGCGCGCCCGGTGCGCCTCGGGGCTGGCCAGCTGCATCAAGGTGTAGAGCGGCACGCTGTAGAGCCCGCCACCCAGGCCGACCAGTGCCAGCAGCGTGCTCATGCGCCAGAACTCGGTATTGCCCAGGAGCGTGACCAGCGGCAGTGGCGCCTGGGCCGACACCGCCGTTCCCGCCAGCTCGATTCCCGCGACCCCGATCACCAGCACCCCGACCGGCACCAGCCCCAGCTCCAGGCGCCCGGCCGAGAGCCGCGCGCACAGCAGCGCGCCAGCGCCCACCCCGAGTGCGAAGGCGCCGAGCAGGAAGCTGACCGCGCCCTCCTCGCCGTGGGCGACATCGCGTACCCAGGCTGGCAGTTGGGTCAGATAGCAGGCGCCCAGGAACCAGAAGAAGCTGATGCCGATCAGCGCCAGACGCAGACGGCGCCCGCGCAGCCCGTCGCGCATCACCTCGAGGGTGCCCGAGAGCGGACGCCAGGCGACCCGGCCGGTGGCGCTGGGCGGCGCCGGTGGCACTCCGAAACTGGCCACCAGCCCGGCCAGCGCCACCGCGACCAGGGCCAGCGCGATCGCCGCACGGCCCAGGGCGCCATCGAGGGACGCCAGCACCCCCGCCAGCAGCGTGCCGAGCAGAATCGAGACGAAGGTGCCCAGGTTGACCCAGGCATTGCCCTTGACCAGCTCGGTCGCCGCCAGATGCTGCGGCAGGATGGCGTACTTGACTGGCCCGAACAGCGCCGACTGGGTGCCCATCATGAACAGCAACGCCAGCAGCAGCGCGAATAGCTCGAACCACACCGCCGCGGCCGCGGCGAGCATGGTCACCAGCTCGAGCAGCTTGAGCCGGCGCACTAGGCGCTGCTTGTCGAGATGATCGGCGAGGGTGCCGCCCCAGGCGGAGAACAGGAAGAACGGCAGGATGAACAGCCCCGCCGCCAGATTGGTGAGCAGACCCGTGTCCCAGCCGTAGCGCGGCACGGCGACGAAGGTCAGCAGCAGCAGCAGGACGTTCTTGAACAGGTTGTCATTGAAGGCGCCGAGCGCCTGGGTCCAGAAGAAGGGCGCGAAGCGGCGTCGCGCGAGCAGCGCACGGCTCACGTTGCGTCCGGCAGGTGCCGCAGGCCGCGCAGGGTGGTCGAGAGCAGTTGGTCGAGCAGTTCGCCGACCTCCATCGGCTGACCCTGCCAGTAGCCGAGGCGGTCATTGAGCCCCAGCTGTACCAGGCCGTGCACGCTGCCCCACAGGGTGCGCGCCATACGCCGCGCCTCGACCGCGGAGAGCGCCGGCTGGTGCCGCCGCAGCGCCGCCTCGACGCGCACGAACAGCGCCTCGATGATATGGTTCTGGCGTTCGTCGAGTTCACCCTCTTCCGCCAGCGGATACTCGAACAGCATCTGCCAGCGATAGGGCTCGTGATGGGCGTACTGCCAGTAGGCGGTGGCCAGCGCCTTGAGCTGCGGCTCCGGCTCGGCCTCCTCGAGCCCGGCAACCGCCGCGCCCATACGATCGAGGGTCTCGATGTTGACGTACTGCAGCAGATTGCTGAAGCTGCCGTAGAGCTTGAGCAGTGTGCTCGGCGCGCAGCCCACGTCCCGCGCCAGCGAACGCAGCGACAGCGTATGCACCGAATTGCCCTGCAACCAGGCATCACATGCCGCCATCACCTGGGCATGAAGCGCCTCGGGCGCGTGCTGTCGGGGTCGAGCCATCGAATCCCTCGCTCGGAAAATCATGAGTCGCTGTTACGCCCCGCCGGGTGCGGGAATGTTGTTGTCGATTTAAAATCGAACAGCGTTTCCCAGCATATCGGTAATCTCTGCAAACGCAAGCGTCCATACGGCTAACACATCGATTTCGCGAGGCTTTTGCCAGCGCCGTCGGCATCGCGACGAGGCCCCGCCAGGGCCGGCGTGCTAGACTCCGCCCAACGCTGGCAACGCCCTCGATTCAACGCACTCGATTCATCACCCCGGGAGAGATCATGGCCGGTCGCCTACATATCGACGACTGGACGCGCCATCCGTCGCTGGCGACGGTGGGCCACCTCCAGCGGCCGCGTCTGAGCCCCAACGTGGCACCGCGGCAGTGGACCTCCATCCTGCGCCGGGAAGCCGACAGCACGCGGCTGTGCGACGCTTTCTGGGGCCTGACGCCCGAGTGGCTGGAAGTGCTCGACAATGCCCCGCACTGCGCCCGTGCGGAATCGCTGGAGAGCCGCCCGATGTTCCGCGAGGCGTTCGCCACCCGGCGCTGCGTGGTCCCGGTGACCGGGGTCTTCGTGTGGCAGCAGAGCGTGCGCGGCAAGCAGCCCTATCTGGTGACCCAGACCGAGCGCGCGCCGCTGTTGCTGGCCGGCCTGTGGACCCGCTACCGCCAGGACCACGGCCCCGAGCGTGACTCCTTCGCCCTGATCACGGTGCCCACCTCGACCTTCCTCGGCGCGCTCACCGACCGCCTGCCGGCGATCATCCCCCTGGCAGCCCTGGACACCTGGCTGGCCGAGGCGACGTCGGCGGCCCAGGCGCGGGAGTGGCTGACCCCGGCGCCGCCGGAACTTCTAGGCGCCTTTCCGGTCTCCAAGCGGATCAACGATCCGGCTCGCCAGGATTGGGCGTGCGCCTATCCCACCGGCCCGATGCAGGTGTGGTCCGCCTAGCGCGCACGTGGTTGTTTGGCACATCGTGTTCGACTCATTTCCGATTGCACCCACTTAGGGAAACGCTGAATACATCGACGAGCGAGATGAAGCGCAAGGCGCATGGAACGCAGACTCGAAGCAACGCGTCGCACGAGACATAACATGGGGTTAGGCGAGTGTTCGACCGGGCTGGCGCACCACTACCCTGCAATACAGCGATTCGTTGGGGACGCCGAGTCCGCGCAAACCTTTTGTGAACACCCTCTTAGACAGACAGGGAGCATTCATGCCTCACCCCCGGATATCGCGCGCGTCCGCCTGCGCCTGGCTGGCCGGACTCGGCCTCATGACCCTGCTCGGCGTCTGCCAGGCCGCCGCGACGCCAACGCCCGAGACAGCCACCGCCGAGGCGCCGCCAGCGACCGGCGACGCGCCGATCCAGAGCCCCAACGACAGCCGCGCCTACCGCGCCTTCACCCTCGCCAACGGGCTCGAGGTGCTGCTGATCAGCGATCCCCAGGCCGACAAGGCGGCGGCGGCCATGGATGTCTCGGTGGGCAGCGACAACGACCCCGCCGACATGCCGGGGCTGGCGCACTTCCTCGAGCACATGCTGTTTCTGGGCACCGCGGGCTATCCTGACCCCGACGGCTACCAGAGCTTCATCCAGCGCAACGGCGGCTCGCACAACGCCTTCACCGCGGCCCAGGACACCAATTTCTATTTCGATGTCGACCCTCAGGCCTTCCCCGAGGCGCTGGATCGCTTCGCCCAGTTCTTCGTCTCGCCCCAGTTCAATCCGGACTACGTCGACCGTGAACGCCACGCGGTGAACTCGGAGTACCAGGCGCGCCGCGCCGACGATGCCCGCGGCATCGCCGAGGCGCTGGGCAAGGCGCTCAACCCCGAGCATCCGATCAACCACTTCTCGGTCGGCAACCTCGACACCCTCAACAGCGACCAGCGCCCGCTGCGCCAGGCGCTGGTCGACTTCTACCGTGCCCACTACGATGCCAACGTGATGCACCTGGCGGTGCTCGCCCCCGCCTCGCTGGACACGCTGGAACAGGAGGTGCGCAGCCGCTTCGCGGCGATCGCCGATCACGACCTCTCGCGCCCCGAGATCGACACCCCGCTGGCGCTGCCCGGCCAGCTGCCTGCGCGCCTGCGGGTCAAGACCCACGAGAGCCGTCAGCGCGTCGAGTTCCTGTTCCCGATCGCCGACCCCATCGACGATTATGCCGACAAGCCCGATGCCTACGTCGCCAACCTCCTCGGCCACGAGGGCGAGGGCAGCCTGCTCGCCGCGCTGCGTCGCCAGGGCTGGGCCGACGGGCTCTCCGCCGGCACCCGCGAGGCCGACGGCCGCCACGCCCTGTTCGACGTCTCGATCAGCCTCACCGCCGAAGGTGTCGCACATCTCGACCAGATCCAGGCCAGCCTGTTCGATCAGATCCAGCGTCTGCGTGACCAGGGCGTGGACGCATGGCGCTATCGCGAGCAGGCCGACCTGGCGCAGCAGTCGTTCCGTTTCCAGCAGCGCCAGGAGCCGATCCAGACGGTGAGCAACCTGGCCATGAGCCTCGCCTACTATCCCCTCGCCGACGTGCAGTATGCGCCCTATCGCATGGATCGCTTCGACCCTGCGGCCATCACCGCGCTGCTCGACCGGCTCACCCCGGACAACCTGCTGCGGGTCTATAGCGGCCCCGAGGTCGAGGGCGACCACACCACGCCCTACTTTGGCGCGCCCTATACCCTGACGCGGGTCTCGCAGTGGCCTGAGGCGCAACCCCTCGACGGCCTCGGGCTGCCCGAGCCCAATCCCTATATTGCCGACGACCTGAGCGTCGAGACCTTTCCCGCCGCCGCCCCCGAGCGCCTCGTCGACACCCCGAGTGTCGAGCTCTGGCACCAGGCGGACAGCGATTTCGGCGCCCCCCGGGTCGAGTGGCGCTTCAGTCTGCAGTCCCCGCAGGCCGCCAGCGATGCGCGCCATGCCGTGCTCACGCGGCTGTTGGCGGGCTGGCTCAACGATGGGCTCAACGAGCGCTTCTACCCCGCCTCGCTGGCGGGCCAGGAGTTCGTCGCCTATGCCCACGGCCGTGGCATCACCCTGGCCTTTTCCGGCTGGCGCGACCACCAGGCGCGTCTGATGCAGACCGTGATCGAGCAGCTCCAGCACGGCGAGATCAGCGCCGACAGCCTCGCCCGGGTCAAGCAGGGGCTGGCGCGCAGCTGGCGCAACGCGCCCCAGGATGCACTCTACCAGCAGATGCAGCGCACCCTGGGCGAGGCGCTGATGCGCCCGCAGATCAGCACCCGCAACATGCTCGCGGCGCTCGACGAGATCGACCTGCAGGATGTGCGCGACTATCGCACACGCTTCCTCAGCCAGATCTACCTGCAGGGCCTGGCGGTGGGTAACCTGGATGCCGAGCTGGCGCAACGCGAAGGCCTGCTGGTGGCCAACGCGCTGCAGCCGCGGCTGCACGCCGACGACATTCCGCCGCTCACCGCGCTCGAGGTCCCGGCCGATGCCCCGGTGCTGCATCCCAACACGGCCCGCGACGATTCGGCGGTATTGCGCTATCTCCAGGGCCCTGACCGCTCGCTGGCCAGCCAGGCGCGCCTGGCCGTGCTCGGTCAACTGATCGGCCCGCCCTTCTTCGCCCAGTTGCGCACCGACGAGCAGCTCGGCTATATCGTCAACGCCGGCTACGCACCGCTGCTCGATGCTCCCGGGCTGAGCCTGCTGGTGCAGTCCCCGAGTGCCGACAGCACCAAGATCGACGCGCGCATGGACGCCTTCCTGACACACTTCGATCAGCGCATCCGCGCGCTCGATGCGAGTGAGCTAGCGCCCTACCGCGAGGCAGTACGCCAACAGTTGCTGACCCGCGATCAGTCGCTGGAGGAGCGCGCCAACCGCCTGTGGCAGAACCTGGCCTACCCGGAGGTCGACTTCGAGCGTCGCCGCCATCTCGCCGCGGCGGTCGCCGAGGTCACCCCACAGGCGCTCGAGCAGGCGTGGCAGGCGCTGCGCCAGCATCCGGCCCTGCGCATCACCGCCGATCCCGGCGACCAGGCCAGCGACGTGGATGCGTTGACCCGCGGCTTCACCCCGCTGCCGCGCTGAGCGGCGACCCACCCACGACGACGCAGCGCCCCGGCCATGGCCGGGGCGCTGTGCATCGTGTGATGGTGATCGCTATCGTGCGGGCAGGCAGTACGCGGACGTCTTCATCGGCTGCTGCGACGATGGATGGCAGCGCCCGCCATCAATAAGCGTCGAAGGCCTGCTCCGGCATGATCGACTCGACGTACATCACCAGCTCTTCGAGCACCTGACGCTCGCGCGCGTCGAGCGCGGTCTGGTTGAGCCGTTCGATCTCACGCGCGAACTCCTTGAGGGTAAAGGCGCCGCTCTGCGGATCGTTCATCCGCGACCAGCGGAAGGCCTCCCACTGCGCCTTCTCCTCGCTCTCCAGCGTCTCTGGATAGCTGCGTGCACGCATGCGGAACAGCATCTCCTCCAGCCGCGGATCCTGGAAGGCGAAGCCGGTCTGGCCCAGCGCCTCCGGCGGCGTGGCGTGGACCCGCTCCATCGCCTGACGGTCATGCGGCGAGAAGAAACCGCCGGAGTAGAGCATCAGGTCGGGGTCTCGCGGCGGCTCGGCGGGCCCATCGGCAAAGGCCGCAGCCGCCTTGCTGGCGGCCTCCGGGTTCTGCAGCAGGGTCTGCCAGTGACGCTCGCACAGGGCGCGATCGATGCTCAGGCGCTCGGCCACCGTGGCGTCCACCGCGGCGATCGGCAGCAGCACCGGGCTGCGGTTGAGATGCACCACCTTGAGCGGAATGCGCGACTCGCCCTCGGCCAGTTCGCTCTCGCTGACGAACAGTCGCGCCTTGATCTCCTCCAGCGACAGCGACGCCAGCGGCGCCGGGTCCACCGCCAGATCGTAGACGATCACCCCGTTGGGATTGCTGGGATGCTTGGCCAGCGGCACCACCAGCGCGCTGCAGCCGCGGCTCGCCGGGTAGCGCCGCGACACGTGCAGCATCGGCTTGCGCGCCTCGACATCGAGCAGCGTCGCGACCCGGCGCTTGTCGCGCAGCGACAGCAGATGCTCGAAGAACTTGGGATTGGCCGCGCGCAGCCGTTGCGCCAGGGCGATGGTCGCGCGCACGTCGGCCAGCGCATCGTGGGCCCCGGCGTGCTCGATACCATTGGCGGCGGTGAGGTGCTCGAGCTTGAAACTGGGCGCGCCATCCTCGCGCTGCGGCCACTCGATGCCGTCCGGGCGCAGCGCGTAGAAGGCGCGCACCGCGTCGATCAGGTCCCAGCGCGAGTTGCCGTTCTGCCACTCGCGGGCGTAAGGGTCGAAGAGGTTGCGGTAGAACAGATGACGACTCACCTCGTCGTCGAAGCGCAGGCTGTTGTAGCCCAGCGAGCAGGTGCCCGGCACGCTCATCTCGGCCAGGATGCGTGCGGCGAATTCCGCCTCGGGCAGGCCCCGGCGCAGCGCCGCCTGGGGCGTGATGCCGGTGATCAGACAGGCCTGGGGGTGCGGCAGGTCGTCATCCGCGGGGCGCGCATAGAGGGTCAGCGGCTCGCCGATCGGATTGAAGTCGGCGTCGGTGCGAATGGCCGCGAACTGCGAGGCGCGGTGACGCCGGGGGTCGGCGCCGAAGGTCTCGTAGTCGTGCCACAGAAAAGTCAGTGCCGCCTTGGCCTTGGCCATACCGCTCTCCGCCTGCGCAAAAGCGCAAGCCTAGCACACGCCCGGGCGCGACTCATGCCCCCGGGGCGCGATTCGGTGGCGGCTCAATCGCGGTTGGGCAGGGTCACGTTGAGTTCGAGCACCGAGCAGTCGTTGTCGCTGTCGAGGCTGATGCTGATCGCATCCTGGTCGACCTGGACATAGCGCCGGATCACCTCCAGCAGCTCCTGCTCCAGCATCGGCATGTAGTCGGGCTGGCCGCGCTGGCCGCGCTGGTGCGCGACGATGATCTGCAGTCGCTCCTTGGCGACCGACGCGGACTTCTTGCGTTCACCCTTGAGAAAGTCGAGTAGTCTCACCGGCGGCCCCCTCCTCCGAACATGCGCGAGATCAGGCTCCGCTTCTGCGCCGCATGGAAACGCAGCGGCACCTCTTCACCCATCAGCCGCGCGACCGTGTCCAGATACGCCTGACCGGCGTCGCTGTTGTCGTCGTGGACCACCGGCACACCCTGGTTGGAGGCGCGCAGCACCGCTTCCGACTCGGGGATCAGGCCGATCAGCTCGATCGCCAGGATCTCGCGGATATCCTCCAGGTTGAGCATGTCGCCGTCGTCGACCCGGTTGGCGTTGTAGCGCGTGATCAGCAGGTGCTCCTTGACCGGCTCACGATTCTGCTCGGCGCGCCGCGACTTCGACGACAAGAGCCCGAGGATACGGTCGGAGTCGCGCACCGAGGAGACCTCGGGGTTGGTCACCACCACCGCCTCGTCGGCGAAGTACATCGCCAACTGGGCGCCACGCTCGATCCCCGCCGGGGAGTCGCAGATGATGTAGTCGAAATCCTCGGCGAGATCGTTGAGCACCTTCTCGACACCCTCGAGGGTCAGCGCATCCTTGTCGCGGGTCTGAGAGGCGGGAAGGATATGCAGGTTCTCGGTGCGCTTGTCGCGGATCAACGCCTGGTTGAGGCCCGCCTCGCCCTGGATGACATTGACCAGGTCATAGACCACGCGCCGCTCGCAACCCATGATCAGATCGAGGTTACGCAGCCCCACGTCGAAGTCGATGACCACGGTCTTGTTGCCGCGCAAGGCCAGTCCCGTGGCAATGGCCGCTGCGCTGGTCGTCTTGCCGACGCCACCCTTACCGGAGGTTACAACGATGATCTTGGCCAAGATGAACTTCCTGTTACCCGATAGATTGTTGATCACGCCCGCCCGCAGCGGGGAGACACCTTATCGTTTTCGGCGCCGCTCGGCCCTGCCGCTTCAGGTCAGGGCCGAGATGCGCAGCTGATCTTCCCTGAGCTGCACCTGGACGCTCGCCCCCAGCATGCGCGGGTCGATGTCCTCGAGACGCTTGTAGGTGCCCGCCACCGAGAGCAGCTCCGCATGCAGGTCATGGCAGAAGATGCCCGCCTCGCGATCACCATGGATACCTGCCAGGGCACGCCCGCGCAGCGGCCCGTAGACGTGCACGCTACCCGCGGCGAGCACCTCTGCCCCCGGATTGACCGCGCCGATCACCACCAGATCGCCCTCTGGCGCCGATACCTGCTGGCCCGAGCGGACCGTGCCGCGATGGATGCGCCCGCCGGTCTGCCCTCCCTCGGCAACCGGCAGCGGCAGCTCGGTCTCGACCTCCACCACCGGCTCGGCCGGGCTGGCCTCGACCGCCTTGGGGCGGCTCTCCTGCGGCGGAAACCAGCCCAGGCCAAGCGCCCAGGCGGACTGCTTGACGGGATCGGGACCGCCGCGCACCGCCACCGGCAGCAGCTTGTGTGCGCGGCACACGGCGCAGATACGTTCCAGCGCCAGGTGCGGCTCGTCGAGCCGCTCGACGCTGAGCACCACCGGCGTGTGCTGGAAGAAGGCGGGGGCCTGGCTGACCTTGCCGGCCAGCTGGGCGCGTACGCGCTCCGGGTCGCCGCTGGTCAACTCCATGACCGTCATGGGCAGCATGCCACCTTTGAACGTGAAGGCAGTCTCTGCCCGATCCCTGTTGAGACTCATGACCGAACTCCGCAGCGGGGAAATAGGGGTTACGCTATGCGAGGGCGTCTACCGCTGCAACCGATCATAAGGCCAGCTAGACCTTTTGTCAGGTGTCGCCGACGGCCGACGCCCATAGCCCAACACTCTTTTACCGCGGGCCGTCAAATGGTTAGATAGGCGGCTGCCGCCGATGCCACGCCGCCCGCCGCATCGGCCACCGCCAGCCCGTCGTTTTTCAGGATGCCAAACCTGCCATGCCAGGACTCTTTCAACGCCTACTGTCTCCCCGTCGGCGGCGCCCGCGTTGGGACCACCAGGACCCCAGCGTGCGCGCCCACGCCGCGCTGCAGCTCGATGCCGGCGACCACGCCGCGCTCAAGACGCTATCCCGAGACAGCGATGCCAGCGTACGTCAAGCCGCGCTGTCGCGCCTGAGCGATCCCGATACGCTGCTCGCGTGGCACCGGGAAGCCGCCTCGCCCGAATCGCTGGCGCGCCTGATCGATGTGATCGGCGGGCGCGAGATGCCCGCCCTCGACCTCTCCCGCCGCCTCACCCTGGTAGATAGCGTGGACGAGCACGCGCTGCTCGATGCGCTGGTCGAACAGGGCGACAACCAGACGCTACGGCTGACCGCCCTGGCCAGAATCGAGGATGAGACGCGGCTGATCCACCACGCCAGTGACAACGGTATCGCCGCTGTGCGCCTGGCGGCGGCCGAGCGGGTGTCGAGCCCGGCCGGGCTGAGCACCCTGGTCAAGCAGGCCAAGCGCGACAAGCAGGTGGCACGGCTGGCCCGTGAACGGCTGGCGCGTCAGCGCGCCGATGCCGAGCAGCAGGCCGCCGCCAGCGCCGAGCGTGAGCGGCTGCTGGAAGCCCTCGAAGCCCACGCCCACCGCCCCTGGGAGCCGACCTACGACACACGCCTGAAGCACTGGGTGAAGGCCTGGGAAGCCCTCGCCGACGGCGCCGGCCAGCCCCAGCACCAGCGTTTCGACATTGCCGTCGCGCGCTGCCGTCAGCGCATCGCCGAACACGAGCACCATCACCGCGAACTGGAACGGGTCAAGCGCGAGAAAGCTGCGGCCCAGGCTACCCGCGAGGGCATCCTCGAGGCCCTGGAACAGGCGCTCAATACCGTCAGCGCAAGTGAACCGCTGACCGCCGAAGCGATGGAAGCGCTGGCCTCGCGCTGGCAGCTGCAGAGCGAGCGCTGGCAGTCGGTCTCCGACGACTACGGCGTCAGTGATGCCTACGCTGCACGCCATGCCGAACTGGAGCACCGGGTACAGACGCTGTGGCAGGCGTGGGAGCGCCTGGCACAGCTCGACCTCGAGCTGCGCCAGGCGCTGGAACAGGGTGACGACACCACGCCGATCCTGGCCCGCCTCGACTGGCCGAAGACCCTCCCACCGACGGCACTGGTCGAAGATGCGCGGCGCCAGGCGGCGACCGCCGTCGCCCCCCAGGAGGCGGCGCGCGACAGCAGCGCGCCGGCGTGGGACGAACAGGTACTCGGCACCCAGCTCGACCAGCTCGAAGCCGAACTCGACAGTGGCCGCTACCGCCCCGCGGCGCAGATTCAGCGCCAGCTGCGCCAGCAGCTCGACGCCAGTAATGCCACGCTGCCCGCCGCACTCGAGCAGCGCTGGAAGCAACTCACCGCCAGGCTCGCCGAGCTGCGCGACTGGCGCGGCTTCGTCGCCGCGCCCAAGCGTGAAGAGCTGCTGACAGCGATCGAGGCGCTGGCCGAGGCGCACGAGCAGAGCGATGCCGAACGCCATCGCCGGCATCAACAGCTGATCCGCGAGTGGCGCCAACTCGGCGATGCCGCCGCCAACCGCGAGCTGGCGCAGCGCTTTCGCGCCGCCTCCGACGCCCTGCACACCCAGCTGGCTGCCTGGGAGAGCGAGCTCGCCAATCGCGAGCGCGACAATCTCGCGCGCCGTGAAGCACTCTGCGAGCAGTTGGAGACGCTGCTCGACAATCCCGCCGAGGATGCCGACCCCGACGCCCTGAGACGTATCCGAGATGCCGCCCAGGAGCAGTGGGATCAGCACTGGCCGGTGCCCAAGCGCCGCGCCGCTGCCCTGGGCCGGCGCTTCGCGCGGCTGCGCCAGCGCCTGCAGACGCTGATCGACGCCCGCGCCGGAGATAACGCCAGCCACAAGCGCGAACTGGTGGCCGAGGCCCAGCGCCTCGCCGAACAGGAGGGGCCGGCGCAGCAGCGCGCCGATCAGGCCAAGCAGCTGCAGCAGCGCTGGCGTGAGCTGGGCCGCGCACCCAAGGGGGTCGAGCAGACCCTGTGGCGCCAGTTCCGCAGCCACTGCGACACCATCTTCGCCGCGCGCGATGCGCTGCGCGGCGAGCAGCAGGCACGCCAGCAGCAGCGCTTCGATGCCATGCAGGCGCTGATCGACAAGCTCGATGCCTGGCAGCCGACCCACGCCGGCGAGCGCGACGTGCTGGATGCCGCCCTGGCGGAAGCTCAGCGCCTCTCGCCGCTGCCGCACAGCCGTCGTAGCGAGGGCATGGAGCGGCGCTGGCAGGGCATCGTGCATGCCCGCGAAGTGACCCTGGAGCGGCTCGAGCTGGTCGCTCAGGCGCGCACCTGGCCCGACTATCGCCGCTGGCTGGAACAGATGATCGCCGGCGAAGCGCTCGATCCCGAGCCGCCAGCCGCGCTGCGCCAGCGCCTGCAACAGCGGCAGATGCAGACACCACTGAGCGCAGACGACGCCGAAGAGGGGCTACAGCGCTGCCTGGTCCAGTTGAGCCTGCTCGCCGGCGAGCCGATCCCCGAGACCCTCGAGCCACTGCGTCTGGAGGTCCAGGTGGCACGCCTCAACGACGCCCTGGGGCGCCCGCCGACACCGCCGGAGGAGCTCGAGCAGACGCTGCTGCGGCTGTTCACCATCGCCCCGCTGGAGGCCTCGCTCTGGGCACGTTACGCCTCTTCGTTCGACGCCCTGTTGGGCAGGCTGAGTCGTGCAGGTCACGAAGGTGTTGACACGCGCTAAGACTTACGTATAATTCGCCCCACGTTGATGCGGGGTGGAGCAGTCTGGTAGCTCGTCGGGCTCATAACCCGAAGGTCGTCGGTTCAAATCCGGCCCCCGCTACCAAATTATTAGGCCGGTGCCTTTCGAGGCACCGGCCTTTTTTTGTGTCCACCTTCCCTGGCGGCCACCCTTCGGGACGTCGGCGGAGCCGACGTCAAAAACCGCTCCCGGCGGTTTTTTTGTGTCCTCGATTCCCGCGTCCTGGCTTTGATGTCCGAAATCCAGGTCGCACCCCTCTGGTGTCAGCCTCGATGTCAGCCCCTGGCGAGCCTCTTCGACGTCTTCACTCTTCTCCGCGCAGCGGTGGCTGGGCCATTCCCAGGCGTCCGATGCCGGGCAGCCGCAGTGCCGGCGGATCGAGATCGACACCGACGCCGAGCCCCAGCAGATTGAACTCGATCCCCTCCTCCCGCGCCGCGGTCACACCCAAAAGCCCACCCAGCGAGAGCTGATAGCCGGTATGCGACGGCGCCCGGGCCAGTATGCCGTCGAGCAGATAATCCTTGCCGATGGCGTTGGCCGGAAAATCCACCGTCAGTTCCGGCACCCGACGCACCACCCAGGCGACGAAGGTATTGCTGTTGGGCCCAGGCCAGATGCGATAGCGCCCGGCCTCGGGATAGGTCGGCACCAGTTGCTCGATGGTGGTGATGGCTCGCGCCGCCGGCGCCCCGCGCAGCTGTGCCAGCAGCTCGGGGGGATTGCCGTACCAGGCCCGGTCCGGCTGCGCCACGGCGACCTCCACCGTGGGCCGGCGCCAGCTCACCACCTGATAGACCCGATAGTGCGCGGCGTTCTCGGCCTTGGTCGCGATCCAGGTATGCACGCCGAAGGCACCCCGCCAGGCGAAGGCGCGCGCCGCATAGACCTGCACCAGCGCCGTCGGCGCGGTGGCGGGGTCCGGCGCCAGCCCGCTGACGCTGCGCGAGGCGCGCTGCCAGTCGCCGCGCCAGTCCACCTGCTGCGACAGCAGCAGCCAGACCGGCCCGAGCAGGAGACACAGGAGCAGCAACAGCCCGCCGCAGAGCAGTTTGAGAACGACGCGCAGGCTGCGGATGGCACTCGACATGAGACGCTCCCCCGTTCGAAATGGTCCGCCGGGGGTTGAATCACCGGCCGCTGACCCGCATAACACTCGCCAATCCCGTACCGCACATCAAGGGCACTTCTTCATGGCAATCGTCGATCCCCGAACAGGCCAACCGCTCACCAGCCCCGACGGCCAGGACAGCACCGCCGCGGCGCAAGCCCCGGCGGAGGACGTCATCGTCGACGTCACCCTGGACAACTTCCAGCAGGTGGTGCTGGAGGGCTCGATGCAGCGCCCGGTGCTGCTGCAGAGCTGGGCAGACTGGTGCGAGCCGTGCAAGAACCTCAAACCGATTCTGGAGAAGCTGGCGCACGAGTATGCCGGCGCCTTCGTGCTCGCCAAGCTCGATATCGAGGCCTATCCGCAGATCGCCTCGCAGCTGGGGGTGCGCTCGGTACCCGACGTCAAGCTGATCGCGCAAGGCCAGCTCTACGACCAGTTCCAGGGCGCGCTGCCGGAGAAGCAGGTGCGCGAGTGGCTGGGCAAGTATATCGAAGCACCGGCCGACGCCGCCGAGAGCCCTGAGGAGATGGCCCAGGCGGCACTCGCCAGCGGCGACACCCAGACCGCCCAGGCGATCTACCAGGAGCTGATCCAGCAGTATCCGGACTATCACGACTATCAGGTCGACCTCGCCGGCGTGCTGGTGGCTGCCGGCCAGAGCCAGGATGCCAAGCAGATACTCGACAATCTGCCGCCGGAGCACCGTGACTCACCCAAGGCGCGCGGCGTGCGTGCGCGTATCGAATTCGGCGAAGAGGCGCCGAGTGCAGCCGAGATCGAAGCCCTGGGCGAGCGCGAGGATAGCGAGGCGCGCTTCCAGCGGGCGCTGCGCGCGGTGGCCGACGGTGACTACGAACGTGCCCTGGAGGGCCTGCTGGCGCTGATGAAGGCCGACCGTGACTACGCCGACGACGCCGCTCGCAAGACCCTGCTGCGGGTCTTCGATGCCCTCGGCGCAGAACACCCGCTGACGGTCACCTACCGCCGCCGGCTGTTCGCCATGCTCTACTGAGCCACCGCTACCGAGCCTTTGCGCTGGCACGGCAACCTGCCCGCGCGCCCCATGCTGTCTCCCGCGACACCCGGCCTACGCCGGGTGTCGCGCGTCAGGGAGCTGACACGGGTCAGCCCAGGACCCGATCCAGTCGTGCCAATGCCGCTTCCAATGTCTCGCTCGGGGTGCCGAAGTTGAGCCGCACGAATCCCGGCCAGCCGAAGTCGGCGCCGTCGGAGAGCGCCACCCGCGCCTCCTCGAGCAGGCGCTGCTGGGGTGACTCGGCGAGCGCGCTGCCACGCAGATCCAGCCACGCCAGATAGGTCGACTGCGGCGGTGACAGCATCACCCCAGGCCAGCCGGCGACATGCCGCTCGAGTCGGGCCAGATTGTCGCGCAGTTGGGTGAGCAGCGCCTGGCGCCAGGCTTCACCCTCGGCGTAGGCGACCTCGGCGGCGTGCAGCCCGAGCACGTTGACGCCCGGCAGCAGGCCCGCGGCGGTACGCTGGAAGCGTTCGCGCAGAGTGTCATCGGCGATCACCGCGCAGGCCGCCGAGAGCCCGGCGGTGTTGAAGGTCTTGGAGGGCGCCCAGAGGGTGATCAACCGCTCGGCGAGCTCGGGGCACAGCAGACCCAGCGGCTGGTGCGGCCGCTCCGGATCGAGGATCAGGTCGCAGTGCAGCTCGTCGGAGACCACGATCAGCGCGTGCCGCCGCGCCAGCTCGGCCAATCCACGCAGCTCGTCGACATCCCACACCCGCCCGGTGGGGTTGTGCGGATGACACCACAGCAGCACCCGGGTATTGGGCCGAATGGCCGCCTCCATGGCATCCAGATCGAGCCGCCAGTCGCCATCAGGAGTGGCTGGCGGGTCCAGCTCGAAGGTCTGCGCTTCGCGCCCGGTATGGCGCGCCACGCTCAGGAACGGCGGATAGATCGGCGTCGCCGTGAGCACGCCCTCACCGGGCTCGCTGAACGCCAGCGCCGCCAGGTGCAGCGCCGGCACCACGCCCGGCACCCAGCACTGCCAGGCGGCGTCGATCTGCCAGCCGTAGTGGCTCTCGCTCCAGCGGCAGAGGGTGTCGCGCAGCGCCGGCGTGGCATCGGCATAGCCGAATACGCCGTGGTCGACACGTTGCTTCAGCGCCTCGATCACCGCAGGCGGCGAATGGAAGTCCATGTCGGCGACCCACAGCGGCAGCACATTCTCGGCGTACTGCTGCCATTTCTTGGTCGGGTACTGCCGTCGATCGATCGGCGTGGCAAAATCGAAACTCACGGTAACGTTCTCATCCGGTTGATGATTGTCGGCCAGCCGTCGTCTTCTCAGGGAGACGCCGGCTGGCAGTGAAGGAGCGCCAATGACAGATACTCTCTGCCGCGACAGTGCCGCACGTCCGTTCTACACACGGGTGATCGCGGGCAGCTCGGCGCTGGTCGGCCACTGGCTGCTGCTGGGGCAGGCCGACCCCGACCGCCTGGCGATGATTCTGGCCGATACCGCGCGCCTGGCCAAACTTGGCGATCCCGACGGCACGCCGGACGGTGCCACCCTGACCGCCTGGAGCGGCGATGCCGCACCGCCGCGCTGGGCCGCACGCACGGCGCTGTTCCTGCTGGTGCAGATGCCCGCCAGGCCCACGCCGCGGGACACCGACGAGGCCTGCGCCTGGGCCTACTGCTGGTTGCGCAACCGCGACTTCCCCTCGCTGGAAGCGGCCCGCGACGCGCTGCCGGCGCACTTGCAGGCGCCACTGCACGAGGTGCTGGAGGACGCGTGGCAGGACCACCACGGCCAGCGCCTGATCTGAGGCTCATGGCACCAGCGTCGCTGCGCTCAGCGCTTGGGCACGAAACCGTCCGACTTGTCCGCCAGCCAGGTGACGAAAGCGCGGATATCGGGGTGGGACATCAGCGCCTCACGGCTGGCGTAGTGGTCCGCCAGCTCGCGTTCGCTGAGCATGCGATGGAGATGCGAGTGGCACGGCCGACAGATCCAGAGCACGCGGGTCTGCATCTGCTCGCGCCCGTAACGCTTGCGGTAGCGCGGCTTGCGGTGCAGCGCGCGGGGAATCAGATGGTGGCGGGTCAGCGGCGCCCGGCGTCCGCACAGACCACAGCGGTCATGGCTCATCGGTTGGCGTTCACGCGATGCTTGAAGAGGGCGGCCCGCGCCGGCCGCGTCTCTCTCCAGATTAGGGGGGAGGCCCGTGGCACGCCAGTGTCGTTGCCACGCGTCTCGCTTGCCGTTGACTCGTTTTCCATCACCCCGTTTCTCTTGCATCAGGAGTACTGCGCATGACACCGGCCGTCCGTCTGCTCGAATCCCGCGGCGTCGCCCATCGGGTCACCGCCTACTCGGTCGAGACCGCCTCGGAGAGCTACGGTCTGGACGCCGCCCGCGCCCTGGCGCTGCCACCGGCGACGATCTTCAAGACGCTGCTGGCGCGGCTCGACGACGGGCGCCTGGTGGTCGCCCTGGTGCCCGTCGATGCCAGCCTCGACCTCAAGGCGCTGGCCAAGGCCGCAGGTGCGCGCAAGGCGCAGATGGCCACCCCGGCCGAGGCCGAGCGTGCCACCGGCTATCTGGTCGGCGGCATCAGCCCGCTGGGACAGAAGCGCCGTCTGGCGAGCTTCATCGACGACAGCGCCCTCGCCCTCGACGAGATCCACGTCAGCGCCGGCAAGCGCGGGCTGGAGCTGTCACTGGCCCCCCGTGACCTGATCACGCTGCTGGAAGCCACGCCAGTGGCGCTGGCACGGCACTGAGACGTCACCGGCCCGGGGATGGTCGATTGCCCGGCCCCACCCGGGCCGACTATCATGCGCGCTCTCCGCAGTCATGCGCGCTCCCGGCGATAACGCGCCGCCACCGCTGCCACACGCTCACACGGGATATCCAGCATGGTGATTCGCACCGATCAGACTCCGACCGAGGCCCAGCTGGCGATCATCGCCGAACAGCTCGGCCGCCCGCCGCGCGGGCTCGAAGCGGTCGCCGCCACCGATAGCCAGGGGCGCCCGCTGGTCCTGCGCATGGCGCCGATCGTCGACGACGCGCCCTTCCCCACGCTCTACTGGCTCTCCTGCGAACGCCTCAAGGTCGTGCTCTCGCGGCTCGAGGCGAGCGGCGTGATCAAGGAGCTGGAGGCACGCCTGCAGCAGGACCCGGCATGGCTTTCCAGTTACCACGCCAGCCATGCCGACTATGTTGCCCAGCGCTGGTCCTACATGAGTGACGCCCAGCGCGAGGAGATCGAGCGCCGCGGCTTCGCGCCGCTGATGCGCGAGCGTGGCGTCGGCGGGATCACCAACTGGGATCAGGTGCGCTGCCTGCACACCCAGTACGCCCACCACCTGTGCGGTGACAACGCCATCGGACGCTGGCTCGACGCGACCTACGACGTCGCCGCCACCATCCCCTGACGGCCGTCTCACCCGATCGCTGAAGGAGCGACAACGTGCATATCTGTGTCTATCTGGGTTCCCGCGAGGGCAAGCATCCGCAGTTCGCCGCCGCGACCGAGGCGCTTGGCCGGGCCATTGCCGCCCGCGGCTGGGGGCTGGTCTACGGCGGGGCGCGCAACGGTCTGATGGGGCGGCTGGCCGATGCCTGCCTCGCCGCCGGAGGAGAGGTGATCGGGGTCATGCCCGAGCATCTGGTCCAGCGCGAGGTGTCGCACCAGGGCCTGACGCGGCTGATTCGCGTCGCCAACATGCACGAACGCAAGGCGACCATGGCCGCCCACGCCGATGCCTTCGTCGCCCTGCCCGGCGGTATCGGTACGCTGGAGGAGCTGTTCGAGATCTGGACCTGGCGCTATCTGCAACTGCACCACAAACCGGTGGGCGTGCTCGACGTGGGCGGTTTCTACACCGGGCTGCTGAATTTCCTCGATACCACCGTGGAGCACGGTTTCCTGGACGCCAGCACCCGCCGCGAGCTGATCGCCGACACGGATATCGAGCAGTTGCTGGACCGGCTGGCGGCGGATCGCGATCCGGCCGCCTGACCTCCGGCTCAGTCCGCGCTCAGCGCCGGCGTCACCGCGTCGGCGCCGACATAGCGGCGCCGCTTGTCGGGCCTGAGCCGGGTGACGTCGACCACCACCAGGCCATCCACGCAGAAGCCGAAATCGGTATCCACGCCGAACCCCAGAAAGCGTACTGCCCCGGGTTCGGCGACCTCGCAGTACTGCTTGTAGAGCACCGGCACGCTCACCCCCATCGCCTCCAGCTGCTCGCGCAGGCGGCGGAAGTCCTCGTCACGATCGCCGCCGTCGAACAGCCGCTCCGCCTCCAGTCGCCCGGCGTCGGAGAGCACGAACGGAGCCCGCGGACGCACGCCCTCCTCGGGGTCACCGTAGTAGTGGCGATAGTAGCTGATCACCAGCTCACGGGCGCGCAGCGGCAGCGCGGCCGATAGCGAGACGGGGCCGAACAGCCAGCGCACCTGCGGATGGTGACGCAGATAGGCGCCCAGCCCCTGCCACAGATAGTCCAGGCTGCGGCGCCCCCAGTAGCGCGGCTGGACGAAGCTGCGGCCGAGCTCGAGCCCGTGACGCAGCTCGTCCCAGGGTGCCGTCTCGAGGTGGAACAGGGTCGCGGCGTAGAAGCCGCTGGGGCCGTGGGCGTCGAGAATCGCCCCCGCCTCGCCCAGGCGATAGGCGCCGGCGATCTCCAGATCACGATCGTCCCACACCAGCAGGTGGCGGTAGTAGTCGTCGAAGGCGTCGAGATCGCGCCGCCGGCCGGTGCCCTCGCCGACCCGGCGGAAGGCGATCTCGCGCAGCCGACCGATCTCGCGCAGCACCACCCCGTGGGGCGGCCCCTCGACCAATAGAATCTGCTTGCCATCCTTGGTCTCGCCCAGCCTGCGCGCCTCACGCAGCGCTTCACGCAGCGCCTGCCGGCTCTCCGGATGGGCGATCGCCGCCTCGCCGCGGAACAGCCCCTTGCGCCCCTGCCCCAGCCGGTAGACGTGCTTACGCAGCAGCTTGAGCGTCGCCTCCGAGCGCAGGCCGCCGCGGGCCAGTTGCTCCAGCGGCAGCAGGTCACCGATGCGCACGCGGAGCTGGCGATCGCGCTGGCGGAACATCTCGTGCGGCAGCAGCAGGGTCCCGATCTCGTCGCGCACTGCCGCCAGGGCGTAGAACAGCCAGGAGTTGCGTCCGCCCACATGCAGCGGCAGCAGTGGCGCGTTGGTGCGTCGCGCCAGATGGAGGACCCCGGCCTGCCAGCGGCGGTCGCGAATACCCCGCGGCCCGGCCCGAGAGACCTCACCGGCGGGAAACACGATCACCGCTTCCTCGCGATCCAGCGCCGCCTCGATCGCGGCCAGACTGCGCCGATAGCCGCGCCGGTTCAGGTTGTCCAGTGGCAGCAGACAGGGCGCCAGCGGCTCGATCTGGGCCAGGATCGAGCTCGCCACGATTCGTACGTCACTGCGCACATCGGCCACCAGGCGCAGCAGCGCCAGCCCATCGAGCGCGCCCAGCGGGTGGTTGGCGACGATCAGCACGCGTCCGAACACCGGGATATTCTCACGCTCCCGCGAGGAGACGGCGTAACCGAGACGGAAGTAGTCGAGTACCTGCTCGACGAAGGCCAGGCCACGGGTCTCGCGGTGGCGTGTCAGGAAGTCGTTGATCTCACGCTCGTGGATCAGGCGACGCATCAGCGCCGTGGTGCAGTGCCGCAACCAGCCAGGCAGGCGACGAAAGCCGCCGAGGTGTCGTTCGAGCAGCGTGCCGGTGTCGATCATGAGCCATCCCCTCTCTCACTTGGGAGGCTGCCAGCATGGCGCTGACATATGACAACGGCGTGGCCATCGCCGGGCTGCTAGAGTGTGGTGATCACGTCATGGAGGAGCACACCGATGCACGCGATCGCCATCGAATCGCAGCGCCTGGTCTGGCGCGAACATGAAGCACCCGGCCCGGTAGGGGCTGGAGAGGTGCGTATCGAGGTGGCCTGGGCCGGGGTCAACCGCGCCGATCTGATGCAGCGCGCCGGCAAGTACCCGCCGCCGCCGGGCGCCCCGGACATTCCCGGGCTGGAGGTCAGCGGCACCATCGTCGAGGTCGGGCCCAGGGTCGAACGCTTCCGCCGCGGCGACGCGGTCTGCGCGCTGCTGGCCGGCGGCGGCTATGCCGAGCAGGTGGTGGTGGACGAGGCACAGGTGTTGCCGATTCCCGCCAATCTGGGCCTGCGTGAGGCGGCGGCACTGCCGGAGGTATTCGCCACCGCCTGGCTCAATCTCTACATGGAAGGCGCAGCCCAGACCGGCCAGCGGATCCTGCTGCATGCCGCTGCGAGCGGGGTGGGCACCGCGGCGATCCAGCTCTGCCGCGCCTTCGGCAACCCCTGTTTCGTCACCGCGGGGAGTCAGGAGAAGCTAGACGCCTGCAGTCGCCTGGGCGCCGACGCCGGCTGGAATCGTCACGACGGCAGCTTCGTGGAAGCGGTCAAGGCCTGGGGCGGTGCCGACATGATCCTCGACCCGGTCGGTGGCGATTACGTGGAGCAGGATCTGGCGGTGCTGAACGCCGATGGCCGGCTGGTGCTGATCGGACTGATGGGCGGCATGGACGCGAAGCTCGATCTCGGACGCATGCTGATGAAGCGCCAGCGCGTGATCGGCTCGACCCTGCGCTCGCGTTCACCCAAGGCCAAGGGAGCGATTCTGGACGCCCTGCACGCCCAGGTGTGGCCCAAGCTCGCGAGCGGTGAGATCAAGCCCTTGATCGCCGAGAGCTGGCCGATCCAGGAAGCGGATAGCGCTCTCCAGCATCTCGATGACAACGCCAATATCGGCAAGGTACTGCTGCGGGTCAGCGCTTAGGCCGGGTTTGACAAGGAGTCATGCCTGAAAAGGCGTCATGTCTGAAAGGTACGGCGTTCGCCCAGACGCGAACCCGGCCCCACCGCGCCGCCGGGTGGCTCACTCGGCGGCGAGTCTGAGGGTCTCGCTGTAGGTCAATTGAAGCAGCCTGGCATCGTCTCCCGCGCGGTGGCGACGAATGTCGTAGTCGTGCACTACCTGCTCCTTGGTCTCGCGCCAGAGCATCATCTGCGCCTCGGAGAGCAGCCGGCGCAGCGCCTCCAGGCGGAAGCGCGGCAGCATGCCGGCCTGGTCGAAGAGCAGCGCCAGCCAGGTGTTGTCGTAACCCCAGCTGTCGCTGTAGGCAACGCCGATCTCGGCCAGCTCGTCATTGAGCCAGCGCGCCACCTCGACTGCCGGATAGCCCTCACGGATCAGCCGCGCCCGCGAGATGCCATGCAGCAGCTCGGCCTTGGCGTCCCAGTGGGTCCAGGTGTCCGCGGGTTGAATCAGGAAAGCACAGCGCGTGCCGTCGGCCCTGGCCAGGCCAACCTCGATGGGGTAGCTGCCACGGCCAAAGCCCGAAGCTTCGATGTCTAAAAGGACAGGCAGCGACACGGGGTGGACTCCCTCTTCATGATGCCGTCGCATCTGGCGACGCCGGTGTGGCGTCATCATGACAGTGTTGGCGCGGGAGTTCACCCCGACCGGACGCGGCACCGGCAGGCGCCGCCGGGGGTCAATGCGTCAGCGGCGCGGCCTGCGGCGCTTCGAGCAGAGTCTGGCCGGCGAGATGATCGGCATATTGGGCCCAGGCCTCGGCCCGTGCCGGATCCTGCGCCAGCCCCAGCTCACCGCCGAGATACGCCTGCGCCAGCCGCTCGGCAGCCTGGTGATGGCCGTTCTCGCCGGCCCGCGCATACCAGGTCACCGCGTGGTGTTCGTTGGGCTGGTACTGATTGCAGCCGTATTCGTAGAGACATCCGGCCTGGAACTGAGCGTGGCTGTCGCCCTCCTGCGCGGCCTGCAGCACATAGCGTGCGCCGGTGGACTTGTCCTGGGGCGAGACGCCGCGCGCCAGCAACACGCGACCGTAGAGCGAACGCGCCGGCAGATGGCCGGCATCGGCACAGCGCTTGAACCACTTGAGCATCAGCCGCTGCTTGCCGGGTGAGCGGGTCATCCAGCGCGTGTGGCACAGTCCGGAGGCGAGACGAAACTCGAAGCGCGTCAGGAAAGAGAACGTCTGTGGCATAACTGACAGTGACCTTGATGACGAAGACCGTTAGCGGCTCGGTAAACCTGTCGATCTGGACGCATCTTTGTTCTGCGACAACACGGTTGTTAACGACGTCGGAATCGACTTGCTGCAGGCCTGCCCGGGGGGTGCCAGGCGGCGAAAGGCCGCAAGCATACGCCTCCCCGATGGCCGACTCAACCCCCGCCGACAGGGTGGCGTTTGCCGCCCCCGAAAGGCCCCAGTAACATACGATTTTCAGTCGTCTTTTCGGCCCTCGTCCGAGGGCCCTGATGGGAGCGCAACATGCAACGACGCCCACTCGGCAAGACCGATATGCAGGTCTCGCGCCTGTGCCTCGGCACCATGACCTTCGGCGAGCAGAACAGCGAGCAGGAGGCCCACCAGCAGCTCGATCGCGCCATCGATGCCGGGATCAACTTCATCGATACCGCGGAGATGTACCCGGTACCGCCCAAGGCGGAGACCCAGGGACGCACCGAAGCCTATATCGGCAGCTGGCTCCAGCAGCGCGGTCGACGTGACGACCTGATCATCGCCAGTAAGGCCGCCGGCGCCGGCCGCGGCATGGAGCATCTGCGTGGTGGCCCGCGCCATACCCGCGAGCAGATTCATCAGGCACTCGATGCCAGCCTGGCGCGCCTGCAGACTGACTATCTAGACCTTTATCAGCTGCACTGGCCCGATCGCCACGTCAACTGCTTCGGGCAGCTAGGCTATGTGCCGGGTGACGACAGCGAGGCCACTCCGCTGGAGGAGACCCTGGGGGCGCTCAAGGAGGCACTCGACGCCGGCAAGATTCGCGCCGTGGGGCTCTCCAACGACACCCCCTGGGGTGTGATGCGCTGCCTCCACCTCGCCGATACCCTGGGGCTGCCGCGCGTTGCCAGCGTGCAGAATCCCTACAATCTGCTCAACCGCAGCTTCGAGGTCGGCCTGTCCGAAATCTCCCATCGCGAAGCGGTCGGCCTGCTGGCCTATTCACCGCTGGCCTTCGGCGTGCTCTCGGGCAAGTACCTGGATGGACAACGCCCGGCCGATGGCCGCCTGACGCTGTTCGAGCGCTTCTCGCGCTACACCTCCGATATTGCAAAGGAGGCGACCCAAGCCTACGTCGAGATCGCCCGCCGCCACGCCCTCGACCCGGCGCAGATGGCGCTGGCCTTCGTCACCGCGCAGCCCTTCGTCACCAGCAATATCATCGGCGCCACCACGCTGACCCAGCTGGAGTCCAATCTCGCCAGTGATCAGCTGACGCTCTCTGCCGAGGTCATGGAGGAGATCGAAGCGGTGCACCGTCGGATCTCCAACCCCTGCCCCTGAATGCTCACCGGGGCGCTGACGCGGATCGTACTTGGGCGGATATACAGTTCAGTGCGGCCCGCGTCGCCCCCGTCATCGCCTCGGCGACCCTGCCGCTCGACAAGGAACCTATGCCATGCTCAGCATCATCTCTCCGGCCAAGACGCTGGATTTCGAGACCCCGGCGACCACCAGCGAGGTCACGCGCCCCGACTATCTCGAGCAGAGCCGCGAGCTCATCGAGATTCTCCGCGGCTACTCGCCCCAGCAGCTCTCCGAGCTGATGGGCATCAGCGACAAGCTGGCCGGGCTCAATGCAGCACGCTACGCCGAGTGGCAGACGCCATTCACCCCGGACAACGCCAAGCCTGCCGCCCAGGCGTTCCAGGGCGATGTCTACGTGGGTCTGGAAGCGGCCAGCTTCAGCGCCGCCGACAACGCCTTCGCCCAGTCGCATCTGCGCATCCTCTCCGGCCTCTACGGGCTGCTGCGACCGCTGGATCTGATTCAGCCCTATCGCCTGGAGATGGGTATCCGACTCGAGAATCCGGCCGGCAGGGATCTCTACACCTATTGGCGTGATCGGCTGACCCGCGACCTCGACGCGGCGATCGCCGAGAGCGGCAGCGCCACCCTGGTCAACCTCGCCTCCAACGAGTACAGCAAGGCGATCGATCTCAAGCGGCTCGCGGCGGATGTCGTCTCGCCGGTGTTCAAGGATGAGAAGAGCGGTCAGTTCAAGATCATCAGCTTCTATGCCAAGAAGGCGCGTGGCCTGATGGCCGCCTGGCTGATTCGCGAACGCGTCGACTCACCCGCCGCGCTGACCGACTTCGATGTCGCCGGCTATCGCTATGCGGCCGAGGAATCCAAGCCGGGCCAGCCGGTCTTCCTGCGCCGCGAGCAGGATCGCGATTGAGTCGACGCTTCACCCCGGATGCAGCATCCGTTCAGCTCCCATTCATGCAATGTTGAGACAATAGGGGCAGTGACCGGGCCTCCAGGCTTTGTCTGAAAAGTCGACGAGATCCGCTTTCCCCCTCAGGAGATATGCCATGCGCAACCTCTTCATCATGCTGCTGGTCGGCATGCTCGGCATGACAGCCGCCGTGGAACACGCCGAGGCCAAGCGCTTCGGCGGCGCCAAGAGCTTCGGCTCCTACTCGCGCTCGGCCCAGCAGCCAGCCACCGCCCCCGCCCGTGGTAGCGCCACGACGCCGCCACGACAGCCGAGCCCGGGGCTGTCGCGCTTCGCAGGCCCCCTGGCCGGCCTGCTCGCCGGCGGCCTGCTCGCCTCGCTCTTCTTCGGCGGCGCCTTCGACGGCATTCGTATGCTCGATCTGCTGCTGATCGCCGTGGTGCTGTTCATCGCCTTCCGCTTCCTGGCGGCGCGGCGACGGCACGCCCATGCCAATGCCGGTGAGGGTCACGCTGCCCAGCGCGACGCGCATACGGCGCAGCCGATGCCTTTCTCCACCGGCGGATCGACCGGCGGTGCAGGTATCGCCAGCGAGCCGGCGTGGTTCGATCGCGAACGTTTCCTGGCGGGTGCCAAGGAGCACTTCATGACCCTGCAGCGGGCCTGGGACAACAACGATCTGGAGCGCATCCAGGAGTACGTGACGCCCGAGCTCTACAACCTGCTCAAGGCGGAGCGCATGGCGCAGCCGGCCAACAACCGCACCGAGATCGTGCGCCTGTTCGTCGAGCTGGGCAGCGTGCAGGAACTCCAGGGCGATGCCGAAGCCACGGTACTGTTCCACGGCGTGCTGGAGGAGAACGGCGAAGAGACCGAGTTCAACGAAACCTGGCACCTCAAGCGCGCGCTGCGTGATGGTGCTCCCTGGTATGTTCAGGGTATCGAACAGAACGCCGCCGTCTAACGACACCGATTCTGCACAACACAAAACCGGGCCCTGGGGCCCGGTTTTTTATTTACCGCTTTTTTGCTCACCACCATGTCAGCGCTTTATGACAATCAGGGGTGCTTTCCTGTTTTCTCGACTTCAGCGCTGACGCGTGACGTCAATTCTTGGCGTCTTCCGCCTTGTCCTGGATGTTTTCACCGGTGTTTTCCACTGCCTGCCCGGCGTCATCCATCGCATTGTCCACTGATTCACCCGCTTTTTCGGCCGGACCATCATCGTTGTCGCAGGCTACGACGCCGAACGCCATCATGCCCAGCATCATCGCCATGGCCATCTTTTTCAGTAGATCAGAACGCATATCAACACTCCTTTGGATACGACTCCATGTATGACCCTCACAAGATAGTCGCTAACGTCTGCCTCATCCAGCATGAGGAGACGCCTTCCCCATTTCCTCCGCGATAAGCGAAAAGATGCAGATCACTGTCGGCAAATGGCGTCAGCGCCGATTCTGGTGGGATCGGGTCAAACACGATCCGGCCAGCACCAGCCAACTATCCACAGGCGGTCGCCACCAAATCTCGATAACAGGGGTGGGGA
>NZ_PZJO01000004.1:616157-652810 GCF_003206575.1 Salinicola endophyticus | reverse complement strand
ACGAGTCGCTTGCCTCGATATGCTGTGACTGGCGTCACGCAAGACAAGCGCCCACATCAATTACCTGATCGGTTGTTAAAGAGCGTCCTTACTTGAAGCCGTCTCACTCGAGAGCGGAGACTTCTGCCGTGACCCGAAGTGATTCAAGTGCTTGTCAGCGCTTGCTTTCTGGGTCGCCGTAAGGAGAGGCGTATTTTAAGGATCTTGGCGAAGATGTCAACGTCTTTCTTGTCGATCTCTGCCCGATTCTCGTTGCTGCTGGAGAACCGATCCTGGAAAAGCGAGTGGCGTATTCTGCCGTTCTCATCGCCAGCTGTCAATCGATTTATTCAATCTTTTCAACAGCTTAGCTAGCTTTCCCACCAACCCCGAGAACCTGTCTCGGCGTCAGCGGTGTGTACTTTACGGCGCGTGGCGGCGCCTGACAACCCCTGGCGGCGAAAAATGTCGCCACCTTCATCAAGCTGTCATTGTTTCCCGGGAGACCGGGGCGTCGTCACGCCCCGGTAGACGGTGGCTTCAGATGACCCAGAGGTCCATGAAGGCGGCAACCGAGGTCGATTCCAGTGCCGACTGATCCTTGCACAAGTTGAATATGGTGTCGCAGCGCGCGGCCGGGAAGCGTGTGGCCAGATTGCGCTGAAACTTCTTCTCGAGCAGCGGGATTCCCGCCTCCCGCCGGCGACGATGACCGATCGGATATTCCACCGCCACCGGCTCGGTGTGCGAGCCATCCTTGAAGAAGACCTGAATGGCATTGGCGATGGAGCGTTTGTCCGCTTCCAGATACTCGCGGGTGTAGCGCGGCTCCTCCTGGATGGTCATCTTCTCGCGCAGCTCATCGATGATCGGATGCGCGCGGTGGAAGTCGTCCTCGTAGTGCTCGGCGATCAGATCACCGAACGCCAGCGGCACCGCGATCATGTACTGCAGACAGTGATCGCGGTCGGCCGGGTTGGCCAGCTCCCCCACCTTGGAGATGATGCGGATCGCCGATTCGTGAGTCGTGACGACGATACGGTCGATCTCATCGAGCCGGTCACGCACCTGCGGATGCAGCGTCACCGCAGCCTCGGCGGCGGTCTGGGCGTGGAACTCCGCTGGGAAGCTGATCTTGAACAGCACGTTCTCCATGACGTAGCTGCCATAGTCCTGGCTGACCTGGAAGCGCCGCTCCCCCTCGGGCTTGAGCGCCTGATCCTTGTTGGTCTTACTGAAAAGGACGTCGTAGAAGCCCCATTGCGGTGCCGAGAGCACGCTGGGTATGCCCATCTCTCCACGCATCGCGATATCGGCCAGACGTACGGCCCGCGAGGTCGCATCCCCCGCCGCCCAGCTCTTGCGTGAACCGGCATTGGGTGCATGACGATAGGTTCTAAGACTCTGGCCATCGACGAAGGCGTGCGACAGTGCCGACAGCAGTTGCTCGCGATCGGCCCCCATCAGCTTGGCCACCACCGCGGTAGAGGCCACCTTGACCAGCACCACGTGGTCGAGCCCGACACGATTGAACGAGTTCTCCAGCGCCAGTACGCCCTGAATCTCGTGCGCCATGATCATGGCTTCCAGCACGTCACGCATGGTCAGCGGTGTCTCTCCTCGCGCTAGGCGTGTCTGAGAGAGCGAATCCGCCACCGCCAGAATGCCGCCCAGATTGTCCGAGGGGTGCCCCCACTCCGCCGCCAGCCAGGTGTCGTTGTAGTCGAGCCAGCGGATGATGCAGCCGATATCCCATGCCGCCTTGACCGGGTCGAGCGTCAGCCGAGTCCCGGGTACCCGTGCCCCATTGGGCACCACCGTGCCTTCGACCAGCGGCCCCAGATGCTTGGTGCACTCGGGGAAGCGCAGCGCCAGCAGGCCACAACCCAGGGTATCCATCAGACAGTTGCGCGCGGTATCCAGCGCTTCGCGGCTCTCTACCCGGTAGTCGAGTACATAGTCCGCGATGGCCTGCAGTTCGGGATCGTAATCCGGGCGCTGGTTGAGATCGACATTGGCACTCATGCAGTGGCGTCCTCGTCAGAAGAGGGGGAAAGGGAAAGAGGGCGACGCCGACACGCCGCCTCGAAGATCCGTGGCAGGCAGCGTCTCAGCGCTGCTCGATGGGTACCCAGGCGCGCTTCTCGGGACCGACATAGTCGGCACTCGGGCGGATGATGCGGTTGTTGGCGCGCTGCTCGAAGATATGTGCACACCACCCGGTCAGCCGCGAGCAGACGAAGATGGGCGTGAACAGCTTGGTCGGGATGCCCATGAAGTGGTAAGCGCTGGCGTGGTAGAAGTCGGCATTGGGGAAGAGCTTCTTCTCCCGCCACATCACTTCGTCGACCCGCTCGGAGACCGCGTAGAGATGGGTATCGCCGACGTCTTCGGCGAGCTGACGCGCCCATGCCTGGATGATCGCGCTGCGCGGATCGAATTCACGGTAGATGGCATGGCCGAAACCCATGATCTTGTCCTTGCGCTCGAGCATACCGAGGATCTGACGCTCGGCCTCGTCGGGCGATGACCAGCGGCTGATCATCTCCATCGCGGCCTCGTTGGCGCCGCCGTGGAGCGGCCCGCGCAGCGAACCGATCGCGCCGGTGACGCAGCTGTGCAGATCGGAGAGCGTGGAAGCGCACACCCGCGCGGTGAAGGTCGAGGCATTGAACTCGTGCTCGGCATAGAGAATCAGCGAGACGTTCATCACCCGCGCATGCAGGTCGGAGGCAGGCTTGCCGTGCAGCAGGTGCAAGAAGTGTCCGCCCACCGAGGTATCGTCGGTCTCGGTCTCGATCCGCTCGCCGAAATGCGAATAGCGATACCAGTAGTTGAGCACCGAGGGCATTACCGCCAACAGACGGTCGGCGTGCGCTTGCTGCTCTTCGAGCCGCTGCTCGGTCTCGAGGTTGCCCAGCATCGAGGTGCCGGTGCGCAGCACGTCCATCGGGTGGGCATCGGAAGGAATCTGCTCCAGCACTTTCTTCAGCGCCTCGGGCAGCCCACGCGAACGTTGCAGCTGCGAGATGTAGCCGTCCAGTTCCTGGCGTGTCGGCAGTTCACCCTTGAGCAGCAAATAGGCGACCTCTTCGAAGCGCGCCTTCTCCGCCAGCTCCTGGATGTCGTAGCCGCGATAGGTCAGCCCCGAGCCACTCTTGCCCACCGTGCAGATTTCGGTGTTGCCGGCGCTCTGCCCGCGCAGCCCAGTACTCTTGATCGTTTCCGCCATGACACTCTCCCGCCGCTCGGCCGCGGCCCTCGTCTTGCGTGCGTGTGGGGAACGCTGCATCCATACCCGTGCGGACGCGGCGCGCTCATCGAGCTATTCGGTATTCCCTTTGTCGAACAGGGCATCGAGCTTGCGCTCATAGGTGTGGTAGTCGAGAAAGTCGTAAAGTTCCTCGCGGGTCTGCATCATGTCGACCACGTCGCGCTGATGCCCCTTGGCATGAATGTCCTGATAGACCTTGAGCGCCGCAGCGTTCATGGCGCGGAACGCCGACAGCGGATAGAGCACCAGACGACACCCCACCTCCCCCAGCTCCTGCTGGGTGAACAGCGGCGTGGCGCCGAATTCGGTGATATTGGCCAGAATCGGCGCATCGACGCCCTCACAGAAAGCGCGATAGTCATCCAGCGTGTGCACCGCCTCGGCGAAGATCGCATCTGCCCCCGCCTCGACGCAGGCGTTGGCACGCTCGACCGCTGCCGCCAGCCCCTCCTTCTGGAAGGCGTCGGTGCGCGCGATGAGATAGAACGCGGCGTCCTGACGCGCATCCACCGCCGACTTGATGCGGTCGACCATTTCGCCCTGGGAGACGATCTCCTTGTTGGGACGATGCCCACAGCGCTTCTGCGCCACCTGGTCCTCGAGATGCACCGCGGCAACGCCGGCCCGCTCCATCTCTTTGACGGTCCGGGCGATATTGAAAGCGCCGCCCCAGCCGGTGTCGATATCCACCAGCAGCGGGAGATCGCTGGCGCCGGTGATTCGCCGGGCGTCCTCGACGACGTCGTTGAGCGTCGTCATGCCCAGGTCGGGCAACCCGAACGAAGCATTGGCGACGCCGCCGCCGGACAGGTAGATCGCCTGATGCCCCACGGCCTGGGCCATCATGGCGCTATACGCGTTGATCGTCCCCACTACCGCCAGCGGGCGGTGGGCGTCGAGGGCGGCACGGAAACGTGCACCCGGCGTCAATTGCGACATCTCGCTCTCCTTCGTCATTGGCATCTCTATATCGATCCGGCTACTCGCTGCCCGTTATCCGCGACCCGCCATATTCCACCGCTCACCGCAGGCTATCCGACGTCCACGTCAACGACCGGGCCGGAGAGCCGACGTCGCCGTGGCATCAGCGGGCGCCGTCTTTTCCTGGTCCAGCGTCAGCGCATAGCTCGCCGCCACGTTCTCGCGGGAGGCGCTGACATGGCGCCGCATCAGCAGCTCGGAGAGTTCGGCATCCCCCGCTTCGATCGCATCGACGATGCGGTGGTGCTCGACGAAGGCGCGCTGCGGGCGCTTGCCGCTGGCGCTGAACTGGGTGCGATAGAGGCGCACCAGGTAGTAGAGGTCGTCACACAGGATCGTCATCAGCATGCGGTTGTGGCTGCCCTGTACGATCCGGTAGTGGAAATCGAGGTCGCCTTCGCGCTGGTAGTAGGCCTCACCGCTGGCCAGGTCGCCCTGCCGCTCGTGGACCGCCAGCACCTCGCGCAACCCCGCGATCTCTTCCGCTGTCATATGCTGGGCAGCAAGTCTCGCCGCCATACTCTCGAGCGCCTCGCGCACGTCGAACAGCTCCAGCAGCTCGTCCATCGACAGCTTGACCACCCGCGCCCCGACATGCGGCACGCGCTCGATCAGGCGATAGGTCTCGAGGCGGCGCATCGCTTCACGCAGAGGGCCGCGTGAAATGCCATAGCGCGACGAGAGCTCGGGCTCGGTGATGCGTGTCCCCGGGGGTAGCTCCCCGCGCACGATCGCCCGCTGCAGTTGATGAAACACCCGCTCGGCCAGCGTCCTGACTTCAGGCAGGTCGGTATCGCCCTGGGGTGTTGGTGAAATATCTTCAGCCATGTTGATTGTTAACAATTACCTGGAATAAGGATCATGGTAGGGAGAATTTCTGGCAAGGGCAATCAGAAACAGCCCATAGAAACACCACTTTAGTCGCAGGACAAGAAAGCGCCCAACAACCATTGTCTACAATCAAGCAGAAAATGCTATGTCCTCACTGTATCCAACACAGCACTACCCTAACGCCTCGCCATGATGCCCCCCACCACAGCGCCCCATCGGCTCCTCTACCACACTCTCACTGCCGCCGGTTGAGAGTGCCTATGGCGACACGCGGGTAATACGGCGGCGGCGAGCACACCGGGCGCGCCGGGTCTCGCTCATCCGTGCCGCGCCCGATACACTCGCGCCTAACCCTTCTTTTACCCGGGCTAGCGTCGCCCCCGCGAAGCACGCAAGCCCCAGAGCACCGAGTATCCCAGGCATGCCAGAGGCGCGACCCCGACTCGATATCACCGAGCTCCCCTACGCCAGCGACCCTGCCCACCACTTCGCCGCGCTGCGCCAGCGGCCGGGCGCCGTGCTGCTCGACAGCGGCCGCCCAGCCGCACCGGGTGGACGTTTCGACATTCTGACCAGCGATCCGCTCTACACCCTGAGCGTGGACGACGCCGGCGTGCATGGCGATGACAGCATGCCGCCCCTCTCCTCGGAGCCATTCGCAGCGCAGCGCGAGCTGCTCGCCCATGCCCTGAGGCATGACCTGCCCCAGATCCCGGACGCCCTCGCCAGCACCCTCGACGAGCTGCCGTTCATCGGCGGGCTGCTGGGCTACTGGAGCTACACCCTGGCGCGCGCCCATCAGCCCCAGAGCAACCCGCCCGAGCCACGCCCCGGCCCCGATCTGCCGCACGCCCGCCTGGGACTCTACGACTGGGCCCTGATCCAGGACCATCAGGCCCAGCGGAGCTGGCTGGTGGCCAGCCTCGAACGTCGCCGCCAGGTCGAACGCTGGCTCGCAACGCCCCCACCACAGGGAGAAGACATCGCACTGACGCAGCCATTCACCGGCGATATCGACCGCGCAGGCTACGGCGAGCGCTTCCGTCGTGTGATCGACTATCTCCACGCCGGCGACTGCTACCAGGTCAATCTTGCCCAGCGCTTCACCGCGCGCTTTCGCGGTGACACCTGGCACGCCTACCGCCGCCTGCGCCAGGCAACGCCCACGCCCTACGGCGGCTACCTGCGCTGGGACGACAAGGCGATCGCCTCGCTCTCCCCGGAGCGTTTCGTCAGGGTCACCGGCGGGCAGGTGGAAACACGCCCGATCAAGGGCACGCGGGCACGCGGCGAGACGCCGCAAGCCGATGCGGCACTGGCACAGGCGCTGCAAGAGAGCCCCAAGGATCGCGCCGAGAATGTGATGATCGTCGATCTGCTGCGCAACGATCTGGGACGAGTGTGCCGCTTCGGCAGCGTACATGTGCCGCACCTGTGCGCCCTGGAGAGCTACGCCAACGTCCACCATCTGGTCAGCGTGGTACGCGGCGAGCTGAGACCAGAAGCCAGCGCGCTGGATCTCCTGGCGGCCGCCTTCCCCGGCGGCTCGATCACCGGCGCCCCCAAGCGGCGGGCGATGCAGATCATCGACGAGCTCGAACCCAGCCAGCGCAGCGTCTACTGCGGCAGCCTCGGCTATGTCGACCGCCGCGGACATCTGGACACCTCGATCGCCATCCGCACCCTGGTGGCGGATGGCGACACGCTGCACTTATGGGGCGGCGGCGGTGTGGTGGCGGACTCCGACGAGGAGGAGGAGTACCGCGAGACACTGGCCAAGATCGGGCGCCTGATGGCCGCCCTGGGGCCCGCGTGCGACGACTGCACAGCCCCCCCGACCGGGGGTAGCCGAGGGCCCGCAGCTCAATAACCAAAACATCTAGATGTGCACGCACATATGGCAAAAGCGTTATATATCGTTCTAACCAAACGGTATTGGTCAATGCAAAACCCGCGTTGCTAGAGTGCCAGCATTCGTTTTACCTCTTTTATATACCCCGTGCGGCGCCGCTCGAGCGACCGGCCCGCCGGCCCAGGAGCTTGCCATGGCATTGGACCTCGACGCCCTCAACCGCGATATCGGCCACGACCCGCTGGCGATCACCGAATTCGCACTGGGTCTGGATCAGACTGCGATCTGCACCACCAATTTCCGCCCCTTCGAGGCGGTCATCCTGCATCTGGTCACCCGGGTGCGACCCGACATCCCGGTCGTGTGGATGGACAGCGGCTATAACACCCCGGCGACCTATCGCTTCGCCGACGAGCTGACCCGTCTGCTCGACCTCAATCTGAGCATCTATCACCCGCGTCGCTCGCGCGCCCACCGCGAGTCGCTCGAAGGGCCGATGCCGACCATCGACGATCCTGGCCATGCCGCCTTCACCGAGGAGGTCAAGCTCGAACCCTTCCGCCGCGCGCTCGCGGAAGCCGCGCCCGACGTCTGGTTCACCGCCCTGCGCGCCGAAGACACCCCGGAGCGTTCGCGCATGCAGCCGCTCTCGCGTAACGCCGATGGCCTGCTCAAGGTAGCCCCGGTGCTGCACTGGAACGCCAAGCAGATGTATCAATACCTGCAGGCGCACGACCTGCCCAACAACTTCGACTACTTCGACCCGACCAAGGTGGAAGACAAGCGTGAGTGCGGGCTGCACCTGCAGCATTGAGTGTCGGTGCCACCCACGGCACCCCTGCCCCAAACGACGGAGCCCGCCGAATGGCGGGCTCCTGCTATGCGTGCTGTGGGTCTTGGTGCCTAGAGCACCGGCAGCTCCACATCCCTGAACAGCTCCCCCTCATGGCGAGGCCCCGCCGCCAGCGCCGCCTCGACGGTGTCGCGGTCGAGATGCGGCGCCAGACGCTTGACGAAGTCGTACATGTAACTGCGCATGAAGGTGCCGCGGCGGATGCCGATCTTGGTGGTCGAACTCTCGAACAGATGCGAAGCGTCCACCGCGACCAGATCGGCATCGGCCTCCGGGTCGACCGCCATATGGGCGACGATGCCGACCCCCAGCCCCAGCCGCACATAGGTCTTGATCACATCCGAGTCGGCTGCCGTCAGTACCACGTTGGGCGTCAGGCCCCGGGACTTGAAAGCGTCGTCGAGCTGGGAGCGCCCGGTGAAGCCGAACACATAGGTGACCAGCGGATGCTCCGCCACGCGCTCCAGAGTCAGCTCACCACTCGCCAGCGGGTGATCCTTGGGCATCAGCACGCAGCGATTCCAGCGATAGCAGGGCAGCAGCACCAGATCGTTGAAGAGCTCGAGGGACTCGGTGCAGATAGCGAAGTCCGCCGTCCCCTCACTGACCATCTGCGCAATCTGCTTGGGCGTACCCTGCTGCATGTGCAACGCCACGTCAGGATACTGCTGGCGGAACTCGCCGATCACCCCGGGCAGCACGTAGCGCGCCTGGGTATGGGTGGTGGCGATGGCCAGACTGCCGCGGCGTTCGTCGCTGTGCTCCTGGGCCACATGCTTGATATCGTCGACCGTCCGCAGCACCTTGCCGGCGAGTTCGACGATCGCCTCCCCCGCCGGCGTTACCCGGGTCAGGTGCTTGCCGCTGCGCGCGAATATCTCGACACCGAGTTCGTCTTCCAGCAGCCGGATCTGCTTGGAGATCCCCGGCTGCGAGGTGAACAGACTCTGTGCCGTGGCCGACACATTGAGCTGGTGGCGCGTCACTTCCCAGATGTAGCGCAGTTGCTGGAGCTTCATGAGCGACCTCGTGACGATGCGTAACGCACAATGGCATAAGAAAATGGTTTGCGATTACTTTACGCTATAAGTGACGAGGGGTGAAGCGGCGATCGCACACGTTTTTCGGGCATGAAAAACGAAGCTTTAATAACCTGACGCTATCGATGCCATAACCACGGCGATTTGCCAGCACCCTGGCCAAGGGCTAACATCGCACCCATACGCTCTCTCGCGAGCGCAATGTCTACAGGAGTTACCGCATGTCCAACAACGTCGATGTCACCACCGCGAATTTCGAACAGGAAGTGCTCCAGTCCGACAAGCCGGTACTGCTGAAGTTCTGGGCCCCGTGGTGCGGCCCGTGCAAGATGATGGCCCCGGTGGTCGATGAGGTGGCCGATGAGAAGGCCGACGACATCAAGGTGGTCAGCGTCAACGTCGACGATGCCCCGGAGATCGCCTCCGAACATGGTGTGCGCGGCGTGCCCACGGTGATGCTGTTCAAGTCCGGCGCCAAGGTCGCTTCGCTGGTCGGCGCACAGTCCAAGTCGCAGCTGACCCAGTTCATCGAGCAGAACGGCTGATCCCCAGCCAGCACCAGCCGTGCTGGATAGAAAGCAGCAGCGCTGGATGAAAATCAGCAGCGCTCGACAAAAAGCCGCCCTCCCCGGGGCGGCTTTTTGGTTGTCCGTACGTCTCGTCAAAGACTAGGGATCGAGCTCCTCCTCTAGCTCATCCAGCGCCTGCTGGGTCTTGCGCAGCCGCCGCCGGCGGCGCTCGGAAGGCCCCAGCATCTTGGCGATCCAGCGCGTCTCGGGATGGCTGTCCAGCGCGATCTTCAGCGTCATCGTCAGCGGCACCGAGAGCAGCATCCCCACTGGCCCCAGAATCCAGCCCCATACCACTAGCGAAAGGAAGGCGACCAGCGTCGACAGCCCCATGGTGCGCCCCATGACCCGCGGCTCGACCAGGTTGCCGAGAACGAAGTTGATCGCCAGATAGGCGCCCGAGAGCGTGAGCGCCTCGACCATGCCACCGCCGGGCGTCGCCAGGGTCAGCAGCACCGGCGGCACTGCAGCGATCACCGAGCCGATGTTGGGGATGTAGTTGAGAATGAAGGCCAGCGAGCCCCACAACAGTGCGAACTCGACCCCCACCAGCCAGGACGCCAGTGTCACCAGTGCCCCGGTGATCAGGCTGACCACCGTCTTGACCGCCATGTAGCGCTTGAGGTTGTAGCTGAACTCGGTGAAGCGCTCCAGACTGGGCCCCGGATTGGCCAGCGCACGCGCCACCTTCTGGCGGAAGTCGAGCGTCTCGAACAGCATGAAGTTGACCATCAGCAGAATCACCAGGCTCTGCGACAGCACCACCCCCAGCCCGCTCAGAAAGGCCGAGATCCAGCCCTGATCCTGGGAGTCGTCGATCATACTGGAGAGCTCCCGCGGCGAGACCGACATCCCCTGGTGCGCCAGCCACTCAAGCAGATTCAGATAGTGCCCCTGCAGCTCCTGCTGCATCTCGGGCCAGCGCTCCATGAACATGGCGACACTGTTGCCCAGCAGCGTGCCGAACAGTGCCAGCAATCCGCCCAGGATCAGCAGCGTGATCAGCACCGCGGCGTAGGAATTCATGCCGCGGCGATAGAGCCAGTGCACCGGCGAAGCGCAGATCACGGCTATGAAGATCGACAGCAATATGGGAATGATCAGCGCCTCGGCCGCGCGCAGGCCCGACACGATGATCGTCAGTGATGCCAGTGTCAGCATCAGATGAAAGGGTATGTTGCGAAACGCCGGTTCCTGCCCTGGCGACATGGTCAGCCCATCCTTGTGGCACGTCCTGTGTCGCCAGACACTACCACGAACCGTCGTGGCGTTCGCTGACTCAGGTCAACTCTCGGGCCCGACCTCGAGAACGACCTCGGGTACCGCTGCCACAGGCCGAAGGGAGCTACGACCGCGAGGACCAGAAACGCAAGCGCCCCGGCCGCAGACGACCGGGGCGCAAGGCCATGCCAGCGAGGTTTAGCCGTAACGGCCGGTGATGTAGTCCTCGGTGCGGCTCTCCTTGGGCTGGGTGAAGATCTTGGTGGTATCGTCGCACTCGATCAGGCTACCCAGATACATGAAGGCGGTGATATCGGAAATTCGCGCCGCCTGCTGCATGTTGTGGGTCACGATGACGATCGTGTAGTCCTTCTTGAGCTCGTTGATCAGATCCTCGATATAACCGGTGGAGATCGGATCGAGGGCGGAGGTCGGCTCGTCGAGCAGGATCACCTCCGGCTTCACCGCGATGGTGCGCGCAATGCACAGACGCTGCTGCTGACCACCGGAGAGCGCCTGACCGCTCTGCTTGAGCTTGTCCTTGACCTCCTCCCACAGTGCCGCCTTGCGCAGCGCCCACTCGACCCGCTCCTCCAGTTCGCGCTGGGAAAGCTTCTCGTAGAGACGAATCCCGAAGGCGACATTGTCGAACACCGTCATCGGGAACGGCGTCGGCTTCTGGAACACCATGCCGATGCGCGCACGCAGCAGGTTCAGGTCGACCCCGGAGCCATAGATGTCGTGGCTGTCGAGCAGAATCTGTCCCTCGGTGCGGATTCCCTCGTAGAGATCGTGGATCCGGTTGAAGCAGCGGATCAGGGTCGACTTGCCGCACCCGGAGGGACCGATGAACGCCGTCACCTGGCGCTCGGGGATCTCCATGGTGATGTCCTTGAGCGCCTGAAACTGGCCGTAGTAGAGGTTCAGGTCCTTGACACGAAGCTTGGACGCGGCCCGTGCCTGGGACGCATTCGGCGCCTCGGCAGCGTTCGGGTTGGCGTTTAGATTGAAATCGACGGTCATGGCAGTCTCTTAGCGGAAAGTCAGGAGCGTTGACGCGAGAAGTAACGCGCCGCGATGTTGAGAATCAGAATGGCGGCCGTCAGTATCAGTGCCCCACCCCAGGCCAGCGATACCAAATCGGGAATGAAAGCGTTGATCGTCATGTTCTGGTAGATGGTCATCGGCAGGTTGGCCATCTCGTTGTCGAGATTGAAGAAGTTCCACTGGTTGGAGTTCAGCGAGGTGAACAGCAGCGGCGCCGTCTCGCCGCTGATACGCGCGAACCCGAGCAGGATACCGGTCAGGATACCGGCACGTGCGCCGCTGTAGCAGACGCGCACGATGATCCACCAGCGGTGGGCACCCAACGCCGCTGCCGCCTCGCGCAGCGAATTGGGAATCAGGCGCAGCATGTCCTCGGTGGACCGGATCACCACCGGCACGATGATCACCGTGAGCGACAGCACCCCAGCCCAGCCGGAGAAGCTGCCCATGGGCACCACCACCACCGCGTAGATGAACAGGCCGATGATGATCGAGGGTGCCGACAGCAGGATATCGTTGATGAAGCGGATCACCTTGGGCAGCAGGCCCTTGTTGCCGTACTCCGCCAGCCAGGTACCCGCGGCCACGCCGATCACGGTGCCCAGGATGGTGGCCAGCGAGGTCATCATGAAGGTGCCCCAGATCGCGTTGCCCAGGCCGCCACCATTCATGCGTGTCCGTTCGATGAAGATCGACGGCGAGATCGCGCCGAGCCCCTTGGTCACCAGGGTCAGAATGATCGCGAACAGGAACACGAACCCGATCAGGGTGGCGCCGATACAGGCGGCCATGACCAGTCGGTTGAGCAGCTTGCGCCGGCGATAGAGCGGCGTCATTTGGGTCTGCATCGTCTCTCTCCTCTCGGCTCAGGCGTGGCGACCGGTGCTGTTGCGCAGCAGATAGCGCGCGAACGCCAGCACGGCGAAGGTGATCAGGAACAGAATCAGGCCCAGCGCCAGCAGCGCCGAGCGCTGGGTACCGTCCGACTCGGAGAACTGGTTGGCGATCAGGGCCGCGATCGAGGTGCCCTGTCCCGTGAGCGTGGGGTTCAGGAACAGGTTGTTGCCGATCACGAAGGTCACTGCCATGGTCTCGCCCAGGGCCCGTCCCAGCCCGAGCACCACACCCCCCACCAGGCCACGCTTGACCGAAGGCAGGATGACCCGGCGGGCGACTTCCCAAGTGGTGCAGCCGAGGCCGTAGGCGGATTCACGCATCACCGCCGGCACCGTATTGATGACGTCGCGACTCACTGCCGTGATGAACGGGATGATCATCACCGCCAGAATGATACCGGCCGTGGCCAGTCCGGTCCCGGCAGGAAATACCGAGGGGAACCAGGTGCGCAGCAGTGGGGCCATCACTTCCATCCCCCACATGCCGTAAATGATCGAAGGAATACCGGCCAGCAGCTCGATCAGCGTACTGAGGGGCTGGCGCAGCACGTTCGGACAGAGTTCGGTCAGGAAGATGGCGATGCCGAATGAGATGGGAACCGCGATGACGATCGCGATGAAGGAGGTCAGCAGGGTTCCGTAGATGGCGGGCAAGGCGCCGAACACTTCGACGTTGGCCGCCCAGCGATTCTCGGTGAAGAACTCCAGACCGTAGCGCTCGAGCGCCGGCCAGCTGGAAGCGATCAGTGAGGCGATGATCGCCCCGAGTAGCAGCAGCACCGCGAAGGCGAAGGCGAACAGTACGCGCTCGAACCATACATCGATGCGCGCCTTGCGCTGGAGCCGCTTACGGGTGGCCTCGCTCAGTCCGCCCAGACCGCCGCCGGTTTGAATCGCTTGGGGGGTGGCCATGTCAGTTCCTCGTCGGCTTGCCACGCTGCCGCCGGAGGTAGCGGCAGTACTGTGTCTTTGCATGCGCGTTGGTTGCTAACGCGCTTGTTGCATGGATGCTCGTTCGATACACGATCGCGACGGGAGCAGCGGACCACTCGCCGTCGCGATCGGGACTCAAGGGATTACTGCTTCCAGACGGCCTCGCCGTTCGGACCCTTGATCTCGCTCCAGCTCTCACGAACCATGTCGGCCACGTTCTTCGGCATCGGCACGTAGTCGAGCTCCTTGGCCATCTTGTCGCCGTTGCTGTAGGCCCAGTCGAAGAACTCCAGCGCCTGGCGTGCGGCATCCACGTTCTGCACCTGCTTGTGCATCAGGATGAAAGAGGCACCGGTGATCGGCCAGCTGTTGTCGCCCGGCTGGTTGGTCAGCACCAGGTACATGCCCGGCGCGTTCTTCCAGTCGGCGTTGGCGGCAGCGGCCATGAACGAATCCATGTCGGGTGCCACGGTCTTGCCGGCCTTGTTCTTCAGGTGCACCAGGTGCAGGTCGTTCTGGGCAGCGTAGGCGAACTCGACGTAGCCGATAGCGCCATTGGTGTTGGCGATCTGGCTGGCGACGCCAGCGTTGGCCTTGGCACCGACGCCCGCCGGCCATGCCACCGACTTGCCCTCACCCACGGTATTGGCGAAGTCCTGGCTGACCTGCGACAGGTAGTGGGTGAACAGGAAGTTGGTACCCGACCCTTCGGCACGGTAGACCGGGGTGATCTTGGTGTCGGGCAGTTCCATGTCCGGATTCAGCTTGGCGATGGCTTCGTCGTTCCAGCGGCTGATCTTGCCCTGGTAGATGTCGGCCAGCGTCTTGCCGTCCAGATTGATCGCACCGTCGATGCCATCGACGTGGAAAGCCGCGACCACACCGCCCATGACCATCGGCCACTGCAGCAGGCCGTTCTTGTCCAGCTCTTCCTTGGTCATCGGCGCATCGCTGGCCCCGAAGGTCACGGTCTTGGCGGTGATCTGCTGAATGCCGCCGCCGGAACCGATGGCCTGGTAGTTGAGGCCAACGCCGGACTTGTCCTGATAGGCATCCGCCCACTGGGAGTAGACCGGATACGGGAAGGTCGCGCCGGCGCCAGTAATGGCTTCCTGGGCCTGGGCAGCGGCGGCGCCCAGAATCAGGGACCCGGAAACGAGCGTAGCGAAGACATGTTTGAGCATAGCGATATCCTGTTTCCACCTTGGATGGATGCGTGTGCGATAACGACGTTGCGAAGGTTGTCAGCACTCTCAGGACGCCACGTTACGTCGGATGCGTGACACTTTTATGACAGCCCTGTCATCGTTCTGAAAAGTGACATTCGGCGACATCGGTGCGTCAGGAGCACGAAAAACCACCGTACGACCGCAGCCCGCTGGCGATCGCCGATGGTCTAGAGAGCAGCCTCGCCTACCGGCTGCAACCTTCGCGGCACCCACACTGCCAACCCTAGATGACAACAGGATGACAAGCGTCAGGCCACGTAACTGCTTGCACGTATTGGGTAAACAGCGTTGGAGGCGAGAAAGATCGGCCACGCAGGCGTGGCCGAACGGTCTGGGGAGGGAGGATCAGGGACGGGATGATGAACGATCCGCCGCCAAGGCACAGGGCGACAGCCGGCACCAACTGCCTTTCAGGCGGCGGGCGACGACGCTCGCTTGAGTGCTGGGCCCGACAGCACGCGAACGCCGATGTTACCCAGCAGGGTCGCACCGAGCATGGTCAACACCGTGGGCCAGGCGCTGGCCAGTTCGAAAGCTCCGACCAGCGCCCCCGCGACCGCCCCGCAGGTGAACTGCAGGCAGCCCTGAAGCGCCGTCGCGGTAGCACTCATGCGCGGAAAATGATCGAGCATCGATGACATGGCGTTGGGACTGATCAGCCCCTGCATGCCGACGAACACCACCATCAGCGGCGCCACGCTGTAGATCGAATCCAGCCCCGAGGCGACCAGCGCCACCAGACCGATGCCCGCACTCAACTGCACGCCGAGCCCCAGCAGCAGGTTCTGCTGCGGCGTGCGGCGCTTGAGCAGACGAATGTTGAGCCGGCTGGAGGAGGCCATGATCAGAATGTTGGCACCGAACACGAAGGGATAGAGCGTGGTCGAAAGCCCGTAGTGCTCCATATAGAGATAAGGCGAGCCGGTGATGAAGGCGAACATCCCGGCGAATGACATCGATACCGCACCGATATAGCCCATCGCCTCACGATGACGCAGCACGCTGCGGTAGTTGCCCAGGATCTGCCCCACCGAGGGCGCCTCGGGATCACGCCCGTGGGTCTCGGGCAGAAAGCGTCCCAGCAGCCACAGCACGAAGGCCGCATAGAGTGCCAGGAACAGAAAGATCAGCCACCAATCGGCCAGGTGCAGCAGCGCGCTGCCCAGGGCCGGCGCCACCAGCGGCGCCATCATCAGAATCATCACCATGGTCGACATCACCTTGGCCGCCTCGCGCCCGCTGAAGCGGTCACGCACGATCGCCGCGGAGTTGACCACGCAGGCGCCTCCTCCCAGGGCCTGGACGAAGCGCCAGCCCCACAGCGTGGCCAGCGAGCCGACCTGGGTCAGCGCCAGGCTGGCGAGCAGGAAGACCCCCAACCCCGCCATCAGCACCGGCTTGCGGCCGAACCGGTCGGAGAGCGGCCCGCATACCAGCTGCCCCAGGGCAAAGCCGAGCAGGAACACGCTCAGCGATAGCTCGGTATGGTGAACACTGGCGCCGACAGAGGCCGCCAGCGCCGGCATAGCGGGCAGATAGGCATCGATCGCCAGCGGTGCCAGGGCAGTATTGGCGGCCACCAGCAGCGCCAGACGACGCGCGCTCAGCGGCGTCACGTTAGACTCCTCGACAACACGACTTCCTCCTTGCGGCGAGCGGATGAGAGACACACGACCGCGGGCGGCGGTAGCGCCAAGCCAGCCATTGCGGCCAACGGCCAGCGATGCCGCTGGCACGGTCGATGACGACACCTGAAGATGACGGCGACTGCCGCCGGGCCCCGGCCGGAATGCCGGAGCGATGATCACGCTCACCCGAGACGGGGTCGCGGGGGCGCAGGAAGAGAGACACGGTCAGCATCCCTGCCAGGCCAGTGACACCGGCGCAGGCGCGCGCGACAGCCCCGAGCCCCGCGGACTCACCGAGTCAGTGAGGGGAAGCCTTGGCGTGCTGGGACTCGAGCAGCTCGATCAGCGGCTGGAACTCGTGCCGATTGTGCTCGCTCATGTGCATGAGAATACGATGGGCCTCGAGAATGCGCTGCTGAATGGCTTTCTCGTCAGCCTCGACATGGGGCAGCTCGGCGAGCTCGGCCGGCTCGGTGAGCGGCGCCTCCACCAGGGTGAAGTAGCGCGCGAAGCCCATCACGTCCAGCATGCGCCGGACGTCGGGATGCTCGGCCACGATCGTCGGCGGCTGCTCCAGCCGCCCGCGCACCGCCAGTGCCACCTTGGCCAGGAAGCCCAGGGCGGTAGAGTCGACGTTGGTCGCTTCACGCAGATCGATCATGACCGCACGCAGGCCCGGCAGATCCGCCAGCCGCTGCGCCTCGGCATCGAGCGTCGCGCACAGCGTCAAGCGGACGTCGCCGCAGAGCTTGAGCACGAATACGCCCGAGTCGAAGGCCGCCTTGATTCGCCCTTCAATCATGCTCGAAACCACTCAGTGTCATCATGCTGAGATCATCCGGCAGTTGATCTCCCAGCGCCAATCCATCCTTCAGATCATCGACGCGGGTACAACGTGTCACGCGACGCTCGAGTTCCTTGAGCCGCGCATCCAGTGAAGCCGCCGGCAGGCACTCCAGCACACCGTCGGAACAGAACCAGAGCTGGAATCGCTCGGGTAGCGGACAACCATAGATGGGGTACTCGACATCCGGAAACAACCCCACCGGCGGCCCTTCTCCGCCCAGGTAGCTCGCCCCTTCCTCGCTGACGAGGATCGGCATGGGCAGCTGAGCGCCGAGCGCATAGTGCAGAAAATGGCGCTCATGGTCCAGTACCCCGGCAAAGATCGTCGCGTGCTTGCCGATACCGGTCTCCAGCAGCTCGCGATTGAGCTCACCCAGCCAGCGCGAGGGAAACGCCTCCGGCAGCAGCGTGCGCCACTGTGACAGCCAACGGTTGCAGAGATACTTCAGCAGGACGGTGACGAATGCCGAGGAGGCACCGTGTCCGGCGACGTCGGCAAAATAGAAGAAACTGTAGCGCTCGTCGCAGCGCTGAAAATCGAGAAAATCCCCGGAGAGATAGAGCGAAGGCGCAAACCAGTAGTCGCAGCGCACGCCGCGGTGGGTCATACCCGGTGGCGGCAGCAGCTTGCGCTGCACGTGACCACCGGCGCGCTGATCCTCGCGCAGGATCTCCAGATGCTGCTCGAGACGGTCGTTGAGCGACTGAAGCTCTGCCCGGCTCTCGGCGTGGGCGCGCGCCAGGCGGTCGAGATCGAGTGCTCGGCACACCAGCCGGCGCAGAATGTCGGCATGCGCCAGCGGCTCGACCAGATAGTCGATCAGCCCGGCATCCATCGCCTTGTGCAGATCGCCGTCGCGGCGACTCTCGCTGACCACGATGGTCGGCTGCCCCTGGCTCAGGAGCTGCCAGCCGTCGTGCGAGACCGCACGCACGTGCGCCACGATCAGATCGCAGGCGCCCGGCAGCGCCGCCAGGGAGTGCGCTGCCACCACGCGCACGCCAAGGCGGGCGATCTCGCCCACCAGCATCTCGCGCTCCCGTCCCTGCAGGTCGATCACGCCGATCACGGGCTCATCGCTCAACGTTTTGGACACGAGGTCACTCGGCGAAGTCGTCTTCGCTGTATTTGAAATCGTTGCCGAAGTCACCGTTGGCGAACGGGTCCTTGCCCGCCTTGCCGTTGCTGATCAGAAACTGACGCCGCTGCAGGTAGGCATCGCGGATGAAGCTGTAGCGATCGCCCTGAATCAGCGACTCCTGATCGAGCAGACTCGCGCGCAGGTCGACGTAGCGCAGGAAGGTCAGACCGTAGCGCACCTTGTCATCTTCGACGTAGGTCACCGGATAGGTGTAGATGTCGAGCGGCAGACCGCTGGTATCGCGCACCGTACTCGGACCGAGCACGGGCAGCACCAGATAGGGGCCGGAATCGACACCCCACACGGCCAGCGTCTGACCGAAGTCCTCCTCGTTCTCGTCGAGCCCCATGCGCGTGGCCGGATCGAGCAGACCACCGACACCCAGGATGGTGTTGATGACGAAGCGGCCCGACGCCGTCCCGGCATTGCCCCACTCCCACTGCAGCACGCTGTTGAACGCGGTGCGGATCTCGCCGAGGTTGGAGAAGAAGTTGCCGACGCTGTCGCGCACGGGTTCGGGGGTTACCGCCTTGTAGCCCTGAGCGACCGGCTTGAGCGCATAGCGGTCGAGCGTGTCGTTGAACTGATAGACGCCACGGTTGAACCCTTCCCACGGATCCTGTGGGTTGCTGTTCTCACCGCTGGAGGCACAGCCCCCCAGCGCCAAAGCGACAGCGGCGCCGCTCAGCCAATGGATCGATTTCATCAACACGCATTCCCTTTACGCAGTATGACACTGCCCGCACTGTAGCCCGCGCCGAACGAACACACCACCCCCACATCGCCCTCCTCGAGGTCGTCACGATGCAGATGCAGGGCGATGATCGAGCCGGCCGAGCTGGTATTGGCGTAGCGATCGAGGATGATCGGCGCCTCATGCTCGCTCACCTCGCGTCCCAGCACCCTACGCGCGATCAGATCGTTCATGTGGCGGTTGGCCTGGTGCAACCACAGCCGGGTGACCGACTCGCCGGTGAGAGATTGACTCTCCAGATGCTCGAGGATCAGCTCCGCCACCATCGGGCAAACCTCCTTGAACACCTTGCGCCCCTCCTGCACGAACAGCTTGTCATCGGCGCTGCTGTCAGCCAGCCGGTTGAGGAAGCCGAAGTTATTGCGGATGGCGTTGGAGAAGCGCGTGGTCAGACGCGTGCCGAGCACGGTGAAGTGCTCGCGCTCGCGAGCCAGATGGTCCGCCTCCAGGAGCACCGCGGTGCAGGCATCGCCGAAGATGAAGTGGCTATCGCGATCGCGGAAATCGAGATGCGCCGAGCAGATCTCGGGATTGACCACCAGCACCCGCTCGAGGCTCCCGGCGCGAATGGCATTGGTCGCCATGTCGATGGCGAAGGTGGCGCTGGAGCAGGCCACATTCATGTCGAAGGCATAGCCACCGGCCCCCAGTGCCGCCTGCAGCTCGACCGCCACCGCCGGATAAGGGCGCTGCAGATTGGAGCAGGCGACGATGATCAGATCGAGCTGATCGGCGCGGATGTCGGCCTGCTCGAGCGCCTGGCGCGCCGCCGCCAGGCCCATCTCGGCCTGCAGCGAGAGCGCCGCGTTGTCGCGCTCCTCGATCCGCGGGCGCATTCGCGCGGGATCGAGGATACCGCTCGCCTCCATGACGTAGCGGCTCTCGATGCCCGACGCCTTGAGAATGAACGCCTCGCTGGAGTGGGCCAGCGGCTCGCGCTCGCCGCGGGCGATGGCCTCGGCGTGGCGGGCGTTCTCGGCATCCACCCAGGTGTTGAAACTGGCGACCAGCGCCGCGTTGTCGATCGACTCCGGCGGCGTGAACAGGCCCGTCGCCGTAATGACGGCTTGCGTCATGACTCGCTCCTTATGCGGCGATAGCCGCAGTCCCTCTCAGTAGTGCGGCGAGCGCCGCAATCCCTCTCGATGGCGCGGCGAACCCCGCGCTCCCTGTCGATATCGTGCGGCCAGCACCTTCTAGCGCCTGTACCCCGCGCCAACCCCTGCAAGGCATGATACGCCGGAGGCCAGTGCCGGGATGCAGCGGCCTCATACCGCCTGCCCGGTGATCTCCCGCCAGCGCCGCGCCAGGCGCTTCTCCGAGACGCTCTCGAGCGTGCCCAACTGCTGGGCGAACAGCGAGACCCGAAACTCCTGCAGCCACCAGCCGAACTCGATCAGCTCGGCGGCCACCACGCCTTCGCGCTGGGCCGCCTGGCAGCGGGCATCGAGTCGGCTCTCCCACTCCTGCACCTGCTGCATCGCCAGCTGATCGCGGCGGCGGTCGCGTGGCGCCTTCTCCAGCCGGATCTCGGCGGCCTGCATGTAGCGCGGATAGTGTTCGAGCCAGGGCCCGGCATCGCGCACGAAGCCCGGATAGACCAGGCGCTGCATCTGCGCCTTGAGGTCACTGTAGCTCAGGGCCAGGGCGAAACTGACATTACCCTTGAGCTGCTTGGTCACCGCCAGATGCCCCTTCAGCGCCTTGTGCAGGTCATCGAGCAACCGCTCGGCGTAGCCCACCAGATCGCCCCGCCACTGCTCGAGGCGCGCATCGAAAGCCTCGCTCGAACGCGGCAGCGGGTCAGCCGCGACGGTCTGCGCCAGCACCGCATCGATCACGTCCTGGGTGAGCTGCTCGCGCGTGCCCACCTTGGTGAACAGCAGCGCACACGCCTTGAGCTGCGGCAGCTCCCGCTGCAGGTAGCGCACCAGCTCCGGAAGGCGGCGGCGCGCCAGCGCCACCACGCCATCCCGGTGCGCCGCGGCGGCGCGCTCGGCGTGGTCGAACCAGGCGATCTGGAGCGCTTCGCCGGCAGGCACCAGGGCCGGATAGACTTCGACCTGGATCCCCGCCTGGCGGCTGGTACTGGAGTCGGGCAGCGGCGTCTGCGGCAGCGCCTCCAGGGTCTCGCTGGGCGCCTCCTGCTGCTGCGCCATGGCGCGCGCGCCGGCCGCCGCGGCATCACCGAAGCGCTCACGCAGGGCGGCCAGGTCGCGCCCCTCGCCCAGTACCTGGCCCTCGTGGTCGACCACCCGCAGATTCATCACCAGATGCGGTTCGAGCTGATCGAGCCGCCATGCCGAGGGCTCCAGGCGCACCCCGGTCTTGATCCTCAGGAACTCACCCAGTGCGACCTCCACCGGACGCGCATCGGGGGTCAGCGTCTGCAGCGCCGCATCGACCCAGTCGGGGATCGGCACCACCTGGCGCCGCAGCGGCTTGGGCAGCGCCTTGAGCAGCGCGATGCACTTGTCGCGCAACAGCCCCGGCACCAGCCACGACAGCCGCCCCTCCGGCAGCTGGGCCAGCATCACCGCGGGCACCGTGAGGGTCACGCCGTCGTCGCTCGCCCCCGGGGCGAAGTGATAGCTGAGCGGATAGCGCACGCCATTGAACACCAGCTCGTCGGGGTACTGCTCGACGCTGACGTCATCGGCCTCGCGCGCCATCAGCGCCGCCTTGTCGAGCTTCAGCAGCTCGGGCGTCTCGCGCTCGGCGCGCTTGCGCCAGGCTTCGAAGTCGCGCCCGCTGACGACCTCGGCGGGAATCCGCTCATCGTAGAACGCGAACAGGGTCTCCTCGTCGACCAGGATGTCACGCTTGCGCGCGCGGTCCTCCAGCTCCTCGACCTCCGCCACCATCGAGCGGTTGTGAGCGAAGAATGCCGCACGGGTCTCGAAGTCGCCCTCCACCAGCGCGCGCCGGATGAACAGCTCGCGCGCCTCCGCCGGCGCCACCTTGGCGTAGTCGACGCGCCGGCCGCTGACGATCGGCAGCCCGAACAGGGTGACCTGCTCCAGCGCCACCACCTGGGCGCGCTTGCGCTCCCAGTGTGGGTCGCTGTAGGCACGCTTGACCAGATGCCCCGCCTGGGGTTCGATCCACTCCGGCTTGATGCGCGCGCAGTCACGGGCAAACAGCCGACTGGTCTCGACCAGCTCACCGGCCATCACCCACTTGGGCGGTTTCTTGGCCAGCCCCGAGGCGGGATGGAGCATGAACTTGCGATTGCGCGCGCCGAGGAACTCACGGCTCTCCGGCTGCAGTTGGCCGAGATGCGAGAGCAGCCCGGCGAGCAGCGCCTGATGCAGGCGCGCCGCGTCCACCCTAGGTGCGGCCTCCTCCCCCTCGCCGGGCTGCATGGCACTGCTCGGTTCGAGCTTCATCTCGCGCACCAGCTGGCGCAGCTGGCGATAGGTATCGTGCCACTCGCGCAGGCGCAGGTAACTCAGGTACTGGTCACGGCACCAGCGCCGCAGCTGGCTGCCGGAGAGATCGTCGCGGGCCGCTTCGAAGCCCTGCCACAGATTGAGCCAGGCGACGAAGTCCGAATCGGGGTCATCCCACTGGCGGTGTTTCTGGTCGGCGGCCTGACGCTTCTCGGCCGGGCGCTCACGCGGGTCCTGGGTGGCCAGCGCACTGACCACGATCAGCGCCTCGCGCAGACAGCCGAACTGTTCGCCGGCCAGTACCATGCGTCCCAGCCGCGGATCGATCGGCAGCCGCGACAGGCGTCGCCCGGTGTCGGTCAGACGCTCGCCGCCGTCCACCGCGCCGAGTTCGAACAGCAGCCGGTAGCCATCCTTGACCACGCGCGGATCGGGGGCGTCGACGAAGGGAAAGTCGAGCACCTCGCCGAGCTTGAGCGAGAGCATCGACAGGATCACCGCCGCCAGGTTGGTACGCTGGATCTCGGGCTCGGTGAACTCGGGCCGGGAGAGGAAGTCCTCTTCGCTGTAGAGACGGATGCACACGCCCTCGGCGACACGCCCGCAGCGCCCCTTGCGCTGATCGGCACTGGCCTGGCTCACAGGCTCGATCGGCAGCCGCTGCACCTTGGCGCGGAAGCTGTAGCGGCTCATGCGCACCAGCCCCGGGTCGATCACATAGCGGATGCCCGGCACCGTCAACGAGGTCTCGGCGACGTTGGTCGACAGCACGATACGGCGCCCGGCATGGCTCTGGAAGACACGGTTCTGCTCGGCGTTGGAGAGCCGCGCGTAGAGCGGCAGGATCTCGGTGCTCTTGAGCTCTAGCCGGCGCAGCAGATCGGCGGTCTCGCGAATCTCGCGCTCCCCGGGCAGGAAGATCAGGATATCCCGCGGCCCCGAGTACCAGCGCTTGTCGCGCTCGATCTGCTCGATCTCCTCGACCGCCGCCAAGATACCCTCCTGCAGCGTCAGATCCTCCTCGTCGCGGGCTTCTCGCACCAGTGGGCGGTAGCGCACCTCGACCGGGTAGGCACGCCCGGAGACCTCGACCACCGGCGCCGGACACGGCTTGCCGTCGACCTCGCGGGCAAAGTGGCGCGATAGCCGGTCGACGTCGATGGTGGCGGAGGTGATGATGATCTTGAGATCTGGCCGGCGCGCGCTGAGGCGCTTGAGATAACCGAGCAGGAAGTCGATGTTGAGGCTGCGCTCATGGGCCTCGTCGATGATGATCGCATCGTAGCGCAGCAGGTCGGGGTCGTGCTGGGTCTCGGCCAGCAGAATACCGTCGGTCATCAGCTTGACCAGGGTGGTGTCGCTGCTCTGGTCGGTGAAGCGCACCTGATAACCGACCTGCTCGCCCAACGGCACCTCGAGCTCCTCCGCCAGCCGGGTAGCCACCGAGCGCGCCGCCAGCCGCCGCGGCTGGGTATGCCCGATCATGCCGCGCCGGCCCAGGCCCAGCTCGAGACACAGCTTGGGCAGCTGAGTGGTCTTGCCCGAGCCTGTCTCGCCGGCCACTACCACCACCTGATGCTCGCGCAGCGCCTCGAGGATCGTCTCGCGCCGCGCCGCCACCGGCAGCGACTCCGGATAGTCGAGGGTGACGCGCTGCTGGCGCCGGCGCTCGGCCTGCGCCTGTGAGGCATCGACCCGGGTCTCGATCTCGCCCAACGAGCGGTCGATCGGCTTGCCCTCGCGGGCGCGCCGTTCGAGCCGCGCCAGGCGCCCGCGCAGGGCATGGGCATCGCGCAGCAGACAGGCGTCGAGCCGTGCCTGCAATTGAGTCAGAGCTTGGGAAGCGTTGGCAGCGGTGGCGCTCAAGAGATCCTCGACATCGACAGTCCGGTGAAGTCCGCCGCAGTGTGGTGCCCCCACAAATATCATCCAATCATATCGGCCCATGGCGCCGCCATGCGGCGTTGCTCGTCGTTGCCATAGACCCCACTATGACGCCTCCTCACGCCTTGCCTGACAACACCATGCATCCGATATGTCTTTGCGTTACCTGTGGGACACCACGCTAGACCACGGCGAACCCACCATTGTAGCGCCGAAACTGCACTAACTCACGTCGAGGCCCCGCTATCGGCAGCCTGATGGCCATCGCGCAGCTCGCGCCGCAGTACCTTGCCGACGTTGCTCTTGGGCAGCTCGTCGCGCAGTTCGACGAACTTCGGCACCTTGTAGCCGGTCAGCTCCTTCTTGCACCACTGACGCAGCGCCTGGGGATCGAGCCCCTCATGACGCGCCACCACGAACAGCTTGATCGCCTCGCCGCTCTCCTCGTCGGGCACCCCCACCGCGGCGGCTTCGAGCACGTCCGGGTGCCCCACGACCACTTCCTCGATCTCGTTGGGGTAGACGTTGAACCCCGAGACCAGAATCATGTCCTTCTTGCGGTCGACGATCTTGACGTAGCCATCCTCCTGCACCACCGCCATGTCACCGGTGCGCAGCCAGCCATCGTCGCTGAGCGTCTTGGCGGTATCCTCCGGGCGATTCCAGTAGCCCTTCATCACCTGCGGCCCCTTGATGCACAACTCGCCACTCTCCCCCGGTGGCAGCGCGCGACCTTCGTCATCGACCACTCGCACCTCGGTGCCCGCCACCGGCCGGCCGATAGTGCCGATCTGCGGCGCCTCGGGCGGATTGACCAGGGCGATCGGCGAGGTCTCGGTCAAGCCGTAGCCCTCGACGATGCCGTTGCCGGTCACCTCCTGCCAGCGCTTGGCTGCAGCCTGGGTCAGCGCCATGCCACCGGAGATGGTGAACTTGAGCTGCGAGAAGTCGAGCGCCTTGAAGTCGTCGCGCTGGCACAGGGCGTTGAACAGGGTGTTGAGCCCGACGAAGACGCTGAACGGCGTCTGGGAGAGCGTCTTGACGAAGCCGGCAATGTCCCGCGGGTTGGGAATCAGCACGTTGTGCTGGCCGGTGGTCATCGCATACAGGCAGTTCACGGTGAAGGTGTAGATGTGATAGCACGGCAGCGGCGCAATGATCGTCTCGCGACCGTTCTCCAGCGTGTCGCCGAGCAGTTGCTGGGTCTGCAGCATGTTGGCGATCAGGTTGCGGTGCGTCAGCATCGCGCCCTTGGCCACCCCGGTGGTACCGCCGGTGTACTGCAGCACGGCGATCTCTTCATCCTGCCCCGACGCGACCGTGGCCGCAGGCCCACCACCGGCCAGGGTGCGCCGGAAATCGACCGCCTGGGGCAGCGAGTAGGCGGGCACCATCTTCTTGACCCGCCGCACCACGAAATTGATCAGCGCCCGCTTGGGCCAGTCGTGCAGGTCGCCCATTTCGGTGACCACCACATGGCGGATCTCGGTCTGGTCGAGCACGTTCTCGAGCTTCTGGGCCATGTTGGCCAGTACCACGATCGCCTTGGCCCCGGCGTCACGGAACTGATGGCGCATCTCGCGCTCGGTGTAGAGCGGATTGGTGTTGACGATCACCAGGCCGGCGCGCAGCGCGCCGAACACCGCCACCGGAAACTGCAGCACGTTGGGCAGCTGGATGGCGATGCGATCGCCCGGCTCGAGATCGGTGTGGGTCTGCAGCCAGGCAGCGAAGCGATCGGCGAGGCGATCGATATCGGCATAGCTCAGGGTCTTGCCCATGCAGCTGAACGCCGGTTTGTCGGCGTAGCGGCGACAGGCATCGGCGATGATGTCGTTGATCGAGTGAAAGGTCTCGAGACCCGTCAGGGGCACTCCGGATTCGACGTAAGCGTTCGCGCTGTCACCCATGGGATCTCCTTGATAAGCCTTGAATAACTCCCTTATATCAGGTTCCCCGCGCGACGGCGCTGCCACCAAGGTGGTAACAGCGCCTTTACAGGGAGGGCTCCGAGCGCCGCGCCCGACGTCGCCGGCTGGCGGCGCGACGCCAGCGTTCGAGCAGCAGCAGCAACACCAGCAGCGCGATCACGATCCAGGTGACCGGCCGCTGGGCATAACGCTCGACATAGGGGCGCGCAACCTGCCAGCCTTCGCGCGCCTTGGTCACGGCCGCATCGGCCATCTGCGACGCCGACAAGCCATCGGTGAAACTGTCGTCGCTACCACTGCCCAAACTATCGTCCTGCTCCCGCTGCTGGCTCTGCACCGCACGTGATAGATCGGCCCCGGTGAGCCCCACCGCGGCATCGGGGTTCAAACGCACGATGGGCAGGTCGAAGTGCAAGGTACGACCATCGAGGTCGGCCTCGGCGGAGATCGTCACCGGCAGCGAGGCATTGGGATCGGTACGCGGCACCTCTACCGCCCAGGTGCGCGCATCGAGGCGCTGGACCGTCAGCGGGCTGCCGGTGAGCTCGGCGCTGAGCCGCGTGTTGTCGGCATTGAGGTCGGGGTGGTTGGCACGGATCACGATGCGCGAGCCGTCCTGGCTGAGCTCGGCGCTGAGTGCCGCGACCACGTTGACCGCCTGCACCCGCTGGCGAATCAGGCGATCGCTGCGCGCGGTGATCACCAGGCGCGCGTTGCCCAGCTGCGCTGTGCCGGGCAGCTCACCGCGGAAGTGCCCCGCCTGGGGCGATAGCGTCGTCTGCGCCAGCAGATTGCCATCGAGGTCACGCAGCTCGGCACGCACCGTGAGCCCGGCCGGTAGCGCATCGCCCTCCAGACGCTGACCCTGCGCTTCCAGCCACACATCCAGCGGCGTCGTGAAACCGCGGTAGAGGGTCGCCGGCAGCGCCGCACTGCGCAGCGCGATATCGGCACGAATGCCGATCCGACTGTCGCCGCCGATGGCGCCCTCGATCCGCCACTCGCCGGGCGTCGGATCGGGCACCTTGATCAGATCGTAGCGGTCGCTGCTCTGCCACTCGACCCGACCGGGATGGTCGTCGCGGGAATAGCGCTGGCCATCGGGGCCGATCAGTACCGGCGAGCCGGCCTCCGGCGCGTGGAACAGCAGCGCGTTGAAGGCCTGGATATCGTCATCGACGGTGAAGCGCTGCTGCGCATCGATGGGCACCTGGTCTCCCGGCAGGATACGGTCGAGCACGTCGAGGAAGGCGCGCAGCAACTGATCCGGCGTATCGGCCACCACCGCCAGACCGCCGGTGGTCTGCGCCACCTGCTCGAGCAGCGGCAGGTCGACGTTGCGCGACAGCGCGATCAGATGGACGGCCACCCCCTCTGCCGCCAGCTTGGGCGCCAGCTCGGTGATGACCCGCTGCCGCGAGGCCGCGTCCTGCTGTCGCTTGTCGCCGCCGGTAGCGGGCAGGTCGATCATGCCGTCGGTGAGCAGGATCAGATGGCGATTGGGCCCCTGGGGCGGCGCGGCGGCGGCGCGGGTCAGGGCCCGCTCGATATCGGTGAACTGCTGGTAGTCGGTGAGCTGCGGCATCAGCTGGCTCACCCGCTGACGCCAGGCATCGTCGACCCCGGCATCGGGAACCGGGTTGGCCACGGTGGTACCGAAGGTCCAGATGGAGCCGCGCGCCTCCTGCGGCAGCAGGATCGCGGCGAGATCCAGCGCGTTGGCGCGCAGGTTGCTGGGGTCGTTCTGCTTCATGCTGCCGGAGACATCGACCACGATTCTGACGTCCGGTGCCGTCTGCGCCAGCACCCAGCCCGGCAGCAGACCGAACAGACATACCAGCCATACCCTCAACGCACGCATGCCGCGCTTCCTTCTTTGCCACCCGGCTCCGGCGCTGGCGTGCGCACGAAACCCTGTCCAAAAAAAGCGCCGGCGCGACTCCGCCCCGGCCGCCCACTGAAGCCCCGCAGGCGAGGCCGAATCAGCCGACCATCGGTTCGCGGCGACCGCCACCCTTGCCACGCCCACCCGTCTTTTTGGTGGCGGCAGCACGGGTGGCACCCGACGGCTGTCTGCCGCCGCGGCCACCGGAGCGATCCTCGTCATCGCCGCGGCGACGCAGTCTGCGCCACGCCAGCGCGCCGACGACCGCACCGAGCGCCGCCCCCAGCAGTAGCAGCGGCAGCGCACCGAAGACCTGACTACTGTCGTGTTGCAGCACCCCTACCGCCATCACCACGATGGCCGGGGCCAGACCGGAGTAGGTCTCCCCCGGCTGCAACAGTGGCAGGGTGAAGGGGGCGACCATCCACAGCGCCCCGGCGACCACGCCGACCAGCACCAGACGCGGCAACAGCGGCAACAGCCGCACCCCCAGATAGCCGGTGACCAGAACCACACAGGAGAGGGCAGCGTAGCTCAGCCACAGCTGCGGCAGGGAATCGGAAAACAGCATGATGACGACTCTCGATTCGAACGGTTTGGGACATGGTACACTCCCCGCCTGGAAAGCACAGCCGCCCGGGGTCCGTGCCAGAGGGTCGGGTCGCGGCGGCGTTCTCGCCATGCGACTTACCCACCCGAGCAGCCCGATCGCCTATGCCCCGCGCCCAGACCCCCGAGCCCTCCCCCGTCAGCCACTTCCGCCGTGACGACGACCCCGCCTGGCACTGGCTGGAGTCACGCGACGACCCTCAGGTGAAGGCCTTCCTGCGCGCCGCCAACCGCCAGAGCGACGGCTTCTTCGCGCCGCTGAAGCCCCTCGAGGATGCGCTCTACGACGGTCATCTGGCGCGCCGCGAACTCGCCGTCACCGGGTTGCCGACCACGCTCAGCCACTACCGCTACTGGAGCGAGACCGCCGCCGACGCCGACTATCCGCGCTGGTGGCGCCAGGCATGCCACGCTGATGCTGACGTCGGCCCCGAACTGATCCTCGATCTGCAGGCGCGGGCCGCCGATCACGCCTTTCTCGAGCTCGGCGACATGGCGCTCTCCCCCGACGAAGGCTGGCTGGCCTGGACCGAGGACGTCAGTGGCAACGAGTTCTTCGGTCTCTATCTCAAGCAGTTGCCGGACGGCGAACCGCGCCGGCTGCGCCGGCGTCTGGGGCCGGAGCTTTTATGGGCCGAGGACAATCGTACCCTGCTCTTTACCCGCTACGACGCCACCCAGCGCCCCGCCAGCGTCTGGCGGCTATGCGTGGAGAGCGACCGCTGCGCCAAGCTGTTCGAAGAGCCCGACGTCGAGTTCTGGGTCGGCGTGGGCAAGACCCGCTCGCGCCAGTGGCTGGTGATCGAGACCGCCTCCAAGGACACCGCCGAGTGCCATCTGATCCCCGCCGCCGAGCCCGAGCGCGCACCGCGCTGCGTGCGCCCGCGGGAAAGCGGCATCGAGTACGGCATCGACCACCGCGGTGACACATTCTATGTGCTGCACAATCGCGATGCTGCCCACTTCCGCCTCGATACCGCTCCGGTGAGTGCGCCCGATCAGTGGCAGCCGCTGGTGGGGCATCGCGAGGATGTCACCCTCGAGGGCGTCGACGCCTTCGCCTGGGGCCTGATGCTCACCGAACGCGACCACCACGAGGCCCAGGTCTATCTGCGCGCGATCGAACTCACGCCGGGCACTGACACCAGCGCTGCCGCTGACGTACCCGGCTATCGCCTGCCGCTGCCGGAGGCGCCATGCAGCCTGGCACTGGGTGACACACCGGACTTCCACGCCCGCCGCCTGCGCCTGCGCGAGGAGTCGTTCACACTCCCCGTGCGCTGGGTCGAGCACGATCTCGACAGCGGCGAGCAGCGCCTGCTCAAGCGTCAGACACTGCACGGCGACCTGCAGCCGGCGCAGTTGACCTGCCGCCGCCTGTGGGCGAAGGGCCACGACGGCGAGCGCATCCCGGTCTCGGTGGTCGCCCGCGCCGACCTGCTGGGGCAGACGCCGATGCCGACCCTGCTCTACGGCTACGGCGCCTATGGTGAGGTGCTCGACCCCTGGTTCTCGGTGGCCCGGCTCGAGCTGCTCGCGCGCGGGGTCGCCTTCGCCGTGGCCCACGTGCGCGGCGGCGGCGACCGCGGCGAGCCTTGGTACCTGGCCGGCAAGCTGGAGCACAAGGAGAACAGCTTCCGCGACTTCCTCGCCGCACGCCACGCCCTGGTCGACTCAGGCCTCGCCGCCCCCGAGCGTATCGCCGCCTACGGCGCCAGCGCCGGCGGCCTGCTGGTCGGCGCCAGCCTCAACCTGGAGCCGACCGCGTTCTGCGCCGCGGTCCTCGACGTACCCTTCGTCGACGTGCTGCGCACCATGGAGAATCCCGACCTGCCGTTGACCACGGCGGAGTACACCGAGTGGGGCAACCCCGAGGAGCCCGCCGCGCGTCGGCGCATTCGCAACTATTCGCCGCTGGACAACCTGACCCCGCAGCCCTACCCCAGTGTGCTGCTGCAGGGCAGCTGGCACGACTCCCGGGTCCCCTACTGGGAACCGGCCAAGCTCTATGCACGCATGACCGAGCTCGACAGCGCCCGCGGCCCGGTGCTGCTGCGCACCGATATGGCAGCCGGTCACGGCGGCGCCTCCGGGCGCTTCAAGGCGTGGCGCGACAACGCCCGCCAGGACGCCTTCCTGCTGTGGGCCCTGGGCGTCGCAGAGCCGCAGGTGTCACCGGGTGAGCCGCAGCAGGAAGCCGAGTGAAATGCGAATACGGCCGGCCCCACGGGCCGGCCGCAGCAGGAGGCGATGACCCGTGGGTTCGCAGGGCAGCCAGAGATGCTGAGGGAGGGGTCAGTCGCGTAGCGGCAGGATATCGATGATGTGCGCTTCGTAGTCCGCCTCGTCGACCTCGCGCTCACTCACCGCGAAGTGGCGCACGCTCATGCCACGGGCGTGCATGCGCCGATCGTCGCCGCTGCGCAACGGGTGCCAGCTGGCCAGCTTGCGCCCCTCGGACAGGCGGCGATAGGCGCAGCTGTGCGGCAACCAGTGGAACTCATCGAGATTGGCGAGACTGAGCTGGGTACACTCCGGCACCCGCTCGAAGCGGTGGGCATAGTCGCCGCAGCGGCAACTGTCGATATCAAGCAGGCGGCAGGCGACATTGAGCGTGGCCACGTCGCCGCTCTCCGGGTGCTCCATCTTGACCAGGCAGCACTTGCCACAGCCGTCGCACAGCGCCTCCCACTCCTGCGGCGTCAGCTCCTCGAGCGTGAACCGTTCCCAGAATCGCTCACGCATGGGGCGGCTCATCCCTATCGCGGGGAGTGAACAGATCGAGCAGATAGCCCTCCTTGGCCGGAGGCATCTGCAGATAGAAACCCTGAGCGCGGATCGCCGCCATCACTTGGTGGACATCGACCCGAGCCAGCGGCCGCTCGGCGCGCAGCAGCAGGGTCATCACCGGCAGCGGGCGGCCGAAGCGCTCGCGCAGCGCCTCCGGCACCGCCGCCATGCCCTGCGCCTTGTCGAGATAAAGATACATCTCGTCGAGGCGGGCGCTCTTGACCACTTCACACAGCAGATGCCGCTCGCTGTCGCTCATGCCGCCCCCTCCAGCTCGGCCAGCGCGGTGCGCCAGGGGGCCGCCAGGCATTCACCCCGCCAGCCGCCGGGCAGCGGCAGCGCCTGGCCACCGAGGTGCGCCGCCGCGATCGCCTCCATCTCGGCGCGATTGGAGAGCCGCTCCGGCGCCAGTCCCAGCGCCGCGGCACGCTCGCCGACCACCTGCTTGAGCGCCTTCATGCGCCGCTTGAAGGCCGGCGCGGTGGGTACCGGGGGCGGTGTCGGCAGCGTCTCCTCGTCGGCGTGCTGCGCCTGTTTGACCAGCGCCAGCAGCGCATCCCCTTCACGCTTGACCAGCGCCGGCGTCACACCGTCGGCCGCGGCCAGCTCAAAACGGTTGGCGGGCATCGCCTCGGCGATCGCCAACAGCAGTCCATCCTTGGCCAGCCACCCCCGCGGCGTATCGCGACGGCGCACCTCCGCCTCGCGCCAGCGCGTCATCAGACGGTAGGCCTCGACCTGACGCGGCGTCAGCCGCCACAGCTGACGCTGACGCAGATACCAGCGCTCGCCGGCATTGACGTCGCGCCCGGCGCCGAGCGCAGCGCACTCCTCGTAAAGCCACGCCAGCCGCCCCTGCGCCTCCAGCGCCTGGCGCTGCTGCGACCAGATCTCGGGCAGGAAATAGACGTCGAGCGCCGCGTAGTCGAGCTGCGCCGCACTCAGCGGACGCTCGAGCCAGTTGGAGCGGGTCTCCTCCTTGGGCAGATCGACCCCACAGCGCGCCTGTACCAGCCCGCGATAGCCGATCGCCGCCGACTCACCCAGCAGCGACTCGGCGACCTGGGTGTCGATGAGCGGCGCGACCTCGACCCCGGCCCACAGCGCCAGCACCTCGAGATCCTCGCTGCAGGCGTGGATCAGCTTGGGCGCACCGCCGGCGAGCAGCGCACGCAGCGCCTCGTCCGCCGCCACCGCCTGGGGATCGATGAGATAGATACGCTCGCCGGCGCTGAGCTGCACCAGTGCCGGCACCGGGTAGAAACTGGTCTCGCGGAAGAACTCGGTGTCCAGCGCCAGCACCTCGGCGTCGGCCAGGGCGGCACAGGCGGCGGCGAGACCCGCCGGCGTATCGATCCATTCAATGGGAGTGTCGACAGTCATTCGGACTCTTTCATGGTTGAGCGCGTCACGGCCGCGGCCGCGTTACGTGTGAAGACGCTGGATACGGCAAGATGCGGCGTGGCGCAAAGCCCCGCCGCCATCCAGGCGGCACCCGCGGAGGGGTCGCACGGGGCACGACTCACTCGCGGGCGAAGGGCTGGCGCCCGAGGAAGGCGCGACTGAGCGTGCCGCCATCGACATACTCGAGCTCCCCGCCCATGGGCACCCCGTAGGCCAGGCGCGAGAGCTTGGCCGCCTGCCCCACCAGATGTTCGGCGATATAGTGCGCGGTTGCCTCGCCCTCGACCGTGGGGTTGGTGGCGAGAATCACCTCATCGACCGTCTCTGCCGCCAACCGCGCTTCCAGTTGATCGAGACCGATATCGTCGGGACCAATACCGTCGAGCGGCGAAAGGTGGCCATGCAGCACGAAGTACTGGCCGCGATAGCCGCCAGCCTGTTCGATCGCCAGCATGTCGGCCGGCGACTCGACCACGCACAGCAGCCGCGGGTCGCGTCGCGCGTCCTGACACACGCCGCACAGCGTCTCTTCGGTCAGGGTGCGGCAGCGCTCGCAGTAGCCGACCGACTCCACCGCCTGCACCAGGGCCTCGGCCAGCCGGCGGCCACCGTCACGGTCACGTTCGAGCAGATGCAGCGCCATACGCTGGGCAGTCTTGGGTCCGACTCCCGGCAGCACGCGCAGGCTCTCCAGCAGCTGTTCGACCAGCGGCGAAAAGCTCATCAGAACGGCAGCTTCATGCCCGGCGGCAGATTGAGGCCGGAGGAGACCTCTTCCATGCGTGACTTGGACTGGCTCTCCACCTTGCGCGACGCGTCATTGACCGCGGCGGCGAGCAGGTCCTCGAGCAGCTCCTTGTCTTCCTGCATCAGCGAGGGATCGATCTCGACCCGGCTGACGTCATGCCGACCATTCATGGTGACCTTGATCATGCCGGCACCAGCTTCGCCCGAGACTTCCATCTGGGCGATCTCTTCCTGCACCTGCTGCATCTTTTCCTGCATTTCCTGAGCCTGCTTCATCAGGTTGCCCATGCCACCTTTGAACATCTCGCACTCCTTGGAACGACGTTGGGATCGATTGAAACGGGAAACTTCGGGCCACACCGGCAGTTGCGGCGGCCACTCATCAGTTCAGACCCGGTCGCTGGTCACACTCTCTTCCAGCAGACGGGCGCCGAAGCGCGACTCCAGCTCCTGAACGTGCGGGTCGCCGCGCAGCGCTTCAACCGCTTGCGCATGACGCTCGCGCGCTTCACGGTCGCGCTTGTCGCGGGCGGTCTCCAGGCGACCATCGAGCGGCCCCACCTCGATCGCCACACGACGCGCGAAGCCTTGGGCCGCGAGCGCCTTGGTGATGCGTTCGACATGCATCTCGGAGAGAATCGCCGACTGCCCCGGATCGAGTGTCAGCGCCAGGGTCTGGCCATCGTCGTGGGTCACCACGCAGTGCGCAGCGAGATTACGGGTCAGACCGCCGATCTCCAGCGTATCGAAGCGCTCGAGCCAGGCCGCATGCGTCAGATGCTCCCCCGCCGCGGCGGGCGCCATGGCCGCAGTGGCACTCGCCGCTACCGGCTGGCGCTCTTCGTCAGCTTCCACCGCTGTTGGCTCAGGCGTCGCCTGCCAGTCGGCATAGGCGGCTTCGGCGGCGGCCTGGTCCTGGGCTAAATCGGCGTCGTCGAAGTCGGGGTCGGCATCCCAGGCCCCCGCGGATGCGGGCTCGGCATCCGCGGCGATCGGCGCCGCGGGCTCATGGGCGGCCGACGACATCGACGGCTCTCCCCCTGCAACTGGTGTCGAGGCCGACGAGTCCACAGCCGGCGTCGCGGCAGATAACGCTGCGGCCGGTACTGGGTCCGATGAAGCACCCGCTGACGCTGGCTCGACCGTCCAGGGCGGCGTATCCCCTGCCTGCCCGGGCGCCGGAGCGGCGGTTGCGGCGGTTGCGGCGGACGCCGGCACCTGCGCCTGGGGTGCGGCGGCTCGAGACGGCGCCGCCGCCGGGGTCCCGGGTGTTGCATCCACGGCCGGCATCGGGGCCGGTGAATCGACGGCCGGTGTCGGGGCCGATGAATCCACGGCCTGCGTCGTGGCAGATGGCGCGCCATTTTCCGATTGCTCGACCGCCCAGGGCGGCGAGTCCGCCGCCGGGGCCGGCTGGGGCGACGCCGCAGCGGGCTCGGCGTGGGCGAGTGTCTGCGCCGGAGGCGCGACACGCGTAGATGGCGCTGCCGATGTCTCGGGCGTCGACTCCACGGCCGGCGTCGGGGCCGATGCATCGACAGCCGGCGTCGGCGCCGGAGAGCTGGCCGTCGAGGCAGGAGCCGATGGCGCAGCGGCAGGCGCTGCCGGGGCGCTTCCAGACTGGCTCGAAGGCTGTTCGCCGCGCAGCGGCAGATCGGTCTGCGGCGGCGTCGGCACCCCCTGGGGGCGGAAGGCCAGCATCCGCAACAGGGTCATCTCCAGGGCCGTGCGGGTATCCGGCGCGTTGTCGATATCGCCGCGACCCTGCAGCGCGATCTGGTAATAGAGCTGGACATCTTCGGCGGTGAAGCGCGAGGCCATGGCCAACAGCTGATCACGATCGCCATGGCCGTTGTCGAGGGCGCTGGGCACCATCTGGGCGATGGCGAGGCGATGCATCAGCCCGGCGATCTCATCGAGAATCCCGGCGAAATCGGGCCCCTGCTCGGCCAGCGCTGCGACCTCCGCCAGCAGCCGCTCGGCATCCACCTCCGCCAGCGCCTCGGCCAGTGCCAGCAGGTGCGCATGATCGAGCGTCCCCAGCATCGCCGCGACGTCGCCGCGACGGATCTCACCCTGGCCGAAGGCGATCGCCTGATCGGTGAGACTCAGGGCATCGCGCATCGAGCCATCGGCGGCCTTGCCCAGCAGCCACAGCGCCGGCGGTTCGAAGGCCACCTGCTCCGCCTCGAGTACCCGGGTCAGATGCTCGACCACCCGCTCCGGTGGCATGTTCTTGAGCGTGAACTGTAGACAGCGCGACAGCACCGTGACCGGCAGTTTCTGCGGATCGGTGGTGGCGAGCAGGAACTTCACGTGCGGCGGCGGCTCTTCCAGCGTCTTCAACAGGGCGTTGAAGCTGTGGGTAGAGAGCATGTGCACTTCGTCGATCAGATAGACCTTGAAGCGGCCCTGGGTCGGCGCGTACTGCACGTTGTCGAGCAGTTCGCGGGTGTCTTCGACCTTGGTCCGCGAGGCGGCATCGACCTCGATCAGATCGACGAAGCGGCCATCGTCGATATCCCGGCAGGTCTGGCACACGCCGCAGGGCGTCGATCCTACGCCCTGCTCGCAGTTGAGGCACTTGGCGAGAATACGCGCCAGGGTCGTCTTGCCGACCCCTCGCGTCCCGGTGAACAGATAGGCGTGGTGCAGCCGCCCCTGGTCGAGTGCGTTGACCAGCGCCCGACTGACATGATCCTGCCCCACCAGCTCGTGGAAGGTGCGAGGACGCCATTTGCGGGCCAAAACCTGATAACTCATGCGACGCGAAATTCCTTGGGGCTGGGCGAGACCNNCGCCGAGCGCCGACACATACGCAAGCACGCGCCAGCGCAGTGGGAACACCCGGCCCGAGACGCGATGCAGGTCGTGCCAGCGTTCAGAAAGCCAAAAAACCCGGGCAAACACAGCCAACCGGTGCGACAACGCCCGCC
>NZ_PZJO01000004.1:0-616131 GCF_003206575.1 Salinicola endophyticus | reverse complement strand
GCGGGGGAGAAGAACGCAGACTGGCGTGAAACACAGGCCAGAAATGGAGGCGGCCCCGACCAGCCACATCCCGGCACACGCGGCCACCACTACCGTTGCTCCCTTCCGGGCCTGGCGGGGTTTGCGGTTTAGCGTTGCGGGAGGACCGGCAAGGGCCACCATAAACGCGATGCTGGGCGCTTGAAGGTGCCGATCGCGACGCGATCGAACAGCCATCGCCACCTTGCATCGTTGCCGACAACGCCGAGGCGTTGTCGAGCGGCGCAAACTATATCAGCGTATCCGCGCGGCAGCAACCGGTGAGGATAAATCCCGCCTCATCGGCCCTCACGCAAAGGCCCCGGTGACCAGCACCGGGGCGTGATTGACGTGCGGCCAGCGGCATCAGTCGCCGATCTGTGTCTTGGCTGCCTGCATGCGCTTGCGCAGGATCGGACCGACGATCACCGGCAACAGCAGCCCCAGGATCGCCACCAGCCATAGCCCGATCGAGAGCCCACTGCTCCACAGGATCGACCAGTCACCATCGGAGATCTGCATCGCGTGGCGCAGGTTCTTCTCCATTTCTGGCCCCAGCAGCAGCCCCAGGATCACCGGCACCAGCGGAATCTCCAGCTTGCGCAGGATATAGCCGGCAACGCCAAAGGCGATCATGAAGTAGAGATCGAAGGTCGAGTGGCTGATCGAGTAGATGCCCACGAACGCGACCATGGTCACGATCGGCAGCAGATACATCGGCGGCACCGAGAGGATCTTCACGAACACCCCGACCAGCGGAATGTTGAGCAGCAGCAGCATGAAGTTGCCCACCAGCAGCGCGGCGATGACACCCCACACCAGGTCGGCGTTCTGGGTGAACATCATTGGCCCGGGCGTGATGTTGAGCGACACCAGCATCGCCAGCAGCACCGCGGTGGTGCCGCTGCCCGGCACGCCCAGGGTCAGCATGGGCACCAGTGCACCGCTGGAGGCACCGTTGTTACCCGCCTCGGGCGCCGCCACGCCGCGCGGGTCCCCCTCGCCGAAGTAGCCCTTCTTGCCCAGGATCTTCTTTTCCAGGGTGTAGGTGATGAAGCTGCCCAGCGACGCCCCGGCCCCCGGCAGCACCCCGGCGATAAAGCCCAGCACCCCGCCACGCAGAGTGGTCGGAAAGATCGAGGCGATGTCGCGCCAGTTGAGCTTGAGCGGATTGATCTTGATCATCTCGCGCCCCTTGCCGGCCTTCTCCTCGATGAAGAACAGCAGCTCGGAAACCGCGAACAGACCCACGATGGCGATGATGAAATCGATCCCCTCGTAGAGCTCGAGCACGCCGAAGGTGTAGCGCTGGGTGCCGGTGGAGAGGTCGATCCCCACGGTGGCGATGATCAGCCCGATGGCCGCGGCCATCAGCGTCTTCATCGGGTTCTTGCCGGTAATCCCACCCAGGGTGGCGAAAGCCAGCACGAACAGCGCGAAGTACTCAGCCGGACCGAAGGTGAGCGCAAAGCGTGCCAGCATCGGGGCCAGCAGGATCAAACCGACAGTGGCGATCAGGCTGCCCATGAAGGAGGCGATGGCTGAGATCGCCAGGGCCTCGGCGGCCTTGCCCTTGCGCGCCATCGGATAGCCGTCGAGACAGGTCATCATCGCCGGCTCGTCACCGGGGATATTGAGCAGGATCGATGAGATACGTCCGCCGTACATCGCCCCGGCGTAGACCGCGGTGAGCATGATCAGTGCGGTTTCGGGCTTGAGCCCCAGCGTGAAGGCGAGCGGGATCAGGATCGCCACGCCGTTGGCCGGGCCGAGCCCGGGGAGCGCGCCGATCAGGGTGCCGATGAAGCACCCCATCAGCGCGAACATCAAATTCTCTGGCTGCAGCGCGACACCGAAGCCAAGCGACAGATAGTGCAGCGTTTCCATCAGTTCAACTCCAGCAAGCCCAGCGGCAGCGGCAGTTCGAGGCCGTAGGTGAACAGCACGAAGACCACGGCGCCACTGATCAGCCCGGTGAGATAGGCCTTGAGCGGCTTGGCGCCCATGCGCCAGCACAGGGTACCCACCGCCAGCGTGGTGGCGAGGATGAAGCCGAGGGGCTCCAGCAGCAGCGCATAGACGATGAGGACCACCACGGCGATGCACAGCTCGGCAAAGGTACGCAGCGCGGGCCAGTGGTTATCGGGATCGGGCTTGACGATCATGTAGAGACTGCAGATCGCCAGCACCACCCCCAGGATCTTGGGAAACGTCTCGGGCCCAACGGCTTCCGATCCCCCGAAGGGGACCGGAAACTGGGTAGCGCCGTAGAAATAGGCCACGGCGACGACCAGCATGACCAGGCCGAAGACACGGTCATTGAGTTTGCTCATTGAATCAGCCCGATTTCCTTGGAGAGCGCCTTGATGTCCTGGATCTGCTGCTTGACGAAGGCCTGAAACTCATCCGCCTTGGGGTGGAACGGCATCAGACCGTTGCTGGCCATGACCTTTTTCCACTGATCGCTGGCATAGAGCTTGTCCATGGCATCGACCCAGTACTGCTTGGCGTCGTCGTCGATCCCGGCAGGCATGTAGAAACCGCGCCAGTTGGGGCCGACCGCGTCGATGCCCTGCTCCTTGGCAGTGGGGATGTTGGACAGATCGCCCGGCAGACGCTCGTCGGAGAGCACCGCCAGCACGCGCAGGTCGCCGGACTTCAGGAAGCCCTGGGTCTCGGTGACGTCACCGGTGAAGGCGTCGACGTGGCCGCCGATGACCTGGGTCATCGCTTCGCCGCCGTTGTTGTAGGAGAGATAGGGAATCCGCGGCAGGTTCTTGACCCCGGCCGCCTTGGCTGCGATCAGCACCTTGAGGTGATCCCAGCCGCCGTTGGCGCTACCGCCGGCAAACTTGACCGCCCGCGGGTCCTTCTTGATCGCGTCCATCAGCTCGTTGAGGTTGTGATAAGGCGAATCCTTGGAGACCGCGATCACCCCGTAGTCGGCACCCACGGCCCCGATCCAGTTGACCATGTCGGCGTTCATGCCCGGGAACTGGCCCTGGGCGAGACGTGTGGTGGTAGCGGTGGATGCGGCCACCAGCAGCTGGTCGTCGCCCTTGCGCTTGCTCACGGTGTGGGCGAACGCCACGCCGCCGCCGGCGCCCGCCATGTTGATGGTCTGGACGCTGGCCGGCACCAGCTTGAGCTCTTCGAGCACGTTACCCACGCTGCGGCAGGTAAAGTCCCAGCCGCCACCCGGATCGGACGGCGCGATACACTCGACCTTGCCCGAGGGCTGGAAGGCCATGGCGCTGGAGGCGACCAGAGTGAGGGCGGCGGCGGCGACCCATTTCAAGGGTTTGGAGGAAATCATGGCTTCTCCTTTGTTTTCATGAAGCAAGCATTGTGATGAAGCAAATGTTGTCCTTGAGCGAACGTCGTCATGCCACAGGCCGCGCTGCCGTTGAAGCAGCACATCCAGCGTGACGCCCGACGCGGAGCGAGCGAACCTTACAATTCTGTAAGGCAGAACCCTGTTCCCGTAGGCGGAATTTAGGCGCCCCGCTTTCACCCGGTCAACGGCGTAGCGGCAAATGCCAACTAAAGTTGAATGCGCACCCATCACGATCGTTTACAATCGCCTGGCCGCCCCGAGACTCACCGCCACAGCCCTGCAGGAGCCGCTGCCATGCCGCCGACATTGCTGCTGGTCGAGGACGATCCGCTGCTCGCCGACACCCTCGTCGCGACCCTCGCCACGCCCGAACAGCAGGTCGAGCACATCGCTGACGGCGGGGTCGCTGCGGCGCGCCTCGGCGAGCCCCACACCTATGCGCTGGTGCTGCTCGATCTCAATCTGCCCACGCGCAGCGGCCTGGAGGTGCTGGCCACCCTGCGCGCGGTGGATCGCCATACCCCGGTGCTGATTCTAACCGCCCGCGCGGCGATCGAGGACCGGGTCAAGGGGCTCGATCTCGGCGCCGACGACTATCTGGCCAAGCCCTTCGCGCTCGACGAGCTGGAGGCGCGCGTGCGTGCACTGCTGCGCCGGCGCAGCGCGGACGAGCCACCGAGCCTGGGCGCGCTGCGCCTCGATCCGCAGCGTCAGCGCTTCAGCCTGGGCGAGACGCCGCTGCCCCTGCCGCCCCGCGAGCACCGCCTGCTCGCCTGTCTGCTGCGCTACGCCGGCGAGCCGGTGGACAAGGCGCGCCTGATCGACGAGGCGTTCGCCGGCGAGGCCGTGGGCGACAACGCCATCGAGGTCTATGTGCACCGCCTGCGTCGGCGTCTGGCCGATTCGGGCATCGGCCTGCGCACGGTGCGCGGCATCGGCTATCTGCTGGAGACCCAGTGACCGCCGGCACGCCTTTTCGTCTGGCGCACCTTAGCCTTTACCGCCGCCTGACGGTGCTGCTGCTCTGTCCGCTGGCGCTGGTCGCGGCGCTGATCCTGGGGCAGAGCTGGTTCGCCTCGCGGGCCGCCGCCGACCGCGCCTTCGATCGGCTGCTCGATGCCGCCTCACTGTCGATCGCCGAGCAGGTGCGCTGGCAGCAGAGCCGCCTGTGGATGGACCTGCCCCCGTCGGCGCTGGAGATGCTGGCGACGGATGCCGAAGAGCGGGTCTTCTACGCCCTCTACGACGCCCAGGGGCATTTCGTCACCGGTAACCGCACCCTGCCCGCGCTGCCGCCCCCGCCCAGCGGCCAGATGAGCTACGCCGATGTCGACGTTGGCGGCCTGGCACTGCGCCTGGGCGTGCGCCGCTCGCGTCTGGAAGGATGGGATCGCAGCGACCGCTTCGAGGTACGCGTGGCCCACTCTCAGGGGGGGCGCACGGCGCTGGCCAACCGCTTGTTCCTGGCGAGCCTGCTCAACGTGGCGCTGATCGCGCTGCTGGCGATGGTGGTGGTCCTGCTCTCGGCGCGCTTTGCGCTGGAACCACTGACACGGCTGCGCCGGGCGATCCGCCAGCGCGACCCGCGTACGCTGGCCCCCCTGGCGCTCGAGCTACCGCGAGAGCTCGACGAACTGCGCCAGACCCTGAACGAGCTGCTGGCCCGCATGCGCCGCGTGCGAGCCAACCAGGAGCGCTTCATCGGCGACGCTTCGCATCAGCTGCGCACACCGCTGGCGGGGCTCTCCGCCCGCGCCGAGCTGGCGCTGCGCCAGACCGACCCGGCACAGTGGCGCAGCGCCCTCGACAGCATGCACGGCACCGCCGCCCAGACCGCCCGCCTGGCCGGCCAGCTGCTGTCGCTGACCCGCCTCAACAACCCCGAGGCCGCCCCGGCACACACTCCGGTCGACCTCTGTGCCTTGGCCCAGCGCGCGGTGCGCAGCGGTTTCGCCAGCTTCGACCGGCGCGGGGTCGATCTGGGGGTGGAGACACCGGCCCAGGCGGTGGTGGTCGCCGCCACCGCCTGGCAGCTCGAGGAAGCACTAGCCAATCTGCTCGAGAACGCCGCCCTCTACGGCGCCCGGCGCGTCACCGTCAGCGTGCTCGCCGGTCCGCCGCGACTGCGCGTCGAAGACGATGGCCCCGGGATCCCCGAGTCGCAGCGCCTGCTGGTGCTGCGCCCCTTCCATCGCGGCCGCGAGGGGGGCAGCGGCACCGGCCTGGGACTCGCCATCGTCGACAGCATCGCCCGCGCCCACGGCTGCCGCCTCATCCTCGCGGACAGCGACCCCGCTCACCCGGAACGCCCTGGCCTATGCATCACCCTGACCTTTCCCGACGCCGCCTGACCGGCGCTCTGCTGGGCCTGGCGGGTACCGCCGCCCTGGGCGCGCCGGCCTTGGCCGGCACCCTGGAGTTCGCTGCCAGCACCACACCGGCAACGCCGCTGACGATCTATGGCGTCCTCGATCCGCCCCAGGCGCGTCCACTGCTGGCGGCGTTCAAGCAGCACCATCCGGAGATCGCGCTGGTCTATCACCATATGGACACCCTGGCGCTGCATCAGCGGGTGCTAGCCGAACAGGACGCTCCCCAGGCCGACGTGATCATGTCGCCGGCCATGCCGTGGCAGTACCAGTTGGCCAACGCCGGCCTCTCCAGCACGCTCGACTCCCCCATCACCGCCGCCTGGCCGCGCTGGGCACGCTGGCGCCACGAGCTGTTCGGCTTTACCTTCGAGCCGATCGTGATGGTCTATCGGCGCGATCTCGCCGCGCACATGCCGCCGCCCGAGAGCCACGCCGAACTGCTGGCGCGGCTGGACGCGCATACCGATCTGCTCAAGGGTCGGGTGGTCACCTACGACCCGCGACTGAGCGGCGCCGGCTACACCTATGCCATCGAGGATGCGCGCATCTCGGCGCGCTACTGGGACCTGGTGGCGGCTCTCGGCCGCAGCCACACCGCGCTCGAGGCGACCACGTCGGCGATGCTCGAGGGGCTGAGCGCGGGCCGCTACTGGATTGGCTACAATCTGATCGGCTCCTACGCCCAGGCTTACGTGGCGAATCACCCGGAACTCGAGATGGTGATCCCGCGCGACTATGCCCTGGTACTGCAGCGCCTGGTCATGCGCCAGCGTGGCGCGCCGCATCCGGAAGCCGCCGCTCGCTTCATCGACTTCCTGCTCGGGCGCCCGGCGCAGACACTGCTGGCGACCCGCACCACGCTGGGTGCGGTAGACCCCGGGGTCAGCGGTCCCGGCACCGCCAGCGCCCTGCGCGAACGTCTCGGCGACGCCATCCGGCCGGTCCAGATCGGCCCCGGCCTGCTCGCCACCCTGGATACGCTCAAGCGCCAGACCCTGCTCGAACAGTGGCAGCAGGCCTTTGCCAACCGCACCACCTTTTCCGACGGGCCGCTGGCCGACCCCGCGCCACTGCCTGACGCCGACAAGGAATCCCCCTCTCCATGAAACGTCTCGACCAACTGGTGGCCGCCCAGCTGCGGTCACGCACCCGTGCCCAGCGGCTGATCCGCCAGGGCTACGTCAGCATCGACGATGGCCGCGGCTGGCGGGTCGCCGACAAGCCCGGCGAGAAGCTCCCCGAGGAGACCGCACTGAAGATCGAGTCCGCTCCTGAGGAGCGCTATGTCTCGCGCGCCGGGCTCAAGCTGGAGGCGCTGCTGAGCGCCCTCGAGCGTCGCCTCGACGGCCTCTGCGTGCTCGACATCGGCCAGTCCACCGGCGGCTTCAGCGACTGCGCGCTGCGCTTCGGCGCCGCTCGGGTGATCGGTATCGAGGTCGGTCACGGCCAGCTCGACGCCAGCCTGCGCGAGGATTCGCGGGTCACCTGCCTGGAGGGAGTCAATGCCCGCGCCCTGCCCCACGCTGCGCTCGCCGAGCTGGCGCCCGGCGGCATCGATGCCGTGGTCATGGATGTCTCGTTCATCTCGCAGACGCTGATCCTGCCGCAGATCGCCCAGGTGCTGACGCCGGGCGGCGAGCTCTTCTCGCTGGTCAAGCCGCAGTTCGAGGTCGGCCCGGGGCGGGTCGACGACCGCGGCATCGTGCGCGACGCCGCGCTCTTCGAGCAGGTCGCCGAGACCCTGCAGACCCACTGCCGCGCCGTCGGGCTGCAGTTGACCCACTGGTGCGAGAGCCCGATCCAGGGTGGCGACGGCAATCGCGAGTTCCTGCTCCACGCCCGGCGCGCCTGAACGCCGGGCGCTCTTCATAGGCGCCCGAACCCGCGCCCTGATGGCACCTGTCAGGCGCTCGCGTCAGCGTCCGCCATCCCCGCCGCCGTCACCGCCATCCGGGCCGGCGCCGCCCACGTCGGCGTCACCCAGGTGGCCATCGTCGCCGCTGCGCGCCTGGCGCCGGCTGGGCTCGCCCAGCGCCACCGTCTCGTCGGGGCGGCGGGTCTGGACCTTGGCCGCCTGGCCGTTGTCGCCGTGCAGCCACACATCCATCTGGTTGAAGGCGACGCGAATGCCGTGCTCGCGGAACAGCCGGTCGAGCTCGCGGTTGATCTCGTCGCTGGCGTAGAGCCGGTCGAGCAGATCATTGACGAAGATACGCAGCTCGAAGTTGAACGCGGTCGGCCCGTAGCTGATACAGAACACCTGCGGCTCGGGGTCCTTGAGTACCCGACGGTTGGCCTCGGCCGCCTGGCGCAGCAATTGGTGCACCGTGTCCAGATCCGAGCCATGGGCGACCCCATAGGTCAGCACCACCCGAGTAACGTTGTCCGACAGCGACCAGTTGATCAGCTGGTCGGTGACGAAGGTCTTGTTGGGGATGATGATCTCCTTGCGGTCGAAGTCGGTCACCGTGGTGGCACGGATGCGAATCCGGCTGACCGAGCCGTGAAGCTGCCCCAGGGTGATGGTGTCGCCGATCCGCATCGGGCGTTCGAACAGGATGATCAGGCCGGAGATGAAGTTGGCGAAGATCTCCTGCAGACCGAAGCCGAGACCCACGCCGAGTGCCGCCACCAGCCACTGAAGTTTGTCCCACGACACCCCGAGCGTCCCCAGCGCCGCAACCACCCCGGTGCCGACGATGGTGTAGGAGAGCAGCGACGAGATGGCATAGGCGCTGCCCTGCTTGAGGCTCAGCCGCGACAGCACCATCACCTCGAGCAACCCCGGCAGGTTACGCGCCATCATCATCGTCAGCGCCAGCGTGATCAGGGCGATGATCACATCGGCGAAGGTGATCGGATCGACCGTCATCGCCTCGCCCTGGCCGTGCTGGATCTCCCACACCCGCACGTGATCGAGATAGGAGAACACCTCGAGCAGATCCGACCAGATCAGATAGAAGGCGAAGGTGAAGCCGATGAACAGGATCAGCTTGGAGAGTCGCAGCGACTGCTGGTTGACCTGCTCCATGTCCAGCGGCGGCTCCTCGACCACCTCGAGCCCGCCTTCGGCGCCCTCCTGGATCTGCGCCCGCCGCCGCGCCACCGCACGCCGATAGGCCAGCCGCCGCTGCGCCACCGCCAGCCCGCGCACCACCGTCGCCTCGACCAGAATCCACAGCCCGAAGAGATAGAGTGAATTGATGAAGCGTCCGATCAGCCGCAGCGCCGCGTACTCGTAGCCGAGCGCGATCATCCCGGCCAGGATCAGCGGCACCAGCGCCAGCCCCAACCCCAGCAGCAGGCGGAACAGCTTGAGCCCGAAATAGGGCACGTGGGCCAGGATCAGGCGCACCAGAATCGCGCTCATGGCCAGCAGTCCGGCGAGCAGCAGCAGCAGCGACAGCGGCCGGCTCGAGAGCTCGGCCTGACTGCCCGGCGAGATGCCGCTGATCAGAATCACCGGGATCAGCGAGAATCCCAGCCACAGCAGCAGCCGACGCAATCGCGCCACATAGCCCGAGGCCCAGTGGAAGTGACGCGTGGCGACGCCATCGGCGACCAGCAGCCGGCGCGCCCAGCCGAGCACGCCCCAGGCCAGCGCCAGCTGCAGCAGCGTGCTGCCCAGGCGTTCGGCGAAATCGTCTCCGCCGAGACGCAGCAGACCGCCCACCGCCGCCAGCAGCAGCGGGCCGTGGGCCGCCAGCAGGGCGTTGTAGAAGATCGCCCGCGGGGTGTGCATCTGGGTGTCGCGCTTGAGCCGCCCGATCTGCTCATGAAGGTTGAGCAGACGCACCTTGATGCGCCGGCGCAGCAGCAGCAGCACGCCGGTGATCAGCACCACCGGGATCACCGCCAGGGCGCGCAGATCGGGCACCTGCCACAGACTCTTCAGAGCCTGCTGCCATTCGCCGCGGCTCACCTGGCGCGCCATGTCGACGGGCATGTCGCGCCACCAGGAGAGCGTCAGCGGGCGTGCGCTAGCGACCCAGAACAGTTGCTCCTCGATGATCCCGCGCAGCGAGGTGGTGATGCCCGCCAACTGCTCCTGATTGAGCTGCAGATCGATCGCCACGGTGAGCAGGTTGCCGTACTCGGCATCGAGCTGCTTGAGGATCTCGCTGCGCGAGCGGAACAGCTTGACCAGCGCCTCGACCAGTGACGGCGTCACCGTGATCCCGGCGTCCTCCAGGCTCTTCTTCGCCAGCGCCTCGGGCTGGCGCAGCGCGTCACGCTGATCGACGAGATCGAACTGGCTGAGCCGCGTCTGCGCGATCTCCTGCTGCAGCCCGCCCAGGGTATCCAGCTCGGGCAGCGCGTGGCGCTGCTCGTTGAGAATGCGCGAGAGCAAGGGGCTGCCGCGAATCGCCTCGATCTGCTCGTTGAGGGTGCGCCGCACCTGACGCACGCGATCGAGCTGAGAACGCACGTCGATCGCCCGCCGAATCAGCTGGTTGGTGCGGTCGGTCACCGTCAGCAGGCGATCGCTGAGGTCGCGATTGGTGGCTTGGATCTCGCTCAGCACCGGATGCTCGGCAATGGTGCTGGCGTCCTCTTCGCTGACATCCGCCACCGCCTGCTCGGACTGTGCCCGACGGGCGCGGTCGAGCGCCGCCTGCAGCGCGTCGAGGCGCGCCTCCTCCCCCGCCACCTGGCGCGCCAGCAGGTCCCGGCGCAGCACGTCGAGCTCGCGCAGCTGGGTGTTGTTGGCCAGCTCGCGACGGTGGTACTCGGTCTGCTGCTCAGCCAGGGCCAGCGCCAGCCGATAGCGCGCCTGGGTGGGGTCGAAGGCAGCGTCCTCGTCATCGCTGCGCGTCCGCACCTCGCCCCGCGCCTTCTCGGCCCGATCCATGGCCTCGGCCATCGCCGACTGCGCCCGCTCCGGCAGCGTTTCGGCGCTGATCAAGCGGGCGTTGACCGTGGCCAGCTGGTTCTGCAGCGTCTCGAGCTGGTCGAGGGCGCCGGTGGTGCGCTCGACCAGCGCATCCACCGAGAGCTTGTCGAGCGCCGCGGCATCCGGTGGCCGATCATCGCTCAGCGCCGAGAGTTGACGCTGGAGTTCGCGCCGCTCCTTGGGCGCCTGGCGCACGTTGCGCTCGAGCGTATCGAGATCCTTGCGCGTCGCCTCCAGCCCATCGAGCGCCTGCAATGCCGCCCGCAGCTGCTCCAGGTCGGCCTTCTGCTGCTCGTCCGGCGTCTCGATCTGCTTGAGCTTGTCGAGCTCGGCCTCGAGTCGCTGCCGCGACGGCAGATCCGTCGGCTGCTGCGCCAGCGCAACCACGCTGGCCAGCAATAGGCACACTGCCAGCAGCGTGCGCATGATAAGCTGCGCGGCGCCAGGGGCCGCACGCCCGGCGAGCGACCCGAGCGGATGATCCGACATGCCAACTCCTTGTAAACACCGTCCCCCGGGGAAACGTCCCTGGAATCGTCGGGGCGATTTTCCAGGGTTTCAGCGACGATCGCCAGCGCCGCTCGCCACACCGACCCGCTTGGCTCTATCATCAGCCCGGGCGTGGCGCATCACATGCATGCGCGGATCGCCCCGGCTCGCCACCGATGGCACTCCGGGGCCGCAGCCACCGGATATCGCGACGACCCACGAAGCGCCTCGGCACTCGCCATGGCCGACCTTCGCGACCAGGACTCTATCGACAGGACAGTCTCATGACGCCAATCCGCTCACTCTCCTTCTCAAGCCTTGTAGTCATGGGCACGCTGATGGCACCCCTGGCGCTGGCACAGACCCCGGAGGCAACCCCCAACCCGGTCCAGCAGGCGAGCGAGAAGGCGGAGATTCGTCGCGACCTGGAAGCGGAGACGGCCGACAATCCGCTGGCCATCACTGCCTACCGGCGCAACTACGTCATGCCGTGGACCTACAACACCAACCCGGACGAAGCGGACTTCCGCGAGATCTCCACCGATGGCGGCGTCGACCACTCGGAGGTGAAGTTCCAGCTCAGCTTCAAGGTCAAGCTGCTCGACGACGTGCTCGGCCACAATGGCGATCTCTACTTCGCCTATACCCAGCGCAGCTGGTGGCAGGCCTACAACTCCGAGGCCTCATCACCGTTCCGCGAGACCAACTACGAGCCGGAAGCCTTCATGAGCTTCGACAACAGCTGGACCGTGCTCGGCTGGACCAACACCATCAACCGGGTCGGTTTCGCTCACCAGTCCAATGGCCGCTCCGACCCGCTGTCGCGTAGCTGGAACCGCCTCTACGCGGAGACGATCTTCCAGCGCGGCGACTGGGCCTTCAGCCTGGCGCCTCACTGGCGCATTCCCGAGAAGGCGCGCGACGATGACAACCCGGATCTCGAGGACTACATCGGCTACGGCGACTTCACCCTGGTGCGCGCGATCGGCGATCAGGAAGTGTCACTGATGGTGCGCGGCAACCCGGGCCAAGCCCACTACGGCGGCCAGCTCGACTACTCTTTCCCGCTGTTCGGCAAGGTGCGCGGCTACGTGCAGTACTACCGCGGCTACGGCGAGAGTCTGATCGACTACGACCATGACGTGCAGCGTTTCGGGCTGGGCTTCAGCATCAACACCTTCCTCGCCGGAATTCCCGGCACGCGTTGATGCCTGGCGTCGGGCTGACTATGCTGACTGCTGTTCGTCATAACCACGCCAATCGATCGTCAAAGGAAGACACCCATGACCATGCAACCCACCGGTGGCCAGCACTCCGGACGTGAGCGCGAAGCCTCCACCGAACAGCTCAAGGAAGATCTGCGCCACCTGTCGCAGACGGTCGAGGAGCTGATCCACGCCACCGCCGATGACTCGCGCAGCAATATCGCCGAGCTGCGCGAGCGCGCCCAGCAGCGCCTGCAGGATACGCGCGAGCGGCTCGAAGCGCGCGGCGAGGCGCTCTATGACAGCGCCCGGGAGCAGATCGACGCCACCGATCGCTATGTGCACGACAACCCGTGGACCAGCATCGGGATCGGTGCGGCTGCCGGCGTCGTATTGGGGCTGCTGCTGGGGCGGCGTTGATGGCGGGGCCCGCCGAGAATGTGATCGGTGCGGCGCGGCGACTGATCGCCAACCTGATCGATACCGGCGAGACGCGCCTGCGTCTCGCCGTGGTCGAGTGGGAAGCCGAGCGCGAGCGTCTGCTCACGCTGCTGCTGCTGGCCGGCGCGGGGCTGATCATGCTCTCCTTCGCCATCGGCATGCTGCTGCTGCTGATCGTGGTGATGTACTGGGACGAGAATCGTCTTCAGGCGATCGCGATCTGCGCCGGCGCTCTGTTCGTGATTGCCGCCGGGTTGATCCTTGCCGCCCGTCGTGTGGCCCGCCGGCGCAAGCTGATGGCGGCGACGCTGCGACACCTCGAACACGACCGTGATGCACTGAGGCCGGATCATGAGTGAACGCAGCCACCGCCAGCGGATCGAGGCGCTCGAGCACGAGATTCTGCAGCAGCGCCTGGAGATGACTGCCGCCATGCGCGAATGGCGCGATGCCACCGCGCCGATCGACAACGCCTGGGACAAGCTGATGAGCTGGCGGGTGCCGCTGATGGCGGCCGGCAGCCTGTTCGCCCTGCGCAGCGCGCGCAAGCCACGCGCGACCGGCCGTATGCTTCGGCGCGCGCTGACCGGGCTGATGATGTACAACCGCGGCAAGGCGCTCTACCGCGCCACCCGTGGGCGCCGACGCTGAGCCGCGGCCAGCGCCGGCACCTACACGTTTTTAGACGGCCCCCTCTCCGGCGGCCGTCGTCTCTTGTGCCACATCCCAGGATTCACACCGCCTGACCGCAGGCCACCCCCGAAGCCCACGCCCACTGGAAGTTGAAGCCACCCAGCTGGCCGGTGACATCCAGTACCTCGCCAATGAAGCGCAGTTGCGGCAGCCCCTCCACCGCAAAGGTCTTCGACGAGATCGCACGGGTATCGACACCCCCCAATGTGACCTCTGCCGTGCGCCACCCCTCGGTACCGGCGGGCTTGAACTGCCACCGCGCCAGCGCCTCGGCGATGGCGTCGATCTGAGCGTTGGAGAGATCGGCCAGGGATGTATCCGGCCACCCTTGCCACTCGCCCAGCGCCTGGGCCAGACGGCGCGGCAACTGCTCGCCGAGCCAACCGGCGAGACGCTTGCGCGGCGATTCGCGCCGACCCTGTCGCAAGGCCTCCGCCACGTCGAGCTGCGGCAGCCAATCGATCGTCAGCGCCATGCCCGGCTCCCAGTGACTGGAGGCCTGCAGCATCGCTGGCCCGGAGAGTCCGCGATGGGTGAACAGCAGCGGCTCGCGATAGTGGCCATCGCCACAGCTCACCGCCACCGGGCAGGAGAGCCCGGAGAGCGCGGCGAGCGCCGTCTTCCATTGAGACGTCACGGTGAACGGCACCAGCGCCGCCCGGGTCGCTGTCACCTCCAGCCCGAACTGGCGCGCCAGATCGTAGCCGAAACCGCTGGCACCCAGGGTCGGAATCGACAGCCCACCGCTGGCGATCACCACGGCACCGGCGTCGAACGTGCCGGCGGAGCTCTTCAGGCGTACGCCCTCACCCAGGCGCTCGACCCGCTCGACCGTGGTCGAGAGCGAGACCTCGACCCCCGCCCAGGCGCACTCGGTGAGCAGCATCTCGACGATCGCCTTGGCCGAGTCGGCGCAGAAGAGCTGCCCCGGCGCCTTCTCGACATACTCGATGCCGTGGCGCTCGACCAGCTCGACGAAGTGCTGCGGGGTATAGCGCTTGAGCGCCGAGATCGCGAAGTGCGGATTGCCCGAGAAGAAGTGCCGTGGCGCGGTGGCCAGATTGGTGAAATTGCAGCGCCCGCCACCGGACATCAGGATCTTCTTGCCGGCCTTGTTGGCGTGGTCGATGACCCGAACCCGCTGCCCACGATAGCCCGCGGTGAGTGCGCACATCAGCCCGGCGGCGCCGGCACCGATCACGATGACGTCGTAAGATGGCATGGCTTGACGGCTCCCGGCGGCATTGAGTGGGCGCGCATTCTAACAGGGAAACGCCGATTCGCCCGGCGGCGTGGGCGAATCGGCAGGCGACGCCATGCCGAGCCCTTTTCGCCACATCGTGTTCGCCGCGCCCTGATTCGCTTCGCCCCTAGCGCGTCATGAAACTGCAACTACACTGAAAACGCGACGCTCTCGCCCGCGAGTCACCCACTTCGATTAAGGAAGATCCATGAGCAGACACTATCGAGACGACGCCCGTCACTACTACCGTGACGCCAAGCAACGCGGACGTGCCGGCGTGCAGCGCGCGCGCCAGCGCGCCGACGACATGAGCCAGGACCTGATGGAACACGCCGGAGAGGCGTGGCGGGATACCGATGACTACGTTCACCGCAACGCCTGGAGCGGTATCGGGGTCGCTGCGCTGGCCGGTTTCGCGATCGGCTTCTTTGTCGGCCGTCGCTGAGCCCTCCGCGGCCCGGCGACGAGCGTCGCCGGGCCGCCTTAGCCCTGCAGGCCAACAGGTATCGCCCGAAGGGCAACCCAAGAACCCACGTCGGCCGCGAACAGCGGCCGACAGCGTGTCAGGGCATGGCGCGGCTAACGCGGTCACGGTGTCGTCGACGGGCTCTCGTCGCGCGCGTCTGAAGCCGCGATCAGACACAGACGCAGGGCGCGCAGCGCTGCGCCATCGCAGGCGTCCGGCCATAGCCAGCAGTGTCGACCATCGAGCGCCAGACCACACACCCAAGGGGCCACCCGCAGCGGGCGACAATGCACGCTGCGCCACTCCCGCGCATCGGTCGATAGCTCCCACTGCTGCCGACCATACTCTTCGCGACAGCGTAAATAGTACAACGGCGGCTGGCGCAGCCACTCCCAGACCAATCCCGCCAGCCCGGCGAGCCCCAAGCTCAGTGCCACTTCCGGGGCAAGGAAGCGCACGGCAAACAGCGTCAGCGCCACGACCCACCCGGCGCCGAGTGCCAGCGCCAGTCTAGAGCGCCTGACGCCGATCGCGGTCAGTGTTCTCGGCATGCTCGACGATCATCTGCACGATGCGCCGCAGCTCCGGGTCGCTGGGCCACTCGCGACGCATCAGCCATACGAACAGGTCCTGGTCCTCCTCGGCGATCAGCTCGCGATAGCGGGTCTGATCCTCGGCACTCAGCGCGTCGTAGCGCGCCTCGAGAAACGGCACCAGCAGAAGATCGAGCTCCCACATGCCGCGACGCGAGTGCCAGTAGAGACGCTTGCGCGCAATGTCTTCATCGTTATCGGCCACGAACGCTCCTTACTGCTGAAATTGCCTGCCACGCCGAAGCCACCCTACCGCAATACGATCTGGCGCCCTGGGCGACGGGGTCGAGGGCCATTATAGCCGAGGCGCTGCGCGCCCACTATGCTCGCCACCGAGCCACTAGCGAGACCGCCACCGAGCGACTGCCAGTGGGTAGACGCCTTGGCGGACCTCTGCCCCGCGCCGGGGCACGTGCGGGTAGCGGCCAGGCCCTGCCCACCTTGGACTCCGGGGCTTTTGCTCTGGCGCTGCCGACATACGCTTTTTGCGCCGCGTAATGCGTTGTTTTCTCGAAACTTGCGCAGTATGCTGAAGCGACAACAATAGAGGTCGGATGCCCCTTGGGGCAGCGTCCGTCACCGCCGGGCAGACGGCTCACGGAGAGTGTCGATGACCAAGTCTGAATTGATCGAGCAGATTGCTTCTCGCCGACCCGAACTATCGGCCAAGGAAGTCGAGGCGGCGGTGCGCGTCATACTCGACGATATCACCCACGCGCTGGCCGAGGGCGGGCGCGTAGAGATTCGTGGTTTCGGCAGTTTTTCGCTTCACTTCCGGGAGCCACGCACCGGCCGCAACCCCAAGACCGGCGACCCCGTCGATCTCGACGGCAAGTACGTCCCGCATTTCAAGCCGGGCAAGGAGTTGCGCGAGCAGGTCAATGCCAGCCGGGCGCTGGGCTATTGATCGATCAGTCACCGCGTCGTGACGCCGCCTACCGCCCCCGTGGGCGAAGGTGACATCGCGGCTCGTCATTGGAAATCACTATGCGCTGGTTCAAAGGCGTCTTCCTCGCCATCGTTCTGATCGTCGTGCTGCTGCTCGGCATTCTCTTCGCCGTCAACAATCAGCAGCCGCTGCCGCTGGACCTCATCTGGGTCGAGCTGCCCCCTGCATCGCTCTCGCTATGGCTGCTGGTCGCCCTGGCCAGCGGCGTGATCCTCGGCATGCTGGCGATGACCGGCATGTACCTGCGCCTGCGCACGCTGCTGACCCGGGCTCAGCGCCACAACCAGCAACAGCGCAAGGAACTCGATCGCCTGCGCACGCAGGAGTTCAAGGAAAGCACCTGATATGGCGAACGTTCTGCTACTGGCATTGCTGGTGGCAGCCATCGCCATTGGCTGGTGGCTGGGGCGCTGGGAGGGCAGTCGCCAACGCACGCAGCGCGCCCCGCCCTCTACCCCCCTGCCCCGCGACTACTTCGTGGGGCTCAACTATCTGCTCAACGAGCAGCCCGACCGGGCCATCGAGACCTTCACCCAGGCCCTCGAGGTCAACAGTGAAACGGTCGAGACGCATATCGCGCTGGGCAACCTCTATCGCTCTCGCGGCGAGGCCGACCGCGCCGTGCGCATCCACCAGAATCTGCTCGCCCGTCCAGCACTGACCGCCGCCCAGAGCGGCCAGGTCCAGCTGGAACTCTCCCGCGACTTTCTCAATCTGGGCCTGCTCGACCGCGCCGAGCGGCTGCTGCTCTCGCTGCACAAGGCCAACGTCGACGATGAGCAGAAGCTCGCTGCCAAGCGCCTGCTGGTGGATCTGTTCCAGCGCGAGAAGGAGTGGAGCCAAGCGCTCGAGATCGCACAGCCGCAGCTGGTGCGCCAGGATCCCGACATGCGCCGCGCCGCCGCGCACTGGCTGTGCGAGCTGGCGCTCCAGCACCGCCGCAACGCCAGCCCGTCGCTGGCACGCAAGGCGTTGCGCCAGGCACTGCACATCGACACGGCCTGCGTACGCGCCAACTGGATTCTGGGCCAGCTGGAGTGGGATATCGGCCAGTACCGCAGCGCGATCCGCTATTGGCAGCGCGTGCCCGAACAGGACCCGAGCTTCACCACGCTGGTCCTGGAACCATTGCGCGACGCCTACCGCCTGCTCGACGACGATGACGGCTGGTGGCAGTTTCTCGAGCAGCAGCTGCAGCGCACGCCGCCCACCAGCGTGGTGATCATGGCCGCCGACGCACTGCACCGTCGCCAGGGGGCGGAGATCGCCTGCGCCTTCGTCAGCGATCAGCTGCGTGACCACCCCAGCCTGCGCGGCGTCGACTATCTGATGGATCTCTATCTGGCCGATAGCGACCCCGGCGAACGCGACCGCCTGGAGCTGCTCAAGCAGCACACCCACCAGCTGCTCAGCATCCGCCCGCGCTACCGCTGCCAGCGCTGCGGCTTTGCTGCCGAGCAGCTCAACTGGCAGTGCCCCAGCTGCCACAGCTGGGGCACCAGCAAACCGATCACGGGTCTCGAAGGCGAGTGATCAACCCGCGTCCAGCGCGCGTTCGATCTCGGCCAGCGCCACCATCGGCTCGGCGGCCTGGGTCACCGCGCGACCGATGACCAGGTGGGTACTACCCGCCGCCATGGCCGCCTCCGGTGTCATGACTCGACGCTGATCCCCCGTCGCCGCGGTGGCCGGCCGGATGCCCGGGGTCACCTTGAGAAACCCCTCGCCACAGATCGCGCGCAGCCGCTCGCTCTCGCGTGCCGAGCACACCACCCCGTCGAGCCCACTCTGCTGGGTCAGCCGCGCCAGGCGTTCGACCTGGCTCATGGCGTCCCCCGCCACTCCGATCTCCTGGAGTTCGTCGTCAGCCATGCTGGTCAGCACGGTGACCGCGATCAGCCGTGTCGACAGCCCACGCTGGCGCAGCCGCTCGGCACTCGCCTCCATCATCCGACGCCCGCCGGCGGCGTGGACGTTGACCATCCACACCCCCTGATCCGCCGCCGCTTCGACCGCACCGGCGACGGTGTTGGGGATGTCATGAAACTTGAGATCCAGAAACACCTCGAAGCCGCGCCGGTGCATGGCCTCGATGGCCTGTGGCCCGACCCGAGTGAACAGCTCCTTGCCGATCTTGACCCGGCAGCGCGCCGGGTCGAGCGCATCGGCAAGCGCCGTGGCCGAGGCCAGATCCGGGTAGTCCAGGGCGATGATGAGCGGCGACTGGGTGGCGGCCATGGGCGGAATCTCCGGCATTGTGAATTCGCGCCGGAGTATACCGGAGTTGCCACCCCGCTGCCGCGACTCAGCGGCCAGCGGCGGCAGCCTCAAGTCGTAGGCGATCGCTTACGTCAATCGAGGGCGAATTCGACGTCAAGGGAGGCGCCATCGCGTCGATAGCTGATAGGTGGGTAGGCCACCCTGCCGCCCCACCACGTCGGCACGCCACACCGCACTGGCCAGCCGGCATCGTCATCACGCGAGAGATCGTCACGACAAGATCGACACAGAAGAGGAGATCGACATGAAAAAGCTGTTCGGTATCGCCCTGCTGTCGCTGTTCATGGCCACCAGCCTGCCGGCCCTCGCCGAGCCGGTTGACCTCAACCAGGCCGATGCCGAGACCCTGGCGACACTGCCGGGGATCGGCAAGGTCAGGGCGCAGGCGATCGTCGAGGACCGCAAGGCCAATGGCCCCTACCAGTCCCTCGACGAGCTCACCCGCGTCGACGGCATCGGCGCCACCACGGTCGCCAAGCTCAAGGACGAAGCTACCCTCTGACCCCGCCGCGTCTCCGGCCGATCACCGCCAGGGAGCGGCGGTGCTTGCATTTCCCCGCAGTCGTCTCCATCTGAGGGAGAGTCGGTCATCCCGGGAGACACCATGCCTCTGCTTTTTCTGCTCGCGCTGTTCCTGCTGGCGGACTTCATCGTCCTGTTCACGCTGGGTGCCAAGCTCGGGCTTTTGCTGACCCTGCTCTGGATCGCGCTCAGCGCGGCCTTCGGCCTGCACCTGATCCGGCGTGAAAGCCTGCTCACCCTGCAGCGTGCCCGCGAACGTCTGGCCCTGGGTGAACTGCCTTCGGACGAGCTGCTGGCCGGCGCCACCTTCGTGCTGGCCGGCGTGCTGCTGATGGCCCCGGGCTTTCTCTCCGACCTGCTGGGCCTGGTGTGTCTGCTGCCGGGGAGCGGCCAGCTCGCACGACGCTGGTTTCCCCGCGCCGCGAGTGGCGGTGGTCGGACGCAGGGCCAAGGGGGCAGCGAGTGGGGGCCAGCGGCAAGCACCGCCCACCGTGACTCGGCGCCACGCGATGGGTCCGAGTCGCGCCCACTCGAGGGTGACTTCATCGGACGCGACAGCAGCGGGCGTGACGGCGATTCGCGCTGAGCGTGAGCCAGCAAGATCTTTCCACGGGCTGATTTGGACAAAAAATTTGCGCTGTACCCTTGAAAGCGTCTTGCCCGACCCAATCAAGGCAGCAGCGATAGCTTTAGGCCATCAGGCCCATTAACCGGAAGGCGCAAGCCTTCTCCCGCTGGGCAACGCTCACCGGGAACGTGCATTTGCAACATGCAACCATCAGGAGAACGTGAGCAATGAAAATCCGTCCCTTGCACGATCGCGTCATCGTACGTCGCACAGAAGAAGAGCAGAAAACTGCCGGCGGCATCGTGCTTCCGGGCAACGCCCAGGAGAAGCCGACCCGCGGTGAGATCCTCGCCGTCGGCAACGGCCGCATCCTCGACAACGGCGAAGTTCGCGCCCTGGACGTCAAGGTCGGCGACACCGTCATCTTCAAGGAAGGCTTCGGCGTCGAGAAGCAGAAGGTCGACGGCGAAGAAGTTCTGATCATGAGCGAGAGCGACATCCTGGCCGTCGTCGAAGGCTGATCGATCGCTCGACTCGCTGATTCATCACGTTTCCACGTATCGCATTTAGGAAGATCGGACAATGGCAGCTAAACAAGTCAAGTTCTCTGATGATGCCCGCAAGCGCATGGTTCGCGGCGTCAACGTTCTCGCCGATGCCGTCAAGGCCACGCTGGGCCCGAAAGGCCGCAACGTCGTGCTCGAGAAATCCTTCGGCGCACCGACCGTCACCAAGGACGGCGTCTCTGTCGCCAAAGAGATCGAGCTGAAGGATCGCTTCGAGAACATGGGCGCGCAGATGGTCAAGGAAGTCGCTTCCAAGACCTCCGACGCCGCCGGTGACGGCACCACCACCGCCACCGTCCTGGCCCAGTCGATCGTCAACGAAGGCCTCAAGGGCGTCGCTGCGGGCATGAACCCGATGGATCTGAAGCGCGGCATCGACAAGGCCGTCGCCGAAGCCGTCAAGCACATCCAGTCGCTTTCCGTACCCTGCACCGACGCCAAGGCGATCGCCCAGGTCGGCACCATCTCCGCCAACGGCGATGCGCGCATCGGTGAGATCATCGCCGAAGCGATGGAAAAAGTCGGCAAGGAAGGCGTCATCACCGTCGACGAAGGTCGCGGATTCGAAGACGAGCTGGAAGTGGTCGAAGGCATGCAGTTCGATCGCGGCTACCTCTCGCCCTACTTCGTCACCAATCAGGAAACCATGGCGGTCGAGCTCGAAGACCCCTACCTGCTGCTGGTCGACAAGAAGGTTTCCAACATCCGCGAACTGCTGCCGGTGCTGGAATCCGTCGCCAAGGCTGGCAAGCCGCTGGTGATCATCGCCGAAGACATCGAAGGCGAAGCGCTGGCCACGCTGGTGGTCAACAACATGCGCGGCATCGTCAAGGTTGCTGCGGCCAAGGCACCGGGCTTCGGCGATCGCCGCAAGGCCATGCTGCAGGACATCGCCATCCTGACCGGCGGCACCGTGATCTCCGAAGAGGTCGGTCTGAACCTCGAGCAGGCCAACCTGGACCACCTGGGCAGCGCCAAGCGCGTCACCATGTCCAAGGAGAACACCACCATCATCGACGGTGCCGGTGTCGAGTCCGACATCGAAGCTCGCGTCAGCCAGATCCGCGCGCAGATCGAGGAAACCTCCTCTGACTACGACCGCGAGAAGCTGCAGGAGCGTGTCGCCAAGCTGGCTGGCGGTGTTGCCGTCATCCGCGTCGGTGCCGCGACCGAGTTCGAGATGAAAGAGAAGAAGGCCCGCGTCGAAGACGCCCTGCACTCCACCCGTGCAGCGGTCGAAGAAGGCGTCGTGCCTGGCGGCGGTACCGCCCTGGTGCGCGTGCTGACCATGGTCCGCGGCCTGACCGGCGACAACGAAGACCAGACCCACGGCATCGCCATCGCGCTGCGTGCCATGGAGTCTCCGCTGCGTCAGATCGTCACCAACGCGGGTGAAGAGGCTTCGGTCATCATCAACCGTATCAAGGACGGCGAAGGCAACTTCGGCTACAACGCGCAGACCGGCGAGTACGGCGACCTGTTCGAGATGGGCGTCCTCGACCCGGCCAAGGTGACCCGCACCGCGCTGCAGTCCGCCGCTTCCGTGGGTGGCCTGATGATCACCACCGAAGCGATGATCGCCGAGGATCCGGAAGAGAAAGCCGCTGGTGGCGGCGCACCGGACATGGGCGGCATGGGTGGCATGGGCGGCATGATGTAAGCCTCCCCCGCCATCGCCTGAGACTTTCAGGTATCATGGAAAGCCCCGCCACTGGCGGGGCTTTTTTTGGTTCAGGGTCTTGGGTTCAGCGCGCGTTCCGCGATGCTGCCGCTCCCGCCGTCTCGTTTCAGGAGCCTTCTCGCATGCTCGAGCGTATTCGTATCGTCCTCGTCCAGACCTATCATCCCGGCAATATCGGCGCCAGCGCACGGGCGATGAAGACCATGGGCCTGGGCGATCTGGTGCTGGTCGCGCCGCGCCAGTTCCCTGACCCCGAAGCAACCCGCCTGGCGGCCGGCGCCGTCGATCTGATCGAGGGCTGCCGGGTAGTGGACTCGCTGGGCGAGGCGGTGACCGACTGCGTGCAGGTGATTGGCGCCAGCGCGCGCCTGCGCAGCCTGCCGCTGCCCTGCTACCACGCCCCCGATGCCATGATCGAGGCGGCCTGGCAGCGCCTACCAGACGGCCCGGTGGCGGTGGTTTTCGGGCGCGAGCGCTCGGGGCTCACCAACGACGAGATCGGCCACTGCACGCATCAGCTCAACATTCCCGCCAACCCCGACTACGGTGTGCTCAACCTTTCCCAGGCGGTCCAGATCGTCGCCTACGAGGCGTTCCGCCGGGCCAGTCGCACCGCCGTCGCCGAGACGCCAGCATCGCGGGACACGATCTACCCGACGCTCGACCAGCTCGAACACTTCCACACCCACCTGCACCGGGCACTCGACAGCGCCGGCTTCCTCACCCAGCCCCATGCCAAGACCGAAGCGCACCTGCGAGCCCTGTTCGCCCGCGCCGAGCCCAGCCGCAAGGAGCTCTCGATCCTGCGCGGGGTACTCAATGCGCTCGAACGCCGCGATTGACGACATCTTTTGACAGGGAGACAGAAGCCATAGAGAATGGTAATCACTCTCATCAACAGAGTGATGGTGACCCATGCATTCAGAGCGCTCCCGACTCCACTACACCTGCGTCTTTCTGCTGGTCTCCTTTCAGGCCGTGCGCCAATCGCTACCCGCCGCCACCCCCGCGGCAGCGCCCTGCTGGCTAGACGCCGAGATGCTGAAGATGCTGCTGCGCGAGCTCAAGCGCTGCCGGGAAGAGGCCTCCCCTTTCCCACCGGTACACGCCTCGCTGGACGTTGCCACCTATCACTGCGGCCTGCTGATGGCGCAATGCCCGGCTGCCCTGGACCCCTCGCTCTGCAGCTACCATCTGGATGCCATCATCCAGCCGCTCAAGCAGGCCATTGCCGAGCTCTCGGGCCATCAGGCCGCGGCCGTGCGCGCAGCGCAGAGCGACAGGGGCTGGCGCGGCTGGCTCAGACGCTAGCCACGCTGAAACGGTGTTCGTCCCACGCAGACAGGCCGCGCCGTTCAGCGAGTGACAGACATAAAAAAACAGCGCCCGAAGGCGCTGTTTTCATGGGGAGACCGAATCCGAAGGATCAGTCCTGGCCCATCTGCTGCTTGATCAGATCACCGATGGTGGTCGGACCGTTGGTCTCGACATCCTGGTCGCGCAGCTTGGTCATGTTGCGACGCGTGTCGACCTGATCCTTGGCCTTGATCGACAGGTTGATGGCGCGGCTCTTGCGATCGACGTTGACGATCTTGGCTTCGACGCTATCACCTTCGTTCAGCACGTTGCGCGCGTCTTCGACACGGTCGGCGCTGATTTCGGAGGCCTTGAGGATACCGATGACATCGGTAGCCAGTTCGACGTGCGCTTCCTTGGCATCGACTTCGATGATGCGGCCGGTGACCACGGAGCCCTTGTCGTTGACAGCCAGGAACTCGGAGACCGGATCGGTTTCGAGCTGCTTGATGCCCAGCGAGATGCGCTCACGCTCCGGATCGATCGAGAGGATGACGGCTTCCGCTTCGTCGCCCTTCTTGAACTGACGTACCGCTTCTTCGCCAGCTTCGCTCCAGGAGATGTCGGAGAGGTGCACCAGACCGTCGATGCCGCCTTCCAGACCGATGAAGATACCGAAGTCGGTGATCGACTTGATGGTACCGGCAACGCGGTCGCCCTTGTTGTAGCGCGCGTTGAAGTCTTCCCACGGGTTGGTGGTGCACTGCTTGATACCCAGGGAGATACGACGACGCTCTTCGTCGATGTCGAGCACCATGACTTCGACTTCGTCACCGACCTGAACCACCTTGGACGGATGGATGTTCTTGTTGGTCCAGTCCATTTCGGAGACGTGAACCAGACCTTCGACACCCTCTTCCAGCTCGGCGAAGCAGCCGTAGTCGGTCAGGTTGGTGACGCGGGCGTTGACCTTGGTGCCTTCCGGATAGCGGTCGACGATGTTGACCCAGGGGTCTTCGCCCAGCTGCTTCAGGCCCAGCGAAACGCGGTTGCGCTCGCGGTCGAACTTGAGCACCTTGACATTGATCTCGTCGCCGACGGCCACGATCTCGCTCGGGTGCTTGATGCGCTTCCACGCCATGTCGGTGATGTGAAGCAGGCCGTCGACGCCACCGAGGTCGACGAAAGCGCCGTAATCGGTGAGGTTCTTGACGATACCGTTGATCTGCTGGCCTTCCTGCAGGGTGGCGAGCAGCGCTTCACGCTCGGCGCTGTTCTCGGCTTCGAGTACGGCACGGCGAGAGACGACGACGTTGTTGCGCTTCGGATCGAGCTTGATGACCTTGAAGTCCAGCTCTTTGTGCTCCAGGTGCGCAGTGTCGCGAACCGGACGCACGTCGACCAGCGAACCCGGCAGGAACGCACGGATCGAGGAGACGTCGACGGTAAAGCCGCCCTTGACCTTGCCGTTGATCACGCCCTTGACGATTTCGTCTTTCTCGAAGGCCGCTTCCAGTTCTTTCCACGCTTCGGCGCGCTTGGCCTTCTCGCGCGACAGACGGGTTTCACCGAAACCGTCTTCAACGGCTTCCAGTGCGACCTTGACTTCGTCACCGACCGCGATGGTCATCTCACCGTTGTCGTCGCGGAACTGTGCCGCAGGGATCTGGCCCTCGGACTTCAGACCGGCGTTGACGGTGATCCAGTCGCCTTCGATGTCGACCACGGTTGCCATGACGATGGCACCGGGCTCCATGTTGATGTCCTGGAGAGATTGTTCGAACAGTTCAGCAAAGCTTTCGCTCATGTGATTCCTACGTGATCAACGTTGATGGCGGGCGGGCCGCCTTCCTCCGTACCACCAGCGAGTACGGGCCTTATCGACATATCCCTGGGGATGTTGGCGCTGGTTCGACCTGCCGCGACTTGACTGTCGGTGTCGCTGCACGTCTTCACATCTTGCCAGGGGCCCCGGGAGCGGAAGTGTGTCGTCATTCCACCGGCCAGCGCGACCCGAGAAGCTCTCAGGTCAGGCCGCGCTCGGCCAGCAGCGTTTCGATACGCTCCACGACTTCCGGTATATCCAGCTGCGTGGTGTCCAGCTCGACGGCATCTTCGGCCGGCTTGAGCGGGGCTACCGCACGCTGCATATCACGCGCATCGCGCGCTTGGATTTCTTCCAAAAGGGTCGCGAGTCTAGCATCTTCACCGGCCTCGCGCAATTGGCGCAGGCGACGCTGGGCACGCTCCTCGGCCGAGGCGGTGAGATAGATCTTCAGCGGCGCATCGGTGAACACCACGGTCCCCATGTCGCGACCGTCGGCGACCAGCCCGGGGGCCTGGCGAAAATCGCGCTGCCGCTGCAGCAGCGCTTCGCGCACCGGCGGCAGCGCCGCCACCTGCGAGGCGGCATTGCCCACCTCTTCGCGGCGGATTGCCCGGGTCACGTCGTCGCCCTCGAGCAGGATACGCATGGCACCGTCCTCCACCGCGAAGACCACGTCCAGCCGCTGGGCCTGGCGGGTCAGCCGCTCGACGTCGTCCAGCGCGACCTCCTTGCGCAGCGCCGCCAGCGCGGTGAGCCGATAGAGAGCACCGGAATCGAGCAGGTGCCAGCCCAGGCGTTCGGCGATCATGCGACTGATGGTGCCCTTGCCGGCGCCACCGGGGCCATCGATGGTGAGGACGGGAGCGGTCTGACTCATGCCTCGACCTCCTCGAGGGTGAGCCCCACGCGCTCGGCCAGTGCCACGAAGCCGGGGAAAGAGGTCGCCACGTTGGCGCAGTCGTCGATCTCGATCGGCGCACTGGCGCGCAGCGCGGCCACGGTGAAGGCCATGGCGATGCGGTGATCGCCGAGGCTGTCGACCCGGCCGCCGCCATAGTTGGCGCTCTCGCCGCCCTTGCCGACGATGTCGATGCCATCGTCGAATACCGTGGCTTCCACGCCCAGGATCGCCAGGCCATCGGCCATCGCCTGAATGCGGTCGGACTCCTTGACCCGCAGCTCTTCGGCACCGCGCAGCCGGGTGGTGCCCTCGGCATTGGCCGCGGCGACGAACAGTGCCGGGAATTCGTCGATCGCCAGCGGCACCTGGTCGACCGGGATATCGATTCCCTTGAGCGGCGCATAGCGGATATGCAGGTCGGCCACCGGCTCGCCGCCGACTTCGCGCGGATTCTCCAGACGCAGGTCGGCGCCCATCAGCTTGAGAATGTTGATCACGCCGATGCGCGTCGGGTTGACGCCAACGTGCTCGAGCACCAGGTCGGCACCCGGCGTGATCGCCGCTGCGACCAGGAAGAAGGTTGCCGAGGAGATGTCCGAAGGCACGTCGATCGGCGCACTGGTGAGCTTGCCGCCGCCGCTCAGGCGCGCCACGTCACCCTCGCGGGCAACCGCGTAGCCGAAGCCGTTGAGCATGCGCTCGGTGTGGTCACGGGTCGGCGCCGGCTCGCGCACGCGGGTCTCGCCCTCGGCATAGAGCCCCGCCAGCAGCAGGCAGGATTTGACCTGGGCGCTGGCCATCGGCATGTCGTAGTCGATGCCCTTGAGCGGCTGACCGCCATGGATCCGGAGCGGCGGACGCCCCCCCTCGGCGGTATCGATACGTGCCCCCATCAGACGCAGCGGGTCGGCCACCCGCGCCATGGGGCGCTTGGTCAGCGACGCGTCACCGGTGAGCTCGGTATCGAAGGCCTGCCCCGCGAGCAACCCGGCGAACAGCCGCATGGCGGTACCGGAGTTGCCCACGTAGAGCGGTCCGGCGGGCGGCTTGAGGCCGTGCAGACCGACCCCATGAATGGTCACGCGACCCTGGTGGGGCCCTTCGATCGCTACGCCCATGTCGCGGAACGCCTGCAGCGTGGCCAGGCTATCCTCGCCCTCGAGGAAACCCTTGACCTCGGTCACCCCGTCGGCCAGGGCGCCGAGCATGATCGAGCGGTGGGAGATGGACTTGTCGCCGGGCACGCGGATACGGCCGCTGACCGACCCGCCGGGCGAGACCCGATACTGCACCTGTCGTGATTCCATGGCTTGATAACTCGTCTGATTCAACAGCGTTTCGAAATAGTGTCGGGCGTGGCTGGCACGGTCGAAGGTGCCCAGCATGGCGTCGCTGTCACCCTGCTCGACCGCCCGCCGCAGCCGCGCCAGCCCGACCTCGAAGTCGTCCAGCGCGCCGAGCAGCGCGTCACGGTTGGCGGTGAAAATGTCGCGCCACATCACCGGATCGCTGCCGGCGATGCGGGTGAAGTCGCGAAAGCCGCCGGCGGCGTAGCGAAAGATCTCCAGCCGCTCGTCCTGGCGCGCCAGGGTATCGACCAGCGAAAAGGCGAGCAGGTGCGGCAGATGACTGGTACGCGCCAGCACCTGGTCGTGGCGCGCCACCGGCATCTCCAGCACCTGGGCCCCGCACAGCTCCCACAGCCCGCGCACGGCCTGTACCGCCGCCGGGTCGGTCTCCGCTTCAGGGGTCAGGATCACCTTGTGATGACGATAGAGCGTCGGATTGGCGGCGGCGACGCCGCTCTTCTCCGAGCCGGCAATGGGGTGACCAGGCACGAAACGCGACGGCAGCGTGCCGAAGACCTGCCGTGCGGCGTCGCATACCGCGCGCTTGGTGCTGCCGACATCGGTGACGATGCGCGACCCCAGCGCCGGGGCCAGCGCCTCGAACACCGCCGGCATCGCCAGTACCGGCACCGCCAGCACCACGATGTCGGCACGCACCACCAGCGGTGCGAGCGCACTGCCGCCGTCGTCGATCACCCCCATGGCCAGCCCGGTGGCGATCTCATCGTCATTGCGGTCGCAACCCAGCAGCGTGCCACGATACCCCGCCGCCTTGAGCGCGGCGGCCAGCGAGCCGCCGATCATGCCCAGCCCGACGATGAGCAGCGTAGGTGCTGTCTCTCCCGGCATCCTAGAGCACACCCACCGGGTAGGAGCCGAGCACCTTCATGTCGGAGGCGTGCTGCTTCACCGCCTCCAGCACGCCGGCGACAGCGGGGTCGTCGACATGCCCCTTGAAGTCGATGAAGAAGACGTAGGTCCAGACACCGTTACGCGATGGGCGCGTCTCCAGCCGGGTGAGATCGATGGCGTGGCGGTGGAATGGCTCGAGCAGACCGTGCAGCACCCCCGGTTGGTTGCGCATGGCGACCACGATCGAGGTCTTGTCATGGCCCGAGGGGGGCACCGACTCATTGCCGATGATCAGAAAGCGCGTGGAGTTGTCCGGGCGATCCTCGATCTTCTCGGCGACGCGGTCGAGACCGTAGAGCTGGGCCGCCATGTCGCCGGCGATCGCCGCGCTGTGCCACTCGGTCTTGACCAGCCGTGCGGCCTCGGCGTTGGACGAGACCGCCACCCGCTCGGCGTGGGGGTAGTGGGCATCGAGCCACTTGCGGCACTGGGCGAACGACTGTGGATGCGAGTAGATCCGCGAGATCTTGTCCTGACGGGTGATGTTGGAGACCAGCAGATGGTGGTGGATACGCAGCACCACCTCGCCGCTGATGTGCAGCCCGGAGTCCATGAACGAGTCGAGGGTGTTGTTGACCACCCCCTCGGTGGAGTTCTCCACCGGCACCACCCCGTAGTTGACCGCGCCCGCCTCGACCTCACGGAACACTTCGTCGATCGCCGCCATCGGCAGGCTGATCGCGCTGTGGCCGAAGTGCTTGAGCGCCGCCTGCTGGGTGAAGGTGCCCTCCGGGCCCAGATAGGCGACCTTGATCGGTTTCTCCAGGGCCAGACAGGCGGACATGATCTCGCGGAACAGCCGCGCCATCTCCTCGCCGTTGAGCGGCCCGGGGTTGCGCTCCATCACCCGGCGCAGCACCTGGGCCTCGCGCTCGGGGCGATAGAACACGGCATCGGGATCGTCGGCGGTCTTGACCTGGGCGACCTGGGCGGCGCAATCGGCACGCTCGCTGATCAGGCGCAGCAGCTCGCTGTCGATGCTGTCGATACGCTGGCGCAAGGAGGCGAGATCCAGCGGCTTGTCGGTGTTGTCAGTCATGGGCATGTCCTGGCTGCATGCGGCCGCCACTCAGCCGCGGCGACGTTCGAAATCGGCCATGAAGTTGATCAGCGCCTGCACGTCGGCCTCGCTGACGGCATTGTAGAGACTCGCGCGCATGCCGCCGACGCTGCGATGCCCCTTGAGGTTGAGCAACCCCTCGGCCTCGGCATCCGCGAGGAAGTCGCCGTTGAGCGCGGCATCGGCCAGCGTGAACGGCACGTTCATCAGCGAACGGTTGGCCGGTGCGATCGGATTGGCATAGAAGTCGCTGGCGTCGATGGCGGCGTAGAGCGCCTCGCTCTTGCGCCGGTTGATCGCTTCCATCTCGGCGACGCCGCCGATATCGTTCTTGAGCCACTCGAACACCAGACCGGCGAGATACCAGGCGTAGGTCGGCGGCGTGTTGATCATCGAGTCGTTGTCGGCGTAGACCTTCCAGCCGAGCAGCGAGGGCGCCGAGGGCTGCGCCCGCTCGAGCAGATCCTCGCGCACGATGACCACGGTGATGCCGGCGGGGCCGATGTTCTTCTGCGCCCCGGCATAGATCACCCCATACCGACTCACGTCCAGCGGCGCGGAGAGGATCGACGACGACATGTCGCACACCAGCGGCACGTCGACCTCCGGCACGTAATCGTAGGCCAGGCCGCCGATGGTCTCGTTGTGGCAGTAGTGCAAGTAGGCCGCATCCGCGGAGAGCGCGATGTCGCCCTGGCGCGGCACCTGCACGTAACCGGACTCGCGGCTCGAGGCCGCGATATGTGAAGCGGCCAGGTGATCCGCCTCCTTGATCGCCTTGCTCGACCAGATGCCGGTATCGAGATAGTTGGGTGTCCCGCCCTGCCCCAGCAGATTGAGCGGCACGCAGGCGAACTGCAGGGTGGCACCGCCCTGCATGAACAGTACCCGGTAGTTGTCGGGAATCGAGAGCAGATCACGCAGATCACGCTCGGCCTTGGCCGCAATTGCCTCGAAGGTCGGACTGCGGTGACTCATCTCCATCACCGACAGGCCCTGCCCCTGGTAGTCGAGCATCTCGGCGCGGGCGCGCTCCAGCACCGCCGTCGGCATGGCCGCCGGACCGGCACAGAAATTGTGCAGACGTGTCATTCTCGGAATTCCCCGTGGGCTCTTTCACTCGACCCGGGCGCTTGCGTTCGTCCGGGCTTGTTCATCAAGACGAGTCTTGGTGGTGTGTCACCACCCCCTGTCATCCAACCGCATGTCGTCGCCCCAGGCCCGCACATCGGGCCAGGGGGCAGAACCTCGCGCCCGTCGGCAATGCGCCCCCGACCCAGACCGGGCGGGGGCGCAGCGGCCTCAGGCGTCGTCGTCCGCCGGCGCTGTGTCACCGCTCTCCGGCGGCGCTTCGTCCGCAGTAACCTCGGTCTCGTCCGGTACCTCCAGCTCGTCGAGCCCATCGTCCTGGGGCTCGTCGACCCGCACCGTCTTGACTAGGTGCTCCCCCTCGCTGGTGCGAATCAGGGTCACCCCCTGGGTGTTGCGCGAGGTGATCGACACCTCGCCGACACGGGTGCGCACCAGGGTACCGCGGTCGGTGATCAGCATCATCTCGTCGCTGTCACGAACCTGCATCGCCGCCACCAGGGCGCCGTTGCGCTCGGTGGTCTGCATCGCGATCACACCCTGGCCGCCGCGACCGCGGATCGGAAACTCTTCGAGCCGGGTCCGCTTGCCATAGCCGTGTTCGGAAGCGGTCAGAATATAGATCTGCTCGTCGCTGCCGTCGGCGCTGGCGGTGGCATCACCGTCAAGCTCGTTGTCGGCGTCGGCATCGATGGTCTGGCTCTGCGGGATGATCAGGCTGATCACCTCGGCCCCTGGGGCCAGACGCATGCCGCGGACACCGCGGGCGGTCCGCCCCATCGCGCGCACATGGCCCTCTTCGAAGCGGATCGCCTTGCCGTTGGACGACAGCAGCATGACATGGTCGCTGCCGGAGGTGATGGCGGCGCCGATCAGGCGATCGCCCTCCTCCAGATCCAGCGCGATCAAGCCAACGCTGCGCGGCCGCGAGAACTGGTCCAGCGAGGTGCGCTTGACCGTACCGCTGGCGGTGGCGAAGAAGATGTAGCTCTCCGGGTTGTAGTCACGCACCGGCAGAATGGCGCTGATCGACTCGCCGTCGTCCAGCGGCAGCAGATTGACCAGCGGCTTGCCCCGCGACCCACGGCTGGCGTTGGGCATCTCGTAGGTCTTGAGCCAGTAGACCTTGCCGCGGTTGGAGAACAGCAGCATGGTGTCGTGGGTCGAGGCCACCACCAGGTGCTCGATGACGTCCTCATCTTTCATGCTGGTGGCCGACTTGCCGCGCCCGCCACGCTTCTGCGCCTGATAGTCGGAGATCGGCTGAGTCTTGGCATAGCCGCCACGCGACAGCGTGACCACCATGTCCTCCTCGGCGATCAGATCCTCCATGGTGAGATCGAGACGGCTGGTCTGGATCTCGGTCAGGCGGGCGTTGCCGTACTGATCGCGAATACCTTCGAGCTCTTCGCGAATCACCTCCAGCAGCCGATCCGGTGACGCCAGGATATGGTTGAGTTCGGCGATACGCTCGAGAATGCTCAGGTATTCGTCGAGCAGCTTCTCGGTCTCGAGCCCGGTCAGACGATGCAGGCGCAGCTCCAGAATCGCCTGCGCCTGGGCCGGCGAGAGCCGGTAGAGCGCGCGATCGTCGGTGAGCCCGTAGCCCTCGTCGAGATCCTCGGGCTTGCACGAGGTGGCACCGGCACGCTCGAGCATGCCGGTCACCTGCCCCGGCTGCCAGTCGCGGGCGATCAGCTTCTCCTTCGCCTCGGCCGCATTGGGCGAAGCCTTGATCAGCTCGATCACCTCGTCGATGTTGGAGATGGCGACCGCCAGGCCCTCGAGGATATGGCCGCGCTCGCGCGCCTTCTTGAGTTCGAACAGGGTGCGCCGGGTAACCACCTCGCGGCGGTGGCGGATGAACGCCTCCAGCAGCTCCTTGAGATTGAGCGTCTTGGGCTGGCCGTCGTGGAGGGCGACGATATTGATGCCGAACACGGTCTCGAGCTGGGTATGGGCGAACAGGTTGTTGACCACCACGTCGCCGGACTCGCCGCGCTTGATCTCGATCACCACGCGCAGACCATCCTTGTCGGACTCGTCGCGCAGCTCGGCGATGCCCTCGACCCGCTTCTCCTTGACCAGCTCGGCGATCTTTTCGATCAGCCGCGCCTTGTTGACCTGATAAGGCAGCTCGGTGATGACGATCTGGTCGCGTCCGCTCTTCTTGTCGAACTCGACCGTGTGGCGGGCCCGCACGTAGATGCGCCCGCGCCCGGTGCGGTATGCCTCGAGGATCCCGGCGCGGCCGTTGATGATGCCGGCGGTGGGGAAATCGGGCCCGGGGATGTACTCCATCAGGTCGTCGACCGTCAGGGTGTAGTCCTGGATCAGTGCCAGACAGCCGCTGATCACCTCGACCATGTTGTGGGGCGGAATATTGGTCGCCATCCCCACCGCGATGCCCGAGGCGCCGTTGATCAGCAGGTTGGGCACCTTGGTCGGCAGCACCTCGGGAATCCGCTCGGTGCCGTCGTAGTTGTCGACCCAGTCGACCGTATCCTTTTCGAGATCCGCCAGCAGCTCATGGGAGAGCCGCGCCATGCGCACCTCGGTGTAACGCATGGCGGCGGCGTTATCGCCGTCGATGGAACCGAAGTTGCCCTGGCCATCGATCAGCACGTGGCGCATGGAGAAGTGCTGCGCCATGCGCACGATGGTGTCATAGACCGCGCTGTCGCCGTGGGGGTGATATTTACCGATCACATCGCCGACCACGCGCGCCGATTTCTTGTACGGCTTGTTCCAGTCGTTGCCAAGCTCGTGCATGGCGTAGAGCACGCGCCGGTGCACCGGCTTCAAGCCATCGCGGACGTCGGGCAGTGCGCGCCCGATGATGACGCTCATCGCGTAGTCCAGGTAGGACTGCTTGAGTTCATCCTCGATGTTGACTGGCAGAATTTCTCTGGCGATATCACCCATGGGTCGTCAAATCCTTTGCGCCGCTGCCACGGCCGAAGACGACCGTGGCAGCGTTAATGAAGCCCCGACAAGGCGACCGAGACCCTCGGCCGCACAATCTACCGATCATACCATTTCAGGGCTTCCAAAGGCAGGCATTGACGTCTTTTCCCCGGGTGGTGTAGAGGGCTCAGCGCGCTTCTGCCTCGGCGACCAGCAGCGGTTCGAGACGCTCGCGCCACACCCCTTCGAGCGGCACCACCTCGCCGCTGCGCTGATCGAGCAGCACGAAGGTCAGCAGCGCACTCACCACCAGTTCGCCACTGTCACGATGCACGATACGGTGGGCTACTCGGGCGCTGCGCCCGCCGATATGCGAGAGACAGGTCTCGATGTCGAGATCGTCATTGATGACCGCGGCACGGCGGTAATCGATATTGAGATTGACCGCGACCAGCGCCACGCCCTCGGCCATGCCGGCAGCGAAAGCGGGATGCTGGTCGGCGAAGGCCCAGCGCCCCTCCTCCAGGAACTCGAGATAGCGGGCGTGATTGACGTGGCCATAGCCGTCCAGATGAAAGCCACGGACGCGAACCTGGGTATGGGTGATGCGTGAATCCATGCGAATCTCCGGGTCATTGGCGACGCCGATCACGCGCCGCCCCTGACTTCGAAACATACGCTCGTTTGAAACAAGGCTGCAAATACCAATGGTCTACCTCGGTGGCAACAGCTGGGTCCTTTCGACATAATGTGCCTCCTTTCAAACGGAAACACGGGCGTATGTGGTTCAAGCACTGTCATCTTTACCGCTGCCATGACGTCGAGATTCTCGCCCTGGAGGATCTGGAAAGCGCCTTGGCAGAATTCGCGTTTCGACCCGTCTCGCCGCGAGAGGCACGCCGGGTCGGCTGGAGCGCCCCGGCCGGCCGTGGCAGCGACCAGCGCGTGCACGAGATTCAGGGTCATCGACTACTGGCGATGCTGCGCCAGGAGCGCCTGCTGCCCGCGTCTGTGGTCAACGAAGAGGTCGCGGAGCGCGCCGAGGCGCGCGAGCAGGCCGAGGGCCAGCCACTGCCGCGGCGCGAGCGCCAGCTGCTCAAGGAGCAGGTGATGGAGGAGCTGCTGCCGCAGGCCTTCACCCGCACCCAGCGCGTCGAACTGTGGTGGGACACCCGGCGCCGGCTGATCGGCATCAACGCCTCCAGCCGCAAGCGTGCGGAGGAGGTGCTGGATCTGCTGCGCCAGACCCTGGGCTCGCTCAAGGTCACGCCGCTCGCGACCCGCACCCCGCCGTCGCGCGGCATGACCCAGTGGCTGAGCGATGCCGGCAGCCGCCCGGCGAGCCTGCTGCTCGGCGATCAGGTCGAGCTGCGCGCCGCCGAGGACGACGGCGTGCTGCGCGCACGTCAGGTCGATCTCGACAGCGAGGAGATCCAGTCACTGCTCGAGGGCGGCCGGCAGGCCAGCAAGCTGAGCATCGGCAGCGAGGGCCAGCTGCGTACCGTGCTGCACGACGACCTGGCACTGAAGTCGCTGCAGTTCGACGACGCCCTGCTCGACGAAGCCAGCCAGACCGAAGACGGCGACGATCCCGCGGTGGCGCTGGAGACCGACTTCGCGCTCATGTCGCAGGCACTCGCGACCTTCATCGAACAACTGATCGACTGGCTCGGCGGTGAAGCCGAGATGTCGGCCCCGACGCCATGACGCAAAGCTCCGCCACGCCGCCCAACAGCGCCGAGGCTGCGATCGATCTCGATCGTTTCGCCGATATCCGCCCCTATCACGACGACGAGGTGGCCGGCGTGCTGGCGCGCCTGGCCCAGGACAGCGAGCTGCTCGACGCCATCACTCGCTATCGCCTGCCGCGGCTGGCGCGCTTCGCTCCGCCGTTGGCGCGCCTGCTCGCCAGCTTCCGCCTGCGCCGCGAAGTGCGCGGAGTCGCCACCATCCGCGACTTCCAGCTGCGCATCGCCGACTACATGGCCCACATGATTGCGCGCACCACGCGGGGCTTCAGCGTCGAAGGGCTCGATCGGCTGTCGCCGGACAAGGCGTACCTGTTCATCGGCAACCATCGCGATATCGCCCTCGACCCCGCGTTCGTCAACTATGCGCTCTATGTCGGCGGCCACGACACCGTGCGCATCGCGATCGGCGACAACCTTTTGCAGAAGCCTTTCGTCACCGATCTGATGCGGCTCAACAAGAGCTTCATCGTGCCGCGCTCGGTCAAGGGCAAGCGCGCCATGCTGGCGGCCTATCAGTCACTCTCGGGCTATATCCGCCACTCGATCAGCGACGACAACCATTCGGTCTGGCTGGCCCAGCGCGAGGGCCGCGCCAAGGACGGCATCGATCGCACCGACAGCGCCATCGTCAAGATGCTGTGCATGGCGCGGCGCCTGGAAGAGAACGATCCCGACATCGGCCACGCGGTTCGCGAGCTGCAGATCGTGCCGGTGTCGATCAGCTACGAGTACGACCCCTGCGATCTGCTCAAGGCGCGCGAGCTGCACGCCAAGGAGACCGACGGCCGCTACCAGAAGGTCGAGTTCGAGGACATACGCTCGATCGTCTCCGGCATCATCGGCGACAAGGGGCGGGTCAAGCTGGCCTTCGGCACCCCGCTGTCGGCCGAATTCGACGCCGCCGACGCGGTGGCGGCGGAGATCGATCGCCAGGTGCTGTCGAACTATCCGCTGTTCCCGAGCCATCAGCTGGCCCTGGCCGAGACCGGGCTAGCCCCCGATCTGGTCGACCTCTCTGCGGTCACCGCGGAAGATCGCGAACGCTTCCAGACGCGGCTGGCGCAGGTACCGGCCGAGCTGCGCCCGTGGTGGTTGAAGCAGTACGCCAACCCGATCCTCAACCGTGCCGGGCGCCTGGACAGCGATACGCCCTGAGGCTATCTCGACAAGCGATAGACCGTCGAGATCCCCCCCTCGAGAGACACGGCTTCGATCAGCGGCCGCGCGGGGCTTCGCCGCACAAGGCGTGCCCCCGCTCTCCTCCCCACTTCCCCCGTATACCGCGCCATCGAGCGGCCAGACGTCGCCACGGGCGACGCCATACGCGAACCTACTTGCGCCAGAAGAACGGCATCAGCAGCACCAGCACGGTGAGGATCTCCAGGCGGCCCATCAGCATGCCCACGCAGAGAATCCATTTGGCCGCCTCGGGCAGGCTGGCGAAGTTGCCCGCTGGGCCGATGATCGGCCCCAGGCCAGGACCGACGTTGGCCAGCGCGGTGGCCGCACCGGTGGTTGCAGTGACCATGTCCAGCCCGAGGGCAGCCAACGCCAGCGAGAGCACCGCGAAGATCAGAAAGAAGAAGAACGAGAAAGCGATGACCGCCCGCACCACTTCGTCATTGAGCGGACGGCCATTGTAACGCTGGGCGAATACCCCACTGGGGTGTACCAGATAACGCAGCTGATTGAGCAGCATCAGCCCGCCGATCTGGAAGCGGAATATCTTCATCCCGCCGCTGGTCGAGCCACTGCAACCGCCGACAAAGGTGATAAAGAAGAAGGTGGTCACCGCCAGCGGCCCCCACAGGCTGTAGTCCTGGCTGGCATAGCCGGTGGTGGTCACCACCGAGATCACGTTGAAGGCGACCGCAGTCAGGGCGCTGAACGGCGCATCATGGAAGGCCACCACCCTGTAGAGGGTCAGGGTACCGATCACCACCACCAGCAGCATGAGCAGGCCACGTACCTGCTGGTCCTGCCACAGCGCGCCGCGGGAATCTCGGATCAGGCGGATATAGAGCACGAACGGCAGCGCCCCGGCGAGCATGAAGGCGCAGCCCAGCCACAGGATCAACGGGCGATTCTCGTAGATGCCGAAGGAGGCGTCGTAGTTGGCGAAGCCGCCAGTGGAGACCGAACTCATGGCGTGCACGATCGCATCCAGGGTCTGCATGCCCGCCAGCCGATAGCTCAGTATCGCCACCAGCGTCAGCCCCAGGTAGATCACGGCGGAAGCCTTGGCGATCCCTCCGGCCCGCGGCAGCACCTTGTCCGACCAATCCGAAGACTCGGTCTGGAACAGCCGCATGCCGCCGACCTTGAGAAACGGCAGGATCGCGATCGCCATCACGATGATCCCGATTCCCCCCAGCCACTGCATCAGACCGCGCCACAGCTTGAGGCCATCGGAGAGGTGCTCGATACCCGAGAGCACGGTCGAGCCGGTGGTGGTGATCGCCGAGATCGACTCGAACACCGCATCGGTGAACGAGAGCTGCGGCGCCCCCAGCACCAGTGGCAGGCTGGCGAAGGCGCTGATCACCACCCAGCTCGAGGTGGTCAGGATGAACATGTGCTGGGTCTTGAGCTCTACCGGGGTGTGCCAGGTCCACGCCAGCAGCCCCGCCGACGTGGCCGCGACCAGCGCCATCGACTTGAGGAAGGCCCACAGGTCGGGATCGTTCTCCAGCTTCAACAGCACGATCGGCGGGAGCATGAACACGGCCAGCACGATCAACAACAGCGCCAGAACTTTGAGAATCGGCTTGGCGTCTTGCAACGTCTCTCTCCCCTTCGATGCGCACTTCACTTCGCCGCCACGCCACACCAGCGGCTGTCGACGCGCCAAACGACTGGCGATGATAGGCCAATCGGCCACGCTGCGACACTGCCACTTGCCGTCGAGGGTACACGCCGGGCGCCGCGCGCGAGCCGGGACGCCAGTGACGACACCCGACCCAGGCGAGTACGGCGGCGCCGGCGGCTGTGCTATCGTGGCGCCATCTTCCCGACTCGAGCAAGGAGAGTGCCATGAGTTCCGCTTCGGAAATGCAGAAGGTTCGCGTCATTCACGAGCTGCGCGCCTTCATCAAGAAACTGCTGCAGGAGCCGGGCATTCTGGAGAGTTCTCTGGAGATCGCCAAGCGCCACTCGGATGGCAGCAACGACCCACAGGCGTGGGCGCGTATCGCCAACGAGATCTCCGATACCACCAGCGTGCACATCCCGGAGGACCCCAAGGAGCACTCCGACGCCGACCGGCTGTTCCTGGAAGTGCTGCGCGAGGTGGTAGGCGAGGAAAAAGCGCTCTACTGAGCGGCGGTCCAGCGTCGTGGGGCGCTGGACAAGAAAAAGGCCGGCAATGGCCGGCCTGGTGTCAACTATCGCGTCACTAGCTCTTCTTGCCTGGGCACGCAGCCGTGGCGTAGTCATTGTCGCCCGAGAAAGCACAGGTCCATTGGCCATTCTCTGAGCTCTTGCGAGTCAGCGTCACGGTCGTTCCCTTGATGGCACCGGTGACATCGCCATTGAGTGTCGCAGTGATGGTGCCATCAGTCTTCGATGCCGGAATATCGACAGCCGGGTTGGCGACATCTGTACCGTCTTCGTTTTTCACTTTGTCCAGCAGGTTCGACTGCGTCCAGCCGAGCTCACCGGCATCGGTCGTTGACTCACCACGTGCATAGCGCTCTTCCGCGGCCGTCTTCAGCGCAGAGACTTCGGAGACCACTCGGCTGACCTGAGTCCGCGCCACATAATTCTGATACTGCGGGATGGCGATCGCGGCGAGGATGCCGATGATCGCGACCACGATCATCAGCTCGATCAGAGTGAAACCGCCCTGGCGGTGTAGATCTCGACGCTTGTATTGCCCTTGCATGGGAATCCCCTTGTTTATCGATGGTGTGCCGATCGGCGTCGCCGCCGTGCCGCGCGAATCGAGTCGCGCCGTGCCTCAGCGTGCGTGTCAAAACGATACGCTACGTTACATTTAGTGACACTCGCAACGCTTATCGGCAACGTCTCAGGATTCTTAAAGAAAAAGTTGGCGGTGCCGATAGCGCGGGTATGACCTCCGCCAGCGCGGCGGCCACTTCATTCGCAAGAGGCGCCTCGACGTGCCGACCACCACCTCCCCCGGCATCCAAAGCGGCCTCGCCCGCCGTCTGATCGATCGCGGCCTGATCGAGGCCGCCGCGTGCGAGCGCGCGCAGCACTCGGCCAGAGAAGCAGAGCAGACCCTGCTCGAGTTCCTGGTGCGCCAAGGGCGTATCGATCCGCGTCAGGCGGGCGAGGCCGCGGCACGCGAGTATGGCCTGCCGTTTCTCGACCTGCAGCACCTGGTCTGGGAGCGCCTGCCGATCGCCGAGCCGATCGCCGAGAAGCTGATCAAGCGCTTCCAGGTGCTGCCGCTGGCGCGCGACGACCGCCGCCTCACGGTGGCGGTCGCCTTTCCCGCCACCCTGGCCAAGCTCGACGAGCTCCAGTTCACCACCGGGTTGGCGATCGATGGCGTCCTGGTGCCGTTCGACCAGCTCGAGCGCGCCCTCGCCCGGCGCCTCCAGCACCAGGACACCTCCGGCATGCTCGAGGCGCTCGATGAAGCCAGTGATGCGGTGACGCTGGATACCAGCGAGATCGATCTGGAGGAGGAAGCCGCAGCCCTGGACGCCGGCGGCGACAACGATGCGCCCATCGTGCGTTTCGTCAACCGGGTGCTGCGCGATGCGATCCAGCGCGGCGCGTCGGACGTTCACTTCGAACCCTACGAGTCGAGTTTTCGGGTGCGCTTTCGTGTCGATGGCATGTTGCTGGAGGTGACCCGCCCGCCACTCAATCTGCGCACCCGCATCGCGGCCAGGCTCAAGGTGATGGCGCGCCTGGATATCTCCGAGCGCCGCCTGCCCCAGGACGGTGCGATGAAACTGCGCCTCGAAGACCAGCGCGCCATCGACTTCCGTGTCAACAGCCTGCCCACGGTGTTCGGCGAGAAGATCGTGCTGCGTCTGCTCGACGCCCGCGCCACCGGCTGGGGCATCGACGCTCTCGGCTTCTCACCGCCCCAGCGCGAGCTCTTCGAGAGCGCCCTGGCGCGCCCCCAGGGGATGATCCTGGTGACCGGCCCGACCGGCAGCGGCAAGACGGTGACCCTCTACACCGGGCTCAACCATCTCAACACCGAGGAGCGCAACATCTCCACCGCCGAAGATCCGGTGGAACTCAAGATTCCGGGGATCAACCAGGTCAATGTGCAGTCGCGTATCGGGCTCGACTTCGCCAGCGCCCTGCGCGCCTTTCTACGTCAGGATCCGGACGTGGTGATGGTCGGCGAGATCCGTGACCTGGAGACCGCCGAGATCGCGGTCAAGGCGGCCCAGACCGGCCATCTGGTGCTCTCCACCCTGCACACCAACTCTGCCGCCGAGACGTTGACGCGGTTGCGCAACATGGGGCTGGCAAGCTTCAACATCGCCAGCTCGGTGTCGCTGATCATCGCTCAGCGCCTGGCGCGCCGACTCTGCCCCCACTGCCGGGTGCCAACCCAGGTGCCCGACGAGGTACTGCTCGGTGAGGGCGTCACCCGCGAGCGTCTGGCCAGCGCCACGCTCTACCGCCCGGGTGGCTGCGACCACTGCACACTGGGCTACAAGGGGCGCCAGGGCCTCTACGAGGTGGTCCCGATCGACGACGCCATGAGCCAGCTGATCATGCGCGAAGGCCACGCTCTGGAGCTGGCGCAGCTGGCACGCGAACGCGGCTATCCCGGTCTGCGCCAGAGCGGTATCGAGCTGGCGCTCAGCGGCGTGACCAGCCTGGAGGAGGTCAATCGCGTGACGATCGACTGAGCCGCGTCACGCCACCGGCCAAAACGCGAACCAACCCCCTTTCGACCCACCGCTTTCAGGAGTCCGACATGGCAACAACGGCGAAGCCTCCCAAGCGACTGGTGATGCACCGCTGGCAGTGGCGCGGCAAGAATCTGCGCGGCGACACGGTCAGTGGCGAGCTGATCGCCAGTGAGGTCAGCGAGGTGCGCCAGGAGCTGGCGCGCCAGAAGATCATCGTCAAGCGCATCACGCGCAAGACCAGCCCCTTCGGCATTGGCCGGGTCCGCCAACGCGATATCACCCTGTTCGCGCGCCAGCTGGCGACCATGATCCGAGCCGGCGTACCCCTGTTGCAGGCATGCAAGGTGGTGGCCGAAACCCTGCGCAATCCGGCGATGCGCAACCTGGTCGAGACCCTGGGCAACGACATCAGCGCCGGCGCCAGCTTCTCGCAGGCGCTATCGCGTCATCCACAGCGCTTCGATCGCATGTTCGTCAACATGGTCGCCGCCGGCGAACAGTCCGGCGCACTGGATCGCATGCTCGAACGCCTGGCTAGCTATCGCGAGAAGATCGATTCCCTGAAGGGGCGCATCAAGAAGGCGCTCTACTATCCGATCGCGGTGATCGCCGTGGGGATCGGCGTCACCGCCCTGCTGCTGATCAAGGTGGTGCCACAGTTCGAGAGCCTGTTCGCGGGCTTCGGCGCCGAGCTGCCGGCCTTCACGCGCTTCACCATCGACCTCTCCGAGCTGGCCCAGGCGCACTGGTGGCAGGCACTGCTGGCACTGGTGGTGGTGATCGTCGGCGTGCGTCGGGGGATCAAGCGCTCGCCGCGTTTCGCCTACCGAGTCGATCAGTTGCTGCTGCGCCTGCCGGTGATCGGCGGCATCCTCGACAAGGGCTCGATCGCGCGCTTCTCGCGCACTCTGGCAACGACCTTCAACGCCGGCGTCCCGCTGGTGGAGGCCCTCGAGACCGCCGCAGGCGCGACCGGCAATCGCGTTCACCAGCAGGCGATCGCCGACCTGCGCGAGGATGTCGGCAACGGCCAGCAGCTCGCCTTCGCCATGCGCCGTGCGCGGATCTTCCCGATCATGGCGGTACAGATGGTGAGCATCGGCGAAGAGGCGGGCGACCTCGACACCATGCTCGACAAGGTCGCTGACTTCTACGAAGAGGAGGTGGACAATCAGGTCGACGCACTCACTTCGCTGCTGGAGCCGCTGATCATCGTGGTGCTGGGGGTGCTGGTAGGCGGGCTGGTGGCGTCGATGTATCTGCCGATCTTCGAGATGGGCTCGGCGATCTAAACGAAATGTCGTGCCGGGGCGGCCCTGGACACGGCGATACGTTACCCTGAGCGCCTCCATCGATTGGCCGAAGCGGGAGTCTACCTTGCCCCAACTATCCCCCTGGCTGCTGTGGCCCCTGGCGTTCGTGCTGGGCGCCTGCCTGGGCAGCTTCATCAACGTGGTGATCGTACGGCTGCCGGTGATGCTGATGCGTCGCTGGCGCGCCGAGGCGCGCGCCGCGCTCGAGCTGGAAGCCGAGCCGTCACCGCGTTACGACCTGCTGCTGCCGCGCTCGCACTGCCCCGCCTGCGGCCAGTTCATCGCCTGGCACGACAACCTGCCGTTGATCGGCTGGCTCAAGCGCCGCGGCCGCTGTGCCGCCTGCGCGACCCCGATCAGCCCACAGTACCCACTGGTCGAGCTGCTGGCGGGGGGCGTGAGCCTGGCCGCGCTGGCGATCCATGGCGCCAGCATAGAGACACTGTGGCTGCTCGGCGCCTGCCTGGTGCTGCTGGCGCTGGCGGTGATCGACTGGCGTACCCAACTACTGCCCGATGCCCTCACCCTGCCCCTGCTGTGGGCCGGCCTGCTCTACCAGTGGGCCTACCACCCGCTGTGGCTGGGCAGCGCCGTGCTCGGTGCGGTGGCCGGCTATCTGGTGCTGTGGGCGGTCTACTGGCTGTTCAAGCTGACCACCGGCAAGGAGGGCATGGGCCATGGTGACTTCAAGCTGATGGCAGCGCTGGGCGCTTGGCTGGGCTGGCAGAATCTGCCGCTGCTGCTGCTGCTCTCCGCCGGCGCCGGCACGCTGATCGGTATCGCGCTGATCATCGCCCGCCGCCACGTGCGCGGGCAGCCGCTGCCGTTCGGACCGTTCATTGCCCTGGCCGGCTGGATCGCCCTGCTGGTGGGCGCGCCGCTGCAGGCCAGCTATCAGGCGCTGCTGCTGGGGGGGGCAGGATGAACGAGCCCACTGACCACAACACCCACACCACCCCGGTGATCGGTGTCACCGGCGGCATCGGCTCGGGCAAGAGCGCGGTCGCCGAAGCCTTTGCTGAGCGGGGTATCCCGGGCATCGATGCCGATGCCGTGGCCCGCGAGGTGGTCATGCCGGGCGAACCGGCGCTGGCCGCGATCGCCGAACGTTTCGGTGCCGGGGTCCTCGATGCCGACGGCAACCTGGACCGGCGCAGCCTGCGCGCGCGGATCTTCGCCGACCCCGCCGAGCGGCGTTGGCTCGAGAGCCAGACCCATCCGCGTATCCGCCAGCGCCTGCAGACACACCTGGCGCGCCTGTGCCGCAGTGACGCGCCTTACTGCCTGCTCATCTCGCCGCTGCTGATCGAGAGCGGCCAGCGCGAGATGGTCTCGCGGGTGCTGGTGATCGATGTCCCCGAGTCGCTGCAGATCGAGCGCACCCTGGCCCGCGACGGCGTTTCGCAGGAGCAGGTGGAGGCGATTCTCGCCGCGCAGAGTTCACGCCAGACGCGCCTTGCAGCCGCCGATGACGTCATCGACAATAGCGGCGACAGAGAGATGCTCATCGATCAGGTCGCCCGGCTGGACGCACGCTATCGCCAGTGGGCGGCATCACCGCAACGACACGGCTACCCATGACCTCCGGTAACGACTCCCGCCACGCAGGCGACGGCGGCGCACTCAAGGTGCGCTGCCCGCAGTGCCAGACGCCGATCGCCTGGACCACCGACAATCCCTACCGCCCCTTCTGCTCCCAGCGCTGCAAGCTGCTCGACCTGGGCGCCTGGGCCGACGGCAGCCACCGTATCCCGGGCGAGCCGCACATGGACGAGACCCAGCTCGATGAGCTGATCGATCGCCTCGAACGCGGCGAGTGAAGGCCCGGCGCAAGACACAGCGCCATCAAGACAACAGCCACATCAATACAAACGCCGCTCCCAAGGGAGCGGCGTTTGTGTGGGTCGCCAGCATCATGCGCAAAGATTGAGGCATCAGCGATCGTCGCGCCAGAAATCCCGGATCGAGGCGATGCCCTGGGCACCGACGCCACGCGCCTGGTTGGCGTGGTGCCGGGTCATGCCGCCAAGGGCGAAGACCGGCATCGCCGCGGTCTCGACCATCTGCTGGAAATCGTGCCAGCCGATGGTGATCGCGTCGGGATGCGAGGGCGTCGGTGCCAGCGGCGAGAGAGTGACGAAGTCGCAGTCGATGTGCCCGGCCTGAGCCAACTGCTCATCGCCATGGGTCGACGCCCCCAGCCATTTGTTGGCAGGGATCGGCCGCTGCTTGAGCGTCATCAGACGTGCGCTGGTCAGATGGATGCCGTCGGCGTCCACCCGCTCCAGCCACGCCGGATCGGCGTTGAGCAGCAGCTTGGCACCATAGCGCCGGCACAGCGCCAGGGTGCTCTCGGCCCGCGCCTGATAGGCGGCATCGTCGAGCGTCTTGGCCCGCAGCTGCACCAGGCGAATCGAGTCCTCGCGCAGTGCCCGCTCCAGGCGTTTCAGGAACACCGTCTCGTCGGGCTCTTCGGCGGTGATCAGATACTCCTGGGGCAGCGCCACCGCACGCAGGATCGGCAGATTGGCCGCGGGGAACGGATAGTTGGGCAGGTCATCGACGCCTACCCAGCGCACCGGCTGGCCCTCGCGGCCGTATGGCTCACCCTCATACTCGCGAACCTGCCAGACGTCGAGCAGGATGTGCTTGTCGGGATACTCGTGATGTACCCGGATCAGCGGCTGAGCACGCCGGATCTGGATACCCAGCTCTTCGCTCAGCTCGCGCTTGAGCGCCTCGAAGCCGGTTTCGTAGGGCGCCAGCTTGCCGCCGGGAAACTCCCACAGGCCGCCCTGATCCGCGGTCGCTGGACGCCGCGCGATCAGCACACGCCCGTCTTCGCGGATGACGGCTGCCGCCGCTACGTGAACCCGTCTCTTCATCATCTTGCTAAATCTCTCGCACCTTGGGGTGTTGCTTCGCTGAGTGTCACGTCTCGTGACGGCATGCCGCGCTGAGGCCTGCCTTCAACTGCGGTAGTCCGCGTTGATCGAGACGTAGTCGTGGGACAGATCCGAGGTCCAGACGGTGGCCCGGGCTTCGCCCCGGCCGAGCCGGATGCGGATGGTGATCTCCGCTTGTGCCATCACCCGGCTACCCGCCGCTTCGGTATAGCTCTCGGCGCGTCCACCGTGCTCGACCAGACGTACGTCGCCCAGATCGATGACGATACGCTCGACATCGAGGGCCTCGACCGGGGCGCGCCCGACCGCCGCCAGGATACGCCCCCAGTTGGCGTCGGAGGCGTAAAGTGCGGTCTTGACCAGCGGCGAGTGGGCCACGGTGAAGGCGACTTCACGTGCCTCCTCGACGCTGGCGGCCTCCTCGACCTCCAGCGTCACGAACTTGGTCGCGCCCTCGGCGTCACGGATGATCGCCTGGGCCAGTTCGGTGAGCACCTGGGTCAGGGCCGCACGGAAACGCCGTTCGTCCTCCGCCGAGACCACCTGCGGCCCGCGCCCGGTGGCGATCAGGGTACAGGCGTCGTTGGTCGAGGTGTCGGAATCGACGGTGATGGCATTGAACGAGACCGCCACCGAATCGCGCAGCCACTGGCTCAGCGTAGCGGCGGGAATCTCGGCGTCGCAGGCGACGAAGCCCAGCATGGTGGCCATGTTGGGCTTGATCATGCCCGACCCCTTGCTGATACCGTTGAGCGTCACCGTACCGCCACTGAGTTCGACCTGCGCCGTGGCGCCCTTGACCCGGGTATCCGTGGTCAGGATGCCCTCGGCAGCTTCGGCCCACTGCGCCCCGTCCAACTGGGTCAGTGCCTGCGGCAGGCCGGCGGCGATCTTCTCCACCGGCAGCGTCTCGCCGATGACGCCGGTGGAGAACGGCAACACCTGCTGCGGGTCGACCCCGGCGAGCGATGCCAGGGCGCTGCAGCAACGCTCGGCATCGGCGATGCCGCGACTGCCGGTACCGGCGTTGGCGTTGCCGGTGTTGATCAGCAGATAGCGCGGCGGCGTCTGCGTCAGGTGCGCCTTGGCGACGTGCACCGGCGCGGCGCAGAAGGCGTTGCGGGTGAAGGTGGCCGCGACGCTGGCCCCTTCGGGAATCTCGATCACCACCAGATCGCGGCGGTTGGGCTTCTTGATTCCCGCCATTGCGGCACCCAGCCGTACGCCGTCGATCGCCGGCATGTGCGGAAAGCTCGCCTCGCCTACTGCCATCTTGTCTCTCCTCGTGGGCGCCGCGCTGCGCGGCGCCGAGTCATGCTCAGTTCAGTTTGCCGTGGCACTGCTTGAACTTCTTGCCCGAGCCGCACGGGCAGGGGTCGTTGCGCCCCACCTTGGGCCCTTCGCGGCGCACCGGTGCGTTGTCGTCGGCGGCCTGAGCGGCGGGCTCCTCGGCACCTTCGGCGGTCTCACGCGCGGCGGCCACCGCCTCTTCGTGGAGAGACTGGCTGCCGGCCTGTTCGCGCTCCAGCGCTTCGCGGCGCTGGCGCTCGAGATCCTCGACCTCTTCCTGACGGCGTACCTGAACGTGGCTCAGGATACGCGTCACATCGTGCTTGATGTTGTAGAGCAGCGACTGGAACAGCTCGAAGGCTTCGCGCTTGTACTCCTGCTTGGGATTCTTCTGGGCGTAACCGCGCAGATGGATACCCCGACGCAGATGGTCCATCGACTGCAGATGCTCCTTCCAGCGGGTATCCAGCACCTGCAGCATCACCTGCTTCTCGAAGCGCTGCATCATCTCGCGCCCGATCGCCTCGACCTTGGCCGTGTACTGGCCACGATGCTGGTCCTGCAGCCGCTGGCGCAGCACCTCTTCGTTGAAGTTCTGATCCTGTTCGGCCCATTCGACGAGCGGCAGGTCGAGGTTGAACTCCTGCTTGAGCTGATCCTGCAGATTGGCCAGTTCCCACTGTTCCGGCAGGCTCTGCGGCGGCACATAGGTGGAGATGGTATGGTCGAGCACCTCATCGCGAATGCTGGCGATGTTGTCGGAGATCTCTTCGGCGGCCAGGATCTCGTCGCGCTGGTCGTAGATGACCCGGCGCTGATCGTTGGAGACGTCGTCGTACTCGAGCAGCTGCTTGCGGATATCGAAGTTGCGCCCCTCGACCTTCTTCTGCGCGCGCTCGACCGCATTCGATACCATCTTGTGCTCGATCGCCTCGCCGCGCTCCAGCCCCAGTGCGCCCATCAGACGCTGCACCCGCTCGGAGCCGAACAGGCGCATCAGGTTGTCCTCCAGCGAGAGGAAGAAGCGGGTCGAACCCGGGTCGCCCTGACGCCCGGCACGGCCGCGCAGCTGGTTGTCGATACGCCGTGACTCGTGGCGCTCCGAACCCACCACGTGCAGGCCGCCGGCGGCGAGCACGGCGTCATGGCGCTGTTGCCACTCGGCCTTGATCGCCTCGATCTGCTCGTCGCTGGGGGACTCCAGCTTGGCCACATCGGCCTCCCAGCTGCCGCCGAGCATGATGTCGGTACCGCGGCCGGCCATGTTGGTGGCGATGGTCACCGCGCCGGGCCGACCGGCCTGGGCGATGATCTCGGCCTCGCTGTCATGCTGCTTGGCGTTGAGCACGTTGTGCGGAATCTTCTGCGCCTGCATCAGCCGCGACAGATACTCCGAGGTCTCGATGGAGGCAGTACCCACCAGCACCGGGCGCTCGGCCTCGCGCTGGGTCTTGACGTCCTCGATGATCGCTTCGAACTTCTCCTCGGCGCTCATGAACACCAGGTCGTTGAGATCCTGGCGTGCCAGCGGGCGGTTGGTGGGAATCACCAGCACGTCGAGGCCGTAGATATGGTTGAACTCGAACGCCTCGGTGTCGGCGGTACCGGTCATGCCGGCCAGCTTGTCGTAGAGACGGAAGTAGTTCTGGAAGGTGGTCGAGGCGAGCGTCTGGCTCTCGCGCTGGATGGGCACGCCCTCCTTGGCCTCGACCGCCTGGTGCAGGCCTTCGGACCAGCGCCGGCCCTGCATGGTACGCCCGGTATGCTCGTCGACGATGACGATCTGGTTCTCGGCGATGATGTAGTCGACGTCGCGATGGTAGAGGCAGCGCGCCCGCAGCGCCGAGTGGATGTGCTGCAGAAGCCCCAGGTTCTGCACCGCGTAGAGGGAGTCCTCCTCCTTGAGCAGGCCGGCCTCGCGCATCAGCCCCTCGACCTTCTGGTGCCCCTCTTCGGTCAGTTCCACCTGCTTCTGCTTCTCGTCGATCAGGAAGTCGCCGCTGCTCGGGTCCTCCTCGTCGCTGCACTGCTCGAGCCGCTGCGACAGCGTGCCGATGGTGCGGTAGAGCTCGACGTCCTCCTCCACCGGGCCGGAGATGATCAGCGGCGTACGCGCCTCGTCGATCAGGATCGAGTCGACCTCATCGATGATGGCGTAGTGGAGCGGGCGCTGGACCTTGTCTTCGAGCGAGAAGGCCATGTTATCGCGCAGATAGTCGAAGCCGTACTCGTTGTTGGTACCGTAGGTGATATCGCAGGCGTAGGCCTTGCGTTTCTCTTCGTTGGGCTGCCCGGAGGCGATCACGCCAACGCTGAGACCGAGGAATTCGTAGAGCGGACGCATCCAGTTGGCGTCACGGCTGGCCAGGTAGTCGTTGACCGTGACCACATGCACGCCCTTGCCCGGCAGCGCGTTGAAGTAGACCGCCAGGGTGCCCACGAGGGTCTTGCCCTCACCGGTCTTCATCTCGGCGATACGCCCGTCGTGCAGCGCCATGCCGCCGACCATCTGGACGTCGAAGTGACGCATGCCGAGCACCCGCTTGCTCGCCTCGCGCACCACGGCAAAGGCTTCCGGCAGCAGGGCGTCGTGCTTTTCGCCAGCTTCCAGACGGCTGCGGAATTCAGCCGTCTTGGCGGCGAGCGCGGCATCGTCGAGCGCGGCGATGGTCTCTTCCAGCGCATTGATCGCCGTGACCTGCTTGCGCATCCGCTTGACGTCGCGCTCGTTCTTCGAGCCGACCAGTTTCTTGACCAATACGTTCAACATGATGGAGTTCCTGCGTCATTCATGGGCGCCTCCGCGGCCGTCGAGACGGCGGTAGCGGCGCTGCGACAAGCGATGAAAGTCAGGCAGGAAGTGGCGGGCCGCGGCGGGAGAAGGCGTCGTGCGCCAGGCGCCGTACTGCGACCAGGGCCGGCAGCACGCCGACCAGCGTCGGGAGCGCCAGTCGCGGCGGCTGGGGGTGCGTGGTCGGCGCACGGGCGACACGGCGAGACTCGGCGCGGATCTCCTCCGGCGCCATCAGGTAGACCTGGGCCAGTCGCTCGGCCAGGCGCAGCGCCTCGGCCTGCACCAATCCGGCTGGCAGCAGGCATCCCACCAGCACGCTGGCCAGCCACCAGTGCGCCCGCTGGCGGGGTCGCCAGCGGGCGCCCGTATGGCCGGAATGCGAATGGGCCGATGTCATGCTGTCGACGAACTCCGCGTCGTGATAGGTTTGGGGGAACTTTTCCCACTGCGTGCAAGCCGATGAGTATAAAGGCTAAGCGTTTTCGAGCCCAGTCCGTTTCCCATCTGCTCGGCCAGCCCAGCGGCCTCGGCGACGTGGTGCGCATGGCCACGCTGATCGACCGCGCCCAACGCCATCTGCGTCGCCAGTTGCCGCCGGACGTTGCCGAGCACGTGTTCGTCGGCGGCTACCGCGACGGCGTGCTCACGCTGATCACCGATCGCGCAGCCTGGCTCACCTGGCTGCGCTACGAGCAGCCGCACCTGCTCAAGCTGCTGCATCAGTTGCCAGGCTTCGAAGCGGTGATGAAGCTGTCGCTCAAGGTGCGTCCGGTGCGTCCGGTCAAGGTCCCGCCGCGCCAGATCCGCCACCTGACCCCGGCCGGCGCCAATGCGCTGAACCAGTGCGCGGCGGGCATGGAGGAGTCGCCACTGCGGCGCGCCCTCACCCGCCTCGCCTCCCACGCCGCGCCCGCGGAGTCCGAAGACGGCAACGACAGCTCGCACTAGGCCAGCAGAGACCGCCCTCTCGAACAGCACGTACCCTCGACCACCCGGCAGCATCCCCGAAAACGAAGACGCCGACCCAATGGGTCGGCGTTCTCGTGGATCGTGGCCGCGCTGTCGTCTGCGGCGACGATCGAAACACGCTTGTCGTCAGGCCATCGCCGGAGCCGCGTAGGAGATCGGCGCCGACTCGGCGGCCTCCTCGAAGGTCACGACCTCGAAAGCTTCGGGATGTGCCAGCAGCTCACGACAGAGCTGATTGTTGAGGCCATGGCCGGACTTGTAGCCGCGGAACTCACCGATCAGGCTGTAGCCCAACTGATAGAGGTCACCGATGGCGTCGAGCATCTTGTGCTTGACGAACTCGTCTTCGTAGCGAAGGCCGTCCTGGTTCACGATGCGATAGTCGTCGACCACGATGGCGTTATCGAGGCTGCCGCCGAGGGCCAGATTCTGCGAACGCAGGAATTCGAGATCACGCATGAAGCCGAAGGTACGCGCCCGCGACACTTCCTTGACGAAGGACGTCGTGGAGAAGTCGACGCTGGCGGTCTGCTTCTGCTGATCGAACACCGGATGATCGAAATCGATCGCGAAGCTCACCTTGAAGCCGTTGTGCGGCAGGAAGGTGGCCTGCTTGCCGTTGTCGCTGACCGTCACCTCGCGCTTGATGCGGATGAACTTCTTGGGCGCGGCCTGCTCGGCGATACCGGCGGACTGGATCAGGAACACGAACGGACCCGCGCTGCCATCCATGATCGGCACTTCGGCAGCGCTCAGCTCGACATAGGCATTATCGATGCCCAGGCCGGCGAATGCCGACATCAGATGCTCGACCGTAGCCACCTTCACACCATCCCGTGACAGCGCAGTGCACAGGTTGGTGTCGGTCACGCTCTGGGCGTCGGCGGGAATCTGCACGACAGGGTCGAGATCGGTGCGTACGAACACGATGCCCGTATTGGGCGCCGCGGGACGCAGCGTCAGATACACTTTCTCTCCGGAATGGAGGCCCACGCCCGTGGCGCGGATCGTGTTCTGCAACGTTCGTTGTTTGATCATCGGCATCGACCTGACAGTCAAATAGTTTGAAAACGGTGTTCACTGTAACACCGAACGACCGTTTCACCAAACATATCGACGTGACAGAATGATGAGCATCGTGTGACGCTCTGTTTTCAGTCCGCCTGGCGCCGCAGGAAGGCCGGAATGTCGAGATAGTCATCCATCTCGGCAGACTTGCGCTTCTCCTGGCTCTGCTGCTTCTTGGCTGCAGCCGCTTCCTGCTCGGCGCGGGCGGCCTGCTGGCGCATCACGGCCGGCTGCTGCAGCTTGCGGTAATCGGTCGGTTCGGGACGCGACGCCACACTCTCGCGCGGCAGCGCTTTCTCTTTCTGCGCATCCAGGCCAGCGGCCACGACTGTCACGCGCAGCTCGTCGGACATCTCCATGTCGATCGAGGTGCCCACGACGATGGTGGCGTCCTGGGAGGCGAACTCCTGCACCGTCGCACCGACGTCGTTGAACTCACCGATGGAGAGGTCCGGGCCGGCAGTGATGTTGACCAGAATGCCGCGGGCGCCATGCAGGTCGATATCTTCGAGCAGCGGGCTGCGAATCGCCTTCTCGGCCGCTTCGCGGGCACGGTTCTCGCCAGTCGCGGCGCCGGTGCCCATCATCGCCATACCCATCTCGGACATGACAGTGCGCACATCGGCGAAGTCGACGTTGATGATGCCGGGGCTGGTGATCAGCTCGGCGATCCCTTGGACCGCTCCCAGGAGCACGTCGTTGGCGGCGCTGAACGCGGTCAGCAGACTGGCATTCTTGCCCAGCACCGAGAGCAGTTTCTCGTTGGGGATGGTGATCAGCGAATCGACGTATTCGGAGAGCGCCTTCATGCCCTCTTCCGCCGCGCGCATGCGCTTGGGACCTTCGAACGGGAACGGACGCGTGACGACCGCCACGGTCAGGATACCCAGCTCCTTGGCCACCTGGGCCACCACGGGCGCACCGCCGGTCCCCGTGCCACCACCCATGCCGGCGGTAATGAAGACCATGTCGGCGCCCTGCAGCATTTCGGCAATGCGCTCGCGATCTTCCATCGCCGCCTGGCGCCCGACTTCCGGATTGGCACCGGCACCGAGGCCCTTGGTGATCTCGCCACCCAGCTGGAGTACGGTCTTGGCCGCCACGCGCTTGAGCGCCTGGGCATCGGTGTTGGCGCAGATGAACTCGACGCCCTCGATGTTGCTCTCGACCATGTGGTTGACGGCATTGCCGCCACCGCCGCCAACACCGATGACTTTGATGACTGCACTACTGGAAGGTGCGTTATCTACTAGTTCGAACATTGCCCCGTCTCCAAGACCGCATCGCGGCCTGTCAGAAATTTCCTTTAAACCAGCCTTTGATCCGCGCCAACGCGGAAACCTCATCCCTGGTTCCACGTCGAGGAAGGTGCTCTTCCCGTTGAGGCTGGGCTGATACTGCGCGAGCGTGCTTGGCGTCTTGCATGCCGTAGAGTAGCAAACCTACCCCGGTCGAATAAATCGGGTTGCGCACCACGTCGGCCAGACCGCGCACATTGTGCGGGGAAGCGATGCGCACCGGCATGTGGAATATCTCCTCTGCCAGCTCGACCACCCCCTCCATGCGCGAGGTGCCACCGGTCAGCACCACGCCGGCGGCGACCAGATCCTCGTAGCCGCTGCGCCTGAGCTCTTCGCGCACCAGCGTGAAGAGCTCCTCGTAGCGCGGCTCGACCACCTCGGCAAGCGCCTGTCGCGACAGGTCGCGGGAGGGGCGGTCGCCGACGCTCGGCACCTTGATCATCTCGTCGCTGCTGGCCAGCTGGGTCAGCGCGCAGGCGTACTTGACCTTGATGTCTTCGGCATACTGGGTCGGCGTGCGCAGGGCCATGGCGATATCATTGGTGACCTGATCGCCGGCGATCGGGATCACCGCGGTGTGGCGAATCGCCCCTTCGGTGAACACTGCGATATCGGTGGTACCACCACCGATATCGACCATGCACACACCCAGCTCGCGCTCGTCTTCGGTGAGCACGGCGTGACTGGAAGCGATCTGCTCCAGAATGATGTCGTCGACCTCGAGGCCGCAGCGGCGCACGCACTTCTCGATGTTCTGGACCGCATTGAGCGCCGCGGTCACCAGGTGCACCCGCGCTTCCAGGCGTACCCCGGACATCCCCAGCGGCTCGCGGATCCCTTCCTGGGTATCGATCGCGAACTCCTGCGGGATGACGTGCAGCACGCGCTGGCCTTCGGAAATGGCGCGGGCACGGGCAGAGTCGATCACCCGCTCGATGTCGCTGGGGCCGACCTCGCGCTCCTTGATGGCGACAACGCCATCGGAGTTCATCGAGCTGATGTGGCTGCCGGCGATGCCGACATAGACGGAATGGATGTCGCAGCCGGCCATCAGCTCGGCTTCCTCGACGGCACGCTGAATCGACTGCACGGTCGACTCGATGTTGATCACCACACCCTTCTTCATGCCACGCGAAGGATGCGAACCAATCCCGGCGATTTCTAGCCCACCATCATCCGTGGGTTGCCCCACGATGGCGACCACCTTGGATGTTCCGATATCCAGCCCGACCACCATATTGGAAGCGTTGGATTGTCCTGCCATAGGTCGGGATCGCTCCTCAAACACCGATAAAACCCGTTAAAAATGGGCCGATAAAGATTCAGGCTTATTATAGAAACAAGCGGGCCTTTTTCACCAGCCCATCGCTGAAACAAAAGCCACAGTAAGCCCTTTTTCTACAAAAGGGAAATGGCTACGCCAAGGGCCGCTTTTTTTGCCGCAAGTGTAGCGAGATGGCAACGCCGGCGAGGCTCTGCGCCGTGCCATTCCCACGATGCAAGGCCGAGATCGGCGGGCGTGACCCCGATCGCAAACGACTACGTCGGGATCACGCCACCGATCTAGTTGGCTTCGGCGCTGGTTTGGGTCTCTCCGTGCCAGGCCACCGCGACGCCATTGGGATAACGCAGATCGATGTAGCGAATCTGCGACGCCTGCGCACCCAACTGGCGCTGCCAGGCAGCGATGAAACGTGCCAGTCGCGTATCCAGATCGCTGCGCCCGAGGATGACCCAGACATTGTCATTGACCTGGAAGCGCCAGGCGCCGCGCGCTTCGAGCCGCAGCTGGGTGACCTCGAGCCCGAGATCGGAGAGCGTACGCCGCAGCGAGTCGTAGTAGGCCAGCACCTCGCGACCGCTACCCTCGGGGCCACCCAGATCGGGCAGGCGCCGGCCGAAATCCTCGATCGGCCCGGGCAGGAACGGCTGACCGCGACTGTTGAGCAGCGCGTCGTCGTTCCAGCGCGCCACCGGGTCCTGCTCGTAGAGTTCGAAGCGCAGCGCATTGGGCCACTCGCGGGTGACCTTGACCTCGCGCAGCCACTGGATCTTGCGCGCCTGGTCACGCAGCGCCGGCAGATCGATGGAGAGCCAGGTGTGGCCGCGGATCAGCGGTGCCAGCTGCTGCTGCAGGTAACTGGCGCTGACGTACTCGAGATCACCGCTGATCGAGACCCGGGCGATCGGCTTGTCCAGCCACAACCAGAGCGCGCGCCCCCCGGCACCGAGCAGCACGACGATCATCAGCACGCCGATCAGCGCCCCCCGCGCGTTGGCGTTCATCGGTGACGCCTCTGCGCAGCGGCCGGCAGGCGGGTCGAGCTGGAACTCAAAGCACCACCTCGTCGAGATCGAGGCCGCTGCCGGCCAGCTTGAGCGCAATGCCACCCACGTCGCCGGCACCCTGGGTGATCAGGATGTCGTCGGAACGCAACACATGGGAGAGCATATCGGGCAGCGCGGCCTTGTCCTCGACGAACATCGGGTCGACCAGACCACGCTGGCGGATCGAGCCGGCCAGCATCTTGCCCTCGGCCCCGGGGATGGGCGCCTCGCCGGCGCTGTAGACATCCAACAGTAGCAGCGTGTCGACCCCCGAGAGCACGCGCACGAAGTCTTCGTAGAGATCCCGGGTACGGCTGTAGCGGTGCGGCTGATAGACCATCACCAGACGGCGCTCCGGCCAGCCGGCGCGCACCGCGCGGATCACCATCTCGACCTCGCGCGGATGGTGACCGTAGTCATCCACCAGCATCACCTCGCCGCCGCGCTTGAGCGGATAGTGGCCATGCACCTGGAACCGCCGCCCGACGCCGCCGAAGGAGGCCATGCCGGTGACGATATCGGCGTCGGCGACACCGGCATCGGTGGCCACGGCGATCGCCGCCAGCGCGTTGAGGGCATTGTGCGCCCCCGGCATCGCCAGCCGAATGCGCAGGTCGGCGTGGCCCTCGGGGCGCACCGCGACGAAGCCGATCTCCCCTGCTTCCTGCCAGAACTCGCTGACGCGGAAGTCGGCGTCCTCGCTGAAACCATAGGTGACGAAATGGCGCTGCACCCGCGGCAGCAGTTCACGCACGTTGTCGTCATCGACACACAGCACTGCCCGGCCGTAGAACGGCAGGTTGTGGAGGAACTCGATGAAGGTGTTCTTCAAGCGTGTGAAGTCACCATCATAGGTCGCCATGTGGTCGGCATCGATGTTGGTGACGATGGCGGTCATCGGCTGCAGATGCAGAAAGGAAGCATCCGACTCGTCGGCTTCGGCGACCAGAAACTCGCCAGCGCCCAGACGCGCATTGGTGCCGGCGCTGGTCAGCTTACCGCCGATGACGAAGGTCGGATCGAGCCCCGCCTCGCCCAGCAGCGTCGACAGCAGACTGGTGGTAGTGGTCTTGCCGTGGGTGCCAGCGACCGCGATGCCGTGACGAAAGCGCATCAGTTCGGCCAGCATCTCGGCGCGCCGCACCACCGGCACGCGATGCTCGCGGGCCCAGGCGATCTCCGGGTTGCTGGCATCCACGGCGGTGGAAACCACCACCACGTCGGCGCCCTCGGCATTGACCTCGGCATGCCCGATCGCCACGCGAATGCCGCACTCGCGCAGATGCTGGGTCACCGCCGACTCGCGCAGATCGCTGCCGCTGACGGTGTAGCCCTCGTTGGCCAGCACCTCGGCGATGCCACACATGCCGGCACCGCCGATGCCGACGAAGTGAATCCCGCGGATCCGTCGCATCCCCAGATGCGAACGTACCGGACGATTCTCGATGCTATCGCTCACTTGCCACCTCCATGCAGCCCTCGAGCATGCGCTCGACGGCATCCAGATGAGCCACCCGGCGTGCCTGGACCGCCATCTCCGCGAGCACGTCGGGGCGCAGCAGCGCGTCGAGCGCCTGCGTCAGCCGCTGCGGCGTCAACTCACTCTGCTGTATCAGTTCGGCGCCACCGGCCGCGACCAGATGGCGCGCATTGTGTGTCTGGTGATCGTCCACCGCGTGGGGGAAAGGCACCAGCAGCGACGGCTTGGCCGCCGCGCTCAGCTCGGCGATCGTCAGCGCGCCGGCGCGACAGACGATCAGATCGGCCCAGGCGTAGGCCTCGGCCATGTCATCGATGAAGTCGCTCACCTCGGCGCTCACCCCTGACTCCTGGTAGCGCGTCTGGGTCGCGGACTCCTTGTCACGGCCGGCCTGATGGCGCACCTCCGGGCGGCTCTCAGGAGGCCGCGCTGCCAGCGCCGCGGGCAGACGCTCGTTGAGTGCCTGCGCCCCCAGCGAACCACCCAACACCAGCAGCCGCAGTGGCCGCCCGGCCATCGCCTGGGCCTGCCGCGGTGACTCGCCCAGGCGGGCGATCTCCTCGCGTACCGGATTACCCACCACCTCGGCACGCGAAGCTGGAAAAGCCCCCGGGAAGGCGGCATAGGTGCGCGTCGCCAGCCGCGCCAGGGCGCGATTGGTCAACCCGGCGATGGCATTCTGCTCATGCACCAGTAGCGGCTTGCCGCAGAGCCGGGCAGCGAGCCCGCCGGGGCCGCTGGCGAAGCCGCCCAGCCCGACCACCAGCTGCGGATCGAAGCGTCTGATCACCCGGCGCGCCTGCATCACGGCTCGGCTCAGGCGCCACGGCATCGCCAGCCAGCCGGCCAGACCGTTGCCGCGCAGTCCGGCCACGTCGATCTGATGGAGCACCAGCCCGGCCGCCGGCACCAGCCGATTTTCGATGCCCCGCGGGCTGCCCAGCCACTCCACCGTGACGCCTCGCTGGCGCAGCGCCCGCGCCAGCGACAGCGCCGGCACCACGTGGCCACCGGTACCGCCGGCCATGATCAGGACGCGCTCGAGTTGGCTCATGACTCGTCCCCCTGCGGCTGCCGCTCCGGCGGCGCCGACGACTGCCCCTGTGGCGGCGCGGCGGCGCGCCGCTGGCTGCGGCGAACTTCGGCGTCGACCCGGAACAGCATCGCCACCATGATACCGCTGACGATCAGGCTCGAGCCGCCGTAGCTCAGCAGCGGCAACGTCAGACCCTTGGTCGGCAACATGCCCGAGCTCACCGAAATATTGATGAAGGCCTGGGCGCCGATCACCAGGGCAATGCCGTAGCACAGGTAAGCCGCGAACGGCATCCGCGCCAGCTCCGCCTTGCGTCCGATGCGGAAGGCGCGGAACACCAGCAGGGCGAACAGCAGGATCACCCCGACCGCCCCGAACAGCCCCAGCTCCTCGGCCAGCACCGCGAACACGAAGTCGGTGTGCGCCTCGGGCAGATAGAAGAGCTTCTGCACGCTATTGCCCAAGCCCAGACCGAACCAGTGCCCGCGACCGAAGGCGATCAGCGCCTGGGTCAGCTGGTAGCCGGTGTTGTATTGATCCGCCCAGGGGTTGGCGAAACTGGTGATACGCTGCAGACGGTAGGGTTCGGCGACGGCCAGCATCACCGCCCCCGAGCCGACCACCACCATGATCAGCAGAAAGCGCCACAGCGGCGCCCCGGAGAGCAGCAGCATGCCCATCACGCAGCCGGTCATCACCACCACGGCGCCGTAGTCCGGCTCCAGGATGAGCAGGAAGCCGATCAGCGCCATCACCGCCAGCGGACGCATGAAGGCGCCCCAGGTGCGCCGCACCTCGGGCAGGAAGCGTTCGAGGTAGCCGGCGACGTAGACGATCATGAACAGCTTGGCGACCTCGGAGGCCTGGACGTTGACGATGCCCAGCGGGATCCAGCGCCGACTGCCGTTGATCTCGCGTCCCACCAGCAGCACCAGCACCAGCAGCAGCAGCCCCAGGATCAGCAGCATGGGCCCCTTCTCGCGCCACCACCACAGCGGCAGGCGCACCGCCAGCAGGCCGACCCCGATCGCCGCGAGCACGAAGATGCCGTGACGGATACTGAAATAGTAGGGATTCCCGGTGAGACTGGCGGCGATCTCGGTGGAGGCCGAGGTGACCATGACCCAGCCGATCAGCATCAGCGCCAGCGCCGACAGCAGCAGCCAGCCATCGAAGGATTGATGGCGGGTGGTGAAACGTTGTTCCAGCCCTTTCAGCATGTGGCTTCCTGCCCTTGCGCCAGAATCTCGCGGAACGCCGCGCCGCGCGCCAGATAATTGGGGAACTGATCGAGACTGGCGCAGGCCGGTGACAGCAGCACGCAGTCACCGGGCTCGGCGATGGCGGCGGCCCGGCGCATCGCCTCGGCCAGGGTCTCGACCCGGGTCACCGGCAGTTGATCGCCGAGCGCCGCAGCCAGGCGCCCGGCATCCTGACCGAAGACCACCGCCTCGCGCGCATGCCGCGCCAGCGCCGGCGCCAGCGGGGTGAAATCGGCACCCTTGCCCACGCCCCCGCCGAGCCACACCAGGCGCCCGGCGAGCCCTTCGCCGACACCGGCGATGGCGGCCAGGGTGGCGCCCACATTGGTCCCCTTGGAGTCGTTGATCCAGCGCACGCCGCACCGCTCGACCACCACCTCGCCGCGGTGCGGCAGCCCGCCAAAACGCGTCAGCACCTGGCGCATCGCCGCCCACGGCAGCCCCATCGCCTCGCCAATGGCCACCGCCGCCAGGGCGTTGGCCTGGTTGTGGCGCCCCGCCATGGCCAGTGCCGCCACCGGCATCAGCCCCTCGGTGCCGCGACACAGCCAGGGCTCTTCAGCCCCGGTGGGCACCGCCACGCCCCACTCGTTGGCGCTGGCAGGTGCGGCCCGGGTGAAACGCACACAGGGCAGCTGGGGGTCGTCGGGCCAGGTCGCCCTATCCTCGGCGTTGACCACCGCGCACTCGGCGCCGCGAAAGATACGGGCCTTGGCGGCGCGGTAGCCGGCCATGTCGCCATGCCGGTCGAGATGGTCCTCGGAGAGGTTGAGAAAGGCGGCGCAGCGGGCATCCAGGGCGTCGAGGCTCTCGAGCTGGAAGCTCGAGAGTTCGAGCACGAACCAGGCCGCCGCGGGCCGATCGAGCAGCAGATCCAGCGCCGCCTCGCCCAGGTTGCCGCCCACGGCGATATCGAGCCCCGCTTCCTGGGCCATCTCACCCACCAGTGTGGTTACCGTGGACTTGGCATTGGAGCCGGTGATCGCCACCAGCGGCGCGTGGCAGTAGCGCCGGAACAGCCCGATCTCCCCCACCAGCTTATGCCGGTAGGGCGAAAGCCCGGCGCTGGCGGTATCCACACCCGGGCTCACCGCGATCTCGGCGAAGGCGTCCAGATCCAGTGTATCGAGGGCCCCCAGGTGCAGCGTCACCTCGGGGAAATCGGCTCGGAAGGCCTCCAGCCCCGGCGGTGCGCTGCGCGTATCCGCCATCACGAAGGCTTCGCCCCGCGCGCGCAGGAAGCGCGCGATGGCACGCCCGGAGATGCCCAGGCCCACCACCAGGCGCGGGCCGGCAGGCAGGTCGTTGGCACGCTGCGATATCGAGGTCATGGGATCAGCGCAGCTTGAGCGTCGCCAGCCCCAGCAGGACCAGCATCACGGTGACGATCCAGAAGCGCACGATGACGCGCGGTTCGGGCCACCCCTTGAGTTCGAAGTGGTGATGCAGCGGCGCCATGCGGAAGATGCGCCGCCCGGTCAGCTTGTAGGAGCCCACCTGCAGGATCACCGACACCGTCTCCATCACGAACACCCCGCCCATGATGAACAGCACGATCTCCTGGCGCACGATCACCGCCACCACGCCCAGCGCAGCCCCCAGTGCCAGCGCACCGACATCGCCCATGAACACCTGCGCAGGGTAGGTGTTGAACCACAGGAAGCCGAGCCCGGCGCCGGCGATGGTGCCGCAGAAGACCGCCAGCTCGCCGGCCCCGGGGACTTCAGGGATATGTAGATAGTGGGCGAATACCGCATTGCCGCTGGCGTAGGCGAACACCGCCAGCCCCATCGACACCAGCACGGTGGGCATGATCGCCAGACCGTCGAGTCCGTCGGTCAGGTTGACCGCATTGGAGCTGCCGACGATCACCAGATAGCTGAGCACGACGAAGAAACCGCCGAGCGGAATCACCACATCCTTGAACAGCGGCACGATCAGACTGATCTCGACCGGGCTGGCGGCGGTGAAATAGAGCACCAGCGCAGCACCGAGACCGATCACCGACTGCCAGAAGTACTTCCAGCGCGCCGGCAGGCCACGTGGATTCTTCTCCACCACCTTGCGGAAGTCGTCGACCCAGCCGATCGCGCCGAAGCCCAGCGTGACCGCCAGCACCAGCCACACGTAATGGTTGGTCAGATCGCCCCACAGCAGGGTGCTCACGGCGATCGAGATCAGGATCAGCGCACCGCCCATGGTCGGCGTACCGGCCTTGGAGAGGTGTGACTGCGGGCCGTCGTCGCGCACCGCCTGACCGATCTGGCGCTCGACCAGGCGCTTGATCATCTGGGGCCCCATCCACAGGCTCAGGAACAGTGCCGTCAGCGTCCCCAGGATGATTCGCAGGGTGAGATAACCGAAGACGTTGAAGGCACTTTGAAAATGCGTCAGCAGTTCAGCCAGAAAAAGCAGCATGAGTCCGATTCACCTTGAGGCGTCGTCACGCAGCGCGGCCACGAGTCTTTCCATGCCGGCACTACGCGATCCCTTGACCAGCACGCTGGCGTGGGAAGGCATCTGATCACGGGCGAAGCGCTCGAGCGCCGCCCAGTCGTCGAAATGGCGGCCTTCGTCACCGAAGGCCTCGGCTGCGGCACGCGCGGGTTCCCCGAACGTACCCAGACAATCGATACCGAGATCGCGCGCGGTGCGCCCCACCTCGGCGTGCAGCGCGGCCGACTCGGCCCCCATCTCCCCCATGGCGCCGAGGAAGCACCAGCGCGGCGCCGGCAGGGTCGCCAGCGTCTCCAGCGCGGCGCGCATGGCACCGGGGTTGGCGTTGTAGCTGTCGTCGATCAGGCGGCTGCCGCGTACGCCTGCCACCACCTGCATGCGCCCACTCATCGCGGTGGTGGCCACGAGCCCGGCGACGATCTCCGCCGGCGCGAAACCGAGTGCGTGGGCCGCCGCCGCCGCCACCAGCGCATTGCGCACATTGTGGCGCCCGATCAGCGCCAGCTTCACCGTCAGCGCCGGAGCGTCCGGCAGCGAGAGCGTGAAAGCATACCGCCCGGCGTCATCACAGACCAGATCGTGGGCGGTGACGGCGGCCGGGGCATCGATGGCGATATCGAGCACGCGGGCGCTCCCCGCCAGTGCCCGCCACACGGGAAAATAGTGCTCCTGGCGGTCGAGCACGGCGACGCCGTCACGACCCAGGCCGGCGAGGATCTCGCCCTTGGCCTGGGCGATCTGCCCCATGCCGCCGAACTCGCCGACATGGGCGCCGGTGACGTTGGTGATGATCGCCACCTGCGGCCGGGCCAGCGCCGTGGTCCAGGCGATCTCGCCGAGATGGTTGGCGCCCAGCTCCACCGCGGCGTAACGGTGGGGCGCGCGCAGCCCCAGCAGGGTCAGCGGCGCGCCGATGTCGTTGTTGAGATTGCCGCGGGTGGCCAGGGTCGGGGCGCGCCGGGAGAGAATCGCCGCGAGCAGCTCCTTGACCGTAGTCTTGCCGCTGTTACCGGTGACCGCCACCAGCTCGCCTGCCCAGGCAAGCCGGTGCGCCCGCGCCAGCAGTCCCAATGCCAGACGGGTATCCGGCACCAGGATCTGTGCCAGCGGATCGGCCACCGGACGCGCGACCACTGCCCCCACCGCACCGCGCTCCCGCGCCATGGCGAGGAAGTCGTGCGCATCGAAGCGCTCGCCCTGGAGCGCCACCAGCAGATCCCCCGGGGCAAGCTCACGGGTGTCGGTGACGATGCGTGCGACCTCACTATCCCCAGCGACCCCGGGCGCTCCCAGGGTCGCGGCGATGGCGCTCAAGCTCAGGTTCACGCCTGCGCCTCCCGCTGCGCGCACGCCGCCCGCGCCTGCTCGAGATCGTCGAACGGGTGGCGCACACCGGCGATCTCCTGGTAATCCTCGTGCCCCTTGCCGGCGATCAGCACGATATCGTGGGGGCCAGCCTCGGCGATCACTCGCCGGATCGCCTCGCCACGGCCATCGATCGACCAGGCGTTCGCCGCCGCCGCGGGCGACAGACCGGCGACGATCTCGCCACGAATGGTCGCCGGGTTCTCGCTACGCGGATTGTCGTCGGTCACCACCAGCCGGTCGGCGTGGCGCTCGGCGACCGCTGCCATCAGGGGTCGCTTGCCGCTGTCGCGGTCGCCGCCACAGCCGAACACGCACCATAGCTGGCTGTCCGCCTGGGCCGGCAGATGCTCACGCAGCGCGGTCAGGGCATTGTCCAGCGCATCCGGGGTGTGGGCGTAGTCGATCACCACGCTGGGCATTTCACTATCAGGGTCGCGCGGCAGCCGCTGCATGCGCCCGGGCACCGGCGACAGCGTCTGTGCCGCCGGCCATAGCGACGCCAGCGGCACACCCAGGCCATAAAGCGTGACCATCGCCAGCAGCGCATTATCGAGATTGAAGCGTCCCATCAGCGGCAGTTCGAGCAGATGCTCGTCTTCCGGCGAAGCGACCACCGCGTGCAGCCCCTGCGGCAGCGTCTCGCAGCCGGCCACCCGCAGGGTGGTCGCCTCGGCCGCGCCGGTGGCCAGCACCCGCACCCCGGAGGACAGACCCGCCAGCATCAATCGCGCCAGCGGGTCGTCGGCGTTGACCACTGCCAGCCGCAGGGACTCGCGGCGGAACAGCCTGGCCTTGGCCGCAGCGTAGGCGGCCATGCTGCCGTGATAGTCGAGATGGTCACGACTCAGATTGGTGAAGACCGCGACCTCGATCGGGGTATCGCCGAGACGCTCCTGGGCCAGGGCGTGGGAGGAGACCTCCATGGCCACGGTTTCGACCCCCTCACGGGCGAGCTCGCCCAGCATCTGCTGCAGTTCGAGCGGCCCCGGCGTGGTCTGGCGCGCTGCCTTGAGTCGCTGCGGGCGGCCATAACCGAGGGTGCCGATCACCGCCGCCGGCCGCCCCACGGCCTCCAGCAGGGTGGCGATATAGTGGGTGACCGAACTCTTGCCATTGGTGCCGGTGACACCGATCAGTGTCAGGCCGTCGGGCACCGCGAACAGCTGGCGGCCGAACTCGGACAGCCGTCCGGCAAGCCCCGGTAGCGCCATCACGCGGGCGTCCTCGTGCCACGCGATATCGAGCCCGTGGGCCTCGGCCAGCACCAGCACCGCGCCCTGCTCGAGCGCCGCGGCAATGAACTCGCGTCCGTCGCGATCCACCCCGGGCAGCGCGACGAACAGCTCACCGCCGCCGCTCACATCGCGACTATCGAGGGCCAGGGCTACGCTGTCGGCATCGGCCAGACGTCGTCGCAGTGACGCTAGGTCAGCCTCCGGCCACAGCGACGCGAGCGCCTGGATCAGACGCGAGACTTCGACTTCGAGCGTCATGGTGCCGTCTCCTCTTCGGGCTGGTCCGGCGGCACATCGAGCAGACGCAGGGCGCTGCCAACCACGCGGCTGAACACCGGCGCAGCGACCAGGCCACCGTAATAATCGCCCTTCTTGGGATTGTCGATCATCACCACAGTGACGATGCGCGGATTGTTGGCCGGCGCAATACCGGCGAACAGCCCGCGATAGGCGGTCTTCTGATAGCCGGTACTGGTGACCTTGCGCACCGTACCGGTCTTGCCTGCGATCTGGTAACCGGGAACCATCGCCAGATGGCCGCCAGCATTGGGCTTGACGATCTGCTCCATCATCTGGAGCAGCTCGTGCGCCACCTTGGGCGCCATCACCTGGTCGCTCTCCGGCTCGCCACTGAGCTTGAGCAGCGACGGATGCAGGCGTTTGCCGTCATTGGCGATCGCGGTATAGGCGCTGGCCAGCTGCAGCGGCGTGACCGCGATGCCGTAGCCGTAGGCCATCGCTGCCTGGGCGCTACGCGGCAGATTGGTCAGCGACGGCAGGCTGCCACTGTTCTCACCCGGGAAACCGGTGCCCGGCGACTGGCCCAGGCCGAGTTGGCGATAACGGTTCCAGATGGTGTCCTTGGGCAGCGACAGCGCGATGTGCGCCATGCCGATGTTGGAGGAGTGCAGCAGAATACCCGCCGGGGTGAGCTTGCCGTAGTTGCGGAAGTCACGAATCGTGTAGCCATCCACCACCATCCACCCGGGCGAGGTGTCGATGACACTCTGCGGGGTGTACTTACCGGAGGCCAGCGCCGCCGACATCGCCAGCGGCTTCATCACCGAGCCCGGCTCGATGGCATCGGTGATCGCCTGGTTGCGCAGCCCGCGCACGTCGACGTCGGAGCGATTGTTGGGGTTGTAGGAGGGCAAGTTGGCCATCGCCAGCACCTCACCGGTGCGGGCATCGAGCATCACCAGCGAGCCACCGTCGGCGTCGTTCTCGCGCACCCCGGCGGCGAGCTCACGGTAGGCCATGTACTGCAGGCGCAGATCGATCGATAGCTTGAGGTCACCGCCGGGTCGAGCATCCTTGATCAGGTGCAGGTCGCGCACCAGCCGCCCCTTGCGGTCCTGCAGCACGCGACGCTTGCCCGGCTCGCCGGTCAGATAGCGGTTGTAGGCCAGCTCCAGCCCCTCCTGCCCGCGGTCGTCGACATTGGTCACTCCGACCAGCTGGGCCGCCACCTCGCCCGCCGGGTAGTAGCGCTTGTACTCGTCGCGGGCGTAGACCCCGGGCACCTGCAGATCAATCGCCGGCTGGGCCTGGGCCGGGGTGAGCTGACGCCGCAGATACATGAATTCCTTCTGGGCGTAGCGGCCAACGCGATCGCGCAGCTCTTGCGGGTCGACCTTGAGCGCCTGGGCCAGCATGGTGAGCTGGATCGGGTCGGTAGGCAGCTCCTGCGGGTTGGCCCAAAGCGTGACCACCGGGGTCGAGATCGCCAGCGGGTCACCGTTGCGATCGCTGATCATGCCGCGGTGGGCACCGATCGACTCCACCCGCAGGGTGCGTGCATCGCCCTGATCCTGCAGGAAGCTGCGGTCGATCACCTGCAGATAGACCACGCGCCCCACCAAGGCAGCGAGGGCGACCAGAATGATGCACAGCATGAACCAGTAGCGGCCGCCCCCCAGCGGCGCATTCGCGGCGCGGGATTTGGGGGTAGCGGTGCGTCGGCGCGTGGCGCTCATGGGGTGATGACCTTGACGTCACCCACGCTCGGCACGCGCATGTCCAGGCGCTTGCTGGCGAGCGCCTCGATGCGGGCCGGCGACGACCAGGTGCTCTCCTCCAGCAGCAGGCGCCCCCACTCGGTCTGCAGCGCATCGCGCTGGTTCTCGAGCTTCTGCAGCCGTGCGTACTGCAGGCGGGTGAGGTGGGACGTGCTGATGATCGCCAGCGCACTGGCGAGGATAGCGACGATGAGCAGGATCAGGATGATCGAACGGGTGCCCGTGCGGCGGGCGAATGGCCAGTCCCCATAGAGCGGGGGCCTGCGTCTTCCTTGAACGGCCATGGAGCTCCTTTACGCCAACTTCTCGGCGATGCGCATCACCGCGCTGCGCGCACGGGGATTGCCATCGACTTCGCGCTCACCGGGACGCAGTGCCTTGCCCACCGGCTTGAGCCGCTTGTTGAGCTGATCCTCGCGTATCGGCATGCCGCGGGGCAAGTGGGTGTCGCCGCGGGATTGATCACGAATGAAGCGCTTGACCAGCCGATCCTCGAGGGAGTGAAAGCTGATCACCACCATGCGACCACCCGGGGCGAGGGTCTCCAGCGCGGCGCTCAGCGCACGCTCGAGCTGCCCCAGCTCGTCGTTGAGATGGATGCGAATCGCCTGGAAGACCCGGGTCGCCGGATGCTTGCCCTTCTCCCAGGCCGGATGCGCGGCCTTGACGATCTCGGCCAGCTGCTGGGTACGCGCGATCGGTGCCTCACGGCGCGCCGCGACGATGGCCCGCGCGATACGCTTGGCGAAGCGCTCCTCGCCGTAGGTCTTGAACACCCGCGCCATCTCCTGCTCGTCGCTGCGCGCGATCCAGGCCGCGGCACCGACCCCGGAGCTGGGGTCCATGCGCATGTCGAGGGGGCCATCACGCAGGAAGCTGAAGCCGCGCTCGGGGTCGTCGAGCTGCGGCGAAGAGACGCCGACATCGAGCAGCACGCCATCGAGCTTGCCCATCAGACCCGCGGCTGCGGCGTGCTGATCGAGCTCGGCGAAGACCCCCGGGCGAATGTCAAAGCGAGGATCGGAGATCGCCGCGGCCGCGGCCAGCGCGGCAGGGTCACGATCGATCGCCAGCAGCCGCCCGTCAGGGGCGAGACGTTCGAGAATCGCCCGCGAGTGGCCGCCACGACCGAAGGTACCATCCAGGTAGCAGCCGTTCGGTGCCTGCACCAGCGCCTCGACCGCGCCATCGAGCAGCACACTGGTGTGGCGGTAGTCCGGCGAGCCGGCCGCGCCATCGTCGTGTGCCTGTGGAGCCTTGTCGCGGTGCAGCATGCGGATCTCGGTATTCGAACGGCGAAAAAAGAGGAGGGAGTCGGCCGATAAGCCGGGTTCTGTCGAGGACAGTCATTCATCTAGGAGGTACGTCGCCATACCTCTCGAGCAACCTACCCGGATCCAGCGCGGGCCGCGCCGAAGGATCCCTATTTGGTCTTGCTCCAGGTGGGGTTTACCGTGCCACGCACTGTTACCAGGCGCGCGGTGCGCTCTTACCGCACCCTTTCACCCTTACCGGCCGCCGAAGCGGCTTAGGCGGTCTACTCTCTGCTGCACTGGCCGTCGGCTTGCGCCGCCCAGGCGTTACCTGGCACCTCGCCCTATGGAGCCCGGACTTTCCTCCCCCGGATCAACCGGCGGCGACTGTCTGGCCAACTCCCAAGCGCGCAAGAATAGCAGCACCCCCTGCCCCTCTCAACACTGGGCTGCAGCCATCGACGCGCGGCGCCCCACCTGTCGCCGAACGGCGACGCGCCAGGCGTGTCTCATGGCGCCTCGGACTGCTGCGTCAGGGCCAACTGATACCACTGTTTGCGGCGCCCGCCGAGCAGCCGTGTCGCCACCGCCGCGGCACTCTTGACGCCCACCCCCTCGGCCAGCATCGCGGCGATCAGCGCTTCGCCCTCGGCGGCATCCGCGGCGAGCTCGGCCGCCGCGGCACCGGCCACCATGACCACGAACTCGCCGCGGGTCTGGTCCGGATCTTCCGCCATGCGCGCCAGCAGCTCGCCGGGCGTGCCCTCGAGCAGCGTCTCGAAGGTCTTGGTCAGCTCCCGTGCCAGCACCACCCGGCGCGCCCCCAGCGTCGCTTCCAGGTCGGCGAGCAGATCGCGAATCCGGTGCGGCGACTCATAGAAGACACGCGTCTCGGTACGCTCGGCGTCCGCTTCCAGCTGGCGTCGGCGCGCCGTCGACTTGGCCGGCAGAAAGCCTTCGAAGAGAAAGCGATCGGTCGGCAGCCCGGCCACGCTGAGCGCCGCCACCAGTGCGCAGGCGCCGGGCACCGGCACCACCCGGAAACCGCTGCGGCGCAGCTCGCGCACCAGCACGAATCCCGGGTCGGAGATCAGCGGCGTGCCGGCATCGCTGACCAGCGCCAGCTGCTCACCCGCCGCCAGCCGCTCGCGCAGCCACTCGGCGCGGGCGGCCTCGTTGTGCTCGTGGAGAGAGACCAGCGGCCGCTCGATCCCCAGGTGACGCAGCAGGCGCTGGGTATGCCGGGTATCCTCGGCGGCGATCCGGTCGACCTCACTCAGCACCCGCGCGGCGCGGGCACTCAGGTCCTCGAGATTCCCAATCGGCGTAGCGACCACGTACAATACGCCTTCATTTGTCTCGCTCATTCGGTAACATCCGGGTTGCGGTGCATGGGGAAGATCCTGTACCAGGCGTCTCGCGCACGATCCGCTCGTCGCTCGTCGCTCGGGTCGACGCAGTCTCGCGTTGTCGCCGCGTAGCGCCTCGCCCTCGCCAAGGGCGCTCGGCAGCGAGAGTTCAGGGAGTCGTTTCGACGGCCGCCGCCGCTGGCCGGCAGTCGCCAGCGGAACGAGGGAACCGAGGCCGGCCACCGTCACTGCCACTGGGGCGCGACAGCGCACGGCCTCTCAAATACGGAAAAGGGACAGACATTATGCGTTACGCCCTGCGGCGACTTCTCCTGCCGGCGATGGCAGCCTTGATCCTGGCCGGCTGCGCCGGAACCGGCATGATGCCGGGCAGCAGCGGCCCCGACGCCCAGACGCTGCTCGACCAGGCCCGCAGCCAGAGCGGCCAGCAGGCTGCGGCCACGCGCCTGCAGGCGGCGGAGATTCTAGCACGCCAGGGGGATACCCGGCAGGCGCTGCAGATCGCGGGACAGATCGACGGCGCCCAGCTCGCTCCCGACCTGCGCGTGCGCTGGGCGCTGGTGATGTCGGATGCCGGCCTCGCCGAGAAGGATGGCTGGAGCGTGGTCCGCGCCACCGACATCCTCGACAGCGGCATTGCCATCCCCACTGCCGACGCCCAGACGCTGCGCTATCGCCGCGGCATCGCACTGGACATGATCGGCGAGCCGGAGGCCGCCGCCGATCTGCTCATTGGCCTGCAGCGCGACAACGCCCCCTATGAGCTCAACGACGAGATCTGGAAGCCGCTGTCACGCCTGAGCCCCGCCGGCCTCGACACCCTCGCCGCCAGCAGCAACGACTCCCTCACCCAGGGCTGGGTCGCCCTGGCGCGCCTCTACCGCAGCGCCAGCGGCGACGTCGCGGGCCTGTTCGACCGCCTCGACCAGTGGCGCAGCCGCTATCCTGACCACCCGGCCAATCGCCGCCTGCCGCAGGAGCTCAGCGCCCTGCATCAGGTCGAGGGGCGTCAGATCGACCGCGTCGCCGTGCTGCTGCCCGAGAGCGGCCCGCTGGCCAATGTCGCCAAAGCGATCCGCCAAGGCATGGAAGCGCGCCTGGACGACGCCCGCGCCCAGGGCGAGAAGGTGCCAGCGCTCACCTTCATCGACTCGAGCCAGCAGGACATCGATGCCCTCTACGCCCAGGCCACCCTCGGCGGCGCCCAGGCGGTCATCGGCCCGTTGAGCAAGGACAAGGTCAATCAACTGGAGACCCGCGCCAGCGTGCCCCTGCCGACACTGGCCCTGAACTACGGCGAGCACGCGCGCAACCAGGCCGCCGAGCTGTTCCAGTACGGCCTCTCCGCCGAGGACGAAGCGCGCCAGGTGGCCCAACGGGCCTATCTCGACGGTCACCGCCACGCCGGCATTCTGGTCCCCGACAACGAGTGGGGCTCACGGGTACTGGCGGCGTTCCGCGACCGCTGGCAGCAAGACGGCGGCCAGCTCGCCTCGGTGGTCAGTTACGATCCCTCGGGTTCGGTCACCAAGGCGGTCAGCCGGATGCTCAAAGGCGGCTCATCGAAACCGGACATGCTGTTCCTGCTCGCACTGCCCAGCTACGCCCGCCAGGTTCCGCCGACCCTCGACTTCTACTACGCCGGCAAGCTGCCGGTCTACGCCACCTCGCAGATCTACGAGGGCACGCCGCAGCCGCGCGCCGACCATGATCTCAACGACGTCCAGTTCGTCGACCTGCCGTGGATGATTCCGGACGCCGCCGCCGGCGGGGTCGACGCCCTGCCCTACGCCACCACCTACCGCCAGCTGGCGACCCAGGACGACCCCGGTCTACTCAAGCTCAACGCCATGGGTGTGGACGCCCTGGAGCTGGCGCGCCGCCTGCCGCTGCTGCAGGCGCTACCCAGCACCCAGGTGTACGGCGCCACCGGTAACCTGCAGGCGCGCGAAGACGGGCGCATCCAGCGCACCCTGCCCTGGGCCGTGTTCCAGGCCGGCGTGCCCCAGCCGCTGCTTGCCTCTCCGGGGGCGACGCTGGGCGACGGCAGCAACGCCGGCACCCAGCAGCAGACGTCGAGCGGCAGCAACAGCGGCACCCCGAACGCCAGTGCCACGACCGGTAATGGTACGGATGGCGTGCCGGGGGATCCGCTCGGCCCGGCAACGAATGGCAACGGCGATGCCGGCGGGAACTGACGCCCGCGCTCGTGGGCTGGCGGTGGAACAGGCCGCCGCCCGCTGGCTGGCCAACCACGGCCTCACGCTGGTGGCCAGCAACCAGCACGCCAAGGGCGGCGAGATCGACCTGGTGATGCGCGACGGCGACACCCTGGTGTTCGTCGAGGTGCGCCATCGCCGGCGCTCCGACTACGGCGACCCGATGGAGACGATCACCGCCGCCAAGCAGCGCCGCCTCGTCCGCGCGGCGCGTTTTTATCTCCAGGCACAGCGGCTATCATGTCCGTGCCGCTTCGACGTCGTCGGCGTCACCGGCAGCCAGCCCGATCTCGAATTCGACTGGATTCGTGCCGCATTCGACGCATATTAACCGTCCAATAGGCGATCCATGGACTTTCAAGCACGCATACTCGATCACTTCAACGCCAGCATCGACACCAAGACCTACGCCAGCGAGGTGCTTCCGCCCTTCATCGAGGTCGCCAGCCAGATGATGGTCCAGTGCCTGGTCAGCGAGGGCAAGATCCTGGCCTGTGGCAACGGCGGCAGCGCCGGCGACAGCCAGCACTTCTCCTCGGAGCTGCTCAACCGCTTCGAGCGCGAGCGCCCCAGCCTGCCGGCCCTGGCCCTGACCACCGACACCTCGACGCTGACCTCGATCGCCAACGACTACAGCTATAACGACGTCTTCTCCAAGCAGATCCGCGCCCTCGGTCAGCCGGGCGACATCCTGCTCGCCATCTCCACCAGCGGCAACTCGGCCAACGTGGTACAGGCGATCCAGGCAGCGCATGACCGCGAGATGAGCGTGGTCGCGCTGACCGGCCGCGATGGCGGTGATATGGCCTCGCTGCTGGGCCAGGAAGATTGCGAGATCCGCGTGCCGGCGACCTCTACCGCACGCATCCAGGAGGTCCACCTGCTGGTCATCCACTGCCTGTGCGACTTGATCGATCAACAACTTTTCGGTAGCAACGAGTGAACCCCATGAAGAAGACACTGATTCTCTCCGCATGCGTGATCGCCCTGCTCACCCTGGGCGGCTGTGCCAGCCAGAACACCCAGGAGAACTACGCCGAGCGCACACCGGGGGCGAAGGTCGAGGACAGCACCATCCAGAGCAAGATCTACAGTGATCTGCAGGCGGCCGATGCGCGCTTCGGCGATGCCCACATCAACATCGACAGCTACAACAGCAATGTGCTGCTGACCGGCCAGGTGCCGAGCCAGGAGCTCAAGCAGAAAGCCGGCGAGATCGCTCAGCAGGTGCGCAGCGTGCGCCAGGTCCACAACGAGCTGATGGTCTCGGCCAACACCCCGCTCAGCCAGCGCATGAATGACACCTGGATCACCGGACGCATCAAGGCCAACCTGGTCGCCAACGAGGATATCGATGCCAACCTGATCCGCGTGATCACCGAGAATGGCACGGTCTACCTGATGGGCCTGGTGACCCAGAAACAGGCCGGTGAAGTGGTCAACGCCGCCTCGGGTGTCGGCGGCGTGCAGCGTATCGTCAAGGTCTTCGAATACCTCAACTAGGATTGGTAGAAAGGCCGTCAGCGCTGGCTCGAGCCAGCGCGACTTTGACGAGATTAGGCAAGGCATGAAAAAACCGCCGCCGANNTCGGCGGCGGTTTTTGATTTCTGCGCAATGGCAGGCGTGGCGTCAGCCGACTACTTGACGATACGCAGCGACGGCTTGCCCTTCTCGGGACGCGGCCCGTCGTCGGCGTCAGACGCCTCGGCACTGGCCGAGGCATCGTCGACGCTCTCGAGCGACGGACGGCCATCGTCTTCCAGCTCCGCTTCTTCCTCGGCGGCGAACTCGGGCATTACAGGCTCCTGCCCGAACACCATGCCGACGCCATTCTCACGCGCATAGATGGCGATCAGGGCATCGGTCGGCACCACCACCTGCATCGGCTGGCCGCTGAAGCGGGCACCGAAGGTCAGCGCGGCATTGTCGATCTGCAGGTCGCGCACCGCAGCCGGGGCGATATTGAGCACGATCTGGCCGTTCTGCACGAACTGCTGAGGCACGCGCACGCCCGGCCTGCCGGCGTCGACCACGATGTAAGGCGTCTGATCGTTGTCGAGCAGCCATTCGTACAGGGCTCGCGCCAGATAGGGACGACTGGTCAGCATGTCACCTCCTTCTCGAGCGGCTTGACCGGCGAGCGGTCTCAGCTGCGCATTTCACGTTCGGACTCGGACAGCGACGCCTTGAAGGCATCGCGCGCGAACACGCGCTCCATGTAGCTCATCAGCGGCTTGACCTGCTTCTCCGGCAGCTCCACGCCCAGCGTCGGCAGACGCCACAGAATCGGCGCGATGCAGCAGTCGACCAGAGTGAACTCTTCGCTCATGAAGTAGGGCATGTCCTCGAAGATCGGCGAGATGCCCGCCAGGCTCTCACGCAGCTCCTTGCGCGCTTTCTCGGCGTCCTTCTTGGAACCCTGCTGGATCTGCTCGACCAGCGGGCACCACTCGCGTTCGATGCGATGCATCCACAGGCGGCTCTGCGCGCGCGCCACCGGATAGACCGGCAGCAGCGGCGGATGCGGGAAGCGCTCGTCGAGATACTCCATCATCACCTTGGACTCGTAGAGCACCAGGTCACGATCGAGCAGCGTGGGCACGCTGTTGTAGGGGTTGAGATCGGCGAGCTCGGCGTTGTGCTCGTCGGCCGAGACATCCAGGATATCGACGGCAACCCCCTTTTCGGCCAGCACGATTCTCACGCGATGACTGAAGTGATCATCGCTGCCGGAGTAGAAAGTCATCGACGATCGCTTGGCCACTACACCCATGAAACATTCCTCGCATTGATTCAGCTGTCAATGATAACACGGCGGGCAACCCGCCAGGGGCTCGCTGACCGCACGGCCAGCGCACCGGCATCGCCAGCAAAGGTACCAACAGCAAAACGCCCGACCATGGTGAGCCGGGCGTCGAGCGCGCGTGGGATCCGGGACGGATCAGCGCTTGGAGAACTGCGGACGACGGCGGGCTTTACGCAGACCGACTTTCTTACGCTCGACTTCGCGCGCGTCGCGGGTCACGTAGCCAGCCGCACGCAGCGGCTTGCGCAGCTCTTCGTTGTAGTCCATCAGCGCACGGGTGATGCCGTGACGAATGGCGCCGGCCTGGGCCGAACCGCCGCCACCCTGGACGGTGATGTAGACGTCGAACTGGCCGGTGGTCTCGGTCAGCTCGAGCGGCTGACGCACGACCATCTGCGCGGTGACGCGGCCGAAGTATTCGCCCAGCTCACGGCTGTTGACGGTGATCTTGCCGGTGCCCGGCTTGAGGAACACACGAGCGGTGGAGGTCTTGCGACGCCCGGTGCCGTAGTACTGTTGTGCCATTGCGGTCTACCCTCAGATGTTCAGTTCTTGCGGCTGCTGCGCGGCGTGCGGATGTTCGGTACCAGCGTACACCTTGAGCTTGGCGTACATGGCACGACCCAGCGGGCCCTTGGGCAGCATGCCCTTGACGGCGCTCTCGATCACACGCTCAGGAGCGTGGTCGATCAGCTTCTCGAACGACATGGAGCGCAGGCCGCCCGGGTAACCGGTATGACGGTAGTAATTCTTGGCTTGCGCCTTGTTGCCGGTGACGTGCACCTTCTCGGCGTTGACCACGACGATGTAATCGCCGGTGTCGACGTGCGGGGTGTATTCCGGCTTGTGTTTGCCACGCAGGCGACGGGCGATCTCCGTCGCCAGACGACCGAGCGTCTTGCCCGATGCATCGACGACATACCAGTCGCGCTGCACGGTTTGCGGCTTGGCACTGAACGTCTTCATGAGTGTTTCACCAAATAAGCGTATTTGGGTCTCGAAGCCAGGCTTCTCGACCATCCCTATTTTTCTTGGGTTGCCTCTCCCGACAGGAGCGACAACGGAGCGAAGAGCGCGTATTGTACACGAGCCCCTTGAGCGGCGAAAGAGGGATACGAGCCTGTCTCGCGCCGCCCCGTCATGCCCTGCCCTTCAAGGTTTGTGAGCCAGCGCCAGATAGTCCCGCGACTGCATCTCCTGCAGCCGCGACAGCGTCCGCTCGAACTCGAAGCTGAGGTTGCCACCGGTGTAGAGCGACTCCACCTCGGTCTCCGCCGAGAGCAGCAGCTTCACCGCGCGGTCGTAGAACTCGTCGACCATGCTGATGAAGCGACGTGCCTGGTCGTCGCTGCCCGCCCCCATGCGCGGCACCTTGGAGACCAGCACCGTGTGGTACTCCCGCGACAGTTCGATGTAGTCGTTCTGGCTACGCGGCCCGTCGCAGATCGCCTTGAAGTCGAACCACACCACCCCCTCGCACAGCCGGCGCGCGCTCAACTCGCGATGGTTGATGGTGAGCTTGGCATTCTCGCGCCCTTCGCTACCGGCAACCGACCGGAAACTCCTGGCCAGCGAGCGCTCGGCCTCGTCGTCCAGCGGCGAGTGAAAGATCTCCACCTGCTCCAGCGCGCGCAGGCGGTAGTCGACCCCGGAGTCGACATTGACCACCTCGCAATTGCGCTTGAGCAGATCGATCGCCGGCAGGAAGCGCGAACGCTGCAGGCCATCCTTGTAGAGGTCGTCGGGCACGATATTGGAGGTCGCCACCAGTACCACGCCCTGGGCGAACAGCGCCTCCATCAGATTGCCCAGGATCATGGCGTCGGTGATGTCCTTGACGTAGAACTCGTCGAAGCAGATCACCCGCGCCTCGCGCGCGAACTGCGCGGCGATCTGGGTCAGCGGGTTCTTCTCGCCCTTGTGGGCGTCGAGCTCACGGTGGACGCGCTGCATGAAGCGGTTGAAATGGGTGCGCATCTTGCGCTCGAACGGCAGCGACTCGAAGAAGACGTCGACCAGATAGGTCTTGCCGCGTCCCACACCGCCCCAGAAGTAGAGTCCCATGACCGCCGGCTTGGCCGGCGCCTCGGGCGCGGCCGCCTTGCGCTTGCCGAACAGCCCGGCGACCTTGGAGAGCGCCGAATCGCCGCCGGCACCGGTGGTAGAGGGCTTGGGAGCCGGCGCCCGCAGCAGGTCGTCGTAGAGGCGCTGCAGGTGCTTGACGGCATTCTCCTGCGCCGCGTCGTAGCTGAAGTCGTCGCGCTCGAGATCGGCGCGGTAACGCGCGATCGGCGTCTGGGCATTGGCAGCGGACGTCGCGGAGCGGGGAGCAGTCATGGCGGATCGATGGCCTCATGCAGGAACGGATGGCGGGGGATTATAGCGCTCGACGAAAGTCTTGACAGCGTCATCCCCACACGCGAGGTTTGACCCGATCACCGAACCGATCGATATAATGGGTTTGCAACGATCTCAAGCATGGTCGTGCCGGTCACGCCGAGGCCGGGCACGACGCCAAAGGAGCGCATAGTGAACGAAAGCAATATCGATTGGATCCTGGCCATCGCCTGCTTCCTCGCGGGCATCGGTATCGGCGCCCTTTGCTACCATCTGCTCAACGCCAACGTGGCGCGCAATCAGAAGGTGCGTCAGCGTCTGGCCGAAACCGAGCTCGAGCTCAATCAGGTTCGCGACTCGCTCAACGACCACTTCGCCAAGGTCGCCGATCTCGCCTCCAGCATCCAGCGCCAGAGCCAGGAGCTCGAAAGCCATCTGGTAAACGGTGCCGATCGCCTGGTCGATGACCTGCAGCTCAAGCGCCGGCTGCATGGCCAGGGCGAGGAAGAGGACGCCAATGTCGACGTCCCCCAGGTCCCGCGGGACTACGCCGATGGCAACCGCGGCACTCTGGCCGAGGACTACGGCGTGCGCAAGAAGCGCGACGAGGAGGAGAACGTCAGCCAACCACCGCGCTACTGAGTCCACACCCGTTTCACTGCCGCCGGCGCCTCGCCCGGCGGCAGCCCCCACTACTCCCCCTGCATGCTCTCTCACCGCCTCGCCCTCTGCGCTGATCGCGCTCAAGCGGGGTTATCGATATCCACGAAACGGTGCTCGATATCGAAACGTGCCGCCAGCCACTCGCCCAGCGCCTCGACCCCATCGCGTTCGGTGGCGTGATGCCCCGCCGCCAGATAGGTGACCCCCAGCTCTCGCGCCAGATGGGTGGTGCGCTCGGAAATCTCGCCGGAGATGAACGCCTGCGCGCCCGCCTCGGCGGCCAGCGGCAGCATGTCCTGGGCGCCACCGGTACACCAGGCGATACGCTCGAGCGGCCCCTGGTGCCCCTCGACCAGCAGCGGCCGCCGCCCCAGCGCCGACTCGACTCGCGCGGCGAGCGCGTGGCTGTCCAGCGCGGCCCCGTCGAGCCCAGTATCGGGGGCGCCATACCACAGAAGCCCCTGCCCCAGCTCGCCATCCAGGCAGCGTTCGGCCACCAGCCCCAGCCGGCGGCCGAGGCAGGCGTTGTTGCCGAGCTCCGGATGGGCATCCAGGGGCAGATGGTAGGCCAGCAGATTGATGTCATGGCCGAGTAACGTCGCGAAGCGGCGGCGCTTCATGCCGGTCACCGCTACCGGCTCGTTCTTCCAGAAATAGCCGTGGTGCACCAGCACTGCATCGGCCTCCCACGCCACCGCCGCGTCGAGCAGCGCCTGACATGCCGTCACCCCGGTCATCACCCGGGTGATGCGTTCGCGCCCCTCGACCTGCAAGCCGTTGACGGTGTAGTCCTTGAACGCCTGGGGGCGGAGTTCGGCGTCGATCGCCGCCTGAAGGGCTGCTCGTGAAATCATGCTCTCTCCCGCGCAAAGTCATCGATGAATGTTACACTCGCACTCGAGGTCGACGCCGTCGAGCCCCTGTGCCCGCCCGCGGCATCACAGGCGCCGCCAGGGCATTCGGCGCCGGGCCGCAGCGCGCGGCTCGCGACCGCCATACACCCCGGACAGACACCCCGGTGGCGGCCTCCCGTGGCCGCTATCAGCCCAAGGACCCCGCGCATGCGCCGTCACTTTGCCGCGCTATTCTGGCCCACCGTCTGCGGCATCCTGCTCGCCATCGTGCTGCTCTACGCCTTCCCGTCGCTGCTCGGCGGCGGCGGGGAACGCGCCACCCCCAGCCAGGCCACCAATGCCAACCACACCACCACCGCCCACCTCTCCGGCGGCGGTGAACGCGCGGCCCCCAGCGTCGAGGAAGCTCCGCCGCTGGTGCGCGGCAACCCCACGGTGAGCTACGCGGAAGCGGTCAACCAGGCTGCCCCGGCCGTGGTCAACGTCTACTCCTCGAAGATCGTCGATACCCGCCAGCACCCGTTGATGTCCGACCCCTTCTTCCGCCAGTTCTACGGCAAGAATCTGCCGCAGCGTCAGCGCATGCTGTCGAGTCTCGGCTCCGGCGTCATCGTCAGCAAGGATGGCTACATCCTCACCAACAACCATGTGATCAACGACGCCGACGAGATCCAGGTCGCGCTGCGCGACGGTCGCGAGGCGATCGCCAAGGTGATCGGCACCGATCCGGAAAGCGATCTCGCGGTGCTCAGGATCGACCTCAAGGACCTGCCGGTGATCAAGCTCAGCAACTCCGAAAACGTCGCCATCGGCGACGTGGCGCTGGCGATCGGCAACCCGTTCGGGGTCGGCCAGACGGTGACCATGGGGATCATCAGCGCGACCGGGCGTGACCATATCGGGCTCAACGCTTACGAGGACTTCATCCAGACCGACGCCGCGATCAACCCCGGCAACTCCGGTGGCGCCCTGGTCAATGCCAACGGCTCCCTGGTCGGCATCAATACCGCGATCTTCTCACGCTCCGGCGGCTCGCAGGGCATCGGCTTCGCCATCCCCACCAACCTGGCACGCAGCATTCTCGACGACATCGTCACCCAGGGCCGGGTGATCCGCGGCTGGCTGGGCATCGACGCCCAGCAGATGACACCCGACCTGGCCGCCTCCTTCGGACTCAAGACCCTGAGCGGTGTGATCATCGCTAACGTGGTGGCCGGCGGCCCGGGGGCCAAGGCCGGACTCGAACCGGGGGACATCCTGCTGGCGATTCGCGGCAAGCCGATTCTCGACCCGCGCGAGACCATGGTCGACATCGCCGAGATCTCCCCCGGCACCCAGCTCCCGATCACCATCCTGCGCAACGGCGAGAAGCGCGAAGTGACACTCACCGTCGGCGAGCGTCCCGAACCCACCGCCGGCGACACCAAGCGCGGTAGCGATGGCAGCAGCACGCCGGACAGCGGCACGAAGGGCTCGAGCTCGAATCGCTCGGATGCCCCCGATGCCGGCACCACGCCAAAAAGCGACACCGCGGCGCCGAACAGCAGCGGGTCGGCTTCCGAGGCAGACTGAACCATCCGCCAACGCCCACTACCCGGCCACCGGAAACGCGATTGCCGCCNNGGCGGCAATCGCGTTGGACCTTCTTTTCGCAAAAAGCGCTTTCGCAAAAAACCCTTTGCGTAAAAACCCTGGCACCGCTGGCTGTGCCTCAACGCTGCCAGCGGCTCTCCGCCGAGCGTGCGTGGGCGGTGAGCGACTCACCCCGGGCCAGCACCGAGGCGGTACGCCCCAGGCGGTCGGCACCGGCGGCCGAGCACTCGATCAGCGACGAACGCTTCTGGAAGTCGTAGACCCCCAACGGCGAGGAGAAACGCGCCGTGCCCGACGTCGGCAGCACGTGGTTGGGGCCGGCGCAGTAGTCACCCAGCGCCTCGGCGGTGTAGCGGCCCATGAAGATGGCACCGGCATGGCGCACCTGCTCGGCCATCTCGCGCGGTGCGGCTACCGACAGCTCCAGATGCTCGGGGGCGATGCGGTCGACCAGGGCCACCGCTTGCTCGGGCCCGTCGCACAGCACCAGGGCTCCGCGCCGCGACAGCGACTGACGAATGATCTCGGCGCGCTCCAGGGTCGGCAGCAGACGCTCGATGGCGGCGTGTACCGCTTCCAGGTGCTCGGCATCCCAGGTCACCAGAATGGCCTGGGCATCTTCGTCGTGCTCGGCCTGGGAGAACAGATCCAGCGCCAGCCACTCGGGATCGGTACCGCCATCGGAGACGACCAGAATCTCCGAGGGCCCGGCGATCATATCGATACCCACCTGCCCGAACACCGCACGCTTGGCGGTGGCCACGTAGATGTTGCCGGGGCCGACGATCTTGTCCACCCGCGGCACGCTCTCGGTGCCGTAGGCGAGCGCCGCAACCGCCTGGGCGCCACCGACGCAGAAGACCCGGTGCACGCCGGCCAGGTGTGCCGCCGCCAGCACCAGCTCGTTGACCACGCCATCGGGGGTCGGCACCACCATGACGATCTCCGCCACCCCGGCGACCTGGGCCGGAATCGCATTCATCAGCACCGAGGAGGGATAGGCCGCCTTGCCGCCGGGCACATAGATACCCACCCGCTCGAGCGGCGTGACCTTCTGCCCCAGCAGCGTGCCGTCGGCCTCCTCGTAGTGCCAGGAGCCGGGCTTCTGCTGCTCGTGGTAGCTGCGGATGCGCTCCGCGGCATGGCTGAGGGCGTCGCGCTGCGCGTCCGGCAGCCCGGCGTAGGCCGCAGCCAGGCGCTCGCCGGCGAGTTCGAGATCGGCGGCGCTGGAGAGGGTCAACCGGTCGAAGCGCTGGGTGTATTCGATCAGCGCGGCGTCGCCCCGCTGGCGCACCGCCGCCAGGATTTCGTCGACCCGTGCCGCCACCGAATGATCGGACACGCCCTCCCAGGCCAGCAGCGCGTCGAGGCGCGCATCGAAGTCGGCATCCCGCGTGTTCAGGCGGGCGATGGTCGGAGTTTGGCTCATCGATTCACTCTCTCGGTCATTGCCTGCACCCGGCCGTCGGCACGGACGCACGGCACATCACTCAGGATCAGGCGCTCTCGCGGCGGGCGCTGACGGCGCCACGCAGGCGTTCGATCAGCGGTTTCAGGCGCGCATGCTTCATGGTCATCGAGGCCTTGTTGACCACCAGTCGAGTACTGATCTCCTCGATCAGCTCACGCGGCTCCATGCCATTGGCACGCAGGGTATTGCCGGTGTCGACGATATCCACGATCTCGTCGGCCAGATTCATCAGCGGCGCCAGCTCCATGGCGCCGTAGAGCTTGATCACCTCGGCCTGGATGCCCTGCTCGGCATAATAGCGGCGTGCGACCTCGACGAACTTCGTCGCCACCCGGCGCCGCGCGTGCGTCGGCTGGGCGCCGACGATCCCGGCGGTCATCAGCCGGCAGCGCGAGATCTCCAGATCCAGCGGCTCGTAGAGCCCTTCGGCGCCATGCTCGAGCAGGACGTCCTTGCCCGCCACGCCGAGATCGGCCGCGCCCAGCTGTACATAGGTGGGCACATCCACCGCGCGGATCACCACCAGCTTGACGTCGGGCAGGTTGGTATCGAACAACAGCTTGCGGCTCTTGCCGAAGTCGTCCGCCGGCACCACCCCGGCATCCGCCAGCAGCGGCAGCGTCTCTTCGAGAATGCGCCCCTTGGAGAGCGCGAGAATCAGTTGATCGCTCATGGTATCTCTACACCCGGCTAGCCCGGCACGCGGCGAATCCGCGCACCCAGCAGCTGCAGTTTTTCCTCGATGCACTCGTAGCCACGGTCGATGTGATAGATCCGGTCGACCAGGGTCTCACCCTGAGCCACCATCGCTGCCACCACCAGGCTTGCCGACGCGCGCAGATCGGTTGCCATCACCGGCGCCCCGGAAAGGCGCTCGACCCCGGTCACCACCGCAGTATTGCCCTCCAGGGCAATGTGCGCGCCCATGCGATTGAGCTCCTGCACGTGCATGAAGCGGTTTTCGAAGATCGTCTCGACCACGGTGCCGGTACCCTCGGCGACCGCATTGAGCGCCACGAACTGCGCCTGCATGTCGGTCGGGAACGCCGGATAAGGCGCGGTGCGAATGTTCACCGCCCGCGGCCGACGCCCCTGCATGTCGAGCTCGATCCAGCCCTCACCGGAGGTGATCTTGCCGCCGGCCTCCTCGAGCTTGCTGAGTACCGCTTCCATGATGTCGGCGCGGGTATTGCGCACGCGCACGCGCCCGCCGGTGGCCGCCGCCGCCACCAGGAAGGTACCGGTCTCGATGCGGTCGGGCATGACATCGTAGTGGCAACCGTGGAGCCGCTCGACGCCCTCGATCACGATGGTGTCGCTGCCGTGACCGCTGATCTTGGCGCCCATCGCGATCAGGCACTCCGCGAGGTCGACCACTTCCGGTTCCCGCGCGGCGTTCTCCAGCGTGGTGGTGCCGTCGGCCAGCGTCGCCGCCATCAGCAGGTTCTCGGTCCCGGTCACGGTCACGGTGTCGAAGAAGATGGTGGCGCCCTTGAGCCGGCCGTCGACCCGGGCACGGATGTAGCCGCCCTCGACACGGATGTCGGCGCCCATCGCCTCGAGCCCGCGAATATGCAGGTCGACCGGGCGCGAGCCGATCGCACAGCCCCCCGGCAGCGACACGTCGGCGGTACCGAAGTGCGCCAGCAACGGACCCAGCACCAGGATCGAGGCGCGCATCTTCTTGACCAGCTCGTAGGGCGCGTGACTGTCGCGCACCTGGGAGCCATCGATCTGAATGCTCATCTTCTCGCCCATCACCGGCTCGATGCCCATCCGGCCGAGCAGTTCGAGGGTGGTGGTGATGTCCTGCAGGTGCGGCAGATTGCCGATGGTGACGGGCTCGTCGGCGAGCAGCGTCGCCGCCAGGATCGGCAGCGCCGAGTTCTTGGCCCCGCTGGCCCAGACTTCGCCGTCGAGCGGGCCGTTACCGGTAATGATCAGCTTGTCCATGGAGTTTCGCTATAGATCGAAAAGAAGTGGCCAGGTGACCGACCGTGACGAAAGCGTATCCGCCGCCGCGGCAGCGGACGCGATCAGAACCCCGCGTTTTCCGGCGCCTCGGCCCACTGCGCCGGGGTAAAGGTCTTGATGGTGATGGCGTGCAGCGCGCCCGAAGCGATCTCGTCGGAGAGTGCGCCATAGATCAACTGCTGGCTCTTGACCTTGTTGAGGCCGGCAAAGACCTCGCCCACGGCGACGACCTGGAAGTTGCAGCCTTCGCCCTGGATATGGAATTCACAGCCGTCGATTCGATCTTCGAGCAGACGTTTGACGTCGCTGGGTTGCATAGACTCGGCTCCCGTATGACTGCTGCGCCGGATGCGCAGGGAAAGCGCCACATGGTAGCGGAAAAAGCCCCGCCCTGGCGACGCCATAGGCAGGCAAAAACGATGCAAGCCATCAAGATGATAAACGCGAGGGCGATTTCCGCGTGGCGCAAGCGCCCCTCTTCAAGGTGCGGCAATCGCCCCGCCCTGGCGATGCCACAGGCAGGCAACAACGATGCAAGCCAGAACGACAGCAACGGCGGGGCCGCAACAGGCAGGCAAGGAAGAGAGATAGAGACGCGAGCGCCGGGGCGCCGCGTCTCCGCCTATCCCGCGAGGCGACTTCAGGGCGAGGCGGGCGCCTCGTCTTCGCGGCAGGTGGTTTCACGGGCCGGCAGCAGTGGCCCCAGCTCGGTGATATCCATCAGCCGGCGCAGCGGACGCGAGAGCGCCACCCGCTCCAGGTGCAGCGAGTGCTTCTGCACGCTACGCACCCAGACCAGCAGCACGCTGAGCACGGCACTGCTGGCGACCTCCACCGCGGTCAGATCGAACGAGACCTGGGTCTCCGCCGGCTGAGCGCCCAGCCAGTGCCGACCCGCCTGGGCCAGCGGGCCGGCACTGTCGAAGTCCGCCTCGCCGCGGATGGTCAGCACGTTACCCTCGACCACCTCCAGCGTGGCGTCCTCACGCTCGAGCAGCAGACTCACGAATCGCCACCCTTCTCGAGCTGATCGGTGTCGACCTTCGGCGCCCAGTTGTCGATCACCTTGTCGAAATCGCGATCGTTGTCACGCATCGACTGATCGAACTGGTTGCGGAAGGTCAGACCCAGGTTGATGCCGTTGACGATCACGTTGATCACCTTCCACTGGCCGTCGCTCTGGCGCAGGGTGAAGCTGACCGGATAGGTCTTGCCGGTGGTCGATACCACCTCGACCGGCACCGAGGCCTGGTCCTCATAGCGGCCGGTGTCCTCGGCGTCCTTCACCCGCAGGGTCTTGTAGTCGAAGGTGACCAGACCCTTGGCGTAGGTATCGATCAACGTCTTGCGGAACACCTTGACGAAGCGCGAACGCTGCTCCGGCGTCGCCGCCCGGAAGTAGCGCCCCATCACGCTGGCGCCGATATAGCGGAAGTCGGCGACCTGCGCCATGTTGCTATCGACCAGCTGGGCCAGTTCGTCCTCGTGCTGGGCGTAGTAGTCCTTCTTGCCCTCGAGCTCCGACATCAACGAATCGACGCTCTGACGGATCACCTCGGTGGGCGTCTGGGTCTGCGCCTGGGCGGTGGACACCACGGCACACAGCCCCAGCATCAGGGCGGCCACGAAGCCGGCAGAGCGGCGGTAAAAACGGGTTGCGTTCATCATCGACTCCTTGTCTACGATCACTTGGCCATGTTCGACACGAACTGCTGGATCAACTGCTCCAGCACCAGCGCCTGCTGGGTGTCGTGAATGACATCTCCATCGTGCAACATCTTGGGCGAACCGCCCACGGTCAGGCCGACGTACTGCTCGCCGAGCAGGCCGGCAGTAAGAATCGCCGCCGTGGTGTCGTCGGAGAACTTGCCGTCGTACTGCGCATCGATCTGCATGGTGACCTTGGCGTCGAACCACTTGGGATCGAGTTCGATATCGGTCACCTTGCCGATCCGCACGCCCGACATGCTCACTTTCGCCTGCGGGCGCAGCCCGCCGATGTTGGCGAAATTGGCCGTCAACGTGAAGGTGTTCTGGGGCACACCGAAGCTCAGGCCACTGACCCGCAGCCCGAGGAACACCAGCCCCAGGATGCCGGCCAGCATGAACAGACCGACACCCAGTTCGAGGACGCTATTGCGCTTCATCCGAGATCTCCAAACATCAAGGCGGTGAGCACGAAATCGAGGCCCAGTACCGCGAGCGAAGCGTAGACCACCGTGCGGGTGGTCGCGCGTGAAATGCCTTCCGAGGTGGGCACCAGGTCATAGCCCTGGAATACCGCAATCCAGGTCACCACCAGGCCGAACACCAGACTCTTGACCATGCCGTTGAGCACGTCGCCGACGAAGTCGACGCTGTCCTGCATGTTGCTCCAGTAGGAGCCGTCATACACGCCGAGCCAGTCGACGCCGACCAGATAGCCGCCCCAGATACCGACCACCGCGAAGATCACGGTGAGGATCGGCAGCGACACGAAACCGGCCCACAGCCGCGGCGCGACGATGCGGCGCAGCGGGTCGACCCCGATCATCTCCATGCTGGTGAGCTGCTCGGTGGCCTTCATCAGGCCGATCTCGGCGGTCAGCGCCGAGCCCGCGCGGCCGGCGAACAGCAGCGCCGCGACCACCGGTGCCAACTCACGCACCAGCGACAGCGCTACCATCTGCCCCAGCGCCTCGTCGGCGCCAAAGCCCACCAGAATGGTGTAACCCTGCAGTGCCAGCACCATGCCGATGAACAGCCCAGACACCAGCACGATGGCCACCGACATCACCCCAACGAAGTGCATCTGGCGCAGCCACAGATGGAAACCCTCGCGCGAGGGCAGGCAGAACACGGACTGCACCAGGAAGAGTCCGGCGCGCCCGATCGCCATGAGCACGTCGAGCGTGCCCCGGCCCAGTGCGGCGATACGATCGATCATGAAAACTGCCCCGCGGGTGCCAGAATATCGTCGTAGAAGTCCGGCGCCGGATAGTGGAACGGCACCGGCCCGTCGGGCTCACCATGGACGAACTGGCGGACGTGGGCGTCATCGTCGACGTCCAGCGTCTGTGGCGTGCCGTGAGACATGACCTTGCCGTCGGCGATGATATAGACGTAGTCGGCGATGGAGAGCGTCTCCTTGATGTCGTGGGAGACCACGATCGCGGTCAGCCCCAGCGCCTGATTGACCTTCTTGATCAGTTGCACCAGAACACCCATCGAGATCGGGTCCTGGCCCACGAAAGGCTCGTCGTAGAGCACCAGGTCCGGGTCCAGCGCCACCGCCCGCGCCAGCGCCACACGCCGCGCCATGCCACCGGAGAGTTCCGACGGCATCAGGTGGCGCGCACCGCGCAGCCCCACCGCCTGCAGCTTCATCAACACGATGTCGCGAATCATGGCGTTGGGCAGCTCGGTGTGCACGCGCAGCGGGAAGGCCACGTTCTCGAACACGTCCAGATCGGAGAACAGCGCGCCGCTCTGGAACAGCATGCCCATACGCCGACGCAGCTTGAACAGCGAGCGCCGCGGCAGCTCGTGCACATCCTGCCCCCCGATCAGCACCTGACCGCGGTCAGGGGTCAACTGCCCGCCGATCAGCTTGAGCAGGGTCGTCTTGCCGGTGCCACTCGGCCCCATGATGGCGGTTATCTTGCCGAGCGGAATCTGCAGATCGACGCCGCGAAACACCTCGGTGTTACCGCGGGCGAAATGCAGATCCTTGACCTCGACCATAATCGGGTCATTCATGCACCCTCCACCACTCTGGTTCGAAAGATTATCGAACATTGTATCCTAACCTGGCGGAGCGCAGCCAGCCATGAGCATGCTCATCGTCAAGCGCGATCTTGCCCCGCCGCGGCAGCGAGTGCCCAAAGTGCAGGCGATCAACGGTATACTGACTAAACCCTAGCGTGTCCGCGCCCGGACGCCACCCGATGCCCGCGCGGCAGCCGAGGCTTCGCTCCCGCCCCGGCCACTCACCGTGACACAGCAGAATCACAGAGCAGGACCATGATCCACGACGCCACCTTCGACTTCCGCGCCAGCGCCCGGCGCACCCTCACCCTCGAGCAGCAGGCCCTGAACGAGCTGATCGACAAGCTCGATGTCAGCTTCGACCACGCCTGTCGCACGCTGCTCGAGTGCCGCGGTCGGATCATCGTCACCGGTATGGGCAAGTCCGGGCATATTGCGCGAAAGATGGCGGCCACCTTTGCCAGCACCGGCTCGCCGGCCTTCTATCTGCACCCCGGCGAGGCCAGTCACGGCGATCTGGGCATGGTGACCGAGGGTGACGTGGTGATCGCCCTCTCCAACTCCGGCGAGACCCAGGAGATCACTGGCCTGATCGCACTGTTCAAGCGCCTGGGCGCACCGCTGATCAGCCTCACCGGCCGCCCCCACTCGACCCTGGCGCGCTACAGCGACGTGCATATCGATGCGGGCGTCTCGCGCGAGGCCTGCCCGCACGACCTCGCCCCCACCTCGTCGACCACCGCAGCCCTGGCGATGGGCGACGCCCTGGCTCTGGCCCTGCTCGAAGCGCGCGGCTTCAGCCCCGAGGATTTCGCCCTCTCGCACCCCGGTGGCACCCTGGGCAAGCGGCTGCTGCTGCGCGTCAGCGATCTGATGCATGGCGGCGAGCGACTGCCTTGCGTGCCCGCCGGCAGCCCCCTGCGCGTGGCCCTGCTGGAGATGACGCGCAAGGGCATGGGCTTCACCTGCGTGGTGGATGAACATCAGCGCCTGGTCGGTGTCTACACCGACGGCGACCTGCGCCGCACGCTGGACCAGCGTGGCGATTTCGACCTGCTGAAGGTCGATGACGTCATGACCCGCGGCGGCAAGACGGCAGCCCCGGACATGCTCGCCGCCGAGGCGGTGCGCATCATGGAGGACAACATGATCACCGCACTGGCGGTGGTCGAGGCGGGATGCCCGATCGGCGCCCTGCACATGCACGACCTGCTGCGCAGCGGCGTGATCTGAGATGGTCGCTGCTAACCCCGATGCCGAAGGAGATCGCGTGACAGCCACGCCACGAACTCGCTCCCCCTGGTGGCGCCGCCTCGGCCTGCTGGCCCTGCTGCTGGCCCTCGGTGGCGGGCTCGCCTATCTCGACCAGCGCAACGAGCGCGCCCCGGCACCGGCGCCCAGCGATCCCGCCGGCGAGCCGGACTATTTTCTCGAAGATGCGCGAATGACGCGCTTCGACGAGCAGGGCCGTGCCTATCAGCGCCTCGATACGCCGCGCATGGTGCACACCCCGGTCGACGACGTGATCCGGGCCGAGAAGCCCCACGGCTATCTGATCGACGACGATCAGCGTGAGTGGCAGATCACCGGCGACCAGGGCCGGCTGGCCGATAACGGCAACCTGCTCACCCTCGAGGGCAACGCACGCCTGGTGCAGCCGACCAAGGCCTGGAGCCTGGAGACCCAGACCCTCCACTACGACAACCGCAGCGCGCACGCCTGGAGTGACACCTCCTCCGTCTTGCGTCAGCATAACCAGACCATGCGTGGCGATCGCTTCGACGCCTGGATCAACCAGAACCGCATGCGTCTGACCGATAACGTGCAGGGCCGCCTGCCACAGCAATCTGAGGATCAAGGATCATGAGGCGAGAACTCGGCCAACTGCTGGTCTTGACCGCACTGGGACTCTCCAGCCTGCCCGCCCTGGCGCTGGAGAGCGACGCCTCGGCGCCGATCGAGATCGCCGCCGACCAGCTCGAACTCGACGATCGCCAAGGCACCGCCGTCTATACCGGCAAGGTCGACATGCAGCAGGGCAGCATGCAGCTCAAGGCCGCTCGAGTGGAGATCAAGCGCGGCAAGAATGGCGAAGTCAGCCTGGTGACCGCTACCGGTGGCGGTGGCGAGCGCGCCTATCTGGAGCAGAAGCCCGCCCCCGACGAAGCCCTGGTCAAGGGCTGGGGCGACAAGATCATCTACCACGCCGCCGAGCGCCGGGTCGAGCTGATCGGTCACGCCGAACTGCACCAGGCACGCGACACCTTCGATGGCGCCTATGTCGAGTACTATCTCAACTCGCGCAGGGTCAATGCGCGCTCCAGCACCAGTGGCGATGGCAGCGGCGACGGCCGCGTGCGCATGACGCTCACGCCGCGCCAGCAGACGCAGTGACGCACCCTTTCGCGAGGCAAGGAATCCAGCGATGAAAACGCTAACGGCCGCCAATCTGGCCAAGAGCTACAAGGGGCGTCGAGTCGTCCACGACTTCAGCCTGACCCTGCGCCAGGGCAGCATCGTCGGCCTGCTCGGCCCCAACGGCGCGGGCAAGACCACCTCCTTCTACATGATCGTGGGGCTGGTCAAGTCCGACGCCGGCAGCGTGCACATCGACGATCGCGACCTGAGCCGCGCGCCGATGCACGAGCGCGCCCGCGCCGGCATCGGCTACCTGCCGCAGGAGGCCTCGATCTTCCGCAAGCTCAGCGTCGCCGACAACATCATGGCCATTCTGGAGACGCGCCGGGATCTCGACCGCGCCGGGCGCCGCGACCGCCTGGAGCAGCTGCTGGGCGATTTCCACGTCGACCATATCCGCGACAACCTGGGCATGTCGCTCTCCGGTGGCGAGCGGCGGCGGGTGGAGATCGCCCGGGCACTGGCCACCGAGCCCGCCTTCGTGCTGCTCGACGAACCCTTCGCCGGGGTCGATCCGATCTCGGTGGGCGATATCAAGAACATCATCCGCCAGCTGCGGGATCGTGAGATCGGCGTGCTGATCACCGACCACAACGTGCGCGAGACACTGGATATCTGCGACAACGCCTACATCGTCGGCGATGGACAGATCATCGCCGAGGGGCGCCCGGAGGCGATCCTCGACAATCAGCGCGTGCGCGATGTCTATCTGGGGCACGAGTTCCGACTCTAGACTCGACACAAAAACTGCCTGCGCTCGACAATTCGGCGTTAAAAATCGGCGGGATCGCCAGCCCGAGGTCGGCGCCCCCGTCAAAATGCTCATTTACTCCCCGTAAACTGGAGCGCCAGACCGGTCCGTTTTCGCCGATTTTGTCTTAGCCACGCGCTCCGGCCTAGCCTTCGCTCGCCGACTTTGCTTACAAAGTCCAGCGTCGCGCCAAGGCCCTTCCGCCTCCCCAGCCCGCTGCGTCACTCGCGGCGGGCGGCGCACCTCTCAAAGCCTCTGCACACCCAAGTCGAACGTACCGTGGCATATTTCTTGCATAAAGTTAGCGCTCAAAGCGTTGCATCCCACCGGGGCAGTCAGTAACGTAGGGTTAACCTATCGACGGCCACCGCGGCCCTTTCCCGTGTCCATGCCATGTCCATGAAACCTTCACTTCAACTGCGTGTCGGCGCCCAGCTGACAATGACGCCACAGCTGCAGCAGGCGATCCAGCTGCTGCAGCTGTCGACGCTCGATCTGCGCCAGGAGATCCAGCAGGCGCTCGAGGCCAACCCCATGCTCGAGCTGGACGAAGAGTATGCCGAGCAGGCGGCCAGCGAGACGCCCGAGGAGGAGTGGGCCAGCGATATTCCCGAAGAGCTCGCCCTCGACAGCGAGTGGAGCGACACCTATCAGGACATCGCCGCCAGCGCCGCCCCGGCCGGCGCCGACGAGTGGCCGGACCTGGAGCGAAACGCCGCCGGCACCACGCTCCACGACCATCTCGCCTGGCAGCTCGCCATGGGCGATTTCGATCCCCGCGAACGGCTCATCGGCGACTACCTGATCGACGCCATCAACGCCAACGGCTATCTCGAGGGCACCCTCGACGAGCTCACCGCGGGGCTGCGCGAGCAGCATTCGGAGCCGTGCACCAGCGCCGACCTCGAGCGCGTACTGCTGCGTCTGCAGCAGTTCGACCCCACCGGCGTGGGCGCCCGCGATCTGCGCGAATGCCTGCTGCTGCAGCTCGGCGCGCTGCCCGGCGATACCCCACTGCTGCCCCAGGCCAAGCGCCTGGTGCGCCAGTTCCTGGAGGCGCTGGCCGGCGACGACCGGCGCCAGCTCAAGCGCCGCCTGCGCCTCGACGACGACGAGCTCGACCGCGTCATCGCCACCATCCGCACCCTCGATCCGCGCCCCGGCCAGGCCTTCGACCACAGCCAGCAGGACTATGTGATCCCGGATCTGGTGGCACGCCTGACCCGCGATGGCTGGCGCATCGAGCTCAACGCCGAGGCGCTGCCGCGGCTGCGCATCCAGCCCGACTATGCCGCGCTGATCCGGCGCGCCGACAAGAGCGACGACAACACCTTCCTGCGCCAGCACCTGCAGGAGGCGCGCTGGCTGATGAAGAGCCTCTCCAGCCGCAACGACACCCTGTTGCGGGTGGGGCGCGAGATCATGGCGCGCCAGGTCGACTTCCTCGAGCGCGGCGAAGAGGCGATGAAGCCGCTGATCCTGGCCGACATCGCCACCAGCGTCGACATGCACGAATCCACCATCTCGCGGGTGACCACGCAGAAGTTCATCCACACGCCGCGCGGGGTGTTCGAGCTCAAGTACTTCTTCTCCAGCCAGGTGGGTCAACGCGGCGAGAGCGACAGCGTCTCCAGCACCGCGATTCGGGCACGTCTGAAGAAGCTGATCGGCGAGGAGTCGCCGCGCAAGCCGCTCTCCGACAGCAAACTGGTGGAGCTGCTGGCGCAAGCCGACATCAGCGTCGCCCGGCGCACCGTGGCCAAGTACCGCGAGGCCATGGGCATCCCCGCCTCGAGCGAACGTAAGCGACTGTCTTGATTGAACTTTTAGAATTCACGCCAGCGCATGGCGATCAATCGTCCGCGATCCCTTTGCAGCGCGGAGAAAAGGGTTACAATCAGAGGTGCCACATAAGCCGCAACAGGAGCGCGCCATGCAAGTGAACGTCACCGGCCACCATGTCGAACTGACCGACGCCCTGCGGGACTACGTCGACGAGAAACTCGCACGTCTGGAGCGCCACTACGACAACATCACCAACGTTCAGGTGACGTTGAGCATCGAGAAAGAGCGTCAGCAAGCGGCTTGCACGCTACACGCAGCGGGCGGCGACATTCATGCCGAAGCCAGCGATATCGACATGTATGCCGCGATCGACGCCCTGACCGACAAGCTGGACCGCCAGCTGGTCAAACACAAAGAGAAGGCACAGGCCCGCGCGCAAGGCGCAGGCGCCCGCTAATTCCCCGATGATCACTCTGGAAACCATCCTGCCCCCCGAACGCACCCTCTACGGTGTGACGGGGGGCAGCAAAAAGCGTCTGCTGGAATTCTTCAGCACCTTCATCGCCCAGAATACGCCCAGCCTGGACAGTCAGGAGGTGTTCAGCCGCCTGATCGGACGCGAGCGGCTGGGCAGCACCGGCATCGGCAACGGGGTCGCCATCCCGCACGCCCGCAGCCCGCACTGCAAGACGCCGTTGGCTGGCTTCATGCGCCTCGAGGATGCCATCGACTTCGATGCCATCGATGGCGAGCCGGTGGATCTGGTGTTCGTGCTGCTGGTGCCGGAGGAGGCCGACGACGCCCACCTTTCGCTGCTGGCCGAGGTCGCCGGCATCATGAATCAGGGCAGCGTGCGCCAGAAGCTGCGCCAGGCCGGCTCGCAGCACGCGCTCCACGACACGCTGATCGACGCCATTCGCCATCATCAGGACAGCGAAGACGGATAGAGACTGCATGCGACTCGTCATCATCAGTGGCCGCTCGGGGTCGGGGAAATCCATTGCGCTGCAGGCGCTGGAAGATCTCGGCTACTACGCCATCGACAACCTGCCGACCAATCTGCTGGCGCCGCTGATCGACGAGCTCAGGGCCGCACCGCCGTCGCGGCCCAATGTGGCGGTGAGCATCGATGCGCGTAACCTGCCGGAGGCGCTGGAGCGCTTCCCGGTGCTGCTCGAAGGTGTGCGCGAGCGCGGCATCGACACCCAGGTGATCTACCTCACCGCCGACGCCAAGGTGCTGCTCGAACGCTACTCCGCCACCCGTCGTCGCCATCCGCTGACCCGCGGCAACGACATGACGCTGGCCGAGGCGATCGACAACGAGCAGGGCTATCTGGCGCCGATCCGACGGGTCGCCGATCTGGTGATCGATACCCGCGGTCTCTCGGTCCACGACCTGCGTGCCCGCATCAGCGAACAGGTCGCGCGTCACAGCGGCGGCCGCCTCACGCTCACCTTCGAATCGTTCGGCTTCAAGCGCGGCGTACCGCTGGATGCCGACATGGTGTTCGACGTGCGCTGCCTGCCCAACCCGTTCTGGGACCCGAACCTGCGTGCTTTCGACGGCCGCGACGGCGAGATCGTCACCTTTCTCGAGCAGTACCCCGACGTGCACGCCATGGCCGGCGATATCCATGCCTGGCTGATCCGCTGGCTGCCGGCCTACCTGGCCAGCCACCGCAGCTACCTCACCGTCGCGGTGGGCTGCACCGGCGGCCATCACCGCTCGGTCTACCTGATCGAGCGCCTGGCGCACCACTTCCGTCACGACGACGTCGATATCCGTCTACGCCATCGCGAACTCGGGGTGCACACCGCCCTCTCCGATGACATGCCTGCCGAGCGGGGTGGCAATGCCGACGCGTGAACTGCGCCTGACCAACCGCCGCGGCCTGCACGCCCGGGCCGCGACCAAGCTGGTGCAGTGCTGTCAGCCGTTCGCCGCCCGGGTCGCGGTACACCACGGCGAGCGTATCGCCGACGCCGCCAATATCATGTCGCTGCTGATGCTGGCCGCGCCCTGCGGCACGCCGCTGGTGATCGTCACCGAAGGTGACGAAGCGGAACCAGCGATGGAGGCGATCACCGCGCTGTTCGAGGCCCGCTTCCACGAGGATGAATAGGTCCCGCCGATAGCGGCAATCCTTCAACGTCAATGCCCCGACGCCTACCGTCGCCCCCAGGAGCCGTGCATGAACTTCCATACCCGCAAATGGATCAAGCCCGAGGATCTCAACCCCAACGGCTCGCTGTTCGGGGGCAGTCTGCTGCGCTGGATCGACGAAGAAGCCGCGATCTACGCCATCATTCAGCTCGACAACGCCAACGTGGTCACCAAGTTCATCTCGGAGATCAACTTCGTCTCCAGTGCACGTCAGGGTGACATCATCGAGCTGGGCCTCACCGCGACCCATTTCGGCACCAGCTCGATCACGCTCTCCTGCCATGTCCGCAACAAGATCACCCGCAAGAGCATTCTGACGATCGATCGCATGGTCTTCGTCAATCTCGATGCCGACGGCCAACCTGTGCCCCACGGCAAGAGCGAGATCACCTACGTCAAGGATCGCCTCGACAGCTGATACCGCCATCCCCCGGACGCCATACCCGCGGCGCCCGGGGTACCGCCGGTACTTGCTCGATAACAGCGCTTATTCGCTGCCGGCGCTCACTCGGTGCCGGCGCTGGCGCGGCGAATCGCCGGCAGGCAGAGCGCGAGCAGCACACCGGCGATCAGACTCACCGTGCCCAGCGTGATGAAATAGACCACCTCCGTGCGCTGGGTGTACCACTCGCCGGCACGTCCGCCGGCGGCGAAACCGAGCGACAGCGACAGATAAAAGAGCGCGATCATCTGGGTCTGCATCGCGCGTGGCGCCAGCCGCGTGGTGACCGATAGCCCGATCGGCGACAGGCACAGCTCGGAGACCGTGAAGCCGAGCAGCAGCAGTACCAGCACCCAGAGCGGCATGCCCACGGCATCCGTGCCCAGCCAGGGCAGATAGCCGAAGAACGAAGCGCCGATCACCAGCATCGCGATCACGAACTTGGCCGCCGACGAGGGCTGGCGCTTGCCCAGGCGTGACCACAGCCAGGCAAAGACCCCGGACAGCAGGATGATGGTGAGTGCCTGTACCGAGGTCAGCCAGCCCACCGGTATCGTCCAGCCGTCCAACTGGCGATCCACCCGCTGGTCGAAGAACGCCACGATCACCGTGTAGGACTGCACATAGAGCGCCCAGTAGACCGCACTGGCGATGAACAGCGGCACGAAGGCGAGTACCCGGCGGCGCTCCAGCGCCGACACCCGGGCCGAGCGCAGAATGACCACGAAGTAGGCCAGCGTGGTGACCACGATCACGCCGAGGATCACATCCGTGAGCGTGTCCGCCCGGAGCCAACCGAACACGAGCGCTGCCGCCAGCAGCGCCAACGCCACGATCGCACCGAACAGATAACGCTTGGCTTCCCCCGCCGCCAGCGGCATCGGCGGATGGCGCTGCGCCTCGGCGAGATGACGCCGACCGAAGGCATACTGGATCAGCCCCAGCGCCATGCCGATGGCGGCGATACCGAAACCGTAGTGGAAGCCGGCGCTGCTCTGCAGATAGCCGGTCAGCAGCGGCCCGGCAAAACCGCCGAGATTGATCCCCAGATAGAAGATCGAGAAGCCGGCGTCGCGCTTGGGGCTGCCTGGAGCGTAGAGCGACCCGACCAGCGCGGCACAGGTCGCCTTGACCCCACCACTGCCCAGCGCCACCAGGCACAGCCCCAGCGTCACCCCGGGAACCCCGGGCACCAGCGCCAGGGCCACATGCCCCGCCATCACGATCGCCCCCGAGTAGAACAGCGTGCGCTCGGGACCGAGCACGCGGTCGGCGAACCAGCCACCGAGGATGGTCGCCAGATAGACGCTGCTGCCGTAAGCGCCGACGATACCGAACGCCGCGCTCTCGGCGATGCCCAGCCCGCCCCGCGCACTCTCGTAGTAGAGGTAGATCAGCAGGATCGCCTGCATGCCGTAGAACGAGAAGCGCTCCCACACTTCCATGCCGAAGAGCGTCGACAGCGGCCAGGGGTGGCCCAGGAACTGACGCGACTCGTCCGCTTGCCGGGACTGATTCATAGCCTCACCCACTTCGTCCTTGATGCCGTGTTTCCCTGACTTCGCCCCGCCCTACTGCCCAGCGAGCGTCATCCCATCCACCAGCCAGCTGCCGGTGTGCACGCTGCCGCGGCGGTCGATGTCGTCACCCACCCCCTGCAGGGCGGCGAACATCTCACGCAGATTGCCAGCGACCGTGAACTCCTCCACCGGGTGGGAGATCTCGCCGTTCTCGACCCAGAACCCCGCCGCCCCGCGCGAATAGTCGCCGGTGACCGGATTGAGCCCCTGCCCCATCATCTCGGTGACCATCACCCCGGTGCCCATCTGACGCATCAGCGCCGCCAGCTCAGTGGTCGGCGCCTGGATGCGCACGTTGCGCGCTCCGCCGGCGTTGCCGGTGGTCTGCAGGCCGAGGCGGCGAGCACTGTAAGCCGACAGCATATAGCTGGCCAGACGCCCCTGGTCGATGAAGACGTTGTCGCGGGTGGCCACGCCGTCGCTATCGAAAGCGGAACTCGCCATGCCGCCGCGCTCGCGCGGACGCTCGCCGAGGGAGAACCACTCGGGGAACAGCGTCGCGCCGAGCTGGTCGCAGAGGAACGAGGACTCGCGGTAGAGCGCCCCACCGGCAATGCTGTTGAGCAGGTTGCCCACCAGCCCGCGCGCCATCTCGGGGGCGAACAGCACCGGGAAGCGTCCGGTGCGCGGGCGCCGGGCGTCGAGCCGGCGCAGGGTACGTTCGGCGGCGCTGATGCCGACCTGCTCCGGGCTGGCCAGGTCGCTCGCCCGGCGCGCCGTGGTGAAGTCGTGGTCGCGCTGCATGCCCTCGCCGCTGCCGGCGATCAGCAGGCACGACAGCGAGTGGCGGGTGCCGCGACGGCTGCCCAGAAAGCCATGACTGTTGGCGTAGACCGTCACCGCCTCGGTCGACGACAGGCTGGCGCCCTCCGAGTTGGTGATACCGGCGCGCTCACGCCCGGCCTGCTCGCAGCGCAGCGCCAGCGCCAGCGCGTCGTCGGTCTCCAGCGCCCAGGGGTGATGCAGGTCGAGGTCGGGCAGCTCGGTGGCCATCAGCGCGGCCTCGGCAAGCCCCGCGGCAGGGTCTTCTCCGGTGTGCTGGGCGATCGCGATCGCCTTCTCGACCACCGCGCGCAGCGACGCATCGCTGTCATCCGACGACGACGCGTTACCCTTGCGCTGGCCGACATAGACGGTCACCGCAATGCCCTGGTCGCGCGAGAGCTCGACGCTCTCGGTCTCGCCCAGGCGTACCCCCACGCCGATACCCTGATCGACACTGGCACCCACCTCGCAGGCGTCGGCGCCTAGTTCGGCGGCGAGCGCCAGCGCCCGGGTCGCCCGCTCCTTGAGGCGTGACTGCTGTTCGGCGGCATCGAAGGCCTGACTCATGGCAAACTCCTGATCGATGGTGCCCCGGCCGCGTGAACGGGCCTGGGCGAGCGAGCGGCGGCTGATATACTGCGCCCCCGACTCGCTGCAAATGGTAATGACATGACTTTCGAGGACGCTGCGCCCCCGAGCAAGACACAGCTCAAGAAAGAGATGCAGGAACTGCAGGCGCTGGGCGAACGTATCATCGCCCTGGACCCGGCGGTGCGCGCGCGGCTGCCACTCTCCGACGAGATGATCGCCGCGGTGGAGGAGACCGGTCGTATCCGCTCCCACGAAGGGCGCCGGCGCCACATGCAGTACGTCGGCAAGGTGATGCGCAAGGAGGACCGCGAGGCGATCCGCGCCGCCTTCGAGGCGATCGACCAGGAGCAGGTCCAGCGCAACGCCGCCTTCCACCGGCTGGAGCAGTGGCGAGACCGCCTGATCGACGACGACACCGCGCTGGAACCGTTCATCGAGGCGCATCCCAGCGTCGACCGCCAGGCGCTGCGCCAACTGATCCGCAACGCCCGCGCCGAACGCCAGCGCGGCAAGCCGCCGGCCAGCGCGCGCAAGCTGTTCCAGCTGATCCGCGACACCGTCGGGCTGTGAGTCGCCCGCCGCGGCCGCCCGGCGACCGCGGCCCGGTGTTCACGACGCCGTGCCACCGACGGTCAGCTCGTCGAGTTTCAACGTCGGCTGGCCCACCCCGACGGGTACGCCCTGCCCCTCCTTGCCACACACCCCGATGCCTGTGTCCAGGGCCATGTCGTTGCCGATCATGGAGACTTGGGACATCGCTTCGGGGCCGTTGCCGATCAGGGTCGCACCCTTGACCGGTGCGGTGATGCGGCCATCCTCGATCAGATAGGCCTCGGACGCCGAGAACACGAAGCGACCCGAGGTGATATCGACCTGGCCACCGCCGAAACTGACCGCATAGAGCCCGCGCTTGACGCTCTTGACGATCTCTTCGGGATCGTCGTTTCCCGCCAGCATGCAGGTGTTGGTCATCCGCGGCATGGTCACATGGGCGTAGGATTCGCGCCGCGCATTGCCGGTCGGCTGCATGCCCATCAGGCGTGCGTTGAGCTTGTCCTGCATGTAACCGGTGAGGATGCCATCCTCGATCAGCGGGGTGTACTGCCCCGGCGTCCCCTCGTCATCGATGCTCAGCGAACCGCGGCAGTCGGCCAGGGTCGCGTCGTCGACCACGGTGACGCCGCGCGAGGCGACCTGCTCGCCCAGGCGGCCGGCGAAGGCCGAACTGCCCTTGCGATTGAAGTCACCCTCGAGCCCGTGCCCCACCGCCTCGTGGAGCAGGATGCCGGGCCAGCCGCTGCCCAGCACCACCGGCATCTGGCCCGCCGGCGCCGCCACCGCGTCGAGATTCACCAGCGCCTGGCGCACCGCCTCGCGGGCGTAGATGGTGGCCACCCCGGCGTCGCGCAGTCGGCTCATCGCGTAGCGCCCGCCACCGCCGGCGCTGCCACGTTCGCGGCGCCCATCGCGGGCCACGATCACATTGACGTTGAGCCGCACCAGGGGGCGGATATCCGCCGCCAGGGTGCCGTCGCTGGCGCACACCAGGACCACCTCGTGCACGCCGGTCAGCGAGGCACTGACCTGGGAGACGGCGGGGTCGGCGGCCCGCGCCACGCGGTCGGCCTCCTTGAGCATGGCGATCTTCTCGTCGGCGGAGAGACCGCTGAGCGGGTCGATCCCGGCATAGCGCGCGCTGGCCGCCACCGCGTGGATCGCCCGCGGCGCCTGGCGGCTACCGCTGCGCGCGATACCCGAGGCGGTGCGCCCGGTCTCGGCGAGCGCGTCAGCAGTGATCTGGCTCGAATAGGCGAACCCGGTCTTCTCACCGGAGAGCGCGCGCACGCCGACCCCGCCATCGATGCTGTAGCTGGCATCCTTGACCTCGCCATCCTCGAGCACCCACATCTCGTGCCAGGTGCGCTGGAAGAAGAGATCCGCATAGTCGATACCGACGCCCATGGCCTGCCCCAGACCGACGTCCAGCGACGTCTGGTCGAGGCCACCCGGGGCCAGCAGCAGGCTCGAAGCCTGCTTCAAGGCGCTTTCGCTCATGTCTGTCATTGGGCGTTTTCCCGATTGTGGCAGCCGTCTCACGTGCCGTGACACCCTCTCGCGAGGGGCGCCCGGTACGCGCCGGCTGCCGGATTATTGGGCGCTTTCCACGCTGATATCCGGCGCGGACCAGGGCCCCTGAATGCGATAGTGGACCTGGGTCACGTTGTCGATCCAGCGGCCGAACAGCTGATGGAACACGAACAGCCCCAGGCCGACCTGCGGTGCCCCGGCCATGATCGCCACCAGCGGCAGGTTCTGGCTCACCGGCACCGTGATACCCAGGCGCTGATCCAGCGTCTGGCGGTTGAGATCGACGCTACCCGATAGCGTGAAGCGCGTCGAGGTGCCGTCGACCACCAGCGGCCCGTCACTCTGGATCACGCCGTTGTAGAGCGTGGCGCTGCCCTTGAGCGTATTGAAGGCGGTGCCACTGCTGGTGACGTCGGAGAAATCGAGCTTGAGCCGGCGCAGGATATTGTCGAGATTGAAAAGCCCCACCAGCTTGGCCGAGGAGGAGTGGACCTGGCGCAGACGGCCGTTGCCCAGATCCACCGCCAGCCGGCCACTCGCCAGCGGCAGGGCGAACTGCCATGGGGCGCCGGGCCAGGCCAGCTGCAGCCGCCCCTGGGCACGTTCGCTGGTGATCGGCACCTGCTGGTCCAGCGCCGCGAAGGCGCTGCCCAGATTTTTCCCCTTGGCCTGCAGGTTGGCGCGGGTGAGGCTGGCACTCCCCGAGGCCTCCCAGCGCAGGTTGCCGGAGAACCCGATATCGCCCAGCGTCAGCTTCAGCGGGTCGAGGGTCAGGCCGCGGTCATCGGCGCGCCAGCGCGCCTCCAGCGGCCCGAACTGCTTGCCTTGACGCTCGAAGTGCGCAACCTTCACCTGACCTGCCGGCACCCGAGCCAGCCCGTCGGGCAGAGCGATCGGCCGCGGCGCGGTCTCGATCTGCGTCATCAGCGTCTGCCCCATACTCCCACCTTTATCGCCCGCCGCCGGCTTGGGTGTCAGTGCATCGAGATTGAGGCGCGCCAGCGACACGTCGATGGGCACCTCCGCCTGCGGCTGCCAGCGCGCGCGGCCAGCGGCAATCTCGCCATCCAGCGACAGCTGCCAGCCACCGCCGGAGAGTGGCGAAGCGTCGGCCTGCATGCCGCCGAGGCAGCGGCCCTCGACCAGAATACATGGGGTCGCCAGCGCCACCCGCTTCAACCCACCACCATCGTTGACCGGCACCGACTCGGGCTTGTCCAGGTCGTCGGTGATCGCGGTGGGCACCTCACGGCTCGGCTGGGCATCACCAGGGGCCGCCTGTAGCGCCGTCAGCGCGCTGGCCCAGCGCCGGGTATCGAGCCGGTTGGGCCGCCACAGCACGTACCAACCGGGCTCGCTGGGCCATGCCGCCTGCGCTCCGGGCCAGCCCTCGAGCCACACCTGCCCCTGCACCTGCTCACCCAGGGTGCGCCAGCGCGCGCGGCCCCAGTCAGCCAGGGTGACCGAACCCGAGCCAGCGGCGATATCGGCATCGATGGCCAGCGGCTCGCGGTGCCCGGCCGCCTTGCCGAACGGCGCGGGCAGCTGAATGGCAAGCCCCTCGAGATCGCTGCGCACGGCGAGGCTGGCATTGTTCTGGTCATCGAAAGAGACCTGGGCGCGGTAGGGGAAGAAGCCGCTGGCCAGACCACCGACCCGCGAGAGACCGGCCCAGCCCAGCAGCCCACGGGCCAGGGCGCGCCCCTCGAAGGTGATGCCCTGCCCCTGGGCGCCGCCGATATCGAAGGTCGCCAGCAGCGGACCGTCGAAGGCCCGAGCGCCGAGCTGGCCCTGGAGATAGTCCTGGCCCTTCTGATGACGATAGTGCAGCGGCCCGTTGATCCCGCCGAGGGTCAACTGCAGTTCCGGAAAGGTCAGCGACTCGACGTTGGCATGCCCCTGGACGTCGACGCTCAGGTCAGTCTCGGCATCGCTCTGCGGGGTCATCGGCAGCGCGATGTGCAGTGCCGCATCGACCTTGCCCTGGCTGCGCCACAGACCGAAGGTACGGCTCAGATCGTCGAGCGGCGCCTGGGACAGGAAGCCGAGCAGGCCCGCACTGCTGCCGCTGACGTCGCCGCTGATCGCTAGTTGCTGGTCAGCCAGCGTGACCTCGGCATCGTGGGTGGTCAGGCCGTGGCTGCTGGCATGGTCGATCTGCGCCTGCAGGTTCATGTTGTGCATCTGCAGGTGGCCATAGACTTGCTCCAGCGCCGGCCAGTCGGGGGCGTACTGTAGCCGCCCATCGGCGATATCCAGCGCCAGGGTGAAACGATCGTCGGGGTTGGAGAACATCTGCCCCTCGGGCGCCTCCTTGTCGCTCAGGGTGAGCGATAGCCCCAGCCGGCCGTGCTTGACCACCCCGCCGATATCGCCGCCCAGCCACTGCATCAGCTCGGGATCGTCGAGCGCCCGCGTCGGCAGCCACGGCAGCAGCCGTGTACGCCGCGCATCGGCATCGGCGAAGGCGAGATCGAGCATGAAGGCCCCGGGCTTGTCCCTGGCATCGTAAAGCGTCAGCCCGAAGCGTCCGCTGGCGCTCGCCCCGCGCCATCCGGCGCGCAGATGCTCGCCGCTGAGCACGGCACCATCGTGGGTCAGATGCCAGTCGATAATCCCGCTGGCAGCGGAGAGTACGAGCGGTTCGGCATAGACCGAAGGCAGCAGGAAGCGGGTCTGCGGACCGCCGGCAAAAGCCACCCGCCCGCCACGCCCGCGGAAAGTCGCCCAGGCGTCGAAGGGCCCTCCGCCCGGGGCGTCGTCCCAGGCCGACACCGAGACACCCTCCAGCGCCGCCTGGGCGTACCACTCGCCGGCATCGCGCCCCACTTCCAGGCCGGCCACGCGGCCTTGCGGGTCGAGTTTCCGCAGCGGCTTGAGCAGTGCCTCGGGCAGCGGCAGCTGGCGTAGCGACGCGACCATGCCGCCGAGGGCGAAGGGTGTACTCCGCAGCCACCAGCCTTGGGGCGTCGAGCGCGCCTGCAGACGCTGTGGCCAGCTCGGCAGCGGCGCGATATCCGCGGCGGCGCCAGCGCCTTGAGTTCCCGGTACTCGAGTTGCGGATACTTGAGTTCCCGACACTTGAGTTCCGGATTTTTGGGCCAGACGCAGGTCATCGGCCCAGGCCTGCCACTGTCCGTCGGCATCCCGGGTCAGCCCGCCCTCGACGCCGATATCGTTCAAGGTGTGAGTCTTGCCATCGCCGCTGTCGACGACCTGCAGCGTGGGCACGTCGAGGGCCAGGCGGGCCTGGCGCAGGCCGCCATCGCGCCACTCGCCGCTGGCCGAGAGTTCGCCATCGAGTGCCGCCAGCGAGCGCGGATAAGGCTGAGTCAACAGCGCCAACAGCGGTGTCAGCACGCCCAGATCGAACCTGCCGTCGAAGCGCGCGACCGGCCCCGTGCCTGCGCCGCTTGCGCCCGCCACGCCGCTATCGACGCTGAGCTGCAACCGCCCCGCCGACTCGGCATCCGCCGGGCTAGCCTCGTCCGCCGCCTGCCCCGCAGCGCCGGCCAGGCGTGCGACCAGCGACGCCTGGCCGTCGCGGCTGGCCAGGTCCAGCCGCGACAGGGTCAGGGGGCGGGTCTCGCCGTCGGCATGCAACACCAGGGTCACATTCTCGAGCACCGCCTGCTGATGGGTCAGCCAGACGAGCCAGCGGTCGAGGTCGGGGGGCGCGCTGGCGGCGTTATCGTCACGCGCGCCGAACCAGCGACTGCCGGCACCATCGGGCCACCCCCAACCGCCTTTGGCGCTGCGGTAGAGGTGTAGCGTCAGGCCCTCGAGCGTCGCCGGCGCAAAGACCGGCGCGCGCTGGTCCCAACTGGCGCCGCTATCGAGCCGCGCATGGGCATGCGCGACCTCCAGCAGCGGCTGGCCGCCCTGGCTCTTCAGATCGAGATCGTCGAGGCTCAAGCTCGGGTCGAAGCGGGACAGCGAGAGCGACAGCCCCCCGAGGCTGCCCTGGGTCTCCAGGCTGGCGTCGAGCCACGCCATCAGCGGCGGCGCCAGACGCTCGCTCTGCCAGGCCAGCAGGCGCACCCCGCTGACCACCAGCGCCAGCACCAGGGCGAGCACGGCGACCAGCGTGAGCAGCCAGCGGAGGGTGATGCGCAGCGGGCTCATCGGGTTACATCAACACGATGTCGTACTGTTCCTGGGAGTAGTGCGCCTCGACCTGGAACCGGATCGTCTTGCCGATGAAGGATTCGAGATCCGCCACCGCCGCCGACTCCTCGTCGAGCAGGCGGTCGACCACGGACTGCGAAGCCAGCACCATATAGGTCTCGGGCGAATAGGCCCGCTCCTCGCGCAGGATCTCGCGAAAGATTTCGTAGCATATGGTTTCCGGTGTCTTCAGCGTGCCGCGCCCATGACAGGTAGGACAAGGCTCGCACAGCGTCTGTTCCAGACTTTCGCGGGTGCGCTTGCGGGTCAGCTGCACCAGGCCGAGCTCGGTGACACCGGTCAGCTTGTTCTTGGCATGGTCGCGCTCGAGCGCCTTCTCCAGCACACGTAACACCTGGCGCTGATGCTCGAGCTCCTCCATGTCGATGAAATCGATGATGATGATGCCGCCGAGATTGCGCAGCCGCAGCTGCCGGGCGATCGCCGTGGCGGCCTCGAGATTGGTCTTGAAGATCGTCTCTTCGAGATTGCGATGACCGACGTAGCCGCCGGTGTTGACGTCGATGGTGGTCATAGCCTCGGTCTGGTCGATCACCAGATAGCCACCGGACTTGAGCTGCACCTTGCGCCCCAGCGCCTTCTGGATCTCGTCCTCGACGCTGTAGAGGTCGAAGATCGGGCGCTCGCCCGGGTAGTACTCGATGCACGACTCCACCGTGGGCATGAACTCGCGAGCGAACTCCTTGAGTTTGAAGTAGTTCTCGCGCGAGTCGATGCGGATCTTCTCGATCTGGTCGCGCATCACGTCGCGCAGCGTGCGCACGAACAGCGGCAGGTCGTCATAGATCGGGCTCGGGGTGGGCGCGCTGATCCGCCGTTCGGCCACCCTCAACCACAGCCGCTGCAGGAACACGATATCGGCGAGCAGCTCCTCGCGCCCCACCCCCTCCGCCGCGGTGCGGATGATGAAGCCGCCCTGCTGCTCGTCCGCCAGCTCGGCCTGGCCGCTCGCGACCAGCGTCTTGAGCCGCTCGCGCTCGGCGTCGTCCTCGATGCGCTGGGAGACACCGACATGCGGCGAGTCCGGCATGTAGACCAGATAGCGTGAGGGAATCGAGAGATGGGTGGTCAGGCGGGCGCCCTTGGAGCCGATCGGATCCTTGGTGACCTGGACCACCAGCGACTGTCCGGCATGCAGGAGATGACTGATCGAGGCGGGCTCGGCCTGCGGCGAATCGGGCGCCACCACCTCATTGACATGAATGAAGGCAGCACGCTCCAGTCCGATATCGACGAAGGCTGCCTGCATGCCCGGCAGCACCCGCACCACCTTGCCCTTGTAGATATTGCCGACGATGCCCCGCCGCCGACTGCGCTCGATGAAGGCTTCCTGCAGCACGCCGTTCTCGACCACCGCCACGCGGGTCTCCATCGGCGTCAGATTGATCAAAACCTCACCGCTCATGCGGGCATCCTTGTCACGGGTTGTCGGGCGCGGGTGGAATCCCTCGTCAGTTGCCGGTGCTGCTGGTGGCGATGGCTGTCTCGCTGTCAGGATTATGACACAGCCCCGGCACTCTCCCACAAGGCAGGGCCCCTCAGCGCCCTGCGCAAGTGGCGCTTCACGATAACAAGGTGCGCCTACAAGATCTGGATGCCCTGCGCCTGCAGGAGTTCCGCAGTCTCGTAGAGCGGCAGCCCGACCACCGCGGAGTAGCTGCCTTCGAGCCGCTCGACGAAGATCGCAGCACGCCCCTGCACCGCGTAGCCGCCGGCCTTGTCGGCTGGCTCGCCGGTGGCCCAGTAGGCAGCCATCTCCGCCTCGCTCAAGGTGCGCAGCCATACCCGGGTCGCCACCCGGCACTCGAGCAGCCCGCGGGGGCCGATCAGCGCCACCGCCGAGAGCACCCGATGCTCGCGCCCGGAGAGCGCGCGCCACATGGAGCAGGCATGCGCCAGATCACGCGGCTTGCCGAACACCTCATCGTCGCATACCACCACGGTATCCGCGCCCAGCGTCGGCAGCGCACTACCGCTGTGCCCCGCCAGCGCCTTCTCCCGCGCCAGGCGGCTGACGAAGATCTCGGGTGTCTCGTCGCTAACGCGCGACTCGTCGATATCCGCCGGCGAGACCTCGACCTCGACGCCGATGCTCGCGAGCAGCTCGCGCCGGCGCGGCGAGGCCGATGCCAGCCGCAACTGCGGCGAGGAAGCGGCAGACGAAGCCGCGGCAGACCCAGAAGAGGAGGAAACGGGTGCGCCAGACATGGCTGCGAACTCCTGAAACCGAAAGCGGATAGAAAGCGACACCCGACGCGGGCCGATCGAGCCAGCTCAGCCGATGCCCAGGCGGCGTCTGACGGCCTGCATCATGGTGAACAGCCAAGGCCACAGCAGTGCGCCGATCAGCGCCGGGATCAGGAACTCCAGACTCACCGAGACGGGACCGAAAATGGTGCGCAACCACTGCTCTACCAACTGCCCGATGCCCAGCAGTACGAACACCAGTACCGCCTGCTGCCAGATCGAATAGACCCGGAAGCGCTGGTAGAGCAGCAGGAAGAGATAGGCCAGCAGCGACAGCGTCAGCGCGTTCTGCCCCAGGGGCGCACCCTCGATCAGATCCAGCAGCAGGCCGAGCACAAAGCCATGGATGACCCCTACCCGCTGGGGTGTCGCCACGCACCAGTAGGCGAGCAGCACGCCGAGCCAGTCCGGGCGCCACACCAGCCAGGCGTCGGGCAACGGCATCACCTGCAGGCAGAGCGCCAGCAGCAGGGTGAACCAGACGAATAGATAACCGAAGAGCCCCATACTCACGGTGCCCCCTCCGCTTGCAGACGCAGCGCCGCTTTCAGCGCCGCTTCACTGACCCGATGGGCATCGGGATGCGCCGGGTCCCCCGGCCACACGATCTGACGCGCCATGCTCTCCGGGTCGCCCAGCCCGCTCGCATCCGGCGGCGAAGGCGGAAACAGCAGCAGGAAGTAGCGCGAACGCTCGGGCTGCGCGATCGGCTCGGCGGTGACTTCCATGAACGCCTGACTAGACTCACGCTTGACCTCGGTCACCCGCGCCACCGGATAGCCCTGGGGGAAGCGCCCGCCCAGCCCGGAGGTGACCAGCAGGTCGCCCTCGCGGATGTCGGCGGTGGCCGGCACGCTGGGGATATCGAGCGTATCCAGTTGGCCGGTGCCCTGGGCGATGAAGCGCAGACCGTTGCGGTTGATCTCCACCGGCACCGCATGGTTGGCGTCGGCCACCATCAGCACCCGGCTGGTGTAGGCGGAGACCGAGACCACCTGACCGATCAGCCCCGAGGCATCCATCACCGGCTGGCCGATATAGACACCGTCACGCCGCCCGCGGTTGATCACCATCTGCTGGGTGAAGGGGTCGGAGTCCAGCGACAGCAGCTCCGCGGTGATGTAGGGCACATCATCGGGGTTGGGCGCATGAAGGAGTTCGCGCAGGTGCACGTTTTCGGCGGTCAGGCTGGCCATGCGCTGGACCCGGTTGGAGAGCGTCAGCAGCTGCTCGCGCAGGCGGCCGTTCTCGTCGATCAGGCTCTGCTTGTCGGAGAACGCCATGGCGCCCCAGCGCACGCCCTCACTGGGCAGGCTCACCAGCCACTGGATCGGCGCCACGATGGAGGTCATATGGGAACGTGCCGACTCCACCGCACTGAAGCGGTGTTCGGCAAACATCAGCCCGAATGCGAGTACCGCACACAGCAGCATGCGGTACGTCGGCACCGGGCCGTAGGAGAACAGCGGTTTGATAGGCCTCACCCCCGCCTACCGGTGACCGGGCCGCAGGCGCGGCGCCGGTCGCGGATGGCCTCAATCGCTGGAGAGCAGTTCGAAGGTGTGCTGGTCGATCATCTCCAGCGCCTTGCCGCCGCCGCGCGCCACGCAGGTGAGCGGATCTTCGGCGATGATCACCGGCAGGCCGGTCTCCTCGGCGATCAACTTGTCGATGTCGCGCAGCAGCGCCCCACCACCGGTGAGCACCAGGCCACGCTCGGCGATATCCGAGGCCAGCTCCGGCGGCGACTGCTCGAGGGCGCTCTTGACCGCGGCGACGATCGCCGCCAGCGGCTCCTGCAGCGCGTCCAGAATCTCGTGGGAGTTGAGCGTGAAACTGCGCGGAATGCCCTCGGCCAGGTTGCGCCCGCGCACGTCGATCTCGCGCAGCTCGCCACCCGGGTAGGCACACCCAACCTCCTCCTTGATCCGCTCCGCAGTGGCTTCGCCGATCAGGCTGCCGTAGTGCCGGCGCACATAGGAGGTGATCGCCTCGTCGAAGCGGTCGCCGCCGATACGTACCGACTCGGAGTAGACCACGCCATTGAGCGAGATGATCGCGATCTCGGTGGTACCGCCACCGATATCCACGACCATCGAGCCCTGCGCCTCCTCGACCGGCAGACCGGCGCCGATGGCCGCAGCCATCGGCTCTTCGATCAGATAGACATCGCGGGCGCCGGCGCCCTCGGCCGACTCCTTGATCGCGCGGCGCTCGACCTGCGTCGACATGCAGGGAACGCAGACCAGAACGCGCGGACTGGGCGTGAGGAAGGTGCTCTGATGCACTTTGCGAATGAAGTGCTGCAGCATCTGCTCGGTAACGGTGAAATCAGCGATGACACCATCCTTCATGGGACGGATGGCAGTGATGTTACCGGGCGTGCGCCCCAGCATCCGCTTGGCGTCGAGACCGACGGCGGCGACGCTACGCATGTTACCGGATTGGCGAATCGCCACGACGGAGGGTTCGTCCAGGACGATACCGCGACCGCGGACATAAATCAGCGTGTTGGCAGTTCCCAGGTCGATCGACAGATCGCTCGAGAACAGCCCCCGTAAACGTTTAAACATGGAAACTTTTACCTAGTCCAGACCGGAACCCTGTGCGGACGCAAACGGTATCATCGTGGGGGGGAAGCAGCAAGCACGCGCCTGCCAGTTCGGGGCCGAATATGCTAAGGTTTGCGCCATTTATCGGCCTATCTTCACGGCGCGTTTTTTGGACCCCGTTTTCCACCCCATTTCGAGACGAGGAACGACACTCATGGCAATCGAACATGCGGACGTATTGAGAGCCGCGCACCTGGCTCGACTGGGCATCAACAGCGATGCCGAGGCGTCCGGCTACGTCGACGATCTGTCGCGCATTCTGGAGATGGTCGACCGTCTCCAGGCTGTCGATACCCAGGGCATCGAGCCGCTGTCGCACCCGCTCGACACCACCCAGCGCCTGCGCGCCGACGAGGTCACCGAGGAGAACCAGCGCGAACGCTTCCAGGCCTGCGCACCGGCTACCGCCGAGGGCCTCTATCTGGTGCCCCGGGTGGTCGAGTAACACACTCGCACGCGAGATCTTTTTCCGGGCCGGCGCCGCGCGGCGCCCACGGTTTCATAGCCAGACCCGCTTCTAGACAGGAATTCTCTCCATGCACGAGATGACGCTCACGGAACTCGCCAAGGGCCTCAAGGCCGGCGACTTTTCCAGCCGCGAGCTCACGACCAGCCTGCTCGACCGCATCGAGCGCCTGGATGGCGAACTCAACACTTTCATCACCGTGACCCGCGACCAGGCGCTGGCTGCGGCCGATGCCGCCGACCAGGCGCGTGCCCGCGGCGACGAGCGCCCGCTGGCCGGGCTGCCGCTGGCGTTGAAGGACATCTTCTGTACCCGCGGCGTGCGCACCAGCTGCGGCTCGAAGATGCTCGACAACTTCGTCTCGCCCTATGACGCCACCGTGGTCGAGAAGCTCGAGGCGGCCGGCATGGTCAGTCTGGGCAAGACCAACATGGACGAGTTCGCCATGGGCTCCTCCAACGAAAACAGCTTCTACGGCGCGGTCAAGAACCCGTGGGACAAGCACGCGGTGCCCGGCGGCTCCTCCGGCGGTAGCGCCGCCGCGGTCGCCGCCGGCTTCACCCCGGCAGCCCTGGGCACCGACACCGGCGGTTCGATCCGCCAGCCGGCCGCCTTCTGCGGCGTGACCGGGCTCAAGCCGACCTATGGCCGCGTCTCGCGTTACGGCATGATCGCCTACGCCTCGAGTCTCGATCAGGGCGGGCCGATGGCGCGCAGCGCAGAAGACTGCGCGCATCTGCTCGGCGCCATCGCCGGCCATGACCTGCGCGACTCCACCAGCGTCGCCCGGGTGGTTCCGGACTACCTGGCCGAGCTCGACACGCCCCTCTCCGGGCTCAAGATCGGCCTGCCCAAGGAGTATTTCGGCGATGGCCTCGACCCGGAAGTCGAGCGCGCGGTGCGCGAGGCGATCGGCGTCTACGAGTCGCTCGGCGCCAAGGTGTGCGAGGTAAGCCTGCCGCACACCCACCTGGCGATCCCGGCCTACTACGTGATCGCCCCGGCGGAAGCCTCTTCGAACCTCTCGCGCTACGACGGCGTGCGCTTCGGCCACCGCTGCGATGCCCCGGCGGGTCTCGAGGATCTCTACAAGCGCTCCCGCGCCGAAGGCTTCGGCGACGAGGTCAAGCGCCGCATCCTGATCGGCACTCACACCCTCTCCGAAGGCTTCTTCGATGCCTACTATCGCAAGGCGCAGCAGGTCCGCCGGCTGATCCGCCAGGACTTCCTCGACGCCTTCGACGAGGTCGACGTGCTGATGGGCCCAGCCGCGCCGACCCCGGCGTTCGATCTCGGCGCCAAGAAAGACCCCGTTTCTATGTATCTGCAGGACATCTACACCATCGCCATCAACCTGGCGGGCATCCCGGGCATCAGCGTGCCCGCCGGTTTCTCCGGCCAGGGGCAGCGGCCGATCGGCCTGCAGATTCTGGGCCAGCACTTCGCCGAAGCGCAGCTGCTCAACGTGGCGCATCAATTCCAGCAGGCGACCGATTGGCATCGCCGCCACCCGAGCCTCGAGCAGGAGACGATCTAATGCAGTGGGAAACCGTCATCGGGTTGGAAGTGCACGTACAGCTGGCGACCCAATCCAAGATCTTTTCCGGCGCCTCCACCGCCTTCGGTGCCGAGCCCAACACCCAGGCTTGCGCCATCGACCTGGGGCTGCCCGGCGTACTGCCGGTGCTCAACGAGGGCGCGGTGGCAATGGCGGTGCAGTTCGGCCTCGCCATCGACGCGCACATTCCCGACACCTCGCTGTTCGAGCGCAAGAACTACTTCTACCCCGATCTGCCCAAGGGCTATCAGACCAGCCAGATGGCCCAGCCCATCGTCGGCAAGGGGGAAGTCGAGATCGTGCTGGATGACGACGTGCGCAAGCGAATCCGCATCCACCATGCCCACCTGGAAGAGGACGCCGGCAAGTCGCTGCACGAAGACTTCCATGGCATGAGCGGCATCGATCTCAACCGGGCCGGCACGCCGCTGCTGGAGATCGTCTCCGAGCCCGACATGCGCTCGGCCAAGGAAGCGGTCGCCTACATTCGCGCGATCCACGCCATCGTCACCTACCTGGGCATCTCCGACGGCAACATGGCCGAGGGCTCGATGCGCTGCGACGTCAACGTCTCGGTGCGCCCCAAGGGCCAGGAAGCCTTCGGCACCCGCGCCGAAATCAAGAACGTCAACTCCTTCCGCTTCGTCGAGCGGGCGATCGAGTTCGAGGTCGAGCGCCAGATCGAGTTGATCGAAGATGGCGGCAAGGTGGTTCAGGAGACGCGTCTCTACGATCCGGACCTGGACGAGACCCGCAGCATGCGCACCAAGGAGGAAGCCAACGACTACCGCTACTTCCCCTGCCCCGACCTGCTGCCGGTGATGCTCGATGCCGCCTATATCGATCACCAGCGCACGACCCTGCCGGAGCTGCCTACCGAAAAGCGCCACCGTTTCGAGAACGCCCTAGGGCTCTCGGCCTACGACGCTGGCGTGCTCTCCTCGACCCGCCCGATGGCCGAATACTTCGAAGCGGTGCTCGCGGTGTGCGGCGATGCCAAGCAGGCGGCCAACTGGGTGCAAGGCGAACTCTCCGGGCATCTCAACCGCGAGAACATCGACATCAGCAACAGCCCGGTCACCCCGGAGCAGCTGGGAGGCCTGGTCAGCCGCGTGCTCGATGACACCATCAACGGCAAGGCGGCCAAGCAGGTCTTCGCGGCCCTGTGGAACAACGAAGGCCAGAGCGCCGACGAGATCATCGAGGCACGCGGGCTCAAGCAGGTCACCGACACTGGCGCCATCGAAGCGATGATCGACCAGGTCATCGCGGACAGCCCGGTGCAGGTCGCCCAGTACCGCGACGCCGACCCGGAGAAGCGCGGCAAGATGATTGGCTACTTCGTCGGCCAGGTGATGAAAGCCTCCCGCGGCACCGCCAACCCGCAACAGGTCAACGGCCTGCTCAAGCAGAAGCTGGACGAAGCCTGAGTCGGCACTGCCTGACAAACCAGCCCTGCCCCAATGCAAACGCCCATGGCCAAGGCCATGGGCGTTTGTGTATTGGTGATGCAATCAGCCTAGGCCGCCTCGGTGTGCACCCGCTGTTGCAAGGCCAACTTGCACCTCTCGCGATCCTCCTTGGCCAGGCTCTTGAGCGGAATCTTGAGCTTGCCTTCACCGGAACGGGCTTTGCGGTAGTAAAGCACACACTCGCGCGGGGTCGCTTCGACGCGCGCCAACTGGTCGAGGGCAAGGGTCGTACGCGGACGGATGATCGCCAGCTTGACCGAAACATGCTCATCCGTGAGACGAACCACCGGATTGAACTGGAACCAGAGCCCAGCCACGATCAGGGCGCAAGCGATGAGGATGGGCGCACCTGGAAAAATCGGCGAACTGGGAATCGCCAACAGCGACGCGAGCAATAATCCACCCCCGCCGCAAAGCGCGATAAGCGAGGAGATCTTGGCGTAAAAAGCCTGATCTGAATGCTCTTGAACCGGCATAGAAAACCATCCCTTAGCGTCGGACAGGCTGGCGTCAGTTTATGACTCACTACACACCAGCACCTACGCGAAAGCTTCAGTTGGCTCGACGGATAAAACCACCGCCAACCTGAACGTTGTGCTCTTTCTGCCACTCCTTGGACTGACGGAGAGCTTCGTCGATCTGCTCTTGAGTCATTTCCTTGGCAACGCGCTGCTTTCCTTCCACACCGGCAGATCCGCTAAGGTCGTAATACTTATAGGCTTGCACCAGATCAATCTTCGTACCAACACCTTTCTCGTAATATTCCGCCAACAAAGGAAACTCAGCTCTCTTATTCTCTGTAAACCTTGCAGAAGCAGCACGCTTCAACCAAATAAAAGACTTGCCCTCATCTTTTTTTACACCAATACCATTTTTATAAATATAAGCCAAGCCAGCTAAAGATTGCCTATCCCCCTGCTCCCCTGCCTTTTTCAACCAGCACATAGCAAGGCTCATATTCTTTTCAAAATACCCCGACCAATCTCTCCCCATGTAAGCCCTACCCAAGACTCTTTGGGAAAGCAAATATCCTTTTTCGGCTGATTCTCTTAAGAAATATTTAGCCTTATCGACGTCTCCCTCTACACACTGGCCGTCACGATACATGTTCGCAAGTACATATCCCGCATCAGCAACACCGTCACTCCAAGAATCTTTTAACTCTGAAAAAGCCAAGCGACAAGACTGCTTTACCTCAAACTCACGACTACCATTCAAATACAACAATCCGAGAAGGTATTTCTCTTCACCCGACCTACTTCCATCCCCCCCCATGAAATCTTCTTTCGAATAGTCTTCATAAGCTCTATTGAGAGCGGCGTCGCTTGGATCCTCAACAACAACCTCGGCGAAAGCTGAAAACGAAGCTGACAAAAGCACAGACAAAACCGCAACGATCAAAATCCTCATCATTCAACCCTCAGGACAAACGTATCACTTTTGGGTACAACATCGCCAGCAACCCGCATATCGATCAAAAAATCGACCTTACCACCAAGATCTGATTTATAATACTCACCCGACCACTGCATGTGGTACTGCCTCCCCACCAGCTCAAACTCCGGCCGTGATAAAACGCTTCTACTTATACGATTCTTTAGAACCAAACCCTCGCCAGCCCCCTCTTTGACGTATGACTCATCAAGCAACACATCAAAAGTGGATTTAGAAAAAAGCGTAGTCTTTAAAAAAACCCTATCGAGATCAGGAACAACAACCTCTAGTTTTATTCTCACCAAATCCGCAACACGTTCTTCTTCCGCTTGCCGCGCACTTGCATCCGAACTAATCCCCAAGGCACCGCCACCTTGAGAACCTGTACCCATATAATTTGCCGGGTTAGGCCTGACAGGCTCCCAAGACAACTCCACCAGCAGCCCTTGGAACACCATTTCCAGCGACCCCTGCTCGGACGCCATGTCGTCAAACGGCAGGACCTGCATCTCCTCCTGTGCCGATGGCTTACCGAGAATGCTTCGGTTCACCCACATCTGCACCGCCGGAGACACCATAGTAACGAATATAAAGCCAACCAAGAGTGTCACAAGGCCGACGAATAGACCTACGAAAACACCGACGACTGTACTTGCGCTGATCACGACGATCGAAGCAATACCGGCGATAACCCCAACCCCGCCGACGATCATGCCATAGTGGCCGGTAAGACTCTGGCCTGTCTTGCTGGCCTCGTTGGCTTCCGTCAACTTCTTCAGACCATCCCAGATCGAGATCATGCCACCCGCCGCGCCGAGCACGTCACTGACAAAGGCCCATTTAATCCCACCGATCATCGCGCCTTCCGTCGACAGGCCAAGGCTCGCCATACGGATCTTGTGGTAGCCTTCGATGCCCGCCATCGCACCGCCCGCCACGCTGACACCCGAGCCGATGATCTTGCTCCAGTCGGCACCCTCCTCATCGTCCTCGAAGGCGCCTCCTTGCCAGGAGACGATCAGGCTCCATAGCACCAGGCACGCACCGGCGACCTGGCCACTGCCCTTGTGGGCGCTGAGCAGGGTGTTGCCGATATCGCGGGCGTTCTGCGCCAGATCACCCAGCCGCTGCTGTTCATCCTCTGGCGTATAGCTATCAGCCGGTATCTCCGCACCACTCCCCCCCCTCACCGCTTTGACATCTACGTAGACCGGCAAGGCAATCCGAACCGTTCTGTCGCTATCGGCCATCGGCGCGGAAAAGTTGCCGACCATCCCATCCAGAGACTTCATTGCCTCGCTGGTATCGGCACCTTGATTCGGCTTTTTGGAACTTGCTTGCGAGACGGCGCGTAGCCACTGATAGAGTTCGGAGAGTTTGACCTCCCGCTCGACCATAGTGGGCGCCGGCTGCTCGCCGTCCAGTGCTTGCGGATCGGCCATGAAGGCCAGCTGGTGATAACGCACGAACTGCGAGAGCGCCGGCTTATAGTCCGGCGCGGGCACACCAGCGGCTCGGTACAGTACCAGCGAGGCAATCGAGTTGCCGATCGTCGTTGCCAGTAGATCCTGTATCGGGCGCCAACGGTTGATGATCTGATCGCTTGTCGGCGCGCGCCCGTCAGGCTTTTGCGTGCGTTCACGTACCTGCTGAAAGCGCTCACCCCAGGACTTTAGCGTCTGCGCCGATAGCTGTGACCCAGCGGGCAAGCTACCTAAACGCTCTCGGGCCTGCGCGATCATTTCGGCGTCATTGGCAAAGAGCGCCGCGAGTAGCGGCGACTCACTCGACTCGAGATCGTCGGCCAACAGCTTCCATAAGCCACCACTGGAGGGCGACATGATGCCGCCACGCAGTGCATTGCCTATCAGGCCACTGAGCCCCAGTCCGGTCCAGTAGTCGGATTGGCTATAACGGCCAATCACGGCGGGTAAACCATGCCTTGCCCAGATGGCATAGTCATCGTCGAATACGGCGGCCAAACTCTGGCAATGTGCCGTATTCTCTTCGTAATCGGCTCTGAAGCGGTCGAGAGCATCAGAGTCGTAAAGCTCATCGAGCTGGTCGGCGTGCCTATCCGCCGCTCGCTGGGCTTCGGATTTTAGATTTTGGAGCACACGCCGTTTATGCTGAAGCTCGTTATCTAGAAACAGTGTCTGCCGTTGCATTTCGGCTTGTCTGGCGATCGCCGGATCACTGCTAGCCGCCCGGCGGTCGAGTTCGGCCTGTTCATGCTCCAATTGCGATATCCGCTCTGTCAGCCGCTGCCTCTCTTCACGCAACTCTTCGGCTTCGCGCTGCTGATCACGTCGAAAGTCCTCCTTTTCCGTCTCAGCCTCGCGCACGGCCCGATTCAACTGGCCTAGACGCCGTTGGTGCTGGGCACGCTCACGGGGAGAGGAGTTTTCCCGGGAATACTCCTCCTCCTGAAAGGCATCCCGCTCGGCACGCGCCTTATCGATTTTGTCACTCAGTGACTGCTCCTGACTCGCCACGTAGTTACGCGCGAAGTTCTTCTTGAAGGCATCGATGGCCTGCATGCAGAGCAACTTGCGACGACGCACATTGTGTATCTGGGCCTCGTCGTCCTCTTCTTCCTTGTTGTAGAAGAACTCTTCGACGCTGGCCAGCGCTTGATGCCGATAGGCGTTCAACTCGTCGATGATGCCGATCTCGTCCTTGACCGCGAGAATGAGGCCCTTGCCCTGGTATTCACTGCCGGCGTGGTCTAGCCGGCGCTGCATGGCGTCCCTGAGTTCACTGGGTTTGAATAGCGATCGCGCCGGGCCGCTGGACCAGAACTGTTCATCCAGACTTCCTGCCGCCGCGCTGTACTCGGCGACTGTCTCCAGCTCATCGATGCCAAAGGCGCAAGATTGTCGCTGCCCGCTCACCCATGCCGGGATGTTCACCTGCTGCATGTGGGCCTGACGCCACGCCTCATCACTACCGATCATCTGGATGTGGGCGTTGGACCAGGGGTGTTCGCTGAAGGCGTAGTAAAGCGTGCCAGACTTCTCGGGAAACGGCAGGGTGACAATAGAAGCATTCAGGACATCGTCGGGCTTGGCCTGGCAGCTGTCGGGAAACTTGATTTCGTCCAGCGCCCGCGGTTGTAGCACCGGGAACTGATAGTACTTGCCATCGCTGGTGATCGCGTAGGCGTACCAATAATTCCCGTCTGTATTGTCCTGATCGTATAAGTAGAGATACCCCTGGCGTAGCTGACGCAGAATGTACTTATTGACCTGGCTGCCGGTGCTCTGCGTAAGCTCCGCCCTGACCTCGTCGGGCACACTTCTCGCCTGCTCTTCGCCGCCTACCAGGCTTTTATCCAGCAGTATGTCGGTGAACTCCTGGATTCTCGACGTCTCGAGTTCCGGTATATCGCCATTGCGGTCGTTACGCTGGCAGACGGCGTAGCGCACGGGAAGGATCGGTAGTCCCTTGCGTTCACAGAACTGGCAGCGCCCGCTCTCCTGGCCCGCCGCCTCATTTTCCGCCGCGTGAGCGCTCGCTTGAGATGGTGCCGTCATACTATGTCATCTCCCCCATGTCCGATATCGCTTCCCAGTCAGCGTCGGAAAGCTGATTCGACAATCCAATGTAATTCAACCGTCCGCCCAGGCGGCCCAGCAGTGCCTGCATGATCGGGTGGCGATGAAAATCGATCCGCGTGGTCAGCCCGTGAAGGACGAAGGTGGCCACGTCTGCCCGGTCTCGCAGACCGAGGTCGTGCGCGGCGACCAACAAGGTGTCGACGCTATTCACGGGCGCTGCCGAGAGCCCCGCCGAGCCAGGGAGGGTGCGATAGAGCTCCCGGCAGCGATTGATCTGGCCGATGCGCTGTATGGCCCGCCACTGCTCGGCGCTGGGTTTCAGGCCGCCGAGCCGGCGCACCTCCCCGTGTGGGTCGAGAGCGCGCAGCTGCAGCTCGGTATCGAGATAGACCCAGCGATCGATGGGCCCCAGCAGCGCCGAGAGCTGCCAGCGCTCGAGAATGCGCGGCAGGTGCTCCAGCACCCGGGGATCGTAGAAGCGCAGCAGGGCTGGTTTCCCTTCCGGCGTCATCTGCTTGAGCTGGCGGCCGAGATAGGTGGCAATGCTGGTGCTGGCATGGTGAGAAATCAGCCAGCCGCAGAGCGGCACTGGGCCGAGCAGCCCATTACCACGCTCGACGCGCTGGCGATCGAGTTGCGACGACAGCGCCGCGACGCGGCGTTGGTCTATCCGTTCGAGATAGAGACGCTGGGCCGGGGTCTGGGCCAGCAGCGGGTGGCGAATCAGCGTCGCCCGCTGGCGAGCCTCGCCACTCAGCGCCCAGTCTGGCGACTCCGAAGGGTCCACCAGACGGTAAAGCCGCCCTTCCCTGGCGGCCTCATTGGCTTCGGCCATCCACGCCGCATCACTCACGCTGCGCATCGCTAGCTTTCCACGCTTCCGTCACCGCTGCCTGCCGCAGCCTGGCTCTTGCTGGCACAGAGCACGTCTTCCCCCTCAGGCAACTCGGGCGGGGTGGCGTTCAGGCTCGCCGGCCCGCCGAAGTTCTTCGTCGCGCCCTTGACCGTGACCTTGCCGGGGGCGTGCAGCTCGATATCGCCGCCCTTGATGCGCACGTAGGCACCGCCGCTGACCAGCAGAATCTCCTTGGCGGCGGCGAAGTCGATCTTGTCTTCCGTGGAGGTCACCCCGAGATCCCGCCGCGCGGTGGCTTCCAGGTTGTCCGACTGCGCCTGGATATCCACCTTGCCCCGCGCCGCGAACAGCTTGATCCCGGCCTTCTGCACGAACAGCGAGAGCTTCTCGGAGATCGAGGCGACCAGGCTCTTGCCGGTGGCCAGGTTGACGTCCTCGCCGCTGGAGACGCTCAGCGAGCGGCCCTGGGCCAGGTGAGTCGATTCCGGCGTGCTCATCGTGATGCCGGCGGGCGAGGCCATATGCAGCCACGGCGCTTTCATGCGTGCCGCTTCGCCACGGCCGCCGCTGTCGGTAGCGCCACGGGCGTTGTCTTGCTTGGCCTGTCCTGATGAACCGGCAAGCTGTTCGCTGTTGCCGTAGGTGTCGTTGGCATCCTCGCCCGCCTGCTTGAGGTGAGTACGACTGTCGAGTGCTTCGGCGTTGTGATCCTGGGCACTCTGGCTCAACGTGTCGGTGAGCTGGTAGGCGCTGTCGAGCTGCTGCTTGGCCGGCGTCAAATCGAGCTGGTCGCCGCTGGCGCCGAGCTGGCCCCAACTGGTGAGGTAGAGCCCCTGATTGGCGCGGATAGTGCCATAGGCATCGGTGCGCAGCTCGAACCCGGTGCCGCGGAAGGCGNNCTTGCTCTTGAACCCTGAGAGCAGGCCGTGACTGTGCCAGTCCGGGGTCTGCTCGCCGTTGTAAACCCGGCCGGTGATCAGCGGGCGGTCGGCGTCGCCTTCGAGGAAGTCGACCAGCACTTCCTGGCCGATACGCGGGACGAACACCCCGCCCCAGCCGGCGCCAGCGTTGGGCTGGGAGACCCGCAGCCAGACGCTGGCATTTTCGTCCTGCTGGCCCTGGCGGTCCCAGTGGAACTGGACGCGCACCCGGTTGAGGTGGTCGGTGTGGATCTCTTCATTGGCCGGGCCGACCACGGTGGCGGTCTGGGGCCCGCCGATCACCGGGCGGCGGTGGGTCAGCGGATGGCGGTAGGGCTGGCTGCACCGCTGCGCTTCGAGATCGACCAGAAAGTGGCCGGTGCCGCCAGTCGCATAATCTGACAGACGCTCGCCGGTGGGGTCTGCGGTATCACTCTCGAGACCGTGCGCCTTCTTGGCGGCGTCGAGCTGAGGCTGCAGGCTGCCCGGTAGCGCCTGGAGCTGGGCCGAGACCGGCAGGGCGTTCTCGGCATGCACGGTCACGCCCAGCAGCAGGAACTGACGCTCTTCTTCGCCACCGCTGTCGTGCAGCGGATGCTGGGTGAGTTCGAACCAGCGCCCGGCCTGGAGCTGGCGTGCGCCGCCGCTGCCACGGAAGCGCTTGGCGCGGGATTCATGCGATTCGAGGCGGTTCTCGGTCAGCCGCTCACCGCGCTCATAGCCGTGGTAGTAGTACTCGCCGGCATAGTCGTAGAGCTCGGTCTTAGGCAGGTTGCCCTGGTCGCTCAAGGTATCCAGCCCGGTGCGCTTGGTCAGCGAGGGCTGCTTGTAGTCGAAGGTACCCACGCTGACCCGGGTGGGCTGCTGGGTACGCACGCCGCCCCACTGGTTCAGCGCATCCTCGCGCTCTGTGGCCGCCTGGCGGTGGAAGCGGATCGCCTGTGGGCTGACCGGTTGGGTGGTATCGACATCGTCGGTGATGACGATACGGTGGCCCGCATAATCATCGTCTTCGCCGGCAAATTCGGCGTAGTAGAACAGGCCCTCTTCCTGCATCAGCCGGCTGACAAAGTTCAGATCGCTCTCGCGGTACTGCACGCAGTAGCTGCGCGCCGGGTAATCACGGCGCAGATCGAAGCGATAGCGACCCTTGGCCAGGTCATAGTCGTCGAAGACCTGGGTCAGCACATCGACCACTGAACGGTCCTGGAAGATACGGCTGTCGCGGCCCAGGCCGAGCATCTGAATCCACGGCACCAGGGTGAGCTGGTAATAGGTGACGCCGCCATCCTCGCCCAGCAGCGCGGCCTCGGAGACCAGCCCGTGCAGCGGGCGATAGCTGCCATCGGCCTGCAGGATCGAGAGCCGCGCCGGCTGCGCCATCAGCGTCTTGAGTTCGATATCCCCCTGCTGGGAGATGCAGTCGAGGGTATAGGTGAAAGGCGCGCTGATATGCTCTTCGCCCACCAACCGATGGGGGACGAGCGCAGTGCCGGCGACGTCGAGGGTCAGCAGCCGCTGCGACTGCGACAGGTCGATATCGAACGTCTCGCGCAGCGCGTCGAGTGTGATGTCTGCCATGCTTACCTCCGCAGCCTCTTGCCGGCGGGTGCTTGTTCCCGCGTCGGGTCGGTGGCTAAATTAACGCTCGCCGGCTCGCCGAAACGAGCCTGCTCCTTTTCACCCTTGCCAGGAAGCCCGGACCGATGAAAGGCATCGTTGTACTCGGTGACGCCACGAGCCATGGCGGCAAAGTCATTACCGCACAGAGCAGCTACCTGATCGATGGCAAGCCCGTCGCCTGCGTCGGCGACAAGGTCACCTGCCCCAAGGATGGCCATGGCAGCACCACGGTGATCGTCGAGGGTCATCCGACCATGAAGGTCAACGGCAAGCCGGTCGCGCTGCACGGCCACAAGACCGCCTGTGGGGCGACCCTGATCTCTTCCCACAACGGCGACAGCGGTCACGACTGAACCTCCGCGGGCTGCGCGGCTGCGGCCAGGGCCGCGCAGCCTTTCAGCGCCCAGGCCTGGGTGCTCTGCTCCGCGTGCAGCGTGAGCACCAGCGCATGCTGCTCGGGAGTACAGGCCGCCGCCGCCAGCACGAACGGCAACACCCGGGTGGCTTCACCGCTCCAGCCGCACAGCGCATCGACGCCCAGACCATCGTCGACCGTATCCAGGTCTGGCCAGCGCTCGACCACCGCACCGCCCAGCTCTACCGCCCGTCCGGGCAGACCCAGCGCATCGATCACCAGCCGCGAGGGCGCCGCTGACGCGGTCTCATCGCCCCCCGTCTGCTCCTCTGCCTCAGACGATGGCTCCGCCGCCGGCCATAGCTCGTCGAGCAGTGCGATCAGCGCCTGGCGCTTGTCGTGATCGCGCCGGGTCGCCCGCGGCGCATGCTCCCGCCGGATGCCCGCCTCCAGGTACCAGCCGCTGTCGAACGCGGTAGGCTCCTGCGCGGGCGTCAACCGCTGCAGCAGCAGCACCGCCACCGCCTCACCGGGATAGAGGCCGCCGCCACGTGAGGCCCGCGCCAGCAGGTCGCGATAGCGCAGCGACCCCACGTCACTGTCGTTGATCAGTGAGTCCACGCCGATCCACAGCACATAGGGCATGCCGCCCTGCTCGCCGACGTCGAGCGTGGCGTGCGGATCCGCGCCTTCCGGGGCCAACCGCACCTCGCCCAGACAGGCGCCGTACTGGGTCTCGGCGATGGCATCACGCAGGCGCGACTGCACGAGTTCCGCGGCTTCGCCGGCACGCAACGGCGCGCTGAGCAGCACATCGAAGTGACTCTCTTCGGGCAGCGCCTCGAGCATCATCAGCGCCTCGATCACCACCGTCTGGATCAGTTGGTGCAGTCTCAACGCCTTGGCGTCGAGCCGGCCCAGGCGCGGCTCGTTCACGCTCATGGCGTCGCCGACCCGATGCACCAGCAGGCGATAGCCATCGGCGCCGTAGAGGCTCGACGAAAGTTCCGGGGTGGCGGGTTCGGGTATCTCGCCGCTGCGGATGAATCCGGCGGCGGTCAGCGCCAGACCATCGATGAGCCGAAGCCGATCGGGAAGATAGTCGCAGCGGGTCTCCACCGGCGCTTCAACCGGCTCACTGACGACCTGACGCTGATGCAGGAGATCGAATATCGAGGCGCGGGACATGGTCAGTAGTCATCATCCTTCGGCTGCGTACCCAGGGTGTCGCGGATGTTGTCGATCACGCCGTGATCCTTGATCACATCCTTGAGCCACTCCTCCAGCGGCATACGGCCCCACTTCACCGCCCGCTCGATCAGATAGGGCACCGGGCTGTGGGGCTCGCGCTCCTTGAAGTAGCGCGCCACGCCGTTGAGCATCTCGAAGGCTTCGTCGCGGCTCTGGGGTTTGGTACGCAAAGCGCCCGTCGGCTCGACGCCCGCAGGGGCAGACAGACTCGGCTCGACCCGGGTCGACGCGGGCTCCTCCGCCTTCACCTCGGCAGCGGCCTCGGCGTCGGCGCTGGCAGAGACGTCGGCACCGCGCTCGCGCAGCAGTTTCTCGGTCAGTTCGCGGCACTGCACCAGCACCTTCTGCAGTCCGGCGAAGCTCGGCGCATCACGTCCGAAGCGCTGATCGCCGATCTCGTCCAACTGCTCCAGCGCGACCAGGGTGGCGGCAATCACGGCGTGACGCTGCTGCAGGAAGTCGGTACTGGTGAGCACCACCGAGCGCTGGAAGATCTCATCGTTGATCTTGCCATCGCTGAGGGCGCGATCCATGGCATCGGGGTCGTTGCGCGCCTGGTTCTCGACCTGGCGCGACTCGTCGTAGTCGGCCAGCCCGTAGCCGTCACCGTCGAGCAACGGTAGCGTGCGCACCACGCCGATCAGCGTGTCGCCCAGCCAGCTCAGCCGGGCCGAGCGCTCTTCGAGGTCATCCTCGTCGAGTTCGGGGTAGAGGGTCTCCCAGTACTCGTCGAGCAGCCGGGCTTCGAGGGTCAGGCCGAAGGCGATACCGTCGAAACCCTCGCGATGCGCCAGCCCCTCGCACAGCCAGCCGGCGAGCTGGAGATCCTTGCTCTGCGCGATCAGCGCCTCGCTGGTGAGGTTGATCACCTGGCCCCAGTCGGACTGCTTGAGCTCGGTCTGCCACTCACCTTGCGGGAGATAGGTCGGGTCGGCGCGGCGCGCCTCCTTGATCTGGTCGAACAGCAGCGAGAAGGTCAGATCCTCGCCGCCGGCATGGCCACCGCCCTCGATGGGGGCGAGTAGCGCCTCGATAGAGAGTTCGCCGAGTTGATCCATGTCGTCCCTCGTCAACGGCTCGGGCCGCGGCGGCTATCGGCGCAACGCTCGCCCCGGCAATAAAAAATGGCGGTACTCGTCATGACGGTATTGGCAGTACCTGGACCGCGATGACTCACCGGGAACGGCACGGGAAGCGCGCCCCGCCGTTCTCGGTCAGTCGACGCATCATCCGTTGCAACGGGTCGCCGGCACACGGTACCAGCAACGCAAACGCCCGCACGGCTCCCACAGGGGAGCCGCCGGGCGTCGGCGCCACGCTCCTCGCCCGCCGCCACGGGCGAGGAGCATGCCACCCGGCCACTCGCGCGGAGTGGCCGTCGCAACTCGGGCGCGAGCCCGGTATCAGGCGTAGACCTTGTTGCGCGTGCGGTCCCAGCCGCCGGCGACGTTGCCGCCACCCTGGCCGTCGGAACGCTTCTGCTGGGTGTAGGTGATCTTGATCCGCGCGTAGTTGAACTTGACGGTCTCGTACGGCAGGTCGTGACGATCTTCGCTCTCATTCTGCTCGAAGCCGGTCGACACGGAGGTGCCTTCCATCTCGGTCGAGGAGACGATCACCTCTTCCAGCTTGACCTCCATGTAACGCACCTTGTCACCACCGGCGCGGTTCACGTGCAGCACGACTTCCTTGATATGCTGACCTTTACAGCAGGACTCGAACAACTTGGCGGACGCCTTGTCGACGAACTTCTGAATGCGGAATTCGCTCAGATTGACGCGCTCGGCCGAGGCACCGCCGGCAGAACTGGCGGTCGCCGAGGTAGCCTGGCTAGCGCCGAAGTCGAAGCTCTTCAGTTCGATCCAGTCGACATGCTTGTCGTCCAGGCTTTCACCGGGGATGCCGTCGATTTTGAGATACGCATCGAATGCCATGTGCTCTGTTCTCCTATTTACTCACTCGCGAATAGCCGCTCCTGATGCGCGATGGCAATCGACCTCGCGCATACCGGGCGACCCCTGGCCCACTTGACGGCCATCGAAACCTCCGACGACCGAAAAGCATACAAACCTCAACCAATTGATCTTGCTAGGTAAAGCAGCAACGCCAACAAATAACGAAGTTTAATTAGACAATATCAGAACACATGCATACGCTCTTTTTGTAAGAGATTGCCGACAAAGGCATGGCAAATCTCTTACATGATCGCAGCCGGTTTCAAAATGCCTCCGACACGCTGCAAAACCTCACACGATTCTGGTGAACCTCAATTATATCCACCCATCTTAAACTTTAAAGACAATCTCTACATTTAAACACACTTTACATAATTCGTTACATTCTCGAAAAACAGCAGTGCGTCCCATCACTGCTGCTTCTTGACTTCGATCTCCACCCGGCGATTCGGCGCCAGACACTCGATCAGTTGTGCCCGCGGCTGATTGGGGTCGCAGGTCACCAGCGGCCGTTCGCTGCCCGCCCCCTTGGCCTCGATCAAGCCTGCCGGCACGCCCTTGCCCACCAGGTACTGGCGCACGGTCATCGCCCGCTGCAACGACAGCTGCTGGTTCACCGTCTCGTTGCCGATCGGGTCGGCGTGGCCGGTGATCAGGATCTGCCCCAGATCATTGGTGTTGAGCAGGCGCTGGGCCAGCTCGTCCAGCTCCTTCTGCCCCGCCTGCTGCAGGCCGGCGTAGTCGCCGCGGCCGAAGGCGAACAGGGTGTCGGACTCGAGCACGATGGTCTCGGTACTGGTCAGGGTCTGCTCCAGCAGGCTGTCGATATAGTTGCGGCTACTCGAGACCAGGAAGGCGTTGGAGGTGATCCGCGGTACGTCCGGCTCGTGGATCTGCTGACTGTAGAAGTCGATCTGGCGCCCGGCGTAGCGATAGTCGGAACGGTCCTCGTCGATCTTCGCCCCGGTGCGGCGCTGGATCGCCGGATACCAGAACGCCGGCAGGCGATTGCGTAGGGCCTCGCTGTCGATGTCGTCACGCTCCATGTCCGACAGCATCAGATAGGTATCCAGCGTATTGCGCCCGAACTTGGCCAGTGACTCCGCGGTGTTGTCCCGCGGGCGGGCATAGGGTGCCACCGTGTCGGGGCCATCCACCGCGTGCAGCTCGTCGGTGGTGCGTTTATAGACACCGATGGTGGTGAGCGAAAACAGCGAGCGGGTCAGATTCTGTTCCACCGGCTCCAGCATCACCGTGCGCAGGCGATCGAAGTAGTGCTCGCGGATCGCCGGGTCGATCGCACCCCCCTGGTAGAGCCCCCAGCCCATCGACCAGGGCACGCCGTCGCCGTGCTCGCGCTGATAGTAGTGGCTGCCCCAGTCGCGCAGCGCGTCCAAGCTGTGCCAGCGGGCGTACTGAGTCGGCTGCTGGTCATCCTCGGCCGCAGCCTCGGCGAAGGTGTGCGACATCGCTTCGATCTCGCCGTGATTGCGCACCGCCGAGGTAATCCACAGGGTACAGGCGACGATCCCCAGCGCGGCCGCGGCGAGCCCCCAGCGCAGCTTGCGCCGCTTGCCACGCACGTCACTCGAGTAGAGCCCGGCCAGATGGCGGTCGGCGATGATCACCTGACGGAACAGGTTGCCGATGAAAAAGGCGTGATTGACGCGCTCTTCCGAGAGCTGCCCGGGCTTGGCCAGGGCGAAGTGACGACCCACGCGACTGGCGTGCTCGCCTTCGATGGCATCGCCCTCCTGCAGGGCGCTGACGAAGTAGAAGCCGCGCAGCAGCGGTGCACTCTGGTAGGGGTTGGCGTTGGTCAAGGCATCGACGAAGCGGGTCAGCGAGTCACGCAGCGCCGCCAGCTCCAGCGGAAAGCGGAAGGCCGCCACGTCGCGGCGGGTATCGACCACGTCGCGCTGGACGATTTCGTCATCACCGACCTGCAGCCAGTGATGGCACAGCGCCTGCAGCGCACTGTCGAACTGCTGCCCCCAGTTGACGTCGCTGGGCTGCTGATGCGGGAAGGTGTGGCCGAGTACGTCGCTGCTGTGCTGCGGGTCGAGCCGCTCGAAGAAGGTGGTGAAACCCTCGATCAGGTCACACTTGGTGAACACCAGATAGATCGGCAGCCGCGCCTCCAACTGCTCGCGCGCCTCCTGGATGCGCTCGCGCAGACGCCGGGCCAGGTTGTTGCGCTGGGTGTCGCTGGCCTGCACCACGTCACTGATATTGACCGCGACGATCAGACCGTTGAGCGGGCAGTGGCGGCGATGCGACTTGAGCAGCGCGAGGAAGCCTTTCCACTTGCCGACCTCCTCCTCGCTGTTCATGTAGCGCCCGGCGGTATCCAGCAGGATGGCGTCGGAGCTGAAGAACCAGTCGCAGTGGCGGGTGCCGCCCATGCCGGCGACCCGGGCATTCTCGCGCTCGGCAAAGGGGAAGTTGAGCCCGGACTCGTAGACCATGGTGCTTTTGCCCGCCGCCGGCTGCCCCACGATCATGTACCAGGGCAGCGCATAGAGCGCGTCGTTGCCACGCTGACCCTTGCGCTTGCCGCTCTGCTTGAGGCGATCGATGGTCTTGAGCAGACGCTCGCGCAGCAGACTGATCTCTTCGCGGTCCTGGGGGCTCGCCTCGAGCACCGCGGCATCGGCGTCCTCCATCAGCAGGTGCTCGAGATTGCGCTTCTGCCCCACCCCACGGTAGAGCAGCAGCACGTAGAGCGCCGACGCCAGCAGGAACAGCACGATCCCGCTGAGCAGGCTGGCCAGCGACGAAAAGCCCAGTGCCACGCCCAGCCGCCAGACCAGAAAGATGGCGGCGAAGAACAAGAGCCCCAGAATGTAGGGCTGGTATTTGAAGAAGGCGTACTTCAGATAAGCGATTTTGAAACGTTTCATCGGTGCGATCTGCTCATGCTCGGGCGCCTACCGTGCGTCGCACGGAAATTGCGCCATGAAATCGGCCAGACTCAACCGGGTATCCGGGAGCGGCAAGGTACCGGGATGCGGCTCGTCGTCCGCAAAGGGCGACAGCACGTCGATGCACAGACGTCTGTCGTCCGGGTTCGAGAGCACCTCGAAGAACTGTTCCGCGCTCTGCCACACCGGCATCAGCAACAGCCGCGGGCGCATGAAATCGTCGACCAGCAGACTCATCACCGGCGTGCCGCCGGGGCAGGCGGCACCCAGCCACTGCTGCCAGAGATCGGCGACCGGGCGCTTGAGCCCGCGCTCCGCCGGCAGTGGCAGCATCACCGCCTGGGTGCTGCCGGCCCGCCAGCGGGTCAGCGCATAGTGCAGGCGATGCAGGCAGCCGCCACTGACGAACTCCGGCCATCCCCACTCCAGCGCCTTGGCCACGTCGGCGAAGCTGTAGTCGAGCAGGAAACGCTGATGGATGCGCTGATAGAGCGCGATGTCCTGATCGTTGAGCTGGCGCAGCTCGCCGATCGCCGCCACCGGGTCGATCGGCGAGGCGCCATGTACGGAGTCGGTGAGAATCGTCCGCGCCTGTGCGGCGAAGATCTCGCCCAGGGTGTTGATGCAGGGCAGTATCTCGGGGCGCCCTTCCGCCTTCAGCGTCTGGAAGACGAAGAACGGATAACGCCGCCCCGAGGCGTCCGACGAGCTGATCATGGCGCCAGTCACATCGCTGCCGTTGCGCGCGTGATAGTTGAAGAAGCACACCGGCAAGGCATCGAAGCGATGCTTCCAGTCGTCGTGATCGAGAAACTGCAACAGCGCACTCTGTAACCACTGGTCGAGCTCCTGAATCACTGCACCGGTGGCGTTCACGCCCACGAAGTCGGCCTGCGTGGGAATCTTGCCAAAGCAGCCGATCATGCCGACACCCTCTTCATTACCCGACTACACCCTGTTCCATGGCCCGCCTAACTCCTGTTCCAGCCCTGCCTACTTTCTTGCAGCCCCGGCCACGTCCTTGCGGCCCCGACTACGTCCTTGCAGCCCCAAACTACTTCCTTGCAGCCCCGACTACGTCCTTGCAGCCCCGCCTGGGCTCTGAGCCGGAATCGCCTGTGCGCCACGGTCCGGCCGGGGGAGCGCGGACTCACTGCCCGCCCCCGCCCAGCTGCGGAATACGCAGCGACTTGATCCGCTGTAGGTCGGAGATCTTCACCCCGCCGAAGTTGCGCACGTCGAAGCTGACCGTGCCCATGTAGGTGTTCCAGCTGAAACGCTGGCGCGCCTTGTCGATCGGCGTGATCCGCGCACTCTCGATCATGCGCAGGAAGCCCCAGCGGTTGGGATAGTCGAACACCGTATGGCGCTGGCCATTGCGGTTGACGATATCCAGGCGCGCGCCGAAGGCCTCGCCATCGCCCGGCCAGGTCAACCGCTCCCACGACTGGGTGTTGTTGCGGTAGTGCAATCGCTGGCCGTCGATGGTCAGGATGATGTCGGTCAGCCCCGCGGTGGGGTTGATCTGCAGCTCGAAGCCGTTCTGCAGATCCGACAGGCTGTCGATGACCCGACCAAGGGCGGTGGCGTCGTCGATGCTCGAGAGCATGCGCGGGTCGACCATGGTCGAGCGCTGTCCGCTGCCAGAGCCGGCCAGATCGCCGATCTCCTCCTTGCGGAACTGCGACATCACCCCCTTGTCGGGATCGATGAAGTACTCCATGTCGCGCACCGAGGCTTCGTTGACCGAATTGCTGACCGGATAGCGCCCGGCGATCATCTGATCCCAGGGGGTGACGATCTTGTCGTCCCAGGCGGCGTTGAGCTGCTGGCGAGCCGGCGCGTTGAGCGCCTTCCAGGTGTCCTCGACCGGCTCGCGGAAGAGCGGCTCGAGCGCCCGGATCAGCGGCGTGCGCGAGGTATCGACGCGCGAGGCGACGAAGTTGCGCAGGGTGTTGATCTCGGTCGGCTGGCCGGCAAGCGTCGCCATGATCAGCGACTTGCTGCTGCGCCCCACATCCTGGGCGCTGCGCACGTTGTCCACGCGCACCTTGAGCTGGCGCAGATCGAGCAGGTACTGGTTGAGCACCGAGTTGTCGCTGCCGGTGGCGTCATCCGCCGCCAGCAGCCGCGTCACCGGGCGGAAGTGCTGGGTCAACAGGCCATCGTTGAGGCGCGGCAGCGTGTTGATATCGACCGCAGAGGCACCTCCCGCGCCGTTGAACACGCTCATCACCCGGCCCCAGAAGCTCTGGTCCTTGGCCTTGCCGCTGGCATCGTCCTCGGTCTTCGCCTTGGGGTCGTCCCAGGTGGTGTTGGCCTTGACCGCTTCCAGCACCTGACGCAACGGCGAGCCCTGCAGATCGCTGAGCTGGGAGAGGCGCACGCTGGCCTTGTCCAGGGTGTCGAAGTCGGCGACGTGGGTATTGTCGAGGAAGCGCTCCCAGGCGATCGCGTAGTCACGCTTGTAGCGCGCCATCAGTTGGCTGACGAAGCGCGCCTTCGACTGCACCGCATCGTCGACGTTCTCGTCGTCGAGCACCCAGTCCGATTCGCGCTGGAGATCGCCGGAGACAGTCTCGATGATCGCCGGACGCAGGTACTGGTTCCACACCTCACGGGTATAGAAGGCCGGCACCGCGCGGCTGGAATAGAACAGTCGGCCTTCCATGTCGGGGGCCATGCGCGACAGCGTCAGCGGTTCGAAGCGCTGCTCCACCTCCAGCTGATAGCGCAGGTATTCACGGTCGACCAGACTCGAGTCGATCAGGAAGGCGTTGAGCCGGTCACGGCTGTCGGCGACCAGCTTGTCGTCGCGCGCCAGCGCCGGCGCCTGGCCCTCCTGCAGGTAGTGCACATAGAGCGCAGCATTGTCCATGATGCTATCGCGAGAGGTATCGATCCCGCGGCGGGCCACGTAGTCGGCCCACAGCCGCGGCAGCGCCGAGGCGACGAAGTCGCCCTGATCCGCGTGCGCGTCCGGGTCGGTCAGAATCAGATAGAGCTTGAGCGAGGAGTAGCTCTCGATCAGCTGCTCGACGTCCGCCTGCGACAGCTTGGTCAACATCTCCTCGGAGAGCGAGGGCCCCTGCTCACCGGAGAGGGTGAGCGTGGACTCGTCTCCATCGGCATTGCCCACGGCGCTGCCCAGCTGGCTGGTACGGTCACGCAGCCCCTCTTCCAGCGACGTCTCGGCGCTACTGCGGGCCGAGTACCAGGCGTCGCGGGCGCTGTCGGTAGTGCGCGAGCGCAGCTCGCTGCGCGCGCGACTGCCGATCTCGGAGGCGCTCGTCGGCACGCTGCCCAGGGTCGGCCGTGAGGTCGAGCGCTCGCGCATGCGCGCCATGGCATCCTCACCGATCTGGCGGCCCTGATCCCGCGCAGCGCCAGCGGCATCCGCCGCCTTGCCGTCGCCGCCCGAGGCCGTTCCGTCCTCGCTTTCACCAGTGCCGGTATCGATACCGCCGGCCGGGTCACCGAAGGCAGCCAGCGAGCGTAGCTGGCGCGCCAGACGCCAGGAGAGCGGCGTCAGCACATCCCGCGTAAACAGCGTGGCCCACGCCTCCTTCAGCGGCGCGCGCAGCGCATTGCCCTGGTACAGCCCCAGGTCGAGGCGCAGCGGCACGCCGGTCTCGCGGTGACGCTCGATCGCCGTGAGCTGCTGCTCGAGATCGTCGCGCAGCGTGCGGCGCTGGTCCGGCTCGAGCCGAGCATCCGTGCCGAGGGGAGCGATACGCTCGCGGATATGGTCGAGCCACTGCTTGTTGTTGTAGGCCGACCAACCCTGGGCGGCGATGGCCGCGACACCGAGCGCACCGACCGCGCCGATCATGAACGGCGGCAGCGAGCGGCGGTCGCCGCGCTGGGAGTAGTAGAGGCTCAGGTTGCGGTCCGGGAAGACCACGTGGCGGAAGGTGTCGGTGATGAAGTAGCTGCGTTCGCCCTCGCGCGGGGCCGCCGCGGCCGCCGGGGTCGGCGCCAGAGCGAAGGCATCGCGGGTCTGCTCGTCGATCAGCGCCGGCAGCGCGGGGCCGCTCTGCAGCGCGCTGGTGAAGTAGAGCCCGCGCAGGATCGGCGCGCGCTCAGCGTTCTGCTGGGTGTCGAACTGTTCGAGGAAATCGCTGAGCACGCCGTAGAGTTCGGCGAAGTAGTCGGGGAAGCGCAGCAGCTCGCTGTCGGCATCGCTGCCCTCTTCCACCACCCGGGCATCGACCCGCGAGCGCAGTGTGGCCACCAGCCCCGGGAAGCGCTGCTGGAAGGCTCGGGTCACGCCCTGGCGGCGCAGCTCGTCGAGTGAGAAGGTCAGGCCCCAGGGCTGCTGGCGCTCGCTGGCATCCAGCGCTTCGAAGGTGCGGGTGAAACCGGGCAGCAGATCCGCCTTGCTGAAGAAGAGATAGACCGGCGGATTGATCCCCAGGCAGGCGCGGTACTCGGCCACCCGGCTGACCAGTTGCTCGGCCAGGGCGTGGGCGTCCTGACGCGACTGCTCGAGCAGCTCGGGCAGGCTGACCACCAGCACCAGGCCGTTGATCGCCGGCTTGCGCCGCTGCTTGCGCAGGGTCTTGAGAAAGTCGGCGAACTCGCTCGCCGGGCGGTCCTCGACCAGGTAGCGGCCGGCGGTATCGATCATCACCGCCTCGCGGCTGAAGTACCAGTCGCAGTGCTGGGTTCCGCTCACCGCGGAGAGATTGCTGCCCCCGGCCATGGTCGCCGAGAGCGATGAGCGGGTCAGCAGCGAGGTCTTGCCCGATGCCGACATGCCCACCACCAGATACCACGGCAGCTCGTAGAGCGACGCCTTGCCGCCATCCACCGAGCGTGCCGCCCGCTGCATCGCCATGGCGTGCTTGAGCCGCTCGCTCAGCACCTGATAGTCGCCGGGCTCGCTCTCGGCGGCCTCGCGGTGCACCTCGAGCTCGACCAGGTTCTCGATATTGCGCTCGGCGCGGATGCGATGGTACTGGCGCATCACCACGACCAGCAGCCACAGCGCAGTGACCAGCGCCATGGCGATGAAGATGAGCTCGCGCTCCTGAGTCACCAGCGGCAGCAGCAGCACGCACAGCGCCAGCCCCACCAGCCAGAGCACGATCGAGAGCGGCCAGAAACCTTTGAGCGAGCGCAGGAATCGAAGAAAACGCATGGTCACCTCGCCCCTCAGCCCTGGCCGTCGAACAGCTGACGGATCTGCTCGATCAGCGCATCGGTCTCGCTGCCCAGCCACCAGCGCAGGCCGCCATAGACCAGCAGGCAGACCACCACGATGATCAGCAGGTAGACCCACAGCGGGATCTCGTAGCGCAGCAGCTGGCCGACCTGATCCGGCAGCTTCCAGCTCTCGCGGCCGTCGATCTCACGCTTGCGGTAGCGCGCGATGTCCTGCCCCAGGGTATTGGCGATATAGCGCAGCTGGTCGCGGTTCTCGAGGCTGTACTTGCCCTCGAACCCCAGCGCCAGGCAGAGGTGATAGACCTCGAGCACGTCCAGATTGCCGCGCACGTCACCGCGCAGGCTGTCGAGCCGGTCGTAGAAGCCCTCCCCCGCCAGGTGAACACCGAAGTAGCGGTACTGGAACGGATGCAGCTCGACATGCTCGCGGATGTTGCCCACGCCCCCCTTGAGCACGCTCTCGTCGAGGAAGGCGCACAGCGCGTACTGCGCGTCCTTGACCGCCTCGGCGCTGTAGTTCTCGGCCCGCGCCTTCTCCTCGAACTCGCGCAGCCACTGGTCCACCCGCTCGAGGAAGCGTTCGACGCTCTCTGCCTGCTGGCCACGACGCACCATCAAGACCATGGAGATGAAATCGCGCGACAGCGTCTTGAGCGTGCGCGGCTCGGCGATATCGGAAGGGTGAGCAAGGGCTTCGGTCATTTCATCACCGCCATCAATTCGATACTGAGGTTCTTGAATCCGCTGGGTACGTAGAAGGCGATCGCCTGGGCTTCCATCATTCGCTCATACACCGCACCGTGGGGCTCGAGGGCGAAGTAGTGGTTGTCCAGACGCACCGGAATGGCACTGGGCAGGCGCGCGGCATGGGTCAGGGTGCCACCGGGCATGGCGGTATTGACCACCACCTCGATGTCTTCCGGCGAGCCCACCTTGAACGCCCGCGGCACCAGCTCGAGGATCTGGGAACCGGGCATGTCGGCGTGAACGCAGATGTAGAAGTCCGCCTCCTTGAGGCGCGCATCGTTGAGCCGCCCGACATAGTAGGAGGGGCGCGTCTGCTCGAGCGGAATCGGGATGTACTGGTTGGGCACCACGATCTCGAGCAGTTCGCGTACCACCTTCTCCAGGCCCAGCAGCGCCGGCGCCGGATCGCGGTGGTCGTACTCGGGGATATCGGCCAGGCGGTGCGACATCGAGAAGGTCATCAGGCCGGCCGCCAGCTCGGCGAGAAAGCGGTAGAGCGTCTCCGGGTGCAGACGCGGATGATTGAGCATGTGCGCCAACTGCGGATAGGCGCGATTGATGGTGTAGAGAAGCCAGAACAGGGTGACATCGCTGGAGCCGAACTCGGCGACCTGATCCGCGCGCTCCCGCCGACGTCCGGAGAGCGCCTCACTGCGCGCCTGCAGCATGCCGATCAGCCGGTTGGCGATCTCCAGCGGCAGCGACACCGCATCGAGATGCAGCGCCGGCGGCATGAACTGCTCACTGTCGAGGCTGAAGCCACCGGCGGCATTGCGCTTGAGCAGCGCGATCGGGCAGTGGGTGAAGCCATCCAGGCTGTCACCCTCCATCAGCAGGGTGGCATTGAGTTCGAGCGTGCCCAGCTCGTTCTCCAGCGAGCCCTCGTTCAGGTCGGGCAGGGTCTCGAAGCGCTGCACGAAACGGCGTCCGCCGTGACGCGTCGCGTCCTGGTCGAGATAGCTCGGCGACCACGGTTCCAGCGTGCGCAGGGCAGCATAGATCTTCACCTCGCCGTTGCGAGCGAGCTCGTCGAGACTACGCCCCGGCGGCAGCGGATCGTGCTGCGGCGCGTCGAACAGGGTGCCGTCCGGGAACACCAGCTTGAGCCGGGTGAGCCGCAGCATCCCCTGATCGAGCGCCCCGCCGTCGACCTCCAGCGCCTGCACGCCCCACTGAAAGGGGTGCTGGCTGTGCCGTGACTCGGCCAACTGGCGCTGATGGAACTCATCCTGATATTGAAAGTGCTGGGGCAGGAGGAACATACCCTCCGACCACATGATGCGATTGTGTTTACTCACGTCCCTGTCCCGAACCCTGGTTGCTGTCGTCTTCACGGCACCGCGGTGTAGCGCTGGTACCGCAGGTCTCAGTCGCCAAGCAGATCGTGACCGCGATCGACCTCGATGCGGTCGTCGACCAGATGCAGGCGGACTCCCTCGGAGGCGCTCAAGAGGCCATCGTTGCGCAGCTCGTTGGCGTCGAAGATCACGTGCCAGTCGTCACTGACGGTGTTGCGGAAGAATGCCGCCACGCCGACGAACTGAGCGCTGGGGTCCAGCGCAGCGGTGTCGACTTTCCGTGTTCCGGGGAGCAGCGTCAGCTCACGCTGCGACACCAGGCTGTTGCCCAGCACGCCGCGGGGATTGGCCCACAGCTGACGCGGCGAGGCGGTGGCGAACGGCGCACGTTCGGTCAGCTGATAGATGCGCACGACCACGGAAAGCGGCTCGCCGTCGACGTCGGGGTTGAGCGCGCTGTCGCTGTCGATGGTGACGCGCACGCGCTCGCTGTTGCCGAACAGATCGCCGGCCCAGGTATCGTCGAAGCGCTTGCCGACCCGATCGGCCACGCCGCACCCCGCCAGCAGCACCACTAGCCATCCCATCAGGAGAAACGCGCTCACGTGGCGCAGCGTTACCCTCATCGACTTCTCGCTCCCCGCTTCTTTTTAGGTAATCCCCGACGCGTTCGATGCCCCCGGGGCCGGATTCAAACCTGCATAACGGACGCTGGGCCACGTTCGACAAACACAGGTAAACGTTGGCTAGCCACGCCCGTAAACGCACTACGCCGATTGCCGGCGCAGAACTAAGGAAACTTAGACTTCTATCAGACAGTGACCACCTTAACAGATTTAGTCGCTATAATAGGGCACAAGTTTAACAAACGCTTACCCATTAACATTAATTTACACAAAGGCCGATCAAGACACATGCGAACATCGAAGCTGAAACGTCTCTCGGTTGTCGGATGTCTGGCGCTGAGTGCCTGCGCCAGCGGTCCGCAGACACCGGTCGATTATGTCAAAGTGACCGAACGGTTCACCGGCACCCTGCCCTGCCAGGACTGCCGCGGCGTCGACACCGACCTGATCCTCAAGCGCGATCCGATCACCGGCGCCCCGGCCGGCTTCTATCTGCACGAGATCCGGATCGATGCGCCAGGCGGTGAGCGGGTCAACACCGCTTGGGGAAAATGGGCGCTACATCGCGACGTTAACGACTTTCAACGCCAGCTCTACGCGCTCCAGCCGGAGGTCGGCCAGACGCGGATCTTCCAGCCGGTGGACGGCTCGGCACTGGAACCGCTGGACGCTCAGGGTGAGCCGGTGCGCGACAGCGAAGGCGAACCGGCGCGTCTGGAACGGCAGACACCGGACCTGACACTGGCCAATAGCGCCGCTGACGATTAGGTCTCAGAACGTGCTACAGTGCAACGATAAGTTTGATTACATCACGTTGTAAGAGATCTCTTACAAGATGAATGGCGGATCACGCTAATAGACCGTCAGTACATTCCGATACACGCATATAGCGTTTTCTGGCATCCTCACGAATTGACGAATGCCGGGCGCCGAGTGCAATAACGAATGTGCCTAACCGACGTGATAATGGATGACGCCGGGGTACTCCCGAGCAACGCTCGAGCCGATCCAGGAATCGATCATGACGCAGTCTTTCGATGTCGATAGTTTCATCCGCTCGCGCAAGCAGACGCGGGCGGTTTCCGATCTGCTCAAGGCGCAGGCAGCGGACTATCTGGCCACGCTCTCCCCGCTGGTTCGCCCGCAGCCGCTGTTCGGCGAGTACCTGCAGGGCGCACCGCGCGGCAGCGGTCGCGAGACCCAGCATCACTTCAAGGAATTCCGCACGCTGTTCGACAAGCACGCCGGCGCGCGGCCGTTCAATCTGATGAACGAGCTCGAAGTGCCGCTCAATATCATCAACTCGACCCCGGAGCTCTACCCGCTCGAGTATGAGCACACCCTGGACAACGGCACGCGGGTGCGCGTGACCAGCCCCACCCGCTGGGTGGTGGGCTACAGCTCGTTCGAGCTCAGCCGCTTCCGTCAGGTGGTCGGCGACCCCAATCGCAGCGGCTCCGAGCTGCACCGCTTCGTAGTGCACTACCTGATGCTGTTCCATTGCTTCAGCCGCGCCGGCGGCCTGGGACGGCTGTTCAAGGGGCTGCGCTTCCCGGTGGGTTTCCAGTGCCTGGACGACTTCGGTGACCTGCCCTTCTGCGTCATCAGCTCGCCGGTGTCGTCGACGCTGCCGAGCGACCCGGTGATTCGTCACAGCACCGAGATCTCGGGCAGCCGCAGCTTCGAGGAGCTGATTTCCGACGCCGAGATCGAAGCGATGCGTGACGGCCTGCGGGAACAGCTCAGTGAGGCGTTGGCGGCCGCCAGCGCGGGGTGATCGGCGCCGCCGCCGATCTCGCCACCAAGACATCGCCACCAAGACATTCGTCACCCGGACACTCGACATCTCAACAAGAGGACGACCTCATGGCCAAGAACGAAAGTACCCAGCACAAGCTCTCGCGTGTCAGAGCGCCCCGCGTACATCTCACCTACGACGTCGAGATCGGCGACAGCATCGAGAAAAAGGAGCTGCCGTTCGTGGTCGGGGTGATGGGCGACTACACCGGCAATCCGCTCGAGCCGCTGCCGCGGCTGAAGGATCGCAAGTTCGTCAATATCGACCGTGACAACTTCGACAGCGTGATGAAGGGCGTCAAGCCGCGCCTGAGCTACCGCGTCGACAACACCCTGGCCAACGACGGCTCGCAGCTGCCGGTCGAGCTCAACTTCAAGCGTATGGAAGATTTCGAGCCCCAGGAAGTGGTGCGTCAGGTGGAGCCGCTGCGCAAGCTGCTCGACGTGCGTAACAAGCTCGCTGATCTGCGCAACAAGATGGGCGGCAACGACAAGCTCGAAGAGCTGTTGATGGACGTGCTGCAGAATACCGAGAAGCTCAAGGCGCTGGGCGAAGAGCTCGGCCGCGAAGCCGCTGCCAAACCGCAGGACGAAAAGGAATAACAGGAGTCACTCATGGCCGAGAATCAGACCGACAACCAGCCCCAGAGCGAAACCCAGGAGGTCTTCGCCCCGGAGACTTCGCTGCTCGACAGCATCATCTCCGAGAGCCGCGTGGCGCGTTCGGAAACCGAGCGCACCCGCACCCGTGACCTGATCGACGAGCTGGTGCATCAGGTGCTCGAGGGTGAGGTCACCCCGAGCAAGGATCTGATCGCGGTGCTGGATTCGCGCATCGCCGAGATCGACTCGCTGCTCTCCGACCAGCTCAACGAGATCATGCACGCCAGCGAGTTCCAGCAGCTCGAAGCCTCCTGGCGCGGGCTGAAGTACCTGACCGACCAGTCCGAGACCAGCACCAACATGAAGATCCACATGTTGAATGCGTCGAAGAAGGACCTGGTCAAGGATCTCAAGTCGGCGTCCGAGTTCGACCAGAGCGCGCTGTTCAAGAAGATCTACGAGGAGGAGTACGGCACCTTCGGTGGCGCCCCCTACGGCATGCTGATCGGTGACTACGAGTTCGGCCGCCACCCGCAGGACATGTACCTGCTGGAGCAGGTCTCGCACGTCGCCGCCGCCGCCCACGCCCCGTTCATCTCTTCGGCCTCGCCGGAGCTGTTCGGCTGGGACTCCTTCACCGACATGACCGGCCCGCGGGATCTCTCCAAGATCTTCGACACCGTCGAGTACGCCAAGTGGAAGTCTTTCCGCAACTCGGAAGATGCCCGCTACGTCGGCCTCACCCTGCCCCACGTGCTGGGTCGCCTGCCCTACGGTGAAGAGACCACCCCGGTGGAGGAGTTCAACTTCACCGAGAGCGTCGACGGCCGCGACCACAACAAGTACCTGTGGATGAACGCCGCCTACACCATGGGCGCGCGCGTCACCGACGCCTTCTCCCAGTACGGCTGGTGCGTGGCGATCCGCGGGGTCGAAGGTGGCGGCCTGGTCGAGGACCTGCCGACCCACACCTTCCAGACCGACGACGGTGAGGTGGCGCTGAAGTGCCCCACCGAGATCTCGATCACCGATCGCCGCGAGAAGGAGCTCTCCGACCTCGGCTTCATTCCACTGGTGCACTGCAAGGGCACCGACTACGCCGCCTTCTTCGGCACCCAGTCGGCCCAGCTGCCCAAGCAGTACAACACCGACGTCGCCAACGCCAATGCGCGCCTGTCGTCGCAGCTGCAGTACATCTTCGCCACCTCGCGTATCGCCCACTTCATGAAGGCGATCATGCGCGACAAGGTGGGCAGCTTCGCTTCGCGCCAGAACGTCGAGGATTACCTCAACGAGTGGCTGTCGCAGTACGTGCTGCTGGACGACAACGCCGGTCAGGAAGCCAAGGCCAAGTACCCGCTGCGTGAAGCCCGGGTCGAGGTCGCCGAGGTGCCGGGCAAGCCGGGCGCCTACAAGGCGGTCACCTTCCTGCGTCCGCACTACCAGCTCGACGAGCTGACTGCGTCGCTGCGCCTGGTCTCCGAACTGCCGCAATCGACCCGCGGCTCCTGAGCCCGATGGGGGCGGCTCGCCGCCCCCAGGTGCGCGCCAGTCGCGTCGCCGCTCCGGCGGCGACGCGCCGTGCGGCGTCTCCATGGCGTCAGCCACGGGTAACGATGCCTCGCGGCATCTGCCGCTGTCAGCCCCCACGCCACTCAACAACGTCAGGGAGCGTTTCCGCATGAGCGACACGTTGCAGATGGTCCCGACGCTGCTCGACCGTCTACTCGACGACGAGCCGCAGCACACCACCGAGGCGCAGCCCGGCCATCGCTGCTCGGTGAGCGCCTACAAGGCCTCGGTGGTACGTGATCTGGAGCTGCTGGTGAATACCCGGCGCGAGCTGATCGCCGGCGAGCTGGATGCCTGGCCAGGGCTGCAGGGCACGCTGCTCGATTACGGCCTGCCCGACTTCATCAGCCGCGGCGTGCGCAGCACCGAGGACCGGCGCCTGATCCAGCGCCAACTGGAGCGCACCATCGAGCACGGCGACAAGCGTTTCAGCAGCGTCCGCGTGCAGCTGCTCAACCAGGACACCCATGACCGCATCCTGCAGTTCCGCATCGAAGCCGTGCTGTCGCTGAGCGAAGCCAGCCAGCGCGTCGCCTTCGATGCCGTATTGCAAGTCAATACCCGCCAATACAAGGTGCAGAACCTGATCTAATGCTCGACGACCTGCTGCCCTACTACGAGAAGGAACTCTCGCACCTGCGTTTTCTGGGGCAAGAGTTCGCCACGCGTTATCCCAAGATCGCCTCCCGCCTGCTGCTGGAGGGGGACTACTGCGAAGACCCCCATGCGGAGCGCATGATCGAGTCGTTCGCGTTCTTGAGCGCGCGCGTACACAAGAAGCTCGACGACGACTTCCCCGAGATCGTCGAGGCGTTTCTCGACGTGCTCTATCCCCATTACCTGCGGCCGACACCGTCGCTGTCGATCGTCGAGTTCGACCCCGGCCCTCAGACCTCACTCACCGGACGCTACCACCTGCCACGGCATACCGCCCTGCACTCGCGCCCGGTGGAGGACGCCTTCTGCCGCTTCCGTACCTGCTACCCGGTCGACGTCTGGCCCGTGGCACTGAGCGCGGCGGAGCTGACCCGGCTGGAGCGCTCCTCGTTCAACGCCCACGGCAACGACCATGTGGCCAAGCTGAGCCTGAGCCTGGAGACCCTGGGCAATACCGACTTCGGCAAGCTCGGCCTCGACCGCCTGCGGCTGTTCCTGGATGGCGAAGGCAGCCTGATGCATCCGCTCTACGAGATGCTGTTCAACAACGTCGCCCGGATCTCGGTGAGCTTCGTCGAGGGCGGCCAGACCCGCGAGATCGGTCTGCCCGTGGACGCCATCACGCCGGTCGGCTTCGGCCCGGACGAGGGGCTGATCGACTACTCCGAGCGCTCCTTCATCGGCTACCGCCTGCTGCACGAGTACTTCACCTTCCCCGAGAAGTTCCTGTTCTTCGATCTCTCGGGGCTGGCGCGGCCGCTGGCCGACAAGCCGGTGACGCGGGTCCAGATCCACTTCCTGTTCCGCGACTACGACCAGCAAGAGCGCCTGGCGCGCCTGGCCCAGACCCTGGGGCGGCACAACTTCCGCCTCGGCTGCACCCCGGTGGTCAACCTGTTCTCGCAGCAGGCCGAGCCGATCAAGCTGACCCACACCCGCCACGAGTATCCGGTGGTACCGGACGTGCGCCACTCGCGCTCCACCGAGATCGTCTCGATCGACGAAGTGACCCGGGTCATCCGCACCGCGACCCGCGACGAAGTGGCGCCCTGCCTGCCCTTCTTCGAACCCCGCGACAGCGAGAAGCAGGCGCGCCAGAGCTACTGGATCGCCCGCCGGGTGGGCGCAGAGAACGCCCGCGATCCGGGCACCGAGATGCGCCTGCGGGTGGTCGACCGCGAGCTGGAGCTGCTCGACGGCAGCAGCGACACCCTGAGCCTCAAGCTCACCTGCAGCAATCGCGATCTGCCCCAGCTGATGACCTTCGGCCACCCGCAGGGCGACTTCACCCTCGAGCGCGAGCAGGTGGTGCAGCAGATCCGCTGCCTGCGCAAGCCGACCTCGCCGGTGCGCCCGCCCATGGGCAAGGGAGTGATCTGGCGGCTGATCTCGCATCTCTCGCTCAACCACCTGTCGCTGGTCAGCGATGGCCGCGAGGCGCTGATGGAGCTGCTGTCGCTCTACAACTACCGTCAGGCTTCGGCGATCCGCAAGCAGATCAACGGCATCACCGCGATCGACAGCGAGCCGGTGATGACGCGCATCGGCCATCCGCGCCCCGCCTTCGTGCGTGGTACCGGCATCACACTGGAGCTGGACGAGAGCCAGTTCACCGGTAGCGGTATCTATCTGTTCGGCAGAGTGCTGGATCACTTCTTCGGTCAGTACTGCAGCCTCAACAGCTTCACCCAACTCACGCTGCGCTCACGCCAGCGCGAACAGCGAGTCGTCCAATGGCCGCCGAGAACCGGTACTCAGCCCCTGGTCTGATCGACCAGGCGCGTGCGGAGCCCTGGCGTTTCGGGTTCTTCCAACTCGTGCGTCTGCTGCGCCTGCACTACAGCCGCACCGGGCGTATCGACCCCGAGAACCGGCCGCACCAGGACCCGCTGCGCTTCCGCTCGCTGCTCTCGCTCAACTTTCCGCCCAGCGAGATCAGCGATCTGTCGTTCGAGAACCCCAAGCTGCGCTCGGCCAGCGACGAGCCGCTGAGCGAGATCCAGATCACCTTCATGGGGCTGGTCGGCCCCTCCGGCGTGCTGCCCCGGCCGTACACGGAGCTGTTGATCAATCGTCACATGGAGAAGCGCGACGACGCCGCCCACGCCTTCATGGACTTCTTCTCGCACCGCATGACGGCGCTGTTCTACGAGGCGTGGCAGAAGTACCGCTTCCATATCGAGTACGAGCGCAAGGGCAGCGCCGATTTCGAGAACTGGATTCTGCACCTGGTCGGCTTCACCCCGACCACCCAGACGCAGGTGCTCGACCGCCCCGAGCAACCGGGCACCCTGCGCCGCGAGCTGTTCAGCTGGTTCTCCGGCCTGTGGAGCCAGCGCCCGCGCAATGTCGGCAACCTGCAGTCGATTCTGGCCTACACCTTCGGCCAGCCGTGCCAGGTGGTCCCCTTCAGCGGACGCTGGATACGCCTCGACCCCGATCAGTACACCCGCCTGGGCCAGGCCAATGCGCGCCTCGGCCAGAGTGCGGTGGCCGGTACTCGGGTGCGCGACTACCAGTCCACCTTTCGCGTGCGCTTCGGCCCCCTCGACCTGGCGGCCTATCGCGCGCTGCTGCCGGGTACCGAGCGTCACCGCCAGCTGGTCAAGCTGCTGCGCTTCTATGCCGGCATCGAACTCGACTTCGAGATCGAGCTGATCCTCGACAAGCGCGAGATACCGCCGCCCCAGCTGGGCCAGGGCGGCGCCCTGGCGCTGGGCAGGCTGGGCTGGCTCAAGCCGCAGGAGCGGCCAGCCAGCGCACATGGACATGCACTCTTCGCAATCACCTACGATGGAGCCACGGCGTGAGTCTCAAATCCCTCTTCGACAAGCTCAACGATCCCTGCCGCGAGGCCACCGAAGGCGCCGCGGCGCTGTGCCTGGCGGAGCGCCAGTACGACGTGGACATCGAACACCTGCTGCTGAAGCTGCTCGACAGCGACGACAACGACGTGCTGCGCATCGCACGCCACTACGACGTCGCCCTCGACCGCCTGGCCAGCCAGCTCGAGGAAACGGTCGCCACCTTCAAGACCGGCAACACGCGCACTCCGGCGCTGTCGCCGCGAATCACCCGCCTGATCGAGCGCGCCTGGGTGATCGCCTCGATCGACCATGGCGAGGCCCAGATCCGCAGCGGCCACCTGCTGCTGGCGCTGCTCAAGGATGACGAGCTGCGGCGGGTGATCGTCGACGGCGCCCGCGAGCTCGAGCGCATCCAGGTCGATGACCTGCAAGCGCACCTGAGCGACCTGATCGGCGGCAGCAGCGAAGACCAGCACGTGCGCGAACTCGGCGAGCCGAGCACCGCCACCGGCACTGCGGCCAATGCCGCCGGCGGCGAAGGTGACAAGCGCGGCAAGTCCAAGACCCCGGCCCTCGACCAGTACACCATCGACCTGACCGGCAACGCCCGCGCCGGGCGTATCGACCCGGTACTGGGGCGCGAGGAGGAGGTTCGCCAGATGGTCGACATCCTCACCCGGCGGCGCCAGAACAACCCGATCCTCACCGGCGAGGCCGGGGTGGGCAAGACCGCGGTGGTCGAAGGACTGGCCCTGCGCATCGTCAACGGCGACGTGCCGCCGCCGCTCAAGCAGGTCGAGCTACGGACCCTCGACTTGGGCCTGCTGCAGGCCGGCGCCGGGGTCAAGGGAGAGTTCGAGAACCGGCTCAAGAACGTGATCGAGGAGACCAAGCGCAGTCTGCACCCGATCATCCTGTTCATCGACGAGGCCCACACCCTGATTGGCAGCGGTGGCCAGGCCGGCCAGGGCGACGCCGCCAACCTGCTCAAGCCGGCCCTGGCCCGCGGCGAGCTGCGCACCATCGCCGCCACCACCTGGGCCGAGTACAAGAAGTATTTCGAGAAGGATGCCGCCCTGGCGCGACGCTTCCAGGTGGTCAAGATCGAGGAGCCCGCCGAGCCGGTGGCGATCGCCATGCTGCGCGGTCTCAATCAGCGCATGCAGGACCACCACAAGGTCAGCATTCTCGATGACGCCATCGTCCAGGCGGTGCGCCTCTCTCACCGCTACATCACCGGCCGCCAGCTGCCGGACAAGGCGGTCAGCGTACTCGACACCGCCTGCGCCCGGGTCGCGCTGGCGCAATCCTCGCAGCCGGCAGCGCTGGAGGATGCCCACCGCCGGGTCGACAACCTGGAGAGCGAGATCGCGATCCTCGAGCGCGAGCAGCGTGAAGGCAGCGACCATGCCGAGACGCTCGCTGCCCTGCAGGAGCGCCTGGAAACCACCCGCGCCGAGATCGCCGACCTCGACGCGCGCTGGTCGCGGGAACAGGAGATCGTGACCCGGCTCAAGGCGCTGGAAACCGAGCGCGGCGCCGTCGAGGCGGGTGAGCAGACCGGCGATGCCGATGCCCTGAGCCGCCAGATCGGCGACACCCGCCGCGAGCTGGCCGAGATCCAGGGCGAGCACGCGCTGGTGCACGGCCATGTCGACGGTAACGTGATCGGCGAAGTGATCTCCAACTGGACCGGCATTCCGCTGGGCAAGATGCTGCGCGACGAGATCACCACCGTACGCGAGCTGCCTCAACTCCTCGGCGAGCGCGTCCTGGGCCAGGACCATGCTCTGGCCGAGATCGGCAAGCGCATTGCCATCTCGCGGGCACGGATGGAGGACCCCAACAAGCCGATCGGGGTCTTCCTGCTGCTCGGCCCCAGCGGTGTGGGCAAGACCGAGACCGCACTGTCGCTGGCCGACGTGCTCTATGGCGGCGAGCGCAACGTCATCACCATCAACATGTCCGAGTACCAGGAAGCGCACACCGTCTCCAGCCTCAAGGGTTCGCCGCCGGGCTACGTCGGCTACGGCGAGGGCGGCGTGCTGACCGAGGCAGTACGGCGCAAGCCCTACAGCGTGGTGCTGCTGGACGAGGTGGAGAAGGCCCACCCTGACGTACTGGAGCTGTTCTTCCAGGTGTTCGACAAGGGGGTGCTCGACGACGGCGAGGGTCGCGAGATCAACTTTCGCAACACCGTGATCCTGCTCACCTCCAACGTCGGCACCGACGACATCATGCGCCAGTGCCTCGGTGCCGATGAGCTGCCGGCGCCGGATGCGATCGTCGAGAGCCTGCGCGATCAGCTCAACGCGGTGTTCAAGCCGGCCTTCCTCGGGCGTCTCAACATCATCCCCTACTACCCGGTGCAGAAAGAGATCCTCAACAACATCGTGCGGCTCAAGCTCGACCGCATCAAACGGCGCTTCGAGTACAACCACCGTGCCCGTTTCGACTACGACCCGGCGATCGTCGACGCCGTCGCCGCGCGCTGCACCGACAGCGACAGCGGTGCACGCAACATCGACAACATCCTCTCCGGCAGTCTGATGCCGACCATCGCCGCCCAGGTGCTCGACCGCATGGCCGCAGGCGAGCCGATCGAGCGGCTCGAGGTCAGCCTCGATGATCAGGGCGAGTTCGCCTACGACCTGAGCTGAGCGCCACCGCCGCCCGGAAGGCCATGCACTTCCGGGCAGCGGCCCTCACCGCTGCCGCCCTCTTCTTACCCAGCGTGGCGAACGCAACCGGTAGGGAATCCCGCCAAAGAGGGTTTGCTGCCGCCGCGCCAGGCGCTAGGCTCTGTCACGCCCATCCCCGCCAGCCGCCCTGCAGAGCCCGAGAGGAGAACGCGATGTCCGACGATGTCGGCCCAAGACTGCGCAGCCTGCGCAACCTGCGCGGTATTTCCCAGCGCGAGCTGGCCAAGCGCTGCGGCGTCACCCACTCCAGCCTGTCGCTGATCGAACAGGGCAAGGTCAGCCCCTCGGTGAGTTCCTTGAAGAAGATTCTCGACGCCATCCCGATCAGCGTCGGCGACTTCTTCACCTTCGAGCTGGAGAGCCGCAATCAGGTCTTCTACAGCGTCGATGAACTGCCCAACGTCGCCACCAATGCGGTGATCTATCGCCTGGTCGGCGCCAACCGCGAAAACCGCGCGCTCTCCTTCATGATCGAGACCTATCCGCCCGGTGCCGATACCGGACGCGAGATGATCGCCCACCGCGGCGAAGAGGCCGGCGTGGTACTGGAGGGGCGGATCGAGATCACCATCGGCGCCCAGGTGCGCGAACTCTGCCCCGGCGAGGCCTACTACTTCGATACCCACGTGCCCCACCGCTTTCGCAACACCGGTGACGAGCCCTGTCGGCTGGTGAGTTGCTGTACCCCTGCGAGCCAGTTCTAGCCCAGAACGCCGAGCCACGAGCCCGACCAAAGTCGTATTCGGCAAAACCTAACGCCCCCGTCCGCAATGCCAGATTCTCGTCGCCGGCGGGACGCGACATGCTGAACCCACTCACTCCTCTCGTGCGTGGACCCACTCATGTCGACAACCCCGCTGGCCCAATGGCTCGATCGCCGCGAACAGTGCCGGGATCGCCTCGATAGCGCCCTGGTCGCCCGCCTCGCGGCCACCCTCGGCCAACCCTGCCCCGCAGACCAGGCCCCACTGCCGCCGCTCTGGCACTGGGCGTTCTTTCAACTGCCGACACCGCCGGAGGGCATCGGCGACGATGGCCACCCGACCCGTGGCGGATTCCTGCCGCCGGCGGAGGGCCGCCAGCGCATGTGGGCCGGCGGCGAGTTCGAGTTCCTCACCCCACTGCGCGTGGCGTGCGACGCCGAGCGCCACTCGCGGGTGGCATCGATCGAGGAGAAGCCCGGCCGCAGCGGCTCGCTGCTGTTCGTCGCCGTCGAGCACGAATACCACCAGGCGGGCAGCGTGTCGCTCCGCGAGACCCAGCGGATCGTCTATCGCCAGCCCAGCGCCCCCAAGCTGGCTCTGGACGAACCGATGCCGCCGGCGGACTGGTCACAGACCGTTCAGCCCGATCCGGTACTGCTGTTCCGCTACTCCGCGGCCACCTTCAACGGCCACCGCATCCACTATGACTGGCCCTACGCCACCGCCACCGAGGGCTATCCCAGCCTGGTGGTGCACGGCCCGCTGATCGCCACCCTGCTGCTGCACGCCTTCAGCCAGGCCAACCCCGAGGCGAGACCGCGCCGCCTGCGCTATCGCGGCCTGCGCCCGCTGTTCGCCGATCGCCCCTTCGAGGTCGGCGGCCGGCTCGTCGGCCCCGGCCAGGCCGAGCTGACCGCCGGCAACGCCGACGGCCCGGCCCAGCGCGCCACGCTCGAATTCGATACCCCTGCCGACCCGGAGGCCCCGCGCACATGATCGCTCCCATCGACCACGACGCCCTGGAAGCCATTCGCGACGGCGTGCGCAGCCTGTGCAAGCCCTATGGTGGCGACTACTGGCGCGCCATCGACGCGAGCCAGGGATTCCCCGAGCAGTTCGTCGACGAGCTGACCCGCGCCGGCTGGCTCGCCGCCATGATCCCCGAGGCCTACGGCGGCTCCGGCCTGGGCCTGGCGGAGGCCAGCGTGATTCTGGAAGAGGTCAATCGCTGCGGCGGCAATGCCGGCTTCGTGCACGGCCAGATGTACAACATGGCGACCCTGCTCAAGCACGGCAGCGAGGCGCAGAAAGCGGCGATTCTGCCGCGCCTGGCCAGCGGCGAGCTGCGCCTGCAGTCGATGGGCGTCACCGAACCGAGCACCGGCACCGATACCACCAAGATCAAGACCACCGCGGTCAGACGCGGTGACCGCTACGTGGTCAACGGCCAGAAGGTGTGGATCTCCCGGGTCCAGCACTCCGATCTGATGATTCTGCTGGCGCGTACCACGCCGCTCGCCGAGGTCCAGCGCAAGGCCGACGGCATGTCGATCTTCCTGGTCGACCTGCACCAGGCGATCGGTCAGGGCATGCGCGTGCAGCCCATCGACAACATGGTGGGCCACGAGACCAACGAGCTGTTCTTCGACGATCTCGAACTGCCCGTCGATACCCTGATCGGCGAGGAGGGCAAGGGCTTTCGCTATATTCTCGACGGGCTCAACGCCGAACGCACCCTGATCGCCGCGGAGTGCATCGGCGATGGCCGCTGGTTCATCGACAAGGCCAGCCGCTACGCCGGCGAGCGGGTCGTGTTCGACCGCCCCATCGGCCAGAACCAGGGGGTGCAGTTCCCCATCGCCGAGGCCCACATCGAGGTCGAGGCCGCCGATCTGATGCGCTGGCAGGCGTGCCAGGCGTTCGATGCCGGCCAGCCCGCCGGCGCCAGCGCCAACATGGCCAAGTACCTGGCGGCCAAGGCGTCGTGGGAGGCGGCCAACGTCTGCCTGCAGACCCATGGCGGCTTCGGCTTCGCCACCGAGTACGACATCGAGCGCAAGTTCCGCGAGACCCGGCTCTATCAGGTCGCGCCGATCTCCACCAATCTGATTCTCTCCTACGTCGCCGAGCACCTGCTGGGACTGCCGCGCTCGTTCTGAATCCGCGATCCGCCATCGGAGACCGCCATGACCCAAACCCTGCGCCCACTCGACGGCATCACCGTGCTGAGCCTTGAACACGCCATCGCCGCGCCCTTCTGCACCCGCCAGCTCGCCGACCAGGGCGCCCGGGTGATCAAGATCGAACGCCCCGCCGTGGGCGACTTCGCCCGCGGCTACGACACCCGTGTCGCCGGGCTTTCGTCGCACTTCGTGTGGACCAATCGCGCCAAGGAGAGCCTGACCCTCGATCTCAAGCACACCGAGGCGCAGCCGATTCTCGACGCCCTGCTGGCCGAGGCCGACGTGCTGGTACAGAACCTGGCCCCGGGCGCGGCGGCGCGCATGGGGCTCGACTTCGACACACTGCACCCGCGCTATCCGGGGCTGATCGTGTGCGACATCTCCGGCTACGGCGAAGGTGGCCCCTACGCCAGCAAGAAGGCCTACGACCTGCTGATCCAGAGCGAGGCGGGCTTTCTCTCGGTGACCGGTGGGCCGGCGCCGGACGCCCTGGCCAAGGCGGGCTGCTCGGTGGCCGACATCGCCGCCGGCATGTACGCCTACACCAGTATTCTCAACGCCCTGCTGCTGCGCGGGCGCAGCGGCGAAGGCTCGCGGATCGAGGTCTCGATGCTCGAGAGCCTGGTCGAGTGGATGGGCTACCCGCTCTACTACGCCTATGACGGCGCGCCGCCGCCGCCCCGGGCCGGCGCTTCCCACTCGACCATCTACCCCTACGGCCCTTTCCCCGCCGGCGATGGCGGCACGGTGATGCTGGGACTGCAGAACGAGCGCGAGTGGCAGCTGTTCTGCGACCAGGTGCTGTGCCGCCCCGAGCTGGCCAAGGATGCGCGCTTCGACGCCAACGCCAAGCGCTCGCAGCACCGCGACGCCCTGCGCGCGATCATCGAAGCGGCGTTTGCCGAGCTGAGTGCGGCGCAGGTGATCGCGCGCCTCGATGCAGCCCAGATTGCCAATGCCCACGTCAACACCATGGCCGACGTCTGGCAGCACCCCCAGCTCGCCGCCCGTGATGCCTGGCGCGAGGTGGCAAGCCCCAGCGGCCCGCTCCCGGCACTGCTGCCACCGGGGCGTAACAGCGCCTATACTGCGCGTATGGCGGCGGTTCCCGCCCTGGGCGAGCACACCGATGCCATTCTCGCCGGCCTCGGCTACGGTGCCGAGATGCTGGCGACGCTGCGCGAACGCGGTACGATCTGAGTTCACGCCATGCCCCGAGGGTGTTTACAAATTCGGCGAGCGAAGGCGAGACAAGGCGAAATCGGCCGAAAAGACGGAGTTTGCGTGGTGTAAATGAGTACTTTGAGGTCGATTTCAACGCCGTATCATCGAGCGCAGGCATTTTGTAGACACCCTCTGTGGTCTTGGTTCATTACCCTTGCCGGAGATACCGATGTCCTCTCGCCCCGATGCCGCCCCACGTTCCCGCCCCGGCCTGCGCTCGGCGCTGTTCGTGCCCGCCAACCGCCCGGAGCGCATTCCCAAGGCGCTGACGAGCGGCGCCGACACTGTGATCGTCGATCTCGAGGATGCCGTCGCCGGCAACGCCAAGGCCGCCGCGCGTCGCGCCCTGCTCGACGCGCTGGCGGCGCTGCCCGAGGCGCGCGTGTGGGTGCGCGTCAACGCCCCGGAGAGCGCCGACTTCGCCGCCGACCTGGATCTCTGTCGCGACCATCCCGGCATCGCCGGACTGGTGATCCCCAAGGCAGAGACCCCTGAGTCGCTCATCCGGGCGGCCAGCCTCGGACGGCCGTTGATGCCACTGATCGAGAGTGCGGCGGGCCTGGAGGCGCTCGCCGCCCTGAGCCGGGTGGATGGGGTCGAGCGACTCAGCTTCGGCGCCCTGGACCTGAGCGTCGACCTCGGCAGCGAGCCGGACACCGAGGGCGGCGAGATGCTGCTCGACCAGACCCGCTACCAGCTAGTGCTCCACTCCCGCCTGGCCGGGCTGGCGCCACCGCTGGAGACGGTGCTGCCGGCGTTTGGTGATCCGGAACGCGTCGAGCAGGTCGCCCGGCGCGCCGCAGGCATGGGCTTCGGCGGCATGCTGTGTATCCATCCGGCCCAGATCGCTCCGGTCCATCGCGGCCTGACGCCGTCGCCGGATACCCTCGACTGGGCGCGGCGGGTGATGGCTGCAGCGGCACAGGGTGACGACGCCGCCCAGGTCGACGGCGCGATGATCGACGCCCCAGTGATCGAACGCGCCCGACGTCTGCTGGCGCGCGCCGCCGAGCACGGCTGACGGCTTCTGGCGGAATAGCGCCGCGGACCAGGGCGGCTCAAGAGGATCATGGCAGAGAGCGGCGAGAGATGGCGACGGCTGATCTACCCGGCAACGCCCTCTCGCCGCCAGTGACAGCGCGTTAACTTGTGTCAACAGGCAAATTTTTTCCCTCGCGACTTGGCGGAGCATCCCAAGGGCTGTCTTTTGGCGATGACGCCGCTTTTCATCCACCGTGTCGATGCGCCACTCGGCCATCGACACTCTAAACATCCACATAACCGATTGTTTTCATGTGATTTTCAATCCACGAGAAGAGAAATAGACACAAAAAACGCAGCACCATTTTCTACTTTTTAAACTTATTAAATCAAAAATAAACTTTCTAAACCGACCTCCGATTAACATTCTTTTCCACCAAAGATTGATATACTCAGATACAAATCACCCCGCATAATTCACGGGCATCGCCGTCGAGATGCCGAACCGGCTTCGACGCAACCGCGACACACAACAATCCAGGAGTGACAAGTGCCATGTCTCTGATCAATCGAAAAACACTGGCAGGCGCCATCGGTTTCGCCATTCTGCTGGGCGGTGCCACCGGCGCCCAGGCCCAGGACCCGATCGTGATCAAGTTCTCCCACGTGGTAGCCAACGACACGCCCAAGGGTGAAGGCGCCCAGATGCTGCAGAAGCTGGTCAAGGAGCGCCTGGGTGACAAGGTCAAGATCGAGGTCTACCCCAACTCCTCGCTCTACGACGATACCAAGGGTCTCAACGCGCTGCTCACCGGCGATGTCCAGCTGCTCGCTCCCTCCATGGCCAAGCTCGGCGAGTACAGCCCCAGCGTCCAGCTGATGGACCTGCCGTTCCTGTTCGACGACATGGATGCGGTCACCCGTTTCGAGCAGGGCCCCGGCGGCAAGCAGATTCTCGAGTCGATGCAGGACCACGACATTCTGGGTCTGGCCTACTGGCACAACGGCATGCGCCAGCTGACCGCCGACAAGCCGCTGATCGAACCGCGTGACGCCCGCGGCCTGAAGCTGCGCGTCGAGCCTTCCGACGTGCTCGCGGCCCAGATCAAGGAGCTCCACGCGATTCCGCGCAAGATGGCCTTCGGTGAGGTCTACCAGGGCATGCAGACCGGCGTCATCGACGGTCAGGGCGGCAATACCTGGTCGAACATCTACACCCAGAAGTGGAACGAAGTGCAGAGCGACATGACCGAGTCCAACAACGGCGTGCTCGACTACATGCTCATCACCAACGCCAAGTTCTGGAACGGCCTGCCCGACGACGTGCGCACCACCCTGAACGAGATCATCGCCGAAGTGACCACCTCGGTGAACGAGAAGGCCGACCAGCTCAACGAAGAGGCCAAGCAGAGCATCGCCAGCAGTGGCACCACCAAGATCCACGAGCTCACCCCGGAGCAGGTCAAGGCATGGCGCGACGCCATGGCGCCGGTGATCGACGAGTTCCGCGACGAGATCGGCAGCGACCTGATCGACGCGGCGCAGCAGTCCAACAACGCCAACTGAGCGCCCATTCCCCATGCTCATGCGCATCTGGAATTCACTCGAGGAGGGCCTGGTGGCCCTCCTGTTGGCGGTGATGACCCTGCTGACCTTCTTCTACGTGGTCGTCACCAATCTCTATAACGTCTTCTACGACCTCGGCGACGCCTATCCGGCGCTGGAGACGCCGGCCTTCGCCGTAGGCGACTGGCTGCTGGGCATCGGTCAGGAGATGACCTGGAGCCTGGCGATGACCACCACCATCTTCGCCTGGCTGATCTTCCTGGGCATCGCCTACGGCGTACGCGTCGGCGCGCACATTGGTGTCGATCTGCTGGTGCGCCTGCTGCCGGAGCGCTGGCAGCGCGCCTGCGGTGTGCTCAGCTGCCTGGTCTTCATGGCCTATGCGGGCCTGCTGATGGTATCGAGCGCCCAGTGGGTCGATTCGCTGCAGATCAGCGGCATCGGTGCCGAGGATCTCGGCATGTTCGGGCTCAAGGAGTGGCACGTGGCGCTGATCGAGCCCCTCGGCTTCGGCCTGATCATCGCGCGACTGATCGAAGTTCTGGTGCGTATCCTGCGCGGCCAGCAGTTGGGTCTGGAGCAGAGCAGCGAAGTCAGCGACGCGCTGGCGCTGGCTCAGGAATCCGATACGGACAGCGACACCCGGAGAACCACGCCGTGACCATCGCCTTTCTGTTCATCTCCCTGTTCGTCTTAATGTTCATCGGCGTGCCGATCGCGGTCTCCCTGGGGCTGTCGAGCGCGCTGACGATCCTGCTGTTCAGCCAGGACTCGCTGCAGTCGCTGGCGATCAAGCTGTTCGCCACCGCGGATCACTACACCCTGCTGGCGATCCCGTTCTTCCTGCTCTCCGGCGCCTTCATGACCAGTGGCGGCGTGGCCCGGCGACTGATCGATTTCGCCAACGCCACCGTCGGCCATTTACGCGGCGGCCTGCCGATCGCCTCGGTGCTGGCGTGCGTACTGTTCGCCGCCCTCTCCGGCTCCTCTCCCGCCACCGTGGCGGCGGTGGGCTCGATCGTGATCGCAGGCATGGTGCGCTCCGGTTATACCCGCAGCTTCGCCACCGGTATCGTCTGTAACGCCGGCACCCTGGGCATCCTGATCCCGCCGTCGATCGTCATGGTGGTCTATGCCGCCGCGACCTCGACCTCGGTGGGCAAGCTGTTCATGGCCGGCGTGGTGCCGGGGCTGCTGCTCGGCTTTCTGCTGATGCTGGCGATCTACGTCATCGCGCGGATCAAGAAGATGCCGGCCCAACCCCGGGTCAGCGTGAGCGAATGGCTGCATGCGGCGCGCAAGTCGCTGTGGGGCCTGTTGCTGATCGTGGTGATCCTCGGCGGGATCTACTCGGGCATCTTCACGCCGACCGAAGCCGCCGCGGTGGCTGCCGTCTACGCCGCCTTCGTCTCGCTGGTGGTCTATCGCGACATCGGCATCCGCGAATGCCCGCGGGTGATCCTGGACGCGGCGCGCCTGAGCATCGTGCTGATGTTCATCATCGCCAATGCGATGCTGTTCGCCCACGTGCTGACCACCGAGCAGATCCCCCAGACCATCACCCAGTGGGTGGTCGAACAGGGCTTCTCGCCGATCACCTTCCTGCTGGTGCTCAATGTGGTGCTGCTGATCGCCGGCAGCTTCATGGAGCCCTCGGCGATCATCCTGATCCTGGCCCCGATCCTGTTCCCGATCGCCATGCAGCTGGGCATCGATCCGATCCATCTGGGCGTGATCATGGTGGTCAACATGGAGATCGGCATGCTGACGCCGCCCACCGGGCTCAACCTGTTCGTCGCCTCGGCGGTGACCGGACAGCCGCTGACCACGGTCATCCGCGCCTCGGCGCCGTGGCTGATCTTGCTGGTGTCGTTCCTGCTGCTGATCACCTACGTGCCGTTCATCTCGCTGGGCCTGCCCAACTGGCTGGGCATGCCGGGCTGACCAGGCACCGACCGAGCTAAGCCGGAGAGCAGATCGCCGGCTGCCACACCCGAGGGGCCCCGGCGCATTGCGCGCCGGGCCCCTTTTCGTTGCGGCATCGTTGCCGTCGCGGCCATCGCCCTGCGCGGCGTCGCTCCGGCAGGCGGCGGCGTCTCTTCAGCCGTGACTCAGCCCCCGCTGCAACCGCTACTTCAGCCACCAGGAGAGAATCAGCAGCAATAGCAGCACCGTGGCGATCGCCTGCCACACGTTGGCCGGCTCGCGCCACGGCGGGCGCTGGGTGTCGGTCTGGGCGCGGGGCTTGGGCCGCAGGCGGTAGGCGAACTCGGAGATGCGCCGGAAGCGCAGGGCGCGCAGCGGATCGAGCGAACGCCGCAGGGCATCGTCGAGATCTTCACTGATGGCGGGATTGCTCAAGCGTGCACGGCGGTAGGTCATCTGCTCCAGATCGGTATGGCTGCGCAGATGGTTGGGCAGCTGGGTATAGGGCAGGTGACCGGTCAGCATCCAGTAGATGGTGGAGGCGAGTGAATACTGATCGCTACGCCGCCCCACCTCGGTGTCGAGGGCATACTCGGGCGCACTGTGCTCGGTCAGCCCCACCTGCCGCGCCAGCTCCCGCGCCACGCCCTGGATATCGCTGTCCCGCCGATGGCAGGCGCCGAAATCGGTCAGCACCAGGTTGCCGTGGCGATCGATCAGGATGTTGTCCGGGTGAAGATGCTGATGCAGCACCTCATGACGATGCAGCGCCTGCACCGCCTTGACCAACTGACGCGCGATCTCCAGGCGCTGCGCCAGGCTCGTCTGCGGATGCAACCGCAGCCACTCGCTGAGCGAGTGCCCCTCGACGTAGGCCATCAGATAGTAGAGATAGCGCCGCGTCCGCTCAGCCTCGACCACCTTGACCACGAACGGCGAGTTGATGCGCTCGACCACCCGCTGCTGCAGCCCGAAGTGCTCGAGATAGACGTTGCGCGGCGACAGCTCCGGACTCGGTGCCTTCATGACCATGTCGCGGCCGCTGCGCGCGTCGCGCACGTGATAGACCCGGGCGCGGGGGGTGCGCGACAGCACCGAGACGATCTCCAGGCCATCGAGGCGATCCCCCGGGCTCACCTCCGGCGGCACCGGCAGGTGATGGAACAGACGCGGCGACTCCTCCGATTCGACCTCCGGTAGACGGTCGACCCGCACCAGCTGGAAGCAGAACTGGTTGGCGTTGTAGCCCCGCTCGCTGGCGCGCTGGTTGGCCGCCGCGGTCAGCCGCTCGCAGGCCGCATCGAGATCGCTGACGTCGGCGCGGATCAGCTGCACGTACTCGGAGGGCACCAAAGTGCCGCGCACCGCCTGGGTCATGAACAGGAACAGGTCACCCTGCTTGAGGGTAAAGGTCGAGTAGTCGATATCGACATGCCCATCCATGCCCAGGGCCCGCGAAGGGTAGCGATAGCCGCCGAGGTCGGTGACGTGGTCGCGGGTCAGCTGCTCGAACTCGGCACCACGGATGCGGAACACCAGGGTATCGCCCATGTGGAACAGGTGTGCCTGGCGCTGGTGGAAGATCATCGCCGACAGCGAGCAGATATAGCTGCCACCCTCGATATAGCCGCTCTGGCTGTAGCACCAGCTGTTGAGCGCGCGCAATACGCGGGTGGCCGATGTCTTGACGTCCCAGTGCTCGGGGGTCGAGTAGTAGTCGGCGAGAAAGCCGCGCACACTGAGATCGCCGGCCTGCTTGGCGATCGAGTTGCGCCAGGTGGAGTCACTGATCAGCGCGCATCCGCCCTTGGCCTGCAGCGCCTCGCCCTGGGGAATCTGCACCGACATCGAGCTGCGGTGGCGGTGCTGATCCGGCGCCACGAAGGCCTGACCGTAGGTCAGCGACAGCGAGCTATTCGACAACGATCTTCTCCCCACGGGTGGTATGTGCCGGCGGCGGCCGTTTCCCGACGCGCGGATGCCGGGCACGGATTGGTAATCGGCCTAGCCTATTCGTATAATCCGTGGGATTTTCGCCCGCTGGTGTTCAACCTGCAAACCGCAAGGACTCGATGATGAGTTTCGACAAGATTCCCGCCGGAAAGGATCTCCCCAACGACGTGTACGTGGCGATCGAGATTCCCGCCAACCACGCGCCGATCAAGTACGAAATCGACAAGGACATGGATGCCCTGGTGGTGGATCGCTTCATGGCCACGCCGATGTTCTACCCGGCCAACTACGGTTTCATTCCCCACACCCTGGCCGACGACGGCGACCCGCTCGACGCCCTGGTGGTCACGCCCTACCCGGTGCAGCCCGGCAGCGTGATCCGTGCGCGTCCGGTCGGCGTGCTCAACATGTCGGATGAAGCCGGTGAAGATGCCAAGCTGGTCTGCGTGCCGCACCAGAAACTCACCGCGCTCTACGACGATGTCCACGAAGTGACCGACCTGCCCGAGCTGCTGCGCCAGCAGATCGCCCACTTCTTCGAGAACTACAAGGATCTCGAGAAGGGCAAATGGGTCAAGATCGACTCCTGGGACGGTGCCGATGCCGCGCGCAAGGCGATCGAGAAGGCCGTCGCCGCTTACGCCAGCGAGTAAGTCGCGCCTCTCCGGGCACCGCGATCGCGACCTGCCCAATCACAAGCGCCGCCCTCTTGGGGCGGCGCTTGTGGTTTTGATGGGGCGTATCCGGCAACGCCGCGGCGATGCGCCCGCGCCACTTACAGCGCGCTGCGGATCTTGCCGATCAACTGCGTCGCCCGCACGGTATAGTTGGCCATCATCAGCGAGTGGTTGGCGAAGAAGCCGAAGCCCGAACCGTTGAGGATCACCGGGCTCCACACCTGAGCCTGGGACGCCTTGAGTTCGGCGATCAACTGATCGAAGGCCTCGCCCTGCCCCGCCTTCTCGATCACCTCGGCATAGTCGATGCGCGCCGCCTGCATCAGCTGCAGCAGTGCCCAGGTGGTGCCGCGGGTCTTGAAGAAGACGTTGTCGATACGGAACCACGGGGTGCTCTCGACCGCCTGACCGCCCCCCGGCGAGCGCCCGACGGCGGCCGCCAGCGCCTGCGTCTGGGTTTCGAGCCGGCTCTGCACCTGGGCCAGCCAGGCGCTGAGTGCGTCGGCGCCCGGCGCGCTGGGCGCCGGGGCCGCCGCCTCCTGGCCCGGGGTGCCGGCACCGGTGTTCTCGAGCGCCGAGAAGGCCTCCCCGAGATTGTTGCGCGCCGCGCGCAACAGCGTCTCCGACTCGGGCCAGCGCCAGCTGTCGAGATCGCCGGCGAGCGCTTCGTCGGCGGTCTTGAGCGGCGCCTGGCCAACCTCCAGCGCGCTGCCGAGCGAGGCGACCGAATCCTGCACCTGCTGGGTCACACCCGCCTCCCAACTGGGCATGTTGTCGAGCCACAGGCCCGGCGGCATGACGTCATTGCGCAGATAGCCGCCGGGCTTGTCGAGCAGGGTATCGAGCAGTTCGATGTTGGTCGCCAGCAGCGCCTCGCCGGGTTTGATCGCCGCTGGCGCCTGGCTCTCGCCACCGCTCTGCGGCGCGCCGCGCTGCATCGCCACCGCCTGGCGCGGATCCACCGGCGACGGCGTCCAGCTCCACCAGATGCCCAGCACGATGCAGATCAGCAGGTAGATCGCCACCAGCGCCACCAGCGGTTTCCAGATCCAGCCATACTGCGGGGTTTCGAGGACCTCGGTGCGCGACAGTGGCGCCTTCTTGCGGAACAGAGCCATGGACGATCCTTGTCTTGACGAAGTTGAGGGCAGTGGGAGAGGTTTGTCACTTATCCTATCATGCAACCCGCGGCGCGCAGCTCGCCTTTCGCTGCATGCCGGAGGCAAGCTGCCAGGGGCCCGCGGGCGCCACCGTGGGGCACTTTTGCCGCGTGGCGCGCTCCAAACGGCAGCGGCCTGCCAGTTCACCGCACCCAGCCCCGTCCACCCGCTCAGGATCCCGTGTCACGGATGTCGTTTCTCTCGCGCTGCTTGCTCATCCTCGCGCTCTGCCTGCTGACGCCACTGGCGCTGGCCCAGAGCCCGTTCTCCTCGCCTCGCGACACGTCGCCCTTCGCCAGCGCCGAGCCGGCCGAGTTCCTGCCGGTGACCGAGGCCTTCCACGCCTACGCCTGGCATGACGCCGAACGCGTCTATGTCGGCGTGCGTGCCCGCCCCGGCCACTACCTCTATCGCCAGCGCTTCGCCCTGACGGACGCCAACGGTGAGGCGCTGACACCGCTGAAGATACCCCCCGGGACGTTCAAGCAGGATCCCTATCTGGGACCCGTGCATATCTTCCGCGATGCCGTGGTACTGAGCGCTCCGCTACCCGAGACCGCCACCCGGCGGGGTGACACGTCGTTGGCGCTGACACTGAGTTTCCAGGGCTGCGCCGATGCCGGCCTGTGCTATCCGCCGGCGCACTGGCGCCTCACAGCCCGCGCCGGGGGCGCCCCAGCGGCGTTCACCGATGCCAGCGACGATGCCCAGGCGTCACCCCTGGCCTCCGACGGCAATCACCGCGCCGACGCCAACCCGCTATTCGAGTCACCCTCCCAGGCCGATTCGTTGCCTCTATCCGATCCGCTACCCCAGGCCGATCCGCTACCGCAGGCCGATCCTCTACCCCAGGCCGATCCGCTAACCGCTCAGACGCTGAGCAGTGACAGCGTGCCGTTGGGCCAGTCTGCCGAGCACGCCGCAGCGCCCCGCCCCGATGCGTCCCCTGGCGCGCCCCCTGGAGAGCCTGCCGGCAGCGCGGTACCGCTCAGCGCCGATGGTCGGTTCCAGGCGCTGCTCGGACAGGGTCTGGGGCTGGGTACCCTGGCGCTCTTCTTTCTCGCCGGCGTGGGCTTGACCTTCACTCCCTGCGTGTTGCCAATGCTGCCCATCCTGACCGCCATCATCGTTGGCCAGAACGCCTCGCGGCGGCGCGCCCTGGGGCTCTCGCTCAGTTACGTGGCAGGCATGGCCGCTACCTTTACTCTGCTCGGCACCCTGATGGGCCTGTTCGGCGCCTCGCTCAACCTGCAGGCGCGGCTGCAGTCGGCATGGGTACTGATTCCGCTGGCCCTGCTCTTCGCCGCCTTTGCCGCCGCCCTGTTCGGCGCCTTCGAGCTGCGCCTGCCGAGCCGCCTGCGTCAGCGTGCGGATGCCTGGCAGCAGCGCCTGCAGCGCAGTGGCCCACTGGGCCTGGCCGCCGCCGGCGCACTCTCGGTGCTGGTGGTCTCGCCCTGCGTCTCGGCGCCACTGGCCGGCGCGCTGGTGTTCATCTCCACCACCGGCGATAGCCTCGGCGGTGCCCTGGCCCTGCTCGCGCTGGGGCTGGGCATGGGTCTGCCGCTGGTGGTCGTCGGCACCTTCGGCGCCCAACTGCTGCCGCGGGCAGGCGCCTGGATGAATGGGGTCAAGGCGCTCTTCGGGGTGCTCCTGCTGGGGCTGGCCATCTGGCTGCTGGCGCGCCTACTGCCCGGGCCGCTGACCCTGCTGCTGTGGGCACTGCTGGCACTCGCCTGTGCGCTGGCCCTGGGCGCCCTCGATCTGCGCACACCGCCGGGCTGGCCGCGGCTGCGTCAGGCGGTGGGCTGGCTGCTGCTGGTGTGGGGCGTGGCGCTGGCATGGGGCGCCGCCCAGGGCGGCAGCGACCCACTGCGTCCGCTCGCGCCCAGCATCTCGAATGGCACCGCGACGAGTGCCCCGGCCCCCCGGTTCACCACCGTCACCGACAACGCCCAGCTACAGGCGGCGCTGGACAAGGCCCGAGGCGACGGCCGCCCGGTGATGCTCGATGTCAGTGCCGACTGGTGCATCGCCTGTCAGGTGATGGAGCACGAGGTATTCCCCGCGCCCGCGGTGGCCCAGCGCCTGGCCGCTTTCACGCTGATCCGCGCCGACGTCAGCGCCGATAGTACGGCTAGCCGGGCTCTGCTCTCGCACTACGGGCTCTTCGGTCCGCCGGCACTGCTGTTTTTCGACAACAGCGGCGAAAGGCGCGCCGCGCGCATCCAGGGTGAGGTCGATGCCACTACACTGGCGGCACATCTCGATGCCATCACCCCGCCGGCAGAGCGCGGCTAGGCTTTATACGAACATTGCCGGCGCTCACCGACTTGTCGTGCAAACCCTGAGAAGCCCGCCGGGGTGCGAGCCCAAGCTCCCGGATATAGCCCGCGGATATAGCCCGCGGAACACGCCCCCGACGGGCGGTTAGCGAACGTCGTTCGCGTCTCAGGCTAGACACCCTAAGCTTTTTTCGGCAAACTCCTGCAGCAGCGTAAATGAGTCTCTCGTGCTGCCATCTTGCATGAAAGTGACGTCATCTCAGCGAAGTACGACAGGGTTAACAGCGCAAGGACAGGCATGGCTAGACTACTGGTTCTCAACGGCCCCAATCTCAACCTGCTGGGTACCCGCGAGCCCGAGGTCTACGGGACCACGACCCTCGACGATATCCGCGTGACGCTGACCCAGCGCGCGCTGTCCGCCGGTCACCAGCTCGAGTGGCTGCAGTCCAACGCCGAGCACGAGCTGGTCGAACGTGTTCACCGTGCCCGCGAGGAGCGGATCGACTTCATCCTGCTCAATCCGGCCGCCTTCACGCATACCAGCGTGGCGCTGCGCGATGCCCTCACCGGCGTCGCCATTCCGTTCATCGAGCTGCACCTGTCGAACGTGCACGCGCGCGAGCCGTTCCGCGCCCACTCCTACTTCACCGACGTCGCGCGCGGCGTCATTGCCGGTTTCGGCGCCGACAGCTACAGCCTGGCGCTGGACGCGGCCATGGCTCAACTGGCGCGCGACTGAACGCCATGCGTTGGCGCGGGCACGCCGGTTTCCGGGTGGTTTTCCGCTAGCCACCCCAGGCCATCATCACCACTTCTTTCATTATCACGGAGCCAAGACATCGCCATGGATATCCGCAAAGTCAAGAAACTCATCGAACTGCTCGAAGAGTCCAACATCAGCGAAATCGAGATCCAGGAAGGGGAAGAGTCGGTGCGTATCAGCCGTCACCCCCACGGTTTCGGTGCCGCTCAGCAGCCGATGATGATGCCCCAGTCGATGCACTACGCACCGCAGCATGCGCCCGAGCCGAGCGCTCCGGCCGCCGACCCGGCCGAGCCGGCACCGGTCCAGCCGCTGGGCCACGCGGTCACCTCGCCGATGGTCGGCACCTTCTACCGCTCGCCGGCACCGGGCGCCAAGGCGTTCGTGGAAACCGGGCAGAGCGTCAAGAAAGGCGATACCGTGTGCATCGTCGAAGCGATGAAAATGATGAACCAGATCGAAGCCGACAAAGACGGCGTGGTCGAGGCAATCCTGGTCGAGGATGGCGAGCCGGTCGAGTTCGACCAGCCGATGATCATCATCAACTAAGGCGACACGGGCGAAACCATCATGTTGGACAAGGTACTCATCGCCAACCGAGGCGAGATTGCGCTGCGCGTCCTGCGCGCGTGCAAGGAGCTGGGGATCAAGACCGTGGCGGTCCACTCCAAGGCCGACCGCGACCTGATGCACGTGCGGCTGGCGGACGAAGCGGTCTGTATCGGCCCGGCGTCGTCCGCGCAGTCCTATCTCAATATCCCGGCACTGATCAGTGCCGCCGAAGTCACCGACTCGACGGCGATCCACCCCGGTTACGGCTTCCTCTCCGAGAACGCCAACTTTGCCGAGCAGGTCGAGCGCTCGGGCTTCGTGTTCGTCGGTCCGCGCGCCGAGACCATTCGCCTGATGGGCGACAAGGTCAGCGCGATCAACGCCATGAAGGAGGCCGGCGTGCCCACGGTGCCCGGCTCCGACGGCCCGCTGCCGGAGGATGGCGAGGAGATCCGCCGGATCGCCGCGCGCATCGGCTACCCGGTGATCATCAAGGCCGCGGCCGGCGGCGGTGGCCGCGGCATGCGCGTGGTGCGCAACGACGACGAAGTGGCCAAGGCGGTCAGCGTGACCCGGGCCGAGGCGGCCGCGGCGTTCGGTGACGGCACCGTCTACATGGAGAAGTTCCTGGAGAATCCGCGTCACGTGGAAGTCCAGGTGATCGCCGACGGCCAGGGCAACGCTATCCACCTTTATGATCGCGACTGCTCGCTGCAGCGGCGCCACCAGAAGGTGCTGGAGGAGGCCCCCGCGCCGCACCTCGACCCCGAAGCGCGCGCCCAGGTGCTCAAGGCGTGTACCGACGCCTGTATCGAGATCAACTACCGCGGCGCAGGGACTTTCGAGTTCCTCTACGAGAATGGCCAGTTCTTCTTCATCGAGATGAACACCCGCGTCCAGGTGGAGCATCCGGTCACCGAGATGGTCACCGGGGTGGATATCGTCAAGGAGCAGCTGCGCATCGCCAGCGGCCTGCCCCTGTCGATCCGCCAGGAGGAGGTCCAGCTCAACGGTCACGCCTTCGAGTGCCGCATCAACGCCGAGGATTCGCGCACCTTCATGCCCTCGCCCGGCAAGATCAATCTCTACCACCCACCGGGTGGCCTGGGCGTGCGCATGGACTCGCACATCTACACCGGCTACACCGTGCCGCCCCACTACGACTCGCTGATCGGCAAGCTGATCACCTGGGGAGCGGATCGCGAGATCGCCCTGGTGCGCATGCGCAATGCGCTCGACGAGCTGCTGGTGGAGGGGATCAAGACCAACACCGACCTGCAGAAGGATCTGGTGCGTGACAGCGCCTTCCAGAAAGGTGGGGTCAACATCCACTACCTCGAGAAGAAGCTCGGCCTGAGCTGATTCGCAGCGCGTCCAGACGGGGCGGTCATGCTCTGGGGATCTGTCGACAGCCCTCGAGATGACCGCCCCGTCTGCGTTCGCCCCCACCGACGAGACCAAGGAGTGCCGCCATGGCGTGGCTACAACTCAAGGCCCATATCGCCCCCGAACAGGCCGAGTGGCTCGAGGAGCTGCTGCTTGCCGAGGGCGCCAGCGCGATCACCCTGCAGGATGCCCACGACGACCCGGTCTTCGAGCCCGACAGCGGCACCACACCGCTGTGGCAGGAGACGATCCTGACCGGCCTCTACGACGATCTCGAGGGGGTCGAGGCGATGATCGAGCGGGTCCAGCGGGCCTGGGCCGAACAGACGCCGGAAGACCCCGCGCCACAGATCGAGTACGAACTGCTCGCCGACCGTGACTGGGAGCGTGAGTGGATGGACGGCTTCGAGCCGCTGCGCATGGGCGAGCGGCTGTGGATCGTGCCCAGCTGGCACGCCGCCCCCGACCCCCAGGCGGTCAATCTGCTGCTCGACCCGGGCCTCGCCTTCGGCACCGGGACCCACCCCACCACCGCGCTGTGTCTCGGCTGGCTCGACGCCCAGCCCTTAAACGCCGTGCAGGTGCTCGATTACGGCTGCGGCTCGGGCATTCTCGCCATCGCCGCCCTCAAGCTGGGGGCGGATACCGCGGTCGGCGTGGATCTCGACCCCCAGGCGCTGCAGGCCAGCCGCGACAACGCCGAGCGCAATCAGCTCGATGACAGCCGCCTGCTGCTGGAGTATCCGGAGCGTCTCGGCCAGGGCCGTTTCGAGGTCGTCGTAGCCAATATCCTCGCCGGCCCGCTGATCGAGCTCGCCGCCGAGATCGCTGGCCGCGTCGCGCCCGGCGGGCGCCTGGCGCTCTCCGGCATCCTTGCCGCCCAGGCAGAGAGCGTGCTCGACGCCTACCGCGACCAGGGCCTGCGCATGGCGCCACCGCAGGAGAAAGAGGGCTGGGTGCTGCTGAGCGGCGAGCGCCCCTCCGCCTGAGCCGCAGTGGCGGTGCCCAGGCACCGCCGCCCGCGTGGCTGCCCCTGTCCGGGGCGTTTGCAAGCCGTTTCTCCCCGGGGGTGCGGCCAAACAGCGCTTCAACAAAGCCGGGGCGCCCGGTATCATAGCTTCCCGTTTTCCCCGAGCCTCTGTAACGATGCGTGAAGCCGTGTCCGCGCAGCCCGAGCGTGAGTTGCCCCGCATCGGCTGCCACACACTGCCCAACCGGGTCATCCTGGCGCCCATGGCCGGCGTCACCGATCGCCCCTTCCGCCAGCTCTGTCGCGAGCTCGGCGCGGGCCTGGTGGTGTCGGAGATGGTGACCTCGGACAGCCGGCTCTGGCACACCCGCAAGTCGCGTCAACGCCTGATCCACCGTGGCGAACCCGGCCCGCGTTCGGTCCAGATCGCCGGTGGCGATCCGCAGATGCTGGCCGAGGCCGCGCGCATGAACGCCGCCGCCGGGGCCGAGATCATCGATATCAACATGGGTTGCCCGGCGAAGAAGGTGTGCAACAAGGCCGCCGGTTCGGCCCTGCTGCGTGACGAGCGCCTGGTCGACGACATTCTCACCGCGGTGGTCGCCGCGGTCGAGATTCCGGTGACCCTCAAGATCCGCACCGGCTGGTGCGAGCAGACCCGGAATGCGCTACGCGTCGCGCGCCTCGCCGAGAACGCCGGCATCGCCGCCCTGGCAGTCCACGGGCGGACCCGCGAGCAGCGTTACAGCGGCAGCGCCGAGTACGACACCATTGCCGCGATCAAGCAGCAGGTATCGATCCCGGTGTTCGCCAACGGCGATATCACCACGCCGCAAAGGGCCGCCGAGGTGCTCGCCCATACCGGCGCCGATGCGGTGATGATCGGCCGTGGCGCCCAGGGTAACCCGTGGCTGTTTCGCGAGATCGAGCACTACCTGCGCACCGGTCGCGAGCACCCGGCGCCCAGCCTCGAGGAGATCGAGGACACCATGCGCCGACATCTGACGGCACTGCACGCCCACTACGGCGACTATCTCGGGGTGCGCGTGGCGCGCAAGCATATCGGCTGGTACCTCGCTTCCCGCGACCCCCGGCGTGAGCACCGCGCGCGTTTCAACCGGCTCGAGCAGAGCGCGGAGCAGTTCGCTTTTCTTCATGAACTCTTTCGTGGCGACACCGCGATCGACAACGGAATTCACGCAGCATGAACAGTCGGCAGCCTCTGGACCTCGACGGCAATTCGCCGCTGGAGGTCGAATCCCTTCATATGGCCGAGCAGAGCTCTCAAGTCACCCTGCGTGAGTGCGTCGAGCAGGTGATGGAGCGCTACTTCACCCATCTCGAGGGCGAATCGGTGTCGCATCTCTACACCATGGTGCTGGCCGAGGTGGAGGCGCCGCTGCTCGACGTCGTGATGCGCCATGTCGAAGGCAACCAGACCCGCGCCGCCGAGCTGCTGGGCCTCAATCGAGGCACCCTGCGCAAGAAGCTCAAGCAGTACGACCTGATCTGATTCTCCCCCTCGCCTCGCCCATGCGGGGCACCACCGAACGCCCGCCGCTCGGACTCTCAGCTCCTCCAGCGCGCGTTCGATCGACCGACAAGAGTGGATTGGCATGTCTCAAAACTCCGCATCCTCCTCCCGCCCCGTCAGCCGCGCCCTGCTCAGCGTCTCCGACAAGACCGGTATCGTCGACTTCGCTCGTGAGCTCGTCGGCCGTGGCGTCGAGCTGCTGTCCACCGGCGGCACCTACCGCCTGCTCCAGGAGAACGATGTCGCGGTGACCGAGGTCTCCGCACACACCGGTTTCCCCGAGATCATGGACGGTCGCGTCAAGACGCTGCATCCCAAGATCCACGGCGGCATCCTCGGCCGTCGCGGCGAGGACGATGCGGTGATGGCCGAGCACGACATCGCGCCGATCGACCTGGTGGTGGTCAATCTCTACCCATTCGAGCGCACCGTCGCCAACCCCGACTGCAGCCTCGCCGACGCGGTCGAGAACATCGACATCGGCGGCCCGACCATGGTCCGCGCCTGCGCCAAGAACCATGCCCACACCACCATCGTGGTAGATGCCGACGACTACGGCCGGGTGCTCAAGGACATGGCCAGTCATGACGGGGCAGTGAGCCAGGCGACCCGCTTCGATCTGGCGATCAAGGCATTCGAGCATACCGCCGCCTACGACGCCGCCATCGCCAACTACTTCGGCCAGCGAGTGGGCAGCGGTGAGCCCGACTTCCCGCGCACGCTGTCACTGCAGTTCAGCAAGAAGCAGGGCATGCGCTACGGCGAGAACCCGCACCAGAAGGCGGCCTTCTATGTTGAACGGGGCCAGGTCGAGCCGGAGGCCAGCATCGCCACCGCCAACCAGCTCCAGGGCAAGGCGCTGTCGTTCAACAACGTCGCCGACACCGACGCCGCGCTGGAGTGCGTGAAATCGTTCACCAAGCCCGCCTGCGTGATCGTCAAGCACGCCAACCCGTGCGGCGTGTCGGTGGTGCCCGAAGCCGAGGGCGGTATCCTCAAAGCCTACGAATTGGCCTTCGCCACCGACAGCGAGTCGGCCTTCGGCGGCATCATCGCCTTCAACCGCGAGCTGGACGGCGAGACCGCCGCGGCGATCGTCGCGCGCCAGTTCGTCGAGGTGATCATCGCCCCGACGATCTCCACCGCGGCGCGTGAAGCGGTCGCCAGCAAGGCCAACGTGCGCCTGCTGGAGTGCGGCGAGCTGCCGGCACGCAGCGGCGAGGGCTGGGATTACAAGCGCGTCAACGGCGGTCTGCTGGTGCAGAGCCGGGACACCGGCATGATCACCGCCGACGAGCTCAAGGTGGTGACCCGCCGCGCGCCCAGCGAGCGCGAACTGCATGACCTGGTGTTCGCCTGGAAGGTGGCCAAGTTCGTCAAGTCCAACGCCATCGTCTACGCCCGCGACCGTCAGACCGTGGGGGTCGGCGCCGGCCAGATGAGCCGCATCAACTCGGCCCGCATCGCCGGCATCAAGGCCGAGCACGCCGGCCTTCAGGTGGCCGGCTCGGTGATGGCTTCCGATGCCTTCTTCCCCTTCCGCGACGGCCTCGACAACGCCGCCGCAGCCGGCATCACCGCGGTCATCCAGCCCGGCGGTTCGATGCGTGACGACGAAGTGATCGCCGCCGCCAACGAAGCCGACATCGCGATGGTGTTCACGGGAATGCGCCACTTCCGCCACTGAGCGCCGCCGCGCCCCCAGGTAGCGCAAAAAAAGCCCACGACANNTGTCGTGGGCTTTTTCGATGCGGGGCGGCAGTGGCAGCTCAGCCGCCGCCCCAGGGCCTCAAGCCTGGCCCAGGTCGATGCACAGATACTTGACCTCGAGATACTCGTCGAGGCCGTACTTGGAGCCCTCGCGCCCCAGCCCGGACGCCTTGACGCCGCCGAAGGGCGCGCTGGCGTTGGAGATCAGCCCGGTGTTGATGCCGACCATGCCGTACTCGAGCGCTTCCGCCACCCGCCAGACGCGCCCCAGATCCCGCGAGTAGAAGTACGAGGCCAGACCGAACTGGGTGTCGTTGGCCAGCCGCACGGCCTCCTCCTCGGTCTCGAACGGGAACACCGCCGCCAGCGGGCCGAATGTCTCCTCGCTCGCCACCTTCATCTCCGGGGTGGCGTGGCTGATCAGGGTGGGCGAGAAGAAGCGCCCGCCAAGGGAGTGCTCGTGGCCACCGAGCAGCAGCTGGGCCCCCTTGTCGGTGGCATCCTTGACGTGCTCGCTCACCTTGGCCACCGCATCCTCATCGATCAGCGGCCCGATATTGACGCCATCCTGGAAACCGTCGCCGACCTTCAGTTCGCTGTTCATCGCCGCCGCGAGCTTCTCGCTGAAGGCGTTGATCACGCTCGACTGGACCAGGAAGCGGTTGGTGCAGACGCAGGTCTGTCCGGCATTGCGGAACTTGGAGGCGATGGCGCCTTCGACTGCGGCATCCAGGTCGGCATCCTCGAACACCAGGAAGGGGGCGTTGCCGCCGAGCTCCAGCGAGATCTTCTGGATGTGCTGGGCGGCACCCGCCATCAGCGAACTGCCGACCTCGGTGGAGCCGGTGAAGGTGACCTTGCGCACCACCGGCGACTCGGTCATCGCCTTGGCGATCTCGCTGGCCTTGCCCGGCACCACGTTGAAGACACCCCGCGGCACCCCTGCCTGCTCGGCCAGCGCTGCCAGCGCGGTGGCGGAGAACGGCGTCTGACTGGCCGGCTTGATCACGATGGTGCAGCCGGCGGCGAGCGCCGCTGCGGCCTTGCGCGTGATCATCGAGGAGGGGAAGTTCCACGGCGTGATCGCCCCGACCACCCCCACCGGCTGCTTGGTCACCACGATACGCTGCTGGCTGCTGGCTGCCGGAATGGTATCGCCGTAAATGCGCCGCGCCTCTTCGGCGAACCAGCGCATGAAGCTCGCAGCATAGACGATCTCCCCTGCCGCTTCCTTGACCGGCTTGCCCTGCTCGGCGGTCATGATCGCGGCCAGCTCGTCCTTGTGCTCGAGCATCAGCTCGTACCACTTCATCAGGATGTCGGCGCGCTCCAGCGCCGTGTGCTGGCGCCAGCCCGGCAGCGCCGCTTCGGCGGCCTCGATCGCGCGCTCGGTCTCGGCGCGGCCGAGCCGTGGCATACGCCCCAGAATCTCGCCATTGGCGGGGTTGTCGACGTCGATCTGTTCACCGCTGTCGGCGGCCACCCAGTGGCCGTCGATATAGGCGTAGGGCCTGAACAGCGCGCTCTCTTTGACGGATTGCATGAGTCACTCCTTCCTTGATGTGCCTGCCGCCGGCCGCGCCGAACCCGCGCAGCCGACGGTGGTTGCCGGGGCGTCGCCGCTACTCGGGGCGACGCGTCTGAAACGGGCAACGTGTCGGGGAAAAGGATGGCGCTTTCGGTGCGCTGGCGCCAGTGACAATCGGTCTTAGGGGGCTGCGGCTCAAGACGCCGATGCACCAAAACCGCATCAGGCGCTCATACGACCCCCTGGGACCAGAGCGTCACGCCGACCGCGATCACCAGGGCGAGCGCCGCCACCGCCTGGCCGTTGAAGCGCTGCGGCGCGCGGTGGACGTGGCGCAGCCCCAGCCAGGCGAGAATCAGCGCGACCACCTCGACCACCGGTGCATAGCGTCCGGCACCGACGCCGGCACACGCCACCACGAAAGCCGCCAGCGCCCAGTGCGATAGCTGCTTGCGCTGCACCTTGCCGCTGGCATCACGGGTACTCCGCGCGGGCTTTTGCGCTTCGGGCCGATTGAACACGCGCACCGCGCGCCCGTCGGCCACATCGAAGCGCACCGCCAGGCCCGCCGCGGGCAGGCCGCGTCCGCGCCACTGACCGAACTCGAAAGTGTAGCGCTGGCCATCCTCGGCCACGATCTCGCCGCGCTGGGTGTCGTCATCGAAGGCGTGCAGCTGGCCATCCATGCGTCGCGCTCCTGGGTCAGCGGCCGTTGACCAGCATCAGGAACTCCTGACGCGTGGTCTGGTTCTTGCGGAAGCTGCCGAGCATCACCGAAGTCTTCATGCACGAGTTCTGCTTCTCGACCCCGCGCATCATCATGCACATGTGCTGGGCCTCGACCACCACGCCGACGCCGCGGGCACCGGTCACCTGCATCACCGCTTCAGCGATCTCGCGGGTGAGGTTCTCCTGGATCTGCAGCCGCCGCGCATACATGTCGACGATGCGCGCGAACTTGGACAGCCCCAGCACCCGGCCCTGGGGCAGGTAGGCGATATGGCACTTGCCGATGAACGGCAATACGTGGTGCTCGCACATCGAGTACATCTCGATGTCCTTGACCAGCACCATTTCGTCGGTGTCGGAGGCGAACACGGCGCCGTTGACCAGTTCTTCCAGAGACTGATGGTAACCCTGGGTCAGAAACTGCATCGCTTTGGCGGCCCGCTGCGGCGTGTTGCGCAGCCCCTCGCGCTGGGGGTCCTCCCCCAGGTGCTCGAGAATACCGCGAAAATGGCCTGCCAATTGCTCTGTCATGATGCTGCCTTGATCCTGTCGCTTGCGGGCACTGGCGCCAACTACCGCACACGGGCGCCGCGCTGATGGAAAGAGGAAAACGCAGGCCACGAAAGCCGACGCATGATGAAAGGGGATTCTAGCGAAACTCGCCTCTGCGCTCTATCGCCAGCGCGCGCCGGCCATGTCCGCGCCCGCCGCCCTCAGGCCAGCCAGCGTGGCGAGTCCAGCGCTACCCGCTGCTGCTCCAGGGTGCGGATGTGCTGATCCCAGTAGCCACTGTCGGCCACGTAGGGGAAAGCACGCGGGAACGCCGGATCCTGCCAGCGGTTGGCCAGCCAGGCGCTATGGCGTACCAGGCGCAGCGTGCGCAGCGCTTCGATCCACTCGAGCTGGCGCCGATCGAAGTCGAGCGACTCCTCGTAGCCCTCGATCACCTCGGAGAGCTGCATCTGCCACTCCTCCGGCGACTGCGCGGTGAGCAGCATCCACAGATCCTGCACCGCCGGCGCCATGGCACAGTCATCGAAGTCGACCAGGGCAAAGTGGTCGTCGCGGCCGAGCATGTTGCCCAGATGGCAGTCACCGTGAACGCGCTGCAGGGCCTGGTGCGGCCAGGCATGCTCGGCGAGCAGCGTCAGCAGGGCGTCGGTCACGCTGGTGTAGGCACTCTGCTGTCGCGCGCTCATCCAGGGTGCGGCGAGCACGCGCTCACGGCTCTCCTCGACCAGCCGCCGCGGCTCGAAAACCGGCCGATGCTGGAAAGTGTGACGCCGGCCGATGGCATGCACCTGCCCGATCAACTGGCCCAGGGCGAAGAGATGGGCGGGATTGTCGAGCTCCGGCGCCTGCCCCGGCACATGGGCGAACAGCGCAAAGCGGAAGCCCTCCGCCTCGAACAGCGTCTCCCCCTGGGCGTTCTGCCACGGCGCCCCGATCGCGACCTCGGCGGCGGCGAGCTCGCCCAGAAAGGCGTGCTCTTCGAGAATCTGCGCCGTGCTCAAGCGCTCGGGGCGGTAGAACTTGGCGACCCAGCGCTGGCGCTCGTCGTCGCTCAAGGCATAGACCCGATTCTCGTAGCTGTTGAGCGCAAACGGCTCGCCCGGCAACCAAAAGCCCTGGGACTCGACCGCCTCGACCACACGCTGGGGGGTCAGGGTCTCGAACGGATGCGGCGATGCGGCACTCATGGCTTACCTCGACAGACGAAGGCTATGGCGGCGCATGCTATCAGATTCGGTCCGGCGGCGTACGTGCCAGCGCCACCACCCCGATGTGGCGGGCACCGGCACGGCGGCAGGCCAGGGCCAGCGCGTCCAGTGTGGCGCCGGTGGTCATGACGTCATCCAGCAGCAGCACCGACTCGGGCAGCGGCCCCTCGATTCCGAAGGCGTCCTTGACGTTACGCCGGCGCGCGGCGCGGTCGAGCCCGCGCTGGCTCGACGAGTCACGCTGGCGTAGCGCCGCCAGCCGCGGCAGTTGCCAGCGCTCGGCAAGCGCGTCCCCCAACCAGGCGACCGGATCGAAACCCCGCTCGCGGGTGCGTGCCCAGGAGCCGGGAACGCCGATCAGTCGTTCGCCACACGGCGCGGTATCACCCAAAGCGTGAATCAGCAGTTCCACCAGCAGCGTTCCGGCGCGTGGATCGGCGGAGAACTTGAAGCGCTGCACCAGTCTCACCAACGGCTCTTCGTAGCGCAGCGGCACCCAGGCCGCATCGAATGCCGGCGGGCGCCTCAGGCAGCGCCCGCAGACGTCTCCACCGCCCAGCGTCGCCATGGGCTCGGCGCAGCGACGGCAGGCCACGCCATTCCGGGGCAGCTCAGCGTCGCAATCATCGCACCAGGGGAGATCGCCCGAGAGGCGGGCATAGCAGAATGCACAGTAACCGGGCAACGCTCGGCGTAACCCGCGCTCGAGCAGCCAGCGCAGATTGCCGGCGGCGATCGCCCGGCACAGCGTGTGACGCCTGAACATGCTTCTCTGACTCCTCTCTTGCCTCTCTCTTGCCTCTCTCTCTTGCCTCTCTCTATTACTCCTCTCTCTTCCCTCTTCCCTCTTCCCTGCCCTCTCCTGGCGTTCGACACTCCAGTACGCTGACGCTTTCCCTCCCAAGAGATCGGCGGTCAGCACGGCGGCTTGAGCGCCGTCGTTCCGCCCTTGCCAACCTCGGCTACACTGAGATCGATCCGCCGACATCCCGGCGAGTGGGACTTGTCACGGCCGCGGGGACAAGGGCGCCCTCCCTTCGCCCTTGTCCCCGCACCTGACTCCAGGAGGCGTTCGCGATGACACTGACCAGACAGGAAGCCGCGCAGCTGCTGGAAGCCGGATTGAAGCCGTACCGCGTGCGCACCTCTTTCAAAGAGGCACCGCCCCATGTCAGCGTCAGGGTGAATCATGATCGTGGCGCCTTCGTGCGCACCCTTCCCATAGGTATCTGCAGCAATCGTCGCGCGCTGATTCGACGCATCGACCTGTTGCGCTCCGAAGCGGAGAATCGCTTTGGCATCCCCTGCGCAAGATGGCCACAGGGCGATGAGATCAAGGCAGAAAAGCGCATTCATCTGTAGCGAGGCTTTCCCGTCGTGGGCGACGGCCTGAGCGGTCTCATCGTGCCTCGAGGCGTAGCCGGCGCACCTGCGACCCCGCCCCGGACAACCTCGTCAGGCGCAGATTGCCGGGCCCCACTCCCCAGCCCAGCATGGGCTCGAACATCCTCGCTCTACCCCGCAGTCGCCCAACTTCATTGACACCCTGGCGCCATCATTGACTGCCCTTCGAGATAGGAACTTCGATCAGACGCCGAAAGACTCTTCCTTTTGCGTGCAGAGGACAAGGCACCGCTTCTAGCGCGACATTGCCCTGATAAAAGCATGCCTACACAACCATCATATAAAATAAGTCTAATTAAAAAATACCCAGAAATCACACCCCAAAAACCCGATCAACCCTCACCCATGATTTTCTTTACCAGGCAAGATGAAAAACCCATAACCGCTTAAAAAAAAGGGTTTTTTACAGTTCAAATGTCAGGGTATACGCACCAAAAACCCCAAAAAAATATAACAGCGACGATTGCCAAATGCAGAATAAAACCCAAATAATTAAGAATTATCTAAAGTAAATATTAGCTTTGATCAGCAAAGAAAAATTCATTGATAATCATCACAACGCAAAGGAGGATCGCGCCGATTGCACGCCCATCAGAAAGCGACAATGGCGGGATCATTGCGGATCACCGATCCCATATCACCGTCCATCATTCCTGGGGGCTATACGAAGAACATGTCACTCTACGAGCGTTTTCAGAGCCGGATGTCGGCCGTCGACAAGCTTGTGAACATGTACAGAGAGCTGTGCAGCGCGCGCGGCATTCTGCCTCGCGGACGCCTGGACGAGGCACACAGTGACCTGCTCTGGTTACCGCGCTCGGCGGTGGCCTTCTCGCTGGCGGCCATGGACGCCTACGTCAACGAAGTCGTCACCGACAAGCTGGGTGATTACCGCGCCTGCGTGTCGCTCTACGTGCCGATGAAGAACGTGCTCGAGCAGCCGACCCATCCCATGTGTCCCCGCCTGTGCATGCCCCACCAACTCACCAGCGACAGGCGCCACGGCACGCGACACTGGGTCGACCCCTCCCAGCCCAGCGGCCGCACGTCGCTCTCGTTCAAGTCACCGGATGAGTTGATCGCCGCCTATCGCCTGCTGGGGCACGCCGATATCATCGAGTCGATCGCCGCCATCTGGCCGGGGCCCGCCTGCACCCCCGCCGATATCAAGCAGAAATTGAACGTGCTGATACAGCGACGCAATCAGATCACCTACGAAGGCGACCGCGACCCTGAAGGGCATATACGACAGATCCATCCGCACTATGCGACCCGCTGCAAATCGTTCATCGAGAACGTGGTGATACGGCTACATCGTGTCGCCTACGAGTCTTAGCTTAACGCGCCGGGGAGGAGGTTGGGGTAGATCGCGCACCGGCCTCTTCCTGGGAACCACGGTAGACGGATGAGCGTTTCAGAGCCCGCAAAGCAGTGGACCACATGGAGAGTGCGCCACAATCGGGTCACTCGGAAAATCAGATCACTCAACCGAGGAGGGCATCGAAGGCCGAAAAGCCTTGTGAATCAAGCTGGTGCGGATGGGGAGACTCGAACTCCCACGCCTTGCGGCACTAGAACCTAAATCTAGCGTGTCTACCAATTCCACCACATCCGCCGGATGAAGAGCGCGCTCATTTTACGGACGAGCGCACCAAAGTCAATTCGCTACACGGCGCCATGCGGAGCCCGGTGCCGAGCGCGGCTAGCCATGGGCAGCACAAGAACGGGGTAGGCAGCGCAGAGATGGCATCATTGGCGACACAAAAATAGAGGGTCCGCGTACGAACCCCCCAATCGGTGACGGCTTCCTGCCGAATGCCATGGCGTCCTGCCAAACCTCCCTGTGCCGGCCGCATCCTGCGGCCTCGCTTCCTGATGTCGCCTCCCTGACAACACGCACACTGTGGACCCCTCAGGGATCAGATAATTTGATACAGGTGAAGAAGTGGCAAAGTAATTGTATCCGTATGTATCCAAACACTCTTGGCGTGGCGGCGTCAGGCCACAAAAAAGCGCCCCGTAGGGCGCTTTTGGGAGACGCTGCTCGCCTGTCACTGGGACTTCTGTGCCGCTGCTGCAGCGTCGCTCTGACCCTGAGCGTTGATCGAGTCGAGATCTTCGGCATCCTTGATATCGGTCTTGCCGTCGGTCTCTTCTTGCATGGCATCGATGGAGTCGTCGGTCGACGCGCTGTGACCGCTCTCATCCATGCCTTTTTGCTCGCTTTCGCCGCTCATCATGTCCTGCTGCGACTCAGTCACGCCGTCACCCTTGCTGAGCGGCTCCTGATTGGCCTGCTCAGCTTGCTTCATCGCGGCGCTGTCGGCATACACCATACCTGCGCCGCCGAGCAGCATGAGAGCGGTGGCGGTTACGACTGCAATACCTTTTTTCATGGCAAGTCCCTTGTCTCTTTGGTTGACAGACACGCCGCGCCTTCGGCGGGGGTGTTCCAACAGCATAGCGCAAATTGCGCCTTTTGCCCGCCCCGCGAGGTCGTGCAAGCCACGCCTGCCCTTACCTTACCTCTCCGGCGGCAAGGTGAGGCGCTGGCGTGCCGTGGCAACGGATGGACCTGCGTCGTGACCGTCGAACAGCCTCACGCGAACCCAGCGGTATTGCCAGAGCGCTGTCGCGGGGTAGACGCCCGCGGGCCTCTCGACAAGACATGCAGCGGCCCAGTCAATCAAAGAGACAGGGGCGAGAAGTACGCAGGAAGAAGAGGGGTCGCGCCAAAAATACGAAAGGCGAGCCCGGAGGCCCGCCTTTATAGGTCCGCCTGCGCCGGGGACTTCCTGTCCTGAGGAGGGTCATCCTGCCCCCTGCCGGCGTGCGGTGCTGTGCAATCAAGCCACAAGATCACTTTCCTGGTGTCATGTAGCCATACGATCTTCCATGATCGTAGCCAAGATTCACCTATCGTCCCTAGACTTCATCCTTGAAGCCGGTGAATCGACCAACGAATGCAAAGTTATACAAAACCTTTCTCTAGGTCAAGCACCCGCCCAACATGACCGATGCCAGGCACCACCGGCAGGCCGATGGCAGGTGCAGAATAAACAGGAAAGGAGACGATGGAAGGACATCGACTCCCCGAAAGCAGGATACGCTCCAGCCCGTCTGCCGGGGCTGCGAGAGCAACGCCGATAGCGCCCAGAACGCGACTCGCTCTCGACTCTCAACGGTACCTGAGCCTATCGGCCCGTTCCCTGGCCATGCCGCTAACCAGCGCATCGCGCAAGTCCATTGGTCACGTCCCTGCGGCAGCCTTCACGAAGAGAATCGAGCCGATGTTAGATCAATACATTACAAACAACAAAGGCTCGTACAAAATATTCCAACCTATAGGGCTCATCGGCGAGCCCAGCGACGGCGACGAGGCCATAGCCCCAAACAAAATGGCATATAAAATTTTTCTCTTATTCCGGGAAAAAATTTTGCGCTATGCTACGTCCACTCACGGCAGCGCGGCCATATCCCGCGCCGGCCCTATCGACGAGGAGATTCCCCGCATGGCTCGATACTCATACTCTATGGCTGGCCGCATGCTCCGCGGCGGCGCCCTGGCGCTGAGCCTGGGACTGGCCTCACTGAGCGGCATGGCGCATGCCGACACCCTGCGCGTCGGTATGTCCGGCGGCTACTATCCGTTCACCTTCGTCGACCATGACGTGCTCAAGGGCTTCGAGGTCGACCTGATGAACGCCATCGGCGAAGAGACCGGCGACGACATCGATTTCGTCACCGCCAGCTTCTCCGGGCTTGCCGGGATGCTCGACTCCGGGCGTATCGACACCATCGCCAACCAGATCACCATCACTCCCGAGCGCGAGAAGAAGTACCTGTTCAGCACGCCCTACGTCTATGACGGCGCCCAGGTCGTGGTGCGCAAGGGCAACGACGCCATCCACGGTGTCGAAGATCTGAAGGGCAAGACCGTTGCGGTCAACCTCGGCTCCAACTACGAGGCACTGCTCGAGGAGCTGCCCTACGCCGACCAGATCGACATCAAGACCTACGACTCCAACATCGAGCAGGACGTCGCCCTCGGCCGTGCCGACGCCTTCGTCATGGATCGTGTCAGCGCGACCCAGGTGATCAAGGACAAGCCGTTGCCGCTCGAGCTCGCCGGTCAGCCCTTCTCGCAGATCCAGAACGCCTACCCGTTCCGTGACGACGAGGCCGGCGCTGCCCTGCGCGATCGCGTCAACGCCGCACTGGCCAAGCTGCGCGACAGCGGCAAGCTGAGAGCGATCTCCGAGAAGTGGTTCGGTACCGATATCACCCAACCCTGATATTCTGATCCCACGCCGCCCTCGAGTCGTGCCCTGCGTCCTACACGCAGGGCTGCGCCGGGGCGACACGGCCCATGACGCTCGCCGGCTTCATGGGCCTTTCTGTTATCCACGGCCGCGCTGCGCGGCGTAGTGACCTCCATGCATGCACTCAATGTCGACTATATGCTGGGCCTGGTGCCCATCCTTCTGAGCTATCTACCGTTGACCCTGGGCATGGCCGCCGCGGGCATGCTGTGCGCCCTGGTCCTGGCCTCGCTGCTGGCGGTAATCCGGGTGACCGAGTTGCCCGGGCTCAACGCCTTCGCCATGCTGTTCATCTCGTTCTTCCGCGGCACGCCGCTGCTGGTGCAGTTGTTTCTGTTCTATTACGGTCTGCCCCAGGTGCTCACCTTCCTGGTCTCGATCAACGGCATCACCGCCACCATTCTCGGCCTGACCCTGCACTTCTCGGCCTACATGGCGGAGTCGATCCGCGCCGCCATCGTCGGGATCGACCGTAGCCAGACCGAGGCCGCGCTCTCGGTAGGCATGACCCAGGGCCAGTTGATGCGGCGTATCGTGCTGCCCCAGGCGACCCGCGTCGCCACGCCGACGCTGATGAACTACTTCATCGACATGATCAAGTCGACCTCGCTCGCCTTCACGCTGGGCGTCACCGAGCTGATGGGGGCGACCCAGAAGGAAGCCGCCAGCAGCTTCCTCTACTTCGAAGCCTTTCTGGTCGTCGCCGTGATCTACTGGGTCGTGGTGGAAGCCCTGTCGTGGGTACAGAAATGGCTGGAACAACGACTCAATCGGGCCTATCAGCGATGATCGAACTCAAGGGTTTGCGCAAGCAGTTCGGCGACCAGGTGGTCTTCGACGCCATAGACCTCCAGCTCTCGCGGGGGGAGATCATCGTCGTGGTCGGCCCTTCCGGTACCGGCAAGTCGACCCTGCTGCGCTGCATCAACTTCCTCGAGCGCCCCGATGCCGGCCAGCTCACCGTGGGCGATCTCCAGGTCGATGTCACCCGCGCCACCCAGGCGCAGATTCTCGCCCTGCGCCGGCGCACCGCCTTCGTGTTCCAGAACTATGCGCTGTTCGCCAACAAGACCGCACTGGAGAACATCGCCGAAGGCATGATCGTGGTCGACCGCCTCTCCAAGCGCGAGGCGCATGCCCGGGCGCGCAAGATCCTCGAGCGCATCGGCCTGGCCGACAAGGCCGATGCCTATCCGGCCTCGCTCTCCGGGGGGCAGCAGCAGCGTGTCGGTATCGGCCGAGCGATGGCGGCCAACGCCGAGGTGATCCTGTTCGACGAGCCGACCTCCGCCCTCGACCCGCAGTGGGTCGAGGAGGTACTGGGACTGATGAAACAGCTCGCGGCGGAGCACCAGACCATGATCGTGGTGACCCACGAGATGCAGTTCGCCCGCGACGTCGCCGACCGCGTGGTGTTCATGGACGAGGGCCGAATCATCGAACAGGCACCGCCGGCGACACTCTTCAGCCAGCCACGCGATGAACGCACCCAGCGCTTCCTGAAGAAGATTCTCGCCGCCAATCCGGCCTGACACCACCCGCGCCAGTCAGGCGCGGGAGCGACCCGGGGCGCTGATGGCGAAGAAGCGCTCGACCACGTCATCGCGCACCGGCCGGGTGAGCAGCGACACGCCCACGAACAATGGCAGGTTGACCAGCAGCCCCCAGAAGCCGGCATGCACGCCGAGGGGGTTGCGCCAGATCAGGGTGAAAGCGAGGGTCACGCAGAAACCGGCGACGATACCGGCGATCACCCCGGCGGTGGAGGCCCGGGTCCACACGAACATGCCGATGAAGGCTGGCAGCACCTGGGTGGCGAAGCCGAGCCCCACCAGCAGGATCATCACCAGGTTGCTCGGCTCACTGATCGCCACCGGGGCGACGATCAGCGCCATGATCGGGACCAGCAGCCGCCGAGCCAGTCGCGCCGTGGCGCTATCGCCCAGCCGCCACAGCGGCTGGGCGATATCGCGCGCATAAGCCATGGCCACCGAGTGCAGAAACGGCTCGCATGAGGACATCGCCGCGGCCAGGGTGCCCGCCCCCAGCAGCCCCACCAGCCAGACCGGAAGGTGGCCGAGGGCGTAGCTCAAGGCCACGGTATCGGCGCGTTCGAGCTGCGGCAGCGCGAGGATGCCGATGAAGCCCACCACCACCATCGGCAGCACCACGATGTAGTAGGTCGGCAGCCAGGTCGCGCTGCGCCGGATGGTGTCGGCCGAGCGGGCGCTCATCCACTGACTCCATACCGGTGGCATGAACGACAGCATCGAGACGATGATCGAGGTGGTCCAGAAGGCGAAGCTCATGTCACCGCCCGCCCCCGGCAAGGTCAGGAAGTCGGGACGCTCCGCCTGCAGACGCGCGAAGATGGCGCCGAAGCCCAGCTCGCCGCTGGCGGTATGGGCCGACCACAGCCCCACGCTCCACGCCACCACCAGCATCAGCACACCCTGAAAGGCGTTGGTCAGACCGATGGCGTGCTGCCCACTGACGTAGAGATAGAGCGCCATCGCCGCCAGGATCAGAATCACCCCTGCCCAGACCGGAATGCGCCCGCCGCTCATCACCGCCAGGATGTAGGCCGAGCCCATGGTCTGCAGCACCGCATAGGCCAGCGAGCCGATCGACATCACCAGCGCCGCCAGGCCACCCAGCAGCGGACTCTGATAACGGTCGGCGATGGCCGCCCCCTGGGTGACGTGGCCGAAGCGCCGGCCGAACTCCCACACCCGCGGACCGCAATACCAGGCCACCAGCGCCAGATAGGAGAGATAGATCACCACGTAGAAGACCGCAACGCCCTTGCTGTAGGCCCAACCGGGCGCGCCCATGAAGGTGTAGGCGCTGATGCTGCCGGCGGCGATCAGCAGATAGAGGGTCACCGTCCCCATGCTGCGTCCGGCGACGCCCCACTCCTCCAGGCTGTCCATGACGCGACCGCGGCGCGCGCCCAGGCCGATCACCAGCGCCACCGCGACATAGCTCAGGGTGATCCACAGCGGGGCCAGACTGCTCGTCGACAGGCTAGTCATCCCCGCGCGCCCTCCGCGCCAGCCAGCGGTTGCCCAGCAGCATGGCGATCCAGCAGCCGGCCACGATCGCATAGGCCCATAGCGCCAGCCACGGCAGCCCGAACGCCAGCCGCGCCCGATTGACCCCGGCCACCACCGGCCACAGGCCCATCATGATCAGGCCCAGGAACAGCAGCAACAGACCCCAGCCCGCCGCCGAGCGCGGGCGTACCACGAAATGCTTCATCGATGTTCCCACAGTGTTTCACGAGTTTTCACGGCCCCATGCGGCGGCCAGCGACAGGATAACGTATCGCACCGGGGAGCGCGGCAGGGCCCTGTCGATGGCCGGCACGGTGATGAAGAGGACGCGAGCGTAGCGCGCCCGGTGCGATGAATCGGCGCCTAATCCGGCGAACTGCTAGGCTGCAGGGATCATTCGCGTTCAAGGACCTCCATGCCGCAACGACGCTCTCGACTCCGTGACGGGCTGCGCTTCAGCGCGTCCGCCGGCTATACCGCCAAGGGCCTGATCTATATCGCGGTGGGCTGGCTCGCCCTGCTCACCACCATCGGCCTGGGCGGCAGCGAGAGCGGCACCAGCGAGGTGATCCGCAAGATCGCGCTATGGCCCTTCGGCAGCGTGCTGCTGGTGCTGCTCGGCCTGGGTCTGGTCGCCTACGTGGCCTGGCGCCTGGGGCAGGCGATCTGGGACACCGAGCACAAGGGTAACGACTGGAAAGGCTGGCTGCAGCGGCTGGGATTCGCCCTCAGCGCCGGGCTCTACGCCACCCTGGCGTGGCAGTGCGCGACCCTGCTGATGCACAGCGTGGCGAGCTCTTCGCAGGAGGATAACCGCCGCCGCACCGAGTGGCTGCTGGGCGTCCCCGGCGGGCGCTGGCTGCTGCTGGCGGTGGGGTTGGGCTTCGTCGCAGTCGGCGTGCATCAGCTCGTGCGCGCCTGGCGCCGCGCCTACCGCAAGAACTGGCATCTCGACCAGCGCCCCAACCCGCCGCTGCCGCTGCTCGAGGGGATTGCCAGACTCGGGCTGGCCGCCCGTGGGGTGACCTTCATCCTGATCGGCGGCCTGCTCGGTCTGGCTGCCTGGCAGCTCTCGCCCAGCCAGACCCAGGGGCTGGGCGGCGCCCTCGACCTGCTGGCCCACCAGCCCTACGGCGACTTCCTGCTGGGCGGTGTCGCCTGCGGGCTGATCGCCTACGGCGGCTACTGCTTCATCAATGCGGGCTATCGCCGCGTGCGTCATCCCCGCTGACCTGAACACGCCAGCATGACAAAGGCCGCGGATGCGGCCTGGAAGGATCGACACAGCGCGCCGGCGCCGCGACCGCCGTCACGGCACCGAGCTGCCTGCTGGGCGATGCAGCCCAGCAGGGAGCCAAGATACGCAGCCGATGCCGAAAGGGAGGCCGAGAGAGATACCGCGCCGGCACCCTCAGCTCAGCATCAGCGCCCCGCCGGCCGCAGCGATGGCGGCACCGATACCGCGCAGCCAGCGGCTGTCACGCTGGGCCAGCCAGGCACCGGCATGGCGCCCGACCAGGGTGATCGCCACGCTGGTGACCACGAAGCCCAGCGCATAGAGCAGCGCCGAGGCGCCGGGGGCCAGCTCGCTGCCGTGGGCATGGCCGTGCAGCAGGATGAACGCGAACACCAGCGTGCCACCCACCGCGCTGGGCAGCTTGACCAGCGTCGCCAACAGCACACCCGCCAGCAGCACGCTGGAGGCGATGCCGAACTCCACGCCCAGCAGCGGCACCCCGGCCCAGGCCAGACCGGCACCACACACCATGCCCAGGGCGATCAATGCAGGCATCGCCCGGCGCAGCGTGGGCGCCTGACGGCAGCTCCACAGCCCGATCGCCAGCATCGCCAGCAGATGATCGAGACCGGTCAGCGGGTGCATCAGCCCGGCCAGGAAGCTGCCACCGTGGGTATGCGGCAGATGCCCCGGATGGGCATAGGCCACCGAGGCCAACAGCAGTGCCAGCGGGGCACCGAGCCAGGCCAGATAGCGCGCCGCGCGACGAGAGGGTTGAGCTTGCATGGGTCACTCCTTGTGGATGGTGGGTGATGGGTAGTGGCTTGGGTGTGAAGGCGTCGACATCAGCGTGAACAGGGCCGATTCACTCGGCGCACAGCAGCGCCTGGTCGGGCCGCGCCCGCTGCGCCTCACCGCGGCGCTCCGGCAGCATGCCGCGGTCGAGAATGAAGCGCACGATGGTCTCGACGCCGACGCCGTCGTAGAGATTGGCGAACACGAAGGGGCGCGGGCCGCGCATCATCTTGGCGTCACGCTCCATGACCTCGAGCGATGCGTGCACGCGCTCGGCGATATCGATCTTGTTGATGATCAGCAGATCCGACTTGGTGATCCCCGGCCCGCCCTTGCGCGGTATCTTGTCGCCGGCGGAGACATCGATCACATAGAGGGTCAGATCGGAGAGTTCGGGGCTGAAGGTGGCGGCGAGGTTGTCGCCCCCCGACTCCACCAGCACCAGCTCCAGCGTCGGATGCCGCGCATGGAGATCGTCGATCGCCGCCAGGTTCATCGAGGCGTCTTCGCGGATCGCGGTATGCGGGCAGCCGCCGGTCTCGACACCGATGATGCGGTCGGCGTCGAGGGCGTCATGGCGCAGCAGGAAGTCTGCGTCCTCGCGGGTATAAATGTCGTTGGTGACCACCGCGATATCGTAGTGCTCGCGCAGTGCCAGGCAGAGCTGCTTGAGCAGTGCGGTCTTGCCGGACCCGACCGGGCCCCCGACGCCAACTCGCAGACAGTGTTGCATATCCCTCTCTCCTTTCGTCTTCGCGCCGCCCCATCCCGCCACGGCGCGGCGTACCTATTCCGGATGAAACCGCACATTCCGGATGAAACCTCGGTATGACACCGGGTAAGCCCCGGAAGGCTCATCCCGATGCCGACATCAGCTGCGAAACAGTCGCGAGTACTGCGTCTCGTGCAGCGCACTGGCCAGGGCCAGCCCCGGCAGCGCCGGACCCAGGGCGTCGTCATCGAGCTCGGCGGCCCGCGTCACCGCCGCCGCCAGCACCGGGCGCAGCCGCTCCACCAGTCGCTGGGCCGCGGTCTGCCCCAGCGGCAACGCCTTGCACGCCGCCGCCAGCTGGTTCTCGAGCCAGGCCCAGGCGAATCCCAGCTGGGCATCCGCCAGCGCGATGCCGCGCCGCTGCGCCGCCCAGGCGAACAGCGTGACGTAGGTGGGCGTCGGCGGCAGCCAGCCATCTTCCGGCAGCAGCTCCAGATCGCCGAGCAGGCGCGCCAGCGACTGCCCCAGGCGCAGATCCTCTTCGGCCAGCTCGTGGGTCTCACGATTGGCCAGCAGCCAGTCGTTCCAGGCCGCCAGCGCCTCGCGATCCCCGCTCTCCCAGGCTTGCCACAGGCGTTCGAGCAGCGGCAGTTCGCAGCGGGTCAGGCCATCCTCGAGCACCCCGTCGAGCCAGGCACCGAGCGTCGCTTCGTCCTTCACCCAGCCGAGTTCGAAGGCGCTCTCCAACCCCTGCGACCAGGCGAAGGCGCCGATCGGCAGTGCCGGACTCACCAGCTGCATCAGACCCAGCAGCGCCAAGGGTGAGCGTGTCGATGCCGGCGCCACGCTCAGTGCTCGCGCCCGCGGCCGCGCGGCACGAAGTCGTAGACCAGGGCGCGACCGGGGGCACTCTGATCGGGCGCGTGGCTATGCTCATGACGGTGCCCATGATCAGCACCATGCGTGTGGCCGTGGCTGTGACCATGGCCATGCGCGTGGCCTTCGGCATAGGCCCCGGACTCCGGATCGAAGGGCGCGCGGTGGCGCTCCAGGGTCGCCCCCAGGCGGGTCGCCAGCGCCTCCAGCACATGGTCGGGAGGAAAGCGCACCCAGCCGCACTCCTCCTCGGCACCCAGCGCCAGCTGCACATGGCGGTTGCCCAGGTGGTAGCAGAGCCTGGCCAGCGCCAGCGTGCCCTCGACCCGGGCCGTGACCACCGGCTCGTCGGCGGCGCGCACCGCGATCACCTCACCGCTTTCGGCGCGCAGCAGCGCACCGTGGCGCAGCACCGGCCCGCGGTCGAGAAACAGCCCCAGCTCGCGCCCGGCATCGCTGGTGGCCTTGAGGCGCCCGCGGCAGCGCAGCTCGAAGGGGAGCGTGACGCTGTCGTCGGCGACAATGTCACAGGCCGCGTCCAGGCGCTCGATCAACTTCAACATCGTGTCGTCCTTCTCGTCCGCATCAGAACAAATGGTAGCGCTGGGCCAGCGGCAGAGTGGCCGCGGGCTCGCAGGTGAGCAGTTCGCCATCGGCGCGCACCTCGTAGGTCTGCGGGTCGACCTCGAGCTGCGGGCAGGCGTCGTTGAGTTTCATGTCGCGCTTGCGCACCCCGCGCACGTCCTGAACCGCGACCAGGCGGCTCGCCAGATCCAGGCGTTCGCCCACGCCTGCCGCCAGCGCTGCCTGGCTGACGAAACTGACCCGGGTGGCACTGACGGCGCGACCGAAGGCACCGAACATCGGCCGGTAGTGCACCGGCTGCGGGGTCGGAATCGAGGCGTTGGGATCACCCATGGGCGCCGCCGCGATCATCCCGCCCTTGAGGATCAGCGCCGGCTTGACGCCGAAAAAGGCCGGATCCCACAGCACCAGGTCGGCCAGCTTGCCGACTTCCACCGACCCCACCTCATGGGCCAGGCCGTGGGTGAGCGCCGGGTTGATGGTGTACTTGGCGATATAGCGCCGGGCACGGAAGTTGTCGCAGCCGCGCTCGACATCCTCCGCCAGCAGACCGCGCTGTGTCTTCATCTTGTGCGCGGTCTGCCAGGTGCGGCAGACCACTTCGCCGACCCGGCCCATGGCCTGGGAGTCGGAGGCGATCATCGAGATCACGCCGAGGTCGTGGAGGATGTCCTCGGCGGCGATGGTCTCGCGGCGGATGCGCGAATCGGCGAAGGCCACGTCCTCGGGGATGTTGGGGTCGAGGTGGTGGCACACCATCAGCATGTCGAGATGCTCGTCGACGGTGTTCACGGTGTAGGGTCGCGTCGGATTGGTCGACGACGGCAGCACGTAATCCTTGGCGCAGGCGGTGATGATGTCCGGCGCGTGGCCCCCCCCGGCGCCCTCGGTGTGATAGGTGTGGATCCCACGCTCCTTGAACGCGGCCAGGGTGTCCTCGACGAAGCCCGACTCGTTGAGGGTGTCGGTATGGATCGCCACCTGAACGTCGTAGCGCTCGGCCACGCTCAGGCAGTTGTCGATGGAAGCCGGCGTGGTGCCCCAATCCTCGTGCAGCTTGAGCCCGATCGCCCCGGCCACGATCTGCGCTTCGAGCGCCTCGGGCTGGCTGGCGTTGCCCTTGCCGAGCAGGCCGATGTTCATCGGCAGGGTGTCGATCGCCTGGAGCATCTTGCCCAGGTGCCACTCCCCCGGGGTACAGGTGGTGGCGTTGGAGCCGGTGGCGGGCCCGGTACCACCGCCGAGCATGGTGGTGACCCCGCTCATCAGCGCCTCCTCCACCTGCTGCGGGCAGATGAAGTGGATATGGGCGTCGATCGCCCCGGCGGTGAGGATCTTGCCCTCGCCGGCGATCACCTCGGTGCCCGGGCCGATGACGATGGTCACCGCCGGCTGCACGTCAGGGTTGCCGGCCTTGCCGATGGCGGCGATACGCCCCGCCTTGAGACCGACATCAGCCTTGACGATCCCCCACCAGTCGAGGATCAGCGCATTGGTGATCACGGTGTCCATCACCGCCTCATCGCAGCGCTGGCTCTGGCCCATGCCATCTCGGATCACCTTGCCGCCGCCGAACTTCACCTCGTCGCCGTAGTGGGTATGGTCCTGCTCCACCTCGATCCACAGCTCGGTATCGGCGAGCCGCACCCGGTCGCCCACGGTGGGGCCATACATATCGGCATAGGCCTGACGTGAAATCTTCACCATCAGTTCGCCTCCTGATCTTGGCCATCTCGGTCGCGTGAGCTCCGCGTGTCTTCGGGCACGTCGGTTCGCGCATCTTCGGTTCGCGCGTCTTCGGGCGCGTTAGTTCGCGCGTCTTCGGGCGCGTTAGTTCGCGCGTCTTCGGGCGCGTCGGTTCGCGCGGCATCGGGCGCGCTAGAGAGTGCGCCCATGACCTCGCCGCGGAAGCCGTAGACATGCCGTCGGCCGGCGAACGGCACCAGCGTCACCGCCCGGCGCTGCCCGGGCTCGAAGCGGATCGCCGAGCCCGCCGGTACGTCGAGCCGATAGCCCCGCGCGGCGCCACGGTCGAACTCGAGCGCCGGATTGGTCTCGGCGAAGTGGTAGTGCGAACCGACCTGGATCGGACGGTCGCCGGTGTTGCCCACCGTCAGGGTGATCGAGTCCAGCCCCGCGTTGAGCTCGATCTCGCCCTCTTGCAACTGGTATTCACCGGGAATCATGGTCGCCCCTCAGAAAGTGCTAACAAAATGCCTGCGCTCGGCAATACGGCGTTGAAATCGACCTCGTACGCGAGCCCGAGCTCGGCGCCCCCGTCAAAATACTCATTTACCCAAGTAAACTGGTGCGCCAGCCCGGTCCTTTTTTCGCCCGCTTTCGCCTTAGCTACGCGCCCCGGTCTGGCCTTCGCTCGTCGAATCTGTAACCACCGTCTCACACGATGGGTGAATGCACGGTCACCAGCTTGGTGCCGTCGGGAAAGGTCGCCTCGACCTGCACTTCGGGGATCATCTCGGCGACCCCCTCCATCACGTCGTCGCGGGTCAGAATCTCGCGACCGTAGCCCATCAGCTCGGCCACGCTACGCCCGTCGCGGGCGCCTTCGAGAATCTCGAAGCTGATCAGCGCCACCGCTTCCGGGTAGTTGAGCTTGAGCCCGCGCGCACGGCGGCGCTCGGCCAGCTGTGCGGCGGAGAACAGCAGCAGCTTGTCTTTGTCTCGGGGTGTCAGTTCCATCGCCTCGTCTCCAGGGCTTGCGGGCGCCGGGCGCCCTTGATCGTTATGGAAACGCTGCATAAATGCCTGCGCTAGCGAATCGCTGCGTTGCGTGGTACTCGAACACTCGCCTAACCCCATGTTATGTCTCGTGTTCTGTGTTCCATGCGCCTTGCGCTTCATCTCGCTCGTCGATTTATTCAGCGTTTCCTCATCGGCGGCAGTGTCGGGTGCGCCAGCCGTATCAGGTGCGCCAGATGCGCGGCTCGCACGCCTCGCGCTCGGCCAGCAGCGGCCGCAGCGTCTGCCAGGCAGCCTGGCAGTAGTCCCAGGCCTGGTTGCGCGAGTCGCCCAGATAGCGCAGCAGCAGTACGCCGAGACGCTGGGTGACGGCCCACTGCGGGGCCGCCGGCAGCGCCTCGCGCAGCGCCGCCACCGCTGCCTCGGGGGACGCCAGCCCGGCCGCCCACAGGGTCGCCTGGACGCTCGCCCCGCCCTGCCCCCAGCGCCCCCGGAAGCGTGCGTGATGCGGATCGAGCGGCTGACGCTCGAGCCACAGCGGACGGCCGTCGCGGGTCAGGCGGAAGCGCTGTTCGATGGCGCCGCTGACGAACGGCAGTGCGCCCTCCGGACGTCCCAGCGCCATCACCTCCCAGCCCAGGCAGCGGGCGTCGCCGCTGAGCGCGACCGTGGTGCTCTGCACCCCGCGCGAACCGTCGAAGGCGATGGTCTCCTGGGGCAGCCACTCGAGCAGCCCGCCGGCGGCGACCTGCAAGTGATTGCTCTGCTGCCAGGTCACGCCCTGGCTGTCGGCGCGGTAGAGCTTGGTCGCCGCCGGCGTGGTCAACAGCGCATGGGCGTCGGCCTCGACCGCGATCTCCAGCGCCAGCGCATCACCACTGACCAGCCCGCCCGGCGGGTGCAGCAGATAGACGTGGCAGGGCTCGACCAGCGCCGGGTGCAGCGGCTCGGGGTAGAACGGCCGCTGCACCCGCAGTGGCCCGCGATGGTGCGCCCGGGTCAACCGGGTGCGCCCGCCGTGCGAAGTCTCGCGCCGGTCGAAGGCGAGCGCCAGCCGCGCCTCCCAACGGCGCCCGGCGTCGAAGCGGTGGCCGGAGTCCGGGGGGCTCGGATGGCGTTGCGGTGCGGGGTCTGCGCTCATACCGTGAGATGTCGCCGAATCAGGTCGTCGTCGAGATCGGAGATGTCACCGCTGGCCACGGCCTGGCCCCGATCCATGATCATGAAGCCGTCGGCGTAGCGGCGCGCGAACGGCAGTTTCTGCTCGACCAGCAGCACGGTCAGCCCGGCCTCGCGGTTGAGCCGCCGGATCACCTCGCCGATCTGGGCGACGATATTGGGCTGGATGCCCTCCCCCGGCTCGTCGAGGATCAGCAGGCGCGGGTCGAGCACCAGCGCCCGCCCGATCGCCAGCTGCTGCTGCTGGCCGCCGGAGAGGTCGCCTCCGCGACGATAGCGCATCTCACGCAGGACCGGGAACAGCTCAAAGATGCGCTCGGGAATGCGTCGCTGGCGGTCACGCCGCGCCGGCAGGCCGATGCGCAGATTCTCTTCCACCGTGAGGGTGGGGAAGATCTGCCGCCCCTGGGGCACATAGCCGATCCCCAGACCGGCACGCGCCTCGGCACGCCTGGGCAGCAGCGGCTCACCATCGAAGTGAATAGTGCCGCCACGGGCGCTCACCTCCCCAATGATGGTCTTCAAGAGCGTGGTCTTGCCGACCCCGTTGCGCCCCATCACACAGGTGCAGCGCCCGGCCGGCACCGTCAGCGACAGGCCCCGCAGGATATGGCTCTCGCCGTAGTACTGATCGAGGTTGTCCACGCTCAGCATCCGCTCGCCTCCTCGTCACCGCCCAGATAGACCTCCACCACCCGCGGGTCGCTGGCCACCTGATCCAGGCTACCCTCGGCCAGCACGCTGCCCTGGTGCAGCACCGTGACCTTGCGCGCGATCTCGCGTACGAACCCCATGTCATGCTCGACCACCACCACCGACTGCTGCCCCGCCAGCCGCGTCAGCAGCTCGGCGGTGCGCTGCATCTCCGGCTCGGTCATGCCGGCTACCGGTTCGTCCACCAGCAGCAGGCGCGGGCGCTGCATCAGCAGCATGCCGATCTCCAGCCACTGCTTCTGACCGTGGGAGAGCACGCCGGCGAGCCGGTGCCGCTCGGCGGTCAGGCCGATGGTCTCCAGCACCTCGTCGATGCGCGCCTGCCCGGCGCCATCGAGCCGCGCCAGCAGGGTCTTCCACACACGGCGATCACCGGCCATGGCCAGTTCCAGATTCTCGCTCACGTCGAGCGCCTCGAACACCGTCGGCTTCTGGAACTTGCGCCCGATGCCGAGATTGGCGATCCGCGGCTCGTCCAGGGTCAGCAGATTGTGCCGGCTGCCGAACCACACCTGGCCGCTGTCCGGGCGCGTCTTGCCGGTGATGATATCCATCATGGTGGTCTTGCCGGCCCCGTTGGGGCCGATGATGCAGCGCAGCTCACCGTCGTCGATGGTGAGATCGAGTCGATTGATGGCACGAAAACCGTCGAAGCTGACGCTGACATCCTCCATGTAGAGAATCGGCCCGTGACGAACGTCCACCGGCGACTGCGCCGGCAGCATGAAGTCGAACACCCGGTCGGGGCGCGACAGCTCGCGTAGCTGCTGCACCCGAGTGCGTGCGCTCTGATTCATGTCGCTCCCTCCTGCCGGCCTCGCCATGCCAGCACCCCGGCGATCCCCCGGGGCAGCGCCATGGTCACCACCACGAACAGCCCGCCGAGCAGGAACAGCCAGGCATCCGGCATCGCACCGGTCAGCACGGTCTTCAGATAGTTGACCACCAGCGCACCGAGCAGCGCGCCGAACAGCGTGGCCCGCCCGCCCAGCGCCACCCACACCACCACCTCGATCGAGAACAGCGGGGCGAAGGTGCTGGGATTGATGATGCCCACCTGGGGCACGTAGAGCGCGCCGGCGATCCCCGCGATCATCGCCGAGACCACGAACAGCGAAAGCTTGACGTGCTCGACCCGATAGCCGAGAAAGCGCACCCGCGCCTCGGCGTCACGGGTCGCCACCGCGACCCGCCCCAGCCGCGAGACCACGATCGCCCGGCACAACCAGAACGCCAGCAGCACGGCGCTGCCGGAAGCCACGAACAGCGCCACGGTCATGCCGTCAGCGGCCAGACGGAAGCCGAGCAGCTCGCTGAAGCGCGTCAGCCCGGTGCTGCCGCCCATCCCCATCTCATTGCGGTTGAACGCCAGCATCAGGGCAAAGGTCATCGCCTGGGTGATGATCGAGAAGTAGACCCCGGTCACCCGCGAGCGGAAAGCCAGCCAGCCGAACGACAGTGCCAGGATCCCCGGCGCCAGCACCACCGCCAGTGCCGCCAGCGGGAAGCTCGCCATCAGCCCCTGCCAGCCGGACAGGGACGCGCCCTGGGCATTGAGATAGAGCCCCATGGCGTAGCCGCCGAGGGCGAAGAAGGCGCCGTGGCCGAGGCTGAGGATGCCCAGGTAGCCCCAGATCAGATCCACCGCCAGCGCCAGCAGCATGTAGGTGAAGTACTTGCCCAGCAGCGCCACCGTGGCGCTGCTCACATACAGCGGGTTGCTTGCGGGCAGCGCATGCAGCACCAGCACCAGCAGCATGCCGCCGATCAGCAGCGCCGAGGTGATCAGCGTGGCGCGGGAGAGAAATGCCTGCCGCGAGCGATCCCGGTTCGGGTCGAGGGATGAGTGACTCATGAGACGCGTCCTTTGGGCGCAAAGATCCCCTGCGGGCGTTTCTGGATGAACAGGATCACTCCGACCAGTACGATGATCTTGGCCAGCACCGCACCGACCCAGGGCTGCAGCACCTGGTTGATCACCCCCAGCGACATCCCGGCGACCAGGGTGCCCCACAGATTGCCGACACCGCCGAACACCACCACCAGGAAGGAGTCGACGATATAGCCCTGGCCCAGGTTCGGCCCCACGTTGGTGAGCTGCGACAGCGCCACCCCGGCAAGCCCCGCGACCCCGGCCCCGAGCCCGAAGGTCAGCATGTCGACCCGCGCCGCACGCACGCCCATCGCCCGCGCCATGGCGCGGTTCTGGGTCACTGCGCGCACCTCCAGGCCGAGCCGGGTGTAGCGCATCAGCGCCCACAGCGCGGCAAACACCAGCAGGCAGAAGCCAAGCACACCGAGGCGATTCAGGGTCAGCGACAGCGCATCGTTGATCTGCCAGGCGCCCTGCAGCCAATCCGGCGACGCCACCCGCCGGTTGAGCGGCGAGAACAGCGTGCGCACCAGCTGCTGCAGGATCAGGCTCAGGCCGAAGGTCGCCAGCAGCGTCTCCAGCGGCCGCCCCTTGAGAAAGCGAATCACCGTACGCTCGATCAGCACGCCGAACGCGCCGGCGACCAGGAAGCCGCCGGGGATCGCCAGCAGCAGCGCCAGCCCCGGCTGCCCCGGCAGCGCCTGCTGGATCAGCCAGGTGGTGTAGGCACCGATCATGATCAGCTCGCCGTGGGCCATGTTGATCACCCCCATGACGCCGAAGGTGATCGCCAGACCGATCGCCGCCAGCACCAGGATCGAGCCCGCGCTCAAGCCGAAGAACAGCGTCTGTGCGCGGTCGTACCAGGCGCGTTTGCGCTCGATGCCGTCGAGCACCCGCTGCGCCTGTGCGGCGAGCTCGCCGTCACCCGCCGCCAGCGTCGTCAGGCTGTTGCGTACTCGCGTGTCGAGATTGCCGGCGAGAGTATCGAGGGCCCCGGCGTCGCCCTGCTGCGCGGCATACAGCGCGAGCGCCACCCCCAGACGCGCACGCACGGCTTGGCTCTCTTCCTGCTCGCGGCTGGCGCGCACGCTCTCGACATTGTCGGCGCTCACCTCACCGATCAAGCGGTCCGCCGCCGCCAGACGTGCACGCTCGTCACCCTCGGCCAGCGAGAGCGAGGCGATCATGCCCTGGAGCTGGGTGCGCAGCGCGTTGTTGATCTTGAAGATATCCACCGTACGCCGGGAGCCGCTGCCGGCATCGGCAAAGGTGATCGCGTCGATCAGCGGCCACTCGCGGCCGCTGTCGTCGGTGACGATATAGAACTGCTCACCGCGGCGCTCCTTGCCCAGGCGGCCATCGAGCAGCGCCTGCAACCAGCGCGTCTTCTGGGTCGCCTGGCTGTCGGCGATCGCCTGGGCGGCCTCGCCCTTGGCCTGAAAACTGCGCGTATCGAGCGCCTGCAACAGCGCTCTGGCCTGTGTCTCGTTGACCGCCGCCGACGCCGTGGTGGCCAGCGCCGCGCACAGCAGCAGCAGGCCGAGCAGCAGCGAGTGGCAAAGCCTGCGACCGCGCTGGCGGTCCCCGCCGAGGGAATTCATCATCATGGTGGAACGCTCATGCTGCGTTGCCGTTAGCCCCGCGCCATCCGAACGGCGGCGCGGGCACGTGCGCGGGCGGCGGGCGCCGCGGCATGGCCGCGGCCGGGCACCGCCCCCCGATCAGTTCGTCCCTGCGCCGTCTTCGCAGACCATGCGCTCGACATCGAGCTTTCCGCAGCGCAGCGGCGCACGCCAGTCGCTGATCAGGTTCTTCGACGCCGGCAGATAGTCGGACCAGGCGTCACCGGCCACCGTGGTCGGGGTCTGCCATACCACGCTGAACTGACCGTCATCCTGGATCTCGCCGATCATCACCGGCTTGGTGATGTGGTGGTTGGGCATCATCGTCGCCGCACCGCCGGAGAGATTGGGCACGGTCACGCCGATGATCGCGTCCTTGACCGCGTCGACATCGGTGGTGCCGGCCTCCTCGACCGCCTTGAGCCACATGTTGAAGCCGATGTAGTGAGCTTCCATGGGGTCGTTGACCACCGCGTCCTTATTGCCGGTGTAGGCGACCCAGGCATCGATGAAGTCGTAGTTGGCGTCGCTGTCGACGCTCATGAAGTAGTTCCAGGCCGCCAGATGACCGACCAGCGGCGCAGTGTCGATACCGGTCAGCTCCTGCTCGCCGACCGAGAACGCCACCACCGGGATGTCCGAAGCCTTGATCCCCTGGTTGGCGAGTTCGTTGTAGAACGGCACGTTGGCATCGCCGTTGATGGTCGAGACCACCGCGGTCTTCTTGCCCTGGCTGCCGAAGTCCTTGACCCGGGAGACGATCGACTGCCAGTCGCTGAAGCCGAACGGCGTGTAGTTGACCATGATATCGTCGTCCGCCACGCCGTTCTCCTTGAGGTACGCCTCGAGGATCTTGTTGGTGGTGCGCGGATAGACGTAGTCGGTGCCCAGCAGCGCCCAGCGCTCGACGCCCTGTCCCATCAGGTAGTCGACCGCGGGGATCGCCTGCTGGTTGGGCGCGGCGCCGGTATAGAAGATGTTCTCGGAGGACTCCTCGCCCTCGTACTGCACCGGATAGAACAGCAGACCGTTGAGCTCCTCGACCACCGGCAGCACCGCCTTGCGCGAGGCCGAGGTCCAGTTGCCGAAAATGACGTCGACTCGCTTGTCACCGGTAAGCAGGGTGCGCGCCTGTTCGGCGTAGAGCGACCAGTCCGAGGCCGGGTCCATCACCACCGGCTCCAGCTGGCGCCCCAGCAGACCGCCCGCCTTGTTCTGCTGGTCGATCAGCGTCAGCATCTCGTCTTTCAGCGTCGATTCGCTGATCGCCATAGTCCCGGAGAGGGAGTGGAGGATACCGACGCGGATCGGGCCATCGTCGGCGGCCAGCACCGGCGCAGAGAGACCTGCCAGCGTGGTGGCGAGGGCGGAGGTTGCGATCAGTTTGCGTAGGGCTGTTGTTGTCATGAGACGCTCCTGAAGAATCCCTGGATGGGTGCCCGGCGCCGCCGGCGCACCCCGCCCTGGCTCTCATGCATTTTCCGTGCCCTTTTTTCCTGCGCCGCCACCCTTGTATACAAAAAAGTCGCGCATCGCGCACCGTCAGCGCGCGTCATGACCGCTCAGGGCGCGCCCCGAGGCGCTTACCTAGGCGCCTGGAGTTCGTCTCGGTATTAGATTCATGAGTCAGGTCAAGACGTTGGCAGCGCCGCCCGACACCGAGACACATGCACCAGAATGGATACAAAAAAAGGCGCTCGTATCACGAGCGCCCCAAAAGCGTGCAAACCACCGATCGATACTCATCGACGCCAGCGCGCCTGTTCGTCAAAAACGCATCTCTCCCAGGGCCATCAATCCCGCCGCCCCCGCCTCGAGCTGGCGCACGTGGGCCTCACTGCGCGGCAACAAGCGGTCGAGGAAGTGCTGCCCCACGATCAGCTTGTCGCGATAGTCGGCCTCACCCAGGGCGCCGCCCTGGTCGAGCCCACGCACCGCGGCGCGAGCCGCCTTCCACCACATCCAGGCGTAGACGCTGAGCCCGGTCAGCTGCAGGTAGTCGTGGGCCGCCGCACCGGCCTCGGCCGGGTCCTGGCGGGCGCGCTCGAGCAGCTGGCGGGTCGCTCGTTCCAGCCGCGCCGCAGCGGCCTCGGCAGCCGCATGGAAGGGCCGCAGGCGCGGGTCGGTGCCGCCGCCATCCTCCAGGTCCGCGCGCAGACGCGCCAGCAGGCGCTCGACATACGCCCCCTCGTTACGCACCAGCTTGCGGCCCACCAGATCCATCGCCTGGATGCCGTTGGTGCCTTCGTAGATCATGGCAATACGCGCATCGCGCACGAACTGCTCGGCGCCCCACTCGACGCAGTAGCCGCTACCGCCATAGAGCTGCTGCGCCTCGACCGTGGCCTCGAAGCCACGATCGGTCAGAAACGCCTTGGCCACCGGGGTCAGCAGCGCCACCATCTCCTCGGCATGGGCACGGGTCTCGGCATCCGGATGGTAGCGGGCGCGGTCGAGCTCACGGGCGACAAAGGCCGCGAACAGCCGCCCGCCTTCGTTCCAGGCGCGCACGTCCAGCGCCATGCGGCGCACGTCGGGGTGTACCAGGATCGGGTCGGCGGGCTTGTCCGGCGCCGCCGCACCGCCGGGGGCGCGGCTCTGCAGACGCTCGCGGGCGAAATCGATCGCGCTCTGGTAGGCGATCTCGCCCAGGCCCAACCCCTGCATGCCGATCGACAGCCGCTCGTAGTTCATCATCGTGAACATCGCCGCCAATCCCTGGTGCGGCTCGCCGATCAGCTCGCCCCGCGCCGCCTCGAAATGCATCACGCAGGTGGCACTGGCCTTGATGCCCATCTTGTGCTCGAGACCGCCGCACACCACGCCGTTGGCCTCGCCGGCCTGCCCCTCGGCATCGACCCGGCGCTTGGGCACCAGGAACAGCGAGATGCCCTTGGCACCCGGCGGTGCGTCGGGCAACTTGGCCAGCACCAGGTGAACGATATTGTCGGTGAGGTCGTGCTCGCCGCCGGTGATCCAGATCTTGCTGCCAGTGATGGCGTAACTGCCGTCATCGTTGGGCGTGGCACGGGTCTTGATCAGCCCCAGGTCGGTGCCGCAGTGGGGCTCGGTCAGGCACATCGTGCCCAGCCACTCGCCGGCGTAGAGTCGCGGCAGATAGCGCGCTCGGGTCGCCTCGTCGGCGTACTGGTCGAGCAGCAGTGCGGCGCCGTTGTTGAGCGCCAGATAGAGCGCGAAGCTCGAGTTGCTGGCGTAGAGCATCTCGTCGAAGGCCAGCGTGAGCAGCTTGGGCAGGCCCTGGCCGCCCAGTGCCGGGTCCCCGCCGAGACCGCACCAGCCCCCCTCGGCGAACTCGGCGAAGGCGGCGCGAAACCCCTGCGGCGTGGTCACCCGGGCGCCATCGAACTGGCACCCCTCGGCGTCGCCGCTGGCGTTCAGCGGCAGCAGTTCGGCGGTGACCAGCCTGCCGGCTTCCTCCATCACCGCATCGGCAAGCTCGGCGTTGAGCTCGGCGGTGGCCGGCATCGCCGCCCATTCACGCTCGGCGGCGAAGACCTCTTCGCGCACGAAACGCAGATCGTTCAGCGGGGCTCGATAGTGTGCCATGACCTCTCCTGCGGCGAATGTCGAATACAGCCAGTTTCAAACGTTCGTTTCAATATACGTCGAGTACGCTCCGAGGTGCACTCTGACCTTGGTCTAGCACGCTTGCCCAGGCCCTGCGTCGCCCTCCTGTCCGTGCCATCGCCGCCTTGTTCCAGGCGCCGTGCGACCTTGGTATAGACGCTGCGCGGCCGGACGTCGCGGGCAGGTACGTGGCGCGCGCGCCGGGGACGGTTGGAAGCGGCCACTTGATTCAGGATAATTACAAAACTTGCGCGTTCGTGACGATACGCCAGACTAGAGGCGCAATGGCGCATCGCCGCGACCGCCAGCAAGTCAATAACGGGACGCGATCTCGCCACGCCCTGAAGGCGTGGCCTGGTCCGTCATGTGGTAATCATTAGGGAGACGGCTAGTGGCTCAAGAAGATCCTAACAACCAGCCGGCCGCGCCGCAGGAAGGCGTACCGGCCCCCGAGGGACCCTCCAACCTGATCGATACCGACTACGTGATCGGTCAGGACAACATCAGGACCAACAAATTAGGCTTCGACGTCGATCTGCACGGCAAGGTCTTCTCGATCTCGTCACTGCTGATCCTGTTCTTCGTCATCATCACCCTGGCCCTGCCAGAGGAGATGGGGCCGATCTTCAACGGGGCAAGGAGCTTTCTCACCGACCACCTGAGCTGGCTGTTCCTGTTGGCCGCCAATATCTTCGTGCTGGTCTCTGTGGGGCTGATCTTCACCCCGCTGGGCAAGGTGCGCATCGGCGGCATGCATGCCAAGCCCGACTTCAGCTATGCCGGCTGGTTCGCGATGCTGTTCGCCGCAGGCATGGGCATCGGCCTGATGTTCTACGGCGTTTCCGAACCGATCACCCACTTCGGCACCTCGCTGTCCGGCGACTCCTGGGCACCGCTGGGTGGGGCCGCGGGCAATGACGCCGCTTCCCAGTCACTGGCCATGGCCGCGACGATCTTCCACTGGGGCCTGCACCCCTGGGGCATCTACGCAGTGGTCGCGCTGTCGCTGGCGCTGTTCTCCTTCAACAAGGGGCTGCCGCTGACCATGCGCTCGATCTTCTACCCGATCCTGGGTGAGCGCATCTGGGGCTGGCCCGGCCATATCATCGACATTCTGGCGGTCTTCGCCACCCTGTTCGGTCTGGCCACCTCGTTGGGTCTGGGCGCCTCCCAGGCGGCCGCGGGCCTCAACTACCTGTTCGGCGTGCCTGACAGCAACGTGACCATGGTCCTGCTGATCATCGGCATTACCCTGGTGGCGCTGGGCTCGGTCATGCTGGGCGTGGACAAGGGCGTACAGCGGCTGTCGCAGGTCAACATGGCGCTGGCCTTCATTCTGCTGATCTTCGTGATCTTCGTCGGTCCGACCCTGCTGCTCGCCACCGGCTTCGTCGAGAACATCGTCTCCTACCTGAAGTACCTGCCGGCACTGTCCAACCCGTTCGGCCGCGAAGACACCAACTTCGTCCATGGCTGGACCGCCTTCTACTGGGCCTGGTGGATCTCCTGGTCGCCGTTCGTCGGTATGTTCATCGCCCGCGTCAGCCGCGGCCGCACCGTGCGCGAATTCCTGATCGCGGTCCTGCTGGTGCCCACCGTGGTCTCGGTGATCTGGATGACCGCCTTCGGCGATACCGCTATCCACCAGCTGGTCAGCGACGGCTTCCAGGGCGTCAAGGACGCCGCCTTGCCGCTGCAGCTCTTCACCATGCTGGGGCAGCTGCCGCTGACCGCGATCACCTCGTTCCTCGGTATCGTGCTGGTGATGGTGTTCTTCATCACCTCCTCCGACTCCGGGTCACTGGTGATCGACTCGATCACCGCCGGCGGCAAGGTCGACGCGCCCAAGCCACAGCGTGTGTTCTGGGCACTGATCGAAGGCGCCATCGCCATTGCGCTGCTGCTGGGCGGCGGTCTGACCGCACTGCAAGCGGCGGTGATCACGACCGGGCTGCCCTTCACCATTGTATTGCTGGCGGCGTGCTACGCCATCATTCAGGGTCTGCGCTCCGAACCGCGCACCTGAAGCCAGTGCCGTAAACGCAACGAGCGGCCCACGGGCCGCTCGTTGTCGTTCTGGTTCTCGCTGCCATGTCAGAGCCGTGCAAGAACCTTCCGTCTCAGCCCGCCCGTCTCAGCCCACCTGTCTCATCCCTCCGTTTCACCGCCAGAGCGCGCCGACCGGCGTCTCCCAGCTGTAGTGATGGAGAATCTGCGCCTGCAGCAACTCCGCCGTGGCCAGCGAATCGATCAGCGCATGGTGTCCGGTATACGCCGGCAGGTTGTAGCGCTGACGGCTCTCGTGCAGGCGGATCGAAGCCACCGGACGCCCCGCCCAGCGGCGCAGTCGCGCCCACCAAGACTGACGATGGATACGCGCCTCCAGCGACATGGTATCGAGCATCGGAAACAGCAGCCCCTCACCGAGACGTTCACGGATCGCAGCGTCGAGGAAGGTGCGCTCGAGCTGACGATAGTGCACCACCACCAGCCGCCCGTGCAGAGACGCCAGCAGCTCGTCGATGATGGTGGAGAAGTCCGGCGCATTCTCCACTTCGGCGTGGGTGATATGGTGGAAGGTCACCGACTCGTCGCTCAGCCGCCGCCGCGGAGACAGCACCCAGTAGCGCCCCTCGGCGGGCCGGATACGCGCCAGCGTGAATGGCACCACGCCGACACTGACGATATCGTGACGCCCGGCATCGAGCCCGGTGGTCTCGAAGTCCATGGCCACCAGCGGTGCCTCGCCGATCGGCATCTCGGGATCCAGTCCACCGCCGGCGAAAAAGTCCGCCAGGCGCGCATCCTTGGCCTCCGCGGCACGCGCCGCGAGGTAGCGCGGCCACTCTTCGCGCTGGCGGCGGCGCACCTTCGCCCCCCGCCTCACGATGCGGTCTCGCCGCGCTCGGCACCCTGACTCCGCGAGGAGCCCTTGCCGGGCAGGGTATAGCGGAAGGAGAGAAACTTCTGGGCGTGGCTGATCGCCTCGAAGGCGTCCTTGAGGTGGTGGCGTTCACGACTGCCCACGTGCTCGGGATCGACGCTGTTGTCCGGCTCCTGGCCGTGCTCGATCGCCTCGGCCTGATGCCGAATGCGCACCATCGACAGGAATTCGAAGGCGTAACGCAGGCGCTCGGCGACCCCCTGCCCCACCAGCTTGGTCGCGGCGATGTCGTCGAGGCGGGCGAAGGTGTTCTGGGACTTGGAGCCACAGGCCAGCGCATGTACCCGCACCAGGTCGGTCAGCGGCGCGGTGCCGCGACGCTTCAAGTTGATCGACTTGCGATGCTCACCATCCTGTTCCATCACGAACTTGCGGAAGAAACCCAGCGGCGGCGTGCGGTTCTTGGCGTTACGCGCCAGCGCGGCGAGGAACAGCTCGCTGCGCGGCGCCTGCTCGGCGATCAGATCCTGCAGCGCCTCGACCATCGGCGCTTCACCGTGCACCGGTGCCAGATCGAAGAAGATCGAGCTGTGCAGCAGGCGCTCCGGGTTGGGCTCCCGCATCCACTTCTCGAAATAGCGCTTCCACACCGCCAACGGCTGACGCCAGCGCGGGTTGGTGGCCATGACATCCCCCTTGCAGTAGGCGTAGCCGCAGCCGGCGAGACCGTCGCAGACGAACGTGGCCAGCGCTTCGAAATAGTCGCCGTGCTGCTCGGGGTCGTAGGCGTCGTCGAGTACCAGGGCATTGTCCTGGTCGGCATTGATGGTCGGCTCTTCCCGCGCCATCGACCCCAGCACCATGAAGCAATAGGGCACCGGCGGCGGCCCCAGCTCAGCCTCGGCGAGCTCCAGCAGACGCTGGGTGAAACCGCGTCCGATGGTCGCCAGGGCGCGGCTGATCATCTCCGAGTTGGCACCGTCGGCGACCATCCGCACGAAGCCGTTGCGCACCTCGGTGGAGAGCCGGGAGAGCTGGGTCGGGGTGTTCTGGACGAAGATATTGTTGACCAGGAACAGGCTGCTGTGGGTCTCGTGGCGCACGATGTCGGAGAGGTGCAGAATGCCCATGGGCTGACGGCGGTGCAGCACCGGGAGGTGATGCACCTGATTGCGCAGCATGCACAGCATCGCCTCGTAGACCGACTCGTCGGACTGGATCACGATCGGCCGCGACGACATCACCTCGCCCACCGGAGTCTGCGGCGACTTGCCCTCGGCCAGCACGCGGGTACAGAAATCGCGGTCGGTGAGGATGCCGTTGAGCTTCCAGTGGCGGCCATCGCGACCGACGAAGGTGTAGGGAGATTGCGATTCGGTGAGATCCACCACCAGCACACAGGTGGTGTTCTCGTCACGCATGCGCTGGGCCGCCGCCTGCAGCGTGGTATCGGCTTCCACCATCTGCGGCTGGCGCGTGATCAGCTTGCGTACCCGGGTGGTCATGAGCCCGCTGTCGTCGCGCTGCTGCTGGACCGTGACCTTGAGCCGCCCACCGGTATCGACGAACTCGGAGAAGTCGTCATCCACGTCGCAGATCTCGTCGAATATCTCCGCCGGCACGAAGTAGATCAGGGTGTCCTCGATCGCCTGCACCGGATAACGCACCCGGCGCTGATGGAGCAGATCCGAGTAGCCGAAGATGTCGCCCTCGCCCAGACGATTGAACAGCCGCCCGCTGCGCTGGTACATCTCCACCGCGCCGCTGCGGATATACCACAGCGAGTCGATCGGCTGATCCTTGGAGAGCAGCTCGCTGCCGGCCTGGAAGTAGCGAATCTCGATCGACCCGGCGATGCGATCGAGCAGATCATCCGAAAGATGATCGAAGGGCGCGAATTGTGCCAGATGGCCGCGGATGTCCAACTGCTCGATATTCATGACGGCCTCCCGGCCCAGCAACGTCGATTCTCTGCATTCTCGAAGCGCCGGGCAGTGGCGTCAACGCGCAGTGGCCGACGCCCCGCGCGGATCACGCCGATGCGTCAGGCGCTATCCGCCCGTGAGAGCGGCGTGGGGTGCTTGCCCTCGACCCAGCCCAGGGCGCCGCTGGCCGCAGGCTGGAACCAGGCGAGGCGCGAGGCTAGCGCGACCACGCTGCCGATCACGATCAGCGTCGGCGGCCGTGGGGTAGCGTCGGCGAGGCTTGCCGGCAGGGTCTCGAGGGTGCCCAGATGCACGCGCTGGCTGGCGGTGGTGCCCTGCTCGACCAGCGCCAGTGGCGTCTGAGCATCGAGACCGTGGGCGATCAGCTGGCGGCGGATCAGGTCGAGGGCGCCGAGGCCCATATAGAACACCAGCGTCTGGTCACCGCGGGCCAGCGCCGGCCAATCGAGGTCGCAACTGCCGTTCTTGAGATGCCCGGTGACGAAGCGCACCGACTGGGCGTGGTCGCGGTGGGTCAGCGGAATGCCGGCGTAGGCGGCACAGCCCGAGGCCGCCGTGATGCCGGGCACCACCTCGAAGTCGACTCCGGCCTCGGCCAACGTCTCGAGCTCCTCGCCGCCGCGGCCGAAGATGAACGGATCGCCGCCCTTGAGACGCACCACCTCGTGCCCCGCCCGCGCCCACTCGACCAACGCCTGATTGATCCCCTCCTGGGGCACGCTGTGCCGCGAGCGCGCCTTGCCCACGTAGAAGCGTCGCGCCTCGGGGTTGGCCAGCGCCAGAATCTCCTGGCTGACCAGGCGATCGTGGACGATCACGCTGGCGCTCTGCAGGCGCTTGAGCGCACGCAGGGTCAACAGCTCCGGATCACCCGGGCCGGCTCCCACCAGCGCCACTCGACCGCGGCGCCAGGGTGAGTCCGCCTCGCGCTCGGCGACGGCGTCGACATCGATGCGCGGCGGCAGACGCGCACTGGATAGCGCCGGCCAGCCACGCACATGGACCAGGGCCCCCGCCGCCCGTGCGACCTCCGCCAACTGGCGGTCCTGCTCGTGCTCCCCCGAGGCGATCAGCCACAGCTCCCCTGCCGCCGGCGCCGGCACCTGCACTGCGTGTGGCCAGCCCTGCTGCGCACACAGCGCGCCCAACGCCGGCATCGGCTCAGCCGCGTGCAGCGTCAGGCCCACGCCACTGCCCGCCACCTGGCGGGCGAGCGCAAGCGCCTCGCTGCCGCCGCCGATCAGGCGCAGCATCAGTTGCGAAGGGTCTAGCTGGAGCGTCAGAGAGGGCGTCACGAATCACCGTCGGGTCGAGTGGAGCCGGGCCAGGATGGCCGGGGTCGGCGCTGCTCCGTTTCAGCCGGCGCCGCAGCGCCTTAGAACCGGATACACCATTTGACCCCAATGCTTATAGCCAAATTCTAGGGGTGCCTCGAAGGATCCCGAAGGAACGCTTTCTTGTAGCGTTATAACCAACTTGCCGCGTTATCGCCGATGCCCCGGGTGAAAGACGACGGCCAGTCGCCGACCGCCGGCGCCGCCCTATCGAACCTACAGTTCCATGGACCTGAAGGCCGCCCCGGACCTGCCGGGGCGAGCGATCACCGGCGTTACAGCGCCATCACTCAGCGTTGATCTGTGCGATGCCGCCGAGGTAGGGACGAAGCACCTCGGGCACATCGATGCTGCCGTCGGCGTTCTGGTAGTTCTCCATCACCGCCAACAGGCAGCGACCCACCGCCAGCCCCGAGCCGTTGAGGGTGTGCACCAGCTGCGGCTTCTTCTGCTGCGGATGACGGAAGCGCGCCTGCATGCGCCGGGCCTGGAAGTCCTCGCAGTTGGAGACCGAGGAGATCTCACGGTAGGTCTCCTGGCTCGGCAGCCACACCTCGAGGTCGTAGGTCTTGGTCGCGCCAAAGCCCATGTCGCCGGCGCACAGGGTGACCACCCGATAGGGCAGCGCCAGCGCCTGCAGAATCGCCTCGGCGTGGCCGCGCATGGTCTCCAGCGCGTCGTAGCTGGTCTCGGGGTCGACCACCTGGACCATCTCGACCTTGTCGAACTGGTGCTGACGGATCATGCCGCGGGTATCCCGGCCATAGGCGCCCGCTTCGCTGCGGAAGCAAGGGGTATGGGCGGTGAGCTTGAGCGGCAGTTGGGTGTGGTCGAGAATCTCGTCACGCACGAAGTTGGTCAGCGGTACCTCGGCCGTCGGGATCAGGTGATAGCCGCTCTCCTCGAGGCGGAACAGATCCTCACCGAACTTGGGCAGCTGTCCGGTGCCCATCAGCGAGTCGGCGTTGACCATGTAGGGCACGTAGCACTCTTCGTAGCCGTGCTCGAGGGTCTGCTTGTCGAGCATGAACTGCGCAAGCGCCCGGTGCAGGCGAGCGATCGGACCACGCATCACGGCGAACCGCGACCCGGTCAGCTTGGTCGCCAGCTCGAAGTCGAGATAGCCGAAACGCGCGCCCAGATCGACGTGATCGCGCACCTCAAAATCGAAGGCGCGCGGCGCGCCCCAGCGATGCAGTTCGACATTGTCGTCTTCGTCGGCGCCTTCGGGTACGCTAGCGTGCGGCAGGTTGGGCAGCCCCGCGACCAGCGTATCCCACTCGCTCTGTACCTCGGCCAGCTGCACCTTGGCGCGGTCGAGTTCATCGCCGAGCTGGCCGACCTCGTCGAGCAGCGGCTGGATGTCCTCGCCCGCCGCCTTGGCCTTGCCGATCGCCTTGGAGCGCACGTTGCGCTCGTTCTGCAGCTGCTCGGTCGCGGTCTGCAGTTCGCGGCGCCGGGACTCGAGCGACTCGAGCGACGCGGTATCGAGCGTGAAGCCGCGCAGGGCCAGACGTTGAGCGACGAACTGCGGATCACTCCGCAACAGCTTGGGATCGAGCATGGTGGCGTTCCGTTGATTGACGTCTTCGAGGGTCAGCACGACACGCGTGGCTCCAGAGCCACCCGCCTCGCCTGAGCGATCGTTTATTGTAAGGAAAAGCCCCGACCGGCACCATGACTCCTCGCCGCCGCCGGCCAGCGCCGCCGCGAGGCCGGGTCGCCCGGGCATTGATGCGACTCACGCCCGCCGCGGCGCAAGTCCCCGACCAGAGCGCGCCGCCCGCCGGCCGCCGTGACAGCTTGATGACCATGATGATCGAACGCCTTGATCCGACCGGCGACGAGTCGGCCCTGAACGCGCACTACCGCCGCTTCCTCGATGACCTGCAGCAAGCCGGCTTCCGCGGCGAGATCGCGCCGGACCTGGCCGACCGCACCGTGCTGGCCACTGACAACTCGATCTACCAGCGCCTGCCGCAGGCGGTGCTCTACCCGCGTGACGCCGAGGATCTCGAGCGCATCGCACGGCTGATCGCCCGCGACGAGCACCGCAGTATCGTACTGGCCCCCCGCGGTGGCGGTACCGGCACCAACGGCCAGTCGCTGACCGACGGCCTGGTGGTGGATCTCTCCCGCCACATGAACCAGATTCTCGAGATCGACGTCGAACGACGCCGTGTGCGCGTCCAGGCCGGGGTGGTCAAGGATCAGCTCAACGCCGCACTCAAGCCCCACGGGCTGTTCTTCGCCCCGGAGCTCTCGACCTCCAACCGCGCCACCATCGGCGGCATGATCTCCACCGATGCCAGCGGCCAGGGCAGCTGCGAGTACGGCAAGACCCGCGACCACGTGCTCGAGCTCGACGCCGTGCTGCATGGCGGCGAGCGTCTGCACAGCCAGCCGCTGGGGGGAGAGGCGCTCGCCGCCGCCTGCGCCCGCGAAGACATGGTCGGTCGCGTCCACCGCGAAGCCCAGGCGGTGGCCAGCGAGCAGGCCGAGCTGATCGCGGCCAAGTTCCCGCCGCTCAACCGCTGCCTCACCGGTTACGACCTCGCCCACCTGATCGACGCCGAGGGGCGCTGCGATCTCAACAGCCTGCTGTGCGGCGCCGAGGGCTCGCTCGCCCTGCTCAACGAGGCGACCCTCAACGTGCTGCCTTTGCCCGCGCACTCGACCCTGGTCAACGTGCGCTACGCCGGCTTCATGGACGCCCTGCGCGACGCCAAGGCACTGATGAACGTCGCGCTGCCCGATCAGCCGCAGCCACTCCGGCCGACCTCGATCGAGACGGTCGACGACAAGGTACTGATGCTGGCGATGGACGACTTCGTCTGGGACAGCGTGGCCGAGTTCTTCCCCGCCGACGCCCAGGGCACGCCGATCCGAGGCATCAACCTGGTCGAGTTCAATGACGACGACCCCGAGCGCCTGGCCGAGCGCGTGCAGGCCTTCATCGATCATCTTGGCGCGGATACCAGCGTCGAGCGCCTCGGCTATACCCTGGCCGAGGGCCGGGCCCAGATCGCCCGGGTCTATGCCATGCGCAAGCGGGCGGTGGGCCTGCTCGGTAACGCCAAGGGTGAGCGCCGCCCGATTCCCTTCGTCGAGGACACCGCGGTGCCACCGGAGCGACTCGCCGACTATATCGCCGAGTTCCGCGCCCTGCTCGACGCCCACGGCCTCGACTACGGCATGTTCGGTCACGTCGACGCCGGCGTGCTCCACGTGCGTCCGGCGATCGACATGAAGGACCCGGCCCAGGCACGCCTGATCCGCGAACTCTCCGACGCCGTGACCGCGCTGACCCAACGCTATGGTGGCCTGCTCTGGGGCGAGCACGGCAAGGGCGTGCGCTCGGAGTACTCGCCACGCTTCTTCGGTGAGCTCTATCCGGCGCTGCAACGGATCAAGGCCGCCTTCGATCCGTACAACCAGTTCAACCCGGGCAAGATCGCTACGCCGCTGTCTACCCGGCCCGAAGACGCCGGAAACGCAAATCCGTCTGGCATCCGGCCCGAAGACGCCGGAAACGCAAGCCCGTCTGGCATCCGGCCCGAAGACGCCGGAAACGCGAGCCCGTCTGTCATCCGGCCCGAAGACGTCGACAACGCGATCCCGACCACCACCCTGGCAGACGAAGGCAGCGGGGACGGCGTCATCAGGCAGCAGACGGTGATCGAGGTCGATCCCTATCTGCTGACGGTGGATGGCGTGCCCACCCGCGGCGAACAGGACCGCCAGATCGACGAGCGCGTGTGGCAGGAGAACGCCAGCGCGGTCTACTGCAACGGCAATGGCGCCTGTTACAACTACGACCCCGCAGACGCCATGTGCCCGTCGTGGAAGGCGACCCGCGACCGCGTGCACTCGCCCAAGGGGCGCGCCAGCCTGATGCGCGAGTGGCTCAGGCGCCAGGGCAATGCCGGAGTCGACGTAGTCGCGCTCTCCCGGCGTACCCGCCAGGAAGGCACCCTGGCGTGGCTGCGCGACCAGCCCGGCAAGCTCGGTCGGGCGCTGGCTCGGCGCCGTGGCGAGACGGATTTCTCGCACCAGGTGTATGACGCCATGGCCGGCTGCCTCGCTTGCAAGTCGTGCGCCGGCCAGTGCCCGATCAAGGTCGACGTACCCGATTTCCGCGCGCGCTTTCTGGAGAACTACCACAGCCGCTATGGACGGCCGCTGCGCGACTACGTGATCGGCGGTCTCGAATTCGTGGTGCCCCATCTGCCTCGGGTGGCACCGCTCTACAACGCGCTGCTCGACAATCGGCTGATCGACCGCCTGCTGGCCAGGACGCTGGGCATGGTCGACAGCCCGCGACTCTCGCGCACCCATCTCAAGAAGGTGCTGCGCGCCTGGGGCGTGGTCGAGGCCACGCCCACCAGCCTGGCCCAGCTGATGCCGGAGGAGCGTGCGCGCAGCGTGGTGCTGGTGCAGGACGCCTTCACCAGTCACTTCGAGTCGCGGCTGGTGCTCGATATCATCGAGCTGCTCACGCGGCTCGGCCTGCGCGTCTTCGTCGCCCCTTTCCAGCCCAACGGCAAGCCGCTGCACGTACAGGGCTTCATCGGCCGCTTCCAGCGGGTGGCGGCCAAGCAGGCAGCACGACTCGAGACCCTGGCCGCGTTCGGCGTGCCGCTGGTCGGTATCGACCCGGCGATGACCCTGACCTACCGCCAGGAGTACGTGAAACTGCTGGGCCCGGCAGCGGTGCCCGAGGTGCTGTTGCTGCAGGAGTGGCTGCTTGCCCGCGGCCCAGCGCTGCTGCCGGCGCGCTGGGAGGGGCGCACGGCCGACGCCGCCGATCCTGGCTACCGGCTGCTCTCGCACTGCACCGAGAAGACCAACGCCCCGGGTAGCCCCAAGGCGTGGCAGCAGCTCTTCGCCCACTTCGGGCTGGCCCTCGAGAACGTGGCCAGCGGCTGCTGCGGCATGTCCGGCACCTATGGCCACGAGGCGCGCAATCGCGCCACCTCGGAGGCGATCTACGACCTCTCCTGGCGCGCGCCGGTGGAAGACACCGACGCCGGCCCGCTACTGGCCACCGGCTACTCCTGCCGCAGCCAGGCCAAGCGTCTCTCGGATCGCCAGTTGCTGCACCCACTCCAGGCACTGCTGCAGGTCGCCCGCCGCCGCGACGAGACGACCTGAGCCGCGCCCGGGCGCACCGCGCGCAACGGCGCCAAATGACCTATGCTCTGCGACCCGCACACAGCGGTGTCGCAGGCATTGCATCGGCGCGCCGGCGCCGCTAGTCTGCGCGCCTTTCGAATCGCCACTGGAATCGCCCCGGAGAGCCTGGCCATGGAAAACGCTGCCCTTGCCCTGACCGGCATCGGTCTGCTGGCACTGATCTGTCAGTGGCTGGCATGGCAGTTGCGCCTGCCGGCCATCCTGCCGCTGCTGCTCGCCGGCGTGCTCGTCGGCCCCATCACCGGCTGGCTGGAGCCGGACGCCATCCTGGGCGATCTCTTGTTTCCGCTGGTCTCGCTGGCGGTGGCAGTGATCCTGTTCGAGGGCAGCCTGACGCTCGACTTCCGCGAACTGCGTGGTCATGGCCGCACGGTCAGCCGGCTGGTCACCTGGGGCGCGCTGATCACCGCGCTGATCGGCATCGCCGCCGCGCACCTGGTGCTGGGGCTGTCGTGGGAGATGGCCAGCGTGCTCGGCGCGCTGCTGGTGGTCACCGGCCCCACCGTGGTGCTGCCGCTGCTGCACACCCTGCGCGCGCGCGAGCATGTCAGCCAGATCCTGCGCTGGGAGGGCATCCTGATCGATCCGATCGGCGCCATCGGCGCGGTGCTGGTCTACGAATTCGTGGCGCTGGGGATCTCCAACGGCGCCGCCACCCATACCCTGATCAGCTTCGCCCAGACCGCAGTGATCGGCTTCGGCCTGGGTATCGCCGGGGGCTTCCTGTGGGGCAGCGTGCTGCGCCACCACTGGCTGCCCCAGCGCCTGCACAGCTTCGGCACGCTGATGATCATGCTCGCCCTGTTCACCCTTTCCAACCTGCTGTTCCACGAGTCGGGGCTGCTCACGGTGACGGTGATGGGCGTGTGGATGGCCAACATGCGCGGGGTGCCGACGCAGCCGATCCTGGAGTTCAAGGAGACGCTGTCGATCCTGCTGATCTCGGGGCTGTTCATCCTGCTCGCGGCGCGCCTGAGCCTGGCACAGCTGGGCCTGCTCTCATGGGAAGCCTGGGCCTTCCTCGCCATTCTGGTGTGGATCGCGCGGCCGCTGGCAGTGTGGCTATGCACCCTGGGCAGCTCGCTCAACTGGCGCGAGAAGGCGCTGCTGGCGTGGCTCTCGCCGCGCGGCATCGTCGCCGCCGCGGTGGCCTCGCTGTTCGCCATCCGCCTGGAGGCACTGGAGGTGCCGGGGGCCGAGCTGCTGGTGCCGGTCACCTTCCTGGTGATCATCAGTACGGTGGTGGTGCAAAGTCTCTTCTCGCGCCCGCTGGCGCGCCTGCTGCGGGTCAGCGAACCGACGCCGTCGGGCTTTCTGCTCATCGGCGCCAATCCGGTTGCGCGCGCCTTCGGCCAGGTGCTGCAGGATGCCGGCTTCGTGGTGCGCCTGTGTGACCACAACTGGGATGCGGTGCAGGAAGCGCGCATGGCCAACCTGCCCACCTACTACGGCAATCCGCTGTCGGAGCACGCCGCGCAGCATCTCGAGCTCACCGGCATCGGCCATCTGTTGCCGCTGTCGCCCTACCGCGAGCTGAACAACCTCGCCGCGCTGCACTTCGAGCACATCCTGGGGCACGGCAAGGTGTTCCGCCTGGCGGTGGAGTCCAGCCGCAGCGCCAAGCGTCACCACCAGCAGGCACTCGCCCACCTGCCGCTGCTGTTCGACGGCAATACCAGCTTCACCCGGCTGTCGAGCCTGATCGGCCAGGGCGCGGTATTGCGCCAGGCCAAGATCAGCGAGAACTTCGACATCGAGGACTATCGGCGCATCCATCAGGACCGCCTGCTGACCCTGTTCACCCTCTCCGCCAACGGCCGCATTCGCACCGCGACCGCGGGCAAACCGCTGATGCCCAAGGCGGGAGACACCCTGATCAGCCTGATCTTTCCCGACTCGCCGGAGTTCTGAGCCGGCGCCGACAGCCGCACTTCCCTGCCCCCTGAACGACGAACACCGCCTCGGAGGCGGTGTTCGTGATCAGGGCTGGGCCGGTTGCGCTACGCGGGCAGAGCTGGCTCAGAAGAACAGACGGCGCAGCGCGCTGCCCGGCTCGGCTTCGCGCATGAACGCCTCACCGACCAGGAAAGCATTGACGTCGTACTCACGCATGCGTTCGACATCGTCACGGGTATGGATGCCCGACTCGGTGACCACGGTCACGCCCGCCGGTATCCGCTTGAGCAGGTCGAAGGTGGTATCCAGCGAGGTGGCGAAGGTGTGCAGGTCACGGTTGTTGATGCCCACCAGCGGCAGATCGAGCGCCAGCGCGCGCTCCAGCTCGAAGATATCGTGGACCTCGACCAGCACATCCATGCCCAGTTCCCGCGCCTGGCGATAGAGATCCTTGAGCTGGACGTCATCCAGCGCCGCCACGATCAGCAGGATGCAGTCGGCACCGATGCCGCGCGCCTCGGCGATCTGGTAGCCGTCGATGATGAAATCCTTGCGGATCACCGGCAGCTCGCAGGCCTCGCGCGCAGCGACCAGATAGGCCTCATCGCCCTGAAAGTAGTCGGCGTCGGTGAGCACCGAAAGACAGCTGGCGCCAGCAGCGGCGTAGTCGGCGGCGATCTCCGCGGGGCGAAAGTCCTCACGGATCACGCCCTTGGAGGGCGACGCCTTCTTGATCTCGGCGATCACCGCAGGGTCGCCGCCCTCGATGCAGCGCTCGAGGGCGGCGACGAAGCCCCGCGGCGCGCTCTGCGCCTGGGCGCGCTGCAACCACGCCTGCTCGCTGGTGCGCGGACGACGCTCGCTGATCTCCTCGCGCTTGCGCGCCAGAATCTTGGCCAGAATGGTCGGCAACGCCTTGTCCTGTGCTTCACTCATGCGCGGGGCTCTCGGTGTCGGGATGAATGGATATCGGAGTGAATGGATGTCGAGGTAGAACGCAGTCAGTCGGCAAAGACCCGCGTAAAGTCAGCCAGCTCCTTGAGCTTCTCCAGCGGCAGCTTGGAGGCCTGGGCATCCTGCGCCATCAGCACCCCCTCCTGCAGCGAATCGGAGACGCCAGACGCGTACAGCGCAGCGCCGGCATTCAACGCCACGATATCCCCGGCCGCCCCCTTGCCGACCAGCGCCTCCTTGACCAGTTTGAGGCTATCCTCGGCGGTTACCACCTTCAATGGTGCCAGCGCCTGCCGCTCGATACCCAGCGACTCAGGGGTCAGCGTGTACTCACGAATCTCGCCATCGCGCAGCTCCGCCACCCGGGTCGGGGCCGCCAGCGAGATCTCGTCGAGACCATCCTCGGCGTGCACCACCAGCACGTGGCGGCTGCCGAGCTTGCGCAGCGACTCCGCCACCAGCGGCACCAGATGCGGCGCATAGACGCCGAGCAGCTGGTTGGGCGCGCTGGCGGGGTTGGTCAGCGGCCCCAGGATATTGAACACCGTGCGCACGCCCATCTCGCGACGCGGGCCGATGGCGTGGCGCATCGCCTGGTGGTGGCGCGGTGCGAACATGAAGCCGACGCCGACCTGTTCGATACAGCGTGCAATGGTGGCGGCATCCAGGTCGAGATAGATGCCAGCGACGTCGAACAGATCGGCGCTGCCCGCCGACGACGAGACACCGCGGTTGCCGTGCTTGGCCACGTGACCGCCGGCGGCGGCGACGACGAAGCTGGATGCCGTGGAGACGTTGAACAGGTTGGCACCGTCGCCCCCGGTACCAACGATATCGACCACGTTGTCACACTCGAGCGCCACCGGCTGCATCAGCTCGCGCATCACCTGCGCCGCCGCGGTGATCTCCTCGGCGGTCTCGCCCTTCATCGCCAACGCAATCAGAAAACCGGCGATCTGGGCATCGGTGGCTTCCCCGGTCATGATCGTCTGCATGATCGCGTGGGTGTCATCGTAGCTCAGGTTGTCGTGGCGCAGCAGCGCACCGATCGCCTCACGCATTTGCATGTGTCTCTCCCCGCGGTTGCGACGCGGTCTGGCGCTTGAGGAAATTGTCCAGCAGCTCGTGGCCCTGGCGCGAGAGGATCGATTCGGGGTGGAACTGCACACCCTCGATGTCCAGGGTGCGGTGCCTGAGCCCCATGATCAGCCCCGGGGTGACGTCGCTCTCGTCAGTGTAGGCGGTCACTTCCAGGCATTCGGGCAGGGTCGCGGCATCCACCACCAGGGAGTGGTAGCGCGTCACCTCCAGCGGGTCCTCGAGACCGGCGAACACGCCCAGGCCAGCATGACGGATACGCGATGTCTTGCCGTGCATCACCTGAGGCGCCCGGATCACGTGGCCGCCGTAGACCTGACCGATCGCCTGGTGCCCCAGGCAGACGCCGAGAATCGGGATGCGTCCGGCGAAGTGGCGAATGGCAGCCATCGAAATCCCCGCCTCGTTGGGCGTACAGGGACCGGGCGAGACGACCAGGTGCGAAGGCGCATGGCGTTCGAGCCCGGCCAGGTCGATCTCGTCGTTGCGCAGGGTGACGACATCGGCCCCCAGTTCGCCCAGGTACTGGACGATATTGAAGGTGAAGCTATCGTAGTTATCGATCATGAGGACTGGCACGGCAATAAGCTCCTGATATTCATACGTGATCGAGTCATGGCTGTGGTTCCTTGCCCAACCGAACCGGGGTCGGTCCGGGTCTCTGCCAGCCTCACGGAGCCATCTCTCAGACGAAAAAATGCCGCCCCGTGGGGCGGCATCTCGTACAGACGTCGGCGGGCCGCCCTTGGATCAAAGGCGCCACCACCACTGGGTCGGTCTGTACGTCGTCATATTCATCATGGCGTCAGTCTGCGTTTGGCGGCGGGGGCTGTCAAGCGGGCCGGGCTCAAACATCGAGCAGCCACTCGTCACCCTCGATGACATCGACATCGAACAGCGTCTCGATGTCGGGAAAGATCACTTCGACGGCCGCCTGCCCCGCCTTGAGCGGCCCCAGACGCACGCACAGAAATTGCCACAGCACCAGACCATGAGCCTGCAGGTAACACCCGGCGCGGGGCTGTTCGGGAATCGCCAGGCCCTGTTTCAGGCGTGCGGCCAGATGCGGCACGATCGCCTCGGCGAGCCGCGCCCCGGCGTCGAGGTCACTGTCACCCACCACACGAAGCCCCGGCAGCGCCGGTACAAAAGCCTCCCAAAGCGCATCGCCGGCCCGGGGACAAATCGCAACATCGAAGATACGCTCGGTCATCGGCATCTATTCTCTCGTCTCACACTCGCCACCGTTCACCCTCTTGCCCGGTTCCCCCTCGACTGCCGCCACCGATCGCACGGAGAGTGCCGATCAGGGGCTGCGACACCACCGCCGCAGAGCATTGTGGCCGCGGGCATCCCAGGATCGAATAGCACGGCCCGCCAGTGACATTCGTGGCCATGAGTGACGCGCAGTGAAGGCGACAGCCTCATCAAACTTAGTGTAGGGTCTGCGGGTTCATGGAAGGTATCTCGTCATCGACCGTCATAACGCTTGTCACGAGCGATCGCGTGGATAGTGCCAACGATCGTGGAGAGCTGCATGAAATTGACCGATCGGGGAAAGGAGACTCCCCTAATGAAGCGACGCGAGCAGAGAGTGCTGCGCGCCGATAGCCTGAACGCCCTGTCGCGCCAATCGGGTATTCCGCTGAGCACCCTCAAGACGCGCGTCAGAACCTTGATGGCCCGGGGCATCGCCCGCGAGCGCGCCATCGAAATTGCACTGAGCCGGCCTGTCGGCCCCCAGGGCAGACCCAGGAGCCATGGCCGCTGATCCGCGGCCGAACAGGTCACGACGACTCGGGGTCACCGCTCGGATTTCCCGTGCTCGTCGTGGCGACTGGAGAGCTCACGCTCGATCGTCTCGTCGATGGCATGGCTGACGTAGGCCTCTTCACGCTCCAGCAGTTCCTGCGCCGTGGGCGAATGTGCGTCGCGCTTGGCATCGCACTGCGGGCACCGCTCGACACCCTCGGCATGGGCCGGCGCGTCGGTCTGGTCGTGGCCACAGCTCGGGCACTTGGTAGTCTCTGCACACATGATCGACTCCTCATTTTTCGGTGACATCATGTCAAGTTTAGCGGCCTTGCGTCACACCTGCGTAACCCGAATTGACTACCGATGGTCGGGGTATCTCCACCGCCCCATTATCGACTAGGCTGCGGGTGAGGCGGCCCCAATGGGTGCAGTGCCTCGCCGAACAGCACGGAGTAGCACGCAATGACACGTTTTGTGGCCAGACCCCTAACCCCCTCCAACGATGGCGACGGTGCTGAGTGGATCGTGGTGGACACCGCGCCCACCCGGGAAGGCGATGGCGCCCCCGGTATCATCAGCCATCACGCGGGTCAGGAGGCCGCACGCAAATTGGCGGAGAAGCTCAACCAGCGCCAGCACTGACCTCCCCCATTCGGGCTCGCTTCAGCTCGCATCCAGCCGCGTCTTGTGCGACGTGGCGTAGATCTGCGAGCCGACGATCGTGCTGCCAGGCGGCTGCGTCACCAGAAACAGCGGCACCTCGGCACCACCCACCCGCGGCAGGTACTGCCGCGCATGCCCCAGCGAACTCAGGCGCACGGGCTGCCCATTCTCCTCTTCGAGTACCTCGGCAGACCCCTCCATGACCACACGATAGGAGAATGTCTGCGGATCGAGCGACTCCACCTGCAGCTCGGCCACACGACCTTCACCAAGAAGTTGTACAAGTTCCGCGTATCGCATGCCGCCTCCCTGGCAAGATGCCCGCTAAATCCCTAGTGTGCATGCGGCACAAAAGCTATACACGCCACATAAAAGCTGTACACCCTAAGAATACTTGTACAAACAGTTCGCCTACGCCATGCGACCTTGGTCGCTGATCGTGAGCGCCTGGCCAGGCGAGGCGGACAGCGCGCATCAGCAACGCCAACGGCCTCGCGCCGTCATGCGATCCGGTCCGGGTTCGACGATTTTCGGCATGAAAAAAGCCGCCGGCGCAAAGTGCGCCAAGCGGCTTTTTCCAAGATAAAGATTGGTGGAGCCTAGCGGGATCGAACCGCTGACCTCAACACTGCCAGTGTTGCGCTCTCCCAGCTGAGCTAAGGCCCCATACCGTGTTCGCCAAGGAACGCGGCGTAATTTACGGATGAATGCGAAGGCTGTCAACGACTTTTGTCGATTCCACACCAAATCGGCCAGTGCTCATGCCGCTCCCCTTCCAGAGTGGGCCAAGACGCCGGCGTCGGCACCTCTTCTTCCTCTCCTGCCTTCTGATACTCCTTCCCTACTGCCTTCTGATACTCCCCCTTCACCGGCTGGCTTTCCATAAACCACTTTCCGTCGTGCGCTTTCACCACCAGGCCCCGACAGCACCCCGCCGTTGTGCTCCCCGCGGGATTTGCCGGTGGCAAGATTCTTGTCAACTCGGCGAATCGGGTCTGTTAACATGCGGGCGCAACAGGCGCGGGGGCGCGATCGACCAGGGGTCGACGACGCGACCGCTGCGGATACACCGGCAGCACCCATGCGGTCGCTGATCCGGCCGACACGTGAGGGCAGAGGGCAGGAGTCATCTTGATCAAGGTATTGCTAGCCGATGATCATCATCTGGTTCGCACCAGTATCGCCCGCGTACTGGACGAAGAGTCCGACATCGAGATCGTCGCCGAGGTCGATAGCGGCGAAGCAGCGCTGAGCGCCTGCCGTACCCGGCTACCCGACATCGCGCTGATGGATATTCGCATGCCCGGCATGGGCGGGCTCGAGGCGATTCTCAAACTCCTCCGCGAACAGCCCCAGGTGAGCATCGTGGTGCTGACCGGCCAGGTCGAGGAGACCACTGCACAGCGTCTGATCGATGCCGGCGTGGCCGGATTCATCAGCAAGGGCACGCCGCTCGACCAGATGATCGAAGCGGTCAGACGGGTCGCTGCAGGCGAGCGTTTCATCAGTCCCGATATCGCCCAGCGCGTGGTGCTGGCTCGTCGCGAAGGCGAAGGCAATCCGTTCGATCAGCTCTCCCACCGCGAGCTGCAGATCGCACTGATGATCATCAACTGCCAGCGCGTCAGCCTGATCTCCCAGCAGCTCGGGCTCAGCTCCAAGACGGTCAATACCTACCGCTACCGCATCTTCGACAAGCTCAAGGTGCAATCCGACGTCGAACTCACCCACCTGGGCCTCAAGCACGGCCTGGTCGACGGCTTCGACACGCATTGATGCACCGCGGCCCGGGTCGCGGCGCCCCGGCGGGTTTTTGATATACTCCCGGCATGAGTGATAGCCCCAGCGATTCCCCGGCACCCTTCGATGCCAAGCACTTTCTCAAATCCGTCTCCGAGTCGCCCGGCGTGTACCGCATGCTCGACGCCCAGGCCAACGTGCTCTACGTCGGCAAGGCGAAGCGTCTCAAGGCGCGCCTGGCCAGCTACTTCCGCGGTGCGCTGAACACCAAGACCCAGGCGCTGGTGGCACGCATCCAGGACGTTCAGGTGACCATCACCCGCAGCGAGACGGAAGCGCTACTGCTCGAGCAGACGCTGATCAAGGAGCTGCGGCCGCCCTACAACATCCTGCTGCGCGACGACAAATCCTACCCCTACGTCTTCGTCACCGACCGCCACCCCTATCCGGCACTGGAGTTCAAGCGCGCCCGCCAGAAGCGAGCCGACGGACGCTATCTGGGCCCCTACCCCAGCGCAACCGCCGTGCGCGAGAGCCTGTCGCTGATGCAGAAGATCTTCCGCATTCGCAACTGCGAGGACAGCGTCTTCGCCCATCGCCAGCGCCCCTGCCTGCAGTATCAGATCAAGCGCTGCAGCGCGCCCTGCGTCGACTTCATCAGCCAGGCGGACTACCAGCGCGACATCGAACACGCGGTGATGTGTCTCGAGGGGCGCAGCGAGCAGGTCACTCAGCAGTTGACCGACGCCATGGAGCAGGCGAGCCAGAGCCTGGATTTCGAGGAGGCCGCGCGGCTGCGCGATCAGATCCAGCAGCTGCGGCGGCTGCAGCAGAAGCAGTTCGTCGACAATGCCGACGGCGATGCCGATGTCTTCGCCCTGGCCCAGCAGCCGGGCGGGCTCTGCATCAGTGTGCTGGCGATCCGCCAGGGCCGCATGCTCGGCGCGCGCCATCACCAGCCCCAGAACGGTCTCGACCTGGGCACCGAAGATCTCATGAGCGAGTTCGTCAGCCAGTTCTATCTGGGGCAGTCGAAAGAGATTCCGCAGGAGGTCATCACCTCCCATGCGCTGACCGACAGCGAGCTGGTGCAGAGTGCCCTGAGCGAGCGCGCCGGACGCCGCGTACGCGTCACCGCCCATGTCCGCGGCCATCGTGCCCAGTGGCAGCGCCTGGCGCTGACCAACGCCGAGCAGCATCTGGCGACGCAGTTGGCCAACCGCAGCCAGCTCAGCCGGCGCTTCGAGTCACTGCGCGAGGCGCTGTCGCTGGATAGCCCGCCGGCCCGGCTGGAGTGCTTCGATATCAGTCACAGCCATGGCGAGGCCACGGTCGCCTCCTGCGTGGTGTTCGACGGGGACGGCCCGGTCAAGTCGGACTATCGCCGCTTCAACATCGAGGGTGTGGCCGCGGGCGACGACTACGCCGCCATGCGCCAGGCGCTCACCCGGCGCTTCAAGCGACTGCAGAAAGGCGAAGGCAAGCTGCCGGACATCCTGATCGTCGACGGTGGCAAGGGCCAGCTCAACATGGCGCGGGAAGTGATCGCCGAGCTCGACGTCATCGGCGTCAGCCTGATCGGGGTGGCCAAGGGCACCACCCGCAAGGCCGGGCTGGAGACCCTGTTCATCGAGACTGTCGACCGCACTCTCGATCTCGACACCAGCTCGCCGGCGCTGCACCTGCTCCAGCATATCCGTGACGAAGCCCACCGCTTCGCCATCACCGGGCACCGCCAACGCCGTGACAAGCAGCGCCGCACCTCGTCGCTGCAGGACATTCCCGGTGTCGGGCCCAAACGCCGCCGCGAGCTGCTACGCTTCTTCGGCGGTCTGCAGGGCGTCCGCAAGGCCACCCGCGACGATCTGGCACGCGTGCCGGGGATCAATGAACAGATGGCGACGACCATTCACCAGGCTCTACATGGATGAGCGTTGCCGAGCGGCGTAAACTGCCCCCACCTTTACCTCAAGCAAGGATGCTAGCGGCTCGATGAACATCCCCAACATGCTCACTCTGGCAAGAATCGTGTTCATACCGCTGCTGGTGGTGCTGTTCTACCTGCCCTACAGCTGGAGCCTGCCGGTGACTGCCGGCCTGTTCGGGCTGGCTGCGATCACCGACTGGCTGGATGGCTACCTGGCCCGGCGCTGGGACCAGAGCACACCGTTCGGCGCCTTCCTCGATCCGGTCGCCGACAAGGTGATGGTCGGCGTCGCCCTGGCCCTGTTGATCGAGCGCTACGAAGTCTTCTGGCTGACGCTGCCGGCCCTGGTCATCATCGGTCGCGAGATCGTCATCTCGGCGCTGCGCGAGTGGATGGCCGAGATCGGCCAGCGCAAGCGCGTGGCGGTCTCCTGGATCGGCAAGTCCAAGACCACACTGCAGATGATCGCGCTGGTGCTGCTGCTCGGCTTCCCCCCCGGTACCCATATCGCCGCCCTCGGCGTGGTACTGCTCTACGCCGCCGCCGTGCTCACACTGTGGTCGATGATGCAGTATCTGCGTGCGGCCTGGCCCGAGCTGACGCGCTCGATGTGAACAAAAAATCCATAAGCGTTTGACAGTTACGGACTTATCCTTATAATACGTCGGCGAGTTGAGCGGGAATAGCTCAGTGGTAGAGCATCGCCTTGCCAAGGCGAGGGTCGGGAGTTCGAATCTCCTTTCCCGCTCCATAACTCGTAGAGTTGTCAGCAGGATCGAGGATCGAGGGTCGTGAGCCGGAACGCCGGTCCGATCGATCTCCTTTCCCGTGCCATGACTCGATTTTTCGGAACAGATGAATCACTTCCGAATCTGTAAGGCTGGATGGCAGAGTGGTTATGCAGCGGACTGCAACTCCGTGTACGCCGGTTCGATTCCGACTCCAGCCTCCACTTCCCGAGCTTCAGACCCCTTCGGTTTGTTGACCTCCTGTATCTCCCTACGTCGTCGGCCCGGATGGCGAAATTGGTAGACGCAAGGGACTTAAAATCCCTCGGTGGCAACACCGTGCCGGTTCGATCCCGGCTCCGGGCACCATAATCCCCAGTCTGCCCACCCCCTTCCCGAAGCACGGCCTCTTGACCGCATAGTCCAACCCTTGTCGCAGGACGCACGGCACCTCACCCGTCCGGGTGACCGACTCTCTAACCTTTTCCCTCTAGCCTTTACCCCTCCAGCTTTCATCGTCCAGGTGCAGGCGCCAAAACGTGAACCTTTGTCAACTCTCCTCACAAACGGCAATACTCGCGGTATAATCCGAGGTATACTTAGAAAATCAGCGAGCCACCCAAGGACGCGGGGGAGTACAACATGAACACAGAAGAATACCTGACCGAGCTCGAGGCGCTGCAGGCCACACTCGCCGAAGAGCGGCTGGCACATCAACGCACCAAGCGGATACTGGAGACACGCCTCTCGGCCTCCAACGCCCTGCTCGGTGAAGCACTCGACAGACAAGACACTGCCGAGGCCCGACTGTCGGCGCTGATGGCAGAGAACCGGACGCTCAAACGCCGTCTCAAGCTGGACCACACGTTAGCCGCAGTCATGCCCTGGTCGACACACCGGCAGCATGCGGGCAGTGCCTCGATGCCACTTTTCTTCTGCTGAACCCCCAAAGTCAACCCGGCGGGGCAGCGGCTGGAGAAAAGGAACGAACCAGAGCAGGCATGAAGCATTCGGCCTAGGGCAAGCCGATATCGGCTAAAGAACCAACAGACGCCTCCGCAGCCGCGGAGGCGTCTTTCAGAGGTATAGCTGAAGACCGATCAGCCGGCCAGTTGCCGGGCACGGACACGCCGCCGTGCCAGCCGACCCTCATCGCTGGGTGGCCGCACTCGCGGTCGCCACCAGCCCATCCAGCCACTCCTGATGCCCATTGATCATCGGATTGGGAACCTGGCGCGCCAAGTCCTTCGCCGGCTCCCCATTCTGGGTCTCTTGGGTGAGAATTCTGACGCGATTCGCCGAGAGATCCTCGATCAGCCAGGCATGGTGGACATCCATACGGTCCGAGGCACCCTCCTCACCACTCCAGCCATGCCAAGCAATTCTGGCCGGCTGCCCCGGGATCGGCGGCACACACTCGAGGCAGCGCCCCTCGATGGGAAACCCGAAAGTCGTGAAGAAGAATCGCACGCCCGCATCCAGCGCCGGGCCCGCATCCTCGTAGATCTTCACATCGGCCGCGTTGCTGTAGTACGTGGGCCACCGCGATGGCATCACCAGCAGCGGCCAGATGTCCGCCGCGGACACCCCCTCGACGATGACTTCATTGGAACAGAAATTGTCGGTGAACCCGGGGACGAAACCCTCGGGCCAGATGATGTCGCTCATGATGAACTCCCTGGTCATCGTGCCGCGCGAATCGGCATGTCGTGGGTGAATGTCGGTAGTGAGGCCATGGAGCATCGGCCCCATCGATCAACCACCTCCAGCCTACAAGTCACCCCATCCGCTCGCGTTGCTCGATACTGCCGAGGTCATGCTGAAAACACGCCTCCTGCGTCGGCGCACTCCGGCTGGCCAATTCCGGAGTGCCCCTTTGCCTGCTCAGGCCATGCTGGGGGAGCACCTTGGTCGAGAAAGTCTTGCTCTGTGAAGGGTGGCCCGTCTTCCGTACAATGGCGTGCCACGCCGCTGAAATGACGCCATGGTGTACCACCTCGCTCGCTCGAAGGGAGATCAAGGGCACCGGGTACCAATACGGTACAGTGAGCCCAGTTATCGGCGGAATTCCATGGCATCAGATAGTGTATATTTAAACAGCAGTGCGTAACGCAAGTGACTGATATGCCGACTCAAAGCCCAGCAGACCAAGCTCGTCGTTTTTCTGTGGCGCCCATGATGGATTGGACCACGCGCGACTATCGCGCCTTCGCGCGCTGCCTGACCCGGCGCACGCTGCTCTACACCGAGATGGTCACTACCGGGGCGCTGCTCCACGGTTCGCCGCGCGAGCGCTTTCTGGGTTACAGCGAGTGCGAGCATCCGCTGGCGCTACAGCTCGGCGGCAGCGATCCCGGCGAGCTGGCGGCGTGTGCCGAGATTGCCCAGGACTGGGGCTACGATGAGGTTAATCTCAATGTCGGCTGCCCCAGCGATCGGGTGCAGAACAACCTGATCGGCGCCTGTCTGATGGGCCACCCCGATAAGGTGGCGCGCGCTGTGGCCGCCATGCGCGCAGTGGTCTCGATTCCGGTGACGGTGAAGTGTCGTATCGGCATCGACGAGCAGGACGAGGATGCCGATCTGGAGCGCTTCGTCGAGCAGGTGGCGGCGGCGGGCTGCGAGACCTTCGTGATCCACGCCCGCAAGGCCTGGCTCCAGGGTCTCTCGCCCAAGGAGAACCGCGATGTCCCGCCGCTCAACTATGCCCGGGTGCATCGTCTCAAGGCGCAGCATCCGGAGCTGCACATCGGGATCAACGGCGGCATCAAGAGCCTGGAGAGCTGCCATGCTCACCTCGCCGAGGGGGTCGACAGCGTGATGATCGGCCGCGAGGCGTACCAGAATCCGTGGCTGCTGGCGGCGGTCGACCAGGCGCTCTATCAGAGCCCCGGGCCAGCCGCCAGCCGTCACGCGGCGGCGCGCGCCTTCCGCCCCTACATCATCGAACGCCTGGCCGAGGGGGCGCGACTCAACCACGTCACGCGCCATCTGCTGGGGCTGTTCCAGGGCTGCCCTGGCGGGCGGCGCTTCCGCCGCCACCTCTCCGAGCACGCCCATCGCGACGGCGCCGGCATCGCGGTCTACGACGACGCCCTGGGTCTGGTCGACGAGGGCCGTCTGGCCGAAAGCGCCTGAGCCACGCTCAGGCGCCGGGGGTATCGAAGCGCGACTGGAAGCTCTCCACCGCACTCTCGACTTCGTCGATCTCCTCGTAACGCGCCACGTGGAAAAGTGCTTCGCCCTCGTTGGCCAGCGGTAGATTGCTCATGCCTATGACGATACCGTCCGCGCTCGCCACCACCTGTGCTTCGTCATGGCCGAAAGGATCGGCGACCACCCCGAGCACTTCCCCCTTGGCGACCCGCGCCCCCAGCCGCGCCCGCGGGCGCAGGATGCCGTCGATCGGTGCCCGCGCCCAGCTCGAGCCGTTGGCGACCTCGGCCGCCGGCGGCGTGCGCCGCCGCCCATCGGCCGGCAGCATGCCGATCAGCCGCATCACCCGCCGAATACCGCGCACGCCAGGGGCGATCGCCCACTCATCGAAACGCAGCGCCTCCCCCGCTTCGTAGGTCAGCACTGGCACGCCGCGGTTCTGGGCGTACTCGCGCAGGCTCCCCTCACGCAGCTCGGCATTGAGTATCACCGGCACGCCGAAGGCCTCGGCCATGGCCTGGGTCTCTGCATTGCGACGCAGTTGGGAACGAATCTGCGGCAGGTTGGTACGATGGATCGCCCCGGTGTGCAGATCGATGATATGGGTGGCGCGGTCGACCAGCTCTTCGCGCAGCAGCGCCGCGATCCTTGAGCCCAGTGAGCCACTCTCGCTACCCGGGAAACAGCGGTTGAGATCGCGGCGATCGGGCAGATAGCGCGACTGCTGCACGAAACCGAAGACATTGACCACGGGGACCGCGATCAGCGTCCCGCGCAGACGCGATAGTGCCGGCAGTTTGAGCAGCCGGCGCACGATTTCGACGCCGTTGAGTTCATCGCCATGGATCGCTCCGCACACCAGCAGAATCGGCCCGGGCTGCCGGCCGTGAACGATCTCCACCGGGATGTGCAGAGGCGCATGGGTATAGAGTTTGGCGGCCGGCAGATCCACCTGCCGCCGGGTACCGGGTTCGATAAGCTCGCCGCCGAGCGTGAATGCTGCCTGCACCATAACCATCCTTACCTGAGGGAAACTTGCCTGAGCCGCCCCGAAGGCCGGTCACGAGAGTCCGTCGTGATCGAGCGTGATCCTGAAGCGAGACGCCCGGCGAGACGAGTATCGCCAGGGCGACCGAAGAACACTGGTGGATCAAAAGAAAAACACTGGTGGATTAAAACACGCTATCTCGCAGCGGCGCCCGCCGCCGCCGCCACAACCACACCAGATCACGGCCAAAGGAGAGCACCAGCAGCGCCGCCGCCAGCGCCGTCAGCGCCACCGCCCAGGAAGATGTCACCAGCGGCAGCAGGCAAACCAGGAGCGTCGCCACCTGCCACACGCAGATCGTCTTGCGCAGATAGCTCACCGGCAGTTCGCGGTGCAGCCAGGGCCAGTAGAGACCCGCACCGACGAAGGCGTAGCGGGCCAGGCCGATGACCAGCACCCAGCTGCCCACCTTGTCCAGCGCCACCAGCGCCGCGCACAGCACCACGATGAAGAAGGCGTCGAGCTCCATGTCGAAGCGCGCCCCGAAGCGCGTCGCCGAGTGCGTGTGGCGCGCCACCCAGCCGTCGATGCCGTCGAGCAGCAGCGCCAGCAGGGCCAGTGCGGCGATCCCCTCGGCGTGCCGCTGAATGAAGGCAGGATAGGCGATCAGCCCGGCAACCAGCGCGATGAACACCGCGCGCAGCAGGGTGATGCGATTGGCCCAGCCGATCCCCTGGCGCGCCGCTGGCCACGCCCACAGCACCGCCGTGGCGATGGCGACGTAGACCCCACCGGCGGTCAGCCGCAGCCCGCCCGGGGCGGAAAACGCCCAGTGCACCCACTCCACCAGCAGTGCCACCAGCGCCAGACCGGCGCCCAGATCGACCCACCCCCAACAACCCCGCCGGCGCAGCGTACTCGTACGTCCCGGTCCGTCCGCCATGATGCATCTCCTTCTTCTTCTCGTCTTCCCTGCCACTCTCGATCCATACGTCGGCCGTACAAGTCTGGATGCGTCAGCGTTACCCCGCCACTGGTCCACGCCATGCGGCCCGCGATGATACCCCAGCGGCGATGGTGCAGCGCAGGTCAGGCACCGCCTTCCGCCAAAACCGATACCGATCAAAAATCATGTATAGCCATTGTATAACTGACAAACTGCCACGCTCTGCCATACTCCTGTGCATGGTGTCGCGTCAGAGTGGCCCATTCGCACCGCGCACCCGGGATCGTGGCCTGATCTCACCAGCCAGATCGCGCGCGGCCAGTGCCTGCGCCGGATGACGCTGGACAGAGCTGACAAACAGTAGAAATTATTGAACAGAATGCCGGGCCAGGCGAGTACAGCGCCCCGACCTGGCCGCGGCGACAGCCGGCTACAGAGAGACGCTTTATGACGATGCCCTACGCACACGCCTTCTGGTCGCTCGGCGACGGCAGCGGCGAGATCAGCCAGGCCGACCTGAACGAAGATGGCGAACTGATGGTGCGCACCTGCTACAGCGCGATCAGCCGGGGCAGCGAGACCCTCGTGTTCAATGGCCAGGTGCCGCCGAGCGAATATTCGCGCATGCGCGCCCCCTTTCAGAGCGGCGACTTTCCCGGGCCGGTGAAGTACGGCTACTCCAATGTCGGCATAGTCGAGCAGGGCGCCCACGACTGGCACGGGCGCCATGTCTACTGTCTCTATCCGCATCAGACCCACTACCGTGTCGCCGCCAGTGACGTGGTACGCCTGCCCGAGGACGTGCCGCCGGAGCGGGCGGTGCTGGGCGCCAACATGGAGACCGCGCTCAACGCCATGTGGGATGCCGCGCCCGCCGCGGGCGACCGCATCAGCGTGGTCGGTGCCGGCGTGGTCGGCGCCCTGGTCGCCTGGCTCTGCGCCAAGCTGCCCGGCGCCCAGGTACAGCTGATCGACATCGACGAGCGCAAGCGCTTCCTGGGCAGCGCGCTGGGCGTCGAGTTCGTCACCCCGGACAACGCCGCCGACGAGCGCGACCTGGTGATCCACGCCAGCGCCTCGGGCGCCGGATTGCAGACCGCGCTCAAGGTCGCCGGCTTCGAGGCGAGCGTGGTCGAGCTCAGCTGGTACGGCAGTCGCGAAGTAAATCTACCGCTGGGAGAAGCCTTCCACGCCCGCCGCCTGACGCTGCGTTCGAGCCAGGTGGGCAGCGTCTCGCCCAGTCACCGTGCGCGCTGGGACCACAAGCGCCGCCTGTCACTGGCGCTCTCGCTGCTCAACGATGAGTGCCTGGACGTGCTGATCAGCGGCGAGAGCCACTTCCGCGATCTGCCACAGACCCTGGCACGGCTCAGCCAGGGCGACGACGCCACCCTGTGCGAACGCATCCGCTACGCCTGAGCGCCGCGCAAAGCGCTCTCCAGAACGCCATCACACCGCCGCCGGCCGCGTATCGCAACGCCGCCCCGGCCCAAGGAGACAAGGAATGTTCAGCCTGACCGTCCGCGATCACATGATGATCGCCCACAGCTTCAACAGCGAGACCTTCGGCCCGGCGCAGAAGCTGCACGGCGCCACCTACGTGGTCGACGTCACCTTCAAGCGCCCGAAGCTGGATCACGACGACCTGGTGGTCGACATCGGGCTCGCCAGCGACACCCTCAAGCGGATTCTGGCCGAGTTCACACTCAGCAATCTCGATGACGTCGACGAGTTCAAGGGTCGCAACACCACCACCGAGTTCATGGCCAAGGTGGTGTTCGACCGCCTGGCCCAGTCGATCCGCGACGGCGAGCTGGGCGAAGGCGGCCGCCACCTCACCGCGCTCGCGGTCACCCTGCACGAGTCGCACATCGCCTGGGCCAGCTATGAAGGCGGCCTATGAGCGATCTCACGCTGATCGTCGCCGGTGACCCGCAGCAGCTCACCGGCGGCTACCTCTACGACGCGCGTATCGTCGAGGCGCTGCGCAGTCAGGGCTGGGCGGTCACCGTGGTCGGCCTGGAGGGGCGCTTCCCCGAACCCGACGCGGTCGCCTCACATGCGCTGGACAGTGCCTTGACCGCGCTGGTCGATGGCAGCCGGGTGGTGATCGACGGTCTCGCCATGGGCGGGCTACCGGCCATCGTCGAGCGCCACGCCTCACGCCTGTCGATCACCGCCCTGCTCCATCATCCGCTGTGTGACGAGACCGGCCTCGGCGAGCCCGAACGCCAGCGCTTTCGCATCAGTGAGACCCGCGGCCTGGCCGCGGTCGAGCGGGTGATCGTCACCAGCGTCTACACCGCACGACGGCTCGCCGACTTCGACGTCCCCGCGAACAAGATCGCGGTGATCGAACCCGGCGTGATCCGGGGCGAGCTGGCCCACGGCGATCTCACCCAGCCGCGCCTGCTGTGCGTGGCCACGCTGACGCCACGCAAGGGCCAGGATGTCCTGGTCGAGGCCCTCGCCGAGCTGACGCATCTGCCCTGGCAGTGCGACCTGATCGGCGATCTCGACCGCGCCCCGGACTATGCCGCACAGGTGCGAGCGGCGATCGCCCGCCACGGTTTGGAGGGGCGAATTCGACTGCTCGGCGCCCAACCCAGCGCGGCGCTGGGCGAGCACTACCGCGACGCCACGCTGTTCGTGCTGCCCTCGCACTACGAGGGCTACGGCATGGTCATCACCGAAGCACTGGCCCACGGCCTGCCGGTGGTCACCACCACAGGCGGGGCGCTGGCCCACACCTTGCCGGAGCAAGCCGGCATCAAGGTGCCGCCGGGCGACAGCCGGGCGCTGGGCGAGGCCCTGACCAAGCTGCTGAGCGACCCCGAGCAGTACCAGCGCTACCGCGACGGGGCGCGGGCGCTGCGTGACACCCTGGGCGACTGGGACAGCGCCGCGCGCGCCTTCGCCGCAGCCCTGACACGGGAGACCACATGAGCACACCAACACCATTCACCGCCGATGCGCACTTCAGCGATGCCTGGCTGACGCTGCGCGAGCCGGCCGACCACCGCGCCCGCGACGCCCAGTTGACCCACGCCGCCGACCACTGGCTGGCGCAGCGCGCCAACTCCACGGCCACGCTGGTCGATCTCGGCTGCGGCAGCGGCTCCAACCTGCGCTATCTGGCACCGCGCCTGCGCACGCCCCAGCACTGGCTGCTGGTCGACCACGACGCCAGCCTGCTGGAACATGCACGAAGCCGCTGCGATGAACTCGTCAGCGCCGCGGGGGAGCCGATCCAGCTGACGACTCAGGAGGCCACGCTGGCACAGGCGCTGGATGACGCGCTGGACGGCGCCGACCTGATCACGGCCTCGGCGCTGTTCGATCTGGTCTCTGCCGAGTGGATCGACGCCCTCGCCGCACGCTGCCGCGAGTTCGGCTGTGCCGTGCTGTTCACGCTCAGTGTAGATGGCGAGATCCACTTCCAGGACAGCGCCGGCATGACCCTGGAAGACAACGACGATCGCTTCGTGTTCGATACCCTCGCCGCCCATCAGCAGCGCGACAAGGGCGTCGGTGAAGCGCTCGGCACCCTCGCCCCCAGCTATCTCAAGCAGGCGTTCCTGCGCCACGGCTATCATCTGCGCGAAGCGCCCTCGGCGTGGCGCCTGGGCCGGGAGACCTGGCCGCTGATCGACGCCCTGATGGCGGGCTGGCGGACGGCACTGCTGGAGCAGGCACCGGCGCAAGCCACGCGCATCGAAAACTGGTACCGGACACGCCTGTCGGCACTCGACGCGGGCCGGCTGATGCTGACCCTGGGCCATCGCGATCTGCTCGCCCTGCCACCGGAGTCGACCCCGGGCATGTCGTTCGACACATCGTTCGAAACGTCTGTCGCACCGTCTCAGGATCGGCCGGCGTGAGACGCCGGCACGCCGCTCTGCTGCGCCTGGGTATCACCCTGGCGCTGCTGGCCACGCTCGCCTGGCAGTTGAACACCGGCGAGATCCTGGCGCGCCTCGGCACACTGTCGCCGCTATGGGTCGCTGCGGGCATCGCCCTGAGCCTGCCCCAGGTGGTGATCTCCGCCTGGCGCTGGCGTCTCACCGCGCGCTACGTGGGTATCGCCCTACCCTGGCCCCGCGCCCTGCGCGAGTACTATCTGGCGACCTTTCTCAATCAGATCCTGCCCGGCGGCGTGATGGGCGATGCCACCCGCGCCTGGCGCCACGGCAGCCGGGCCGATGCGGGGCAGCGCGGCGCGGCGATTCGCGCGGTGATCATCGAGCGCGCCTCGGGACAGATCGCGCTGGTGCTGGTCGCCCTGATCACCCTGGCGGCGGCAGCGCCACTGCGCGACGCCATCGTCACCAGCCTGAGCGCGGCGCAGTCGGGCTGGCCATGGGCGATCGCCGCAGCCGCGCTGCTGGGACTGGTCGCGGTGATCGGCCTCCGGCACCCGGCCCTGAGCCGAGCCCTCGCAAGCCTGGGGCAGGATCTGCGCCAGGCGCTGCTGGGTTCACGCGTCTGGCCGCGCCAACTGCTGAGTTCGCTGCTGGTGGTCGCCACCTATGTGGCCGTATTCCTCTGCGCCGCCCGGGCCCTCGAGCTGCCACGCTCGCTCGGCGTGCTGCTGCCGCTGATCCCACCGCTGCTGCTGGCGATGGCGATCCCGCTGAGCGTGGCCGGTTGGGGATTACGCGAAGGCGCCGCCGCGCTGATCTGGCCGCTGGCCGGGCTGCCGGCCCAGGAAGGGGTAACGCTATCGATCACCTACGGCCTGCTGATTCTGCTCGGCAGCCTGCCCGGCGCCCTGGTGCTCGCTCGTGACCACTGGGCCGAGCGACGCCGCCCCGGGGCCGCCACGCGGACCGCCGTCGCCGGCAACAGGGAGATCGGCTGATGCCCTCAGAAGCCAGCAGCCGGCCGGCACATCCGGCCTCAGGTCGCCGCGCCACGACGCAGATCGACATCGAACAGCATGTCCTCGCCCAGCGTGAAGTGGCGACAAGCCGGACGCAGCGCCCGATCCAGCGTCTCGATCTCGGGCAGCGTCAGCGCCGGCCGGCCGGAGCCGATGATCATCGGCGCCACCACGCTGTGCAGCCGATCGAGTTGACCGGCCTCGAGGAAGCGCGAGATGGTCAGCCCACCGCCCTCGACCAGAATGCGCCGGCAGCCGCCCTCGGCCAGCAGCGCCACCACGTCGGCCGGATCAACCCCCGCGGCATCGACCTGCAACGGCTTGACCGAGACATGGCTCGCGCCCTGGCGGGCCCTATCCGCAGCGGCCTGCTCGGCGCGCGCCGCGGCCACCAGATGCCAGGTCGGCGCCAGATCCCGGGTGAACACACCCCGCGTCGCGCAGACCCGGGCGCGCGGGTCGAGCACCACGCGCAGCGGGTTGTCGCCCTCGACATGGCGCACCGTCAGTTGAGGGTCATCGGCCTCCACCGTGCCGGCACCCACCACCACGGCATCCACCAGCGCCCGGGTGCGGTGCAGATGGACCAGGCTGGCCTGACCGGTGACATAGTGAGAGGCCCCGGTCACCGTGGCGATGCGCCCATCCAGACTCTGGCCGAGCTGAGCGATGAGCTGCGGACCGTGGCTGAGATCGGCGACGCACCACGGCAGCCAGATCGACAGCAGCTGCGCCGCCTCGGCGTCCACCCGAGCGTCGCTGCGCCAGCCACCACCCGCATCGACCTCGAGGCGCACACCGTCTCGTTCGATCCGGCCATCGAAGCGCTGCCGCCGCGTCGCCGCGGCAATATCGCGAATCCAACGCCAGGCGAGCGGCGTATCGATGTTCGCAGCGCTCTCGAAACTGGTGGTCATGGGCACTCCTCGGCCAGACTGGGGGGTAAGGACGCCACCGGCGTCACTGCGCGACACGGAGATCACGCGTTCAAGGTTAGCAAACCCTACCGCGGGCGCCGACGCCCGGCGGTAATGCCACAGACCCGGCTTGAATCATGGATGATGCGTAAGGAGAGATGAGATGCGACAGGTAGAACGAGCGATTTTCGACCTGAGACGCGGCCTGCCGGTACTGGTCAGGGCCGACGGCAGCGATGTCATGGTGCATCCGCTGGAAGGCTGTGACGACGAGGCGCTGGCTGCCCTGCAGGCGCTGAGCGGCAGCCAGCCGGCGCTGGCCCTGACCCGCCACCGCCTGGCACGGCTGGGTATCGACAACGACGCTGCCGCGGCGCTACTGCCGATCGACGCCGCCGATACCGCCGAGGAGGTGATTGCCTGGGCCAGTGCCGAGGACGGGCGCCTGCCCGCCGACAGCCGCCCGGCCCCTGCCTCACCCGGCGCTCGGGCGGCGCTGGAGATGATGCGCATCGGCCTGTTGATCCCTGCAGCGGTGGTGGCCGAGATCACCGTCGAACGCCGCGCCCAGGTCGAGGCGCTGGTCGCCGAGGGCTCGGTGCTGGCGCTGCCCGCCGAGCAGATCGATGCCTACGCCGAGCACCGCTCGCACTTTCTCAAGCGCACCAGCGAGGCACAGATCCCCCTCTCCCACGCCGAGGAGAGCCGCTTCGTGATGTTCCGCGAGGCCGACGGCATGCGCGAGCACATCGCCATTCTGATCGGTGACACTCAAGCCTGGAACGACGCCGTGCCGGTACGCCTGCACTCGGCCTGTCTCACCGGCGACCTGTTCGGCAGCCTGCGCTGCGACTGCGGGGAGCAGCTGCGCGAAAGCGTGCGCGCGATCGACGAGCGCGGTGGTGGCGTGCTGCTCTATCTGGCCCAGGAGGGGCGCGGCATCGGCCTGGCCAACAAGCTACGCGCCTACACCCTGCAGGATGGCGGGCTCGACACCGTGGATGCCGATCAGGTGCTCGGCTTCGGCGAGGACGAGCGCACCTACGGCGTTGCCCTGGAGATGCTCGAACAGCTCCAGATCCAGCGCATCGAGCTGCTCACCAACAATCCGGAGAAGCTCAACGCCATGGCCCAGGGCGGCATCGAAGTGGTCAATCGGCGCGGCGTCTACGGCAAGCTGACCCGACAGAATCAGCGCTATCTCGATGCCAAGGCCAAGCGCGCCGGCCACTGGCTGGAGGAGGTGCTGGGCCAGGAGAGCGAGACCCGAGTGGCGCCGTTCAAGCGCCCGGTGACCAAGTAACACCTCGCTTCACGCCCCCCACGCCATCGCGCTGCGGCGGAGCCGGACATCGGCTCCGCCCTCTGCCAGCGTCCTGAACCACGCGCAGCCCCACCTGCCGAGCGTTACGACACCTAGCGCAACGTCGAGAGATCGAACTCGGCGGCGGCCTCGATCACCTCCGCCAGCCGTGCCGCGAAGTGGGCCACCAGCCGGCTTCCAGTGGCGGCATCGGCCAGCGTCGCATCACCGGTGACCCCGCTGGGGTGGAGATCCTGGGCCATCCAGGCGTAGCCGGCGTCGCCCTCGGGGCCGAGCCGGGCGCCGGCATCGGCCTGGCGCTGGGCCTCGGAGACCGCGTTGGTCAGTGCCTCGCGGCGCACCTTCCCGGGTGCCAGATGCAGCATCATCGCGGTCTCCAGCGCCCCACCGTGGAGACCATGACGCAGCTCGGCGGCGGGCAACGCCTCGGCCGGCGGCGCAAAGCGAAAGTAGTTGGCCTTGACCACCAGCATGCCATGGGCAGCACGCAGCTTGAGCGCGGCCAGATCGATCACCGCCTTGTTGCCACCGTGGCTGTTGAACAGCACCAGACGGCGGATACCGGCCCGGCTCACCGCCTCGCCCAGTGCCTCGATCACCCCGATCGCGGCCTCCGGCATCAGGCTCAGGGTGCCGCAGAAGGCGGTATGTTCGAGACTCGCCCCCAGCGCCAGCGGCGGCAGCACCACCACCGTGCCCGGGCTGTCCAGCCCGTGGTTTTCAAGCTCAGCTGTCGCGGCCGCCAGCAGGCCCAGGCCGATATCCAGATCGGTGGAGAGCGGCAGATGCGCCCCGTGCTGCTCGATCGCCGCCAGCGGCAGTACCGCCACCGTGTGCGCTTCGACCCGTGCGGCCAGCTCCGGGCCGGTCAGATCCTGCCAATGGAGAACGCGTTGCGCGTCGTTCATGCCCGGTTCCTTCTGGGGTGATTCAGAGTCGATGATTCAGGGTCGCAGCATCTCGGGCGTGCCCTCGTCACCGTGGTGCGCGGGGGCGTGGCGCAGCAGGCGCTCGGCGATCGCACTTTCGCGGACCACGCGCCGGGCGATCGCCTCGCGCAGCGTACGGCTCTGCCCCGGCCCACCCGCCAGTGCCAGGCTCAGACGCGAGCGCGCCCGGGTGATGCCAGTGTAGATCAGCTCGCGGGTGACGATCGGGTTGGCCCGCGCCGGGAGCACGAACAGTACATGCTCGAACTCCGACCCCTGGGACTTGTGCACGGTCATGGCGAAGGCGGTGGCGGCGGCATCCAGGCGCGAGGGCAGCACCTGGCGAACCCCATCGCCCTGCACGAAGCAGACCCGCAGGCGCCCGTCGGCATCGGCCAGGGTCAGCCCCAGATCGCCGTTGTAGAGCCCCAGCTGCGGATCGTTGTGGGTCACCATCACCGGGCGCCCGGCATACCAGCCATCGGTGCGCGTGATGAACCCCTGCTGCCGCAGAATCTGGGCGATGCGCGCGTTGAGCCCCTCGACACCCCACTCCCCTCGGCGCAGTGCACACAGCACCTGAAAGCGCCCCTGCAGTGCCAGCAGCTCGGCGGCGGGCGCGCCGCGGGCGAGGGCCGCAAACAGTGCACGATAGCCCTCCACCACCCGACGCTCGAAGGCCGCGCCCTCGCTGCCGATACGCTCGATATCGGCGTACTCCCCGCCCAGGCAGCGCAGAAAGGCGTCGCCATCGCCGGCATTGGCGGCACGGGCCAGCGCACCGATACCGCTATCGGCGTGAAAGCGGAAGCTCCGGCGCAGCATCGCCACATGATCCGCCAACGGGTTGGCGATCGCCGCTGGCGGCAGCGACTCGCCACCCACCCGGGCCAGATAGGCGCGGGTCGCCTCGGTGTAGCCGACCTCCCGGTCCACCCCGGCACCGACGCAGAGATCGCCGAGCACCGAGCCCGCTTCCACCGAGGCGAGCTGATCCTTGTCGCCGAGCAGAATCAGCCGCGCCTGGGGCGGTAGCGCCGCCAGCAGCGCGGCCATCATCTCCAGATCGACCATCGAGGCCTCGTCGACCACCAGCAGGTCGAGACTCAGGGGCGTCTCGGCATCGTGGCGGAAATGCCGCGTGTCCGGCCGCGCCCCGAGCAGGCGGTGCAGGGTCTGCGCCTCCTGCGGTATCGCCGCGCGCACGCCCTCCGCCACCGGCAGCTTGGCGACCGCGCCGGCGATCGACTCCGACAGCCGCGCGGCGGCCTTGCCGGTGGGTGCAGCGAGCCGGATCCGCAGTGCTGCCCCGGTGGCCAGCGCCTGCTGCTGCAGTAGCGCCAGCAGCCGTGTCACGGTGGTGGTCTTGCCGGTGCCCGGGCCGCCGGAGATGATCGTCAGCCGCTGGCGCAGCGCCAGCGCACAGGCGATCCGCTGCCAGTCGGGGGCATCCGCCGCCTGGGCATGGCCGGCGAAGAGCGCCGCCAGCGGCGCGGCCATGGCATCGCTCACCGGCAGACTGCCGCCCAACCGCTGGCGCAACCGTGCCGCCACCCCGCACTCCGCCTGCCAGTAGCGGCGCAGATAGAGCTGATCTCCCTCCAGCACCAGCGGCGTGGCGCTGGCGGCGGCGACCTCGGCGCTGGCGACTAGCGGTGAGGCCGCCAGCCGCTCACGCCAGCCGGCGAGATCGAGCCCGGCCAGCAGCTGCTCCGGCAGCGTCACCGGGGTGGCCGGCGGCTCGCCGCCATCCAGCGGCGGCAGCGACAGCGCCGAGTGTGGCGCTGCCAGTGTCCGTGCCAGCGAGAGGCAGACATGGCCGCGCCCCGCCTGGTGGCTCACCAGTGCCCCCGCCAGCCACACCAGCGGATCGCCACCGGTGGCTGAATCAGCGTCGTGGGCCGCGAGAAAGCGCGCGAAGTGGCGGTCGAGCTGACGCAGCCAGCCCAGCTCGACCCACAGCGCCAGGGCCGCGAACAGCCCCTCCCGCTGCAGCACCGGTGGCGCCGGCGCCGCCAGATCGAGGGAGAACTGATCGCTCGCGCGGGGTTGCGGCGGCATGTCGTGATCTTGCGAACTCATGTCTCGACCTCCTCGGCCGAGGCCAGCAGTGCGTTGGCCGGCCCCTGATCGCCATCGAGCCAGGCGTCCAGCGCCTCGATCAGCGCCTGAGACGGGCGGCGGAAGAAGACGCCGGGCGCAGGATCGGGCGCCGTCTCGATAGGCGTCTCATGGCCCCCCCCCGGCGCGGATTCGGGGGCCGTGTCGACAGCCTCCGACGCCAGCCCGCGCAGGAACACATAGCAGGCGCCGCCCATGTGGCGGGCGTAGTCGTAATCCTCGAGGCGTGCCGCGAGCAGCCGGTGCAGCGCCAGCACGTAGAGCACGTACTGCAGGTCGTAGCGGTGCGCGACCATCGCCGCCGCCAGCCGCTCGCCCAGATAGTCGGCGGGGTCATCGCCCAGGTGGTTGGATTTCCAGTCGAGCACGTACCAGCGCCCGTGGGCCTCGAACACCAGGTCGATATAGCCCTTGAGCATGCCGTTGAGCTTGCGCGGCGCCAGCCGCGGGCGCTGCCCGGGCAGCGGCTCCAGTCGGCTCACCAGGCGGTCGAGGGGCGCACTCCAGGCCGCCGTCGCCGGCAGCCAGAACTCGAGTTCGGTGCGCCACGCCGAGAGTGTGGTCAGCCGCACCTCACCCGCAGCGCTGCGCAGCAGCGGCTGGCACAGGCGCTGGGTGAGCCAGTCACTGAGCAGCTCGCCCCAGTCCGCCTCGTAGCCGCCCAGTGCCAGGCCACGCGCTACCTCGCGGCGTACCTCCTGGGCATAGGCCGGAGTCGCGAGACGATCGAAATCGAGACGTTCGAGCAGGCCGTGCAGAAAGGTGCCCGGCCGTGGCCCGCGCGGAAAGTCGATCAGCGAGCGAATCCGCGGCCGTGGCACCGGATCGCGCTCCTGGCTCACCTCGACGTCCAGAGTCGCCGGCAGATCCTCGCCATCGCCAAGCCGAGCGTCGGCGATCAACGCGGTGTAAGAGGCGATCCACCAGTCGTCGTCGATCGCCCCCTGGAAGCGCCGCGCCGGCTTGGTGGCGCTCTCCGCCTGGGCCTGGCGCAGGCGCCAGGACGGCGGCTCCGGCGGCGCGGAGAGTTCGAGCCAACCGGCGCGCTGCGCGGCCTGCAGGCGTGCCAGCAGCGCCTCGCCGTCATCCTCGGCCTGGCTGCCGAGCAGCCGCCCCAGCGCAGTCTCGTGGAGACAGCCGCCGCGGCTGCGTCCGCGCCCCACCTGGGCCACGCCCAGACGGCAGGCGAAGATCGCCCGGGTCAGCGCCACGTAGAGCAGCCGCACATCCTCGTCGAGTCGCGCCAGATCGGCGTCGCGCCGCTGCGCCTCGTCGGGGCTGGCGACCATCACACTGCCCTCGCCGTCGGGCGGACGCAGCGCCAGCAGCTGCGTCTGGCGGTCGGGCTCCGCCGGGCGGTGGGAGCAGACGAACGGCAGCAGCACGATGGGGTACTCCAGCCCCTTGGACTTGTGCACGGTGATCACCTGCACCAGATCTTCGTCGCTCTCCAGGCGCTGGCTCAGGGCCTGGCTGTCGAGACTCGTCTCACCCGCCTGCAGCGCCCGATGCCACCAGCGCAGCAGCGCCTGCTCGCCGTCGAGTCGCTGCTGCGCGGCCTGGGCCAGCTCCCCCAGATGCAGCAGGTCGGTCAGGGCGCGCTCGCCGTCGGCGCGTGCGGCCAGACGCTCGGCGATGCGGAAGTCGCGCATCACCGCGCGCAGCATCGGCAGCACGCCGCGCCGCTGCCACAGCCGGTGATAGTCGCCGAAGCGCTCGACCTCGCGCTCCCAGGCCAGCTCGTCGGCGAGCAGCGCCTCCAGCGCCGTGGGGCTGTCGTTGAGCAGCCGCGAGGCGAGTGCGGCCTTGAGCCGGGCATCCTGACGCGGCTGCGCCACCGCTTCGAACAGCTGCAACAGCTCGAACGCCTGCGGGGTGTCGAACACGCTGGAGCGCTCGCTGAGATAGACGCTGCGAATGCCGCCCTCGGCCAGCGCCCGGCGCACCTTGAGCGCCTCGGGGCCGTTGCGCACCAGAATCGCGATGTCGGCGGGCTTGAGCGTGCGCTCGCCGTGCTCCCCGGTAAAGCGCCACGCGCCCTCCAGCAGCCGCTGCACCTCGGCCCGGGTCGCCGTCGCCATACGCGCCTGATAGTCACCCTGGGCGTAGCGCTCGCTATCCGGCCACCAGGCGCCGAGTGCCGCCACCGGGGCGCCCTCCTGGGTCACCAGATGCGTCGACTTGGCGCCGGCATCCACCGCGACGAAGGGGATCTCGGCACTGCCGAAGGGCTCCGGATGGCCGGTGAAGAGCGCATTGGTCGCCGCCACCATGGCCTCGGTGGAGCGGAAGTTGCGCAGCAGGGTGAAGCGGCTCGGGGTGGCCCGCCGGGCGCGCAGATAAGTGTGAATGTCGGCGCCGCGGAAGGCGTAGATCGCCTGCTTGGGGTCACCGATCATCAGCAGCGCCGTGGTCGCCGGGTCGCTCTGCGGCGCACGGTAGAGACGCGAGAAGATCCGGTACTGCACCGGGTCGGTGTCCTGGAACTCGTCGATCAGCGCCACCGGCAGCTCGTGCCGGATCCGCGCCGCCAGGCGTAATGCGGCGGCCTCGTCACCGGCCTGGGCCGCGGGGGTCAGCGCCACATCCAGATCGTTGAGCAGATCGGCGAACTCCCACACGCCCTGGCGCCGCTTCTCCTGTGCGAAGGCCTGGGCCACACGGTCGCGGGCGTGCACCAGCACGCGGGCGGCAATGGCATCGAACGGCCGCCCGTGCTCGGCCAGGCGGTCGAGCGCAGCGAAGAAGGGGTGCGCCGGTGGCGTGGCGCCCTTGCGGGTGGCGCCTTCGAGCTTGGCCTGCCCCAGCCAGAAGCGCCCGCTGCTGTCGCTGATCTCCTCCGCCGCCTCGAACTCGCCGCGGGCAAGCCAGGCAGCGTAAGCCGCCAGGCGTGTGTCCAGCTCCTCGACCTTGTAGCTGCGCTTGTTGAGCGCCCCGGCCTCGAACGCCTGGGCCAACACCTCGCGGATCGCCGTTTCGTCCCAGCTCGCGCGCAGCGCCGCTTCGATCGTCTCGCGCGCGCTCAGTGTCTGTTCGGCGCCGGCGAACAGCGTCGCCAGCGTCTGCGGCGCGTCCACCGCCTCGCCGCCGACCCACAGCGGCTGCGGCTGGCCATCCTTGAGCAGCGGCGCCAGTGCCGCGGCCAGTGCCTCCGGCCCACTCCAGTGGGCGCGAATCTGGCGCTGCCAGCGCGCGTCGAGCGGGTAGAACTCGCGCCGCCAGTAGTCCTCGACCACCTGGGTCAGCAGCGGGCGACCCTCCTGCAAAAGCTCGGCGGAGAAGCGCGCGCCAGCGTCGAAGGCGTGGCGCGTGAGCATGCGCTGGCAGAAGCCGTGGATGGTGAAGATCGCCGCCTCGTCCATCAGCCGCGCGGCCTGATCGAGGCGCCGGGCACCGCTACGACAGGCCGTCTCGCCCGCCGCCACCAGTGGCGCCAGCAGGGTCGCGAGCACGCGGTCGCGGCGCGCATCAGGGCTCGCCAGGAGCCACTCGCGGGCCTGCTTGAGCCGCGCCCGGATACGCTCGCGCAGCTCCGCCGTGGCCGCTTCGGTGAAGGTCACCACCAGAATCTCCGGCGGGGTCAGCGGACGCGGGAAGTCGAGCGTCTCACTCCCGGGCAACGGGCCGAGCACCAGGCGCACGTAGAGCGCGGCCAGGGTGAAGGTCTTGCCGGTGCCGGCGCTGGCCTCGATCAGATGGCGCCCGGTCAGCGGCAGGCTGTCGAGTTCGAGGGCGACGACGCTCTCGCTCATGAACGCTCTCCCGTGGCGTGAACACGCTGCGTCGCACGGCGCATGGCGTCGAGCAGCGGCTGATAGTGGCGGACACTCTCGCCCACACCGCCGGCGGCGGCGAAGCTGTCGAAATCGGGCCATAGCTGCCCCAGCGCCCCTTCGCGCCGAATCAGCGCCTCGACCTGGAAGTTGCCGGCCTCGAACTGGGCCGCCAGGGTGTCGCGCAGGGCCGCCTCCGGCGGCTCACCGGCGGCCAGCGCCGCCAGGGTGTCGCTGCCACACTGGCCCCATAGTGTCCTGGCCAGCTCGCCGGCAGCCGGTAGCGGCGCGCACCAGGCACGCCACCAGCACGCCAGCCAGGCGGCCAGCGTCTCGCGCGCCAACGCCCGCTCCAGCGGCGGGAAGCGCAGCACCCGATCCTCGAACAGCGCGCTCCAGGCGGTAGCGTGTTCTCCCGCGGCGTTGGCCAGCAGCCAGCGCAGATAGCCGGCGTGGAGCCGGTGCGGCTTGCCCAGTTTCTTCCATGGCCCCTCGCCCTCGGGACGAAAGTGACCGAAGTGGCTGGTCTCCAGGGTGACCAGCTCGGCCCCCTCGTCGCCCAGGTAGAGCTCATCGAGGCGCGCCTCCAGCGCCAGTGCCGGGGTCGTGCCCGCCGCCGGTGCGACGAAGTGCAAGCGTGTCGGCGCACCGGCGGTGAACGTCGCGGTCAGCCCGCGCCAGCTGGCCAGCTGCGCGCTCAGGCGCTTGAGCGGCGGTTCGATCAGCGCCTGGCCGAACCCCGCCGCCGGCAAGCGTCCGGCGAGGCGCAGGCGCTCGGCCACCTGCACCAGCGGCTCGCCGCGGCGGCCGGCATCGAGCAGCTCACGCCTCAGGGTGTGGTCCTCGAGCGCATCCAGCGTGAACGGTTCGCTATCCTCGTCGGGTACCTCGGCGCTCTGGAAGCGCACCCCGAGCCGCCCGAGATAGACGCTCCATGGGCGTCGCAGCAGACGCTGCAGGTCGTTCAGCCCGAGCGCCTCCGCCGGGGGCTGGGGAGACGTGCCAGCGTCACCGGGGTGGCTCGCCTCGGCCTGGCGCCGCGCCGTCTCCGGTAGCCCTGTCTCTTCTTGCCCCGCCGCGCTCTCGTTCGCCGCCGCGCCATGCAGCGGCGCCCAGCTGGCGTCATAGGTGAAGCGTGGGTCATCGGCCAGGAAGTAGCGGCGTGAGAACGGCTGCAGCGGATGGGTCTCGATCAGGCGTTCGGCCAGGCGTCGCTCGGGATCGTCGCCCTCGACGTCATTACCGGCCGGCTGCCAGCCCTGCTCGAGCATGTCGAGCAGCTCGCCGATCAGCACCGAGGGCGGCCGCGGGGTGTTGTCGCGCTGGTCGAAGCCGACCCAGGAGAGGGTCAGCCGGTCGCGGGCGGAGAGCAGCGCCTCGAGCAGCAGATAGCGGTCGTCGTCGCGCCGCGAACGGTCACCGGGGCGCGCACGCCCTGCCATCAGATCGAAATCCTGCGGCTGGCGGGTGCGCGGATAGGCGCCGTCGCTCATCCCCAGCAGATAGATATGGCGGAACGGGATCGCGCGCATCGGCATCAGGGTGGCGAAGTTGACCTTGCCGGCGAGGAAACGCTGCGCCAGGCCACCTTCGTCGAGTTCCGCCTTGAGCGCGTCGCGCACCACGCCGAGCCCGATCGGCTGGGAGAAGGCCGCCAGCTCACAGCTCGCCTGCCAGCGCCCCAGGGCCTGATCGACCCGCGCCAGGACGTCGTGCTCGTCGAGCCCGGCGGGCTGGAACATCCGCGCCAGCAGCGCCCCCAGGCGCACCCGCCACTCGGCCGGCGTCCCCGGCGCACAGAGTTCGGCGCGCTGCGCCTCGAGCGCCGCCACCAGCTCCGCCAGGCGTCCGGCGAGATCCGCCTCCAGCCCGCCGACCTCGTCATAGGGCACGATGGCGTCGAACTGCCACGCCGCTGACTCTGTCGCATTCGCCCGGGTCGACTCCGGCGGCAGTGGGCCGGTTGCTTCCGGCGGCAGCGGGCCGGTTGCTTCCGGCGGCAGCGGGCCGGTTGAATACCCCAACAGCATGCGCTCGAGGCCGAACGCCCAGCTGTTCTCGTGCAGCGCAGGAAAGCCCAGCGCGCGGCGGTGGCTGGCAGAAAGCCCCCAGCGCACGCCGCTCTCCGCCAGCCACTGGCGCAGCCGCGGCAGCTCGCCCTCGTCGATGCCAAAGCGCGCCCGCAGCGCCGGCACGTCGAGGGCATCGAGCAACTCGCTCACCCCGAGCCGCCGCTCCGGCAGCTCCAGCAGCGCGAGCACCAGCACCATCAGCGGATGGGTTTCACTGGCCACCTGATCGGCGATGGTGAACGGCACGTGGCGCGGATCGTCCGCCGCGTACTGGCCGAACACCGCCTCGATATAGGGGGCGTAGATATCGATCTCCGGCACCATCACCAGGATGTCGCGGGGGCGCAGCGGCGCCCCCGCCGCACTCGCCTCGTCGAACGCAGCGAGCAGGCGGTCGTGCAGCACCTCGACCTCGCGCAGCGGAGAGTGCACGCGGTAGAAAGACAACGAGGCGTCGTCGGCCGCGATGGTGCGCTTGTGGCCCTGCTCCCGCGCCAGCTCGCCGGGATGGCGCAGATCGAGCACGTCCTGTTGGATCTGCGCGAGCAGTGAGGGCGCCCCAGTCGAGGCCGGGTCCTGGAACAGATCGGTCTCGACGTCGAAGCCGCCATCCTGGCTCTCGAATTCGTAGAGCCCGACGATGAAGTCCCGGCCCTGAGCGCCCCAGGCCGCGAGCAGCGGGTTGGCCTGCAGATGCAGCGCCTCTTCATCGAGTTCACACAGCCACGGCGCCTCCGGGTGGCGCTCCTGCTGGCGGGTCTGGGCAGCGGCGGAGAGGCGCCCGGCACGCTTGATCGCCTCACGGTCGGAGACGATATCGCCCCAGTAGTGACGACAGGGGTTGGTGATCATCAGAAAGACATCGATGACGCCGGAGAGTGCGTGCAGCGCCTCCAGGAGCTGCGCCGGCAGCGCCGAGATGCCGAACACGAACAGCCGCGGCGGCAGCCCCGGCGGGCAGGCGTCGAGGGCCCGCGCGGCGCGCACGAAGCGCCCGTGCAGCCGCGCGCGATGGAATTCGCGCTCGGCCGGGTCGGCATCCTCCAGCAGCGCCCGCCACAGCGCCGGCTGCCAGCGCTGGTCGGCGGGCAGATCCGTCGGTGCCGTCTCGCCCTGCTCCCACGCCGCCAGCCAGTCCGGCCGATAGTTGAGATACTGGTCGAACAGATCCGCCAGGCGCACCGCGAGCTGCCAGCGCTTGCGCTCGGCCTGCTCGGCGGCGGACCCCGGCGCGCCGGCGCTGTCCGATGCCGGCTCGGCCCCGGTGTCAGTGGAAAAATCGCCTGCGGCGGACCCCGCGTCAGTGGACAAAGCGCCCGCGGCGGACCCCGCGTCAGCGGACAAAGCGCCTGCGGCGGACCCCGCGTCAGCGGACAAAGCGCCTGCGGCTCCCGCGTCAGCGGACAAATAGTGCGCCAACGGCGCGAATACCTCAGGCTCCGCCGCGATCCGGTGCTCCAGCAGGCGCAGGATGCGCCACGCCAACGGACGCTTGTCGAACGGTGAGTGCTGCGGAATCGGCGCGCCCTCGCGCTCCAGCACCGCGCGGTAGGCACGCCAGACGAAGCTCGACGGCAGCGGGAAGTCCACCGAGGCAGCGATGCCATCGGCCTCCGCCAGCGACAGCCGCAGCCACTGCGCCATGCCGTTGGACTGCACCAGAAAGGTCTCGGGGGTGAGCGGCGCCAGACGCTGGCGCTGCATCAGCGCCAGTGACAAATCGCGCAGATCCTCGAGGTGGTTGGCGTGCAGGACGCTGAACATTCACGCTCCCAAAGAACAGAGATTCGACCGGGTCGACAGGCTGCCTATCCTACCCCGGCACGGCGCGCCCAGCACACGGGATCGACGCCGCGACCGGGCTGGGGCAGACTATGACAACCCGATGACAGGGCCGCGCCACGACGGCGGCGCTCTTGTCGCAAAACCGCAAGCGCAGAACCGGAATCGAAAACCGGCACCAGGACACGTCGTGACCACACCCATTCTCCTCGCTGTGCTCGCCGGCGCCCTGATGCACGCCAGTTGGAACGCCCTGGTCAAGGTGGGCCTCGATCGTCTGCTCAGCCTGTCGCTGATCCAGGTCGCCTGCGCCCTGATCTCCCTGGCCTGCGTCGCCTTCGTGCCGCTGCCCAGCGCCGCTGCCTGGCCGTGGCTGGTCGCTTCCGCCTTCCTGCACATCGGCTACAACGTGTTCCTCGCCCGCGCCTATCGCAGCGGTGACCTGGGTCAGGTCTACCCCATCGCCCGCGGCTGCGCGCCGCTGCTGGTAACCCTGGTTGGGGCCTTCGCCCTCAGCGACTCGCCCACCGCCTTCGGCTACGCCGGCATCGCACTGCTGGTCCTGGGTATCTTCAGCATGGCGTTTCGCGGCAGTGCCCAACACCGTCTGTCACGCACGGCCCTGGCCAATGCCCTGATCACCTCGGTGTTCATCGCCGGCTACACCCTCACCGACGGCAGCGGCGCACGGGTCAACGGCAGCGCCGCCGGCTACGTGGTGTGGCTGTTCCTGCTCGATGGCCTGGGCATGCTGCTGACGCTGGTGCTGATGCGCGGGCCGGGCGTGCTACCGACCCTGATCGGGTACTGGCGGGTCGGGCTGATCGGCGGCGCGCTCTCGCTGAGCGCCTACGGCATCACCATCTGGGCGATGACCCAGGCACCGATCGCCCTGGTCGCGGCGCTGCGCGAAACCAGTGTGCTGTTCGCCATCGCCATCGGCGTGATCTGGCTCAAGGAGCCGCTGCGACGCGAACGCCTGGTGGCCGGTGGGCTGATTCTGGGCGGCGTGGTACTCAGCCACTGGGGCTGATGACGCGCCCTGCGCCCCTGCCCGCGGCGCCGATCATCCGCCAAGGTCTGCCGGATCCTGACAAGGCGACTGTCATCCACTCTCAGGCCTGCTAGGCTCTGAATGAACGAGCTGCTCTGATGCCGTCGAATCATCGCCACGATCACTCACCCGTGGCCGCGCCACCGCGTACCGGCAAGGAGTCCGATGTGCCCCTGACAACGCCCCCGCAACCCGACAACCGTGATGGCCGTGCCCGCTGCGTCGGGGTGGAGATCGAGTTTGCCGGCATCGCCCCGCTGGCCGCCGCGCGTCTGGTCGAGGCGACCTTCGGCGGCACGCTCAAGCACGACAGCGCCCATCGCCTGCGGGTCGCCGACACGCCCTGGGGCACCTTCCATATCGAGCTCGACAGTCAGTACGTGCATCCGGATGCCGCACTGCTGGCGCGCGCGCAGTCGGACAACGGCCAGCCGCCGGGCATCGGCGAGCACCTGCGTGCCAGCCTGCACTCACGTACCCGCGAATGGCTGGGCGACATGGTCGCCGGGCTGGTGCCCACCGAGATCGTCTGCCCGCCGCTGCCATGGCACGCCCTGGCCGAGCTCGATGCACTGTTCGACGCCCTGCGTAGCCATGGCGCCGAGGGCACCGATGCCAGCCTGATCTACGCCTTCGGGCTGCACCTCAATCCGGAGATTCCGGCGCCGGAGGTGGAGAGCGTACTTGCCCACCTGCGCGCCTATCTGATCCTGGCCGAGTGGCTGCGCGACCAGATCGTGGTCGACCTTACCCGGGACATGCTGCCGCACACCCGGCCCTTCTCCGAGACCTACGCAAGCCTCGTGCTCGACCCGGACTACCAGCCGACGCTGCCGCAGCTGATCGACGACTACCTGGAGGCCAACCCCACCCGCAACCGTGAGCTCGACCTGCTGCCGCTGTTTGCCTGGCTGGCCCCGGACCACCCCAGCCCGCTGCTGCAGGAGGGGCTGGTCAAGCCGCGTCCGACCTACCACTACCGGCTGCCCAACGCCTCGCTCTCCGATCCCGACTGGGGCGCCAGCCTGGAGTGGAACCGCTGGGTCGAGGTCGAGCGCCTGGCCGCCGACCCGGCGCGCCTGGCCGAGCGCTGCGCGGCCTACCGCGAGCACCTGGCGCAGCCGACGCTGAGCCGCTGGCTCGACTCGCTGCAGCGCTGGATGCGCTCCTGATGGCCGGTGAGAAGCGCGGCCGGCGGCCGCTGATCGGCATCACCACCTCGGACCAGAAGAGCCGCATGGCGTGGTGGTGCGACTGGATCTCGGTGTGGCGCGCCGGCGGGCTGCCGCTGCGGGTATCACCGGCCCGCCCGCTGCAGCGCGAACTGGATGGCCTGATCATCGGCGGTGGCGATGATATCGGCGCCCAGCGCTACGGCGGCGAGATGCAGCTCGACGTGCGCATCGACCCCGCCCGCGACGAGCTCGAACTCGACCTGCTCGCCACCTGCCTGCCGCGCGGGCTGCCGATCCTGGGCATCTGCCGCGGCGCACAGATGATCAACATCCATCTCGGCGGCAGCCTGATCGGCGATATCCAGTCCACCTACCGACATATCCGCAATCGGCGCACGGTGCTGCCACGCAAGCGCGTGGAGATCGATCCCTACAGCCGTCTGGCCGAGATTCTCAACCGCCGCTACTGCCAGGTGAACAGCCTCCACCACCAGGCGGTGGATCGCCCCGGCGAGGGTCTCAAGGTGGTGGCGCGGGATCGCAACGAACTGGTCCAGGCGATCGAGAGCGAACACCATGCGTTCCTGATCGGGGTTCAGTGGCACCCGGAGATGATGCTCTTCAGCCGCTCCCAGCAGCGCCTGATCCGCGCACTGGTGCAGGCGGCCGGCAGCCCGCGGGAGGCCGCTACAGCCAGCGCTGATCCGCAGTGAAGGCAACGGTGAACCAGCGCTGCTCGGCGGGCATGCTAAGCCCGGCGGCGATCTCGGCGCGAATCTCGTCGCACACGGCGATCCCGCCGTCGCGGGCGAACTCGGGGGTGGTCAGGATATGCACCTCGATGGTGTACACGCGACCGCTCTTGGCCACGTAGCTGTCGAAGGCCAGCAGCCCTTCGCGGCGCATGACCGGTGCCATCGCCGCCCGCACCTCGCTGTCGAGCCGCGACGGCGCCACCATCAGCACCTCGCGCATGGCGCGGTAGACGATCCGCAGCGGGATCGGCACGAACACCAGGGTCAACAGCATCACCAGGGTGGTGTCGACATAGGGGATCCAGCCGGCGTAGCGGGTGCCCTCCATCGCCCAGGCGAGCAGGAAGGCGATCAGCAGCGCGCTGGTGATGAGCCCCGCCATCAGCCAGTTCTGCAGATCGATGCGCACGAACTCCGAGCGCGCACGGCGGTTGAGCTGGCGCTCACAGAAGAACAGGGTGAAACAGATCAGGCTCACCGCCACGGCGTAGCCCAGTGCCAGCCCAAGCTGCGGCTCGCTACCGCCCTTGAGCCAGGTGCCGAGGGCGTTGAGGAAGGCGTAGAAGCAGAGCAGCACCAGTACCGCGCCGTTGAAGGCCGCGGCCATCGGTTCCAGATGCCAGTAGCCGAGCTGGAAACGGCGGGTCGATTCGCGCATCACCAGCCGCGTCACCGCCAGCGCCAGCATCGACATCGCCGCATCGATCGAGGAGAAGACGCCGTCGAACAGGATCGCCTCCGAGCCCGAGATCAGGCCCAGTGCCACGCCCAGGGCAGAGACCACCAGGGTGGCGGCGATGGAGAGGGTCAGAATGCGCTGTTCGAGGGTCGCGGGCATCGCCCTGCTCCGGGTGACGCGCCCCGTGTGGCGGGGCGCGGAGATCTCACGACGGCATCACCGCCAGCCGACGGCCGCCCGGCGCCCACAGCAGGAACAGCCCGATCAGCACGCCGAGCAGCGCCAGCGCGGCGATGTAGTAGGCCGGCGCCGCCGGATGCGAAATCATCAGGGTCGACACCACCACCGGGGTGAAGCCGCCGAAGATGGCATAGGCGACATTGTAGGAGAACGACAGCCCCGAGAAGCGCACCACTGCCGGGAACGACTTCACCGCGATGGTCGGTACCACGCCGACGATACCCACGCCGAACCCGGCCAGGCAGTAGCTCCACAGCAGCTGGCTGGGGTCCTCTGGCACCGTGTGCATCATCACCCAATAGGCGCCACCCAGCAGCAGGCTCCACAGGATCAGGGTCACGCCGCTGCCCAGGCGGTCGGCGCACCAGCCGGCGGCGATGCTGCCGAACACGGTGCAGACGATGGCCCAGACGTTGGCATAGGAGGCATCGATGGCGTAGAGGCTCTTGAGCAGGCTCGGGGTGAGCAGCAGCACCACCACCACGGCGCCGGTCAGGATCCAGGTCACGCCCATCGACAGCACCACGCTGTCGAGATGGCTGGAGAGCACCCGCTTGACCGGTAGCCCCTGGGAGAGCGCCTTCTTGGCGCGCATCTCGGCGAACACCGGGGTCTCTTCCAGGTAGCGGCGCAGGTAGACCGCGATGAAGCCGAAGACCCCGCCGATCAGGAAGGGCACCCGCCAACCGTAGGCGCTGATCTCTTCGGCGCTGTAGTAGGACTTGAAGAAGGCCGAGATGATCGAGCCGATCAGGATACCGGCGACCAGCCCCGAGGCCAGGGTGCCACAGGCCAGACCGACGTCCTTGCGCGAGACGTGCTCGGTGACGAAGACCCAGGCCCCGGGCACCTCGCCGCCCACCGCCGCGCCCTGCAGGATGCGCATCAGCACCAGCAGCAGCGGTGCGGCGTAGCCGATCGTCTCATAGGTGGGCAGGCAGCCGATCAGCAGGGTCGGCACCGACATCAGGAAGATCGACAGCGTGAACATCCGCTTGCGCCCCAGCAGGTCGCCGAAGTGCGCCATGATGATGCCGCCCAGCGGCCGCGCCAGATAGCCGGCGGCGAAGATGCCGTAGGTCTGCACCATGCGCAGCCACTCGGGCATCTCCGGCGGGAAGAACAGCGCCCCGATGACCGTGGCGAAGTAGACGAAGATGATAAAGTCGTAGAACTCCAGCGCGCCGCCGAGGGCGGACAGCGACAGGACCTTGATGTCTCCGCGAGACAGGGGGCGCGACGGGGCCGCGTCGTATTGGGGAAGAGTTGCCATGGCTGTTGTCTTGTGTCGTGGGGCGTCGAAGTCGGGTGTGTCCCTGTTCCCGCCCGGGCGCCGTGAAGCCGGCAGCGGATGTCAGGCAAGACGCGCGGGGCAGAGTACGTTAACAGAGTCCCAACACGCCGTCATGGCCCTGAACGCCGCCCAAAACGCAGCGAGCCGGCCCTGGGGCCGGCTCGCGGTGGTCAGCGCCAGGCGCCTCAGCTCTCGAGCTTGGCGTCCAGCGAGATCTTGGCGTTGAGCAGCTTGGAGATCGGGCAGCCCTCCTTGGCCTTCTGCGCGGCGCTGTCGAAGGTCGCCTGATCGGCACCGGGGATCTTGGCCACGGTCTTGAGCTCGACCGCGGTGATGGTGAAACCGCTGTCATCCTGCTCCATGATCACGGTGGCCTCGGTCTTGATGCTCTCGGGCTCGATACCCTCCTCGCCCAGCATCATCGACAGCGCCATCGAGAAGCAGCTGGCATGCGCGGAGGCGACCAGCTCCTCCGGGTTGGTGCCGGGCTGACCCTCGAAGCGGGTATTGAACCCGTAGGGGTTCTCCTTGAGCGCACCGCTCTGGGTGGACACCACGCCCTTGCCCTTCTTGAGGCTGCCTTTCCATTCGGCGGAACCGGATTTCTTGATCGTCATCATCGTCTCCATGGGTCGTGTGAAGGCTGCGGTCGTCGTCCGCATCCATCCTTGGGGATGGCTCGCGGATCAGTGTAGACCATGCCTTCAACTCTCATCGAACTTAGGATCTTTCCTGTCCACCTAGGCGTCGAGCGCGCCGATCGCCGCGTCGTAATCCGGCTCCTGCTTGATCTCGCTGACCAGCTCGGCGTGGATCACCCGATCCTCTTCGTCGATCACTACCACCGCCCGCGCGCACAGCCCGGCCATGGGACCGCTGTCCAGCGAGACACCATAGAGCTGGCGGAATTCGGGATGGCGGAAGCAGGAGAGCGTACTGACATCGTCGAGCCCTTCCGCCCCGCAGAAGCGCACCTGGGCGAACGGCAGGTCCGCCGACACCACCAGCACCACGGTATTGTCGAGCTGGCTGGCACGCTCGTTGAACTTGCGCGCCGACATCGCACAGGTCTGGGTGTCGATGCTGGGGATGATGTTGAGCACCTTGCGCTTGCCGGCGTAGTCATCGAGCTGGACATCCTTGAGCTCGGCATCGGTCAGCGTGAACGGCGGCGCCTTGTCGCCCTTCTCGAGAAAACGGCCACTCACCTCGACGGGTTCACCGCCACGGGTAACGGTCTGCATGGTATCGCTCCTTGGAAGGCCCCGCAGGGGCCCACTGACAACGGCTGAAGACGGGAGGCCCGGACAGTCGGCGCCTCCGCCCCAGATCCCTCCCCAGAGTAGTCCCGACACGGCATTGCAGCCATCGACATGCGTCGCCGCCGCAGGCGTGGGGCTTGCGTCACTCGGCCTCCCGTACCGCCAGCCCGGCCGCCAGCGCCGCCGAGCCGGGTTCGCGCAGCCGCGCCATGTTGCGCTCGGGAATGCCTTCGGGGTCGGCATGGTGCGCGATCGCCCGCTCGAGCTCGGCCTCCCGCAGGAGGTGCAGCATCGGCCAGGGGGAACGGTTGGTGGCGTTGGCAGGATCGGTCGCCTCGACCCCCTCGAACACATAGTCCGGGTGGAAACTGGCCAGCTGATAGATGCCGACATAGCCCTGATCTTCCAGCAGCCGCTCGGCCAGCTCGAGCCAGTCCAGATAGTCGTCGAAATCCTCCATGCCCGCGGGCGCGATCAGCAGCGTGGTGGCGATCGCCGCGTTCGCATCGAGATGCCGGCACTCGGCGATCAGTTCGTGCAGCAGCCCCTCCAGGTCACTGGCCTCGGCCACGGCGTAGCGAATGGCATCCCGACGCATCTCGCGGCCGGCAAAGGGACAGATATCGTGTGCCACGACGAAGGATTCGACCCAGGCCCGGGTCTGATGGAGCGAAGAGGGTTCGATGAGGAGTCTCCTGAAACCGGTAGACGATGACTGCGATACGTTGACCCGCACCGGGCCGCGGTTCACCCAAAACCAACGCAAGGAATACAGGCGTCAAACAAGGTGACACGAAGACCGACGAAGGGGTTTGCGAAACCCGCGAGTGGCGACCAGCATAACAGTAACGCCTCAACCGACAGGGAGTATTCCATGCCCCGGCAGATACCACGGATCGAATTGCCCGAGTCCCGAAGCGCCCCGTCGCTGGCCTTGCCGGCCATCGGCCAGGGCACCTGGTATATGGGCGAGAATCGGGTGCCGCGCCAGCAGGAGGTGGCGGCGTTGCAGCACGGCCTGGACCTTGGCCTGACGCTGATCGATACGGCCGAGATGTATGGTGACGGCGGTGCCGAGGAGGTCGTCGGCGAGGCGCTACGCGGTCGTCGCGACGACGCCTTCGTGGTCTCCAAGGTCTACCCCTGGAACGCCGGTCGCGACAGCGCCATCGCCGCCTGCGAAGGCAGCCTCGAGCGGCTGGGGATCGAGACCCTCGATCTCTATCTGCTGCACTGGCCCGGCAGCATCCCCCTGGAAGAGACCTTCGAGGCGTTCGAGCGGCTGCGCGATCAGGGCAAGATCCGCCGCTTTGGCGTTTCCAACTTCGATGCCGGCAGCCTCAGGGCCATGGAAGCCCTGCCGGCCGCCGCCGATTGCGCGACCAACCAGGTGCTCTACCACCTCGGTTCCCGCGGGATCGAGGTCGATGTCATGCCCTGGATGCAGGATCACCATATGCCGGTGATGGCTTACTGCCCCCTCGCCCAGGGCGGTCGACTGCGTGCCAAGCTGCTCTCCGCTACCGTGGTCAACGAGATCGCCGACAAGCATGGCGCCAGCGCCGCCCAGATCCTGCTGGCCTGGAGCATTCGCCCCGCCTGCCACCAGCACGAGAGACCAAGGCCGGTGGTCGCCATCCCCAAGGCATCGACCCTGGCCCACGTGGATGCCAATGCCGCCGCCTTGAACATCGCCCTCGACGCTGACGATCTCACCCGGCTCGATGACGCCTTCCCGGCACCCCGGGAGCCGGTATCGCTGGATATCGTTTAGGCTATGGACGAAAACGGTCTGCACTCGGCAATACCGGAGAGCTAGGCAGCGCGGCTACAGCGACAGCTGCCCGCTGACCGCCACCTCGCCCTTCCTCGATGCCAGCCGATCCGCCAGCCGGGTCGGCTCCGGCAGCTTGGTCCGGCCCAGGCAGCGCACCACCCAGTCGACCGCGGTGGGCAGGGAGAGCCGGTGCCCCGGCGACACGAACAGCGGCTTCACCCCCTCCCGCGAGCGCAGCACCGCGCCGATGGTGACCCGGCCGTGGGCGTCGACACTGACATCGCTCGGGTCCTCTTCGCGCCGCCGGTCGGTCAGCGGCGTCCACTCCCCCTTGGCCGACGGCACCTCGCCGAACTGGCCGCACAGCCGGCTCTTGCCCACACCGATGGTCGGCAGATCGAGCCACAGCCCCAGGTGCGAGGCGATGCCCAGACGACGCGGATGGGCGATGCCCTGGCCGTCGACCATGATCAGATCCGGGCGCCGAGAGAGCTGCTCGAAGGCCCCCAGCGCCGCCGGTATCTCGCGAAACGACAGCAGCCCCGGCACATAGGGCATGCGCGTCGGCTCGCGATGCACCACCTGTTCCACCAGCGCAAGCGACGGCCACTCGAGCAGCACCAGCGCCGCGCGGGTGGTCTCCCCGCCATCCTCGAAGCCGATATCCATGCCGGCGATCAGGCCCACCTCGCCCAGCGTATCCTCGCGCCTGACGCTCGGTGCCAGCCGCTTCTGCAGGGCGATCGCCGCCTCCGGCGTCAGGTTCCAGTCATGTAGTGCCATGGCGGTGGTGCTCTCCCGTGCTGTCGACGTCCAGAAGCCTAGTCACGGCGCACGCGTCTCTCCAATGCGCCGCGCCTTCGATCCGCCCATGGTCGTTCTTTTCCTCCGCCGATCTTCTCCGAGGCGGTCGTCGCGTTACACTTGGCATCGCGCTTGCCGCTTCACCCTCTCAGACGTCACAAGGCGCCGCATCGTGAAACTCTTCCACACCGCCGACTGGCATCTGGGCCAGTCCTTCCATGGCCAGGAGCGCCATGTCGAACAGAGTGCCTTTCTCGACTGGTTGCTGGCGACGCTCGCCGAGCGTCAGCCCGATGCGCTGCTGATCGCCGGTGACATCTTCGATGTGGTCAATCCCTCGCTGCGGGCCCAGGAGCTGCTCTACGACTTCATCGTCGCCGCCCACGCCGCCCTGCCGACGCTGGAGATCGTGATGATCGCCGGCAACCACGACAGCGGTTCGCGCATCGAACTGCCGGCGCCGCTGATGAAGCGTCTCAAGACCCATGCCCTGGGGCGGGTGCACTGGCTCGAGGATGGCAGGCTCGACAGCGAGCACCTGCTGGTGCCGCTGCCCGACGCCACGGGGGAGATTCGCGCCTGGTGCCTGGCCTTGCCCTTTCTGCGTCCGGCGGAGGTCACCGGCGGCGATGTCGACGACTACCGCGACGGCATCGCCCGCGTGCACCGCGAGCTGGTCGCAGCCGCCGAGGCTCGCCGCGAACCGGGCCAGGCGCTGGTGGCGATGAGCCACGCCCATCTGCAGGGCGCCGCCGTCTCCGAGGCGAGCGAACGGCCGATCGTGATCGGCGGTGAGGAGGCGATCTCCGCCGCGCTCTTTCCGCCCTCGATCGCCTATGTAGCTCTGGGTCATCTCCATCGGCCACAGCAGGTGGGCGAGCCGCGCATCCGCTACAGCGGTTCGCCGCTGCCGCTGGACTTCAGCGAGAGCCACTACCGCCATCAGGTGCTCGAAGTGAGCCTGAACGGGGCCGAACTCGACACCGTCGAGAGCCTGCCGATACCTCGCCACGTGGCGCTGGAGCGCATCGGTCCGGGCAGCGTCGAGGCGGTCGAGGCCGAGCTGATGGCGTGGCAGCCCGAATCCAGCACCGGGGAGGCGCTGCCGCGGGAGCGCTGGCCGTGGCTGGAGGTGCGCGTGGCGCTCGAGACGCCGCAGCCCGATTTGCGCGCCCGGATCGAGGCGGCGATCGCCGACAAGCCGCTGCGGCTGCTGCGCATCCACAGCCACTACCCCAACGCCGGGGGCGACACCGCGAACAGCATCGCGGTCGATCTCGACAGCCTCACCCCCCAGGAGATCTTCGCCCGCCGCTGGCAGGCCGAGTATGGCGAGACACCGCCGGAAGCGGTGGCGCGGGATTTCGCCACCCTGGTACAGGAGGTACAGGACGCGGAGCCAGACACATGAAGATACTCGCCATCCGGCTGGAGAACCTGGCCTCGCTGGCAGGACGCCACGAGCTCGACTTCACCACCGCCCCGCTCGCCGACCAGGGGCTGTTCGCCATCACCGGCCCCACCGGCGCCGGCAAGAGCACCCTGCTCGATGCGCTCTGCCTGGCGCTCTATGGCAGCACGCCGCGACTGCGCCAGGCGCCGGTTCGCGACTCCCAGATCGCCGACGTGGGCCGCGACACCCTGACCACCGCCGATGCCCGTACCCTGCTGCGCCGCGGCTGCGCCAGCGGCTTCGCCGAGGTCGATTTCGTCGGCCGCGACGGCCGCCGCTACCGCGCCCGCTGGAGCGTGCGTCGGGCCCGCGACAAGCTCGACGGCAGCCTGCAGAAGGTCGAGCAGTCGCTCACCGATCTCGACGCCAACCAGCTGCTGACGGCACAGAAGCGCGAATTCGACCGCCTGCTGCCGGAGCGGCTGGGACTCAATTTCGACCAGTTCACCCGTGCCGTGCTGCTCGCCCAGAGCGAGTTCGCCGCCTTTCTCAAGGCCGACGACAACGCCCGCAGCGAGCTGCTGGAGCGGCTCACCGATACCCAGCACTACTCCGCCATCTCGCGCGCCGCCTTCCAGCGCACGCGCACGGCCAGAGGCGCGCTGGAGGCGATCGAAGCGCGCCTCGCCGACGCCCTGCCGGCGGACACCGAGGCCCGCGCCGACCTGGAGCGCGAGGCCGCATCACAGCAGCAGGCGCTGGCAGCGCTGCAGACCCGGCGCGAGCAGCTGCGTGGCGAGGGCACCGAGCTCGAACGCCAGGCCCGGCTGAGCGCCGACTGGCAGCAGGCCGAGAGCGCCCTGCAGGCGGCCGAGGCAGCGATCGCCGCCGCCCAGGAGGAGCGCCACACCCTCGCCCAGCTCGACGCCATTGCCCCCTGGCGCGAGCGTGCCCAGCAGCGACGCAGCCTGGCAGAGACCCTGGCCCGGCGTGGGCAGCAGCTGGCCGAAGCCCGCGCCGCACTCGACCGCTGCGACGGCGAACGCCAGGCCCTGACACCCGAGCTGGAAGCCGCCAGCACCGCCCGCGAACGCGCCGCCGCCGCGCAGCGCGACGCTCAGCCCGAGCTGGAGCAGGCGCGCCAGCTGGAGAGCGAGCGTGATCGGCTCCAGCAGCAGTGCGATCAGCAGCGCGCGGAGCAAGCGCAACTCAATGCCGCCGCGGCCGAGAGCGCACAGCAGCAGACGCAGCTACAGCAGCGCCTGGCCACCCAGGCGCAGCAGATCGAGGCCCAGCAGCAGCACCTCGCTGCGCTGCTGGAGACAGCGACGACGGAGACCGCCGCGGCTGACCTGCGTGCCGCCCTCAACCACAGCCGTGACAGCGTCCAGACACGGCTAGACGCCCTGGACACTCTGACCCAGGCGTGGCGCGAACGCGAGCGTCTGGATCATGAGCAGGCGACGCTGCAGCAACAGCTCGCAGAGAGCCGCGAACGGCTGACCCAACTCGAACAGGCGGGCCAGCAGGCCAAGCGCGATCTCACCGCAGCCGAGCAGCGCCAGGCCCAGATCGGCGAACAGATCGAGAGCGCCCGCGCTGCGCGCAGCGACGAGGTCGCGCGGCTACGCCAGCAGCTGCGTGAAGAGACACCGTGCCCGGTGTGTGGCGCCACCGATCACCCCTACCGCGACGCGCCGCCGGCGCATCCGGGGGAGGCGCTGGTCGCCAGCATCGAAGCCCAGGAGCGACAGCAGCTCGAGCAGGAGGCCCAGCGCGTGGCGGCCGCCCGCGAACAGCATCAAGAGCTGAGCGTCGAGTGGCGCAGCTGCCGCCAGACGCTGCTGGCTGCCGAGCAGCGCCAGCAAGCGCTGGTGCCGGCCCGCGATGCCGCCGCCAGTGCCCTGGCCGACCACCCGCTGCGCGCCGAGCTGAGCGACGCCGAGCACCCTGGCGAGTGGCTGCAAAGCCAGCGCGGGCAGGCCCGGGATGAACGCCAGGAGGCCAGCGAGCGGCTGCAGCGGCTCGACACCATCGAACGCACCCTGGACCCGCTCGAACGTCAGCGTCAGAGCCTGACCCTGGCGCTGGGCAAGCTGGAGACACGCCAGGCCCTCGACCGGACGCGCCTGGAGACGCTCGCCGCCGCACTGCCGGAGCTGGAGCAGGCGCTGACACGCACACACCAGACACTCGGCGCGGCGCTGGGCGAGCACGCCTCGGCCCAGGCCTGGCAGGCCGCGCTGGAGGCGCAGCGCCAGCAGACGCAGCAGCGGTGGGAAGCGCGCCAGGCGCAGTGGCAGACGCTGGAGCAGACCCACGCACGGCTGACCCAGCAGATCGCCGATCTGACCCAGCGCCAGCAGGAGGAGCAGGCCACCCACGCCGAGCTCGAGCGCGCCTGGCAGGCATGGCGGCACACCCAGCCCGAGCTCGACGAGGCGCGGCTGGAGACCCTGCTGGGCTACACCGAGACCGCACATCGACAGCTGCGCGAGACCTGCGAGCGGCGCGAGCGCGAGCGCGACGCAGCCCGGGTCGCCGTCGAGGAGCGCCGCCGCGCCCTGATCGAGCAGCGCCGTCTGCTACTGCCAGAGACCCCCGAGGCGCGGCTGCTCGATACCGAGCACGAAGATGCGCTGAGCGCGCGCCACGCTGCCCAGCGCGAGCGCCTGCAGGCGCTGGAGAGCGAATGGCAGGCCCAGCAGCAACGCCGCGACACCGCCCAGCAGCAGCTCGCCGAGGACGACCGCCGGCGCCAGGTACAGCAGGAGGGGGCGCGCCAGCGCGAAGCGGCGGCGCAGGAGTTGCAGCGCTGGGAGCGGATCAACGGCCTGATCGGCAGCGCCGACGGCAAGCGCTTCCGGCGCATCGCCCAGGCCTACAACCTCGACCACCTGTTGACCCACGCCAACCAGCACCTGCGCGCGCTGACGCCGCGCTACCGCCTGGAACGGGGCGGCAGCGAGCTGGGCATTCTGGTGATCGATGACGACATGGCCGACGAGCGGCGCTCGGTGCACTCGCTCTCCGGCGGCGAGACCTTCCTGGTGTCGCTGGCCCTGGCGCTGGGGCTGGCCTCGATGGCCTCGCACCAGTTGGCGATCGAGTCGCTGTTCATCGACGAGGGCTTCGGTAGCCTCGACCCGGCGTCGCTGGCGCTGGCGATGGATGCCCTCGATGGCCTGCAGGCCCAGGGCCGACGCGTCGGTGTGATCTCCCACGTGCAGGAGATGCACGAGCGAATCCCGCTCCAGATCCGGGTCGAGCCCAAGGGCAACGGCTCCAGCGAGGTGCGCCTGCAGCGCAACTGAGCGCGGCTCAGACCTCGATCGCCGCCCGGGCCATGACCTGGGCGGCGGCGCCGCGGGCGGCGGTGAAGGTGCTGTCCTCGACCACCTTCACCGGCACCCGCTGGGTCTGGCGCAGCAGGTCGTTCTGGTGGGCATCGAAGTAGGCCAGCGCCGGTGCCACCAGCGGCTCGCCGAGGCGCATCAGCGAGCCACCGAGGATCAGCATCGAGGGGTTGAGGGTGTGATGCAGGTTGAGCATCAAGAGCCCCAGCGCACGCCCGGCCCGCGCCAGCGCCGCACGGACCTCGGGCTCGTCGAGACGCGCCAGCAGCGATGCGCTCAGGCTGGCATCGGCCTCCACGCCGAGAGACTCGCGCAGCATCCAGCCACTGACCAGGGTTTCGGCACAGCCGTGATTGCCGCAGTGGCAGCGCGCCCCCTCCGCCACCAGCACGGTGTGGCCAATCTCCCCCACCAGCCCCTGGTGCCCCCGCGGAATCACCGGGAAATGTTCGCCACTGACCACGCCGCAGCCGATACCGCTGCCGGCACTGAGATAGGCGATCGACTCCGGCGGCGCGCCCTCGATGAAGTAGAACTCGCCGAAGGCAGCCGCATTGGCTTCGTTGTCGAGCAGCCACACCCCCGCCGGCCAGTCGAGCTCGGCGCGTAACAGCGCCAGGAAGTCGACGTCGACCCAGCCCAGGTTGGGCGCCAGACGCAGGATCGGCGCCTGCGGCGCCACCGGCCCCGGCAGCGCCACTCCGAGCCCCAGACAGGGCCGCGTCGCGATCGCCGGATCGCCGCGCAGCGCCTCGATCAGCCGCGCCAGCACCGCCGCGGTCTGTGCCGGCGTGGTGGGCGAATCATCCAGACGCTGGCTGGCGAGCAGCTCGCCCTGGAGATTGCACGCCACCACGCGCAGCCCCTTCACCCCCACTTCGGCGCCGAGCATCACATGGTGCTCGCCATCCAGGTAGAGCGAGCGCCCCGGACGCCCGCCGCCGCGGGCGTGCAGCTCGCCCTCGCGCAGCCAGCCGCTGTCGCTGAGCGCGTTGACCACGCTGCCCACGGTGGCCTTGGTCAGCCCGGTGCGCAGGGCGATATCGGCCCGCGACAGCCCCGGATAGCGGCGGACCGTGCTCAGGATCGTGCTGCGATTGAGGCTCTTCAGGTAGTTGAGATCACCGGCGGCATGGGGCGTGAAGTGATTGGGCATGGACGGCTCGGCGCGGAAGGTAATGCTGGGACTATATCAGAGCCAACGAAAGCGTCAGAGCCAACGACAGCCGCACCCACCGCCACTCTTGCCCTTACCACCAATGGCCAATGGCCAGCGTCCCGCACCCGGCGCATGCTGAGACGCGCCATTAGTTAATACTATTTACTAACTCTTCACGAACAGCGAGCGTGCCATGCCCTCAGCGATCTACCCCAGCCTCCAAGGCAAGCGCGTCGTCATCACCGGCGGCGGGTCCGGCATCGGCGAAGGGCTGGTGCGCGCCTTTGCCGCCCAGCGCGCCGAGGTGCACTTTCTCGACATCCTGGACGAAGCCGAGACCCTGGCCGCCGAGCTGGGCGACACGGTGCACTACCACCGCTGCGATCTCACCGACCCGGCGGCCCTGGCCGCCACCCTGGAGGCGATCGGCGCGGTGGACGTGCTGGTCAACAACGCCGCCAACGACGACCGCCACCGGCTGGAGGACGTCACTCCCGAGTACTGGGACGAGCGCATGAACGTCAATCTGCGCCATCTGGTGCTGGCGGCACGGGCGGTGGCACCGGCCATGCGCCGTCAGGGCCAGGGGGCGATCGTCAACCTCGGCTCGATCAGCTGGCACCTGGGCCAGCCCGGCATGCTGCTCTACGAAACGGCCAAGGCCGGTATCGAGGGGCTGACCCGGGCGCTGGCGAGCGATCTGGGCAGCGACGGTATCCGCGTCAACTGCGTCATCCCCGGCAACGTCAAGACCCCACGCCAGTCGCGCTGGTACACCCCCGAGGATGAAGCCCAGATCGTCGCCGAGCAGAAGCTCAAGCTGCGCATCCATCCCGAGCACATCGCAGCGATGGTGCTGTTCCTGGCCTCCGACGATGCCGCCGCCTGTACCGCCCACAACTACTGGGTCGATGCCGGCTGGCTGTGAGCGGCCCAGGCTCACCCCGTGACTCACGCCCGTATCCATAACGAGTGATACGCCTGGACACACGCCAACGGAGCTTGACAATGCCAATATCCAGCGCTTCGCAACACCCTTTCGTGGTCATGCTGATCTGCTGCGTCGCCGCCATCGGCGGCTTCCTGTTCGGGTTCGACAGCGGGGTCATCAACGGCACCGTCGACGGCCTCCAGCAGGCGTTCCACTCCGAGAGCGTGGGCACCGGCTTCAACGTCGCCTCGATGCTGCTCGGCTGCGCCGTGGGGGCGTTCTTCGCCGGGCGCCTGGCCGATCGCTTCGGCCGGCGCACGCTGCTGATCGTCGCCGCGGTGCTGTTCCTGATCAGCGCCTGGGGCTCGGGTATCGCCGGGGGCTCGCTCGAGTTCGTCGTCTACCGGGTGCTGGGCGGCCTGGCGGTGGGCGCCGCCAGCGTGATGTCACCGGCCTATATCAGCGAGATCGCCCCCTCGCATCTGCGCGGCCGGCTGGCGACCATCCAGCAGGTGGCGATCATCGGTGGGCTGTTCTTCTCGTTTCTCAACAACTACGTCCTGGCCAACGTCGCCGGCGGCTCGACCGAGCCGCTGTGGTTCGGCTTCGAGGCGTGGCGCTGCATGTTCTGGATGGAGCTGGTGCCCGCCGGCATTTTCTTCGTGGCCCTGCTGTTCATCCCCGAGAGCCCGCGCTTTCTGGTCAGCGCCGGCCAGGAGGCCAAGGCCGAACGGGTGCTGCGGCTGGTCTACGACGCCGCCACCACCGAGCGCCGTCTGGGCGAGATTCGCCAGTCGCTCTCCAGCCGCCATCAGCCGCGCCTGTCGGACCTGATCAATCCCGCCACCGGCAAGCTGCTCAAGCTGGTGTGGGTGGGCATCGGGCTGGCGGTGTTCCAGCAGTTGGTGGGTATCAACGTGGTGTTCTACTACGGTGCCGTGCTGTGGCAGGCGGTAGGTTTCTCCGAGAATGATGCCCTGATGATCAACGTGATCAGCGGCGCGGTGAGTATCGCCGCCTGTCTGGTCACCATCGGCCTGATCGACCGGATCGGACGCAAGCCGCTGCTGTGGGCCGGGTCGCTGGGGATGACACTGACCCTGGCGCTGCTGGTCTACGCCTTCTCCACCGCCGACATGGTCAATGGCAGCCTGGCACTCTCCAGCGGCAACGGTGTGCTCGCGCTGATCGCCGCCAACGTCTACGTCTTCTGCTTCAACGTCTCCTGGGGCCCGGTGATGTGGGTCATGCTCGGCGAGATGTTCCCCAACCAGGTGCGCGGTTCGGGGCTGGCGATCGCCGGGCTGTTCCAGTGGGTGGCCAACTTCGCCATCACCATGACCTTCCCGATCATGCTCGCCTCGATCGGGCTGACCGGCGCCTACGGCTTCTACGCCCTGTGCGCGCTGATCTCGATCTTCTTCGTGGCGCGTTTCGTCCGCGAGACCAAGGGCCTGGAACTCGAAGAGATGGTCTACGAGTAAGGCGGCAATTCGCGGATAGGCGGTGGTCGTCGCGGTCCTGCCACGAGCAGCGGCCGCGGCGACCCTCACAGGCAGCGAGGTGATAATGACGCGCGAGACAAGCACGCTGACGACAAGCCCTACAGAGACAAGCCCCCCAGAGACAGGCAACACTGAGACAACCCCAGGGTCAGCCCACGATCCCGCTGCCGCCGTACCGCTGATGGAGCGGATCGGCTACGGCTGCGGGGATCTGGCCAGCAATTTCATCTGGCAGGCGATGAGCATCTTCATCGTCTACTACTACACCGACGTGATCGGCGTCGCCGCCGGTATCATCGGCTCTATCATGCTGTTTTCGCGCGTGTTCGACGGTGTCTCGGACATCGCCATGGGCTACGTGATCGACAAGACCACCTCGCGACACGGCAAGGCCAGGCCTTGGTTGCTGTGGCTGGCGGTGCCATTCGCGATCTCGGCGGTGCTGCTGTTCGCGGTACCCGATGTCTCGCCGTTCTGGCAGACGGTCTACATCGCGGTGACCTATAACCTGGTATGCCTGGTCTATACCGGCCTCAACGTACCCTATGGCACGCTCAACTCGCTGATCACCCAGGACCAGTATCAGCGCTCGCTGCTCAACGTCTTCCGCATGAGCCTGGCGCTGATCGGCGTGCTGCTGGTGAGCAACCTGACGCTGCCGGTCGCCACGCTGTTCGGCGGCGGCCAGGCGGGATGGATCGTCACCTTCGCGATCTTCGGCGCCATCGGTACGGGGCTTTTCCTGTTCACCTTCAAGAGCACCCACGAACGCGTCCAGCCGGCAGAAGCGCGCCGGCGCCAGGCACCGGTTCCCCTGAAGCAGAGCCTGCGCACCCTCGGCAAGAATCGCTACTGGGCGCTGGCCACGCTGTTCATCCTGATCACCTATATCTTCAACGCACTCAACTCCGGGGCGGTCGTCTACTACGCCCAGTACCTGCTCGACGATACCTGGCTGGTAGGCGTCATCACGACCGCCTACATCGTCTTCATCCTGGCAGGCATGGCCTTCGTGGCGCCGATCACCAAGCGCTACGGCAAGCGCAACGCGATCATCGTCGGCGAGCTGATCACCCTGGTCGGCTACGGCGTCATGCTGATCGACCTCGGCAACGTCTACCTGATCGTCGCCGGTACCATCATCCGCGGACTCGGCAAGGCACCGATCAACGGCAGCATGTTCGCGCTGCTCGGCGACACCATCGAGTACGGAGAGTGGAAGACCGGGATTCGTAACGAAGGCATGGTCTACAGCGGCGGCAGCATGGGCATCAAGATCGGCAGCGGGCTGGGCACGGCGCTGCTGGGATGGATACTGGCCTTCGGCGGCTATGTCGGCGGTGGCGGCGAGCAGAGCGACACCGCACTGTTCGCGATCCAGGCGCTGTTCGTCTATCTGCCGATGGGTCTCTGCGCGCTGATGATCGTGCTGATGCTGTTCTACGACCTCGACAAGCGCTATCCGGCCATCGTCGCCGATCTCGCCGCCAAACGCTGAACCCCGTCGCGACAGGAGATCGCATGTCCCTCATTGCCAACCCCATCCTGCCCGGCTTTCATCCGGACCCGTCGATACTCCGGGTCGACGACGACTACTACATCGCCACCTCGACCTTCGAATGGTTTCCCGGCGTCGCCCTCTATCACTCCCGGGATCTGGCCCAGTGGCGCCAGTTGCCCTCGCCCCTCGACCGGCGCTCGCAGCTGGACATGATCGGCGATATCGATTCCGGCGGCGTATGGGCGCCGTGCCTGAGCTACGCACATGGCCGCTTCCATCTGATCTACACCGACGTCAAGAGTCGCCGTGGCGCGTTCAAGGACACCCACAACTACCTGGTCAGCGCCGAGCGGATCGAAGGACCCTGGTCGGAACCGACTCCTCTCAACAGTAGCGGCTTCGACCCTTCGCTGTTCCACGACGATGACGGCAGCAGTTGGCTGCTCAACATGATCTGGGATTTCCGCAAGGGTCGGAACGCCTTCGCCGGTATCGCCTTGCAGCGCTACGACATCGAACGCCAACAGCTCACCGGGCCCGTGCACAATATCTTTCGGGGGACGTCCTTGGGCGTCACCGAGGCCCCGCACCTCTATCGGCGAAACGGCTACTACTACCTGGTCACCGCCGAGGGCGGTACCGGCTACGGTCATGCCATGACGGTGGCTCGCTCACGTGAGTTGACCGGTCCTTACGAGGTCGACCCGACCAACCCGGTGCTCACCTCGAACCCGGATGCGCGCGATCAGTTGCAGAAGGCCGGCCATGGCAGTCTGGTGGAGACCCCCGGAGGCGAGTGGTACTGCGCCCACCTCTGTGCCCGCCCGGTCGTCGCCGGGCGCTGCATGCTGGGGCGCGAAACCGCCCTGCAGCGCTGCGTCTGGACCGAGGATGACTGGCTTCGCATCGCTGGCGGCCCCTACCCCAGCCACCGGGTGGCCGGCCCGGAGCTGCACTGGCAGCCCCCCCTCGCCGAGCCGGATCACGATACCTTCGAGAGCCCGAGCCTCTACCGCTACTGGCAGAGTCTGCGCCGGCCGTTCGACGACACCTGGCTGTCGCTGAGCGAGCGCCCGGGCTGTCTGCGACTCAAGGGCGGCGAGTCGATGCAGTCGACCCACCGACAGAGCCTGCTGGCCAGGCGCCTGACCCATCTCGACGTGGAGGTGGAGACACGCCTCTCCTTCGACCCCGAGCATTTCCAGCAGATGGCGGGGCTGATCCTCTATTACGACACCAAGGATTATGTCTATCTCAGGGTGACCCGGGAGGAGACGCTGGGCCGTTGTCTCGGTATCGTCGTCTCGCGCCACGGCGTCTACGACGAGCCGCTGACCGTCGATGTCCCTCTGATGGCGGGTGACGTGCGCCTGATGGCGCGCCTGGCGCGCGAAAAGCTGCGTTTCTTCCATGCGCCGGGCGATGCGCAGAGCGATCCGGATCGACACGCCGATGCTATCGATTGGCAACCGATCGGCGAGCCACTCGACATCTCCCATCTCTGCGACGACGACCCGGACTACATCCGCTTCACCGGCACCTTCATCGGCCTCTGCGCCCAGGATCTCTCCGGGGCCGGCCTCGCGGCGGATTTTCACGAGTTCGACTATCGCCCAGGAAAAAGCCGCTGACCTCGATGAGATCAGCGGCTCTCGTTGGTCGGCCCGGGGGAAAAGGGCCTTGGCCGACCGGCCTCAGCCGGCGAGCTTGGCCGCCAGCTCGGCCACGTGCTTGCCCTGGAAGCGGGCGATCTCCAGCTCGTTCTCGCTGGGTGTGCGGCTGCCGTCGGCCCCCGCCAGGGTGGAGGCACCATAGGGCGTGCCACCGGTGATCTCGCTCATGTTGGTGAGCCCGGCGCAGCTGTAGGGCACGCCAGCAATCACCATGCCGTGATGCAGCAGCGTGGTATGGATCGAGGTCAAGGTGGTCTCCTGGCCGCCGTGCTGGCTCGCGGTGGAGACGAAGGCGCTGCCGACCTTGCCGACCAGCTTGCCCTGGGCCCACAGGCCACCGGTCATGTCCCAGAAGTTGCGCATCTGCGAGGCCATGTTGCCGAACCGGGTCGGCGTACCGACGATGATCGCGTCGTAGTCGGCCAGGGCGTCGGGGCTCTCGATCACCGGTGCATCCTGATCGGTCTTGTAACCCGACTGCTCGGCCACCTCCTCGGGGACCAGCTCGGACACCCGGCGCACGTCCACCTGGGTGCCGCCGACACCGCTGGCGCCCTCGGCGATCGCCTTGGCCAGCGTCTCGACATGACCGTAGCTCGAGTAATAAAGCACCAGTACCTTGCTCATTGCACGCTCCTTGCAGCGGGGGTAGCGCCGGCGCATACGGCCGGCAGATCGGGATGCGTGTCCCGGTGAATACTCCTGCAAGGCTAGTCGGCCTGCGGGCATGTCGACACTGGCTTTTTTCGCCCCCGAGCATCGATACGATCGAATCGTCGGCGGCAACGGCACCCGGCTCAGCTATCGAAGAACACCCCGAGCACGTGATCGAGATGCGCCGCCATCGCCGCCCGCGCGGCCTCGGCATCCCGCGCCTCGATGGCAGCGAGGATATGGCTGTGGTCCTGCTGCGAGCGGCGCGGCATGTCGGTGGACATGAACAGCGCCTGCAGCCGCCGGAACATCACCCCGTACTGATGGCCGAGCAGATGCTTGAGCAGCATGGCATAGGCGGCGTTGCCCGAGGCCTCGGCGATGCGGATATGCATCAGGCGGTCGCCGACCATGTTGTTGCCGCCGTGGCGGTTGTCCTCGACGTTGCGCTGGTAGGCCTCGCGGATCGCCTCGAGATCGGCGTCGCTGGCATTGAGCGCCGCCAGCGCCGCGGTTTCCGGCTCGATGAAGCGGCGCGCCTCGAGCAGCGCGAAAGGCGGAATCTCCTGATCCAGGTCGAGCTCGATCTCGCTTTCGAACTCGGGATCGATCGCCCACGGCTCCTGGCGAAGCGCGACGTGCATCACCGACGTCTCCACCGGCGCCGCACGCTCCAGTACCAGCACGCCGTGGCCGACCCGCACCTCGACCTGCCCCACTACCTCCAGCGCGATCAGCGCCTCACGCACCGAGGCGCGGCTGACCCCGAGCTGCTGCGCCAGATCACGCTCCGGCGGCAGCAGCGAGCCCGGCGGGAACTCGCCCTGGCGGATCAACGCCAGCAGCTGATCGGCGATCTGGCGATAGAGCCGCTGGGCGCGAATGGTCTGAATCGGCATCGCGGGATCTCCTGTGGCAGGCCGCCGCCCGGGAACGGCGTCCTTGTTAGACATTGGTCGAAAACTGGCACGCAATCCCGGGCGCTGGCGCTGCCTATTAGACGTTTGGCGGTTTGCGGTGCCGCCACGCATAGGATAATACTCGGCCCAATGGTCAGGCCTTTAGACATTAGAAGCGAAAGGCCACCGTGCGACAACAGTCAGCCAACTTCGACAACGCTCAGGAGCCCCGCCATGCGCCTCGCCCACAAGACCGCTCTGATCACTGCTGCCGGCCAGGGCATCGGCCGCGCCACCGTCGAGCGCTTCCTGGCCGAGGGCGCGCGGGTGATCGCCACCGATATCGACGCGGCCAAGCTCGACGGGCTGGAGGCCGCCGAGTGCCACGCGCTGGATGTCACCGACGCCGCCGCGGTGAACCGCCTGATCGCGTCGCTGGGCGCCCTGGATATCGTCTTCAACTGCGCCGGCACGGTGCCCGCCGGCTCGATCCTCGAGTGCGACGAGGCCCAGTGGGCACAGGCCCAGCGACTCAACGTCGACTCGATGTTCTACACCCTGCGCGCCGCCCTGCCAGCGATGCTGGAGAACGGCGGCGGCAGCATCATCAATATGGCCTCCCTCGCCTCCAGCACCAAAGGGGTCGCCAATCGCTTCGCCTACGGCACCACCAAGGCCGCGGTGATCGGGCTGACCAAGTCGATCGCCGCCGACTTCATGACCCGCGGCATCCGCTGCAACGCCATCTGCCCGGGCACCGTGGACTCGCCCTCGCTGCGCGAACGGGTCGCCGAACAGGCACGCCAGCAGGGGCGCAGCGCCGACGAGGTGTTCGCCGAATTCGTCGCGCGTCAGCCCATGGGCCGGCTGGGCCGGGTGGAGGAGATCGCCGCGCTGGCCACCTGGCTGGCCAGTGACGAGGCCGGTTTCATCACCGGGACGGTGCAGATGATCGATGGCGGCTGGTCCAACTAGGCGTTGCACGACAACTACCCGTGCGCGGCAATACGGCGTCGACAATCGGCGGGAGCGCCCGCCCGGTCCGTTTGCGTCGATTCTTGCCTGGGCTACGCGTCCCGGTCTGGCCTTCGCTCGCTGACTTTTCGTACAAACCCTGGGTTCATCCTGGCACGACCTGCGCTCGGCACTAAAAGAGAGTGATGATGAACGCACCCATGCATAGACAGAAGGAAACGGCATGAAACTGCTACGCCACGGCCCCAAGGGGCAGGAAAAGCCGGGGATCGTCGACGCCGACGGTCGCGTGCGCGATCTCACCGGCGAGATCGATGACATCGCGGGTGAAGTGCTATCCGCCGCCGGTCTGGCGCGACTCGCCGAGCTCGACCTGAGCCGCCTGCCCGAGGTCGCCGCCGACACTCGTCTCGGCCCCTGCGTCGGCCGGGTGGGCAAGTTCATCTGCATCGGCCTCAACTATTCGGATCACGCCGCCGAGACCGGCGCCGAGGTGCCCGCCGAGCCGGTGGTGTTCAACAAGTGGACCAGCGCCATCTGCGGCCCCAACGACGACGTCGAGATCCCCCGCGATTCGACCAAGACCGACTGGGAGGTCGAGCTCGGCGTAGTGATCGGCACCGGCGGGCGCTACATCGACGAAGCCGACGCCATGAATCATGTCGCCGGCTTCTGCGTGATCAACGACGTCTCCGAGCGCGAGTTCCAGCTCGAGCGCAGCGGCACCTGGGACAAGGGCAAGGGCTGCGATACCTTCGGCCCGCTCGGCCCCTGGCTGGTGACCCGCGACGAGATCGCCGATCCCCACGATCTGAATCTGTGGCTGGAGGTCGACGGCCAGCGCTACCAGGATGGCTCGACCCGCACCATGGTGTTCCAGATCCCGCATCTGGTCGCTTACCTGAGCCGCTTCATGAGCCTGCAGCCGGGCGACGTGATCTCCACCGGTACCCCCCCGGGCGTGGGCATGGGGCAAAATCCGAAGGTCTTCCTCAAGCCGGGCCAGACCATGCGCCTGGGCATCGAAGGGCTGGGCGAACAGCGCCAGCGCTGTATCGAGAGCTGAGCGCCCCGCAACGCCGCGCCGTCTTCCCTGAGTCTGGAAGGCGGCCCGCGCGCCAATTGGCCTGACCTTTAGGCCGATATCCCTTATTTGTGAGGAGAATCCGCATGCAAGTCGTCGTCTGTTCGCGCCCCGGCGAGATGGCGCTGGTCGAGCGCCCGACGCCACCGCTGGCGCCGGGCGAAGCGCGTGTCGCCATCCGCCGTATCGGTATCTGCGGTACCGATATCCACGCCTTCGGCGGCAATCAGCCCTACTTCGAGTACCCCCGCGTGCTCGGCCACGAGCTGGCCGGGGAAGTGGTCGCGGTGGCCGACGACGTCGACCCGGCGCTGGTCGGCCAGGCGGTCTACGTCATCCCCTATCTGCACTGCGGCGAGTGTCGCGCCTGCCGCCAGGGCCGCACCAACTGCTGCCAGGCGCTCGAGGTGATCGGCGTGCACCGCGACGGCGGCATGGCGCAGACGCTCAATGTGCCCGTCACCCACCTGGTGGCGGTGCCGACGCTCTCGCCCGAGGCGCTGGCGCTGGTCGAGTGCCAGGCCATCGGCGCCCACGCCGTGCGCCGTGCCCAGGTCGCCGCCGACGAACTGGTGGTGGTGGTCGGCGCCGGGCCGATCGGTATCGGCGTGCTGCAGGTGGCCAAGAGCTGCGGCGCGCGGGTGGCGATGGTCGACACCAACCGCGAACGCCTGGCGCTGTGCCGCGAGACGCTGGGCGCCGATGCGGTATGGCACGCCGACGACGACGTGGTGGCCAGGATCGAGGCGCTCAACGCCGGCGCCCTGGCCGACGTGGTGTTCGACGCCACCGGCAACCCCAAGGCGATGAATCGGGGCTTCGACTTCGCCGGCCACGGCGGGCGCTACGTGCTGGTCAGCGTGGTCAAGGCAGAGATCAGCTTCAGCGACCCGGATTTCCACAAGAAGGAACTCACCCTGCTCGGCAGCCGCAACGCCACGCGCGAGGATTTCGAGCACGTGACCCAGCTGATGGCCGAAGGCCGGCTGCAGACCGCCCCGTTGATCACCCACCGCGGCCGGCTCGAGTCGCTGCCGACGTTGATGCCCCAGTGGTGCGCGCCCGGCAGCGGCGTGATCAAGGCCATGGTGACCCTCGAAGACGACGCGGAGACCGAGGCATGAATCCGGCGACCATCGCCAGCGACGCGCCGACGCGTCTGAGCCTGCGCATCCACCCCCGCGACAACGTCGCCGTGGCGCTGACCGACCTGCCCGCCGGGCGCGAAGTGGCAGTAGCGAACCTGCGCTTCCCCCTGGCCGACAGCGTGCGCGCCAAGCACAAGTTTGCGCTCAGCGACCTCGCACCTGGCGATGAGGTCACCATGTACGGGGTCACCGTGGGCCGCGCCACCCGGGTGATCCCCCGCGGCGGCGCGATCACCACCGACAACCTGGCCCACGCCACCGCCGGTGGCGACGCCCGCCCGGGGTCACGCGACTGGACGCCGCCCGATGTTTCGCGCTTCGCCCAGGCGACCTTCGACGGCTTCCATCGCCCGGATGGCAGCGTCGGCACCGCCAATGTGTGGCTGGTGATACCGTTGGTGTTCTGCGAGAACCGCAATATCGAGGTACTGCGCCAGTGCGTCGCCGACGCCCTGGGTGACGACCCCTATCGTGACTACAAGCGTATGGCCCGGGGCCTGCTCGACGGCATCGAAGCCACCGCGGATGCGCCCGACGAGGGGACACCGTCGCGGCGCTTTCCCAATGTCGACGGCGTGCGTTTTCTCACCCACAGCCTCGGCTGCGGCGGCACCGACGACGACGCCGAGGCGCTGTGCCAGCTGCTCGCCGGCTATGTCTGCCATCCCAACGTGGCCGGGGCGACGGTGCTCAGCCTGGGCTGCCAGAAGGCGCAGATCCGCATGCTCAAGGCGGCGGTCGCCGCGCGCGACCCGCAGGGGCTCAAGCGTGTCGACTACTTCGACCAGCAGTCCTCGCCCAGCGAGGAGCGCCTGATCCGCGACGCCCTGACCTCCATCTTCGACGGCCTCGCCAGCGCCGACCGGGTCACGCGTCAGCCCGCCGCCCTCGACAAGCTGGTGCTGGGGCTGGAGTGTGGCGGCTCGGATGGCTTCTCCGGGCTCTCCGCCAACCCGCTGGTGGGCGCGGTGGTCGACCGCCTGGTGGCGCTGGGCGGCAGCGGCATGCTCAGCGAGTTTCCCGAACTGTGCGGGGTCGAGCACGAGCTCACCGCACGCTGCGTGAGCGAGACGGTGGCGGCACGCTTCGCCGAGCTGATGAGCGCCTATCAGCGCCACGCGGCGGCGGTGGGCGCCGACTTCTCGATGAATCCCTCGCCGGGCAATATCCGCGACGGCCTGATCACCGATGCGATGAAGTCCGCCGGTGCGGCCAAGAAAGGCGGCGATGCGCCGGTGGTCGACGTGCTCGACTACACCGAGCCCCACCGTCGCCCGGGCCTGAGCCTGCTGTGCACGCCGGGCAACGACGTCGAGTCGACCACCGCCCTGGCCGGTTCCGGCGCCAACCTGATCCTCTTCACCACCGGGCTCGGCACCCCCACCGGCAACCCGGTGGCGCCGGTGCTCAAGATCGCCAGCAACAGCGCGCTGGCGCAGCGCATGCAGGACATCATCGATTTCGACGCCGGCCCCATCGTGCGCGGCGAGCGCGATATCGACGAGCTCGCCGAGGCGCTGCTGGCGCTGTGCCTGGAGGTCGCCTCCGGGCGCCATGTGACCCAGGCCCAGCGTCTCTCCCAGCACGACTTCATTCCGTGGAAGCGCGGGGTGTCGCTATGAGTCGTCTCGCCATGAACCCGTCCACGGATGCCCTCGACAGTCAGGCCAGCATCGTCCAGTTCGGTACCGGGCGCTTTCTGCTCGCCCACGTCGATGCCCTGGTCTCGGAGTCGCTGGCCAGCGGGGCCAGCTCGCGCCGCCTGCTGGTGGTGCAGTCCTCGCCGCGCGAAGAGGGCAAGCGCAAGGCGCGCCTGCTCGCCGCCCAGCGGCGCTATCCCCTGCAGATCCGTGGCCGCCGCGACGGCGTGGAGATCGACCGCGAGCAGCACGTCGACAGCATCGATGCCTGTCTCATCGCCGCCGAGCAGTGGCAGGCGCTGACCCGCCACGTCGTCGAACACGCCGAGATCATCGTCTCCAACACCGCCGACAACGGCTTCGAGGTCGGCACCGATTCGAGCCTCGCCCCGGTGCCGGCCAGCTATCCCGGCAAGCTGACCCAGCTGTTGCGGGCACGCTTCGACGCCGGCCGCGACGGGCTGACGATCCTGCCCTGCGAGCTGATCGAGCACAACGCCAGCGAGCTGCTGGCACGGGTGACCCGGCTGGCCCGGCAAGACGGCCACCCCGACGCCTTTGTCACCTGGCTGGAGACCCGCTGCGTGTGGGCCGACACCCTGGTCGATCGCATCGTCTCGGCACCGCTGGAGCCGCTGGGTGCCATCGCCGAACCCTATGCGCTGTGGGCGATCGCCCGCCGCCCGGGGCTGACGCTGCCGTGCGTGCATGCCGACGTCGAGGTCGTCGACGACCTGCGCCCGGCGATGCTGCGCAAGCTGCACATCCTCAACCTCGCCCACAGCGTGCTGGTCCACCACTGGCAGCGTCTGGGGCAACCGGTGGCGACGGTGCGCGAGGCGATGCAGCGCCCCGAGCTGAGCGAGCCTTTACGCGCGCTGCTCGACGCCGAGGTGCTGCCGACGCTGGCCGCCGAACTGCCGCTGGCTGCGCTCGAACGCTACCGCGACGTCACCCTGGAGCGCTTCGCCAACCCCTTTCTCGACCACCGCCTGGCGGATATCGCCCAGCACCACGCGACCAAGCTGGAGCGCCGCCTGCGCCCGGTGGTGGAACAGGCCGAGCGCCAGGGGCGTCGCGTCCCGGGGCTCATCGATGCCCTCGGCGGGGCGAACTAGAGGCCCTGACGCCGCCCACGAATGACCGACCACGCTTGACCGACCACGACAAGATCGACAACGAGCAGATCAACGACAAAAGGAAACACCCATGACAATGCAGCGCTGGTTCCGCTTCACCGCTTCCCTCTCCCTCGCCGGCCTGAGTGCCCTGGCGCTCACCGGGCCAGCCCAGGCCGCCACCGAGATCCGCGTCGCCTACGGCAACCAGTCGGGCGAGCCGGTCGACGTCGCGGTCAAGGCCTGGGCCGAACGCGTCAACGAAGAGAGTCACGGCGAACTTCAGCTCAAGGCGTTTCCCGCCAGCCAGCTCGGTGGCGAGACCGAAGTGATGGAGCAGGCGCGCTTCGGCTCGCCGCTGATCACCATCACCGCCTACTCCAACTTCATGAGTTCGGTGCCCGATCTCTCGGTGCTCGATGCGCCCTATCTGGCCAAGGACTTCGACAGCAAGCTCAAGGTGTTCGACTCCGAGTGGTTCGCCGAGCAGGAGAAGAAGGTCGAAGCCGCCGGCTATCACATCGTGATCCCCAATACCGTCTACGGTGTGCGCCAGCTGCTCTCCCGCGACCCCGTGGCGACCCCGCAAGACCTCTCGGGGGTCAAGATCCGGGTCCAGAACTCGCCGATGTACGTCGCCGCGATCAAGGCGATGGGCGCGGTGCCCACGCCGATGTCGCTGGGCGATGTCTATCCGGCGCTGGCCCAGGGCCTGGTCGACGGGGTCGAGAACCCGCTGCCGGTACTCTACGGCGGCAAGTTCTATGAAGTGGTCAAGAACCTCAACCTCACCTCGCACATGCATACCGTCGCCCCCTTCGTCACCGGCGAGGCGTTCTGGGAACAGCTGAGCCCGGAGGATCGGAAGATCCTCACCGAGACCGGTCAGGAGATGGCCCAGCACCTGCGCACGCTGGTCGAAAAGGAGACCGACAAGTCGCTGCAGCAGCTCAAGGATGCCGGCGTCCAGGTCAACGAAGTGGATATCGCCCCGTTCCGCAAGCGCGCCCAGGAGGAGATTCCCAAGGCGTTCCCGCAGTGGAGCGAGGGGCTGTATCAACGGGTGAGTCAGATCATCAACGGTTGATCGAGCCGCTTTCCCGGCATGACAGCGCTCCCGCTCGACATCGAGCGGGAGCGCCATGGAGTTGACCATGCAAACGCTTTTCAAGGCCCTCGACCGCCTGATGCGCCTCGATGAGGTGATCGCCAGCCTGGCGCTGTTCGGGCTGTTCGTGGTGGCGATCGCCAACGTCTTCATGCGCTATCTCTTCGCCGCACCGCTGGCCTGGAGCGAGGAGGTACTGCAGCTTCTGATGGTGTGGGCGACCTTTCTCGGCGCCAGCGCCCTGGTGCGCCGCAACGAGCACGTCCTGATCGGCCTGCTGGGCGACAAGCTGCCGCCCCGGCTGCGCCGCTGGAATACCCGGATCTTCAATGTCGGCATCGTCATGCTGTGTGCCCTGGCGATGCTCTACTGGGGTCTGGAACTGCTGCCCTTCTCGCGTTTCCGCAGCACCCCGATGCTGCAGATCCCCTACACCTGGATCCATGTCGCCATCCCCATCAGCGCCGCCATGATGCTCTACCACGGGCTGGTGCGCCTGATCACCGATGACCGTGGCGTGACGTCATCGGACGCGACCGCCGACGTCGACACCACCGATGTCTTGAACACCAAGGAGTGATATCGATGGCCGTTGGCATCGCGCTCGTCGCGCTCTTCATCCTGTTCTGCCTGGGCACGCCGGTGGCCTTCGCGCTGTTCGCGTCGAGCCTGACCTACTTTCTGATCGGTGCCGACCAGCCGATGGTGATGCTGATCCAGCGCCTCGCCGGCGGGCTGGAGTCGATCTCGCTGCTGGCGATTCCGTTCTTCATCATGGCCGGGGTGTTCATGAACCACTCCGGTATCACCGAGCGTCTGCTCAAGCTGGCCGAGCTGATGACCCGTCGCCTGCACGGCGGGCTGGCCCAGGCCAACGTGCTGCTGAGCACCTTCATGGGCGGGCTCTCCGGCTCCAACATCGCCGACGCGGCAATGAACGCCAAGCTGCTGGTGCCGAGCATGACCAAGGCGGGCTACCCCAAGGCGTTCTCGAGTGCGATCACCGCTTCGTCGTCGCTGATCACCTCGACCATCCCGCCGGGCATCGCGCTGATCGTCTACGGCTACGTCAACAACGTCTCGATCGGCCGGCTGTTCCTGGCCGGCGTCGTCCCCGGCGTGCTGATGGCGGTCGCCATGATGGTGCTGGTATCGATCCAGTGCCGCCGCCTCGGCTACCAGAAGCCGCGCCGCGAGCGGATCAGTCGCCACGAGTGGGTCAGCGTGACCCGTGCAGGGATCATCGCCCTGCTGCTGCCGGTGGTGGTGATCGGGGGCATCCGTATCGGCGTGTTCACGCCCACCGAGGCGGGCGCCATGGCGGTGCTCTATGCGCTGATCGTGGGGCTGTTCGTCTACCGCGAGATGGGCCTGGGCAGCGTCGCCGTGGCCACCCGCGAATCGCTGATGGCCTCGGTCAACGTGCTCTTCATCATTGCCGTGGCATCGGGCTTCGCCCGCGTGCTCACCTGGGAGCAGATTCCGCAGCAGATTGCGCTGATGCTCTCTTCGGGCGTCGGCAGTGCGGTCGCCTTCCTGCTGATCGCCAACCTGCTGCTGCTGGTGCTGGGGATGTTCCTCGAGGGCAACGCCATCCTGATCGTGCTGTCGCCGCTGCTGGCACCGGTCGCGGCCCAGTTCGGCATCGACCCGGTGCACTTCGGCATCGTCTTCATCCTCAACGCCTCGATCGGCACGATCACGCCACCGCTGGGGACGGTGATGTTCACCACCTGCTCGATCACCGGCGTCTCGATCGGCGCCTTCATTCGCGCGATCCTGCCCTACTGGCTGCTGCTGGTGGCGCTGCTGCTGGTGGTCACCTTCGTCCCCGCGGTCTCGCTGACACTGCCCAACTGGGTGTTCTAGCCGGGCATCCGTGCCTGGCGCGCCAGGGCCAACGCCCCGATATCATCCGGCCCGGTACGGCAGCAGCCGCCGATGGCGCTGGCACCGGCGGCCAGCCAGCGCGGCAGCCCGTCGGCGAGATCACGGGGTGCCAGTGCGTGCGCGCAGCCGGCGTGCCAGCTCTTGGTCTCCGGATCATAGGCTTCGCCGGAGTTGGGGTAGACGATGATCGGCAGCTGGGTGACGCGGCGCAGACGCGTGACCAGACTTTCGATATGGGCCAGTGCCGTGCAGTTGATACCGATGGCGGCGATGCCCGGCAGCCCGTCCAGGGCCTCGCCGCAGGCCTCGATCGGCGTGCCGTCGCTGATGAGCCCCTCATCGCGTGCCGAGAAGGTGACCCAGGCGGGAACCGGGGCAGTGGCGAGCAGATCCGCGATCGCCAGCGCCTCATCGAGCGCGGGCAGCGTCTCCACCGCGAGCAGATCCGGCTCGGCGGCGAGCAGCCTCTCCAGGCGCGCACGATGGAAGTCCGCCAGGCCCGCCCGGTCGATATCGAGATCGGCATAGCCCCGGTATTCGCTGCCATCGGCGAGATAGGCACCGTAAGGCCCGACCGAGGCGGCCACCAGCGGCCGCGGGCGCCGTTCGCTGGCGTGTTGCGTCCAGAAGGCATCGCGCGCCTCCTTCGCCAGCGTCACCGACCGCTCGATCAAGGCTTCGGCCTCACCGGCCTCGAGCCCGGCACGCATGAACCCCTCCCGCGTCGCCTGGTAGCTGGCGGTGATCGCGCAGTCCGCGCCGGCTTCGAAATAGGCGCGATGGACCTGGCGGATGACCTCTGGCGCATCGCGCAGGACCCGCGCCGACCACAAGGGATCATTGAGATCGCAGCCGTGGCGTTCGAGTTCGGTGGCCAGGGCGCCGTCGACGATCATGAAGGGAAACCGTTCGACGATCTGGGCGACGGGGTTACGACGGGGTGTCGATACAGGGCGTGGGGCGGGCATGGTCGAGCAGTCTCTATCAGGAAGTACGAAAAAAGCGTAGCGCCAAGTCAGAGCGCGGGGCCCGGCACGATCGGCGACCCATCGCTGAACCGGGCGAAACGAAAGCGATGCAGATCATGTCCGCTCGCCCTGCCCAGCACAAGGTCGGCCAGCACGCGGCCGAACCCCGGGCCTATACCGAAGCCATGCGCGGACATGCCGGTACCGATGGTCAGGCCCGGCAGTGGCGCACAGCGATCGACGATCGGGACGACATCGGGCATGGCGTCGATCATGCCGGCCCAGGCGGCCTTGACCCGGACCTCCCCCAGTGCCGGAAACAGCGCGCCGAAGGCCCGGGGCATCTCCCTCACGACACGGGCATTGGGCTTCGGGTCGAGCATGCGCATGCGCTCCAGGGGCGTCTCGCGATCGGCGGACCAGCGTCGCGCCAGCCCCCAGGCATCGGGGAACCCCGCCGGCGCCTTGAGCTTGAACCGAGTCCCGAACGGGTCGGCGCGGAGCGCCGGCCAGTAGCACCGCGCGTGGCGAAACGCCTCCGGCCCGAGGAAGAGCTCGTGGAAACCGGCGGCGGCCAGCGTATAGCCGCCATCCTGACGGCGGCGGAAAGCGACCTTGTCATCGGTCGCCGCGCCGGCGTAGACCTCATCCAGCGGCTGGGTGGCAATCACCGTGCCCCGCACAGACAGCTGGGGAATATCGATACCGCTCTGGCGCAGCAGCAGCGAACTCCAGGCGCCACCGGCGACCACGACCTCGGGGGCACGAATCCGCCCGGCTTCGGTCACCACCCCGGCGACCCGTCCCCCCGCCGTATCGATCTCTCTCACCGCGCAGTTTTCGATGATGGTCACGCCTTCGCGCGCCGCCAGACGCGCCAGCGCCGGCACGGCCTTCCACGGCTCCGCCCGCATGTCGGAGGGGGTTTCCATGGCGCCGACCACCGGCCTCGACATGCCCGGGATCCGCGCGGCGGCCTGCGCGCCGTCCAGGAGCCGCGTATCCAGACCGTGCTCGCGGGCATGTACCAGCCATTGATGGAACGACGCCATCTCCGCCTCGGTGCGGGCAAAGTAGGTCACCCCTCCGGGCGCCAACCCGATATCCTCGCCGCACTCATCGGCCAGGCTGCGCCAGAGCGCGATCGCTTCGCGGGAGATCGGCAGCTCCTCCGGTGCCCGCCCCTGCTGGCGGATCCAGCCCCAGTTGCGCGACGACTGCTCACCTGCGACACGGCCTTTCTCCAGCAGGGTGACGGCGACACCGCGCCGAGCGAGAAACAGCGCGCAGGTGACGCCGATCACCCCGGCACCGACCACCACCACGTCACTCTCTGCCGGCAGCGGCGCCTGCCATTCGACAGGGTTGTCGAGGGTCATGGGAAAACCTGTCATACCCTGTCTCCCGGCATCCGGGCGTCGTGATCGAGCGCTTCGCATAGCCGCCCGATGCGCGTGACGGCCTCCATCAGCACCTCATCGGGCACCGTGAGCGCCACGCGAATCAGATCCGTGGCGCTCTCCCCGAAGGACGCGCCCGGCATCACGGCGACGCCGTACCGTGCCAGCAACTGCTCGGCAAAGGCTTCACCATCGAGCCCGGTACGCGAGACATCGATCATCAGGAACATGCCCCCCTGCGGCAGGCTGGCGGACAGCAGGGGCCATTCGGCAATCGCCGCGGTGACGCGACGCGCGCGACGGCCGAGGGCTTCGCGCAGGCGTTCCGCGGTGTCGAAATCACCGCGCAACGCCGCTTCGGTCATATCGGCGATGAACGGCTGGTTGCCGAACAGCATGGTTTCCGACAGCGGCAGCAGACGCCGGGAGAACGCGACCGGGCCGATCGACCAGCCGCTGCGGAACCCGGTGGCGGCGTGACTCTTGGAGATCGAAGAGACCGCCACGGTGCGCTCGCGCAACGCGGCGATCTCCAGCGGCGAGACGAACTCGCCCTCGAAGATCAGTGCCTCGTACACCTCGTCACACACGATCCACAGATCGTGCTCGATACAGAGTTGGCCGAGCGCTTCGATCGTCGCGCGATCCAGCACCGCACCGGTCGGGTTGTGCGGGGTATTGAGCAGCAGCACCCGGCTCGCCGGCGTGATCGCCGCCCGCAGGTCTTGCGGCTGCATCACGAAGCCATGTTCGATATGCAGGGGGACCGACTGCAGCGAGGCCCCGGCGGCGCGAATCACGCCCTCGTAGGTGGCGTAGAAGGGGTTGCCGGTCAACACGCCTTCGCCCTCCCCCGCCAGGGCCAGGATCACCGCAAACAGCGCCGTCTGCGTACCGGGAAAGCAGAGCACGTTCTCCTCGCCGATATCGGGCAGCCGGGGGGCATAGTGATCGATCAGCGCCGCCACGAGCCCCTGCTCCCCACGGCCGTTGGAGTAGCGCGTGCGCCCTGCGCGCAATGCCTCGACACAGCACTCGACGAGGGCAGGATCGGTGGTGATGTCGGGCTCACCGATAGTCAGCTCGATGATCTCCTCACCGGCAGCGATACGCTGCCGCGACTCGTTGTGAAGTCTCCATTTGTCACCACCGATCCCTCGAAGACGGTCGGTAATCGCAGCATAACGCATGAAAATCAGTTCCTGTCGGGTGGGGTGTCGGCGTGGGGCTCCAGATGGATCGACAGCGCGTCGGCCGGCAACGAGAGGATACCCGCGGCCGCGGTCAGTGCGATGCGGGGCAGTCGATCGGCCGCGTAGAGCCCATGATCGAGAGAGCCCTCCAGCCAGAGGCCGTCGATGAGACCGTTGAGCGCCACCGCCTGATCCTGGCAAGCTTCCGCGGAGACGGGCCGCTGTCTCGCCGCCATGACCGCGTGGATCATCGTCTCGAGCAGATCGAGGAAGTCACGATAGCTCTCGCGATGGATGTCGGCATAACTCGGCAGCGCGCGGATCCGGCCAATGAAGGTGGCCCAGAGCGATACGTTGCGGTCCGACAGATTGGGCGGTGTGACATTGGCGATGATGAACCGGGCCAGACGCCGCTCGGGGTGGGTGGCGTCCTGTCCCGAGGCCTGGGCGGCCTGCATGGTCAACTGGCCTACCAGATAGCCGTAGGCAGCGAGTACCATGTCCTCCTTCGAGCCGAAATAGTGCCTGATGAGACCTGCCGTCACGTTGGCCCTTTCCGCTATCCGTCGTGCCGTCGCACCGTCCAGGCCGTGCTGTGCGATGCACTCCAGCGTCGCCTCGAGCATGCTGCGACGTCGCTCGTCGAGAGACAGGCGCTGGAACGTCTTGCGGCTCATGGATGACGTGGCTCTCCGTGACACGATGTGGGTTTCCACCCTGCGCCGAAGGCGCGCTCCGGCCGATACAGCCTTGATGCAGGCCGGCTCGCGGCGGGCCAGTGGCATCCGGCCTTTGCTTCTTGGGATGGTTGTTATACTGTCGTATAACAACAGTGAGATTGCAAGAGCCCACCTATCGCGCGCCGACGCCTGAATCGCAGGCATTTCCAGGATCCGGCAGGCCGCAAACAGGGGAAATCCTATGCAACAACAAGCTGTGACAGGCGATGTCACGCAACCTGATGGCACCGCGCCGTCAGCCACCGCGCCGGCGGTCGAGATTCGCGCTCTGCGCAAGTCGTTCAGCGGCGTCGAGGTGCTCAAGGGCATCTCCTTGACCGCGCGACAGGGCGATATCGTCGCCATCATCGGCGGCTCGGGCTCGGGCAAATCGACCCTGCTGCGCTGCATCAATCTGCTCGAGAAGCCCTCCGCCGGCGAGATCGCCATCCAGGGCGAACCCTACCAGCTGCGACCGGACAAGGATGGCGCTCTGGTACCCGTCGATCGCCGCCAGATCCAGCGTATTCGTGCCCACCTCGGCATGGTCTTCCAGAGCTTCAACCTGTGGCCGCACCGCACGGTGCTCGGGAACGTCATCGAAGTGCCCATCCATGTCCTGAAGATGCCGCGGGAAGCCGCCATCGCGCGCGCCCGAACACTGCTCGAACGGGTCGGGCTGGGTGACAAACTGGACGTCTACCCCAGTTTTCTCTCCGGCGGCCAGCAGCAGCGCGCGGCCATCGCCCGCGTGCTGGCCGTCGACCCCCTGGCCATGCTGTTCGATGAGCCGACGTCGGCGCTCGACCCGGAGCTGGTGGGCGAAGTCCTGTCCGTGATCCGCGACCTGGCTGCCGAGCACCGCACCATGCTGCTGGTCACGCATGAAATGGCGTTTGCTCGCGACGTCGCCACGCATGTGGTGTTCCTGCGCGATGGCATCATCGAGGAGCAGGGAAGTCCGGCACAGATTTTCGAGTCACCGCAATCGGAAAACCTAAAACAGTTCATAAGATCCGTTGCGTGACGACACGATCCAACTTCGACGCCAGCCGTGCGGCCTCTCCCCGCGCGCGACGTGCCCAGGCACTGCCATGCTCACGCCCGGTGCGGAAGCTGCCCTTGCGGCTGCCGCCGTGGACGACAGGATCGGCCTCTCGGCGAAGCCCTATCCCGCCGACGCCAGTCCCGATGTCAGCCCCGGCGCGCCACCGCCCTGCGTTTCCGTTACCATTTCGCACTTTGAAAAAAATCGCACTTTGAAAACAAGCCTTTCGACGAGGGACTGACCCGATGAAACGACTCCTAGCCGGCAGCGCCTTTGCTCTGCTCACCGTGTTCACGCTTTCCGCCACGGCCGACGACGACTACAGGGTCGGCATTTCCGCCGAGCCCTACCCCCCGTTCTACAGCCCCGATGCCTCCGGCGAGTGGTCCGGCTGGGAAATCGACTTCACCCATGCGCTGTGCCAGCGTCTCGACGCCACGTGCGAGATCGTGCCCCTGGCCTGGGGCGGCATCATCCCGGCGCTCAAGACCGGCAAGATCGACATGATCATCGGCTCGATGGGCATCACCCCGGAGCGCGCCAAGCAGATCGCCTTCTCGCAGAAGTACTACGACACCCCGACTGGCCTCCTCGCCGCCAAGGGTAGCGACGTGCAGCCCACGCCGGAGGGGGTCAAGGGTGCCTACCTCGGGGTCCAGTCCGGCTCGATCCAGGAGAGCTACGCCTACAAGTACTTCTCCCACAGCGCCGCCGACATCAAGGTCTACCAGACGCTCGACGAGGAGCTTCAGGACCTGAGTGCCGGGCGCATCGACGCCGTGGTCGGCGACACCCTGGCGATGCAGCCGTTCATCGACTCCGACCTCGGTCAGGCGTGCTGCGAATTCCGTGGCAACGTCGCCGCCGATCCCGCCGTGCTTGGCCGTGGTGTCGGCGTCGGCCTGCGTAAAGAGGACACCGAACTGCTGTCGCGGGTGAACGCAGCGATCTCCGATATCCTCGCAGACGGCACCTATCAGAAGATCTCCAAGCCCTACTTCGGCGATCTCAGCATCTACGGCGACTAGGCCATGCCTGAAAAGTCCGGCGCTTGCCCATACCGCATGACAAATCGGCTCACTGAACAACGTTCAGAACGCCCGAAGGGCGAGCGGAGCGAGTCACAGGCTCATTGACATCGCATGAACCCCGCACTTCGCCGATTCTTGCCTGGCCTGCGCTCGTCGACTTTTCAGACACAGCCCGAGTCGCCGCTCCGCTGCCGGGCCACCGTCTCCCCCAAGACAACGGTGGCCCGGCGCTAGGCGCTGATCAAACCAGCCCTGGTCAAACTCGCTCTGGTCAAAACTTGCTCTGGTCAAAACTCGCTCTGGTCAAAAAAGGTGTCATCCCATGACGACCGTGTTCGACTTCAGCCTGCTCGCCTACGATCCCCCCGGGTGGGGACGCGTGCTGCTGGTCGGTTTCTGGCACTCGCTCCAGCTGGCCGCCGGCGGCTACTTTCTCGGCGTGGTGATCGGCATCCTGGGTGCCGCCGGTAAACTCTACGGCGGCAAGGTCGTGCGCGATCTGCTCGAGGTCTACACCATGGTGATCCGGGCCGTCCCGGAGCTGGTGCTGATCCTGCTCTTCTACTATGTGGGCACGGACCTGCTCAGTCGCGCCTCCGCTGCCCTCGGCTTCGGCCGCGTCGACATCGACGGTCTGACCGCCGGCATCATGGTCATCGGGCTGGTCCAGGGCGCCTATGCCACCGAGGTGTTCCGGGGCGCCATCCGTGCCGTGCCGTTCGGCCAGATCGAGGCGGCGCGGGCTTTCGGCATGCCGGGGGCGCTGGTGATGCGCCGGGTCACCCTGCCGGCGATGCTGCCCCACGCACTGCCGGGCATGGCCAATCTGTGGATGATCGCGACCAAGGACACCGCGCTGCTGGCCGTGATCGGCTTCAGCGAGCTGACCCTCGCCGCCCGCCAGGCGGCCGGGGCGACCCGCGCCTATCTGCTGTTCTTCCTGACGGCGGGGGCGCTCTATCTGGCGCTCACCCTGATCTCTAACGTCATTTTCAAGCGTGTGGAACGTCGGGCCCGTCGGGGCCTGGTCTCCGCCCGTCAAGCCTGAGGAGACCCCGTGGCCGAACTCGATACCCTCTCCTCCCCCGGCCGTCGTCCGGCGCTCGGCCCGATTCGCCTCTCTGCGGTGCTGGCACAGCCACATCGCATCGTGATGCTGCTGGTGGCCCTCGTCGGGCTCGTCCTCATCATTCGGCTGATGGATTGGGCGTGGCTGCCAGGCTATCTGCCCAAGCTCGGCGAGGGGCTGATGATGACCCTGGCGATGCTGGTCTCGAGCGTCTTCTTCGGTTTTCTGATCGCGCTGCCGCTCGGGCTGGTCCAGGTCGGCGGCGCCTGGCCGTTTCGCTGGCTGGCGACGGGCTTCTGCACCATCATTCGCGGCACCCCGCTGCTGCTGCAGATGTGGCTGTTCTATTACGGCCTCGGTGCCGTCTTCGCCCAGTTCCCGGAGATTCGCGGCAGCTGGGCGTGGGACTATCTGCGCCAGGCCTGGCCCTACGGTTTCGTCGCGCTGACCCTCTCCTTCGCCGCCTACGAGGGCGAGGTGATGCGCGGCGCCTTCGCCGGCGTCCCACGCGGCGAGCTGGAAGCCGCCGAGGCGTTCGGCATGTCCCGCTGGCAGATATTTCGTCGTATCTGGTTCCCGCGCGCGGTCCATCGCGCGCTGCCGACCCTGACCGGCGAGATCATTCTGCAGCTCAAGTCGACGCCACTGGTCGCCACGATCGCCGTCACCGATCTCTACGCCGTCATCACCCAGGTGCGCCAGGCGACCTATCTCACCTACGAGCCGCTGCTGTTTCTGGTGGCCGTCTATCTCTGCCTCAGTGCCGTGCTGATCCTGACCCTGCGCTGGGTGGAAAATCGCGTCCCCACCGAACGCTAAGGAATCACTGTATAAATGCCTGCACGGACTCGGCGTCCCCAGCGCATGACTATGTTGCGCGGTACTGGGGCGCCAGCCCGGTCGAAGACTCGCCTAACCCCCTGTGATGTCTCGCGTGACGCGTTGCCTTCGGCAACTTGCCCTGCCGGGCCGCCCTACGGGCGTTCTCTACGCGTTGCTTCGAGTCTGCGTTCCGTGCGCCTTGCCCTTCATCTCGTTCGGCGATTGATTCAGCGCTTCCCTAAGGCGCGTCGGCGAGGCGTACGCCTCCAGCGCGCCGGGCGCTACGCCTTGTAGCCGGGGTCCAGCGCCTCCAGAGTGCGCAGGTGCGCCTCCCACTCCAGCCCCAGATCGCCCTCCTCGTGGATCGTCCGGGTGTACTGTGCCGCCACATGGCGCGCGAGCGCCTCCGGCACCGGCGCCGGCGTGCACCCCATGCTCAGGGTCGCCACCTGAATGTCACAGGCACGTTCGAGATAGAACATGTTGTTGAACATCTCGGCGGCACTCGCGCCGGTGGTCAGCAGGCCATGATTGCGCAGTATCAGCGCGGGGTTACTGCCCAGGCTGGCGACGAGGCGCTCACGTTCGTCGAGATCCAGGGCGATGCCTTCGTAGTCGTGATAGGAGAGGCGGCCATGGAACTGCAGGGCAATCTGATTGAGCGGCAGCAGCCCCTCCTCGAGCGAGGAGACGGCGACACCGGCGCGGGTATGGGTATGCATCACCCAGGCGGCGTCATGGCTGGCAGCATGGATCGCCGAGTGAATTGTGAACCCGGCGGGATTGACCCGTGCGCGGCTGTCGTCGACCCGGTTGCCATCGACATCGATCTTGACCAGTGACGAGGCGGTGATCTCCTCCCAGCGCCAGCCGTAGGGGTTGATCAGGAAGTGCCCTGGCTCACCGGGGACGCGCGCAGTGATGTGGGTGTAGATCAGATCCGTCATGCGGTAGTGGGCGGCCAGGCGATAGCAGGCCGCCAGCTCGATGCGTGCCTGACGTTCGGCGTCGCTCATGGTCGCGACGGTGTCGACGGTTGCGTTCATGCAGAGCCCTGTGATGAATGGGGTGGGAGAGCTGGCGTCAATAGCCGCGGTCGCGGTCGACGACCAGCGCCATGTCGCCGCCGTCACGCAGCGCCCGTGCCGTCTCGACCACCTGTTCGGAGACCACCTGCGGCAGCGAGTCGCTGGCGATGTGCGGCGTGATGCGCAGCCGCGGGTCCAACCAGAAGGGGTGCGCCGCGGGCAGCGGCTCTTCACGGAAGACATCGAGCGATGCGCCGGCCAGCGTGCCCTCCGCCAGCGCCGCCAGCAGATCACGCTCGACCAGATGCTCGCCACGCCCGATCTGTATCAGCCAGGCGCCTTTGGCGAGGCGCTCGAAGAGCGCACTATCGAGCACATCATGGGTGTCCGCCGTCAGCGGCAGCACGTTGATCAGGTAATCGGCGCCACTCGCGGCCGCGTCGATCGCCGTCGGGCCGGTCTCGTAGTGGACGCCGGCCACCGGAGCCGCAGGCGGCCGCGAGCATGCCACGCGCACGGTGAAGCCCAGCGCCGCGACGGCCTGGACCACCGCACGCCCCATGGTCCCGTGCCCGAGGACAGCGACACAGCGCGACGCCGGGGCGCGCATCGGCAGCGGGTGCCAGTTGGCGGTATGCGCCTGGCGCGCCAGGGTCTCGAACTCACGCTCGTGGTGAAGAATCTCGTGGACGGCGAACCCCGCCATCAGGTCCGCCTGGTGGGGATCGCGGACCCGAGCGATACGCACCGCGGGGTCGAGCCCGGGGTGATTCATCAGCGCATCGACCCCGGCACCGATGGACATCGCCAGCGCCAGATGGGGATAGGGCTCGAAAGCGTCAGCGGCCGGGAGCCAGCAGATCGCGAAACGTACCGCCTCGGGACGCTCGACCTGAGCCGGATGCAGTAGAATCACATCCTCGGCGATAGCGCGAATGGCATCTCCGTAGAGCGCATCGAGATCCAGCGAGTCGCTGAGATAGACGCCGACGATCGGTTGCGCCTGGGCCATGGAATCTCCTCGTGGCAGGGGGCTTGCGATGCTCACGTGTCGGCGCGCAGGTTGTCATGCGCCGACAAGCACCACATGATTGTTGTTATTCGATTGTATAACAAAAGTCGAAGCCGGAAAAAATCGTTCACCGCAGCCCCAGGAGCCCGTCGACATGTCCCTCTCCACCCCCCACCCCGACGCCGTCGAGCATGACACCACCGATCATGGCGCGATCGATCACGACGGTATCGGCGCGCGGATTCAGCGCCTGATCGGCGCGGTCGAGCCGCGGCTCATCGAGATCCGCCGAGACATTCACGCTCACCCCGAAACCGGCTTCGATACCCACCGCACCGCGGCGCTGGTGGTCAGCGAGCTCGAGGCGCTGGGCCTGGCGGTGCAGACCGGCGTCGGCCGCACCGGCGTGGTCGCCGAGATCGCCGGGGGCGCGCCCGGCCCGTGTGTGATCCTGCGCGCCGACATGGATGCGCTGCCGATCGCTGAACAGACCGGGCTGCCCTTCGCCTCGACCGTGCCCGGCAAGATGCACGCCTGCGGCCATGACACCCATACCGCCGCGCTGCTTGGCGCGGCCACCGCGCTACGCGAGCTGGCACCGACCCTCAAGGGGTCGATACGCCTGATCTTCCAGCCCGCCGAGGAGACCCAGGAGAGCGGTGCCCAGGCGATGGTCGCCGATGGCGCCGCCGACGGCGCGGCGATGGCGATCGCCTTTCACAATCAGCCCCAGCTGCCGACCGGGCACGTCATGCTGTTGCGCGGGGCGAGCACCGCCTCCAGCGATGAGTTCCGGGTCACGGTGAACGGCGTATCCGGCCACGCCGCCCGCCCCCACCACGCCATCGACCCGATCGTCGGCGCTGCCTCGCTGATCTCGCAGCTGCAGACCGTGATCTCGCGCAACATGGACCCGGCGCAATCCGCGGTACTCACGATCGGTCATATTCAGGGTGGCGAGAGCCAGAACATCATCCCGGACAGCTGCACCTTCGAAGGGACCGTCCGCTGCCGTTCGGAAGCCACCCGCGACCGCGCCGAAGCCGCGTTTCGCCGCATCTGTCAGCATGGGGCCGAAGCCCTGCAGTTAACTGCCGAGATCGAGTACGTGCGTGGCGCCCCGGCGGTGCAGAACGACGACGGTCTGGTCGACCAGGCCGCGCGCTCGCTGACCGAGCAGTTCGGCGCGCCGGTGTCGATCACGCAGGGGACGGACTTCGGTGCCGAGGATTTTTCCTACTTCTCCGAGCGCATGCCGTCGATTCAGATCTATCTGGGGGCGGGCCAACCGGGGCGCGACGACCGCCTGCACAACTCAGACTATCAACCCGACGAGCGCTACATCGCGCAGGCCTCCGCGGCACTCACCCGCCTGGCCGTCGACCTGCTGCGCTGATACCTCAGGCGATGCGGCACGCTGGCCAGCGCGCCAGCGTCCGCGCCGGATAGCATGAGTCAAATCGCCCGAAACCGGGTAATACCATGGCCGTATGTCGACCTTTGTCAGTCGCTTCGCTGTCGATCAGACGGGTAAGATGACCTTACGCCGAAATATGTCGAACCTATTTCTCCACGGACACTGCGAGTCGAGTCTTTCTGTCGTGCCGGACCAGACAACGCCCACCGCCGCCAAGCGCATCAGCGTCTCCGACGTGCTGGTACGCGAGATTTTCACCGGACGCTACCAGCCCGGCGAATTCGTGCCCAAGGAGATCGATCTCTGCGAGCGCTTCGCGCTCAATCGCTCGGCGGTGCGCAGCGATCTGCGCCAACTGGTGGATGCCGGCATCATCGAGCGCATCTCCGGCTACGGCTCCCGCGTTCGCCCCTATTCCGAATGGAATATTCTCGATCCCCAGGTCACCGCCTGGATGACGCGTTTCGCCACGCCCAACCCCGGTATCCAGCGCGAGATTCTCGCCTTTCGCTTCGATGTCGAGCCCTACGTGGCGATGACCGCCGCCAAGCGCGCCACCGCCCGCGACCTGGTGGCGATCGAGGAAGCCTTCGACGGCATGGGCCAGCATCTGCGCCAGCCCCACGATGACGGTCAGCGCGCCCGCCTGCACAGCGACTGCGACGTGGCCTTCCACGTCGCCATCTTCAAGGCCACCCACAACATCGTCTGGACCCAGCTCTCGCACATATTGCGCCCGTCGATCCATCTGCTGGTGGAAACCTCCAACGTCAGTGCCAGCGACCCCGAGGAGAGCCTGGAGCGTCACCGGGTGCTGATGGAGAGCATCCGCACCCGGCGCCCCGCCGAGGCTTTTCACGCCTCGGTGGCAGTGCTTCAGGGCACCGCCAACGCGCTGGGACTGACGCTGCCGGAGACGCTGCTGGGGGAGACGCCGCCGCCCGGGCACTAAGCTTTACCACCTACTCGCCGGCTTTGCGTAGGGCCCCTGGAACACAGCAGAAGACAGGCGCCCGAGCGGCAAGCTCGGGCGCCATCGACAGGTGTGAGGTAAACCGGAGAAGACGCAGGCCCGGGGAGCCGAGGGCCTGGCGTCGCGATCAGTGGTTATCCCGCGGCAGGTCCCAGGCGATGGCGCGGTACTTGGTGGCCGGAGCCAGCGTCATGCCGCGGTCGAGCGGCTCGACCATGCCGCGCTGGATCTCCTGCCACGGCGTCTGATGATCGCGGTAGGGATAGCCGCCGCGCGCCTCGAGGCTTGCCCGCCGCCGCGCCAGCTCGGCGTCATCGACCAGCAGATTGGCCTCGCCGCGGCGCAGATCGATGCGCACCCGGTCGCCGCTCTCGAGCAGCGCCAGGCCGCCGCCCACCGCCGCTTCCGGCGAGGCGTTGAGAATCGAGGGCGACCCCGAGGTGCCCGACTGGCGCCCGTCGCCCAGGCACGGCAGCGACTCGATCCCGCGCGCCAGCAGCGCTTCCGGCGGCTGCATGTTGACCACCTCGGCCCCCCCCGGATGCCCCACCGGGCCGGCGCCGCGCATCACCAGAATCGTCTTCTCGTCGATGCCCAGCGTCGGATCGTCGATCCGCGCGTGATAATCCTCGGAGCCGTCGAATACCGCCACCCGTCCCTCGAAGGCGTCGGGATCGTCCGGGTCGGAGAGAAAGCGACGGCGAAAGTCATCGGAGATGACACTGGTCTTCATCAGCGCCGAGTCGAACAGGTTGCCCTTGAGGTTGATGAAACCCGCCGCCGCCACCAGCGGATCGGCGTAGCGCCGGATCACGTCGCTATCCTGGGTCTCGTGCCCTCGGCAGTTGTCGGCGAGGGTGTGGCCGTTCACCGTCAGCACCTCGCCGTGGACGCGCCCCGCGCCCAGCAGCTCGTGGATCACCGCCGGCACGCCACCGGCGCGGAAGAACTCCTCACCCAGATAGGCGCCGGCCGGCATCACGTTGGCCAGCAGCGGCACGTCGTGGCCGAGCCGCTGCCAGTCGTCGTTGGTCAGCTCGATGCCGGCATGGCGAGCGATGGCGTTGATATGGACCGGGGCGTTGCTCGACCCGCCCAACGCCGAGCACACCACGATGGCGTTCTCGAACGCCTCGCGGGTGAGGATACGACTGGGGCGCAGGTCCTCCCACACCATGTCGACGATCCGCGCCCCGGTGGCGTAGGCCACCATCGGGCGCTCCTTGTAGGGCGCCGGAATCATCGCCGAACCGGGCAGGCTCATGCCGAGCACCTCGGCCATGGAGTTCATGGTCGAGGCGGTGCCCATGGTATTGCAGTGCCCCACCGACGGCGCCGAGTCGGCGATCCGGGCGAGGAAGGTGGGATAGTCGATCTCGCCGGTGGTGAGACGCTTGCGCAGCTCCCACACGATGGTGCCGGAGCCGACCCGCTCGGCACCGCGCCAGCCGTTGAGCATCGGCCCCCCGGAGAGCACGATCGCCGGCAGGTCGGCGGTGGCCGCGGCCATCAGGCAGGCCGGCGTGGTCTTGTCGCAGCCGGTGGTGAGCACCACGCCATCCAGCGGATAGCCGTGCAGTACCTCGACCAGACCGAGATAGGCGAGATTGCGGTCCAGCGCCGCGGTGGGCCGGCGCACATTCTCGTGGATCGGATGCAGCGGGAACTCGAACGGCACCCCGCCGGCGGCGCGGATACCCGCCTTGGTGCGCTCGACCAGCTCGAGATGGTGGCGGTTGCACGGCGTCAGGTCGGAGCCGGACTGGGCGATGCCGATGATCGGCTTGCCCGTGGCCAGCTCCTCCAGGGTGATGCCGTAGTTCATGTAGCGCTCGAGACACAGCGCCGTGGTGCCGGCGTGGTCGGGGTTGTCGAACCACCAGCGCGAGCGCAGCGACTCGCGACGGCGCTTGGGGGAATCACTCATCGCAGGGCTCCAGAGAGTCGCCGCGCAGCGCACGGCGACATGCCAGGGTGGCTATCGCGACACAGGGATGCGCGGCGGCGCTCATAGAGGCTTGGCCGCCGCATAGTCCGACTCCGTATCGCGCTCCAGGGTGTTGCGCAGGGGCCGACCCAGCGCCGGCAACTCGATTTCGTAGCGGTCGCCCGGTTCGACCCTCACCTGGTCGGCGAAGCTCAGCGTGGCGGTGCCGAAAAAGTGCACGTGGACGTCGCCCGGGCGGCGGAAGTTGCGGTACTTGAAGTGGTGGTGCTCCAGATTGGCCAGGCTGTGGGCCATGTTGGCCTCACCGGTCAGGAAGGGCTTTTCCCACAGCGTCTGGCCATCGCGCACGATGCGGCTGGTGCCCTCGAGGTGCTCGGGCAGTTCGCCCACCAGCAGCTCCGGGCCATAGCTGCAGGCACGCAGCTTGGAGTGGGCGAGCCACAGGTAGTTGAAGCGCTCGGTGACATGATCGGAGAACTCGTTACCGACGGCGTAGCCGACCCGCCATGGGGTGCCGTCGTCGCCAATCACGTAGAGCCCGGCCAGTTCCGGCTCCTCGCCGGCATCCTGGGCGAAGCTCGGCGAGCGCAGCGCCGCCTCGGGCGCCACCACGCAGTCGCCGTCGCCCTTGTAGAACCACTCCGGCTGCGGCCCTACCTCACCGGCGGCCGGCTTGCCCGCCTCCACGCCCATGCGGAACATGCGCATGGAGTCGGTCAGGGTGCTCTCATCGACCAGGGTCGCGGCGTGCATGGCCGAGCGTGTATCGGCACTGCCGAGGTGAGTCAGTCCGGTGCCGGTCACCAGCCAGTGGGCCGGGTCGGGGTGGGTCAGCGGCGGCAGCAGCTCGCCGTTGTCGACCAGCGCGGCGTAGTCCAGCCGGGTCTCGGTCAGCGCCGCCTCGACCACCTCACTCAGCGGGCGCCCTTCGGCAATCGCCTGCCGCGCCAGGCCGTAGACCCCCTCCTCCGCGGCCACCACCTGCACGCTCCCGGCGTCGACCACCAGGCCCACCGTCAGTCGTCCATCGTGGCGACATTGAATCAGGCGCATCGTCTTTGCTCTCCTCGGCATTGCTTGGGCTCGATGAACGACCGAGCGGATTCGGGCTCGCTAGACAGCCGAGCGGGTTCGGGCTCGCTAGACAGCCGAGCGGGTTCGGGCTCGCTAGACAGCCGAGCGGGTTCGGGCTCGTTAAACAGCCAAGCGGATTCGGGCTCGCTACCGGCCGACGGCCAGGCGACCCAGCACCCCCGCCCCAGCACGTGCAGCGATAGGCACTCATACCGACTATGTTGAACATACTAACAATAAGTACAACATAGACTTTCGGCGCAAATACCCCACCCGCGAATCACGCTAGGCTAGGCAGCCAACCCGGCGGATGTTCTTACGGACTCACCGGCGGCCATGGTGACAGCTTCTGGCCCCATCGGCAGGTGCACTCGACCAATGTCTAGCCAACACGAATATTGCACTCAATGTTCATTCGTCATAGCGTCGAGGACGAAAAGCACGACACTTGATGAGCCCGGACAGAGCGTCATTCACCCGATATCAGTGCCGGTTCCGACGCATTTGGCACCGATAGGGAAGGCTCGGCAGGCGCCGTGTGCTTCACCCGCTAAAGGCCCGTTGCGTGTCAAGCGGCCAAGCCCACAACCACTCCCTGAGCAAGACGGCGATCGACACAACGACGCCCCACACAACGATAAACAAAACGATACGTCACTCCGGAGACACCGCCATGATCTCGACGACCGCGAAACGCTTCTGCCTCGGCCTGCTCGGCGCCGCCCTGGTTCTGCCGCTGCCGGCACTGGCCGACTATCCCGAAAAGCCGATCACCCTGATCGTGCCTTGGGCGGCGGGGGGCGGCACCGATGCCACCGCACGCACCATCGCCACGGCGCTGGAGAAAGAGCTCGGCCAGACCGTCAATGTGGTCAACCGCACCGGCGGTAGCGGCGTGGTCGGGCATACCGCCATCGCCATGGCCAAGCCGGACGGCTACACCCTCGGCCTGATCACCGGTGAGATCAACATGATGCACTGGCAGGGCCTGACCCAGCTCACCTATGCCGACTACACCCCGATCGCCCAGATCAATTACGACTACGCCGGTATCCAGGTCGCCGCCGACGGCCCCTTCGATTCGGTCAAGACCCTGCTCGACAAGGTCAAGGACGAGCCCAAGGGCACCTACAACGCCTCCGGCACCGGCCAGGGCGGCGTGTGGCATCTGGCCTTCGCCGGGCTGCTGCTCGACCAGGGCATGGACGCCGACCGGGTGACCTGGATTCCCAGCCAGGGTGCGGCACCGGCGATGACCGAGATGGCGGCGGGCAGTATCGATATCGTGCCCAGCTCGGTGCCCGAGGGGCGTGCGATGATCGAGGCGGGCAAGGTCAAGAGCCTGGCGATCATGGCACCGGAGCGGCTCGCGAGCTTCCCCGACGTGCCCACGCTGAAGGAGGCGATCGGCAGCGACTACACCATCGGTGAGTGGCGTGGTATCGCCGGTCCCAAGGGCATGGACCCGGCCGTGGTCGAGACACTGGAGAAGGCGGTCGAGGCGGCCTACCAGAGCGACACCTACCAGAACTTCATGGCCAAGCAGGGCTTCGGCACCGAGTGGCGCGGCGCCGATGACTTCGGCAAGTTCATGGCCGAGCAGGATCAGCGCTTCGGCGAGATCGTGAAACAGGTCGGCCTGGCCAAGTGAGGGCGCAGCCCGCGGGAGTCGCACGATGAGAGACTTTCTCCTGGGTCTGGCCTTTGCCATCGGCGGCGGCGTGGTGATCGCCGTGGCCCAGACCTACCCCACCATGCCCTCGCTGCAGTACGGGCCGTCGCTGTTCCCCTCGCTGATCGGCGGGGGGATGCTGATCGGCGGCGCGCTGCTGGCACTGAGCCAGGTCCGCGTGCTCGCCGCCCGGCGGCACGCGCCCGAGGACCCGGGGCTCTCGCGCTACGACTACCGCGGGCTGGCGCTCTCCTTGGTGCCCTGTGCCCTGATCGTGTTCTACATCCTGGCGGCCGAGACCCTCGGCGCCGGGCTCTGCATGCTGCTCTCGATGTGGCTACTGATGCTGATGCGCGGGGCGAAATGGTGGCTGGCACTGGGCGTCGCCCTGGTGGTGTCGCTCATCGTCACCCTGCTGTTCTCGCGCTATCTGCTGATTCCACTGCCGGAGGGCGTCCTGCTCCCGCAAAGTCTGGCCTGGATCGGGTAATCGCTCATGGAAACCTTTGTGCAAGGCCTGGCCATGGTGTTCAACGCCCAGACGCTGCTGGTGATCGTCGCGGCGGCCGTGTTCGGGCTCTTCGTCGGCGCCATTCCCGGCCTCACCGCCACCATGGCGGTGGCCCTGCTGGTGCCGATCACCTTCTACATGGACGCCACGCCGGCGATCGCGGCGATCGTCGCGACCTCGGCGATGGCGATCTTCGCCGGTGACATTCCCGGCACCTATCTCAACATTCCCGGCACCCCCGCCTCCGCCGCCTATGTCGGCGAGTCGTACCGCCTGGCGCGTCAGGGCCGGGCCCGCGAAACCCTGGGCACCAACCTGCTGTGCTCGGTGTTCGGCGGCCTGTTCGGCACCCTGGTGCTGGTGTTCGTGTCGCCCTCGCTGGCCGAGGTGGCGCTCAACTTCAGCTCCTTCGAGTACTTCTGGCTGGCCCTGCTGGGTCTGAGCTGCTCGATCTTCATCGCCATCGGCTCGCGGCTGAAGGCGTTTCTCTCGCTCACCGTGGGCCTTCTGCTCTCCACCGTGGGCCTCGACATGATGAGCGGCGCGCCGCGCTTCACCTTCGGGGTGCCCGACCTGATGGCCGGGGTCAACTTCATCCCGGTGATGATCGGCATGTTCGCGCTCAACGAGATCATGCTGTTCTACGGCTCGCGTAACGAGGCCCGCAGCGTGCCGGCGATGGCCAAGGACAGCGTGTTCCGCCAGGCCCCCGCCACCCTGCGCCGCTACTGGCGCAACATGCTGCGCGGCAGTGCGCTGGGCACGCTGATCGGCGCGCTGCCGGGGGCAGGCGCCGATATCGCCGCCTGGATCGCCTATGCGCTGGGCAAGAGTCGCTCCCAGGAGAAAGAGAAGTATGGCACCGGCCATATCGAAGGGATCGTCGATGCCAGCTCGGCCAACAACTCCGGTATCAGCGGCGCCTGGGTGCCGGCACTGGTGTTCGGCATCCCCGGCGACACCATCACCGCCATCGTCATCGGCGTGCTCTACATGAAGGGCATGAACCCGGGGCCGACCATCTTCATGAACGGCGGCAGCCAGGTCTACGCCCTGTTCACGGTGTTCTTCGTCGCCAACCTGATGATGCTGCCGCTGGGCTATCTGGCGATTCGCGCCTCCAAGATCTTCATCCTGACCCCGCGCAAGATGCTGATGCCGGTGATCTTCACCTTCTGCATCGTCGGCGCCTTCGCCATCAACAACTCGGTCACCGATATCTGGATCATGCTGGTCATCGGCCTGGTCGCCTTCGTGCTGGCGCGCAACGACTTCCCCATGGCGCCGGCGATTCTGGGGCTGGTGCTGGGCGGCACGCTGGAGAACAGCTTCATGAGTTCGATGCTCAAGTCGGGGGGGAATCTTTTCGCCTTCTTCGAGCGTCCGATCAGCGCCGCCCTCGGCGCGCTGGTGATCCTGATCTGGCTGCTGCCGACGCTGATCAAGCAGTTCCGCCGCCTGCGCCGCCCCGCCTCCGCCGGAGAAAAGACATGACCCGCTATGACGCCGCTACCCTGCGCACCACCCTGAGCGCCCTGTTCCGCGAGGCGGGGGCGCAGCAGGAGGTCGCCGAGACCACCGCCAGGATACTGGTAGAGGGGGATCTGCTCGGCCACCACACCCACGGGGTGAAGCTGGCCGACGGCTACCTCAAGGATCTCGCCGCCGGCAATGCCAGCGGCGACCCCGGGGTGCTGGAGATTCATGAGAACACGCCGGTGGCGGCGCTGTTCGACGGCCACTATCTGCTCGGCCCCTACCTGGTGCAGCGAGCCCTCGATCACTGCCGTGAGGCCGCGGCCACCTTCGGCCTGGGCATGGTCAGCCTCAAGCGCTCGCACCATATCGCCTGCCTGGCGGCCTACCTGCAGCCGCTGGTGGAAGCCAATCTGGTGCCGCTGATCCTGAGTTCGGACCCGGCGGTGGCTTCGGTGGCGCCGTTCGGCGGTCTCGACCGGGTCTACACCCCCAACCCGCTGGCCGCCGGCATCCCCGGCCGCGAGCAGCCGCTGCTGATCGATGTCAGTATGTCGACCATCACCAACGGCACCGTGGGCAAGACCCATGCCGCCGGTGGGCGCCTGGCGCATCCGGCGATCCTCTCCGGACACGGCAAGGTAAGCGACGATCCCGCCGACTACTTCGCCGAGCCGGGCGGCAGCATTCTGCCGCTGGGCGAGCTGGCCTTCGGCCACAAGGGCTTCGCCCTGGGGCTGATGGTGGAGGCGCTGACCTCGGCCCTGGCCGGCTTCGGGCGCAAGGATGGCCCCACCACCTGGGGCGCCTCGGTGATGGTGATGGTGATCGACCCGGCGCGCTTCGGCGGTACGGATGCGTTCCTCGACGAGACCGACCATCTCGCCCGACGCTGCCGCGAGGCACGCCCGCGCGACGCCGAGCACCCGGTGCGCCTGCCCGGTCAATCCGGCCTGGCGCGGCGGCGCGACTATCTCGCCGACGGTATCCCGCTGCCCGAGGACGTGGTGGCGGCGATGCGCCAGGCGGTGGCACGCTCATCGCTGGCCGGCACCACAGCGTTCGGCTGAGCCGCCGGCCGCCACACGACGCTTTGCCCGCGCCGTGCTCGCGCCCTGTGCGTGCCGGCGTTCAGTCACCCATGATCATCGAGAGCTGGTTCAACCATGACGCAATCCCAAGGATCCGACCGCCTGCCCGAGTCACTCGACTGCCTGCCCGAGGACGCCGACCGCGCGCTGCTGGTAGGGCGCGCCTGGCTGGGCGACGACCCGCAGCGCGGAGGCCCGGCCATCGTCGCCGTGCGTGGCGATAGCCTGGTCGATCTCTCCGCGCATGTCGCCACCATGGCCGACCTGCTCGAACACCCCGACGCCGCCGGCCTGGTGCGCGACGCCGAGGCCCCGCTGATCGCCCCGCTGGCGACGGTGCTGGCCAATAGCGCCGAGGTCGAGCCGGTGGCCCCCTATCTGCTCGCCCCCTGCGACGTCCAGGCGATCAAGGCCTGCGGCGTGACCTTCGCCGTCAGCCTGCTGGAACGGGTGATCGAGGAGCAGGCCGGCGGCGATCTCAACCGCGCCGCCGAGCTGCGCCGTGAGATTCAGACGCTGATCGGCAGCGATCTGTCACGCATCCAGCCCGGCTCGGAAGAGGCGATGACACTCAAGCGCGAGCTGCAGGCGCGGGGGGCCTGGTCGCAATACATGGAGGTGGGCATCGGCCCCGACGCCGAGGTCTTCTCCAAGGCGCAGCCGCTCTCCGCGGTGGGACACGGCGCCCGGGTCGGTCTGCACCCCGCCTCGCAGTGGAACAACCCGGAGCCGGAGATCGTGCTCGCGGTGGACGCCCAGGGTCAGGTGCGCGGCGCCAGCCTGGGCAACGACGTCAACCTGCGCGATGTCGAGGGGCGCAGTGCACTGCTGCTGGGCAAGGCCAAGGACAACAACGCCTCCTGCGCCATCGGCCCGTTCATCCGCCTGTTCGACGCCCACTTCGGCATCGACGACGTGCGCCAGGCGCAGGTCTCGCTGCGTATCGAGGGGCATGACGATGGTTTCGTGCTCGAAGGCGACAGCGACATGCGCGAGATCAGCCGCGACCCGCTCGACCTGGTGAGCCAGACCCGTGGCGCGCATCACCAGTATCCGGACGGCTTCATGCTCTTCCTCGGCACCATGTTCTCGCCGATCCAGGATCGCGACGGCGTGGGCCAGGGCTTCACCCACCACCTGGGCGACCGGGTCGACATCGCCACGCCCAGACTGGGGCGGCTGAGCAACGTGGTCGCGCGCAGCGACCAGTTGCCGCCCTGGACCTTCGGCATCCGCAGCCTGATCGCCCACCTCGCCCGGCGCTGAGCGCGCCTACCGCCCCGAACTGCCACTGCCCCACCCGGGCATCGCGCCCTCCCCGCCGCCGGTGACCTGCCGGCGACGGGGGGGGATGATGGCAGCGTTCAGACCTCGGAACGGGTCATCAGCAGCGCGATGAAGGCATCCACCACCTCGGCACGCTCCTCGCCCTTGCGCGTCATCACCCCGTAGTAGCCCAGCGGCTCGCCGATGGTCAGCGGCAGCGCGGCGAAGCGCCCGGCCGAGAGGGTCGTGCGCAGCACCGAGGTGGGCAGCAGCGCAATGGCATCCGAGGCGCTGACCAGCTGCAGCGTGGTCTGGGTCGACGTGGTCTCGATCACATTGCGCGGCGAGCGCACCTCGGCCTCCGCCAGGGCGACTTCGAAGAGGCCGCGCATGGGGCTGGAGGTGGGGTGCATCACCCACGGCCAGCGCACCACCTCGGCCAGGGTCGGGGTGTGCTGGCACAGCGGGTGGCCGGCACGTACCACGATCGAGACCGGCTCGGCCTGCAGCGGCAGGAAGTCGAACAGATGGTGCTGGGCGGGCTCGGTGAAGCGTCCCAGCACCACGTCGAGCCGCTTGTACTCGAGATCGGCCAGGAGACGGTCGCTGGAGTTCTCGTGAACGCTCACCGCCAGCTGCGGACGCTCGTGCTTGAGCTGGATGATCGCCTGCGGCAGCAGCACCGGTGCCGCACCCGGCACGCTGCCGATCACCAGTTTGCCGTGGCCGCCCTCGCGCAGCGAGATCAGGTCGTCGATCAGGCGGTCGGTGTCGTTGAGAATGCTGCGCGCATAGCGCACCAGCAGGCGGCCGCCGCTGGTCAAGGCCATCTGCCGGGGCTGGCGCAAGAACAGCGCCATGCCGAAGAAGGTTTCAATGTCCTTGAGCATCTTGCTGGCGGCGGGTTGGCTCATGTTCATATGCCGCGCGGTGGCGTGAAGACTACGACTTTCGTCGAGAGTTACCAGCAGCACCAGGTGCTTGATACGCAACCAGCTCTTGATGTGAATTCGACTATCGTGGGACATGCTCATCCCTGCCTTTATTCTTTGGTCAAAGACAATAACCCCGGGTTATAGCAGTTGCAAAAAAAACGATTATTCGAGGCCTCACCGCTCCTTTAGGCTGTCCTAAATCGCCACCTAGGCCATCGATTGATGGCTGAAAATTGGCGCAATCACCCGACAATAGCGCGACCTATTTCGTGTCGTAAGCCATAAGGAAATCCGCGCCCCATGACGATCATTCAGCGTGTCGAAGCCCAGGACATCCGCTTTCCCACCTCGCGCGAGCTCGACGGCTCGGACGCGATGAACGCGGCACCGGACTATTCGGCCACCTACGTCATCCTGCACACCGACGCGGACGACGGGATCAGCGGTCACGGACTCACCTTCACCATCGGTCGCGGCAACGAGATCTGCGTCGCAGCGGTCAACTCCCTGGCCTCGCGCCTGGAGGGCCGTGCCCTCGAGGAGATCACCGCCGACATGGGCGCCTTCTGGCGCGACCTGACCAGCGGCGACAGCCAGCTGCGCTGGCTGGGGCCGGAGAAAGGCGTCATCCATCTGGCCTGCGCGGCGATGATCAACGCGGTGTGGGATCTGTGGGCCAAGCGCGAGGGCAAGCCGGTGTGGCAGTTGCTCGCCGACATGACCCCGGAGGCGCTGGTCCAGTGCCTCGACTTCCGCTTCGTCAGCGATGCCCTGACCCCGGAGGAGGCGATCGCCCTGCTGCGTCGCCAGGCGCCGACCAAGGCCGAGCGTGTGGCCCAGCTGCGCGAGCACGGCTACCCCGGCTACACCACCTCGGCGGGCTGGCTGGGCTACTCGGAAGAGAAGATGCGCAAGCTCTGCCGCGAGGCGCTGGACGAAGGCTGGCGCCACTTCAAGCAGAAGGTGGGTGGCGACATCGAGGAGGATCGCACCCGCGCTCGCATCCTGCGCGAGGAGATCGGCCCCGAGTGCACCCTGATGATGGATGCCAACCAGATGTGGGACGTCGACGAGGCGGTCGCCAACATGCGCCGGCTGGCCGAGTTCGATCCGCACTGGATCGAGGAGCCGACCAGCCCCGACGACATTCTCGGCCACGCCGAGATCCGCCACCGCCTGGCCCCGATCGGTGTCGCCACCGGCGAGCACTGCCATAACCGGGTGATGTTCAAGCAGCTGTTCCAGGCCGAAGCGCTCGACTTCTGCCAGCTCGATGCCGCCCGCCTGGGCGGCCTCAACGAAGTGCTGGTGGTGCTGCTGCTGGCGGCCAAGTACGGCATCCCGGTCTGCCCTCACGGCGGCGGCGTGGGCCTGTGCGAGTACACCCAGCACATCTCGATGTTCGACTACATCGCGGTCTCCGGCTCGCTGGAGGGTCGTCTGCTCGAGTACGTCGACCACCTGCACGAACACTTCGAGGCCCCGGTGCAGATCCATCGCGGTCACTACCGGGTACCGGATGCCCCGGGTTACGGGGTGACCATGAAGGCGGCGTCGCTCGCGGCCCACCGCTACCCCGACGGCAGCGCCTGGCAGTCAGCCTAGCGCCGTCCCCCGGCGGGCGCGGACGCCATCGACAAGCCACAACAAGATGGCGCCGCCCTGCCCCAGTCCATCAGCCCACACGCTCTGGAGCCGAAGATGAAAACAACCACACGTTCCCCACGTACCCTGCCGCTGCGCCGCTCGCTGGTGTCGCTGCTGACCGCCGGCGTGCTCGGCCTGGGCAGCCTGTCAGCCGTGGCCGCCACCGAAATGCCGCCGCTGCCCGAGGTCAAGGGCGATGTCGTCCAGGGCAACGGCAAGGACTACAGCCTCAAGTTCAACATCGGCCTGACCCAGTCCAGCGCCCAGTACCGTGGTCTGGAGTACTTCAAGAAGATCGTCGAAAAGCGCAGCGACGGCCATATCCAGGTGCAGATGTTCCACAGCGCCCAGCTGGGCGATGACCTGCAGTCGGTGAGTGCACTGCAGGCCGGCACCCTGGAGATGACCTCGCCCTCGACTTCACCGATGGTCAACATGTTCCCGCAGTTCGCGGTATTCGATCTGCCGTTCCTGTTTCCCAAGCCGGAAGTCGCCGACAAGGTACTCGACGGCGAGATCGGTCAGCGCATGCTGAAGGAAGCATCGACCAAGGGCCTGGTGGCGATCGGCTGGTCGGAGAACGGCTACCGCCAGCTGACCAACAGCAAGCGTCCGGTCTCCAAGCCGGCGGATCTCGAGGGTCTCAAGATCCGCACCATGCAGAACCCGATCCATCTGGATATCTGGCGCACCCTGGGTGCCAACCCGACACCGATGTCGTTCGCCGAGCTGTTCACCGCTCTCGAGCAGCACGTGGTCGATGGCCAGGAGAACCCCTGGATCACCATCAAATCCTCCAAGTTCAACGAGGTGCAGCAGTACGCCACCGAGACCAACCACGTCTACACGCCCTTCATCACGCTGGTCTCCGAGCGCTTCTGGAATCGCCTGCCGGCCGACTACCAGCAGCTGCTGCGTGATGCCGCCAAGCAGATGGGCGACTACGAGCGCCACGTCAGCCGCAGCATGAACGACCAGATCAAGCAGGAGCTCGCCGACGAAGGCATGCAGATCACCGAGCTGACGCCGGCCCAGGTCAAGGTCTTCCAGGACAAGCTGGAGCCGGTCTACGCCGACTGGCGCGACAAGATCGGCGGTGACCTGATCGACAGCATCCGCCAGGCCGCCTCCTCGGCCCAGTAATCCCACCCACCGCGGCCGCCGCCCGACGCGCCGGCCGCGCCTCATTGTCGGGGGCGTGCCGGCCTGGCCGTCACGCCCCCTCTTGCTCGGAGAGCGCGATGACCGCTTCCTCGTCCACTGCACGCGGCGTGCTGGGGTGGCTCAAGCTGACCCTGGAGATCGCCGTCGGCCTGCTCGTGCTGGGTGTCGTCTTCTGCGTCACCGCCAACGTCTTCGGCCGCTACGTGCTCAACTACTCCTACACCTGGGCCGAAGAGATGTCCCGGGTGCTGTTCATCTGGCTGGTCCTGCTGGGCGCCGGCGTCGGCAGTCTCGGTAACGAGCACGTCGCGGTGACCTTCTTCCGCGACAAGGCACCGACCGCGCTCAAGCGCGCCGCCTCGCTGCTCGCCATCGCGGTGATCTATATCGTCTGCATCTGCATCCTGCTCGGCTTCCGCGACCTGATCTCGGGCTACACCAGCGCCACGCCGATGCTGGGCATTCCGCAGACCTTCCTCTACAGCGCCATGCCGGTGATGGCGATCCTCACCCTGATCGCCAACAGCGTTGCGCTCGTCGCCCTGCTGCGAGGAAAAACACCATGATTCTCTGGAGCATTCTCGTCGGTCTGGCGATCTGTATCGTCATCGGCATGCCGATCTCGTTCGGCCTCGCCGCGATCACCCTGTTCATCTTCTTCGAGTCGGACTATGCGCTGTCGCCGATCGTGGCGCAGGCGGTCAACGGGCTCGACTCCTTCCCGCTGCTGGCGATCCCGCTGTTCATCCTGGTCGGCGAGGTGATGAGCGAGGGCGGTATCGCCACCCGACTGGTGCGCCTGGCCAGTGCCCTGGTCGGCTTCGTCGCCGGCGGTCTGGGCCAGGTCGCGGTGCTGACCTCGATGTTCTTCGGCGGCATCAGCGGCTCGGCGGTGGCCGACGCCTCCGCCGTCGGCAGCATGATGATCGAACCGATGAAGCGCCACCGCTACAGCGGGCCGCTGGCCACGGCGATCGTGGTCGCGGCCTCGGTGGTGGGGATCATCATTCCGCCCTCGATCCCGATGATCCTGTTCGGTGTGGTCACCAACACCTCGATCTCGGCGCTGTTCATGGCGGGTATCGTGCCCGGCATCCTGATCACCCTGGGGCTGGCGGTGACCACTTACGTGCAGTCGCGCAAGAACGGCCGCGGCCAGCCCTTCTCGCTGCCGGAGCTGGGTAGCGCGCTGAAGGATGCCGCCCTCGCCCTGCTGCTGCCGGTGATCATCGTCGGCGGCATTCTCTCGGGGGTCTTCACGCCCACCGAGAGCGCGGCAATCGCGCTGGTCTACGCCTTCGTGGTGTCGTTCGTGATCTACCGCAGCCTCACCCTCAAGCGCTTCTTCCAGCTCTGTATCACCACCGGCAAACTGACCGGCGTGGTGATGCTGCTGCTCGCCTTCGCCAGCGTGCTGGCGTGGCTGCTGACCGCCAACATGATTCCGCAACAACTGGTGGTGACCCTCTCGGCGCTGACCGACAATCGCTTCCTGCTGCTGCTGATCCTCGCGGCCTTCCTGCTGGTGGTGGGCTTCTTCATGGATCTGACCCCGGCCATGGTGATCCTGGCACCGCTGATGACGCCGGTGGTGGTCAAGCTGGGCATCGATCCGGTCTACTTCGGCGTGCTGATGTCCTTCGTCCTCGGTATCGGGCTGATCACCCCGCCGGTGGGCACGGTGCTCTATGTCGGCTGCGGCGTGGGCAAGGTGGGGATGGAGAGCCTGGTCAAGAGCCTGCTGCCCTTCTATTTCACCCTGCTGGGCCTGCTGGTGCTGTTCCTGGTCTTCCCCGGCATCGTGCTGTGGTACCGCTGAGCAAGGTGAGATGACGATGAGTAACGACAACGCCCTGATCGGCGAACTCGAAAAACTGCTGGGCGCGCGCGGCGTGCTCACCCAGGAAGATGACCTGGCGCGCTACCGCACCGACTGGACCGGACGCTGCGGCGGCATGCCGCTGGCCGTGGTACGCCCGGAGAACACCGCCCAGGTGGCCGATATCGTCGCCTACTGCCACCGCCACGACGTGCCGCTGGTGCCCCAGGGCGGGCACAGCGGGCTGGTGTGCGGGGCGATGCCGGACGAAGAGCGCGCCGAGCTGGTGCTCAGCCTGGAGCGCATGAACCAGGTGCGCGAGCTCGACCCGCTGAACTTCAGCCTGAGCGTCGACGCCGGCTGCGTGCTGCAGACGCTCAAGGAGGTCGCGGAGGAGGCGGACTGCTACTTCCCGCTGGCGCTGGGCGCCCAGGGCAGCTGCCAGATCGGCGGCAATATCTCGACCAATGCCGGCGGGATCAACGTGCTGCGCTACGGCATGACACGCCAGCTGGTGCTGGGCCTGGAAGTGGTGATGCCCGACGGGCGCATCCTCAGCCACATGCGCGCGCTGCACAAGAACAACACCGGCTACGACCTGAAGCAGCTGTTCATCGGCGCCGAGGGTACCCTGGGCATCGTCACCGGTGCGGTGCTCAAGCTCTTCCCCAAGCCGCAGGTCACCCGCACCGCGCTGCTCGCCTGCGCCGACATCGATGCGGTGCTGGCGCTCTATGCGCTGGCTCGACGCTGCTGCTGCGATCTGCTCACCGCCTTCGAGCTGATCCCGCGGCACTGCCTGGAGCTGGCCATGCAGGCGGCACCGGAGCTGCGCGACCCGCTCGACTCGGCCCACCCCACCTACGTGCTGATGGAGGTCGCGGCGAGCGGCCCCGCCGACCTCGATGCGATGATCGAGGCCCTGTTCGAGCAGGGGTCCGAGGCGGGATTGCTGGCCGACGGCGTACTCGCCTCCAGCGAGGCCCAGGCCCAGCAGCTGTGGCTGATCCGCGAGGCGATGCTGGAGGGTCAGCGGCAGACCGGCGAGCATCTGCGCACCGATATCTCGCTGCCGATCTCGTCGCTGTCGCTGTTCCACGCCCAGGCCTGCCACGCCATCGCCGAAGCCTGCCCGGAGGCGACGGTGATCGCCTACGGCCATATCGGCGACGGCAACCTGCACTTCAACATCCTGCCGCCGGCGACGCTGGCGGAAGCCGAGCGCCCGCCCCTGCTCCACGACCTGGAGCTGCGCCTGTTCGAGATCGTCGAGGCGTTCGACGGCAGCATCAGCGCCGAGCACGGCATCGGGCGGCTCAAGCAGGCTGCCTTTCTGGACACCCTGCCGGGGCCGGAGTACGACCTGATGCGCGGGATCAAGCATCTGCTCGATCCCCGCGAGCTGCTCTCGCCGGGGCGTATCCTGCCGACCAGCGGCGAATGACACCGGCGAGGGCAACGCAGCAGCCACGTGCCAGTGCATCCCCGGGGCGCGCCATCAGTGCGCCCCGCACGAGACAGATAGGCGAGGACAAGGCGAGATGACCACACAACGACGCGTCGGTGTTCTGGGCACCGGCATCATGGGCGCTCCGATCGCCCGCCGCCTGGCCGCTGCCGGCTACGCCGTCAGCGCCTGGAACCGCAGCCGAGACAAGCTGACGCCACTGGCGGATCACGGCATCCGTCTCGCCGCCACCCCGGCCGAGGCAGCCACGGTCGACACCCTGATCGTGATGCTCAGCTCAGGGCCGATATGCGATGAGGTGCTGCTGGGCGCGGATGGCGTGATCGCCGCCATGCCCGCCGGCAGCCAACTGATCGTGATGAGTTCGATCCCCGTGGCCACCGCCCGCGGCCAGGCCGAAGCGGCCGCAGCCCGCGGCATCGACTATCTCGACGCCCCGGTCTCCGGCGGTGAACGCGGCGCCATCGACGGCACCCTGGCGATCATGGTCGGCGGCGAGGCCGCCGCCTTCGAGACCAGCCGCGAGCTGCTGAGCCATCTGGGCCGCCCCACCCATGTCGGCCCAGCCGGCTGCGGGGAACTGGCCAAGCTGGCCAATCAGATGATCGTCGCCAACACTCTGGCCACGGTGGCCGAGGCGCTGCTGCTGGTCGAGCGCGGTGGCGCCGATCCGGCCCAGGTGCGCCAGGCACTGCTTGGCGGTTTCGCCGACTCGACCATTCTCCAGCAGCACGGCGAGCGCATGCTGGCCGGTGACTTCGTCCCCGGGGGCCCGGCCAAGTGGCAGCACAAGGACACCCAGACCGCACTGGCCGTGGCCACCGAACTGGGGCTGTCGCTACCGCTGAGCCAGCGCGCCGATGCCCTGTTCGGCGCCATGCTCGAACAGGGCGATGGCGATCTCGACCACAGTGGCATCATCCGCGAATTGCGCCGCCACAATGCGCTGCCGGTCGACGGCCCGGCGGTGAATGGCAAGCCGGCCTAGGGGCCGGCCGCTCAGCAGCGGCTGAGCCAGCGCAGATAAGCGGGGATGCGGATATCGCCATCGCGCTGGAAGTTGACCAGCCGCGCCTGCACCAGCGACTCGGAGCAGGCCAGGTGGTCACTCAACGTCTGACTCGCGCGGGCCGCCTGCCCCGCCGCCAGCGCTTCGAACACCTGGCGGTGGGCAGCGAAGAAGGGATCCTCCGGCGGCAGTGCGATCTCACCACCCAGCAGGTGCTTGCTGATCAGCAGGATCGGCCGGGTGCGCTGCAGCATCGACAGCAGTTCGTCATTGGCGCCGTGGACCAGGGCGTCGTGGTGCAGGTCGTGCTCCAGCGCATCCAGCCGCCCCGGGTCGATATGCGGATAGCGCCGCTCGGCCTGGGCCAGCCGCTGCAGATAGCGCGCGATGTCGTCTGCCCCGATACGCTCACACGCCTTGCCGATCATGAAGGGTTCGAGCAGGCGGCGTGCCTCGTAGAGCTGATGCAGCCGGTCGCTGTCCAGCGGCACCACGTTCCAGCTCGAATACTTGACCTTGGCCACCACGCCCAGCGACTGCAACTGCAGCAGAATGCGGTGGGTCACGCTGCGACTGACGTCGAGCGTACGCGAGAGCTCCAGCTCGTTGAGCTCCAGCCGCCCCTTCATCGAACCGAGCACCACATCGTGCTCGACCCGTTCGGCCAGCGCGCGCCACGACTCGGTACGCTTGACCGAGGCGCGCCCGCCGGCGGCGCGGAAGTCGGCGGCGGTGAGCGAGCGCCGTACCACCTCGCTCGGCCCGCGGCCGACCACATAGCCGCGCCCCTCAAAGCGACTGATCGCTCCCTCGTCGTGCAGCCGCGCCAGGGTCTGGCGCACCGGTGAGCGGCTCATGCCGAAGATCTCGGCGATATTGCCCTCCAGCAATACCAGGCCGGGCTCCAGATGACCGCTGGCCATGCTGCGCAGCAGCGCCTGGTAGAGCTGGTCCTTGAGCGTCTTGACCATGCCTTTCCTTAGCCGTCGGTGGCGCCAGCGCGCGGCGCCGACGCGACACCTGTCTCGATTCAGCGAACGAAACGATTATTGCACACCATGATCATTGGTGGCTGTCCGACCATGGCCCAAGCGGCTCCCGGCGGAATCGCGGCCGCGACGGCGGCGCCCCCGCAAAGGTGCGGGGTACGCACACAAAAACGCCGCCCCTGAAAACAGGGACGGCGTAGGGCCGGCGATGCCTGGGATCAGGCGCGCGAGCGGCGCATCGGCGCATCGCCGTCGCTGCGGCGACGCGGTGCGCGCTCCGGCGCGCCCTGATCTTCGGTGATCTCCAGCGAGCGGCCGGCGACCCGAGCACGCGCCATCTTGGTCAGAATGGTGCTGGGCAGGCCGCTGGGCAGCTCGACCACCGAGAAGGCGTTGCGGATGTCGATACGACCGATCCGGGCACCTTCGATACCGCCTTCGTTGGCCAGCGCACCGACCAGTTGGCCGGGCTTGACGCCATCCTTGTGGCCGACCGAGACACGATAGCGGGTCATGCCTTCACGCGGGGCACTGTCGCGACGACGCGGGCCACGCTCGCGGCCGGCATCACGACCGCCGTCACGCGGGTTGTCGCGGCGTGCCGGACCTGCGGTGATACGTCCGATCGGGGCTTCACCGGCACGCGCCAGGGTCGCCATGGCAGCGGCCAGATCGACGGGGTCATGACCCTCTGCGACCAGCTTCTCGATCAGCTCACGCTGCTGGCCGGCGCCGGCTTCGAGCATCTCGAGCAGACGCGCGCTGAAGCGCTCGTCACGATGGGCGCGGATGGCGCTCTCGTCGGGCAGCGGCATCTCGGTCATCGGCTGGCCGGTGGCCTGCTCGACCCAGCGCACCTTGCGCGTCTCGCGACCGCCGGCGAAGGTGATCGCCACGCCGTCACGGCCGGCACGGCCGGTACGCCCGATGCGGTGGATGTAGGCTTCCGAGTCCTGCGGCAGGTCGTAGTTGACCACGTGGGTGATACGCGGCACGTCGAGACCACGCGCCGCCACGTCGGTGGCCACCAGCACATCGACCTTGGCCCGCTTGAGCCGGGTGATGGTGCGCTCGCGCAGGCTCTGGTCGAGGTCGCCGGAGAGGCCGGCGGCGTTGACGCCGCGGGCGGTCAGCTGCTCGACCAGCGTGGTGCAGGCGGCACGGGTACGCACGAAGACGATCGCGGCGTCGACCGGCTCGACCTCGAGGATACGGGCCAGCGCTTCGAGCTTGCTCGGGCCTTCGACCCGCACCACACGCTGCTCGATGTTCTCACCGGTGCTGACCTTGGACTCGATCGCCACCTTGACCGGATCGACCAGATAGCGATTGACGATGCGCTCGATCTCGCTCGGCAGGGTGGCCGAGAAGAACACCCGCTGGGAGTCGCTGGGGGCGTCGGCGACCACGCGCTTGACGTCGTCGATGAAGCCCATGCGCAGCATCTCGTCGGCTTCGTCGAGCACCAGCGCGGAGAGCCCTTCCAGCTTGAGGCTGCCACGATCCAGGTGATCGATGATCCGGCCCGGGGTGCCGACCACCACTTGAGCGCCACGCTTGAGCGCGCTCAACTGTTCACGGTACTCCTGACCGCCGCACAGGGTGGCGATCTCGAGACCTTTCAGATTCTGTCCATACTTGGAGAACGAGACGGCCACCTGCTGGGCCAGCTCGCGGGTCGGTGCCAGTACCAGCACCTGGGGTTCACGCCGATCGAGCTCGATACGGCTCAACAGCGGCAGAGCAAAGGCAGCGGTCTTGCCGGTGCCGGTCTGGGCCTGGCCCAGCACGTCACGGCCATCGAGCAGCGCAGGAATGGTCTGCGACTGGATCGGGGATGGCGTTTCATAGCCCAGGGTATCGAGGGCAGAGAGTACTTCCGGCAATAGCGCCAGTTCGCCAAAACTAGGCGTCGCAACTACAGTCGAGGTCATTTCACACCTTGGAGTGGCCGGTGGGGGTACCGGCAAAAATGTCATGGTGCCGCGGGCTTGTGGCCCGACCGACACCGGTCGCACCTGGCATTGTCACCGAGTCGGCGCGAGTGCCGGGTCGGAGACGTCTGTGGCGACCTTGCTGCGCCCGGTCGTGAGAATCATCGACCGCTGAAAGCGCGCCATCGTTGCATCCGGACGCAGAAATCGGCTTGCGCCGTGCGTCGTACACGAGATACGTCCGGTAGTGGCATCGACTCACGGGTCGATGGCGTGGATTGCAGACATATCGGCAGGATGGTGGGGTCAACACATGCGAGGAAGCGCAACTATACCATGGGTGAAGCTTCACCTCCAACACGATCGTAAATTTCCTACATCTAGCGCTCTCTGTCTCCCGCCTCCTCTTTTTCGCCCTTGCTCCTTTTCCGCCCCTTGCTCCCGCTTACCACCGAAGGGTGAGTGCACGGCCCATCACGGCTAGAATCGCGAGTGCCTATCATCAGCCCCCTCATCAGGCCCCAGGAGAACCGCCGATGTCCCGAGATGTGCCCCAAGAGCCGGCGGCGGAGACACCCGCCGTGACCCTGTGGATCGATGCCGACGCCTGCCCGCGGGCGGCCCGCGAGATCATCCTGCGCGCAGCCGAGCGCACCCATACCCGCACCTGGATGATCGCCAACCACGCCCTGCCGCTGCCACCCTCGGCCTGGGTCAAGCCACGCAGCGTAGCCCACGGCTTCGATGCCGCCGACGACCTGATCGCAGCCTCGCTGAGCCCCGGTGACCTGGTGATCACCAGCGACCTGCCGCTGGCCCAGGAGGTGATCGAGCGCGGCGCCGACGTCATGACCACCCGCGGAGAGCGGCTGAGCGCCGACAATGTGCGCGCCAAGGTGCAGATGCGCGACTTCCTGGAGACGCTGCGCGCCAGCGGCGAGCAGACCCGGGGCCCTGACGCCTACGGCGACGCCGAGCGGCGCGAGTTTGCCAATGCGCTGGATCGCTGGCTGCGCCGCCATACCTGAGACATCACATCTGAATCTGCAAGCCCCAGGCGCCTGCCCGCGGCATCACACGTCGGCGAAGCATCAATCGCGCTCGCGGATACCGTGACCCTCCAGCCGTCCGCGGTCATGGGGGCGCTCGAGATCCAGCTGTGGCCCCCGCGGCACGATGCGGGTCGGGTTGATGGTGTCGTGGCTGTAATAGTAGTGGCGCTTGATATGGTCGAAGTCGACCGTCTCGGCGATGCCCGGCCACTGGTAGAGCTCGCGCAGGTAGTTGGCGAGCTGCGGGTAGTCCTCGATCCGCCGGCGATTGCACTTGAAGTGACCGAAGTAGACCGCGTCGAAGCGAATCAGCGTGGTGAACAGACGGATATCCGCCTCGGTCAGCCAGGCCCCGGCCAGGTAGCGCTGTTCGGCAAGACGCGCCTCGAGTCGGTCGAGACAGGCGAACAACGCCTCGTAGTGCTTCTCGTAGACCGACTGTTCGGTGGCGAAGCCGGTCTTGTAGACGCCGTTGTTGACGTTGTCATAGACATCGGCGTTGACCGCATCGATCACCTCGCGCAGATCCTCGGGGTAGAACTCGAGCCGGTTGCCGGTGAGCCCATCGAAGGCCGAGTCGAACATGCGTACCAGCTCCGCCGACTCGTTGTTGAGAATCCGGCCCTGCTGCTTGTCCCACAGCGCGGGCACGGTGACTCGTCCGGTGTAGCGCGGGTCGGTCAAGGTATAGAGCTGGTGATGATACTCGACCCCATTGATGGCATCGCCGCTGGCGCCCTCGTCGCGGTGATACGACCAGCCCTGATCGAGCATCAGTGGGCTGGTGTGGGAGACCCCGATCAGCGTGTCGAGCCCCTTGAGCTTGCGCATGATCAGTGCCCGGTGGGCCCAGGGGCAGGCCAGCGAGACGTAGAGATGAAAGCGCCCGGCCTCGGCGCGCACGCCCGGTTGCCCGTCCGGCCCGGGTTCACCGTCGGCCGTGACCCAGTCGCGCAGCTTGGCGGATTCGCGCACGAACTCCCCACCGTGGCTCTGGGTGTCATACCACTTGTCCTGCCATTCACCGTTGACCAACAGGCCCATGCGTCTCTCCCTCTTTCTGATATTGCCGGCGCGCCAGGCGCGGGATTCGTCTTCAGCATAGAGTGCCGGGATCGAATATCGAGCGCATAAATTCGCTGCCACCGTTCGGCACAGACGAACCTTACTGGGTCTGCTCGTCGGCCAGTGGGATCTGCCGCGCCTCCGCCCCCTCCTGCAGCAGCAGCGGCTCTGCATCACGGCAGCTGGTGACGGTTGCCTCGATCAGCGCCTGCGCCAAGGCCTGGGTCGCCGGACCGGCGCCATCGATATCGCGATGGACGATCTGCAGCGAGGCGTAGCGGATACCGCCGACCCGCAGCGGCAGGGCTTTCAGCCGGCCGGCGTCGAGCGCTGCCTGGATACGCGTCTGCGGCACCCAGGCAAAGCCCAGCCCACGCTCGAGCATGTCGATGGAGGTAGAGAGGTGCGACAGCGTCCAGCGCTGCTCGGCCTTCAGCCAGCCTGAGTCCAGCCGGTGACGCATGGCGGAGTCACGCACCACCAGCTGGCGATGGCCTTCCAGATCACGCAGATCGAGCGCCCGGCCCAGACCGTGCAACGGATGCTCGGGGTGGGCCACGGCGATGAACGGAATGTCCACCAGCGGCTGGCCCAGAAAGCCCTGCGGGCTGAAGCCCGAGATGATCAGGTCGGCGCGCGACTCGTACAGCATTTCGGCGGCACCGTTGAGCACGGTCTCGTGCAGCTGCACGCGCACGTGGGGATAGGCCGCCGAGAATTGAGTCAGCGCCTCGGCCAGCGCGTGGCCGGGAAAGATCTGATCCACCGCCAGCGTGATCTCCGCCTCGAGGCCGCCGGCGAGGCGCTCGGCGACATCTTCGAGCAGCGCCGCGTTCTCGATCAGCTGGCGCGCCCGGCGCAACAGCATCTCGCCGGCCTCGGTCAGCACCACCTGGCGCCCCTTGGGCTCGAACAGGCGCACCCCCAGCTGCTCCTCGATCTTGTGAATCGCATGGTTGAGCGTCGAGGGGCTCTTGTGGATCGCCTCTGCCGCCTTGGCGAACCCCCCATGGTCGGCCACCGCCGCCAGCATCTGCCACTGCAGCAAGGTCACTCTCGGCATGCGCTCGTCTCCGGCTGAACAGCTCTCATGGGCCCGGGCAGGAACGCCGCGCCCCGTTCAGTTTACCGCGTCGAAGGCGTCGAGAAACCCGTTACACGCTGCCATTCGGTGCGTGCACTCTGGCCTCGGCCCCGCGTATCTGGCACCATCGTGCAGCCCCTTCCCGCGCCGCCAGGCAGCTATTTTTCGACGTCATCGAAAAGTGATACAAGGGTTTTACGCGACGCCATTGGCGCAAAATAGCGACGTTTTTCGCGCACCATGTTGGTGCAAAAAGCCTGTCAGAGCGGGCCGAAACTGCGCCCGGAAGGTTAGGCTGCAAAACATCTTCTTGACACCGCGCCACTCTTCTTCGCACCCCATGGCGCCTGGGATACGGTGCTGTACATTAATACAGACTAGGCAATTAATACCGCCATGGGGTATGGTTCCCGAGCCTTTATATTAGTTTGTCACCTTTTTTACTCGGGCCTTCACCTTCATGCTGCGAATTTTCCATTCGCTACCCCGCACTCATAAAGTGTTGCTGCTTCCGGTTGCCACGATGGTTACCGTGCTGGGTACGCAAAAGATCATCGGCGTCTTCGACCACGCCGACAACGCGCAGACACCGATTTCCGTCGCCTCGACCGCCACACTTTCCCAGTCGATCATCGCCTCGGCTGGCGATCATGATCAGGCAGACGGCCCTTCGGCGCTCCAGCGTCTTTCCGACGATATTCCGCTGGCGCAGCTGAAGCCGCTGGAAGTCATGGATGTCGGTCTGATCCCCCAGGCGCAGGCCAGCGAGGATATCCCCGCGGCCAGTGCTCCGGCGACGGCCGGCGCCCCATTGCTCGCCGCCACGGCGCTCAAGTCGGCCCTGGCGCTGGGTGCCAGCGGTCAGGATTACGCGGCCAACAGCGACAGCGACGACGACATCGGCGGCACCTCCTACGAGGACTGGACTTCCGATGGGGCGCTCGACCCCAACGGCGATCCCGATCTCGGCAGCGAGATCGCCTCTAACGAGCACTACGTGCCGGAGTGGCAGAGCTACACCATCCAGAAGGGCGACTCCTTCGCCCTGACCGCCGAGCGCACCCTGGGGCTGGAGTACAGCGACGTGACCCAGATCCTCGGCGCCGTGCCGGACAAGAAGGTGCTGACCCGCTGGCGGGTCGGCCGTACCTTCGACTACAAGCTCGATGAGAATGGCCAGCTGCTGGCCCTGCGGGTGATGAAGAACCCCCGCGACGGCTACCTGATCGAGCGCGACAGCGAGACCGCCGAGTTCGCCTACTCGCCGATCGAGAAAGCCGGCGAAGCCACCCAGCGCATGTTCAGCGGCACCGTCAGCGGCTCCTTCGCGCTCTCGGCGCAGTCCACCGGGCTCTCCAGCGCCGAGGTCTCCGAACTGACCCACGTGCTCTCCAAGAAGCTCGATTTCCGCCGTGACGCCCGCGCCGGCGATCACTTCCAGGTGCTGGTCGAATCCGACATGATCGACGGCCAGTCGCTGGACTCCAAGATCCTCGCCGCCAAGTACGAAGGCCAGCGCATGGATCTGACCGTGATCCGCAACAGCGCCGACGACCACTTCTATACCCCGGACGGCAACGGCCTCGATCCCGCCTTCGACCGCTACCCCTTCCAGGGTCACTACCGCATCAGCTCGCCGTTCAACCTGCGCCGGCACCATCCGGTCACCGGCCGGATCAGCCCGCACAAGGGCACCGACTTTGCCATGCGCAGCGGCACCCCGATCGATGCCCCCGCCGACGGCCGGGTCGAGAAGGTGGTCAACCACCCGCTCGCCGGCAAGTACATCGTGATCCGTCACGACAACGGCTATGTCACCCGCTACCTGCACCTGAGCAAGGCGCTGGTGAAACCCGGCGACCGGGTCAAGATGGGCCAGGAGATCGCCCTCTCCGGCAACACCGGCCGCACCACCGGGCCGCATCTGCACTACGAGATCCTGGTCAACAACCGTCAGGTCGACGCCATGCGCGTGAAGCTGCCGGACTCGCAGCAGCTGACCGGCAAGGCGCTGGCCGCCTTCAAGCGTCAGTCGGAGAATCTGCTGGCCAAGCTCGACCAGGGCAGCGGCGACGAACCGGCGATCGCCCAGGTCGATCCGCAGAAGACCAAGCGCGGCGACGACAACATCTGATCCGTCGCTGGCCGACACCAGCAAGCCCTACCTCGAAAAAGCCCCGCCCCGTGCGGGGCTTTTTGCTGCCTGCCCGGCATGAAAAGCGTCAGGCGAACCGCAACGCAGCGGACCTGCACTGGGAGCGACACTAATTTCCGTTTCCCGGGGGTAGAAGTTTCTGTCGCTTGGGCTCATTCTGATAATGACTCCGTTACGTCAGGGAGGTAACGCCGACACCGTTCTTGCGTCCGACACGACAGTGGCACTGACGGAGTCTCCTGCCCGACATCGACTTGTCATGGCACTCTGTCAGGGTCGAGAAGCCTTGAACTCACAGGAGTGCTTTTGCCGATGGTGCGTATCGACAAGAAAGCGAACAGGCTCTACGTACTGGACACCAATGTCCTGATCCACGACCCCGCAGCCCTCTACCATTTCGAAGAGCATGATGTGGTCATTCCCATGACCGTGCTCGAGGAGCTCGACAAGCACAAGAACGGCATGCGCGAGATCGCTCGCACCGCCCGCCAGATCAGCCGCACTCTCTCCGACCTCACCGCCCACGTCACGCCCGAGGAGATTCAGCAAGGCATTCCCATCCCCCGCGTCAGCGGCGGAGCCGCCGGCCGTCTGCGCTTCCTCTGCTATCAGGACCTGGAGCCGCTGGAGACCCTGGAGGACTCTCCGGACAATCGCATTCTCGCCGAAACCTGCCGCCTGTGCCGCGACCGTCCCGACGCCTCCGTCATCCTGGTGACCAAGGACATCAACCTGCGGGTCAAGGCCGCCGCGCTCAAGGTGCCGGTGGAGGACTACCTCAGCGACAAGGCTTTCGACGATCTCGATGCCATGATCGAGGGCGCCAAGGTCTATGCCGACGCCGGCCGCGACGGCCACGGCCTGTGGGAGTCGCTGGACGTCGACGTGATGGTCGAGCGCGCCGAGGGGCACACCCTCTACCACCTGGAAGGCGCGATTCCCGACGACTGGCATGTCGGCATGCTGGTCTCCGACAGCGACAACGGCGCCGACTTCGAGGCGATCGTGCGCAGCCACTCGCCGCGCCGCGCCACCCTGCAACTGCTCACCAACTACCGCCACCACGACGGCGTCTGGGGCGTGCATGCCCACGACAGCCGCCAGAACTTCGCCCTCAATCTGCTGATGGACCCGGAGATCGACTTCATCACCCTGGCCGGCAGCGCGGGGACCGGCAAGACCTTCATGGCCCTGGCCGCGGCCTTCCAGCAGACGCTGGACGCCAAGCAGTTCGAACGTATCGTCTTCACCCGCGCGCCCATCCCCATGGGTGAGGACATCGGCTTTCTGCCCGGCACCGAGGAGGAGAAGATGTCACCGTGGATGGGTGCCTTCCACGACAACATGGACAACCTGCTGCGTGACGAGCGCGAGGGCTCGACCAGCTGGAGCGACGGCGCCACCCGCCAGTTGATCGGCTCGCGGGTGCAGATCCGCTCGCCCACCTTCATGCGTGGGCGCACCCTCAACGATACCTTCCTGATCATCGACGAGGCCCAGAACTTCACCCCCAAACAGCTCAAGTCCCTGGTCACCCGTGCCGGGCGCAACACCAAGATCGTCTGCCTGGGCAACGTCGGCCAGATCGACACGCCCTACCTCACCGCCAGCACCTGCGGCATGGCCGCCGTGGTCGAGCGTTTCCGCAACTGGCCCCATGCCGGACACATCACGCTCAAGAGCGTGGAGCGTTCGCGCCTGGCGCTGGCGGCCGAAGAGCTGCTGTGACGCTGTCGTGACGCCAGGCGGCGGGGCCTCGCCCCGCCCCTCTCGGAGGCCTGCGACAGCCCCCAGTTGGAGAACCCCAAACGAAGAAGCCCCGGCACTCGGCCGGGGCTCTCTGACGTCAGCGTCGTATCACGCGTCACTCGTCGTCGGTATCGGGCTTCTTGTTATTGATCACATCCTCGATCAACTGCTCGGACTCGCTGCGCGGGGTCTCGTCGAGAATCCGCTCGGCCTGGTCCCAGGCGCACACCTCGGTATTGCACGAGGTGCAGAAGACCCCATCGTCGGGCTGCTTGGCCTGGGAGACCTTCATCATGTGGTTGCCGCAGTTGGGGCAGCCCTTGGGCATCCGGAATTCCACGGAAAAGTCTGACACGGCGTTACTCCTTGTCGGCCGTCGGGAATGAACTTCAGTGTAGTCGAGTCGCAGCGATCGGGGGCAGCGGAAGCCGCCATCCCCGTCGCGGCTAGTCCTGGGCGACCCGCCGCCACACCAGGCAGAGGTTGTTGGCCGGCATCTCATGCACCTGCAGCGCCTCCAGCCCGGCCTCGGCGGCCAGCGCTTCCAGCGCCGTCAGATCGCGAATACCCCAGCGCGGATCACGCGCACGCAGCGCCTCGTCGAAGCGCGAGTTGCTCTCGGCCAGCGGCATTCCGGCGCGCCGGAACGGCCCGTACAGCACCAACAGCCCACCCGGCGGTAGCTGGCGCCCGGCGGCGGCGAACAGTGACTCCGCCGCCGCCCAGGGCGCGATGTGCAGCAGGTTGAAGGCGCACACGGCCACCAGCTCCTCGAGCTTGGGCCACTCGGCGGTGACATCGAGCGCCAGCGGCGCCAGCAGATTGGGGCGCGCGGCGACCTCGCGCCAGGCCGCGATCGAGCGCAGCGCCTCCGGGCTCGGGTCCGAGGGCTGCCAGCGCAGGCCGGGCAGCGCCTCGGCCAGGTAGACGGCGTGCTCGCCGCTGCCGCTGGCGATCTCCAGCACGCTGCCGCGGGCCGGCAGCACCTGGCGCAGGATCGCGGCGATGGGGGCGCGATTACGCTGCGCCGCCGGGCTCGATAGACGCGGGTCGTCGGCGGCGCGGCCGATATCGTCCATGCTGTGCATCGTGATACCCGCTCAACCCAGCCGCGCCTGGAGCCAGGCCGCGATGTCGCCGGCCTGCTCGGGGCACAGGCTATGGCCCATGTCGTAGGTGCGATAGTGCACCGGATAGCCCAGCGCCTCGACCCGCTCGGCGCCCTCGCGGCCCAGCGCTTCGGGCACCACCGGATCGGCGCTGCCATGGTGTACCTCGATCGGCAGCTGACGATTCTCCGCGGCCAGCGCGATGCTGTCGGCGGTGGCGAAGTAGGTCGAGAGCGCGAGCAGCCCACCCAGCGGATGCGGGCATGACAGTGCCGCCTCGTAGGCCACCGCCCCGCCCTGGGAGAAACCGGCGACGATGATCCGCCGGCTGTCGATGCCGGCCTCGATCTGCGCCTCGATCAGGCCCTGCACCCGCTCGGCGGAGGCGCGCAGCTGGGCGACATCGACCCGCCGCCCCAGATTCATCTCGAGAATGTCGTACCAGGCCGGCATGCTCATGCCGCCGTTGACGGTGACCGGCAACTGCGGCGCATGGGGCAGCACGAAACGCACCGAAAGCGTCGCATCCAGGCCCAGCGCCGGCACCAGCGGCTCGAAGTCATGGCCATCGGCGCCGAGACCGTGGAGCAGAATGACACAGGCGTCGGCGGCGCGGCCGTGACTCGGCTCGACGATGAGTTCCTGAGCGGATGGCATGGCAGCTCTCCCTATAGCGTAAAATCGACAGTCTAACGTGGCTGCCGCCACCGCGCCCGCGCCGATTGCCTTTACCGGGTGCGCATCGCCCGGCCCCTGTGCAGCCCCCGGGCGATAGGCGGTGCTATGCTCGGGCCGCAACCCAACGATCACCGGATTCAGGAAGACTCATGACGCTCTCCTTCGAGTCGGCCAGGGCCAAGGCCGGCTGGCGCCTGCTGCTGGCATGGCTGCTGCTCAATGCCCTGCTGCTCACCCCCGAGCTACCCTGGGCCGGCTTCCCCCCACACCACTGGCTGGCGCTGGAGGCGCCGCTGCTGATCGGCCTGCTCCTGCTGCTGCCGCCGTCACGTCTGCGCCGCTGGGCCTGTGCCGCAGTCGCGCTGATCGGCGTGACGATCGCCCTGGGCGCACTCGGCGACGGCCTGATGCAGGCGATGCAGGGGCGCTCGATCAATCTCTATACCGACGTGTCGCTGCTGCCGATTCTGATCGAGCTGCTGGTCGCCAATCTGGGCCTGCCGCTGACCCTGGCGCTGACCTGCGGCCTGGGGCTGGCACTGTTCGCGGTGGGCTGGGCGCTGACGGCACTGCTGGCGGCCAACCATCGCCCTCCACTGCCGCGCGGCCTGGGGGTGGTGCTGCTGGCAGTCGGTGCCGGCGGCCTGGCGCTGCAGCACGCCGGCCGCCTCGAGTCCACGCCGATCGGCAGCCCGGCGCTGGGTTTCGTGACCTTCGAGTGGCAGCGGGCGCTGGAGACACGTAACGCCCTGGCGGCGTTCGGCGGCGAGCTCCAGAGCGATCCGGGAGCGCGGGCACTGCCGGGGCTGGCGGGGACCGACGTGGTACTGGGCTTCATCGAGTCCTACGGGGTCGCCGCCATCGAGCGCGAACCCTTCGCCGACGAGATCCGCCCACGTCTCGCCCAGGTACAGGCCGAGCTGGCCGCCGCAGGGCTGTCGATGGTCACCGGCCGGGTCACCGCTTCGACCCTGGGCGGACAGTCCTGGCTCAACCACGCCACCCTGCTCAGCGGCCTGCCGATCACCTCGCAGCTACGCTTCGAGCTGATGCTCAACCGCCACCACTCGACCCTGGTCGACGACTTCGCCGCCAGCGACCACCGCACCCTGGCGGTGATGCCGGGAATCATCCGCGACTGGCCCGAAGGCCGCCAGCTCGGCTACGACGAGATCCACACCGCCGACAGCCTCGGCTACCGCGGGCCGCCGATGGGCTGGGCCAGCATGCCCGATCAGTTCACCTGGAAACGCGTGGGCGACTATCTGGATGCCGCAGCGGCATCCACGAACGCCACCACGCCGACGTCGCGCGCCACCTTCGCCGAACTGGCCACCCTCTCCAGCCACGCTCCCTGGTCGCCGGTGATCACGCTGGTCGACTGGAACCGCGTCGGTGACGGCGAGGTGTTCTCGCGCTGGGCCGGTGCCGGCGACGACTACGCCTCACTATGGCAGAACACCGAGGCGATGCGCGCGCACTATGCGCCGGCCATCGACTACGCCCTGCAGGCGGCGGCGGGCTTCGCCGAGCGCCAGGTCGGCAAGCACACGCTGATGCTGATCCTCGGCGATCACCAGGCCGCGCCGAGCATCATCGGCCCGAGCCCGGGCAAGGACGTGCCGCTGCACGTGATCAGCGGCGACCCGGCGCTGCTCGAAGGTTTTCTCCACAACGGTTTCCGGCCCGGTGCGTTGCCGCCCGGGCCGGAACAGGCCATCCCCATGTCACAGATCCGCGCGCTACTGCACCGGATCTATGCCGCGGCGCCGGCGCTCAGCCGGCCTGCTGCTGCCCACGGCTCTTGATCAGGCTGGCGACGGTGGTGACCACCAGGGTGCCAACGATGATCGTCATCGACAGCCAGATCGGGATCTCCGGCACCAGGTGCAGCGGCTGGCCGTCGTTGATGAACGGCAGGTTGTTGGTGTGCATCGCCTCGATGATCAGCTTGACCCCGATGAACGCCAGGATCAGCGACAGCCCGATGCCCAGATAGACCAGCCGTGACAGCAGCCCGCCGATCAGGAAGTAGAGCTGGAGCAGGCCGAGCAGCGCGAAGGCATTGGTGGTGAAGACGATATAGGGCTCCTTGGTCAGCCCGTAGATCGCCGGGATCGAATCCAGCGCGAACAGCACGTCGGTCATGCCCAGGGCCACCACCACCATGAACAGCGGTGTCACCAGACGCTTGCCGTTGCGCAACGTGAGCAGGCGATCGCGATCATACTCGTCGGTGGCGGGCAGGCGTTTCTGCACGAAACGTACGATGGCGTTGGGCTCGTACTCCTCGTTGCTGTCGTGGCCCCCGGCGCCCTCGCGCATCAGTTGGACGGCGGTATAGAGCAGGAATAGCCCGAACAGGTAGAACACCCAGCTGAACTCGGCGATCGCCGCCGCCCCCACCGCAATGAACAGCCCGCGCATGATCAACGCGATCACGATCCCGATCAGCAGCGCCTTCTGCTGATAGGCCGGCGGCACCGCGAACTTGGACATGATGATCAGGAAGACGAACAGATTATCGACCGAGAGGCTCTTCTCGGTGATGAAGCCGGCGAAGTACTCGGCGCCGTGCTGCGGCCCCCAGACCCACCACAGCCCTCCGCCGAAGAGCATGGCGAGGACAACGAAGAAGACCGACCACCAGGCCGCTTCGCGGAAGCTGGGCGCGTGCGGCTTGCGCACGTGGGCATAGAAGTCGAAGACGAACAGGGCAGCGATGCCGGCAATCGTAGCCAGCCAGACCCACAGAGGGACATGCATGAGGAAACCTCCGGTTGACGGTGAACGTCACCGAAAGTCTCTCCCGCTGGCCGCGGCACCCGCTGGGTGCCCGAACAACCGATGACCCCGGGGCAATGTGGCCCGTGCTGACGACATCATCGACCGGCGGCGCACGCAGCGCCGGCGGCGGGATACTCCCCTTCCGTGCCCGCGCATTGTGGCCCGCCGCTGACGGCTAGGCAAGAAAAAAGCCCGTGGGATCACGGGCTTTCGGCAGTTTTCCGGTAGACACCGGGTGCCTGCGCCGAGCCGGCATCAGCCGGAGAGCACCACCGTGCGTCCAGCGTGCAGGAAGACGCGTTTCTGCAGGTGATAGCGCACCGCCCGCGCCAGGGTCAGACACTCGATGTCGCGGCCGCGCGCCACCAGATCCTCGGGGTAGTGGGCATGGTCGACCGCCTCGACACCCTGGGCGATGATCGGCCCCTCGTCGAGATCGTCGTTGATGTAGTGGGCGGTGGCACCGACCAGCTTCACGCCCTTCTCGTAGGCCTGATGGTAGGGCTTGGCCCCCTTGAAACCGGGCAGCAGCGAGTGGTGGATATTGATCGCGCGGCCGGCGAAGTGGTGGCACAGCTCGGGCGACAGCACCTGCATGTAGCGCGCCAGGATCACCAGCTCCGCCCCGCTCTCCTCGACCACCCGGCGCACCTCGGCCTCCTGCTCCGCCTTGGTCTCCGGGGTGATCGGCAGATGGTGATAGGGCAGTCCGTGCCACGCCGCCAGCGGCTCCAGATCCGGATGGTTGGAGACGATGGCGCGCACGTCGATCGCCAGCTGCCCGGTGCGGTAGCGATAGAGCAGATCGTTGAGGCAGTGATCGGTCTTGGAGACCATGATCACCACCGGCAGACGATAGTCCGGCGGGGTCAGCTCGAAGTGCATGTCGAAGGCCGACGCCCGCGCCGTGAACTGCTCGCGGAAGCCGTCGCCATTGAAATCCGCCTGCTCCGGCAGAAAGGCCGCGCGGATGAAGAACTGCCCGCCGCGGTAGTCGTCGAAGGAGTGCAGTTCGGTGATGTAGCAGCCCTGCTCCTTGAGGAAGCGGGTCACCACGTCCACCGTGCCCAGACGGCTGGGGCACTGGGCGGACAGAATCCAGCTGTTGTTTTCAGAGTGCATGGTGGCTCCAGCCAGGCCCGGCCCCTGCCATGGCAGGGGCCTTCGATCATCAGGGCGACGCGGATTCCACGCGCAGCCCATACTCGCGCCCGGCGTCCCGCAGCCAGCGCACGCAGTAGTCGGCGAAGCTGCGCCGTACCACCAGCTCGAAACGCGCCTCGGTCGGACGCCGCAGCACCACGCTGGTCTTGGCGAAGACGGTACCCACCGCCTTGCCCACCGGCAGCCCGTGCTCGTGCACATCGTAGACCACCGACTTCATCAGCAGCTCACGCGCCTTCTCACCGGAGAGCTCCAGTAGGGTCTGGCCGCCGCCGACATTGACGATGGCGAAGTGGGCATCCCCCAGCCGCGCACGCAGCCGATTCTCCAGCTCGAACTCCTCGCCGGCGGGCACGATCACCAGCCACTCGTCCGGCGAGACCCACTGCACCGAACGGCTGCCCTCGGCGTCGAGCACCAGCCCCAGCGGCTTGCCCGGCAGGCTCACGCCGAGTTCGGCGCGCACCGCCTCGTCGAGGGTGATGGCCCCGCCGCGCAGCACCAGATGGCCGAGGAATGGCCGTTCGACCACTCGGATCTGCTCGGCGGCGCCCCCCTCCTCGGTGACGTGCCCCTGCACTCGGCTCCACTGCAGCGGCGACTCGGGGGTGACGCCGGCGTCGGCGCCCGGATGCGTGTCGAAAGTGGCAGCGTTGCCGACACTGGCTTCGGAATGGGCTTCAGACATTCTGGCGCTCTCCCTTGGGATCGATGAAGACGGTACTCACGACTTCGGCCTGGTGGACACTGCCATCGGACATCGGCAGATAGACGGTCTCGCCCATCCGGTTGCGTCCGCCCTTGAGCACTGCCAGCGCGAAGCCGCTCTCCAGTACCGGGCTGTAGTAGCTCGAGGTGACGTGACCCATCATGGTCATGGGGATCTTCTGCTCGGGGTCGAGCACGATCTGCGCCCCCTCCTCGAGGACCACCTTGGGGTCCTTGGGCTTGAGCCCCACCAGCTGCTTGCGATCCTCGCGGGCGGTGTCCGGACGCGTCAGCGCGCGCTGGCCGATCCACGAGAACGGTTTGTCGTAACCCACCGCCCAGTGCATGCCCAGATCCTCCGGGGTCACCGAGCCGTCGGTGTCCTGACCGGCGATGATCAGCCCCTTCTCGGCACGCAGCACGTGCATGGTCTCGGTGCCGTAGGGCGTGAGGTCGTACTTCTCGCCGTGGGCGAAGAGCGCCTTCCACACGTGCATGGCGTAGTTGGCCTGGACGTTGATCTCGAACGCCAGCTCGCCGGTGAAGGAGATACGGAACACCCGCGCCGGGACGCCGGCGACCTTGCCCTCTTTCCAGTCCATGAACTTGAACTGCTCGCGGTCGAGGTCGATGTCTGTCACTTCCGACATCAGCTTGCGCGCGTCCGGACCGGTCACGGTCATGGTCGCCCAGTGGTCGGTGACCGAGCCGAAGTAGACCTGCAGCTCCGGCCACTCGGTCTGGTGCCACAGCTCCAGCCACTCCAGCACGCCGGCGGCGCCGCCGGTGGTGGTGGTCATCAGGAAGTGGTTTTCGCCCAGGCAGCTGGTGGTACCGTCGTCCATCAGCATGCCGTCGTCTTTGCACATCAGCCCGTAACGCACCCGCCCCGGCGCCAGCTTGGCCCACTTGTTGGTGTAGACCCGGCCCAGGAACTCGCGCGCATCCGGCCCCTGGATATCGATCTTGCCCAGGGTCGAGGCATCGAGAATGCCCACGCCGCGGCGCACCGCGAGGCACTCGCGCGCCACCGCTTCATGCATCGTCTCCCGCTTGCCGTTGACCCGGCGCGGGAAATACCAGGGGCGCTTCCACTGGCCGACATCCTCGAACTCGGCGCCGTTCTCCACGTGCCACTGGTGCAGCGCGGTATAGCGCTCGGGATCGAACAGATCGCGGCAGTGGCGGCCGACGATGGCGCCGAAGCTGACCGGGGTGTAGTTGGGACGGAAGACCGTGGTGCCCACGTCGGGAATCGAACGATTGAGACAGCGCGCCGCGATCGCCATGCCGTTGATGTTGCCGAGCTTGCCCTGGTCGGTACCGAAACCCAGCGCGGTGTAGCGCTTGACGTGTTCGATCGACTCGAAGCCCTCGCGGGTCGCCAGCTCCACTGCTGCCGCGGTGACATCGTTCTGCAGATCGACGAACTGCTTGGGCGCGCGTAGCGGCGGCTTCTCGTGGGGCACCTGATAGAGCGCGCTGGTCGGCGACTCGTGGCGCACCTCGACGTCGGGGACGGCGATCGCCGCCGCCTCTTCGAAGCCCGCCGCGCGGGCCGCCTCGGCACCGACACCGGCACCGTCGGCCAGAGCCTCGCCGAGGGCGTAGACGCCGTGGGCACCGCCGGCGACATGCATCCCCTTGACCTCACCGGGCACGAAACCGAGCAGGTCGTCACGCCATTGCGGGCGCTTGCCGGTGTGCGACGCCAGGTGCACCACCGGGCTGTAACCGCCGGAGCTGGCGATGGTATCGCACTCCAGCGTCTCGACCTTGCCGGTCACCACGAAGCGTTCGGTGTCGATCGCCACCACCTTGGCACCACTGACGCGCTGGTTGCCGGTGGCTTCCATCACGGCGCTGCCGGTGATGACACGGATACCGGCGTCGCGGGCCTGCTTGGCCAGATCGCCGTCCGGCTTGGCCCGCGAGTCGACCACCGCGACGACCTCGCGGCCGGCCTCCTGCCAGTCCAGCGCCGCACGATAGGCGTGGTCGTTGTTGGTGGAGAGCACCAGCCGCTGCCCCGGCACCACCCCATAGCGGCGGATATAGACGGAGACGGCACCGGCCACCAGATTGCCGGGTACGTCGTTGTTGGCATAGACCAGCGGGCGTTCGTGGCTGCCGCTGGCCAGCACCACGCGGCCGGCACGCACCCGGTGCAGACGCGCACGCACTTCGCCCTCGCGCCCGGCAGCCGCGGCGGTATCGGCGAGGTGCTCGGTACGCCGCTCGTGCAGGGTGACGAAGTTGTGGTCGTGATAGCCGTTGGCGGTGGTCCGCGGCAGCAGCGTGACGTTATCCAGGCCGGCGAGTTCGGCCACGGCCTGTTCGGCCCAGGCGCTGGCCGGGGCGCCGTCGATGGATTCGCGGCTATCGAGCAGCGAGCCACCCATCTCTTCCTGCTCGTCGCACAGGATCACCCGCGCACCGGCACGGGCGGCGGAGAGCGCGGCGGTCAGCCCCGCCGGGCCGGAACCGATCACCAGCACGTCACAGTGCTGATTGAAGTGGTCGTAGATGTCCGGATCGGCTTCGCTGGGCGAGCGGCCGAGACCGGCCCCCTTGCGGATGAACTTCTCGTAGGTCATCCACATCGAGGCCGGGGCCATGAACGTCTTGTAGTAGAAGCCTGGCGGCATGAAACCACCGCCCAGCTTGCCGACCCAGCTCATCACGTCGCGCTGCACGCTGGGCCAGCCGTTGGTACCCCGCGCCACCAGGCCGTCATACAGGGCCTGCTGGGTAGCACGCACGTTGGGCACCTGGGCGGCTTCAGTGGCGCCGAGCTGAACGATGGCGTTGGGCTCTTCCGGCCCGGCGGCGGTGATCCCGCGCGGCCGCGAATACTTGAAGCTGCGGTTGACGACATCCACCCCGTTGGCCAGCAGCGCGGAGGCCAGAGTATCCCCGGCGAAGCCCATGTATTGCTGGCCGTTGAAGGTGAACGACAGCCGCCGCGAGCGGTCGATGCGCCCGCCCTGATTGAGACGATTGGACTGGGTCATGACGGCGTCTCCTCGTTGAGCCGGCTGTTCTCGGGCTGCGCGCCCACGGTCTGCCAGCCGCCGTCGGCGGTCTGCACGCCCTGCTCGCGGCGCACCTCGGCGTTGGCGGCGGTGATGCTCGGCTGCTCGCCCATGCGATAGGTCTCGAGAATCTCGTAGCTCGTGGTGTCGCGGGTGATGTTGAAGAACTTGCGACAACCCAGCCGGTGCACCCACATCTCGTGGTGGATACCGCGCGGGTTGTCACGGAAGAACAGGTAGTCCCCCCACTCGTCGTCGCTCACGCTGGCGGGGTCGGCCGGACGAACGAGGTGTGCCTGACCGCTGGGATGGAACTCCTCTTCCTCGCGGTACTCCTGGCAGTAGGGACAGAAGATATGAAACATGGTGTGCTCTCCTCAGTGCGCCACGCCAGCGGCGCCGTGTTCATCGATCAAGGCGCCGGTATTGAACCGGTCGATGGAGAACGGCGCCGCGATGGGGTGCATTTCCCCTTTTGCCAAACTGGCTGCGAAAACGTGTCCGGAGCCGGGGGTGGCCTTGAAGCCGCCGGTGCCCCAGCCGCAGTTGAAATAGAGTCCCTTGACCTGGGTCTTGGACAGGATCGGGCAGGCGTCGGGGCAGGTATCGACGATGCCGCCCCACTGCCGGTTCATGCGTACCCGCGAGAACATCGGGAACATCTCGACGATCGCCTGCAGGGTGTGCTCGATGGTGGGGAAACTGCCGCGCTGCCCGTAACCGAGATAGCCGTCGATCCCCGCGCCGATCACCAGATCGCCCTTGTCGGACTGGCTGACATAGCCGTGCACGTGGTTGGACATGGTGACGGTGTTGAGAATCGGCTTGAGCGGCTCGGAGACCAGCGCCTGCAGCGGATGCGACTCCAGCGGCAGCTTGATCCCGGCCATCTTGGCCAGCACGCCGGAGTTGCCCGCGGCCACACAGCCCACGGTATGCGCTTCGATATCACCACGGTTGGTATGCACGCCGTAGATCTGGCCATCGCGGATCTTGAAGCCGGTCACCTCGGTGTTCTGCAGCAGATCGACACCCAGGGCGTCGGCGCCGCGGGCGAAGCCCCAGGCCACCGCGTCGTGACGCGCGACCCCGGCACTCTTCTGCCACGACGCGCCCATGATCGGATAACGCGCGTTCTTGGAGGTGTCCAGCGCCGGCTCGATCTCCTTGATCTGCTCGGGGGTCACCACTTCGCTGTCGATGCCGTTGAGGCGGTTGGCGTTGACCCGACGCTGCACGTCACGCATGTCCTGCAGGGTGTGCGCCAGGTTGAGCACACCGCGCTGAGAGAACATCACGTTGTAGTTGAGATCCTGCGACAGCCCCTTCCACAGATCGAGGGAGTGGTTATAGAGCTGCGCCGCCTCGTCCCACAGATAGTTGGAGCGCACGATGGTGGTATTGCGCGCGGTATTGCCGCCGCCCAGCCAGCCCTTCTCGATCACCGCCACATTGGTGACGCCGAACTCCTTGGCGAGGTAGTAGGCCGTCGCCAGACCGTGGCCGCCACCGCCGACGATGATCACGTCGTAGCGCTTCTTGGGGGTGGGGTTACGCCAGTGGCGCTCCCAGTTCTCGTGATGACTGAGCGCGTGCTTGACCAGGCTGAAACCGGAATAACGTTGCATGGGGACCCTCTCTACGTCGCTCGTCGCCTTGGCGACACGCGGTCGGCGTGCGGTGATTTTCCGCGATGGTATCGCCCGCCCGGGGGGGCATGATGCTCTGCCACGTCACGCTAGAGTGCGTTTGCGACATGGCCTGGTGATTTGCGACAGCGGGGGGGCGAGAAGCGTGCGTGGGGATGGATTACGGCGCGGCTGCAAGCAGCAGAAACGCCGCCTTGAAGGGCGGCGTGTCGGTGATATCACGTCAAAAAGCGATCTACGCAGTGGTTCAGCCCATTGCGGCCACCGGCTTGCGGCGATGGCAATCCTCGGCATGGTCGTTGACCATCCCCACGGCCTGCATCCAGGCGTAGACGATCACCGGCCCGACGAACTTGAAGCCGCGTTTTTTGAGCGCCTTGGAGATATCGACAGAGAGCGGCGTCTGGGTGGGCACCGAACCGTCGCTGCCGATAGAGTCCTGGATCGGACGACCACCGACCATACCCCACAGGAAATCGGCGAAATCCTCGCCGTTGTCACGCATGGCGAGATACGCCCGCGCGTTGCCGATGGTCGCCTCGATCTTGGATCGCGAGCGGACGATGCCGGCGTTGCCCATCAGGCGTTCGATATCGGCCTCGTCGTAGCGGGCGATGCGCTCGGGGTCGAACCCCTCGAACGCCTCGCGGAAGGCGTCACGCTTCTTGAGGATGGTGAGCCAGGAGAGACCGGCCTGAAAGCCATCGAGGATCAGCTTCTCCCAGAGGGCGCGGCTATCGTACTCGGGGACGCCCCACTCGGCATCGTGGTAGGCGGCATTGAGCGGGTGGGTCTGCGCCCAGGCACAGCGCGGCAGGTCGGGGTCGGGTACGGTCATGCTCGGCTCTCTTCAGCGGACGGCGGTCGTCCCCCGATTCTGCCGCCCCGGGTGGCCAAAACCAAACGCAAAACGGCCGGAAGCGCCCGCAGGCGCTTCCGGCACGTCACACAAACACCCGGGTATCGGGCGGGGTCGGGATCAGCCGAGGGTCCCGTGGGGGTCGATCACGAACTTTTTGGCCGCCCCGCCATCGAAGGCCGCATAGCCCTTGGGCGCATCGTCCAGGGAGATGGTCTGGACGTTGACCGCCTTGCCGATATGGACCCGCTCATGCAGGATCGCCTGCATCAGTTGACGCTGATAGCGCATCGCCGGGGTCTGCCCGGTGTGGAACGACATCGCCTTGGCCCAGCCCAGCCCGAACTTCATCGAGATGTTGCCGTGCTTGGCATCTTCGCTCTCGGCGCCGGGGTCCTCGGTCACGTAGAGACCCGGGATACCCACGGCACCGCCGGCCTGGGTGATCTCCATGGTCGCGTTGAGCACCGTCGCCGGCTGCTCATGGGCGTGGTTGTGGCCATGGCAGTTGGCTTCGAAGCCGACCGCGTCGACCGCGCAATCCACCTCCGGCACACCGAGCACCGACTCGATCAGATCGGACATGCTGGCGTCCTGCTTGAGATCGAGGCCCTCACAGCCGAAGCTGCGCGCCTGTTCGAGGCGCTGATCGTTCATGTCGCCGACGATCACGCAGGCCGCGCCCAACAGCTGTGCCGAGACCGCCGCCGCCAGGCCCACCGGACCCGCGCCGGCGATATAGACGGTCGAGCCCGGCTTGACGCCGGCAGTGACGCAGCCGTGGAAGCCGGTGGGGAAGATGTCGGAGAGCATGGTCAGATCGAGGATCTTCTCCAGCGCCTGCTCCTTGTCCGGGAACACCAGCAGCTGGAAGTCCGCGTAGGGCACCATCACGTACTCGGCCTGCCCGCCGACCCAGCCGCCCATGTCGACATAGCCGTAGGCGCCGCCGGCACGATCGCCGTTGACGTTGAGACAGATATGGGTGTCGCCGCGCTTGCAGTTGCGGCAGCGCCCGCAGGCGACGTTGAAGGGTACCGAGACGACATCGCCGACCTTGATGAACTCGACGTCACGCCCGCACTCGACCACCTCGCCGGTGATCTCGTGACCCAGCACCAACCCTTCCGGCGCAGTGGTACGGCCGCGAACCATGTGCTGGTCACTGCCGCAGATATTGGTGGTCAGAACCTTGAGGATGACACCGTGCTGGCACTGACGGCTGCCCAGTGCGAGTTCCGGGAACGCGATGTTCTCGACGGCGACTTTACCGGGGCCGCGATAGACGACGCCGCGATTGGCGGGTGAAGACATGACGTGAACTCCTGTGGCTGGTCTCTGGCTGCCCTCGCGTCCACCCGTCTGGCGGGGCGGATCCGGAACGACAGACCAGAGTCAGCGTAAGAGCCCCTGCCCCGGGGGAGATGTCTCGTTGCGCCACCGGGTGACGCAACGACGACAGGGAGGCATGTCCAAAGGTCTTAGGCATTGCACGAAAACGGCCTTCGCCCGCCGGCTTTTCGGACATAGCCCAGGCATGACATGAGACGCCGCCCGGGAGGGCCGGCGTCCGGAACCGGCCGCGCAGCCATGGCGAGGCCGGTGCCCGGTTCTCGCGAGCAGAACTCGCGCCTGCAGGCGACCTGACCCGGCCGCGTGGCCGGGGCAGGAGCGGCACTCAGTAGTCGATCACCACCTTGCCCTTGGGCTTGGAGCAGCAGGAGAGAATGTAACCTTCGGCTTCGTCCTCCTCGGTGATCCCGCCGTTGTGCTCCATCTCCACCTCGCCTTCGAGCTTCATCACCCGGCAGGTGCCGCAGATGCCCATACCGCACGCCTTGGGAATGTGCAGCCCCAGCTTGGCAGCGGCGGCGTGGATGGTCTCGTTGTCGCTGATGCGAATGCTCTTGCCGCTGCTGGCGAACTCCACCGGGGTCAGATCGGCGACATCGACCTCTTCCGCCGCCGCCTCGGCCTGCTCGGCCAGCTCGATGACATCCTCCTGGACACCCAGCGGCGTGGCGCCGAAGGACTCCTGGTGGTAGTGGGCCATGTCGAAGCCATCTTCCAGCAGCACCTGACGCACCGCCTGCATGAACGGCGCCGGGCCGCAGCAGAAGATTTCGCGTTCGAGATAGTCCGGCGCCATCAGGCTCAGCATCTGGCGCGACAGATAGCCACGGAAACCGGCCCAGGCCTGGCTCAGCTCGTCGCTGCGCTCGCACACGATGTGCAGGCGGAACTCCGGCAGCCGCGAGAACATGTGCACCAGCTCACGGTGGTAGATGATGTCGTTGGGCGCCTGCGAGCAGTGCACGAACTCCAGATCCACCGCGGCATTGGTGTCGAAGAACCAGCGCGTCATCGACATCAGCGGGGTGATGCCGACCCCGCCGGAGAGCAGCAGCACCTTCTCCGCCGGGTGATCGATGACGTTGAAGTCGCCCACCGGACCGTGCACGACCATCTCGTCGCCGGCGCTGAGGTTGTCGTGCAGCCAGTTGGAGACCTGCCCGCCCGGCAAGCGCTTGACCGTGATCGAGAAGCTGTAGGGGATCGAGGGCGAACTCGAGATGGTGTAGGAACGCATCACCGGCTTGCCCGCGATTTCCAGCTCCAGGGTGACGAACTGCCCCGGCTTGAAGAAGAACATTACCGGCTGATCGGCCATGAAACAGAAAGTCTTGACGTTCCAAGTCTCTTGGATGACTTTGACGCAGCGCACCTGGTGGCGGCCGTTGGTCCAGGTCTGAGTTGTGACCGGATTGAAAAATTGCATCGTCATGGCACTCGATCAGGGGAAGCGGCCACAGCGCCCACTTCCGGTGGGTTACCTCATGGCCGGATTCTGAGCACGCCGGCCAGGTACGACTTTCCCGTCAACGACATGGGCATGCCAGCCACCCCCACCCTGAGCACTCTTTCGTCGATTTGGCCGCTCCGCCGAGCCCGAGGGAAAACGCCGGCGGTCGCCCTGGTATCGACGAATGTCGCGGCTGGACAACTTCCAAGCTATCGCCTGAGCGACACTCCGCCGAACGGATCGAATCGCTACTGCCTAGCCGCGCGCCGCCACACCCAGGTCGATCCCGCCGATGGGCTCGGGAAAGACCCACAATATATTGTTTGATGAGGATGCGACCATGTCACCACTTCCACGCGACAGCCTGGATGACGCTCTCAGCGCGACCCGCAAGGCCGTGGCGGATATGCTGGAACAGCGTAACCCGACCTATTCACTGCCCCAACCCTTCTACAACGACCCGCGGCTGTTCCAGGTCGATATGGAAGAGATCTTCGAGAAGCAGTGGCTGTTCGCCGGCATGAGCTGCGAGATTCCCGCCAAGGGCAACTACTTCAAGCTCGAAGTGGGCAGCAACTCGATCATCGTGCTGCGCGGTGCCGAGAACAAGATTCACGCCTTCCACAATGTCTGTCGCCACCGCGGCTCGCGCCTGTGTCTCAAGGACAAGGGCAAGGTGGCCAAGCTGGTCTGCCCCTACCACCAGTGGACCTACGAACTCGACGGCCGCCTGCTGTTCGCCGGCAGCGACATGGGCGACGACTTCGACATGAGCGCCTTCGGCCTCAAGCCGGTGGCGGTGAAGAGCGCCGGCGGATTCGTGTTCATCAACCTGAGCGAGAACCCCGAGCCGATCGACGACTTCCTGGTCTCGCTCGAGCACTACCTCTCGCCCTACGAGATGGACAACGTCAAGGTCGCGGTGGAGTCCAACATCGTCGAGCGCTGCAACTGGAAGCTGGTGATCGAGAACAATCGCGAGTGCTACCACTGCAGCGGTGCGCACCCGGAGCTGCTCAACTCGCTGATCGAGTTCGATGACACCGACGACCCGCGCTCCACCGGCGAGTACCGCGATCTGGTCGCGCGCAAGCAGGCCGACTGGACCGCCTGCGAGGTGCCCTGGCAGCTGGCGCGCTTCGGCAAGCGCAACCGCCTGACGCGCACGCCGCTGCTCGACGGTATCGTCTCGATGACCATGGATGGCAAGCCCGGCTGCAACAAGCTGATGGGGAACATCCCCAACCCCGACATGGGCTCGCTGCGCATCCTGCACCTGCCCAACTCGTGGAACCACTTCATGGGCGACCACGCGGTGGTCTTCCGTGTCCTGCCGCTGGGCCCGCAGGAGACCCTGGTCACCACCAAGTGGCTGGTGCACAAGGACGCCGTGGAAGGCGTCGACTACGACCCGGCGCGCCTGCGCCAGGTGTGGGATGCCACCAACGATCAGGATCGCCGCCTGGCGGAAGAGAACCAGCTCGGCATCAACTCGCTGGCCTATCAGCCCGGCCCCTACTCGCAGACCTACGAGTTCGGCGTCATCGACTTCGTCAACTGGTACAGCGAAACCATGCGAGAGAACCTGGGCGTGGAAGCCTCGGCCCCGCTGCAGGTGGCATCTCAGTAACTCCGTGGCGCTCAGTGCGTGATTCACTGACGCCAGACTCATGAAGCCAGACCCATGAAAAAGGCGCCTCCCTCGGGAGGCGCCTTTTTTGCTGATGGTCATGACATCCACGAGCTCGGGTTGGCAAGAACCATCGCCGAGCCTAGGCGGTTTTCGTACAGAGCCTAGAACTCCACCGTTGCCGACAGCTTCAACGTCCGCGGTTCGCCCTGGATCAGGTAACCGGCAAAGGCCGTGGAGGCACCAGCCCAGTAATCCTCGTCGGTGACGTTGTCGACACCGGCACGCCATACCCAGTTCGCACCACCGATCGGCGTGGTATAGCGCACGCCCAGGTCGAGCCGCGTCCACGGGTCCAGTTCGAGATCGTTCCCGGCATCGGCATACTGCGTCCCGGTATGAATGACACGCCCGGTCGCGGTGAGACGATCGACATGCGGGATATCCCATTCGCTGCCCAGGACGACACGGTACTCGGGCACGCCGGTCGCATGGTTGCCTTCGGTGCCGTCCTGGGTCTTGGTCAGCTCGGCATCGATCCAGGTCGCGCTGCTGAACAGACGCAGGCCCTCCAGGGGTTCACCGTAGAGGCTGAGCTCGACACCGCGGTTGCGCTGCTCGTTATCCAGCCCCCCAACACCATCGACGACGGCTGCCGTCGGTAGCTTGATCTGAAACAGGCTGATACCGCCGCCGATGTTGCCATAATCGAACTTGCTGCCCACTTCATACTGCTTGGCGTGGGCGATACCCAGGTACTGGCCATAGTTCGAGGCGCTGGTATCGTTGACGGTGCCACCATTCTGCAGCGCTTCGACATAGTTGGCGTAGAGCGACACGTTGGACGTCGCCTTGAAGACGACACCCACCGCGGGCGTCACTCGGCGGTCGGCATAACGATCATTGCCACCCGCGTTGGGGCGCTCGTCGACTTCCAGCTCCTGATAGCGGGCGCCCAGGGTCAGCAAGACGCGATCATTCAGGAAGCCCAGCGTGTCGCTCAGGGTGACACCTTGAGAGCGGGTGCGCGTCACGCTGCCACCCACAAAAGAAGGGTCGCCTGCTGGCCGTGACAGATCCCGGGGGTCGTAGATATTGGTCGTGCCCGCCGCCAGTGAACTCCAGTCGGTATCGAACTTGCGGTAGGCACTGGAGTAGGCGAGCGTCACGTCGTGGCTCACCGGCCCGGTGACCACATAGCCACGGATCCCCGCCTGACTGGCGAAGTTGTCGATATGATTAGCGGTCTCGAAATCGTTGACGCTGGCGTTGCCGTTGTCATCGGTCAGGCTCGGATTCGCCGAGACGATATGTTCGATCGTGCGGTTGCCGCCGAGCGCCGCAAAAGCGGTCCAGTCGTCGTTCAGATCATACTCACCCCGCACCATGCCGAAATGGGTCTCGAGCGCGGAGCCACCGAAGGCAGGCGTGTAGTTCGAGGAGGCATCCGGGACCGAGGGCACTTTTGTCGCCGCCCCGGTGTAGAGGCTGGACCGGGCTCCCTCCAGCGTCGATTTCTGGTGACCGACATCGAACAGCACGCGTCCACGCTCGCCACGATAGTCGAGGCCGACGACGACCGAGGTATCGCGCTGGCTCTCGTCATCGATGGCGGTATCGCCACGACCTCGGACAGCACTGACCCGCGCGCCCCACTGTTTCTGGTCACCGAAGCGCCGGCTCGCATCGACACCCACCTCTCCATAGCTGTCGGAACGATAGCCGCTGGAGAGCTTGAGCATCGGCTCATTACCGGCGTGCTTGGGTTCGATGTTGACGGTGCCACCGATACCGCCATTGCCACCGATGGGAATACCGGAGGTGAAAGCACTGGCTCCCTTGAACACCTCGATGCGTTCGGCAATATCGCTGTTGATGAGCTGGCGGGGTAGCACGCCGTAGAGGCCACCGTAAGCCACATCGTCGCCGGTCAGGTTGAAGCCGCGAATCTTGAACGCTTCACCGTAGATGCCATAACCCTGCCCCACGCTGACAGAAGCGTCGTTTTGCAGCGTATCGCCCAGGGTCTGAGACTGCTGATTCTCGATCAATTTGCTGGTGTAACTGGTGACGCTGAACGGGATGTCCATGGCATCCTTTTCACCCAGCAGGCCGACACGCCCGCCGGCGGCGATCTGGCCACCGGCAAAAGCCGGCGGCGGCGTGTCGCCATAGGTCGGTACCGTACTGGTGACGGTCACGGTGTCGAGGGACTGGTTTGCACCGGCGGAGCTCTGCGCCCAGGCCGGCGCGGCCAAGGGTGTGCTCCCCATGGCAACGATCGTCAGCACAAGACGAGCCTGAAGCCGGCTCGCCGAAGAAGAGTTCCCTGATGACATGATCTAGACCCATTGTTTTAAGGATGTGGCGCCTGGCACGAGCCGCTCACAGAGCGCCCGAATCGAACGTATGCACCACGTCGGGCCCATTCTAGCCAGCTTTCCCAGGGATGAAAATGCGAATACTTCTTATAAGTACTTACTGGCGCTATCAGCAAGGCGATTGATAACGATTGTCATTCGATCTACCATCACTCGCGGTCGCCAGCCCCGGCAGGCGGCCCGTCAACCGCCCATGCCACCACGCGAGGCCGGGCATCCCACGCTCGACCCCCGCTGTCAGGAACCGTCACGTTGCCGCGAGCTCGCCCTTCACGCCCAGCCGTCGTCACCCGAATCGCGCTGCTGGTGGGCGTGTGGCTGCTGCTGACGGCATCCACCCAGGCCGCCGCCGCGCCGCGGATCGCCGCCGCCAACTGGTCCTCCGCCGAGACGCTGATCGCACTCGGCATCGTCCCCTATGCGGTGGCGGACATCGCCAACTATCGCAAGTGGGTCAGAGTTCCGGCGATACCGACAGAGACGATCGACATGGGCCTGCGCAATCAGCCCAATCTCGAACTCCTGGCCCAGCGCCCGCCGGATCTGCTGCTGACCAGTGCCCTGTTCGTGCGCGACAGCGCACGTCTTGCGCGGCTGATGCCGGTGGAGATCGTGGACAACTTCTATACCGGCAAGGATTACTTCGCCGGCACCTGCGCCATGACCCGCCACATCGGCCAGCTGGTGGGCCGGGAGGCGGCGGCCGAGGCGTTGATCACACGCACCGAAGCGCAGCTCGCGGCGGCGGCCAACGCGCTCGCCGATAGCCCCCGGCCGGTCTACGTGGTGCAGTTCAGCGATGCCCAGCACGTGCGCGTCTTCGGCGCCGGCGGCATGGTCGGCACCCTGTTCGAGCGCACCCCGCTCATCAATGCCTGGCAGGGGCCGACCAATGGCTGGGGCTTCGCCAGCGTGCCGATCACCCGCCTGGCCGAGCACCCCGAGGCGCGCATCGTGGTGATCAAGCCCTACCCGCGCAACGTCGCGGCCGAACTCGCCGACAACCGGGTCTGGCAACTGCTGCCCGCGGTGCGTGCCGGCCGCGTCAGCGAGATCGAGCCGGTGTGGACCTTCGGCGGCCTGTCGTCGCTATCGCGCCTGACCCACGAACTGGTGGCGGCACTGCACCCCGCGGCGCCGGAGCAACCATGAGCAAACCCTCCCTTCAGCGCCCGCCCCCGCACCGCGCCCTGCTGCGTCGCTCGCCCCTGGGGCTGGTCGCGGCCATGGCCGCGCTCGCCGCGGTGCTTGGCTATCTCACCCTGGCGTCACAGTTCGGCGATCTCGCCGGCCACTGGTGGCAGGCGGCGGTCGCCCCGGATGATGTAGATATCCGCCAGGTGGTGCTCCACTACACCTTCCTGCCACGCCTGTGCGTGGCGCTGCTGAGCGGTGCCGCACTGGCGCTGGCCGGCTGCCTGATGCAGCAGGTGCTGCGCAACCCGCTCGCCTCGCCGGCCACCCTGGGGGTGGCCAGCGGCGCCCAACTGGCGCTGGTGATCGCCACCCTGTGGGGGCCGAGCTGGCTGCTGGCGGGACGCGAGTGGATCGCCCTGGGCGGCGGTCTGCTGGCCACTCTGGTGGTGCTGTCGCTCTCCTGGCGCCGACGGTTGGCACCGATGGTGGTAGTGCTCTCCGGCATGGTGGTGAGCCTCTACATCAGCGCCCTCAACAGCGCGCTGCTGCTGTTCCATCAGGAGAGCCTCGCCGGGCTGTTCATCTGGGGTTCGGGATCGCTGTCCCAGAACAACTGGGAGGACACCCGCTTCCTGCTCGCGCGCCTGCTGATCGCGCTGGGGCTGGCGTTCATCCTGCTGCGTCCGCTGGCGCTGCTCGATCTCGAGGAGGAGGGTGCCAAGAGCCTGGGGATCTCGCTGCGCAACCTGCGCATCGCCGGACTCGGGCTGGGCATCTTCATCACCGCCTGCGTGGTCAGCGCGGTAGGCCTGATCGGCTTCGTCGGGCTCGCCGCGCCGGCCATCGCGCGCCTGGCCGGGGCCCGCACTCTGGGCCAGCGGCTGGGCTGGTCGATGGCGATCGGCGCCCTGCTGCTGCTGCTGACCGATCTGGTGGTGCAGCAGCTCTCGCCGCTGACCGCCTCGCTGCTGCCCACCGGGGCGATGACCGCGGCCCTCGGTGCGCCCCTGCTGCTGTGGCTGCTGCCCCGGCTCAAGCTGGCCGGCACACGCCCCCAGCCGAGCGCCGGACTGACCCTGCCGCAGCACGCCGACCCGCACCGCAGGCTATGGCTGCTGGGCCTGCTGGCCGTGGTCGCCGTGGTGTTGGCGCTGGGCTTCGGCTTCAGCCTCGATGCCCAGGGCGCCCACCCGGCCTGGATGGGCTGGGACCAGCTCGACCTGGTGATCGACTGGCGCCTGCCACGGGTCGTCACCGCCGCCGCCGCCGGGCTGCTGCTGGCCGCCGCCGGCACCCTGCTGCAGCGCATGACCGGCAACCCCATGGCGAGCCCGGAAGTGCTGGGGATCAGCGCCGGGGTAGCCATCGGTGTCATCGCGCTGATGCTGCTGCCGCTGGGGATCGCGCCGCTGAGCGGTGGGGTCACCGGCTTTGCCGGCGCCGTGGCCGCCCTGCTGCTGCTGGTGGCGTGCAACCGGCGCAGCGGCTTCGTGCCGGAGCGGCTGCTGCTGACCGGGATCGCGATCACCGCTCTGCTCGACGCCCTGCGCGCCATCGTGCTCTCGAGCAACGACCCGCGGGCCCAGGAGCTGCTGGCGTGGCTGGGTGGCTCGACCTACTACGCCAGTCTCACCTCGGCGAGCGTGATCGCCGTGGTGGCGCTGACGCTGTTCGCAATCACCCTGCCGCTGAGTCGCTGGCTGACGCTACTGCCACTCGGCGCACCCACGGCCAGGGCGCTGGGGGTGGACGTGGATCGTAGCCGGCTGGTGCTGCTGGCACTGGTGGCGCTGCTCACCGTCGCCGCCACTCTGGTGGTGGGGCCGCTCTCCTTCATCGGCCTGCTGGCACCGCACATGGCGCGCCTGATGGGCCTGCATCGGGCCCGCCATCAGCTGCTCGGGGCCGGGCTGCTGGGTATCGTGGTGATGGTGCTGGCGGACTGGCTGGGGCGTAATCTGTTCTTCCCCTACCAGCTGCCGGCGGGGCTGATTGCGGCCCTGATCGGGGGGATGTATTTTATGTGGGGCTTGCGCAAGATTTGAGCGGCCGCGGTGCCCGGCACGGGCACCGCGGGGAGAGAAGAGCCCGTCTCTTCAGTGCCCGTCGAAGGCGGGCAGCAGGTGCTGATCGATGGCGGCTTTGACCGACGGCAGCAGCATGTCGCTCTGCTCGGTCATCTCGCGGATCGCCGCCGGCAGTTCGGGCACGCGTCCGGCCCGGTAGCAGCCCGCGGCCAGCCGGGCACAGGTCTCCGGACAGGCGGCCTCGGGCACGTGTACGCCCAGCGCGACCAGCCGCTGGCGGAAATCCTCGCCGTCGACGAGATTGACTATCATCATGCAACACCTCCTCGGATCTGATCGGACTCAGGCCATGCCGACCTCGGACATCCTTCGGCAGCAGGCCAGCGGCTCGCCGCCGCCGCGCTGATCGCTATTTACCGCACCATTGATGGCTTATTGCACTATTTACTGCACTCGACCGCGACGGGTCGATACGCGTATCGTCTGACTGTCGCTCCCGGGACAGTCGACGTCCGCCACGGAAATCTCCGCATGCTCTCATCCGCCGCCAAGGCCCCGCTGCACCGGCGACTACCCGCCCTGCTCCTGCTTCTGTTGGGCAGCGCGATCGCCCCGGCGGCCAGCGCCGGCAGCTTCACCTACTGGGACGACCCCAGCGCCTCGGCGGTGACCCTCACCCGCGCTCAGTTCGTCACTAAGGCCAAGCGTCTGCAAGGCAGAGAACGGCTGGTCTACGTCAATCGAGTGGTCAACAATGCCGCCCGCCAGCAGGTCGAGAAGGTGGATACCTGGAAGGGCTTCGACCGCCTGGTGAGCGACGGCTACGGCGACTGCGAGGACTTCGCCATCGCCAAGTATCAGATCCTGCTCCAGGCGGGCACGCCGACGTCACGCCTGGATTTCCTCGCCGCCGACGACACCCTCACCCCGACCTATCACGCGGTGCTGCGCTACCGCCAGGACGACGGCAGCCATTTGATCCTCGACAATCTGACGCTGATGATGCTGCCGGAGTCGAAGCGCACCGACCTGAAACCGCTGGTGACCTTCGACCGGACCCACGCCGCCTACTTCCACGACGGCGCCTTCAAGCCGGTGGCGCCGAGCCGCATCGTGCTCGGCGGACAGCCGCTCTCGGAGAGAATGCCGAAGCTGCTCGACTACTGAGGCAGGCGCCGCTGGCGACACCCGCGGCTGGCCGGATTCAGGCGGATGGCTGGCCCTCCTCCCCGGGCTGTACCGCCGGCAGCACCTTTTCGGCGCGCAGATAGTCGATCAGCTTCTGCGCTGCCTCGTCCGACGAGAGATCGGTGAGCACCTGCCCCCCGGAAGCCGCCGACTTGGCCGCCGCCGCCTTGAAGCGGTCGCGGGCGTTGGTGGACTTGACCACCTTGAGGCGCTTGGGCCGCGCCCGCGCCGGCTGCCACTGCCACGCCGCCTGCAGCGTATCGGGCTCGGCCGTGACATTCGTCACCGCCTCTACCCGCCCGCGTCGGGAGGGGCCGAAAGCGCTCTGGCGCGGCATCGGTGCCACACCGTCGACACACAGCAGACACGGCAGGCGCACTTCTAGCCGCCGCCGCTGCCCTTGGGGCAGCGCCTGCAGCACGGTGATGCGATCGCCCTCGCAGTGCTCGATCGCGGCAACCCCGGTGGCCACCGCCCAGCCCAGCCGCTCCGCCAGCAGATAGGGCAGCAGGCCCGAGCCCTCACCGCACTCGGCGCGCTGCCCGGTCAGCACCAAGTTGGCGCCATAGGCCTCGAGCCAGGTCGCCAGCAGCGGCACGGCGTCGTCGCCGGCGGCCATCGGCAGCAGCGAGAGCTCACCGGGCCCACCGGCCCCGTCCAGGCCGTGGAACATGCCCAGATACTCCGGCAGCGCCGCATCCTCGGCATCGCCGGCGTGGGCCAGATGCAGCGAAGCCCCCGCCAGCGCCAGCCCCATCTCCACCGCGCGGGCGTCCTCCCGCGCCCGTCCGGCGCGTCCGGAGACCGGGTGGCGACCGCTGGAGACCAGCGCCACGACCCTGGCCTCGCCGGCAGCGTTGCGACTGCGCTCAGGCTGCGTCATGTCGCACCTCCTCGTGCCGGCTGTCGCCGCTCTCGGGTTGGGGTTGGCCCAGTTGGGCGCAGACCGCCGCCAGCACCGCGTCACCATCGCCGATGATGGCGAAATCGGCGCGCTTGACCATGTCGCAGCTCGGGTCGCTGTTGATCGCGACCACGCGCTGACACTTGGTGATGCCCTGCAGGTGCTGCACCGCGCCGGAGATGCCCACCGCGACATAGCAGCTCGCGCTGACGAAGGTGCCGGTGGCCCCGACCTGGCGCGAGCGCGGCATGTAGCCGTCATCGACGGCCACCCGCGAGGCGCCCTCGCTGGCACCCAGCACCCGGGCGGCGTGGTGGTAGCCATCCCAGTCGCTGACGCCGCGGCCGGCGGAGAGAATGAAGGGCGCCTGGGCCAGCGGAATCTGCTGCGGATCCACCGCGACCCGGCCGAGATCGGCGACACCTGCCGCCCGCTCGTCGCTGGCCGACAGCTCATGATCCAGCGCATCGAGATCCAGCAGCGTCGCCGCGTGAAGGGTCTCGCTGACCGGCTCGGCGCACTCCGGCAGCGCCAGCAGCACACGCGCCACCTCGCGCTGGATGTCCTGACGGTCACCGGCCCGGGAGAGGGTCTGGCCATCGGCGAACTGCCACACCCGGGTCGCCGCCCGCGCCGCGGCATCGCCAGCGAGCGCCAGCCGCGCGGCCAGGCGCCGGCCGAGATCGCCACCGCCGGGGAAGTCGTCGGCAAAGATCCAGTGCGCCGGGGCGAGCGCGGCTTCCATCGCCGCGAGTGCCGCCAGACGCGCCTCAGGCGCATAGCTGTCGGCCTCGACCCGGGAGGAGAGGTCGACCCGGCGGTCGGCGCCGGCCTCCTCGAGTCCGGCGACCTCGGTCTGGAAGGTGATCGCGACGACAGCCACCCCGGCCTCGGCACCGCCGCGGGCTTCGGCCAGCTGGCGCGCCAGCCCGAACAGGTCGCGGTCGTGATCGCTCAGGCGCCCTTCCGGCAGCTCCGGCACCACCGCGACATACGCCTGCGGCGCCTCGAGGCGGACCTGACGCCGGCTCGGCTCGGCGCTGGCCTGGGGGCCAGCCGACGCCGCAGCCTCGACGCTGGCCCCGCTGCGGTCGATGCGCTTGATGCCGTTGGGGCCGATCGCCCCCAGGGCGTGGGGATTGATCCGGGTCACCCCGTCGCCGCTGGTCCAGCGCCACGCCGGACGTGCGAACTCATGATGGCGCGGGTGCAGCCGATTGCGCCGGGCGCGTTCGGCGTGCGGGTCGAGTCGTCTGACACTCATGCCGGCACCTCCTCAGGGGCTTCGGTACTGGTACGCGCAGTCGGCGCCGCGGACGGCTCCACCAGCGCGGCGGCGACCAGCTCGGCAAGATCCTTGACCTGGGGCCGCGGCTCGACCACGCCCTCGAGCATCGCAGTGCACTGGGGGCAGGCCACGGCGACGGTGGTCGCCCCGGTCTCACGCACATCCTCCATGCGCATGTCGGGAATACGCGCCTTGCCGGGCACGTCGGAGAGCGCGGCACCGCCGCCGCCGCCACAGCAGCGCGAGCGGTAGCCGGAGCGCTCCATCTCGGCGACCTCGACGCCGAGCGCGGCGAGCACCTGACGTGGCGCGGCGAACTCCCCGTTGTAGCGGCCCAGATAGCAGGGGTCGTGATAGGTCACCGTCTCGCCGGGCTCGGCGGCCTTGACGCTGAGCCGGCCGGCGTCGAACAGCTCGGCGATGAAGGTCGAGTGGTGCTTGACCACGTAGTCGCCGCCGAAGGCGCCGTACTCGCGCCCCAGCACGTGGAAGCTGTGCGGGTCGGCGGTGACGATGCGCTGGAAGCGATAGCGCGACAGGGTGGCGATATTGCGCTCGGCGAGGCGCTGGAAGGTGGCCTCGTCGCCCAGGCGCCGGGCGACGTCGCCGCTGTCGCGCTCTTCGTCACCCAGCACGGCGAAGTCCACACCACCAGCGCGCAGGATCTTGACCAGGGCGCGCAGGGTGCGCTGGTTGCGCATGTCGAAGGCGCCGTCACCCAACCACAGCAGGACGTCGACCCCTTCCGGACGCTGCTGGATGCGCGGAATATCGAGATCCGCCGCCCAGTCCAGACGCGAGGCGTTGTCGAGCCCGCCGGGGTTGTCGGTGGCGATCAGGTTGTCGATCGCCGCGGCGCCCTTCTCCGGGGTCTCGCCCCGTTCCAGCGTGATGAAGCGGCGCATGTCGACGATGGCATCGACGTGCTCGATCATCATCGGGCACTCCTCGACACAGGCGCGGCAGGTGGTGCACGCCCACAGGGTCTGCGCCTCCACCAGTTGCGGCACGATGGCATCAGAGGGGCCGCCATGGTGCTTGCCGACCTCGATGCCGGGATAGCCGGAACCGGCGTAGCGGGCATCGCTGCCGCCGGCCATGCCCACGACCATGTCCTGGATCAGCTTCTTGGGATTGAGCGGCTGGCCGGCGGCGTAGGCCGGGCAGACGCTCTGGCAGCGTCCGCACTGGACGCAGGCGTCGAAGCCCAGCAGCTGCTCCCATTGGAAATCGGCGGGCTTCTCCACGCCGAGCGTCTTCGCCGTGAGATCGAGCGGGAAGAGCGCGGTGGAGCGGCTGCCGCGATGGACATCGTGCGCCACGTCGCGGTGCTGGTCATCGAACCGCTCGGGGCGGCGGTGGAAGGCCAGATGGAAGGAGCCGGCGAAGGCGTGCTTCATCGGCCCGCCCCAGCCCATGCCGATCAGCATCTCGGCCAGCCCCCAGGCGACCAGGGCCAGCAGGATCAGGGCCAGCACGCCGCCACCCAGCAGGGTCGGCGCCACGCCCACCAGCGGCAGGCTGACCAGGAACATCCCCACCGAGTAGGCGAGCAGGCTTTTCGACAGCCGCTGCCAGGGGCCCTTGGAGAGCTTGGCCGGCGGATCGATGCGCCGCCGATTGACCGCCAGGGCGCCGATGAACATGCACAGGCTCGCCGCCAGCAGCAGCCCGCCGAGAATCGGGTTGTGCCAGCCGAAGCCGTGGACCACCAACGCCAGCGCCATGGCGGCGACGAAGCCCCCGGCGGTGGCCACGTGGGTATGCGCGATCGCCTTGTCGCGGGCGACCACATGGTGCAGGTCATTGAGATAGCGCTTGGGCATCAGCACGAGCCGATGCCACCGCATCGGCGTGCGCCGCCCCTGGCGCCACAGCCGGATGCGGCGCACCGCGCCCGCCGCACCCACCGCCAGCGCGGCAAAGATCAGAATGGGGAGTAGCGTCTGCAGCATCGGACTTCTCCGGAAATCGCACCGACCAAGAAAGCGTATCGGATCGGGTTGGCGAGAGGCGGTCGCAAAAGCGCGTACCGCCCTGTCACCAGGCTAGAGAAAGCGTCATGAGCGACGCTCAGGCGCGGCGAAGGACGGCGAGCCAGCGGAGTGGACGTGTTTGTCCATGAGCATGGCGAGCCGGGCTTCAACAATGCCTGAGCGAGCGCAATCGCTTTGCACTAAAAGTGCATGCACAGCCGCAAGGCATCGTAGATCGCCGCATGCGTATTCCGCTGCGCCACACAGTCACCGATCCGGAACAGCGCGAAGTCACCGCTCTCGGCCAGGGTCGGCTGGGGCGCGATCGCGTAGAGCGCCTCCAGATCCACCTGTCCGTGGTTGCGCGAGCGCGACTTGAGCGCGTAGTAGAGCGACTCGTCCGGGCGCACCCCGTTCTCGATCACCACCTGGTCGACCACCCGCTCCTCGTGCTCGCCGGTGTACTCGTTCTCGAACAGCGCCACCAGCTTGTCACCTTCGCGATAGACCTTGTGCAGCCCCAGGTCGCCGGTCATCACCACCGACTGCTGATAGAGGCTGCGGTAGTAGGTCGGGAAAGTGGTGCCGCCGATCGCCACGCCGGGTTTGGTGTCATCGGTGACGATCTCCACCGTGGCGCCCTTGCTGGCGAGATAGTCGGCGGTGGACATGCCGCTGAACTCGCACATGGTGTCGTAGACCAGCACGTTCTTGCCCGGCTCGACCTTGCCGCCGAGGATGTCCCAGCTGCTGACCACCAGACTCTCGTCAGAATTGTCCGAGTAGCCCCACTCCGGCACCTGTTCGAGGAACGGATGGCCGCCGTTGGCCAGCACCACCAGATCGGGCTGCAGGTCGCGCACCACCGAATCGTCGGCGCGGGTCTCGAGCTGGACATCGACGCCGAGGCGGGCCAGTTCCATCTCGTACCAGCGCGTGATACCGGCGATCTGGTCGCGCTGCGGGGCGCGTGCGGCGAGGGTGATCTGGCCGCCGAGCTGGGGCTCGGCTTCGATCAGGGTCACGTCGTGGCCGCGCTCGGCGCTGACCCGCGCTGCCTCCATGCCGCCGGGGCCGCCGCCGACCACCACCACGCGGCGCTTGGGTCCGCTGCTCTTCTCGATGATGTGCGGCAGGCCCATGTACTCGCGCGAGGTCGCCGCGTTCTGGATGCAGAGCACGTCGAGCCCCTGGTACTGGCGGTCGATGCAGTAGTTGGCGCCCACACACTGGCGGATCTGGTCGGTCTGGCCATCCTTGATCTTGGCGATGATGTGGGGGTCGGCGATATGAGCCCGGGTCATCCCCACCAGATCGACGTAGCCGCCCTCGAGAATGCGCTCGGCCTGGGTCGGGTCCTTGATGTTCTGGGCGTGGATGACCGGGACCGAAACCACCTCCTTGATGCCCGCAGCCAGATGCAGAAACGGCTCCGGCGGGTAGGACATGTTGGGGATGACGTTGGCCAGGGTATCGTGGGTATCGCAGCCGGAGCCGATCACGCCGAAGAAGTCGACCATGCCGGTGGCATCGTAGTAGGCGGCGATCTGCTTCATGTCGTCATGCGACAGACCATCGGGATGGAACTCGTCGCCGCAGATACGCATGCCGACGCAGAAGTCGTCGCCGACTTCGGCACGCACCGCCTTGAGCACTTCCATGCCGAAGCGCATGCGGTTCTCGAAGCTGCCGCCCCACTGGTCGGTGCGCTTGTTGACCCGCGGGCTCCAGAACTGATCGATCAAATGCTGGTGCACCGCGGAGAGCTCGCAGCCGTCCAGCCCACCCTCCTTGACCCGCCGCGCGCCCTGGGCGAAGTCACTGATGATGCGCCAGATCTCCTCCTCCTCGATGGTCTTGCAGGTGGCGCGGTGAACCGGCTCACGCAGCCCGGAGGGCGACACCAGGGTCGACCAGTTGTGGCCGTCCCAGCGCGAACGCCGACCCATGTGGGTGATCTGGATCATGATCTTGCCGCCATGCTTGTGCACGGCATCGGCGAGATTCTGGAAATGCGGAATGATGCGGTCGGTGGAGACGTTGACCGAGCTCCACCACTGCTGCGGGCTATCGATGGAGACCGGCGAGGAGCCGCCGCAGATGCAGAGCCCACAGCCACCTTTCGACTTCTCTTCGTAATACTTGACGTAGCGATCGGTGGTCATGCCACCGTCGGTGGCATAGACCTCGGCGTGGGCGGTACTGACCACACGGTTGCGGATCGTCAGCTTGCCGATCTGAATCGGCTTGAATAGCGCTTCATGGGCCATGGCCGGTCATCTCCTCGAACTCGCACTGCCCCTGGGTCAGGTGCGGCCGCCACGAGTTCTTCAGTACACGGAATTGCTTGAATTATTGGTATCTATCGCGAGGCGTATCGGTGCCGCCGTCAGCGCGGCGTGACGTCGAAGTAGCCGACCTCGCAGCCCGCCTCGGCACCGCTCTGGGTCTGCTCGGCACGGGTCCGCAGGCTGCTGCCGCGGGCCTCGAGGATCTGGTCCATGGCACCGGCGAACCAGCCGGTGAACATGTACTCTTCCTTCTTCCCGGTCTTGCCCAGCTGATAGACGAAGCAGGAGTGCTCCAGGCGCACCCTGGCCGTGCCGGCGTCGAGATCGATCGCTTCGGTGATGAACAGCCCCCAGCCGCGCTGCGACAGCCGCTTCATGTAGTGCTCGAAGACCGCCACGCCCTCGAGACCGTGCAGCTCGGCTTCCTTCTCGCACCAGTGCCAGGCGGACTTGTAGCCGGCGTCGTAGAGAATCTTGGCGTAGGCCTCGACCCCCAGCGCCTCTTCGATGGCGACATGGTTGTTGATGAAGAAGTGACGCGGCACGTAGAGCATCGGCAGCGCATCGGTGGTCCAGACACCGGTGTCGCTATCGACGTTGATCGGCAGTTCGGGAGCCATCTGGGTCATATCGATTACCTCTGAAGTTGTTCTTGAGCGGCGCTTCCAGCCGCAGGCTAAGCGCAGAATGATGGCTTGGGGCCTCCAGCCGACTCCGCGGGCCTTGCGGAGCCGTCATGAGCGAAGCGGGCGGTAGGCGCGGATTGGGGAGCCAGCGGAGTGAACGTGTTTGTTCATGAGCATGGCGACCCAATTCGCAACAACGCGCCCGCGAGCGTAATAGGCTCGGTGGCTCACTCGCCCCAGACGTCGCGCAACGTCCGCACCCAGTTCTCCCCCATGATCTTGCGCACCACCGGCTCGGACAGGCCGTGGTCCAGCAGCGCCTGGGTCAGGTTGGGGAACTCGCCGATGGTGCGGATGCCCTTGGGATTGATGATCTCACCGAAGCGGGTCAGACGGCGGGCGTAGCCCTTGTCGTGGGTCAGCCACTCGAAGAAGGCTTCGTCCTGGCCTTGGGTGAAGTCGGTACCGATGCCGATGGCATCCTCGCCGACGATGTTCATGATGTAGACGATCGCTTCGACGTAATCCTCGACGGTGGCGTTGACGCCGGCCTTGAGGAAGGGCGTGAACATGGTCACCCCGACGAAACCGCCGTGGTCGGCGATGAACTTGAGCTCCTCGTCGGACTTGTTGCGCGGGTGCTCCTTGAGACCGCTGGGCAGGCAGTGGGAGTAGCAGACCGGCTTGCTCGACTCGAGGATGATCTCCTCCGAGGTCTTCGAGCCGACGTGGGAGAGATCGCACATCATGCCGACCCGGTTCATCTCCGCGATCACCTCGCGGCCGTAGCCGGAGAGGCCACCGTCGCGCTCGTAGCAGCCGGTACCGACCAGGTTCTGGGTGTTGTAGCAGAGCTGGGTGATGCCCACGCCGAGCTTCTTGAAGATCTCGATGTAGCCCAGCTTGTCTTCGAAGGCGTAAGCGTTCTGGAAACCGAGGATGATGCCGGTCTTGCCCTCCTCCTTGGCCCGGGCGATGTCGCGGGTGGTGTGCACCGGGCGCACCAGCTCGGCGTTGTCGCGCATCAGCTGGTTGACGGCGACGATGTTGTCGACGGTGGACTCGAAATCCTCCCAGACCGACACCGTGCAGTTGGCCGCGGTCAGGCCGCCCTTGCGCATGTCCTCGAACAGGGCGCGGTCCCATTTGGCAATGATCAGACCGTCGATGATGATGGCATCGTCGTGCACGGATGACGTCGACATGCGGAAATCCTCCTCGGTTGCGCGCTCCCGGTTTGGCATCACGATGATGAAGCGGCGAGAGCGACTGTTCCGCGCAGCATATCCCTGCGCCCTGCCCGCTCGCCGACCGAAAGCGAATCCGAGTGTTCCGATTGCGTCACGCCGAACGTTCTCTCCACGACGCCCCGACGCGCCACCCCACCGCCCCTTCCGCGATCCGCAGAGGATACCCGCCGCTGCCATGCTCGGCCGCGGCGCCGCCAGCCCGCGGCCACAGCGCTATTGACGCCTGAGCGTTCCTTTTGTAGAACGTTCTTTAAATAGAACAACCCTGTGTGACGCCATTCCGATCGCGACACTCGCTGCAGGCACGCCGCCCGCCACATCGCTCGATCCGACGTCCCTCACCACGACACCCTCAGGAGACCGCCGCCATGGACGCCGCCTCGCGCCACATCCTCGGCCAGCATCTGCAGACGCTGCGCCAGTCCCACGGGCTGTCGCTATCGCAGCTGGCGGCCCAGGCCAAGGTCGCCAAATCGAACCTGTCGCGGCTGGAACAGGGCGACGGCAACCCCACCCTCGACACCCTGTGGCGGCTGGCGCGCCAGCTCGGCGTGCCCTTCGGCACCCTGGTCGCCCCCCTCGCCGCCGCCGTCGACGATGCCGGCGCCAGCGTGCAGCTGATCATGCAGAGCCGCAGCGGCGTGCCGGTGGATGCCTACCTGATGCGCCTCGCCCCGCGCCACCGGCGCGAAGCCGAGGCACATACCGCCGGCACCCGCGAGACGGTGCAACTGATCGAGGGCAGCCTGACGGTGGGGCCGCCGGAAGAGAGCCGCCAGCTCGACGTCGGCGAGCTCTACACCTTCGACAGCGACCGTCCCCACGCCTATCTCAGCGGCGACAGCGGTGCCGCGCTGCTGGTCACCATCGTCTATCTCCCGGAGCCGGCCGCCCATGTCTGATCACGACCTCGCCACATCCACCGCCCCTGCCTGGCTGGGGGGCGTGCGCGACTCGCTGCCACTGCTGAGTGGCTATATCCCGGTCGCTGTCTCATTCGGGCTGGTCGCCACCCAGGCCGGCTTCAGCAGCCTGGAGACGCTGGCGATCTCGGCCCTGATCTATGCCGGCGCCTCGCAGTTCGTGTTCGTGGGCATGGTGGCCGGCGGCGCGCCGCTGTGGCTTGCAGTGGCCATGACCCTGCTGATCAACCTGCGCCACGTCGTCTATGCGCCCAACCTCGCCCCGTGGCTGCCGCCGAGCCGCTGGTGGCCCTGGCTGATGCATGGCTTGACCGATCAGGTCTTCGCCCTGGCCCACGCCCGCCTGCCTCAGCTCGCCGAGCGCCAGCGGGTCGGCTGGTTCTGCGGCGCGGCGCTGCTCGCCTGGCTGAGCTGGATCGCCGGCTCGCTGCTCGGTGCCATCGCCGGGGAGTGGCTGATGGCGCAGTGGCCACTGCTCGGCGAGGTGATGCCCTTCGCCCTGCCCGCGCTCTTCCTGGTGCTGGTGGTGCCGCGTTTCACCTCACCGCGCTGGGCGCTGGCGCTGTGTGTCTGCATCGCCGCAGCGCTGGCCTTCACCCTGGGCGGTCTGGCCAACGTCGGTATCCCGCTGGCGGCAGCCCTCGGCGGTCTCTGCTTCTTCACACTGCGGGCCCCGCGCCTGCCGGGAGCTCATCGATGAGTGTCGAACTCTGGATCGCCCTGCTCGCCGGCGCCCTCGGCACCTACCTCATCCGGCTGCTGCCGCTGCTCTGGATGCAGCGCCGACTGCGCCACTCCCGCGAGCGTGCGGGCACGGAGTCGATGCCGGCATGGCTCGGCGTGCTCGGGCCGATGATGATCGCCGCCGTGCTGGGGGTATCGCTGGTGCCGAGGGTGCCTGACGCCACGGGCTGGATCGCCACGCTCGTCGGGCTCGCCGCCACACTGCTGACCTGGCGGCGAACCCGATCACTGGGCCTGCCGGTGATCGTCGGTGTCGCCACCTTCGGCGTGATGACCCTGGTCAGACCGATGCTCGGTTGAACGTCGACTGGCCAGCGGCAGACGCTGAACGGCTGCCCCAACGAAGGCGTCACTGCCCTACCGTGCTCAGTCACCGGGGCGCGCCTTCGAGTCCGGCGCCCCAGCGGCGGCGTAGCGCTCCACGTCTGCCGGCGTGATGCGTCCCTTGCGCCCGCTGCCGCGGATCGCCGCGAGCGAGAGACCGAGCAACCGGGCACGCTTGCGCACGGCAGGACAGGCATGCACGCAACGATCCGCGCGGGCACCTGCGCTGCCAACGCTGGCGAAATCACTGCGCATCACCTCAGCACTCCCAGGGGTTCGGAGTCGCGGTGTCGAGGCCATAGCGGGACATGGCCTCGACGACGACCTCGGGGGCCAGTTCGTCCCGCTCGACCAGCGCCGAGAGCGTGAGCACGACGACGTGATGACGATCGACCTCGAAGAAGTCGCGCAGCGCCTCGCGGGTGTCCGAGCGGCCGAAGCCGTCGGTCCCCAGCACGTGGTAGTCACTCGGCACCCAGGCACGGATCTGGTCGGCGTAGAGACGGATGGCATCGCTGGCGGCGATCACCGGTCCGGCGCGTGCTGCCAACTGACGGGTGACCCAGGGCTTGTCGAGCGCCTGGCCGGGGGCCAGAAATCGCCGGCGGTCGTAGGCCAGCGCCTCGCGGCGTAGCTCGTTGAAGCTCGTCGCACTCCAGACATCCGCGGCGACACCGTATTCGTTGCGCAGCATCCACGCCGCCGCCTCGACCTCGCGCAGGATGGCACCGCTGCCCAGTAGCTGGGCCCGCGGGCGATCGTCGGCGGTGGCGTCGTCCTCGTCGAGCAGATAGAGACCGCGAACGATCCCCTCCTCGCAGCCTGCCGGCATGGCGGGGTGCACGTAGTTCTCGTTCATCACCGTCAGGTAGAAGAAGACATCCCGCTGGCGCTCGACCATCTCCACCAGCCCGTGGCGCACGATGACCGCCACCTCGTGGGCATAGGTGGGATCGTAGCTGCGACAGTTGGGGATGACGGAGGCGAACAGATGACTATGGCCATCCTGATGCTGCAACCCTTCGCCGTTGATCGTGGTACGCCCTGCAGTGCCACCGACCATGAAGCCGCGACAGAGCATGTCACCGGCGGCCCAGGCCAGATCGCCGATGCGCTGGAAGCCGAACATGGCGTAGTAGACATAGAACGGGATCAGCGGCGTGCCGTGGTTGGCGTACGCCGTGGCCGCGGCGATCCAGGACGACATCGCCCCGGCCTCGGTGATCCCCTCCTCGAGGATCTGCCCGCTGCGATCCTCACGGTAGAACATGATCTGCCCGGCATCGGCGGGTTCGTATTTCTGCCCTTCGGGGGCGTAGATACCGAGCTGCCGGAAGAGCCCCTCCATGCCGAAGGTACGCGCCTCGTCGGGAATGATCGGCACGACCCGGGAACCCAGCGACCGGTGTTTCACCAGACCGCTCAGCACACGCACGAAGGACATGGTCGTGGAGAGCTTGCGCTCACCGCTGCCGCAGGTCTGGGTGGCAAAGATGCGGTCGTCCAACGCGGGAATGCTCAGCGCCTCGACACGCGCCTCGCGGGCGGGCAGATAGCCACCGAGTTCGGTCCGGCGCGCGTGCAGATAACGCATTTCGGGGCTGTCCGCCGCCGGCCGATAGTAGGGCATGCCCGTGCCGTCGCGTATCCCGCTGTCGAGCGCCGCATCGTCGATGGGCAGTTCGAAGCGCTCGCGCAGTGCACGCAGCCCATCGCCGCTCATCGTCTTGATGTTGTGCGCCTCCATGTCGGCCTCGCCGTGCTCGCTGCCCATGCCATACCCCTTGACGGTATGGGCGAGGATCACCGTGGGACGGCCGTCATCGCTGCGCACGGCGGCGTGGTAGGCGGCGTAGACCTTCTCGGGGTCGTGTCCGCCGCGGGTCAGGTTATGGATGTCGGTATCCGACAGCGAGGCGACACGCTCGGCGAGCTCGGCGTACTTGCCGAAGAACTTCTCCCGGGTGTAGGCCCCACCCTGCGCCTTGAAGTTCTGATACTCGCCATCCACCGCCTCATCCATGCGCCGACCGAGCAGGCCGTCGTGATCGGCTGCGAGCAGCGCATCCCAGCCGCTGCCCCAGACCACTTTGATCACGCGCCAGCCGGCCCCCTTGAACGCGCGTTCCAGCTCGCGCATGACACTGCCGTTGCCGCGCACCGGGCCATCGAGTCGCTGCAGATTGCAGTTGACCACGAAGATCAGATTGTCGAGGCGCTCACGGCTGGCAACGTTGAGCGCGCCCATGGCTTCGGGCTCGTCGCACTCGCCGTCACCGAGAAAGGCCCAGACCTTGCGCTGTTCGAGCGGCGACAGCTCGCGCTGATCGAGATACTTCATCAGGCGCGCCTGATAAATTGCCTGGATCGGCCCCAGCCCCATCGAGACGGTGGAGAACTGCCAGTAGTCCGGCATCAGATAAGGGTGCGGATAGGAGGAGAGCCCGCTGCCGCAGACCTCCTGGCGGAAGTTGTCGAGTCGCGCTTGATCGAAGCGCCCTTCGAGAAAGGAGCGGGCATAGATACCCGGCGCGATATGGCCCTGAAAGTAGACCAGATCGCCGGCGAAGCGCTCGGAGCGGGCGCGGAAGAAGTGATTGAACCCTACCTCGTAGAGCGTGGCGCTGGACATGTAGCTTGCCAGGTGCCCGCCGAGGCTCTTGTCCTTGGCGTTGGCCCGCACCACCATCGCCACGCTGTTCCAGCGAATGGCGGAACGCAGCTTGCGCTCCAGCGCCAGATCACCGGGATAGACCGGCTGGTCGCGTCTACCGATGGTGTTGCGGTGCGGCGTCTCGAGCGCTTCCCGGCGCAAGGCCAGCGCGGGGTTCTCCAAAAGCTTGCCCATCACGAAACGCGCCCGCGCCTCACCGCCGACGCGAATCAGGGATGTCAGTGCATCCGTCCACTCTTCGGTTTCGGTGGGGTCCCGATCGACGATACTGTTCATGCTGCTCTGCCTCCTGTGACGACCCGCCGGTGACGCGCTGCTGCGCTGTCGCCGGCCCCGGGAATGGCGAGTACCTTAGGGTCGCCGCTTCCCCGCGCTCAATGCGGGGCGTCAGGAAACAGTTTCCCGAATTCAGGATCATGAACCTCAACCATCTCAGAATCTTCGTCAGCGTTGCCGAGCAGGGCTCGATACTCGCCGCCTCGAAAGCGCTCGGCGTGCCTAAATCGACGGTGGCGCGCCAGCTCGCCCAGTTCGAGAGCGAACTCGCCCAGCCGCTGGTGCTGCGTAACACACGTCACCTGCGCCTGACGCCGGATGGCCGCCGCCTGCACGAGCGCGCGCATCATCTGATCGCCGCCCTGGAGGAGCTTTCGCATGAGCTGGACGGCCGCGACGACACCTTGAGCGGCAAGGTGACCGTGGCGATCCCCTCCGAGTTCGCGGTGCGCTGGCTCAACGACTGCGTGGCGGAATTCGTGGCAGCGCATCCCGGCATCCATCTCGACTGCATCACCAGCATGGCACCGCTGGATCCGGTCAAACGCGAGGTCGATGTCTCGATCAGCTACCACCGGGGCAGGCTCGCCGACAGCGCCATGGTGGTGCGCTCACTGGTGACGATGGAGAGCGTCGTGGTCGCCGCACCGCGCGTGATCGCCGAGCATGGACGTCCCAGCTCGGTGCGGGAGCTCTCCGTACTACCCTGCCTGTCGACGCTGACCGCCCTGGAAGCGAACCCATGGCACTTCATCGACGACTCGGGCCGTCCGATCTCGCTCAAGGTCCCTGCCCGCTATCGCGTCGACAGCAGCACCCTGCTGATCGCGGGGGCCAGGGCGGGCATCGGTTTTGCGATCATTCCGCGCCATTTCTGCCAGGCCTGGATCGATGCCGGCGAGCTGGTGCCGCTCGACCTCGATCTCGCCCCGGCGCCGCTGGAGGTGATCGCCATTCACCCTGATCGCCACGGCATCACCGCCCGCGCCCGCGCCTTCGTCGACCTGATTCAGTCGCGCCTGCGCCACGAAACGGGGCTCATCTAGCCGCAGCCGAGCCGGCGACCGGCCGGTGCAACAGGATATCGACGCGGCGGTTGGCGGCGCGGCCCGCCGCCGTGGCATTGTCAGCGGTCGGACGGGTAGCACCGTAGCCGATCGCCCGCAGGCGGGTATCCGCGATCCCCCTCGCGGCCAGATAGCGCACCACGGCGATCGCCCGCGCAGCGGAGAGATCCCAGTTGGAGGGGAAGCGCGGCGTCGAGATCGGCACGTCGTCGGTATGTCCTTCCACCGATATCTCGCCCTCGAAAGCCTCGAGATCAGCGACCAGGCTGGCGAGCACATCACGTCCTCCCGCGGTCAGCGTCGCCCTGCCGCTGGGGAACAGCAGGTCGTCGTCGATCCGCAGCGTGATCCCCTGCTGCCCCTTCATCACGTGTACACCCGGTATCTTGATCCCCGCCAGCCGAGGGTCGAGACCGTCGTTGAGCGGCTTCAGGCCCGACGGGGACGAGACACTGGCCGCGGTGTTCTTGCCCCCGGCCTGGGTGGCCTGCGACTCCCCCCGGGGGATGAGCGACAGCAGCAGCACGAACAGCGTCAGCAGCAGCGTGAGCACATCCAGGTAACTCGTCAGCCAGCCCTCGTCCTCCGCGCCTGCCGCGACCGGCGGCGTCAGCAGGTTCTGCATCTCTCGCTGGTGCATGGGGCTACTCCTCCGAGGTGGCGGATGGCGTCGCCGCAGCGTGACGTGGCTTGACGTTGGGGTCGCGGATCTCATCGCGGTAGTTGACGACGAAGGAGTTCAGCGTCTCTTCGATGAACGACGGCAGCCGTCGCTTGCTCATCAGCGAGATCCCCTCCATCACCATGTGCATGGTGATCAAGCGCTCTTCAGTGCGCCGTTCGAGCTTGACGGCGATCGGCTTGAACACCAGGTTGGCGAGCAGAATGCCGTAGAAGGTGGTCAGCAGCGCCACCGCCATGCGCGGCCCGATGATATCCAGACTCCCCGCATCGACCACCCCCAGCATGTTCACCAGCCCCACCAGCGTACCGATCATGCCGAAGGCCGGCGCGTAGGTCGCCATGGTGCGAAAGATCTGCGCATCGGCCTGCTCCCGGGCCTTGAGCCGCGTGATGCGCCACTGCAGCACGTCGAAGATCTCCTCCTCCTTGGTATTGGCGATGAGCAGCTGCACCCCGGAACGCAGGAATGGGTTGCGCACGTATTCGAGCTCGCCCTCCACCGCTCTGACGTCGCCTTTGGTCCAGAGCCGCGACAGCGCCACCAGCTCGTCGATATCGTCGCGGACGAAACTGTCCTCGCGCTTGAACACCACGCCGACCAGACGCACGACGCGAACGACCTCCTTGAGCGGGTAACTGATGAAGGTCGCCGCCAGGGTCCCGGTGACGACCAGCGCCAACCCCGGCAGATTGATGAAACTGTCCGGGGATTCGGCCGTGAAGAACAGCACGCAGACCAGAAGCAGTACGCTGGCGAAGATGCCTATCAGCGTCGAGGGATTCATCAGGGACTCCTTTGCGGGAAACGGCTTGCCAACAACAACGGCCGATTCGCGATAAAGTTGAGCACCCTAAATATTCTTAGGCTAACAAATACGCCACAGGCCCCGGCTGGCGTGAGATGACGCCAGCCGCGACGGGTTGTCGCAGCCTATGAAAATGTCCGGGGAAGGTGGGAAAAGCGCAGAAGCGAAGGGCCGGTGCCGGCGCGCCATGCAGGCGTACCGACCCGGCCCTCCACGCCCGGCCGCCAGCGCTGTCGCAGCGGCCGGGAGCGGGCCGCGCTATCTCAGCGCGATGCTGGCGTAGGTGGGCTCGCCGCGAGCGTGATTGAGGGCGACGCTGGCGCTGCTGAACTGCATCAGTGCGTCTTCCGCAGTCGGCTGGCGCAGGATCGGCTCCAGACGCCGGATCTTGACCGACTCGCCACGATCCTCCCGCGGCGGCGTACCGAAGTACTCGCGGTAGCACTTGGAGAAGTGCGGCGTGGAGACGAAGCCACAGGCCGAGGCGATCTCGATGATCGGCAGCGGGGTCTGCTTGAGCAGCTGGCGTGCCCGCGTCAGGCGCAGCTTGAGATAGTAGCGCGACGGCGAACAGTGCAGATGGCGCTGGAACAGGCGCTCGAGCTGGCGCCGCGAGACATCGACATAGCTGGCCAGCTCGTCGAGCTCGATCGGCTCCTCGATATTGGCCTCCATCAGCGCCACGATCTCCAGCAGCTTGGGCTGGGTGGTCCCGAGGACATGCTTGAGCGGCACCCGCTGCTGGTCCTCTTCGCCGCGCACGCGCTCGCAGATGAACATCTCCGAGATCGCCGCCGACAGCTCGCGGCCGTGATCGCGGCCGATCAGGTTGAGCATCATGTCCAGCGGCGCGGTGCCGCCGGAGGCGGTGAAGCGGTCGCGGTCGATCGAGAACAGACGCGTGCTCCAGGCGGTGCGCGGATAGGCCTCCTGCATCGCCGCCAGACACTCCCAGTGGATGCTCGACTCGTAGCCATCCAGCAGACCGGCCTGGGCCAGCGCCCAGCTGCCGGTGCACACCGAGCCGACACGCCGCAGCGTGCGCCCGCGGCTCTGCAGCCAGTTCAGCAGCGCCGGCGACACCGCGCGCTGCGGCGCCACACCGCCGCACACCACCAGCCAGTCGAGGTTCAAGGGCGCCTGGGTGCTGGCATCGGGGGTTACCTGCATGCCATCACTGGCACGCACCGGCGCGCCGTCCAGGGTGATGATGTACCACCGGTAGAGCTCGCGACCGGCCAGCTGGTTGGCCATGCGCAGGGGTTCGATCGCCGACGCCAGGGAGATCAGGGTGAAGTTGTCCAGCAACAGGAAGCCGAGGGTCTGGGGCTCGGATACGCCGAGGTCCCGCTCACGAGAAACGGAAGAAATCGCCATGTCAGGTTACTCCATCACAATGTCAGGTGGTTGTTGTTATCGCGCGTCCCTGGCGTCGGTCGCTCCTTCAGGCGCATCGCACCGTCTGCCTGGCTCGGCGGTAGCCCTGAGGAGATGCTGAAGCTGGCCGTATCTTTGCACTTCCTGGATCGTTTTTCGGCCTTGAATCGACTCTAAATCGTGTGACAACGCGACGCATGCTTTTTTATCTGTCTGCGACAACATAACCGCCCACAGGACGAAAGGTGTCGCTTCTGGAACACTTTCTGCGCCATGAGCGCAGTCGAGGTCGCTCTCGGGCTCCCGATCACGCCACGCTCCCTGCTCTCCGCGTCAATATTACCCGCCGCCAGCCAGCGTCCGCTTGCGCAACCGGCAACAAACTGTTACCTCATGAATTTGAAAACAAGTATCATTCGCGCAACGAAGTGTTTCTCTCTTATCATTCGTCCTCTTCACCCGCGTCAGGTTCGACTCATGCTCATCCCTTTTCTCATCATGCTGCGTGAAGGCCTCGAGGCCGCGCTGATCGTCGGCATCATCGCCACCTATCTGCATCAGACCCAACGCCAGGCCTGGATGCCTGCCGTCTGGACCGGCATCTTCCTGGCCGTGGCCCTGGCCCTGCTGGTGGGTGCCGGCCTGCAGTTCGCCAGCGCCGAATTCCCCCAGCGCCAGCAGGAGCTGTTCGAAGCCGTGGTCGGGCTGCTCGCAGTGGGCATGCTGACCTGGATGGTGCTGTGGATGCGCCGCGCCGCCGCTGGCATGAAACGCGACCTGACCTTGGCGCTCGATCACGCCTTTAGTGGCAGAAGTCACACCTGGGCGCTGATCGGCATGGTCTTCCTGGCGGTGGCGCGAGAGGGATTGGAGTCGATCTTCTTTCTCCTGGCGGTGTTTCAGCAGAGCACGAGCAGTGCCGCCCCGCTGGGTGCGCTGCTGGGTATCGCCGTCGCGGTGATTGCGGGCCTGGCGATCTACCGCGGCAGCCTGCGCCTGCCGCTGGGCCACTTCTTCCGCGCCACCGGGGTCTTCATCCTGCTGGTCGCCGCCGGGCTGCTCGCCGGCTCGGTGCGCGCGCTGCACGAGGCGGGGCTGTGGAACCACGCCCAGCAGGTGGTGTTCGATCTCAGCAACGTGCTGCCGCTGGACACCCCGCTGGGTTCGCTGTTCGCCGGAATCTTCGGCTATCAGCCGGCGCCCACTCTAAGTGAGGTCGTCGCCTACTTGGGCTATCTGCTGATCGCCCTGTGGCTGTTACGCCCGCGGCGCGAGACGCACACCGCAGCCACCGCGGGGAGCCAGGGATGAACTCGACCCACGCCACCCCGAGTACCGCCCACCACGCTCCCTCGCCGCGCCTGATGCGCCTGGGCCTGGTGGCCTCGTTTCTACTCATGCTGATCGCCTTCGGGGTGTTCGCGCTGTCGCTGCGCGCCGTCGAGAGCGGCAGCGATGACGGCACGCTGATCGAGATCGGCGCCAGGGGCTGCCAGCCGTCACGGGTCGAGGTACCCGCCGGCGAGCGCACCTTCACCATCGTCAACCGCTCGGACCGTGCCATCGAGTGGGAGGTGATCGACGGCGTCATGGTACTGGCCGAGCGCGAGAACATCGCCCCCGGGATGCGCCAGCCGCTGCGTGTCGACCTGGCACCGGGCGACTACGCCATGACCTGCGGTCTGCTGAGCAACCCCCACGGCGAGCTGCATGTGACGCCGAACGGCAATGCCGCCCCGGCCCGGGCGCTGGCCGCGCACGACTTCGTCGGCGCGCGGGCCGAGCTGCGCGTCTACACCACGCTGCAGATGCGCAAGCTCGAGCGCGCCAGTGCGGCGCTCGCGCAGGCGATCAACGCCGGCGACCTGACGGCGGCGCGCACGGCCTATCTCCAGGCGCGCCGCATCGACCAGCGCCTGGCGATGCCGATCGGCCTGTTCGGCGATCTCGACCAGCGCCTCAACGCCCCCGCCGACTATTACGCCGGGCGCGAGAAGGACCCGGATTTCGGCGGCTTCCCACGGCTGGCTCAGGGATTGTTCAGCGCTGGCTCCACCGCCGGCCTGGCGCCGGTGGCCAAGCAACTGATGGCGGATCTCGATGTCCTCTCCCGGCGCCTCGCCCAGGCTTCGGTGCCGCCGGCGCAGCTGGCCAACGGCAGCGCCCGCGCGCTGCAGACCTGGCATGACCGCGCCACCGACGGCGAGATGACGCCACTGGCGCTCAATGACCTGGCCGGTATCACCGAGGGCAGTGCCAAGATCGTGACGCTGATCGACCCGCTACTGGCGCGTCAGGCCCCGGCACTTCAGCGCCAGCTCGATCAGGCCCTGTCCGCCCTGCAGCAGTCTCTGGCCGAAGCCGCGCAGCCAGGGGCCGATGGCACCACGTCGACAGCCGAGTCGGCGGCCCCCGATGCGCTCCAGGCGCTGCTCGACGCCGGCGCGGTGCCTGCCGCCACCGCACAGCGTCTGCTCGCGAACAGCGAGGCGCTGGCCAAGGCGCTGGCGGCCGTCAACCACGCGCTCGCCCTGAGCGGATGAGTTCATCGTCAATCGTTACCGTATAGGGTCAAACAGCCATGAGTGATCAGCCATCTTCCCGCTGCCCGTTTGGATTCTCTACCCATAGCGACACCCGCCTGGACCGCCGCGGCTTCCTCCGCGGCGCCGGGGCCACCGGCCTGGGCCTGGGACTCGCGGGCCTCTGCCCCGGCCAGGCGCTGGCCGAGCCGGCCAAGGCGGACGCCGCCGGCCACACCCAGCGCAGTGCAGAAGTCACCAGCGCCCCGCTGACCCAGGACCCCGAACTCGCCTACCCTTTCCATGGCCCGCATCAGCAGGGGATCACCACGCCGCGCCAAGCCAGCGGCATGCTGGTCTCCTTCGACGTGCTGGCGCGCGACCGCGAGGGGCTGGATACACTGCTGCGCACGCTGACCACGCGTATCGCCTTTCTGACCCAGGGCGGCGCCTACCCCCAGCGCGACCCACGCTTCCCGCCGCCCGACTCCGGCATCCTCGGCCCGCGTATCCCCCCCGACGGCCTGAGCGTGACCGTGGCGCTGGGCGCCTCGCTGTTCGACGACCGCTTCGGCCTCGCCCCCGCGCGGCCCCGACATCTCGAGCGCATGCAGGGGTTTCCCAACGACGCCCTCGATGCCGCCCGCTGCCATGGCGACCTGGCGCTGCAGATCTGCGCCAACACCCTCGATACCGCCTATCACGCGCTGCGCGACATCATCAAGCACACCCCCGGAAGCCTGCTGGTGCGCTGGAAACAGGAGGGCAACGTGCCGCTGCTGCCGCCCTCACCGGGAGACATCGACGGTAGCGCGCGCAATTTCCTCGGCTTCCGCGACGGTACCGCCAACCCCAGTGCCCAGGACAAGGCGCTGATGGACGAGCTGATCTGGGTCGACCCACAGCGCGACGAGCCCGACTGGGCGGTGGGCGGCAGCTACATGGCGGTGCGCATCATCCGCAACTACGTGGAGCGCTGGGATCGCACCCCGCTGGGTGAACAGGAGGCGATCTTCGGCCGCGAGAAGATGAGCGGTGCGCCGCTCTCCGGCGGGGTCGAGCAGGACGTGCCGGATTACGCCAGCGACCCAGAAGGCAAGATCACCCCGCTCGATGCCCATATCCGCCTGGCCAACCCGCGCACCCCGGAGACCGAGAAGAACCGCATCCTGCGCCGCCCGTTCAACTACTCCAACGGGGTCGAGCCCAACGGCCAGCTCGACATGGGGCTTCTGTTCATCTGCTTCCAGGCGGATCTGCAGGAGGGCTTCATCACGGTGCAGAAGCGCCTGGATGGCGAACCGCTGGAGGAGTACATCAAGCCGGTCGGCGGTGGCTACTTCTTCGTGCTGCCCGGCGCGCGGGATGAGCAGGACTACCTGGGGCGCGGGCTGATGGCAGCCACCGCCTGAGGGGGCTCGTGCCCTCGCGGACAAGGCCCGCAAAGACGGGCCCAGGCCAGGACCACACGACTAGCAACACGGCATCGACCCGACGCTGCCCCAGGTAGTGTCCAGACAATCCTCACCACGGATCATCGAAAGGAGCTTCACCATGCAACCGCTCTCCCGCTGGATCAGCGTCAGCGCCCTGGCGCTGATGGCGCTCAACGCCCCCGCCCAGGCCGCCGTCCCCGCCGATGCGCTGGTCGGTCCGATCGCCGAGTACAAGCTCTACGTACTCGACAATCTGGAACAGTTGGTCGCCCATACCCGCGAGTTCACCCAGGCGATCGAACAGGGCAACCTGGACAAGGCCCAGGCGCTGTATGCCCCCACCCGCGTCTACTACGAGCGCATCGAGCCGATCGCCGAGATGTTCGCCGACCTCGACGCCAGCATCGATGCGCGTGAGGACGACTATGAGCACGGCGTCAAGGACCCCGACTTCACCGGCTTCCACCGCCTCGAGTATGGCCTCTTCAAGGCCCAAAGCACCCAAGGGCTCGCTCCCTACGCCAAGGGGCTGATGCAAGACGTCGACGATCTCGACCAGCGTGTGCAAGGGCTCACCTTCCCGCCCTCGACCGTGGTGGGTGGCGCCGCGGCGCTGATGGAGGAGGTCGCGGCGACCAAGGTCTCCGGTGAAGAGGACCGCTACAGCCGCAGCGACCTGTGGGACTTCCAGGCCAACGTGGATGGCGCCAAGGAGATCTTCGAGCTGTTCAAGCCGCTGGCCGCCGAGGAAGACGCCGGCTTCGTCAAGCGCGTGCAGGGCAACTTCGATGACGTCGAGGCGATCCTGGCCGACTACCGGGTCGATCCCCAGGATCCCAAGAAGGGCTTCGTCTCCTACGACAAGGTCAGCGACGCCGACCGCCGCGCCCTGACCGGCCCGGTCAACGTGCTGGCGGAGGATCTGTCGACCCTGCGTGGGCTGCTCGGCCTCAACTGAACCACCACGGCCGCGGCCGGCGCCCCCGCCCGAAGGGCAGACCGGGCGCCGGTTCGCGGCCCTGGATATCGAGTATCAGGTGTAACGGGCGGGCTCGGGGTCGAGCAGCGCCTTCACCCTGGCCCTGTCCGCCTCCAGCGGCATGGCGTGCTCGCAGCGCGCCACCAGCAGCTGCATATGCTCCCGCGCCAGCGCCTGAATCCGCACATCCCCCGCCACCGCCAGCGCACGCAGCGCCTTCTGCAGACGGATGCAGACCTCCACGCTACCGGCACCATCCCGCGCCACCGGGGTGAAGAAGTCATCGAACAGATCCTGGGTCGACAGCGCCTCGACATGCACGTGGCGGACCGGCGACTCGGGCTCGCCGATGCCACCCGTGGCGTGTTCGACCCAGGGCGTCAGCGTCCGCACCGCACAGCCGATCGCATCGATCGCGGTACCGGGGTCGTTGATGCCCGGCGAGAGCGCGCGCGAAGCGACCTCGGCCATCACGATCAGGCCAAAGCGCGGGTCCTGGTCGAAGTGGCGCAACGGGCCGATGGTGAAGGCGGCCTGGATCGCGTCGATGCGCGCCTCGTCGAGTTTGGCGCTGGCGGCCAGCACGGCGTGGCGATCGACGAAGCTGCCCGGCAGCACCTGCACATAGATCGCCTCCCCGGCGTCCTCGACCAGGCTACCGAGATGCGCGGTATCGATATGCTGCACATAGCCCACCTGCCCCGCCCGCACCGTACTCAGCCCCGAGGGCAGCACGGCGGGCATCGCTTCGCCACCGAGATAGGGGTTTTCGATGCGTGCACCGAGAGCGGCGCTGGCCGCGCTTTCGACCTTGCCGATAGTGTCGCGCACTCGCCCCAGACGGGTGAGGTAGCCGGCCCACTTGATCAGTTGATAGACCACCAGCACGATCACCACCAGGGTGGCGGCGAACAGCAACGTGCGCCCGTCGGCGTCGTAGATCCCGGCGGCCAGCGCGACGATCCCCACCAGACTGAACAGAAAGGCGCCGATGAAGGTGGCCAGGGTGTTCTGGGTCACCCGATCCTCGATCAGCAGCAGCGTCGCCCGCGGGCTGACGTTGCTGGTCGCCGAGCCGTAGGCGGTGACCATGGCGCTGAGCGAGAAGGTGGTCACCGCGAGCATGCTCGAGGCGATGATGTCGAGGATGCTGTCGACCGCCCTGGCGCCGATGGTGAAGACCTCGGGCAGCGCCAGCCACGGCGTCGCCACCCAGGCGATCAGCGCAGTTACCACCCCGGCCAGCGAATAGAGGGATGCTCGATACCACAGCGAGCGGTGCATCCGCCGCCAGACCCACTGAAACCGCCCGATCATGCGCTGCCACTCCCTGGTATCGCCGTTCTGCGGACACGGCTGTCCGCTTGGCCTGCGGCCAGCCCTATCGCGCTCGCCGTTAGCTCATAGCGTAGCCGAGAGCGCTAGGCGAAGCGCGCCGGACTGAAGGCACCGCGCTGGGGATCCTCACGGCCGCGCAGGATATCGTCGGCCAGCCACTCGCCGCTGACCGCCCCCGTCGACAGCCCGATATGGCCGTGGCCGAAGGCGAACCAGAGACCGGGGTGGCGCGGCGCGGCACCGATCATCGGCAGCCCGTCCGGCAGCGAGGGGCGACGGCCCAGCCAGGGCTCCCCCTGGGCCTCGCCCAGCGCCAGCACCTGGCGGACCCGCGGCAGCACCCGCTGGAGCTGGCGCGGCGTCGGCTTGCGGTCGCGGGCGTCGAACTCGATCCCGGTGAGCACGCGCACCCCACCGTTCATGGGTGTGCACACGAAGGCTCCCTCGACGTCGTGGAACGGCATCGCCAGCCCCTGGCCGGCGCCAAGGGTGAACTCCTGGTGATAGCCGCGCTCGAACGCCAGCGGCGGGCGATAGCCCAAGGGTGCCACCAGCTCCCGCGACCAGGGCCCGGCACAGACGGCCACCTGGGCGTAGCGGGTGTCACCGCCCTGCAGCCGAAAGCCCCCGGCCACCGGTTCGATGCCTGCCACGCTGGCGCACTGCCAGCGCCCGCCGCGGGCCAGGAAAAGGTCGCGATAGCGCGCTACCAGCGCCCCGGGTGAATCCACATAGGCGGTCTCGGGAATGCGCAGTCCCAGGGTGTAGTGACGCGAGGCGCCGTCGAAGACCTGATCCAGCGCCGTCCCGGTGAGAGGCTCGTAGGCGACCTCGTTGGCGTCCCAGAGCTGGCACTCCAGGCTCACCCGTTCACGCGCCTGCGGGTGGCGGTAGAGCTTGGTCCAGCCGGTTTCGTGGAACAGCGACTCGGCGCCCGCCTCCCGTGCCCAGTGCCGGTGTGCCGCGAGCGCGGGCCGGATCAGGCGCGCCAGCGAGGCGGTACGGCTGGCCACCGATTCCGCCTGGCAACCCCGCATGAAGCGCAGTAGCCAGGGGGTGGCCCGCGGCAGAAAGGCTGGCGCAATGCGCAGCGCCGGGTCGCGGTTGAGCAGATAGCGCGGCACCTTGCCGAGTAGCCCGGGGATATTGAGCGGAATGACCGAGGCCTGGGTGATCACGCCGGCGTTGCCGTAGGAGGTCATCTCCCGCGAGGTCTCGGGGGCGACCAGGGTCACCGCGAAACCACGCTGCTGCAGCGAGAGCGCGGTACAGAGGCCGACGATACCGCCGCCGATCACCGCGATTGTGCGTGTGTTCATCGTTCGCTCCGTCGCCTCATCCCGCCTGTCCGCTGGCGCCCCCATCCCATCCTACGCATCGTCTCTACCCCATGAACCAGAACGCGAACCCGACCAGGGTGAAGTAGATCGTCACCGGCAGCGCCATCAGCATGGTCTTCACCGGGTCGACCTTGACCCCCACGATACCGCCCACCAGCCCCGTCACCACGAAGGTGGTCAGCCCCACCGGCGGCATCGACTGCCCGGCCATGGCCAGATGCGCCGCGCCCACCGCCACATGGGTCGGATCATTGCCGAGATGGGTCAGCGCCGGCGCCATCATGCTCACGATCATGGTCTGGGAGGTGGTCTGCGAGCCGGTGAGCATGCCCACGGCGATCGTCGCCAACCCACCGGCGGCGGCCATCCAGTGGGCTGCCAGGTGGGCGGTGGCCTGCTGCACCAGGTCGATCAGGCCGGCCTGGTAGAACACCCCCACCATGACCCCGGCGCAGAGCTGGATCTGCACCGTCTTGGCGACGTTCTTCAGCCCCGAGGAGACCACCGCCCCGGCCTGCTGGCGCACCGCGCGGAAGGCGAAACTCACCGCCAGGGCCACGATCACCGCCATCACCACCCGGAACGCCAGCCCCTTGACGATGGGAATGCCCTTGAGCCAGGCGACCAGCTCGGCCAGCCCCGGGGTGCGCTCGAACACGTTGAAGCCGAGCGAGGCGGCGATCACGATCACCAGCAGCACCGCCATCGGAATCAGCGTGCGCCAGCGCTGCCCGAGCACCCGCAGCAGCGGCTCGGGGGCCGTCAGCAACGCAGCCGAGGTGTGCCCCCGCGCCAGCCAGGCGCCGACGAACATCGCCAGTACCACGCTGACACTCATGGTGGCGTAGGCCCAGCCCAGAATCTGGCCCGGCTCGATACCGGTCAGCGATGCCGCCAGAAAGAACGACTGCGAGATCGGCGGCATGCCGGAGCCGATCACCGCCCCCATCACGATGATCACCGCGATGCGCTCACCGCTCAGCTTGAGCGAGGCCAGCGTCGGCACCACCAGCAAGCCGATCACGGTCGCCGCGGCGATGGCATCACCCAGCAGCGAGCCGCTCAGCACCAGGGTCAGGATCACCGCACACACCAGGCCCGTGGTCGAGCGTCCGAACAGCGCGCGAAAGCCATCCAGGGCAGTCTGCATGGCACCGATGCGCACCTGCGCCTCGGCGTAGAGGCTGCCGAAGATCGACAGCATGATGACCCAGGAGAGCTTGTCGATGCCGCTGATGGCAGCGGCGATCATTGCCATCGGCCCCAGGCCGCCGAGCAGCGCGGCGGCCAGCGCCGCGGCCAGCAGCCCCAGCATGACATTGCCGCCGATACGCGGGATCGGCAGCAGAATGATGGCGAACAGAAGGGCCATCGGGATGAGTACCAGCCACATGGCGAAAGCATCCTTTTATTGTTGGGAAGTCTGGTGCGAAGTCGGTAGTGCCAGGCAGGGCCTCGGCGCACAGCGCGGTGTCGACGTGGCCCGAGACAGTGGGCGCTGGCGCCGAGGCGCGCGAACGGCTCATGCCGCGTCACCCCGCCGTGCCAGGGTAATGGCGTCGTGGATGTCGTAGACCGGCAGCTCGAGCGCCGCCGCCAGCCGCTGCCGGTAGGGCGACAGATTGGTGCACTCGAGCAGCAGCGCCGTCATGTCGGGCTGGCGCCGGTGCAGCGCCAACGCCGCCTCGACCACCTCCTGCGCCACCTGCTCGGCGTCCCACTGCGGGCGGTCATAGCGGATGGTGGGATAGAAGTGGGCGCTGTGCTGCAGGCCGTGGATGACACAGCCCTCGCGCCAGAAACGGCCGAAGTGGGCCTGGCTCAGGGTATCGGCATCGAAGGTGAGGATACCGATCGGCCCCTCGGCGGCATATCGCGCGTGCAGCCACGGCAGCAGATTGAGCGCCGAGGAGACCAGCGGCACCGGCAGCCGCGCCTGCAGGCGATCGTGAATGGCGCAGACGAACCCACAGGAGGTCGCCAGGCAGTCGACGCCCTCGTCGATCAACTGCTGGCCCACGCTGACGAAGGCGGCCACCACCGGCTCGGCGATCTGTGCACTGACCACGGCGGGCACACTGGCCGCGGCCACGGTCACATGGCGTACCGGATACGCGAAACTGGCGGGATTGCCGATATCGCCGAGCGGGCGCGGAAATCGCGTCGCGAGCATCATCACCCCGAGACGGAATTCGCCACCCTCGCCGGGCGTCTGGGACACAGCCTCTGGCACCGCTACTCAGCTCCTGACCGAATACGGCGCTCAGGCCGCGACGTGTCCGAGACTACCCCACACGGCGGCGATTACCCAGCCCCGACGGCACGCGGCCCGGCTCATCCGCCGATGCCGACACTATCCCTTCAGATACCGAGCGCGCCGACGCCGACTATCCTGTAATCAGCGCAGCGGTGTGGCCGACAGGGAGTCGGCGCCACCCGCTACCCTCCGCCCTCGTCACCGGCAAAAGGAGCTTGCCATGTCCCGCTCGACCCCGCGGCGCGTCACCCGCCACCGCTGCGGCAAAGGATTCACCTATCGCACCCCCGACGGCACCACCCTCAAGGACAAGCGCTGGCGCGAATGGATCGCCGGACTCGCCATCCCGCCGGCGTGGCAAGAGGTGGAGGTGATTCTCGACAAGCGCCACCGCATCCATGCCACCGGCCGCGACAGCGCCGGGCGCAAGCAGTACATCTACAACGCCGCCTGGCGCGAGCAGCGCGAGTTCGAGAAGTTCGACCGCATGGTCGAGTTCGCCAGCCGACTGACCCGCATGCGCCGGGTCACCGGGCAGCACCTGACCCTCGACGGCATGCCCCGCGACAAGGTGCTGGCGTGCATGGTGCGCCTGATCGACAGCGCCTACTTTCGTCCCGGCAGCGAGCGCTACCGTCAGGAGAACGACTCCTACGGGCTCACCACCATGCGCTCCAGGCATCTCACCATCGAGGGGGACGAACTGATCTTCGACTATCAGGGCAAGAGCGGCCAGCAGCAGCACCGGGTGGTCGAGGATGGGCGCCTGGCGGCAATCGTCGCCGAGCTCGACGATATTCCCGGCTACGAGATCTTCAAGTACTTCGACGACGCCGGCCACAAGACCCGCGTCGACAGCCACGATCTCAACGACTATATCCACCAGGTGATGGGCGAGCGCTTCAGCGCCAAGGACTTCCGCACCTGGGCGGGCACCTCGATCGCCGCCCTGGCCCTCGACGAGCTGGGCCTGGGCGAGGATGACCAGAGCAGCGAGAAGAACGTGCGCGAGGCGGTGGCGCGCGTGGCCGAGCGGCTCGGCAACACCCCCAGTATCGCCAAGGCGAGCTATATCGACCCGCGGGTAGTGGAGAGCTATCTGGATGGACGCACGCTGTCGCACTTCCGTCAGCTGGTCGACGCCGAGCTGGAACAGGCCGAGGCGCTGACCAGCCCCGACGAGCGTGCCATTCTCCAGCTGCTGCGCAGCCGCCTGAAGCGGGAAGGGGCGTGAGCGCCCTGCCCCCGCCGAGTCGCCAATCGACGCCGAGGCACGTGCGATGCTAAAACAAGAACCCTTTTCGCCCACTCGAGGAGCGCGCATGTCGTCATCCGATTTCGATACCGTCGTCTATGTGGCCAACGCCGGCGACGGCACCATCGGCAGCTATCGCCTGCACCGGGAGCATGGCCGGCTCGAGCCGCTCGCCACCACGCCGGCCGCGGAGAACGTGATGCCGCTGGCGCTGAGCCCGGATCGCCGCTTCCTGTACGCTGCCATCCGCAGCCAGCCGCTGCGCGTGCTGAGCTACCGGATCGAAGACGACGGCGCGCTCACGCCGCTGGGCAGCGGCCGCCTCGAGGGCAGCATGGCGTATATCTCGACCGACCGCAGGGGGCGCCATCTGCTCGCCGCCTCCTACGGCGACAGTGTGGTCAGCGTCAGCCCGATCGGTGCCGACGGCGTGGTCGGCGACGTCACCCAGACCTGCCCCACCGGCAGCAACGCCCACGCCATCCTCGCCACCCCGGATGACCGCAATGTCCTCGCCACCAATCTCGGCGACGACCGCCTGGCGCAGTTCCGCTTCGATGGCCAACTGAGCGCCAACACCCCGGACGCCGCCGCCACCGACCCCGACGTCGGCCCGCGTCATTTCGTGTTCTCCCCCTGCGGGCGCTTCGTCTACGTCCTCGGCGAGTTCGATGCCAGCGTCACCACCTTCGCCCTGGATGCCGACAGCGGCACCCTGAGCCGGCGCTCGGTGTGTGCCGGCCTGCCGCCGGAGAGCGAACTGACCCGCGGCATGCCGCGCGAGGAGATTCCCGACGGCGACGACACCCCGCGGATCTGGGCCGCAGACCTGCATATCAGTCCCGATGGCCGCCACCTCTATCTCTCGGAGCGCACCACCAGCACCCTGAGTACCCTGCGCGCGGACCCCGAGACCGGCAGCCTGACCTTCGTCGCCAATCAGGCCACGGTGGCCCAGCCGCGCGGTTTCGAGATCGACCCCCAGGGCGAGTTCCTGGTGGTCGCCGGCGAGCGCAGCGATCATCTCGCGCTCTACCGGGTGGATGCCGCCAGCGGCGAGCTCAGCCATGCCAGCGACGCCCCGGCCGGCACCAAGGCCAATTGGGTCGAGATCGTCACCCTGCCGCGCTGAGGTGAAACCGGGAGATCGCCCAGGCGCCGCACAGGCCGCCCAGGGGCTGCGAGGGCGCGCCAGGCGTGCCTCGCAGCCGCCGCCCTGGCGCACCCGTGTGAATGCGTCCTTCATCGGGCACTGGTATACTCTGCCCCGATCCGCCAGGTTGTCGACAACTCATGCACGGCCCCACGCTCATCACCCCGGGGCGCGCATCGACAGCCGAGGCCGCCGATTTTACGCGCGTGGCATCGTCCGTATCGCGATGCCGGGTGCCTCGACGGGCTCTGGATCGCAGCGTAGCCGGCGCTCCCGCCCGCGCTCGACACCCCGTGCCATCGCCAACGTGCAATCGCCAAAGAGAGGTTAACGAACAGACATGTCCAATACGCCGAAGATCATCTATACCCTGACCGACGAAGCGCCGGCACTGGCCACCTACTCTCTGCTGCCGATCATCGAAGCCTTCACCGGCACCGCCGGCATCACCGTCGAGACCCGCGACATCTCGCTCGCCGGCCGCGTACTGGCACAGTTCCCCGACCTGCTCGACGACAGCCAGCGCGTCAGCGACGACCTCGCCGAGCTGGGTCAGCTGGCCAAGACGCCGGAAGCCAACATCATCAAGCTGCCCAACATCAGCGCCTCCGGCCCGCAGCTCAAGGCCACCATCAAGGAGCTGAAGAGCCAGGGCTACCCGCTGCCGGACTACCCGGAAGAGCCCAAGAACGACGAAGAGAGAGCGATCAAGGCAGCCTACGACAAGGCCAAGGGCAGCGCGGTCAACCCGGTGCTGCGCGAAGGCAACTCCGATCGTCGCGCGCCCAAGTCGGTCAAGAACTACGCACGCAAGTATCCCCACCGCATGGGTGAGTGGAGCAGTGACTCGCAGTCCCACGTCTCCCACATGAGCGACGGCGACTTCTACGGCAGCGAGCAGTCGGCGATCATCGAGAAGGCCGGCAAGCTCAAGATCGAACTCAAGCAGAAGGATGGCAGTAGCCAGGTGCTCAAGGAGGGCCTCGCGGTCCAGGCCGACGAAGTGGTCGACGCCGCGGTCATGAGCAGCCGCCAGCTGCGCAACTTCATCGACAGCGAGATCAAGGATGCCAAGAAGCGCGGCGTGCTCTTCTCGCTGCACCTCAAGGCGACCATGATGAAGGTCTCCGACCCGATCATGTTCGGAATCGTGGTCGAGGAGTTCTACAAGGAGGCGCTGGAGAAGCACGCCGACGCGCTCAAGCTGGCCGGCTTCAACCCCAACAGCGGCATCGGCGATCTCTACAGCGCGATCGAGAAGCTGCCGAGCGAGCAGCAGGACGCGATCAAGGCCGACATCGACGCGCTCTACCAGGAGCGTCCGTCGCTGGCGATGGTCAACTCGCACAAGGGCATCACCAACCTGCACGTGCCGTCTGACGTGATCATCGACGCCTCGATGCCGGCGATGATCCGCGATTCGGGCAAGATGTGGGGCACCGATGACGCCCTGCACGACACCAAGGCGGTGATCCCGGACCGCTGCTACGCCACCATCTACCAGACCGTGATCGAGGACTGCAAGCAGCACGGCGCCTTCGACCCGACCACCATGGGCAGCGTGCCCAACGTGGGTCTGATGGCGCAGAAGGCCGAGGAGTACGGCTCCCACGACAAGACCTTCCACATCCCGGCCGACGGCACCGTGGTGGTCACCGACGAGCACGGCCACACCCTGTTCAGCCACGACGTGGAAACCGGCGACATCTGGCGCATGTGCCAGGCCAAGGACGCGCCGATCAAGGACTGGGTCAAGCTCGCGGTCACCCGCGCACGTGCCAGCGACACCCCGGCGATCTTCTGGCTCGACGCCAACCGTGCCCATGACGCGCGCCTGATCGAGAAGGTCGAGACCTACCTCAAGGAGCACGACACCAGCGGTCTGGATATCCGTATCCTCGCCCCGGTCGAGGCGATGAAAGTCTCCCTCGAGCGTATCCGCAAGGGCGAAGACACCATCTCCGTCACCGGTAACGTGCTGCGCGACTACCTCACCGACCTGTTCCCGATCATGGAGCTGGGCACCAGCGCCAAGATGCTCTCGGTGGTACCGCTGATGAACGGCGGCGGCCTGTTCGAGACCGGTGCCGGTGGTTCCGCACCCAAGCACGTGCAGCAGTTCCTCGAAGAGAACCACCTGCGCTGGGATTCGCTGGGCGAGTTCCTGGCCCTGGCGGCGTCGCTGGAGCATCTCGGCAATACCTTCGACAACGCCCGTGCCAAGGTGCTCTCCGCGACCCTGGACAAGGCCAACGGCGAGTTCCTGGACGCCGACAAGTCGCCCAAGCGCAAGGTCGGCGAGCTCGACAACCGCGGCAGCCACTTCTACCTGGCGCTCTACTGGGCCAAGCAGCTCGCGGCCCAGAGCGAAGACGACGAGCTGAAGTCGCTGTTCGCCGAGATCGCCAAGACCCTGGAAGAGAGCGAGAAGACCATCGTCGACGAGCTCAATGCAGTCCAGGGGCGTCCGGTCGACATCAAGGGCTACTACAACCCCAGCCGCGAACTGGCGAGCCAGGCCATGCGCCCGAGCCAGACCCTCAACGCCGCGCTGAACAAGCTCTACAAGGCCTCCTGAGGCACGCGCGCCGGCGGCCCGCTGCCGGCGCTCTCATCCTGGGGGATCTCAAGACCAGGGTGACCTCAAAACCAGGATGACCCCATAGAAACGGGCCCGTGCCATTGGCACGGGCCCGTTTGCGTGGGTACCGCTCGCCTGAGCGCCCTGCGGCCGAGTCTCTGTCGAGCCCCTCGGCAGCAGGGGCGGGCTCAGTCGGTGGCCAGCTCGCCGATCCGGCCGTTGGCCTGGCGGCGTGGCGTCTCCGGCTCGTCGACGGCGAAGATACCGCCGCTCAGCCGGCGCACGCGCTTCATGAACAGCGCCACACAGATCAGCGTGCCGATCGCTGCGACCACGTAGCTCACCTGCAGCGTCAGGCCGAAACCGATCGGCGCATAGGCCAGATAGGTGAAGGTGGCCATGGTCATGAACAGCGCCGGGATCAGGGTGATCAGGTAAGGCTTGCGCGACAGCACCAGGTACATGGTGGCGACCCACAGCGCGATCACCGCGGTGGTCTGGTTGGCCCAGGAGAAGTAGCGCCACAGCAGGGTGAAGTCGATATGGGTCAGCGCGTAGGAGATCACGAACAGCGGCGCGGCGATCAGCAGACGGCGCACCAGCGGACGCTGGTCGATCTTGAGGTAGTCGGCAATGATCATGCGCGCGCTGCGGAAGGCGGTATCACCAGAGGTGATCGGCAGCACGATGACCCCGAGCACCGCCAGGGTGCCACCGACGGCGCCGAGCATGGTGGTGGAGACCTGGCTGACCACGGCCGCGGGGCCGCCGGCGGCGAGCACGTCGGAGAGGGTATGGTCGCCGTGGAACAGGCTCATCGCAGCGGCGGCCCAGATCATGGCGATGACCCCTTCGGTGATCATCATGCCGTAGAAGATCTTGCGCCCGCTGCCTTCATTCTCGGTGGTACGCGAGATGATCGGGGTCTGGGTGGCGTGGAAGCCGGAGAGCGCACCGCAGGAGATGGTCAAGAACAGCAGCGGGAAGATCGGCGCGTGCTGCGGATGCATGTTCTCGAACGACAGCTCCGGAATCGGCGCACCGGTGAAGACCATGCCCAGGCCGATACCCAGGGCGCTGAACAGCAGCAGCGCGCCGAAGTAGGGGTAGATGCGGCCGATGATCTTGTCGATCGGCAGCAGCGTCGCCAGCAGATAGTAGGCGAAGATCACCATGGTGATCAGGGTGATCGAGAGCGGCGTCATGTTGGCCAAAAGCGCCGCCGGCGAGGTGACGAAGACCGTCCCTACGAGCAGCAGCAGCAGGATGGCGAAGCCGTTGACCACATGCTTCATCGCCTTGCCCAGAAACTTGCCCGCCAGCTGCGGCAGGTGCGCACCGTGGTTACGGATCGAGATCATCCCGGTGAGATAGTCGTGAACGGCACCGGCGAAGATGCAGCCGATGACGATCCAGACGAAGGCGACCGGCCCGTAGAGCGCCCCCAGGATCGGCCCGAAGATCGGCCCCACCCCGGCGATGTTGAGCAGCTGGATCAGCGAGTTGCGCGTGGTATTCATCGGCACGTAGTCGATGTTGTCGCGCATCGTGAAGGCCGGCGTGCGCCGCTTGCGGTCGGCGACGAAGACGCGCTCCACGAATTTCCCATAGGTGAAATAGCCCGCTATCAAGAGCAGGATCGATGCGATGAATGTGATCATGAGTGGCCCCTGGTACGGAAAGAACGCCTCGTGAGCGCCTGGCGGGAGTCATGCGCGGCCCAATGCGGCCACAGCCCGGTCGGGGCTCAATCTACGGAGGTAACGAAATGAAAGCAGCTAGACTTTAGTGGTAGCCACCCACGCCGAGGACGCCGCTGCCGGCTTGTCTCCCTGGCACTCCTCGCGCATGCTGGCGCTTTCCGCGACCGCCCACGCTTCCCGCCGATGAAAATCTCACTGACCGCGCTGCTGCTGGCGCTGCTGCCTCTCGCCCCCGTCGCGCTCGCGGCGCCGGCTCCCGATCTGCTCGCCCGCGCCGCCACCGTGCCTCAGCTCTCGGCCGACACACTCGCGCGTCTGGCCCCGGATGCCGACCCCGAGGTGCTGGCGCTGGGGCTCGCCACCATGCAGTGCGCACAGCATCATGGCGTCGCCGAGGACGCCACCCGGCTGGCGGTGATCGACTATAGCCGCTCGTCCCTCGAGCCGCGTCTTTGGGTGTTCGATCTGCCCCGCCAGCGCCTGCTCTATCGCGAGGTAGTGGCCCACGGCCAGGGCTCCGGCGGCGATATCCCAGAGCACTTCTCCAACCGCGATGGCTCCCACGCCTCCAGCCTCGGGCTCTTCGTCACCCGCCACACCTATCAGGGCAAGAACGGCTACTCGCTGCGCCTGGACGGGCTCGAGCCCGGCTTCAACGACGCCGCCATGAGCCGAGCGATCGTGATGCATGGCGCCAGCTACGTGGACCCGGCCCGCGACGCCGCCCAGGGGCGCCTGGGCCGCAGCTGGGGCTGTCCGGCGCTGCGCCCGGCGGTCGCCGGCGGCGTGATCGACGTACTCAAGGAGGGCCAGTTCGTGTTCGCCTACTATCCCCAGCGCGACTGGCTGCTGCATGCCGCCCTGACACGCTGCGGCCAGGCCCAGGTGGCTCGCACCGAAAGCCACGAGCGCCTGATCGGGGCACGCTGAGCCGGCGCCGAAAGCGGCAACGAGCGAGTGAGCCCGGCAGGTGATCGGCGAGGCGCCAATCCCGAGTTGCGGGGCGTGCGCTGGCGTATCAGAGTGAAGAACGAAACCTGAGTCACCCATCACAGGTGTGGAGTCACGACATGGGAAGGTACCGGAGCGCCGCAGCGCTACCGCGCAGGATCACCGCGGGGCTGCTGGTCGCCCTGCTCGCACTGCCGCTGCCGAGTCTGGCCGCGCCGTTCTGGGGCGAGCGCCAGTCGAGCCCGGTGGACACACCACTGGACGCCCTGCCCCCCGGCGCCTGGATCTGGGGCGGAGACGACGAACGTGGCGGCCCCATGGCGGTGGTGGTGAGCCTCACCGAGCAGCGCGCCTACGTCTATCGTAACGGCGTGCTGATCGGCGTGAGCACGATCAGCAGCGGCCGCCCCGGCTACGACACGCCCACCGGCGTGTTCACGGTGCTGCAGAAAGATCGTGACCATCACTCCAACCTCTACAACGACGCGCCGATGCCCTTTCAGCAGCGGCTGACCTGGGATGGCATCGCGCTGCACGCCGGCGGCCTGCCGGGCTACCCGGAGTCCCACGGCTGCGTGCACCTGCCGAGCGAGTTCGCCCGCCACCTGTTCGACGCCTCCAATCTGGGCATGACGGTAGTGGTGGCCAAGGCCGGCGAGGCGCCGGTCTCGCTGGTCCACCCCGGCCCCGCCAGCCCCATCGACCCGCATACCGGCGCCGATATCGACAGCCCGCCGCTGGCCAACGGGCAGCCCTGGGCGTGGGCACTCTCGCCTCCCACCGAAGGGCCGATCTCGATGATCCTCAGCCGCAGCGACCGGATGCTGGTGGTCTACCGCAACGGCATCGAGATCGGGCGTTCCCGGGTCGAGCTGGCCCGCCCCGACGAGCATGGCGGCACCCGTGCCTATATCGTCGAGGGTGGCGCCACCGGGGCATCGGCCAGCAAAGCGCCTCCGACGGCGACACAGACCTCGACCACCCCGGCCAGCACGCCGGCGATGCCGAGCTGGATCGCGATCGGTGTACCCGGCGCCGAGCAGCACGCCGGCCAGCGCGTACCCGCCAGCGTGGTCAATCAGGTCAGCCTGCCGGACGCCTTCAAGGCGCACCTGCTACCGCTGCTGGTGCCCGGCAGCGTACTGGTGGCCACCGATGCTCCGCTCAGCGCACGCGGCAGCGGCGAGCATCTGCGGGTGATCGATAGCGTCGGCCCCCGGGGCTGGCTCGACGAGGTCGACACCGCCCGCCATCTCGGTGGTGGCTGAGCCCTGCGCCATCGCCACCAACGATAGTGCCAGGCGATCTCTCATCGACACGGCCACGGGTGTCGGGTTTCCGCGTACGGGTGCGACAATCGCCCACTGGGCGGGCGCCCCCGCGTGGCCTATCGTGGCCATAGCGGGTGCACCCGCGGCCACGGCAGCCGAACCCCGGCGCCAGATCTGACCCCGCCCGACCCGTTCGGGCCTGCAAGGAGGTCGTCATGTTCAAGTCACTGCTGATTCCCATCGACGGATCGCCGGACTCCCATATCGCGCTGAACGTCGCCTGCCAGCTGGCCGCACCGGTCCAGGGCAAGCTGCACCTGCTCAATGTACGTGAGCCTTTCCCGCCCATGCACCAAGGGGAACTGATCAGCGTCGAGGCGGCGCTCAAGGCCGCCTCGGTGGAGACGGCGCAACGCGAAGGCCGTGCGGTACTGGACGCCGCCCTCGATACCCTGCCCTCCTTCCCCGGCTACAACGGCGAATTCGACCTGCTGATCGAGCAGGGCTACCCGACCCGGGTGATCGTCACCGTGGCCGAGCGCCTGGGCGTCGACGCCATCGTCATGGGCAGCCGTGGTCTCGGCCAGCTACAGGGGCTGATGATGGGCAGCGTCTCGCACAAGGTGACCCATCTCGCCCCCTGCCGCGTGCTCTGCGTGCACGAGCCACCGCGCAAGCACGCCCACGCCGCAGAGGGCCAGCCGGTCTGATACCGCCCCCGTGGCTCGCGTAAGGCTTGTCGCGGGGGCGATTCGCCACCATCTTGTCATAAGGCGGTTGAGCAAGAGATCGGCGAGTTCGGAGAGGAGGTATCACCATGGCCGGAGGCTGGGCACACGACGGCGCGGTACAGGACCAGATCGACAGTACCGTGAACGACGGCATCGATGAGGTACGCAGGCGGCTCGAACGGCAAGGCCCGAGCCTGACCCACTGCGAAGAGTGCGAAGAACCGATCCCCCCGGCGCGGCGCGAAGCCGTGCCGGGTGTCAGGCTCTGCGTGGCATGCCAGGCCGAGGCCGACAAGCGCCACACCCACCAGTCCGGTTACAACCGTCGCGGCAGCAAGGATAGCCAGCTACGCTGATCCCTGTCGGTTGGGACTATCGATACGCTCCGGCCGAGCCGGCGGGCGCTGATTTTTGGCACGCTCGCCCAAACAAGCATCGATATTCTTTTTTTCTTTCCGTGAAAACACTGTTAGCCTTGCGTCAATAAACGGGTGTTTAAGTGTTCTTTCCTCCGTTTTGCGATTTCTATTATTAAGTAAGATGCGATAGAAGCGGTACGGTATTACACGGCTTACACTTTTGTAGTATTTCGACGATAGCCGTGACCGTCGCCCCACCAGGTTCATGGTCGCGATCTCGCGATCTTTCTGCCCGGCTGCAGGCAACTCCTGCTACCGGGCGTTTTTTTGTGCTCGCCGTCGCTGCGCGACGTCAAAAACCGCTCCCGGCGGTTTTGTGAGCCCGCCCCCCCCCCGGCAGGCTTCCTGGCCCCCCTCTGAGCGGTCGCTGTGGGGCGTCATGAACCGCTCGCAGCGTTTTCATGCAAAGATTTGCCGTCTACAACTTTTATCGCAGTCCGCCGTTTGCAGCGAGAGACCCTCGGCCGCCTCGAGAAAAAGCAAATCACACACCTTAACTTCTCGCGCCCACCGCCGATAAAGGCATCACGTTGTTAGAGATACGCGGCAACCTCGGCGCATCTCCCGTGTGGAGCCTTACCCCGAGGACGCCCAACAGGGCCGAGAGGGACCTTCGGCCGCACGCTTTGGGTTGCTCCCTGCGACCGCCTCGACCCGACTGGTCGCACGGGCAACCCCGTCCGCCCTTATCGGGTCTTTTTTGGTCTGACACGCGCCTCACCGAAGCTTACAAAAGACTTCAATTCAGATCTTACTAATATTTTAGAACTACGCCATCCTGAGCCTGTGACTTGGCCAATGAAGTCACGTGTCTCCTATTTCCCTTCATTCGTGATGGGTAGCAATAGGCCCCTCTTTTGCCCGGCTTGGGTGCTGACCTTCGGGTCTGCGTCGGCCGGGATTTTTTCATGCTTTCCCAGCGACCTACGCCCTCATCCTGTCGAATATCACGCCCGGCTCGACGGCCGCGCGACCGTGAATGCCTCCCCGTGCACGGCCTTCAACCCTGCACCTTGAGCGGCCCGGCCTCCTTGAAGCACTCCAGCGCCACCTGGGTGGACACGTCGCGAATCCCCGGCATCGGACTGACCACCGAGGAGAGAAAGTGTGAGAGCGCGGCGAGATCCGCCACCTTCACCTTGAGAATGAAATCGTGACTGCCGGTGGTCGAGTGGCAGTCGATCACTTCGTCACAGGCCAACAGCGAGGCGATCGTCTCCCGCGGCGTGCCCAGCCGTGACTTCTCCATCGACACGGCGATGAAAGCGGTCACCATGAGCCCCAGCGCCTCGGGTGCCAGGCGCAGCGCATAACCTTGGATGACACCGCTCGCCTCGAGCCGGGCAATCCGCCGCGAGCACTGGCTGGGCGAGAGACTCACACGCTCGGCCAGCTCGGTCAGCGTCTGACGCGGTGAACGCTGCATGGCATGGAGCAGACGACGGTCGAAGGCATCCAGCGCATCCATATTGCATAAACCTTCTGAAAAAGAGTGTCTTTTGCACTTTATGCCGAAAATACGCAAGAGAACACAACCCCGAAGCGGGCTGATCGGCTTACGCTACGCGTGAACTCTCTTCAACATGACTGGAGATGCCAATGCGCCCGACGCTCACCGAGGCCAGGGACCTGGACAGCCGGGACACGCTGGCTGCCTTCAAGGCCCACTTCGCCCTGCCCGACGGCATGCTCTATCTCGATGGCAACTCGCTGGGGGCCCAGCCGCGGGCCGCCCGCGACGCGCTCGATGCGACCCGGGATCAGTGGCGCGATGCCCTGGTCGGTGGCTGGAACCAGGGCTGGTTCGATGCCCCCGAGCGACTCGGTGACCTGCTGGCGCCGCTGATCGGCGCCCGCGCGGGTGAGGTACTGGTCAGCGACAGCATCACCCTCAACCTGTTCAAGCTGCTCGGCTATATCACCGAGTGCCAGGGACGCGCCCGGCCAGTCATCCTCAGCGAAGGCGGCAACTTCCCCGCCGATGGCTATATTGCCGAAGGCTTCTGCCGTAGCGCCGGTTTCGAACATCGCCTCCTGCCCGAGGGGGCACCGCTGGAGACGCACTTGGATACTCAGGTAGCGGTGGTGGTGCTGAGCCAGGTCAACTATCGCACCGGCCAGCTGCGCGACATGGCCGATACCACCCGCCGCATCCACGCCCAGGGCGCCGAGGTGATCTGGGATCTGGCCCACTCGGCGGGCGCCCTGGCGGTCGACCTCCAGGGCAGCGGTGCCCGCTACGCGGTCGGCTGTACCTACAAGTATCTGAATGGCGGTCCGGGGGCGCCCGGCTTTCTCTACGTCCGCGGGGAGTGCCAGCGGGCGGCATGGCAGCCGCTATCTGGTTGGCATGGCCATACCCAGCCCTTCGCCTTCGAAGCCGACTACGCCCCCGCCGCGGGGATGACGCGCTTTCGCACCGGGACCCATTCGGCGCTGGCCTATGCCCCGCTCGAAGCTTCACTGACGCTATGGCAGGAGGTGGACATAGCGGCACTGAGAGCCAAGAGCCTGGCACTGGCCGACCTCTTCCGTGCCTGCGTCACCGACCTGTTCGAGATACATGGTATCGAGGACATCACTCCGCCCCCGGCGCAGCGCGGCAGCCAGGTCGGTTTGATCCAGCGCGAGCACGGCTATGCCATCGTCCAGGCGCTGATCGCGCGCGGCGTGATCGGCGACTACCGCGAACCGGGGCTAATGCGCTTCGGCTTCACCCCGCTCTATCTCAGCCATGTCGATGTCTGGCACGCCGCCGAGCAGTTCCGCGAGGTGGTGGAGAGCGCTGAGTACCGCAACCCACGTTTCCAGACCCGCACGGAGGTGACCTGATGCCAGACAGACAGAGTATCGAAGCCCGCGAGCACGCCCACTCGCCAAGACGCTGGGCGCGAGATGCCGAAAGCACCCTGGCCCACCAGGCCGAGCTGGGGCGCAGGCTGCGCGAGTCGCGTCCGCCGCAACGTCTCGCCTATGGCGACGCGGAATACGCCTGGCTCCATCTACATCTGCCGGAGGGCGACGGCCCCTGGCCGCTGATGATCTTTCTTCACGGCGGCTACTGGAAGGCACTGGACGCCACCGCCACCGACTTCATGGCAGCAGACTGGCTGGCATGCGGCTGGGCCTTCGCCTCGCTGAACTACCCGCTGGCCCCCGCCGCCACGCTGGAGACGCTGATCGAAGAGAGCACCCGCGGGGTGCGCTACCTGCTGGCGCAACAAGAGGCGCTCAACCTGAGCGGCCGAGTGCGTCTCGGCGGTCACAGCGCCGGCGCACATCTCGCACTGATGAGCTGCCTCGCGGCGGAGTGCCCGAAGGCGATCGAGGCGCTATGGCTGATCAGCGGCGTCTACGACCTGCGCCCGCTGCTCGGCACCTCGATCGCTGAGCCTCTCGACCTGGACGAAGCCCGCGCCGAGCGCCTGAGCCCGTTGTGCCTGCCGCTGACCGGCCTGCCACCGCTGGATCTGGTCCACGGCGAGCAGGACCCGCCGGTGTTTCATCATCAGGGCGAGGCGCTCGCGGCCCGGGCCGAACGCGATGGCGTGCCGGCGACGGTGACTCTGCTGCCGGGCCTGGACCATTTCGACATCCTCGAGTATGCCGACAAGGCGCTGGACCTAGGCCAGCCTGACGCCCACTGACCGCCTGAAGCAGGCTGTTTGCACGACGCAACCACGCTCGATAGCGACGCCTGGTAGCGACATTTGACGACGACACCCGACAACAACACACGAACAAGGGTAGCCAACATGCACGACGACAATTCGACCCCGCGCGAACGCAGCGCCGTCGATCTGGGTAACGAGCAGCAGGTGCACTGGGACCCGACCATGAGCTACGGCGAGTACCTGGACCTGGCACCGCTGCTCGCCTGCCAGAACCCGATCAGCGACCAACACGACGAGATGCTGTTCGTGATCATACATCAGGTCTCGGAGCTGTGGCTGAAGCAGTGCCTGCACGAGGCGCACGCGGCGGCGCGGGCGATCAGCGCCGACGAGCTGCGTCCGGCGTTCAAGATGCTCACCCGGGTCGCGCGGATCCAGGCGCAGATGATCAATGCCTGGGAGGTGCTCGCCACCATGACACCGTCCGACTATCTCGCCTTCCGCGACAGCCTCGGCCAGAGTTCGGGCTTTCAGTCCTATCAGTACCGCGAGCTGGAGTTTCTGCTCGGCAACAAGCACCCGCGCCTGGCCGAGGCGCACCGCCGCCACCCCGCCCATTACCAGCGGCTACACGAGGTGCTCGACGCCCCCAGCCTCTACGACGTCTGCCTGCAGCTGCTGGCACGACGCGGCTTCGAGCTACCCGAGGCGACGCTCCAGCGTGACTGGTCGACGCCCTATACCCCCTCGCCCGAGGTCGAGGCCGCCTGGTCGACCATCTATCGCCACGCCGAGCGCTACTGGGATCTCTACGAACTCGCCGAGAAGCTGATCGACACCGAATACAACTTCCACAAGTGGCGCTTCAGTCACATGAAGACAGTCGAGCGCATCATCGGCCAGCGCAGCGGTACCGGCGGCACCTCGGGTGTGGCCTATCTCGAGAAAGCGCTGGCGCTACGGTTCTTCCCGGAACTGTGGTCGGTCAGAGGCGAGCTCTAGGGGAGATGCCCACCCAATCGGACCTCTCGATCTTGCGGATCGTCTTCGTGATCGCAAACTTCACGCCTCTGTAGCGCCCGTCTCTTTATTACCTCGTGGTAAATCATCCACGGTGCCGTGTCTCGTCTCTTGCTGACATCCGTCTCTGTGCTTACCCAGCGTCATGAAAGTGAAATTGGGCCACCCTAGGCTTGGCGAACTTATTGCCCTTCCATGCAATTATCCAACCAGCAAGAGACTAAAAGAGAAATTTCTGATGAAAAAACCTCTAATTTTTCTACTCCTGACTCTTCTGCCATTTTCTGTTTGCAGTGCACTGGAGCAGCGGCAGGAATCTTCATCCAAGCAGTACGCGTATGGCACCAAATCCACCTATCAGCCGCATGCCTCGCCGGCCAATTACCAGCCCATTCCCAGCGGCTATCATATCGTTTATACCGAACTGCTTTCCCGCCATGGATCACGAGCGTTATCCAGCCCTAAATATGACGTCATCAGCCTGCAAATCTGGCAAGCCGCCAAGGCACAACACGCCTTGACCCCATTGGGTGAACGTCTTGGGCCGGAAATAGAGCGTTTTATGGCAGCCAACCAAAAACTGGGATACGGCAATTTATCCGAGCGCGGCAAACTAGAGCAAACCATGATTGGCGCTCGCCTTGTCGCACGAGACAAGCACCTGTTCGACAATGCGGTACACAACAACCGCCCCATTGACATGGAATATTCAGGCAGGGAGCGGGCAAAAGACAGCGGCCTCGCCTTTATCTCGGGCATGGAATACGAAAACCCCGCCATAGGCGACTTGACCAGCCCGCCCATCATCGACAAAGCCCAGCTCTACTTTCACAAACAGGAAAGCAACCAGTATTATCAGGATTACAAAAAAAAGGACCCAGACCTGCGGGCAGCCATCCAGCAGTTGATGAACCTGCCTGAAACGCATGACATGGCACAACAGATGCTGGAGCGGATTTATACGCCGGCCTTCGTGGCGCAGCTAACGTCGGGAAAACTCTCCTTCCTGCCGAAAAACAAGAAAAAGCCCGTCGTTTACAACGACGTCGACGCGGCGATACAGCTATTCAATCTGTACTTGGCAGCGCCCGGGCTTTCTTATGAGGCGGGCAAGCAACCTTGGCGGTTCATCGATTTTGTCACCCCCGCCGAGTCACAATGGTTCACTTATGTACTCGATGGCAAACACTTCTACGAGAAAGGCCCCAGCTTCAAGGGCACAGACATCACCTATCGCATGGCAAAAGTCCTGGAAGATGACTTCTTCAAGGAGATCAAAGGCATTCAAGATGGCACCAACAAGAAAGCGGCAAAAATCCGCTTCGCGCATGCCGAAACGGTGATACCCTTTGCCGCCCAAATGCGCCTGAAGGGCAGCACTGAAGGCGTTGCGAAAGGCCAGCTATACAGCTACGAAAACAATCCATGGCGCGGCGACTGGGTGTCTCCGTATAGCGCCAATATCCAGTGGGACGTGTATCAGAACAAGGCTGGCACTCTGCTGGTCAGAATGCTGTACAACGAAGAAGAAATTCCGTTCCCGAGCCAGTGCCAGCCAATCCAACCCGGCAGTTACTTTTACCAGTTCACCGAGCTGGAACGCTGCTACGGTGAACAAGCCCAGAGCTGATCCAAGACACAATGAGTCAGAAACAGAGCCAGCCATCAAGCGGCCGCTTGATGGCTGGCTCTTTTTTCAACCATCGCCCCTGGCGGGTTTTCCGATGAGACAGTGACTGTCACAGCTCAATCGGCTGCGCTCAGCCCCATGGCCTTGCCCAGATCGATGCCGAACTGCAGCGCCACCACGACTCCATCATCGTTGAGACGCGGGGCTGCCGGATTGAAGAAGTTGCTGGGGTTGATGATGTACTGCACCGAGGGCTCCAGGAACATGTAAGCCGGCAGGCCGAGATGGTAGTTCGTCTCGAGTCGAAACACGTCTCGGGAGCCCCGCTCGGCAGTGCCGCCATTGGCCACGCGGGCCTCGCGCTGCGCCTCGATCTGGCGACTGCCCAGGCGCGCGTAGCTGGCCTTGATGTTGGCCATGTCAGCGGCTCTATCAAAGGGCTTCAAGTAGGTGAGCCCGGTCTCGATGAACGCCTGGTAGGGTTGGTTATCACCGGGCGCCGCCTCTAGCGAACCGAACACCAGCAGCGCCTGGGGATCTTCGCTGCCGCCCCGGCCACCATCAGGACGCCAGAACGCCTGGCGGAACTTGAACATGGCACCGGCGGTGCCGCGGCCATCGCGCTCGCCGCTACGCGGGTCGTACTGATCACTGGTGTTGTAGAAACCGATGAGCTCGTAGCGGCCGGGATACGCCTCATCCGAGAAGGTCGTCTCGTGCCCTATCGCGGCAAGAATGCTCTCCCCCGCTGAATCCGAGGGGTTCCAGTCGAAGCCATGCCCCTTGTCCAGGTACTGCTGTGGGTCGGATTCGAAGACGCCCAGTTTCAGACTCTTGTGGTTGCCGAGCTGAAGCTGCCCGAAAGCGCCCCAGGAGGCATAGGGTGGCGGCAGCGAGCCGGTCGCAAAGTCCCAGATGGGGTCATTGCACGCCACGACACTGGAGCAGTTGTTTTCGAAGAAGTAGCGCCGGGCATTGGTACGCCCCAGCACGGCTTTCAACCTCCCCCCAAAGTAGTTCTGCTCATAAGAGAATTCGGACAGATAGCCGCTGGAAATATCGTTGCGCGCCGGCGCTCCACCAAAATAGCTCCCCGCCGCCCCGGCATACGCAGGCGGCGTCGGCTGTCCGACGTTATGGTTGCCAGGGAAGAACGTATATTCCAGATGGAAGGTCGCATCGGGAACATTCAGCATCCGCTGCAGGTCGAAGTCGGCCCCTGCAAAGATATTGTTGGTGACGGCGTGGCTACCCTGTCTGGGTCCAGTAGAAGGGTTGCCGACCCACAGGGACCAGAGCGAGAGATGCGGCGTGATACCGGCAGCCTCCAGCCCACTGCCCAGATCGCTGAAGATGGGTTTTCCCTGGGTATAACGCGGCGCCTTCTGATTATCGTCGAGCCGCGCTGAGACTTCCGATTGCTGTGCCCAGGCATCGAACGAGAAAGCCATGATCACGGCTGCCGAGAGCATCGGCTTGGCCAGCGTCATCATGCGGGAGAGCGACGCGGGCCGAGCCTCGAGGCCGCGCTGGTGATTGGCGTGAAGACGTGCATAAGGTGAGGACATTATTATTATCCTTGTCATCGATTGAGTTGCGTTGATCGCAGGACTTGTCGAACAGGGGTCAAGTTTTAGAGAGGGCCTCGGTTTCAGATATGCCTAGGCGAGCGCGGCCTGGGACCGCCGGGCCAACACCACCGGCGCCGTCTCCTTGAGCCCCATGGCGAGGAAACCGGCCACGACGCAGATAACGCTCATCAGCCAGAGCGGCGCCGCATGCCCGGCGAGATCCGCCGCTGCCCCGGCCACCGTGGGCAGGATGCCGCCGCCGAGCACTTCACCCACCCCGCAGACGAAGCCGAGTGCGGTGGCGATATAGCGCGGATCTACGGTCTCGGAGGGGACGATGGCCATGAACAGCGGGAAGATGCCGTTCAGTGACCAGCCGAAAAAGAACAGAATGGCGAGGATGTAGGCACTGCCCTGGAAGTACATCGCGCCCAGGGTCAGAATCAGCCCCATGAACGGCGTGATGATCATCACCGGCTTGCGACCGATCCGGTCGGAAATCCCGCTGACCACGAAGCTCCCCACTGCCGCCGATATCCCCAGCACCCCCATCAGCCAGCCCATCTCCTGGGGCGAGTAGCCGCGTACGCTGGTGAGATAGATCGGCATGAAGGACCAGCAGACCACCAGATAGCCGATCAGCAGGATCGCCATCAGCGAGCAGATCAGCATGTTCCGGTGGGCGAGCATCTCGCGGATACTCGGCCGGCGTGGCGCTGGCCGTTCGGCCACAGTGGCCGGCACCGATGCCGTGCCGGGCTCGCGCATCAACCACCAGATCAGCCCGGCGGCGATCAGCCCGGGCACGCCAGCGAGAAAGAACGCCTCGCGCCAGCCGAAGGCGGTGGCGACGGCGACCAGCACCACCGGCGCGGCGAAGGAGCCGAGCAGGTTGGAGCCGAAGTTCTGCATCACCCCCATGGCCACCCCGCGACGCTTGGGAGAGACTTCTATCGCTGTCACCGTCTGCGAGATCGGCAGAATGGGCCCTTCGGCGATCCCCATGAGCAGCCGCGCACCGAGCAGCAGCAGAAAGGAGGTGGCGAGCCCGGTCAGGAAGGAGCAGAGGGAGAAGATGAGCGTGGCGATCACGAGAAAGATCTTTCGCCGCCCGCTGCGATCGGATATCGCCCCGAAGATCAGGCCGGAAATGGCCCAGGTGATCGAGAGCGCAGAAGCGGTCAGGCCGATTTCGGTATTCGACAGCCCGAGATCGGGCTGGACGAACGGCATCAGAAAATTGAGTGCATTCCTGTCGAAGAAGACGATACCGAAGTTCAAGCTCAGCAGGCCCACCAGCAGGATCTGATAGCGGGAACTGCGGCGCGCCTTGGGTGAAACGTCAGTTGTGATGTCAGCGTTGTTGTTGTTCATGGCTGATGAGCACCTTGCATTGGCGAGTACGGCTTTTCAGGGCCTCGAATACCGTTGGCACGTTGGCGAGCGGCACCGTCTCGGTGATCAGATGACGCGGTTCGACCGCGCCGGCATCGAGCACATCCAGGGCACTTTCGTATTCACGTCGGGAGAAGAAGGCAGCGGTCTGCAGGCGTATCTCCTTCGACAGAGCGGCGAAGGGCACGAACGCATCCGGCCGGGTGCAGAGGCCGAGAAGCAGAATGGTGCCGTGGGGCCTGACCTGTTCGATGGACTGGGCAATCAGCCCGGGCACGCCGGCACACTCGAAGACGATATCCGCCTCACCGCCAAGCTGGCGCGTGGCCGCGGCCACCGGCTCATCCGGCGCACAGACGAAGCCGGTAGCGCCCATCTCACCGGCCCGCGCCTCCTGATAACGGGCGATATCCTGGACCACCACCTGCTTTGCCCCGAAGCGGCGCGCCCAGAACGCGACCGCCAGGCCGATGGGGCCGGCGCCGATGATCAGCACGCGATCACCGGGGCGCATCTCGGAAAGGCGAACCCCGTGGAGCGCCACCGCCAGCGGCTCGACGATCGCCCCGTCACTCGTGCTCACGCCCTCGGGCAGCGGGATGCACTGGCGCGCTGCAGTGGCCGCATACTCGCCATACCCCCCACCCTCGAGCACCATCTGCTGACACCAGGCCGGCTCCCCGGAGAGGCAGGAGAGACAGCGCCCGCAGCTGCGAAACGGCATCACCGAGACCCGTTGCCCCGGGCGCAATGTCGTCACCTCGTTGCCGCAGGCGACGATCTCGCCGGCGTACTCGTGGCCCAGCACATCTCCAGGGCAGAGGCCGAACACGGCATCTTCGGTCATGTGCAGATCGGAGCCGCAGATGCCGCAGCGCTGCACCTCGACGACCACCTGGTCAGGGCTCGGCGTGGGGTCGGGCAGCTCCCGGATCTCCAGCGGCCGATGCAATTCGTTGAAGACGGCAGCACGCATCAGCCGACCCTCCCCAGTGAGGTCCCGCCATCGATGACCAGTTGCGCCCCCGTCATGTACGAGGAGGCATCCGAGGCCAGATAGAGGGCGAGCGCCTTGATCTGCTCGGGTTCCGCCAGTTGCCCCAGCGGCACCTTGGCATCCCAGCTCCGGCGCACCTCCGGATCCTTCAGCCAGCCGCCGCCGATATTGGTGACGAAGCCACCCGGCGCGATGGTATTGACGCGAATGCCGAACTCGGCGAGCTCCAGCGCCAGCTGGCGCACCATATGGGAGACACCGGCCTTGGCCGGCATATAGGGCAGCCCCACCACCGGCTCGGTGATGATGGCGGCATTCGACGAGGTGACGACGATGGCACCGCGGCGCTGGGGCTTCATGTAGGTCGCCGCCAGGCGCAGGGTATTGAAGGTGCCGGTCAGATTGATCGCGATCGTGCGATCCCAGCGCTCGGGGTCGAAGGTATCGACCTGCCCCTCTGCGTTGCGCCAACCACCCGGGTTCCAGAACCCGGCGCCGGGGTCGACCCCCGCATTGGCGAAGACGATATCCAGGCCGTCGAAGCCCCTTACATGAGCCTCGAACACCTCGGCGCTCTGCGCCCTATCGGCCACATCGAGGGCCTGTGCCTGCACCGTGAAACCCTGCTCCCTTAGCCTCGCCGCTTCACGCTCCGCGGCGTCGATATCGATATCCGCCAGGGTGACGCTGGCACCGTTTTCCGCCAGCACCTCGACATAAGCCAGCCCCAGACCCGAGGCGCCACCTGTAACCAGCGCCGAACGCCCCTCGACGCTGAACTGTTCGAAAAAGCGCATGGGCATTCCCTCACAGAAACAGCTGTTCGTTGATGGGAATGCCGTGGGCTTCGCAGTAGGTCACGTAGTGATTGATGAACCAGAAAACGTCCAGGGTCTCTGCCCATTCGCCCTGTTCATCGAAGAACTCATTCGCCCCCTGCATCCAGAACAGCGCCTTCATGCCGTTCGGCTCGTCAGTCACCAGGGTATGCGCCTGGCCGGGCATTTCGGTGATGAATTCGCCGGGGCCGCAGACCCAGTCGTACTCCAGATAGCGGAAAGTCCCCTCCATGCCCACTGCCCAGACCATGCCACGGTGGCGGTGCGTACCGATCACGCCCGGGCCCTTGATCCACAGGATATTGCAGTAGACGTTGTTGCGAACATCGAACGCGAGATGGCGAATTGCGGCGTTATCGCCAAAGGGAACCCAGGGGCTCTCGGCTTCCGAAAGCCCGACATAGCTCCCCTCGCGCCCGAAGCGATCCTGCATCGCCTTCATCGGTTCCGGCACTTCGACGATGCGATAAGCCGTGCTGGCAGGTGAATTGGACATGGTCTTTCTCCTCTCATGATGGAATCGGTCTGCTCCCCATCAACACGGAGCAAGCCACATGCCATCGACGTACGGACGTAGACCTATGTCTAGGTACGCCGTCTAAGTCGCCGCAAGATAAGCAAAAAACGCCCCACTCAAAAGACCAATGGATAACAGAGACGCGCCGCGCATTTTATTAAGATTGATAAAACTCATCATTTTTATAAAAAACGGCAGATGAAAATTGAAAATCACGCCCATTTTCTGCGACTTTGGTAGGGTAAATTCATGCCACGAAAACTGCGCCTCTCGGAAATAACGGAAATAACTGATCAAGAAAAATCTATAAAAGATACGCTGCATGCCGGAGATCCGCCGACGCTATACGACCTGACAGAGAGCCTGCGATTTACGCCCAACGACGGCCGGATCTGGTTCGATACCCGCCGCATGTTGCTGTTCGGCGCCCACTCCTTCGGCGCCCTGCGGCGCGAGCTGATCGAAACCCTGGGCCCTGCGGGGGCACGCGACCTGCTGATGCGCGTCGGCTTCTCGGCCGGCGCCTCGGATGCCGCCTTCGTGCGCAAGCACTGGGCGGATAGCGACGATGCCGGGGTGTTGAGTGCGGGTGAGCGCTTGCACGCGGTGATGGGCATGGTGAAGGTCGAGACCATCCGCCGCGACCATGACATCCCCAACGGCACCTTCAATGCCGAGTTCCTGTGGCACGACTCCGTCGAGGCCGCCGAGCACCTCAAGGCGCACGGGCTCTCCGCGGAACCGGTGTGCTGGATGCAACTCGGCTACGCCAGCGGCTATGCCAGCGCCTTCTACGGCAAGCGCGTGATCTACCGGGAGCTCGAGTGCGCCGGCTGCGGCGCCGCGCACTGCCGGATCGTGGGGGAGACGACCAGTGAGCGCATGGAAGCGAACGACGATCTCGACTGGCTGCGGCTCGACCGCCAGCGGCTGTCGACCGCCGCAACATCGAGCCGGGCCACACGCCGGCCCCCCGCGGCGCCCTCTTCCGCGCCCCGGGGGGCCGCCACCAGGGCCAACGCCCCTGAAAACAACGTCCCTGAAAGCAACGCCCAGCAGATCGTCGGTGTCTCGGCTGCTGTCAGCATCGCCCTGCAGAAGATCGAGCGGGTCGCCCCCACGCCGGCCACGGTGCTGCTCAACGGCGAATCGGGGGTGGGCAAGGACCTCTTCGCCAACGCCCTGCACCGCAGCAGCCTGCTGGCCGAAGGCCCCTTCGTCGCGCTCAACTGCGCGGCGATTCCCGATACGCTGATCGAAGCCGAACTGTTCGGCGTGGAGAAAGGCGCCTTCACCGGCGCCGAGCGCAGCCGCCCTGGGCGCTTCGAACGCGCCGACGGCGGCACTCTTTTTCTCGACGAGATCCCCTCGCTGAGCCTGGAAGCCCAAGGCAAGCTGCTGCGCACGCTACAGGATGGCGAGATCGAACGGGTCGGCGGTAGCCAGCCGATCCGGGTCGACGTGCGTATCGTCGCCGCCGCCAACAGGGATCTGTTCCAGGAGGTGCAGGCCGGGCGCTTCCGCGAGGACCTCTACTACCGCCTCAACGTCTTCCCAATCCGGCTGCCGCCACTGCGGGAGCGACGCGACGATATTCCGCTGCTGGTCGAGCACTTCTCGCGCCACTACGCCGAGCGCTACCGAAAATCGATCACCGGCCTGACGCGCAAGGCCTCCGATGCCCTGCTCGCCTACGACTATCCCGGCAATGTGCGCGAACTGCAGAACTTGGTGGAGCGCGGGGTGATCAACGCCCTGGATGGCGGGCCGATCGACGCCTTTCATCTGTTCGAGGACGCCGGCTTCTCCTCCAGCCCCGGCGCCAAGCTCAGAATCAACGCCGCGGGAGATCTCGAGACCGCCGAGCGCGAAGCTGTCTCGCTACCCCGTTCCCCGGGAACCCCTACCGCGAGCCACCCCGAAGACGCCGAGAAAGAACGGGAAATACAGCGACTCGAGCGCGTACTCGGCAATGCCGAAGGCAACGTCTCCCGGGCCGCCCGCGACCTGGGCATCACCCGTGCCAAGCTCGCCTATCGGCTGCAGAAGTTGGGGCTGGATCCCAGTCGGTACCGGTACCCCAATGACACATGAGCGGGGACGCGATGTGCTGCCGACGAGATGCGGTGAATTGGCCTGGCGCTGATCAGCAAAGCCGCCGGGGTCGGCGCGTGGCAGCCTGTGGGTAGGTAGCCTCAAGCCATGTGAGGCATGGCAACATGCCTAACGGAGGGTCACTTGTTGGACCGGATCGTCGATAGCGCCCTCCTCCACTCATGAGCAAGAGACGCAGGTAGCAGACCTTGCCCGCCACCCGCGCCCCTGCCAGCTCAGGCGCCTTTTTGCTCGGCCATCACGCCGCCCCCAGCGGCGGCAGAGCGCCTGCCCGGACCAGACGTGCCGGTCTCCTGGGCGCTCGCCGCAACGAATTCCGGGTAGGCCAGCATGCCGCATTCATGCAGGTCCATGCCTTCCAGCTCTTCCTGCTCGCTGACACGTAGCCCCACTACTGCCCGGATGAGCCACAGCACGGCGAAGCTGGCACCGAACATCCAGGCGAAGATCACCACGGTGCCGATCAATTGCACGAAGAGTGTCGCCTCGGGGTTGGAGAACAGCACGGCCAGGATGCCCCAGATGCCCGCCGTGCCGTGCACGGAGATGGCGCCCACTGGGTCATCGAGCTTCAAGCGATCCAGGCCCACCACCGACATCACCACCAGAGCACCACCCACGGCGCCGATCAGCACCGCCAACCCCGCCGACGGCAGCAGCGGCTCGGCGGTGATGGAGACCAGCCCGGCAAGGGCACCATTGATGATCATGGTCATGTCGGTCTTGCCGAACATGGCGCGTGATACCAGGGCCGCGACGACCATGCCGGCGGCCGCGGCGGAGTTGGTGTTGACGAAGATCCGCGCCACCGCGTTGGCGTCGTCGAGGCTGGCGATCTTGAGCATGGAGCCACCGTTGAAGCCGAACCAGCCCATCCAGAGGATGAACATGCCCAGCATGGCGATCGGCAGGTTGGCACCGGGAATGGCCCGCACCTCGCCCTTCGGCCCGTAACGCCCCTTGCGCGGGCCAACCAAGATCACCGCTGCCAGCGCCGCCGCCGCGCCCGCCATGTGCACCACCACCGAGCCGGCGAAGTCCTGGAAGCCCATGGCATCGAGGAAACCGCCGCCCCACTTCCAGTAGCCTTCCACCGGATAGATCACCGCCACCATGACCACGGCGAAGACCAGGAAGGGCCACAGCTTCATGCGCTCGGCGATCGCCCCGGAGACGATCGACATGGTCGCCGCCGCGAACACCGCCTGGAAGATGAAGTCGGCCATGCCGGAATAGTAAGGCGCGCCCTCCCCAGCCGAGATGTCCGCCAGCGTATTATCCTCACCGAGCATGAACTGCAGGCCCGGAATGACGCTGCTGATCGCCTCGGACGGATACATCACGTTGTAGCCGACCACCAGGAACACCAAACAGGCGATGGCGTACAGCAGGGCGTTCTTGGTCAGAATCTCGACCGTGTTGCGGGCTCTTACCAGGCCCGATTCGAGCATGGCAAAGCCACAGGCCATGAACATGACCAGGGCCGTGCACATCAGGAAGTAGAAGGTATCCAGGGCATAGCCCAGTTCCAGGGTCGCAGTTGCCATTGTGGTTGCCTCGTCGTTGTCGTTGTTCGTATCAAGAGTCGGCGATCGGCTTGCGGTGTTACCGGGCGAGCCGGTCGACGACGTTCTTGCGGGCGTCATCGGGCGTTACTATCTAGCGCTATCGATGGGGTAAGGTCGGTGCGCCTGAGCGCCGAAGGCATCTCTGCCCCCGGTGCTTGACGGTGGTCATGCAGGCATATCGGAGTCGCCTAGAAACGCTGCCCCGGGACCCAGTCGGTGCCGGCCAGCGGCACCCGCGCCATGGCCGCCGCTTCGACGTTGAGGGCCACCAGATCCTCGGGCTCCAGATGATGAAGATGCGACTTGCCGCAGGCCCGGGCGAGGGTCTGGGCTTCCAGAGTCAGCACCCGCAGGTAGTTGGCCAGGCGCTTGCCGGCCGCCACCGGATCGAGGCGCTGGCTCAGTTCCGGGTCCTGAGTGGAGATGCCCGCCGGGCACTTGCCCTCCTGGAAGTCGTCATAGAAGCCGGCAGCCGAGCCCAGTTGGCGATACTCCTCGTCGTAGCGCGGGTGGTTGTCGCCCAGCGCGATCAGGGCCGCCGTGCCGATGGCGACCGCGTCGGCCCCCAGGGCGATGGCCTTGGCCACGTCGGCGCCGTTGCGAATCCCCCCCGAGACGATCAACTGCACCTCGCGATGCACGCCCATCTCCTGGAGTGCCTGGGCCGCCTGGGGAATGGCCGCCATGGTCGGAATGCCGACGTGCTCGATGAACACTTCCTGGGTGGCCGCGGTGCCGCCCTGCATGCCGTCGAGCACCACCACATCGGCCCCGGCCTTCACCGCTAGCTTGACGTCGTAGTAGGTGCGGGTGGCGCCAACCTTGATATAGATCGGCACCTGCCAGTCGGTGATCTCGCGTAGCTCGGCGATCTTGATCGCCAGGTCATCGGGGCCGGTCCAGTCCGGGTGGCGACAGGCGCTACGCTGGTCGATGCCCTTGGGCAGGGTGCGCATCTGCGCCACGCGGTCGGAGATTTTCTGGCCCAGCAGCATGCCGCCGCCGCCGGGCTTGGCGCCCTGGCCCAGCACCACCTCGATGGCATCCGCCTTGCGCAGGTCGTCCGGGTTCATCCCGTAGCGCGATGGTAGGTACTGATACACCAGCTTGGTCGACTCACCGCGTTCCTCGGCGGTCATGCCGCCGTCGCCGGTGGTGGTCGAGGTACCGACCTCGGAGGCGCCGCGGCCCAGCGCCTCCTTGGCCTGGGCGGACAGGGCCCCGAAGCTCATGCCGGCGATCGTCACCGGGGTCTCGATGACCAGCGGTTTCTTGGCGTGGCGGGTGCCGAGCGTGACCCGGGTGTCGCACTTCTCGCGATAGCCCTCGAGGGGGTAGCGCGACATGCTGGCGCCGAGGAACAGCAGATCGTCGAAATGCGGCACCTTGCGCTTGGCGCCCCAGCCGCGAATATCGTAGATCCCGGTCTCGGCGGCGCGCTGGATCTCGTGGATGACGTCTCGGCCGTAGGTGGCCGACTCCCGCAGCGTGGGGTTGGAACTGTAATCGGTCATGGCAGGCTCCTGATCAGTAGGCCGAGGCGTTGTCGACTTTGAAGTGGTAGAGTTCGCGAGCCGACCCGTAGCGCCGGAAGTCGGCGGGATCTTCGTCGATACCGGCCTGCTCGAGCAGCGCGGCCAGCTCCTCCTGATGCTCGGCGCGCATCGGCTTCTCGATACAGTCGGCGCCGAGCGTGCCGACCCGGCCCTTGACGTAGAGGCGCGCCTCGTAGATCGAATCCCCCAGCGCATCGCCGGCATCGCCGCACACCACCAAACGCCCGGCCTGCCCCATGAAGGCGCTCATCGGGCCGGTATTGCCCTTGACCACGATGTCCACCCCCTTCATGGAGATGCCGCAGCGCGCTGCGGCATTGCCCTCGATGACCAGCAGGCCACCATGTGCCGTGGCCCCGGCCGACTGGGAAGCATCGCCGGTGACGCGCACCGTGCCGGACATCATGTTTTCCGCCACGCCGACCCCAACGTTGCCATGCACCGTGACGCTGGCACGCTGGTTCATGCCGGCGCAGTAGTAGCCGGCATGGCCATCGATATCGACACTGATGTCGTCGTTCAGCCCGCAGGCGATGTTGTGCGCGCCGTCGGTATTGGTGACCCGCCACTCGCGGATGTCGCTGAGCATCTCACCATCGTGCAGCGACTGGTTGAGCGCTCGCAGGCTCTGTTCGGCAAGATCAACGGTCTTCATCATCATGCGGCCTCCACCTTGGCGCCATCGTGTTCCCAGACATAGATCGTGGCCGGCTCGGGCTCCCAGACCCGCGCCTGCTGGATGCCCGGCAGCCCGGCCAGGGCGCGGTATTCCGATGCCATGGCCACGTAGTCCTCGGTCTCGGCGATCACCGCCGGCTTGCAGGAGATCGGATCGCGGACCACGGCGAAGCCGTCGCGGGTGCCGATGGCGAACGTGAAGAAACCATCCAGATCCTTCAGGGCCCCCTTGAGCGCCTGACTCAGGGAGTCTCCCTTGGCCAGCCGCCAGGTCAGATACCCCGCCGCCACCTCGGAGTCGTTATCGGTCTCGAAGACGATTCCTTCCCGCCGGAGCTTGTCGCGCAGACGGTTGTGGTTGGAGAGCGAACCGTTGTGCACCAGGCACAGATCGAGCCCCGTCGAGAAGGGATGGCTGCCCTGCAGCGTCACCGCACTCTCGGTGGCCATGCGGGTGTGCCCGATGGCGTGGCTGCCCTTCATGCCCTTGAGGTTGAAGCGCTCGGCGATGGTCGCTGGCAGTCCCACGCCCTTGAGGATCTCGATGCTCTGGCCCGCGCTCAGCACCCGGACCCCGGGCGCCTGCTCGGCGAGCCAGGCGCGCAGCTCGGCCTCAGGGGCGGCCAGCTTGAAGACGGCCACGCTGGCGTTGCGATACCAGTCGTCGACGCCAGCAAAAGCCGCGCCCAGCCGGTCGGCCAGATTGGCCCAGTCGTAGTCGGCGTCATCGCTCTGCAGCGTCAGCTTGATGCCGGCGTCGTACTCGTCGCCGTAGATCGAAAAGCCGGCGCTGTCCGGCCCGCGCTCGGTCATGGCGACCAGCATCGGCTCGAATAGCGCACCCAGGCGGCTTTCCCACGCCGGGTTCTTGAGGTAGAGCCCCACGATTCCACACATAGCATTGTCCTCTCTGCGCTCGCCGTTCGCGGCGAGTTCGGGTCTATCGTTGATCAGAAGAATTCGGCGTAGCGCTCGATCTCCCAGGCCGAGACCTGGCGGCTATAGGCGGTCCACTCCTCGCGCTTGACGGAGATGAACTCGTCGACGATGCCGGGCCCCATCACCTCGCGCAGAACGGTGTCCTCCGCCAGGGCGTCTATGGCCTCCTTGAGCGACTGGGGCAGGATGCCGATGCCTTCCTCCCGGCACTGCTCGGCGCTCAGCGAATACAGGTTGATGTTGTGCGCCTTGCCGGGGTCGAGTTGGCGGTCGATACCGTCCAGGCCGGCGGCGATCAAGGCGGCGTGCACCAGATAGGGGTTGCAGCCGGCATCGGGCAGGCGGAACTCCAGGCGGCCGTAGGGCACCCGGACCATCGCCGAGCGGTTGTTGTCGCCATAGGCGATGAACACCGGCGCCCAGGTCGCGCCACTGTTGGAGCCGCCGTTCACCAGCCGCTTGTAGGAGTTGACGGTGGGCGCAGCAAAGGCACACAGCGCCGGTGCGTGATGCAGCAGCCCGGCCAGGAAGTGGTAGGCGGTGCGCGACAGGCCCAGCCCCTGGGGATCGCTGTCGTCACCGAAGACGTTGTGTCCGTCGCCATCGCTGATCGAGAGGTGGAAGTGCATGCCGTTGCCTGGGCGATCGGCATGCGGCTTGGGCATGAAGGAGCAGACCATGCCGAGATCGTTGGCGATCTCGCCGGCCGCCATGCGCACGAAGGTGAAGCGGTCCGCCGAGGTCAGCGCATCGCTGTAGGTGTAGTTGATCTCGAACTGGCCATTGGCGTCCTCATGATCGATCTGGTAGACGTCGAAATCGACCGCCTGGAGCGCCTCCACCAGGCGTTCCAGGAACTCGCGGGAACGCGATAGTCCCTTGTAGTCGTAACAGGGCTTGGCCAGGGTATCGCTATCGTCGACCGCCAACAGCTCACCCTCCGGCCCACGCTTGAACAGCGAGAACTCCGGCTCCAGCCCGGTGTTCAGCGTCCAGCCCTTCTCTGCCAGTCGTTCCAGCTGCTTGAGCAGCACCACGCGGCTGTCGTACTCGTAGGGCTGATCGTTGACATGACCGTTGCAGACCAATCGCGCGTATCCCGGCTGCCAGGGCACCAGCGACAAGGTCGCGAGATCGCCACGGGCCATGAAGTCAGGTCCGTGGGGCTCCATGCCCAGGCCACTGACCGCGAAACCGGCGAAGCCGGCGCCCTTCTCGACCACATCCATCAGGCAGTTGGCCGGCACCGACTTGGTCTTGGCAGCGCCGTGGATGTCCACGAACTGAGCGAGCAGGTAGCGGACATCGTGCTCCTCGAGCAGTTGCTTGGCGGATTCAGGCGTCATGTCAGGTCTCCTTCATGCGTGGCGAGTACCGGGAACGACATGGCGCTCTCCTGCGCCATCGGACTTTGCCGACGCCATGCAGGCTACGCCACGCACACAATTCCCATCAAGAAATTTTGTTTCTCTTTAAGAAAGCACCTTGCATGCCAGAACCGCTGCGGCGCCCGATAAAATTCACGGGAGGGCCGCTAGGAACCTGATTTACAGGCAGTAAAAAGTTTCTGCCGTGGGTTCTGGCGGTCGTCTCTGCTCTCGCTCGCCTGTCTCTGCCACCTGCATTGACCTCGCCATCGCCTCACGACGGTGCAAGCAGCGCCCCTGACGCACCCTTATCGCTCAAGCCGAGGCCCCACGCTCTCGTCCTCCAGCCCAGGGAGACGTGCCTCATCGGCCGAATGAAAACCGCAACTACTTGTTTATCAGGGATTAACGGGCGTTCTCGGTATACACCCAACGATATGGCACGACGAAACTGGCAAGCTTGTTGCTTGACTAAAGGGAATCTTTTTTTCTTTCCAGGAAAACTAGATTACCGCATCATCTGGCCCGGAGAGCCCTTCGAGATCACCGAGACACCCGAGCGCATCGCCAAGGGCCGAGCCCGATATCCACTGCCGGGGCGCCAATACCGACACCCCGGCCACGTCCCGCCCAAGACAAGAGGAAGGCAACACATGGTCCCGACAGACGACAGCTACATCATCAAGATCTCCTGCCCCGCCACTTCCGGCATCGTCGCCGCCGTGACCTGCTTTCTCACCGAGGGACAGTGCTATATCAGCGAGCTCGCCCAATACGACGACGAGGCGCTAGGCCGCTTCTTCCTGCGCGCCAAGTTTCGCTTCAACGACGGCGTGAAGGGCGATATCGAGACACTCAAGGGCGACTTCGCCGGCGTCGCCGAAGACTTCGACATGGAGTGGGCCATCTATCACGATGCCAAACCCATGCGCGTGCTGCTGATGGTCAGCAAGTACGACCACTGTCTGGGCGACCTGATGTACCGGCAGCGCAAGGGGGAGCTGGACATGGAGATCACCGCCATCGTCTCCAACCACCTTGATCTGCGCCCGATGGCGGAGCGTGAAGGCATCCGCTTCGTCTACCTGCCAGTCACGCAGGACTCCAAGGCGCGCCAGGAACAGGCGCTGATGGAGATCGTCGAGGAAACCGGCACCGAGTTGGTGGTGCTGGCTCGTTACATGCAGATCCTCTCCGACGACCTGTGCCAGAAGCTCTCCGGCCGCGCGATCAACATCCACCACTCCTTCCTGCCCGGCTTCAAGGGCGCCAAGCCCTATCACCAGGCCCATGAACGCGGGGTCAAGCTGATCGGCGCCACCGCCCACTATGTAACCTCGGACCTCGACGAAGGCCCGATCATCGAGCAGGAGGTGCAGCGGGTCGATCACACCTATCGCCCCGAGGACCTGGTCGCGGTCGGCCGCAATACCGAGACCGTCGCCTTGTCCCAGGCGGTCCGCTACCACCTTGAGCATCGTGTCTTTCTCGACCAGAACAAGACGGTGATCTTCCGATGAGTACGACAACGACCGAAACGCCCCTGACGACATCCATCGATGGCAAGGCCTGTGCCGAACGCGTGCTCGACGAGGTCGCCGACGACGTCGCCCGTCTCGCCGACGAAGGCATCATCCCCGGCCTGGCCGTGATACTGGTGGGGGAGGATCCCGCCAGCCAGGTCTATGTGCGCAACAAGATCCGCAAGGCAGAAGCGGTCGGTATCCGTTCGCTGGAGTACCGCTTCGATGACACCCTGCCCCAGGCGGAACTGCTCGCGCTGATCGCCCGGCTCAACGACGACCCCGAGGTCAACGGCATCCTGGTGCAGTTGCCGCTGCCGGCAAATATCGACGAGGCATCGGTGATCCAGGCCATTCTGCCGGCCAAGGACGTCGACGGCTTTCATCGCCAGAACGCCGGTGGGCTCTGGCAGGGGTTGCCCTCCTTGGCGCCCTGCACGCCCACCGGCTGCCTGCGGCTGCTGCGCGAGACCTGCGGCGAGCTGGCCGGCAAGCACGCGGTGGTGATCGGCCGCTCCAACATCGTCGGCAAACCCATGGCCGCGCTGCTGCTCGATGCCGACTGCACGGTGTCGCTGCTGCACTCGAAGAGCCGCGACGCCGCCGCCCTGTGCCGCCAGGCCGATATCATCGTCGCCGCCGTGGGGCGCCCCGGGATGGTCGATGCCAACTGGCTCAAGCCCGGCGCCGTGGTCATCGATGTGGGCATCAACCGTATCGAGTCCGAGACCGGCGGCGAACGCCGTACGCGCCTGGTCGGTGATGTCGACTTCGCCGCCGCGAGCCAGGTGGCATCCGCCATCACCCCGGTGCCCGGCGGGGTCGGGCCGATGACCATTGCCTACCTGATGCAGAACACCGTCACCGCCACGCGGCTACAGCGCCACCAGGCCTCCGCCGCAGAACCGGCCTGAGCGACCATCTCCTGGGAGTCCCCCATGCCTTTCGCCCTACTGAAGTACGGTCTGTCGTCCGACTATCCCGCCGAACAGGATCTGCCACCGCCCAAGGCGCTCGCCGCCAGCTATGACGTGGTGATCATCGGTGGCGGTGGACACGGCCTCGCCATTGCCTACTACCTGGCCAAGTACCACGGCATCACCAAAGTCGCGGTGCTGGAGAAGGCCTACCTCGGCGGCGGCAACACCGCGCGCAACACTGCGGTGATCCGCTCCAACTACCTGACCTCTGAAGGGGTCCGCTTCTATGCCGAGTCGGTGAAGCTGTTCCAGAACCTCTCCCACGAGTTCGACTTCAACATCATGTATTCGGAACGCGGCCAGCTCACCCTGGCCCACACCGATGCCACGGTGCGCGCCTTCCGCCAGCGGGCCGAGGTCAACAAGCATTTCGGGGGGCGCACGGAGATGATCGACCGCCAGCAGATCGCCGAGCTGGTGCCGACGCTCAACCTCGATCCGGGCCATCTGCCGGTGCTCGAAGGTCTCTGGCACCGGGATGGCGCCACCGCACGCCATGACGCCGTGGCCTGGGGCTACGCCAAGGAGGCGGCCAAGCGCGGCGTGGAGATTCATCAGTTGACCGAGGTCGAAGACCTGATCATCGAAGGCGGGCGCCTCACCGGCGTCAAGACCAACCGCGGCACGGTGCGCTGCGGCTGCGCGGTACAGGCCGTGGCCGGCCACAGCTCGGTGCTGGCCGCCAAGGCCGGCTTTCGCCTGCCAATCGTTTCTTACCCGCTGCAGGCCATGGTCACCCAGCCGGTCAAACCGTTCCTCGACCCGCTGGTCAGTTCATCGGCGCTGCACTGCTACGTACAGCAGACCAGCCGTGGCGAGGTGGTCTTCGGCGGCGGCTCTGATCCCTACCCGCTCTATGCGACCCGCTCGACGCTGGAGCTGAAAGAGAGCCTGATCGCCAGCGCCGTCGAGATGTTTCCTTTCCTGGCCAAGGCCCGGCTGATGCGTCAGTGGGGCGGGATCACTGACATGACCCCGGATTACAGCCCGATCATGGGCGAGAGCCCCGTCGAGAACTATTACCTCGACGCCGGCTGGGGCACCTGGGGCTTCAAGGCCACGCCGATCTGCGGCCAGACCATGGCGGAACTGATCGCCGGCGGGGGCAAGGTGCCGGAACTGATCCGCCCGTTCCATCTGGCGCGTTTCGCCAACTTCCAGCAGGTCAACGAGATGGGCGCCACGGCGGCCAGCCACTGACGCTTCACTGCAGACCGAACGGGACATCACACCATGAAGATCCTCCACTGCCCGCTCAACGGGCCACGCAACATCAGTGAATTCATCTACGGCGGGGAGTTGAAGACGATGCCCGACCCAGCCACCTGCAGCGACCGCGAGTGGGCCGACTACGTCTTCTATCACGACAACCTGCCGGCGGTGGTCACCGAATGGTGGTTTCACAGCGCCAGCGGCTACTGGTTCCTGGCCGAGCGCCACACCCTGACCGATGAAGTGCTACGCACCTTCGACCCAGGCGAACTGTTCCGCCAGCGCGTCGAATTTGCCCACGCGGAGACCCCCTCATGAGCCGTTACGAACCCCTGGATGACGCCGCCGACGCTGTCGCGTCACGCCTCCCCGCCCCGATGGGCAGCCTGATCGACCGCGAACGCCCGCTGCACTTCACCTTCGAGGGCGAGACCTATCGCGGCTTCGCCGGCGATTCCATCGCCAGCGCCCTGGCCGCCCACGGGCGCCTGGTACTGTCGCGCTCGTTCAAGTACCACCGCCCCCGGGGCGCGCTGACCCTGGCCGGGCAGGACGCCAACACCCTCGTGCAGTTGCCCGACGAACCCAACGTGCTGGCCGACGTGCGCCGTCTCGAGGACGGCCTGTCGGTCACGGGTCAGAACTACAGCGGCAGCCTCGACCATGACCGCGACATGAGACTCGGCAAGTTCGCCCGTTTCATGCCGGTAGGCTTCTACTACCGCGCCTTCTACAAGCCCAGGGGCGCCTGGAAGCGCTGGGAGCCGCTGATCCGCCGCAAGGCGGGTCTCGGGCGCTTCGATCTCGACGCTCGCGGCAGCTATCACGACAAGGCCTACCTGTTCACCGATGTCATGGTGGTGGGCAGTGGCCCGGCGGGGCTGAGCGCTGCGCTCACCGCCGCCGAAGGCGGTGCCCGGGTGCTGCTGGTCGAACAGCAGCCGCAACTCGGCGGCTCATTGACCTATGCCCGCTTCGATATCGATGGCAGACGCGGCGAGCGCCTGCGCGACGAGCTAGTGAGTGTGGTGGCGCGCCACCCCAGCATCCGCGTCATGTGCGACGCCACCTGTAACGGCTGGTTCACCGATAACTACCTACCGGTGATCCAGGGTCGCCGGATGTTCAAGGTGCGTGCCAAAGAGTGCATCGTGGCCTCGGGCAGCTTCGATCAGCCGGCGATCTTCCGCAACAACGACCTGCCGGGGGTGATGCTGGCCAGTGCCGCCCAGCGGCTGATGCGTCACTATGCGGTCAAGCCGGGCCGGCGGGCGGTGGTACTGACCGGCAACGACGACGGCTACCTGGCGGCACTCGACCTCCACGAGCAGGGCATCGAGGTGGCCGCCCTGGCCGATATGCGCCCGTCGCCCGAGAACCCGGCCCTGGCCGAGGCACTCGCCGCAGCGGGCATTCCCGTGCGGGCCGAGCAGACGGTCTATGAGGCCCTGCACGACAAGTCCCTGCACCGGGTGACCGGCGTCGAGCTACGGCGCATCGTCGGCACCGGCGATGTGGCCGACCAGGGCCAGCGGATCGACTGCGATCTGCTCTGCATGACCGCCGGCTACATGCCGGTTTACCAGTTGCTGTGCCAGGCTGGCGGCCGGCTGCGCTACGACGACGAGGCCGCCGAATTCTCGATCAGCGGCCTGCCCGCCCACCTGCACATCGCAGGCTCGGTCAACGCGCTGCACGACCTCGACCGCGTCAGCGAGGATGGCGTACGTGCCGCCACCGAGGCGCTGCGCGCGCTGGGCCATGATGTCCCGATGCCGCAGCGCTCCGCGCCCGCCCCGCGGCGGGTCAATCATCCTTGGCCGATCTTTCCGCATCCCAAGGGCAAGGCCTTCGTCGACTTCGACGAGGATCTGCAGATCGAGGACATCCTCAACGCCACCCGCCATGGCTACCGGGACGTGCAGCTGGTCAAGCGCTTCTCGACGGTGGGCATGGGGCCCTCGCAGGGGCGCCATTCGGCGCTGCCCACCGCCAGACTGGTCGCCCGGGCCACCGACCGCAGCGTCAGCGAAACCGGCGTCACCACCGCCCGGCCACCGTTCACCGCCGAGACCCTCGGCCACCTCGCCGGGCGCGGCTTCGATCCCTTCCGCCTGACACCGATGCACCGCCGCCATGAGGCATTGGGTGCGCACATGATGCCGGCCGGCCACTGGCGCCGGCCCGCCTACTACCCCGCCACCGACGGCAGCCTGGCGCGGGAGCGTTGCATGCAGGAGGAGGCGCGCCAGGTGCGCGAGAAGGTCGGCATGATCGACGTCTCGACGCTTGGCGGGCTCGAGATCCGCGGCCCGGACGCCGCCGAGTTCATCAACCGGCTCTATACCTTCGGCTTTCTCAAGCAGCCGGTGGGCCGCACTCGCTACGCGGTCATGACCAGCGAGCAGGGCGTGGTGATCGACGATGGCGTGTCGTGCCGGCTGGCCGAGGATCACTTTTACGTGACCGCCACCACCAGCGGCGTGACCAACGTCCATCGCAGCATGCTGCAGTGGAACGCCCGCTGGCGACTCGACGTGGATATCGCCAACGTCACCTCGGCGTTCGCCGCCATCAACCTGGCCGGGCCGCTGTCGCGCCAGGTGCTGGAGACGCTGTGCGACGACGTTGACCTCTCGGCCGAGGCCTTTCCTTATCTGGAGCTGCGTACCGGCCATGTTGCCGGCATTCCGGCACGCCTGCTGCGGGTCGGCTTTGTCGGCGAGCTGGGCTACGAGATCCATGTGCCTTCGCGCTACGGCGAGGCCCTCTGGGACCGGCTGATGGAAGCCGGCGCCGCATTCGGCCTGCGGCCGTTCGGCGTCGAGGCTCAGCGCCTGCTGCGCCTGGAAAAGGGCCACGTGATCATCGGTCAGGACACCGACGGCATGAGCCATCCAGAAGAGATAGGGCTGGGCTGGGCAGTCAACCGCAAGAAGCCGTTCTTCGTCGGCCGCCGTGCCGTGGACATTCTTGCCGCTCAACCACAGAAACGCCGACTGGTCGGTTTCCGGCTGCCGGCGTCCAGCGCCAAGCCCCGGGAGGGACAACTGGTGCTGGAAGGCGAGACCATCACCGGCAACGTCACCTCCTGCGAATATTCGCCCACGCTTGGCGCAGTCATCGGCCTGGCCTATGCCGCGCCGGAGAAAGCCGCGCCCGGCAGCCAGATTACCCTGCGCGTCGACGGCGGCCAGGAGATCACCGCCGAGGTGGTCGCTCTGCCCTTCTTCGACCCCGACAATACTCGCCAGGAGCTCTGAAATGACCACACAAAACGCGACCACTGGCCTCTCGCGCCCTCCGCTCAATGGCCTGCATGCCGAGCGCCCTCGCGTCGAGTGGAAGCAGTTGGGCGATGCCGAGATCCCGGCACGCTTCTCCGGCCCAACCGACGAAGGCTTCCGTCTAGACCACTGCGGGTTGGCTGACCTCTCGGCGCTGCCGCGCTTCGGCCTGCGCGGCCCTCAGGCCGCCGCCGCACTGGCAGAACGCGGCTATCGCCTGCCCGATGAGCCCAATCGCTGCCGGATTCAGGACGACGGCAGCCGGCTGGCCCGACTCTCCTCCACCGAGTATCTGTTGCTGGGCAGCCTCACGGACGCTGGCCAGCGCGTGTCCATGACCGCGCAAGATTGGGCAACGCTGCCCCCCGGCTGTTATTCGTTACCGCGTCAGGACAGCCATGCCTGGCTGGTGCTCACCGGTGCCAGTACCGCCAGGGTGATGGCCAAGCTATGCGGCGTCGATCTCGATGCAGCGGCGTTCCCGGCAGGGCATATCGCCCAGACCTCGGTGGCCCGAATCGATGCCATCGTCATCCGCGATGCCCTGGGCGAGCTGCCCTGTCTGCACCTGCTGGTGGATAGTGCCTCGGCGGCCTATTTATGGCCGGCCCTGCTCGATGCCATGCAGGAGTTTGACGGCGGCCCCTTGGGCCTCGATGCGCTGCTCTCTCCGGCCGCTGCATGAGCGAGGCTCGCCCCCGGTTCATGGCCAGGGGCGATGAGCTGGATGGCGGGCGACGCCGCCGGCTGGGGCGGAACGTGCCACGGCCAGCCGGACTCTGGCACAATTGGTAGCTCTCACGCCGTCGACAAGGCCAGCATTGCCATGAGTGACTCTGTCACCACCGACAAGAACGAAACGCGCCTGCGTCTAGAACAGCACATCGCCCGGGCCTTGAAGCAGAAGCGCCTCTCCCAGGGGTACAAGATCTCTGACGTGGCACGGATCGCCGGTCTCAGTCAGGGCATGATCAGCAAGGTCGAAAACGCCCAGGTCTCGACCAGCCTCGACACCCTCAGTCGGCTCTGCAACGCCATCGACCTGCCGATTTCCAAGCTGTTCAGCGATTACGATCAGATCGGGCGTGGCGCCCAGCTCGTCAAGGCCGGCGAAGGCATGGAAGTGGTACGCACCGGCACCGAGGTAGGCCATACCTACCAGCTGCTGAGCTATCGCCAGGGCCCCAAGAAACGCTACGAGCCCTTTCTGATTACCATGGATGACGCCAGTGAAGTCTTTCCCAACTTCAGCCACGCAGGCCATGAGTTCATCTATATGTTGAAAGGTCGCCTGACCTATCGCCATGGAGAGCAGTTCTACGACATGGGGCCAGGCGACAGCCTGGCTTTCGATGCCGCAGTCCCTCATGGGCCGGAGAAACTGCATGAAGTCCCCCTGCAGTTGCTCTCCATCATCCATTATGACGACGACGAACAAGACTGATCTCCCCGCGAAGACGGCAAGCCCCAGGTGCAACGCCATGGAAGCGCGCCTGGCCAGGCGACCGACTTATTGACCCCTTCGGCACCCACTGCCCGTGGTCTATGACACACGTCACATCGCTGATAACGCCGTAAACAGGGCTCTCTTATGAGCAGTGCAGGCCGACCGCTTTCGGGAAGCCACCTATTCGCCAGGCCACCTATTACCGTCTGAGCGTCTACCAAGCCGCCCACGGCCTGGGCATCATTCGCGCCAAGCTCACCTATCGGCTGCAGAAATTGGGGGTGGAGTCCAGTCAATATCGGTCTCCCAATGGCACATAAGTTGGGGTGGTGGGGGTGGTATGGGCTTTCGGATAGATAAAGCGAATTGGATCGGCGCCGATCAACTGAGTCACTGTTTGCGGCACGTGGCTGCCATTGGGTAGGTGCACTCACGCAAAGAACAGGTGTGGGCAATGCCTGGAAGGGTAACAGAGAGCCGTATCGGGAAGCGCTATATCACCGATCCGATACCGGGCTCGGTCAAGAGAGAGTCCACGAGCCGAGGGATTATGAGTTCGCTTTTAAAACAATAAGTTACTGATACCCAAGGGAAAGTGACCGAAATCTAGCGAAAGGTACAGTTCTTTGGAATCAGTAGGTTAGCGAAATCTAAGCATACCATAGAAAACTTAAGTGTGTACCGGTACTGTACCGATCAGGAGATCGGGGCGCGCACGTGAGCCCTCAGTACGGCCCCTCGGCACCTCTCGTGCATAAACACCGCACCTGACGTGTGGCACTATCCAATGACGGGCCCTATGGACCGGCAAAACAACAGTAAGTGGACGGTGTGGTACACCATCGGCTGCGCAGAGGGTGGCAAGGATCATCATGATTTCAGGCGAGCTGGTCGTCGAGCAGCTGACTGTGCGAGGCGTGGTGGCGTTCCAGGTCAGCCATACCTGGAAAAGACGCTGCACATCTATCAATACATCAAAGGATAGGCCCAAGGCTAACCAAGAGGCACCGAAATATTTCGTTGACAAGGTAGCCGATCAAGGAAAAACAAATGCCAGTACTTAATTCAAAATATGACCAGCTATTTCTGAATGACAAATACCTGACCGACCCCTTACTTCTGGCATTGGCCTGGAAAAAGGCCCATGACTATATCCGCACCACCAATTGGTATGCAGATAACTTTGAACTGGACGTTTCATCCATCGATCTGCGAAATCGATGTGCCGAGTGGGCCCACGATATTGAGGGTAAACTTAAGTTTGAACCTCTCGAGCTGGTTCCGGCCCCCAAGGCCTGCCCATGGGGGTTTATAGAGCCCAAAGGGGACATAGAAAAAGTAATTGCAGAGTTCAAACTTATCTGGAAGCCGGCAGATGAAAAACAGCTCACTCTGAGACCACTGGCGCACGTAGGTATCCGCGAACAGACCATCATGACTCTACTGATGATGTGTCTAGCCAATGACGTGGAGTCAACCCAAGGCGATCCCACGACTTCTTACGACGAAGTTCACGATAAAGAAGTTGTCAGCTACGGCAATCGACTCTATTGCAGATACGAAGACGACAAAGCCGAACACAGCTACGGTGCAACCACAACATACAGCAAATATTTCAGAGACTACCGCAGATTCTTGCAACGTCCTTACTATTTCGCCAGCAAGGCGCTACCAGAGAAATCGAGAGATGAAGAGGTGTATCTCGTAGAGCTGGATCTGAGCCAATTCTTTGACCGCGTTGACAGAAAAGAGCTCATCAAACAAGTCAGGGATCTGTCTGACGAGCAAAAATTAACAGGAACATCAAATCACACAACCAGAGACCACGTGCTGGCCGCATTTGAGCAGTGGGAATGGTCACTGGAAGCCGAGCAGCGTTTCCCTGAAGTATGCCAAACCCCTGATATCAAGACGGCACCGAAGGGTCTACCTCAAGGCCTAGTCGCGTCAGGCTTCCTTGCCAATATCTACATGCTCGGATTTGATGGTGTCATGAGTAGCCTTATTGGTGACACCATTGATCTGGCGGAACCGCCTGACACCCCCATCAAACTTATCGATTATTGTCGTTATGTCGATGACATACGCTTGGTCGTTATTGCCCCCAATCGAGAATATTTTGAAAGCAAATCACAATCTGAGAAAAACGAGGGGGAAAGCCATCTCAAAGCAATCAAGAAGGCGTTAGAGAGAAAAATAGAAACTGAGCTAGACACTCTTAATTTGAACCTGAAGCTCAATGAAAAAAAAACCAAGATAGAGATCTACAGAGGGAAATCTGTCGGCATTTCGAAAACACTGGAAGACATCCAGTCAAGCATCAGTGGCCCAGTCTCTCTTGAGGATGCAGACACCTACCTCGGGCAACTAGAATCATTGCTATTGCTGTCAAACAACAAGACCCATGAACAATCTGAAACCGAATCTTCTAGGCGCTTCAATCGCCTTGCAGCCGTAGAGAAGGATATCTTCGATGTACGAGAAGATACACTGAAGCGATTCACGGCTAATAAGGTAACGAGCCTACTAAGCGATATCCGGCATTTTACTGCCAGAGAAGTTGATGACAACGGTCAACCCATACCCGGTGACTGGGACTATCTCCAAGAACGGCTCGCGCGGCGTTTCATCGCCAACTGGAGCCATGAGCCCTCTCTAGTTCTTCTGCTGAAAAAAGGGCTGGAGCTGTTCCCGAGCACCAAGCTTCTTACACCAGTCCTGCAGCAGCTCCGGCACCTTCAGGACTATGAATATCATCTCTGGGAGGACCGTTGTCCCAAACAAGCGGAAATAGCAAATTACTGTATGGCTGAAATCTTCCGCCACTCCGCTACCGTAATTCATCGCAAAGATAGACACGCCATTCCCGCTCACGCAGATATTGATGATTTTTTCGAGGTATTGCAAGATCTGGCTGTCGACATTGCTTCTCGCCCTATAGATAATGATAAACCAAGTAAAAAAGTGGAAGTTGATGCGGCCACCCAAGAAACGATTGAACCTAGCTTAGGTGAACATCGAAAAAGATTCGACTTCCTGGTGGACCAGGCACGTTTCCTTCTTCTAGTAAGGCTTGATACCACCTTAGAAGAAAATAGTACTGATCCGTTCTATGATTTCATCTTAAAGCTCACCAAGGGTTTCAGAAATATTAGCTTACCTAAAAATTTCGGTATTCGCGATACTGCAGCCAGCATCCTTATTGCCAAGCAACTGGTAATCGACCAGAAACCTGTTTTGAGAGCAACGGCTTCTTTGCTTGAAGTTCATAATGACCCTGTAGGGATAACTGAGCTTATCGCAATCCAGGATATGGCATTCTGTCGTTCACTCATACTGCATGCTCGCCCCCTTAAGTACGGCTGGCTTAACCAACTCAAGACGAACAAGATCTACAGCAAGCTCTACCTCGACACCAAGCCATCGGCAAAGGCGCTCAAGGATATCAAGGATGACATAGCTATCTACAAGCTTATCAGTCGGCCGGACAACCCTCTGGCCAATGAAATCATGGCACTTAAGTTAATGCAGGCTCTACTGGGGAAAGAAAACGATTTCCAGAAGGCTAAGCCTGACGATGTAATAGACTTGGGTCAGACAAAGATTCAATTTGGTAGCTACTCGAATCCACCTAAGTTCAAAGCCTTTGAAGCCGAGTTGAATATCAGTGAACTAGCATTTCATGCATCACTTAGCCAGCTAGCCTACCACCTTCACCGCGAGCAAGATGAGCTGGACGATACATTTATACTGCAACGCATAGCTCTCTGCATAAGAGCCGTTCTAGCCGGTTCTGATGACCCAACAGGATTTGGTCAGTCTATCACCCCGAACGTAGGCTACCGAGGCTTGAGATCAACCCAATATAAAAGGCAAGTCGGCCTACTTACTACCCCTGAGGCTCTAGTAGGTGAGGCCGCACAGTTCTCGGCTTGGCTTACGACGTTACTTTCAAAGTTGCTAAAATGGCCTGGCATTCGTGTGAATGATCAGGGTTATTCCTGGCCGAATGCGCTCACTGTGGAAGCTGTAAAACAACTCGTGGAAAAACGCCTTTCTACACTGAAAGAAAGCTACTGCCAGCAATCCGAGATCCCAGGACTCCCAGAGTTGATCACACCTAACTGGGACAACACAAAAGACACTAAAAACAGCCTGAAAGTTGCCATGGTTCAGGCCAAAATGCCCCAACAGAATGATTTTTCTAAGCATGGTATTTTATTGAATGATCCTGTATATCGGACCAAACACCGCCGACACGTGGCAAGAGTCGCAACACTAATAACCAAGCATATCGAGGCCCAGCATCTTGAAAAGCCTAAGAACGGAGAGCGCGAACAGGATATTGACCTGATAGTGCTTCCAGAACTGGCCGTCCACAATGATGACCTAGACATCCTTGTCCAGCTTTCGCGCAAGACTCATGCAATAGTACTTTCCGGTCTTGGCTTTATTAATCAACCTGGAGTAAAAGGCCCAAACAACTGCGCAATCTGGATTGTCCCCAGGAAGCACAACGGCAACCAGAACGAGATTCAAAGATTCCAAGGAAAACATCATATGATGGAGGGAGAAAGGCAGATAAACATCCAGCCATGGCGACCGTACCAACTGATGCTGGAGCTGCTTCACCCAAAATTCTCTAATGACCGCGGATTTGTCCTGACCTCTGCGATCTGCTTTGACTCCACCGACATTTCATTAAGCGCCGATCTTCGAGACAAATCTAATGCACTATTGATCCCGGCGCTAAACAGAGATGTAAATACCTTTGATTCAATGGTAGAGGCACTGCACTACCACATGTATCAATACATCGTTCTGGTCAACAGCGGTGAATTTGGTGGTTCATATGCCATGGCTCCTTATAATGAAAGGCACAAACGCCTGATAGCGCATTCAAGTGGCAACGACCAAGTGACTATCAATACATTCAAATTGAATATGTTTGATTTCCGCCGTGACGGTGTTGGCACAAGCATGAAATCAGGGATTAAGCAAAAAACGCCCCCCGCCGGGGTTTGTATCAAATAAGCGGGGAGCCAATCTTTATGGCCATCTGAAGTGCTCTCCCCTCTAACTCACCCTAATAGGGGCGGGGGGGGCACTGCAATGCCCCATGGGAGTATCAGCAAGTTGCTTTTCATTAACCCAAACTCGGAGTTCTATCACAACCCTCAACTTACACCATAGTCTAGAAATCATTTGAACAAGAATTAAAACCAAGAGACACCTTCTCCAAGAGCTTCTTGAAACTCTATTCTCTTATAGGACCTAGTCGGTAACTAACTACCTATGACAACCATGTTGTGCCCTGTGGTTTCTTTGACATACAGATCAATGGAACCCAGGAGTGACAAAACGTCAGCACTAACATTCTTGGTATCCAAACCGGGCTGAACAACATAAAACTTATATTCTTTCCTAAGGCGCCCACCATGTTGTCTTAGCAACTCAAAGTCACGAAACTCTCCTTTTTCCAACCGACTAGATTTACTAGCGTTAACACGCGAACGCTCCCTTTTCTTCAACTGATCTATCAACTTATCAAATTCGCCAACCCATTTGCAGCACTTAACGACCTGCCCACAGACTTCATAAAAATCAATAATGCGCGACCCTGGGGAAGCACCATGGGAATACTTAAGATGAAAAAACTCAATCACCAAAACTTCACCTTCATTCCTAAATGAGACTATGTCTGCTACCTCATTAGCTCCATCGTCATCAAATACAATCCAACTTTCATGCTGTTGTACAATTTTAGAAATTACGGCATATTGAATAGTATCTTTATTTTTTTCCTCTCCTTGGGATTCTCTCCTCACGTTGACACCCCAGGACCACTGTTTCAACAGACCCACTCTATAATGAGGAATTGTGAAATTATCCGGACGAACAATATGCAAGTTCTCAAATAGCTTAGAACCGTCCTCAAAGAATACCGAAGGTGATTCCTCATTATCAAAAAACTCCTCCAACAGCCTTTTTCCATCTTTATTATTTAAATACAAAAAATCCCCGCTTAACCTTTTAACTTGATACCCATTCTGAGAAATCGTATAGCTGTATTTTTCTGAAAACCCACCAACAGAAACATCAAAATCAATCTTGCCCGACTGGAACTCAAAAATTGAGAAACAGGCATCCTCAAGGTTATAGGATCTCCCCATCACCTCTAGACTTACTGATGAGAATCCATACTCGAACAAATAGTCAGGCCAATCCAGGCATATTGGAACTAAGTCAGGGACATGGCTGACCTCTCTTGTCCTCATAACCTTATCCAATATCGCATTGGGGTCTATAAGATCATCATTTAGCTTACTTCCTATTTCTCGACACCAATCTATCCAATCAATAACTGGCGCGCTACTCATAGACCACACTCGACCTTTATAAGAGCAGCCTATGCTAACTTTCGAACCGCTCTCAAACCCTTTTCCAAATAAGTTTGATTTGTAAGAGCCACCCTGCGCCAAGTCATTGATTGCAGTTTCGATATCTATACCTGTATACATCACATAGCGCAAAGGGCCACGCCTACCTTTGTTAAGCCCAGCGTTCTGTAAAACCAGCCTTTCGATGTTACCAAAACTTTTGAAAACATGATCACCTTTCAGGAGGTCTGGATTCTTTGCCAGACATTTCACCAAACGAGATCTAGCTCCTGTTTTAGAAGAATCATGTATAAATAAGAGTCCCTCCTTTTCATCATGGAAGGCTATAACAAGACGCCACTCGACTTGAGACAGCTCAGACAACGGGGCCCATTTAGTAGAAATATCTATCTTTGTCACTAACACCAGAATATTAGGATCTGATATCTTTATTGAAGCTACTAGCTTCTCACCTCTTTCCAAAGGCACTTTAGATATTTCAACATCAAGGTTTGCAGAATCAACCTTGTACACAATTGCACTTAGCGCAGGCTTTATATTTTCCAGCGGAACTTCATTTCCTGTTGTCACTGAATTCTCAATAAGCTCTTGGAATTCCACCTCTCTCTTAATGCTTGCCTCGCTTATTCTTTGGAGAGACCTATTCCAATCAGGGTCTTCTTCATACAGGCTCTTTAAAGTATCTTCGACCTTTTGGTCACAGATATTCGCTACAAAGGTAGGGTTTCCTAAATCAGGACGATCTCGCACAAATCGCCCAGCAAACTGCAGAGTTATAGGCAGACTTTTATGTATATCATGCAAGGCGCAAACTTTTAGCTCTGGCAAATCAAAGCCCTCCCCTAGCATGTTAACACAAACAACAACACGGTGTTCTTTTTCAACAACTGCTTTCAACTTTTTTTTCTGACCAGCCATCCCGCTATAAATAACTACTGGATTTAAGTCACCGTAATTTTCCTTGTAAATCTCCCCCACGTCGTTTGCTCTTTGCTTTGTCTCACACCTTGCCATAAGGATGTGATCGTAGCCATTCGACAAATCTTCTCGCAGTTGAGCTACTGCTGTTTCAGCGACTTTCTCATCACCAATGATATCGCTGACTTCATACACGGACTTAAAAGTAATGTTTCTAAAATAACCATTTTTTTGCGCCAGGGATATCGGGTAGTTGTAAATTATCTTACCCCCTACTTTCTCCCTATCCTCCCTAAACGGAGTAGCTGTAAACTGAACAACATCTTTTCCAGAAAATGCCTCTTTCACAGATCGCCAGATTTTAGCTTTAACGTGATGGGCTTCATCTACAAATAAGTGACTACAAGCTTGAAAAAGCTTTTTCTTGATCTGTGGACCTGAGAGGTTAAGAGAATGCGGCGTGGTCACAATCACATTAGCGGACAGAAGGAAACTAAGCTCTTCATTACTTTCAAGCCTTCCTGAGATTAACGCAACTACTGGGTTGAGAGTTTCTTTATGTATCGCATTTAACTCCCTTAGCTTTCCCAAACTGATACACTTATTGAAAGTTTGTTCGCGCAAGCTATCTGTCGGCACCACTACTAATGCTTTATCAACCGGCAACCCACATATGGAAGCTAACATTGTTTCAGTTTTTCCAGTTCCTGTCGGCATCACAACAGTAACATCTTTTCTTTCGTGCCCAGTCAAGTGAGACAAAATAGAATATAGTGCTGAAACCTGAGGCTGCCGTAAGCTTTTAATTTCATAACAGGGGTCAAGCGCGTCGACAGGAGTAACTTTTAGAGAAGTTCTCCAAGACTCTTTGACAGCTTCTGAAACTTTCTCGAAGCTCTTAACTAATAGATCATCTCTATTAGATGAAAAACACAGCTTAACGTTTCCAAGCTCCCTCTCTATAACCCTATCTTCTCTGCTTGACATATCCCTGCCTCATGGTTGTCATTTGCAACTGACTTAATAGATTTACTTTTTTCCAGCAAATCAAATCCATCAGCTTATTATAGGAGTTCACGACCTCATGTTTCACATTCGCCGTCGCGGCGGTGTCGAAAAATTTATAAAATCGGTGGCAGACCCTCATTATTTCACGCATTTTCTGACCGGTAAGTCGACAGCTCATTTGTTTGCCTGCACATTTCGCGCTGACTTGCCCGCCAGCAACTTGAGTATCAACAACGCAAATTGCCGCCCTGTTTCCTCTTATGTTCGCTGAGGACGTCGAGCACGGCGTCAGTGACCTTCTTTGGGAATAGGACGTGCATCACCTGGTCTTCGCTGTGATTGCGCACCTGAGCCCTAACCACTTCTTTGCGCTCGATGCGGTCGGTTATGCCGTTGGCGAAGTGCAGCTTGTCGTCATCGCTGACCTCGGGGCCGTAAAGATCGTTGAGCCGGTTGATGATCTCGGCCAGGCGCTGCCTCTCGGGGTCGCGGGGCTTGCCAGAGCGAGCATCGTTGACCGAAGTAAGGCCGTAGTCCTCCCCAGCCACTGCCAGGAGAAGGCGTTCCTCCTCAAGCTTGATGAGGCGATAGTGGGGCAATTCCAGCCAGCCGACGTACTCCCAGCCGCCGGCAAACATGACCTTGGTGACGTTCCACTGGGACTGAGCTTCCCTGCTGTTCGCCATGTCATCCCCTGCGCGTGGCGTAATTATACGTAACAGCCTAGCGTTTAAAGGATATAAGGAGAAGTCTACTTAGGCCGTTAATCCGCCAGGGCACGCCGCATCATTGTCGAAGTCTGCCCAAGGCCTGCACCAACAGCTCCAGTGATTGTCGGTGCTTATCCGAATGCATGTTATGAATGTTGGCGAGCTTCCAGCGCACGGCTGGCAGCCGATCGACACCCGGCAGCGGAAGCAGCGTCCAGTCAGGCGCCCCCTGCTTGAAGGACAGAAGGAAGCGAACGTCTTCATCCGTCATCAGCTGCCCCAGCCGCGACAGCAGCTCATTACGGACGCTCTCCAGCTCCTGCAACTGAAGGTCAACCCTGGCCATCCCGACAAACTCCTGTCGGTAGACGTCATCCAACGGTTTCAGCCGTGGGTTGATCACTTCGTTCAAGGGCCTGGGATGCCCCAGCAGATAGACCAGGAAACCTTCGAATACACTGCGATCCAGGCCGCCCTGGTTCAGCAGCAGCTTCACATCGAAAAGGTCCCGGGGGTGCTGGCGATCCAGCGCGGCGCAGATCTTGCCGCCATACAGGTCCGGCAGTGACACCACCTGCACCGCCGCAAAGCCGTACTCGTCCTCCACGGCTTCAACGACGTCGCGCTCCTGGGGCGGGTGCAGAGTGCCACGCAGTACCGGCGATACCTCCACCTTCACCTGGCTACGCCCTCGGCGCACCAGGATTCTCAGCTCGTCTCGGCGATTATCCTGGAGCTCGGCTCGCACGCCTGGCAGTCGGGCGCTGAAAGTCTCTGCCAGTCGCTTCAGCGCATCGCGACAGCGTCGCAGCGCCTCGTCACGGGGCTCCAGCGGCAGGTAGGCCAGGTCGATGTCGACCGATAGACGGGGTAATGGCTGCACGAAGAGGTTGATGGCCGTACCGCCCTTCAGGGCGAAGCACGGCTCGTCATTGAGGAAAGGCAGCAGCGAGACCAACAGCCTGACCTGTTCATGGTAGCGAGCTTCAATCGGCATGCAGGAACGCCTCCGGCACCGTCACGTGATATTCCCTATCCAACTTGCCGCCCTGGCAGAGCTGCCGCTTGCCTTTGCCGAGGTCCAGTCGGCGTGGTTCCAGACGACCGTACCAGGCATGCCCGGCGTGGCGAGCCAGCACCAGGAAGGCACGCTTGGTTCTCACCGAACGGCACCCCTCCAGCAATGCCTGCAGCCGGCGCGGGCGCAGCGTATTGAGCCCGCCGAAAGTGTCCACCAGCTCACTGCTGAACAGCAGCGCATTCGGCGTCACGGCGATCCACTCCAGGACCGCTCGCTCGGGGGTCGATACCTGCAAGCTGAAGGCCCTGCCATCCGGCGCGTAGTCCGTGAAGCTGCCGGGAAGCTGCACCGGCAGGCCCTTTTCAGAGTGGAGCACCATCCGCCCTGCCCACTCGGCATCACTCAACCACCGGGGCAGCCGAACGGCTTCCTTGCCATATAGATGCGTTGTGCGCTCCCCCATGGGCAGGTAGTGGGCAAAGCCATGCAGTGCCAGGGCCGTCTGGCCACCCGGCCAAAGCGGTGGTAAGCCCGTGTCGTCGCTCGCCTGCAAGGCGAAAACAGCGCTCTCCCAGGTAAGAGGCTCCCCCGCTTGGCAGTAGGCGCCGTGCCCCACGCGTTGCAGCCAGCCACTGCCGGCCAGCTTACGCGCCTGATCAGAGGTGACGCCGTGTGACGCCAGCCAGGCGGTCGTCACGACGGCGCCATACGGGATCTTGTGCAGCAGCCGGTTTATTTTCACGTGAAAAAGCGGCCTTAAATTCCGTCTTCAGAGTGAAGAATAAACCACCTTGGTTTATTTTCAAGCACAGAATCGCCATTAAAGACCGCTTTTAGCGCAAATTTTAAACCGAAAGCTGAGTCTTCGGCCTTGCTAGAGGCTGAATTCAGCGGGAGGTAGCTTGAGGGACAAAGCTAGCCGAGAAGGCCGCTGCTGGGGGCAAAGCGGCCACACACGTTAATCCTGGTAGTGCGTGTACTTTTTCGCGCTTCCCTTCACTTGGTCGGCGGGATATTTCTCCGCATTCTTCTCCATCTTCGCCCGGCATGCCGCTTCGATATCCACGTCCAGCTTGCCTGCCAGCCGGATCAGGTACAGCTGAACATCGGCAATTTCGTCACGCACGGCGGCCAGTTGCTGCTCATCCAGCTCCCTGGACTGCGCTTCGCTCAGCCACTGGAAGCACTCCTGCAGTTCAGCTGCCTCCACCGTCAGCGCCATGGCCAGGTTCTTGGGCGAGTGGAACTGGTCCCAGTCGCGCTCGGTGGCGAACTGGTCCATGGCGTCGCGGAGCTGCTTGAACGGGTCTGGCATCTAGCGTCACCTGGTTCTGCGGTATCGGATAGCGGTGAGCATGCCTGCTCTACCGCTCTCTATCCAGCCGGTATCGGCATTGGCGACCATCCGGCCGCCCACTCGCTCACAGCACGGAGAGGAATTCACCGATGACCTTCAGGTCCTCGAGCTCATCCTCGAGCACGATATCCTTGTAGCCGAAGGCGTTGGTCTGGGGCTTCAGCACGATGCGCTGGTTCACGTACTCGCCGTACGCCTCGATCTTCTCGCTCTGATAGAGCTTGATCGTGAAGCTACCGCCGTAATCCGGGTCTTCGATTGAGCGATGCTGGACCACGACGACCTTGCCCTGCCGCGTGCCGCCAGGATTGGCACGGAACAGGCACCAGGCGCCATTGGGTATACGCCGGTTCATCGACTCCCCCACCACCCGACTGACGAAGAGGTCGGGACTCATGCGTAGATGCTCCGGCAGCTCGATCCAGTGTTCGGCGTCGGCGATCTGCATTTCGCTGAACTGACCGGCGGCAATGCTCAAGTCATAGACGGGCACATGACGCTCGAACGGCTCGGCGTCTTCGCGCGTCACGATAGGCAGGTGCAAGCCATCCAGCGCTTCTTCCAGCGCGGTATCCTCACCTTGCCCGGCGGAGTCGCGTGCAAAGGCCGCGAAATATTCTCGGGTTTCGGGGTCCGTGGCATAGACATAGCAGCCCTTCTGGCCCCGCGTCATGAGCGTGCGGTAGGTGTTCTTGATGATCTGATCCGCCAGCTTGCGGGCGTGCTCCGGCTCCTGCTTGAGCAGCGTCTTGTAGCCGTGCACCGAGCGATCCTGGCTGGCGCGCTTGGCCGCGTCCGTCACCACCCGCCCGTCGCGAATGACGAAGTCGTTCCCGATGATGACGCCAACATAGTCGAATTCGAGCCCCTGACAGGTGTGGATACAGCCAACCTGCTCGACAGAGGCATCGGCAATCGCCCATAGCATGCCGTCGTCATCGAGATTCCACTGGGCCGCAAAGCCGTACTCGGGGAAGACGATGTCCATGGCGTGCTTGTCTTTCTTGCTCGCCCACGGCCAGCAGTAACCGGCGACCATGCGCGCCTTGTTGGCCTTGCGGTTCTTGTCGAGAATCGCGCGGCGCAGGGCGCTCGGGTCATCGAATACCTGGAAGTCGTAGTCGATGCCCTCCAGGTCGGTGTTGGCCGTGGTACGGATCTGCAGCGCATGATCGAGCCAGGCCAGATAGCCATCCGAGCCGTTGCAGCGGAACTGCGAGGCCAGCTCCAGCTCACTGACCTCGGCGCCGCACTCCGCTGCCCGCCGCCGAACCTCCTCGACCGTACCCACGTCTTTCAACGTCACACGCTGCGCTTCGTCGATGAAGAAGATCGAGAGCCGTGACGCGACGATGATCTCCTTGATCTGGCTCTCGCCCAGGTTCTGATACATGCCGGACTTTTCGTTCAGGCGATGTGCCTCGTCGACGATCAGCGCGTGGAAGGTATCCGGCTCGGCGTTGACGTAGCTGCCCGAGCCCTTGAACAGATTGTCGATATGGGTCTTCTTGCGCGTGCCGGTAAGCCGCTTCTTGAACACTTCGCGCGGAGCCGAATTGCGCGAGACGTATTGCGTCATCATCTCACGCTTCGTCAGCTCCACCAGCAGGTTGATCGCGACCACCGACTTGCCGGTGCCCGGGCCGCCCTTGACGATCAGGCACTGCTTGCCGCCCTTGGCGACCCGATGGGCGAGATCGAGTGCTGTTTCATAGACCAGTTTCTGTTCGTCGATCATCAGAAACTCGGCGTTACCATCCATCATCGAGGCCAGGGCATCCGCAAGGTTCTTGCTCGGCTTGATCACCCCGTGCTCGATGCGATACATGATGTTGTCGCTATCGCCGTATTTGATGTGCTGGCTGAGAAATGCCGAGAGCTTCAGGGCATCCGGCGAGATGAATACAGGCGCTCGACCGGTGTGATGGGAGTAGAAGGCATCATTGATGGCGTCTCCCTGCTTCATGTTGTGCAGGTAGGCGCAGGGCATCAGTTGGATCGACTCCGACCGCACCGTCTCGTTGTAGTCATTGATGAGGTCTGCGTAAGACCACGCCTGATACGAGGGATGATTGGTCTCACGCACTCCTTTGCCCAGGCGAGTCTTGACGATGGCATCCTTTTTCGTCACCTCGACGGACTCCCACTGTTTCAGCTCGATGATGACAGCAGTATCGGCCCGCTGGGGATTCTTACCCGTAAGAATGAAGTCGACACGTCGATTGGTCAGCGGGATGTTGTACTCGATCGCCACACCCGCCGAAGCCGGGATACCTTCATCGAGCAAAGCGCTCATCATGAAGCGCAGCGAGTTTTCCCAGGACAGCATCTCATTACGGGGCGAGTTGCGGTTTAGCCGGCGAGCCACCTCGTTATTGATAGTGTCGGTAATGACATTGGCGCGCACATCATCGATGAACTGCTGCTTGGTGGCGTTGTAGACCAGCATATCCCCGTACTGCCCCCTTCCCTCGATGGCTCGGCTATGGTTCATCACATTCGAATGTAACGATTATGCACGCTGATGCCCTGCGCGATATACGCAGGGGTAAAAATCGTGCGCGGGGCTCAAAGCCCATCTCTAAGCATAGGGGACTCATAATCCCTTGGTCCTGACGCATGCCTCATCGGCCAGGTGGGCTATCGGTCTTCGTACAGCACTAATGAACCGAACCGGCCGGCCGTTGCCAAAGAGATCTACCCATTCGCCTGCGCAGGCCGCATCGCACAACCCTCGGGCTCGTGAGTTCGAAACGCATCAGTTGGGGAAGCTAGTGCTTGAGCACAGGCAGTTTGAAGGCAGGCTCTCATGCCCTGAAGCGGTCTGGAGAAGACCTGAAAGACGGGAAACTGTGGTGGGCCCAGTAGGACTTGAACCTACGACCAAGGGATTATGAGTCCCCTGCTCTAACCAACTGAGCTATAGGCCCTGAAACGCGGGAGCCGTATGATACCCAAAGCCAGGGGCGCAGACCAGACATTGCCCCGCTCGTCTCTGTCCAGGGAGGACACCATGTCATCGAATACGCTTTTACGCCGCGTCGCCGGCGTCTTACTGCTGGGTGCCGCCTCGGCGTTCGGCAGTGTGGCACAGGCGGCGTGGCAGCTGGACCCGAGCCACTCCCAGGTCACCGCAGAGGTGACCGAGATCACCAGCAGCGGCCAGCGGATCCCGCACCAGCACGCGCTCAAGCGCATGGAGGGCGAAATCAGCGCAGATGGCACGCTGCGCCTGCCGGTGCGGCTCAACCAGACCGATCTGCTGGATCGGCTGGGCCAGTTGCCGCCGTGGATGTCGTCGCTGACCAATTCCACCCTGGTCACGGTGGTGACCCAACTGCCGCCGGAGCGCATCAACTCGCTGCGCGTGGGGCAGTCCACCGTCGAGGTGCTCAAGCTGCGTACCGATGCCAACGGCGAGCAGCGCCAGGAGCGCCTGCCGGTGCGCTTCACCCGCGAGGCCGAGAATCGGGTCCGGGTGCGCAACGCCGAGCCGGTATCGCTGGATGGCAAGCAGCTGATGAAGAACGGCACCGTGCGCACGATCCTCTCGCTGCTGGGCTATCAGCAGATCGGTGACGAGGTGCCGGTCAAACTCGATGCCCTGCTGGTCGACCGCTGATCCATGGCTGGGCATGCCGGTATGAGCCCGGGGATGGGCGCCGATGCGCCCGTGAGCACGGGCGTTTCATCCGAGACGCTGCCGCCGGGTTGCCAAGGTGAAAGCACCGCCTGGCCCTGGCCGCAGCCCCTCGCGGGGGTGCACTGTGCCCGGCTCCACTTCGCTGTCGATGCGCTGAGCGCGGCGGATCTCTCACCATGGCAGGTCGCCCTGCCCGAGCGTCTGGCCAGTGCGGCCACCAAACGCCGCGCCGAGTATCTGGCCGGGCGCCTGTGTGCGCGGCAGGCGCTGGGTGCGCTCACCGGCACCCCCACCACGCCGCAGACGGATAGCGAACGCTTGCCGCTGTGGCCCGCGGGCTGCGTGGGGTCGATCACCCATAGCCAGGGGCTGGCGGCGAGCGTGGTGGCGGAGCGCTCACGCCTTGCCGGTATCGGCCTGGATGCCGAGGGCGAGCTCGACCCGGCCCGGGCGCTGCGCCTGGCGCCGCAGATTCTGGTGGAGAGCGAGCGCGAGTGGCTAACAAGCCTGCCGCCAGCGCAGCAGGCGGCCTTCGTGACCCAGGTGTTCTCGCTCAAGGAGAGCCTGTTCAAGGCGCTCTATCCGCTGGTGCGCCAGCGTTTCTACTTTCCCCATGCCCGTCTGGTCGAGTGGCAGCCCGCTGCCGGTGCGGTCACGCTGGAGCTGGGCAAGACGCTGGCACCGCAGTGGCCGGCGGGGCGTAGACTCACCGGCCAGGTAGCACGGGTGGATGGCTATCACTTGACCCTGGTCACGATTCCGCGACAATCGTGAGCAGACAAACGGTTTTTTCCCTGACGGGCCACTGCGATTCTTCCGACACTCGCACCCGGCACCCATCCCTCACACTCTCCCTATGGAAACGGACTCTCCATGATCAAGTGGATTCTCATCCTGCTGTTCATCGCCAGCGTGCTCTATACCCACTACCGGGGGCGGGTGCGCCATCGGCCGCTGCGTCAGGTCTCCGATCACTCGACCTTCATGGCGCCGATCAATGCGCTGATGACACTCTTCGGCCGCGACAAGGACCAGCCCTACCACGATCTCGGCAACTATCCGGAGCTAGAGCGTCTGACCGGCAACTGGCAGGAGATTCGTGACGAGGCGATGGCCCTGCAGGACCATATCAAGGCCTCCTCGCGCTACGACGACGCCGGCTTCAACTCCTTCTTCCGCCGCGGCTGGAAGCGCTTCTATCTCAAGTGGTACGGCGAGAGCCACCCCTCCGCGCGCCAGCTCTGCCCGCGTACCACCGAGCTGCTCGCCGGCATTCCCAACGTCAAGGCGGCGATGTTCGCCGAACTGCCCGCCGGCAGCCACCTGACCCTGCACCGCGACCCCTACGCCGGCTCGCTGCGCTACCACCTGGGTCTGGTGACGCCCAACGATGACCGCTGCTATATCGATGTCGACGGCCAGAAGTACAGCTGGCGCGACGGTGAAGCGGTGATGTTCGACGAAACCTACCTGCACCGGGCGGAGAACGGCTCGGACCAGGATCGTCTGATTCTGTTCTGCGATATCGAACGGCCGATGAAGTATGGCTGGGCGCGGCGTCTCAACCGCTTCGTCGGGCGCACGCTGATGGCCGCCGCCAGCTCGCCCAACGATGACAACGACCGCACCGGCGGCCTCAACCGCGCCTTCAAGTATCTCTACGCGGTACGCCGTCAGGGCAAGGCGCTGAAGAAGCGCAACAAGACGCTCTACTACGCCATCAAGTGGGCGCTGTTTGCGCTGGTGGTGATCGCGATCATCGCCTGGTAGAAAGAAGAGACTGGCAGCGAGTAGCGAATGAAACGTATTATCGTTTACTCGTCAGGGCGTTGACGGCACTGCTGTGACGCCACTTCCGCCACTGCATCGCTGCTCGTTGCCAGGTCTCTTTGATGTCCGCTTCCGCTACCCCGGATACCCCGCCCGCCGCTGACGTGGCACCCCTCCGCGCCCTGAGCGTGGATGATTTCGCCCACTTCGAGCGGCGCTACCATATTGCCCACCGCTTCCCCGACTTCGAGACCGGCCGCCCCGGCGGCTCGCGCTGCGTCGTCGAGGGGCGGATCGCTGAAGCCCAGCCCTGGCCCGGCTGCCAGTGGGTCAGCTCCGATATCGGCATTGCCCAGACCTACGAGAGCCACGCACTGCCCGGCGCGCCGGCGCATCTCTCGATCATCGTCGTGCTCGAAGGTGAAGCCGAGCTGGCGATGGGTGGTGAGCGCTGCCGGCTGCTCGCCGGCCAGAGCGCCCTGCTCGACTACGACGTGCCTGACGACACCCTGCCTGACTACACCGTGCCCGACGCCCTTCTGCCATCGCCGCTGAGTGCCCGCCATGTGGCCCAGCCCCGGGTGCGGGCGATCAACCTCACCCTGTTGAAAGCGCCGCAGGCACAGGCATCTTATCGCTCGCCTCATGCATCTCCCCCTCTTTCACCCTGGCTCGAGCGCCTGGCGCTGGGTCACGGTTGCCGCAGGCTTTCCCTCTCCGATGCGCTGCTGCGGAGTCTCGAAGAGTCGCTGCAGTGGCCAGCGGGAGCCCCCGGCACCGAGCTGATGACCCAGGGGCTGGCACTGCAGATGCTGGGCCAGGCGCTGCAGCAAAGCGGGGGCGGCTATAGCGTCGAGCACGGCGCCGTCGAGCCGGCCGATGCGCTGAGCGCACGGGACCGGGCGCTGCTGGCCCGGGTACACGCAGAGCTCGAACGCCATCCTGGGCGGGCGCACTCCCTCGATGCCCTCGCCCGGCTCGCCTGCATGAGCCCCAGCGCCCTGCGCCGCAAGTATCGCTGCCGCTATGGCCGCTCACTGTTCGCGCAGCTGCGCGAGTTCCGTCTGCGTCTGGCCCATCGCCTGCTGCGGGAGGGCCTGCCGGTGCAGGAGGCAGCGCGCTGCGCCGGCTATCGCCATGCGACCAACTTCGCCACCGCCTTTCGCCAGTTCCACGGCGTGGCGCCCAGGGAGGTGAGGCGCGAACAGTGAAAGACAAAACGCGAGCATCGACATGGGCGTCCTGGCAGCACGCATAGCTTTTGTGGCATTCGGCATAGGCAATGGATCGGCCTAATCGGGAATAATTCTCGATTACATCCACACACATCCGATCACAGGGAACCTCATACCGGCCATGCGCAACTGCTCTCCCTTCACCTTCTGCCTGCTGGGCGCCTCGCTGCTGCCGCTGAGTGCCGCCGCCCAGAGCCCAGTCCCCAGCGATAACGCCAATCTCGGTACCGTCACCGTCACCGCCCCCTCGGCGGCGACCAAGACAGAAACGCCCTTCATCGAAACCCCGCAGAGTGTCTCCACCATCGACCGCAAGCAGATGGATATCCGCCATGTGCGCAGCGTGCGCGAAGCGGCCGAGTACACCCCGGGGGTCTACACCAATCAGGTGGGGGCCTCCAACCGCTATGACTATCTGGTGATGCGCGGCTTCTCGGATGGCAGCCTGAGCAACGTCTACCTGGATGGGCTCAAGCTGATGGGGGACACCAACGGCTACAGCTCGATGGTGATCGATCCCTGGTTCCTGGAGAGCGTGGAGATCGTCAAGGGGCCGGCGTCGGTGCTCTACGGGCGCTCCTCCCCCGGCGGGCTGGTCGCCCTCACCAGCAAGCAGCCGCTGTTCACCCCGCGCCACGAACTCCAGTTCAGCAGCGGCGATCATGACCGGCGCAGCGCCGCCTTCGATCTCTCCGGGCCCCTGGGCGAGAGCCGTCGCGTCGCCTACCGTCTGGTCGGCCTGGGCAGCAAGGCCGACACCCAGTTCGGCCCGGTGGAGGACGAACGCTACGCCATCATGCCCTCGCTCACCTGGGATGCCACCGACGACACCACGCTCACCGTGATGGCCTATCTGCAGAAGGACCCGGAGGGCGGCTACCACTCGGGGGTGCCCTATGAAGGGGCCGTCAGCCGGCGCCATGGCCGGCACATCGACAACGACTTCTTCGACGGGCAGGACGACTTCGACAAGTTCGAGCGCTACCAGCGCCTGTTCGGCTACCGCCTGGAGCACCGCTTCAGCGATGCCGTGGTCGCGCGTCAGAAACTCAGCTATCTCGATGCCGACGTGCGCATGGATCAGGTGGCCCAGCTCGGCTGGGTCGGTGACACCAACCAGCTACGCCGCGGCTACTACGGGGCGCGGGAATCGCTGCAGGCGTGGACGCTGGACAACCAGGTCGAGGCCAAGCTGAGCGACGGCTTCATCGATCACACCGTGCTGGTGGGGATCGACTATCAGAAGCGCAAGAACGATGTCACCTACACGAGCGCCGGCTTCTCCCCCATCGACCCGTTCGCGCCGCGTCGCGACGGCGGCTTGACCAGCGCACGCAACGTCTACGCCGATGAGACCCATCACCTCGACCAGACCGGCATCTACCTGCAGGATCAGATGGCGCTCGGGGGCTGGCGCCTTACCCTCGGCGGGCGCTACGACTGGGTCGATGTCGAGAACGACAACCACCTGGCCGGCGGCCGCAACAGCACCCTCGACGATACCCAGTTCAGCGGGCGCGCCGGGCTGCTCTACCGGTTCGACAACGGCCTCGCCCCCTACCTGAGCTACAACACCGCCTTCACCCCGACGAGCTTCAGCGGCAAGGACGGCGACCTGCTCGAGCCGATGGAGGGCCGCCAGTGGGAGACCGGGCTCAAGTATCAGCCGCCGGGCAGCCGCAATCAGTACAGCGTGGCGCTGTTCCGCATCAATCAGGAGAACGTCGCCACCAAGGAGCAGCCCGATGACGACTACCGTTCGGTGGGCGAGATCCAGTCCAAGGGGGTCGAGCTGGAGGCGCGCACCTGGCTCTCGGAGGCCTTCTACCTCCAGGCCGGCTACGCCTACACCGGTATCACCTACAAGGAGAGCGACGTCCCCGGGGAGAGCGGCAACTACGCCATCTACGCGCCGCGCCATCAGGCCAGCCTGTGGGCCCACTATGACGTGGCGCACGGCGCCCTGGCAGGGCTGGATGCCGGGGTCGGCGCACGCTACTACGGCGGTCTCTATGCCGACCGCCAGAACAGCGAGACCCTGCCCGACTACACCCTGGTCGATGCCACCCTGGGCTACGACCTGAGCGAGATCGGCCTTAGCGGCGTGGAGGCCCGGCTCAATGTCGGCAACCTGCTCGACAAGTCCTACGTCGCCTCGTGCAACTCGCTCACCTACTGCTACTTCGGCGCCGAGCGCCATGTGACCGCCACGCTCTCTTACCGGTTCTAGGCGCTGTCTGACGCCGTCCTCGCCCCGGCTGCACTCAGGCCGGGGCGGGCTTGGGATACCACGCCATGCCGATGGCATACGGCGCGGTGGGCACGAAGTCGAACTGGGCATAGAGCCGATGGGCCTCGCCGTCCGCCAGCAGGCTAACGAAGGCATTGTCCGGCGCCTCGCGCAGAATGAAGGCGCGAATCTCACCCATGATGCGCTTGCCCAGCCCTCGCCCCTGATGCCTGGGATGCACGGCGATATCCACTATCTGATAGAAACAACCGCCACCCCCCACCACCCGCCCCATGGCGATGGTCTCACCTGCCCGTTGGATCTGTACCGCGAACAGGCTGTTAGGCAGCCCCCGGGCGGCGCCAGCGGCGCTGCGACTGTGCATGCCCGCGGCGGCACGCAGCGCCATGTAGGTCTCGACACTGGGCGGGGCGTAGACCAGTGTCTCCTGTGGCTCGCGGGCCTCCTCGTACATGGTGATGCTCTCCTGGTCAGCGGGCAGTGGTATTAGAGACGGTGGTATTGGAGACAGTGGTATCAGAGACAGAGATATCAGACGCGGCGTCGTTTCCAGCATGTCGCGACGAGCCCGTGCGCGCCATCCAGCGCGGGGTGCGCGAGGTCATCTTCAACAGCGGCACCAGCAGCCACAGCAGCGGCGCCAGCACCCAGCGGTAGACGAAGCGCACCACGATCAGCAGCGGCCAGAGCACCAGCAGCCACACGCCGAACTGGCCCAGCCACACCGGCCAGCCCAGCCAGCGGGCGGCACTGGCGCCGGCTGCGCTGATCAGGCTCGGGTGGCGCACCACCAGATAGGCGCTGCCGGCCACCGCGGCGACCTTGGCCCCCCGCGAGAGCGTGGCGAAGCGCCCGCCGGCCAGCACGCCACGAGAGGCGGCGCGTGCCCCCTGCCCCTCCACCGCCGCACCGGCGCGCAGTGCACGCCCCGCCCGCAGCACCTTGACTGCGCTGGCCATCACCAGCAGATCGACCCCGGCCCAGCCGACGTCGACGGCATCGATCGACTCGCCGCGGCGCCACTGACGCTCGAGGTCGCGCACACCGCTGGTGAATAGATCACCGATATCGCTGACCAGGCGCTCGCTCTGTACCCGCGTCACCTCGCCGTCTGGCCCGATCACGAACTCGCGCAGTAGATCGTGGCCCTCCACCGCCAGCGCCGCGATGGCCAGGCGGCCGCGCATCAGCGGCGTCAGCTCGGCAGGCTCGTCGCTCGGGGTGCTGTCCTGAGTATCGTTCTGGGTGTCGTCCTGAATAGCGCCCTGGGCCTCGACTCGCGCGCTGTTCTGGTGGCTGGTATCCACCTGGGTATCGTCCCCCGCGCCCTCTTCACCCCACCACTGGGTGAGACGGTGACTCACCTGACGGTAGCGCTCGCCCAGCCAGTGCTGCAGGCGCAGCGTGGCGATATCGTGCTCACGGTAGTAGATCACCGGCAGTACGCTGTCGGCGCCATAAAGGGCGAGCACCTGCTGGAATGCCGGATCGAGGCCGTAGTCGACCAGGACATCCCGCGCCGCATCGCCGTAGTGCAGGATCGCCAGCCGCGCGCTCATCCATAGCGTGGGGTCGTCGGCCATGGCCAGGAACACCGCGTTGAGCGCCGGCGACTCCTGGGCCAGCATCTTCGCCTGGTCGGGCAGCGCCCGCTGCGCCTCCAGCGATACCAGCCGCTGGTCAAACGCCTGGGGCGAGGCCACCAGCACGATCCCCGCAGCGAACAGCAGCGCGATCAGCGCACTCTTGAGGATCCAGCGCATCTCTTTTCTCCCGGTTCTCGGCCGACGCCCATGACCTGACGCTAATAACCTGACGCTAATAACCTGACGCGAATGATCTGACGCTAATGACCTGACGCTAGCGGGCTGACGCTAGCGGGCTGACGCTAGCCGCCGCGCGATCTTTTTGATAAGCGTTCGTATTTGAATTAGGATTGCATCTTGTCACGCCCATCCCCTGCGTTGCGAGGTCGTTCCGGCATGTTCGAACTCCAGGCTGCGAGCTTCGAAATCGCGGGCCGCGAGCTGCTCTCCCCGATCGATTTTACCTTCGGCGAAGGGCGCATCTACGGTCTGATCGGCCACAACGGCTCCGGCAAGTCGACCCTGCTCAAGCTGCTCGCCCAGCAGCAGCCGGTGAGCCGCGGAAACATCGCCCTGGATGGCCGCCCGCTGACCCACTGGAAGCCGCGTGAGTTCGCCCGCCATGTCGCCTATCTGCCCCAGCACCTGCCCAGCGCGGAGAACCTCACCTGCCGCGAGCTGATCGGCTTCGGGCGCTACCCCTGGCACGGCCTGCTGGGCCGGCTCAACGCCCACGACCAGCAGCAGATCGAACGCGCCATCGCGCTGACCCATACCGAAGCCTTCGCCGACCGCCTGGTCGACACCCTCTCCGGCGGCGAGCGCCAGCGCGTCTGGCTGGCCATGCTGCTGGCCCAGGGCAGCCGCTATCTGCTGCTCGACGAACCGCTAGCGGCGCTGGATATCGCCCATCAGGTCGAGGTACTGGCGCTGGTGCGCAAGCTCTGCCGCGAGCTGGGCCTGGGGGTGGTGATCGTGCTCCACGACGTCAACATGGCGGCGCGCTACTGCGACCATCTGGTCGCCCTGCACAGCGGCCGGCTGCTCGCCGAGGGCGAGCCGGGCACGCTGATGTGCGACGCCACCCTGGAAGCGATCTACGGTATCCCGATGCGGGTCATGCCGCATCCGGGGGATGAGTGTCCTATCGCGGTGCTGCCCTAGGCAGTTCTGAAAAAACCTGTCTGAAAAACCCTATCTGAAAATCTCTCTCTGCAAGAAGCACTGCCTGGCTGACAACCCCGGCCCGAGCAGTGCGATCAGCCGTGCTCGCCCCCGGGAAACGATAGCGAGGCGATACCCTGCCAGCGTCGGCCGCCGCTGTTACAAAACGCGAACTCCGCGCTCTTCCTCCCATACCCCTGGGGGCTGAAAAAACAGCGCCTCGGGGTTTCCCGCTGGCCTCATTCGCTCCCTCGTCACACGATCTCACCCTCTCGACGCACCGCGGTTTCATGGGATGCACCCCGTCACCAAATCACAAATACGAATCACTATCATTTTATTTTAGATCAGTGCTAGCATCCGGAGCTCGAATCGACACAAGCGATAACGTTTGGTTACCGGCAAGGGAACAGCATGAAGAAGACAATGACGCTTGGCCTCGCGGTCGTCGCCGGCGCGTCGGCACTGCCGCTGCAGGCCCAGGAATCCAACGACACCATGGTGGTGGTGGGTTCACGAACCCCGACCCAGATCAGCCAGATCCCCGGAACGGTATGGGTGGTCGAGCACGAAGAGCTGCAGCAGCAGCTGGACACCGGCGCGGATCTCAAGACCGCCCTGGGCAAGTTGGTGCCGGGGCTCGATCTGGCTCCGCAGGGGCGCACCAACTATGGCCAGAACATGCGCGGGCGTAACGTGCAGGTGCTGATCGACGGCGTCTCGATGAACAGCTCCCGCGGGCTGTCGCGCCAGTTCGACGCCATCGACCCGTTCAACATCGACCACGTCGAGGTGATCTCCGGGGCCAACAGTCTCTACGGCGGCGGCGCCACCGGCGGCATCATCAATATCATCACTCGCAAGGGCAAGGCGGGCGAACCCACCCTGCGCACCCAGGCGGGCGTGACCAGCGGGCTCAACGACGACGATGACCTCGACTACCATCTCGATCAGTCGGTCAGCGGCGGCAACGAGCACGTCCAGGGCTATCTGGGGGTCGCCTACCGCGACAACGGCCGCCACTTCGACGGCAGCGGCGACGAGATCTTCACCGACATCACCCAGACCGACCTGCAGGACAACCGCAGCATCGATCTGATGGGCAACCTCAACATCGTGCTCACCCAGGAGCAGTCGCTGAGCATCGGCGCCCAACTCTACCGATCCGGCTACGAGGGGCACCGCGGGGTCTACTTCCCCCATCTGAACGATGCCTCGCCCAACCTCGACGACGCCGAGATCCGCGACGGCTACAGCTCGGACCGCAATCCGGCCACCGATCGCAAGATGATCAACGTGCAGTATCACCACAGCGATCTGCTCGGTCAGGACTTCTATCTGCAGGCGTTCCATCGCGAGGAGGAGGCCAAGTTCAACGCCTTCCCCTACCCCTCACCGAACTGGCGCAACCCGGACTACTACGAGTTCCGCGCCTCGCAGCAGAACACCAAGCTGAGCGGCATCAAGGGGCTGTTCGACGCCCAGCTGAGCGATAGCGTCGGTCTCACCTATGGGGTCGACCTGAGCCGCGAGAAGTTCGATGCCGACCAGATCTTCTTCGACCGTGACGTCACCAACGCCAGCGGCGCGCTGACCCAGCGCGAGGCGCGCTCCGAGGATCGCTACCCCAGCTACCGGGTCGACACCGTGGCCGCCTTCGCCCAGGCCGACTGGCAGGCGACCCGCGGGCTCAAGCTCTCGGCGGGTGCCCGCCAGCAGCGCATGAACGTCGACGTCGATGACTTCAAGAACGTCCCCGGTGGCAGCAACCACTACGATGCCACCCTGGTCAACGCCAGCGCGCTCTACGACTATGGCAACGGCCATCAGAACTGGTTGCGTTACAGCCAGGGCTTCGAGCTGCCCGACCCGGCCAAGTACTACGGCAAGAGCCCCGATGTCAGCGTCTCGGCCAACCCGCTCAGCGCGATCAAGACCGACCAGGTCGAACTCGGCTGGCGCTACCAGGGCGGCGGCTGGACCACCCAGGCGGCGGTCTACTACGCCTGGTCCGACAAGGCAGTGGAGAACGCCGAGGATCTGAGCGTCGAAGTGGTCGACGAGAAGAAGCGCGACTACGGCCTGGAAGGCGCCGTGACCCGTTACTTCGACAACGGCTTCGAGGCCGGCAGCACCTTGAACCTGGTGCGCTCCGAGCAGAAGGACGCCGACGGCGACTGGAAGAAGCGCGATGCCCGCTACGCCTCGCTCTCCTCGGCGACCGCCTTCGTCGGTTGGTCGGACTTCGAGCGCTCGGTACGCCTGCAGGCCAACCACGCCTTCGACCTCGAGGACGACAACGACCGCGAGATCGACGGCTACACCACCTTCGACCTGCTGCTGAGCCAACAGACCGGCTTCGGCAAGCTCAGCCTGGGGGTGGAGAACCTCACCGACAAGCAGTACTCCACGGTGTGGGGGCAGCGCGCGACCATGTTCTACTCGCCCTACTACGGCCCTGAGTACCTCTACGACTTCCAGGGCCGTGGCCGCACCTACAGCCTGACCTGGTCACACCAGTACTGAGCCGCTCCCGTACTGAGCTCGTATCCCATCGAGCCGACGCCCACCTGCCTGGTGGGCGTCACTTCCCTTTCTCGCCCGCCGCTTTCGCCCATCGTCTTCGCCTGCCTTTCCCCAGCGTACACTTTGCATACACACCGACGCGTATCTCGCATTGACACCCACCTCCAATATAATAATAATTCTTATTCTCATTTTTAAGCGAGCGCGGCATGTCTCTACCTCCCCTATGGCGCCTCAGCGCCTGCGCTGCCCTGCTGGGCCTGGGTCAGAACGGCCTGCTGGTGATGCTGCCGGTGCTGGTGGCACACTTCGGGATGCCGCTGTCGCAGTGGGCGGGGTTGATCCTGCTCGGGTCGATGCTGTTTCTCGTCGGCAGCCCCTTCTGGGGCGGCGTCGCCGACCGCCGCGGCGCGCGGCCGGTGGTAGTGCAGGCGCTGCTGGGCTATCTGCTCAGCTTCGCGCTGATCGCGGCCGCGCTGTGGGCCTCGGTGGCGGGGCTAGTGGCGCCAATGACGATGCTGGTGCTGCTGGCCGTGGCCCGGGTGCTCTATGGCCTGACGGTATCGGGGATGGTGCCGGCCTGCCAGCAGTGGGCGCTGGCGCTGCATCCGGGCGGCGAGCGACTGGCGGCACTGGCCGCGGTCAGTGCCGGCCTCAGCAGCGGCCGCCTGCTCGGCCCGCTGCTCGCCGCCGCCAGCCTGAGCCTGTCGGTCTATGCGCCCTTCGCGTTGATGCTGGTAGCCGGGCTGCTGGCGCTGGTGCTGCTGCCCGGGGTGCCGCAGCCAACCCGCGATACGGGTGCTCTCGAGGGCGACGCTCTCGACAACCGCGCTATCGACAACGGCGCTATCGATAAGAACGCACTCGATCACCGCGCCATCGATAGCGACACGCGGAATGGCGCCGCGGGCGCTGCTGCGCAGGCACGGCCAGGCCTCGGGCGCCGGCTGCCACCCCGCAGCAACCTGGCCTATCTGGCCATGGCGCTGCTGCTGGCGATGTCGGTCTCGCTGATGCAGCTGGGTCTGCCGGCCTCGCTGCAGCAGGCACTGGCGATCGATGCCACCCGCGCCGGCCACTGGATGGGTGTGCTGCTCTCGCTGGGCGCGGTGGGGGCACTCGCCACCCAGCTCGGAGTGGTCCGCGCACGCCGCCTGGAGAGCCGGGCGCTGCTGGGGCTCGGCGCCATGGGGCTGGCACTGGGCTACGCCCTGCTCGCCGGCACCGCGACCTTGGTCTTCGCCCCCGGCCTCGACCTTGGCTTGGGAGTGCTGTTCGCCCTCGGGGTCGTGCTCGCGAGTACCGGCGCCGCCCTCGCCGTCCCCGGCTATACCGAAGCGGCCACCCGCCATCAGGCCCAGGGCACCAGCGCCGGCTTGCTGAGCATGGCGCATACCCTGGGCTACGGCCTGGCAGCCCTCTGCGTGAGCCTGGTCGAGCCCGGCCGATTGCTGACCCTGGCACTGGCCGCCGCCACCGCGCTGCTGCTGCTGATACCGCTGACGCGCCGCCGCAGACGAACCGGCGAATGCGCCGCCATCGCCCGGCACGGCGGCCACTCCTGATCCCCGCCGCGTTCACCCGGGGCCCCACTCACATGAATTCACCGCCACTCACCTCATAACCCTGGAATATCACGCGATGAGGCACCATCGACACACCCTTTTAATATTAATGATTTTTATTTGCCTTAGCATTATCAATTAGGAGTCACCCCATGCCTGCTACCGCGCTCCCCTCGACGGCATCCGTCGATCTCGCCGCAAGCTGTTTCTTCAATGCGCTGCTGCGCGAATGCCCCCACTGGCGGCTGGTCAGCGATCCAGCCGGCGAGCGCGCGGTGCTGCCGCTGAGCGACGGTGAGCTGCATCTGCACCTGCGCCACCGCAGCGCCAGCGGCGAGTGCCGCTTCGCCTGGCCGACGTACTATTTGCCCGATGAGACGTACCATGTGCCAGATGAGACGTCCTATGTGGCCCATGAGACGTCCTATGTGGCCCATGAGACGTCCTATGGGGTGCCCCATGAAGCGCCTCTGCCCCAGAGCGAAACGCTCCACCAGGGCGAGCCCCAGGCGCTCGACTTCGCCAGCGCCCTGGATCGGGTCCTGGCGACGCCGGCACTGGTCGGCGAACTCGATGCCGACTCCCTGGCGCGCTTCCGCGAACGGGTCCTGGAGAGCCGCACCAATACCCAGGAGAGCCTCGACGCCCGGGACGATCTGACCCGGCTGCAGCAGGGCCCGCTCGATTTCGTCGCCGCCGAGCAGGGCCTGCTCGCTGGCCACGCCTTCCACCCTGCGCCCAAATCCCGCGCCCCCTTCACCGCCCAGGAGGCGCAGCGCTACTGCCCCGAGCACCGCGCCCGGGTCGGTCTCGCCTGGTGGGCAGTCGCCCCCGAGCGTCTGGTCGAGGACTCCAGCCGCGAGCGCGGCGCCGCCGAGCTGGCCGCCGAGCTACTGCCCGCCGAGCTCGCCGCGCGGCTGCCGGTAAGCGCCACCGGGCAGGCCTTCGCCGCCCTGCCCATGCATCCGTGGCAGGCCCGGCATCTGCGCGCGCAGCCCAGCGTCCAGGCGCTCGAGGCCACAGGTGAGCTGGTCTGGCTGGGCGAGAGCCAGGCCGAGTGGTACCCCACCTCGTCACACCGTTCGCTCTACGCCAGCGGCGCGCCCTGGATGGTCAAGGGCTCGCTCTCGGCGCGCCTGACCAATTCGCTGCGTCTGCTCAGCGTCAAGGAGGTCACCCGCGGGCTGCGCCTGGATGAGTGGATGCGCGATCTCGATATCGCCCAGCGCTTCCCCGGCTTCAACGTGATGCAGGAGCCGGCCTGGCTCGGCTGGCGCGACGTCGAGGGCCAGGTGGATGCCGCCAGCCTGGTGCTGCTGCGCGAGAACCCGCTGCAGCGCGAGCCCGGGGCCGAGGCGGTGGTGCTCGCCACCCTGACCCAGCAGCCGCTGGCGGCGGAGGGCGAATCGCTGCTCGCCGCCCGGGTCCGCGCGGCCGCCGCCCAGCGTGGTCAGCCGCTGGCAGAGGCTGCCCGTGGCTGGTTCGCCGCCTACTGCGAGCGCGTGCTCACACCGCTGTTCGGGCTGGTGGTGGAAGAGGGCATCGTGCTGCTGGCGCATCAGCAGAACATCGTGCTGCACCTCGACCAGGGCTGGCCGGTGGGCATGGACTACCGCGACTGCCAGGGCAGCGGTGTGAGCGATCACTTCCTCGCCCGCCATCCGCAGCTGGCCGAGGCGCCGGAGAATCATTGGTCCCGCGACACCCTGCGGCGCTACTTCCTCTACTACCTGCTGATCAACTCCACCTTCGCCGTCACCAGCGCCCTGGCCGCCGACGGCCTGGCCGAGGAAGCGCTGCTGCTGGCCGACCTGCGCGCCCATCTCGAAGGTCTGCGCGAGCGCCTCGACGGCGATCTCGACTGCCTGGAGCACGCCTTGAATGCCCCCGAACTGGAGGTCAAGGGCAACTTCTTCTGTTACCTGAGCGGCGTCAACGAGGCGACCCTGGGCAACCCTGCCCGCCTCTACCTGCCGCTGCGCAATCCGCTGACCCAGCCCCTCGCCGACTCTCTGGCGCCGCTGGCCGCGACGCCGAACGCCACCCGACTCACCGGAGCTCTCGCATGAACGCCACCCTGGAAGGCACCCTCGATACCCCGCTCGGCCATACGGATAATGCCGAGACGAGCCCTGAACGGACGAGCGCTGGCGCCCCCTCGCTCACGTTTCTCGCCGACCGCGCCGCGCGCCTGAATCGCGGCGGCGACAACAGCGCACCAGGGGCACTGATCGCCACCCTCGACGCCGCCTTCGCCCGTCACCCGACGCTGGCGCTACTGGTGCTCGAAGACGCGGACTGGCAGGGCCACCCGGACTGGCCGACGCTCATCGCCACCCTGGGCGGCCCCCGGGTGCTGCGCCCGGTCTTCTATCAGCAGCCTTGGCACTGGCTGGGCCACGCCCCGACCACCCCGGCGGAGACGCCCTTCGAGGCCGAGCTGGGCCATCCCCGGCGCCCGACCAAACCGAGCGGCGACGTCTACCGGCGAGACATGCCGCAGTTGGGCCAGACCTTCGGCCTGCGGGTGATCGAGCGCGAGCGCGACCTCGAACGCTTCGTGCGCTGGATGCACCTGCCGCGGGTGGCCGAGTTCTGGGAGCAGGCGTGGCCCGAGGCGGAGCTGGCCGAGTTCATCGATCAGCGCCTGGCCGATCCGCACACGCTGCCGCTGATCGGCGAGTTCGATGGCCGTGCGTTCGGCTACTTCGAGCTCTACTGGGCCGCCGAGGATCGCCTCGCCCCCTACTACCCCTGGGCGCCCTTCGATCGCGGCATTCATCTGCTGGTGGGTGAGGAGGACGTGCGCGGGCCGCAGTTCGTCGATGCCTGGCTCGGTGGGCTCAGCCACTACGCCTACCTCTCCGAGCCGCGCACCACCCGGCTGGTGCTGGAACCGCGCCACGACAATCGCCGGCTCTTCCGCCACCTGGGGCGCCTCGGGCTCGAGCGTCTGCGCGACTTCGACTTCCCGCACAAACGCTCGAGCCTGGTGATGGGCCAGCGCGAGCGCTTCTTCGGGGAGATTCTGTGATGGGGAGAGAGGCTGCGATGCACACAACGCCGGGGATGGCCGCGCTGGATACCTGCCTGGCACCCCACTGGGGCGCGGCCAACCGTGCGCTGATCGCCAAGATGATCGGCGAGCTGAGCTACGAGCGCATTCTCGAGCCGCAGGGCGACGATGCCAGCGGCTACCGCCTCGCCCTCGACGAGCACGGCAGCTGGCACTTCAGCGCGCGAACCAATCTCTGGGGCCAGCCTCAGGTCGACCCCGAGAGCCTGAGCCCGCCCCCCGGGGCGAGCCTGGAGGCGGCCGACTTCCTGCTCGCGCTGGCCACGCCGTTGGGCATGCAGGATAGCCAGGTCGCCGAGCACCTGGAGGATCTGTTCGCCACCCTGCGCGCCGACTGCCAGCTGCGCGAGGCGCGCCGCGGTCTCAGCGCCGATGCCGCCATTCGGCTGCCCGAGCCGCAGCGCCAGCGGCTGCTCGACGGCCATCCCAAGTTCCTGTTCAACAAGGGGCGCCGCGGCTGGGGGCTGGAGGCGCTGGCGCGCTACGCCCCGGAGCATGGCCAGAGCTTCCAGCTGGGCTGGGTGGCGGTCGCCGCCCAGGCGCTGGAGTGCGGCGGCAGCGCCATCGACACCCCGGAACTGTTGCGCTCGGCGCTCTGCGAGATCGAGCTGGGGCGGCTGCACCAGGCGCTGGCCGAGCGCGTCGACGCCCCCGCCGACTACCGTCTGATGCCGGTGCACCCGTGGCAGTGGCAGCGCTGGCTGGCGCCGCTGCACGCCGGCGACATCGCCCACGGCCGGCTGCACTATCTGGGCGAGTTCGGCGACCGCTACGCGCCGCAGCAGTCGCTGCGCACCCTGACCAACGTCAGCCGGCGCGCCAGCCACGACATCAAGCTGCCGCTGACGATCATGAACACCTCCTGCTATCGCGGCATTCCCGGGCGCTATCTGCTCGCCGGCCCGGCGGCCTCGGCGTGGCTCAAGCGCCGCGCCGAGGAGGACCCGGAGTTCGCCCGCGCGGGGCTGGAGATCCTCGCCGAACCCGCTGGCGCGGTGCTGCCCCACGCCCAGTACGCACGCCTGGCCCAGGCCCCCTACCGCTACGCCGAGCTGTTCGGGGTGATCTGGCGCGAGGCACTGGCGCCGCGCCTGGGGGCGAGCGAGCAGGCGCTGCTGATGGCCGAACTGATGCAGTGCGACGAGCAGGGCCGGCCCTGGCTCGCCGCCTATCTGGCCGCGGCCGGGGTCGAGTCGCCGGCCGCCGCGGAGCGCTGGCTCACACGGCTGTTCGAGGTCACCGTGGTGCCGATGTGGCACCTGATGTGCCGCTACGGCGTCTCGCTGATCGCCCACGGCCAGAATCTCACCCTGATCCTGCGTGACGGCTGGCCCCAGCGCCTGGCGCTCAAGGATTTCCAGGGCGATCTGCGCCTGGTCGACGAGGACTTCCCCGAGGCCAGCGACCTGCCGGAGAACCTCACCGCGGTCACCGTGCGGCTGCCGCCGGAGAAGCTGATCCACGATCTGCAGACCGGCCACTTCGTCACCACGCTGCGCTTCATCGCGCCGCTGGCCGCCGCCTGCGGGGTGGATGAGACGCGCTTCTACCAGCTCTGCGGCGACGTCCTCGCCGCCTACCGGGAACGCCACCCGGCGCTGGCCGAGCGTTTCGCCCGCTTCGATCTGTTCGCGCCGCGCATCCTGCGCCTGACGCTCAATCGTGCCAAGTTCCTGCACGCCACCGACAATGCCAGCGAGCGCATGCTGGCGGAGATGGATCTGCATGTGGCCAACCCTCTGCACGGCGTGCGCCAAGCCGCGTCACGCGCCGAGGTCATCACATCACCGGAGGTGTCCGATGTCTGAACGCTCTACTCTCGATCTGGCCGGCGTGGGCGCTGGTCCATTCAACCTGAGCATCGCCGCGCTGGCGGACTCGCGCCTGCCGCAACTCGCCACCCGCTTCTTCGAGCGGCGCCAGGCGCTCTCCTGGCACCCCGGCCTGATGCTGCCCGATACCCATCTGCAGACCGGCTTCCTCAAGGATCTGGTCACTGCGGTAGCGCCGGACAGCCGCCACTCCTTCCTCAACTATCTGGTCAGCCACCGGCGCTTCTATCGCTTCCTCAATGCCGAGCTGGGCAGCGTCAGCCGCGCCGAGTTCTCCGACTACCTGCGCTGGGTCGGCGAGCGCCTGGAGAGCGTGGCACTGGGCCAGGGGGTGCGCGAGATCGAGCTCGACGCCCACGGCTTCCGCCTGCGCACCGACAGCGGCGACTACCGCGCCCGCCACCTCTGCCTGGGCACCGGCAAGGCGCCGTGGATGCCTGAGTTCGCCACCGCACTGCGCGGCCCACACTGCCTGCACGCGGCCGAGATCGCCCATGCCCGGCGCGACTTCTCCGGCCTGCGCGTGGTGGTGGTGGGCGGCGGCCAGAGCGGCGCCGATGTGTTCCTGAATGCCCTGCGTGGACACTGGGGCCAGCCGCGCTCGCTCGACTGGATCTCGCGGCGGCGCAACTTCGAGCCGCTCGACGAGACCGCGTTCACCAACGAGTACTTCACCCCCGGCTACACCAGCGCCTTCCACGGCCTGTCGCGGGCGGTGCGCGAGCGCGAGGTGGCGGCCCAGAAGCTGGCCAGCGATGGCATCACGCCCGCCGCCCTGCAGACCCTCTACCGCGAGCTCTATCACCGCTTCGACGTGCTCGGCGAGCCGCGCTGGGCGCGCCTGCTGCCGCACCGCAGCGCGGTGGCGCTGAAGCGCCAGGGCACCGGGCTGAGCCTGACCACCGAGCACGGCCTGGGCGGCGAGCGCGAGCGCTTCGACGCCGATGTGGTGATCTTCGCCACCGGCTTCTCCTCGCAGCTACCGGCGTGCCTGGCGCCGCTGGCCGAGCGTCTGCCACGTGATGCCCATGGCGAGCTGGTACTCGGCCCCCACTTCGAGGTGGCCTGGGATGGCCCCGCCGCCCACCGGCTCTATGCGGTCAACGCCGGGCGCCACAGCCACGGCATCGCCGAGCCGCAGCTGTCGCTGATGGCGTGGCGCTCGGCGACCATCCTCAACCATGTCGCCGGGCGGGAAGTGTTCGACCTCGCCGACAGCGACGGCCCTGTGGCCTGGCATCCGCTGGCGGCCCATAGCGACGTGGTCGAGCAGCGCTGGGCGCAGGCGATCTGATCCGTCGCCTCCGGCCAGGCGCACCGCCAGGCCCTGGGCCTCAATCCGCCCACTGCCATGGCGGTGCGTCGAGCATGCCCTGATCGACGATCACGCTCTCCCCCAGCGTCTTCTCCAGGGCGATGGCGTTGCACTGGGCATCGCGCTCCAGCGCCGCGACCAGGCGCGGGGCGTGGGAGACCACCCACACCTGCGTCTCGCGGGAGGCACGCACGATCAGCCGCCCCAGGGCGGGCAGCAGATCGGGATGCAGGCTGGTCTCCGGCTCGTTCAGTACCATCAGCGATGGCGGCCGGGGCGTCAGCAGCGCCGCCACCAGCAGCAGATAGCGCAGCGTGCCATCCGACAGCTCCGCCTGGTTCAGCGGTCGCAGCAGGCCCTCCTGCTGGAACCGCAGCAGGAAGCGATTGCCACCATCGGCCTCGACGCCGAGCCTGGCCCCGGGGAAGGCATCCTCGATCGCCGCATGCAGTGCCTGCCGGTCGCCGATCTCGTGGATGGTGCGCAGTGCGGCCACCAACCCATGACCGTCATGATCCAGTACCGGGGTGCGGGTGCCGATCTGCGGCGTGCGAACGGGGGCGTGTGCATCGCTGCGGAACTGGTCGTAGAAGCGCCAGCCACGAACCGCCTGGCGCACGGCGTGTACCTCGGGCACGGCGACCGGGTCGCTGATTTCGCTCAGGATGCTGTCACGCGGATCGAGATGGGCGTCGTACACCCGCCACTGACGCCCTTGGCGTACCTTGACCGTCGACCCTTGGCGATCGACCAGACAGTTGCTGGGCCGATAGACCTCACCCGCCCAGATGCACTCCCGCTTGATCTCGGGATCGAGCTGGAACAGGGAGGGCTCCTGGTAGCTGGCGAACCCCTGCGGCGACGGCATGCCCAGCGAAATGGCGTAGCCGAAGGTCTCGCCCACGAAGCCCAGCCGCAGCCGCGGGCTGCGTCGGCGCGGACCACCCTGGATGGGGACGCTGCCTTCGCGCATGCCGCGGGTCAGGGTGTCCGGTCCGGCCCAGAAGGTGTGGTCGAGCCCGCCCTCCTGGGCAAGCGAGGCGATCAGGTTGCCCCGCGCGGTGTCGGCCAGCAGCCGCAGCGACTTGTAGAGATTGGACTTGCCGCTGCCGTTGGGGCCGGTGACCACGTTGAGTTCAGTGAGCGGCGAGACGATCTGCCTCAGGCTGCGATAGTGAGACACCGCGAAGGTGTTGATCATGGTCGAGAGAACTCCCTGACGGACGCCGAGATCTGCCGTGTCAGCCCACACCTTATCATCGACGCCCGATGCGACAGCGCCTCCCGTCATTGACGCACGCAGGCGAAGATCGCGCTGGACGCGGGGGGAGCTACACAGGATGCTAATGTTTAGCCACTGAACCCTGGCTTTCCGATTCGCCTGCCGACAGCGAGCCCGCCATGCTGCAACCCGTTTCCCGTCAAAGCGATCTGACCCTCGAACCCGATCAGACGCCGCCGCGCCCGGCGGACGTGAGCACCTTCGCGCCGCTCGGCGTCCCCGCCTTCCGCATGATCTGGATCGCCAACCTGTTCGCCAACCTGGGGGTGTGGGCGCAGTCGGTGGCGGCGGCCTGGGTGGTCACCTCCAGCGCCGGCGGCGCGCTGCTGGTGGCGATGATCCAGGTGGCAGCGGCGCTGCCGCTGGTGCTGATGTCGATCGTCACCGGGGTGATCGCGGACAACTACGACCGCCGCAAGGTGATGCTGTTCGGGTTGACCATCGAGCTGCTGGGCGGCGCCTTCATCACCCTGATCGCCTTTCTCGGCCTGCTCTCGCCGACCCTGCTGCTCGCCTCGATCCTGTGCGTGTCGATCGGTGCGGCGATCACCACCCCGGCGTGGCAGGCGGCGGTCAACGAGCAGGTGCCGCGCAATCTGGTCTCCAGCGCGGTACTGCTCAACAGCGTCAACTACAACGCCGCCCGTGCCATCGGCCCGGCCATCGGCGGTCTGCTGCTGGCAGCGGTGGGGCCGGCGTGGATCTTCCTGCTCAACGTGCTCTGCTTCTGCGGCCTGCTCGCCGCGCTGTGGCGCTGGAAACGCGCGGTGCTGCCCAAGTCGCTGCCGCCGGAGCGGCTGTGGGAGGGGGTCAAGGCGGCCATGCACTTCGTGCAGTACTCCAGCGTCACCCGGCTGGTGATGCTGCGTGCCTTCATCTTCGGCATCTCAGCCAGCGCCATCTGGGCGCTGCTGCCGCTGCTGGCGCATCAGCACCCCAGTGGCAGCGCCTCGCTCTACGGCTACATGCTGGGCGGGCTGGGGATCGGCGCGATCGCCGGCAGCACCCTGGTCAACCGGGCGCGTCAGCGGTTCGGCAGCAGTCGCCTGATCAGCGTCGCCGCCATGCTGCTGGGCGGCGTGATGCTGATGCTCGGCGGGGTCGACAGGCTGTGGCTGCTGTTCCCGGCGCTGGTGATCGGCGGGGGCTGCTGGATCGCTGCGGTCGCTTCCTACAACTCGGCGGTGCAGGTGCTGGTGCCGGACTGGGTCAAGGCGCGCGCGCTGGCGCTCTACCAGACCGCGCTCTACGCCGGGCTGACCCTGGGCTCGCTGCTGTGGGGCCAGCTGACCGAGGGAGTCGGGGTGCATATGGCACTGCTGCTGGCCGGCGCACTGCTGCTGCTCTCGGCGCTGCTGTTCCTGCCTTCGCGGCTGCCGGACCTCGACGCCAGCGGCCTGATCGAGGCGCCGGAGGTGCACACCGAGCGCCCGGACTTCGAGTTCGACCCGGCCCGCGGCTCGGTCATGGTCACCATCGAGTACCGTATCGACGCCGAGCATCTACGCGACTTCGCCCGTGCGGTGCGGCCGTTGCGCAAGCTGCGCCTGCGCAACGGCGCCAAGCGCTGGTCGCTCTACCGCGATATCGTCGACCGCGACCTGTGGCAGGAGGTGTTCCTGGTACCCAACTGGCTGCAGCATCTGCGCATGCTCGACCGCATGACCCTGGGCGACCGCGCGATCATCGAACGGGTCACCGCACTGCATGCCGGCAACGAGCCGCCGCGGGCGCGTCACGGCGTCAGCTACCGCTCCTCGCGCCACGCCAACGCGACCCTGACCCCGAACCAGACCGAACCGCCGGATGAGCCGGCCACCGCGGCCGACGCCACCAGCGCCCCCTGGCCACGGCGCGATATCCCGACTCGATAGCTCAGCGGGCGCGCCGGCGCTTTCCATCGCGCCGGCCGTTCGCCCCGCCGACTCGGCAGCGACCTGCAAGCGTCATCCGGGCATGCGATACTGCGCCCCCGCAGCGCCGGGCCCGGCCGCGCTGCACCGGCCAACCCAGGGAGTCCGACATGACCCAAGAGACCGCCCGTCAGACCCTGCAGCGCGTCTTCGGTTTCGACGATTTCCGCGGCGGCCAGGGCGCGGTGATCGAACGCGTCATCGGCGGCCGTTCGACCGCGGCGATCTTCGCCACCGGCGCCGGCAAGTCGCTGTGCTATCAGCTCCCCGCGCTGCACCTGCCCCATCTCACCCTGGTGGTCTCGCCGCTGCTGGCGCTGATGCAGGACCAGCTCGGCTTTCTCCAGCGCCACGGCGTGGCCGCCGCCAGTATCGACTCCACCCAGGACCGCGACACCGTGCGCGAGATCATGGAGCGGGCGCGGCGCAACGAGCTCAAGATCCTGATGGTCTCGGTGGAGCGGCTCAAGAACGAGCGCTTCCGCCACTTCCTGCGCCAGATCGCGATCTCGCTACTGGTGATCGACGAGGCCCACTGCATCTCCGAGTGGGGCCACAACTTCCGCCCGGACTACCTCAAGCTGCCCGACTACCAGCGCGAGTTCGACATTCCCCAGGCGCTGCTGCTCACCGCCACCGCGACCCCGGCGGTGATCGACGATATGCGCGACAAGTTCGCCATCGCCGCCGAGGACGTGATCACCACCGGCTTCCATCGCCCCAATCTCGAACTGCTGGTGCAGCCGGTGCCGGCCGCCGAGCGCCTGGAGGCCCTGGCCGCCTGGCTGGCCCCACAGCAGCAGCCGGGTGCGGCCGCGCCCACCATCGTCTATGTCACCCTGCAGCACAGCGCCGAGCAGGTCGCCCGCGATCTCAGCGCCCGAGGCATCGCCGCGCGGGCCTACCATGCCGGACTCGACAGCGAGACCCGCGACGCCATCCAGCAGGGCTTCATGCACGGCGAGCTCGCCTGCATCGTAGCCACCATCGCCTTCGGCATGGGCATCGACAAGGGCGATATCCGCAACGTGGTCCACTACGACCTGCCCAAGTCGATCGAGAACTACAGTCAGGAGATCGGCCGCGCCGGGCGCGATGGCAAGCCTTCGCGCTGCCTCACCCTGGCCGGCCGCGACGGCCTGCGGGTGCTGGAGAACTTCGTCTATGGCGATACCCCGGAGCGCGCCGGCATTCGTCACGTGCTCGATGAGATCGCCACCGCCGGAGCCCGGCCGGAGCGCCAGTGGCCGGTGCTGCTCAACACCCTCTCGCGCGACAGCAATGTGCGCTTGCTGCCGCTGAAGACGCTGCTGGTGCGCCTGGAGATGCACGGCGTCATCGCGCCGCGCTACGCCTATCTGGCCGAGTACCGGCTGCGCTACGTCGAGCCTGCAGAGACGCTGGTGGCACGCTTCGAAGGCGAGCGCGCCGACTTCGTGCAGCTGATCGTCGACAACGTGCCGATGGCACGCACCTGGGGCACGGTGGATTTCGAGCGCCTCTATCAGGCCGGGGCGGCCGCCGGGCTCGACGCCTCCCGGGGGCGGGTGATCACAGCGCTGGAGTACTTCCAGGAGAAGGGCTGGGTGGTGCTGGAAGCCAAGCGCATGACCGATGTCTACGAGGTGCTGACGCCCGAGTTCGACATCGACGGCCTGAGCGACACCCTGCTGGCCGAGTACCAGGCGCGGGAGGCGAGCGAGATCGCACGGCTGCACGCCATGCTCGACCTGTTCGAGTCCACCACCTGCCTGACCTGGCGCCTTGCCGCCTACTTCGGCGAGGCCCCACCGGCGGGCTCGTCCGGCTGCGGCAATTGCTCGGTATGCCACGGCCAGGTCGCCAGCCTGCCGCCGGCCCCGCCACTGCCCGAACCCGATGTACAGACGCTGCAGCAGGCGCTGGCACCGTTCATCGCCCGCCACCGCGATACCCTTGGCGAGCCGCCCGGGCCCCAGCGCCTGGCGCACTTTCTGTGCGGGCTGGCGATGCCGCTGTTCACCCCGCTCAAGGCGCGCCAGCTACCGGGGTTCGCACGCTTCGAGGCCTACCCCTACGGCGAGATTCGTGATCGCTGTCAGGCGCTGCTGGCCGCCGGCGAGACACCGAACTGATCGGGCGTCGACGCCCACCCGAATACTGTATGCAAAACCACTGTTTTTGAGTACAGTACCTCGAGCCACGCGCTTTCGGCCCGGACCGCCCTGCCAGGGTCGGCCAGGGGCCGGAGCTGCCGTCTCTCCCTGCTCGAGGTGCGCCATGGAGCTGATCGACAAACTCTCCATCCTGGCCGATGCCGCCAAGTACGACGCCTCCTGCGCCAGCAGCGGCGCGCCCAATCGCAGCTCCCGCGGCAAGGCCGGGCTGGGTGCCTCCAGCGGCATGGGCATCTGTCACAGCTTCACTCCGGATGGCCGCTGCGTCTCGCTACTAAAGGTGCTGCTGACCAACTTCTGTCTCTACGACTGCCAGTACTGCATCAATCGCCGTTCGAGCAATATCCCGCGCGCCCGCTTCACGCCGGAAGAGGTGGTGCGGCTCACGCTCTCGTTCTACCGCCGCAATACCATCAGCGGGCTGTTCCTGAGCTCGGGCATCATCCGCTCCAGCGACTACACCATGGAGCAGCTGATCCAGGTGGCCAGGCTGCTGCGCGAGACCCACCAGTTCCGCGGCTATATCCATCTCAAGGCGATTCCCGAGGCCGACCCCAGGCTATTGGAGGAGGCCGGGCGCTACGCCGACCGTCTCAGCGCCAATATCGAACTGCCGACGCTGACGAGCCTCAAGACCCTGGCGCCGGAGAAGCAGCTGGGCACCATCCACTCGGCGATGGGCCAGATCCGCCAGGGCATCGATGCCGCCAACGACGCGGCCACGCAGGAGGCCAAGCACCCGCCGCGCAGCGACAACCCCAAGCGCATGGCGCCACGCTACGCCCCGGGAGGCCAGAGCACGCAGATGATCGTCGGCGCCGATACCACCGATGACCGCACCATCCTGCAGTCCGCCGAACAGCTCTATCAGCGCTTCCGGCTCAAGCGCGTCTACTACTCGGCCTTCAGCCCGATCCCCGAACGCCCCGCCGGGCTGCCCCAGGCTGCCCCGCCGCTGCTGCGCGAGCATCGGCTCTACCAGGCCGACTTCCTGATCCGCGGCTACGGCTTCGCCGCCGCGGAGCTGCTCGGCAAGCCGGGCAATCTGGCACTCGACATCGACCCCAAGCTGGCCTGGGCGCTGACCCATCGCGACACCTTCCCGCTCGATCTCAACCGCGCCGAGCCGGCGCTGATCGCCCGTGTGCCGGGGATCGGCCTGAGGAGCGTGCAGCGGCTGGTCGAGCTGCGCCGCCACCGGCGAATCCGCTTTCAGGATCTGATCGCGCTGCGCTGCCGGATAGAGATCCTGCGCCCCTTCGTGGTGACCCAAGACTACCGCCCCGCCGACGGCCAGCGCGACAGCGCCCGCCTGCGCCAGCAGCTGACCGCGCCGCAGCCGGCGCAGATGGCACTGTGGTGAGCCCGCGATGACGCTTGCCTCGTCCACGCCCTGGGTCGTGCCCGCCGCGGACTTCGGCCAGTGGCGCGACGCCGCCCGGCGCCTGCTGCAGGCCGGCGTGCCGCCGGCGGCGGTGATATGGGAGGATGCCCGCGAGGTCCAGGAGGATCTCTTCGCCAGCGCCGAGGCCGGCGCTATCAGGCTGCCCGAGCCGAGCGTGCCGCCGCCCCCGGTGCGCATCGCCCGTGAGGACCTGGCCCTGCTCGAACGCGCCTCCCGCTATCGTTGCGGTGAGGGCGAACAGGGCCGCTGGGCGCTGCTCTACCGGGTGATGTGGCGCCTGCATCAGGGCGAGCGCGCGGCCATCCACGCCGCCGACGTCGATGGCCGCGTGCTGCACCAGCGCCACCATGCGGTCAAGCGCGAGGCGCACCATATGCACGCCTTCCTGCGCTTTTATCGCGACGACACGGATGGAGACGAGGCGGATGCGCGGGGCGCGAAGAGAGCCTCTGGCGGGGAAGAGTTCCATGCCAGGGAGGATTACCAGAGCGTGGAAGAGTCGAAAGCCAGTTTCATCGCCTGGTTCGAGCCGGCCCACGATGTGCTCGAGCTGGGTGCCGAGCACTTCGCCGACCGCCTGGGCAGCAACCCCTTCCTGATCGCCACCCCGCGGGGCGGCGTGGCCTGGAACGGCGAACAGCTGGATTACCGCACACCCTGCCCGCCAGCCTGGGCGGCCAGGGCCCGGGCGGCCCAGACCGCCGGCGAGGATAGCGAGCACGCGCTCTGGCGCACCTACTTCGTCAGCACCTTCAATCCGGCGCGGCTCAATCATCGGGTCATGACCCAGCACATGCCGCAACGCTTCTGGCGTCATCTCAGCGAAGGCGACCTGATCCCCGAACTCGAGGCCCGCGCCCGCCACGGTGGGCGGCGCCTGGCACAGGAGGCGAGCGTCGGCGAGCGCAAGGGCAAGACGCTGCCGCCAGCACGCCGCTAGGGAACCACTGCATAAATGCCTGCACGAGCGAATGACTACGTTGCGCGGTACTCGAAGACTCGCCTAACCCCCTGTTATGTCTCGCCTTCTGCGTTCCGTGCGCCTTGCCCTTCATCTCGTTCGGCAATTTATTCAGCGCTTCCCGGGGCGTTGCACGCACAGGGTGCGCTCAAGGAGAGGCGGTATCGATCCGCGCCACCGCATCGCGGCTGGCGAGGTCGCGCGCCTCGCCGGTGAGTTCGAACAGCTGGCCGTCGCGCATCTCCAGCAGGCGGTCAGCGTGGGCGAAGTAGTGGTCGTCATGGCTGATGGCGAACACGGTGATGCCGAGTTCGCGGAAGCGCGGCATCAGCTCGCGGTAGAAGACCCGGCGGAACTGGGGGTCCTGGTCCGCCGCCCACTCGTCGAGCAGCAAGATCTGGCGCTGCTCGACCAGCGCCATCAGCAGTGCCAGACGCTTGCGCTGCCCCTGGGAGAGCTCGGTATCCAGCACCTGGCCGGCGTCCAGCTCGAGCTTGCGCGCCAGCTGCAGCGTCTCCAGCCAGTTGTCGAGCAGCGCCGGATCGGCCGCACCGCCGCGCGGCCCCATCAGCCGATCGAACTGATGGAAGTCGGTATAGACCGCGGCGAAGCGCTGACGATAGCGCGGCCACTCGGCCTCGGTGACCGCCACGCCGTCGACCTGGATCTCGCCGGAGTGCGGCCGGTAGAGCCCGGTCAGCAGCTTGGCCAGGGTCGACTTGCCGCTGCCGTTGCCGCCGATCAGATAGACCTGCTCGCCACGGGTGAGCGCGAGATCGAGCGGCCCCACCGCAAAGCCCTCGCGCCCCGCGCGCCCGGGGTAGCGATAGGTGACCCCGCGCAGTGACAGCGTCTGCCACTCGCCGTGATCCTCGACCAGGTCGAAGGAGGCGCGATAAGGCGCCAGCTCCAGCTCGCGCAGCTTGTCGAACGAGACCTGGGCGGTGATCAGGGTCGGCGTTGCCCCCACCGCCTGGATCAGCGGCGAGCGCAGGAACAGCAGCGTCAGCGAGAAGGTGGCAGCGACCGCGGTATTGGACCAGCCCAGGCCGTTGGCGAGGAAGAACACCACGCCGATGGCACCGAGCATCATGATATTGGTCCAGTTGCCGGCACTCAGATGGAAGGTGTCGGCGCGGATGATGTGGTCACGGTAGGTGCGGGCATGGGCGTCATACACCTCCTCCAGCAGATGCCGCGCGCGGTCCCGGTTGAGCGAGAGCTCCTTGCGGCCGTGGATCACCGTCTCGTAGTCGCGATAGAGGCGATCGTCGGTGGTGCGGGTGATATGAATATGGTGATAGACCCGCGATACCAGCCACCACCCCACCAGCATGGTGAAGGCGATCCACACCGCGGTGACCATCAGCAGCGGCGGCGACAGCCACAGCAGATAGGCCACCGAGGCCAGGGTGATGATCACCCCCTGGACCAGCTCCGGCAGCCGCACGAAGGCGATGGTGACATTGCGGATATCGCTCGACAGGCTGGCCAGCAGATGGGCGCTGCCGAGCTGCTCCAGGCGTTCGATGTCGGTGTCGAGGATGCGTTTGATCAGCCGCTCGCGCAGGCGGTAGACGAAGTGATGGCCCAGCGTGGTGAGCGCCAGCTGCGAGCCCAGGGTCACCGCCAGCAGCAGCGCCACCAGGCCGATGAACGGCACCAGGGTGGTCAGCACGCGGCTGTCGCCGACACTCCCCTCGGTGGCGATCAGCGCATGGTTGATGAAGGCGATCACGCCGATCCCCAGCACCGCGCTGAGAAGGCTGAGGAGCATCACACCGACGAACGGCCAGCGGTAGTGACGAAAGACGACGCGCAGTAGTTCCATGCCGATCCTGTCGGTGGCGGAAATGGCTCCGCCAGCGGATCAGCCGGCATGCGGCGGCGGCGGCGTGAGGGCGGAGTCGGAGCGGCGGGCGCACCCGGCGCAAGCGCGAATGATTCTGATCTTCACTCACGAAGTCAAGCCGCGCTCCGCGTCACGCCTCGTCGTCGGCGAACATCATCTGAATCCGCGAACGCAGCCAGCGCTCGGCGGGATCGTTGTCGTAGACGCTCTGCCACACCATGCTCAGCGCCGAGGGCTGGCGTTCCAGCGGCAGCTCGTCGACCCGCAACCCGCCCTGGGCGGCGAGCACGTCGGCGGCGTAATCCGGTACCGTGGCCAGCATGTCGGTCTCCTGCAGCAGCGAGGCGAGGCTGTTGAACTGCGGTACGGCGAGCACGATCCGACGCCGGCGCCCGTTGGCGGCGAGCAGGTCATCGACGTAGCCGTGCAGGTCGCCGTCGAACGACACCAGCACATGGGGACGTTCGCAGTAGTCGTCCAGGGTCAGCGCGCCGGGGCGGCCGTCGGCACGCAGCACCTTGGCCCGTGAGTGGCGCAGGGTCTTCTGCTTGGCGTTGGCGGGCAGGTCGCGGGCGTAGCCGGCGGCGACGGTGATCTCGCCGGTGTTGAGCAGCTGCGGCATGAGGTGGAAGTCGGCCCGGCGCACCACCAGCACGATGCCCGGCGCCTCGGTACGCAGGCGCTTGAGCAGCGCCGGCAGCAGGGCGAACTCGATATCGTCGCTGAAGCCGACGCGGAACACCGCCTCGCTGGTACTGGGGTCGAAGCTGCTGGTGCGGCTGAGCACGCTGGAGATCGCATCCAGCGCCGGCTGCAGCTGATCGTAGATCTCCAGCGCCCGCGCCGTGGGCACCATCTGGCGCCCGGTGCGCACCAGCAGCGGATCGCCGAACACGTCGCGCAGCCGTCCAAGGGCGGCGCTGGTCGCCGGCTGCCCCAGGAACAGCCGCTCCGCCGCCCGGGAGACGCTGCGCTCCTGCATCAGCGTCTCGAAGACCACCAGCAGTTTGAAGTCGACGCCACGCAGGTCGCTTCGATTCATCACCCACTCCCTCGCCTTACCACAAAATCGCCCTACTACACCGCCGCCCTACTACACCGCCGCTCTACCACACCGTCGCCTGCCCCTGGCGTGCCTCACCGCACGCAGGCGGGTCGGTCGCGCACTCCACGCCGAACCCGGCCGCCGAGCCGAGGGTACCGGCAGCGGCGACCGGCGTCCCATCGCGGTTATCGATACGCGTTATAGCCAGTATCGATGATCGAGCATAGTGTGTCGCGATCATCATCGATAGAGTCGGATAACAGATTCGGAACGTCCGAGGTGTGCCATGTCACGCACGATACAATTTCAACGATTCGGCGGTGCCGAAGTCCTCGACATCATCGAGTCCCCAGCGCAGGAACCCGCTGCCGGGGAAGTCGCGATCGCCACCGAGGCCATCGGGGTCAATTGGCACGATGTACTGTGGCGGCGCAACATGGGGCCGACCCGGGCCACCCTGCCCGCGGGCCTGGGCAGCGAGATGGCCGGGCGGGTGGTCGCCGTCGGGCCCGGCGTCGAGGCGTTCCGCCCCGGCGACCGGGTCGCCTCGATCCCCGCCTTCGACCCCAACCGCTACGCCACCTACGCCGAGCACACGGTGCTCCCGGTGGAGGCGCTGATCGCCTATCCGCCCCAGCTCTCGGCAATCGAGGCGAGCGTGCACTATCTGCCGTCGCTGGTCAGTTGGCTCGGCTTTTGCGAGATCGCCGCGCTGCAGCCCGGCGAGACCGTACTGATCACCGGCGCCTGCCATATCGGCGGCCCCTACGCGGTGCAGGTGGCCCACGCTCTGGGCGCCCGGGTGATCGCAGCGACACCCCACGAAGGCGCCATCGACTATTTGAAGACCCTGGGTGCCGACGCGGTGATACATACCGAGACCCAGGATCTGGTCAAGAAAGTGACCAAGCTCACCGACGGCCAGGGCGTCGATGTCGCGCTGGATGCCCTCGGCGGTCCCCAGTTCAACCTGCTGGGCGAGGTCATGGCGCCGCGCGGGCGGCTGATCCTCTATGGCCTGCTCGGCGGCAACGAGACCTCGTTCCCGGCACAGGCGGCCTTTCGCAAGAACATCCAGTTCCATGTTCACAGCCTCTCCAACTTCAGCGGCAAGCCGGAGCTGGATATCCCCCAGAATCGTCCGGCGCTGGCGCGCGCGATTGCCGACGTCGAGCGCATGACCCTCAGCGGCGAGCTGCGCCCGCAGATCGATCACTGCTTCGACTTCAGCGAGGTGATCGAAGCGCACCGCTATCTGGAGACCTGCGCCAACCACCATGGGCGCATCGTGCTCGAGGTGACGAAGAAGTGACCGCCGCCGCGCCGGCCAGACGCCGCGAATTGACGCCGCCGCGGGATTGACGACAATGGCGCGCCTGGAGCGTGATCGGCTCCACCTGGCTCGCACTGTCACCGCTGATGGGGAAACACCCGCATGCTCGCTCAACTCTTCGCCGTGATGGCGCCGGTGCTGGCCGGCGCGAGCATCGGCTTCGGCTGGATTCGGCTCGGCTACAGCTACCCCACCGAGTTCGTGACCAAGCTGGTGTTCAATGTCGGCACACCGGCGCTGGTGCTCGCCTCGCTCGCCAATGCCGATGTCGATCCGGGCGACTTCGGCATGACCCTGCTGGCGACCTTGCTGGTGCTCGCCGGCCTGGCGCTGGCCAGCCTGGGCGTGGCGCGGCTGCTGAACAAGTCGTGGCGGGTGATCCTGTCACCGATGATGTACCCCAATACCGGCAACATGGGTCTGCCGGTATCGCTCTACGCCTTCGGCCACGCCGGTTTCACCTTCGCCATGACCGCCTGGGTCGCCAACGCCCTGATCCAGTTCACCTTCGGCATGATGATGGCGTCGCGGGGCAACCCGTGGAAGGCTCTGCTGAAAAACCCCACGCTCTACAGCATCGCCCTCTCCCTGCTCTTCCTGTTAAGCGGCACACCGTTGCCGGCCTGGCTCGGCAACACCGTGCATCTGCTCTCCGGGCTGACCATTCCGCTGATGCTGATCACCCTGGGGGTGTCGCTGGCCAGCATCCAGGCGCGCAGCCTCTCCTCGGGTCTGCTCTTCACCCTTTGCCGGGTGCCCATCGCCCTGGGGCTCTCCTTCGGCGTCGCCGCCCTGCTCGGCCTGCCGCCCCTCGCCGCCAGCGCCCTGGCCCTGCAGATGAGCATGCCGGTGGCGGTCTACAACTATCTGTTCGCCCAGCGTGCCCGGCGCGAGCCGGAGTACGTCGCCAGTCTGGTGTTCTGCTCGACGCTGCTGGCGTTCGTCTATCTGCCGCTGGAGCTGGCATTCCTATTGCCGAGCTAAGCGCGCAGGCGCCTTGCAAAGCCCCAGTCAACGACTATATTACAGACACGTAATCTGACGGTTTTTCAAAGTATTACCGCAGGTTGCAAAGGATATTGGTTCGTCAATGGAGCCTTCAGGCAAGGAGACGAAGATGCAAAAACTGTCATGGAAGCAGACTCTGGGTGCCGCCGCGCTGGTCGCCGGTTCCGCTGGCATGTCCCAGGCCGCCCTGGCCCAGGATACCGCCAAGCAGGACCTGCAGGGACTCTACTCCGCCGGGGAGCTGATGGACGCCGACGTCTATCTGAAGAGCGCGCCCAAAGATGATATCGGCGATGTCGAAGACATCCTGCTGGGCGAAGACATGGGCGTTCAGGCGCTGGTGATCGAAGCTGGCGGCGTGCTCGACATGGGTGATCGTGAGTTCGTGGTCCAGAAAGGCGACTTCACCGTCGAGACGGTCCACGCCGACAACCTCGACGACATCGAGTATCGCGTGGTGCTGGATATCGACAAGAGCGCCCTGAAGCAGCAGCCCGAGTACACCAACGATTGGTGGCAGCAGGCCAAGACCAACGCCGCACAGGCTTGGGAGCAGACCAAACAGGGCGCCTCCAGCGCCTGGCAGAGCACCAAGGAGGCCACCTCCAATCTGCTGCGTGATGCCAGCAACGCCATCGACGGCAACAACTGAGCCGTCGCCGCAGCCCATGAAATGACATCATGGGTTGCCGAAAACCAGACCGCCGATCCTGCGATCGGCGGTTTTTTTGTGCCCTGCCCTCCTTGACGCAGGTTGCCCGCCAGACTTCGGCCCCCTTCGGCGTCCAGCATCGCTCCCGGCACTATCTTGGTGCCCTGCCACTCCTGGCTGGCAACAGCCTAGACCTATCAGGCCCCAAAACAGAGCGCCCCGCCCCGGACGAGCCGGGGCGGGGCGCTGAAGGCGCTGGCAGCAGTCGCTTACTGCTTCTTCTGCACCATGCCCTGCACGCGTTGCATCAGCTGCGGATCCTGCTGAATGGCTTGACCGATGGCGTTGAACTGCTCGACGCTCATCTCGTTGTCCTTCACGGCCTGGACCATCTCGTCGTTGGCCTGCTGGCGAATCTTCTGCTGTTCGCCCTCGTCGGAGGCATTTTGCAGCTGCTCGGTGTAGTCCTGCGAGATCGAGGCGATCTGCTGCGAGGCGTCAGCGAAGTGCTGCAGCTGCGCGTCGGAGAAGTTTTTCGCCGGCGCCTGGGTCTTGGCGGCGCTGTCGGCGGTATCCTGAGCCATGACCGGCGCGCTGGCCAGCCCGGTGGTCATCATGGCTGCCGCGAGAAACGCAGTGATCCGTTGCATTCAATCCTCCAGATATCGATTTTCTGCATGTGCCTAAGTGGGATGCCTCACATGGCCAAGAGTTCCCGTAGAAAGTGTTTCTCTCGGCAATGAAATGTGTCTCGTGCCCTCCGAGGGTGTGTACAAGATATCTGCGCTCGGCAATACGGCGTTAACATCGGCCGCGTACGCGAGCCCGGTCCGTTTTTCGACCGATTTTGCCTTGCCTTCGCTCGCCGAATTTGTAAACACCCTCTCCGGCAGTCCGAGAAAACGCTGAATTCATCAGCCAGCAGCCTCGGTCATGCCGGTGGCAGCGCCCACCCCTCTCAGGATAGCCACTCGACGAGCGCGTGGATACCGTCGCGGACCCGCGCCAGGGCCGCCACCTCCAGCGGCGCCTCGAGTCGCGCCGGGTCCTGCCCCAGCAGCTGTTCGCCGTCGAAGTCGACATAGGCCAGCCTGGCGCTCAACTGCTCAGGCGCACAGCCGAAGGCCGATCCCGGCAGCAGCGCCACACCGGTCTCCTCGAGCAGGCGGGCAGTGAGCTCGGCACTGGTATGAATGCCGCGTGCCGCGAGCCTGTCACGCTGCGCCTCGAAGTCGGGGAATAGATAGAAGCCGCCGTCCGGAGCGTGGGTGCGAATGCCCGCCGCATTGAGCTCGGCGCTGCACCACTGCCCGATCAATGAAAGCCAGGCGCGCTGACGCTGCAGATAAGCGGCGAGCTGCGGCGTGTGGCGGTAGGCGACGCAGGCCGCCTCCTGTACCGGGCTGGCCACGCTCGACCAGGTTTCGGAGGCGATGCCCAGTAGCCGCGCCATCAGCTCCTCGCCCAGCGCCGGCGGTACCTGCATCACGCCGAGACGCCAACCACCGGCACCACACCACTTGGAGAGACCGCTGGTGGTCACCGTGGCCTCGGGATAGTCGCGGGCGAACGCCCGGTGGGCGCCCTGGTGATGCAGCGGCGCATAGATCTCGTCGGCCAGCACGATGATGCCATGGCGTCGCGCCACCTCGGCCAGCGCCGCCTGATGGTCGGCGTCCGGCGACAGCCCGGTGGGATTGCCCGGCGCGTTGAGAATCAACAGCCGGAGGCGCGGACCGCCGGCGCGGCAGTGTTCGTCGAGCTGCTGCGGCGAGATCTGCCAGCGCGAGGCGAAGCTCGCTTCCAGCTTGACCGCGGGCTGCCCCGCCAGGCGTGCCTGGGGCGCATAGGAGACCCAGGCCGGCGCCGGAATCAGGATCTCTGCCGCCGGCAGCGCCTTGATCAGGGCAAACAGCAGCAGCTTGCTGCCGGGGCCGATCAGCACCCGCTCCGCCACCCACTCGGTGGCGTCCAGCTCACGGTGGAACGCTGCCACCTGCTCACGCAGCGCCGCCAACCCCTGCACCGGTAGATAAGCCTTGCTGGCGGCGTGGATGGAGAGCGCCTCCACCGCCGCTCCGCACACCGGGAACGGCGACTGGCCGAAGCCGAACTTGACGATGCGCTGCCCCTGCGACTCGCGCAGGCGGGACTGCTCGTTGATCAGCAGCGTATCCGATGCCGGGGTGGCGTTGGCATCTTGCCGGTAGGCGGCGGCCAGGCAGTCGGCAGCGAGCCCGGTAGAGGCGGTCATGTGCAGATGGCTCCTATGGATTGAAGGGGGGCACGTGATGGGGTGGCGCGAGATCGCGGCGCACGCTCACTCCACCTGCCAGCGCGCGATCATGGCTTCGCGACGCCGGATCGAGGCTACCGCGTCGGCGCCCATCTCATGGGCCATGCACGCCAGCAGCGTCTCCAGGGTGACGAACAGACTGCCCATGGGGTTGAAGAAGAACGGCCCCTGGGCCTGGGCCACCAGCGTCAGCCAGGCCATCTCGGCCAGACGTGACGCAGGGTGATTGGTCAGCGCCAGCAGCCGCGCCCCCTGCTCCTGCGCCTGCTGGCAGTAATCCACGCTGACCCGGGTCTCGGGACGGTAGGCAATACCCACCACCAGGTCCCCTTCGCCGAGCTCCCGCGCCAGCTCCAGATTGGTGCCGCCGAGGGAGTCGACCAGACGTACGTCACCGCGCAGATAGCCGAGGTAGTAGGCGAGATAGTGGGCTCCGGCGAAGCAGGCACGCTGCCCGACCACATGGATGCGCCGTGCCTCGATCAGTGCCTGCACCGCCTGCGCCAGGCTCTTTTCGCTCAAGTGCTCCAGCGTCCGGGCCAGGTTGATCGACTCTTCATCCCACAGCTGCTGTTGCTGCGGGCCCCGGGCCTCGCTCGCGGCGCTGTGGCTCAGATCGAGCAGGCGCTCGGCGCGGGTGGAGTAGAAAGCGCCGCTGGCAGCATCGGCGCGGAACAGCGCCTGCAGCGCCTTGAAGCCACTCAGCTCCAGGGCGTGGGCCAGGCGGGTCAGGCTGGAGGCGTTGACCCCGTTGCGCTCGGCCAGCCCTGAGATGCTCAGGGTCGCGGCCGGCTCGGGGGCGCCCAGCAGCTGCTCCAGCAGCTTGAGCGCGCCCGGCGTGAGCTTGGGCGCCTGCGCCTCGCCGCGACGTGCGGCAATTGCCAGCGCCTGCAGCGCGGCGATGGAGGTGGGTGGCATCTCGAAACCGGCGGTGGCGGTCATGACCGTCCTCCCTGTAATGAAGTGACGCTAACCCTTGATTTCCTTTTTTGCAAATTTATTTGCAAGCCTGCAACGATGCGGGACTCTCCCCGCCGTGATGGAGACACGCTAGGCTGTATCCCGACACACCATCGTCGGATAGTCCTCACGCGCCAGGGCTCTACACACTCATGGTCCAGGTTGATGATTCGCGCCACCCCACCTTGGGCCTGTCGAGATTTCCCAGGCGAGCCGCGATGAGAGATCTCAACACGCCTGACCCAACCCAGGGAGAGACAGCCATGAAAACCCGGTGGATCGCCACCCTCGCGCTGAGCGCTGCCATGGGCATTGGCAGCGCCCAGGCACAGACCACACAAGGCGCCGACCCGGCCAACCCGCTGATCACCGATCGCTGGCAGTTCCGGCCCCTGATCGTGGTCACGCCCGACGCCCAGGCCCCAGCCTACCGCGACCTGCGCCGCCAGTTGGCGGCGACCCAGGCACAGTTCGACGAGCGCGAGATGCTGCTCTATACGGTGGAGGGGGACCAGGGGACACGCCACGGTGTGGCGATGACCCCCTACGAGACCCGCGCACTGATCAACGCACTCGGGGTCGACCCGAGCCGGGGGGTGACCACCATCCTGGTGGGCAAGGATGGCGGCAAGAAAGTGGAGCTTGAGGGCGACGTCGATCTGCAGCAGATCTATGACACCATCGACCGCATGCCGATGCGTCGCGCAGGCAGTTGACCTCTACCTGCGGCGCCCCGGCCAGTGCCGGGGCGCCGCCGCTCTGTCGGCATCACTGCCCGCTCGGGGTCACTGCCAACGGGCGAGCTGGGCCAGATAGTCACGCCGGGCCCGCTGCGGGGTGACCGCCGCGAAGCGCACGCTATCCCCCGGCTGGCACTGCGCCAGCCGAGCACACGCCAGTGGCGACAGCGCCCCCAGCCGGGGGTAGCCGCCCACCGTCTGGCGGTCGTTGAGCAGTACGATCGGTTGGCCATCCGGTGGTACCTGAACCGCGCCCAGGGGGATCCCCTCGGAGATCATGCCGCCCAGTCGGCAGCGCAGCACCGGCCCGGTGAGCCTCACGCCCATGCGGTCGGCACGACTGTCGACCTGCCACGCCTGATTGAAGGCGTCGAACAGGCTGCTGCCGTCGAAATGCGCGATCTGGGCGCCGGTGACCAGCGCCAGCGGCGCACCGGCCGCGACCGGGTCCGGCGGCGTGTCGAGCCGGCGCGTCCGGCACTCGGCGTGGCGGGCGACCAGACGGTCCCCCTTGGCCAGCGCTCGGCCCTGGCCATCGAGGCCCCCCAGCTGCTCACGCATCACGCTGGCGAGGCTGCCCATCACCGGCGTGGCGGCGATTCCGCCGGGCAGCGCCAGGTAGGCGCGCAGCCCGTGCCGCGGGCGCTCGAACACCAGCTGCTGGCCGGCCTCGATGACGAAGTGGGTGTAGGGCGCGATCGGCGTGTCGTCGAGCCGCGCGCTCAGATCCGCGCCGGCCAGCGCCAGCGTCAACCGCGACTGTGCCTCCAGCGTCAGTCCGCCCACCGCGACCTCCAGCCCCGCCGCGGTGGGCGCATTGCCGAGCAGCCAGTTGGCCCAGCCCAGCGATACCCAGTCGAGCGCACCGCCCTGGGTCACCCCCAGATGGCGCACGCCGAAGCGCCCCTGATCCTGCACCAGCGCCTGGGGCCCGGCCTGGATCACCACCAGCGCGCCACCCGCTGTCTCCTGCGCCATGTGCGCTCCTGTCTGCTGCTCGGCCGTCTGCTGTGCGCTCGCCTGCAGACCGGCTGTATTGTTCGACCCGGCCATCAGCGCTCCTCCATCGGGGTGACGTCACCGCCCTGATCGATGAAGGTGGCGCGATCGATCGCTTCGAACCGCACCCGATCCCCGGGCCGGAACAGGCTGATCTCCTCGCGGTCACGGTCGAACAGCTTGACCGCGGTACGCCCGAGGATGTTCCAGCCCCCCGGCGAGCGCATCGGATAGATCGCGGTCTGGCGCTCGGCGATACCGACGCTGCCCGCCGGCACGCGCTGGCGCGGTGTCTCGAGCCGCGGCGTGGCCAGCGTCTCTTCGACCAGCCCCATGAAGGCGTAGCCGGGGGCGAAGCCCAGGGCGAAGGCGCAGTAGTCCCGCGCGCAGTGGCGGCGAATCACCTCCTGCGGGGAGATCTCGAGGCGCGCGGCGATGGTCTCCAGCTCGGGGCCGACGCTCGGGTCGTACCACACCGGAATCACGTGCTCGCGTGCTGTGCTCGCCGCCGCCGGCTCCAGGCCGTCGAGGGCCGCCAGGGCCAGCGCGCGCGCCTCGGCGTGGGTCAGCCGGGTGACGTCGTAGTGGATCAGCAGCGTGGTATAGGAGGGCACCAGATCGATCAGCGCGGCGCCGAAACGCTCGCGCAGGGCGCTGTCGGCGGCCAGGGTCCAGGGCATGTTGGCTTCGTCGATGCGCGAGAACAGGCGCACCATCAGCGCATCCATGGCGACGGTCTCGAGCCGCGGCGTGGGCGCCGGGCTCATGCTTCCTCCAGCGCCTGGAACGCCTCGCGGATCGCCTTGACCGCCGCCACCGACTCGGCGTTGTCGCCATGCACGCAGAGGGTATCCGCGGCCAGCGTCAAGGCGCTGCCATCGCTGGCCGTGAGTGCCTCGCCCCGGGCCAGGGTCACCGCCTGGGCGACGATCGTCTCGCGCGCATGGTGGACAGCGCCGGGCTGGCGCCGCGAGACCAGATGGCCATCGGCGTCGTAGGCGCGGTCGGCGAAGGTCTCGAACCACAGCGTCACGCCCAGCTCTTCCGCCAGCGCCCGCGCCGGCGCGGGGTCCGCGGTGGACATCACCAGCAGCGGCAGCTCGCGGTCGTAGCGCACGATGGCGCCCATCGCCGCGCGCAACAGCTCGGGGTCGCGGGCCATGTCGTTGTAGAGCGCGCCGTGTGGCTTGACGTAGCTGACCCGCCCGCCCTCGGCCCGACACATGCCCTCCAGGGCACCGATCTGGTAGAGCATCAGGTTCTCCACCTCCGCCGCCGAGCAGGCCAGCGAGCGGCGGCCGAAACCGACCAGATCGGGATAGCCGGGATGCGCGCCGATGCGCACGTCATGGGCGATCGCCAGCGCCACCGTGCGGCGCATGACGTCAGGATCGGAGGCGTGGAAGCCGCAGGCGATATTGGCACAGTCGACGTAGGGCATCGCCTGTTCGTCGAGCCCCAGGGGCCAGTTGCCGAAGCTCTCGCCCATGTCGCAGTTGAGCAGGGGGACGCGCATCGAATCACCTCTTGGCTGTCGTCATGACTCGCTGTCGTGACTTGTTGTTATGGCTTGTCGTTATGGCTTGCTGTGATGACTTTGCGTTATCACGCTTGGTAGTGCTGCCTGATGGCACTGTAAGAAAGCGCTCACGTCAGGGTCCAATCGTTTTTCGCGATGCGCAGTATCGGCGCAACCTTTCATGCCCCGGACCTATCGGATGGTTGACGCGCCGATGCCCCTCTCGGTTGACGCCTGCGCCCCGCCGTCCAAGAATCGATCACCTTTTCCGTCTGCTCGAGGGCCCTGCATGTTCGATTTCAAGGAGCTGGAAGCCTTCGTCTGGGTGGTCAGACTGGGCTCCTTTCGCAAGGTCGCCACGCGCCTGCACCTGACCCAACCCTCCATCTCCGACCGCATCACGCGACTGGAGGCGACGGTGGGCGAGTCGCTGCTCGATCGTTCGGCACGGCCGGTACAGCCGACCCTGCGCGGACGCGAGTTCTACGCCCACGCCGAGCGCCTGCTGGAGAGCCGCGAGGAGGCGTTGCGCCTGTTCCAGAATCAGGAGGATTTCTCCGGCACGCTGCGTCTGGGGGTGATCGAGACCATCGCCCACAGCTGGTTCAACACTTTCCTGAACCGCCTGGCGGAGCGCCACCCGCAGCTGACCATCGAACTGACCGTGGATATCTCGCCGTTCCTGCAGCAGCGCCTGGCCGACAACGACCTCGACATGATCTTCGCCATGGATGGCGTGGCGCCCAACCTGGCGGTGGAGCAGCTGCCGCTGGCGACCTACGAGATGGGCCTGTTCGTCGCCCCGCAGCACCGCGCGGCGCTGGAGGGCGGCGGCAACGCGGCGCTGGCGCGCTTCCCCTTCGTCTCGTTCAGCAAGCTCGCCCGCCCCTATGGCGAACTGGTGACCTATCTCGCCGAGCAGGGCCTCGAGGACCCCAAGATCCACTGCTCGACCACGCTGATGACCATCGTGCGCATGAGTGTCGACGGTGTCGGCATCGGGTCGCTGCCGGTGGCCACCGTGGCCGATGCCTGCGCCCGCGGCGAGCTGCTGCGGCTGGCGCTGCCGAGCCCGCTGCCGGCGATGTACTACGACGCGACCTGGCGCACCAGCAACTATCCGAGCTTCTGTCGCCGGGTGTCGCAGCTGGCCCAGGACTGCGCCGCCGACTACTTCCGGGCGGACGCCGAGCAGCCAGAGACGCCACTGCCAGGGGTGAAAGTCTGGACCGATACTGCGGATAAGAATTAACGATTTGACGCCATCGGCGGCCTGCTTGAAGAATGATTCAGATGTCGTTCATTCAATAATAATCAGGACCGTCTCATGCCCAATCGCGTCTTTTCCCTCTGCATGCTGGCCGCCGCCGGCGCCCTGAGCCTCTCCACGCCGGCCTTCGCCGAGCAGTGGAACCTCGCCACGCCGTACGGCGATGCCAGCTTCCACACCCAGAACACCAAGGCGTTCGCCGAGGATGTCGCCGCGGCCACCGACGGCAAGCTGACCATCAATGTCCACAGTGGCGGCTCGCTGATCAGTCATGCCGAGATCAAGCCGTCGGTGCGCCGCGGTACAGTGCAGGCGGGCGAGGTGTTCCTCTCCATTCTCTCCAACGAGTCGCCGATCTACGAAGTCGATACCCTGCCCGGCCTGGCCACCAGCTACCAGGACGCCTTCGATCTGTGGCAGGCGTCCAAGCCGATCATCACCGAGCTGTTCGCCAAGGAGGGGCTGATGCCGCTCTACGCGGTGCCGTGGCCGGCCCAGGGGATCTATACCGATTTCACCCTGACCGACGCCTCGCAGTTCCAGGGCCTGCGCGTGCGTGCGCCCAACATCAACACCCAGCGCTTCGTCGAGAACCTCGGCGGCATTCCCACCCAGACCGAAGAGGCGGACATCCCCACCGCCTTCAGCACCGGCCGTGTCGATGCGATGATCACCTCGGTCTCCACCGGTAACTCGATGTCGGCGTGGGACTATGTCTCGAACTACAACGACGCCAAGCTGTGGCTGCCCAAGAACATCGTGTTCGTCAACAAGCGCGCCTTCGACCGCCTCGACGCGGACACCCGCCAGGCCGTGCTCGACGCCGCCGCCAAGGCGGAGCAGCGCGGGTGGCAGATGAGCAAGGCGGATGCCGCCAAGAGCGCCAAGGCGCTGGAGACCCACGGCATCACCATCAGCCAGCCCAGCGCCGAGCTACAGCAGCAGCTCAAGGCCGCCGGTCAGCAGCTGTTCGAGGATTGGCAGGCCCGCGCCGGCGACCAGGCCAAGGAGTTGGTGACACGCTATCGCGAGCGCCAGGCCCAGCAGTCCCAGTAAGCCTCCCACAGGACCGCCCGCGCGGCGGTCCTTGCCGGGCCCATCCGCCGTTGGGCCCTCGTTCCCTACCGCCACTCCGTGAGCTAGCGCGATGACGTTCCGACTCGACCCCCTCTACCGCCTCGGCGCCTGGGGCGCCGCCGCCTGCATGCTGTCGATCTGTGCCCTGGTCACCCTGCAGGTGCTACTGCGCTGCCTGGATGCCCTGCTCAAGGCCGTCGGCGCCAGCCGTCTGGGCCTGGAGATCAGCGGCGTCTCCGAGATCGCCGCCTACCTGCTGGTCGGCGCGACCTTCCTGAGCCTGGCCTATACCTTCACCCACCATGCACACATCCGCGTCACCCTGCTGATCGGGCGCCTGCCGCCGGCTCTGAGGGTGTGGTTCGAGGCAGCCTGCCTGGCCATCTCGCTGGCGCTGAGCGTCCTGCTGGTGTGGCAGCTGATCGGCCTGGTGCGGGAGAGTCTCGACTACGGCGACGTCTCCTCGGGGCTGATGGCGATCCCGCTGTGGATCCCGCAGAGCGTGCTGGTGAGCGGCATCGCGCTGCTCTGTCTGGCGCTGGCCGAAGCGCTGCTGGCGACACTGCGCCAGGCCGTGACCGCCCCGTCTGCCTACGTGGCGCCGGGCGACGACGCCCACGGCGGGGAGTGACACGCGATGCCGCGCAGCCTTACCGCCACCTTTCCGTTCGCTGACTTCGAGGGCCTCGCATGCTGACGCTCAGCCTCGCCACCCTGTTCACCCTGGCGCTGCTGCTCGGCGGCGGCGTCTGGATCGCCTTCGCCCTGCTCGGTACCGGCTGGCTGGCCCTCACCGGCTTCTCCAGCTTCGAGGTCGGGCCGATTCTCGCCTCGGACTTCTGGGGCGCCAGCTACGGCTGGGACCTGACCGCGCTGCCGATGTTCGTGTGGATGGGCGAGATCCTGTTCCGCTCGGGGCTCGCCGATAACATGTTCCGCGCGCTGTCGCCCTGGCTCAACCGGCTGCCGGGCCGGCTCTTGCATGCCAATATCATCGGCAGCGGCCTGTTCGCCGCGGTGTGCGGCTCTTCCGCCGCCACCTGCGCCACGGTCGGCAAGATGACCCTGCCGGAGCTTGAGCGCCGCGGCTACAGCGAGACCCTGGCGCTAGGCACGCTCGCCAGCGCCTCGACGCTGGGCCTGCTGATCCCGCCCTCGATCATGATGATCGTCTACGGAGTGGTCACCGAGCAGTCGATCTCGCGGCTGTTCATGGCCGGCATCGGCCCGGGGCTACTGCTGCTGGCGCTGTTCATGCTCTATCTGGTGGTGTGGTCGCTCAGTGCCGGGCGCCGCGGTGGCGCCGGCCACGCCGAGCCATCGATGCCGCTGGGCGAAAAGCTGCGCAACAGCTGGCGCCTGCTGCCGCTGCTGGCACTGATCGGCGGGATTCTCGGCAGCATCTACGGCGGTGTCGCCTCGCCCACCGAGGCTGCGGCGGTGGGCGTGGTGCTGTCGATGCTGATAGCACGGCTCAACGGCCACTTCGACCGGCATATCTTCCTCGAATCGATGTTCGCCGGGCTGCGCACCTCGTGCATGATCGCTTTCATCATCGCCGGCGCCTCCTTCCTCTCCTCGGCGATGAGCTTCACCCAGTTGCCCACGCAGCTGGCCACCGCCATCGCCGACATGGGGCTCTCGCCCAACCTGCTGCTGGTGGTGCTGACGCTGTTCCTGCTGGTGCTGGGCTGCTTCCTCGACGGGATCTCGCTGATCCTGCTGGTGACCGCGATCATCATGCCGCTGATCAATGCCGCCGGCATCGACCCGATCTGGTTCGGCATCTATCTGGTGATCGTGGTGGAGATCTCGCAGATCACGCCGCCGGTGGGCTTCAACCTGTTCGTGATCCAGGGGCTGACCGGCAAGAACATCTTCACCATCGCCAAGGCAACGCTGCCGTTCTTCCTGCTGATGCTGCTGGCGATTCTGCTGCTGCGGCTGTTCCCGGAGATCGTGCTCTATCTGCCCCAGGCAATGAATCGCTGAGCGCCTTGCCGGCCTCAGAGGGTGTTTACAAAATGCCTGCGCTCGACGATACGGCGTTGAAATCGACCTCAAAGTACTCATTTACACCCCGTAAACTCCGTCTTTTCGGCCGATTTCGCCTTGTCTCGCCTTCGCTCGTCGATTTTGTAAACACCCTCTCAGAAAGCCACTCACTAGCAAAAAGCAAAACGCCCCCTGCGGCCTGGTCGCAGGGGGCGTTATCGTCTTGCGTCCCGCGGCAGGCTGTCTCCGCCCAGCCGGGTGAGCTACTCGGTGAAATCGTCGACCGGATGGCGATACCCCAGCATCAGGGCATCGGCAACGTGACGGAAGGGACTGACATCGACATCCGACTGGCCGCGGCCGATCAGCCCGGCGAAGCGCTCGTAGAGTCCGGCGTACTCGGCGTCCGGGCCCTCTTCCCTCAGCTCGCCGTCGACCCGCATGCGGCTGCCGCCGGCCTCGAGGGTGAGGCGACCGTCATCGGTCTCGACATGGATCTCCCAGATCGGTGGCGTGCCGACCTGACGGAAGTCGAACTCGGCGTGAATCGGCACCTTGAGCCCGTCGACGAAATCGAGCGAGGCCGCAATCGGGGTCTGGCAGTTGCCCGGTACCTGCAACTGGGCATCGATCAGATGAAAAGGCCGCGGCAGAATGGCGGTGGCGATCGACAGCGCATTGATACCGGGGTCGAACACGCCCATGCCGCCCGGCTGCCAGATCCACGCCTGGCCGGGATGCCACTCGCGCACATCCTCTTTCCAGACGATATCGACCCGCTGGATCTTGCGCGTCGACAACCAGCGCCGCGCCGGGGCGACGCAGTGGGCATGGCGCGAGTGCCAGCTGGCGAACAGGGTGACGCCGCTACGCGCGGCATCCTCGCGCAGCGTCTCGATCTCGGCCAGGGTCGCCCCGGGCGGCTTCTCGAGCATCACGTGCTTGCCGTGGGACATCGCCAGCCGGGCCTGGGCGGTGCGCACGCCGGCCGGGGTGCACAGGGCGACGGCGTCGACTGTCGGCCCCTCCTTGAGCAGCGCTTCCAGGGTCTCGAAATGCGCCACCCCGGGCACGGCGGCATTGCGGCTGGCGACCGCGCTCAGCCGATAGGCAGGGTTGGCATCGATGGCAGGGTGATGCTGATCGCGGGCGATCTTGCCGTAGCCGACGATGGCGAGACGAATGGTATCCATGGCGTGAAACTCTCCCGCTGACGTGATGCGTGGACGATACGCAGCGCGCCCGACGCCGGCGCGCCACTCTGCCGGGCCAGGCCTGGCCCGAACGCAATCTGACATGACAGTTGCCACGCGTCACCTTGGTGACGGGCCGGCGCTGCCGATCATGACATCCCCGGCCATCCGCTCCAATCCCCTCTTGGTGGCGGCCCTGGCGGGGGTGAAAGACAGACGAATCATCGCGGTGTCGGCGGCGCTCACTCGATCCGCTGCAGGAAGGCGGTGCCCCCGAGCTGGCGCATCTGACGCTGGATCCAGGCCGAGCGCTTGAGCACATAGGGCGAGGGCCGCGAGGCGCTCCAGCCGCGCGGGTTGGGCAGGATCGCCGCCAGCCGGCTGGCCTGGGTGACATTCAGATTGGCGGCAGAGGTGCCGAAATAGTGCTCGGCGGCGGCTTGCAGGCCGAACACCCCGGTATCCCACTCGGCGATATTGAGATAGACCTCGAGAATGCGCTGCTTGGGCCACAGCGCCTCGAGCAGCAGCGTGAACCACGCCTCCAGCCCCTTGCGCACCCAGCTGCGCCCGGTCCAAAGGAACAGGTTGCGCGCGGTCTGCTGGCTGATGGTGCTGGCACCGCGCAGGTCGCCGCCATCCGACCACGAGGTGAGCGCGCGGCGAATCTGGTCGGTATCGAAGCCCCAATGCTCCGGGAAGCGTTGATCCTCTCCCGCCATCACCGCCAGCTTGGCGTTGTCGGAGAGCCGCGACCACGGGGTCCACTGCTGATGGATCTCGAGATTGTCGCCGTGCAGCCAGGCCCCCACCTTGCGCTCGACCATCACCATCGAGCCGAACACCGGCACGAAACGGAACACCAGCACGAGGAACACCGATAGGCCGACGAAAGCGGCAATGGCGATGAAGAAGTAGCGCAACAGCTTGCGGGGCCAGCCTGTCTGCATGCCTGGGGCTCACGTCGGTCAGGGGCGCACAGTATAACAACGTGTGGCTGGCACAGGGGGGCGGCGGCGCTTTATCGTGGAGCCGCATCCGCCAAGAGGAGTAGCCGCATGCCGATCGACGCCTTCATCCGCCGTCTCGAGCGCCTGGATGCCGATCCCGACGCACCGCTGAGCGAACGCCGCGAGGCTTATGAGCGTCTGCATCGCCAACATCGTCCGCCCGATCCGGCGGGCCTGCGGTTCGAGGACGCGCACATCGCGGGGGTGGCGGTGCGCCGCTTCAGGCCACAGGGGGCGGAGAGCGGCTGCGTCGTCTATCTCCACGGGGGCGGCTGGAACCTGGGTTCGGTGGAGAGCCACCACGGCATCACCGCCGACCTGGCCGCGCGCCTCGGCCGTGAGGTGGTGAGCGTGGATTACCGCCGCGTGCCCGAGGCCAGCTACGCGGCGGCGCTCGAAGAGTGTGCCGCGGTGGTCACCGCCTGCACGCCCCTGGCGGTGGTCGGCGACAGCGCCGGTGGGCGCCTGGCGATCGATGTTGCCCATCACGGCTGGCAGGGGCCGTTGGGGCTGATCTATCCGGTGGTGGGCGTGCCCACGCCGGAGACGCTGGGCGACGACGCCCCGCTGCTGTCACGGGCAGATATTCTGGCGTTGTGGCAGAGCGTGGCCGACGACGTGCCGGCCATCCCCGGCGAACGCCCGCCGACACCCGCCATCGAGGTGCTGGCGGTGGCGCGCGACCCGCTCACCCGGCCGCTGGAGGCGGCGGTCGAGGCGTGGCGCCACGCCGGCGCCGATGTGGGCTATCGCTGCGCACCGCAGATGGTGCACTCGGCGCTGCACGGCCACGCCGAGCTGCCGGCGATGCGGGAGTCCTGGCAGGCGTTCTGCCAAGCGCTGGTCAGGCGCATCGCCTGAACGCGCATACCCGTTCGCGAACGCGACTCAGTTCGCGAACTCAGCCTTGACCGCGTCGATCGCCGGCTTGCCGTTCTTGGCGGTGACACCTTCGAGCCACTTGGCCACGGTCGCCTCATGACCGTGAATCCACTCGCTGGCCACCTCGTCTGCGGGGCGCTCCTCGTGGCTGTACTGGTAGACCCAGTCGTTCTGGTCGGCGATATCGACCCGGTACTGGGAGAAGAAGCGATAGAGATTGGCGTCCTGCTGCTTCAGGTCGCCCGGCACCAGGGTCCAGACCGTGCTGACGATATCGGCGACACCGCTGTCGTCGGCATCCTTCAGGTAGTAGAGGTCGTAGTTGACGTTCATCCAGTGCGGCTCCCAGCCGACGAACGTCACCCACTCATGATCGGCGATCTTCTGCCCGGCATAGGCCAGCATCGCCGCGGTGGAGCTCTCCTGCAGCTGCCAGTCGCCGAGGCCGGCCTTGTTCTCGGCGATCGCCTTCAGAATGGCATCGTTGATGCCGGTACCCGCTTCGATACCCTGGATCTTGCCATCGAAGCGGTCACGGTAGCGGTTGAGATCGGCCACGCTGTCGACCCCCGCCTCATGGACGTATGAGGGCACCACCAGCCCCGAGGTCGCGTTGCTGATATTGGCCGCGGCGTGGGCCAGGCGCCCCGAATCGAGCAGCGGTTCGGTCATCTCCTGCTGCACCGGATACCAGTTGCCCAGGTAGGCATCCAGTTGGCCATTGGCCAGCCCGTTGAGGATGACCCCCACCGCCAGCTCCTTCTGCTCGGTGTGGTAGCCCATGGCGTCGAGCAGCTGAGCGGCGATTTCGGTCTTGACCGTGACCCCGGGCCAGGGCGAGACGCCGAAACGCACCTGGTCGAGATCGGCGTGGGCCGGGCCGGCGGTGAGCAGCGCCAAGGGCAGCAGGGAAAACAGACGTAGCGATCGATGGTCATTCATGGTGGGTCCGAGAGGGTTGCCAGAGACCCCCTTACTCTGCGCCCCTGCAAGCCGAGAACTTCACACGATGAGACAAAAAGTTGGCACGACACGTCATGAATAGGCGGTCGGCTCCGGAAACTGTCGGTATAGTGCCCAGCGACCGAGATCGCGGATCTTGTAATCGACCGGATCATGCAGGGTGTGCGTGCGCGCGTTGCGCCAGAAACGGTCGTAACCGAAGCGCCGCTGGGTGCCCCTGGCGCCGGTCATGTCGAATAGCCGGTTAGTGATCTCCAGTACCGCCTGGTGTGCGGCGACCTTGGCTTCGGCAACGGCGATCGCGGTCTCGCCGCGCGCTGCGGCGGTGATCTCGCTGCCCTGCGCGAAGTGGCGCTGGACGACATCGCCGGCGATATCCGCGAGCACCTGCGCCCCGCGCAGCTTCACCCACAGCTCACCGGCATGGCGCTGAAGGAACGGGTCATCGCCGGCCCGTTCCACGCCGGAGGCCAACCAGGGCCTGGCCTCGTCCCGGGTGTAGCGACGCGCCTCCTCGAACGCGCCCTCGGCGATACCGAGGTAAAGATTGACCAGCACCAGTTGAGCCAGGCAAGTGCGGAATGGCACCACCGGCGTCCCGGGGGCGCCGGGCTCGATCAACACCTCCTCCGGCTCGACCACGACCGAGTCGAAGGTCACCGTGCCACTGTCCGTCTGACGCTGGCCCATGGCATCCCAGTCGTCGTGCACGGTAATGCCGCGGCGCTGGGTCGGAATGGCCGCCACCACCAGACTCCGACTGGCCTCGTGCCAGGCGGACGCGAGCAGATAGTCCGACCCCAACGCGCCCGAACAGAAGCCCTTGTCCCCGGTGAAGACCCAGCCCCCGCGCTCTCGGTCCAGGGCCCGCGTGCGCTTGTCGAGCGGATTGAGTGTGTTACCCCAGAACCAGTTCTTCTGCGCAGTACCCACGAGCAGCTTCGCGCGTTGCGCCTCGGACCCGTAGAGGATCACCGAGCCTACTTGAAGGTGATGGAAGGCGAGAAGATGCGCCAAGGCCGAGTCGGCCTGCGCGATTCGCCGCACGACGCGATAGATCAGCGACCAGGGAGCCCCCACGCCGCCCGCCCAGGCCGGCACGGAGAGCTGCAGCAATCCATGCTCGCGCAGCAGCTCACGCTCGCTGGCCGCATGCCCTCCCTCGCGGTCTCGTGCGACCGCCGTTGTCGCGAGCGTGCTGGCGACTGCATCGGCCACCGCCAGCCAGTGGCGAGCGTCATCGTGAGGCGTCTCGTGGCCGCTCATGGCATCGACAAGGGAAGCAGTGCTATCTGACATATCGGAAGAGATCCCTGGCATGAGGTGGAAACCTTGTCCCGAGAGCGCATGATTCGACACGACGGAATCGATCGACGCCCGCGGGTCCTTGGCACGGGAAGTGAAGAGGAGTGGGCGTACGATTACAGCCGTCGAGAGGGAAGACAAATCAGTTTTTGGGATGAGTAAATCAGCGGCGGCAGAGGCGATGACTTCCCTCTCATCTTCAGCACGCCTACGGGCCTCATCCGACGACGACCCGACCGAGTACCCTGGGCATGACGACTCGCGACGTCTCGCTTTCACGCCGCCGCCGGGCTTTTTCGACAGGGAAACTCGATGCCGCCGACGAGGAACACCAGCGTTCATATGGATAGTCGATTTTATTGGTTAACGTCGACGCCGCCATGGTCCAACATCTGGGAGTGATCATGAGGGCCGTCTCCAATGTGTCAGATATTCGGTGTCAACAGTCTCCGCCCCATCGCGCCCAACTATCTGCTGCGGGGATTTTTCTGCCGCGGTGGCGGCACCAGCGACCACAAGGACGGCTGGGGCATTGCCTATCGCGCCGAGAATGGCCAGCCGCACCTCAAGGTGTACGCCTCGAGCGCCTTTCGCTGCCAGCACGCCCATATGCTGGCCGGCGGCAGCACACGCTCGCGGAACCTCATGGCACATATCCGCAAGGCGACGATCGGCGCGGTGGAGGATGCCAATAGCCACCCCTTCACCCGCACGCTGTGGGGGCGGCATGTCTTCTTTGCCCACAACGGTGACCTGAAGACGTTCGCCCCGGCGATCGCGCCACGCTTTCGTACCTTCGGCACGACCGACAGTGAAATGGCGTTCGCGTCGATACTCACGCGACTCGTCGAGCGCTTCGGCGACGCCTTTCCGCCGCTTCCGGCCCTGTACGATGCACTTCAGGACATCGCAGCCGATATCGCCCGTCACGGTACCTTCAATTTCATCCTGACCGTCGACGATCTGATGTTCGCCCACGCCACCACCGATCTGCACTGGACGGCGCACGAACCGGGCACCCCGCGGGTCCGCCTGATCGACTGCGACGAACAGGTGGACACCGGGAGCCTGCACTGCACCGACGAACGCTTCGTCATCGTCGCCACCCACCCCGTCACCGAAGGACATCGGTGGCAGCGCTTCGGCAAGGGTGAACTGGCGCTGTTCCACGCCGGCCGCCGCCTCGACACCCACAGCCACAGCCACAGCCTCGACAGCGACGAAGACACCCTCGGAGAGGGGCAAGCGGACTGGCCCGACGACAGACGGCAGGCCCTGGCAGCCAGCGCCTGACAGGGCATAAGACCGCGCTTCATCGACCACCGGTCTTCGCCCAAGTATCCCTGTCACCGCCCCCCAGAACGCCCCGGCCGTGGACGCCAGAGGCGGCGCCCCCGGCCGGGCCCGATTCGGGATGCCACCGGATTGCCTGGCATCGTGACGCCCTGGCTACGCCCTGGCGCCGTGACGCTCTGGCTCTCTGGCGTTGCCGATCTGCCAGACACCGGTGGGCGGCACGCCATTGACCCGCCAGTTGCCCACATCGCGCGCCTTGTAAATGACCGGATTGTGAGAGGCCAGCGTGCGTGCGTTACGCCAGTGGCGATCGAGCGCCTTGGACAGCCGCGTATCCGACGCGCCCAGCGCATTGAACAGCAAGGTGGCCGCCCGCGGCACAAGCTCGCTGGCAATGACCTGTGCCTGCCCGGCCTCGGCCTCCGCGAGGACATTGCGCTCGGTCAGCAGGGTCTCGTCGTCACTGGTGTGGGCCTCATAGGCCTCCTGCAGGGAGTGGGTCGCCCGCAGCAGCGTGGCCTCCACGGCAAAGGCCAGACTGCTGATCTCGCCGACCACCTGCAGTACCTGTGCATCCTGACGCGACACCGAGGCATTGCCGTGGCTGTACATGCGCGAGCGAGCCCTCACGCCCTGGGTCGCATCACGCGCGACCGCACGGCCAATGCCCGCCAGGGAAGCCAGCAGTACATGCTGATAAAACGCGGTCTGATAGCGGAAACGGTCGGCGAAGTCGAATAGATGCGCCTGCTCGACAAAGGCCTCGTTGAAACGCGTGGTACCGCTGCCGGTCAGACGCTGGCCAAAACCATCCCAGTCATCTTCGCGCTGTACCGAGGGCTGGTGGGTGCTGACCAGCGCAATGACATCGCCCTGGGTGTCATTGCGGCGGGCGAAGACATCGATCCAGTCGGCAAACAGCGTGCCGGTGCTGTAGAACTTCTCTCCGCTCAACGACCAGCCCCTCTCCAAAGGGGTTACCCGGGTGTTCACATCACCGAGCGCCACCGGCCCGATTTCCGTCCAGCCATTGCCCACCAGGTCGCCTTCGACAAAGCGTCCAAACCAGCGGTCGCGCTCGGCACTATCGGGCTGGTTGAGACGATCCTCCACGAAGGCAAAATGCCCCCGTAACGCCTGTGGCAGATTGGCGTCAGCCTCTGCCAGTTCGCTGAGCAATCCGAACAGCTGCGGCAACGACACGCCCCAGCCGCCCTTGTCACGGGGAGTTCGTAGCGCGCCAAATCCGGCTTCCTTCAACCATGTGATGGGCTCATGCGGCAGCGCTCGATCCCGTTCTCGCGCCACAGCGCCGGCCGCGATACGTTCGAAGACCGGTCGAAAAGTGGCAATCAGTGTCTGTTGGCTGGCGCCCGTTGATAGTTGACTCATATCCGTGTCCTTACATGGCGTTGTCGTCGATGTCCTGGCGTATCGGTCCCTTTCATATCGCCCGCAGAAAGTCGATGGAGAACGGACACCACCTCGAAGGGTATTTCGCTCATGTCACGCCCCACCGGTTATCGGGTGAGAACGGTTATATGACGTCAGCACACAGCCAACAAACAACAATCATCGATATTGATTTCTAGAAATCAGGACATCAAAAATCCACGCCCAAAAAGTCGGAACAGATACGCCGTTGCTGAAAGAGCCAGAGGTCTGAACGGCGTGTCGAAAGGTGCGCCGGGGTTGGTACGTAAAGTCGGCGAGCGCAGGCGGTTTTCGTACACGCTCCGGGGCCAGCCTCAAGACGCCATGGCCTCCGCGATATTCACCGCCCAGCGGACCCGCGGGCGACCGACGGCAAGGCTCGAATATACCCAGAACACATATACCAAAAACACATATAGGAATTACCCTTCATTCGATATAGGTATGAGTAATCGCTATTTTTCGCGCGCCCGAAAGGAATTTATATTCCTCGACATACAAATCCAGCCGAGTCCGTGATGAATCTGCAACAGTTACGCATCGTGCGCGAGACCGTGCGCCAGCGCTTCAACCTGACCGAAGCCTCGAACGCGCTCTTCACCTCCCAGTCCGGCGCCAGCAAGCACATCCGCGATCTCGAGGATGAGCTCGGTGTGGAACTTTTCGAGCGACGCGGCAAGCGCATTCTGGGCCTGACCACCGCTGGCGGCACCCTGCTCGACATCATCGAGCGTATTCTGCTCGATGCCGAGAACTTGAAACGCTCGGCACAGCAGCTGGCCAATCAGGATCAGGGGCGGCTGGCCATCGCCACGACGCACACCCAGGCCCGCTACGCGCTCCCGCCGGTGGTCGCCAGCTTCAAGGAGCGCTTCCCCAAGGTGAGTCTGGAGCTCCACCAGTGCAGCCCGTCGGAGATCGTCTCGCTGCTCAAGAGTGGTAGCGTGGATATCGGTATCGCCACCGAGGGCGTCAACGACGAGGGCTCCTCGTTCGTACGCTTCCCCTTCCATCACTGGCATCACAGCATCGTCATTCCAGAAGGGCATCCGCTGGCGCAGGTGGACGATCTGCGGCTCGAGGATATCGCCGACTACCCCATCGTCACCTACCACGAAGGCTTCACCGGCCGGACGCGTATCGATCAGGCGTTCCAGGCCGCTGGCCTGGTACCCAACGTGGTGCTGACGGCACTCGACGCCGATGTGATCAAGACCTATGTCGAACTCGGCCTGGGCATCGGCGTGATCGCTTCACTGGCTTACAACGCCGAGCGCGATCGCGGCCTGACCCTGCTGCCGGGAGACACGCTGTTCCCGCGCAACACCACCTATCTGGCGCTGCGCCGAGGCCACTTCCTGCACGCCTTCGTCTATGAATTTCTGCATCTCTGCAGTGACGCGCTGGATGAAGCCACCATTCAGCGGGCCTTGGGGACGCGCTGATGGTGAATCGGCAGAAGTGATNNATCACTTCTGCCGATGTCGGTACCTGCTATCGAGCGCTCTCGATCTCTCCGCCGTGGCCGCGCTTTCTGATCCTTCAGAAGACGACGAGCCAGAATGCCCTCGCGCGCCCTTACGACACTGGTATCGGCGAGACAGCCTGCATCGATATTCAATACCTGCATTGGTGTCATCAAGCGTGCGAGGCGAGGCTCATAAACGCGACTCCAGCGACCTGAAACCTATTGTCAAGACGCTTGACACCCTCTTTTCGCTTGTGCTTTTACCGCCCTTTTTCCCTGCAGATTCGACGCTCATACGGGCCACTCTCAAGACATCTTTATCGCGATAACCTCTGCAGAATTTCTCACTTATCGGGCCAAAGTTGCCTTGCTAGGCTCGACGTCACTGCGAACAACTCTTCGGAGGGACATTCATGCCTATCGTCACACTTGCCGGCAGCCCGAGCGCCACCTCTCGCTCTCGCTGCATGCTCAATTACGTCAAGCAACGAATCGGCGCGACCCACGGGCAACTCTCGTCCTTCGCGCTGGACGACTTCGATCCCGCCGCGCTCGTGCAGGGGCGCTGGGACGATCCCGGCGTGGTGGCGCTGCGTGACGCGGTGGCGGCTGCCGACGCCGTGGTCATTGCCACCCCGGTCTATCAAGCCTCCTTCAGCGGCGGGCTCAAGCTGATGCTCGATCTGCTGCCTCAGCATGCGCTGACCCACAAGACGGTGCTGGCGCTTGCCACCGGCGGCAGCGACCACCACCTGCTGATGCTCGACTACGCGCTCAAGCCGGTGCTGTCGTCGCTGGGTGCCCGCCATCAGCTCGCCGGTGTCTACGCCTCACCGCTGCATATCGAGAAGACAGCGGACGGTCGCTACCGACTCGGCGAGAGCGTGCGAGAACGCCTGGACGAGGTCATCGATGAACTCATCGAATCGCTCGCGCCCGTGGCCAAGTCCCGTACCAGAGACCTAGCCCGGCTCGCCCTGGCCTAGCGCTCAGGGAGAGGCTCGAAGCGATGCAGCAGACCAGGCTCCTCGCCTGTCGCAGCGCCCCCGACACGCCGCCGACAGCGGCCTATGGATCCCACCGGAGACAAGACGATGAGCGACACCCCCTCCAGCGCGAAAAAACGCATCATCCTGAACGCCTTCGACATGAGCTGTGTCGGCCATCAGGCCGCCGGTACCTGGCGTCACCCTGCTAGCCAGGCTGCCCGGTACAACGACCTGGAGTACTGGACGAATCTGGCCGTGGAACTGGAGCGTGGCTGCTTCGACACCCTGTTCATTGCCGATGTGGTCGGGGTCTATGATGTCTATCGCGGCTCGGCGGAAGCCGCCCTGCAGGACGCCGCACAGGTGCCGGTCAACGATCCGTTCGGGGCCATCTCGGCCATGGCGGCGGTGACCAGCCATCTCGGCTTCGGCATCACCGCCGCCGTGACGTTCGAGCACCCCTTTCTGCTGGCCCGCCGGCTGTCGACGCTGGACCATCTGACCCAAGGCCGTGTCGCCTGGAACGTGGTGTCGAGCTACCTGGATAGCGCCGCACGCAATATCGGTCTCGACCGTCAGATTGCCCACGACGATCGCTACGCTCTTGCCGAAGAGTACATGGAGGTCACCTACAAGCTCTGGGAGGGCAGTTGGGAGGAGGGAGCGGTGCTGCGCGACCGTACTCAGGGTGTCTTTACCGATGCTGGCAAGGTGCACCCGATCCAGCACGAAGGTCAGTACTTCCGCGTGCCGGGGTTTCATCTGTGCGAACCCTCGCCGCAGCGCACGCCGGTCATCTTCCAGGCGGGCGCTAGTGCAAGAGGTCGCCAGTTCGCGACCCGTCACGCTGAAGCCATGTTCATTCTCGCCACCAGCGTCGAGACCGCCGGGGCGCTGACGGACAAGATCCGCAGCGAAGTGGCGGCCAACGGTCGCGAACCTGACAGTGTGAAGATCTTTGCGCTGTTGACCATCATCACCGGCCCCACGGATGAGGCCGCCCAGCAAAAGTACGCAGAGTATCTCAGCTACGCCAGCGCCGAGGGGACGCTGGCGCTCTACGGCGGCTGGACCGGGCTCGACTTCTCCTCGCTGGACCCGGATACGCCATTGACCGCGGTAGCAAACGACAGCCTGCGCACGACGCTGGAATCCCTCGCCGCCGACGGCGATACCTGGACCGTGCGAGACGTGATTCAAAAACGCGCGATCGGCGGACTGGGCCCCGTGCTGGTGGGCGGCCCCGAGACCATTGCGGATCAACTCGAACGCTGGGTCGATGAAGGCGGCGTGGATGGCTTCAATCTGGCCTACGCCGTCACGCCAGCATCGACCACCGATTTCATCGACTTCGTGGTACCCGAACTGCGCAAGCGCGGGCGGGTGCAGCGCGAGTACGCCCCCGGGACACTGCGCGAGAAACTGTTGGGGGATAGCGGTGGGCGAATTCGCGAAAGCCACCCAGCCGCCCACTGGCGTCAGCACTACGTGGGGCGCGAAAGCGTCGCCGATGCCAGCCACTCCTCCCCCTTCGGATAGCGCGGATCACTTCTGTCAAACGCCCCAGACGAGTTCGGCAGCGTGGCGTCACTGCCGGCTAGCCGGCAGTATCACTTGGCGCCCATTTTTCGGAAAACCCGATAAAAAAACCGATGATCTCTCTGGGTTATTGACTGGCCAACCCGGGAATTCTTCATACCCATTTCTCTATTTCTTATTTATTCGACAATGCTCACCCCTGTTAATTTCTTCCCCATACTCCACCGGCTGTTGGCCCGAATCCGAGAGACATGACAGATGGCATCGAGACATCGTTGCGCGCTGGAGACCCGGTTCCTGCCACTCGAGTTCGGCCCTATCTCACCCGATGGCGGAGTGGTACCGCTTTTCCTTACCTCACCCCAGGCTCATGGAGAGACCCATATGACGACACTGCCCCCCAGCGATGCCGCGCGCCTCAAGGTGCTGTGGTTTCTGCCCACTCACGGCGACGGCCACTATCTCGGCACCTCAGAGGGTGGACGCAACGTCGATATCCAGTACCTGCGCCAGATCGCCCAGTCCGTCGATCAGCTCGGCTACTACGGTGTACTGCTGCCCACCGGCCGCAGCTGCGAGGATGCCTGGGTGGTGGCTTCGGCGCTCGCCCCCCTGACCCAGCGGCTGCGCTTTCTGGTCGCGGTCCGGCCTGGGCTGCAGTCGCCCGCCGTCGCCGCACGCATGACCGCGACCCTGGACCGTATTTCCGGTGGCCGTCTGCTGATCAATGTGGTGACCGGTGGCGATCCGGTCGAGAACCGTGGTGATGGCCTCTTCCTTGACCACGGCGAGCGTTACGAGGTGACCCGTGAGTTTCTCGATGTCTACCGGCGCTTGCTGGGCGGCGAGACCGTCGACCACGACGGCAAACATCTGCACCTCGAGGCCGGCAAGCTGATCTTCCCGCCGGTGACGCCCCATGGCCCGCCGCTCTACTTCGGCGGTTCGTCCCAGCCGGCGATCGACGTCGCCGCCAGAACCGTCGACAAGTATCTGACCTGGGGCGAGCCACCAGCCCAGGTGGCGGAGAAGATCGCCAGCGTGCGCGCGGCGGCGGCCCAGGTCGGCCGTGAGGTGACTTTCGGCATTCGTCTGCACGTCATCGTCAGAGAGACCGATGAAGAGGCATGGCGCGCCGCCGACAAGCTGATCTCCCACCTCGACGATGACACCATCGCCGCCGCCCAGAAGGTGTTCTCGCGCATGGATTCGGTGGGCCAGTCGCGCATGTCGCAGTTGCACGGTGGCGATCGCAGCCAGCTCGAGATCAGCCCCAATCTGTGGGCCGGTGTCGGTCTGGTACGCGGTGGCGCCGGTACCGCCCTGGTCGGTAGCCCGGAGACGGTGGCGGCACGCATGCGCGAATACCAGGCGCTGGGTATCGACACCTTCATTCTCTCCGGCTACCCGCATCTGGAAGAAGCCTGGCGCTTCGGTGAATCCGTGCTGCCGTTGCTGCCGCTGGAGAACCACACCGACAGGCCCGCCGCGGCAGTCAACATGGGCCCCTTCGGCGAGACCATCGCCAATACCGAACGGCCAGCCCCCACGGCAGCACGTCGCGCCTGAGCGTCGTGCTGACCGCTGCTCCGGCAGCCGCCTTCGCCGGCCTGGCAGCGGCCGACACCTGCCACGCTATCGGACTGATTCCCGGCACCATCGTCGTCAGCAAAGGCCAGTGGGCGCGCTTTGTCGAAAGCATCGGCGCGGGCCGATGAGGGCGGGCGCCCCACGCGATCGGTCGGCGCCGGCGCAACCACGGATGGCAGACACAAGAGGTCGCCACACAGAGAAACGGCCCCGGGAGGGGCCGCTATCGCGCGACAGAAGAGTCGGCGGATGAGGGGTCGGCGAGAGAGGACTCGACGAACCCGCTCAACGCTTGGCGTGGAGCCGCTCGGCGTGGTAGCGCAGGTGATCGTCGATGAAGCTGGCGATGAAGAAGTAGCTGTGGTCGTAGCCGGGATGGCGACGCAGGGTCAGCGGGTGGTCGTGCGCTTCGCACACCGCTTCCAGGCGCTCCGGCTTGAGCTGCTCGTCGAGGAAGTTGTCGGCTTCGCCCTGGTCGATGAACAGCGGCTGGCGCGACGACCCCTTGGCCACCAGTTCGCAGGCATCGTACTGGGTGCGCAGGCCGACGTCCTCGCCGAGATAGTGCTCGAACGCCTTCTGGCCCCAGGGCACCTGACTCGGGTTGACGATCGGTGCGAACGCCGACACCGCGGCGTAGCGCCCCGGCTGGCGCAGTGCCAGCACCAGCGCCCCGTGCCCGCCCATGGAGTGGCCACTGATCGACTCACGGCCATTGACCGGGAAGTGCAGCCGTACCACCGACGGCAACTCCTCGGTTACGTAGTCGTACATGCGGTAGTGGCGCGACCACGGCTCACGCTTGGCGTTGAGATAGAACCCGGCACCGGAACCGAAGTCGTAGCTGTCGTGCTCGCCGGGCAGATCGAGCCCACGCGGGCTGGTGTCCGGACAGACGATGGCCATGCCGAGTTCGGCGGCGAGGCGCTGGGCGCCGGCCTTCTGCATGAAGTTCTCGTCGTTGCAGGTGAGCCCGGAGAGCCACCACATCAGCGGCACCCGATCCTCCTCGGCCTGCGGCGGGAGATAGATCGCGAAGATCATGTCGCAATCCAGCGCCCGCGAGTAGTGCTTGTAGCGCTTGACCCAGCCACCGAAGCTCTTGGTGGCGGAGACCAGCTCCAACTGCTCGCTCATCGACATGGTTTTCTCCTTGCAACACCGGCGGTATCACCGCCGGTGGGTTGGGCACGTCTCAAATGTGCTTCACGCGAGTCCGGACGCGCTTAGCGCGGTTTCAGGCGCGTATCGAACGCCTTTCGCGCGGCTTCGGGCGCGTATCACCCGGGCAGTCCCGGACGCGTTTCGCGCGGCTTCGGGCGCGCATCCCCCGGGCAGTCCCGGGCGCGTATCAAACGCGTTTCGCGCGGCTTCGGGCGCGTATCAATAGTGCAGCACGGTGCGGATGCTCTCGCCCGCGTGCAGCAGCTCGAACGCCTCGTTGATCTTATCGAAGGCCATGTTGTGGGTGACGAACTCGTCGATCTTGATCTCGCCATCCATGTAGCGCTGGACATAGCCCGGCAGCTCGCTGCGGCCCTTGACGCCACCGAAGGCGGAGCCCTTCCAGACCCGGCCGGTCACCAGCTGGAACGGACGCGTCGAGATCTCCTCGCCGGCACCGGCGACGCCGATGATGATCGACTCGCCCCAGCCCTTGTGGCAGCACTCCAGCGCCGAGCGCATCACGTTGACGTTGCCGATGCACTCGAAGGAGTAGTCGACGCCACCGTCGGTCAGATCGACGATCACCTGCTGGATCGGATCGTTGTAATCCTTCGGGTTGACGAACTCGGTGGCGCCGAACTGGCGTGCCAGCTCGAACTTGTCCGGGTTGACGTCGATGGCGATGATGCGCGACGCCTTGGCCATCTGCGCACCCTGGATCACCGCCAGGCCGATCGCCCCCAGACCGAATACCGCCACCGTGGCGCCCGGCTCCACCTTGGCGGTATTGAGCACCGCGCCGATACCGGTGGTGACACCGCAGCCGAGCAGACAGATCTTGTCCAGCGGGGCCTCCTTGGAGACCTTGGCCAGCGATACCTCGGGCAGCACGGTGTATTCGGAGAAGGTCGAGCAGCCCATGTAGTGGTGGATCGGCTTGCCATCCAGCGAGAAGCGCGAGGTGCCGTCGGGCATCAGGCCTTTGCCCTGGGTGGCACGTACCGAGCTGCACAGGTTGGTCTTGCCCGAGAGGCAGAACTTGCACTTGCCGCACTCGGCGGTATAGAGCGGGATGACGTGATCCCCCGGCACCAGCCCGGTCACGCCCTCGCCCACCTCTTCGACGATACCGGCGCCCTCATGCCCCAGCACCGAGGGGAACAGCCCTTCCGGATCCTTGCCCGACAACGTGTAGGCGTCGGTGTGGCAGACACTGGTAGCGACCATGCGCACCAGCACTTCACCCGCCTTGGGGCCCTGGACGTCGATCTCTTCGAGGGAGAGGGGTTTGCCCGCTTCCCAGGCTACGGCAGCACGCGATTTCATCTTCTGGTCTCCTTTTAGGATGTCGATTCGCTCACCTCACCGGGGCGAGGTCTGGCGATCGTCTTTGATGTGAACCCAGCATTTCTGCTTTGAACCCAGTCTAGGCGCTCGCTGGCTGGCAATAAACCGGGACAAAGACACATAATCATTGCTGCACAGCAACAATCGAGGAGACGTCATGTCGCGCTGGGAAGGAATCGAGGCGTTCGTGGCCGTGGTCAGACTGGGCACCTTCACCCGTGCCGCGGAGTCGCTGAAGGTCTCCAGTTCGCATGTCAGCCGGCTGGTCAGCCAACTGGAGCAGAGTCTCGGCGCGCCGCTGCTCTACCGCACCACGCGGCAGATCCGCCTGACCGACGGCGGCGCGGTCTACTACGAGCACTGTCGTTCCCTGCTCGATGGCTTCCGCGAAGCCGAGGATGCGCTCAACGCGCTGCAGCCGCTGCCCCAGGGGCGCCTGGCGATCAGCTGCGCCACCACCTTCGGCGAGCGCTACATCGCGCCGCTGGTCAACGAGTTCCACTGCCGCCACCCCCAGCTCGACGTCCAGCTCCACTTCACCAACCGTGCCGTGGCGCTGATCGACGAGGGCTTCGACATCGCCATTCGCATGGGGGTGCTCAAGGACTCCAGCCTGCTGGCGCGGCGCCTGTGCGAACGCCGCGAGTACGTGGTCGGCTCGCCGGCCTACTTCCAGCGCGTCTCGCCCCCGCACAGCCTGTCGGAGCTGGGCCACCACAACTGCCTGAGCGGCTCCCGCGATAGCTGGCTGTTCCAGGTCGACGGCCAGCAGCGCGAGATCCGCGTCTCCGGCAACTGGCGCGGCAACTCGGGGCCGGCGCTGCTGGACGCGGCACGCCGCGGCATCGGCCTGGCTCAACTGCCGGACTACTACGTCGAGCAGGCGCTGGGGCGCGGCGAGCTGATTTCGGTCCTCGACCGCTACCAGTTCACCGACACCGCGGTGTGGGCGGTCTACCCACGCCATCGCCAGCTGTCGTCGAAGATCCGTCTGCTGGTCGACTTCCTGGTCGCGCGGCTACCGGCGACCATCGCCGGCTGGGCGGCCGGCAGCCGCATCGAGCGGGACGAGACGCCAGTGACAGCGAGGTGATGGCCGTAGCCCGCCGCCTGCACGGCGGGTGACGGCTCACGGCCGAGCTCAATGGGTGAAGAAGTGATCGATGCCGTCGTTGAGGTAGGCGTCGCCGAACTCCGCCTCGCGCGCCAGCGCGGCCGGGTCGGGCAGTTCGATGCGCTGACGCGAGCGCAGTACCAGCCCCTCCTCGCGGAAGGTGGTCAGGGTGCGGCTGACATGAACCGACGAGAGCCCCAGGGCATCGCCGAGATGCTGCTGCGATAGCGGCAGGCGGATACTGTTACCGTCCCGCGCCTTGGTACGCTCCAGGCGCACGAACATCTCATAGATCAGATGCGCCAGGCGCTGGCGCGCACTGCGCCGGGCCAGGTTGACCAGCCGCTCGGTGAGCAGCGCCTGCTGATGCGAGGAGATGGCGAAGAAGATCGCCGAGAGAGTGAGGGATTCACGGAAAACGTTGATCAGGCGGCGATGCGGAAAGTGACAGATGACGCCATCCTCGAGCATGGCCACGCCGGTGAGGCGATCCTTGAAGGCGAATTCGCGCAGGCCGATGATGTCGCCGGGCAGGTAGATCTCGAGAATCTGACGCGAACCATCCTCCATGTGACGGAAGGAGTAGGCCCAGCCGCGGCTGAGCGTGCAGAACTCGCGGGCGCTGTCGCCCTCCTGCCACAGGATCTGGTCGCCCTTTACCTCGCTCGGGCTCTTCTCCAGATCCGCCAGCAGCGCCTCGTCGTTCTTGGAAATTTCACCGTAGTGCTTGAAGTGACGAATGATGCAGCTGTCTTTGCTCATTTCCCTTGGCCTTGTGATCTAACCCGCAACGTGGTGCACGCCTTGTCTATCGAGACGACAGAGTCTAACGAGACGACAGAGCGCCATCATCACGGATCACGCGACGCGCACCAGACTGCCCCGAGAAGCCTCATGCACGGCCTGTGGCCGCACCGATGCCCTCGCTGCAGGGACTCCTGGATTCAGGGATTTGATAGTGGCACAGCTCTAGCTCAATGTCCTTATCACCGTTGATATCGGGATCTTTCACGCAGCACGGGGCGCCGCCGCTGACGACCCGGCCGCGGCGTCGACCCGGCGCTCAGCACTCGATGGTATTGACCGCCAGTCCGCCGCGCGAGGTCTCCTTGTACTTGTCCTGCATGTCGCGCCCGGTGTCGCGCATGGTGCGGATCACCTTGTCCAGCGAGACGAAGTGTTCGCCGTCGCCGCGCAGCGCCATCTGGGCGGCGTTGATCGCCTTGACCGAGGCGATCGCATTGCGCTCGATGCAGGGCACCTGGACCAGCCCGGCGATCGGATCGCAGGTCAGCCCCAGGTTGTGCTCGAGGCCGATCTCGGCGGCGTTCTCGACCTGCGCCGGACTACCTCCGAGCAACTCGGCCAGCCCCGCCGCGGCCATCGCGCAGGCCGACCCCACCTCTCCCTGACAACCCACTTCGGCACCGGAGATCGAGGCATTGGTCTTGCACAGGATGCCGATCGCGGCGGCCGCCAGCAGAAAGCGCACCACGTCCTTCTCGCACGCGCCGGGCTGGAACTTCATGTAGTAGTGCAGTACTGCCGGGACGATACCCGCGGCGCCATTGGTGGGGGCGGTGACCATGCGCCGCCCGGCGGCGTTCTCCTCGTTGACCGCCAGCGCGAAGAGGTTGACCCAATCCATGGCCGAGAAGGTGCTGGCGATCAGCCCCTTGTCGTCGTCGAGGGCCATCAGGCGCCGATGCAGATTGGGCGCGCGCCGCCGCACGTTGAGCCCCCCCGGCAGCACGCCCTGCTGGTCCAGACCGCTGTCGACGCAGGCCTTCATCGCCTCCCAGATGCGCCACAGGCCGGCGCGGGTCTCGGCCTCACCGCGCCAGGCGCTCTCGTTGGCGAGCATCACGTCGCTGATCGAGAGTTCCTCGCGTCGGCAGATCTCGAGCAGCTCCACGGCATTGCGGAACGGGAACGGCAGACGCACGCCGCGGGTGGCACTCTCGCCATGCTCGGCCTGCTCCTCGTCGACCACGAAGCCGCCGCCGACCGAGTAGTAGGTGTTGGCGTAGATCGTCGCGCCGCGGCGATCGCTGGCCACCAGGCGCAGCGCATTGGTGTGATACTCGAGGATCTCGTCGCACCACTCGACGTCGCGGGCGGGATCGAAGTCGATACTGTGCACACCGGCCAGCGACAGCTGATGATCGCGCTCGACGGCAGCGAGCTTGAGCGCCAGCTCGTCGGGATCGACGCTCACCGGCTGCTCACCCATCAGCCCGCCGAGCACCGCGCTGTCGGTGTTGTGGCCCTTGCCGGTGGCACTGAGCGAGCCATAGAGGGTGACCTTCACCTGCTTGACCGGCTGCAGCAGCGCCTGCTCGCGCAGCGTAGTGACGAAAGTATGCGCGGCCTGCATCGGCCCCACGGTGTGCGAGCTGGAGGGCCCGATGCCGATCTTGAACAGGTCAAACACGCTGAAGGTCATGGTCGTCCCCCCTGGAGGTGTCGCACTGGAGTCAGAAAGCGTCGTCACGAGAACCGATGCTTGATGTAGTTTGACTTCAGTGTGCTCGCCGGTTACACCGGTCTCAATCGAATATATCTGCCCAGGGTTTTAGTCAGGCTAAATCATGGCCCAGTCTCTCAATGCTCAGACACATGCCTGGCTGAAGGTCTTCGCCGTCAGCGCCAGGCATCTCTCCTTCACCCGGGCGGCGGAGGAGCTGCACGTGACCACCGGTGCGGTCAGCCAGCAGATCAAGCAGTTGGAGGAGCGCCTGGGGTTCCGGCTGTTTCGACGCCTGCCGCGGCAGCTGGCGCTCACCGAGGAGGGAGAGCGCCTGGCCGGGGTGGTATCGCAGGCCTACGATGCGGTGGGGCTGGAGATCGATCGTTTGCGCGGCGGGGTGATGAGCGGCGTGCTGCGCCTACGCTGTCTGCCCTCGTTCCTGGCCAAGTGGCTGATGCCGCGGCTACCGCGGCTGCAGGCGCGGTTCCCCGACATCGAGCTGCACCTGAGCGCCGAGGACAGCAATCTGTCGCTGCTCGACGGCGGGTTCGACCTGGCGATCGATCTCAACGACGGCCACTATCCCGGACTGCAGACCTCGCCGCTGATCGACGAGCGCATCTTCGCAGTCTGCTCGCCGCAGCTGCTGCGCCGGCGCCCGCCGCTGACCCACCCCGAGGCGCTGGGCTACTACCCGCTGCTGCACGATGTCACCGCCTGGCGCGGCAGCCACGACTACGCCGAGTGGGAGCACTACCTGGCGGCGATCGGCGGCGAGCACGTCAATGTTCGCCGCGGCTACACCTTCAACCGTAACCAGCTCACGGTGGAGGCGGCGATCTCCGGGATGGGCGTGGCGATCGCCCGGCGCACGCTGATCGGCGACGAGCTGGAGAGCGGCCGCCTGATCGCCCCCTTCGCCGGTTCGGTCACCACCGGCAAGCGCTACGGCCTGGTCTATCAACAGGGCGCCCTCGACGATCGCCGCGTTCGCGCGATCCACGACTGGCTGGTGGAGGAGGCCGAGCGCGGCCGCGATGCAGAGACCCCGACGACGCCTTAGGCTTTGCCCGGGAACTGCCGACGCTCGTCGACTTGTCGTACGAAGCCTGGCGCCCACCCCGCGACAGGGCTGAGGGGACCTAGAGAAGAGCGCCCCTACGCAAGACGCCCGCACGACACGCCTGATGAGGGCGCGACGTGCGGGCGTCGCCGGTATTCGGTTGGGCCGTGGCCCGTGTCTTGGCTCGGTTGTACCGTGGCTTAGTCGTACCGTGGCTTAGTCGTACCGTGGCTTAGTCGTACCGTGGCTTCGTCGTACCGTGACCTAGTTGTACGGTGATCAGTTGTCGACCACCTTGGGCGGGTCGATCTCGAGCTTCTGCGCCGCAATCACCGCCTGGGTGCGGGAGTGCACACCGAGCTTGCGCAGAATGGCGGTGACGTGAGCCTTGATGGTGGCTTCGGAGACGTTCAGCTCGTAGGCGATCTGCTTGTTGAGCAACCCTTCGGTGAGCATATTGAGCACGCGGAACTGCTGCGGGGTGAGCGAGGCGATCGCCTCGGCGAAGCGGGCATCCTCCTCGTTGCCCTCGCCCATGGCGTCGGCCATCTCGGCGGGCAGCCACACTTCTCCCTTGAGCACTTCACCGATCGCCTCAGCGATGGCGTCGAGCGAGGCCGACTTGGGAATGAAACCCGAGGCGCCGTAGTCGATGGCGCGACGCACCACATCGAGCTCCTCGCTACCCGAGACCACGGTGACCGGGATATCCGGCATCTGTCCGCGCAACTGAATGAGCCCGGAAAAACCGTGAGCCCCCGGCATGTGCAGATCGAGCAGGATGAGGTCGGCATCCGGGTGACGCGTCACCACCTCGGTGGTCGCTTCCATGGTATCCGCCTCGACGATTTCCGCCTGCGGTGATACCTGGCGCAGCGCCTGATTGAGCGCCGCCCGGAAGAGTGGGTGGTCATCGGCAACGATGAATTTCTGGGCAAAAGCCATTGAATCTCCTCCGGGACTGTCGAAACGTCGAGCGAGTTCGGGGCGTAGTGGCTCGTCAACGGACAAAGTGGTTCAACTTTGGATTAATGGCATGTTACCCCATGCAATCGTCGATTCCCAAGCCTCAAATCGAGGCGAAAAAAAACCGTCACCTGACGTTGCCTCGGGGCGCTCCTCCAGGCTGAAACCCCGGCGTAAAAAAGCCGCTATCTCAGCGATAAAGAAGGGGCTTCTCCCGCACTAGCGACTTAACCCAGGATAACGCCGAGACTCCGTCTTTATTCGCGACGACCCTATTAAAAGCGTGGGTATCGACAGCACCACGAACCACTCATTCACTCATATAGATGAAAACCGGACTTCCCGAGGAAGTCCGGCATCCACACCTGATCAAGACTTAATATGGCGGTGCTCGATCAGATCCTCGACCACGCTGGGATCGGCCAGGGTCGAGGTATCGCCGAGACCATCGCACTCATTGGCCGCGATCTTGCGCAGGATACGGCGCATGATCTTGCCCGAACGCGTCTTGGGTAACCCCGGCGCCCACTGGATGACATCCGGGGTGGCGATCGGCCCGATATCCTTGCGCACCCACTGCTTGAGCGTCTGCTTGAGTTCATCGCTGGCGTCGACGTCGTCGTTGAGCGTGACGTAGACGTAGATCCCCTGCCCCTTGATGTCGTGGGGGTAGCCCACCACCGCGGCCTCGGCCACGTCCGGATGGGCCACCAGCGAAGACTCGATCTCCGCCGTGCCCATGCGGTGGCCGGAAACGTTGAGCACATCATCGATACGCCCGGTGATCCAGTAGTCGCCATCGGCATCGCGGCGGCAGCCATCGCCGGTGAAGTAGACGCCCTCGTAAGTGGAGAAATAGGTCTGCACGAAGCGCTCGTGATTGTTCCAGATCGAGCGCGCCTGACCCGGCCAGGAGTCCAGAATCACCAGGTTGCCGTCGGTCGCCCCTTCGAGGCGATGGCCGTCGTTGTCGAGCAGCGCCGGCTGCACGCCGAAGAACGGCTTGGTCGCGCAGCCCGGCTTGAGATCGGTGGCGCCCGGCAGCGGCGTGATCATGTGCCCGCCGGTCTCGGTCTGCCACCAGGTGTCGACGATCGGGCAGCGCGAGTTACCTATCACACGGTAGAACCAGTCCCACGCCTCGGGATTGATCGGCTCGCCGACGGTACCCAGCACGCGCAGTGTCTCGCGCCGGCTGTCGTCCATGATGCGCTCACCGTGGGCCATCAGCGAGCGGATCGCAGTGGGCGAGGTATAGAGGATCGAGACCTCGTGCTTGTCGACGATCTGGCCGATCCGCCCATGGCTGGGATAGGTCGGCACGCCTTCGAACATCAGCGTGGCGGCACCGTTGGCCAGCGGCCCGTAGACGATATAGCTGTGGCCGGTGATCCAGCCCACATCTGCGGCGCACCAGTAGACTTCGCCATCGTGATAATCGAAGACGGCGCGGTGGGTCAGGGCGGCGTAGAGCAGATAACCGCCGGAGGTGTGCTTGAGCCCTTTCGGCGTGCCGGTGGAGCCGGAGGTGTAGAGGATGAACAGCGGGTCCTCGGCGTTCATGGTCTCCGCCGGGCACTCCTCGGACTGCTCATCGACTCGCTCGTGGAACCACTGGTCGCGACCTTCGTGCCAGGCGATCTCGCCACCGGTGCGCTTGACCACCAGCACATGCTCGACCACATCGGTGCCGTCGCGGGTCAGCGCCGCGTCGACGTTGTCCTTCAGCGGCACCTGCTTGCCACCACGCACCGACTCGTCGGCGGTGATCACGAGGCGTGACTGGGAGTCGACGATACGCCCGGCCAGGGCATCCGGCGAGAAGCCGCCGAACACCACCGAGTGCACCGCGCCGATGCGCGCACAGGCGAGCATCGCCATCGCCGCCTCCGGCACCATCGGCATATAGAGGGTGACGGTGTCGCCCTTGCCCACGCCCATCGCTTTCAGCGCGTTGGCCAGCTGCGATACCCGTGCATGCAGCTGGCGATAGGTGATCACCTTGTGGTCGGCGGGGTCGTCGCCTTCCCAGATGATCGCGGTCTGATCGCCGCGCGTTTCCAGATGGCGGTCGAGACAGTTGTAGGCGACGTTGAGTTCGCCATCCTCGAACCAGCGAATATCGACGTTGTCCGAGGCGAAGGAGGTATTCTTGATGCGTGTCGGCTCGCGGCTCCAGGCCAGCGTCCGAGCCTGCTCACGCCAGAATCCCTCAGGGTCTTCGACCGACTGGCGATAGAGTGTTTCGTAGCGCTCGCGATCGATCCAGGCCTTGTCTGCCAACGCTTGGTCGACAGGATAGACCCGCTGCTGCTCGCTCATGGCGATCTCCCCATTTCCTCGGATTCAACGGTCGAAGCGCCGACTTCCGGCGGCGCGCTCGGCCCTCGCTGTAACGGTGAAAGCTCAATCAGCTCAATGTGATAGCGGACCGGCGACGAAGACCGCCAGCATATAACGCTGGCGCTGGTCACCCCCTATTAGACCTTCGTCTGACCTCAACCTAGATCAGCGGGAAAGTCGGAGCCAGCGGCGGTCAGTCAATCTCCGGGGCCACTGCTCGCCTGCGCCCCACCCAGCCCGACCGCGTCACCGGCGTCGTACCCAGCATAGTCCAGCTCACCACGGCAGCGCCGGCAACGATAACGGGTGCCGCGCTGGGCGCCGGCATGACGCCGCGCGCTGAAACGGTGGGGCTGCACGCAGTGGCAGCGATAGAGATAGGGCATGGGGCTGGCCCGGGCCACGTCGAAACGGTGGGTGACGGTCGGCACCAGCCCGTAGAGACCGCGCATCACCCGCTGCCACTCGTGCCCATGAGGGCGGGCACGGCGCCCCTCGTCGAGATGGAACACCAGCCAGTGGGCCATCTCGTGGGGCACGATCTCCTCCATGAAGGCGACCCGGTTCTCGTCGAGCAGGGTGGCGTTGAAGCGCAGCCCACCGCGCTGATAGTGCGCCTGCCCGGCGCTGCGGCCGCGCAGATCGAACCAGATCCGCGGACGCGGCAAACCAGGGTGGACCTCCCGGGCCAGCTCCCAGGCGGCCTCGGCACGCGCGACCAGCGCCTGCTGCAGGGCGCCGCGGTCGAGCCGCGCCAGAGCGTGAGGGTCGGCGGGGGCGAGTGCGGGCGTACACGGTGTGGGTGAGAGCGAAGTCATGAGGCGGTCGCGTGGCATGGCTGAGTATCGATGACGGCGGGCGCCAGGGCCGATCGCTGCGGGCAGGCGATGAGCGGGACGCCGATGGTAGAATGCAACCAACGGCGGGAAGCGTCCAGCGCACCCGCACCGCGATTCTTCACTTCAGTCCAGGAGCTCCCATGTCAGCCGACCACGATGACGCCATCGACAGCCATCCGCCGCTGGACGATACCGGCCTGGCAAGACTCGACGAGCTTCTCGCTCCCGAGCAACTGGGCGAGGAGGCCCCCGACGTGATCAGCGCCCACGGCTTCCTGGTGGCACTGGCCGTGGCGCCGCAGTCGCCGCCCCAGACGCAGTGGCTGGCGGAGCTGTTCGAGACGGCACCGGCGTTCGCCGAGCTGGCGGCGCGCGACGAAGTGATCACGCTGATGGAGACCCTGACACGCCAGGCCGGCGACATTCTCGAACGCGGCGAGTGGCTGGAACTGCCGTTCGACACCGACCTCGACGACGACGGCGAGATGGCCGCCGCCATCGAGGACTGGTGCGCCGGCTTCATGCAGGCCGTGTTTCTCGATGAAACGACCTGGTTCGCCCAGGACGAATCCCACGTCGCCGCCCTGCTGCTGCCCTTCATGGCGCTGTCGGGACTGTTCGAGGAGGAGCCGGAGATGGCCGAGATGGTCGCCGACGAGGCACAGTTCAGCGCCCTGGCCACGCAGCTGCCGGAGTTGACCCTCGACCTCTACCTGCATTTTCGCGTACCGCCGGAGGCACCCAAGCGCGGCCCGGGCAAGTCGGGCGGCAAGCACGAAGGCAAGTCCCGCGGCGGCGCGCGCAAGGGGAGCGCCCGGCAGCGTGGCGGCAAGCGCTGAGGCGCGCTTCCTTTACTTGAGCCGCGTCATCCAGGCGTTGACGGTGCCGAATGCCCATTCGCGCACCCGCTGCCACCAGGGGCGGCGGCGCCAGGAGGCGGCGTCGATCCGCTGGCTGGCGGCGAAGTTGCGCATGAACAGCTGGGCGACCTCGGCGGCGAAGGCGCTGTCCTCGATCTCCTGGTTGGCCTCGAGATTCCACTGCAGGCTCCAGTGGTCGAAGTTGCACGAGCCCAGCGAGACCCAGTCGTCGGCGACGCAGAACTTGGCGTGGATGAAGTTGGGCTGGAACTCGTAGATCTGCACCCCGGCCTTGAGCAGTCGCCCGTAGAAGCGCTGCCCGGCATAGCGGATGCCCGGATGGTCGTGATGCCCGCCGGCGAGCAGCAGACGCACGTCGATGCCACGTCGCGCAGCCTGGGCCAGCTGCCGGCGCAGACTCAGGGTGGGCACGAAATAGGGTGTGCACAGCCACAACCGCTGGCGCGCGGTGGAGATACGCCCGTGGAGCGACAGGCGGATCGCCTGATAGCGGTGGCCACGCCCGGAGATCACCCGCCCGCGGGCGCCCTCCTCCGCGCTCGCCGGCGCCGGCGGCAACCGCGGCGAGAGCCGTGCCCGCGAGCGTCCGCCACGGGTCAGCGGCGAATCCCACACCTGCGCGAACAGCCTCATCCAGTCATGGACCACCGGCCCTTCGACCCGCACCGCCACCTCGTACCAGGCGTCGACGAATTCGTCGACGATGCCGAAGCCACCGGTGAATGCCACCTCGCCGTCGACCACCACCAGCTTGCGGTGGTCGCGCATCAGGTTGCCCCCCAGACGGGTCACCGAGAGCGGGTTGAAGAAGCGCAGCTCGACCCCGGCGGCGCGTAGGCGCTGGCGATCACGCCGCGCAAGCCCCATGCTGCCGACGCCATCGAGCATCATCCGCACCGCCACGCCGCGTGCCACCGCCGCCTCCAGCGTGTGCACGAAGCGCTCGGCCAGCGCCCCGGATTCCATCAGATAGAGTTCGATCCACAGCTGCTCTCGAGCGCCTTCGATCGCCGCCCGCATGGCTGGCCAGAAGCGCTTGCCCTCCGGGAGTAGCTCGAAGCGATTGCCGCCCTTCCATGTCGCGCGCATGGCATCTCCCGCCGGTTGCATCGGCCCCGATTGACGCACGTTTTGCCGCGCCAGAAAAGAGCGCGCTATCCAACGGCACTCAGCGCGCGGCCGACGCCGTCCCGCGCACCATCGTCGCCACCGGCGGATATCGCTATACTGATGAATTTGCGAGGTCTTCACGCATGCGGTCAGTCAGCGGCGCAGGTCGAATGTGGCATCGCCTGAGTGGTGGCATCGTGCGCCGCTGGCTCGGCTTCCGGCTGGTCGAACCCGACCCGGTGGAACTAGACCCCGAGCCGATCACGCTCTACGTTCTTCCGCACCCGTCGCTCAGCGACGAGCTTGCGGTGGCCCAATTGACCCGCAAGCTGGGCCTGCCCGACGCCGGCCGCCGGGTCGCGCTGGGCGAGCTGACGCTGCCGAGCTGTTTGCCGCTGCCGCGTCTGCGGCGCACCTGGCGCGGCGTGAAGACCCAGGGCGCCGAGCCGCTGGGGCCGCTGCTGGCAGCACTCGAACAGGACCCAGAACTGGACGTGCAGCTGGTGCCGGTGAGCGTGTTCTGGAGCCGCGCCCCGGGCAAGGACTTCGGCTTCTGGAAGATGCTCGCCGCCGACGACTGGGCCTGGAGCGGTCGCCTGCGGCGGCTGTTGTCGCTGATCGTCAACGGTCGTCATCTGGAAGCCCACCTGGGCGAGCCGATTCGCCTGCGCCCGCTGCTCGACGATTCGCACACCCGGCTGACCCAGCGCACCCTCGCCCGCGTGCTACGGGTCCACTTTCGCCGCGTGCGCGCCCGGGTGCTGGGCCCCGACATCTCCCACCGCCGCACCCTGGTGCGGGGCGTGGTGGGCAGCCCGGCGGTCCGCCAGGCAATCGACGAGGCGGCCTCTGCCAACCGCAGCAACGCGCTCAAGGAGCGCAAGCGCGCCGAGCGCTATGCGCGCGAGATCGCGTCAAACATGTCCTACCCGGTGCTGCGCTTTCTCTACGAACTGCTCAAACGGCTGTGGAACCGGCTCTACGACGGCGTCGATGTGCATGGCCTGGAGGCGGTCAAGGCGATCGCCGGCGAGCGCACCCTGATCTACGTGCCCTGCCATCGCAGCCATGTCGACTATCTGCTGCTCTCCTACGTGCTCTACCGGGAGGGGCTGATGCCACCGCACATCGCCGCCGGACGCAATCTCGACATGCCGCTGATCGGTCCGCTGCTGCGCCGTGGTGGTGCCTTCTTCATGCGTCGCAGCTTCAAGGACAACCGGCTCTACGCCGCGGTATTCAACGAATATCTGCACCGCCTGATCGCCCGCGGCCAGCCGGTCGAGTACTTCATCGAAGGCGGGCGCTCCCGTACCGGCCGCATGCTCGACCCGCGCCCCGGCATGCTGGCGATGACGCTGCGCTCGTTCGTGCGCGACGCCACCCGCGACGTCGCCTTCGTACCGGTCTACATCGGCTACGAGAAGGTGCTCGAGAGCAACGCCTATCTGCGCGAGCTGCGCGGCGGCAGCAAGAAGAAGGAGTCGCCGCTGGATCTGATACATGTGCTGCGACATCTGCGCCAGCCGCACGGCCGGGTCGCGGTCAACGTCGGCGAGCCGCTGTCACTGACCGATTTCCTCGATGGCCTCGCCCCCGCCTGGCGCGCGGAGCGCGACCAGCCGCGCCCCGAGTGGCTCAAGCGCGCAGTGCCCCAACTGGGTCGCACGCTGGCCGAACGCATCAACGATGGCGCCACCGTCAACGCCGTCTCGCTGGTGGCGATGGCCCTGCTGGCGACGCCGCACCACACCATCGAATCCGACCTGCTGGCGCATCAGGTGGCGCTGCTGGTGCGGCTGCAACAGCGCGCACCCGGCAGCGCGCACTGCCGCCTGCCGGCGGGTGACGCCGCCGCCTGGATCGATCAGGTGGTCGCGCTCGGCTTCATCCAGCGCCGCCCCCAGGCGCTGGGCGAGCTGATCAGCGCCAGCCCCGAACAGGCCACGCTGCTCACCTGGTACCGCAACAACGTGCTGCACCTGTTCACCCACTTCGGGCTGGTGGCCTTCGCTTTCCGCAACAACGTGGCGTTCTGCCTCGACGAGCTGGATACCCTGCTGGCGCCGGCGTGGCCGCTGATCGCTCGCGAGCTCAATGCCCGCGAAGTGGCGGATCATCGTCAACACCTGGCGGCCACCCTCGACGCCCTGAGCGCCGAAGGGCTGCTCAAGCAGAGTGACAACGAGTGGCGCCGCCAGCCCGGTCACCTGGAAGCCAGCGAGCAGCTGCGTCTGCTCGGCCAGCCAGTGCAGCCGACACTCGAACGCACTTACCTGCTGCTGGCTTCGCTGCTGCGCTACCCGAGCGGTGAGCTGACCCGCGAGACGCTGGAGGAGCACAGCCGCCTGCTGGCCGAGCGGCTGACGCTACTGGCGGGTCTCAACGCGCCGGAGTTCTTCGACAAGCGGCTCTTCTCGGCGCTGCTGGAAACCCTGGAAGCGCAGGGATGGCTGCGTGTAGAGGAGGAGCGACTGCACTACGACGACGCCCTGATGCGCGCCCAGAAGCGCAGCCGCACCCTGTTCGATCCGGAGCTGCGCCATCGTCTGGTCCGCCTCACCCGGCAGTGAGCCGGACCGGCACGCCTTCCGCTCACGCGCTCGTTTGGCTACGCCTTGAATACCCCAGCACCCACTCATGTCCTCAAGGATGCTTCCCCATTCAGGCCAGCACCGAGCCCCGCTCATTGGCGGCCGCGGCGGAGGCAGCTCCCCTGCCGCTGCACCAGGTTGCGATATGCACTCTTCACGGTAATGGCGCAGCATCGACTACCTCTGACGCGCAACCGCTAGCCTGGTGAGGGTAGTCGCCATGCGGTGAGAAAGGTCGTGAAAAGGCGACGCAAGAAGACACCAGGAAAGGCGTCGAATCCAGTCCGCGTCAGCCGTCGAAAATGCCCATGGCAATCCAGGAAAAGCCTGCCTCAACGCAGGGAAAGTCCCGGATGATAGGTGAATAACGCCCCCAATGGAGCAACGGCAGCGGTGTGGCATTTGGCAGGTCGCGGTGTAGAGATCGATCACACCGGCGAAGCAGTCCAGCGGGGAGGAGATGCGAATTATCTAACAGATAGATATGAAAAAGCCGGCCCAAGGGCCGGCTTCGTTCGAACGGGCGGCCGTGGCCGCCCGAGTCGGGTATCGCTTAGAAGCTGTAGACAGCACCCACAGCGACGCCGTTGCCCACGTCGTGGGTACGGTCGTACAGGGCGCCTTCAACGAAGGTGTACATCGCCGGCGAGATGTTGTAGGTCGCGCCGAGGATGAATTCGTTGAAGTTGTCGTCGCCAGCGTAGTTGCCAGCGCTGTCGACAGCACCACGGTTGGTGGCGATAGCAACGTTCTTGTCAGCGTCAACGTACTGGTAGGAACCGTAGAGGTCACCAGCGAAGTTGTCGGACAGGGCGTAGCCGTAGCGCGCGCCGACGGCGTAGCGCATGATATCGCCGCTTTCGCCGTCAACCTTCATGTCGGTATCTTCGACCTTGGCTGCCAGACGCAGAGTGTCGATGGTGTACTGAGCGGTCACACCGTAAGCCTTGGCTTCGGAGTAGTCGCCAGTCGTGGTGTTCTGCAGCTTGTAGTTGTTCAGGTCGTCGTAGACAGCAGCGACGGAGAACGCGCCCACAGCGTACTTCAGACCACCGAAGAACGAAGCGTTGGAACCGCCACGATGTTCGTAGCCAGCGACGTCGAAGTCAGCGTCGCTGCCATTCCAATCGGCATCACCCTTGTACTGGGTACCGATGGCGAACTGCAGGCCAGCCCAGACCGGAGACATGTACTGGAACTTGTCGCCTTCACGATCGATACGCTTGGAAGAAGCGTAGCCGTAGAGGCCACCCAGGTCACGAGTCGAGTCGGTGTTGTCGAAGTACTCGTTGTTGGAGATCGGATCCTGGACCCAGTCGTCGATCAGCGGATCCCAGGAACCCAGGCGTGCGTCACCGAAGTTGCCCTTCAGACCCAGGTAAGCCTGGTCGCCGTTGCCGAGACCGTTGCCGATCTTCTCTTCGTCGGCTTTGTGCTCGAACTCGGCCTTGAAGTAGCCGGTCAGGCCCGGGTTGATGACGTGCTGGCCGGAGAAGCCGACGGTGGAGCCGTTGTCGAACAGCTCGTCCTGGGAATCGGAGCCAGTGATACGGCCTGCGCTGTCGTAGCTACCAGTCTCGATGGACTTGTAGGCGATCTGGATGTTGCCGTAGATGTCGAGCTGCGTGCCGTCCTGGTTGTAGACAGTCGCCGCCTGAGCCGCAGCGGAGGCGCCCAGGGCACCAGCAATAGCAGTCGCTAAGAGCGTCTTTTTCATCGCGATAGGTTCCTTAACTAGCTTACTGTTCGATCGTGTCTGCAGATGCAGTCGGCTTCGGTACCCTTCAACCAGCCTCGTCACGCGAACGAATGACGGCTGCGGAACTCTGAAGCCTTGTTATTGTCCAATGCTCGCCGAGAAACCATATACTGGACGTGTAGCGAACGCAACAAGAAAAAAACACTGTTTTCGTTGCTCGCCGCACCTTCCGTGGAGCCTCCGGCGCTCATGCTTTGCGTCATCATCGACGGCTGAGAGACGTCATTACGCTAGCGCCGACCGATGTCATTTCAATGACATAGGCGCGACGCCTGGCGACTGACACATCATGCCGGGCGCACCATAGCGTCCGAATCGGCCTGGCAAAATACGACGAAAGTGCTATCGAGCGAAGAAAGGTGCGACGCCACGCCACGCAGCGTCGATGCCGTGACTGGGGCCAGAGCGGTGCCCAGAATCAGGCATCACGGCGGCCATGCTTGGCCAGCAGTTCGCCGATCTTGCGATCGAGCTTGTCGGCCCGCTGGCGCGTCTCCTTCACCTGCTGTTTCTTTTGCAACGCCTCCAGCTGGCGCTTGGCGTGCTTGGCCTCTTCAGCGCTGACCACGTCGCTGTCCGCCCCCTGCAGATCGACCCGACGCGCGCCCTCGCGCACCGACTTCAGATAGCGCGGCAGGTGCACATAGCAGGCCAGCGCCCGCCGCACCAGCTTCTCGGGCCAGGGCTCGCAAGCGCAGAGATCGAGATGGATCCCGGTCTTCAGCGGCCGAGTATGCCCCTTGAAGAAGGCCTGGGGGTAGCGCTTGTACCACTGGGCCAGCAGCGCGTGGGGCGAAGGCGCCTCATGTTCGGCGCCGAACGCCAGCGTGTTCTGGGCTGCACCGCCGTCTGCCGGCTCGGCGCCACCTGCACCATCCGAAACTGCAGCGGCGTCATCACTCGCCTGCGACGGTGGCGTCGGGGAGGATGGCGAAGCGCTCGCCGCAGCGGGCTCCGAGGGGGGCGTGGCGTGAGACGCCGGCGCCTGCGGTGCCGCAGCCATCTCCGGCGCAGCCGGGGCCTCCTGCTCAGCAGGCAGCTCGGGTGACACCGATGGCGTCGAAGTGAGGCGCTGCAGCGGCGAAGGGCTGCGCCGCGACGCCTCCTCGCCCCCCTCTTCCCGGGCCCGTGAGCGCCGGAAGGCCAGGCTGCCCAGCCCGCGCACCCGGCTACCGCCATCGGGGTCTTCGGGGTGCACATGTCCGCCACTGATCATGGGGTCGAGTTCGGCCAGTGCCAGCAGGCGCTCCTTGAGCGCGCGATTTTCCGATGCGAGCGTCCTGCTGCGTTCCCGCTCGGCCTCCAGCGCTGCCTGGCTGGCATCGATCTTGCGCTCGATCTCCGCCAGCAGCGCCTGTGTTCGTTCCGTCAACACGGCCTGACTCCTCCCTCGCTTGTGCGGCGACCCGCGTGTCGGGCACGCAGGTCGTTCAAACTCAGCCAGAGCTTCCCGCCCGGCGGTAGTGGACAAAAGCATAATCCGGTTGACCCGGCTTGGCAGCCCCGGCCACACGCTCGATCTCCTGCCACTGGCCGTCCTCGAGCGTCGGAAAGTGCGCGTCGCCGTTCAGTGTGACCGCGACCTCGGTGAGATAGAGGTGCGATGCCAGCGGCAGCGCCTGGGCGTAGATCTCGCCCCCGCCCATCACCATGATCTCGTCGGCGCCATCGATCAACGCCTGCTGGTCGGCGAGCGCCAGCGCCGCAGCCAGATCGTGGCAGACTCGAACCCCCTCGTGTCGATAGCTCGGCGAGCGCGTGATCACGATATTCAACCGACCCGGCAGCGGCCGCCCGATCGATTCGAAGGTCTTGCGCCCCATGACCAGCGGCTTGCCCAGCGTCAGCGCCTTGAAGTGCTTGAGATCCTCGGGCAGGTACCAGGGCAGCTGGTTGTCCACGCCAATGACGCGATTCTGCGATAGTGCCGCGATCATCGCCACCGGGGTATCGAGTTCGACGTGCGAGGCGCTGCTGGGGGTCGAATCACTCATACGGCGATGGGCGCCTTGATCGCCGGGTGGGAGTGGTAGTCTTCGATCGCGATATCGTCGAACCGGAATGCGAACAGGTCATCGATCTCGGGGTTGAGCCTGAGTCTCGGCAGCGGCAGCGGCTCGCGGCTCAACTGCAGCCGGGCCTGATCGAGATGATTGAGATAGAGATGCGCATCGCCCAGGGTGTGCACGAACTCCCCCGGCTCGAGGCCGCAGACCTGCGCCACCATGTGCGTGAGCAGCGCGTAACTGGCGATATTGAAGGGCACGCCGAGGAAGATATCGGCGCTGCGCTGATAGAGCTGGCACGACAGCCGCCCCTCGGCGACATAGAACTGGAACAGCGCATGACACGGCGGCAGCGCCATATCATCGACCAGCGCCGGATTCCATGCTGAGACGATATGCCGACGGGAGTCGGGGTGGTGGCGGATCTGCGCCACCACCTTGGCGATCTGGTCGATCGATTCACCGTCAGGCGCCGGCCAGCTACGCCACTGGTAGCCGTAGACTGGCCCCAGATCGCCATTGGCATCCGCCCACTCGTCCCAGATGGTGACGTTGTGCTGATGCAGATAGGCGATATTGGTGTCGCCACGCAGAAACCACAAGAGCTCGTGGATGATCGAGCGCAGATGCAGCTTCTTGGTCGTCACCAGCGGAAACCCCTGGCTCAGATCGAAGCGCATCTGATGACCGAAGACGCTCAGCGTACCGACACCGGTGCGGTCGGCTTTCTCGATGCCGCTATCCAGCACCCGTTGCATCAGATCGAGATAAGGCCGCATTGGGCTGGCACTCCTTCACTAGCTAGCAGCGCCGCAGACCGATGAAGCAGTCCAGGCGGCGCTTGAAATCACATGTCTCCAGCGCGTCGAGCGCTTCACCAGGCCGGCATCGCTACCTTGCGCGCTCAACCGGCCGCGGAGTCGGCGCGGGCATCGTCGACCGCATTGCGGCGAGACCATACCACCAGCGCCACGCCGGCCAGGATCATCGGCAGCGACAACAGCTGCCCCATGGTCAACCAGCCGAAGGCGATGAAGCCGAGCTGCGGGTCCGGCTGACGGAAGAACTCGGACAGAAAGCGGAAGCAGCCGTAACAGACCAGGAAGAGCCCGGAAACGAAACCGCGCCGGCGTGGGGTCAGCGATACCAGCCAGAGAATGGTGAACAGTACCACACCCTCAAGGAAGAACTGATATAGCGATGACGGATGCCGCCCCTGCCCACCCATTCCGGGGAACACCATGGCCCAGGGTACATCGGTGACACGGCCGGGCAGCTCGTGATTGATGAAGTTGCCGATACGCCCCGCCCCCAGTCCGATCGGCACCAGCGGCGCGACGAAATCGGTGAGCTGGAAGAAGGCCAGCCCGTGCTTGCGGGCGAACAGCAGCGACGCGATCAGCACCCCGATCAGACCGCCATGGAAGCTCATGCCGCCGTCCCAGATCTGGAACAGCCATAGTGGATTCTCGATCAGGCGGTCGAGCCCGTAGAACAGCGCATAACCCAGGCGCCCGCCCAGCACCACGCCCAGCGCACCGTAGAACAGCATGTCGCCGATATCATCGGGCTTGAGTCCTAATCGCGCGGCACGCAAACGCCCCAGCCACCAGGCGCCGACGAAGCCAACGACGTACATCAGTCCGTACCAGTGCACCTTGAGAGGCCCCAGCGAGACGGCGATGGGATCGATATCGGGATAGGCCAGCATGCGCGCTCCTTCGGCAGCGGGGGTCGAGATCGTCGGTCAGCCCAGCATCAGCTTGAACCCGACCACGATCAGCAGGAGGGCAAAGATACGTCGCAGCACCTTGGCAGGCAATGCATGGGCGACTTTCACCCCCACTCGAGCCATCGGCACGCTGGTCACCATCAGGCCGAGAAACGCCGGCCACATCACGAAACCGGTCGCGCCGCTCGGCAGCCCGGCCTCGCCCCAGCCCACCACGACATTGGTCACCGTACCGATCAGCGCGATCGGCAGACCAATGGCGGCGGAGGTGCCGACCGCCTCGGTCATGCGCTGGGTGAAGCGCGACAGCCACGGCACCGACATCACGCCGCCGCCGACCCCGAACAGCGTCGAGACGCCACCGATCACCGCCCCCGCCGCCGCCATCGGCCAGCGCTGGGGCTGACGCCCCTGGGTGGCCGGCGGACGCGACAGCAGCATCTTCAGCGCCATGATCAGGGCAAAGACGCCAAACAGCCGCGTCAGCGCCGCCCCGGGCAGCGCCGAGGCCAGCAGCACACCGAGGATACCGCCGACCAGAAGCCCCGGGATCATCAGTCGCAGCCAGTCGCGGCGCACGCTACCCCGGCGCCAGTGCCCCCAGGCCGAGGAGGCGCCGGTAACGACGATGGTCGCCAGCGAGGTCCCCACCGCCAGGTGGGCGGTCACCGCCGGGTCGACCTGCTGGGCCAGAAAGGTGAAGACCAGCGCCGGCACCATCACGATGCCGCCACCGATACCGAAGATGCCCGCCAGCAGCCCGGCGATGGCGCCCACCAGCAGATAGATGACCACCGCGGTCAGCATCGCGCCACCCCGCGGCCAGACAGCGAAGAGGTGATCTCGCCGGGAAGCGCTACCAGCGCCGGGTCTCGAAACATGCGGGTGATCCTTGGGTATGAAATCCAGGGGCGGGAAGTGAATAGCCTGCTCAGAGGGTGTTTACAAATTCGGCGAGCGAAGGCAAGACAAGGCGAAATCGGCCGAAAAAGCGGAGTTTACAGGGGGTAAATGAGCATTTTGAGGTCGATTTCAACGCCGTATTGTCGAGCGCAGACATTTTGTAAGCACCCTCTCATGGTACGCTGCCAGCCTGCCGCTGTCATGGCTGCCGCTATCGGGGCTGCCGCCTGCCACCACTCACCCTGCAGGAGCCTCACCATGTGTCTGATCGTCTTCGACTGGCAGCCGGATAGCGACCAGCCGCTGCGTCTCGCCGCCAACCGCGACGAGTTCCACGCCCGCCCCAGCGCCGCCCTGCATCACTGGCAGGATGCACCGCTGCTCGGTGGCCGCGATCTCGAGGGCGGCGGCACCTGGCTGGCCGCCGCCCCCGGTGGGCGCTTCGCCGCCCTGACCAATGTCCGCGATGGCCACATGGCGACACCCGAGAACGCGCCCAGCCGCGGACATCTGGTGACCGCCGCCCTGCAGGCGATCGAGCCGCAACGCTGGCTCCAGGCGCTGGCCAGCGCCGGCGCCCAGCGCTATGCCGGCTTCAATCTGCTGCTGTGTCAGGGCGAGCGGCTCTGGGTAATCCACCATGGCCGCGACGCGACCACCCTCGACGAGGTCGCACCCGGCCTCCATGGGCTCTCCAACGCCGCGCTGAACACCCCCTGGCCCAAGCTGGTGCGGGCGCGGAAGGCACTGCGGCAGGCACTCGACGGCAGCGACTGGCAAGCCTCGATGTGGCAGGCCATGAATGACAAACGCCCCGCCACCGATACCGAGCTGCCCGACACCGGCGTCGGCTTGGCGACCGAACGCCGACTGTCGCCGATCTTCATCGTTGGGGAAGCGTACGGTACCCGTGCTACCACGCTGGTGAGCGCGGCGGCGCATGGCGCTATCACGATTTCGGAGCGTAGCTACGCTGCCATGGGAGTGCCGCGGGGAGAGCGCGTGAACGAGTCGACGTCGGCTTAGCGCCAGAGCTCAGTCCTGGGGCGGTAGCAGGTGCGCGATCTGCCAGTCCGACAGCCGCTGACGCAAATGCGCACGCACCGCCGCGGTGGTCGGCAGGCCCAGCGTCTCCTGCACCAGCGCCTTGGCATCGTCGAGACTGACCCGACGGATGGCCGCCCGCACCCGCGGCAGGCTCGGCGCATTCATCGATAGCGCGTCGAAGCCCATGCCCATCAGCAGCAGCGCCCCGGCGGGGTCCCCCGCCAGCTCGCCGCACACCGAAGCCGGCACCTCGAGGGCCTGACTCTCCGTGGCGAGCCGCGACAGCGCATTGAGCACCGCCGGATGGCAGGCGTCGTAGAGACTGGCGACACGCGCATTGTTGCGGTCCACCGCCAGCAGATACTGGGTCAGATCGTTGCTGCCGATGGAGAAGAAGTCGACCCGCTCGGCCAGAGCCGGGAGCTGATAGAGCGTTGCCGGCACCTCGATCATTGCCCCGACCTTGGGCGAGGCCACCTCGATCCCATCCTCGGCCAGCTCCTGACGCGCCCGCGACAGCAGGCGCAGTGCCGTGTCCACCTCATCGACGCTGGTGATCATCGGCAGCAGGATGCGCAGATTGTCGAGCCCGCGCGAGGCCATCAGCATGGCGCGTAGCTGCACCATCAGCACTTCCGGGTGATCCAGCGTCACCCGGATACCGCGCCAGCCGAGGAAGGGGTTGGCCTCGTTGATCGGGAAATAGGGCAGATCCTTGTCGCCGCCGATATCGAGGGTGCGCATCACCACCGGCAGCGGCGCGAAGCTCGACAACTGCTCGTGATAGAGACGGGTCTGCTCCTGCTCGCTGGGGAAGCGCTCGTTCATCATGAACGGCACTTCGGTGCGGTAGAGCCCCACCCCGCTGACCCGCGACTTGAGCTGTGCCACCGCATCCACCGCGAGCCCGGTATTGACCATCAGCGGCATGGCGTGGCCGTCCGGAGTCTGACTGGGCAGGTGCTGCTCGTGCTCGAGCACTTCGGCGAGCGCCCGCTCCTCCTTGATCAGCCGCGCGTAGCGCTGCGCCAGCTGCGGATCCGGGCGCACGAAGAGCCGTCCGCGGTGGCCGTCGAGAATCGCCTTGGCGCCGTTGATCCGCGGCAGCGGCAGATCGACCATCCCCAGTACCGTGGGGATGCCCATCGCCCGTGCCAGGATCGCCACGTGGGAGTTGCTCGAACCGCGCACCGAGACCAGCGCCGCCAGGCGATCCTTGGGCACCTCGCCCAGGGTCGCGGCGCTGATCTCGTCGCCGACCAGTATGGTGTTCTCGGGGTAGGTGGAAGCGGTCCGCTCGCTGCCCTCCTGCAGATGCGCGAGCACCCGCCGGCCCAGATCGCGGATATCGGCGGCGCGCTCGCGCAGGTAGCCGTCATCGACCCGCTCCAGATACTGGGTATGGCGCCGGACCACGTCGGCCAGCGCCCCCGGGGCCCACTGCCCCTCGCGGATGCGCTTCTCGACCTCGTTACCCAGCGCCGCGTCGCCCAGCATCTGCTGATAGACATCGAACAGCGCCAGCTCCTGGGCCGAAATGCGGCTGGCCAGACGCGCCCCGGCTTCGCGAATCTCCTCGCGTACATGGGCGATCGCCGCCTGCAGATGGGCGACTTCGGCCTCGGGGTCGGTGGGAATCAGGTCGGGGACGCTGTCGAGATCGGCCGGCGGGGCGATCACCACGATCTCGCCGATCGCCATGCCGGGCGAGCCCGGTGCCCCGGAGAACATCGCCTGGCCGTCGGGCTCGGCGCGGCGATTGAGCGCGCCGGACACCAGGGCATGCGCCAGCACGCCGGCGAGCTGCGCCGCCATGGTCACCAGGAAGGCCTCGTCACCCTCGTCGAAGCGACGTTTCTCCTGCTGCTGCACCACCAGCACGCCGAGCATGCGGCGCTGGTGGATGATCGGCACCCCGAGGAAACTGGAGAAGCGCTCCTCGCCGGTCTCGGCGAAGTAGCGAAAGTGCGGGTGCGCCGGGGCATCCTCGAGATTGAGCGGCTCTTCGCGCTGCCCCACCAGCCCCACCAGGCCCTCGCCCAAGCCCAACGCCACCACGCCCACCGCCTGGGTGCGCAGGCCGATGGTATCCATCAGCACCAGCCGCTCGCGCTCACGATCGAACAGATAGACCGAGCAGACGTCAGTACGCATCGCCTTGCGGATGCGCCGCACCATGGTGGCGAGCGCGGCATCCAGGCTGCGGGCGCCGTTGACTTCCTGAACGATGCGGCGAAGGGTATCGAGCATGGGCCTTTTTCTTGTCTGCGAGGCGATCCTCGTGGTGGCATCGGGACGGCCCGCTAGCGCCGGGCCGCCATGGTGTTCGCGCGGGCTGACCCGCCGGTGCGGGTTACCCTTTCAGGTCACCTCCGTTTGGGTCACCTCACCTTTCAGGTCACCTCCTCCAGCGCCAGACGATGAAAGTCCGGGGCCAGTTCGCGCAGGGCACGGCGGTAGACCTCGCGCTTGAACGAGACAACCTGCCCCAGAGGATACCAGTAACTGACCCAGCGCCAGCCGTCGAATTCCGGTTTGGGCGTGCTGTCGACGCAGACTCGGCTGTCATGGCAGCGGATCTTCAGCAGAAACCACTTCTGCTTCTGGCCGATGCACAGCGGTTTCGAGTGCGTTCGCACCATGCGCCGTGGAAGTCGGTAACGTAGCCATCCTCGCGTACAGGCCACCACATCGACATCATGGGACTTCAACCCAATCTCCTCCTCCAGCTCACGGAAGAGTGCCTGTTGCGGTGACTCATGGGCCTTGATACCGCCTTGCGGAAATTGCCACGCTTCCTGACCCGCCCGACGCGCCCAGAGCAGTTGGCCGTCACAGTTGGCAATGATGATGCCAACGTTCGGCCGAAAGCCATCGGCGTCTATCACGGAGTTCACCTTAACTCAATTGTCGTTGAAACCATTCTTCCACAAAGCGAGAAAGCGCATCAATAAGCTTACCGGGCAAAAGCCCTGGCCACCGTCCTGGTACCGACCGCCAGCGGTGCCCCGGCGCCCGGCCCCGGCATGGGCAAGCGCGGAGGAGTTTGCGATACTGCCCGGCGTCGCCATCGCGACCCGACCGCCATTCCATCGCCATACCATCGCGACTTACCGGGAGCCAACCTTGAGTCTGGCCATTTTCGATCTCGACAACACCTTGATCAGCTGCGACAGCGACCACGCCTGGGGAGAGTTCCTCATCGAACAGGGCGCGGTCGACGGCGACGCCTACCGCCAGGCCAATGATCAGTACCTGCGGGACTATCAAGCGGGCCAGCTCGATATCATGGCCTACCTGGCGATGGCGCTCGAACCGCTGACCCGGCACAGCGAGGAGCAGCTCAACGCCTGGCACCAGCAGTTCATGGCCTGCAAGATCGAACCCCATGTACTGCCGCAGGCCGAGGAGCTGCTCGCCTGGCACCGGCAACGCGGCGACCATCTGCTGATCATCACCGCCACCAACCGCTTCATCACCGGCCCCATCGCCCAGCGCCTGGGCGTCGACGACCTGATCGCGATCGAACCCGAACGCGACGGCAAGCGTTACACCGGCCGCGTGGCCGGCGTCCCCAGCTATCGTGAGGGCAAGGTGACCCGGCTCGAACAGTGGCTGGAGAGCCAACCCGCGCTGACCCTGGATGATGCCTGGTTCTACAGCGACTCGATCAATGATCGCTTTCTGCTCGAGAAGGTCCCCAATCCGGTCGCGGTCGACCCCGACGACGCCCTGCGTCGCCTCGCCGAAGAGCATGGCTGGCGGGTGATCACGCTGCGCGGCTGAGACCGTCGAACCGGCGCACATCGGCACCACGGTCCGTGCTTTGGTCAGCGGTATGGGATCGGAGAGCATGGGCCGGCAGGAGATGCCGGTGCGCCGGGGGGGAGGGCCGGAGGGGTGAGAGCCGGAGGAGAGAAACGGCCGTGAAAACCCGTCACCGGCAGAGACCCGCGAGCGGGGGCGCCACACGCCGCGGGCGTGTGGCAGGCTGCGAGGGCGGTGGCGCGACTCAGGAGGAGACGGGGTGCGCCTGGCGTGGGCCTGTCTTGTCGGCGGCCGGCGCGTGCACCGCGTGGACCCGGCTGATCAGCTGATCCTCGAGGCCGAAACGCTCCACCAGCCCCGACCCCAGACGCTCCAGCCACGCCGGCAGGCGTGCGGTATGGTGCTGGCAGCGCGCGGGGGTGGCGTAATCGTTGTCGAAATCGAGAACCAGTTGGGTCGAACTCTCGACCCGTTCCAGCAGGTCATCGGCCAGCGCCAGCGCCTCGCGGTCGTCGAAGGCTCGTGCCTCCTCGCGCAGCTGCGGGTAGATCTCGAAGTGGCCGGCGCTGATGTAGTCCATCAGCGCCTCGCTGAAGGCATCGATGCGCGCCTTGGTGACCGCGTCGAGGTCGCTCTCGCACACCTCACGCAGGTCGACCAGGGTCACCAGCATGTCGTAGCGCTGCTCCAGCCAGCGATCGATCAGCGAATGGACCCCACCCCAGCGCTCCTGTGCCGTCTTGCAGTGCTCCAGCATGTGTTCTCTCCTGGTGCGGTGTCTCACGAATATCCGTTGGCCCTATCAGCGCCTGGCATGATCGGCGCGTCTGGCCGTGGCAATCTACGCTCAGGCCGCGGCCGCCGGTTGCGCCGCCGCGCTGCCCCGAAGCCGGGTGACGATCAGTGCCAGCGGTACCAGCGCCATGATCGCAAAGCCCAGCAAGGTCCACTGCGGCAGGGTCACGCCCCACAGCGACCCTTCCACCACGGCACACTCGCCGGAACCGGAGAGCACGCGGGACATCACGTCCCACAGCGGCAGCGCGCCGAGCATGTAGTCTAAGCCAGGTCCACAGCTCGGCACACTATCCGGAGGTAGCGTCTGCAGCCATACGTGGCGTCCGGCGACGATGATGCCGCCAGCCGCCGCGAGCAGCGCCAGCACGCCGTAGACGAGCCCGCCGCGGCGCCGCGGATTGTGCAGGAGCCCCACCAAAAAGACACAGCCGGCAATGATCACCGCCACGCGCTGAAAGATGCACAGCGGGCAGGGCTCCAGGCCCACGCCATACTGCAGGTAGAGCGCCACCGCCATCATCAGGCAGCACATCGCCAGGCCCAGTCCACACCACTGGCGCACGCTCGCCTGCGCCGCCCACTGCTTGATCTGCATAGTCTCGATGTCCTTTATCCATCCTGCTCGCGCTCGACGCCACCCGACGCGCGCGCCAGGCCTTATGGACTCACGCCGCCGGGCGCGGTTCCCGTGCGCGGGCGAAATAATCGGCGATGAACTGGGCGAACGAGACCTGGTCCTCGGCTTCGATGTCGTGCTGCTGCTGATGGGAGGTCTCTACCAGCTCGTCGAACAGCGATGCCCTTGCTGCGTCCATCGGCGTCGTGCGCCACGCTTCGGCCTGACGCCGTGCCAGATCGGTCATGAAGTCGGCCCACTCACCGCCGTGTGCCTGCAGTTCGCGCAGCATACGCGCCGAGGGGGTCGACTCGGGGTCGTCGAGCCGGGTCGCCAGCGAATCGACCGCGGCCAGGTGCAGGTCCGACCCTTCGATGGCATCGAGCAGCGTTGCGACCTGACGCATCCCGGCGATGATCTCGTGACCCCGCTCGGCCAGCGCTACCTGGCGCTCACCTACCTGCAGTCGCAGCGCCGGGTCGCGGCCGCGTTCGACCACCAGGCGACGATTGTCGTCGAGCCGGTCGCACTCCTCATCGGGGATCCACGGGCTCTCGGAGAGCAGACACCAGAGCAGGAAGGTATCGATGAAGCGCATCTGCGGCTCGTCGATGCCCAGCGGCAGGAAGGGGTTGAGATCGAGACAGCGCACCTCGATGTACTCCACCCCGCGCGCTTCCAGCGCCTGGGTCGGCGTCTCGTCGTGACGCGCCACCCGCTTGGGGCGAATATCGCTGTAGTACTCGTTCTCGATCTGCAGGATGCTGGCGCTCAGCTGGTGCCACTCACCGCCCTCCTCGACCCCCATTCGCTGGTAGTCCGGCCACTCGGTTGAGATCGCGTGGCGCAGCGTACCGACATAGTTGGAGAGCGAGTTGAAGCAGATCTTGAGCTGCGACTGCACCTTGTTCTGGTAACCCAGATCGGACATGCGCAGGCTGGTGGCATAGGGTGCGTAGAGCGTCTCGCCGTCCCCCTGCCAGGGCTTCAGCTTGTCGCAGCGCCCATCCAGTCCGGCGGCGCCGAGGAAACTGCGGTCCAGCGCCGGCGAGGCGCCGAACAGATAGAGCAGCAGCCAGCTGTTGCGGCGGAAGTTGCGGATCAGGTCGAAGTAGCGCGCCGAGCGATACCCCTTGGGCGACTCCGCCTCGCGCCCCTCCAGTGACTGCAGCAGCGGCCAGATGTCCTCCGGCAGCGAGACGTTGTAGTGGATCCCGGCGATCGACTGCATGATGCGGCCGTAGCGCAGATCCAGCCCCTTGCGATAGACGTGCTTCATGGTGCCGACGTTGGAGGTGCCGTAGTCGGCGATCGGAATGCTCTCGTTGCCCGCCAGGCGCGACGGCATGCTCGCCGGCCAGACCCACTCCTCGCCCAGGTGGCGATAGCTGAAGCGCAGCAGGTCGCCGAGAAACGCCAGCGCATCCGCCGGCCGGCAGTAGACCGGGGTGATGTACTCGAGCAGCGCTTCCGAATAGTCGGTGGTGATATGCGGATGGGTCAGCTTGGAGCCCAGCGCGTAGGGGTGCGGCGTGGGCACGATACGGCCTTCGCCATCGACCCGCAGCCCCTCTTTCTCGATGCCTCGCCGCAGACGACCAAGCAATCCTTTGCGTGCCGGCGTCATCAGCCGGTCGACGTTCGTGGCGAGTTGATCAGACACGCGCAACACCTTCATCCGATGGGGAGAGACGCCTCTCCCGTTGTCCGTGCACCGCTGCCGGCGGCCATCAAAGGCCGCCGGCAGCGATACGTCGCGAGCAAAACCCCATTATGGAGTCGGCGATAGCGCTTTCAAGGCTAACGAAACACTGCATAACGGTCTGCGCGCGCGCATGGCTGCGTTGCGCAGCGCCCGAAGCTCGCCTAATCCTATGCCAACGACTTCGTCAGCGACGCTTCTGCGCTTTCAGCAGCGCCTCGCCCAGCGCGCCCATACTCGGGTTCTGACCCTGCCCCTGACCGCTACCCCGGCCGCTGCGCTGCGGATTGCCGCGCTGGCGCTGCTCGCCGCGCCCGCCGCCAGGCTGTCGTTCGCGCTTGGCGCCGGGCTCGTCGCCGAGGCGCATCGACAGCCCGATCCGCTGACGCGGCAGGTCCACTTCCATCACCTTGACCTTGACGATATCGCCGGCCTTGACCACCTGGCGCGGATCCTCGACGAACTTCTCGGCCAGCGCCGATATATGCACCAGGCCATCCTGGTGTACGCCGACATCGACGAAGGCGCCGAAGTGGGTGACATTGGTGACCACGCCCTCCAGCAGCATGCCCGGCTCGAGGTCGGAGAGCTTCTCCACCCCCTCACGGAAGCTGGCCGCCTTGAACTCGGGACGCGGGTCACGCCCCGGCTTGTCGAGCTCCTTGAGGATGTCGATCACCGTCGGCACGCCGAAGTGGTCGTCGACATAGTCAGCGGGCTTGAGCGATTTGAGATACTGGCTGTCGCCGACCAGCCCGGCGAGCTGGCGCCCGTTGCGTTCGGCAATGCGCGCCACCAGCGGGTACGCCTCCGGGTGCACCGCGCTGGCATCCAGCGGATTGTCGCCGCCCATGATGCGCAGGAAGCCGGCGCACTGCTCGAAGGTCTTGGGCCCCAGGCGCTCGACCTCGAGCAGCTCGCGCCGGCTGCGGAACGGGCCCTCGCGGTCACGCCGCGCGACGATGTTCTCGGCGAGCATCGGGCTCAGGCCGGAGACCCGAGACAGCAGCGCGCTGGAGGCCATGTTGAGATCCACGCCGACGGCGTTGACGCAATCCTCGACCACCGCCTCCAGGCTGCGCGATAGCCGCAGTTGAGAGACATCGTGCTGGTACTGGCCGACCCCGATCGACTTGGGGTCGATCTTGACCAGCTCCGCCAGCGGGTCCTGCAGCCGGCGCGCGATCGACACCGCGCCGCGGATCGAGACGTCCAGCGCCGGAAACTCCTTGGACGCCAACTCCGACGCGGAGTAGACCGAGGCCCCGGCCTCGCTGACCATGACCTTGGCCAGCGGCCGCGGCGCCACGCGCTTGACCAGCTCGGCCGCCAGCTTGTCGGTCTCGCGGCTGGCGGTGCCGTTACCGATCGCCACCAGCGCCACGTCGTGACGTTCGACCAGCTGGGCGAGGGTCGCCAGCGCCGCATCCCACTGTTTCTGCGGCGCATGCGGATAGACCACCGCGTGCTCGAGAAACCGCCCGGTGGCATCCACCACCGCCACCTTGCAGCCGGTGCGCAAGCCCGGATCGAGGGCCAGCGTCGCCTTGGGGCCAGCCGGTGAGGCCAGCAGCAGATCCTTGAGATTGCCGGCGAACACCTCGATCGCCTCCTGCTCGGCGCCCTCACGCAGACGCCCCATCAGCTCGGTCTCGAGATGGGTGTAGAGCTTGACCCGCCAGGTCCAGCGCACCACCTCCCGCAGCCAGCGCGAGGCCGGCAGTTCGGCCCCTAGATCGATACCCACCTGACGAGCGATCGCCACCTCTGCCGGATGGATCGGCGCCTCGTCCTCCCCCGGCATCACCAGCGACAGCGCCAGCACGCCCTCGTTGCGCCCGCGGAACATGGCCAGCGCGCGGTGCGACGGCGTCTTGGCCAGCCCTTCATCGTGCTCGAAGTAGTCGGAGAACTTGGCCCCCTCCTGCTCCTTGCCCTTGACCACCCGCGCACGCAGCTGCCCCTCCTCCCACAGCCGCTCGCGCAGGCGGCCGACCAGCTCGGCCTCCTCGCTGAAGCGCTCCATCAGGATCTGCTTGGCGCCGTCGAGCGCCGCCTTGGCATCCTCGATGCCGCGCGTCTCGCCGGTGGCGCTATCGACATAGGCTGCCGCCTCGGCTTCCGGAGTCAGGCAGGGCTCGGCCAGCAGACGCTCCGCCAGCGGTTCGAGCCCTGCCTCGCGGGCGATCTGCGCCTTGGTACGGCGCTTCTTGCGATACGGCAGATAGAGATCTTCCAGACGCTGCTTGGTGGTCGCCGCCATCAGCTCGCCGTGCAGCTCGGGGGTCATCTGCCCCTGCTCCTCGATCGCCTGAACGATGGCGCTACGGCGATCTTCCATCTCGCGCAGATAACGCAGCCGCTCCTCCAGGGTGCGCAGCTGGCCATCGTCGAGTCCGCCGGTGGCCTCCTTGCGATAGCGCGCCACGAACGGCACCGTGGCGCCGCCGTCGAGCAGTTCGACGGCGGCGGCGACCTGCTGCGGTCGGACACCGAGTTCTTCGGCGATGGCGGAGACGATTGCAGTTTGCATCTTGGACATGAATCACATCACGGCTGAAAAGATCGCGCCAAGGTAGCACACAGCCGCCGGCGGCTCCTACTGCGCGCCGCCGTGCACGGACCGATGCGCGCCAGCCTCCGGCGCCCCGGAGATGGCCACCCGCGCCAGGGAATGGCCAGCAATGCGAAGGGGATGGCCATGGCCATCCCCTTCTATACGTCGACAGCCGACCGCGGGCGCGGCCGGCGAAGTCTCACAGGGCTTGCGGCCCGGCCGCCACGATCATCGGATCGACGCCATCGAACTTGTCGAAGTTGCGGGTGAACTTGTCGATCAGCGCATTCATCTGGGCCTGGTAGGCCGCCGTATCGGACCACGCCTCGCGGGGATCGAGCAGCTTGGCGTCGACGCCGGCCACCGCCACCGGTACCTCGAGGTTGAGACCCTCGATGTGGCGCGTCTCGACATCGCGCAGTGCACCGCTCTGGATCGCCCCGATCACCGCCCGGGTGGTGGGAATGCTGAAGCGACTGCCGCCCTGACCGTAGGCACCGCCGCTCCAACCGGTGTTGACCAGATAGACGTGCGAGCCGAAGGCCTCGATGCGCTTGATCAGCAGTTCGGCGTACTCATGCGCCGGGCGCGGGAAGAACGGCGCGCCGAAGCAGGTGGAGAAGGTCGCTTCGAGCTGGCTGGTGGAGCCCATCTCGGTGGAACCGACCTTGGCCGTGTAGCCGGAGAGGAAGTGGTAGGCAGCGGCTTCCTTGGAGAGCAGCGACACCGGCGGCAGCACGCCGCTCATGTCGCAGGTCAGGAAGACGATGGCGCTGGGCTCGCCGGCGCGGTTGGCCAGCACCCGCTTGTCAACGAACTCCAGCGGATAGGCGGCACGCCCGTTCTGGGTCAGGCTGACATCGGCGTAATCGGGGACCCGCGCCGCATCCAGCTTGACGTTCTCGAGCACACTGCCGAAACGGATCGCATCCCAGATGATCGGCTCGTTCTGACGCGACAGATCGATGGTCTTGGCGTAGCAGCCACCTTCGAAGTTGAACACCGTGCCCTCGCCCCAGCCGTGCTCGTCGTCACCGATCAGATAGCGCTCGGGGTCGGCGGAGAGGGTCGTCTTGCCGGTGCCGGAGAGTCCGAAGAACAGCGTGGTCTCGCCATCTTCACCGACGTTGGCGCTGCAGTGCATCGGCAGCACGTCCTGTGCCGGCAGCAGGAAGTTCTGGACCGAGAACATCGCCTTCTTCATCTCGCCAGCATAGCGCATGCCCGCCACCAGCACCTTGCGCTGGGCAAAGTTGATCATCACCGTGGCTTCGGAGCGGGTGCCGTCACGGCCCGGTTCGCAGACGAAGCCGGGGGCACTCATCAGCGTCCACTCCGGCTTGTCCGCCGCGTGGGTCTCGGCCACGTCGCTCTCGGGGCGCACGAACAGGTTGCGGCAGTAGAGAGATTGCCACGCCAGTTCGGTCACCACGCGTACCGGCAGGTAGTGCTGCGGATCGGCGCCGACATGCAGCGACGAGACGAAACGCTCGCGCGCGGCCAGATACGCGTCGACCCGCCCCCACAGGGCGTCGAACACCTCACCCCCGATCGGACGGTTGACCGCCCCCCACTCGATCATCGACGAGGTCGAGGGCTCGTCGACGATGAAGCGATCAAGGGTCGAACGCCCCGTGCGCGCGCCGGTCTCCACGACCAGGGCGCCGTTGGCGGCCAGCACCCCCTCGCCGCGCACCAGGGCAGATTCGACCAGCGCGGCCACGGAGAGGTCGACATGTGCCTGGGGGGAGGTTGCGTCCTGGGCTGCCTGGCGGGGGGCTTGAGAGGTGGTCATTATCCAGTCCTGGGCTCTGAGGCCTTCGTCGTCACGTTTCACGGCAAGAAGCCCGCGACAGCAGTGGATCGTGACTCTGCCCCGGCATGCCGGACCTGGAGTCACGCTTCACCACGCTACGTTAACGACGCTGGTCACGGAGATCGGCGACTTCAACGCTCGGCGGGCGCAAAAAGGAGCGCCATTATGGCAAAAAGCGCCCGGGGCGCAAATCGCCCCGGGCGCACGTCAATTCGCCTTTGATCGCAGGCTTTGAGTCGCGGATCAGTGCACGGTGGGCGGTGGCGCCTGGGGTGACTCGATGATCGCCTCGACGTCGGCGGCGCTGAAGTGGTAACGGGTATGACAAAAATGGCACTGGGTCTCGACCGCGCGCTCCTGCTCGAGGATCTCGCGCAGCTCATCGGCACCCAGCGTGTGCAGGGCATTGGCCACCCGCTCGCGCGAGCAGGTGCAGCCGAACGCCAGCGCCTTGGGCGTGAAGACCCGGGTGGTCTCCTCGTGGAACAGCCGGTAGAGCACTTCCTGGCGCCCGAGACCCAGCAGCTCGTCGGCGGTGATGGTCGAAGCCAGGTGTACCACCCGATCCCAGGCATCCGGGTCCTTGTTCGAATGATCATCGGGCAGTTGCTGCAGCAGCAGACCCGCGCTGCGCGAGCCGTCGGCGCTCAGCCACAGCCGCGTGGCAAGCTGCTCGGACTGGCTGAAGTAAGCCTCGAGACAGCCCGCCAGATCGGCGTGCTCGAGCGCGACGATCCCCTGATAGCGCTGCCCCTCCTTGGGGTCGAGGGTGATCACGATCTGCCCCTCGCCGACCAGCTCGCGCAGGCTGGCGGCGGGGTCGAAGTCCCGCGCTTCATCGAAGCGAGCGATACCGCGCAGCTCGCCACCCGGGTTGGACTCCGCCATCAGCACCTCGACGCCCTGGCGCCCGCGCACCTCGAGACTGACAGTGCCATCGAGCTTGACCGTCTCGGTCAGCAGCGCCACCGCGCTGAGCAGCTCGCCCATCTGGCGCGAAATCGCCGCCGGGTAGTCATGACGGGCCAACACCTCGCCGTAGGCCGCCTGCAGCTGGACGATCTCGCCACGCACATTGGTGTCGTCGAATAAAAACCGCTGAATCTGATCACTCATCGCTGAAATCTCTTGCCGGGGACCGCGACGGGTCCCGCCAGAACGGAAATCGGAACAGGCTGCCGGCATCGCGTGGCGGCCATCACAGGCGCACCCACGCAGGCCGACAACCGGGGAAGAAAGGCCAAGGCATCAGGAAGCGGCGGCCACAGGAAACCGTCCGCTGACCTGTCTCACTCCTCGGTACGCTGGCGCTGGAAGCGCTGGATATTGCGCCGCTCGCGCTTGTCGGGGCGCTTGATGGGGGGCTGCATGGCCTGGTTGGCCAGCTTGCGCTGCTGGGCCTCGCGCTCGCGACGAGCCACGCTGGCCTCGGTCTCGCGGTAGAGCAGTCGCGCTTCGGGGGCACCGCGACGCTGATCCGACAGCGCCTCCACCGTCACCTCGAGGGTGTCCCAGCCCTGCGGGACCTCGAGCCGCGCGCCGAGTTCGACCTGCTTGCTGGTCTTGACCCGCTGGCCGTCGTAGCGAATCTTGCCGCCCTCGATCGCCTTCTTCGCCAGCTGACGCGTCTTGAAGAAGCGCGCCGCCCACAGCCACTTGTCGATTCGAACCGTTGACGTCATTGGTCTCTCTCCTCGATCGACTCTAGGTGGGGTCAGGCAGGCACCGCTTCAACCCTGGTACCTGGCGCTATCGGCACGCGCCGAGAACGGGTTTCCAAGGCGTGCCGCCCTGATTATTGTACGCTGAGTACCTGCCCTTTGACCTGGAGGCCGCATGGCGCCCACCGACTTTCCGCCGACTCCCCCCGCCAAGCCCAGCATACTGGCGCGCCGAGAGGTGGCCAGCAGCCAGCTGTTCGCGATCGAATCGCTCGATCTACGCTTCTCCAACGGCGCCGAGCGCACCTTCGAACGGCTCAAGGGCAAGGGGCGTGGCGCGGTCATGATCATCGCCATGCCGGACCCGGATCACGTCCTGCTGATCCACGAGTATGCCGCCGGTTTCGACGACTATGCGCTCACCTTGCCCAAGGGGCTGGTCGACCCGGGCGAGGACATCGTGACCGCCGCCAATCGCGAGCTGATGGAGGAGTGCGGCATGGGTGCCAGGCGCATCGAGCCGCTGATCGAACTGTCGCTGGCGCCCAACTACATGGATCACCGCATGCAGGTGATGCTGGCCAGTGACCTCTACCCCAAGCGCCTGGCCGGCGACGAGCCGGAACCCCTGGCGGTGGAGGCGTTTCCCATCGAGGATATCTCGAGCCTGCTGGCGCGCGAGGATTTTCATGAAGCACGGGCCATCGCCGCGCTATTCATCGCCCGTGACAAGCTGCGCAGCGAGCGCGATAGCGAGAGCTGGTGGTAAGTCAGCCAGAGACCGGGGTGACCGCCCTCCTCGCGCCTTCCGTGTGACACCGCCCCTGGACGCAGAAAGCCACCCGTCAATGGCCGGGTGGCTTGCTCTGCGAGGCCGCGGCCATGCCGTTCAGGCCACCGAACACGCGACCACTCACTCCACCGCGCCCTTCATGGCGCCCCTTGCCGAGCTCTCCCTTGCGCCCTCTTCCGCGCTCTCCCTTGCGCCCTCTTCCGCGCTCTCCCTTGCGCCCTCTTCCGCGCAGGCCCGATAGCAGGCGATAAAGCGACTGGCAGCCGGCGACAGCGCCCGATCGCGCCGCCACAGCAGTTCGAAGGGCGGGTTCTGGGTCAGCACCTGATAGTCGATGCGTGAGATCGCGCCCCGCGCCACCGGGTCGCGGGCGATCCGCTCCGGCAGCAGCGCCAGCACGCCGTCGTCGCGTTCGAGCATCGCCAGGATGGCGTAGGTCGAGGAGATCTCGAGCGACTTGACCGGCTGCGCCAGCCCCGCCGCCACGAACTCCTGCTCGAGCAGGCGTGGCATGCTCACCGGATAGACGATCCAGGGCTGCGCGGCCAGATGGGCAAAGTCGGGCTGCACCTCGCTGGCCAGCGCATGACGCGGGTTGGCCACCACCCACAGCGGCTCGGGAAAGCTCCCCTGACGATGGTAGTCCGCCGGCTGGCGGCCGAAGTGGGAGCGGCACAGCGCCACGTCCAGCCGCCCCTGATCGAGCAGACGCAAAAGCCCCTCGCTGGTGTCCTCGACGATCTCCAGTGACAGCGACGGCTGCTCGGCGCGCACCCGCGCAATCGCATCGACCAGGGTAGCGATCGCGCCCATGGTGCCGCCCACCGCCAGATGCCCGCCATAGCCCTGCTGAATGCCGATCATCTCCTCGCGCAGATGGGCGACGTCGGTCTGGATCAACCGGGCATAACGCACCAGGCAGCGGCCCATGTCGGTCGCCTCCAGTCCGCGCGCGCTGCGCACGAAGAGCGTGGTGCCGAGCGTCGCCTCGATCTCGCTGAGCGCGCGGGTGGCGCCCGGCTGGGAGATCGCCACCCGCTCCGCCGCCTTGTGTATCGATCCGCACTCGTCCAGTGCCATCAGTAGCCGCAGCTGGCGCAGGCGCAGGCGCGACATCAGCTCGTCCAGGGTGGGCGTCATGGGTTCCCCTTGCGTTGTGGATCCGCGCCGGCCGCGCGCTCGCCGGCTAAAGGACCGCGCCGCCATGCCTGATAGGCATCCGCCCCCGCGCAGCACGCCAGGGTGTCTACGCAAAGTCGGCGAGCACAGGCAGTTCTCGTACCAAAGCCTAAGACTTTGGCCCAATGCGTACCGATTATCCCACGATCAGCAACTCTCAGTAGCGCTCAATGCCGGCCGGCGATAGGGTTCGCCTGAGGCCGTGACATTGCAATTCCCTGATCAGACAGGCTTTTTTGCCATAGGTCGAATAGACGAAAGTGGCACGATAACGAGGAGAAGACCGTGGCCCTGATTGCGCAAGCCACCGACGCGCCGGCGTCGGTCATCCGCCTGCACGAACGTGACGATGTCGTCATCGCCCGCCAGCCCCTGCCGGCCGGCACCGAGGTGAGCCCGGGCGTGGTGCTGAGCACTGCCGTGCCCGCCGCGCACAAGATCGCCCTGCGGCCTATCGCCGCCGGCGAGAGCCTACGCCGCTACGGCCAGATCATCGGCATCGCCAGCGCCGATATCGCCGCCGGCGACCACGTTCACGTGCACAATCTGAGTATCGGCAACCTGGAGGGCGGGGCTCAGGACCCGAACGCCGGAGACACCCCGGCGAAGGACTACGCCATCGGCAGCGAAGTGGTGCCGGTAGTGCCGGTTGCCGAACCGGCGACCTTCATGGGTATCCCGCGCCCCGACGGGCGGGTGGCTACGCGCAACTACATCGGCATTCTGACCTCGGTCAACTGCTCGGCCACCGTGGCCCACGCGATCGCCGACCACTTCCGCCGCGATGTCCACCCCGAGGCGATGGCGCCCTACCCCAACGTCGACGGCGTCGTCGCGCTGACCCACGGGGTCGGCTGCGCGGTGGCCGCCGACGGTGAAGCGCTGGCCATGCTGCAGCGGACCCTCGCCGGCTACGCCCGCCACGTCAATTTCGCCGCCGTGCTGGTGATCGGGCTCGGCTGCGAGACCAACCAGATCGAGGCGCTGATCGAGTCCCAGGGGTTGCAGCCGGGCCCACGCCTCTACCCCTACACCATCCAGCAGATCGGTGGCACCACCCGCGCCATTGCCGAGGGCATCCGCCATATCGAGGGGCTGCTCGCCGAGGCCAACCAAGTCGAGCGCGTGCCCTGCGGCGCCGAGCACCTGCGCGTGGCGCTACAGTGCGGCGGCTCCGACGGCTACTCCGGCATCACTGCCAATCCGGCCCTGGGCGCGGCGGTGGATCGCCTGGTCGCCCACGGCGGCAGCGCGGTGCTCGCGGAGACCCCCGAGATCTACGGCGCCGAGCACCTGCTCACACGCCGCGCGGTCAGCCCGGCGGTGGCCGACAAGCTGATCGCGCGCATTCACTGGTGGGAAGCCTACTGCCGGGTACGCGGCGCCTCGCTGGACAACAACCCCTCCGCCGGCAACAAGGCGGGCGGACTGACCACGATTCTCGAGAAGTCGCTGGGGGCGGTGGCCAAGGCCGGCACGGTACCGCTGGTCGAGGTGCTGGAGTACGCCGAACCGATGCGCGAACGGGGACTGGCCTTCATGGACTCCCCCGGCTTCGATCCGGTCTCGGTGACCGGCCAGGTCGCCTCCGGCTGCAACCTGATCGCCTTCACCACCGGCCGCGGCAGCGCCTTCGGCTGCGCCCCGGTCCCCTCATTGAAGCTGGCCACCAACAGCGCCCTGTGGCAGCGCCAGCGTGACGACATGGACATCAACTGCGGCACCCTGGTGGATGGCGAGACCGATCTCGACACCCTGGGCGAGCAGATCTTCCAGCGGCTGCTCACCCTCGCCTCCGGCGACCCCAGCCAGAGCGAACGCCACGGCTATGGGCAGCAGGAGTTCGTGCCGTGGCAGATCGGCGTCATTACCTAAGAGCCCATTTTTACAAACCATCTGACGATGGGCGCCAGAGGCAGGGCAAAGCGAGGGTCCTTTGCCAGGGATGGCAAAGGTAGCGCCCAGGGAAGGGTTCACAGCGCCCTCGCGACGCCCTGCCGCCGGATAAGCCCATGTCGTCTAGCGGTTGTGAAAGGCGCTCTAAGCTTAGATCACTGCCTACGCGTGACTCAGGCGCCGCCGATGGCGACCGCCTGACCGCTGCGGGCGCTCTCCACTCCGGCCTCGAGCAGCCGCATCACCTCGAGCGCCGCTTCCGCCGTCACCGGCAGCGGCGCGCGGCCGAGAATGGCGTCGCGCACCCCGGTGTAATAGGCGAGATAGTCGCCCGGCAGCGTCGGCACCTCATGCAGCTCCGGCTGCCCGCCCTCGCGCACCTGGCCGATGGTGAGCATGCCGTGGCGCCAATCCTCGCCCCAGTGGGGCGTCGGCAGGCGGTCGCCGCGCTTAAGCATGTCCTCCTGCGGATCGAGGCCATGCTTGATATAGCTGGCGCGGCTGCCGTGCACGGTGAAGCGTGCCCCCGCCGCCGCCACCAGCGCCCCGGCGTGCAGCACCACGCGGCGCTGGTCGTAACGCAGCACGGCGTGGAAATAGTCATCGACCTGGGCCCCATCGCGCTGCTCGGCGAGATCCAGCCAGATCGACTGCGGCCGGCCGAACAGCACCAGCGCCTGATCCAGCAGATGCGAACCGAGATCGAACCACAACCCGGCCCCTGGCCCCGGCGACTCGCGCCAGCGCGTGGGGATCTCCGGACGGTAGCGGTCGAAATGCGACTCGAAGTGCACCACCCGGCCCAGCGCCTGGCTATCGATCAGGTTGCGCACGGTCAGGAAGTCACCGTCCCAGCGGCGGTTATGAAACACCGAGAGCAGTCGCTTGGCCTCGATCGCCTGCAGGCAGAGCTTCTCCGCCTCGTCCACGCTGACCGTAAACGGCTTGTCGACCACCACGTGCTTGCCGGCGGCGAGCGCCTGACTGACCAGCGGGTAGTGCGTGGCATTGGGGGTGGGAATCACCACCAGGTCGATGTCGTCACGCGCAAACAGCGCCTCGGGTGACGACTCGACCGGCACGTCGGGCCAGTCGACCCGGACTTTCGCGCTGTCGCGACTGGCGATGGCGACCAGCGACAGCCCCTCCTGGGCGGCGATCAGCGGCGCATGGAACCGCTTGCTGGCCATCCCGTAGCCGACCAGACCTACACGTATGCTTCCCTTCATGCGGCGTTCCTTGACGATGGATTCGCGGGACCAGAAGCGCCCCGGAAGGCAGACGCCAATCGACCCGAAAACGGCTAGGATAGCGCAACTTGGCGCAGTGCGGTCGGCTGATCGCCAGCGCCGGGGCGCGGCTGTGGCTGCCACGCCGCCGGCAGCCGCCGCTCCAGCCACCCGCGCAGCGGCTTGACCACATAGCGCTGCATGATCAGTGCCAGCACCACGATCAGTGTCAGATGAATGGCCATCGTCCACAGCGGGATGGCGAACTTCAGCGCCGCGTTGCCACTCGCCGCGACCCAGCCCTCGTGCCAACGCAGCAGCAGCCAGCGCGTGGCACGGGCAAAGGGACCGATCAGCGGCGTGTGCAGGGCGAAGATGCACAGCGCCGCCTCGCCCAGGTGCTGTAGCCGGGCACGGTTCGCCGCGCTGGCGGGCGAGGCGAAGGCCGTGGCGCTGAGCAGCACCAGTGCCTGAAACGGCAACAGCAGGCCGTTATGGGTCAGATAGTAGAGATGCAGGCCATCGAGCTTGAGCAGCCACACCCCCACCGGCACCCCACACAGCCCCAGCGCCAGCAATGGATAGCGCAAGCGGCGCAGCAGCTCGGCCAGTCCGGCCGTCTGCAGGGCACGATAGAGCAGGATGCCGGTCAGGAACTCCGGCAGCCGGAACAGCGGGTTGCGGTGCAGCATGCCGACAGTGACATAGTCGAAGGCACCACTCAGGGTCGCTACCAGCGGGCCGGCGGCATACAGCCCCCAGACTACCAATAGCGCCAGCCCCCAGCGCTGCAGGCGCATCAGGCGCGGGGCCAGCAGTGGAAAGCAGGCGTAGAAGAAGAGCAGCGCGGAGATCGACCACGAGGCCCCGTTGAGCCACAGAAAGCGCGGCTCCCAGGCCTGCAGCAGGGTCAGTTGAAGCGCGATGTGGCCGAGCGCGCTGGACCAGGAGATGCGCCCGGCGAAGGCCGCCCGGGCCTCGTCGCTGAGCGGCAGATAGGGGTGCGAATTGAAGTAGACGTGCACGCCCTCGGGCCGGATCGGGTACTGGAACAGCAGCAGCCCCAGTGCCAGCAGCAGCGTGATGACATGAATCGGATAGAGGTTGCACAGCCGCCGCGCGACGAAGGCCGGCCCGCCCATCTTCATGCCCCCAGTGTCATCCAGCGCGACATGGGCGAGCAGAAAACCCGATAGCATGAAAAAGGTACTGGTAGCGAAAAAGCCCATGCCGATGACACTGCGCAGCAGGTCGGGCATGTCGCTGTAGATGCCGCCGAAATGGTAAGCGACCATCCACAACGCCATGAGAAAGCGCAACCATTCGAGACCGTGGTAACGGCGCTTCTTGAGTGCATGCATGAATTCCTCCTCCCCAGTGACCGGGTAGCAGGCCGATGAATGTCCCCTTCGTCGGAAAGGGAGCGAAATGCGACACGGTGATCCAAGCGAGCGCCGGAGATGATCGGGTAGAGGTCGGAGTCAGCGATGAACGGACGAGTCTCTAGAGGACTCTTGCCGGGGGCGTCGGTCGGCGTGCGTGCACGGCGGCAGGGATTGTGCCCCAGCGCACCCTCAAAGTGTAATCAAACTGCAAAGCAGCGCGTATATAGCGACCGGGAATCACCGGGTTTTACACAAAGCCCAACGACCTGTCGGCGATCACCGACAACGCCGCTACCCCTTTCCCCGGCCCAAGCGTCCCGCTATCTTGAGGTGCTATTTTGAGGTGCTATCCAGCGTCGGCCGCCGCGCCGCCGACTCATTGTCGATAAGTCGACCGTTCAAGGAGTCAACATGAGCCAACCCCCCGTCGCTTTCATCACCGGTGCCACCTCCGGCTTCGGCCGCGCCTGCGCCGAGCGCTTCGCCGAGGCCGGCTGGGCACTGGTGCTCACCGGCCGCCGTCGCGAGCGGCTCGAGGAGGTGGAGCAGCACCTGGCCGACAAGGTGCCGGTGCATATCGCCACCCTCGACGTGCGCGAGCGTGACGCAGTCGCCCAGGTGATCGACGCCCTGCCCGAGCCGTTCAAGGCGGTCAAGGTACTGGTCAACAACGCCGGTCTGGCACTGGGTGCCGGCCCCGCCCAGGAAGCCAATCTGGATGACTGGCAGACGGTCATCGACACCAACATCACCGGCCTGGTCAATGTCACGCGGCTGTTGCTGCCGACACTGATCGAAGTCGGCCGCGGCGCCGCGATCATCAACATCAGCTCCACCGCGGCCCTGTGGCCCTACCCCGGCAGCCACGTCTATGGCGCTTCCAAGGCCTTCGTCAACCAGTTCTCCTACAACCTGCGCTGCGATCTCAAGGGCACCGGCGTGCGCGTCACCGACATCGCCCCGGGCATGGCCGAAACCGAATTCACCCTGGTCCGCATGAAGGGCGACCAGAACGCCCATGACAACCTCTACGGCGGGGTCGAGCCGATCCAGCCGGAGGATGTGGCCGAACAGGTCTTCCACGCCGCGACCCTGCCGGCGCATCTCAACATCAACCGCCTGGAACTGATGCCGGTGTGCCAGTCCTGGGGCGGCCTGACCATCGACCGCGACTGAGGAACCACTGCATAAATGCCTGCACGAGCGAATGGCCACGTTGCGCGGTACTCGAAAGCTCGCCTAACCCCACGTTATGTCTCGCTTTCTGCGTTCCGTGCGCCTTGCCCTTCATCTCGTTCGGCGATTTATTCAGCGCTTTCCTGACGCGCGGCTGTCCCCTCGCGCCGCCCGGCGGGCGGCGCAGCATTAACGCGGGTCGACATTGACGCGGCCCCGGCGGCGACTCACCATCTCGATCTGACGACTCCCCTCTCTCTACGACCCGGTTTCACCATGTCCACCCTCGACCAACGCGACACGCTGACGCTGCCTTCAGGCCACGACAAGCTGCTGCTCCACTCCTGCTGCGCGCCCTGCTCCGGCGAGGTGATGGAGGCGCTGCAGGCCTCCGGCATCGACTACGCGATCTTCTTCTACAACCCCAATATCCATCCCAAGAAGGAGTATCTGCTGCGCAAGGAGGAGAACATCCGCTTTGCCGAGGAGAACGGCATCGCCTTCATCGACGCCGACTACGACACCGACAACTGGTTCGCCCGCGCCAAGGGCATGGAGTACGAACCGGAGCGCGGCATTCGCTGCACCATGTGCTTCGACATGCGTTTCGAGCGCACCGCGCTCTATGCCCATGAGCACGGCTATTCGCTCATCTCCAGCTCCCTGGGCATCTCACGCTGGAAGAACATGGCGCAGATCAACGACTGCGGCCATCGCGCCGCCGCCCCGTACAAGGGCATGGCCTACTGGGACTACAACTGGCGCAAGAAAGGCGGCTCGCAGCGCATGATCGAGATCAGCAAGCGCGAGCGCTTCTATCAGCAGGAGTACTGCGGCTGCGTCTATTCGCTGCGCGACACCAACCTGCATCGCAAGGCTCAGGGCCGAGAGCTGATCCAGCTCGGCGTGCAGTACTATGGGGATGATGATTAAAGACGGGGGATGACGAGCAGGAGCGGAGGAGGATGAGTCGGAAACGCGGGACGCGGCTCATCGATCCACGAAAAGCGGCGGCGCCAAGGCGCCGCCGCACACCTGCCAAGAGACCGGTGCTCGGGTCAGCAGTTGCCCTTCTTGGCCTGACCCGGCGGGCAGAAATTGCCGTTGCCGTGGCCATGATCGCCATCGCCGATGATCACCGCCGGCTTCGGCTCGATTCGCGCCGGGTGATAGCTGCACGCGCTCAGCAGCGCCATGGCCAGCATGGCCCAGACGACCTGGGTGGCGTAGCGATAGCGGCGAGAGAGATGGGTCATGGTCGTTCCTCAAGTGTCACGGTCATTCAGAGTCTAGCAGTGCGGGCGCTTGTCAGCGCCCGAACACCACCTTGGCGACATCCTGATAGACCTTGGCGAAATGCACCGTCATGCCTGCCTTGAGGTAGTCAGGTAGCTCGTCGTAATCGCGCTGGTTGGCCTCCGGCAGGATCAGCTCGAAGATCTCGCTGCGCCGTGCGGCGATCACCTTCTCGCGGATACCGCCCACCGGCAGCACCTGGCCGGTCAGGGTCAGCTCGCCGGTCATCGCCAGCGGCCGGTCGATGCTCTGATTCTTCGCCAACGACATCAGTGCCGTGGTCATGGTCACGCCGGCCGAGGGGCCATCCTTGGGCGTGGCCCCCTCGGGCACGTGGACATGGATGAAGGCCTCGTTGAAGAAGTCGGCATCGGCGCCGTACTCGCCCAGATGCCCCAGGGTGTAGCTGTAGGCGATATTGGCCGACTCCTGCATCACCTCACCGAGCTTGCCGGTGAGCTTGAAGCCGCGCGTCAGCGCATGCACCTTGGTCGCCTCGATGGGCAACGTGGCGCCGCCCATGGCGGTCCACGCCAGGCCCGTGACCACCCCCACGCCCTTGAGCACCTTCTCCTTGCGGAACAGCGGTGCGCCGAGGAACTCCTCGAGGTTGTTGACCGAGACCTTGACCGTCTCCTGATCCTGCTCCAGCAGCTTGACCGCGGCCTTGCGCACGATGCGGTGGAGCTGCTTCTCCAGCTGGCGCACCCCGGCTTCCCGGGCATAGCCTTCGATCACCTGCTTGAGCGCGGCGTCGGTCAGATTGATGCGCTTCTTGGGAATACGATCGCGCTTCAACAGTTTCGGCCACAGATGGTGCTTGGCGATCGCCACCTTCTCCTCGGCGATATAGCCGGAGAGGCGAATCTGCTCCATGCGGTCGAGCAGCGGCCCGGGGATGGTATCGAGCTGGTTGGCGGTACACACGAACAGCACCTTGGAGAGATCCAGGCGCACGTCGAGATAGTGATCGAGGAAGTCGACGTTCTGCTCGGGGTCGAGCACCTCCAGCAGCGCCGATGCCGGATCACCCTGGAACGACTGCCCCATCTTGTCGATCTCGTCGAGCATGATCACCGGATTCTCGACCTCGACCTCCTTGAGCGCCTGGGCCAGTTTGCCGGGCATGGCGCCGATATAGGTGCGCCGGTGGCCCTTGATCTCCGCCTCGTCGCGCATGCCGCCGACCGAGAAGCGGTAGAACTCACGCCCCAAGGCTTCCGCGATGGAGCGCCCGACCGAGGTCTTGCCGACCCCCGGCGGGCCGACCAGCAGCACGATCGAGCCCCCTACGTCCCCCTTGAACGAGCCCTCGGCGAGGAACTCGATGATGCGCTCCTTGACGTCGGCCAGACCGTCGTGGTCGCGGTCGAGCACCTCACGGGCGCGCTTGAGGTCGAGCTGATCCTCGGAGGTGATTCCCCAGGGCAGCGAGGTGAGCCAGTCGAGGTAGTTACGCGTGGTGCCATACTCCGGCGAGCCGGTCTCGAGCATCGAGAGCTTGTCGAGCTCATCGTCGATGCGCGTCTGCACCCGCTCCGGTACCTGCAGGTGCTCCAGACGCCCGCGGAAGGTGTCGACGTCGCTTTCGCGGTCATCCTTGGAGATGCCCAGCTCTTTCTGGATCACCTTGAGCTGCTCACGCAGGAAGAACTCGCGCTGGCGCTCCTGCATCTGCGAGTTGACCTGCTCGCTGATCTGATTCTGCAGCTGAGCGACCTCGATCTCCTTGCGCAACAGCGGCAGCACCCGCTGCATGCGATCCATGATCGGCAGCGTTTCCAGCACCTGCTGCAGTTCACGCCCCTTGGCCGAGGTGATCGCCGCGGCGAAGTCGGTCAGCGGGCCCGGCTCGTGGGGACTGAAGCGATTGAGATAGCTCTTCAGCTCCTCACCGTAGAGCGGATTGATCGGCAGCAGCTCCTTGATGCCATTGATCAGCGACATGGCATAGGCACGCGCCTCTTCGGCCTCGGCATCGACCGGCTCCCGCGGATAGGAGACCTCGACCAGATAGGGCGGGGTCTTGGAGAGCCAGCGATGGATCCGGAAACGCCGCATGCCCTGGGCGATGAACTGGATCTGATGCTCTTCGCTCTGGGTACGGTGCACCTTCACCGCGGTACCGATCTCAGGGAAGCTACCGGGGCTCAGCTCCTCCATGCTGACATCGCCGATGAAGGCGACACCGACCATGTGATGCGGGGTGTTGGCGACCCGCTGCATGGTCTCCTCCCAACGCTGACGCTGGATGATCAGCGGCTGCACCTGAGCCGGAAAGAACGGGCGGTTGTGAATCGGCAGCAGGTAGATGCGCTCCGGCAGGTAGTCGCCCGACGGCACCACGGCACCGCTGGCCGACGGCCCCTGCTGCGGCGTCTCGTCGCCCTGGGTCGCGTCGCCGCCCACGTCGATGTGGCTATCGGCGTTCCAATCGTGTTCGCTCATCGTTCATCCTGTATCCGTCCATGGCCAAAGCGGCCCGATATCTGTGGGATGTGGGCAGCGGCACGCGAGTTCAAGTGGACACCCCGCCCACGCCGCTCCTGTTCGGTAGTCGATAGAGGCGAGACGCCCGCCGCCAGGGAGACGGCCGGCGCCCTGCTGCCCCAGCGTCAGCGGCGGAAACACGAAGGCCGAGCACGCGGCTCGGCCTTCGCAGGGGTATCGACGCCGCGCCCCCGGATCGGGGCGCCAGGCGCTTACGGCTGAGCGGGTGTGGCGCCCGGTACCAGCGGCACACTCTGGTCATTGAGGGTCATCACGCCATCCTCGAGTGCGACGCGCAGCGGACCACCGCTCATCGGCAGACCCAGCGACATCAGCAGGATCGGTGGCGCGCCCTTGAGTTCGAAGTGACCGACGAGGCGTTCGAGAACTTCGCGACCGAGCACCTCGGAGTCCATGGCATCGAGATTCCAGTCATCCATCCCATCACCGTCGAACTTGAGCTCACCACTGCCCTGCATGTCGATGCCCATCAGCGGGCTCTTCAACGCCAGCTTGTCCACGGCCCAGCGCGGTGAACCGGCCAGGATCGCTGCCACCTGTGGCTCGAGCGGTGCCAGCGACTGCGCCATCGCCGCCTGATCGTCGGAGGCCGCGGCCGCCTGGATCTCGCTGGTGTGCGCTTCGAGCGCCGCCGCCAGGGCGCGATAGGCATCGCCATCGATATGATCCAGGGTCATCGCCAGCTCACCACTGCCGAGCTGTTGATCATCCATCGTCGCGTCGCCGAGCCGGGTTTCGAGATGCATCGTCATCTCTTTGGCGTCGAGCTTGGCCTTGAGGGCGTAGCGCGAGTCGTGCGACACCAGCTTGGCGCCATCCGGCGAAACGACGGTGACGGTGGGCAGGGTGACCGCGAGCGACTGATCGAAGGCCTGGCGGTCGCCCTGGAAGGCGCCCTCGATGGCCACGTTCTCCAGCAGCATGTTGGCCTGGTCATCCTGCAGCTGCAGCCGCGGCGCCTGGCCATTCAGGGTGACCCGATCCCCGTGCTGCTCAAGATTGAGCGTCAGACCGCTAAAGTCGACCTGCATCGGCCGCGCCGGGCGGAACTCGCCGCCAATCTCACCGGCCGGCACTGTCCACTGCTGGGAGAAGCCGGGCAGTGCGACGGCGACCTCCATGCGCTGCTCACGGGTCAGGAAGCGGCCATTCCAGGTCAGCGGCCCTTCGCTCTCGAGCAGATCGCCGAACAGCGTGCGGTCATCGCCGATATGCACCTGCCCCTCGCCGGAGAAGCTGGTCTCGAACAGCCCGTGGTCGGCCTGGTAGGGCGCCTCGACCACCAGCGGCTCGATCTCGTCGTCGAGGTAGCGTGCCTCTACGCGGCCACTGGAATGGAACCAGCCACTATCCACATCTTTGCGCTCGACCTGCCACTGCGGACTGGCGTCCAGGCGCGCCACGAGCTGCGACATCTCCTGCTCGAAGCGATGGCTGGAGTAGGCCTGGGCGCCGAGATAGCCCCCGCCCACGACGATCACGATAGCGGCACCCACGCCGATCCACTTGCGCATTCCGCGCTCCTTGTCAGAGTTGATTGAGGGAGTCGCTGTAGATCCCGACTCGGCGGCACCTTCTCAGGCCTTGCACGCAACCCGGGGCGCCGCTCATTTATTGCAGTCTGTCAGCTGTTGAGGAGGTCGCTGTCAGTATCGACTCGGCGGCGCCGACCCAGGCTGTGTTCGACATCCAGCACGCCGCGCTTTCAGTGCAACCAGAACCAAAGGTGCATCACGCTCCAGGCATAGACCGCGGCCAGGATGTCGTCGAACATGATGCCGATTCCCCCGGCCACGCGGCGGTCGACCCAGCGAATCGGCCACGGCTTGATGATGTCGAACACCCGAAACACCACGAACCCCCAGAGCGCCGATTCCCATGAGAACGGTACTGCGGCCATGGTCAGCCAGTAGCCGACGAACTCATCCCACACGATACCGGAGTGATCGTGCACGCCGAGATCCCGCGAGGTCTTGCCACACAGCCAGATGCCGAGCAGCGTGGTGATCCCCATCACCCCCAGGTAAAGCCCCAGCGGCAGCCCCGAGAGCAGCCAGTAGAACGGGATCGCCGCCAGGGTCCCGAAGGTGCCCGGTGCGAAGGGAACGGCGCCACTGCCGAGCCCGAAGGCCAGGAAGTGGGTGGGGCGACGCCAGACGCTCTTGGGGGCCCGGTTCATGCGCGTCTCTCCGCGAAATGATCCCAGCCGCCAAGCCCGACAAACGCCTCGGGCAGTCCACCGACGCCCTCGCCGGCGACGATGCGGCCGATCGGCGTCAGCGGTAGATGCAGCGCGGCGAGCTGCTGCTGCGCTGTCGCCAGCGCTGCCGGCGGCAGTGTCACCAGCAGCTCGTAGTCGTCACCGCCGGCGAGCACGCGGCGCTGGACCTGGTCGCTGTCCAGGGTGGCACGTAGCGGTGTCGCCAACGGCAGCGCCTCCAGATCGAGCTGCGCACCTACGCCGGAGGCACGCAGCAGATGGCCGAGATCCGCCAGCAGCCCGTCGGAGACGTCGATGGCCGCACTGGCCAGCCCACGCAGCGCCTCGCCGGCCGCCAGCCGTGGCTGCGGCCGCAGGTAGGCATCGAGCAGCGGGTGCGCCAGATCGCGCTCGCCCTGCTGCCAGCGGGCCAGCCCCTCGGCCGCCCGCCCCGGATAGCCGGTCACCGCGATCCAGTCGCCGACCTGTGCGCCAGCGCGGGTCAGCGCGCTGCCCGTAGGCAGCTCGCCATGGACGGTCACGCTGAGGCTCAGGCTACCGCGGGTCACGTCACCGCCGATCAGCGCACAGCCGCAGCGCTCGGCAAGGGCGTGAAAGCCCTCGCCTAGGCCAGCGAGCCAGTCGGGATCGATCTCCGGCAGGGTCAGCGCCAGGGTGCACCAGCGTGCCCGCGCGCCCATCGCCGCCAGGTCACTCAGCGCCACTGCCAGCGCGCGGTGACCGATCGCCGCCGGCGGCGCAGCGGCGGGAAAATGCACGTCCACCACCGAAGTATCGACGCTGATCGCCAGCTGATGGCCAGAGGTCGGGGCGATCACCGCGCAGTCGTCACCGTTATCGACGACGATATCCGCCCGGCCGCTGGCGGGGCGCGCCAGATAGCGGGCGATCAACGCGAATTCGCTCAACGCAGCGCGGCTCATGTCAACGGCGGCGAGCAGCGACCTCGGCACCCCGCAGGCGCGAGGCCAGCTTGTCGAGGATGCCGTTGACGTACTTGTGGCCATCGGTGGCGCCAAAGATCTTGGCCAGCTCTACCCCTTCGTTGATCACCACGCGATAGGGTACCTCCGGGCGCCGCGACAGTTCGTAGGCGCCCAGCCGCAGGATCGCCAGCTCGATGCGGTCGAGATCTTCCAGCCGACGGTCGAGCAGCGGTGCGATGGCGGCATCGAGCTCGCGCTGGTGGTCGGCGGCGTTGTGCAGCAGGTCATGGAACAGGGCGGCGTCAGCGATCTCCATCACCTTGTGCCAGTTCTCGTGATCCTCGAGATCCTCGTCGGCGATCTGGGCGCGAAATTCGGCTTCCACCGCGCTGATCGACTTGCCGGTCATCTGCCACTGGTAGAGCCCCTGCACGGCCAGCTCGCGAGCCGCACGGCGCGACTCCTGGGCCTTGCTCGGCTGACGCGACGGCGCGCTCATGCCTCACCTCCCAGACGCTTGAGCAGCGAGACCATCTCCATCGCCGCCATCGCCGCCTCGGTGCCCTTGTTGCCGGCCTTGGTGCCGGCGCGCTCGATCGCCTGATCGATCGAGTTGACCGTCAGGACGCCGTTGGCGATGGGCGTGTCGTGGGCCAGCTGCAGCGCAGAGAGCGACGAGTTGCAGTTGCCGGCGACATATTCGAAGTGCGGCGTGCCACCGCGGATCACCGCCCCAAGGGCAATCACCGCATCCGGGCGCGACACCGTGAGCACACGCTTGACCGCCAGCGGCAGTTCCCACGCGCCGGGCACATGGATCAGCTCGATGTTCTCTTCACTCACGCCGTGACGCATCAGGCTGTCGACCGCCCCTTCGACGAGACTGTCGACGACATGATGATTGAAACGGCCGACGACGATGGCGTAGCGCCCATCGACATCGGTGAACTGACCTTCCAGTTGCGCGATCGGTTGCATTGTCGGGTTCCGGAGTCACTGCGCCTGGAGCGGATCGGGGAATCCCCTCAGGCGTACGCTAAAAAAGAGTGAGTGGCCGGCGCCAGAACGAGGCGCTCGGCGCGCGAAGCCGGCCATCTTACCATGTCCCGGCCGACGCGGGCATGGCTCGACGCCAGCGGGCGACATGCGCGGCGGCGGCATCGCCCCGGACGTCATCCGCCGGGGCAGCACGGCCAGTGTCGCCATGCACGCCATGGATTCAGGCGTCACCGCTGACCAGCTCGACCACCTCGAGGTCGAACCCGGAGAGCGCCGAGAAGCGCCAAGGCGAGCTCAGCAGGCGCATCTTGCCGACGCCGAGCTGACGCAGGATCTGCGCGCCGGTGCCGATCGACAGGAAATTGCCGCTGCCATCGGCGGCGCTGGAGCGCGGCGCCGGGCGGTGCCCCAGCAGCACATCGAGCTGGGTCTTGAGATCGCCACGCGGGCTGGCATCGTCGAGCAGCACGAAGACCCCGGCCTCGGCCTGGCTGACCGCTTCCAGCGCGGTATAGGCGGTCCAGTGCCCGTCGCCCTTGCACAGCGCCAGCAGGTCACCCAGGGTGTCGCCGGCATGTACCCGCACCGTGGTCGGCCGCGATGTCTCGGGCTCGCCCTTGACCAGGGCCAGATGGTGGGTGTGCTGAATCCGGTCGTGGAAGACGTGCAGTGCCATCTCGCCAAAGGCGGTGGTGACACTCTGACGTTCGACGGCATCCACCGTACGCTCGTTGAGCATGCGGTAGTGGATCAGATCGGCGATGGTGCCGATCTTGATGTCATGCTCGGCGGCGAAGCGCTCGAGCTCGGGGCGCCGCGACATGCTGCCGTCGTCGTTCATGATCTCGCAGATCACCCCGGTGGGCTCGAAGCCGGCCATTGCCGCCAGGTCACAGGCCGCCTCGGTATGGCCGGCACGCCGCAGCACGCCGCCCGGCTCGGCCATCAGCGGAAAGATATGGCCCGGCTGGACCAGGTCCTCGGGACGCGCATCACGCGCCGCGGCGGCCCGCACGGTGAGCGCGCGGTCAGCGGCGGAGATACCGGTGGAGACGCCACTGGCGGCCTCGATCGAGAGCGTGAACTTGGTGCCGTAGCCGGAGCCGTTGGCGTCGACCATCAACGGCAGCTTGAGCTGCTGACAGCGCTCCCGGGTCATCGGCTGACAGATCAGGCCACGCGCGTGGCGCGCCATGAAATTGATGTGGCTCGCCTCGACGCACTCGGCGGCCATGATGATATCGCCTTCGTTCTCGCGATCCTCGTCATCCATCAGGATGACCATCTTGCCCTGCCGAATGTCTTCGACGAGCGCCTCGATGCTGGCCAGCCGGCCCGATTCCCCTGTCGTCATAGCTCTATCGCCATCACCTTGATCGTGCGCGCCGCGCGCTTGGGTTCGATGACGGCACAGACTACCTGTCGGGCGGCGCCGACGCTACTGTCGTCGCGTCGCAACGCCGTCGCCGAGAGGCGACGCCAGGGCTCAGTCGCGTGCCCGCGGCCGCGCCCGGATCCACCAGTCGTCGCCCACGGCACGGATCTCGTCGATCTCGAGCCGACGCTGCTGCTGCATGCTGTCGATCCCGGGCAGCGCGAACAGCGGGCGCGCGCCACTGCCCAGCAGCGTCGGCGCCACGAACAGCTCGAGACGATCGATCCAGCCGGCATCGAGCAGCGCGCCGGCCAGGGTGGCGCCGGTTTCCACCAGCACCTCGTTGCACGCTTCCCGGGTCGCCAGATGGCGCAGCGCCGCCTCGACGTCGACCCGCCCGGCGCGGTCGGCAGGTAGCGTCACCACTTCCGCCCCGGCGGCTTCGAGACGTTCACTCCGGGCGTCTTCAGCGCCGGCGACGGTGAGCACCAGGGTGCGCCCCGGCTGGCTCAGGCAAGCCGCCGCCAGCGGCAGGCGCAGATGGCTGTCGAGCACCACCCGCAGCGGCTGGCGGCGCACGATCTCGTCAGCCTCGTCGAGCTCGAGCTGATCGGCACGCAAGGTGAGCCGGGCATCGTCGAAAATGATCGACTCGACCCCGGTGAGAATCGCACTGGCACCGGCGCGCAGACGCTGGACCTGGCGCCGCGCCGCGGGTCCGGTGATCCACTGCGACTCGCCGCTGGCCATGGCGGTACGCCCATCCAGGCTCATTGCCATCTTCAGCGTGACCCGCGGCAGCCCCTGCTGCATGCGCCGCACGAACCCCGGGTTGAGTGCCTGCGCCGACGGTTCGAGCAGACCCACCTCCACCGCGATGCCGGCCTCGCGCAGCTGGGCGAAGCCGCGCCCGGAGACCGCCGGGTTGGGGTCCTCCATCGCCGCCACCACCCGCGCCACCCCGGCCGCGATCAGCGCCTGGCTGCAGGGGCCGGTGCGCCCGGTGTGCGAGCAGGGTTCCAGGGTGACGTAAGCCGTGGCACCACGGGCGGCCTCACCGGCCTCGGCGAGGGCATTGATCTCGGCGTGGGCCTCACCGGCGCGGCGATGAAAACCCTCGCCCACCCTCTTGCCAGCGTTGACGATCACGCAGCCGACCCGCGGATTGGGGTCACAGGTGTAGTGGCCGCGCCGCGCCAGGCGCAGAGCACGACTCATCCAGGCGATATCCGCCGCCTCGGCGGGATCGGCTGGCTCGAGATCGGAGGGCGTGACAGAGGGGGCATCGGACATCGGCATTTCTCGCGGAAGTAGCGAGGCCGGCAGCCGCTGCCGGCCAGGGTGGTCGGGGAGGATCGATCAGCGCTTGGCGTCGCTCGGCGACTTCGGCTCCTGGGCCAGGCGGTCGATCTCGGCGCGGAACTCATCGAGATCCTGAAAGCGGCGATAGACCGAGGCGAAACGGATATAGGCCACGTGATCGAGCCGCTTGAGCATCTCCATCACCTCCTCGCCGACCTCCCGCGCTTCCACCTCACGGTCACCGCGCGCGCGCAGACGCTGGCGGATACGCTCCACCGCCGCCTCGAACGACTCGACGCTGACCGGGCGCTTCTCCAGTGCCAGCGACATGCCGGCGCGCATCTTCTGCTCGTCGAAACTCTCGCGCGAGCCGTCCGCCTTGATCACACGGGGCATCACCAGCTCAGCGGTCTCGTAGGTGGTGAAGCGCTCACCGCAGGCGGCACACTGGCGACGCCGACGCACCTGATCCCCCTCGGCGACCAGGCGCGAGTCGGTCACCTTGGTATCGTGGGTACCGCAAAAAGGACAATGCATCGGTGGTTCACTCGTCGGCGCGGACAGCGCCGGGGCCTGTCCGCGACTTTGACTATCGACTGTAGACTATCCATCGGTGATGGCAGACGTGCCGGGCGCGGCTGGCATCCGTCATCGGCTTATCCGCGCAGTGTAACGGTTTGCACAAGATACCGGAAACACGGTGATTTTCATGTTTCTTTCCCTGTTGGCCCGAGTTCTGCAAGGATAACGTCAAGGACCCGTTTCGCCGTCACGTCAGGAACCGCCCATGCCCAGTCGCGCCGCCAACTACCCTGCCCTGTCCGAAGACGCCTTTCTCGCCCGCGCCGGCGCCAGGCTCGAGGAGGTCTACGGACCGCGTCGGGACGAGGTCCTGCGGCGCCTGACCACCCTGCTGGCGCACCACGACGGTGCACTCGACCACCAGCCGCGTCCAACCTGGAGCGAACGCGACCAGATCCTGATCACTTACGGTGACAGCCTGATCGACGGTGAGCGTCCGCCGCTGGAAGTGCTCGACGACTTTCTCGCCACCCGTCTCAACGGCGTTTTCAGCGGCCTGCACATCCTGCCTTTCTTCCCCTGGAGCAGCGATGATGGGTTCGCGGTGATCCACTACCGCGAGGTCGACCCCAAACTGGGCGAGTGGCAGGACATCCGACGCCTGTCCTCACGCAGCGATCTGATGGTGGATCTGGTGATCAACCATGTCTCACGCGACTCGCTGTGGTTCACCGACTATCTGGCGGGTACCCAGCCCGGGCGCGACTACTTCATCGAGATGGACCCGCAGACCGATCTCTCCCAGGTCACTCGCCCGCGCAGTTCGCCGCTGCTGGTGCCGGTCTCGACCCGACGCGGCACGCGCCACCTGTGGGCGACCTTCTCCGAGGACCAGATCGACCTCAACTTCGCCAACCCGGACGTACTGCTCGAGTTCGTCGGCATCCTGCTGTTCTATGTCCAGCAGGGAGCGCGGATCATCCGTCTCGATGCCATCGCCTATCTGTGGAAAGAGGTCGGCACCCGCTGTATCCATCTGCCGCAGACCCACGCCATCGTCCGCCTGCTGCGGGCGATCCTCGATTACGTGGCACCGGGCACGCTGCTGATCACCGAAACCAACGTGCCCCACGCCGAGAACATGAGCTACTTCGGCCTGGAGAGCATGCCGGCTGACGCATCGGCCGCCGAGAGCGACGACGCTCCCGCCAGCGACACGGCGACGCCCGACGAAGCCCACATGATCTATCAGTTCACGCTGCCGCCGCTGCTGCTGCATACCCTGACCAGCGGCGATGCCAGCGCGCTGGCGGACTGGGCACGCTCGCTGCCGCCGCTGCCCGCCGGCTGCACCTACTTCAACTTCACCGCCAGCCACGACGGCATCGGGGTGCGCGCGCTGGAGGGGCTGCTGCCGCCCCATGAGGTCTCGCTTCTGCTCGAACTGATGCACCGCTTCGGCGGCTACGTCAGCATGAAGACCAACGCCGATGGCAGCGACTCGCCCTACGAGATCAACATCACTTACTTCGACGCCATGAAGGGCACCCGCCGCGGTCCCGATGCGTGGCAGGTCGAGCGCTTTCTGTGCAGCCAGAACCTGATGCTCGCGCTGCAGGGCATCCCAGGGGTCTATCTGCACTCGCTGACCGCGACGCTCAATGATCACGAGGGCGTCGAGCGCAGCGGTCGGCTGCGCTCGATCAACCGCCATCACTGGGTCAAGGAGGAGCTCGACGAGCTGATCGACAGCCGCAGCACGCCCACCCGCGAAGCCTTCACCTCGCTCAAGCGCCGGCTCAATATCCGCGCCAGCGAGCCCTGCTTCCACCCCGAGGCGCCGCAGCGCGTGCTCGACACCGGGCCAGGACTGTTTGCCATCGAGCGCGGCCCGCTTGCCAGCGGCCGCCGGCTGCTGGCGATCTACAACATCAGCGACAAGCGTCAGCCGCTGGAGATCGAGGCGCTGGCGAGCGGCGAGTGGTACGACGTGCTGAAGGATGGCAAACGCTGGAATCCGCACCCCGAAGAGCGCGAGATCCTGCGACCCTACCGTAGCCTGTGGCTGGTCCAGCCGTGACTTGCCGCGGCTGTCACGGCTGGCTAGAGTAGCCCCCGGGAGATGGCATTCCTCCCGCGGCATGGGATCCGCCGCCCCGGCCGCGAACCGCAGTCCGCTGATGATGCCTGCCAACGCACCCGAGGTGTGTCCTGCGCAGGCTTCACGCTCCCGCGCCTACCGCCCGCAGGATACTTTTCGTCTGCCGAGATCGACGAGGAGCGCAACACATGTGGATTTCGATCGCCGCCATCAGTCTGGGCGCCGCCATTGGCGCCAATCTGCGCTGGTGGCTGGGCGCGCACTACAATGGCTACTTCCTGCACATTCCCCCGGGCACGCTGATCGCCAACCTGCTGGGGGCGTGGCTGATCGGCATGGCCCTGAGCTTCTTCCAGGACTCGTCGCTCAGCGTCGAGTGGAAACTGTTTGCAGTCACAGGCCTGCTCGGCGCACTGACCACCTTCTCTACCTTCTCCGCCGAGATGGTCACCGCCATTCAAGGCGGACGCTGGCTGTGGGCCATCACCGGCACCCTGGTGCACGTGCTCGGCTCCTTCGCGATGACCCTGCTGGGCATCGCCTGCTATGGCTGGCTACGCCATTGAGTCCGACTCATCCAAGGCCCTCGCGCGAGCAGTGCCAGCGGCACCACCTGAACGTTACCGCCCGGCGCCGTGATCACCAGGTGATCGCCGATACGCTCGAGGCTGGCTGCCGCCAGTGCAGGGTCACCCAGCGCCAGGCGCTGGCGTTCGCGGCCCTCCAGCGCATCGATCACTACCAGCTCGCCACGCGCGCTGATGACGTAGAAGCGTTCGCTGTCCGCCAGCGGCGCCGCCAGCGCGGGAGGATGGGTCGCGTCATGCTCGCCCAGCGTCACCTCCCAGACGCGCTCGCCGCTCGCCGCATCGAAGCCGAACAGGCACAGCGTGACCCGCGTCGCACCGATATCGCGCACCGCCAGGGTCATCGCCACGCGCTCCGCCTCCACCGCCGGAGGCGCCCCAGGGCTGGCGGCGACGGCCTCGGGCAGCTCGGCCATCCACAGCACCGCGCGCGTCAGGGGGTCGATACGCAAGAGCCGGGCCGGTTCGGTGTCACCCAGGAACAGCCGCCCTTGATCGTCGAGCAGCGCCGTGGCCAGATCCACCGGCGCCCCCATGCCGATGCATCCGGTCTGGTGGCCATCGTGCAGCGACAGGGCGTGGATGGCGCGATCGCCGCCACCGACATAGACCTCGCCGGCGTGCAGCAGCGGAAACGGCAGACCACCGCCGGCATAGCGCTGATGCCACAGCGGCGCACCGCTATGCAGATCGAAGGCGAGCAGACCACTGGCAGGCGTCATCTCCCCGCAGTGGGAAGAAGACGCTGGGAGAGGTCGGTCGGTATAAGCAGCCACGCCCACGGCCGGCGTGGTGATGATACGCGCACGCGCCCAGTCGGGAACATCGAGCTGCCAGAGTAGCGCACCGGAGACAGATTCGCGCCGCTGCAGGTATCCCGGCGCCGAGGTGTCGAAGCGCGGCGAGCACGGCGCCCGCGCGCCATGCCAAGGAATCTCGGCCCAGGACGCATAGACGCTGATGCGGTCATCGGGTGCTGCCAGCGCGAACGGCGCGGTGTGTCCGACATCGAGCACACTCGCTGCCGGAGAGCACATCGCCCCCCTGTCTGGCGACGGTACGCCGCGACGGCCGGTGGGCGTGGGTGACGCGACCTCTGGCGAGACCTCTTGCGCAGGTGTCAGCGCGTGCGGGTCGAAAGATGCATCAGGCACGGCGAATCTCCTCTCGGGGATAGGACGTGGCCCTGCGTAGGGTCATTGTTGGCGTTATTGTCACCGGTCTCTGTGGCTTTGCGCCGGTGCTCGACTCCACCCTACGCGTAACCGAGCGACGTCGCCAGCGCTCTGGGGAGATCGTGACAGAACCCTTGAGCGCCCTGACTATCGGCCTTATGGCCTTACCTTATTTAACTTTCATTAACACAATGGATATAGTGTAACGGTCCAGCCGCCACGAATCGGCAGAGCGCCAAGGTAAGGTGACGCATGCGGTTACTGTCGAACGCAACGCCAAGATGCTGGCGACTCGTTTCCCGCATCGTCCGCCAGGGGCTCCGCCACCTCCTGCTGGTGCTGGCGTGGCTTGCCCTGTGGCGGCTCTCGGCGCTGATGGAGTATGCCCCGCATGCCAGCCTCTGGTTTCCGCCGGCCGGCCTGAGCTTCGCCGCCTTGATCGTACTTGGCTGGCGTGCGCTACCCAGCCTGCTCGTCAGTTGTCTGCTGGCCACCTTCTGGGTCGACCAGCTCTACGTCATGCACCAGAGCACGCAAGAGCTGCTGACGGCAGGCCTGGCCTTCGGTCTCGCTCACTGCAGCGCCTATGGCCTCGGCGCCTGGGCACTCAGAAGCGCGCTCCATCGGCAGGCCGAGATCACCACCCCAACCCTGGTGCCGCTGTTTCTCGTGACCGCCTGTCTCTCGGCGCTGGCCGCCACCCTCACCGGCATCCTCTCGCTGGAGATGACAGGCCTGCTGGACTGGACCGAACTGGATTCGATCTGGCTTCCCTGGTGGATCGGCGACATGGCGGGCGTCATCGTTCTCGCACCGCTGTTCCTGGCCGTACTGAGCTGGCGCTACGTCGCCATCTCGGCCTGGCTCGGTGGGCTCGATTTCCAGTTGCCCCGTCGTCCGAGTGCGACCTTCATCGGCAAGCTGCTGCTGTGCCTGCTCCTGCTCAGCGGCGTGACCCTCGTCGATGCCAAGACGCACGGCCCCGACGTCGCCTTCGCGGTGTTCTTTCTGATCATCCCGCTGATGTGGATCGTGTATACGGAGAGCGCCTTTCGCAGCGCACTGAGCCTGGCCTTGTTCGCTCTGACGACCGCACTGTGGGTGGCCGAGCTGAGTCTGGTCGAGCAGTCGATGACCTATCAGTTCGCGATCTGCGTGATCGCCACCAGCGGCTATTTCGGCTTTGCCGTCCCGGCGCTGGCGGCGCGCAACCGCCAGCTCAGCGAATTGGCAGCGCGCGATCCACTCACCGGCGTCTTCACCCGGCGCGCCTTCTTCGACAAGGCAGAGCAGATGCATGCCGAAGCCCGGCGTAGCGGCCGGCCACTGGCGCTGCTGGTGCTGGACATGGATCACTTCAAGCGGATCAACGACGACCACGGCCACGACGTCGGCGATCAGACCCTGATGCTGTTATGCCATGCCGTGATGGGCAGGTTGGCACCGCACCAACTGTTCGGGCGCTTCGGCGGCGACGAGTTTCTGCTGCTGGTGAACAGCGATCTCGACACCGCGCGCGAGACGAGTGCCAGGTTGAAACATCACATAGCAGGCCTGAGGGTGCCGGGCACCCAGCACCCGCTCTCGGCGACCATCGGTATCGCCGAGCTGAGGGCGGACGACACCCTCACCCTGGCCTTTCGCCGTGCCGACCTGGCGCTGCTGCAGGCCAAGCGCAGTCGACATCGTCAAGCCGACATCCCGCCGACCGCCGCCAACGGTTGAGCCTGCCGCGGCCTGCCATGCACGACGGATCGCGCATCCCCCGCCAGCGTCCACTCCCGCCGCTCTCAGACGTCGTGTTATTCACACGTCGCCGGCATTGTCACGCTCGACGGCTTCGAAGAGCCGGTCCTGGAGGTCGGGGATCGCCGCCTGGACCCGGTTCCAGCTGGGAATGAACGGCTTGTCGCGGGGGGATTCGAAAAACGCCGCGCCGGCCTGCATGATGTTGTCGGCGAACAGCTCCACCGCCGCCTCCTCGCTGTGGCGGTCGAGCTTGAGCCCGTTCATCGCTGCGTCATGATCATAGGCCTCGATCAGATCCAGCGCGGTGCGGTAATAGGTGGCCTTGACGGTACGGAAGCTCTCGACGCTCATCTCCACGCCCAGGGTCGCCAGCTTGCGGTACATCGCCTTGGCGATGTCCATGCTCATGCGGTTGAGCCCGCCGCTCGGGTCCGCCTCGGAGATCGGCTGATGCTTGTGGTCATAGGCGTCGGCGATATCCACCTGACACAACCGCTTGGTCGAGAAGTTGCGATGCACCTCCGACAGCACCCCGATCTCCAGGCCCCAGTCGCTGGGGATGCGGATCCCGTCGAGCACGTCGGCACGCATCGAGAACTCACCGGAGAGCGGGTAACGGTAGCTGTCGAGGTAGTCGAGATAGGGCAGCGGGCCGTAGATCATCTTGAAGGCACGGATCAACGGCGTGACCATCAGCCGCGAGACCCGGCCGTTCAGTTTGCCGGCAGCAATCCGCGAGTAGTAGCCCTTGCAGAATTCGTAGTGAAAGCGCGGATTGGCCACCGGATAGATCAGCCGCGCCAGCAGCCCGCGATCGTAGGTGACGATATCGCAGTCGTGCAGCGCCACCGCCTCCGCCTTGCCGGAGGCGCGCACATAGCCCGAGCAGTACCAGACGTTGCAGCCCTTGCCCGGCTCCAGCGGTGCCAACCCCTCCGCCGCCAGCTCCTGGTGCAGCGCCCGCAGTCGCGGGCCGTCGTTCCACAGGATGCGGTGATGCTGCGGCAGGCGGGCAAAGAACTCCCGCGCCTTGAGAAACTGCTCGCGATCGGCGCGGTCGAGCCCGATCACGATCTCGCTGAGATAGGGAACCTGACACAGCTCATCGACGATATGCGACAGCGCCGGCCCCTCCAGCTCCGAGTAGAGCGACGGCAGGATCAACCCCATCGGGCGCTGGCGCGAGAAGCCCTTGAGGTCGTTCTCCAGCGCCTCTACCGAACGTCGGGTGAGGTTGTGGAAGTTGGTGATGATACCGTTCTGGTAGAAATCGCTCATGCCACGTCCTCGTTATTATGAAAGCGCTGAAATAGACCCGTCGAACCGGTCGCCGGAGACGCTCGAGAAGCCAATCTCGGGGCACGCCGAACCGGTGTCGGCCTACGCGCAGGGGCGACCGAGCGTTCTCGGCAGTTCACGCTGGCGCCTGCCGCTCCCACCAGTGGGCGAGCCCTTCGGCCCAACCCTGCGGGCCCGGCGCCTGGGTGCGATAGAGCCGCGCATGGGTCAGCGACATTGGCTGGCCGTGATCCGCCCTGATGATCACCGCCATGTCGGTGGCGGCGAGCAGCGTCAGATCGTTGGGCCCGTCGCCGAGCCCCAGTGTCGGCGGGCGGTGGCCACGCAGCGCCTCGAAGCGCGCCAACAACCAGCGCACCGCATGCCCCTTGTCGACCGCCCCCATCACATGCCAGAAGCGACCGCCGCGGGTGAGCTGCAGACCGTCGCTGTGGAGCGTCTCACGCAGCCGTTGCAGTTGGGTGTCATCGTCTTCCCACACCAGCGGCTCACTGCCTTCGCGCGCCATCGCCTGGCGTGCGCCTTCGGCGCTGAGCGCGGTCAGTTCGCGCACCTCCTCGACCGTCATCTCGCCCATGCGCCGGAACCGCAGCCCCAGGCGCTCGCGCACCACGTCCAGGCGCCTGCGGATGAAATCGACATCCAGGCTCGGGGTCTTCACCACCAGCCCCTTCGGCGAGGCCGGATCGCGATCCAGGCGTGCATGTTGCCAGGCCGGCGGCAGGCCGATGACGGCGCCGTTCTCGGCGATGAAGGGGGTATGTTCGAGTGCCAGCTCCCGGCGCAGTGCCAGCAGCTCTGCGCGGGTCTTGCTGGTGGTGGGAATCACCGGCACCCCGGCCGCCGCCAGGCGTTCGAGCCAGGGCGCGGCGGGCTGCCAGTCGTAACTGTGATGATCGAGCAGCGATCCATCGAGATCGGTGAAAACCAGCAGGGGGGGCCGCTGCGGCCCGCCAGTCGCGTCACTCATCGCATCCCCCTATCCGCGTTCACGATCGGTCAACCTCGGTGACCCTACCGCTTGAAGGTAGCACGGATCGTGCCAACACCAGCGGCACGGCACCATCCGGGCTGCGGTGACGCAGAATGGGGCACTTTCGCGCCCCGCATCTCAGGACAATGCACCGCGATGGTGCGAATCAGGCTCGGCGCCGCGCGTGCCGCGCCGCAATGGCGAGTACACCGGCAATGGTGGCGGCGTCACTGTCGATCGCCTCGACCGTCAGCCCCGCCTGCGCCAGCGCCAGGGTATAGCTCTGACGCAGGCTCTCGGCGCCGACCAGCAGGACCCGCTCGAGACCCGGCCGGGCCACGCGCATGGCGTGCACCTCCTCGCCGATCAGCACCCCGGAGAGAAAGCTGCCCACCTGGGCTGCGGACAGGCCGGCATAGAGATGCCGGCTGCGCCCTTCGAACAGGGCGTGCAGCACACCGCCGGCGTGGCCGGCGCGGGAGAGACCCAGCTCGAACGCGGCAGCATCGAACGCCGCGTCGTCGCGGGCAGGTTCCCCCGGGAGAGTATGGAAACGCACTGCATGGTAGAGCTCGCCGGTCATCAGTGTGGTGAAGTCGGTCAGACGCCCCTGTTCGAGGCGCGCCCACTTGCTGTGGGTGCCCGGCAGACAGCAGTCGGCGTTGTCGACACCAGCCAGCGCCAGGGCGCCGAACGCCTGCACCTCCTCTCCCCGCATGACGTCGACATGCGTCGGCGTGACCTGCTTCACCCCCGGCACGATCCAGGTGTTGTCGAGGCCAGGCGCCGCGACCACACGATCGGCGAGATCGGCGGCAGTCACCGGCAGCTCCAGCTGCGGTGCCTCGAACCAACCACGCTGCGAACCGACCATGCCGGCGAGATAGATCGGCACCGGCTCGCCCACCTCGCCGGCGCGCCAGTCACTCACCTGTGCGGCGCAGTAGTGCGGAAACTCCTCCCGCGCCAGTGCACGCAGGCCGGAGCTCGAACGCCGCGTATCGAGCGTGCGACCGCTGGCGGCGTCGACCAGAAAGGCGCGGAAGTTGCTGGTCCCCCAGTCGACGACGATCAGCCGCTGGCTCATGCGTCGGCCTCGCGCTCGAGCTGCTCGGCCTGATGCGCCACCTCGCGCAGCCGCTGCCACTCGGCGACCAGCGCCCGCGCGATCTCGCCCACCTCCGCGGCACGGCGCCCGGGCTTGTAGAGATTGCTGCCGAAGCCGAACCCGGCCACCCCATGGGCATGCCACTCGGCCATGTTGCTCTGCTCGATCCCACCGACCGCCAGTACCGGCAGCCCTTTGGGCAGAATGGCGCGGATATCCTTGAAGTAGGCAGTGCCCAGACGCGCCGCCGGGAACAGCTTGAGCGCCGTCGCGCCCGCCTTGGCCGCGGCCAGTGCCTCGGTCGGCGTCATGCAGCCGATCATCGGCGCCAGACCATGAGCGACCCCGGCACGGATCACCTCGGGATCGCTGTTGGGGGTAATCAGCAGTGGCGCGTCCAGGCCGGCGAGGCGCTCGGCATCCGCCGGGTCCAGTACCGTCCCGGCACCGATCACCACATCCGCCGGACAGCGTTTGCTGATGGCCGCGATACTCTCCCAGGCGCGGGGCGAATTGAGCGGAATCTCGATCAGCTTGAAACCCGCCGCGACCAGCGCATCGAAGACGCCGTCGACCTCTTCCGGCGTGATACCGCGCAGGATCGCCACCAGCGGGCGCTCGCGCAGCGCCGTCTCGAGCGCGAACTTGCGTGTCTCTTTCATCTCTCTCTCCTCGTTGCCGCCCGGTTATCACGCCGGCATTGTCCTACACGGTGCATAGCGCGTCGTGTAGGACAATACCAGTTAGTATGTCGTACATAGGATTCAGCAATCCCCCCCGCGGCGCCTTCATACTTTGGTCGGCCATGCCCGACGTCCGCGCGCCCCAAGATCCGACACCAGCCGACCACCTCCAGTGGAGACGGCAGCGCCAGGCGCCATCACGCGATTCGTCTGGCGCGCTTCGACACCGAGCCCATGGCCTCATGCTGGTACTGGCTGGGGGTCATCCCCTTTTGTTCACGAAAGTGTCGATTGAAATTGGAGAGGTTGTTGTAGCCGACCTGAAAGCAGATATCGGCGATGGAGTGCCTGCCTTCGAGCAGGAGTCGGCAGGCATGGCCGATGCGGATTCGCCGTAGAAAGGCCACGAAGGTATCCCCCGTCGCCTGCTTGAAGAAGCGCGAAAAGCCCGAGGGAGACATGCCATGCCGGGCGGCCAGCGTCGACATGCGCAGCGCTTCGTGGAAGTGATCGTGGATGTAGCGCAGGACGGCGTCGACCTGCGCCGAGGAGACACTGCTGGCCCCGGGGCCATAGCCACGCCCGGAGAGTGTCCGATAATCGCTCTGCGACAGGCTGCGCAGAATCGCCAGCATGCTGAGCAGCCTGCCGGCATTGTCCTGCTCCCCCATCTTGATCAGCAATTCACTGCAGCGGGCCGCTTCCTCACCGCTGAACTCCACGCCCCGTGCCGAGTCCTCGATCAGCGGCGACAGGCAATTGAGCTCGGGACAGAGCACCATCATGTGCTCAAGCCACTCGCCCTTGAACTGCAGCACGACGTCGCGCCCTTCGATCAGCGGCCGGGCTTCATCGGGGTCGCTGAACCAGGCATGCGGAATATTGGGCCCGACCAGCACCAGATTGCCCGGCGCGAAGCGACCGATATAGTCGCCGACGAAACAGTGCCCCTGCGAATAGCGGATGAGATGCAGTTCGTATTCGGGATGATAATTCCAGCGTGCGAGCGGCGCGGGGAAGTCGTGGCAGTGCCAATAGAAGCTGAATTTCGGATCCTGGCTGATGCTTTCGAAGACAGGGGCACCCAGCGGAGCATCATTGAGCGGCGCAGCGATCATCGGTATCAGTGCCTCGGTCAGCCAATACGGTGCATGACGTCCATCGATGAATGACCCACAGCAGACAGCCGGTCATATCGCTCGACTGGCGATAGGCGCCCGCCCCATGGGCCGCTAGCGGCGCCTCTGTCGCCCCCTGCCTATCCTGAAAGGAATGGGAGCGGCAGACTTTTATACTTTGGTCACGATCGCCCGTTCAACAGCGACCGCCCACTCACCGAATCAGCCCTTCAAATCCTTTAAAAACAATAAAATAGAAGATACCACAGCAAGCCCTGCAAAAAAGTATCAGCCCCTCGAAAATTACAGCCTAGCCGCTTTTCCCGCCTAACGCGTAGCGTCACTGCCAAGCCGGTGGCGAGTCGAACCGGGCCGATAGAAGGTCGGTTCTCGCCCGTTTTCCCTACGACCTGAGAAGCGCGCCATGAAAGCCAGAGCCCTGGTGCTGGAGAAAAAACGCGAGCTGTCGCTGCGTGAGATCGAACTGCCGGATCAGCTCGGCCCCGATGACGTACGCGTACAGATACATACCGTGGGCATCTGCGGCAGCGACGTCCACTACTATACCCATGGCCGTATCGGCCCGTTCGTGGTGGATGCGCCCATGGTGCTCGGCCATGAGGCATCCGGAGTGGTCACCGCGGTCGGTAGTAACGTCCACCATCTTCAGGTCGGTGAACGGGTATGCATGGAACCCGGCATTCCCGATCCCACCTCGCGCGCCTCCAAGCTGGGCATCTACAACGTCGACCCCAGCGTACGCTTCTGGGCCACCCCGCCGGTGCACGGCTGCCTGACCCCGGAGGTCATTCATCCGGCAGCCTTCACCTTCGCCCTGCCCGACGCGGTCTCCTTCGCGGAAGGGGCGATGATCGAGCCGTTCGCCATCGGCATGCAGGCAGTGATCAAGGCGCGCATGCAGCCGGGGGACGTCTGCGTCGTCACCGGCGCCGGGCCGATCGGCCTGATGGTCGCGCTGGCGGCACTGGCGGGCGGGGCCAGCGAGGTACTGGTCTCCGATCTGGTCGAGGAGAAGCTGGCGATCGCCGGGCGCTACGCCGGCATTACCCCCGTCAACGTCTCACGCGAGTCGCTGCGTGACGCGGTCGCCGAGCGCTGCGGCCAGGACTGGGGCGCCGACGTGGTGTTCGAAGCCAGTGGCAGCCCCCGGGTCTATGACGACGTGCTGGCCTGTGCCCGACCCGCCGGCACGATCGTGCTGGTCGGCATGCCGGTGGAGCCGGTCACCTTCGATATCGTCTCGGCCCAGGCCAAGGAGCTGCGCATCGAGACGGTATTCCGCTACGCCAATGTCTATGACCGGGCGATCGACCTGATCGCCTCGGGCAAGGTCGATCTCAAGCCGCTGATCAGCGAGACCTTCGATTTCGAGCAGAGCATCGAAGCCTTCGAACGCGCCGCCAGCGCTCGACCCCAGGACGTCAAGCTGCAGATCACGCTCGATACCTGAATGACACCTAATACCAGCACGCAATCCACCAGAGGCAAACAACAATGACCCAGTTCAAGCGTCGCGACATATTGAAGGGAATGGGCGGGCTCGCCGGCCTGTCGCTGATGGGCGCCGGCGCGCTGCGCACGGCCCTTGCCCAGGGGATGGCCAGCGATGAAGCCTGGAAACAGGCCAGCGGCACCACCATCCAGTTCATCTCCGAGAACACCCCGCCGACGACGGCGATCGCCGCCAACCTGGACGCCTTCAAGGCGCTCACCGGAATCACCGTCAACATCACCGAGATGCAGCTGGGAGCGCTGGTACAGAAGGTCGCGCTGGACTTCGGCGCCGGACGCAGCGCCTACGATGTGATCTATGCCGACCCCTATCAGGTGCTGGCGCCCTATCATCGTGGTCTGGTGGATCTCAATACGTTCATCAAGGATGGCCAGCAACCGGTCGTCCCCAAGGGCATCGAGGACTTCATTCCCTCGCAGCTGACCGCCGCCGGCCGTTTCGAGAACGACGAGTCCCTGTACGCCCTGCCCTACGATTGCCCGACGATGATCTGGATCTACCGCCGCGATCTGTTCGAGAAGTACCGCGACCAGATGCAGCAGGATCTCGGCTTCGACCCGATGCCCACGGACGACACCACCTGGGAACAGTACTATCAGATCGCCGCGTGGTTCAGTGACGGCAACGCCAGCGAGGTCAAGTACGGCACCGGTCACCAGGCTCAGCAGTACGATTCGCTGATGTGCGACTTCTCCAACGTGCTGTTCGCCTACGGCGGTAGCTACTTCGCCAACGGCCAGCAGATCGGCCTTTACGGCACCGACTCGCCCGGCGCCTGCCAGTTGACCAGCGATGCCTCGCTCGAAGCAGCGCGCTTCTACCAGAAGCTGTTGAAGGTCGCCCACCCCGGCAGCACCAGCTGGGACTGGACCGGCGTTGCCAACGCCTTCCAGAACGGCGAGTTCGCGATGATGCCGGAGTGGCACGAGTTCGCCGGCTCGTTGGAGAGCTCGGATCTCAAGGGCAAGATCGGCTATGCCCCGCTGCCCAAGGGCCCCGCACGCAGTGCCAATCTGTGGGGCGGCACCGGGATCGGCATCAACGCCAACGCCTCGCCCGAGAAGCAGAAGGCAGCGTGGCTGTTCCTGGTCTGGGCGACCTCGCCGCAGACCCAGTTGATGGGGCTGAAGAGCAAGGTCGGCGGCGGCACGCCGACACGTCAGTCGGTCTACGACATGCCCGAGGTCAAGGCGGCCAGCAAACCGCCCACCGACATGCCCAACATGCTCACCGCGGATACCATGCTGATCGCCTGGCAAGACGATCACATCGGCCTGCGACCCAAGATTCCCCAGTGGAACGAGGTCGACACGGTGATCTTCACCGAGCTCTCCAAGATGCTCGCAGGGCAGATGTCTCCCGAGGAAACCATGCAGAGCGCCAAGCAACGCATCGATCGCATCGTGGGGGCGTGACGCATGGCGCTGGTGACCGCAAGGCCCGCACCACGGCGGCAGAGGTTCGAGCTGGCGATGATGTCGCCAGCGCTCGTCCTGCTCGCCTTGATCACGCTGGTGCCGTTCTTCTCGATCATCTGGATGAGCTTCAACGACGTCAGCCTGATGGGCGGGCTGAGCATGACGTTTTCTGGCCTCGACAACTGGCAGCGGGTGTTCACCGACCCGGACATCCGCGCCAGCTGGCTGATCAGTCTGGTCTACTTCCTGGCCACGGTGGGCCTGGAGATGCTCATCGGCACGGTGATGGCGCTGCTGGTCTACAGCCTGAGGCGAGGCAGCAACATCATCATCTCGCTGCTGCTGATTCCGATGTTCATCGCCCCGGTGATCGTCGGTCTGCTCGGACGCTTCATGCTCGACCCCAGCCACGGCCTGTATGCCTGGATACTCAATGAAACCGGCCTGTTCGACGGCAATATCCTCGGCAGCGTCGGCTCGGCGATGGCCGCGGTGATTCTGATGGATGTGTGGGAGTGGACGCCGCTGGTGGCGCTGATCGTGCTGGCCGGGCTCACCTCGGTACCGGAAGACACCCTGGAAGCGGCCGAGATGGACGGCGCCAATTATCGCCAGAAACTGCTCTATATCATCCTGCCGTCGATCTCCAACATCCTGCTGGTGGCCCTGCTGATCCGCGCCATGGATGCGATTCGCTTCTTCGCGATCATCTTCATCACCACCAACGGCGGGCCTGCGGACTCCACCAAGATCATTCCCATCAGGCTCTACGACATTGCTTTCCGCTTCTTCGACCTGGGCTACGCCGCCGCCGTCGGCATTACCATGCTGGTGTTCTCGATTCTGGTCGCCAATGCGTTCACGAAGCTGCTCAAACGCCGGGAGAATGCCTCATGACCCCCGCCAAGCGCTGGCTCCCCTTCACCTTGAAGATCGCCCTGCTGACGCTACTGCTGCTGTGGACGCTGGTCCCGATCCTGTGGATGGTGCTCTCTTCGTTCAAGCCCAACAGCATCATCACCGCCAATACGCCACGGCTGTTGTTCACCCCGACCCTCGAGCACTACGCCACGCTGTTCAGCGGTGGCAACAGCCTCTGGCCCTATCTGACGAACAGCCTGCTGATCGCCGGAACCTCGACGTTGATCGCCGTGGTCCTCGGCTGCATGGCCGGCTTCGGGCTGTCGCGGATCCGGATCAAGGGCAAGCAGCACCTGGCGTTCTGGATCATCAGCACGCGCATGGCGCCGATCGCCGCCGTCATCGTGCCGCTGTATCTGCTGTTTCGTTATCTCTACCTGCTGGACACCCACATCGGCCTGATCGTCGCTTATCTGAGCTTCAATCTGCCCTTCGCCATCTGGCTGATGACCGCGTTCTTCGACGACCTGCCGCCCGATCTCGAAGAGGCGGCGATGATCGACGGCGCCACCAAGTTCCAGGCATTTCGACTCGTGGTGCTGCCACTGATGACCCCGGGGCTGGTGACCACCGCCATCCTCTGTTTCATCTTCGCCTGGAACGACTACGCCTTCGCCCAGACCTTCTCCGGCCCCGGCACCCAGACCATCCCCATCGCCGCGGCGCAGTTGCTGACCCAGACCGGCATCGACTGGGGCAAGCTGCTGGCGATCGGCACCATCGTGGTCTGCCCGATGGCGATCGCCGGGCTGCTGGTCAAGCGCTGGCTGGTCAAGGGGCTGACCCTGGGCGCCGTCAAATGAGCACCATCCAAGGGGCCGCGACGGCAGAAGTCCCAGCCACTCCGACACCCCACAGGGAGAGACGCATGAATGTGATGTCGCAGTTCGATCTGAGCGGCAAGGTCGCCGTGGTCACCGGCGGCAACGGCGGGCTCGGCGAGGCGTTCGCCCAGGCGCTGGCCGAGGCCGGCGCGAAGGTCGCCATCGCCGCCCGTGGACATGAGCGCAGCCTGGAAGTGGTCAGGGCGCTGACCGATGCCGGCCACCATGCCATGGCCGTGGAGGTCGACATTACCCAACCCGAGGCGGCGGATGCGCTGCTCGACGAGGTGGAAGCCGGCCTCGGCCCGGTCGATATCTTCCTCAACAACGCCGGCGCCTGCCAGCATGCCCCGGCGCTGGAGGTCACCCCCGAGCGCTGGCGCGATATCTTCGATATCAATGTCCACGGCCTGTGGTACTGCGCCCAGGCCGCCGGCCGGAGAATGCAGTCGCGCGGTGGCGTGATCATCAACATCGGCTCGATCTCGGCGATGATCGTCAATCGCCCGCAGATGCAGCCCGCCTACAACGCCTCCAAGGCCGCCGTGCACCAATTGACCAAGTCGTTGGCCGCCGAGTGGGCGCCCTACGGCATCCGCGTCAACGCGCTGGCCCCCGGTTACGTCAAGACCGCGATGGCGCCAGTCGACGACCCACGCTTCAAGCCGCGCTGGATCGACGATGCGCCCATGCAGCGTGCTGCCACACCGGCAGAGCTCGGCCCCACCATCGTCTACATGGCCAGCAACGCCTCGAGCTTCATGACCGGCTCCATCGTCGTGGTGGATGGCGGCTACACCCTCTGGTAGCCGTCACTCGTGACGGCGCCCATGGCCATCAGGAAACCACCATGGCAACGCTACAACTCAACGACATCGTCAAGGACTTCGCCGGCACGCAGGTCATCAAGGGCGTCGACCTGGAGGTCAAGGATCGCGAGTTCGTGGTCTTCGTCGGCCCCTCGGGCTGCGGCAAGTCGACCCTGTTGCGCATGATCGCCGGGCTGGAGAGCGTCTCCAGCGGCGACATTTTGATCGACGGCCAGCGCATGAACGAGGTCGGCCCGGCCGAACGCGGCCTGGCGATGGTGTTCCAGAGCTATGCGCTCTACCCGCACATGACCGTCGAGGACAACATGGGCTTCAGCCTGCGCCTGGCCGGCGTGGACAAGGAGCAACGCCGTCAGAAAGTGCTCGAAGCGGCGCGCATCCTGCAGCTCGAGAACCTGCTCGAGCGCAAGCCCAAGGCGCTCTCCGGCGGCCAGCGTCAGCGCGTGGCGATCGGCCGCGCGATCGTGCGCAACCCCAGCATCTTCCTGTTCGACGAGCCGCTGTCGAACCTCGACGCCGCCCTGCGGGTGCAGATGCGCATCGAGCTGGCGCGCCTGCATGAAGAGCTCGATGCCACCATGATCTACGTCACCCACGATCAGATCGAGGCCATGACCATGGCCGACAAGATCGTGGTGCTGCAGGGCGGCATCGTCGAGCAGGTAGGCTCGCCGATGGCGCTCTATCATCATCCGCGCAACCGCTTCGTCGCCGGCTTCATCGGCTCGCCGAAGATGAACTTCACCGACGTCGAGGTACACGACGTCGCCCCCCAGGGCGTCCTGGTGCGCCTGCCCGGCGGTGGCGAATCACGTATACCGGTGGACGGCAATGGCTGCCAGGCCGGCGACATTGCCACTCTGGGCATCCGCCCTGAACACCTGGTTCTGGATGACAACGGCCCGCTGACGGGCGAGATCGTGGTCATCGAGCGTCTCGGCGGGGTCACCTCGCTCTACGTGCAGTGCTTCGGCGAAGAGTGGATTCTGGTCACCGACGGCGAGGTCTCCCATCGCGTGCGCGACAGCGTGCGTTTCGGCTTCGCCCCCACCCGCGCGCACCTGTTCGCGGAGGACGGCCTGGCCCTGCCCCACCTCGAGCGCCATCCGCTGGTCAACGTCGAGCGCAAGGAGAACCGGGCCGCCACCAGCTGACACCCCTGGCGAAACGCCGATCCACCGCGGACCGCCTGCCGGGCAGACGGAAGACCGGGAGCGCCGTCTACACGGCGCTCCGTCACCACTCGGCGATGGAGCCATCCTCGTGCGTCCACACCGGATTGCGCCAGCGATGCCCGATCTTGGCGCGCTCCTCGACGAACGTCTCGTCGATCTCCACCCCCAGCCCCGGGCCGTCGGGGATCGCACAGAAGCCGTCGTGAATCGATAGCGCGGACTTGTCCACCAGGTAGTCGAGCACATCGTTGCCCTGGTTATAGTGAATGCCCATGCTCTGCTCCTGGATGAACGCATTGTGATTGACCGCGTCCACATGCAGTGAAGCCGCCAGGGTCAGCGGCCCCAGCGGGCAGTGCGGGGCCAGGGCGACGTCGAAGCAGGAGGCCAGGGTGGCGATCTTCATGCCTTCACTGATCCCGCCGCAGTGGGAGAGATCCGGCTGCACGATATCGACCATGCCCTCGGCGAGCAGATCGCGGAACTGATAGCGGGTGTGCAGGCGTTCACCGGTGGCGAGCGGATAGCCCAGGCCGCCGGCGATATGCTTGAGGCTGGGCAGGTGCTCGGGCAGCACCGGCTCTTCGACGAACATCGGGTGATAGGGCTCGAGTTCGCGCAGCAGCGCCTTGGCCATGGGCCGATGGACACGCCCGTGGAAGTCGATGCCGATGCCCACATCGGGGCCGACGGCATCGCGCGCTTCGGCCACCCGGGCCACCGCCTCATCGACCTTGGCATGTGAATCGACGATCGCCATCTCGGCGGTGCCGTTCATCTTGAACGCGGTGAACCCCTTCTCGACCAGCGCCTTGGCGCCGGCACCGACATCACTCGGCTTGTCACCACCGGTCCAGGCGTACATGCGCATGCGATCGCGCACCTTGCCGCCGAGCAGCTGATGCACGGGCACGCCGAGGTCGCGCCCCTTCAGATCCCACAGCGCCTGGTCGATACCGGCGATGGCGCTCATCAGGATCGGGCCGCCGCGGTAGAACCCGGCACGGTACAGGGTGTTCCACAGGTGCTCGATACGGTGCGGGTCCTGACCGACCAGGTAGTCGGCAAGTTCGTGGACCGCCGCCTCGACGGTCGCGGCACGCCCCTCGACCACCGGCTCACCCCAGCCATAGCAGCCTTCGTCGGTCTCGATCTTGAGAAACAGCCAGCGCGGCGGCACCTGCCAGGTCTTCAAACGGGTAATCTTCACGGCTCACCTATTCGCCAAGTCTGTGTAATGAGATATGCATCCGCAATGAGATGCACATGCGTAATGAGAGTTGTGCGCACGGAGTCTTGCGCCATGGGCGGTCACTGCAGCGGCACCGAGGCACTCGGCACCACAGATACACGTGTGCGGCTGCCCCACGAGCGTCAAGAGGACGCCTGCGGCAGGCCGATCACGCGGGGATGTTGCACCAGCTCCTCCATGCCGAGATCGCGGCCGGTTCGCTCGAGCACCGCCCGCGCCGCCTCGACGGCCTCTTCGGGCTGACGCAGGCGGATCGCTTCCAGCACGCGGGCGTGGCGTGCCATGCTGTCGTCGAGCTCGTCGGCACTGTGATTGGAGCGGGCGACGATCATGGCAATGGCGGGCTTGAGCACGTGCGAAATCTGCGCCCAGATGAGATTGTGCGACGCGGCGAACACCGCCTCGTGGAAGGCGACATCGTAGTCGTCGTGACTCATCCCCTGCCAGCACAGATCCGGCGCCTCCAGCGCGGCCAGCATGCCCGCATGGGCGCTTTCGATCGCCAGCAGATCGGCGGCGGTCGCATGGGTCGCTGCCAATCCGGCGACGAACGGCTCCACCGCCACGCGAAAGGCGAAGACCTCACGCTGCAGTTCGGGGTTGGGCCGCGCATAGCGCGCCATCCAGGCACTCACCTGAGGATCGAGCAGATGCCAGGCGGCCAGCTCACGCACCCGCGTACCCTGCCCCGAGATACGCGTGACCAGACCGGCATTCACCAGTTTCTGCAGCGCGCTGCGCACGGTGCTGCGGCTGACCCCGAAGCGTGCGCAGAGATCGACCTCGCGCGGAATCATCTCGCCGCTGGCGTACTCACCGCCGAAGATCGACGCCGCCAGCGCGTCGGCGATATCGGCACGGGGCTCTCGAGCCGCGGCGGCTACGGCGGTTTGCGCGTCTGTCGGCATGGATGTTCAACTCATTGGAGACTATGTCCGACATAGCCTCAGACATGCCACGGGATAATGCTCTTAGACCATGGTCATGAACAAGACCAAAGTTGTAGGAAGGGACGACTGAAACGACGGCGGGCGACACCGTCGACGAGTGACCGCCAAACGAAAACGCCCCTCGAAGGAGGGGCGTCGTAAAGCGTATCGCTTGGGCTCAGCGATAGACCGGCAACCGGCCGCAGACGGCTTCGACCTGGCCCTTGACCGCGTTCTCGACCTCGCTCGAGTCGCCCTGCTGCATGGCGTCGAGGATATCGCAGATCCAGCCGGCGAGATCGCTGCACTCGCGCTCCCCGAAGCCTCGGGTGGTCACCGCCGGGGTACCGATACGCAGGCCAGAGGTGACGAACGGACTCTGCGGATCGTTCGGTACGGCATTCTTGTTGACGGTGATGTGCGCACGCCCCAGCGCCGCATCCGCGTCCTTGCCGGTCAGGCCCTGCTTGACCAGCGAGAGGAGGAACAGATGGTCTTCGGTGCCACCGGAGACGACTTCATAGCCGCGCTCGATGAACACGCCGGCCATCGCCTGGGCGTTCTTGACCACCTGCTGCTGGTAGCTCTTGAACTCGGGGTCCATGGCCTCCTTGAAGCAGACGGCCTTGGCCGCGATGACGTGCATCAGCGGGCCACCCTGGCCACCGGGGAAGACCGCAGCCTGCAGCTTCTTCTCGATCTCGGCATCGTTCTCGGCGGAGAGGATCAGGCCGCCGCGCGGGCCACGCAGGGTCTTGTGCGTGGTGGTGGTGACCACGTGGGCATGGGCCAGCGGGCTCGGGTAGACACCAGCGGCGACCAGGCCGGCGACGTGCGCCATGTCGACCAGCAGGTAGGCACCCACGCTGTCGGCGATCTCGCGGAACTTGGCCCAGTCGATGATCTGGGAGTAGGCCGAGAAGCCGGCGATGATCATCTTCGGCTGATGTTCCTTGGCCAGCTTGGCGACTTCGTCATAATCGATCCGGCCGCTCTCATCGATACCGTACTGCACGGCGTTGTAGTGCTTGCCGGAGAAGCTCGGCTTGGCGCCATGGGTGAGGTGGCCGCCGGCGTCGAGGCTCATGCCGAGAATGGTGTCGCCCGGCTTGACCAGCGCCTGGAATACGGCGCCGTTGGCCTGGGAGCCGGAGTGCGGCTGGACGTTGGCGTAGCTGGCGCCGAACAGCTCCTTGGCATAGTCGATCGCCATCTGCTCGATCACGTCGACATGCTCGCAGCCACCGTAGTAACGCTTGCCGGGATAGCCTTCCGCGTACTTGTTGGTCAGCTGCGCGCCCTGGGCCTGCATCACGCGCGGGCTGGCGTAGTTCTCGGAAGCGATCAGTTCGATGTGTGCTTCCTGACGCGCGACCTCCTGCTGCATCGCTTTCCACAGGGCGTCGTCGAATCCGGCAATCTGCATGTCTCGTGTGAACATCGGCGGGTATCCTCGGCTCGGGGAGGGGACGATCGGAACCGCGCTCGGCGGACTCCGATCATGAAAACGTGGCGCGATGATACCCCAGCGCCGGCGGCCTTTCCTATGAAAGTCCGTCATGCGCGCGCGCATAATTTCTCACCTTGGCTTTAGCCTGGGTAAAACGTCACCGGATACGACATCCGCTGTCGGCCTACCGTCTTCTCCAGGTGAAGCACGGCCCTCTGGCACGCTGGAGTTTGCCTACACCATGCGCGCCCGGCGCCGCCCTGGTGCCAGCGCGTGTCGCACATCGCGGGTGGCCGCTGACGACGCGCTGCGCCGCCAGCGGAACGCACGACCAGCACCACGCCTCAGGGGGTCAACGAGATCCAGACGGTCTTGAGGTCGGAGTACTCCTCCAGCGAGTGGTGGGACTTGTCACGGCCGTTGCCCGACTGCTTGACGCCACCGAAGGGAACGGTCTGGTCCATGCCGGCCCAGTTGTTGACGTAGACCTGCCCCGACTGCAGTCGCCGCGAGACCCGCATGATGCGGTCGATATCCTGGCTCCAGACCCCCGCCGCCAGGCCGTAGTCGCTGTCGTTGGCCAGCGCGACCGCCTCCTCCTCGGTGTCGAAGCCGAAGACCGACAGCACCGGACCGAAGATCTCCTCACGGCCGATCGCCATGCTCGGCGTGACGCCGTCGAAGATCGTCGGCGGGATGAACAGCCCCGGCCCCTCCGACGCACTCCCGCCGCTGCGCAGGGTGGCCCCCTCGTCGATGCCGCGGCGGATGTAGTCGAGCACGCGCTGATACTGGGTGCGATCGACCATGGCGCCCATGAAGCTCGCCGGATCGAGCGGGTCGCCGGGCTGCATGTGCTCGGCCGCCGCCAGCAGCTTGTCGACGAAGGTCTCGCGGATGCGGTTGTCGACCAGCAGCCGGGAGGCGGCAATGCACACCTCGCCCTGGTTGTGGAAGATCGCCTCGGCGGCGTGGCGAGCCACCGCGTCGAGATCCTTGCAGTCGGCGAAGACCAGGTTGGGGCTCTTGCCGCCGCACTCGAGATAGACGCGCTTGAGATTGGATTGACCGGCGTACTGCATCAGCTGCTTGCCCACCGCGGTGGAGCCGGTGAAGGCGAGACAGTCGACCCCCATCGACAGCGCCAGCGCCTTGCCCACGGTGTGGCCGAAACCGGGGAGTACCTGGAAGACCCCGGCGGGCAGTCCGGCCTCGCGTGCCAGCGCCGCCAGACGCAGCGCGGAGAGCGGCGACTTCTCCGAGGGCTTGAGGATCACGCTGTTGCCGGCGGCCAAGGCCGGCGCGATCTTCCACGCGGTCATCATCAGCGGGAAGTTCCACGGCACGATCGAGGCGACGACACCGAGCGGCTCGCGCAGCACCAGCCCCAGCGCATCGTCGCCGGTGGGGGCGACTTCGCCGTAGAGCTTGTCGATCGACTCGGCATGATGGCGCAGACAGGCAATGGCGCCCCCCATGTCCCCCAGAGAGCTGCCGATCGGCTTGCCCATGTCGAGGGTATCGAGCAGCGCCAGCTCCTGCTTGTGCGTCTGCATCAGCTCGGCGAAGCGCAGCAGCACCGCCTTGCGCGCCCCGGGCGAGCGCCGCGACCACGCCCCCTCGTCGAAGGCACGCCGCGCCCGGGCCACTGCTTTCTCGGCGTCGGCGGCATCGCAGCTGGCGACCTCGGCGAGGGTGTCGCCGGTGGCCGGATTGATGCTGGCGAAGGTCTCGCCGCTCTGCGCGTCGACGAAGGCATCGTCGATGAAGGCGCGGGTCTCGATCCTCAGCTCGCTGGCCAGACGCTGCCAGTCGGCATGGGTCATTGCATCGCTCAGTGCATTGCTCATCGCTCGTCTCTCTCGATCAGGTCATCGCTCAGGGTTATCACCCAGGTCTCTCACTCGTATTTCGTATCGACAGGCCCCCACTTCTCCGGGGGCATCCACTGCACGACGTCTCTGCGCCGAGCATACGCCGCTCGGCATCTCGCCGCGGCGCGCCCGCCGGCACGCCTCTCCCCGTCTCTCTGGCGCTCAACCCTCGCCCAGCAGTCCCAGGCTCTGCACCGGCGCCTGCCGGCGTACCCCGCGCGACAGCAGATGGCCGATCACGCCGATGATCAGCGCGCCGCCGAACGGCAGCACCAGCCACAGCCATAGATGCAGCCGCGGGGCGAGATCGAGCCAGCCGGCGTAGACACCCAGTGCAGCGCCCTCGGCCAGCAGCGCCGCCATCAGCCCGCTGGTGAAGCCGAGCAGCGCGAACTCCACCCCCTGAACCCGCGAGAGAAGACGCTGTCCGGCGCCGAACACTCGCAACAAGCCGCTCTCATGTGCGCGCAGGGACTGGCTGGCGGTGAGCGCGGCATAGAGCACGCTGATCCCGGCGAGCAGGACGAAGCCCAGCACCAGTTCCACCGCCCGGGTGACCTGGGCCAGCAGCTCGCGCACCCGCGCGAGAATGGCATCCACATTGAGCAGCGAGACCCCGGGATAGGCCGCGACCAGCCGCCCCAGCACGTCGCCGTGGGCGGCGGCATCCAGGTGGAAGGCGGTGATGTAGCTGTGCCCGTAGCGTTCGAGTACGCCGGGCGGAAAGATCACGAAGAAGTTGGGACGGAAGCTGTCCCAGTCGAGATCGCGCAGGCTGGTGACCTCGCCGGTGACACTGTCGCTGCCGATGGTGAAGGTCAGGCTGTCGCCCAGCCCCACGCCGAGCCGTTCGGCGAGGCCGCGCTCGACGGAGATCGGCACGCTGCCTGCGGCCACCGGGGTGCCGGCGTCGAACCAGCGCCCAGCGACCAACCGATTGCTCTCGGGCAGCGCCGCGCGCCAGGTCAAGTTGAGCTCGCGCTTGAGCGCGTTGTCGTCGCGATGCGCCTCGGGCACCGCTTCGCGCGCGGGGCGGCCGTCGATGGCAGTCAGGCGCCCGCGAACCATCGGGTAGAGCGCGCTGCGGGTATCGGCGACCTGATCGAGGATGGCGCTGAAGCCCTCGCGTTCGCCGGGCTGAATATTGATCGCGAAGTAGTTGGGCGTATCTGCCGGTAACTGGGTCTGCCAGGCGCTCAGCAGATCGCCGCGGACCAGGGTGATGATCGCCATTGCCGCGAAGGTGACAGCGAACGCCAGCAACTGGCCGAGGCTCGCCTGACGCCGCCGCGCCAGCTGGCTCGCCCCCAGGCGCAGGGCGCGGCTGAGATCGCCCCCGCGCGTGCCAAGGTTAGCGGCCAGGCGCAGCACCAGCGCCAGCAGCAGCCAGCCCAGCCCCCATAGCACGACCAGCGCGAGGAGCCCGCCCACCAGCAGCGCCGCGGCGAGCCCGAGATCGCCGGAGTAGAGCCATAGCAGCGCACCGAACACCAGACTGGCCACCGCGACCACCAGCCACGCCGAGGCGGGCAGCGGATCGAGCTCGCGGCGCAGCACCTTGAGCGCACTGACCCGCTGCAGGCGCAGCAGTGTCGGCCCGGCGAACCCCACCAGCACCGCCAGTGCGGTCAACACGCCCAGCAGCAGCGGTAGCATGCCCGGGGCCGGCAGCGTCAGCGGCAGAAAGCGCGCCAGCAGTGCCAACAGCACCGCCTGGCCTGCCAGGCCCAGCAGCGCGCCGACCACCGAGGCCGCCAGCGCCAGCCAGGTCAACTGCCAGGCGAACAGCTGCGCCAGCTGGCGCTGGCTGGCACCGAAGCAGCGCAGCAGCGCGGCGGTATCCAGATGGCGGTCGACATAGCGTCGGGTGGCCATGGCCACCGCTACCCCGGCGAGCAGCACCGCCGCCAGCCCGGAAAGACTCAGGTACTTCTGCGCCCGGGTCAGGGCACTGCCGAGCTGTGGCCGATCGTCACGCACGTCCTCGATCTCCACGCCCTGCTGACGCAGCCGCGTGAGTAGATCGCCCACCGCCGCCACCGCCGCTGGCGGGCCCTTGGCCAGCAGTTCGTACTCGATCCGCGAGCCCGGGCGGACCAGCCCGGTGGCATCGAGATCGGCCAGACGCATCATCAGCCGCGGGCTGAGGCTGGCGAACCCCGCCGACTGATCCGGCTCGCGGTCGATCAACCCGGACACCGTCAGCTCACGCTGGCCCACCTGTACCTGCTCGCCGATCGCCACGCCGAGCAACTGAGCGAGTCGCGGCGCGATCCATACGCTGCCCGGCGCCGGCCCCGCGGCGCGCTCGACGATACCCTCACCGAGATCGACGCGCAGCTTGCCGTAGAGCGGATAGGCAGCGTCGACCACCTTGAGACTGGCCAGTTGAAAGGCGTCGCCGCGGCTGACCATGGAGACGGTGTCGACCTGGTCGGAGAGCGTCAGCCCTGCCCCACGCAGCGTCGTGCGCAGGTCATCAGCGAAAGGGTCGCTCTGTTCGAGCTTGATGTCGCCGCCCATCAGTTGCCCGGCCTGGCGGGTCAGGCCGCGATCCAGGCGGTCGAGAAAGAAGCCGATCATGGTCGTGGTGGCCACGGCCAGTACCAGGGCGACGAACAGCGCGCGAACATCGCCGGCACGCAGATCGCGCCGAAGCCCCTTGAGCGACAGTCCCAGCAGCGAGCCGGCAGCGCTCATGCCAGGACCTCGTCACGCTCGAGGGCCACCAGACGGCCGCCGTCGAGACGCAGGCAGCGCTGGCAGCGCCGCGCCAGATGGGGGTCATGGGTGACCAGCACCAGCGTGGTACCGGCCTCGCGGTTGAGCGCGAACAGCGACTCGATGATCGCACTCCCGGTATCGCGGTCGAGATTCCCGGTGGGCTCGTCGGCGAATACCAGCTCGGGCTGGGTGACGAAGGCGCGCGCCACGGCGACCCGCTGCTGCTCGCCACCGGAGAGCTGCTTGGGCAGATGATGGAGACGCTCGCCGAGCCCGACCCGCCCCAGCCAGTCGCGGGCCCGCGACTCCAGCCCGCGGCCGGGGGTCAGCTCCAGCGGCAGCATCACGTTCTCCAGCGCGGTCAGGGTGGGCAGAAGCTGGAAGTTCTGGAACACGAAGCCCACACGACCGGCACGCAGGGCGGCGCGGCCATCCTCGTCGAGCGCCGGCAGTGCGGTACCGAACAGCTCGAGTTCACCATGGCTGGGGGTGTCCAGACCCGCCAGCAGCGCCAGCAGGGTCGATTTACCCGCCCCGGAACTCCCCAGGATAGCCACGCTCTCGCCGGGCATGACGCACAGGTCGAGATGGTCGAGGATGGTCAACTGGCGGTCGCCACTGGCGACCTGCTTGCCGAGGCCGCGGGCCTCGAGCGTCGGGGTCGCGGATGCCGGGGCGGCGTGCGTCTCGCGGGTGTCGGACATGGAACGGGATTTCCTGTGTAGTGGCGCGTCCTGCTGGGCGGTAACGGCGTGCCGCGGCGTGGCCGCCGATGCCCTCCACTCTGGCACGCTTCCCCCGAGCCGGCCAGGTGCACCCGCCGACCCTGGAATGCCTTGCCCCTCTCTTCACAGCGCTTGCCGACATCCGGGTTGTGATGCCTGGTGCCATCGTGATCGTGACGCTTGCCGGAGTCGTGGTTGCAACGGCAACATGGCGATCTCGATCGCTCCCTCACCGCTCGACGCCTGGCCCGCGCCATGGCGCCCGGATCGTGAGGCCGCTTATCGTCGTTTTGCCGAGCTCGTGGTCGGGTAAAATCCGCTGTCGCCGATTCTCCCAAGGAGTGAGACATGTTGCCTGGTTTCTGGATGCCCGGTTCGACACGGGCGTGGCTGCGCGCGCTCATGCAGCGCGCACTGGGCCTACTGCTGGCGCTGACCATGGCGCTGACACTACTGCCCGGCGCCGCGCAGGCGCATACGCTGCTGGTGATGGGCGACAGTCTCAGCGCGGCCTATGGCATCGACCCGCAGGCAGGCTGGGTCAACCTGCTCGAACGCAAGTTGGGCAAGGGCTATCCGGTCGTCAACGCCAGTATCTCCGGTGAGACCACCTCCGGCGGCGCGGCGCGGCTGCCCGATCTGCTCACCCAGCATCGCCCGGATATCGTCCTGATCGAACTCGGCGGCAACGACGGCCTGCGCGGCCTCTCGCCCCAGCAGATGAAGGTCAATCTGGCCAAGATGATCGAGCGCAGCCGGGCCGAGGGCGCCCGCGTGCTGCTGCTGGGCATCGAGGTGCCGCCCAACTACGGGCCCGCCTATACCAACGCCTTCCGCAACGTCTTCACCCAGCTCGCCGACGAATATGGGCTACCGCTGGTGCCATTCCTGCTCGAAGGCGTCGATCTCGACAACATGCTGCAGGCGGATGGCATCCATCCCACCGCCGAGGCCCAACCGATCATCCTGGCCAATGTCTGGACCAAGCTCGAGCCGATGCTCACGGAAGACGCCGATAGCCAGCGTTGAGCGCAGTCTGTCGCCTGGCGCGCCGCCAGCGGCGTGCTAGCCTAGCCAGTCAGTCAGTGGCTTCGAGCATGCCGACACCTTGTCAGTCACACGCGATCCAAGCCCGAGGAGGCACCGGGCGCCCCAACGAGAGGCCAACAAGATGCAGATGGAAGGCGATACGGCGCTGGTCGCAGCCTATGAATTGAACGGCAACGGCGGCGGCTCGCTGCTCAGCGTGCGGCAGCTGCGCGAGGCCTGGCAGTCGCCGGAACGGCCACTGTGGATGCATCTCGACTTTCGCCATGCCGATGTGGGCACCTATCTCGAGGAGATCGCCGGGCTCGACGAGGCGGCGATCGAGGCGCTGCTCGAGGAGGACACCCGCCCCCGGGTCGCCAAGTTCCGCTACGGTGCCGTGAGTACGCTGCGCGGGATCAACCTCAACCCCGGCGCCGCCCCGGAGGATCTGATCTCGCTGCGCATCTGGATCTCCGCCAACCGCCTGATCACGCTGCGCCGGCGTCCGCTGAAATCGGTCAGCGAGGTACGTGATCGCATCGATCGCGGCGAGGGCGCGCTGTCGGTGCCCGACCTGCTCGCCTGGCTGACGGAGACCCTGGTCGACAACGTCGGTGACGTGGCCCACCAGCTCGACGACCGCCTGGGCAAGCTGGAAGAGGATCAACTGAGCGACAGCGAGGTCGATCCCGACGACCTGTCGCAACTGCGCCGATCGCTGATCACCCTGCGCCGTTTCATGGGACCGCAGCGCGACTGCCTCGAACAGATCGCCCACGGCTCGGACAGCTTCGATGAGGATACCCGGGTCTCGATACGCGAAAGCGCCAACCAGCTATCGCGCTACGTCGAGGACTTCCACGCCATGCAGGAGCGCGCGCTGATCCTGCAGGAGCAGCTGCTCAACGAGCACAACGAGCGGCTCAACCAGCGCATGTACATGCTGGCGATCGTCACCACGGTGTTCCTGCCGCTGAGCTTTTTGACTGGCCTGCTGGGGATCAACGTCGGCGGTATCCCCGGCGCCAACAGCCACTACGGCTTTGCGGTCTTCGTCGCGATCACCGCCGTGGTCGGTGGTGGTGTGATGTGGCTGCTCAAGCGCAAGCACTGGTGGTAGGCCGACCGCGCCAGNNGCTGGCGCGGTCGGTGTGTCCCAGATCGCGCTGCGGGTCGAGCCGATCGCGAACCCGGCGCTTGAGCTCCTTGATCTCAGGGAAGCCACCGTCGCGCTTGCGCTCCCAGAGTGTCTGCTCATCGTAGAGCACCTCGAAGTGGCCGCCGTGGCTGGGGGCCAGCGCCACCTGTTCGAGATCTTCGCCGAAGGTCTGCAACAGCTCCTGGGCGTACCAGCCGGCACGTAGCAGCCACTGGCATTGGGTACAATAATGAATGCGGATGCGGGCCATGCGACTCTCCTCGGCGGCGGTTGCACTGGCGCGCATGATGCGCGGATCGCCGCGCCGGACTCAAGTCACCTGGCCAACGAGCCGCCGCCTGGACAGGCAAGCTGGCCCCACCCTATCACCCAACCGGAAACAAGGACGTTTTCCATGACGGCAAGAGATTCAAGCACTCGCGGTGGCGACAACGACAGCCTCACCCGCCTCTTCGAAAGCGTCACCGGCGATGACGACAGCCGCATGTGTCGCGATATCTCCGATGCCGCCTGCCGTGAACAGCCGGGCAACTTCTTCCGCCACCTGGTGGCAGCGCTGGGCAACAAGCTCGCCGACGAGCTCTCCAACGCGCGCCTGATTCTGCCCTGGCTGATGGGAGCGATCGGCGCGCCGGTGTGGATGGTCGGCCTGCTGGTGCCGATCCGCGAGGCCGGAGCCCTGCTGCCGCAACTGCTGATCGCGGGCTATATTCGCCTGCGCGAGATTCGCAAATGGGTGTGGGTGGCCGGCGGCGTGGCCCAGGCCGTGGGCGCGGTGCTGCTCGGACTGCTGGCACTGTTCGGCCACGGCAGCTGGGGTGGCGCGCTGGTGCTGATCGCACTGACCGGGCTCTCGCTGGGGCGTGGGCTCTCCTCGGTGGCGACCAAGGATGTGATGGGCAAGACCATCGCCAAGCAGCGTCGCGGCACACTGATGGGCTGGAGCGCCAGCGCTGCCGGCGCACTGACGCTGCTCGTGGGTATCGGGCTGATGCTGATGGGCGACCGCCCCGGCACCTGGGCGCTGGCAGTGCTGCTGTTCGCCGCCGCCCTGGGCTGGGCGCTCAACGCCCTGTGCGCGGCGGCGATCCGCGAGGCGCCCGGGGCCACCGAAGGCGGTGCCAACGCCTGGGACAGCGTCAAGCAGGGGGTCTCGCTGCTGCGCCGCGACCGCCGCTTCCTGCATTTCAACCTGTCCCGTGCCCTGCTGCTGTCGAGCGCCCTGGCGCTGCCCTACCTGGCCTTGCTGGGCCAGCAGAACAGCGGCACCGACCTGGCCAGCCTGGGCATCCTGGTACTCACCTCAGGGGTCGCCGGCATGATCGGCGGGCCGATCTGGGGCCGCCTGGCCGATCGCTCCAGCCGGCGCGTGATGCGCAACGCTGCCATCGGCGCCGCGCTGTGCTGTGTCGCCGGCGCCGCCTGCGTGCTGCTGCCGGAGGCCGCACGCACCAGCGTGTGGCCCTATGCCGTGGTGTACGGGCTGCTGATGATCGCCCATGCGGGTATTCGCCTGGGGCGCAAGACCTATGTGGTGGACCTCTCCGACAGTGACACCCGGGCGCTCTACGTCGCCTTCTCCAATACCTTCACCGGGGTGCTGATGCTGATCGTCGGCCTGCTGCTCGGGGTGCTCGCCCAGTGGCTCGGCAGTGCCCCGCTGCTGCTGCTGCTTGCCCTGCTGGCACTGGCCGCCGCCGGCAGCGCTCATGCGCTGGCCGAAGTCGAGGCGTGAAGCGCCGTGACGCGCCCGCGTCGGCCGATGTCAAAGCGTTGTAATCCAACGGCGCCATGGCATCATGACCGCTTGTATCGTCCCTACAAACCGTCGCATGTCCAGCCTGGAGACAAGGATGGCCAGTAACCCCAAACGTCCCCCCATGATCAGCCCGGCCCTGCTCGAGCGCATCGTCAACGCCTCGGACGATGGGATCGTCGTCGCCGAGCAGGAGGGTGACGAGAATATCCTGATCTACGTCAACGAGGGCTTCGAGCGCCTCACCGGCTACAGCATCGACGAGATTCTCTATCGCGACTGCCGTTTCCTGCAGAATGGCGATCGCGACCAGCCCGCGATCGACCGCGTGCGCACGGCGCTTCGCGAGGGCCGCCCTTGCCGCGAGGTGCTGCGCAACTACCGCAAGGACGGCTCCCAGTTCTGGAACGAGCTGTCGATCACGCCGGTCTACGACGAGGAGGATCAGCTGACCTACTTCGTGGGGGTGCAGAAGGACGTGACCGGGCTGGTCGAGGCGCTGCAGGAGCTGGAAGCGCTCAAGGCCGAGCGCGATCCGGCCTGAGCCGAGGCGGTCCTGCGGCGCGATCCCGGCCGACTATCTTGACCCACTGCAGCGATAGGTTTTTTCAAACGGCCAAAGGCTTGTCTTGCGGCGCATTCGGGGATATATAGCCCTCGAGCATCATCAAGATGCCGTCACATCGGAGGGTCAAACGATGAGCCGTGAAGATTACGCCGAGGATCAGGAGCTTTACGACGCCGTCAACGACGAGCAATTCGAGCGTCCCCGCAGCAGCAAGGCCGATACCCTGAAGGCACGCCGCCAGGTCGAGGCGCTGCTGGAAGAGCGCCGCCTGAAACGCGCGATCGAGGACGACTGGTACGCTGATTTCGACGACGAAGAAGAGGAAGAGTGAGCGCATCACTCATCCTCGGAGCCGTAACGACGGGCGCCCAGGCGTCCGTTCGCGTTATCGACCAGCGGTCGCAATCGCGCCGCTAGTCATATACCCTGCTCTGTCCGTGTCGCCACCCCGCAGGCCGGTGCCGCCGGTTGCGCACCCAGACGCGCGTGACCCCGCGATGCCCACCGACCCGGGGCTGCCAGCGACCATGACCCGATCTCATTGACCGCGATACTCAACCGAACCGGATTCCCATGGCGCAATACGTTTTCACCATGAACCGGGTGGGCAAGGTCGTCCCCCCGAAACGCGAGATCCTCAAGGATATCTCGCTCTCCTTCTTCCCCGGTGCCAAGATCGGCGTACTCGGCCTCAACGGCGCCGGCAAGTCGACGCTGCTGCGCATCATGGCCGGCGTCGATACCGAGTACAACGGCGAAGCGCGGCCGATGCCGGGCATCAATATCGGCTACCTGCCGCAGGAGCCCGAGCTCGACGACACCAAGAGCGTGCGCGAGACGGTCGAAGAGGCGCTGGGCGAGGTCAAGGCTGCGCAGGAGAAGCTGGAGGGCGTCTACGCCGCCTACGCCGAGCCGGATGCCGACTTCGATGCCCTGGCCGCCGAGCAGGCACGCCTGGAGAACATCATCGAGGCCGCCGATGCGCACAACATCGAGCGCAAGCTCGAGGTCGCCGCCGAGGCGCTGCGTCTGCCGCCCTGGGATGCCCGCGTAGGTCATCTCTCCGGGGGGGAACGCCGCCGCGTGGCACTGTGCCGGCTGCTGCTGTCGAGCCCGGACATGCTGCTGCTCGACGAGCCGACCAACCACCTCGACGCCGAATCGGTGGCGTGGCTGGAGCGCTTCCTCCACGACTACCCCGGTACCGTGGTGGCGATCACCCACGACCGCTACTTCCTCGATAACGTCGCCGGCTGGATTCTCGAACTCGACCGTGGCCACGGCATCCCGTTCGAGGGCAACTACTCCCAGTGGCTCGAGTCCAAGGAGAAGCGGCTCGAGCAGGAGGCCAAGGCCGAGGCGGGTCGCCAGCGCGCGATCAAGCAGGAGCTGGAGTGGGTACGGCAGAACCCCAAAGGGCGTCAGGCCAAGAGCAAGGCGCGTCTCAACCGTTTCGACGAACTGCAGTCCGGCGACTACCAGAAGCGCAACGAGACCAACGAGATCTACATTCCGCCCGGTCCGCGCCTGGGCGACAAGGTCATCGAGTTCCACGACGTCGCCAAGCGCTTCGACGACAAGCTGCTGTTCGACAACCTGTCGTTCCAGATCCCGGCGGGGGCGATCGTGGGAATCGTCGGCGGCAACGGTGCCGGCAAGTCGACCCTGTTCAAGTTGATCTCCGGCAAGGAGCAGCCGGACAGCGGCGAGGTGGTGGTGGGCGAGACCGTCGATATCGCCTATGTCGAGCAGCTGCGCGACCACTTCGACAACACCCAGACCGTGTGGCAGGCCGTCTCCGATGGGCATGACATGCTCAGCATCAACGGCTATGAAGTCTCGTCGCGGGCCTACGTGGGGCGCTTCAACTTCAAGGGCACCGACCAGCAGAAGCGGCTAAGCGAGCTCTCCGGCGGTGAGCGCGGTCGCCTGCAGCTGGCGCAGACGCTCAAGCAGGGTGCCAACCTGCTGCTGCTCGACGAACCCTCCAACGATCTCGATATCGAGACCCTGCGCGCCCTCGAGGAAGCATTGCTAGCCTTCCCCGGCTGTGCCCTGGTGATCTCCCACGACCGTTGGTTCCTCGACCGTATCGCCACCCACATCCTCGCCTACGAGGGCGACTCCAGCGTGGTGTTCTTCGAGGGCAACTACACCGACTACGAGGCCGACCATCAGAAGCGGGTCGGCAGCGATACGCCCAAGCGCATGAAGTACAAGCGCATCGACGCCTGATGCGCGCATCGCCCGCCCGAACGGGGCGGGCGAATTCGCACTCCCTCAGCAACGCAAACGCCCGCNNGGCGGGCGTTTGCGTCTGCGCGTGTCGTGTCGTCGGGTTGGCGTCTAGCGGCCTCGGCCGCGAATCAGCGACACCACGAACAGAATCAGGAAAATGACGAATAGCACCTTGGCAATCGTCGCCGCGATCCCGGCGACCCCGCCGAAGCCGAGAACGCCGGCAATGATGGCGACGATGAGAAAAATCACGGCATAACTGAGCATGGCTTTACTTCCTGTGCTGGCCTGATAAGTGCCGCGCGGCAGCATGCCCCGCGACGCCCTGCCCCTCGCAATCCTTGAGGGTGCCTTAAGCCTTGTTGGTGAAGCGCTTTTCGTCAAGGTGGGAGGGGTATCGGTTTGCAACCAGCTTCCTAGGCACCGCCTGAAAGGTAGTGCGCTCGCCCATGCGGCGTTAAACATCGGCTCCCTGAACAACGTTCAGAACGTCCGCAGGACGGCCCGAAGGGCTCGTCGACCTTTCAGACCGCACCTAGTAGACCGAGGGTTCCCCCGGTGGGCGCGTCTTGAAACGTCGATGCAGCCACAGGTACTGCTCCGGATGACGCCGGATCGCCTGCTCGATGAAGGCGTTGACCAGAGTCGCATCGGCGATTTCATCGTCGCTGGGAAAGTTCTCGAATGCCGGCAGGTACTCCAGGGTGTAGGTGCGGTCATCGGGATTGCGGTGGAACATGAACGGCATCACCGGGGCGCCGGTCATGCGCGCAATCTTGGCGGTGAGCTTGAGCGTCGCCGCCTCGACCCCGAAGAAGGGCGCGAACACACTGGCATCACGGCCGAAGTCCTGGTCCGGCGAGTACCACACCACGTGGCCCGACTTGATCCGGCGCACCACGCCGCGCAGATCGTGGCGATCGATCGCGGCGCCGAAGATATCTCGCCGCGCCCGAGTCATGAAGTTCTCGAATACCGGGTTGTCATGGGGGCGATAGACCACGTCCGCGGGAAAGAACAGCGAGTGCAGCGCCCCGCCCAGATCGAGGGTCGAGAAGTGGATACCGATCACCAGTACCCCCTTGCCCTGGGCGCGCGCCCGTTCCATGTGCTCGATGCCACGGAAGGCGATGCGCTGGCGCAGGTGTTCGGGATTGCGACACCAGCCGGTGGCAGTCTCGAGGATGCCGATACCATTGGCCACGAAGGTGCGCTTGACCATCTCCTCGCGCTTGTCGCTGTCCCACTCGGGGAAACAGAGCGCCAGATTGGTATCGGTGATGTGCCGGCGCCGCTTGGCCAGGCGCCAGCTCAACAGACCAATGCCACGACCCACGGCCAGCTTGAGCCGCCACGGCAGGAAGGCGCTCGCCTTCATCAGCGCGATGGCGAGCCAGGTCCCCCAATAGCGGGGATGGGCATGATTGGCGGGATAGACTTTCTTGGCCATAACGCTTCCAGATTCACAGTGATAACGGACGGCGCGCTGGCCGCCCAGGCCGAAGGCCGTCGCTCAGCTCGCCTGCGCCGCAGCTGTCGCCGGCAGATAGACGCGCGGCACCCGTGGCAGGACCCCGGTGAGCAGGGTGTAGGCGATGGTATCGCAGTGCCCAGCTACCTCGTCGACATCGAGCCCTCGCCCCCACAGCACCACCTCGCTGCCGACGTCGGCAGCGGCGACCTCGGTGATGTCGACGGTGAGCATGTCCATCGACACCCGCCCGGCGATGGGGCAGCGCTGGCCGTTCACCAGCACCGGGGTACCATCGCGGGCGTGGCGATCGTAGCCGTCGCCATAGCCGGCGGCGACCACGCCGATCCGGCTGCGTCGGCGGGTACGAAAGCGCCCGCCATAGCCCACCACCTCGCCCGCCTCCAGGGTACGCACGGCGATCAGGCGCGAGCGCAGCGTCATCACCGGCTCGAGGTTCACCTGCGCCGGCAGTGCTCCCTCCAGCGGGTTGCTGCCGTAGAGCATGACCCCCGGCCGGTTCCAGGCACCATGCGCCCGCGGATGCTGCAGCGTGGCCGGTGAGTTGGCCAGACACAGCGGCGCACCCAGCGCCTCGCCCAGGGCCCGGACCTGGGCGTGCTGGTTCTGGAAGGCGCTGTCGTCGGCGAGATCGGCACTGGAGAAGTGGCTGATCAGATGCAGGTCGGTGACCCGCTCAGGGGCCTGGCGCAGGCGCGCCCAGTGGCGACGAAGCTCGTCCGCCGAGAACCCCAGGCGATGCATGCCGGCATCGAACTTGAGCCATACCGGTAGCGGCCGGCGCGGCCGATAGGCCAGCACCGCTTCCAGCTGCCACTCGCTGTGCACCACCTGCCACAGCGAGAGCGCCTCGACCGTGGCCAGCTCGGCCGTTTCGAAGATGCCCTCGAGCAGCAGGATCGGGGTCTCGATGCCACCGTCACGCAGCGCCACCGCCTCCTCGATCGTCGCCACCGCAAAGGCAGGCGCCAACCCGGTCAGCGCACGGGCGCAGGCGAGCGCGCCGTGACCATAGGCATCCGCCTTGAGCACCGCCATCGACCGACTCTGTGGGGCCAGGGCGCTCGCCGCCCGATAGTTGCGACAGAGCGCCGCGAGATCGATCTCGGCGCGCAGGGGTCTTGCCATGGTGGCTTCGTCCTTCTCCCAAAAGGTGATACGACACCGGCAGCGTACGGCCGGCAACCGCCATGGTAGCGCGTTTGGCACCAACGCGGGACGCCGGCGGCATAAACACAAACGCCGCTAACGAGTAGCGGCGTCGGCGGCGTAATCGCTGCGATCAGGGCGCCGGCGGTGTCGGCCGGGCACCGATATCGTCGGTCGGCGAGCCGGTACTCGGCGTATCGGCCAGCTTGAGCGAAACCCGCTTGCTGTCGCGCAGCCACTGGTTGGTACCGCGGATCACATCGAGGCTCAACACCCCGGCCTGCTGACGCAGCTGGAGCAGATCGGTGACGTAGGTGTAGCGCGCATCGGCGTAGTTGGAGATCGACTCATACAGCGACTGCTCGGCGTTGAGTACGTCGACGATATTGCGCGTACCCACGTCGTAACCGGCACGGGTGGCTTCCAGTGCGCTGCGGCTGGATACGATCGCTTCACGCTGGGCATCGACCGACTCGACGTCGTTCACCACCTGCGTGAACAACGAGCGCACCTGCTGGGTGGTGTAGCGGCGCTGATCCTCGAAGTCGTACTGGGTCGACTCCAGCGAGTAGGTGTTCTGTCTTACCGAGGCGCTGGTCGAGCCGCCGGAGTAGATCGGCAGCTTCGCCTGCACGCCCACCTCGACGTTCTCGTTGTGCCCACGCAGGGCATCGATGTCGTTGTCCGAATAAGCGTAATCGGCATAGGCGTTCAGCGTCGGCAGATGGCCGGCGCGGGCGATGTCCACGCTCGACTTGGCGACGTCGACCCCGGCCTCGGCGTAGCGGATCGACGGGCTGCTGGTCATCGCCAGGTTGACCCAGTCGTCGCGGGTAGCGGGCTTGGGCGAGGCGATGGGCAGATCGTCGGCGAGGCCGTCGATGCTGTCGTACTGCTTGCCGGTCAGGCGCTCCAGCGCCTCGAAGCTCACCTGCAGGTCGCTGCGTGCGGAGATCAACTGGGCACGCGCCGAGTCGTAGGCAGCCTTGGCCTCATTGACGTCGGTGATCGCCACCAGGCCGACGTTGAACTGCTCCTTGGCCTGCTCCAGCTGGCGCCCGATCGCCTTGGACTGTGCTTCGCGCGAGTCGAGCACCTCCTTGGCGCGCAGAATCTCGAAGTAGGCACTGGAGACATCATAGAGCAGCTGCTGCTGGTCGATCTCGAGCTGCAGCGCCTGCTGCCCCACCTGCTTCTTGCTCTGCTGGTACTGGTACCAGTTGGAGGCATCGAACAGCACCTGGGTCACGTTGACCCCGAGGCTGCTGCCGTTGTAGTCCTGGCCCGAGGTAGAGCCGCCCGCCGCCGCGCCACCACCCGCACCGCCGGCGGCATGCTGGCTCTCGAGCGAGTCGCTACGGTAGAGACTGCCGGTGGCGCTGATCTGCGGCAGCAGATCGCCCCGCTGCACGTCCTGCCCCGCTTCCGTGCTGCGGAAGGTGGAGCGCGAAGCGTTCAGGCTCGAGGAGTTGGCCAGGGCATCCTGGGTGATGGTGAGCAGATCGGCCGCCTGTACCGACGGTGCGAACGAAGCGGCCAGCAGCAGCGGCAGCGCATGGCGCAGGGATAAACGGGATGACGACGGAGCAGAGGGCGACATCGAGACGGTTCCTATCGTTGAGCGCTGGCGGGAATCAGGGAACGGCGGCGGGCGACTGGGCCCGGCACCACGCCCCAAGACGGCCCAGACACCCGGTATTGACTGGTGCGAGCCGGTTGCCACTGCACGGCGCGGGCGCGCCGGCGTCAGCAATCGTTCTGACGAACGACGAGGCGCCGGTCATCCTGCCGGCGCCTCGTCGCGAGGTTTACATACAATGCCGCATGTATGCATGGGGATCAAGCGTTCGACCGGAGATGACGCGCTTTTGCGCGTTTCTCCCCGGCCGGCGCATCACTCGAAGATGGAGTCCATCGACAATCCCTGCTTCTCGAGCATCCGGCGCAGTTTCTTCAGCGCCTCGACCTGGATCTGACGCACTCGCTCGCGGGTCAGCCCGATCTCCTCGCCGACCTCTTCGAGGGTCGCCGCTTCGTGCCCGCGCAGCCCGAAGCGACGCACCACGACCTCGCGCTGCTTGTCGCTGAGCTCGGCGAGCCACTCATCGACGTGCGCCTTGACGTCGTCATCGACCAGATTGGACTCCGGACCCACTTCGTTCTCGTCGGCCAGGGTATCGATCAGCGGCTTGTCGCTCTCGCCGCCCATCGGGTAGTCGACCGAAGAGACACGCTCGTTGAGCCCCAGCATCTTCTTGACCGTGGCCACCGGCTTGTCGAGGAACTCCGCAATCTCCTCGGCAGTGGCCTCGTGGTCGAGTTTCTGCGTCAGCTCGCGCGCGGCGCGCAGGTAGATGTTGAGCTCCTTGACCACGTGGATGGGCAGACGGATGGTGCGCGTCTGGTTCATCAGCGCACGCTCGATGGTCTGGCGAATCCACCAGGTCGCGTAGGTCGAGAAGCGGAAACCGCGCTCCGGATCGAACTTCTCGACCGCTCGGATCAGACCGAGATTGCCCTCCTCGATCAGATCGAGCAGCGACAGTCCGCGGTTGAGATAGCGTCTGGCGATCTTCACCACCAGGCGCAGGTTGGACTCGATCATGCGCTGACGACCAGCCGGATCCCCCTTCTGCGCCAGGCGCCCGAAGTGCACTTCCTCTTCCGGTGTCAGCAGCGGCGAGAACCCGATCTCATTGAGATAGATCTGGGTCGCATCGAGACTATGGTGGTAGTTGTTCTCCTCGCGACTGAGCGCCTTCTCGAACGCGCTTTCGTCGTCCTTGCCATCCGTGTCATCGGTATCGGCCTGCTGGCCGGCACCGTCGAGCTCAACATCCTGAATATCCCGTTCAAGCATGCTCATGTCACTACCCCCAATCTGGGCTTCCTGAGTACCTTCGCCATGGGGTCTAGCCGCCCCAGGCGACCGCGCAATCCTTGCTCTACTTTTACGTCCTTGATTACGACTTCTGCTTACTGCGTTATTGCTCGAGCGGGCCACGCTGCTGCCGGCCGGCCCGGCGGTGCGTCGCCGCCGCCGACCGCGCCCCGGCAAGGGGCGGTCAGTCTGGCGGCGGTGACCGAAGAGTCTTCCAGCTTGGCAACGTTGGCCGTTGCAGCGATATGTCGCGCTGACGCCCGTTCAGCGTTTGGGTAGGTATTTAAGCGGGTCTTGAGGCTGGCCGTTGACGCGAATCTCGAAATGTAGCTCGACCTGGTCAGCATCCGTCTGCCCCATGGTGGCTATCGTTTCTCCGGCCTTGACGACATCGTTCTCTTTCACGCGCAACGTGTCGTTATGTGCGTAGGCACTCAAGAAGCGGTCGTTGTGCTTGAGGATGATGAGATTGCCATATCCCCTCACGCCATCGCCGGCATACACCACAATCCCTGGCCCGGCTGCCTTAACAGGTTGCCCCTTTTGACCGGCAATATCAATGCCGGGGGTGATACTGGAATCATCATCGAAACGGCCGACCAGACGGCCCTCGGCGGGCCACTGCCAGGCCACATTCTCGACCGGCTTGTAGGTCCGATCCGAACGGTCCGGCGCCCCGCTGGGCTCACCCGCCACCTCGGTACCGGCATCGTTGCCGGCCGCTGTGCGGGTATCCTTCCGCTGCATGGAAGCAGAAGAAGATGACGAAGCCGTGTCAGCCGCAGCCGACCCCGTCGCGGACTGACGCGCCGGCGTCGCGGCGGAGCCAGAGTCTGAGCCAGAACCACCCTGCGACGCGCGGCTCTGGCCAGCATTGGCGGCAACGCTTTGGCCGGCGCTGGCGGCGCGCTGGTCGATCACCGGGCCCGGTGCCGAGGCCGAACCGCTCGCCCCGGCCTGCTGTCCAGCGCTAGCGCCACCGCCCGCCGGCAGCAGCCAGGAGGGGTTGTCGCCGGCACCAGCGGCACTCGCCTGCGCCTTGCCGCCCAGAGGCGTGGCGGTGGCCGCGCCTTGGGAAGAGGCCAGACTCTGGCCCTGGCTGGCATCGACGCTGGCATTCGGCTTCAGCCGTAACTGCTGGCCGGGCTGCAGTCGGTAAGGGGGCGAGATGCCGTTCATCTGGGCCAGATCGCGGAAGTCGACCCGGTTCTGCCAGGCGATACCGTAGATGGTATCGCCGGCCTTGACGGTATAGGTGGAACTCGGCTGGCTGTTGCGGCTGACCGACAGATCCTGGACCTGGGGGCGTCCACTCGAAGTAGTACAGCCCACGACCCCGACGGCAACCGCCGGCAGCAGTCCCAGAAGTAGCGCGATGCGACGCTTGTTCATGAAGAAAATCCCTTTTTTCCTGACGGTGCGTGCGGGTCGGAAGGTTTGCGCTCTCCCAAGCACATTACCACCACCACACCCAGCACGATCAATGCCGACGCCGCGAGCCACTGCGAGGGCTCACCGGTCACCGCGGTGAAATCGGCGGGCATCAGGTAGCGGTAGCTCAGCGCGACCTGCTGGCCGTCGGCGGCAAGGCGATAGCTCATCATCTGGCGCCACGGCCACAGCTGTGGCAGCGAGCCGAGAATGAAGCCGACGATGGTCATCATGGTCATGCCGTGATAGTGGCGCAGCAACCAGGAGAGCAGGCGCGAGAAGGTCAGCAGCCCGACCAGGCAGCCGGCACCGAAGATACCGATCAGCCCCAGATCGAAGCTCTTCACCCCGCTCATCACGGTGCCGTAGAGCCCCATCACCAGCAGCAGGAAGCTGCCGGAGACCCCGGGAAGCAGCATCGCGCTGATGGCGATCGCACCGGCGCAGAACAGCGTGAAGTTGCCCGCCTGGCTCATGTCCGGCAGCAGCTGCGGCAGATAAACGGCGACCACCAGCCCCATCAGCAGCGGCAGTAGATAACGCCAGTGCCAGGCGCCGGCCTGGCGCATCACCACCCAGGCCGAGGCCAGCACCAGGCCGAAGAAGAAGGCATTGAGCAGCAGCGCATGGTGTGCCATCAGCCAGGTGACCAGATGCGCAATGGTCACCAGACTGATCCCGATACCCAACACCAGCGGCAGCAGGAAGCGCAGGTTGAGATAGCCGATCAGCGCGCCCAGACCACCCTCGCGCCAGACGCCCAGGGCGCCCGGCCCGAAGCGCCGGATGGTCTCGATCAGCTCTTCGTAGATGCCCACGATCAGCGCGATGGTGCCACCCGACACCCCGGGCACCGCGTCCGCGGCACCCATCCCCATTCCTTTCAAGACCGTCGTCACGCTGCGTTTCAACGGATGACTCCTTCCAGCAGTGGCACGAAACGCACCTCCTCGAGACGTTGATGATCGAACGCCTGGCCGCGACGGCGTACCCGTGTCAGCCATTGACGCCCATCGCTATCCGCCAGCGGCGCGATCAGCACGCCGCCATCCTTCAGTTGTTCGAGCAGCGCCTGCGGCAATTGGCTGGCGCAGGCGGTGAGTAGAATGGCATCGAACGGCGCCGCCTGCGGCCAGCCCAGCCCGCCATCGGCATGGCGCAGACGCACATTGCCCGCGCCGAGCCGCGCCAGGCGCTGGCGCGCCCGATTCTGCAATGCAGCGATGCGCTCGACGCTCCACACCCGTGCCACCAGCCGCGCCAGAATCAGCGTCTGGTAGCCCGAACCGGTACCGATCTCGAGCACCCGCTCGGGTGCGGCCTGCACGATCAGTTCGCTCATCCGCGCCACCACCCAGGGCTGCGACAGGGTCTGCCCCAGCCCCAGCGGCAGCGAGGTGTCCTCGTAGGCGCGGTGGGCCAGCGCTTCGTCGAGAAACAGGTGGCGCGGCGCCTCGGCCAGCGCCTCCAGCACCCGCGGCTGACGAATGCCGGCGGCCATCAGACGTTCGACCATGCGATTGCGGGTTCGTTGCGACGTCATGCCCACGCCGCTGAGTTCTTCAGGCGTGTGACAGTCCATCCAGCCAGCCCTGTACATCGTCCAGCGTCGAGTGACGCGTGAGATCGGTCTGCAGCGGAGTGATCGAGACGAAGCCACCCTCGATCGCGGCGAAATCGGTATCGGGGCCGTCGTCGGCATTCTCCGAGACCGCCGCGATCCAGTAGCGATCACGCCCGCGCGGATCCTTCATGTGGATCGGGTTGGACGCCGGTCCACGATAGCCAAGGCGCGTGACGCGAAAGCCGCGGATCTCTTCCCACGGCAGATCCGGCACGTTGACGTTGAGCAGGCTGCGCGGCGGCAGTGACAGTGACTCCGCGCCGCCGATCAGGCTCGCCGCGATGCGCCCCGCAGTGTCGAAGTGGCGCTGGCCGCAGAGCGAAATGGCGATCGCCGGCATCCCCAGGTTGCGCCCCTCCATGGCGGCAGCGACGGTGCCCGAGTAGAGCACGTCGTCGCCCAGGTTGGCGCCGTGGTTGATCCCCGAGATGACCAGATCGGGCTTCTCCTCCCACACGCCGTTGACCCCTAGATAGACACAGTCCGCGGGGGTGCCGTCGACGCTGTAGAAGCCGCCGTCGAGCGCTTCGAGCGCCAGCGGTCGCGTCAGCGTCAGCGAGTTGCTGGCGCCGCTGCGGTCGCGATCCGGCGCCACCACGCGCAGCCGCGCATGCCCGCCGAGTGCCTCATAGAGCGCCTTGAGCCCCGGCGCGTGCACGCCATCGTCATTGGATAGCAACAGTCTACGCATCTCGCTCACTCCTCTCGGATCGGGCTTGTCGGATTCGACTCGTCGGGTTCGCCATGCAGCGCCTCAGACGAGGGTCGGATGACGCATCAACTCGCGCAGCACGGCGGTGGCAAAGGCCCCCCGCGGCAGGCTGAACTCGAGCCAGGCCGCGCGCTCCGCCTCGGCCGCGCTCCAGCTCGCCGCCGCCGGCAGTATCCGCAGCGCGCGCCGCTCATGCCGCGCGCCGGCCGCCGCCAGGCCATCGCGAAGCGCTGCGCACGCCGCCGCCTCGCGCTGCTCGAGCAAGGCCACCTCGCCACGACTGTGCGGCTCGCCCTGCCCCCATAGCGGGCCGGTGGGGTGCAGATCGCCGGCCACCGCACGCGCCTCGAGTTCGGGCTCGGCTGCCTCGGCCAGAAAGCGGCTGGCGCTGCCTTCCAGGTTGAGCACATCGCCGGCCAGCGGCCGGCACCAGCTGCCGTCGGCCACCCGCGCCGCCAGCACCTGATTGAAAAGATAGCTGCGCGCGGTGGAGAGCAGCAGCCCCTGCGGGTCCTCACGCTTGCGCCAGCCGCGGGCGAACAGCGCCAGGGCGCGCTGCAGATTGCGCCCTTCCGGGCCGAAGCGCTGGGGGCCAAAGTAGTTGGGCACACCCTGGGCGACCAGCCGCTCCCAGCGCTGGCGCACGTCGTCCGAACTCGCCGCCGGCCCACTCACGCGCAGGCGGAAACGGTTGGCGCGATGTACGCCGCGCTTGAGCTTGCGCGGATGGCGCACCGCACGCAGCACATGGATACCGCGCTCGGCCAGCGGAGCCTCCCAACCCGGAGCCAGGGTGCGCCCCGGCAGCGCCAGCGACAGCCACTGCCGGGTCACCGCGTCGCGATCCTTGAGCCCGCTGAAGCCGACGTCCCGCACCGCGATCTGGGCCTGCCGGGCCAGGCTGCGGGCAGCATCGGGCGTGGTCACGCCACGCTTCTCGATCCACACCCAGAGATGCTCGCCCTCCCCTTCCGGCGTGAAGTCGAGCACCTCCTCGACCTGAAACGCCTCGGCGCTGTCACGATAGCTGCCCTCGACGCTCGGCGCCGTCTCGACATGGGCCCAGCCTGGCGGCCAGACCGGCACGGCAGGGCTCACGTCGACGCAGCCAGCAGCAGTACCACCGCTTCTGCCACGATGCCCTCGCCGCGGCCGGTGAACCCCAGACGCTCGGTGGTGGTCGCCTTGACGTTGACGCTATCCGCCGCGGTCTCCAGGTCGGCGGCGATCGCCGCGCGCATGGGCTCGATCCAGGGCGCCATCTTCGGTGCCTGGGCGAGGATGGTGGCATCGAGATTGCCCACCCGGTAGCCACGCGCGCGGATCAGTGCCACCACCTGGCGCAGCAGCTCGCGGCTGTCGGCGCCCGCCCAGGCCGGATCGGTATCGGGAAAATGGTGGCCGATATCGCCCAGGGCGCAGGCACCCAGCAGTGCATCGCTGATCGCGTGCAGCAGCACGTCGCCGTCGGAGTGGGCGACAAAGCCGTGGTCGAAGGGAATGCGTACCCCGCCGATCATCAGATGATCGCCCTCGCCGAAGCGGTGCACGTCGAACCCGTGGCCAATTCTGAGCGTCATGCCTCGACTCCCTGTGATGCGCTGTCGGTCTCGCTCTGCAGCGAAAGAATGCGCGCCGCCAGGATCAGATCCTCCGGGCGCGTGATCTTGAGATTGTCGCGGCCGCCGGGCACCAGCAGCGGCGACAGCCCCATGGCCTCGATCGCCGAGGCCTCGTCGGTGACCGCGGTGCCGGTGGCCAAAGCCGCATCCAGCGCCTGGCGCAGCAGGTCGTAGCGAAACGCCTGGGGCGTCAGCGCGTGCCACAGGCCATCGCGGGGCTCGGTGTGGCTGACCCGGCCGCGGGCGTCGGCGCGCTTCATGGTGTCCGCCACCGGTGCGGCGAGCAATGCCCCGATGGCTTCATGCTCCAGCGCTTGGGAGAGCGCGGCGAGATCCTCCCGCCGTACACACGGGCGTGCGGCGTCGTGGACCAGCACCCAGTCATCGTCGGCGGCCTTGCCGGCGAGGGTCGAGAGCGCGCGGCGCACGCTGTCGACGCGCTCGCTGCCGCCCTCGACACGCTGCCACTCGCTGAAGGGCACGTCATCTGGATCGAAGTAGGCATCATCGGGATCGAGACACAGGCGCAGTGCCGCCTCGGGGAAGGCCTGATGCAGCCGCGCCAGCGTGCGCGCGAGCACGCTGCGTCCGTGTAGCGGCAGATACTGCTTGGGTCGGTCGGCCTGCATGCGACTGCCGCGACCGGCGGCGGGAACGATCAACCACAGCGTCATGGCGTGATCACCCCCGTCTCGGCGGCCGGGCCATGGCTGCCGTCGACGTTGGGCACCCAGAAGAACTGCTCGTCCTTGCGCACCATGCCGATATCGCTGCGGGCACGCTCCTCGATCGCGTCGAGACCGGTCTTGAGGTCGACCACCTCGGCCGCCAGACGGTCGTTGCGCGCCTTCAGGGTCTGGGTCGTGCCATCGAGGACATCGGCACGCGCCTGGATATCATTGAACTCGCGAATCCCGCCTTCACCGAACCAGAGCCGGTACTGCAACAGTCCGAGCATGACGACCAAGACCAGGATGACCCATTTCCACATCGCAAACGCTTCCCGCTCGACCAAGGTGACATGAACGCAGGGCGACAGCCCGCCAAGGGCGTCGCCGGCGCGGCGGCCATTATGCCATCATCGCTCCAGGCGGCCCACCTCGCGCNNGCGCGAGGTGGGCCGGAAGACTGAGGTGGGCCGGGAGACTAGAGCACCGCTGAAGCCGTACGCGTGGAAGGGTGCGTCAGGCCGAGCCGAAGAAACGCTCGCGCTCCTCGAGGCCGATCTGGCCCGAGTGCAGCGGGAAATGACCGTGCACCCGATCGCTGAAGAAGTGGCGCAGGGTACGCTCGATGGTGGGAAAGGCGAGTTCGCCCCAGGGAATCTCGCTCTCCTCGAACAGCGCCACCTCGAGGCTCTCGGGCCCGGCGGCGTAGCCACCGTCGAGCTCGCCGCGGAAGATCATGTAGACCTGATCGATGTGCGGCAGACTGATCAGCGTGTAAAGTGAGGGCGCATCGACCACCGCGCTCGCCTCCTCGCGGGTCTCGCGCAGCGCGGCCTGCTCGACCGTCTCGCCGTTCTCCATGAAACCGGCCGGCAGGGTCCAGAAACCTTTACGCGGGGCGATCGCGCGGCGACACAGCAGCACCCGCGAGCCCGAGACCGGCAGCGTACCGGCTACGATGCGGGGATTCTGATAATGGATGGTGCCGCAGGCGTCGCACTGAAAGCGCGGGCGATCGTCCCCCTCGGGGATCGCGAAACGCACCGGGTTGCCACACTGACTGCAGTAATTCATCGACGCCTCGCAATGCATTCATCGAGCCCTGCCCATGCCCGTTCAGCGCGACTCGACGCTGCGCTGACCCGGAGCAGGCCCTGTAGGATCAGCACCGCATGTTAGAGACACTTCGCGAGCGCCTGCAAGCGCACCGCCCCCGCCAGCTCGACGCGGCCTTCCCCCAGGCCGCCGTACTGCTGCCGCTGGTGGACCGCCGCGAGCCGACGCTGCTGTTCACCCAGCGTACCGATCATCTCTCCTCCCACGCCGGCCAGGTCGCCTTTCCCGGCGGCAAGCGCGAGCCCGAGGATCGCGACCTGCTGGCCACGGCGCTGCGCGAGAGCCAGGAGGAGATCGCCCTGGCGCCGGCCGAGGTGGAGATCGTCGGCCGCCTAGGAGACCTGCTCTCGCTGCACGGCCTGCGGGTCACACCGTATGTCGGCATCATCCCCCCGGATCTGACGCTGACCCCGGAACCCGGCGAGATCGCGGCGATCTTCGAGGTACCCTTGGCGCATTTCCTCGACGACCGGCGCACTCATACCGACGTCATCCCGGTCGACGACCGCGAGTGGTACGTGCCGAGCTACGAGGTCGATGGGCGCATCATCTGGGGACTCTCGGCGATGATGCTGGTGGAGCTGCTGACGGTGGGCTTCGCCAGCCCGGTCTCGCTAGAACAGCCGCCAGCGGGCGGTGAGCTGCGCTATCATCCGCAGCGCGGGCGCCGCACCACCCGCTGAGCGCTGGCCCACGCCGCCCCGGCAGCCATCTCCCGTTGCGCTGTCGCAGGCACGGGTTCCCAGCCACGCGTTACCCGCCATCGGAGGCCCCGAGATGTCCCAAACCCAGACTCACCACGCCTACTGGGACGAGCAGCAGCTGACCCCGCTGATCGATGCTCTGGTCGCGCGCGGCTGGTACGCCGGGGAGACGTTTCTGGACGTCGGTCTGTGCCAGGACCTGCACGCCGAACTCACCCGGCTCGAGGCGCGTCAGCAGCTCCAGGAAGCCGCCATCGGCCGCGGTGACGAGCGCACCCTGCGCCGCGACATCCGCGGTGACGCCATTCACTGGCTCGATCGCGAGAGTCTCGCCCAGCGCCGCTATCTGGCGCTGATGGCAGAACTGCAGCAGCAGATCAATATCGCCCTCTATCTGGGGCTGTTCGAGTTCGAGGCGCACTTCGCCCAGTACCCGCCCGGCGCCTTCTATCGCAAGCACTACGACAGCTTTCGTGGACGCGCCAACCGAATCGTCTCCACCGTGCTCTATCTCAATCCCGACTGGCCCAGCGATGGCGGCGGCGAGATGGCGCTCTACGACGAGCACGACAGCGAGCGCGAAGTCGCTCGGGTGGTCCCCCGCGCCGGCACCTTCGTCTGTTTCCTCTCCGACCGCATACCCCACGAGGTGCTGCCGACCCGCCTGCCACGCACCAGCATCGCCGGCTGGTTCCGGCGAAACGCCTCGCTCGGCGGGCGGGTCGACCCGGCGCGCTGATTTTTCGCTCAGCCCTCAGGATGCGGAGCTGGCGTCCTCAGCGCCGCGTTGCGGTCTCCGCGTCAGCCGATCCCGCCTCCGGTCTCGCCGTTTCCACTTCAGGTACTGCGGTCTCCACCTCAGGCACCACCTGGGACAGGTCCTCCTGCTGCTCGTGTTCGGTCGCCCCCTGCACCAGCGCCGCGGTCACCGCAAGCTCGGCCCCCACCACCGATTGCGGCGGATTGGAGGTGAACGGTGCCACCGGCGCCGGCGCCGGGCGACGGCTGCGCCGCCACACGAAGAACACGACCAGACAGCTCCCCAGACCGAGCAGCGCGACGAACAGCCCGGCATCGCCGACATGCGTCATCAGCGGCGTGATCAGCGGCGGGCTGAGGGTGGCACCGAGAGCGTTGATCAGCAGCAGACCCTGGCTCATGCGCACCAGCGCGCCGGCCGGGGCGCGGTCGGCGGCGTGGCTCACCGCCACCGGGTAGAGTGCGAATACCCCGCCCCCGAGCAGAAACAGCGCCGCCGCCAGCAGCCACGGTAGCGACGGCAGCAGCAGCATACCCAGACACAGCGCGGTCATCGCCACACCGATCAGGATCAGCACGATCTGACGGTCGTGGCGATCCGACCAGCGTCCGATGGGGTACTGCAGCAACATGCCACCGAGAATCAGTACTGCCATCATCTGGCCGATCTTCTGCACATCGAGGCCGCTGCGCTGCAGATAGAGCGGCAGCAGGCTGTAGATCGCCGAGATCGCCAGCCCCGAGCCGAAACACCCCATCACGCCGGTGGGCGTGACCGTGATCAGACGCCACGGCGAGAGCGGCTCGGCGTGCTCGATCAGCGGCGATACCCGCGGGATCATGCCCAGCGGCAACACCGACAGCGACGCCAGGATGGCAATGATCATGAACGGCTGACTGGCACCGGCGCTGTCAGCCACGCCGAGCAGCAGCTGGCCGATCACCCCGGCGCCGTAGAGCGAGATCATGTAGAGCGCCAGGAGGCGCCCGCGCACGCGGGTATCCGCCGCCGTCAGCAGCCAGCTCTCGATCACCAGATAGACGCCCAGGGTGGCCCAGCCACCGATCATGCGCAGGGTGAACCACAGCCCCGCATTGAGCCACAGCCCCTGCAGCAGCACGGTCACCGCCACCAGCGACGCAAAGCAGGCGTAGGCACGAATATGACCGATGCGCAGCAGCAGGCGGTCGTTGAACAGCGCCCCGATCGCCAGGCCGATGTAGTAGGCCGCCGACACCCAGCCGATGGTGGTCACCGACTCGCCGGCGGCGTCCAGGCGCAGGGTGATCAGCGAGGCGAGAAAGCCGTTGCCGATACCCAGAATGAACAGACCCAGAAGCGGCGCCAGCGCCATGGAGAGCAACTGCGGAGACATCGACCAAACCACCTCGCAACCGGTTCCGGTCCGGTGGCGTGGGTACGCCACCGGCGACAGAAGAAGCCTAGGAAGAAAAAGCCTTGGAAAGCGCGCCTACGGGCATTGCCCGGGCGAGCGCACTATACGCCGCACCCGGCAGCCGAAAAAGCCGAATAGCGGTGAAAAATCCACGTATGGCGGGAGCTCGCCGACATGTTGGCGCTGGCATTAGCCAGGATTATCCTCCCCCCTCACCAAGCGAACGTCGGCGCACGTCGAGAAGAATCTGCGTATACTACTCTGTTAGCGCGCTAGCTAGATCGATCTCTTCCTCGGTGCTGTCTGAAAAGTCGACGAGCGAAGGCAAAATCGGCGACAACGGACCGGGCTGACGCTCCCGTCTACGGGGTGTCAATGCGCCGGTTACTCGCTCCGCTCACCCTCCGGGCCGTCCTGCGGACGTTCTGAACGTTGCTCAGTGAGCCGATGGTCAACGCCGCATGGGCGAGCGCAGGACTTTTCAGACAGTGCCTAGCCTCGACCGCCAAGGACACCATGCCCACCGCCGACACTCCCGCCTCATCCTCAGCCGACCCGTCACGCATCGATCGCCCCACTGCCGATGATGACCACCCGGAGACGGACGCCGCGGTCTACCGTCAGCCCGGGTTCGCCGCCTTTCTGGTCTCGCGCCTGGCGGCGGTTTTCGCGATGCAGATCCAGGCCATCGTGGTGGCGTGGCAGGTCTACGACATCACCCGCGACCCGCTGACACTGGGCTATGTCGGCCTGGCCCAGTTCCTGCCCATGGTGGTCCTGCTGCTGCCGGCGGGCGATGTGGTCGACCGCTTCGACCGCAAGCGCATCCTGCAGCTCAGCTGGCTGGCTCAGGGGGTGTGCAGCGCCTGTCTGATCGCGCTCTCGCTGCAGCGCCCGGAGAGCGCGCTGCCCTTCTACGCGGTGCTGGTGCTGTTCGGCGCAGCGCGGGCCTTCACCGGCCCCACCCTGCAGAGCCTGCTGCCGCAGATCGTGCCCCGGACGCAGTTGGGCAAGGCGATCGCACTCAACTCCTCGATCATGAAGATCGGGGTGATCGGCGGCCCGCTGCTCGGCGGGCTGCTCTATACCTTCGGCGCGGCGCTCACCTACAGCGTGGTGCTGGCGTGTTTCGTGATCGCCCAGCTCGGCCTGTTCGGGGTGCCGGTGCGCTACGCCACCGAACGCCAGCCGCGGGATGACACCGCCTGGCAGCGCTTCACCGCCGGCATCCGCTATATCCGCAGCAAGCCGGTGATCCTCGGGGTGATCTCGCTGGATCTGTTCGCGGTGCTGTTCGGCGGCATCGTGGCACTGCTGCCGGTCTACGCCCACGAGATCCTGCACGTCGGCCCCGAGGGGCTGGGCGCCCTGCGCAGTGCCATCGCCATCGGCGCCCTGCTGATGGGGCTCTATCTGGGAGTGCGCGCCATCAACCGCCATGCGGGGCTGACGATGTTCGCGGCGGTGGCGGTGTTCGGCCTGGCCAACCTGGTGTTCGCACTGTCGCACTGGTTCTGGCTCTCGTTCGGCGCCCTGCTGATCGCCGGCGCCGCAGACATGATCAGCGTCTACGTGCGCCTGACGCTGCTGCAGCTGGCCACCCCGGACGAGATGCGCGGCCGGGTCAATGCGGTCAACATGCTGTTTATCGGCGCCTCCAACGAGCTGGGCGAGTTCGAATCCGGGGTCACCGCGGCCTGGTTCGGCACCGTGCCGGCGGCGGTGATCGGCGCTGTCGGTACCCTGGGGATCGTCGGGCTGTGGATGTGGGCCTTCCCGGTGCTGCGTCGCGCCGACCGGCTCGATGATGTCGAGGAGTCCAAGGTCGAGCCCTCGCCCACCGCACCGGCCAAGCGCGGCTGACTCGGCGGGCGCTCGCTGGCGCCCTCTCATGCCGTGGCACCATGCGCGGCTCATCCTGCGTAGCAGAAGAACCATTCTTGTCCCGCCTCGGGTCGAGCGCGGAAGCTAGGCGCGAACCCGGCGAGGCCGCCCTTGAGGACTAGACGGCCCGCCGATGTCGTGTCGACCCTCTACGCAGGCACCGCCCCATGAACCGCCCCGCAGTCTCCCTCTCTCCCGGTGGCGGCAGCGCCATCGATGCCTCGTCGCTGCCGCCGAGCGACGCTTCACGCTTCACCGATCGCGGCGTCGAGGCCAGTGTGATCCACTGGCAGCACTTCCAGGTTACCTACGACTACCCGGTGGCCTTCACCCGCGAACTGCTCTCCCCCGACAATCCGCTCCTGGCGGAGGTGGTTGCACGCCGGGAGCCGGAACAGCGCCACCGCTGCCTGGTCTATGTGGATGCCGGCGTGGCCGCCGCCTGGCCGGATCTGGCCAGGCGTCTGGCGCGCTACTTCGAGGCCCACGCCGCACGCATGACGCTGATCGCCCCACCGATCACGGTGGCCGCGGGGGAAGCGATCAAGGCGAGTCTGGCGACGGTGGAGAGCCGGCTGGACGAGCTGCGCCAGCACGCTGTCGATCGCCACGCCTATGTCATCGCCATCGGCGGCGGTGCCGTACTCGACGCGGTGGGCCTGGCCGCCGCCGTGGCCCATCGCGGCGTGCGCCTGATTCGTCTGCCGACCACGGTGCTGGCGCAGAACGACAGCGGCGTCGGGGTGAAGAATGCGGTCAACTTCCGCGGCACCAAGAACTTCACCGGCACCTTTGCCCCGCCCTGGGCGGTACTCAACGATCTCGACTTCCTGGCCACGCTGCCGCGCCGCCAGCGCCTGGCCGGGATCGCCGAAGCGATCAAGGTGGCCCTGATCCGTGACGCCGCCTTCTTCGACTGGCTCGAGGCCAATGCCGAGGCGCTGGCGACCTTCGATCCCCGCGCCGAGGCCTACATGATCCAGCGCAGCGCCGAGCTGCACCTGCACCAGATCGGCCATGCTGGCGACCCTTTCGAACAGGGCTCGTCACGCCCGCTGGATTTCGGCCATTGGTCGGCCCACAAACTGGAAGCGCTGACCCATCACGGCGTCAGCCACGGCGAGGCGGTGGCGATCGGCATCGCCCTCGACACCCGCTACTCCGTGCTCGCCGGACATCTCCCGGCGAGCGGCGAACGACGGGTGATGCAGCTGCTCGAGCGCCTCGGTCTGCCGCGCTATCACCCGCAACTGCTGGAGCTCGACGCCCTCGGCCAGCCGGCCCTGCTCGCCGGTCTGCGCGAGTTCCAGGAGCACCTGGGAGGTGAGTTGACCGTCACCCTGCTGGCCGCGGTCGGACGCGCTGTCGACGTCCATTCGATGGATCACGCCCTGGTCGTCTCAGCGATCGAGTGGCTACACACGGAGGCCGCCCACCATGCAGCTGCCTGACGACCTGGGTCAGTTGACCTACTGCCTCAACGTGCATCCGACCCAGACCTGGGATGAGGTGCGCCGCGCACTCGAGGGCCCGGTGGCCTATGTGCGCCGCACGCTGGCGCCGGATGTCTCCTTCGGGCTCGGTCTGCGCCTCTCCGCCCAGGCGCTGGAGGAGCTTCGCGCACCGGACGCCCGCGCCGAGCTCAAGGCGATCCTGGCGCGCCATGACTACCGTCTGGTCACCATGAACGGCTTCCCCTTCGGCCCCTTCCACGGGGTGCCGGTGAAGGCCGCGGTCTACCAGCCGGACTGGAAACAGCGGGCGCGGCTCGACTACACCTGCTGGCTCGCCGACCTGATGACGGAGCTGGCCCAGCCCGGCGATAGCCTCAGCCTGAGCACCGTTCCCGGCACCTATGGGCCGCTGGCCGCAGGCGCCGAGGCGGCCATGGCCGACAACCTGCTCAAGTGCGTGGCGCACTGCGTGGGGTTGCTCAAGCGTACCGGCGTCAGCGTGGCCATCGCCCTGGAGCCGGAGCCCTGCTGCTTCCTCGAGACCATCGAGGGGACACTGGCGTTCTTCCGTGACTCTCTGTTCTGCGACAGCGCCGCCGCCCGCCTGGCCGAGTTGAGCGGGCTCTCCCTGGCCCAGGCCCGGGCGGCGCTGCCGCGCCACCTTGGAGTGTGCTACGACGTCTGCCATGCGGCGGTCGAGTTCGAGGATCCCACGGCCAGCGTCGCGGCCCTGCGCGACGCGGGTATCCCCATCCACAAGCTGCAGTTGAGTGCCGCACTGCGCGTGCGGGCGCTCGACTCGGCCACCCGCGAGGGGCTGACGACCTTCTGCGAACCGACCTATCTGCACCAGGTGGTGGCGCGCAGCGCGACGGGGCTGTCTCGCTACAGCGATCTCCCCGAGGCGCTCGCGGATCCTCAGCGGGCCGATGGCGAGGAGTGGCGCGTGCACTTTCACGTGCCGATCTTCGTCGCCGACATTCCCCCCTTCTCGACCACCCGTGACTTTCTCGCCGAGATCCTGGCCCTGCATCGCCGTCAGCCGATCTCGGCGCACCTGGAAGTGGAGACCTACACGTGGCAGGTACTACCCGAAGCAGTGCGCCGCCAGCGGCTGGAAGTGGCGGTGGTGAAGGAGCTCGAGTGGGTTCGCCAGCAGTTGGGCGTCACCATCGACGCCGACGCGCTGACGTCTGGCTGAGGCTGGGCCGCGTCTCCAACCTGCCCACGGTATGGAGCAATGCCCTGGCCGGCGCGCTGCTGGCCGGGGCGAGCGGATCGTTCGAGGCCGGCCTGGTGGTGCTGACGGCGCTGACACTGTGCTATCTCGGTGGCATGTATCTCAACGACGCCTGCGACGCCCCCCTTGACGCCCGGGAGCGGAGCAGCCGCCCCATCCCCAGTGGCGAGGTCGGGCGCACCCCGGTCGCGCTGATTGGCCTGGCGCTGCTGGCCACGGCCGTGCTGCTGCTGTTCACCACCGGCGCCGCGGCCGGCAAGGCGGGCCTGGCGCTGGCCGCGGCGGTGCTGCTCTACGACCTGCGGCACAAGGGCGTGGGCTGGAGCCCGCTGGTCATGGGTAGCTGTCGCCTGCTCTGCTACCTGGTCGCGGCGCTCGCGCTGGGGGGCCAGCTCGGCGCACTGGTATGGCTGGGGGCGCTGGGGCTGGCCTGCCATGTCGTCGGCCTGACCTATGCGGCACGGCAGGAGGCTTACGATCGTCTGGGCGCGCTATGGCCCCTGGGGGTGCTGGCGGTACCGCTGCTGCTCACGCTGGCGGCAGTGCTGCTGCTGCCGGGCCCCACGCTGCTGGCCGGTTTGCTCTGGCTCGGCTATCTCGCCTGGGGGGTGCGTTGCCTCGCCTGGCTGCGCCGGCGCTCACCCGGCGACGTACCGCGAGCAGTGGTCGGCCTGATTGCCGCGATCTCACTGTTCGATGCGGTGCTGATCGCCGCCCTGGGTCATCCGCTGCTGGCCCTGCTCGCAGCGAGCGCCTGGGCCGCCACACTGCAGTTGCAGCGACTCTCCGCCGGCACTTGAGCCGGGCGCGGTGGCTCACCGCGCCCGGCCCGAGCCGCCCCTGGCCGAAGCGCTGACCATCTCCTCTACCGGCGCACGGCGCCGGGCTCAGGTCGTGGTCGCCGCCGACTCGCGCTCATCCGCAAGGCTGGCATCGGCGCCGAACACATGCGCCAGCATCAGCGCCTTGAACTCGCTCGCCTTGACCGCCCCCGCCGGCAGCAGCTCGGCCTCGGAGGAGATCACCAGCGGCCCCATCCCTGGGTCGTCGGTCACCCGGCCGTGGGAGCCCTTGACCAGCGTCGTCTGCGTCGACGAGATCACGTCCAGTAGCTGACGCATTCCCAGCTTGCGTTTGAACACCCGCCAGCCCGCCGCCAGCTTGGGCGCGCGCAGCGCCGGATCGAAGAACAGCTCTACCGGGTCATAGCCCGGCTTGCGGTGAATATCGACGGTGCGTGCATAGTCCGGCGCCCGCGCCTCGTCGAGCCAGAAGTAGTAGCTGAACCAGCGGTCGGGCTGGCTGATCACCACCAGCTCGCCCGCATTAGGGTGATCGAGCCCCTCCCGACGCTTCTCGCTGTCGCCCCACACCGCGTCGACACCCTCCAGCCCTTCGAGCAGCGCCCTGACCTGGGGCAGATCCTGCGGGTCGCGCACATAGACGTGAGCCACCTGATGATCGGCGACCGCAAAAGCGCGCGAGGCGCCGGGGTCTAGCTGCTCCTGCTCGCCCTCGCGCCTCACCGCGAGGTAGCCGGCCTGGCGCAGGGCCCGATTGATGTGGACGGCTTCCTTCACCGGGGTAATACCGTACTCGGAGACCACGATCACGCGGCGTCCATCGCGCTCGGCCTCTGCGATCAGCTCGCCGCACAGGGCATCGACCTGGCGCAGGTCGCGCTGCAGATCGGGGTGATCGAGATCCGGCCCGAGGCGCTGCAGGTTGTAGTCGAGATGCGGCAGATAGGTCAGCGTCAGCGTGGGGTTGCGCGTTGCCATCACATGACGGGTCGCATCGCTGATCCAGCGGCTGGAGTCGATGTTGGCCAGCGGCCCCCAGAAGGAGAACAGCGGAAAGGTGCCCAACTTGGCGTCGAGCTCATCGTGCAGTTCGGGGGGATAGGTGTAGTGATCCGGCAGCTTGCGCCCGTCGGCGGGATAGCGCGGCCGCGGAGTCGCGCTCCAGTCCACCAAAGCGTACATGTTGTACCACCAGAACAGCTTGGCGCAGGTGAAGTCGGCATGGCGCCGCCGCCCCGCCTCCCACACCTTCTCCCCCGCCACCAGACGGTTGGATTGCCGCCACAGCCAGACCTCGGCGAGATCGCGAAAATACCAGCCGTTGGCGACCGCGCCATGCGCTGCCGGCGCCAGCCCCGTGAGCAGTGTGGCCTGCACGCTGCAAGTGACCGCCGGGGTGACCGTCTCCAGCGGGCGCAGGCCGCCCCGTCGCGCCAGGCGCTGCAGATGGGGCGTGTGTTCGCCTACCAGATGGGGGCTAAGACCGACGACCAATATGACCAGTGTCTTGTGCATCTTCACTCTCTCTCGAGGGCATCCCCACCGCTGCCATGGTCCGATATTCGTGCCTGTCGATGGCGGCAACACCCGATATGCCGATACTGCCTGCGAGCGCTCACTCACCTGTCAGTGCGCTCGGCAAGGCCGCGATCGAGACTGCATATCAGCCCATCGACCCGGGCTCAATCGACAACCGCCTAGGCGAGCGAAATTGGGTCTTCGGGATGAAGAAAGGCATGCCAAGACGGCCCTCTCGACTCACATCATTAGCCAAAAAACATGGTCAGCGGCTGCCTCCTTTCGGCACCAATTCGCCAGATAATTGAGGTAGGGGCTCGCCGCGACAATCGATAAAGTGATTGTCGACATCGACGTGAAACGATGTACGACTGCCCGCCTTCACCTACGCCATAGTCACAAACCAGAGTCAACAGGATGCCCATGACCGAGACCCTCCCCGGCCGAGCGACGGCAGCGTCATCGCTTTCGGCCACTGCCCTGCTGTGCCGCTGGGTCGTGCGCCAGGCTGCGGCGCAGGAGACCTGGTTTATCACCGCGCTCGACCACCTGCAGACGAGCGCCGACGAGCGCACGCTGCACCTTTTCCTGGGACAGGTGCCACGGCGCCTGGGCAAGGCGGATCTCGAGTTGACCCCCCAGGACCTGACGGCGGCGCACGCCCTGCTGCCGGGCTGGTCGCCGCTCGACTGGAGCCTGGATGGCGCGGCGCGGATCGCCGGGCTGCTGACATTTCACGGTCCGCGCCCGTTCGCGGCGCTGTTCGAAGATCTCGTGCGCACCGCCGACGCCCGTGAGCTGATCACCCTCTATCGTGGCCTCTCGTTCTACCCCGAGCCGGCCGCCTTGAGCGCTCAGGTCGGGGCCGGGCTGCGCTCCAACATACGCGCCGTCTTCGAAGCGATCGCCCACGGCAACCCCTATCCCCGCGACCATTTCGACCTTCACCGCTGGAACCACATGGTGCTCAAGGCGCTGTTCATCGGTAGCCGGCTGGCACCGATCGTCGGCATCGACCAACGCAACAACCCGGAGCTGGCGCGCATTCTGCTCGACTACGCCGACGAGCGCTGGGCCGCCGGTCGCGCGGTCACCCCCGAGCTGTGGCGCTGTGTCGGCCCCTGTGTCGATGCACTCGGCGCCTACGCCGCGCTGCAGCGCGCCATGGCAGGATCACCGGCCGAGCGGCTGGCCGCGGGGCTGGCGCTCTCCCAGACCGATACGCCATCGGCCCGTCATCTGCTGGCCTCCGCCCCCGAGACCGCCGCCCTCATCGATACCGGCCGGGTCGGCTGGGGCAACTTCCACCACTACGAGGCAATCTGAACGATGTATATCGACCCGCATGCGCACATGATCTCGCGCACCACCGACGATTACGAAGCGATGGCCGCCGCCGGCGTGGTCGCCCTGATCGAACCGGCATTCTGGGTCGGCCAGCCGCGCACCTTCGTCGGTACCTATGTCGACTACCTGTCGTCACTGGTGGGCTGGGAGCGCTTCCGCGCCGGACAGTTCGGCATCCGCCACTACTGCACCATCGGATTGAACTCGAAGGAGGCCAACAACGAAGCGCTGGCGGAGGGCGTGATGGAGTGGCTGCCGCGCTTTGCCATGAAGGAGGGCGTGGTGGCGATCGGCGAGATCGGTTACGACGAGCAGACGCCACTGGAAGAGAAGTATTTCCGCGCCCAGCTCGCCCTGGCCAAGGAACTAGCACTGCCGGTGATGGTGCATACGCCGCATCGTGACAAGAAGCGCGGTACCTCGCGCTCCATGGATGTGTGCGAGGAGATGGGCCTGGACCCCAGTTGGGTGGTGATCGACCACAACAACGAAGAGACCGTACGCGAGACGCTGGACCGAGGCTACTGGGCCGGCTTCTCGATCTATCCCTCGACCAAGATGGGAAATGCGCGCATGGTCGAACTGCTGCGCTACTACGGCGGCGATCGGATCATCGTCGACAGCGCCTGCGACTGGGGGATCTCCGACTGTCTCGGGGTCGCCAAGACCGCTCGCCTGGCGCTCGCCAGCGGTATCGACGAGCAGGTGGTGCGCCAGGTCACCTATGCCAACGCCCTGTGCGTCTACGGCAAGAGCGGGCAGATGCACGAGTCCGACTGGCTCGATCCACCCGGAATCGACCAGCGCACGCTCTACGAAGGCAACTCGATCCTGCGTGGCGGCCGCGAGCCGCGTATCGAACACCCCGACCGGCATGCCGCGGACGACCTGCTGATCGACTGACAGCACGACCGTCGCGCCCCTCGGCCCGCCAGCGCATCCCCGCGCTGGCGGAAGCCGGCCGCCTGGAAAACCGCGTCAGGCCGACCGCCCCCGACCCCGCCCCTGCTTTCCCCAAGCCCTCCATCACCCCAGCACGGCGGCTATCACGGTCACGCGACGATGACGCCGCGCTTGGCCATTGCTCGCGTGTCACGCGTATCGACTGATCAGCTGCCGCCTCATCCGCTCAGCTCGCCGCTCTAGTCCGGGACATGGCTTGGGGCGTGGCTTGGACATGGCGGAACCCCCTCCTACCCCGCCCCAGCGAGTCACGCTGGCGCGCCAGCTTGATACGCATTGAAACAGTTAGGCGCTTAATTTGTACTGGTAACGAAATGCTAACGGAGGGAAACCTCAAATTTCGACCAAGGTCGACCCTGTGCGGTTGCCTTAATTTACTTCAGGAAAATCTCAAGCGGCTGTATCTCAAGGATAAAAAGTTTACTTAGACCGAAAAGTACTAGAAAAATACTAATCGGCAGAACTTTATATTCCTGAAAGCCGGTGCAACAATTCGAAACACAAAAAGTCAGCCTCGTACAATAACCAGAATATTTACCGTCTAGGCGACGTACGCCAGGGGAATATCATGTCAAACCCAGAAGCCTCGATGCTGATCGTGACCAGCGAGACGGCGCAATCGACCCTGCTCGCGATGAGTCTCTCGTCCCATACCGGAATGAGCTATCGACTGGCGGGCCCGCAGGAGCCGCACAAGGTCTCTGGCGCTAGCTTCGACATCGTCCTGATCGATCTGAGCCAGGTCGATCCGATCCTGTTCCAGAAGTGGGAAGAGAGCCTGGCCGACCAGGGTGACGGCGAGGTGCAGATCTGCGCCTTCAACGCCAAGAACGACACCCATGCGCTGGACGCCGTCTCGCTGTCACATATCCGTGGCGTGTTCTTCCAGCAGGATACGCCGGAGCTGATGGCCAAGGGCCTGAAGCAGATTCTACAGGGGCAGATCTGGCTCTCGCGCAACCTGATGAGCCTGCTGATCGACAAGCTGCGCCGCCAAAGCGTGGATGCCTACCGCATGGAGGGGTATCTGACCCACCGCGAGCGCCAGGTGGTGGGGCTGGTCGGACTGGGTGCCACCAACGCGCAGATCGCCGAGAAGCTGTTTCTGAGCGAGCACACGGTCAAGACGCACATCTACAATATCTTCAAGAAGATCGGCGCACAGAACCGGGTCCAGGTGGTGTGCTGGGCGCGCGATCATCTGGGCGCGCTGCCCAACCTGTCACGCCCGCGAACCAAGCATTGAGCCGGCGCCATGAACGCCTATCGTCACGCTCCCGGAGCTCGTCTCCTGGGCCTGCTGGTGCTGCTCGCGCTGAGCACTGATGGTATGGCCCAGGATGGGGTCGAACCGGACGCCGCCAAGGCTCCCGATACCCCCACCGTCAACATCGATGAGAAGAACCCGCAACGTGCGCTCGACAAGCAGTTCAACCTGCAGCGCCCGGAGCTCTCCGGGATCATCATCGATCGCACCCTGACCATGGCGGGTCGCACCTTCTACCGCAGCTTTTCCCAGGCGGCCATGCGCGACCCGATCGTCGCCAGCGCCGAACTCACCGTCACCGAGCGCCCGGACCCGCGCTGGGGCAGCCAGCTCTGGATATCCGAGCGTAATCAGACCTATTTCAGCACCCAGCTTTCGCCACGGATCAGCGAAGCGGATCGCTACGCCGACGACGCGGTGCGTGTCGTCCAGGAGGCGATACTGCGCCGTCGCATCGCGCAATCGCTCCAACCCAGCCTCGACCTCTCAGATGAGGAGTTGTGACATGCGCAACCTCGTTCCGCTCTCTCTCGCCCTGGCGCTGGGCGCACTCTCGGTCACCTCGACGAGCAGTGCCGGCGAGCTGATCTATCGCCCGATCAACCCGTCATTCGGCGGCGACCCGTTCAACGGCAGCTATCTGCTCGGCAAGGCTCAGGCCCAGGATACCCACAAGGACCCCAGCCTCGACGACTTCGGGAGCCTGTCGCCCACCGACCGTCTGGTGCAGAGCCTGCAGAGCCGGCTGATCTCGCAGCTGCTCTCGGATGTGAGCTCGGGTGACGTCAGCACCGGCTCCTATGACAGCAACGATTTCGGGGTCGTGGTCAGCGACGAAGGTGGGCAACTGGTGATCACGGTCACTGACAAGGCCACCGGGGACATTACCAATATCAACGTGGGCGGGCTGTCGGCTGGCGGATTCTGAGCCATCGCGACACGACGCAGGGGAACCACAACATGTACAAGCTCATCGCTGCGGTGGCGACTGCCGCCATGCTCTCCGGCTGCGCCGGTATGGTCGCCAATGTCGACGGTCTCGAGGGCAAACCGCCCACACTGACGCCCCGCGGGGCCACCTGGCAGGATCTCAAGGCGCTACCCCGCCCCTCCGGCAAGATTCTCGCCGCGGTCTACGATTTTCGCGATCAGACCGGGCAGTACCGGCCAGCCCCCGCCAGCACCTTCTCTACCGCCGTCACCCAGGGCGCCGCCGCGATGCTGACCGGTGCGCTGGCCGATTCGGGCTGGTTCACGCCGCTGGAGCGGGTCGGCCTGCAGAACCTGCTGACCGAGCGGCGCATCATCCGCGCCGAGCAGGAGCGCTTCAACCAACCGGACAACCTGCCCTCGCTACGCTCCGCCTCGGTGCTACTGGAGGGCGGAATCATCGCCTACGAATCCAACGTGCGTACCGGCGGGCTGGGCGCCGAGTACTTCGGCATCGGCGCTTCGGGGCAGTATCAGGTCGATCAGGTGACGATCAATCTGCGCGCGGTGGAGATCTCCAGCGGTGAGGTGCTGGCCAATGTCACCACCACCAAGACCATCTACTCCAAGGAGATCCGCGCCGGCGTCTTTCGCTTCATCGATTTCCGCCGTCTGCTCGAGGCGGAGGCCGGATTGACCACCAACGAACCGGTGCAGATGGCGGTGATGTCGGCGATCGAGTCCGCGGTCATCCATCTGATTGCCGAAGGCGTGCAAGACCGGCTCTGGAATCTCGCCGACGGCGTACCAATGGAGAAGACCGTACTCGCCGACTACCTGAACGAGAGCGTGCCTATGATGTAAATCAGGACAGGCATCTGCTGCGACTCATCACCAAGCGTCAGCAACAGGGCTCACCAAGAAAATCGACACCTATAATGCATCATGAAAGTCCTCAACCTCCCTTCTGCTATCTTTTTTTATGACACAGCATTGACAGCCGCCACCTGGCGGCTTTTTTATTATCATTAACCATAAATTGCCCCCAATCACCGCCATCGTTGGCATCAGGATTATCATACCGCTGAATCCCTCCGCATCCCGATGTATCGCTTGCCGACTTGCGGCAATATTACCCCTACAGGTTCACGCCAATTCGTACGGGAAAGCAAGTCGACCGAGGGTGTCACCATGCGTTCTCCAGCCTCTATCATTCGCCCCCTTCTCAGCGCTTCTGCCTTGCTGATACTGACCGCAGCACCGGCGATCTCGCTGGCATCCGAGGCGAGTGAAGTCGACGGCGATTCGTCCCGCGATCGTTACGAGAAACACATTCTCTTCCAGCAAGAATCGCGTAGCGACGCCAGCGCTTCGATCGGTACCAATCGTGCCTCGGTGGTGCAATTCGGCAGCGACAATCGCGCCCGCATCGTGCAGCAGAATGCCCGTCGAGAAGCGGCCAATATGGCCAGCATCCGCCAGTCCGGCTACGCCAACGATGCGCTCATCGACCAGCGCGGCGGCTTCAACGACGGCGCCATCGATCAGACCGGGCACTCGCTCGATGCCAAGCTGCTGCAGCGGGGCAGCGGCTACGACGCCAAGATCACTCAGCGCGGCGCCAACGGCGCCGTGAATATTCAACAGTCGGGAACAGGCCACCGAGCCATCACCGTCGACCAGCTGTCCCGGTCGGGTAGCGGCGCAACGGCCACCATAGTGACCTACTGATGGCTGCCTCGGCAGTCGTACAGGGGAACGCAAGGCAGTACTCAGAGAACCAGGGGAAAATCATGAAAATTAAAATGTCGGTACTCGCAGCTTCCATCGCCATGGCCATGAGCGCAGCCGTGATGGCAGACGCAACGCAGCAGAGCCCGGGCGGCAACACCAACCCGTCCAGCACCTTCCAGTCCTCGCGTGACGCAATCGACGCCATGGCCGGCTTCAACGGCAATGCCAGCAACGCCGCCGAGTCGTTCATCGACCAGACCGGCGACAGCAACAACGCCAACGTCGTGCAGAGCGGTAACCAGTGGTCGCGCGTCACCCAGCAGGACGATGGCAACCTGGCCCGCGTGCGTCAGCAGAGCGGCACCGATAACGAATCGGTCATCAGCCAGCAGGACGACGGCAACCTGGCCAAGGTCAGCCAGGCTGGCTATCGCAATGACTCGATCGTCAGCCAGGAAGGTCACTGGGGGCACGCCTACAACGGCGCTCACGTGATGCAGAACGGTGATCTCAACGACAGCTACATCCTTCAGGAAGGCTGGGCGAACCGGGCAAACGTGAACCAGCAGGGCGACCAGCTGGATAGCGATATCCTGCAGGATGGCGGCTTCAACCAGGCAGTCGTGTCGCAGTCCGGTTACGGCCACGACTCCTACGTCAGCCAGGATGGCTTCTCCAACCGCGTCAACCACACCCAGTCCGGCGGCTGGCAGAACTTCGCCCAGACCATGCAGAACGGTGTCGGCAACGTGGCCAACGTCACCCAGTACTGAGCCCGGCTCACACAGCCCGCCCAGACCACCCAGCCGGCAGCCGCCGGCTGGGGTTTTTGCGTTGCGGCTCACGTGGGTATTCTCTCCAGGCCCTAGAACCCAGGCGATGCCACAGGCAAAATGCACGGCGACACTCGCCGAGAAGATCGACTGCTATCCGGATGAAGAGATCGTTCAAGGCCACGGCCATTCATGGGCTCTGGCGTCTGCTGTCGGGCTGGCGCCTGGCCACGCTGTGGCGCCTGGCGGGCATCGCCAGCCGGGTGCTTTACGCCGTTTCGCGGCGCGAGCGCCACGTCTCGCGGCGCAACCTGGAGGTCGCCTTCCCCGACGCGACCCAGGCCGATCGCCGCCAGCGCGTACGGCAGAGCCTGCACCACTCGGCGGCCACCATGCTCGAACTCGGCTTTGCCTGGATCGGCGCGCCACGCCGCGTCGATGAGGCGATCATCGAGGTACACGGGCGCGAACTGCTCGATGACGCGCGGGCGGAGAACCGCGGCGTGATCGTGCTGGCGCCCCACTTCGGTAACTGGGAGGTGCTCAACTTCTGGCTCTCCAGCCACTTCCCGTTCACCGCCATGTACGAACCGCCCAAGATCGCCGATCTCGACCCGGTGATTCGTCACGGCCGCGAGCGTATGGGTGCCGAGCTGGTACCCACCAACCCGCGCGGCGTGGCTGCCCTGCTCAAGGCGCTGAAACGCGCTGAAGCGATCGGCATTCTGCCGGACCAGGAGCCGAACTGGGGCAGTGGCGTCTTCGCCGACTTCTTCGGCCGCCAGGCCTACACCGCGACCCTGCTGCCCAAGCTGGTGGCCCGCACCCAGGCGCGGGTGGTCACCGGGGTGGCGCGGAGGCTGCCGGGAGGGCGAGGGTTCGCGATCCATTTTCTGGCCGCCGACGAGCGCGTCTACGCCAGCGACGAGACGATCTCGGCGACCGGCGTCAACGCCTGCGTCGAGGCCGCCATCGGCCTCGACCCGGTGCAGTATCAGTGGGAATACAAGCGCTGGAAGAAGACCCCCGAGGAGGAGCAGAACGTGCCCGGCTACCGCCGCTTTCGGCTCTATCGCAAGCACTGACGCGTCGTTCCTGGCCTGGGCTCCGCCGGGGGCATGGGCGAGCCCCGCGCTTTTCAGCCCGTACCTAGCGCGCGTCCAGATTACCGCGGCGCGCTGCGGTCTCGGCCAGCGCCGCCCAGTCCTTGTCGGCGTCACCATGGGCCATGGCATCGAGCAGGCTGTCACGCAGCACGCCGGCGAACGGTAACGGCACCTGGCGCTCCTGCGACGCCGCCAGCGCCAGACTCACATCCTTGAAGCCCCACGCCATCTTCATGCCCGCGGGGGTGTAGCGCGCCTCGCGAATCATCTTGCCGTAGCCCTGATAAGCCGGCGCGGCGAACAGCGTGCTGGTGACGATCTCCAGAAAGGTATCGGCATCGATACCGTAGGCACGCGTCAGCGCCGAGGCCTCGCCCATCGACTCGATCGCCGTGGCCAGCATGAAGTTGGCCGCGATCTTGACCACGCAGGCGCGCTCTGGCGCATCGCCCACCGGCCACAGCCGCTGCCCCAGTGCCTCCAGTACCGGCGTCACTCGCTCCTGCACCGCCGGTGCGCCGGACACGATGATGTTGAGCTTGCCCGCGGCGGCCACATCCGGACGCCCCAGCACCGGTGCCGAGACATAGTGGGAGCCGAGACCGTCGTGCAGCGCCCCCAGTGCCCGTGCCAGGCCCGGAGAGACCGTGGCCATGTTGATGTGCACGCTGTCCTTGGGCAGCGCCTCGAGCGCCTTGGATGCCACCAGCACCTCGTGCACGCTGTGATCGTCGGGCAGCATGCTGATCAGCACGTCGCACTTGGCGGCCAGCGCCCGAGCCGACTTGGCCGCCGTGGCCCCCTCTGCCACCAGCGTCTCCACCGGCGCGGGAGAGCGATTCCACACCGTCACCGTGTGGCCGGCCTTGAGCAGTTGCGCTGCCATCCCCTGGCCCATGGCCCCTAGACCCACAAAACCCACTTTCATTGCTGTCTCCTGAAACGGATTGAAGCGCGATAGACGCTTGAAGCTGGCCTGCGACCGAAACCCGGCACTCGACCGCAACCTGACGCAGGATCGGCAAGCGATGCCGACCCTCGGTCTTACCCTTCTTCGAGCCTAGACAGCCCGCGGGTCGCCCGCCATGCCGATCACGCCAGCCCGCCGAAGCGCCCGGCCTGGTAGTCATCGATGGCCGCCACGATCTCCTCTCGGGTGTTCATCACGAACGGGCCATGGGAGACGACGGGCTCATCGATCACCGCAGCATGGCCGAAAATCAGCCGCGCCCCGGTGGTTGCCGTCAACTCGACGCGATCGCCCTGCGTCTCCAGCTCGATCAGGTGCTGCGCTTTGACGTCTTCGCCGCCGACGCTGGCTTCGCCGTCCACCAGATAGAGAAAGACCTGTCGCCCTGTCGGAACCGGCAACGTAGGGGAAGCGCCTGCCGTTAGCGTCAGCGTCGACATGAACACATCGGTCAGGCTCTCGACAGGCCCGCGTTGGCCCTCGAACTCACCGGCTATCAGGTTGAGCTCCCCGCCACCGGCCAGGTCAATCGCCGGAATCGATGCTTGCTGCAGACCGATATAACGCGGCTCGCTCATCTTCAGATGAGCCGGCAGGTTGATCCACAGCTGCAGAATCTCCAGCGGCCCACCGTCACGCAGGAACTCGGGAGGGGAGATCTCGGCATGGACGATGCCGCTGCCGGCGGTCATCCACTGCACGCCGCCGGCGTGGATCACGCTCTGATGATCGGCGCTGTCGGCGTGGGCCAGCGAGCCTTCGAGGATGAAGGTCACCGTCTCGAAGCCGCGATGCGGATGCGGGCCGAACGGCAGGCCCCGATTGTTGGCCGGATAGACCTGCGGGCCGTGATGATTGAGAAACAGGAAGGGATCGAGCTGCGACAGGTGCGGCCCCGGCAGTGGGCGCCGAGTCGTCAGATCGCCGATATCGTCGCGTATGGCCGGGTGCTGAGCGATGACGCCGCGTGGTGTGGTGGTAGGCATGAGAGGCTCCTGACTGATGTTAGAAGGGAGTCTAGGCCACACATGCCGCGAAAAAAGCGAATGATTTCAGCCCAATCATTGCATAGGGTCGTCGACAACCGCATGCGCGGCCTCCCCCAGCAGTGCCTCTTCGATCAGCGCCACCAGCGCGGACTGCTCCGGCGGCAGGCGCGACACCATCACCAGCTCGCGGTGAAAGCCACGTTCGCCCAGCGGCAGCACGCGCACCGGCAGCGGCGACTGCAAACACCACATGCCGGTGCGCGGAATCAGCGCCACGCCCAGGCCACAGGCCACCAGGCGCGCGATGGCGTCGATCTCGTCGAGCTCGAGACGGATCTCCGGGCGCAGCCCCTGACGCTCGAGAAAACGCACCACCTGACGCCCGCCGAACGAGCCGCGGTCGTAGAGCACCAGAGGGTGCCGCGTCAGCAGGTCCTCCAGGGTCGTCTCCTGACTGGTCAGTGGGGCGATCAACACGAAGGGTTCGCGGGCGATGACGCAGGCGTGAAGGTCCCGCGGCAGGGCGAACGGCGGGTTGACGATCAGCGCCATGTCCAGATCGCCCTTGTCGACCTGATCGAGCAGCGCCAGCGACACCCCGGGCACCACCCGCGTCATCACCCCCGGGGCACGTGCTGCCAGTGTCGCGAGAATCGCCGGCAGACGCCCGCTCTGGACGCTGGCGATGGCGCCGAGATGCCAGTCGCCGCTCAACTCGTCGCCGCTGGAAGCGCGAATGCGCGCGGCCAGTTCGAGCATGCTTTCGGCCTGTGGCAGCAGGCGCCGACCTGCTGCGTTGAGGCGCACAGCGCGCCCGGTACGTTCGAACAACGGCTCGCCGATGTCCGCCTCCAGGTTGCGGATCTGCGCGCTCACCGCGGACTGGGTCAGCCCCACCGCACCGCCGGCGGCCGAAAAGGTGCCGTGGCGCACGACCGCCAGAAAGGTCTTGAGTTCGCGCAGCATGATGTCGCCATGAATCCAAAATTATCGATATCAGACTGCAATATTATCCGCTTTCCATCGATTTTTTTCGCCATCAAACTGTGGCGACACACAACACGAGGAGCGCACACCATGGCACTGTCCCCCTTCCACCTCGCCATTCCGGTTCACGACCTGCCCGCCGCGCGCAAGTTCTACGGCGAGACCTTCGGCCTGAGCGAAGGTCGTTCCAGCGAGCAGTGGGTGGATTTCGACTTCTACGGCCACCAGTTGGTGATCCACGAGCATCCGCAGACGCCTTCTCAGCAGGCGGCACACACCAACCCGGTCGACGGCCACGACGTACCGGTGCCGCACTTCGGCATCGTGCTGAGCTGGCCGGAGTGGGAAGCCCTGGCCGAGCGTCTGAAGGGCTTCGGTACCGAGTTCGTGATCGAGCCCTATGTGCGCTTCAAGGGGCAGGTCGGCGAACAGGCCACCATGTTCCTGCTCGACCCCTGCGGCAACGCGCTCGAGTTCAAGGCCTTCAAGGACATGAGCCAGCTGTTCGCCAAATGAACGTCGAAGAGTGAGTTTCGGCGCCTGAGCTTCACCGAGAGCGCTCCGCATCGGTGACCACCCAAGCCAGACAGCCAATCCAGGCATCTAATCCAGACAACCAACCCAGACAACCGAGCGCCGGTCATCGATCGGCGCTCGGCGTGGATATCACCCGGTCGCGCTAGGCGCTTCCAGATGACGCAGCGCGAACACACCGATCATTAGCGCCACGAGCAGCAGTCCCCCGATGAACAGCGCCACGCCGTGCCAGCCGCCCCAGTACCAGAAGGCGCCGCCCAGGGTGCCGGCGACGCTGGAACCCAGGTAGTAGCTGAAGAGATAGAGCGATGACGCCTGCCCCTTGGCCTGCCGGGCACGCTGCCCGACCCAGCCACTGGCCAGCGAATGGGCAGCGAAGAACCCGAAGGTAAAGATCAGGATGCCGACCAGAATCAGACTGATCGGCTCGAACAGGGTGATCGCCAGCCCCACCAGCATCATCACGATGAACAGCCAGAAGATGCGCTGACGCCCCAGGCGGTCGGCCAGCGAACCCGCCCAGGCCGAGCTGTAGGTACCCGAGAGATAGGCGATGGAGAGTAGCCCGACCAGCGCCTGGCTGACCTGATAGGGCTCCGCCAGCAGGCGGTAGGCGATGTAGTTGTAGAGGGTGACGAAGCCGCCCATGAGCAGAAAGGCTTCGAGAAACAGCAGCGGCAGCCCGCGGTCCTTGAAGTGCACCGTAAAGCCGGAGAGCACGCTGCGGGCGTTGAACGGCCGCGGCGTGAAGTGCCGCGACGGCGGTAACCAACGCATGAACAAAAGCGCGGCGAGCAGCGCGACCAGGCCGATGATCGCCAGCGTCCAGCGCCACGGCACCCAGTCCACCATCACGCCGCTGATCAGGCGTCCGCTCATCCCGCCGATGCTGTTGCCGCTGATGTAGAGTCCCATCGACAGCCCCACATAGCGTGGATGGATCTCCTCGTTGAGATAGGTCATCGCCACCGCGCAGAGCCCCGACAGCGACAGCCCCGCCAGCGCCCGCATCACCAGCACCCCGGACCAGCTCGGCATCACCGCCGCCAGCAGCGTGAAGGTCGAGGCCGCCAGCAGCGCCACCGACATGATCGACTTGCGCCCCACCGCATCCGAGATCGGCCCGGTGATCAGCAGGCCGATCGCCAGCATGCCGGTGGCCACCGAGAGCGACAGACTGCTGGTGGCAGCGTCGATACCGAAGGCCTCGGAGAGAATGGGCATGATCGGCTGCACACAGTAGAGCAGCACGAAGGTCGAGAAGGCGCCCAGGAACAGCGCCAGCATGGTGGGTCGATAGCCGCGCCGGCCGCGCTCGATGAAGGCGCGCTCGGCCGACTCCGCCTCAAGGTGCTCGGCGCTGTCGTTCAGTGTCCGGTTGGCGTCACGGTTGGCGTCACGGGTGGCATCGCTAGTGAGATCGGTAGTGGCATCGCGCAGCGGCGCGGTGGTGCGGTGGCGGGGCAAGTCGAGACTCCTGATGAAAGCGGCCGCGCGGTTCCTGCCGCGCGCCGGTGCAGGCCTCAGCATAAGCCGGCCTTGGCCTTATTTCGAATATATGATTCGTAGTTTTTGATACGCTATGCATATCATTACGACGGACGACACCATGGAACTGCGAACCCTGCGCTACTTCGTGGCGGTGGCCGAGGAGCTGCACTTCAGCCGTGCCGCAGCCCGCCTGGGCATCTCCCAGCCGCCGCTGAGTCAACAGATCAAAGCGCTGGAGGAGGAACTGGGCGGCCGACTGCTGGTGCGCACCAACCGTCGCGTGGCGCTGACCGCCGCAGGCACGCTGTTCCTCGACGAGGCGCGGGAGGTGCTCGCCCGCGCCGAGCGTGCCTCACGCCTGGTCTCTCGCCTCGGCCGCGGCGAGAGCGGCCAGCTGCGTATCGGCTTCACCACCTCGGTACCGCTGACCTCGCTGCTGCCACGCACGCTGATGCACTATCGCCAGCGCTATCCCGATGTCGACCTGCGCATGCACGAGCTCAACAGCCAGCGCCAGATCACACCGCTGCTGGAGGGTGATCTGGATATCGGCATCATGCGCCGAGCCACGCTGCCACCGGAGCTTTCCGCCTTCACCCTGATCCGCGAACCGCTGGTGGCGGTGGTCAATGCCCAGAGCGAGCTGGGCGCGAGCGATACCCCGCTGAGTCTGGCCGAACTGGCCACCCAGCCCTTCGTCTACTTCTCGCCCGCCGCCGGTACCGGTCTGCTCGATCAGTTCAACGTGCTGTTCGCCCAGCGCGGGCTGACGCCGCGTCTGGTCCAGGAGGTCGGCGGCCCCAATACCATCATCAGCCTGGTCGCCAGCGGGCTGGGTGTCTCGCTGCTGCCCGAGTCGTTTCGCCATATCCACATCGACAACGTGCGCTACCGTCCGATCAGTGATGCCGATGCGCGCTCCGAGGTATGGCTGACCCATGCACGCCACCCTCTGACGCCGCAGGCGCAGCACTTCATTCAGCTCGTGCGCGAGGCCATCGCCGACTGAGCCAGGGCGCTCGCCTCCCCGGTGCTTTGCGCCACCGGCCGCAACCGGTAGAGTCTGCGCCAGACCCGCTGGCGCCACGCCGTCCAGACGTCACGTGATCGCCACACCCTGGTCAGACCCTCTTCATACCCACAGGAGACGCCGACATGGAATCCGGCTGGAGCCTCGGTCTCATGACCGGCACCGTGCTCGATGGCAACATCGATATCGCCATGCTGCGCAGCGATGGCGAGACCATCGATGAGTTCGGTCCCTACGAGCTGGTGCCCTACGCCCAGGATATCCGCCCGCTGCTGGCCGAGGCCCTGGAGGCCGCCCGGGCATGGAACTTCGAGGGCCCCGAGCCGGCGATCTTCCGCCGCGCCGAGGCCGCGCTGACCGAAGCGCAATCCGTTGCCGTGCTCGACTTCCTGGCCCGCCATGGTTTCCGCCCCGAACAGCTCGGTGCGGTCGGTTTCCACGGTCAGACCGTACTCCACCGGCCCCCGGTCGCCGGCCGCCGTGGCGCCACCCGCCAGTTGGGCGATGGCGAGCTGATGGCGCGCCTGGTGGGCAGCGACGTGGTCTATGACTTTCGCAGCGCGGACGTCGAGAGTGGCGGCCAGGGGGCACCGCTGTCGGCGGTCTATCACCGGGCACTGCTCGAGCGCCTGGGCGCCGGTGCCGACAGCCTGGTGCTCAACCTCGGCGGCGTCGCCAATCTCTCCTGGTGGGATGGTGAGCCGTCCGACCAGGGGCGTCTGATCGCCTTCGATACCGGCCCCGCCAACGCGCCGATCGATGACTGGGTGCGCCAGCATACCGGCGCGGCGATGGATCGCGACGGTCTCATCGCCGCCCGCGGGCAGGTGGATGAGCCGCGGCTTCAGGCGCTGCTCGAGCACCCCTATCTCGCCGCGCCCTACCCCAAATCACTGGATCGCTTCGACTTCCAGGCGGAGATGGCCGCGGGGCTGGCGCTGGAAGATGGCGCCGCCACCCTGACCGCCTTCACCGCCGCTGCCGTGGACCGGGCGATATCCCTGCTGCCGCAACGGCCCGAACGGATCGTGGTGTGCGGCGGCGGGCGCCGCAACCCCACGCTGATGCGCGAACTCGCCCACCGCACCGGTGCCGAGGTGCAGCTTGCCGATACCGTCGGCTGGCGCGGGGACGCAATCGAGGCCGAGTGTTTCGCCTACCTGGCCATGCGCTCGCTGCGCGGCCTGCCGCTAAGCTTTCCGCTCACCACCGGCGTGGCTGCGCCACAGCCCGGTGGCAGGCTGGCGCGGGCCAACGCGCCAGCTTGACCCACCCTCTGCGCTACCCCAGACTGGCCGAGATGTCTGCGTCCGGCCAGTCGCCGGGCGGCAGCATCGACGCTTGACGGGGTGCCGGTGGAACCGGCTGAGATCGTCCTGCGCAGTGCCCTCCCGGGCCTTGCGCCACGGCGGATCCCGACGAACCTGATCCGGCTAGTACCGGCGTAGGGATCAAGCGGAGGTCGGTGTCCTCGGTCCGTGCTCGCGCTCCACCCAACCTCCCCCCGCCTACGCTGTGCGCCGGCCTGACTTGAGTCATGCACTGGAGCACGCTCGACATGAAATCTCCCCAGTTCCTCTCGGATACGGCCAGGGTCGACAGCGCCGCCATCGCCCCGCTGCCCGCCTCGACCAAGATCTACGTCGCCGGCTCACGCCCGGACATTCGCGTGCCGATGCGCGAGATCGCGCTGTCACCGACGCCGACCCGCGATGGCTTCGAGCCCAATGCCCCGCTCGCGGTCTACGATACCTCCGGCCCCTATACCGATCCGGAGATCCCGATCGATATTCGTCGCGGGCTGCCGGAGGTACGCCGTGCCTGGATCGACGAGCGCGGCGATACCGAGTGGCTCGACGGCCCCAGCTCCGCCTACGGAAAACGCCGCGCCGAGGATCCGCGACTCTCGACCCTGCGTTTTCAGCTCGCACGCACCCCGCGCCGCGCCCGCCCGGGTGCCAACGTGACCCAGCTCCACTACGCTCGCCGCGGCATCGTCACCCCGGAGATGGAGTTCATCGCCATTCGCGAGAACCAGCGCCGGCGCGAAAGCCAGGGCACGACCGCCGACCCCGGCCTGGATCACCAGCACCCCGGCGAGGCGTTCGGCGCCCATCTGCCGGCGGAGATCACCCCGGAGTTCGTACGCCAGGAGGTGGCCTCCGGGCGCGCCATCATCCCTGCCAACATCAACCACCCGGAGAGCGAGCCGATGATCATCGGGCGAAACTTCCTGGTGAAGATCAACGGCAACCTGGGCAACTCGGCGGTGACCTCGTCGATCGAGGAGGAGGTCGACAAGATGACCTGGGGCATCCGCTGGGGGGCGGACACCATCATGGACCTCTCCACCGGACAGAACATCCACGAGACCCGCGAGTGGATCCTGCGCAACTCGCCGGTACCGATCGGCACCGTGCCCATCTACCAGGCGCTGGAGAAGGTCGATGGCGTGGCCGAGAACCTGACCTGGGAGATCTTCCGCGACACCCTGATCGAGCAGGCGGAACAGGGCGTGGACTACTTCACCATTCACGCCGGGGTGCGCCTGCACCACGTGCCGCTGACCGCCAGGCGCGTCACCGGCATCGTCTCCCGCGGCGGTTCGATCATGGCCAAGTGGTGCCTGCACCACCATCAGGAGAGCTTTCTCTATACCCACTTCGAAGAGATCTGCGCGATCATGCAGGCGTACGACGTCGCCTTCTCGCTGGGCGATGGCCTGCGTCCGGGGTCGATCGCCGATGCCAACGACGCCGCCCAGTTCGCCGAGCTGGAGACCCTGGGCGAGCTCACCCGGATCGCCTGGCAGCATGATGTCCAGGTGATGATCGAAGGCCCCGGCCACGTGCCGATGCAACTGATCAAGGAGAACATGGACAAGCAGCTCGCCTGCTGCGACGAGGCGCCGTTCTACACCCTGGGCCCGCTGACCACCGATATCGCCCCGGGCTACGACCACATCACCTCCGGCATCGGTGCGGCACAGATCGGCTGGTACGGCTGCGCCATGCTCTGCTATGTCACCCCCAAGGAGCACCTGGGCCTGCCCAACAAGGATGACGTCAAGACCGGCATCATCACCTACAAGATCGCCGCCCACGCCGCCGACCTGGCCAAGGGTCATCCCGGCGCGCAGCGCCGCGACAACGCCCTCTCCAAGGCGCGCTTCGAGTTCCGCTGGGAGGATCAGTTCAATCTCGGCCTAGACCCGGACACGGCGCGGGCCTTCCACGACGAGACCCTGCCCAAGGCATCCGCCAAGGTGGCGCACTTCTGCTCCATGTGCGGGCCCAAGTTCTGCTCGATGAAGATCACCCAGGAGGTGCGCGAACGCTTCGGTGACCAGGCATCAGCCGCCGAGCGGCAGGCCGGCTTGCAGCAGCAGGCGGAGCGATTCCAGCGGGAAGGCGGCGAGCTCTACCGCGAGGTGTGAAGACGCCGCTGCCGCCAGGCGCCGCGTGGCGGCAGCGGGCGCCATACGCGACTTTGGTCGTAATCGTGTTATACCTCATCCCGGTTGTGAATGGTCGGATCGCAAACGCCTGCGGGATGGGTAGAATGCGCGCTTTTGCCTCCGACAATCTGGCCTGCGCAAGGAACACGTAAATGACAACGACCCCGTCTCGCCCCAACCTGTGGCGACGTACTCCGCTATGGCAGAAGATCATCGCCGGTCTGCTGCTGGGTATCCTCGCCGGCGCCCTGATGGGCAAGGACGCCAGTCTGTTCAAGCCCCTCGGCGACATCTTCATCAACGGTATCAAGATGCTGATCGTGCCGCTGGTGTTCTCCACCCTGGTGGTGGGGATCACCGGCATGCGCGACCCGCAGAAGATGGGCCGCGTGGGTGCCCGCACCATCGCCCTCTATCTGATCACCACCGCCTTCGCCATCGCCATCGGCCTGGTCGCGGCGACCCTGTTCCAGCCCGGTGTCGGCGCCGACGCCTCGATGAGCGCAGCACCGCAGGCGGGTGAAGCGCCCTCGCTGATCGATATCCTGGTCGGTCTGGTACCCAAGAACCCGCTGCAGGCGATGATCGAAGGCAACATCCTGCAGATCATCGTCTTCGCCATCGGCCTGGGCATCTCGCTGATGCTGATCGGCGACAAGGGCGAGCCAGTGGTGCGGGTGTTCGAGAGCTTCGCCGAAGCGATGTACAAGCTGACCGCGATCGTCATGGCGTTCGCGCCGTTCGGCGTGTTCGGCCTGATCGCCAATGTCTCGGGGCAGTACGGGCTGGACGTGCTGCTGCCGCTGGCCAAGGTGATCGGTGTGGTCTATCTGGCCTGCGTGGTGCACGTGCTGGTGGTCTACAGCGGCATGATCGCGCTGCTCGGCCGGCTCAACCCGAGCCGCTACCTGCGCGGGATCGTCGATGCACTGGTGGTGGCGTTCTCCTCGGCCTCGTCGTCGGGCACCCTGCCGGTCTCGATCCGCTGCGCGCAGAAGAATCTCGGCGTCTCCGAAGGGGTCTCCAGCTTCGTGCTGCCGGTGGGCGCCACCATCAACATGGACGGCACCGCCATCTATCAGGGGGTCGCGGCGCTGTTCGTCGCCCAGTTGGTGGGGGTCGATCTATCGATGACCGATTACGGCATGATCATCCTCACCGGCACCCTGGCCTCGATCGGTACCGCCGGGGTACCCGGCGCGGGACTGATCATGCTCTCCATCGTGCTGGCCCAGATCGGCCTGCCGCTGGAAGCGATCGGCGTGGTCGCCGGGGTCGACCGTATCCTCGACATGGCGCGCACCAGCGTCAACGTGGCCGGCGACCTGATGGTCACCACGCTGGTCGGCAAGAGCGAAAAGGAGCTGGACCTGGCCATCTACAACAGCGACAACCGTCTCTGACGCGCGGGCACCCGGCGCAACGCCTGCCTGTCACATAGACCTTTCACGAACACCTTCCAGAAACGCAACGGCCCCGACAGATGTCGGGGCCGTGCTGATGCTGGGGCGGATCAGTGACGCGGTTTGGCGGCGTCCTTGAGATCGCCCTTGGCGGACTTGAGATGCCCCTTGGACTGCTGGGCCTTGCCCTTGCCCTCCAGCTCGCGATCCTTGGTGGCCTTGCCTGCCACTTCCTTGACCTTGCCGGCGACCTTATCGACGGTACCTTCCGCCTTGTCGGCTTTCGAACGCTGTGTCATGACATTCACCTCGCTGACGTGGGACTTCCCTTTCACCCCGCGGGCCGCGACTCGCTCGCTGCCTCACGTTCTCTGAAGATAGTCCGGTCTGGCCGTCATCAAGGGGAAATACGCGTAACGTTTTGTGCCGCTCATCGCCGCCACATCGCCGCCGGGAGAGGCACCTCACCCGGCGGAACGCGCCGTGATCAGCCGCGCGAGGTGACTTCCAGCAGGTGATAGCCGAACTGGGTCTTCACCGGGCCATGCACTTCATTGAGGGCGCCGTTGAAGACGACCTCATCGAACTCCTTGACCATCTGGCCACGGCCGAAAGTACCCAGCTCACCACCCTGGCGGCCAGAGGGGCACTTGGAGTGCTGGCGTGCGACTTCCGCGAAGTCGCTACCGGCTTCGATCTGCTGCTTGAGCTCGAGACACTGCTGCTCGCTGTCGACGAGAATGTGGCGGGCGCTGGCCTGTGCCATGCGGTCACTCCTGAGACGATGAATGAAGATCGCTCATTTTACGGAAAGCCGAGGCGCCGCGTCACCGCCAGATTGCGCACTCAGAGGGTGTTTACAAATTCGGCGAGCTAAGGCAAGGCAAGTCGAAATCGGCCGAAAAGACGGAGTTTACACGGGGTAAATGAGTACTTTGAGGTCGATTTCAACGCAGTATTGCCGAGCGCAGGCATTTTGTAAGCACCCTCTCAGCCACCGAAACGCTGCTCGAGGTAACGATTGATATCCGCTGACTCGTACATCCACTCGACCTGGCCGTCATCGTGGACGATGCGCAGACACGGCACCATACCGCGCCCGCCGCCGGCGATCAGGTCGCGTCGATGGTCGGGGTCGCGCTGAATATCGCGCAGCTCGATCGGCACGCCCAGGCGTTCGATCTGGTGACGCACGCGCACACAGAAAGGGCAGCGCTGGAAGTGGTAGAGCGCCAGTTGCGCCGCGGCCTCGTCCACCGCCGCCTGGTCTTCTGCCGAGCGTGTTATCGTCGCAGACATGGGTTGCAGCCGCCTCCTGATCCATTCGAACATCTTTTGTCCCATCGCTGACCGGCATCTTGTCGCCGTCCTGCGATAGCGTAGCCGCTGACCGCCCGTCTACGACAGCCCTATAGCACGCCACTGGCCAACGGACCCGGCTCGGGATCAGTTGGCACTGCCGCTGGTGGCGCCCTCATCCATCCCAGCGCCCTCATCCATCCCAGCGCCATCATCCATGCCAGCGCCATCCAGACCGCCCGCTGCCGAGTCGTTGTCGATCAGCACCGGCAAGTCGATGGGTGCATTGTCCGGCACGCTGATGGTCGCCGGCGGTGGCGCATCGCTCGACGCGGGCTGATAACGCTCGGACGACGGCTGCGGGGGCAGGCGGTAACTGTCATCCACCACCGGCCGGGTGGTGCGCAAGTCATTGGGCAGCGTCAGCGCCGACTGCACGAGTGGCGTGGCGAATTGAGCCCGAAACTCCTGGCGTGAGAGGCGACCATCACCATTGAGATCCAGTGTATGCCAGTTGCCGCCGAGCCCCAGCGGCTCGACGTCGAGCGGGGTCAGATAGCCGTTGCCATCATGATCCGCGGCATCGAACAGCTGATCGGCACTGACCATCACCGGCCCCTGCACCGACGGACGTTCGACCACGACATCGTGGCCGACCTGCGGCGCGGCACAGGCGCTCAGCAGGCCCCCGGCAGAGACCAGCGCCAGGCTGGCCCAGCAAGACCGATTCGTTCCCTTGTTCATCGTTTTCTCCCTAAAAACATGCGTTGGCTCCAGCACCAGGCGGGGGTCAATGCCGCGGATCGCGCAGCGTGCCCTGCTCCAGGCGCTGCTGCCAGTTCTGCCACAGGCTCAGGCGGCTGGCGTCACCGACCTGGCGCCCGCTGCCGTTGAGTTTGCTGATCCACAGATGACTACCGTTGAAGCTGTAGATCGGCAGCAGATCGTTGCGCTGCGACGCCGGCTCGATCCGTTTGTCGATATTGTCGAGCACCACCGGCGGCGTGGTCGGTGTCGGTGCCCAGGTCACGACCATATGGAACTGGTCGTAGGGAATATATTTGACGTAGTGCAACCGCAGTTGGTCTTCCGGCACCCCCAGCTCGCGCAGCGTCAGGTACTTGGCCATGGCGAAGTCTTCGCAGTCGCCGGCACCGACTCCCAGGAATTCGAACGGCGTGGCCCAGTAGTCCTTGACGTGCCAGACGTCGATGTCATCGAGGAAACGCAGCTGATTGAAGAAGTCGTTGACGCCCTTGAGCTGGGTACCGACCGACCGCCCCTGCAGCCGATCGATCAGCACCGGCCACTGCTGGATCCGCTGCCAGCCCGCCGCGCCGTAGAGCCTGACGACCTCCGACTTCGGCGGCAGTCGCGGCAACGCCTCGACCGCGGTCTGGCCGCCGAGCAGCGCCACCAGGCACGCCAGAACCAGCCAGGCGGCCACGCTACCGGACCGGCGGGGCGCGCACGCCATGCCCCGGCTTCGCCGCTCACTGCGCCGATGGCGCCAAACCGCCCACCTTGTGACCACGGCTCAGTCCAGTGCGAGCGGAGCGGTCGGCGCCAGGTATCCCTGATAGCCGTCGGCCCCCACCTCGCTGACCCGCTGACGCTGCTCGTCGGATTCGACACGAGTCACGATGACCCGCGACTCCACCTGATGCGCCGCCATGCACAGACTGCGCAGGAACTCGGTATCGACCTCGTCTCGCACGAAGAATCCCTGGTCGATCTTGACGTAGTCGGGCCGCAGCCGCGACAGATAGGCCATCGCCTGGAGGTTGCGCGCGAAGCGGTCGACCCCGCACCGGGCACCCAGCCGGTGGGCGAGGCGGAACAGCTGCTGTACCACGTCGAGATGCTCCAGGGCGATCTCCTCACTGACCTCCAGATCGAGCATGGCAACAACCCGCGGGTGCATTTCGAGCCAGGCGACCAGGGCGCGATACGCCTCGGGGTCGGCCAGCGAATCCGCGGTAAGGTTGACCGCCAGGCGCCCCGCGATCTTGCCGACCAGGCCATCGAGGGTGTCGAGCACGCTGCGGTCGAGCCGTGCGCCCAGGCGGAAATGATTGAGCACCGGCAGGAAGACGTAAGCGGGGTGCTGCTTGTCGCCCTCGTTGAGGCGCACGAACACTTCCCGATGCAGCTCGCTGCCATCGGCCAGCAGTACCGGCTGTGCCACCAGGCTCAAGTCGCGCTCCACCAGCGCGCGCTCGATCACCTGCCGCCACTCTTGACGCCCACGCGCGGCGAGGGTGTTCTCCGGGCGCACCACCACCCAGCGCTGGCCCAGCTCGATCGCATCGCGCAGGGCACTGTCGGCCCGTGCCAGCACACCCTCGCGGTTCATGCCCGCGTCGCGCAACACCACCCCGGCACGCGTATAGTGTTGCTGCGTCTCGGAAAGCGGATTGGCATCGACCAGATCGTCCACCCGGTCGAGCGTGTCCGCCAGCCAACGCTCGCGCACATCGTCACCGCAGTCGGGGAGCACCAGCGCAAACTCCTCGGCCGAGAGCCGCGCTGCCTGAACCTCGCGCCCGCCCAGCTGCGCGCCCCTGAGACCGTGACCGATCGCCCGGATCGCCTGGTCGCGCGCCTCGAAACCGTCGCGCCGATAGAGCTCCTGGAGATGGTCGATGCGCAGAATCACCAGGGCACCGCCCTCGGGGGCCGACAGCCACTCATCGAGAACCCGGGTCAGATAGGCGCGATTGCCGAGCTGCGAGACCGCATCCTGCTCGGTCATGCGCTGTAGCCGTACGACCTGATCGGCCTGCTGATCGAACTGCTGATTGAGACGCTCCCCGAGCCGATTGACCGCCTCGGTGATCCCCCGCAATTCATGGACACGGCTCGGCGGCAGCGGCTCGTCGAAACCGTCGATCTGCATGTCGGAGATGCGCCGCGAGAGTCGGTTGAGCGGACCCAGCAGCCGTTTGACACCGATCACGCAGAGCACCACCACCACGAGCATGCCGACCGCCAACCAGCTGAGCAGGCTCAACGCCAGCGACCATAACTGGTCATAGGCGCCAGCGCTGTCGGAGACCACCCGGATACTGCCCAGCGCCGACCAGCCGCCGCTGATCTCCCGCTCGCTGACCGCGTTGGGCAGCGACACCGCCCGCTGGAACCACGCCGGCGTGTTGCTGACCCGATCGGTGGAGATCACCAGCGGCTGATCACGCCCCACCGCCTCCAGTCGCAACAGGCGCATCGCGCCGCCATCGGCGGCGGCGCGCATCAGGGTTTCTGCACTGGTCCAGTCACCGATCTCGACGAACGGTACCAGCGACAGACTCAGCGCCTGGGCCATATTGTCGACATCGGCCTGCTGGCGCTCGGCCAGCGAGGCGCGGGTCTGACGGACCTCGATGGCGAAAATGCCCGCCGAGAACAGCAGCAGCAACCCCACCATGATGGCAACCGAGCGCCGAAACAGGCTCATAGCATCCTCTCCTTGTTCAACCCTGGGGCCCCGGCGGGGTGGTGCTCGGATAGCTTTCCCCGGCATCGGCGATCAGGCCGACATCCACCTGGAGCGTATCGAGCAGCTGACCCGTGGCGGCGAGCAGCCGATAGTTGGCGCGGCGCAGCGAGAATTCGGCATCTACCTGGGAGCGCTCGGCGTCGTAGAGTTCGGTTTCGCTGTCGAGCAGATCGAGCAGCGTGCGCCGGCCGATATCGAACTGCTTGCGGTAGTTGATCCGAGTCTGCTGGCTGGCTTCGACGTAGCGGCTCAGAAATGGCAACTGACTGGAGACGTAGTCGCGCGCGTTCCAGGCCAGTCGCAGCTCGTCGCGAACCTCGCGCAGCGAGCGGTCGCTGTCGTAACGCACTGCGCGCAGGGCATCCTCCCGGGAGTGCAACTGGGCCAGGTCGATACCGCCGCGATAGAGATTCCACGACATCACCAGATCGGCGTTCCAGTCGTCGGCACTGTCGCCCTTGAAATCATAATCGCGGCTGGCCAGGCGGCTCGCCTCGGCGCGGAAGGTGGGCAGGAAATCCCCGCGTTTGGCGGCCACTTCATGATGGGCGGCGGCGATCGAGTGAGAGGCCGCGACGACCAGTGGATTCTGCGCCGTGGCCATGGCCATGGCGGCATCAAAGGACTGCGGTACCCGGCTCATGTCGACCGCTGGCGGCAGCATCAGGTTACGCGGCGTCTCACCGACGTAGCGCAGGAAAGCCGAGGTCGCATCGTCGAGGTTGTTGCGGGCAGCGATCAGGCTCGCCTGCGCCTGAGACATGCGGCCGTCCACCTGGATGGTGTCGGCGGCCGTGCCCGCGCCCAGCTCGGAGCGGCGGCGGATATCGGCGGCGATGCGCTGGTGCGTATCGACATTTCGCTGGGCCAGCTCCACCAGCCGCTGGCTGCGCAGCACATCAAGATAGGCCTGGATCGTGGTCAGCCCGACCTGATTGGCCACCGCCGCCACCTGCCAGCGCTGGTAGTTGCTCTCTTCGTCGGCCTGGCGAATCCGCTCGACGGTGGTGTTGCCATCCCAGATCAGTTGCGACAGCGTCAGCTGCGCACGCCGATAGCTGTGCGCGTCACTATCGCGGGAGACGCCACTGCTCTCGCTCTCGTTGGCACCGTAACCGACACGTCCCTCGAGACTCAGCGACGGCAGATAGGCCCCACGCTGCGCCCGCGCGTCCTCCAGATTCTGCTGGTAACGCGCCATCTCGGTACGCGTGGTGGGGTACTGCATGACCGCTTGGGTCACGGCCTCAGTCAGGCTCTGCGCCTGCACGCTGCCCGCCAGCGCGGCCACCCCGATGCCTAGGATCCATTGCCTCATGGTAATCATGTCTCTCCGTTGTAATGTTCCCTTCCTGGCCCCTCAGCGTTCACGCATCGCGCTCTGCTGGGCCCGCAGAATCGGCTTGAGCAGATACTGCAGGATGGTCTGGCGGCCGGTGATGATGTCCACCGTGGCCTGCATGCCGGGAATGATCGGTAGGTCGTCGCTGTTCTTGCCGAGATGGTTGCTGTCGGTACGCACGGTGACCACGTAGTAGATGTTGCCCTTGTCGTCCTCTTCGGTGTCCGGGCTGATCCGCAGCACCTTGCCCTTGAGCCCACCGTAGATGGTGAAGTCGTAGGCCGAGAGCTTGACCGTGGCCGGCTGCCCCGGCTGGATGAAGCCGATATCCCGCGGTGCCACCTTGGCCTCCACCAACAGCTTGTCCTCGATCGGCACGATCTGCATCAGGCTCGCGCCGGGCTCGACCACACCGCCGATGGTGTTGACGTTGATCGACTGCACCTTGCCACGCACCGGTGAGGTGATCAGGGTGCGGTCGACCCGATCCTGCAAGCTGGCGCGCCCCTGCTGCAGACTGTCCAGCTTGCCGCGCGCCTCGCTCAGGGCGTCGGCACTGCGTGAGCGGAACTGCTGCGCCACGTCGCGCCGCTTGCTGATCGCCTCCTGCAACTCCGACTGCTTGGCCGGAATGGAAAGCTGCGCAGACTCCAGATCGCCACGCTGGTCGTTGACCTGGCGCTGCAGATTGAGCAGGTCCACCCGCGACACCACGCCCTCCTTGACCAGTGGTGCCGTAATGCCGAGCTGCTGGCGCGAGAGCTGGTAGCTGCGCGAGAGCGACTGCGCCTTGGAGCGCAACTCCTGCAACTCCTGCTGACGCTGTTCGATCTGCGCCGAGGCCTGGTCGAGCTGGGAGCGCAGACTGCTGAGGCGTGCGCTGTAAGCATTCTCGGCGGCGGAGTAGATGTCCGGGTTGGTCTTCCGGAAGGTGTCGCTGACCGGCAGCGGTTGGGTCGACACCGCAACCTGATCGCGCCAGTCTTCGGCCTTGGGCTTCACCGTCACCGACGCCATCTCGGCCTGATACTGCGCCACCGTCGCCTGCAGCCCGGACAGGGTCGACTCGCGCTCGGCGAGATCGGAGCTGGCCCGGGTCGGGTCGATGCGCGCCAGCGGCTGACCGGCATCGACGAGATCCCCTTCCTGCACGTAGATATCGCGTACGATGCCGCCCTCGAGGTTCTGGATCGTCTGCAGCCGCGACGAGGGCACTACCTGCCCCATGCCGCGGGTCACCACCTCGATACTCGAGAGCCCCGCCCACACCAGGAAGGCGACGAAGAACGCCAGCAGCACCCAGATCAGGATGCGTGAACGCCAGGGCGTGGCCAGCAGGGTCGCAGCGCTGGCGTCGTCGGCCAGCTCCAGCTCCTTGGCCGTCGGCCGCGGCCACTTGAGCACCTTACCCGCCATGCTTGGCCTCCGACGTCCGCGCCGAGGCCGCCTCGGATGGCGCCTGCACACGTCCCTCGTTGAGCGCCTTGAGCACCGTCGGCTTGGGCCCGTCGGCGATCACGCGGCCGCTGTCGAGCACGATGATGCGCTCGGCGACCTCGAGCATCGCACTCTTGTGCGTCACCAGCACCAGGGTCTGGCTGCGCGGTAGCTCCCGCAGTGTGCGCCGCAGCAGCGCTTCGGCGCGGTTGTCCATGTACGAGCCGGGCTCGTCCAGCAGCAGCAGCGCCGGATTGCTGAGGATGGCCCGGGCCAGCAGCACCGACTGGCGCTGGCCGCTCGACAGCAGCCGCCCGCCCTCACCCACCTGACGGTCGAGCCCGTCCGGATCGCGCCGGGTGAAATCGGACACCCCGCTGATGTCAGCCGCGCGATGGATGGCTTCATCACTGGCATAAGGCTGGCCGAGAATGAGGTTGTCGCGGATCGAGCCGAAGAACAGCGTGCTGTCCTGACCGGCGAAACCGATATGCCGGCGTATGTCCGCCGGATGGACCTGATTGATATCGAGACCATCGATACGCACGCTGCCTTCGGAGGCGCGGTAGAGGCCGCTCATCAGCCGCTGCACGGTACTCTTGCCCGCGCCCATGCGGCCGATGATCGCGACTCGCTCTCCCGGCTCGATGGTGAACGAGACGTCGCTGAGCACCTCGGGGGAGTCGTCGCCGTAGCGAAAGCCGACATGATCGAACTCGATCCGCATGTTGAGGCGGTCACGATGGACATAGTTCTTGTCCGCTTCGACCTCGTCGGGCAACTGCATGATCTGGTCGATCGCCGCCATGGCGCTGCGGGTCTGACCGAAACGGGTGATCAGCAGCGCCATCTGCGCCAGCGGCTGCAGCGCGCGCCCGGTGAGCATGACGCCAGCGATCAGACCGCCCATCGAGAGCTTGCCTTCACCGATCAAGTAGACCCCGAGCACCACCAGACACACCGTAGAGAGCTGGTTGATCGTGGTGGTCAACGACGAGACCGAGGTCGAGAGGTTGCGACTCTTGACGCCCCACTTGGCGATCTCGCCGACGGCGCGCTCGTAGCGTCGCTGGGTTTCGCCCTGGGCGTTGGCGAGCTTGATGCTCTCCAGCCCGGCCACGCTCTCGACCAGCCGCGCGTGCTTCTCGGTGGCCAGGCGCGAGCCCAGCTCGATCGAGCGCTTCAGCGGCCACTGAATGGCGATCGAGTAGCCGATCAGAATGATCAGCGCGACCAGCGGCACCAGGACCAGGGGGCCTCCGATGATCCATACCACCAGCAGGAACAGCAGCGCGAATGGCAGGTCCACCAGGGTCGTCATGGTCATCGAGGTGAAGAAGTCGCGCACCGAGTCGAACTCCTGCAGGTGCTTGACGAAAGCCCCCACGGAGACCGGACGGGCATCCATGCGCAGATTCATTACCTTGGCAAATATCTTGGAAGACAGCAGCACTTCCGACTTCTTGCCCGCGGTGTCCAGAAACCAGGCGCGTACCTGGCGCATCAACAGGTCGAAACCGACGATGATGCCCATCCCGGTCGCCAGCACCCAGAGGGTGTCGAAGGCCAGGTTGGGCACCACCTTGTCATAGACGTTCATGGTGAACAGCGGCGCGGCCAGGGCGAACAGATTGACCAGCAGCGACGCGATCAGGACATCGCGATAGATCGGCGTGGAGAGCTTGAGCGTCGACCAGAACCAGTGGCCGTCGGCCAGCTTGACCGTCTCCGGCGCGCGCGCATCGAAGCGATGCTCGCGGCGCACATAGATGATCTGCCCGGTGGCCTGTTCGCACAGCGAGGCCATATCGACCTCCTGGGTGCCATCCGCCTCGGGGAGATAGACCGTCGCCTGCTGGCGCTCGGCATCGCGCTCGAGCAACACGGCAGCACGGCGCCCCTGGAGCACGACGATACACGGCAGCAGGATGTCGGCGACCCGATCGGGACGCTGGCTGACGAGCTTGGCCGATAGCCCGGCACGATGTGCGGCGCGCGGCACCAGGGCGAGCGTCAGACGCCCTTCGTCCAGCGGCAATCCATCGCTGATCACGTCGCCCGAGCGCGGGACGCCATGATGGCGCGACAGGAACACGAGCGACCCCAGTAGCGGGTCGCTCTCCTTCTCGCCTAGCGGATCGGGACGAAGGGGTGTCGGTTCATCAACCAAACCTGTGCTCTCCTGCCATGCCATGGTCGTGGCTATTCATTCTGGTGCGTCTCAAGCTGTCGCCCCTCAACCGTCCATGTTCGTCTTCAGGTTGCCGTGATCCAGCAGCGTCTTGATGATCTCGGTATCGGAGCCGCCCAGGCTGGTCATGTCGACATTGCTGAAGACGATCTTCTGGGTCACGGCCCCTTCCGGGCCACCTGTCTTGATCTCCAGCGTCGAGCCGCCACTGGTGGCGTTGCCCGGCGCACCGCCGGCCTCGCCCTTGACGAAGTGCAGTTGCTGCGCCGCCAATGAGGCAAGATCGGCGTTGGAGAGACTCGAACTGCCGATGTCGAGCATGTCGGAGAGGTCGATCCGGTCACCGCCGTCACCGCCCTTGAAGTCGGTGATGCGATCGACCGCCGGGGTACTCGAAGAGCCCTGGTCACCACGCATCCAGGCGAAGGTATCGCTGCCGTCGCCCCCAGTGAGGATATCGTTGCCCTTGCCTCCCTCGAGGCGATCGGCCCCCGGGCCGCCATCGAGGATGTCGTTGCCGGCACCCCCGATCAAGGTATCACGCCCGGCACCGCCGCTCAGGGTGTCGTTGCCCTCGCCGCCGCGCAGGATGTCATTGCCGTCGCCACCAGTGAGGATGTCGTTGCCATCGCCCCCCATGAGAACGTCGTTGCCTTCGCCACCGACGAGGGTGTCGTTGCCCTTGCCGCCGACCAGCACATCGTCACCCTTGCCACCCTGGAGCGTCGTGCCACTGTCGTTGGCCATCAGCGTGTCGTTGCCGTCGGTGCCGGTCAGCGTCTGCCCGCGATGGTAGTCGACAGTCACCGCCGCCGTGTCGGTAGTGCCATCGCTATCGGTGAGCGTGTAGTCAGTCCTCAGCGTCGTGGTCATGTCAGCGGCGTTGGCATAACCGACCTTCATCGACAGGTCGTAGGTCTCCGCGCCATAACCGTCCAGCACCCCGGAGCCACTATCCTTCACGTTCATGACCGCAACGGTATAGCTCTTGTCGGCACCGCTCGTGTTGGTGAAAGTGCCGCCATTGGCCAGCCCAGTGAAGTAATGGTCATTCGAGCCCTTGTAGGCCAGTTCCACACTGCCGGCGACATTGGTCGCCAGGGTCAGGGATTCACCGGCGCGCAGGGTCAACGTCATGAGATCGTTGGCGTTGCTGCCAAAGCCGAGCAGGCCAGCCCCCGCCAAGTACCCACGCACCACGGTTGCCGCGGTGTTGGCCGCCTGCCCCACTGTCGAGAAGCTACTGCGATCCAGTGAGAAAGCATCGACGCTGCGCTTGTCCTGGGTCTGTACGCTGGTCGCAGTGAAATCGGATGCACGATCCTTCCAGCCGGTGGTCAGCGTCAACCCGTCGGTGGTCGCCGTGGTACCCGCCGCGATGGCGTCATTGGCGAGCAGCACATCGGCGCCGATGCTCAGGCTCGGGCTCAGGATATTGGTGATGATGTGATCGTCCTGCGCCGAGGTCACGCCGTTCTTGACGTTGATGTTCATCACCCCGCTGGCGGTGTCGCCATCGGCATCGCTCAGGGTATAGCGAATGGCGTCGGTACCGTAGCTGCCCAGCTTCGCTGTGTAGCGGTAGCTGCCATCGTCCATGTCCATGACCAGCTTGCCACCCAGCTCCGTGGTGACGCCAAGCTTGTGCGAACTGCTGTCGTAGGTATAGGTGGCAGCGCTCGACGAGGCAGTGACGGCGCCGCTGCTCTTGTCGAAGGTGAAGATCACACCATCGACCGCCAAGCTCTTGACGAAGCCACCATCCCCGCCCATCAGCGACAGCCCGTGCGCACTACCGCTCAGCAGCCCGTCCTGCAGCAGCGGCATCTGCACCGTCCCCGCGACGACATCGTCGAGCCCATTGAGGTCTCGGATGATCACCGCGTTGGTGTCGTCACCGGTGCGGCCATCGTAGGCCACGGGATTGAGATAGGTCTGACTGACGTCACCGCCGATCCCCAGCGCCAGCGAGTCGATGGAATTGTTGCCCAGGAACGCCTTCCAGGCCGCCTCTTCATTGGCATCGATACCATCGCCGAGCCCAACGTCCGTCGTTGAGCCGTCGTTGTAGACGTAGTGATCATTGCCGACCGGCGTATAGTTGGTCGGGTACTGACTGGAGAGCGTCGGCGCACCGTCGGAGAAAAAGTACGACACGTTCTGCACATCACCGGTCAGCTTGCCACTGCCGTTCCAGGCATGCTGGGCATTGCTCAGCGCATAGTCGTAGTTGGTGCCGCCATTGGCCTGCAGCGCATCGACCACCTTGAGGGCATCGGCGACCGTCATCCACTGCTTGGGTGAGCTGTCGAGCTGGTCCGAGAACGGCGCCAGCGCCACCTTGACGTTGCCAATGTCGTCGTAACGACCGAGCATCTCTCGAATCGACTGCTGCAGAACCTGTAGCCGCGTCTGCTCGACGCCATCCACCACGACCCTGTCGTTCATGCTGGACGAGGTATCCACCACCAGCAGTACGTTGGTGTTGATTACCCCCTGAGAGATGTCAATCGGGATCGTTTTTGCGACCGGCGAGTCGTCTTCCACGGTGACGCCGATACGGCTATTGGCACTCAGGCTGCCATCGCTGACCTTGACCCCGAGGTCGAAGCTCAGGGTATCTTCGCCGCTCTGTGGATGGTCGACCCCGGCTTTCAGCGTGACCTGATACTGGCCATTGGCATCGATGGTGGCGCGAATCACCTCCTTGCCGCCGGCCGACCCGATGAGCGTGCCGCTGTCGCTGCCACTCCAGGTGATCGCGGTGCCCCCCGAGGTCAATGCCGTGGTGGGCGCCGTCAGCGTATAGGTCAGCGTGTCGCCATCGACATCGGTGGCGACCACGCGACCGCTGGCGGTCGCGGAATCCGTGGTATCGGAGGTGCCCTGTGTATCGGGTACACCACCCGGCAGGCCCTCTTCGGAAACGGTGGCACTGTAGCCTTGATCCACGATTACCGGGGCGTCGTTGATCGCATGCACGGTGACCGGAATCGCCACGCTGGTCGTGGCGCTGTCATCGTTGCTTTTCTCGGTCGAGGTGACCGCAGCCGTCAGATCGATCGTGCCGTTGTAGTTGGCCGCCGGCTTGAGCGTCAGCGTATCGAGGTTCCAGCCGCTCAGATCCACGCTGGCACTGCCGCTGCTGCCGACGAAGGTATGGCTGCCATCGCTCAGGGTGGCACCTGCCGGAATCCCGCTCAGCGTGACAGCGCCAAGCGTCTCCGAGCCGTCGGTATCGGTCAACGCCGCGGCGATCTTGGACAGGTGGATGACCGAGTCCTCATCGCCTTCGTTCATGGCGTAGAGCTGGTAGTAGCCGTTGCCATGGCCATCGCTGCCGAGCAACCCGGAGTGGTTGACGTTGGCGGCGTCGAGTGCGCTGACATCCTGCATCAGCACATAGTTGGTGGTATTGAGCGGTACCGGCGCGCCGCCGTCGACACCGACATTGAGGCTGTAGTGCCCCGGACCATTCTGATTGTGCTGGTAGAGATCGAGCGTGTAGTAACCGTTCACGCTTGGCACGAAGGAGCCCGAGTAAGCGCCCTTGGGCTCACCAGTGCCATTGGTTTCCCCCCAGGTCGCCTGGGCGACCACGTTGCCGCCGACCAGCAGACGAATACTGTCATCGCCGACTCCACTGAAGGTGTAGGTCTTGCCCGCCTCCAGATACATCAGGCCGGAGATATGAGTCGCGGTTCCCACGGGCACATCGCCATTGGCGGCGTCAGTGGTGTTACCACTGGTCGCCGGCGTGTCGGCCGCGTCGATCGTCGACTGTAGTGTCGCCGGATTGGCGCCGTCGCCGCTGGTGCCCAAGGGTAGACCGGTAAAGGTCTCCTTGAGCAACCCGCTACCGTTGGCGCTGTTGCCGCTCAGCGTCAGCGAGGGCGCATCGGCCACTGCCGTGACATTGATCGTGGCCGTCGCCGGCGTCGAATCCTGGCCACCCTGGTCGTCGGTCGCCGTGTACTTGAGCGAGGTGGTACCCGACCAGTTGCCATCGGGCTTGAAGTAGACCGTCGCCCCATTGTCACTGGCTGCGAGAGTCGCTCCGGTCGTCAACAGCTGAGTGCCGGCTGCATCGCTGTAGAACTTGCCATTGGACCCGAGCGATGTGATCTGGAAGCTCGCGATCGAACCATCCACGTCCGTACCGGACAGGTCGACAGCAATCAGCGGGGAGGGATCTTCGGTACCGGTGACACTGACATCCCTTGCCTCAGGCAGCTCGTTGGTACCCGCGATGGTCACCGAGATCGTCTTCGCGGTGCCATCGAGGGTGGTCACGGTGAAGTTCTCGACCTTGGTCTCACCGGCCTTCAGATACTGCACGGCGCTATTGGCAACGCTGTAACTCCAGTTGCCACCGGCCGTGATGGCAAGCGTACCCAGTGTGCCGGCGGCGGCACTGGCATTGCCCGGCACGAAGGCACTCTGACCATCGTCAGCGTCGCTGACCGCCAAGGAGCCCTTGGTCGTCAGATTGCCCGCGGCGTTGACGTTGGTGTCTTCAATCACCGAGCCGGTGTCGACCCCAGAGATGACCGGTGCATCGTTGGTGCCGATGACCGTCACGGTCAGGGTGGATGTGTCGGTACCGCCCTGGCCATCGCTGATGGTGTAGGTGAACTCGTCACTGCTCCGGCCATCTTCAGGCAGCCCGCGGGTCGCCTGACGGTTGGCATCCAGAGCATAACTGTAGCTACCGTCCGCCTCGAGCGTGAGCGTGCCATAGACGCCCTGAAGGGTCACACTCTCGCCACTGGCAACGCTGGACTGTGTGCCCGCTTGCGTATTGGCAACGCTGGTCACCGTCAGCGGATCGCTCTCCGGATCGCTGTCGTTGGCCAGAACGTTACCGCTGGCCAACGTCGAACCGGGATCGATGACACTGGCACTGCCGTAGATAGTGCCGCCATTCAGTGCCGTGAGTGTGGTCGGCGTGCCGAGCGCATGTGTTTCCACGTTCATGGGAGTGGCACGACCATCGGTCGTCACGATCAGCAAGTCACCGCTGGCGCCCTGTGCCAACCCATAGACATCGCTACCCATGCTTGCCACCACGGTCGTGGAAGCATTGCCTTGTACATCGGTCTGAATGCTGCCATCAGCGTTCAGCGCCACCTCGAGCACCCGTCCGCTCGAGTCGGAGACATAGAGGTGGTCACTACCGATATATTGAAGATCGCCGCCCGCGGTGAAGCCGGTCGCGGCAATCTTGGTAGCGGTCATCGTTGTCGGATCGATCGAGAACAGCCCTGGTGTGACAGCGCTGGCGGCAACCAGCTTGCCATCCGGCATGGATGCCAGCGAGTTGATCTGAGAGAGACCTGACACGGATCCCAACGCGGTTGCCACTCCCGTCGTGGCATGAATGCTGTAGAGAGTCGAAGCGTTCGACGAGTCGGTGAAAGCCACACCGTACAACGTACCCGGCGTGCCGCTGCTGGAAATATCCCCCAGATTGCGGATAGCACTGCCGGCGTCATCCCTGATCGCGACGCTGGTCTGGCTGCCCGTGGTCAAGTTCCAGGTTTCGAGCGTACCCTCTGCGGTCGCGATATAGACAAAGTCCGGCTTGGCCGTGACCTCAGCAGCATCCGGCCGTGCCACCGGGGCATCGTTGGTACCGGTGACTGTCACGGTCAAGGTGGCAGTATCGGAGCCTCCCTGACCATCGCTGACGGTGTAGCTGACTTGGGTGGTGTCTTGCTGATCCGCGGCCAGGTGATCGAACGCCGTTCCCGGATTGAAGCTGTAGGAACCATCCGCGTTCAGCGTGAAGGTACCGCCGTTGGAGCCGGCGATGGCGGTGCCCANNATTGACCGCGCTGACACTCAGCGTGCCGCCGTCGACATCGCTGTCGTTGGCCAGGACACCCTGGGCGGCGGCGACATTGAGGGTGTCATTCTCGCCCGTGCTGCCGGTATCAGCGACTGCCACCGGGGCATTGTTGGTGCCGGTCACTGTGACGGTCAGCGTCGAGGTAGCCGTGCCTCCCTGACCATCGCTGACTGTGTAGCCGATCTGGGTAGTATCCGTTTGCCCTGCGCCCAGACGATCGAACGCCGAGCCCGGATCGAAGCTGTAGGAACCATCCGCGTTCAGCGTGAAGGTACCGCCATTGGAGCCG
>NZ_PZJO01000003.1 GCF_003206575.1 Salinicola endophyticus | reverse complement strand
TGCCGTTCTCATCGCTGACTGTCAATCGATTTATTCAATCTTTTCAACAGCTTAGCTAGCTTTTCCACCAACCCCGGGAACCTGTCTCGGCGTCAGCGGATGCGTACTTTACGGATCTCCCGCGGCCTTGGCAAGGGCTCGCGGTAAAAAAGTTGACCGAGCGGTCCGCCCCCGCCCCCAGAAACGCGTAACGCCCGCACAGGGCGGGCGTTACCGGGAAACGACGGCGCGATCAGCCGAGGGTGACGCGGGCGTAGCGCTTCTTGCCGGCCTGAATGACGTAGCACTTGCCGGTCGCCAGCATGGTGCTCGGGTTGACCACCTCGCCATCGACCTTCACCCGGCCGTTCTTGAGCATGTCCTTGGCCTGGGCACTGTTGGTGGCCAGGTCAGCGCGATTGAGCACCGCGGCGATCGGGGCTTCGGCCGCCCCGTCGAAGCTCACCTCGACCTCGGGCAGGTCGTCGGGCAGCTCGCCCTCCGCCAGCTGATTGCCCGCAGAGCGGTGGGCGTTGGCCGCCGCCTCGTCGCCGTGGTAGCGGGCGATCAGCTCACGCGCCAGGGTCATCTTGATGTCGCGCGGGTTGGCGCCCTGCTCGATGTCGCGGCGAATCGCCTCGATCTCATCGTTGGACTTCAGTGACAGCAGCTCGAAGTAGCGCCACATCAGGCTGTCCGGCATCGACACCAGCTTGTTGAACATCACCCCGGGGGCATCGTCCACGCCGACGTAGTTGTTGAGCGACTTGGACATCTTGTTGACGCCGTCCAGCCCTTCGAGCAGCGGCATGGTGATGACCACCTGCGGCTCGCGCCCGAAGTGCTTCTGGATCTCACGCCCCATCAGCAGGTTGAACTTCTGGTCGGTACCGCCGAGCTCGACGTCCGCCTCGAGGGCGACCGAGTCGTAGCCCTGGACCAGGGGGTAGAGGAACTCGTGGATCGAGATCGACTGCCCCGCGCGGTAGCGCTTCTCGAAGTCGTCGCGCTCGAGCATGCGCGCCACGGTGCTCTGGGCGGCAAGTTCGATCATGTCCGCTGCCGACATCTCACCGAACCACTCGGCATTGAAGCGCACTTCGGTCTTGGCCGGATCGAGGATCTTGAATACCTGCTCACGATAGGTCTGGGCATTGGCCTTGACCTCCTCTTCGGTGAGCGGCTTGCGGGTGACGTTCTTGCCGGTGGGATCGCCGATTCGCCCGGTGAAGTCCCCGATGAGGAAGATCACCTCGTGGCCCAGGTCCTGGAACTGGCGCATCTTGGTCAGCAGCACGCTGTGCCCCAGGTGCAGGTCGGGTGCCGTGGGGTCGAACCCGGCCTTGATACGCAGCTTGCGGCCCGACTCGAGCTTCTTGACCAGCTCCTCCTCGACCAGGATTTCCTGCGTGCCTCGCTTGATCAGTGCCAGCGCCTCGGCGACCTCGGTCATCGTATCCGTCTCCACTCCAAACGCTATCGGTCTTGAAAGGCGGCAATAGTAGCATGACTGCCGGGCGCCGTTGAGCCGCACCCGGTGGCGCGTCAGTCGTCGTCGGCCAGGGTGAAGCGGCCCTCATCCGTCTCGCCGCCACCCTCGCCCGACTCGCCATACTTGATCAGCATGCGCAGGTCGTTGGCGGAGTCGGCGTGCGAGAGCGCGACACTCTCGTCGATCAGCCCCTGTCGATAGAGGGCATACAGTGACTGGTCGAAGGTCTGCATGCCCAGCTCCCGCGAACGCCGGATCAGCGGCTTGAGTTCGCTGATATCGCCGCGCCGGATCAGCTCGCTGATCAGCGGCGACTGCAGCATCACTTCGGTGGCCAGACAGCGCCCCTCACCATCCCGCCGCGGCAGCAGCTGCTGCGCCACCACCGCACGCAGGTTGAGAGAGAGATCCATCCATACCTGGTCGTGGCGCGTGGGCGGGAACAGATTGAGAATCCGCTCCACCGCCTGGTCGGCGTTGTTGGCATGGAGCGTGGCGAGACACAGATGCCCGGTTTCGGCAAAGGCGAGCGCCAGCTCCATGGTATCGCGGCTGCGGATCTCTCCGATCACGATCACGTCCGGCGCCTGGCGCAGCGCATTCTTCAGCCCGACCTCGTAAGACTCGGTATCGATGCCCACTTCGCGCTGATTGATGATCCCGCGCTGATGCGGATGCATGTACTCGATCGGGTCTTCGATGCAGATGATGTGTCCGCCGCTGGTGCCGTTGCGATGCTGGATCATCGACGCCAGGGTGGTCGACTTGCCGCTGCCGGTTCCCCCGACCACCAGCACCAGACCGCGCCGAATCGTCGGCAGCGTGGTGACCACCTCGGGCAGCCCCAGACTCTCCAGGGCGGGTATGTCATAGGCGATGCGGCGGACCACCATCGCCTGCTGGCTGCGCTGGAAAAAGGCACTGACCCGGAAACGTCCCTTGCCACTCAGGCTGAGCGCGAAGTTGGCCTCGCGCTCGCGCTCGAACGCCTCGCGGCTCCCCTGCGGCAGGGTCGTCGCGACCAGTTCACGCACCTGTTCAGGGCGCAGCGGCACATCGCCGAGCGCGACCAGCTTGCCGTCGAGCTTGAGACAGGGCGGTGCACCGGTGGAAATCAGCAGGTCGGAGGCCTGCTTGGCGATCATGATATCGAGAAGTTGTTCAAACCATTGATGCGGCGTCATGACGAGTCCTGAACAAAAAAACGGCTGCGACAGACCTGGAGCCCGTCGCGCTCGGCCCGCTCATCGGGCAGCGGTGTCGATGGCCTCCGGCACTAGCTCTCGAATCCCGCACGAGACTTGGCCTGTGCCTCCTGACGCGATACCACACCATCGGCGATAAGTCGGGCGAGCGCCGCATCCAGGGTCTGCATGCCCAGATTGCCGCCGGTCTGGATCGCCGAGTACATTTGCGCCACCTTACCTTCGCGGATCAGATTGCGGATCGCCGAGTTGCCGAGAAGGATCTCGTGTGCCGCGACACGTCCGCCGCCCTCGCCGGCGCGCTTGAGCAGCGTCTGCGAAATCACGCCCTGCAAAGACTCCGACAGCATCGAACGCACCATCCCCTTCTCGTCACCCGGGAAGACATCGATGATACGGTCGATGGTCTTGGCCGCCGACGTGGTATGCAGGGTGGCGAAGACCAGATGCCCGGTCTCGGCAGCGGTCAGTGCCAGGCGGACCGTCTCCAGATCGCGCAGCTCCCCCACCAGGATCACGTCCGGGTCCTCGCGCAGGGCGGAGCGCAGCGCCGGCGCGAAGCCCTTGGTGTCACGATGTACCTCGCGCTGGTTGATCAGACAGCGCTTGCTCTGGTGGACGAACTCGATCGGGTCCTCGATGGTGAGGATATGCTCCTGGCGGTGGCTGTTGATGTAGTCGATCATCGCTGCCAGCGTGGTGCTCTTGCCCGAGCCGGTAGGGCCGGTCACCAGCACCAGGCCGCGGGGGAGCATCGCCAGGCGCCGGAATACATCGCCCAGATCGAGCTCTTCGAGGGAACGCACCAGGCTGGGAATGATGCGGAACACCGCGCCGGCACCGCGCCCCTGGGTGAAGACATTGACCCGGAAACGGGCGACCCCGTTCACCTCGAACGAGAAATCGGTTTCCAGATCGGCTTCGAAGTCGCGCCGCTGGCGATCATTCATCACATCATAGATAAGCCGCCGGACCTGGCTGTCGTCGAGTGCCGGCACGTTGAGACGCCGCATGTCGCCATCGACACGAATCATCGGCGGCAGACCCGCCGAGAGGTGCAGGTCCGAGGCGTCTTGCTTTGCCGAAAACGCCAGCAGTTCGGTAATATCCATGGGCTTTTATACGATCCCCTGCATAAGGTCGCTGTCTAGTATGCCAGAAGCGTCGGTGCCCCAGTCCCTTCACGCGGCCAACCAGCGCCTGCAGAACGCTCTGCAGGCCGCAGGACGCCCCGCGCAGGCGGCCCGCATACTGGCCGTCAGCAAGACCAAGCCTGCCGCCATGCTGCGTCAGGCATATGACGCCGGTCAACGCGCGTTCGGCGAGAACTATCTGCAGGAAGCGCTGGAGAAGCAGGCCCAGCTGGCCGCTCTCGACGACATCGAGTGGCATTTCATCGGCGCCCTGCAGTCGAACAAGACCCGTGACGTCGCCGAGCACTTCGCCTGGGTCCACAGCGTCGAGCGTGAGAAGATCGCGCGCCGGCTGTCGGACCAGCGTCCGCCGACGCTCGCGCCGCTCAATGTCTGCCTGCAGCTCAATGTCAGCGGCGAGGCGAGCAAGGCCGGTGTCGACGCCGAGGCGCTGCCGGCCCTGGCCGAGGCGCTGCTGGGACTGCCCAACCTGCGCCTGCGCGGCTTGATGGCGCTGCCGGCACCGAGCGACGACCCGGCCCGCCAGCGTGAGGCCTTCCGGGCCGTACGTGTCGCCTTCGAGGGGCTGCGCACGCGCTTCCCCGAGGCGCCGCTGGACACCCTGTCGATGGGCATGAGCGGTGACCTCGAGGCCGCCGTGGCCGAGGGCGCCACGCTGGTACGCCTGGGCACCGCGATCTTCGGCAGCCGCCCGCCCGTCGGTGCCCGGCCTTGAGGCCACACTTTTCTTCGCTGCGATACAGGATTTCGTCATGACCGACTCATCCCAGGCCAGCCGTATCACCTTCATCGGTGCCGGCAACATGGCCAGCGCCATCTTCGGCGGCATGCTCGACAGCGGCTATCCGGCCGCCGCCATCACTGCCACCTCGCGCAGCCAGGAGCGACTCGACGCCATCGCCGCGCGGTATCCCGTCAACACCACCCGCGACAACCTCGCAGCAGTGGCCGAGGCCGACGTGGTAGTGCTCGCGGTCAAGCCACAGATGATGCGCGAGCTGTGTCTGTCGCTGCGCGAGGCGGTGCAGGCGCGCCGCCCGCTGATCATGTCGGTGGCCGCCGGGCTCGAAGCGGCCACGCTGGAGCAGTGGCTGGGCGGCGAGCTGCCCGTGATACGCTGCATGCCCAATACCCCGTCACTGGTCGGCGCTGGCGCCAGCGGTCTCTATGCCAATGCCCGCGTCGACGCCGCACAGCGCAGCCTGGCGAGCGAACTGCTGGGCGCGGTGGGACTGGTCGAGTGGGTCGAGGAGGAGGCGCAGATCGATGCCGTGACCGCCGTCGCCGGCAGCGGTCCGGCTTACTGTTTCCTGTTCATGGAGTCGCTGGAGGCCGCCGGCATCGCGCTGGGGCTGGCGCCGGAGAGCGCCCGTCGGCTGGCGCTGCAGACGGTCTACGGTGCGGCCAAGATGGCGCGGGAGAGCGAGTTCGAACCGGCCGAGCTGCGCCGCCGCGTCACCTCGCCCAACGGCACCACCGAGCGCGCCATCCAGAGCTTCCAGGATGCCGAGCTCGCGCGCATCGTGGCCGAAGCCGCCGAGGCCGCCGCAGAGCGCGCCCGCGAGCTGTCACGTGAACTGAGCCAGAACTGAAGTTGCCGAATCACTAGGAGATCATTCGATGGGCAGTCATCTTGGAAGCGCCGGTCTGATGCTGGTCAACAGCCTCGTCAGCATCTACCTCTTCGTCCTCATGCTGCGCTTCTTGCTGCAGTTCTCGCAGGCGGACTACTACAACCCCATGAGCCAGGGGATCGTCAAGGCGACCCAGCCGGTGGTGGCGCCGCTGCAGAAGATCCTGCGCCCGTTCGGCCGCATCGACATCGCCACCCTGTTCGCCGGCTTCTTGCTCAAGGCGATCGTGATCATCGCCATCTTCCAGTTCGCCGGCTTCGGCATGCCCCCGCTGCAGGGCATTCTGCTCGCCGCCATCGCCGGGGTGCTCAATGCCATTCTGAAGATCTACTTCTTCGCCCTGATCATCATGATCATCCTGAGCTGGGTGGCGCCCCGCGCGAGCCATCCCGGCGCGCTGCTGGTGATGCAGATCGTCGAGCCGATCATGGCGCCGGTGCGCCGTGTCATCCCGCCCTTGGGCATGATCGACCTGTCGCCGATCGTGGTCTTCATCGCCATCAACCTGCTCGACAGCCTGGTGGTCGGTGCGCTGGCCCGCGCCGCCGGCCTGCCGGGCGCCCTGGTCGGATTCTGAACGCCACCACCGCCCCCGGGTCGCACGCCGTACCCGGGGGCGGTCGTCTGCCCTGCTGATTCTGGAGACCTCCGCGTTTCATGTCCGCTTCCTTCCCGCCCGACTCGGTCGGCCTGGTCACGCCCCAGACCGCGACCTTCGACACGCCGCTGCCGCTCGCCTGCGGCAAGACGCTGGAGCGCTTCGAGCTGGTCTACGAGACCTACGGCACGCTCAACGCCGAGCGCAGCAACGCCGTGCTCGTCTGCCATGCGCTCTCCGGTCACCACCATGCCGCCGGCTACCACGCCGCGGATGAGCGCAAGCCGGGCTGGTGGGACGCCTATATCGGCCCCGGCAAGGTGATCGACACCGAGCGCTTCTTCGTCGTTTCGCTCAACAACCTGGGCGGCTGCCACGGTAGCACCGGCCCGGGCAGTCTCAATCCGCAGACCGGCCGGCTGTGGGGGCCGACCTTCCCGGTGCTCACGGTGGCCGATTGGGTGCATAGCCAGGCGCGCCTGGCCGACCACCTCGGCATCTCCCGCTTCGCTGCAGTGGTCGGCGGCAGTCTCGGTGGCATGCAGGCGCTGCAGTGGACGATCGCCTATCCCGAGCGGGTCGCCAATGCGGTGGTGATCGCCGCCACGCCTCGCCTCTCGGCCCAGAACATCGCCTTCAACGAGGTCGCCCGCCAGGCGATCCGTTCCGATCCCGACTTCTTCGACGGCTGGTACGCCGAGCGCGAAGCGATCCCCAAGCTGGGGCTGAAGCTGGCGCGCATGATCGGCCACATCACCTACCTCTCGGAGCACTCGATGGGCTCGCGCTTCGGCCGCGACCTGCGCAGCGACCAGCTCAACTTCGGCTACGACGTCGAGTTCCAGGTCGAGTCCTACCTGCGCCACCAGGGCGACACCTTCTCGACCCGCTTCGACGCCAACACCTACCTGCTGATGACCAAGGCGCTGGACTACTTCGACCCCGCCGGCCAGCACGACGGCGATCTCGCCGCGGCGCTGGCTCCGGTCGCCTGCCCTTATCTGGTGATCAGCTTCACCACCGACTGGCGCTTCGCCCCGGCGCGCTCGCGCGAGCTGGTCGACGCCCTGCTGCGCGCGGGCAAGGCGGTGAGCTACGTCAACGTCGATTCGCCCCACGGGCACGACGCCTTCCTGCTGCCCAACGACCACTACGAAGCGGTGTTCGGCAGCTTCATGCAGCGGGTCCATGCTGACATTCGCGGGGAGGGCCACTGATGCGCGCCGATCTCGAACTGATCTACGACTGGGTGCCCGCCGGCGCCCGCATTCTCGACCTCGGCTGCGGCGACGGCACCCTGCTGGACACCCTCGGCCAGCGCAAGGGCGTCACCGGCTACGGGCTGGAGATCGACCCGACGGGGCTCGCCGCCTGCCTGCGCCGCGGGGTCAACGTGATCGAGCAGAATCTCGACGACGGCCTCGGCAACTTCGACGACGACGCCTTCGACGTGGTGGTGATGACCCAGGCGCTGCAGGCCCTGCGGCGACCGGACAGCATGCTGGTCGAGATGCTGCGGGTGGCCCCGGAGTGCATCATCGCCTTTCCCAACTTCGCCTTCTGGAAGCACCGCCTGCACCTGAGCCTGCGCGGTCGCATGCCGGTATCGCGCTCGCTGCCCCACGCCTGGTACGACACCCCCAACATCCACCTGTCGACCTTCCGCGACTTTGCCAACCTGTGCCGTGAAAAGGGCGTGCGCATCGCCGACGAAGCGGTAGGCAGCGCCGATCACCAGCCCCACTGGACCTCGCGGCGCTGGCCCAACCTGTTCGGCGAAACGGCAATCTTCCGGGTCTGTCGCGGCCGCTAGTCGGCCGCTGGCGCCAGCCGGCGCTCGAGATCCACCGCCAACTGGCGCGCCAGCCGCATGCCCAGCGGCCGGCCCTCGGCCTGGCGCAGCTCGCAGCCATAGGCCAGCACCTCGACCCCCTGCGCAGCCACCTCGCGTAGCCGTGCGGCGTAGGCAGGGTCGAGATGCGCCGCCGGCGCCACGTCCTGGATGCCGGTATGCGCCACGCAGAACAGCAGCACGCTGCGCTGGCCCGCGGCGGCGAGTGCGGCCAGCGCATCGAGATGGCGCCGACCGCGCTCACTGACCGCATCGGGAAAGTAACCGTGGCCGTCACGCTCCTTCAGTGTGACCTGCTTGACCTCGACGTAGCAGGCGTCGCCGGAGGCCAGGTCGAGGCGGAAATCGAGTCGCGCACCCTCGACCTTGACCTCCGGCGTCAAGCGCGCGAAGTCGGCCAGGGGCGCCACGCGTCCGGCCCGCAGTGCCGCCGCCACCAGCGCATTGGTCCGCCCGGTGTGTACCGAGACCCAGTCGATCCCGCCCTGGCCGTCCGGCAGCTCGATCAGCTCCCAGGTCCAGGCCAGCTTGCGCGCCGGATTGGTACTCGGCGACAGCCACACCCGGCAGCCGGGCACATTCACCGCGCGCATCGAACCGGTATTGGGGCAGTGCGCCACCACCTCGCGGCCGTCATCGAGCTGCACATCGGCCAGAAAGCGCTTGTAGCGGCGCAGCAGCGTGCCGGGCACCAGTTCGATCCGGGGCTGAGTCTCGAGCTGGCTCATCCGCGCCCCCGGCGGGTCAGAAAGCGCTCGAGACGCGAGACCGCCTCCTCCAGCCGCGCCACACCGGTGGTGAAGGCGATCCGCACATGATGGGCCCCACCGCGTACGGCAAAATCGGTGCCCGGGGTGATCGCCACGTTCTCCTCGTCGAGCAGTGCGCGGCAGAACGCCTCGCTGTCATCGGTGTGGGCGGAGACGTCGAGCCACACATAGAACGCGCCCTGGGGCGGCTGCGCCGGCGCCAGGCCCAACCGAGCCAGCCCCGCGAGCAGCGCATCGCGGCGCACCTGCAGCTCGGCGCGACGCGCTTCCAGCTGGTCCAGGCAGGCCGGCGAGAAGGCCGCCAGCGCGGCGTGCTGGGAGAGCGTCGGCGGCGCCAGGAAGACGTTCTGGGCCAGCCGCGACAGCGGCTCCAGCGCGGCCTCGGGGGCCACCAGCCAGCCCAGCCGCCAGCCGGTCATACCGAAGAACTTGGAGAAGCTGTTGACCACGAACGCCTCCGGCGCCACGCTCACCGCGGAAACCGGATCGACCCCGTAGCACAGCCCCTGATAGATCTCGTCGACCAGCAGCGCCCCGTCACGGGCCGCCACCGCCTGCGCCACTGCCGACAGCTGCGACGCCGACAGCATGTGGCCGGTAGGATTGGAGGGGGTGGCCAGCATCGCCAGCCGCGTGCTGGGCTGCCAGTGCTCGGCGAGCAGTGCGGCATCGAGCTGCCAGCCGCTCTCCGGCCCCACGGGCACACAGTCCACCGCGGCCTCGGCCAGCGCCATGAAGTGACGATTGCAGGGATAGGTGGGATCGGCCATCAGTACCCGGTCACCGCGCTGCACCAGCAACTGACTCGCCAGCAGCAGCGCCCCGGAAGCGCCGGGGGTGACGATCACCCGACGCGGATCGAGTGCCACCCCGTGGCAGCGCTGGTAGTGCGCGGCGATCGCCTCGCGCAGCGCCGGCAGTCCGCACGCCGGGGTGTAGCGGGTATGCCCCGCCGCCAGCGCCTGCTGGCCCGCCGCGACCACCGCCGCCGGGGAGGGAAAGTCGGGCTCACCGATCTCCAGATGAATGACATCGTGGCCGGCAGCCTCACGGGCCTGGGCCGCTTCCAGCAGGCGCATGACGCGAAACGGCGCCACCGCCGCCAGGCGATCGCTCCATGACATCTTCTATCGACTCCTCTCGCCGGGGCCCTCGCCGGGCCGGACGCCGACAGCGGCGGCCGACACCACACATCGCCCCATGGGATGGGACCACCGCAGCGCCCGGCGACATACCGGTCGCAGCGTCGCGGCAGCCGAAAATAAAGCGTGGCTTTGGTTGCAATGCAGCAACTTTTTCGCTAAACAAGCATGGCTTCGGGCGGCGGCTGATGCTGCCCATGGTCGATTCTCGGCCGAATCACACGCGTCACGACACTTGTGTAACGAGGCAGCCCCATGCCAGTAGCAGAAAAGAAAACGGAAGCGCCCAAGGCATTCACCCCGTACCAGCCGGCACCGGGTGAAGAGTACATGAACGAAAAGCAGCTTGCGCACTTCCGTGAGATCCTGCTGGGCTGGAAACAGGATCTTATGGAAGAGGTCGATCGCACGGTGCGCCACCTGCAGGAAGAGGCGAACAACTTCGCCGATCCCGCTGACCGGGCGACGCAGGAAGAGGGCTTCAGCCTCGAGCTGAGAACGCGTGACCGCGAGCGCAAACTGCTCAAGAAGATCAACGAAACGATCGACAAGATCGACGAAGACGATTACGGCTTCTGTGAAGCGTGTGGCGTCGAGATCGGCATCCGCCGCCTCGAGGCACGCCCCACCGCCACCCTGTGCGTCGACTGCAAGACGCTGGCGGAGCTGAAAGAGAAGCAGCTCGGCGGCTGATCGCGCCAGATAGCCCGTCGATCCACGGATCCCCAGGGCCAGCAGCAGACGGGCACCGGCGGGTGCCCGTTTTGTTTTCCCGTACCGCTTGCTCTTCCTGTCACGCTTGCTTTTCCGTTCCACGATGGAGAGACGATGCCCTACGTCGGTCGTTTCGCCCCCACGCCCTCCGGCCCGCTGCACCTGGGCTCGCTGGTCGCCGCCCTGGGCAGCTGGCTCGACGCGCGCGCTGCCGGTGGGCGCTGGCTGCTGCGCATCGAAGACATCGATCCGCCGCGCTGTCCACCCCAGGCCGCAGCGACCATTCAGCGCCAGTTGGAGGCCTTCGGTCTCACCTGGGACGACGAAGTGTGGTTTCAGCACCAGCGCGACGACGCCTACCAGACCGCGCTCGAACACCTGGCCACTACCGGCCGGGTCTATCCCTGCGGCTGCTCGCGCAAGGAGTGGCAGCATCTCGGCCACTACCCCGGCTGGTGCCGCGAAGGCCCGCGCCATCCCGAGCGCCCCCAGGCGTGGCGCCTGCGTACCGACCTCGGCCCCCATCCGGTGACCTGGCAGGACCGGCTGTTCGGGACCCAGCGGCTCGACCCGACCACCCAGGGCGACGTGGTGGTCAAGCGCAAGGATGGCCTGTGGGCCTATCAGCTGGCGGTGGTGGTCGACGACGCCGCCCAAGGCATCACCGACGTGGTGCGCGGCTATGACCTGCTCGACAACACGCCGTGGCAGCGCCAGCTGCAGCAGGCGCTGAACTACCCCGAGCCGCGTTACCTGCACCTGCCGCTGATTCGTGGCGATGACGGGCAGAAACTCTCCAAGCAGAACCTGGCGCCGCCGCTGCCCCTGGACGATGCGGCCGCACGCCCGCTGCTCTACCAGGCGCTCGCGCTGCTCGACCAGCAGCCCCCCTTGGCCCTGCGTCAGGCGCCGGTCGCCAACCAGCTGGCATGGGCGGTGGATGCATGGTCCCCGCAGGCGCTGACACCCCGCGCCTACCGCGATCCGGCCTGAGCGCAAGCGGCACGCACGTCTACCCCATTCGGCTGACGACCATGGTCTAAGCGCAATTTGTGTCGTTTTGCGTCACCCTTGTCGCCATTGCAGGAGGGGTTCTGCACCAATAACAAGCATCGGCGGCTTTCTCTGCCCCGTTTTGAATCACCCCCTCGAGCATACGGGCCGACAAGATCAAGAGCTGGCCTCGAAGAAAAAGCCAACCCTTTGATCAAAAAGAAAAAACCAGGGGTTGGCACGCTCAGTGCACTCACATTGGACAAGAAGAACAATCGACACACACCGGTCGCACACAACAACAAGATCAACGACCGGTAGACAGAACTGACGCCAACAACAACAACTCAGGCGTCGACTCGAACGACTCGCTGCCGCCGGACCGACAACAACGACAACGGTCTCCAGGCAACCAGAGGGATAACAACGACAACGCCCTCGAGTCAGGAATGCAATCAGGACGCGACGTTCTTCGGTAGGCCGGGCAACAACAACAACGCGCCCCGTAAATCGAAGACTTCCCGAAACAACAACAACACTCGGGAAAAGGCATTGCCTGTCGTGGTTGGATTATTGTTTTGAATACGAGGTGGTCGCCACCTTTGGTTTCACGACGACACGCGTCGGTGGCGCGCTAGTCAGGCGACTGTGTTGCGTATTCAAGGCGATGCGCCATCACGAACAAAAAGAAGCGGCATGGACGTTGCAGAAAAAGCTTAAGAGGGGAGGCCGATGGCCTCCCCTTTTTGCTGTGCGCCTGTTTCACCGTGGGCCGATCAGCGCGCCAGTGAAGGCTTGCACACCGCCGCCTGGCAGCCCCCTCCGGGCGCTCCGCCCTGGCGTCATCAGCCCCCCACAACCCGCCCTCGATAATCCGCCATACGGAGACGCAGCTGGACAGACGGCCAGGGCTTCGCTATGCAAGCATCCGGGGCTCCGCTACACTGGGGCTTTGCTATCTTGCGAGTCGACTTCGCCGCATGTTCAAAGGATTTTCCCGCTTTCTACAACGTCCCGGTGAACGTTTGAAGAGTCTCTTCGGCCCCGAGTCCGCCCGCGCCGATGCCGCCGAACCGGTCCTGCAGCAGATCGTGCTCCCACGCGACGAGCACAGCGTATCGCGCAAGAATCTGAGCGAAAACGCCCTCAAGGTGCTCTACCGGCTCAATGGCGCCGGCTACGACGCCTATCTGGTGGGCGGCTGCATCCGTGACTCTCTGCTCGGCCGGCAGCCCAAGGATTTCGACGTGGCCACCAGCGCCACCCCCGACGAGGTGCGCCAGCTGTTTCGTAATTCGCGCATCATCGGCCGGCGCTTCCGCATCGTCCATGTGCGCTTCGGCCGCGAGATCATCGAGGTCACCACCTTCCGCGGCAGCCATGGCGACGGTGACGACGGCAATGTCAGCCAGCAGTCCGACCAAGGGCTGCTGCTGCGCGACAATGTCTGGGGCAGCGTGGAGGAGGACGCCATCCGCCGCGACTTCACCGTCAACGCCCTCTACTACAGCGTCAGCGATTTCAGCATCTACGACTGGACCGGCGGTATCGCCGATCTCGATCTCCGCCTGCTGCGTCTGATCGGCGACCCCGAGACACGCTACCGCGAGGACCCGGTACGCATGCTGCGTGCCGCACGCTTCGCCGCCAAGCTCGATTTCGAGATCGAAGCCGGCACCGAGGCACCGATCCGCGAACTCGCCCCGCTGCTGCTGCAGATTCCGCCGGCACGCCTGTTCGAGGAGGTGCTCAAGCTGTTTCTCTCCGGACATGCGGTGCAGAGCTTCCGCTGCCTGCGCGAACTCGGCCTCTACGCCATGCTGTTCCCGGAGAGCGACGAGGCGTTGGCGGAACTGCCCTGGGCAGAGTCCCTGGTCGAGCAGGCGCTGGCCAACACCGACGCCCGCCTGGCCGAGGATCGTCCGGTCACCCCGGCCTTCCTCTTCGCCGCGCTGCTGTGGCCCTGCGTGGTGCAGCGCACCGCCCAGGTGGCCCACGAGCAGGAGCTGCCCGATGTTCCCGCCCAGCAGGCAGCGGCACAGCAGGTCATCAGCCGTCAGCTCAAGCACACCTCGATTCCCAAGCGTTTCAGCATCCCCATGCGTGAGATCTGGGATCTCCAGCAGCACCTGCCGCGCCGGCGCGGGCGCAAGGTGTTCCAGACGCTGGAGCATCCGCGCTTCCGCGCCGCCTATGACTTCCTGCTGCTGCGCGAGCAGGCCGGCGAGCTAACGCCGGAGCTGGGCGAGTGGTGGACCGAGTTCCAGCACGCCGACGAGAGCCGTCAGCACGAGCTGATGCAACAGGTCGATGGCGGCCATCCGGCCTCTACCAACGGCAAGCCCAAGCGCCGCCGTCAGCGCAAGCGCCGCCGTCCGAGCAACCGTGCCGCGCCGCCGACCCTGGATGAGTGAGTCCGTCGGCGCACTGGCCTATATCGGCCTCGGCAGCAATCTGGAAGCGCCCCGCGCGCAACTCGAGCGTGCTCTCGAGGCGTTGGCGGTGCTGCCGCTGAGCAACCTGGTGGCACGCTCCTCGCTCTATGCGAGCGCGCCCGTGGGGCCCCAGGACCAGCCGGATTTCGTCAATGCGGTGGTCGCGCTGCGTACCCGCCTGTCGCCGCTGGCGCTGCTCGACCAGCTGCAGGCGCTGGAGCAGCGCCACCGCCGTGTTCGCCTGCGCCACTGGGGGCCACGCACGCTGGACCTCGACCTGCTGAGCTACGCCGATCTGACCCTGGAGACGCCGCGTCTGACGCTGCCGCACCCGCAGCGACTGACACGGCGTTTCGTGCTCGAACCGCTGGCCGAGATCGATCCCACACTGGTGCTGGATGGCACCCCGGTGGGCGAGCGCGCCGCCGCCCTGGCTCATCAGCCGCTGCACCGCCTGTCCCCGTGAACACTGCTACACCGGCCTGCCCCCTGACAACCGGGCGCGTCACCCCCAGCCGGTACGCAGCGGGGTTCGCGGCCAGCGCCTAACGTCGTGTTGCGTCCCCCCCACAACGCTTTACACTCGGCCCCGCGCCAAAGGTACCCAGCGTTCGTTAGCTGCGAGAGAACCGTGATGAAGCCCGTTACCCTGAATACGCTGAGCAACCTCAAGACGCAAGGCGATACCTTCAGCTGTCTGACCGCCTACGATGCCACCTTCGCCCGCTGCGCCGACGAGGCCGGCATCGAGGTGCTGCTGGTGGGCGACTCCCTCGGCATGGTGCTGCAGGGCCACGCCAGCACGCTGCCGGTCACCCTCGATGACCTCTGCTACCACACCCGCTGCGTGGCCCGCGCCAAGCGCCACAGCCTGCTGATGGTCGACCTGCCGTTCATGAGCAACGTCGACACCGCGCAGCTGCTGCGCGACGCCGGCACCCTGATGCGCGCCGGCGCCGAGCTGATCAAGATCGAGGGCGAGGCGTGGATGGCCGATGGGGTCAATGAACTCCATCGCCGCGGCGTACCGGTGTGCGCCCATCTCGGCCTGACCCCGCAGAGCGTGCACCGTTTCGGCGGCTTCAAGGTTCAGGGCCGCGAGCGCGATCAGGCCCAGCGCATCATCCACGATGCCCAGTGCCTGGTCGACGCCGGCGCGGCGGTGATCCTGCTGGAGTGCGTGCCGGCGGAGCTGGGCAAGGCGGTACGCGACGCTGTCGCCGCCCCGGTGATCGGCATTGGCGCCGGGGCCGAGGTCGACGGCCAGATTCTGGTGATGCACGACGTGCTGGGACTCAACAGCGGCTACGTGCCGCGCTTCGTCAAGAACTTCCTGAGTGGCCGTGACAGTATCCCCGATGCCTTCCGCGCCTATCACGAGGCGGTGAAGGCGCGCACCTTCCCGGCCGAGGAGCACACCTTCTGATGCACACCCTGCACGCCGTTGCGCCGCTGCGCGAATGGCTCGCCGGCGAGCGCCGCGGCGGCCAGCGTATCGCTCTGGTACCGACCATGGGCAACCTGCATGCGGGCCATCTGGCACTGGTCGACCGCGCCCGCGAACTGGCCGATGTGGTCGTGGCGACGCTGTTCGTCAATCCCCTGCAGTTCGGCCCGGGCGAGGATTTCGCACGCTATCCGCGCACCCTGGCGGCCGACAGCGAGCAGCTGGCGCGACACGGCTGCGATCTGCTGTTCGCGCCCAGCGTGGAGACCCTCTATCCACAGGGGCTCGAGGGCCTGACCCAGGTGCGGGTGCCCGGGGTCTCGGAAGGTCTCTGCGGCGGCAGCCGCCCCGGCCATTTCGACGGTGTCGCCACCGTGGTCTCGCTGCTGTTCCATCTGATCCAGCCGGATGTCGCCTGTTTCGGCGAGAAGGATTTCCAGCAGCTGGCGGTGATTCGCAAGCTGGTGGCCGATCTGCACTTTCCGATCCAGGTCGAGGGCGTCGCCACAGCGCGCGCCGACGATGGCCTAGCACTCTCCTCGCGCAACGGCTATCTCTCCGCCGAGGAGCGCCAGCGCGCCAGCGCGCTCTACCGCACCCTGCACGAGTGCGCCGCCGCGCTGAACCAGGGCACCGCGGTCGACATCAGCCTGGACCGGGCGCGCCAGGCGCTCGCGGACGCGGATCTGCAGTTGGACTATCTGGAACTGCGTGACCCCAGCCTGGCACCGCTGACACCCGGGGCAGCCGGGCCGGCGCGTCTGCTCGGTGCCGTCTATCTGGGCCCTACGCGGCTGATCGACAATATCGCGGTCACCCTGCCGGGGCCGGCACATGCCTGAACGCCACTGGCGTGCGGCGCTACCGGGCGATCTGCGCGTGATCGCCGCTTGGGTCGACTCGCCCCAGGCGCTCGAACGCTGGGCCGGCCCCGGCCTCTCCTGGCCACCGGACGCCGCCACGCTGTGGCGCGAGTTCGGTGGCGGCGCCACGCCCGCTTTCACCCTGCGCGAGGGCGAGCACCCCGTTGCCTTCGGCCAGCTCGTGCCCAGGGCCAGCGACCACTGGCATCTGGCTCGACTCATCGTCGCACCAGACCACCGCGGCCAGGGGCTGGGGCGCAGCCTGTGCCAACATCTGCTGGCGCAGGCCCGGCGGCGCCAGGCCCGCTGCGTCACGCTCAACGTGTTCCACGACAACCTCGCGGCACTCACCCTCTATCAGACGCTGGGCTTCGTCACTCGGGGCACGGCGGACGCCCGCGGCATACAGCCGATGTGGCTGCCGCGGTTTGCCGATTCCGGCCACACCACGGACAATGAGTGCCCGCAAGACGGCTGAGCGCCGCCTGCCGACTCGACGATCATGGTCAGAGACATCCAATGAACCAACTGAGACCGGACCCGTTCTCACCCTATCAGTTCTATTCGGCGCAGCAGTGGGCGGCCTTTCGCGCCGACACGCCGCTGACGCTCGCCTCCGAAGAGGTTCAGCGGCTGCGCTCGCTCAACGACCCGATCGATCTCGATGAGGTACGACGCATCTATCTGTCGTTGTCGCGGCTGCTCTCCTCCTACGTCGAAGCCAGCCAGCAGCTCTACGCCCAACGCAAGCGCTTCCTCGACATCGACTATACCCAGAAGACACCGTTCATCATCGGCCTGGCCGGGTCGGTCGCGGTGGGCAAGTCGACCACCGCGCGTATCCTCAAGGAGCTGCTGGCGCGCTGGCCGTCGAGCCCCAAGGTCGATCTGGTCACCACCGACGGCTTCCTCTATCCCAACGCGGTGCTCAAGGACAAGGCACTGATGACCCGCAAGGGCTTCCCGGAGAGCTACGACATCGGCGCCCTGCTGCGCTTTCTCTCCTGGATCAAGGCGGGCGTGCGCAACGTTCAGGCGCCGCTCTACTCGCACCTCACCTACGACGTGCGTGAGCGCGAATTCCAGACCGTCGACTGCCCCGACATCCTGATCGTCGAGGGCATCAACGTGCTGCAGGTGCGCGATCTACCCGAAGACGGCAAGATGGTGCCGTTCGTCTCCGACTTCTTCGACTTCTCGATCTACATCGATGCCGAAGAGCAGCATATCCACGACTGGTATCTGGAGCGCTTCAAGCTGCTGCGCCAGACCGCCTTCCAGAACCCCGACTCCTTCTTCCACCGCTATGCCCAGATCGGCGAGGCCGAGGCGCTGGAGATCGCCGAGGGGCTGTGGCGCGACATCAACCGCCGCAACCTGCGCGAGAACATCCTGCCGACCCGCCCGCGGGCCGATCTGATCCTGCGCAAGGGGCGCGACCATCTGGTCGAACAGGTGGCACTGCGCAAGGTGTGACGCGCACGCCAGACTCGCCTGCTCTGCAAAGTTGCCGCACAGAGGTTGTCCAGACATAGCGTTTTGTCAGCCTGTGTGACGGCGGCGAACTTTCGCCGCTGTTTCCCCTCCGATAGCTGTCAACTTTGGTCGCAGACAGGAAGGCGGGATGCTGGTTTCGGTACAGGCGCTGCGCGCCCTGGCGGCGTGGATCGTCGTCTTTCACCACTTCATGCAGGTGTTCTTCGGCTTCCAGGCCGATAACTGGGTCGAGTATCTGCTCTCCACCCGCGGCCAGGTGGGGGTGGACATCTTCTTCGTCATCAGCGGCTTCGTGATCACCGTCTCGACCCGCGGCAAGCGGCTTTCGATGCCCCAGTTCCTGCTCCAGCGCTGCGCCCGAATCGTGCCCGCCTACTGGCTGTATACCGCGATCACCGCCCTGGTGATCGTATTCACCAGCGACGTCATGCCGGAGTACGGCTTCAGTGTCATCGGGCTGATCAAGTCGCTGCTGTTCATCCCGGCCGAGAACCCGGCCGGCTACGGCTACTACCCGATCCTGCCGGTGGGCTGGACGCTCAACTTCGAGATGCTGTTCTACCTGGTATTCGCCGCTTCGCTGCTGCTGGCGCGGCCGTGGCGGCTGTGGGGGCTGGTGATCGCGATCGTGGCGATCAATACGCTATTCGCCCGACAACCTTTCATCAGCAGTTTCTATAGCGATCCGATCATCTTCGAGTTCCTGCTCGGGGTCGGCATCGGCGTCTACTACGCCCGCCACGGGCTGCCCACCGGGCGGGTATGGCCGCTGCTGCTGATCGGGCTCAGCGTGGCGACGCTCCTCTCCTTCGACGACCCCGCCGGCACCCTGCGCTTCTTCGCCTGGGGCCTGCCCAGCGCCCTGCTGGTGATTGCCTGTATCGCGCTGGAGCCGCATATCGGCGACAACCGGGTGTTCAAGCGCATGGGCGACTGGTCCTACTCGACCTACCTGCTCCACGTCATCGTGCTGTGGTGCGGCAACTACCTGCTCACCCAGCGCCTCGGGCTCGGCCCCTATCTCACCCTGGCGATCTGCCTGCCGCTCATCGCCCTGCTCTCCTGGATCAGCTTCGAGCTGGTGGAGAAGCGCCTGTCGCGACGGATCAAGCGCTGGCTGCCGCCACCCCGTGCCACTACCGCTAGCGCCTGAGCTCGCAGGGTGCCCGCCAGGGAGGCAGGGCACAAAACATCGTCGGGAACGATTCTAGACGCCAAAGGCGGCCCGTAGGGCGCCCGCCAGGGATGGCCGGGCACAAAAACGCCCGGCCCGCACGAGGCGGACCGGGCGTGGTCGAGCGAGCAGCGGGCGCCGGTGCGGCGCCCGTAGACTTACTCGGTGACGACGAGGGACGCCTCGAAGGCGGCCTGCTCTTCCGGGGTGATCTCCTTGATCGACAGCTTCACGCGGTTGCGGTTGTCGATATCGAGCACCTTGACCGTCACTTCCTGGCCTTCGCTCAGGTAGTCCTTCACGTCGTTGACGCGCTCCGGCACGATCTGCGAGATGTGCACCAGGCCGTCGGTACCCGGCATGAAGTTGACGAAGGCGCCGAAGTCGGCCAGACGCACCACCTTGCCGCGGTAGAGCTTGCCGATCTCGGCTTCGGCGGTGATCGCCTCGACACTGTCGATGGCACGCTTGGCCGCGGCGCGGTCTTCGGCGTAGATACGCACGGTACCGTCGTCGTCGATGTCGATGGAGGCGCCGGTCTCTTCGCAGATACCGCGAATGGTGGCGCCGCCCTTGCCGATGACGTCACGGATCTTGTCCGGATCGATCTTGATCGTCTGCATCGCCGGGGCGTAGTCGGAGACTTCGTTGCGGCTCTCGGCGATGACCGCGTTCATCTTGTCGAGGATCTCGATACGCGCCTGATGCGCCTGGGAGAGCGCGGTCTCCATGATCTCTTCGTTGATGCCCTCGATCTTGATGTCCATCTGCAGTGCGGTCACGCCCTGGGCGGAACCGGCCACCTTGAAGTCCATGTCACCGAGGTGATCTTCGTCGCCCAGGATGTCGGTGAGAACGGCGAAACCGTCATCGTCCTTGACCAGCCCCATGGCGATACCCGCGACCGGCGCCTTGATCGGCACGCCAGCGTCCATCAGCGCCAGCGAGGTGCCGCAGACGGAAGCCATCGAGCTGGAGCCGTTGGACTCGGTGATCTCCGAGACCACGCGGATGGTGTACGGGAAGTCCTCTTCGCTGGGCAGCATCGCCTGCACGCCACGGCGTGCCAGTCGGCCGTGACCGATCTCGCGGCGCTTGGGGCCACCCATGAAGCCGGCTTCGCCGACGCTGTAGGGGGGGAAGTTGTAGTGCAGCAGGAAGCGATCCTTGCGCTCCCCTTCCAGCGACTCGATCAGCTGGGCGTCACGCAGCGTGCCCAGGGTGGCGATGACCACGGCCTGGGTCTCGCCGCGGGTGAACAGCGCCGAGCCGTGGGTACGCGGCAGCACGCCGACCTTGACGTCGAGCGGACGCACGGTCTTGTGATCACGGCCATCGATGCGCGGCTCGCCGGCGATGACGCGACGCCGCACGGTGTGCTTCTCGAGGCTGGCCAGGGCACCGCTCACCTCGTCGGCGCTGAACTGCGGGCTGTCGCCAGCGGCGAACTGGGCCAGCGCATCGCTGCGGATCGCGGCCAGGGCATCCTGACGCGCCATCTTGTCGGTGATGCGATAAGCCTCGCCGATTTTGGCTTCGAAGGCGCCGGCGATGGCGCTCTTGAGGGCGGCGTTGTCGGCCGCCGGCTGCCAGTCCCACTTGGGCTTGCCGGCTTCCTGGGCGAATGCCTTGATCGCGTCCACCGCGACCTGCATCTCCTGATGGGCATAGAGCACGCCGCCGAGCATCTCGTCTTCGCTCAGCTCCTTGGCCTCGGACTCGACCATCAGTACCGCCTTGTCGGTACCGGCCACGACCATGTTGAGCTCGGTGGTGGCGAGCTCATCCACCTTGGGATTGAGGAAGTAGCCACGCGACTCGGTGAAACCGACACGGGCGGCGCCGATCGGGCCGTTGAACGGCAGCCCGGAGATCGCCAACGCGGCCGAGGTGCCGAGCATCGCAGCGATGTCCGGGTCCTGGTTACGGTCGGCGGAGAGTACGGTACAGATGACCTGGACTTCGTTCATGAAGCCTTTGGGAAACAGCGGGCGGATCGGACGATCGATCAGACGCGAGGTCAGCGTCTCTTTCTCGGTGGGGCGCCCTTCACGCTTGAAGAAGCCGCCGGGGATCTTGCCGACCGAGTAAGTCTTCTCCTGGTAGTGCACGGAGAGCGGGAAAAAGTCCTGGCCAGGCTTGAGATCCTTGCGGCCGACGACGGTACACAGCACCACGGTATCATCCATGGTGACCAGCACGGCGCCGGTAGCTTGACGGGCGACGCGCCCGGTTTCGAGAGTGACGGTGCTGGCACCGTACTGGAAGGTGGTTTCGACCGGATTCACGGGTATTCCTTCAACTTGTCGGATTCATGTGGGTCTTTTGACTCGGCGACCATTCTAGGCGTTCGCGCTGGCGAGAGCTACCGACGTCGCCTGCGTGACACACGCTGCGGGCACAGGCTCAGGAGCGCGAAAAGGGGCCGAAGCAGAGGCCGAAGAGGTGAGCCAGGGGGCGGGGCAAAGCCGCGACAAAGACAGGCGAGTGGGCATAAAAAAACAGGCAATCCCGAACGGGATTGCCTGTCTCGAGCACGCGCTGCCGGCAAGCGTGCCGGCAGACGGTATCAGCGACGCAGACCGAGTTTCTTGATCAGCGACTGATAGCGGTCGAAGTCCTTGCCCTTGAGGTAGTCCAGCAGCTTGCGGCGCTGGTTGACCATGCGGATCAGACCACGACGGGAGTGGTGATCCTGCTTGTGATCCTTGAAGTGGCTCTGCAGGCCATCGATGTTGGCGCTCAGCAGGGCAACCTGCACTTCCGGGGAACCGGTGTCGTTTTCACCCTGGCCGAACTCTTTGACGATTTCGGCTTTCTTCTCGGCAGTCAGTGCCATGAAACACTCTCCTAAGCAATATGCTTGAGTGATGAATGTCGGAGACCACGCATATTTGCAGTCTCCCGATGATCGCCGGAGCGAACTCCAGCGTGTGGCGTCGAGCCAGGGCTCGCCGCCGTTGCCACCCTGGTGTCGGGACTCAGCCCGATGCCAGAGCCGCGGTATCGACCAGGCGCTTGGGCGCGATCTCCGTCGCCCCGGTCGCCTCGACCAGCCCCAGAAAGGCGTGGTCGAGATAGAGTCTTGCCGTGGTGCCGGGCGCCAGCGTACCGGCGGCCACCGCAGCACGCTGCCCGTGAAGCAGGCGATCAGCCGTCTCGGCGGCCACCGCGAGCGGGGGCAGATGGTCGAGCATCGCATCGGCCGGCAACAGCTGTGCCAGCCGGGCGTCGTCGTCCATCCCCTCGAGCGCCTCGAGCGTCACCCGCCGCGCGCTGTCGAAAGGCCCCGTCTGCAGCCGCTCCAGCGCCGTGATATGCGCGCCGAAACCGGCTTCGCGGCCGATATCCTCGGCCAGCGTGCGGATATAGGTACCCTTGCTACAGCGCACCTCGAGCCAGAAGCCATCGGGCTCCCAGCCGAGCGGCCGAATATCATACACCGTCACGCGGCGCGGCGCACGTGCCACCGTCTTGCCTTCCCGCGCCAGCTCGTAGAGCTTGCGCCCCTGATGCTTGAGCGCGGAGTACATCGGCGGCACCTGCTCGATCTCGCCACGAAAACGCGCGAGCAGCGCCTCGATGGCGTCGTGGTCCAGCCGCTCGGGGAGCGCCTGACGTGCGATCACTTCCCCCTCGGCATCGCCGGTGTCGGTGATCTCACCCAGCTTGACCCGGGTACGGTAGACCTTGTCGGCCTCCAGCAGGTGCGCGGAGAACTTGGTCGCCTCGCCGAGGCAGACCGGCAGCAGCCCGGTCGCCATGGGGTCCAGCGTACCGGTGTGCCCCGCCTTGCGCGCCTGATAGAGACGTCGGACCCGCTGCAGCGCGTGGTTGCTGGACATGCCCTGGGGCTTGTCCAGCAGCAGCACGCCATCGATCGGCAGGCCCTTGCGACGCCTGGCCATCAGCGCGGCTCTCCATCACCCCGCTGCGGCGCTCCATCACCCCGCTGCGACGCGTCATCGTCCCGCTGCGGCGCGTCATCATCCCGCTGCGACGCGTTATCGTCGGACGATGCGTCGTCAGCCGCGTCTTGGCGCTGATCGCTGGCCACCGCCTCGTCGATCAGCGCCGAGAGGTGATGGCCCCGCAGCACGCTTTCGTCGTAGTGAAAGCGCAGCTCCGGCACGTGACGCAGCTTGATGCGACGCGCGATCTGCGAGCGCAGGAAGCCGGCCGCACGCTTGAGCACGCCCAGGTTCTCGCGCACCCGCTCGGCGTCGTTCTCGCCCAGCAGGGTGACGAAGACATCGGCGTAACCGAGATCCCGGCTGACCTTCACCGAACTGACGGTGACCATGCCCAGCCGCGGATCCTTGATCTCGCGCTGGATCAGCACGGCCAGCTCCTGCTGGAGCTGGTCGGCGACCCGGTCGGTTCGTTTGAATTCGCGCATCGTTAGCTCCGTGGCCCCGGGGGCCAGGCCCCCGGGTATCGCCGCTTACAGCGACCGTTCGACCTTGACCTGATCGAAGACCTCGATCTTGTCGCCGACCTGAACGTCGTTGTAGTTCTTGACGCCGATACCGCACTCCATGCCGTTACGCACTTCGTTGACGTCATCCTTGAAGCGACGCAGGGACTCCAGATCGCCTTCGTAGATGACCACGTTGTCGCGCAGGACACGGATCTTCTTGTTGCGGTGGACGGTGCCCTCGATGACCATACAGCCAGCGATCGCGCCGATCTTCGGCGCCTTGAACACATCACGCACTTCGGCGATACCGACGATCTCTTCCTTCCACTCCGGTGCCAGCATGCCACTCATGGCCTGCTTGACCTCGTCGATGAGCTGGTAGATGACGCTGTAGTAGCGCAGATCCAGCCCTTCACGCTCGACGATCTCCCGGGCGGAGGCATCGGCACGCACGTTGAAGCCGACCAGAATCGCCTCGCTGGCGAGCGCCAGGTTGGCATCGGTGCCGGTGATGCCACCAACCCCGGAGGAGACCACGGCGACCTGGACTTCGTCGGTGGAGAGCTCTTCCAGAGCGCCACGGATCGCTTCCAGCGAGCCCTGGACGTCGGCCTTGAGCACGACGTTGACCTTGGCCACCTCGTCCTGGCCCATCTGGCTGAACATGTTCTCCAGCTTGGCCTTCTGCTGCCGCGCCAGACGCACTTCGCGGTATTTGCCCTGACGGAAGTTGGCGATTTCACGCGCCTTCTTCTCGTCGGCCAGCACCATGAAGTCCTCGCCGGCTTCCGGCGTACCGTCGAGACCCTGGATCTCCACCGGCATCGACGGACCCACCGACTCGACCTGCTGGCCGAGTTCGTTGGTCAGCGCACGCACGCGGCCGTAGTGCAGGCCAGCGAGCACGATGTCACCGCGGCTCAGGGTACCGTTCTGAACCAGCACGGTGGCGACCGGACCGCGGCCACGGTCGAGCCGCGACTCGACCACCACACCCTTGCCGGGCGCTTCGGGAACGGCCTTGAGCTCGAGCACTTCGGAGACCAGCAGCACGGACTCGAGCAGCTGATCGATGCCATCACCGGTCTTGGCCGAGACGGGCACGAACTGGGTGTCGCCGCCCCACTCTTCCGAGATCACGCCGTGCTGGGAGAGCTCGTTGCGGATGCGATCGAGATCGGCACCCTCTTTGTCGATCTTGTTGATCGCCACCACCAGCGGCACACCGGCCGCCTTGGCGTGTTCGACCGCTTCGATCGTCTGCGGCATCACGCCGTCGTCGGCAGCCACCACCAGGATGACCACGTCGGTCGCCTGGGCACCACGGGCACGCATGGCGGTAAAGGCCGCGTGTCCGGGGGTGTCGAGGAAGGTCACGCCGCCGTGCTCGCCTTCGACGTGGTAGGCGCCGATGTGCTGGGTGATCCCGCCGGCTTCACCGGTCGCCACCTTGGTACGACGGATGAAGTCGAGCAGCGAGGTCTTGCCGTGGTCGACGTGACCCATCACCGTCACGACCGGCGAGCGGGTAATCTCATCGCCCTCGTAGGAGATGTTCTCGAGCACTTCGGTCTCGAGCGCATCTTCCTTGACCAGACGCGGCTTGTGGCCCATCTCTTCGACCACGATCGCAGCCGTGTCCTGGTCGATGGTCTGGTTGATGGTCACCGCCGCGCCCATGCTGAACATGGCCTTGATCACTTCGTTGGCCTTGATCGACATCTTGTCGGCGAGCTCGGCCACGCTGATCGACTCGGGGATCGCCACTTCACGCACGATCGGCTGGGTCGGCTTCTGGAAACCGTGCTGGTTGTCACCACGCCCACGGCGGGTACCACGACGCTCGGCACGCTTGACCTTCTTGCCACCACGACGCCGCTCACCGCGATCGTCGTCGTCATCACGACGGCCACGCCGGGTGCTGTCGCGCTCCTTCTCCTTCTTGGGATGCGCGCGACGGTTTTCGGTACGCTGCTCCTTGGGCGGCGGCTCGACGAACGGCTGGCTGTTGGAGACCGGCTCCACGTCCTCGACCTGCGGCTCCTGGGGAATATCATCCCCCGGGGCGGCGGGGGCCGGCGACGGCGCGGCTGCCTTGTTGGAGCTCTCCTGGCCTGCGCTCTCGGCGGCGGCTGCCTTCGCGGCCGCTTCGGCGTGCGCCTGCTGCTCGGCCTGCTGCGCCTGATGATCGGCCATGTCGCCGACCAGCTGACGCGGACCGGACTCCTCGACCGGCGCCTCTTCGGTCGGCTCGGCGTCGCGCTTGACGTAGGTGCGCTTCTTGCGCACCTGAACCTCGATGGTCTTGCCGCGCTCGCCCGAACGAATCTTGCTGCGGGTATTGCGCGTCAACGTGATCCGATTGCGCGGACCCCGACCCCCACCATGACTCTTGGTCAGGTGGTCGAGCAGGCGCTGCTTGTCTTCTTCGGATACGGCGTCACTCTCCTGCTTGTGCGGGAGGCCTGCATCCTTCATCTGTTCTAGCAAGCGGGAGACATCGCGTCCCACCTTGCCGGCAAACTCTTTTACGGTCATGTCTGACATTACGACCCTCCTGAACCCGTGACCACGTTACTCTTCGCTCTGAAACCAAGGCGCACGGGCAGTCATGATCAGTGCCGCTGCGCGCTCCTCGTCCACGTCGTCGATATCCTTCAAATCCTCGATGGACTGTTCCGCAAGGTCCTCCATGGTGACGATGCCACGGCTGGCGAGAATGAATGCCAGGTGGCGGTCCATGCCGTCCATCGTGAGAAGGTCTTCGGCGGGCTGAGCGCCGTCCAGTTCCTCTTCCGAGGCGATAGCCAGGTTGAGCAGCTCATCCTTGGCCCTTGCTCGCAGTTCCTCGATCAGATCCTCATCGAACTCTTCGATCTCCAGCATCTCCTCGAGCGGCACGTAGGCCAGCTCTTCGATCGTCGTGAACCCTTCCTCGACCAGGATGCGGGCGACGTCTTCGTCGATCTCGAGATGGTTGATGAAATATTCGATCAGGCTGTCGACTTCCTGTTCGCGTTTACCCTCGGCCTCGTCAACGGTCATGACGTTGAGCGTCCAGGCCGTCAGCTCGCTGGCGAGCCGAACGTTCTGACCGCTGCGGCCGATGGCCTGAGCGAGGTTGTCCTCGGCGACGGCGACGTCCATCGAATGAGCGTCCTCATCGACGAGAATGGAAGCGACTTCCGCCGGCGCCATGGCGTTGATCACCAGCTGGGCGGGGTTGTCGTCCCATAGAATGATGTCCACGCGCTCGTTGCGCAGTTCGTTGGACACCGCTTGTACGCGCGAACCGCGCATACCGACGCAGGCACCGACCGGGTCGATGCGCTTGTCGTTGGTCTTGACCGCGATCTTGGCGCGGGCGCCCGGATCGCGTGCCGCGCCCTTGATCTCGATCAGCTGCTCGGCGATCTCGGGCACCTCGATCTTGAACAGCTCGACCAGCATGCCGGGCTTGGTCCGCGACAGGATCAGCTGGGAGCCGCGGGCTTCCGGATCGACCTTCCACAGCAGCGCGCGCACGCGCTCGTTCATGCGGTAGCGCTCGCCGGGAATCATCTCGCCGCGCGGCAGAAAGCCCTCGGCATTCTCGCCCAGGTCGATGATAAGGCCATCGCGTGTCGTCTTCTTGACGATACCGGCAACCAGCTCGCCTTCGCGCTCGGCATACTGCTTGACGATCTGCGCCCGCTCGGCCTCGCGCACCTTCTGCACGATGACCTGCTTGGCGGTCTGCGCCGCGATGCGGCCGAAGGCCACCGATTCGATCTGCTCTTCGACGACATCGCCGAGGGCCAGCGGCGGATCGCGCTGTTCGGCTTCGGACAGCGGAATCTCGCGCTCTTCGCTGAGATACTCCTCGTCCTCGACCACGGTCCAGCGACGGAAGGTGTCGTACTCACCGGTGCGCCGGTCGATCTCGACCCGAACGCTCACGTCCTGACCTTCGAAACGCTTGCGCGAGGCGCTCGCGAGCGCCGCCTCGACGGCTTCGAAGATCACGTCTCGGGGAACGCTCTTCTCGTTGGAGATGGCGTCAACGACCAGCAGTATCTCTTTGCTCATGCCTATGCCTCGCCGAAAAACCGGTTCTGTGGAAACGCCTTGCTCGCTTCGAAGCGTGGATCCGGCGCCTCTTCTTGTGATCGATGGGTGGTGTCGACAGCGCGATCGGCGGCTACCGATCCACCGACAATGATGTTCGGCGTCAGTCGTCGAACTGCGGCACGACGCGCGCTTGATCGATGCTCTCGATGGGGAAGCAGTACTCTTCGCCATCGATCTGCAGCAGCACGTCGTCATCCTCGACGCCGGCCAGCAGGCCCTGGAACTTGCGCCGGCCATCGAACGCCGTGCGCAGCTTCAACTGCACGACGTGGCCACGAAAACGCGAAAAGTGATCCAGGGTATAGAGCGGGCGGTCGAGCCCAGGAGAGGAAACTTCCAGGCTGTAATGGCTCGAGATCGGATCCTCGACATCGAGCACACCGCTCACCTGGCGGCTGACATCGGCGCAGTCGTCCACCGAGATACCGTTGGGGCCGTCGATGAAGATCATCAACTTGGAGTGCTTGCCCTGAGCCAGATACTCCAGGCCCCACAGCTCGAAACCCATGGCAGTGACCACGGGTTCGATGATCGCATATAGTGCTGCGTCCTTGGTGACCACAGACGACTCCTACAGCAGTTGCATCAGGCACCTGACCGGGAGTTGAGAGACATGCAAGGTGCTAGGTGGCTGACTGACGTTGGCGTCAGCAGGCTAAGTTGAGAACGACAAAGCCGCTAACAAAAAGCCCCTTCTCAAGAAGGGGCCTTTCAAAAAACTTGGTAGCGGGGGCCGGATTTGAACCGACGACCTTCGGGTTATGAGCCCGACGAGCTACCAGACTGCTCCACCCCGCAACATCAGGTTGGCGATTATAGGAACGGCCCCACGATGGGTCAAGGAACGCCGCTATTCACGCAATCAACCGGTTTCGTTCAGAGGTCTGGAATCCAGTTCGATTCCCAGGCTTGACGATGGTGCCGAAGGCGGGACTTGAACCCGCACGACCGTAAGGTCACTACCCCCTCAAGATAGCGTGTCTACCAATTCCACCACTTCGGCATCAGGGGAGTGTCACGCCCGAGAGCGTTGACACCGACTCGAGAACCCAAACTTGGCGCTCACGAGTTTTCCTTTTCACTCAAGGATTTGACGATTTTTGCTGCGTCCCTTCCTCGAGTGCTGGCGCAGCATTATTCCCGGTTTGATCGCCGTCGTCAAGGGTCGGCGCGCCATTATGTTGCTGCTCGATCACTTGGGCGTCGGGAATACCGGTCTGCGGCGAACTGCTGGCGTTGGTCGCGAAGTAGGCCAGCGCCAGCGAGGTCACGAAGAACAGGGCGGCCAGGCCACCGGTCAGCTTGGACAGAAAGCCGCCGCTGCCGCGCGAACCGAACACCGTCTGCGAGGAGCCACCGCCGAAGGCCGCACCGGCCTCGGCGCCCTTGCCCTGCTGCAGCAGGACGAGCACCACCAGTGCGATGGCGATGAGTACGTGGATCATCAAAACTGCTATCTGCATGAAATCAACCTGCTGACTGACAAATCGCTATGAAATCGTCGACCTTGAGCGACGCACCGCCGATCAGGCCGCCGTCGATATCCTGCTGTGCGAGCAGCTCGGCGGCATTGCTCGCATTCATGCTCCCGCCGTAGAGCAGGCGCAGCTCCGCGGCGAGTTCACGGTCGAACCCCGCCTGATAGGCGCGGATCGCCGCCATCACCTCCTGGGCCTGCGCCGGGGTCGCCGTGCGCCCGGTGCCGATCGCCCATACCGGCTCGTAGGCGAGCGTCAGCTGACGCCGCTGCGCCGGCTCGAGCCGCGACATGACATAGCCCACCTGGCGCAGCACCACCTCCTCGGTACGCCCGGCATCACGCTCCTCGAGGGTCTCACCGACGCACAGTATCGGACGAATGCCGACGCCCAGCGCCGCGATCACGCGATCGAATACCGCCTCGTCGCCCTCGTGGTAGAGCTGACGCCGCTCGGAGTGGCCGACGAGCACCCACTCGACGCCGAACTCCTTGAGCATCTGCCCGCTCACCTCACCGGTACGCGCCCCCGCATGCAGCGGATTGAGCGTCTGCGCGCCGAGCCCGATCGGCGTGGCGGCGAAGGCTTCCGACGCGGCCTGCAGATAGGGGAAGGGAGGATGGATCAGTACCTCGACCGACGCCGGCAGCGTCGTCTCGGCAAACGCCCGCGCGAAGGTCTCGACCAGTTCCGCCGAGCCATTCATCTTCCAGTTACCCGCGATCAGCGGCTTGCGCATGCTACCTCCCGTCGGTGGTGCGACATGGTATAAAAGCCTTGACAGCAAGACAACAAGAGAACTCGCGCCCCTCGCCCCTGCCGCCTCACGTGATCAGATTCTCGACGCTCGCTGCGATCCGCCCGGCCATCGCCGCAACGTCGAAGCGCGGACGCCCCTCCACCATCACCCGAATCAGCGGTTCGGTGCCAGAGGGACGCAGCAGCACCCGGCCGCCATCGCCGAGCTCCTGCTCCACCGCCGCCACGCTCTGGTGCAGCTCGGGGCTCTCCAGCAGCGCCTTGGCATCGCTACCGCTGGGCAGACGCACGTTGACCAGCGCCTGGGGCGCCTTTTCGAAGCCTTCCAGCAGCTGAGACAGGGTAGCACTTTCGCGCACCATCACCGCGAGCACCTGCAGCGCCGAGACGATGCCGTCGCCGGTGGTCTGCACGTGACGACAGAGGATGTGCCCGGAGGATTCTCCCCCCAGCAGCCAGTCGTTGGCCAGCAGGCGTTCGGTGACATAGCGGTCGCCGACCTTGGCACGCTCGAATGGAATCCCCTGGCGCTCGAAGGCCGCGGCCAGGCCGAAGTTGCTCATCAGCGTCCCCACCACGCCGCCACGCAGCTTGTCGCGGGCGTGCAGATCGCGGGCAATGATATAGAGAATCTCGTCGCCGTCGACCAGGGTACCGTCGGCACCGACCAGCAGCACGCGATCGCCATCCCCGTCGAAGGCGATACCGAGGTCCGCTTCGCGCTCGCGTACCGCCGTCTGTAAACGCTCGGGATGGGTCGAGCCGACGCCACTGTTGATGTTGAGGCCATCCGGCTCGGCCCCGATCACGCTGACATCGGCGCCCAGCTCGCGGAAGACATTGGGCGCGATGTGATAGGTCGCGCCATGGGCGCAGTCGAGCACGATGCGCAGGCCGTGCAGCTCGAGCCGATTGGGCACCGTCGACTTGCAGAACTCGATGTAGCGCCCGGCGGCATCGTTGATGCGCACCGCACGCCCCAGACGATGGGGCGCCATGGTCTCGAGCGGTTTGTCGAGCTCGGCCTCGATCTCCAGCTCGACCGCATCGGCGAGCTTGAGCCCCTCCGCCGAGAAGAACTTGATGCCGTTGTCCTGATAGGGATTGTGCGAGGCCGAGATGACGATGCCGGCGTCGGCGCGGAAGGTCCGCGTCAGGTAAGCGATCCCCGGCGTGGGCATCGGCCCCAGCAGCGAGACATCCGCCCCCGCCGCCGACAGCCCGGCCTCCAGCGCCGACTCGAACATGTAGCCCGAGATACGCGTGTCCTTGCCGATCACCACCTTGGGCCGCGGCACCTGGTGGGATTTTTGCCGCGTCTGCTGGTCGGCGACCCGGCGCGCCAGCACGCGCCCCATGGCCCAGCCCAGCTTGAGAATGAAATCGGCGGTGATCGGCGCCTCGCCAACCGTGCCGCGAATGCCGTCGGTACCAAAATAGCGTCTACTCATTTTCCACTCGCTCCTGCAGTACTGCCCAAGCCATGTCGATCGCGTCACGCGTGGGGGCGACGTCGTGCACGCGCAGGATCCGCGCGCCGCGCTCGAGCGCCATCACCGCCAGCGCCAGCCCACCGGGGAGACGCTGACTGACCTCGCGTCCCAGCGCCTCGCCGATCATGCGCTTGCGCGACATCCCCACCAGCAGCGGCAGGTCGAGCGCGTCGAGGGCGCTCAGCCGGTTGAGCAGTTGAAGATTGTGTTCCAGTGTCTTGGCGAAACCGAAGCCCGGGTCGAGCAGCAGCCGCGCCCGCGGGATGCCCGCCTGCTCGCAGGCAGCGACGCGCTGGCGCAAGAAATCGATCACCGCCGCCTCGATCGGCTCGGCATAGTGCGGCGCCTGCTGCATGGTCTGAGGCTCGCCCTGCATGTGCATCAGGCACACCGGAAGCGCGCTCTGCGCCGCCGCGGCGAGAGCACCGTCGCGGGTCAGCGCGCGCACGTCGTTGATCAGCCCTGCTCCGGCCCGCGCCGCCTCGGTGATGATCTGCGGCGCACTGGTATCCACCGAGACCAGGGCGTCGAACTCGCGGGTCAACATTTCGACCACCGGCAGCACCCGCTCGCGCTCGGCGTCGAGCGCCACCGGTTGCGCCCCGGGTCGGGTCGACTCGCCACCGACATCGATGATATCGGCGCCTTCGGCGAGCATGCGCTCGGCATGGCGCCGGGCGTCGTCGAGGCGTTGATGACGGCCGCCATCGGAGAACGAATCCGGAGTGACGTTGAGAATCCCCATCACGCGGGGACGGGTGAGGTCGAGGAGGTGCTTGCCGCAGCGCAGCATCGATCCGGCGTGGGGCGTTTCCGTCATGGGCCTCGGCTCGCCAAGAAGCGGGAAAAAAGGGAATGACTCGAAAAAAGAGAGTCACTCTAAGCAGCACCGCCGCCGGACGCAAGCGCCACGGCCCTGGCGCATTCGCGGGGCCGATAACGCAACAGGGCGCCGTATCGGCGCCCTGCTGTGAGTGGAACGTCGTCAGCCGCGACCGGCTCAGGAGCCGGCGGGCCCGCCCAGCGGATCGGAGGGGCGCCGGTTGCCCGGCTCCTCGTCCTTGGGCTCGTCCTCGTCCGGCTGCGCCTCGGCGCTGCTGACCGGCTCGCCGGTGCCGGTGCTCGGCCCCTGGTCGTCCCAGTCCTTCGGCGGACGCGGCTTGCGCCCTTCCATGATGTCCTTGAGCTGATCGGCATCGATGGTCTCGTACTGCATCAGCGCTTCGGCCATCAGGTCCAGCTTGTCGCGGTTGTCCGAAAGGATCTTCTCTGCCGTGGCATAGCACTCGTCGATGATGCGGCGGATCTCCTTGTCGAGACGCGTCGAGGTCTCGCCCGAGTTGAGCTTGCCGCCACCCTGGCCCGGCCCACCGAGGAACTGGTGCGATTCGTCCTCGTCGTACATCAGCGGCCCCATCTCGTCGGACAGGCCCCACTTGGCCACCATGCTGTGGGCCAGCTCGGTCGCTCGCTTGATGTCGTTGGAGGCACCGGTGGTGACACCGTTGGGGCCCAGCGTCATCTCCTCGGCGATGCGCCCACCGAACAGCGAACAGATCTGGCTGATGATCTGCTGCCGCGAATAGCTGTAGCGATCTTCCAGCGGCAGGAACATGGTCACCCCCAGCGCACGACCGCGCGGAATGATGGTGACCTTGTAGACCGGATCGTGCTCCGGCATCAGCAGGCCGATGATGGCGTGCCCGGACTCGTGATAGGCGGTGTTGAGCTTCTCTTTCTCGGACATCACCATCGAACGCCGCTCGGCGCCCATCATGATCTTGTCCTTGGCCAGCTCAAGCTCCTCCATGCCCACGGTGCGACGATTGCGGCGCGCCGCGAACAGTGCCGCCTCGTTGACCAGGTTGGCCAGATCGGCGCCCGAGAAGCCCGGTGTGCCACGTGCGATCAGGCTCGACTTCACGCCATCGCCCATCGGCACCTTGCGCAGGTGCACGTTGAGGATGTGCTCACGCCCACGGATGTCCGGCAGCGGCACGGTGACCTGGCGGTCGAAGCGCCCCGGGCGCAGCAGCGCCGGGTCGAGCACGTCGGGGCGGTTGGTGGCGGCGATCACGATGATGCCGTCGTTGGCCTCGAAGCCGTCCATCTCGACCAGCAGCTGGTTGAGGGTCTGCTCACGCTCGTCGTGACCGCCGCCCATGCCGGAGCCGCGATGGCGGCCGACGGCGTCGATCTCGTCGATGAAGATGATGCAGGGCGCCTGCTTCTTGGCCTGCTCGAACATGTCACGCACGCGCGAGGCGCCGACACCCACGAACATCTCGACGAAGTCGGAGCCGGAAATGGAGAAGAACGGCACCTTGGCCTCGCCGGCGATCGCCTTGGCCAGCAGCGTCTTGCCCGTCCCGGGCGGCCCCACCATCAGCACGCCGCGGGGGATCTGACCACCCAGGCGCTGGAACTTGGAGGGGTCCTTGAGGAAGTCGACCAGCTCGACCACTTCTTCCTTGGCCTCGTCGCAACCGGCGACGTCGGCGAAGGTGCTCTTGATCTGGTCCTGGCTGAGCAGCTTGGCCTTGGACTTGCCGAAGCTCATGGGGCCGCCGCGACCGCTGCCGCCGCCCTGCATCTGGCGCATGAAGAAGAAGAAGATCGCCAGGATCAGCAGAATCGGGAAGCTGGCGATCAGCAGCCGCGTCCACAGGCTCTGCTCTTCCGGCTTCTTGCCGACCACGGTGACCTTGTGCGACAGCAGGTCATCCATCAGCTTGGGATCCTGCGCAGCCGGACGGATGGTCTGGAACTGGGTGCCGTCGCTGCGCTCACCACTGATGGTGTAGCCATCGATGGTCACGCTGCGCACCTGATCTTTCTGCACCTGCTCCACGAATTGGGAGTAGCTCATCGTATGCGGCGAGCTATCCACGCTGAAATTGTTGAACACCGTCAGCAGCACGGCTGCGATGACCAACCAGAGAATTAGATTCTTCGCCATGTCGTTCAAGACACCACCCTCATAGTACGAATCTCGCCGCCTGCGTCTGCCATGCTCTCGACCCTACCTCAGATGGGGGCTCGCGGCCATGCTTGCAAGCCGTGTCCGCGCGAAAGTCGGCCAAGTAGACATCATGTATCGGCCCTCCGAAGCGGCGAACGCCGCGCCGAACCGGCCCTGAAATGTGTTGCGCTTCGAAACTACCCTATCTGTCGAACGCCGATCTCTCGAACACCGACCGGTCTTTCGCACCTCGGCCTCACGCTCGAGCTAGCCCTTGAACCCCTGGGCCAGCAGATAGACTTCACGTGACCGGGCCCGCGACGCCTCCGGCTTGCGCGTGACCACCTTGGTGAAGCTGGCGCGCAGCTCGCGCAGGTAGTCATCGAAGCCCTCTCCCTGGAACACCTTGGCCAGGAAGTTGCCACCCGGCGAGAGCGTCTGCCGAGCCAGGTCGAGCGCCAGCTCGACCAGATACATCGCCTGCGGCTGGTCGATCGCCGCCATACCGCTCATATTGGGCGCCATATCCGACAGCACTAGGTCGACGGGGCGCTCCCCGAGCTCGGCCAGAATCGCCTCGAGCACACTCTCTTCGGTGAAGTCGCCCTGGATGAAGCTGACGCCGGCCAGCGCATCCATCTCGAGGATATCGGAGGCGATCACCACGCCTTCGGGGCCGACCTTCTCCGCCGCCACCTGGCTCCAGCCGCCCGGCGCCGCACCCAGGTCGATCACCCCCATTCCCGGACGCAGCAGCGCATCGCGCTGGTCGAGCTCGAGCAGCTTGTAGCTGGCCCGCGAACGATAGCCATCCTTCCACGACTGCTGCACGTAACGGTCGTCGAAGTGCTCTTTGAGCCAGCCGGCACTGCTCTTGCTCTGCCGCGTCGCGGCGCCGGTCTTGCCTGGGGTCGAGGAGCGGGTCACGAATGGCCACCTGCGGATACGGAAAATGATGGAACGAAACGGGAATCGGCCGCCGGAACGGGGCCGCTGGATGCTGCCAGACCACAAAACCAAGGGGGAGAAGCCGGCGAGGCGGCCGGATACACGCCGGAATCGGCCGTGTCACAGGGTGCTTTGGCGCCTGCCGCCTTTCCTGGCGCTGCCGAAACCCGTACCATGCGCGTTTCGACAGTGCGGTGGTGGGACCGATTGCAGCACCGCTAAATCTTATTAGTGAAGTCCAACGGTCAGGTTACCATGAGCTTGTCATCGGCACAAAAGAAAGCCTTTCGCAGCATCGGCCACCATCTCCAGCCGGTCGTCACCGTGAGCGAGAACGGTCTCGGCGAAGGCGCCCAGCAGGAACTCGAGCGCGCCCTGCGCGACCACGAGCTGATCAAGGTCAAGCTGGCGATCCCCGAGCGCGAGGATCGCCAGGCGATGATCGAGGAGCTGGTCGCGGTCTCCGGCGCAGAGCTGGTCCAGAGTCTGGGCAAGGTGGCGCTGCTCTACCGCCACAACCCCAAGGCCAACCCCAAACTCTCCAACATCGCCCGCGCCGAGAACCATCACGGCCGCCACTGAGCCTGACATCCGCGGGCCGCAAAAAGCAGCGTACTTCAGCACAAAAAGAAGCCGCGACAGTGTCGCGGCTTCTTTCGCTTTCAACGCCACTTGACCGACGCGCAGCGGCGCGCGTGCGATCAGATATGCTCGACGCCCGAGATCTCATACTCCACATCGCCACCCGGCGTACGCACGTTGACCACATCGCCTTCGCTCTTGCCGATCAAGGCCCGGGCGATCGGGGAGGTGACCGAGATCTTGCCCGCCTTGATGTTGGCCTCGTCCTCACCGACGATGCGGTAACGCACCTCTTCGTCGGTTTCCAGGTTGAGCAGATCCACGGTGACCCCGAAGATCACCTTGCCGGTGCGCGGCATCTTGGCCACGTCGATCACCTGGGCGTTGGAGAGCTTGCCCTCGATCTCCTGGATGCGCCCTTCGATGAAGCCCTGCTGCTCGCGCGCGGCATGGTACTCGGCGTTCTCCTTGAGATCGCCATGCTCGCGCGCCTCGGCGATCGCCGCGATCACCCGTGGGCGCTCCTCGCCCTTGAGATGGTTGAGCTCTTCGCGCAGCGACTGCTCGCCGTGGACGGTCATCGGGACCTTATTCATTGACTGCTCCTGCATGCTGTTCCTGAAGCCGCCGCACCGTGATCTCGTTGCCATACTCCAGCGCCATGCAGACGGCACGCGCCCCTGCCAGCGTCGTGGCATAGGGAACCTTGCGCGCCAGTGCGGTACGCCGGATGACCGAGGAATCATTGATCGCCTGACGGCCTTCCGTGGTGTTCACGATATAGGCGATCTCGTCGTTCTTGAGCAGATCGACGATATGCGGACGGCCTTCATAAACCTTGTTGACGACGGCGACCGTCAGCCCAGCCTGCTCCAGAGCCTGGGCCGTGCCACGGGTCGCCACGAGATCGAAGCCCAAGGCTAGCAGAGATTGGGCAACCTCGATAACACCCTGCTTGTCCGGCTCACGCACCGACAGAAATGCCTTGCGCTCGCCGCTGAGCTTGGGAATCGCTTCTCCCGCGCCCAGCTGTGCCTTGTAGAAGGCCTCGGCAAAGGTGGTACCGCTGCCCATCACCTCACCGGTGGACTTCATCTCCGGCGACAGGATCGGATCGACGCCGGGGAACTTGTTGAACGGGAAGACCGCTTCCTTGACGCTGTAGTAACCCGGAATGATCTCGCGGGTGAAGTTCTGCGCCGCCAGCGTCTTGCCAGCCATGCAGCGTGCCGCTACCTGGGCCAGCGAGGTGCCGATGCACTTGGAGACGAACGGCACCGTGCGCGAGGCGCGCGGGTTGACCTCGATGACGTAGATCTCGCCATCCTGCCACGCCAGCTGCACGTTCATCAGCCCGACCACGTTGAGCTCGACCGCCATCTGCTTGACCTGATCGCGCATCGCGTCCTGGACGTCGGCGGGCAACGAGTAGGGCGGCAGCGAGCAGGCGGAGTCACCGGAGTGCACGCCGGCCTGTTCGATGTGCTGCATGATGCCGCCGATCACCACCTGTTCGCCGTCGGAGACGGCGTCGATGTCGATCTCCACCGCGGCCTTGAGGAAGTGGTCGAGCAGCACCGGCGAGTCGTTGGAGACCTTGACCGCATGGGTCATGTAGCGCTCCAGCTCCTCGGCCGAGTAGACGATCTCCATCGCCCGGCCGCCGAGCACGTAGCTGGGACGCACCACCAGCGGGTAGCCGATCTTCTCGGCCTTGGCGAAGGCGTCCTCGAAGCTGCGCGCGGTGGCGTTGGGCGGCTGCTTGAGACCCAGCTTGTCGATCATCTGCTGGAAGCGTTCGCGGTCCTCGGCGCGATCGATCGCATCGGGCGTGGTGCCGATGATCGGCACGCCGGCGGCTTCCAGGGCCCGGGCCAGCTTCAGCGGGGTCTGGCCGCCGAACTGCACGATCACCCCGACCGGCTGCTCCTTGTCGGCGATCTCGAGCACGTCCTCCAGGGTCACCGGCTCGAAGTAGAGGCGATCCGAGGTGTCGTAGTCGGTGGAGACGGTCTCCGGGTTGCAGTTGACCATGATCGTCTCATAGCCGTCTTCGCGCATGGCGAGGGCGGCGTGGACGCAGCAGTAGTCGAACTCGATGCCCTGGCCGATCCGGTTGGGACCACCACCGAGCACCATGATCTTCTGGCGGCTGGAGGGCTCGGCCTCGCACTCCTCTTCGTAAGTGGAGTACATGTAAGCGGTGCTCGAAGCGAACTCGGCGGCACAGGTGTCGACGCGCTTGTAGACCGGGCGAATATCGAGCTGGTGGCGCCGTGTGCGAACCTCGCTCTCGGCCACGCCCAGCAGGGCCGCCAGACGCGCGTCGGAGAAGCCCTTGCGCTTGAGCCGGAACAGCTCGTCGGCATCGAAGTCGTGCAGCGCACGCTTGGCCACCTCACCTTCCAGACGCACCAGCTCCTCGAGCTGGACCAGGAACCAGCGGTCGATGTTGGTCAGCGCGAACACCTCGTCCACGCTCATGCCACTGCGCATGGCGTCGGCGACGTAGAAGATACGGTCGGCGCCGGCGGCCTGCAGCTCGCCTTGGATCAGCGCCATGTTCTCGGGGCCGAAGTCGGTGACCTTGGGATCGAGCCCGTCGACACCGATCTCCAGGCCGCGCAGCGCTTTCTGCATCGACTCCTGGAAGGTGCGGCCGATCGCCATCACCTCACCCACCGACTTCATCTGGGTGGTCAACCGGTCGTTGGCCTGGGGGAACTTCTCGAAGGTGAAACGCGGGATCTTGGTGACCACGTAGTCGATCGACGGCTCGAAGGAGGCCGGCGTGGCACCGCCGGTGATGTCGTTCTGCAGCTCGTCCAGGGTGTAACCCACCGCCAGCTTGGCGGCGATCTTGGCGATCGGGAAGCCGGTGGCCTTGGAGGCCAGCGCCGAGGAGCGCGACACCCGCGGGTTCATCTCGATCACCACCATGCGCCCGGTGTTCGGATCGACGCCGAACTGGACGTTGGAGCCGCCGGTCTCGACGCCGATCTCGCGCAGCACCGCAAGCGATGCGTTACGCATGATCTGGTACTCCTTGTCGGTCAGCGTCTGCGCCGGGGCCACGGTGATGGAGTCGCCGGTGTGCACGCCCATGGGGTCGAAGTTCTCGATCGCGCAGACGATGATGCAGTTGTCGTTCTTGTCACGAACGACCTCCATCTCGTACTCCTTCCACCCCAGCAAGGATTCGTCGATCAGCAGCTCGTGGTTGTTGGAGAGCTCGAACCCGCGACCGCAGATCTCCTCGAACTCCTCCTTGTTGTAGGCCACGCCGCCGCCGGAGCCGCCCATGGTGTAGGAGGGACGGATGATCACCGGGAAGCCCAGCTCGCCCTGGATCTCCCACGCCTCGTCCATGGTGTGGGCGACCTTGGCCTTGGGGCACTCCAGGCCGATGTTCTTCATCGCCTTGTCGAACAGATCGCGATCTTCGGCCTTGTTGATGGCATCGGCGTTGGCACCGATCATCTCCACGCCGTGCTTCTCCAGCACGCCGTGCTTGTCCAGGTCCAGCGCACAGTTGAGCGCGGTCTGTCCGCCCATGGTCGGCAGGATCGCCGAGGGGCGCTCGCGCTCGATGATCTTCTCCACCGCCTGCCAGGTGATCGGCTCGATATAGGTGGCGTCGGCCATCACCGGGTCGGTCATGATGGTGGCCGGGTTGGAGTTGACCAGGATGACGCGGTAGCCCTCTTCGCGCAGCGCCTTACAGGCCTGGGCCCCGGAGTAGTCGAATTCGCACGCCTGCCCGATGACGATGGGGCCGGCGCCGATGATCAGAATGCTGTCGAGATCCGTACGTTTTGGCATGCGCTAACACTCGTCGAATAAGGTGGTGCCGGCGGCGGCCGCCGGCCCTGAAAGAGTCAAATCCCGCTGCTGGCCGTTCGCGCCGGCGCCTTACGCAGCGCCCTGCTGATGCTGCTGCATCATCGACACGAAGCGATCGAACAGCGGCGCCACGTCCTGCGGTCCGGGGCTCGCTTCCGGGTGACCCTGGAAGCTGAAGGCCGGCCGGTCGCTGAGCTCGATGCCCTGCAGGGTGCCGTCGAACAGCGAGCGATGGATCGCACGCACGTTGTCCGGCAGGCTCGACTCGTCCACCGCGAACCCGTGGTTCTGGCTGGTGATCATGACATGACCGCTGTCGAGATCCTGCACCGGGTGGTTGGCGCCGTGGTGGCCGTGGTTCATCTTGAGCGTGCGCGCACCGGCGGCGAGCGCCAGTAGCTGGTGACCGAGACAGATGCCGAACACCGGAATCCCGCTCTCCAGGATCTCGCGGATGGCGGTGATGGCGTAGTCGCACGGCTCCGGGTCACCGGGGCCATTGGCCAGGAACACGCCGTCGGGGCTCATCGCCAGCACCTCGCCGGCCGGCGTCTGCGCCGGCACCACGGTCAGGCGGCAGCCGCGCGAGGCGAGCATGCGCAGGATGTTGCGCTTGACGCCATAGTCGTAGGCCACCACGTGATACGGACGCGGGTCCTGGGCGGTGTCGGCATAGCCCTGCCCCAGCGCCCACTCGCCTTCGTGCCACTCATAGGTCTCGCGGCACGACACCACCTTGGCCAGATCCATGCCCTTGAGCCCGGGGAATGCCCGCGCCGCGGCCAGCGCCCGCGCCACCGCGTCGTCGCCGGTGGCCTCGGTGCCCGCCAGGATGGCGCCGTTGAGCGAGCCCTTGCTGCGCAGCAGCCGGGTCAGGCGGCGGGTGTCGATATCGGCGATGCCGAGCACGCCATTGGCGGCGAGGTAGTCGGAGAGGCTCTGCTCGCTGCGGAAGTTGCTGGCCAGCAGCGGTAGATCGCGGATCACCAGCCCGGCCGCCGCGATCGCGCCGGACTCGACGTCCTCGCGATTGATGCCGGTATTGCCGATGTGCGGGTAGGTCAGCGTGACGATCTGGCGGGTATAGGAGGGGTCGGTGAGGATTTCCTGATAGCCGGTCATGGCGGTGTTGAACACCACCTCGCCGCTGGTCTGCCCGTCGGCACCCAGCGCAGTGCCGTGGAATACACTGCCATCTTCGAGCGCCAGTATCGCAGGTCTATTCAAGGCCTCATCCTCCTCAGCGGGTCACCAACGAATGGCAAGGGAACGACACCCCCTGCCCTAGGGTCTGCCGGCCGTCGCCAAGCGCGAGGTCGCGGGGCACGCAGTCAGGTCGTCGGGCAAAGCCAGGTCGTAAAAAAGCGGGACGAAATCCGGAAAACCGGTTCCATCCCGCTTGCTTGTCCTGATCGACGCTATCCTGGTCGACGTGCTCATCGACTGCATTGCCTGCGGCTGCTCTCTCGCTGCGGCGTTCGCCCGGCCAAATTGGCGCGATGATACCGGAAAGCGGCCGCCGGCTCTACCCCCGGAGTCAATGCCACCTTGGCGGTAAGCGCCGGCGTCAGCGCACTCAGGCCTTGAGGCCGAGCACATCCTGCATGTCGTAGCGCCCGACATCGCGCGGTGCGAGCCAGCGCGCCGCGCGTACCGCGCCCTTGGCGAAGGTCATGCGGCTGGAGGCCTTGTGGGTGATCTCGATGCGCTCACCTTCGGTGGCGAACATCACCGTGTGCTCACCGACGATATCGCCGGCACGCACGGTGGCGAAGCCGATCTCCTTGTCGGTGCGCGGCCCGCACTGGCCGACCCGCTCGAACACGCCGTACTCCTTGAGCGGACGCGCCAGGGCATCGGCCATCACCTCGCCCATCCTCAGCGCGGTGCCCGAAGGCGCATCGACCTTGTGGCGATGGTGGGCCTCGATCACCTCGATGTCGTAGCCCTCGTCGCCCAGCGCGCGAGCGGCGGTGGCAAGCAGATTGAGGGTCAGGTTGACGCCGACGCTCATGTTGGGTGCAAAGACCATCGCCACCCGCTCGCGATAGCCATCGAGTTCGGCCAGTTGGGCCTCGTCGAGGCCGGTGGTGCCGATCACGATCGCCTTGCCGTGCTCGGCGCAGAAAGCGAGATTGGCCAGGGTGGTGGCGGGCGAGGTGAAGTCGATCAGCACATCGAAGTCGTCGGCGATGGCGGCCAGGTCATCCGTGGCAGCCACGCCCAGGCGGCCGATGCCGGCGAGTTCACCCAGGTCTGCGCCGACCAGCGAGCTGCCGGTGGAGACGCTGCCGCCGGCCAGACTGGCCCCGTCATCCTGCTGCACGGCACTGACCAGATTGCGGCCCATGCGGCCGGCGGCGCCGACAATGGCGATACGGGGGGCGTGAGAAGACATGCAATCTCCAGCGGTAGGGTAAGTCGCGGCAGTATAACAACTGCCGCCGGGGCCCGCGCGACGCCTGTCGGCAGCCCCCGGCAAGCCTGGGTGCAGCGCTGGACGCCCCGGAATCACTGCGACATACTAGCCTCCTTTCGCAAATAAGAATCATGCGTAACTAACCCATTCGCCACTCTGCCGGATCTCGCCGTGACTCAGCCACGTTCCCTCTTCGCCGGATACGCCGCGAGGCTCGTTCGTCTCGCCGTCATCACCCTCGCCCTCGGCGGCGCCTCCAGCGCCTGGGCCGACCCGATCACGGTGACCGACATCGCCGGCCGTCAGGTGACCGTCGAGGCGCCGGTACAGCGCGTCATCTTGGGTGAGGGGCGCCAGATCTATCTGCTCGCCGCGCTCGAGCCCGACAACCCGTTCGCCCACGTGGTGGGCTGGCGCCACGACCTCGCCGAGGCCGACCCGGACAACTACGCCGCCTACGCCGCCAAGTTTCCCGAGATGAAGCAGATCCCCACCTTCGGCGGCTTCAAGGATGGCACCTTCGACGTCGAGCAGGCCGCCAGCCTGCACCCCGACGTGGTGCTGATGAACCTCGAGGCCAAGGCCGCCACCGAGGACGCCGGCTACGACACCAAGCTGGCCGCGCTGGGCATCCCGATCGTCTATGTCGATTTCCGCGAGAAACCGCTCGCGCACACCATCCCCTCGATGCGTCTGATGGGGCGCCTGCTCGGCGACACCCAGCGCGCCGACGCCTTCATCGATTTCGCCGAGGCGCAGCTGGCCCGGGTCACCGACAAGATCGCCGCCGCCGATCCGGCGCGACCCAAGGTGTTCATCGATCGCGCCGGCGGCTACTCCGACGACTGCTGCATGAGCTTCGGTCCCGGCAACTTCGGCGAGTACGTCGAGCTCGCCGGCGGCCACAACATCGCCGACGGCATCATCCCGTCGACCTTCGGCACCCTCAATCCGGAGCAGATCATCGCCGCCAACCCCGATCAGGTGGTGGTCACCGGCGGCAACTGGGGCGCCTACGTGCCCGGCGGCAACTGGGTCGGCGTGGGCCCGGGGGCGGACATGCAGAAGGCCCGGGCCAAGCTCGAGCAACTGACCCACCGCACCGCCATGACCGGCATCGAGGCGGTGAAGACCGGCCAGGTCCACGCCATCTGGCACCAGTTCTACAACAGCCCCTACTACTTCGTGGCGGTGCAGCAGCTGGCCAAGTGGTTCCACCCGGAGCTGTTCGCCGATCTCGATCCCGAGGCCACCCTGCGCGAGCTGCATCAGCGCTTCCTGCCGGTGGACTACGCCCCCGGCTACTGGGTATCCCTGCATGACGAGTGAGAGTTCCCGCGCGAGCGCCGAGCCGCCGCGTCCGGTCGCCTTCGCGCCGGCCGCGGCCGAGGACGCCAACCTCTATCGCCGGCTGGTGCTGCGGCGCCAACTGATCCTGGCCGCGCTGGCCCTGGCGCTGTTCGCCAGTCTGTGCGTCGACCTCGCCCTGGGCCCGGCGCGCTTCGGCCTCGACCAGGTGATCGCGGCGCTCTTCACCCCCGGCTCGGTGGAGGATTCGCTGCGGGTGATCCTGTGGCAGATCCGCATGCCAGTGGCGCTGATGGCGCTGGTGGTGGGCGCCAGCTTGTCGATCGCCGGCGCCCAGATGCAGACCATCCTCAGCAATCCGCTGGCCAGCCCCTTCACCCTCGGCATCTCCGCCGGCGCCAGTTTCGGCGCCGCGCTGGCGCTGGCCTTCGGGGTGACCCTGGTGCCGGCACTGGTCGACTACGCGATCCCGCTCAACGCCTTCATCATGGCGATGCTGACCGCGCTGGCGATCCACTTCCTGAGCATGCGCCGCGGGGTGACGATCGAGACCATCGTGCTGCTGGGCATCGCCATGGTGTTCATCTTCAACTCGCTGATGGCACTGATCCAGTTCTTCGCCAGCCAGCAGGCGGTCTCCGCAGTGGTGTTCTGGACCATGGGCAGCCTGACCAAGGCGACCTGGCCCAAGCTCGGCATCGCCTTCGCCGTGCTCGCGGTGGTGGTACCGCTGCTGGCCCGCCACGGCTGGGCACTGACCGCCATGCGCCTGGGCGATGCCAAGGCCGAGAGCCTGGGCGTCAAGCCGCGGGCGCTGCGTCTGGAGGTGCTGATCATGGTCTCGCTGCTGGCCGCGATCGCCGTCTCCTTCGTCGGCACCATCGGCTTCGTCGGGCTGGTCGGGCCGCACATCGCGCGTCTGCTGCTGGGTGAGGATCAGCGCTTCTTCCTGCCCGGTTCGGCGCTGTGCGGGGCACTGATGCTGTCGGTGGGCTCGGTGCTGTCGAAGGTGATCATCCCCGGCACCATCATTCCGATCGGCATCATCACCTCGCTGGTGGGGATTCCGTTTTTCCTGTTCTTGATCCTCAACCACAAGAAGAACGCATGGTAACGCTGACGCTCGACCGCCTCTCGGCGCGCTACGGCCGCCGCCAGATCCTCGACGATATCTCCACCCCGCCGCTGCACGGTGGCCAGGTAGTGGCGCTGCTCGGCCCCAACGCGGCGGGCAAGTCGACCCTGTTCCGGCGCATCCTGGGGCTGCTCGAGGGGGATGGCGAGGTACGCATCACGGGCACCAGCAGTGAGCGTCCGGTCGCCTACATGCCCCAGGACAACGGCGCCACCGCCGTGCTGACGGTCTACGAGGCGGTCCTGCTGGCACGCATGCAGGGGCGCCGCCTCAAGGTGGCGGATGCCGACCTCAAGGAGGTCGACAAAGCGCTGGCGGCGCTCGGCATCGACACCCTGGCCGGGCGCGACATCGGCAATCTGAGCGGCGGCCAGCGGCAGCTGGTGGGCGCAGCCCAGGCGCTGGTGCAGTCCCCCGACATCCTGCTGCTCGACGAGCCCACCTCGGCGCTCGACCTCCACCGCCAGATCAGCCTGCTCAGCATCCTGCGCCGGCTGGCGCAGGAGCGGAACATGCTGATCATCGCCGCGCTCCACGATCTCGGCCACGCCCTGCGTTTCGCCGATCAGGCGCTGGTGATCGAGAGCGGGCGGCTGGTCGATTGCGGGCCCTGCGAACAGGTGGTGACACCGCAGATGCTGCGCCGCACCTTCCAGGTCGAGGCACGCATCGAGCCCTGCTCCCAGGGGAGACCGCAGTTGATCGTCGAAGCCGCCATCTAGCGACGCCCTGGTCAGGGCTGGCGGTGAAGCCCCCATATCCCTGCACCCGGCGCGCTAGTCACTGGCGCCAAGCCGCCGCCGTCTCCATCCCAACCGACGCCCCTCCAGCGCCGCCAGCATGGCGCCCCCCAGCACCAGCGGCAGGGCCAGCACGAAACCGCTGGAGAGCGGCTGCCCGAACAGCCACAGATCCGCCAGCAGCGGCCAGATCAGCGCCACGTATTCGAACGGCGCCAGCTTGGATACCTCGGTCATGCGCAGCGCCAGCGTCATGCAGATATGCGCCGCGCCGCCGAACAGCCCCGCCAGCACCAGCAGCAGCAGCGTCGGCCAGGCCACCGTGACCCAGCCCAGGGCAGCGGTCGCCAGCCCCGCCAGGGTGGTCACCAGCACGAAGTAGAACGCGATCGAGGCGGGCGTCTCGGTGCGCGAGATGCGCCGCACCGTGAGCAGCGCCCCGGCCGTGAGCAGGGCGGCGCCGATGCCCAAGGCGTAACCGGTGATCCGCGCCGGGGTCGGGCCGCCGCGCAGTTCGGGCAGGATCAGCACCCCCACCCCGACCAGCACCAGTGTCAGCGCCGCCAGGCGGTGGCGGGTGAGGCGTTCGCCCAGCAGCAGGATTCCGCCCAGTGCCAGGGCCACCGGCGCCAGCTGGGCCAGCAGGGTCGCCTCCGCCACCGGCAGCCGCGCCACCGCCGCGAAGGAGGCGAACATTGCCGCCGCCCCCAGCCCCGAGCGCAGCAGATGGCCGAGCGGCCGCCGGGTGGCCAGGGCGCGCGGGAACTCGCGCCGCCACAGCATGAAGAGCACGATCGGCAGCAGTGCGAAGGCGGAGCGAAAGAACACGGTCTGCCCCAGCGGCACCTCGTCGCTGACCGCCTTGACGCAGACCAGCATGCCGGCGAACAGCAGCCCCGATAGCAGCCGCAGCAGAATGCCGGCCAGCGGCCGGTCCGTGGTGTCTTGCATGGAAAGGTGCCTCCTTGGGGGCAGGATGATTCGGCTTCGGCGAGCGGGCGCCATTATACCCGGGAGCGTCTCGCCTCGCCGGGGCAACGACCCGCACGGCCTTGGGCTAGAGTAAGACAGTCCCCTGATCATCGGAGCCGTCATGTCCGCGCGTTTCCGCTCTCGCTCCCCGCTCGCCCCCATCGCCCTGCTGACCCTCGCCGCACTGGGGCTGGGCGGCTGCAGCGCCACCCCGCAACGCACCGCCCTGGCACCCGACGCGTTGCTCGCGAGCACCCCCAACATCCGCTGGTGCGGCACCCTGGCGCTGCCCGGCAAATGGCAGGATGGCACCCCGGTGGGCGGGCTCTCCGACCTCGGCTGGGATGCCGACGAATCGCTGCTGTTCCTGATCTCCGACCGCGGCTGGCTGCACCGCGCCCGGCTCAACTTCAGCGGCAGCGGCGAACTGCGCGGCTACGAACCGCTCGACACCTATCCGCTGCGCGACGTCAACGGCGCGATTCTCAAAAGCCGCCGCAGCGATGCCGAGGCGCTGGCGCTGATCCACGCCGACGACGGCATTCGCGGCAATACCCAGCTGGTCATCGGCTTCGAAGGCGCCGCGGCGACGGGAGACGACACAGGCGACGCCCGCTGGCAGCGTTTCTACCCCTCGGGGCTGGCCAGCGAGCCGCCCCACCGCCCCGCGGCGCTAGCCGACGTCAACGCCAACGGTGGCCTCGAGGCGCTGACCGATACTCCCGATCACGGCCTGATCGGGGGTATCGAGGAGCCGCCGGCGGGCTGGCCCCCCAAGCTGACCCGGCTGTTCACCCTCGACGGCCAGCACACCTGGCGCTACCCGCTCAGCGACGATCCCCACGCCGCGCTGACCGCCCTGGAGACCCTCGACGGCGACCTGCTCACCCTAGAGCGCGCCTTCACCCCGCCGGCCTCACTGGTGATACGGCTGCGCCGCGCCCATCTCGCCAGTGACGGCAGCGTCACGGTCACCGATCTGGCCCGGCTGGCCAACGGCGACGGCTGGTCGGTGGACAACTTCGAAGGGCTGACTCGCCTCGGGGGCCAGCGCTACCTGATGGTGAGCGACGACAATTTCAGCCTGATGCAGCGCACCCTGCTGACCTGCTTCGCCGTGGTCACCCCGGACACCGGGCCCTGAGCGCGCCCCCGCGCGCTGTCCCACCGCTGCCAGGCGTGGCAACGGCACGCGGCGAGCCGCCGGGACGCGCGCCTCTCTCTACGCCTCTCTTCTACGCCTCTCTTCTACGCCTCTCTTCTACGCCTCTCTTCTACGCCTCTCTTCTACGCCTCTCCTCTACCCATCACTTCTCCCCCGTTCCTGTACGCACGCCCACCCCACGCCTGCCCCTATGCATGCCCGTGCATAATAATTTCCGCTAGTTGCCAGCCACCCCGACTAGATTCGATCCTGCGCACGACGTCTTCCATGACTGTCTGCGACCTGATAGGCACAGCTTTTCATAGGCAATGACTTCCTCAAGACGGCCCGCCCGCGGCCGATGTAGTGCACGCGGATGCCATCCGGCCACCGCGTCAGCGCCGACAATACGAAAAACGAAAAGAGGATCGAGCATGAGTGGGATCAACCAAGCCGCCCAGGGCGCCAGCGGCAGTGCCGGTGCGGGGTTCTTCTCCCGCGAACGCACCATCGCGGGCCCCAATTTCAACCGCTGGCTGGTGCCGACCGCGGCACTGGCCATTCACCTGTGTATCGGCATGGCCTATGGCTTCTCGGTGTTCTGGCTGCCGATGAGCCAGCAGATCGCCGACGCCCCGGCCAGTTGCAGCAATCTCGGCCTGTTGCAGGCACTGACCACCACCAGCTGTAACTGGAGCGTGGCCCAGGTCACCTATGTCTTCGGCATCTTCATTGCCATGCTCGGTGTCTCCGCGGCGATCTGGGGCGCCTGGCTCGAGCATGCCGGCCCGCGCAAGGCCGGCTGTATCGCCGCGGCTTGCTGGGGCGGCGGCCTGATCGTCGGCGGCATCGGGGTCATGCAGCATCAGCTGTGGCTGATCTATCTCGGCTGCGGCGTGCTCGGCGGCATCGGCCAGGGGCTGGGCTATATCACCCCGGTCTCGACCCTGATCAAGTGGTTCCCGGACCGTCGCGGCATGGCCACCGGCTTCGCCATCATGGGCTATGGCGGCGGCGCCATGGTCGGCGCGCCGCTGGCAGTGGTGCTGATGAAGCACTACGCCGGCGACGGCGGCACCGGTGTGGCCATGACCCTGATCACCATGGGCGTGATCTACGCCATCGTCATGGCCTGCGGCGCCATCGGTTTCCGCGTACCGCCCAATGGCTGGAAGCCGGCCGGCTGGGTGCCGCCGCAGAAATCGAATGCCAACGCCATGATCGCCCACGGCCACGTGCACCTGAACACCGCCTGGAAGACCAAGCAGTTCTGGCTGATCTGGGGCGTGCTGTTCCTCAACGTGACCGCCGGGATCGCGGTGATCTCGATGGCCAGCCCCATGCTGCAGGATGTCTTCGGCGGCGCCCTGGTGGGTCTGGATGACCGCGACGCGGTGCTCAGCGCCGCACAGAAAGCCGCCGTGGTGGCCGCCGCCGCCGGCCTGGTGGGTCTGATCAGCCTGTTCAACAGCGTCGGACGCCTGTTCTGGGCCTCGCTGTCGGACAAGATCGGGCGCAAGAATACCTACTACTGCTTCTTCATCATCGGCATCGTGATGTACTGCCTGCTGCCGATGTGGGGCCACCTGGGCATGGCCGGGCTGTTCGTGATCTCGATCTGCGTCATCCTGAGCATGTACGGCGGCGGCTTCGCCACGGTGCCGGCCTATCTCGCCGATATCTTCGGCACCCAGATGGTCGGCGCCATTCACGGCCGCCTGCTCACCGCCTGGACCGCTGCCGGCCTGGTCGGCCCGCTGATCATCGCCGCGCTGCGTCAGGCCCAGCTCGATGCCGGCGTCGAGGCCAGCCTGGTCTACGACCGCACGCTCTACATCATGGCCGGCCTGCTGTTCCTGGGCCTGATCTGCAACGCCCTGGTCAAGCCGGTCAAGCCGGAGCAGCAGATGAGCGACGAGGAGCTGGCCCGCGAGCGCGCGCTGCAGAAGGAAGACACCGTCGCCGCCAACGCCGAGACCGCCGCTCGTGGCAGCTTCGGCATCGGCGGCGTGCTCGCCTGGCTGGGCGTCGGTGTGCCGTTCCTGATCGGGCTCTACATCGCCCTGGCCAAGGCCGCCGCACTGTTCTGAGGCAGCGCTTCACCCACCCGTTCCGGCGTACCGAGGGCGTGCGCCGGCGCGGGTACCGCCCTAACCAAAGGCGCCCTCCACGGGCGCCTTTGGCGTTTCAGGTAGCGCTCAGGCGTCGCCCTCGTCCGCCCCATCCTCCGCCAGCAGCGCCTCGAAGGTCTGCACCTCACCGCAGCGATCCGGTGCATAGCCGGTGAGCGCCTCCAGCCGGGTGCGAAACGGCGCCGAACTCATGAACGCCAGCAGCTCCTGGATGTTGTGACGTCGCAGACGCTCCTCGGGACACACCAGCAGATAGTGCTCGCTGGCCAGCCCCAGGAAATCGAGCCCGAACTGCGCCGCCGCAGCCTCGAGGCCGAAACCGACATCGGCCATGCCGGAGGCGACGTAGGCCGCCACCGCGGTGTGGGTGAACTCCTCCTGCTCGGCCCCCTGGATCTGCGCTTCGGCAATCCCCGCCTCGGCCAGCAGCAGCCTGAACAGCAGCCGCGTGCCCGAGTGGACGTCGCGATTGATGAAGCGCTCGCCGGGGCGGGTCAGGTCGGTCAGCCCGGTGATCCGCTCGCGCTCGCCGCGACGCAGGATCAGCCCCTGGCGCCGGGTGACGAAACGGATCACCCGCAACCGCTGCCGCGCCAGCGCCGGGCGATAGGCCTCCATCACCTGTGCCGCCAGGCGCGGCGAGGTGGGCAGGTGAAAGCTGGCCAGGTCGCAGTCGCCACGCTCCAGTGCACTCAGCGCCTCTTCCGGCTGGCAGTAGCGCAGGTCGAGTTCACCGGCGAAGCCCGGCAGCAGCGCCACGGCGTAGCCGTGGGTGGCGTGCAGGCGCAGTACCGGGTGGGCGCCCGCGACCAGCTGCTGCAGCTGATGATTGAGCTCCGAGGCCATGCTGTCGATCTGGGGCCCCAGGCGCGCCTTGACCCGCTGCTCGGACCACAGCAGCGTCTCACCCAGCGGCGACAGCCCGGTGCCGTGCCCCTTGCGCATGTCCACCAGCGCCATGCCGAAAAAGTTTTCGGCGCGATTGAGCAGATTCCAGGCGTGGCGATAGGAGATCCCTGCGGCCTGCGCCGCATGGGTGAGCTTGCCGCTCTCGCGCAGATCCGCCAGCAGTGCGAACAGCACCGGGTCGAGCAGCTCGCCCTCGTCGCTGCGAAACAGCCATGCGGGGGTGATATTCAACTTTTTTCTAAGCATTTTCGTTCATATTTTGCGCGCTCGATGGGAGTGCTAGTTTGGGCTTCAGCGGCATCCACTTAAATCAGTTAAGAACAATATTTCATATAAGGGAAGCGCTGCATCAGTCGCCGAACGCGATGAAAGGCAAGGCGCACGGCACGCAGAGAACGAGACATAACAGGTTGTTAGGCGAGTTCTCGACCGGGCTGGCGCACCAGTACCGCGCAACGCAGCCCTTCGCGGGTGCAGGCATTGAGGCAGTGATTTCCAAGACGATGGACTGACGCGGGCTCCTGACAAGCACCGATCGCGGCAGGCCATGCACCCGACCAGCCACCGACTCGATGAGAAACAGGCCATGTCACATCCCACTCCGCAGCCCGCCGATACGGCGCTGGCGGCGCAGCTCCAGGCCGTGATCGACCAGCACGCCGCGCGCCCCGGGGCCATGCTGCCATTGTTGCACGCCATCCAGGCGCAGCACGGCTATATCCCCGACGCCGCCGTACCCATGATCGCCGAGGCACTGCGCCATACCCGCGCCGAAGTGCACGGCATCATCAGCTTCTATCACCATTTCCGCACGCATCCACCGGGGCGCCACGTGATCCAGGTGTGCCGCGCCGAGGCCTGCCAGGCGGTGGGCGCGCGGGCGCTGGAAGGCCACGTCAAGTCCGCGCTGGGGGTCGACTATCATGAGACTACGGCGGATCGCGAATTCACCCTGGAGCCGGTCTACTGCCTCGGCAACTGTGCCTGCGGGCCGTCGCTGCGGGTCGACGACGAGATCCACGGGCGCATGGACGCCGCCGGCTTCGACCGCCTGACGGCCCAGCTCAGCGCCACCGTGGTGGAGGTGAAGTGATGACGACCACGATCTATGTGCCCTGCGACACCACCGCCCGCTCCCTCGGCGCCGACGCCGTGGCGGCACGCCTGACGCGGGCCGCCGAGCGTCTGGGCGTGGCGATCCAGCTCAAGCGCAACGGCTCCCGCGGGCTCTTCTGGCTGGAGCCGCTGGTGGAGGTCGAGACCGCGGCGGGCCGGGTGGCCTATGGTCCGGTGGCGCCCACCGACGTCGACGCTCTGGTCGACGCCGGCCTGTTCGAAGGCCGGCAGGAGCACGACCTGGCCCTCGGCGACATCGAGGTGCACCCCTATCTGGCACGCCAGCAGCGCCTGACCTTCTCGCGTATCGGTCTGACCGACCCGCTGTCGCTCGAGGATTACACCGCACGGCAAGGCTTCGCCGGCCTGAAGCAGGCGCTGACGCTGGCGCCCCAGGGTATCGTCGACGAGGTCAAGGCCTCGGGGCTGCGCGGGCGTGGCGGTGCGGCCTTCCCCACCGGCATCAAGTGGCAAACGGTGCACGACACCCCGGCGGCGCAGAAGTACATCGTCTGCAATGCCGACGAAGGCGACTCCGGCACCTTCGCCGACCGTCTGGTGATGGAGTGCGACCCCTTCATGCTGATCGAGGGCATGACCATCGCCGGGCTCGCCGTGGGAGCCACCCAGGGCTATATCTATCTGCGCTCGGAGTATCCGCTGGCCCAGGCGATGCTCGACGAGGCGATCCTTCGCGCCGAGGCGGCCGGCTATCTGGGCGACGACATCCTCGACAGCGGCCAGGCCTTCCATCTCGAAGTGCGCCTGGGCGCCGGTGCCTATATCTGCGGCGAGGAGACCTCGCTGCTGGAGAGCCTGGAGGGCAAGCGCGGGCTGGTGCGCGCCAAACCGCCGCTACCGGCGATCGAGGGCCTGTTCGGCCAGCCCACCGTGGTCAACAACGTGCTCTCGCTGGCCGCCGTACCGTTCATTCTCGACCAGGGCGGCCAGGCCTACGCCGACTACGGCATGGGTAAGTCCCGCGGCACCCTGGCGCTGCAGCTGGCTGGCAACGTCGCCCGCGGCGGGCTGGTCGAGCTGGCCTTCGGCACCACCCTGCGCGAGCTGATGGAGAGCTTCGGTGGCGGCACGCGTAGCGGCCGCCCGCTCAAGGCGGTGCAGGTGGGCGGGCCGCTGGGCGCCTATCTGCCGGAGAGCCAGTGGGACACCCCGCTCGACTATGAAGCCTTCGCCGCCTTCGGTGGCGTGGTCGGCCACGGCGGCGTGGTGATGTTCGACGACAGCGTCGACATGGGCGCCCAGGCGCGCTTCGCCATGGAGTTCTGCGCGGTGGAGTCCTGCGGCAAGTGCACCCCGTGCCGCATTGGCGCCGTGCGCGGCGTCGAGGTGATCGACCGTATCCGCGCCGGCGACGCGGCCGACGACAATCTGGTGCTGCTCGCCGATCTGTGCGAGACCATGGTGGATGGTTCGCTGTGCGCCATGGGGGGCATGACCCCCTTCCCGGTGCAGAGCGTGATGAAGCACTTTCCCGATGACCTGACCCGGCCCCAGGCCGAAGGCGGGAGGTAAGCATGTTGCAATATTTCGAACCCGATGCGACCCATGCCGCGCAGTTCGCCCGTGATCTGGGCACCCCGCCGCGGCTGTCCGAGACCCAGGTCGAGCTGAGCATCGACGGCCACAGCATCAGCGTGCCGGAGGGCACCTCGGTGCTGCGCGCCGCGGCGCTGGCCGGCATCACCATTCCCAAGCTGTGCGCCTCCGACAACCTGGAAGCGTTCGGCTCGTGCCGCCTGTGCGCGGTGGAGATCGAAGGCCGACGCGGCCTGCCGGCCTCCTGCACCACGCCGGTCGCCGAGGGCATGGCGGTCACTACCCAGAACGCCCGACTGGCCAAGCTGCGCCGCAACGTGATGGAGCTCTACATCTCCGATCACCCGCTGGACTGCCTCACCTGCCCCGCCAACGGCGACTGCGAGCTGCAGGACATGGCCGGTGCGGTGGGCCTGCGCGAGGTGCGCTACGGCTTCGAGGGTGACAATCATCTCGACGCCGAAACCGACGACTCCAACCCCTACTTCAGCTTCGACCCGAGCAAGTGCATCGTCTGCTCGCGCTGCGTGCGCGCCTGCAACGAGGTCCAGGGCACCTTCGCCCTGACCATCGAGGGGCGCGGCTTCGACTCCAAGGTCGCCGCCGGCCAGAACGAGCCGTTCATGGACTCCGAGTGCGTCTCCTGTGGCGCCTGCGTGCAGGCCTGCCCGACCTCGACGCTGATGGAGAAGAGCGTGATCGAGCAGGGCGTGCCCGAGCACAGCGTGGTCACCACCTGCGCCTACTGCGGCGTGGGCTGCTCGTTCGAGGCGCAGATGAAGGGCGATAAGCTGGTGCGCATGGTGCCCTACAAGGGCGGCGACGCGAATCACGGCCACTCCTGCGTCAAGGGGCGCTTCGCCTTCGGCTACGCCACCCACAAGGATCGCATCAAGGAGCCGATGATCCGCGACGCGATCGATCAGCCGTGGCGCGCCGTCTCCTGGGAAGAGGCGATCGGCTTCGCCGCCCGGCGTCTGCGCGAGATCCAGACCCAGTACGGGCGCGAAAGCGTCGGCGGCATCACCTCCTCGCGCTGCACCAACGAGGAGACCTATCTGGTGCAGAAGCTGATCCGCGCCGCCTTCGGCAACAACAACACCGATACCTGTGCGCGGGTCTGCCACTCGCCCACCGGCTACGGGCTGAAGACCACCCTGGGAGAATCCGCCGGCACCCAGACCTTCGACTCGGTGATGCAAGCCGACACCATCCTGGTGATCGGGGCCAACCCCACCGATGCCCACCCGGTGTTCGCCTCGCAGATGCGCCGTCGCCTGCGCCAGGGCGCGACGCTGATCGTCGCCGACCCGCGGCGTATCGATCTGCTCAAGACGCCCCACGGCGGTACCAGCCTGCACCTGCCGCTCAAGCCCGGCACCAACGTGGCACTGGTCAATGCCCTGGCCCACGTGGTGGTCACCGAGGGGCTGGAGGATCATGACTTCATCGCCCGTCGTTGCGAGGGTGACGCCTACCAGCAGTGGCGCGCCTTCATCAGCGAGCCGCGCAACGCCCCCGAGGCGCTGGAAGCCGAAACCGGCGTGCCGGCAGCCAGGGTTCGAGAAGCCGCCCGCGCCTACGCCAATGCCGGCAACGGGGCGATCTATTACGGCCTCGGCGTGACCGAGCACAGCCAGGGCTCGACCATGGTGATGGGGATCGCCAACCTCGCCATGGCCACCGGCAACATCGGCCGCGAAGGGGTCGGCGTCAATCCGCTGCGCGGCCAGAACAACGTCCAGGGCTCCTGCGACATGGGCTCCTTCCCGCATGAGCTGCCCGGCTACCAGCACGTCGCCGATCCGGCGGTGCGCGAGAAGTTCGAGGCGGTCTGGCACACCCCGCTGGACGACGAGCCGGGGTTGCGCATCCCCAACATGTTCGACGCCGCGATCGCCGGCACCTTCAAGGCGCTCTACGTCCAGGGCGAGGATATCGCCCAGTCGGACCCCAACACCCAGCATGTGGAGTCGGCCCTGCGTGCGCTGGACTGCCTGATCGTGCAGGACATCTTCCTCAACGAGACCGCCAAGTACGCCCACGTGCTGTTGCCGGGCGCCACTTTCCTCGAGAAGAACGGCACCTTCACCAACGCCGAGCGCCGCATCAACCGGGTGCGCCGGGTGATGCCGCCGGTGGCCGGCAAGGAGGATTGGGAGGTCACCCAGGACCTGGCCAACGCCCTGGGTTACCCCATGCACTACACCCATCCGTCCGAGATCATGGACGAGATCGCCAGCCTCACGCCGACCTTCACCGGCGTCAGCTACGCCAAGCTGGAAAAACAGGGCAGTATCCAGTGGCCCTGCAACGACGCCTTCCCCGACGGCACGCCGACTATGCACGCGCTGGACTTCCCCATCGGCAAGGGGCACTTCGCGATCACCGAGTACGTCGCCACCGAGGAGCGCACCAGCCGGCGCTACCCGCTGCTGCTGACCACCGGGCGCATTCTCAGCCAGTACAACGTCGGTGCCCAGACGCGGCGCACCGCCAACAGTGCCTGGCATGCCGAGGACGTGCTCGAGATCCACCCCAGCGACGCCGAGCTGCGCGGTATCGCGGATGGCGACTGGCTGGGCATCAGCAGCCGCGTGGGCCAGACCGTGCTGCGCTGCCGCATCAGCGAGCGCATGGCACCGGGGGTGGTCTACACCACCTTCCACCACCCTGGCAGCGGGGCCAACGTAATCACCACCGACAACTCAGACTGGGCCACCAACTGCCCCGAGTACAAGGTGACGGCGGTGCAGGTGGAGAAGGTGTCGCAGCCCTCGTCGTGGCAGCAGCACTTCCAGCACTTCGACGCGCGCCAGCAGCACTATCTGGCCGCCGCCGACGACGCCCCGGCCGCGCTCAAGTGAGCGCGGCAGGAGTCGGCCAACCGGGGAGAGACGGACATGAGCGATAACACGGCATCGTTGATCAAGATGATCAACCAGATCAGCCTCAACAACCGCCATCACGGCGACGACACCCAGGCGGCCGAGCAGGTCGCCACCCATCTCAAGAAGTTCTGGGCGCGCCCGATGAAGCGCGACATCATCGCCTACGCCGAAGAGGACGGCAGCCAGCTCGACCCGGTGTCGAAGCTGGCCGTCGAGCGGCTCAAGGCACTCTCGACGACGGTCAAGGATTGGGAGGAGACCTCGGACGCGGGCTAGCGGCTGGCGTGGACCAGGGTATTGACGCCCAGACCACCCAGCACACCACCGCCGAGCCGCTGCAGCCAGCGCGAACCGCGGCTATTGCCGGCGGTGAACCAACGCCGCAGCGGCGCCGCCAGCAGTACCGTGACCACGTCGGCGGAGGAGAAGATCAGGTTGGAGGCCACACCCAGGCCGAGCAGTTGCCAGGTCATGGCGAGATCGGCCTGGGGCTGCACGAACTGCGGCAGAAAGGCGACGAAAAACAGCGCGGTCTTGGGGTTGAGCACCTCGACCAGGAAACTGTCACGCAGCACTCGCCGTGCGCTGGCGTGTGAGTCGAGCTGCGGCGCCTCGCCCCCCAGGCCCTGACGCCACAGCCGTACACCCGCCCAGAGCAGATACACCCCGCCAATCACCTTCATCGCCACATAGGCCGGTGGCACTGCCGCAAACAGCGCCGCCAGCCCCAGCGTCGCCGCCACCACATGCACGTAGCAGCCAAGATGCACGCCCAGTACCGCGAACCAGCCGGCGCGCTTGCCACGCCCCAGGGTCTGCGCGGCGGTATAGAGCATGGCCGGCCCAGGCAGATAAGCGAAGCCCAGCGCGGCCAGGGCAAAGGTGAGCGGATCCATGATGATGCCATCTCCAGGGTGAGACCCTCGACTGTAGCGCCCACGACCACACAGAAAAAGCCCCGCCCGGGCGAAACCGGACGGGGCTTTGGCAGGATCCGAAGGTCATGACCCGCGCGCCAGGATCGGCGCGCTCGGATCAGGGCTTCATATCTTCGAAGAAGCGTTTGACGCCGTCGAACCAGCCCTCTTTCTTGGGCGAATGGCGGCTGGCACTACCCAGGCTCTCCTGGAACTTGCGCAGCAGCTCTTTCTGCTCCTCGGAGAGGTTGACCGGGGTTTCCACCACGACCTTGCACAGCAGATCGCCGGCGGGGCCGCCGCGCACCGGCTTGACGCCCTTGCCACGCAGCCGGAACAGCTTGCCGGTCTGGGTCTCGGGGGGGATCTTGAGCTTGACACGGCCCTCCAGGGTCGGCACCTCAAGCTCGCCACCCAGGGCAGCGTCGACGAAGTTGATCGGCACTTCGCAGTGCAGATGGCGCCCGTCGCGCTCGAAGATCGGGTGCGGCTTGATGTCGGCCTGGACGTAGAGGTCGCCCGCCGGACCACCGTTGAGCCCGGACTCGCCCTCGCCGTTGAGACGAATGCGGTCGCCGGTATCCACCCCGGCCGGGATCTTCACCGACAGTGTGCGCGTCTCGCGTACGCGGCCTTCGCCGTGGCACTTGCGACACGGCACCTTGATCACCTGGCCGCTGCCGTGGCAGGTGGGGCAGGTCTGCTGCACGGCGAAGAAGCCCTGCTGCATGCGCACCTGACCCTGGCCGTGACAGGTCGGGCAGGTCTCCTTGCTCGACCCCGGCTCGGCGCCGCTGCCGTCGCAGTGCTCGCACTCGATATGACGCGGCACGCGGATGTCGACGGTGGTGCCGAAGACGGCGTCCTCGAGATCGAGCTCCAGGTTGTAGCGCAGATCGCTGCCGCGCTGGGGCGCGTTGGGGTTGCGCCGACCACCGCCGCCGCCACCGAAGATATCGCCGAAGACATCGCCGAAGATGTCGCTGAAGCCACCCGCTCCGGCACCGCCGAAACCGCCGCCGCCGAAACCGCCACCGGCCTGGCCATCGACGCCGGCATGGCCGAACTGGTCATAGGCCGCGCGCTTCTGGTCGTCGGACAGCACCTCGTAGGCGTCGGAGACCTCGCGGAATTTCTCCGCGGCCTGCTGGTCGTCCGGATTGCGGTCCGGATGGTACTTCTGTGCCAGCCGGCGATAGGCCTTCTTGATCTCCTTGCCGTCGGCGCCCTTGTCGACGCCCAGCACTTCGTAGTAGTCACGCTTGGACATGACGTTGTTCGCCTCCGTATCGATGCCGTGCAAACGACAACGCGGGAGTCGTGTCGGGCTCCCGCGCTGCTGCCGTCACACGACGTCAGACGTCGTGATTATTGCTTTTTCTGATCGTCGTTGACTTCCTCGAACTCGGCGTCAACCACGTCATCCTCTTTCTTGCCGCTGGCCTGGGCGTCGTCGGCCTGGGCACCCGCTTCCTGACCGGCGCCTTCGCCCTGCTCGGCGTACATCTTCTGCGCCAGGTTGCCGGACGCTTCGGTGAGCGCGTCGAGCTTGCCCTGGATGGCGTCCTTGTCGTCACCCTTGAGCGCTTCTTCGAGCTCGCTGATGGCGGTCTCGATCTTGCTCTTCTCGTCGGCGTCGACCTTGTCACCAGCCTCTTCCAGCGTCTTGCGCGAAGCGTGGATCATGCCGTCAGCCTGGTTGCGCAGGGCCACCAGCTCTTCGAACTTCTTGTCCTCGGCCTCGTGTGCCTCGGCATCCTTGACCATCTGATCGATCTCATCGTCGGAGAGACCGCTGGAGGACTTGATCACGATCGACTGCTCTTTGCCGGTCGCCTTGTCCTTGGCCGTGATGTTGAGGATACCGTTGGCGTCGAGATCGAAGGCGACTTCGATCTGCGGCACGCCGCGCGGTGCCGGCGGAATGTCGGCGAGGTCGAAGCGACCCAGCGACTTGTTCTGTGCCGCCTGCTTGCGCTCACCCTGCAGCGCGTGGATGGTCACGGCGGTCTGGTTGTCTTCGGCGGTCGAGAAGGTCTGGGTCTTCTTGGTCGGGATCGTGGTGTTCTTCTCGATCAGCGGCGTCATCACGCCACCCAGGGTCTCGATACCCAGCGTCAGCGGGGTCACGTCGAGGAGCAGTACGTCCTTGACGTCACCGCCGAGCACGCCGCCCTGAATCGCAGCACCCATGGCCACGGCTTCGTCCGGGTTGACGTCCTTGCGGGCGTCCTTGCCGAAGAACTCGGCGACCTTCTGCTGCACCAGCGGCATGCGGGTCTGGCCGCCCACCAGGATGACGTCGTGGATCTCGCTGTTGGAGAGACCGGCATCGTCCATGGCGGTCTTGCACGGACCCAGCGAACGGCTGACCAGATCTTCGACCAGCGACTCGAGCTTGGCCCGGGTGACCTTGATCGCCAGGTGCTTGGGACCGGTGTTGTCGGCGGTGATGTAGGGCAGATTGACTTCGGTCTGCTGGGCCGAGGAGAGCTCGATCTTGGCCTTCTCGGCAGCTTCCTTCAGACGCTGCATGGCCAGGCTGTCGCCGGACAGGTCGATGCCCGAATCGCTCTTGAACTGCTGCACCAGGTAGTCGATCAGCTTGAGGTCGAAGTCCTCGCCACCCAGGAAGGTGTCACCGTTGGTCGCCAGCACCTCGAACTGCTTCTCGCCGTCGACATCGGCCACTTCGATGATCGAGATGTCAAAGGTACCGCCACCCAGGTCGTAGACCGCGATGGTGCGGTCGCCGGTGGAACGGTCCATACCGTAAGCCAGCGCAGCCGCGGTCGGCTCGTTGATGATGCGCTTGACCTCGAGACCGGCGATGCGGCCGGCATCCTTGGTCGCCTGACGCTGAGAGTCGTTGAAGTAAGCCGGCACGGTGATGACCGCTTCGGTCACTTCTTCACCGAGATAGTCCTCGGCGGTCTTCTTCATCTTCTTGAGCACTTCCGCGCTGACCTGCGGCGGTGCCAGCTTCTTGTCGTTCACCTGCACCCAGGCGTCGCCGTTGTCGGCCTCGACGATGCGGTAGGGCACCATCTTGATGTCCTTCTGGACGACGTCGTCCTTGAACTTGCGGCCGATCAGACGCTTGACGGCGTAGAGCGTGTTGGTCGGGTTGGTGACCGCCTGACGCTTGGCCGCCTGACCGACAAGAGTCTCGCCGTCGTCGGTGTAGCCAATGATCGACGGCGTGGTGCGAGCGCCTTCGGCGTTCTCGATCACGCGAGTCTTGTCACCGTCGAGCACGGCGACGCAGGAGTTGGTCGTACCCAGGTCGATACCGATGATGCGTCCCATAATTCCTCACCTCTAACAATTCGTTGACGATTCGATACGTTGTCTTGGCGGCGCGTGTCGCGCGATTGACTGCTATCTGGGGGCTTTCGGGCGCCTTTCAAGCCCCGCCGGCCCAGATTGCGTCAGGCCGACTTGCTGACGATGACCATCGCCGGCCGCACCAGCCGCCCGTTCAGGGTGTAACCCTTCTGCATCACATCCATGACCGTGTTGGGGTCGAGTTCCGGATTGGGCACCATGCTCATCGCCTCGTGGAACTGCGGATCGAACGGTTCACCCTGCGGGTCGATCTGCTCGACGCCGAACTTGGCGAGCACGTCGAGCTGCATCTTCAGGGTCATCGACACCCCTTCGCGGTGGGTCTCGTCGACCTCCTGCATGCTCTCCAGCCCCTTCTCCAGGCTGTCGACCACCGGCAGCAGCTCCTTGACGAACTTCTCCAGCGCGAACTTCCTGGCCTTCTCGGCATCCTGCTCGGCGCGCCGGCGGGCATTCTGGGCCTCGGCGGCGGCACGCATCGACTGATCCTTGGCCTCGGTGAGCGCCTGCTCCAGCTCCTCCACCCGCGCGGCCAGCACTTCTGCCTCGGGGTTGGCGTCACCGCCGTTCTCGCCCGGCTCGTGCTCGAGCTCGTCGGCGACCGCGTCGAGATCGCCCTCGAGCGGCGCCTGGGTCGGCTGCGGTTCACCGTCGCGCTCGGCGCGCTCGATCTCTTCGTCGACGGGCTTCTGCGGATCTCTGGACATGAGTCTCTCCCGATATAGATGTGATGAAAGCACCAGTATGAAGACAGCGTCGGCGCAGCACCGGCGAGCCCCTGGGCCGGGCAGCGTCACACCATGGCGACGCTTCCGCGTAGGGTCTGCTCGGCGCCTGCGTCATCGACGATCGCTATTGACGTCCAAGTGACTGCCTATATGGGGCTGCCCGCCACGATCTCAAGCGTTGGTGCGCTTTGCGTGAACGCCGACAGGCGACACGCGTCCATCAGGCACCGCGAGGTGGATTGAAGCGCCGAACCGACTACTGTATAAACGAACAGACCACTGTATGGCCGCCATCGATCCTCGGGAGGCAGCATGCTGATCCAACTCGCCATTCGCGACTTCGCCATCGTCGACACCCTCGACCTGGAGTTCCAGGCCGGCATGACCGCCATCACCGGCGAGACCGGGGCGGGCAAGTCGATCCTGCTCGGTGCCCTCGGGCTCTGCCTGGGCGAACGCGCCGATGCCGGCGGCGTGCGGCACGGTGCCGAACGCGCCGATCTCAGCGCACGCTTCGATCTCAGCGGCCGCGCCGAGGCGCGGGCCTGGCTCGCCGCGCGCGAACTGCCGAGCGAGGAGTGCCTGCTGCGCCGGGTGGTCACCGCGTCCGGGCGCTCCAAGGCGTGGATCAACGGCCAGCCCTGCACCATCGCCGATCTGCGCGAGCTCGGCGAGTGCCTGATCGACGTCCACAGTCAGCACGCCCACCAAGCGCTGCTCAACGAGGAGACCCACCGTCGCCTGCTCGATGACGCCGCCGGCCAGCGCCGCGCGGTGGACGAGCTGGCGGCGCTGCACCGCCAGTGGCAGAGCCTGCGCAAGCAGTATCGCCAGCGCAGCGAGAACGACGAAGAGCGCGAGGCCAAGCGCCAGCTGCTGCGCTATCAGGTGGAGGAGCTGGATCAGCTGGCCCTGCAGGCGGACGAACTGGAAGCGCTGGAGCAGGAGCAGGAGACCCTGGCGCACCTCGAGGAGAGCCTGCGCGAGGCGCAGTTCGCCGCCGACTGCTGCGACCATGACGAGGGCGGCGCGCTGGGCCTGCTGCTGCAGGCGCACACGCGCCTGTCACGGGTGCCGGGCAGCGACCGCGGCAGCCTGGCGGAAGCGCTCGGCATGCTCAATGATGCCCAGATCCAGCTCGAGGAGGCGGCCCGCGAACTGCACCACTTCGTCGAGTCCACCGAGCTCGATCCGCAGCGGCTGGCATGGGTCGACGAGCGCCTCGGCGAGATTCATCGCATCGCCCGCAAGCACCACGTCATGCCCGACGAGCTGGTCGAGCTGCACCAGCGCCTGAGTGCCGAGCTGGCGACCCTCGAGGGCGGCGACGAGGATCTCGACAGCCTGCGCGCGCGACTCGAGGAGACGCGCCAGCACTACCGCGACGCCGCCCGCCAGATCAGCGAGGCGCGCCAGACCAGCGCCACCGAGTTCGCCCGTCAGGTGCAGGAGCAGCTCGCCTTCCTGGGCATGGAGAAGGCACGCTTCGCGGTCGAGGTCACCCCGCTGGAGACGCCGCAGCCCCACGGGGTCGACCGCGTCAGCCTGCTGATCAGCGCCAACCCCGGCCAGCCACCGCGACCGCTGGCCAAGGTCGCCTCAGGCGGTGAGCTCTCCCGCGTCAGCCTTGCGATCCAGGTGGTGGCGGCCAGCCACAGCACCCTGGCCACGCTGGTATTCGACGAGGTCGACGTCGGTATCTCCGGCGCCACCGCCGAGATCGTCGGCCAGCTGCTGCGCCGGCTGGGCCACAAGGCCCAGATCATGACCGTGACCCACCTGCCGCAGGTCGCCGCCCAGGCGCACCAGCACCTGCATATCGAGAAGCAGTCGAGCGACGAGGCCACCCGCACCCGGATGGCGCAGCTCGACGAGGCAGGCAGAGTGCGCGAGATCGCGCGTATGCTCGGCGGCGTCAAGCTCTCCGAGCGCACCCTGGCCCACGCCCGCGAGATGCTGGCGGCGAGCCAGACCGGGGCGCACTGAGCGCCCTGGCGGCGTTCACGCCGCCCCACCATCGTTCATCACTCACACCATCACACATGCCCTCGCCTTCGGCATGACACGCATACACAGACGCAAAACGCCGACCCCTGGGGGTCGGCGTTTTGATGATATTCGTCGTTTCCGTCCGGCAAGCGCCGTGGGCGCCTGGCCGCGGCCATTTTACTTCTTGCTGCTGTCCTGACGTGTCGCCTTGGAGCCGCGCGGGCGAACGTAGAGCACCAGTGCATGCTCGACCAGTTCGTAACCGTGCTCCTCGACGATCTCGCGCTGGCGCCGTTCGATCTCTTCGTCGTAGAACTCGACGATATCACCGGACTCCAGGTCCACCATATGGTCATGGTGCTCTTCCTGGGTCATCTCGAACACGGCATGGCCGCCGTCGAAATTGTGACGCACCACCAGGCCGGCGGCCTCGAACTGAGTCAGCACACGGTATACGGTAGCGAGGCCGACATCTTCTCCCGACTCCAGCAGCGCCTTGTAGACGTCCTCGGCACTCATATGGAGCTCTTCTTCCATACGTGTCGCTTCGAGGATCTGCAGGATCTTGACACGCGGCAGAGTGACCTTGAGTCCCGCCTTGCGCAATTCTTGGTTTTCGTCGGCCATGGTCGCTCTTCGCAGTGGCGTCCCGTGTCGGGTATGATCAATCCACGCAACGATAGTGAAAGACGGACTCAAATGCAAAACCTGATCAGAACGGCCGTACTCGTGCTCGCAGCGTCGCTCATCGCTGGCTGCAGCTACTTTGGCGTCTACAAACGCGACCTCGTCCAGGGCAACCTCATTACCCAGGACATGGTGTCTCAGCTCCATACCGGCATGAGCCGCGCCCAGGTCGTTCAGGTCATGGGAACGCCGCTGATGGAAGCGCCCTTCTCCTCCGACCAGTGGGACTACGTCTTCTATCTCGACAAGGCCTACGGCGGCACAGTGGAGAAGCGGGTCACGCTCACCTTCGCCAACGACCAGGTGGTCGACATCCAGAAGTCCGGTGACATGGACTCCGACGTCGAGCTCGACCAGGACAGCGGCCCCGGCCCGGCGGTCGAGGGTGCCGGTGAAGGTGCCGCGGTGCCGCAGGTCGGTCCCACAGGCCTCTAGTCTCCCCTCTCTATCGAGTGCGAGTCAGCGCGGCGGCCTGCGGGCCGCCCGCTCGCGCCGTGCCTGCTTGGGATCGAGCTGCAGCGGACGATAGACCTCGACCCGCTCCCCCGGCAGCAACTCGCGCTGCTCGGGAGCTTCCAGGCGTTCGCCGAAGATCCCCAGCGGCGCGCCGGCCAGCCAGGCGTCATCGAGCTCGGCGAAGTGCGCGGTCAGGTTGGCGCGGATCACCGCCGCGCGGGCGGTGAGTCCTGGCGCCCAGACCAGGGTGACGATACGCTGGCGCTCCGGTGTGGCGTAGGCCACCTCGACCCATGTACACGCCGGCGCATCGCTGGACTCAGAGCCGCTGACCTCGGGGGCGTTGACTGCAAAAGGCATGGCGTCAGCGCCCGTAGACCTGATCGGCGCGCCGGGTGAAGGCATCGATCAACTGCCCCGCCACCTGCTGGAACAGCCGCCCGAAGGCCATGCCCAGCAGGCGGTTGCTGAACTCGAACTCCATTTCCAGCTCGACCTTGCAGGCGTTCTCGCCCATGTCACGGAAGTGCCAGCGTCCGTCGAGACGCTTGAACGGGCCGTCGACCAGCGACAGGTCGATACGCCCGGGGCGCTGTAGATCGTTGCGCGTGGTCACGCTCTGCTCGACGCCGCCCTTGGCCAGGGTCATGCTGCCGATCAGATAGTCCTCTCCACGCTCGACCACGCGGGCCCGACGACAGCCGGGGAGGAATTCCGGGTAGCGTTCGAAGTCATTGACCAGCTCGAACATCTGTTCCGGGGTATGCCGGACAAAAGCAGACCGGTGCACGCTTGGCATGTAGCTCTCCACTGATTTATCGCCCCGATGCGCGTATCATGGGGGCCATTTCTCACATGCTTGAATGGTAGCACGCTCGCCCCAAGGTCTGCGGGCGTACCGGATATCGCCGCGAAGAGGTGTCATGGGTAAGAAGAAAGGCAACGTGCCCGGCAACAACACGATCGCCCAGAACAAGAAGGCTCGTTTCGAGTATCACATCGACGAAACCTTCGAGGCGGGTCTCTCGCTGAGCGGTTGGGAGGTCAAGAGCCTGCGCGCCGGCAAGGCCCAGCTCACCGACACCTATATCCTGATCAAGAACGGCGAGGCCTGGCTGCTGGGCAGCCACATCACGCCGCTCAATACCGCCAGTACCCACGTGGTGGCCGAGCCCGACCGTACACGCAAGCTGCTGCTGCACCGCAAGGAGATCGCCAGGATCTTCTCGCGGACCCAGGAAAAGGGTCACACCTGTGTGCCGCTCAAGCTCTACTGGAAGAAGAATCTGGTCAAGTGCGAGCTGGCGCTGGTGCGCGGCAAGCAGCTCCACGACAAGCGCGCGACCCAGAAGGAGCGCGACTGGAACCGCGAGAAGGCCCGCGTGATGCGCGACCACGCCTGACGCGGTGCCGAGAGAGTGCTTCGCGGTGGCGTGTGGTGCCGAGGTTTCGATTCGACGATTGAGATGGCGTGGGGTCACCCCCAACTGATAGAATACCGGGGTTCCACGGGGGCGACATGGCTTCGACGCCGGTGACAATCCCTGAGGTGCATGCCGAGAGCGTAACGTATCTCGTAAATCCAACGTTACGATTAAATAGTCGCAAACGACGAAAACTACGCTCAAGGCGCACTGGCAGCCTAAGAACTGCTAGCTGTTGTCTGGCCTCGAAGCGATGTGCCCATTCATCGCGGAGAGGATACGAGCTAAAGCTGATGGGACCGCGTATGTCAGCGCTCTCCTGACATGCGTTAAACCTTAGAGAGATCGCAAGGTGTCATCCTGCCCGTCGGAGGTCACTGCGCTAAATCAAAAGACGGAACTAAGCATGTAGAGCCGATGGGTGAGTGCCGGCGGACGGGGGTTCAATTCCCCCCGCCTCCACCAACACCAGAAAAAAGCACCTCGAGAGAGGTGCTTTTTTTGTGCCCGGACGCTCGGCGCCCGGGCATTTCGTATCGTGCCCGATCAGCGTGCCATGGGCGTCTACAGCGCGGGATGACGCCCGCTCCGGCGCGGCCCGGCTGCGGCCATGGCGCGCTCCAGGTCCTGGTTCTTGCATTTGAAGGCAGAGCAGCCGGCGCAGCGTACATCCTGTGCCGTCTCGTCGAGCGTCGGCAGCAGAAAGCGCTCGCCGCCGCAGACGTTACAGCGCATTTCGAGGGTCACATTGAGCATGATCGATCCCTGACGGGGCACCAGCGAAGGCTGGCACCAGACTTGAGGTTGGAGGAGACAGCGCGACGGCATCCGAGCCGACGGCTCGACTGAGCGTGGCAAAGAATCGCGTCTTGTCCAGTCCCATCGCCACCACCAGTGGCCAGCGGGCACGGATGGACTAGCCTCAAAGAGGTCCGGCGACGACTGAATTTCCGTGTGACGATAAAATGTTACCCTAAGGATGTTTAAGCTGGATGCCGGCCGTCGTCGCGCGCTGCGCGAACATCCGTTCACCGCTCTGGCCTGACGACATGGCCCTTGAGACACAGCCCTTATGACCCTGCCCTTCAGACAAGGAGGTTGAAGCGTGCCCACCCCTCGCCCCGATCGCTGGCCGAGCCGCTGGCTACTCTTGATACTGCTGTTTTTTGCAGCCCCGCTGATGGCACAACAGAGCGCCGGCTCGGGTGAGTCGTCGAGCGCGCCCACCGAGCAGCAGGCCCAGGAAGGGCCGGCCTACTCGACGATGGCCGACCTGTTGGAGAATCCGCAGTCGCGTCAGGCGTTGATCGATCAGCTGCGCAAGCTCGCCGCCGAGCAGCCCCGGGCCGGCGCCAGTGAGTCCCAGGGCAGCGCGCCCGCTGAAGCGAGCGCCAGCCAGGCCTCCGGCGACAGCGCCAAAAGCACCGAGAGCGCCGAAATCGCCTCCTTTCCGCGCCGCATGGCGCATATCACCAGCGCTTTCGCCGATGACATCGGCGGTCAGTTCACCGCCGTGGCGGCGCTGGTCAGCGGCTTCTTCGCCAGCGGCGACGCTGCCGCCAGCAGCGGCCCCGCCTTCAGCCTGAGCGACTTCCTCGATGCCGCGCTGGAGCTGGGCATGGTGATCGTCGCCACCGTGGGCGCCTTCTTCGTGCTGCGTGGCATCGCCGGACCGCTGTTCAACCGCTTCAGCCGCTGGTCGCTACAGGGTGAAGGGCGCGGGCATCTGCTGCGGGTGATCGTCGGCGTGATCCTGGCCGCCGTGGTCGACGTGGTGGTGGTGGCGCTCGCCTATGTCGCCGGCAACCTCGTCGCCACCTTCCTGGTCGGCGAGAGCGGCACCTTGAGCACGCGCTTCTCGCTGTTCCTCAACGCCTTCCTGATGATCGAACTGTTCAAGTGCGCGCTGCGCATACTGTTCGCCTCCAGCCACGAAGGCCTGCGCCTGGTGCCCATCAGCGCCGCCCAGGCACGCTACTGCAACGGCTTCCTGGCCAGCCTGGCCGGCTTCGTCGGCTACGGCATGCTGGTCGTGGTGCCGATTCTGAACCTCAACCTGTCGCCGGCCTTCGGCAAGGTCATCAGCGTGCTGATCATGCTGATCGCCCTGCTCGCGGCGATGACCGTGATCCTCAAGAAGCGCCTCGCGGTGCGTGACCTGATCCTGGGCAAGGCGGAGCAGGCGGGCATGGCCGCCTCCCGCGTCGCCCTGCGGATGCTGGCCGGGGTGTGGCACATCCTTGCCATTCTCTATGCGTTGATGGTGTTCGGGGTGACCCTGCTGCATCCGGAAACCGCCCTGCCGTTCGTGCTGATCGCCACTCTGAAGACGATCCTCTACATCGGTATCGGCATGCTGGTCTCGGGTCTGCTGACCCAGTTGATCGGGCGGCGCATCACGCTCTCCGATGAGCTGCGCCGACGCCTGCCGATGCTCGAGGGCCGGCTCAACGCCTATGTGCCGAGCTTCCTCAAGGTGATCCGGATCATCATCCTGATCGCGGTGGCGCTTTACACCCTGGATGCCTGGGGCGCCTTCGACCTGGCCGCCTGGTACGCCAGCGAAGCCGGCGCGCACACCGTCGCCGCGGTGATCCAGGTGCTGCTGATCCTGGCCATGGCTGCCATCGTGTGGATCGGCCTGGCGAGCCTGATCGAGAACTATCTCAATCCGGAAACCGGCGGCGGCGCCCCGACCGCCCGCGCCCAGACCCTGATGAGCCTGTTCCGCAACGCTCTGGCGATCACCCTGATCATCATGACGGTGATGATCGTGCTGTCGCAGATCGGCATCAACATCGGCCCGCTGATCGCCGGCGCCGGGGTACTGGGTCTGGCCATCGGTTTCGGTGCCCAGAAGCTGGTCCAGGACGTCATCACCGGGATCTTCATCCAGCTCGAGAACGCCATGAACACCGGCGACGTGGTCTCCGTGGGCGGCGTCACCGGCACCGCCGAGCGCGTCAGCATCCGCTCGGTGGCAATCCGCGACCTCTCCGGTACCTACCATATCGTGCCGTTCTCGTCGGTGGGCACGGTGTCCAACTTCATGCGTGAATACGGCAACCATGTCGGCGAGTACGGCATCGCCTACCGCGAGAACATCGATTACGCCATCGAGCAGCTGCAGGCGGCGTTCGAGGAGCTCAAGGCGAGCGAAGAGCACGGCCACAAGCTGCTGGCGCCGATGACCGTGGCCGGCGTGATCGCCCTGGCCGACAGCTCGGTCAATATCCGCGTGGTGATCAAGACCACCCCGGGCGACCAGTGGGGCGTGGGCCGCGCCTACAACCGCCTGGTCAAGCTCTACTTCGACAAGGCGGGCATCGAGATCCCGTTCCCGCACACCACGCTCTACTTCGGTGAAGATCGGGATGGCTCGGCGCCGCCGGCCCACGTGCGCGTGCTGCGCGATGAAAAACGCGACATTCCCGGCACCGCCCAGGAGACCTCGAGCGCGAAGCGGCCCGACACCGAGTCGCAAGATGCCACGCACAACAAACCGACCCACGACGACGTCGATGACGATGCCGGTGACGATCCGCGCTGAACGCGACAACGTGAAACAAAGAGGCCGCCCTTCGGGGCGGCCTTTTTTGTGCAAGGCGTTACACCAACGGGCCAGACCTGAGGGGGAAGCGCCGGCGATCTCGAGGTGACCGCCAGGCGCAGCCTGCCAGGTCGACGCGCGCCCTCCCGGTCAGACAGGGTCTAGGCGGAGGCGCCGGCACCCAGCATGGCGGCACCGCGCACGCCGCTGGCAGCGCCCAGGCGCGAGGCCACCACCCGCGGCATGGCCACACCAGGAAAGAGATGACGCCCGAGCGCCGCCGGCAGCTCGGCGACCACTTCCGGCAGGGTGGAGAGCCCGCCACCGATCACGATCGCCGCCGGGGCCAGCAGCTTGGTGACGTTGGCCAACGCCTCGCCGATCAGATCGACATGGCAGCGGTGGGCCAGCTCCGCCGCGGGGTCGCCCGCTTGCCAGGCGGCATACCAGGTCTCGGCACGCTCCGCCTCGCCGCCGAAGTGACGGAACAGCGTCACCAGCCCCGGGCCGGAGATATAACGCTCGAGACAGCCGTGCAGACCACAGCCACAGGCCAGACGCGGTAGATGATAACGCTCGCTCGCCGCCGCCGAGAGCGGGAGATGCCCCCATTCGCCGGCCAGGCCGCCGTGCCCGCCGAGCAGCCGCCCCTCGACGATCGCCCCACCGCCGGCACCGGTACCCAGGATCGCGCCGAAGGCGTGGCGCTCGCCCGCAGCGGCACCACCGGGGCCGACCTCCGAAAGAATGAAGCAGCGGCTGTCGTTGTCGAACGCCACCGGGCGGTCGAAGTGCTCGCTGAGTGACGCCGCCAGCGGTAGCTCACGCAGGCCGGGCAGATTGGCGGCGACGAGCCGCCCTCCGGCGTCGATCACACCGGGCAGGCCGAGCCCCAGGGTGCCACGCGCGCCGCCCTGCGCATCGGCCACGGCGACCATCGCCGCCAGCCGCGCCAGCAGTGCCGGACCATCCGCCGCGGGAGTCGCCTCGCGCCAGGTGGCAAGCCGCTGCCACTGGGAGTCGAAGACCCCGAGTTCGATCTTGGTACCGCCGACATCGATGCCGTAGTGCATGCCAACTCCTCTGGTGAGCGCCTCGCGGCGATAAAAAAGGGCGCCCACGGGCGCCCAGGAGAGCAATCGGTGACCGGGATCAGCGCGTCACGTCGCTGGGCTGCGGCAGCGCCGGCAGCGACTTGTCCAGCAGCGTGACGCTCTGCCGATAGTAGAGCTGGCTCTTGCTGTGGTCACCGAGGTTGGCATACAGCCGCGCCAGCTCCGCACACACCACCCCGCTCGGGCGCTGGCGCTGGCTCGCCTCGAAGTACTCCTGCGCCTTGCCCCAGTAGGCGTTGCGCAGCGACAGCCGGCCCAGGGTGAGCAGCAGATCGGGGTCGTTGGGCCGCTCCTGCAGCCACTTCTCGGCATACGCCAGCTGGCGCGCGGCATCGACATTGAGCAGGCCGTAGCGCAGTACCAGACGCGTGTCCCAGTGCTCTTTCAGGGCGTTGCGCAGCAGGCGCTCGGCGTCGCCCTCCTCGCCGCCCTTGATCAGCGCATCGCTGTAGAGCAGGACCAGCTCGACGTCGCTGCGCAGTGCATCGGGCATGTCCGCCCATAGCGAGCGCACCCGCTGCAGATTGCCCTCCTGCTGGGCAGCGTGGATCAGCAGCTCGCGATTGGCGCGCTGCTCGAGTTCGCGGCGCTCGTCGTCGGTGATCAGGTGATGCTTGTCGAGCCGCGGCAGCAGCCGGCGCAGGCCGTCCCAGTCGTTGACGCTGAGATAGGCCTGCTTGAGCAGCTTGAGCACCTGCGGATGCTCCGGTAGCTGCTGCTCGAGACGGGTCAGAGTGGCCAGCGCCTCCTCGAACTGCTGCCGGTCGAGCATCAGTTGCGCCTGCACCAGGCCGACCGCGGTATCGGCGCCCTCGGTGCTGTGGTGGGCGCGCTTGAGCAGCACGTCGGCCTGCTCGTAGCGGCCCTGATAGTGCGCCGCCAGGGCTGCCGAGAGATAGTTGACCAGCGGCGTGCCGGAGTCATCGGCGGCCTTGGTCAAGGCCTTTTCGGCACGCTTCCAGCGCCCCTCGGCCAGCGCCACCAGGCCACGCACGGTGCGCTTCATGGCGGTGCGGTGGCGAGTGCGGCTGTTCCACACCTTGAGCCGGCTCATCGGCCGGCGCAGGCGCATCAGCGCGCGCAGGCCGAAGTGCAGCACCAGGAAGGCGATCAGCAGCAGCACGCAACCGAACCAGAATGAGGTCTGGATCGAGGTGTCACCGACGCGGACGAACCAGTACCCCGGCAGCGACTGCATCAGCTGCCCGAACAGCGCGCCGACCGCCAGACCGAAGACGATCAGCAGGATCAGCTTTCTCATGCGCCCTCTCCCTGTGCCGATCCGTTCTGCGTCGCCTGACCGCCACCGTTCGCGTTACCGCTACCCGTGCCGTTACCGAAGCGCTTCTCGATGAACTGCTTGAGCAGCTGCGACGACTGGCTGATGTCCGGCAGCTCCGGACGCACGTTCTCGTCACGCAGCGAAGAGAGCTTGTCGAGGGCATTCTCGACACCCTGATTGTCGGTGTCGTAGTAGCCCTTGATCAGTTCGATCGCCTTGCCCAGGCTGGCCTGGTAGAGCTTGGGCTCGGCCTTGAGCAGCGCCAGCTGCGCCTGTTCCAGCAGCATGCGCACGTTCTGGCGCAGGTAGGACTCCTGCTCCGGGGTGATCAGCGCCTCCAGCGGCTGGTCGTGGCGACGCACGGTGACCAGATCCTTGAGCTCACGCCCCAGAGTGGCGAGCTGATCGCGCCAGCCACCGCTGGGCTGGGCGTCGCCCTTGCCGGCGGCGATCTGCTCGATGTCCTGCTTCAGCGGCAGGCGTGCCAGCTGCTCCTGCTGCGCCATCAGCGCCAGGTAGATGCCGGTGCGGTCGATCACCGGCACCGAGTCGAGCGCCGCCAGCTCCGACTGGATCGCGCGGCGGATCGGTACCAGCGCCGGGTTGTCGGCATCGCGCAGGCGCGCATCGGCGGCGTTGAGCAGCGCCTTGGCGCCGGGCACGTCGCGCTCCAGCTGCAGCCGCTGATTGGCCAGCCGCAGCAGATATTCGGCTTCGGCGTGGAGCCACTCGCGCGGGTCGGCCTGCTGCTGCTTGGCCAGCTCCGCGAGCACCTTGTCCAGCGTCTTGTCGAGGCTCTGGCGATACTGATCGAACTCGCCGCGCATCATCTTCAGCGACTGCTGGCGGTTCTGGTCGAGGTCGCCGACGCGCGAGCGCAGATCGTCGATGGCGCCGCGGTTGGACTGGACCTGATCCAGCTTCTGCTGCTGTTGCTGCAGCAGTTGCCAGCCGCGGTAGCCGATGGCCGCCACCGCGACCGCCAGCACGATGACCAGGATCAGCGCCAGCAGTCCGAGCTTGCCGCCCTTCCCGCCACCGCTGCTACCGCCACTGCCGACGGGCTTGGCACCCGATGGCGGTGCACCGCCGCCGTCACGCGACAGCGGCCCGCTGGACTTGGCCGACCTGGCGCTCGCCTTGTCCTGGCTCTTGGCGGCGTCGCGCTTGCCACCACTGCCTTGGCTACCGGCGCCAGCGGTCTTGGGGCCATCACTCTTGGCGCCGGCAGTCTTGGCACCCGCGTTCTGGGTCGTGTCGGCCTGGCCATCGCCGGCAGGAGCCGTCTCGTTCTTGGCGGCGCTGGCGGCCTTGCCACTGGTGCGGGAGGTGCTGGGTTCGCCGCTGGCATCCGGCCGGGTCACGTCCGGCTTGACCGGATCGGTACGCTCGGCGGTATCGGCAGCGCTGGTGGTCTCGGGTGTCGACGCGGCAGTCGACGAAGCGGTCTTGTCCTGCTCGGCTTTCCGAGCGTCGCCGTCGGCCTGATTGCCGGAAGCGGTGGCCGACTGCGGTTGTTGATCGTTTCGTTGCTTGCTCATCTACGCTGCCTTTACTCGTGATCACCCTGATCGAAGGTGGCGCCCGGACGGCGCGTCGGGTTGGCGACGGTGCCATCGGAGCAGGATCGAACCGGCCCTGGGCGGCGGGCCGGAAGGCCGGCCCCACCGAACACGCGAGATCAGCTCGCGCGCAGCGCAGTCACCGCCGCAGCCAGCGCCTCCGGCGTAGGCCCGGACGCCACGTGAAGCGAGCCGAATCCCAGCTGTCTCGCCAGTGTAGCCAACCGTCCACTCGAGACGATTAGCGGTTGGTTCAACGCTATCGGGCCACACCCGGTGGCCAGATGTTGCAATATTTCCCCGCTGGTCACCACCAGCGCCGCATAGTCGCCCTGGGCCAGCCAGGTCGCCGCCGGGGGCGCCGGCGGGCGGTAGCAGCGGCGGTAGAGCGTCAGCGTGTCGAGCATCGCGCCGCGCGCCGTCAACTGCTCGGCCAGCACCTCGCGACCGCCCTCACCGCGGGCCAGCAGCAGTCGCTTGCCCGCCACCGCCCGCAGCGACGGCGTATCGAGCAACCCCTCGCTATGCTCGCCGGCCCCCGCCGGGGGCAGCACGCAGGGCACCCCAAGCTCCTGATGCAGGGTTGCCGCCGTAGCCTGCCCCACTGCATAGAAGCGTAGCCGCTGGGGTAGCTGCGGCCAGTATGACGCAATCGCCTCGGCCAGAGATACGGCCGCCTGCGGACTCACCACGATGATGCCCTGAAAAGCGTCGAGATCGAGCACCAGCGCGCGCGCGGCATGGGCCAGCGGCAGTGGCTCGAACGCCAGCACCTCGAGCGCCACCGGCTCGCAGCCGGCCGCGCGCAGGGCCTGGGCCAGCACCGCGCCACGCTCGCCGGGGCGCGTGATCAGGACCCGGGCAGCCATCAGGCGCTCCCGTAGACCTCGGCCAGAATATCGCCAGCGCCCTGCTCCAGCAGCGACTCGGCAATGCGGATACCCAGCGCCTCCGGCTCCATCGCCGAGCCGCGCCCCTCGGCGCGCAGCACCTGGGAGCCATCCGGATGCCCGACGAGCCCACGCAGCCACAGGGTGTCGCCATCGTTCTCGAGTACCGCATAGCCGCCGATCGGCACCTGGCAACCACCATCGAGACGCGTGTTCATGGCGCGCTCGGCGCGCACCCGGGTCGCCGTGGGGCCGTGATCCAGGGTCGCCAGCAGCGCCACCAGATCGGCATCGTCATGGCGGCATTCGATGCCCAGTGCGCCCTGGCCGCAGGCGGGCAGGCTCTCCTCCGGCGACAGTTCGGCGGTGATCCGCTCACCCAGCTGCAGACGCTGGAGCCCGGCGGTGGCCAGAATGATCGCCTCGAAATCACCGGCATCGAGCTTGCCCAGGCGGGTCTGGACATTGCCACGCAGCGGCAGCACCTCCAGATCCGGGCGCCGCGCGGCCACCTGCAGCCCGCGGCGCAGGCTGGAGGTGCCGACCCGGGCCCCCTGGGGCAGGGCATCGACACTAGCGTAGGTGTTGGAGACGAAGGCGTCGGTCGGCGCCCCGCTTTCGAGAATCACCGACAGCCCCAGGCCGTCGGGGAAGTGCATCGGCACATCCTTCATCGAGTGCACGGCGAGATCGGCGCGGCCATCGAGCATCGCCTCCTCCAGCTCCTTGACGAACAGCGCCTTGCCGCCGATCTTGGCCAGCGGCGTGTCGAGGATCTTGTCGCCGCGCGTGGAGAGCGGCACCAGTTCGATCTCCAGATGCGGGTGCTGCTGCGCCAGCAGCGCCTTGACGTGTTCGGCCTGCCATAGCGCCAGCGCACTCTTGCGGGTGGCGATTCTCAATCTGTTAGCGTCGAGCACGCGGGTCTCCGAAGTCTGGGGCGCGGGGGCAAAGACCACCCGCCGCGGGGTGTACGTTCGTCGGCACGAACCTTGTAGGCATGATAAAGCAGTCACCCTGCCAGGAAAAATCACGCCCCCTCGACCTGGCCCCGGCGGCGCTCGCCCCCGTCCCACGCGGCCACGACTCTGGTACACTCCAGACAGCGTTTCGCCGGCCCGCGCGCGCCATGCGCGACCCGCGATCACACCCGGCCACCCGGCACCCATACCCGGTCAACCTAGGCAGAGTTCGTATTCGATGACGCAGGCAACCAACCAATCCTGGGGCGGACGTTTCAGCGAGCCCACCGACGCATTCGTCGCCGCCTTCACCGCTTCGATCTCCTTCGACAAGCGGCTCTACCATCACGACATCCGCGGCTCCGTGGCCCATGCCACCATGCTGGCACGGGTCGGCGTGCTGACCGAGGCGGAGCGTGATCGCATCATTCAGGGCCTGGGCGAGATCGAAGCCGAGATCGAGCGCGGCGAGATCGAGTGGTCGGTCGACCTGGAAGATATCCACATGAACGTGGAAGCGCGGCTCACCGACAAGATCGGCATTACCGGCAAGAAGCTGCACACCGGACGCTCGCGCAACGACCAGATCGCCACCGACATCCGCCTCTACCTGCGCGACGAGATCGACGCCGTGGCGGCGGAGCTGGCGCGCCTGCGACGCGGCCTGATCGAACTCGCCGAAGCCGAAGCCGACACCATCATGCCCGGCTTCACCCACCTGCAGACCGCGCAGCCGGTGACCTTCGGCCACCACCTGCTGGCGTGGCAGGAGATGCTCGCCCGCGACCACGAGCGTCTCTACGACTGCCGCAAGCGGGTCAACGTGCTGCCGCTGGGTGCCGCGGCCCTGGCCGGCACCACCTACCCGATCGACCGCCACGTCACCGCCGAGCTGCTCGGCTTCGAGCGCCCGGCGGAGAACTCGCTGGACGCGGTCAGCGATCGCGACTTCGCGATCGAGTTCACCGCCTTCGCCAGCATCCTGCTGATGCACATGTCGCGCATGAGCGAAGAGATGGTGCTGTGGGCCAGCGCCCAGTTCGACTTCGTCGATCTTCCCGACCGCTTCTGCACCGGCTCCTCGATCATGCCGCAGAAGAAGAACCCGGACGTGCCCGAGCTGGTGCGCGGCAAGACCGGCCGCGTCTATGGCCACCTGATGAGCCTGCTGACGCTGATGAAGTCGCAGCCGCTGGCCTACAACAAGGACAATCAGGAGGACAAGGAGCCGCTGTTCGACACCCTCGACACGGTCAAGGGCTGCCTGCGCGCCTTCGCCGACATGGCGCCGGCGCTGCGCGCCAAGCGCGCCAACATGCTCGAAGCGGCGCGCCGCGGCTTCTCCACCGCCACCGACCTGGCCGACTACCTGGTACGCGCCGGGGTGGCCTTCCGCGATGCCCACGAGATCGTCGGCAAGGCGGTGGCCTACGGCATCGAGTCGGGCAAGGATCTCTCCGAGATGTCCCTCGACGAGCTCCAGCGCTTCTCCACCACCATCGGCGCAGACGTCTTCGAGGTGCTGACCCTGGAAGGCTCGGTGGCGGCGCGCAACCATATCGGCGGTACCGCTCCGGATCAGGTGCGCGCCGCGGCCAGCCGCGCCCGCACGGCCCTCGACGCGCTTCAGGAGGCCCAGCATGTCGCGTAATCTGCTTCTCGTCGCCCTGCTCGCCCTGACCGGGCTGGCGGTGGCCGGCTGCGGCCAGAAAGGCCCGCTCTATCTGCCCGAGGACAACCAGGCGGCCAAGACCTACGATCCCCAGGGCACCCACGACGACGCCCAGCAGGGCGAGCCCGCACGGCAGGGTGACACCGCGCAGGCCCAGCCTCAGCATCCGTCCCAGACACCCCAGGCGGAGGCACAGCCGTGACGTTCGAAGCCTTCCCCCGGCATGACGGCGTGCTGCACGCCGAATCGGTCCCCCTGGCGCAGATCGCCGCCGACTACGGCACGCCCTGCTACGTCTACTCGCGCGCCGCGCTGACGCAGCAGTTCCGCGCCTACAGCGATGCCCTGGGCGATATGCCACATCTGGTCTGCTACGCGCTGAAGACCAACTCCAACCTGGCGGTGATCGACCTGCTGGCGCGCCTCGGCGCCGGATTCGACATCGTCTCCCAGGGTGAACTGGAGCGGGTACTGGCCGCCGGCGGCGACCCGGCCAAGGTGGTCTTCTCCGGGGTCGCCAAGCAGGCCGACGAGATGGCACGGGCGCTGGAGGTCGGCATCAAGTGCTTCAACGTCGAGTCGCGCCCCGAACTCGAGCGCCTCGAACGTGTCGCCGCCGAACGCGGCCAGGTGGCCAACGTCTCGATCCGGGTCAATCCGGACGTCGACGCCGGCACTCACCCCTATATCTCCACCGGTCTCAAGGACAACAAGTTCGGCGTCGCCGCCGACGAGGTGCTCGATCTCTATACCTGGGCGGCCGGGCGCGACCATCTCAGGGTGGTGGGGCTGGACTGCCATATCGGCTCCCAGCTCACCGAGCTGGCGCCCTTCCTGGATGCCCTCGACCGCTTGCTCGCACTGGTCGATCGCCTCGCCGAGCGCGGCATCACCCTCGAGCATCTCGATCTGGGTGGCGGCCTCGGCGTGGTCTATCAGGACGAGACGCCGCCGCCGGCCCAGGCGCTGGTAGCCGCCGTGCGCGAGCGGCTGGCCGGACGCGAGCTGACCCTGATCTTCGAACCGGGCCGCTCGATCGCCGCCAACGCCGGCGTGCTGCTGACCCGGATCGAGTACCTCAAGCCGGGCGAAAGCAAGAACTTCGCCATCGTCGACGCCGGCATGAACGACATGATCCGTCCCTCGCTCTATCAGGCGTGGCAGCGCATCGAGGCGGTCGATACCCGCGCCCCGCGCCCTAGCGCCTGCTACGACGTGGTCGGCCCGGTATGCGAAAGCGGCGACTTCCTGGGCAAGGCGCGCGAACTCGCCGTGGCCGAGGGCGATCTGCTGGTGGTGCACGCCGCTGGCGCCTATGGTTTCGTCATGGCCTCGAACTACAACAGCCGCGGCCGCCCGCCGGAGGTGCTGGTGGATGGCGAGACCTGCCATCTGGTGCGCCAGCGGGAGTCGCTCGCGTCGCTGTGGGCCCTCGAGTCGCGGCTGCCGGAGACGTCTTGATGCTGTTGAATTTCACCAAGATGCACGGCCTCGGCAACGACTTCATGGTGGTCGATCTGATCAGTCAGCGCGCCTACCTGCGCGACGAGCAGATCCGCCGCCTCGCCGACCGGCACTTCGGGATCGGCTTCGACCAGCTGCTGCTGGTGGAGCCACCGCGGCAACCCGACATGGATTTTCGCTATCGCATCTTCAACGCCGATGGCGGTGAAGTGGAGAACTGCGGCAACGGTGCGCGCTGCTTCGCGCGCTTCGTGATCGATCAGCGCCTGACTCACAAGCGCGAGCTGCGCGTCGAGACCCTGGGTGGCCCGCTGACGCTCAAGGTCGACCCCGATGGCCGGGTGCGGGTGGATATGGGCGCGCCGCGCTTCGCCCCGGCGGCGCTGCCGTTCAGCGCCGAGGAAGATGTCCCGCTGCACCCGCTCGAGGTCGACGGCCAGCCGCTGGCACTGAGCGTCGCCTCGATGGGCAACCCGCACGCGGTGATCGAGGTCGAAGACGTCGACAGCGCCCCGGTCGAGACCCTCGGCCCGGCGCTGCAGCGCCACCCGAGCTTCCCGCGTCAGGTCAATGTCGGCTTCATGCAGATCGAATCGCCCCACGCCATCCGCCTGCGCGTCTACGAGCGCGGCGCCGGCGAGACCCTGGCCTGCGGTACCGGTGCCTGCGCGGCGGTGGCCTGCGGTATCCGCCGCGGCGTGCTCGCGAGTCCGGTCGAGGTGACCCTGCGCGGCGGGCGGCTGACCCTGGAGTGGGCCGGGGGCGACACCCCGATGATCATGACCGGCCCGGCCGAGCGGGTCTTCGAGGGGCGCGTGCCGCTGAGCTGAACCCGGCCGCCGCCGTGCGCCGGCCACCTTGCCGGCCCTATAACAACGATCGGACAACCACCGGTGAGACCGGGCGCTCCCACAGGGCGCCCTGCCACGACTTCACCCGGGACGACAGGAGAACAGCCGCATGTCACGTGTCCAGGTCCCCGAGCCGCGTCAGACGCTCGACCCCGATCGGGTCGCCGAGTGGCTGGCCCAGCACACCGACTTCTTTGTCGGTCGCGAGGGGCTGCTGCAGCAACTCAAGGTGCCGCACCCGCATATCCCCGGCGCCGTCTCGCTGCTCGAACGCCTGGTGGTCGATCTGCGCCAGCGTGCCGAGAGCGCCGAGTGGCGGCTGGAGAACCTGCTCGAGTCGGCGCGCTACAACGAGGCGCAGTATCGGCGCACCCGCGAACTGGTGCTGGGGCTGATCGAAGCCGAGGACGCCGACGCCCTGGCCGAGGCGCTGTCGACCCAGCTCGCCGAACGCTTTCGCACCCAGGCCATCGGGCTGTGGCTGGACGCTCCGCCAGCGTGCCACGCCACGCCCCGAGACACGCGCCAGTGGCAGCCGCCGCGTTTTCGTCTCGACGCCGAGGCGCGCCAGCGCCTGGAACTTCTGCTCAACGAGCAGAGCAGCCGCTGCACCACGCTGTCGCAGGCCGACTGGGCGCATCTGCTGCCCCACTGCAAGGCACCCGAGGGTGCCGGCTCCTGCGCCATCACCCGGCTCACCCAGGGCGAGACGCTGGGCTTTCTGATCCTGGCCAGCCACGACAGCGAGCACTTCCGGGCCACCCTCGACACCCTCTTCACCGAGTATCTCGGCGAGGTGGTCAGCCGCCTGCTCAAGCGCGCCGAGCGCCCCCATGCAGGCGACGCTTGACGCCTTCCTGGCGCGCCTGGCCCGGCGCGCCAGTCCGGCCACGCTCGATGCCTATCGGCGCGACGTGGCTCAGCTCGCGGCCTGGCTCGACACCCAGGGCATTGCCACCTGGCAGGCACTCGACGTCGCCCTGATACGGCGTTACCTGGCGCATGAGCGCACCCGCGGCCTGGCGCCGCGCACCCTGGCCCGGCGCCGTGCGGCGCTGTCGCGCTTCGCCGACTTCCTGGTCAGCCAGGGCGAGCTCGACCACAATCCGGTCAAGCTGACCCAGGCACCGCGCCAGCCGCGCCATCTGCCCAGCCCGGTCGATGTCGACCTGCTCGGTCGTTTCCTCGACACGCCCCACGACGGCGAACCGCTGGCCATCCGCGATCAGGCCATGCTCGAGCTGTTCTACTCCTGCGGGCTGCGCCTGGCGGAGCTGGCAGGGCTCGACCTGGAGGCCCTCGACGCCCGCCATGTCCGCGTGCTGGGCAAGGGCGGCAAGCCGCGCCAGGTGCCGCTGGGACGGCGCGCGGCGGCGGCCATTCGCGACTGGCTGGGGGTGCGCAGCACGCTCGCCGGCGACGGCGAACGTGCGCTGTTCGTGGCTCAGCACGGCGGCCGGATCGGCCACCGCGCAATCCAGAGCCGCCTGGACGAGTGCGCCAAGCGCCGCGGTCTGCCCGAACACCTGCACCCGCACCGCCTGCGCCACTCCTTCGCCAGCCACCTGCTCGAGTCGAGCCAGGACCTGCGCGCGGTGCAGGAGCTGCTCGGCCATGCCAATCTTTCGACGACCCAGATCTATACCCGCCTCGACTGGCAGCAGCTCGCCGAGGTCTACGATCAAGCCCACCCGCGGGCCCGGCGCAAGCCGGGTGCTGCCCACGACGAACCCTGATCGCCATGCCGCTCGACGCCATCACCTTCGATCTCGACGACACCCTGTGGCACAACGGGCCCGTCATGGCCCATGCCGAACCGACCCACTACACCTGGCTGCTCGAGCAGATCGACGGCCGGCCGGAGGCGGAAGGCCGGCGCCTGGCCGAGACCTTTCCGCTGGAGGCCTACCAGCAGGTGCGCCAGCAACTGATGCAGCGCTTCCCGCTCAGCCGCGGCGACCATAGCTGGATTCGCGAGCGCGCCATGCTCGAGCTGCTGCGCGAGCACGGCCTGCCCGAGGCGGAGGCGCAGCGCTGGGCCGCCACCGGCTTCGAGCGCTTCATGCAGCTGCGCCACGCGGTGACGCCCTTCCCGGAAGTGGTGCCGATGTTCGAGGCCTGGGCGCGGCGCTACCGCCTGGGAGTGGTCACCAACGGCAACGTCGACGTGCGCCGCCTGGCGCTGGGCGACTACTTCGACGTGATCATCCTGGCCGGCGAAATGCATGCCCCCAAACCCGACACCCGCCCGTTTCTTACCGCCATGGCGCGTCTCGGCACCCAGCCGCACCGGGCGCTGCACGTGGGCGATCACTGGCAGGAGGACGTGCTCGCGGCGCAGCGCCTGGGCATGCACGCGGTGTGGATCGATGCCAAGCAGGAGGGAGAGCGCGAACTACCGCCGCGGGTGACGCGGATCACCCATGTCAGAGAGCTGCCGGCGGTGGTCGACCGGCTCGATCGAGGCGAGTAGTGCGTCGCGGGGAGAGCCTCGTGCCGCGGGCGCCGGGGGCTCAGCGTGCAGCCAGCCAGCGATCCATCACCGCGTAGGTCTGGTCGAGCCCCTGGCGCTTGAGCGCGGAGAACAGCTGCACGCTGACCAGATCCTCCCACTCGGCGAGCTGGCGCTTGACCTGCTGCAGCGAGGCCTTCGCCGGCCCCTGCTTCAGCTTGTCGGCCTTGGTCAGCAGGATATGCACCGGCAGTTCGCGGGCATCGGCCAGCTCCAGCAGCTGGATGTCGAAGTCGCTCAGCGGGTGGCGCACGTCCATCAGCAGAATCAGGCCGGCGAGGCCGCTGCGCCTTCGCAGATAGTCGGCGAGGTGCGACTGCCACTCCTTCTTCATCGCCTCGGGCACCTTGGCGTAGCCGTAGCCGGGCAGGTCCACCAGGCGCAGGGTGTCACCGTTCTCCAGACCGAAGAAGTTGATCAACTGGGTCCGCCCCGGGGTCTTGGAGGTACGCGCCAGCGCATTCTGCTGGGTGAGCGCATTGATCGCGCTCGACTTGCCGGCGTTGGAGCGCCCGGCAAAGGCGATCTCGATACCATCGTCCGGCGGGCACAGGGCCAGCTTGGGGGCGCTGATCAGAAAGCGGGCCGTCTGGTAGTTGCGGCGCGGGGGCGTCGAGGTCATGGCAAGGGCTCTACGGGCGGGCGTGATCGGTCGCGCGCAGTGTATCACGCCCTGCTGGGCGGGCGAGTGCTGCGCCAGCGGCAGGCACGCCAGGTGTCTGCCCGGGTATGCCCCTCTACTTTCACGTGTCATTCTGGCAGGCTACCCTCAGTGACATGAGGAGACGTCGGCCGCGACGCCCAGGGAACCTCCGGCATCCCGGGCGCTCAAAACCCCATGGCTCGCCGCCGAATCGATCCCGCGTCGAGACGTCCGTTTTCGATCCATCAGGAGCAGTACACGCATGATCAAGTCGCTTGTGGCGCTAATGGCAGGTCTCACCTTCTCCGGCGCCGTGATGGCCGCCGGCATCGTCGAAGGCAAGGATTATCAGGTCATCGAGCAACCGATGAAGTCCGAGGCACCGGCGAACAAGATCGAAGTCACCGAGGTGTTCTGGTACGGCTGCCCGCACTGCTACGCGCTCGAGAAGCCGCTCAACGAGTGGGTCGCCAGCCTCCCCGACGATGTCGAGTTCGACCGTATGGCGGCGCCGCTGGGCAGGGTGTGGGAACAGCATGCCAAGGCCTTCTACGCCGCCAAGTCGCTGGGCATCGAGCACGAGATGCGCCAGGACTTCATGGACGCGATCCACAAGCAGGGCAAGCGCCTGACCGACGAGGATGACATCGCCGAGTTCTTCACCCACTACGGGGTGACCAAGGAGCAGGCGCTCAAGGCGCTCGACTCCTTCGGCGTGAAGAGCCAGATCCAGCAGGCGGCGGCCAAGATGCGCTCGTATCAGTTGATGGGCGTGCCCGACCTGATCGTCGACAACCACTATGTGGTGACCCCGGACTCCGCAGGCTCGCTCGAGAACATGCCGAAAATCGCCAGCGCGCTGATCGAGAAGGTGCGCGAGGAGCGCCAGGAGGCCAAGTGACACCATGTCCGTAGCCGCCTCGACGCCCGCCAGCGAGATCGCGCCGACGCTGAAGCTGCTGACCTGCAATCTGCAGGTCGGCATTCACACCTCGGCCTACCACCACTATCTGACCCGCAGCTGGCAGCACCTGCTGCCGCATCCCAAGCGCAGCTCGCGCCTGGACCGGGTCGCCGGCGCGCTGGCCGGCTTCGACATCGTCGGCCTGCAGGAGGTCGACGGCGGCAGCTTCCGCTCCAGCCACGTCAATCAGGTCGAGTATCTGGCCCGGCGCTCGGCCTTCGAGTACCACTTCCAGCAGCTCAACCGCAATCTGGGCCGGGTCGCCCAGCACAGCAACGGGCTGCTCTCGCGACTCTCGCCCAACCAGATCGACGAGCACCGCCTGCCCGGGATGCGCGGCCGCGGTGCCATCCATGCGCGCTACGGCAGTGGCCCTGACGCGCTGCATGTGTTCGTCGCCCATCTCGCCCTGAGCCAGCGCGGGCAGGCGCGTCAACTCGACTATCTCGGCGAGATCATCCGCCCGCTGCGCCACGTGGTGGTGATGGGCGATCTCAACTGCACCCCCGATCAGTTGCAGAGCCACACCCGCTTCTGCCAAGCCCTCGAGCTCGAACCGCTCAAGCCGCTGCCGAGCTACCCCGCCTGGCAGCCGCGGCGCGCGCTCGATCATATCCTGCTGTCGGCCTCGCTCAAGCCGGAAGGCTCGCGGGTGCTCGACGCGATGTTCTCGGATCACCTGCCGGTCGCCGTCGATGTCCATCTGCCCGCCGCCTGCCGCGTCAGCATCGGCCTGGGGCGCCAGGATCGGCGCCACGACGACCCCGCCTGAGCACGCACCAGAGCAGCCCGATCACGCTTGACCGGCTGACTCACACCGCGTTGGGCCGAGCCCTCCTGCTCGACGGCTCCGGTCGCTCGACGCCAGGCCCTGTCGATGTGTGACCCTCTCGATACGTGGCCCTCTAGAGACATCACCCTCTCGACGCCTCACCCCGCTTGCGGACACCCCCACCGTGGGGCCCATGAGGCGCACGCCCCTCATCGCCCAAGCCACCTCCCACCACGCACCACGCAAAAGCGCCTCCGAAGAGGCGCTTGAGTGAGCGGGCAAACGGCGGCTCGCGGCGTCAATAGGCGCTGTTGCCGGCGACCCAGTGGACCCAGTCGATCATCGGCGTGGGGTAGAGTCCCAGCAGAATCACCAGCGTGGCCACCCCGAGCACCACCATGCCCCCCGCGCGTTCGGCCCAGTCGTGGGTGGCGTCGCGGCTCTGCATGCCCGGCTCGTGCAGGAACAGCGTCACCATCACCCGCAGGTAGTAGTAGAGCCCGATGGCGCTGCCCAGCACCACACTGCCGACCAGCCACCAGCGATGCGCCTCCACCCCCACGGCAATGATGTAGAACTTGCCGATGAAACCGGCGGTGAAGGGGATCCCCGCCAGCGACAGCATCGACACGGTCATCACCGCGGTCAGGTAGGGGCGGCGCCAGAACAGGCCACGGTAGTGGTGCAGCGAGCTGGCGTCGGCAGGCCCCCCGGTGGGGGTGTAGGGGCTGGAGACCAGCGTGACCACGCCGAAGGCGCCCAGGGTGGTGATCACATAGGTCACCAGGTAGATCCCCACTGTCTCCACCGCCAGGCCGTCGTTGACCACCAGCGCCACCAGCAGATAGCCGAAGTGGGCGATCGAGGAGTAGCCGAGCAGCCGCTTGAGGTCGTTCTGGGTCAGCGCCAGCAGGTTGCCCACCAGCATGGTCACCACGGCGATGACCCCGAGCAGGTCGTGCCACCAGTTCTCGTGCAGCGCCAGCGCCGACTGGAACAGGCGCAGCAGGACCAGGAACACCGCCACCTTGCTCGCAGTGGCGAGGAAGGTGGTCGCCGGCCCCGGCCCGCCCTGATAGACGTCCGGCGTCCACAGGTGGAACGGTACGATCGACAGCTTGAACGCCAGCCCCACCAGCAGCAGCCCGGCCCCGGCCAGCAGCCAGGGATCGCTGCCCTGGGTCGCCAGCGCCTGGCCCAGGGCGTCGAAGTCGAGGGTCCCGGTCATGGCATAGAGCAGCGCCATGCCGAAGAGCAAAAAGGCGGTGGCCGCCGCCGACAGCACCATGTACTTGATGCCGCTCTCCAGCGCGCCGCGGTCACGCAGGGTGTAGGCGAGCATCCCGAACAGCGGCATCGACAACAGCTCGATACCGAAGAACAGCGTCGCCATGTGGCGCGCCGAGACCAGCACCAGGCCCCCGGCGGCGGCGCTCGTCAGCAGCAGGTAGAACTCGTCCCGCGGCCCGTCATAGCCCTCCAGATAGTGGTGCGCCAGGGTCACGCAGGCAAGCGTCGATATCAGCACCAGCACACCGCCGAAGCGCGCCAGGTCGTCGACCACCAGCAGATCGGTGACCGCCACCGTGCCCTGGGACCAGCCGAACAGCAGCGCCAGCAGCGCGGCGTTGAGGCCAACCGCAGTGATGACGGCGCTTAGCGCATGGTGTCGCCGCCAGGCGATCGAGAGCATCACCACGATGACGGTGAGACAGACCAGAATCAGCGGAGAGATCGCCATCAGCGCCGCCATCATTGTGCACCTCCCATCATCGCACCGGCTTGCTGAAAGCTCTGCTGTACCACCTGCATCGCCCCGGCCGAGGTCTCCAGCATGGGCTGCGGATAGACCCCGAAGAAGATCACCAGCGCCACGATCCCGAATAGCAGCGCCAGCTCACGTCGATCCAGCCCGCCCAGCGAGCTCTCCTCCTGGGGTGGCCCATAGTAGACCCGCTGCATGATGAACAGCGAGTAGACCGCGGCCAGGACCAGCCCCACGCTGGCGATCGCCACGGTCCAGGGAGCGACGCCGAAGCTGCCGAACATGACCATGAACTCGCCGACGAAGTTGGCGGTGCCCGGCAGCCCCAGCGAGGCCGCCACGAACACCAGGGCGAAGCCCGGCAGCCCGCGAATACGCCCCCAGAGCCCCCCCATCTGACGCATGTCGCGGGTGTGCAGCCGCTCGTAGAGCTGGCCGGAGAGAATGAACAGACCGGCGGCGGAGAAGGCGTGGGCCACCATCAGCGCAACCACGCCCTGCAGTGCCAGCTCGGTACCGGCGTAGATCCCGATCAGCACGAAGCCCATGTGGGAGATGCTGGTGTAGGCGATCAGGCGCTTCAGGTCCTGCTGGCCGCAGGCCAGGATGGCACCGTAGAAGATCCCGATCAGCCCCAGCGTCATCGCCACCGGCGCGAACGCCTGGGACGCCTCGGGGAACAGCGGCAGCGCGAAGCGCAGCATGCCGTAGGCCGCCGTCTTGAGCAGGATACCAGCGAGGTCGACGCTGCCCGCGGTCGGCGCCTGGGCGTGGGCGTCGGGCAGCCAGCCGTGCAGCGGCACCACCGGCAGCTTGACCGCGAAGGCAACGAAGAAACCGAGCATCAGCCACCACGCCACCTGCGGGTCCATCGGCGTATTCAACAGGTCGCCGTAGGCGAAGGTGTAGACCCCGGTCGCCGAATGGTGGACGAACACCAGCCCGAGGATCGCGATCAGCATCATCAGGCCGCTGGCCTGGGTGTAGATGAAGAACTTGGTCGCCGCCCCGATGCGCGAACTCCCCTTGGAGCCGCTGTGGCCCCACAGCGCGATCAGGAAGTACATCGGCACCAGCATCATTTCCCAGAACAGGAAGAACAGGAACAGATCGATGGAGAGGAAGACCCCGACCACCCCGCCGAGGATCCACAGCAGGTTGAGGTGGAAGAAGCCGACCCGGCGCACGATCTCGTTCCACGAGCAGACCACCGCCATCGCCCCGAGCAGCCCGGTCAGCGCGATCATCAGCAGCGACAGCCCATCCAGCGCCAGGTGCAGCTTGATACCGAAGCGTGGAATCCAGTCCGCCTGCCACTCCAGCACCCAGGCGTGGGTAGCGCCCTGGGCGGGCAACGAGAAGTCGCTGCCCGCCCAGATCCCGAGCACCATCACCAGCTCCAGGAGCATGGTAGCGAGGGCGATCCAGCGCGGTGCCCGGTCGCCGAAACGTTCGGCCTGCCAGCACAGCAGCCCGCCGATGAAAGGGATCAGAATCAGCCAGACCAGAATCATGAATCAGCCACCCGCGATGATGTGAAAAGCGTCGTTCGAGCGTTCACCGCCAAACGTCCCGTCTCTCTTGCTTGCTGCACGCGCATCGCCTCACCCCACCAGCAGATAGACGAGCAGCAGCGTGGCGCCGAGCACCATCGATACCGCGTAGTGGCGCAGCCGTCCGGTCTGGGTCAGGCGCAGTCCGTCGTGGGAGAGGCGCGCCAGCCACGGCAGCAGATTGCACAGCGAGTTGATCCAGTCGCCGCGGTTGATCCGTACCAGGCCGCGATAAGGGCGCACGAACAGCCAGTCGTAGAGCGCATCGAATCCCCAGGCGTCGTGCCAGAAGTGCCACAGCCAGTTGCCGCGTCGATCGGCCACCGCGCGCCGGATCAGATCGCGCCGGCGGCGGAACAGCCACAGCGCCAGCAGCACGCCGCCGACCGACACCGCCATGGCCACCAGCTCGAGGATGTGTTCGCCGGCCCCCTCGGTGTTGGGACCGGCCGGCAGCACATTGCCCAGCGGCTGAGTGATCTGGGCACCGATCGCGGTGGACAGCACGATCAGCACCACCAGCGGCACACCGTGGACCAGCCCCTTGTCAGCGCGCGCCTCGCGGGCGTGATCGCTCTTCGGCTGACCGTGGAAGGTGCCGAGGATCAGGCGCACGGTGTAGATCGAGGTGAGCAGCGCACCGAACACCCCCGCCGCCATCAGCACCGAGTGTCCGGCGCCCAGCGCCGAGACCAGGATCGCATCCTTGCTGTAGAAGCCGGCGGAGACCAGCGGCAGCGCCGCCAGCGCCGCCCCGCCCACCACGAAACCGGCGTAGGTGAGCGGCAACTTGCGCCACAGCCCGCCGAGCCGGCGCATGTCCTGCTCGTGGTGGGTACAGATGATCACCGAGCCGGCGGAGAGGAACAGCAGCGCCTTGAAGAAGGCGTGAATCATCAGGTGGAAGATCGCCGCGCTGTAGGCGCCCACGCCCAACGCCAGGAACATGTAGCCGATCTGGCTCATGGTCGAGTAGGCGAGCACGCGTTTGATGTCGGTCTGCGCCAGGGCGGCGAAGCCGGCAAGCGTCAGTGTCAGCGCCCCGATCACGCCGACCAGCAGCATCACGTCCGGGGCCAGCTCGAACAACCCATGGGTGCGCGCGATCAGATAGACCCCGGCGGTGACCATGGTCGCCGCGTGGATCAGCGCCGATACCGGCGTGGGGCCGGCCATGGCGTCGGCGAGCCAGGTCTGCAGCGGTAGCTGGGCCGACTTGCCCACCGCGCCACCGAGCAGCATCAGCGCCGTCAGCTGCGCCATCGGGTCGCCCTGGACCCACAGCTCCGGCGCCCGCGCCAGCAGCGTCTGCAGGTTGAGCGAACCGAGCTGGACGAACAGCAGGAACATGCCGATGGCGAGGAAGACATCACCGGTACGGGTGATCACGAACGCCTTGAACGCCGCCCAGCCGTTGGCCGGAGTGCGGTAGTAGTAGCCGATCAGCAGATAGCTGCACAGCCCCACACCCTCCCAGCCGAAGTAGAGCAGCAGCAGGTTGTCGCCCAGCACCAGCAGGATCATGCTGAACACGAACAGGTTCATGTGGCAGAAGAAGCGCGTCACCCCCTCTTCGCCGCGCATGTACCAGGCGGCGAACAGATGGATGAGGAAGCCGACCCCGGTGATCACCCCGAGCATGGTCAGCGACAGGCCGTCGAGCATCAGCCCCACGGTGGGCTGGAAATTGTCCACCGAGATCCAGTGCCACAGGGTCAGCGTGTGCGCCGCCTGGCCGTGGTCGTAGAAATCGAGACCGACCCCCAGGGTGCAGAGCGCGGCGAGCCCGATCGAGACCACCCCGACCGTGGCGCTGGCGCGCTCGCTCAGGCTTCCGAAGGAGAGCGCCAGGATCACGCCCCCCAGCAGCGGGAAGAGAAAGGTGCCCGTCAGCAATATGTCTGTGAAGTGGTTCATCCGCGCAACCTGCTCGCCGCATCGATATCGAGAGTCTTGAAGCGCCGGTAGAGCTGCATCAGCAGCGCCAGCCCCACGCTCGCTTCCGCCGCCGCCAGGGTGATCACCATCAGGAACATCACCTGGCCGTCGGCCTGGTGCCAGTGGGTACCGCCGACGATGAACGCCAGCCCCGCGGCGTTCATCATGATCTCCAGGCTCATCAGCACGAACAGCATGTTACGCCGCGTCATCAATCCGGCCAGCCCCAGCACGAACAGAATCGCCGCCAGTAGCAGACCATGCTCCATGGGTATGCCGCTCATGCCCCTCTCCCCTGTCGATCCACCGTCTCGTCGCCTGCCGCGGCGCTCGGCCGCGCGCTGGCCGCCGCGTTGTGGGAAGCCGTGTTGGCCGCCGCCATCTTCTCGGCCCGCTCACGCTGGCGCTCGCGCGCCAGATCCGCCTCGTCGTGGGCCTCGCTGCGGCCCAGGTGCGAGGCGGCCACCAGCGCCGCCAGCAGCAGCATCGCCGCCAGCTCGACCACCACCAGATAGGGGCCGAACAGCGTGATGCCGACCATCTTGGCAGTCAGCGTCTCACCGCTGATGGTGCCGTCATAGGCGCCACGTGCCAGGGTCACCACCATCACCACCAGTAGCACCCCGGCGAGCACCGCCGGCCCCACCCACAGTCTGGGCGCGAGCCAGGCGCGCTCCTGCTCCACCGCCGACTCGCCCAGGTTGAGCATCATCACCACGAACACGAACAGCACCATGATCGCGCCGGCATAGACGATGATCTCGAGCGCCCCGGCGAAGGGGGCGCCGAGGGCGAAGAACACCATCGCCACGCTGATCAGCGACACGATCAGATAGAGCAGCGCGTGTACCGGATGGGTCCCGGTGACCACGCGCAGGGTCGCCAGTATCGCGACCAGACCGCTCAAGTAAAACGCGAGTTGCATGACTTTCTCCCCGACAAACTGGCTACCCGACTCTCGCCTGCCCCGCAGCGTCCCGCTCAGCGGCGCTGGCGCGACTCGCCACGCCCGCCACCGGCCGACGCACGGCAGCGCGTGGACAACGCCTCACGGCAGCAGCGACTTCACATCGATCGGCTCGGCCTCGTTCTGCGCCTGCCCCTTGTCCTTGCCCGCGATAGATAGCCCGGCGACACGGTAGAAGTTGGTGTTGTGATCCTTGCCCGACCCGTCGATCAGCAGATCCTGCTTCTCGTAGACCAGCTCCTGACGTCTGAACTCGCTCATCTCGAAGTCCGGCGTCAGCTGGATCGCCGAGGTCGGACACGCCTCCTCGCACATGCCGCAGAAGATGCAGCGCGAGAAGTTGATGCGAAAGAACTCCGGGTACCAGCGGCCGTCGTCGCGTTCGCCCTTCTGCAGCGAAATGCACGCCACCGGGCAGGCCACCGCACACAGGTTGCAGGCAACACAGCGCTCCTCACCGTCGGGGTCGCGGGTGAGCACGATACGCCCGCGGTAGCGCGGCGGCAGATAGACCTGCTCCTCGGGATACGAGAGCGTCTCGCGCTTGCGCCAGGCGTGGCTGAACACCATCCACAGGGTGCGCAGCTGCGTCCCGGTACCGGTGACGATCTTCTTGATCTGACTCAGCATGAGCTCCCTCCCTTATGTGCTCGGGTCGATGAGCAGAATCATCGCCCCGGTAACCAGCAGATTGATCAGCGTCAGCGGCAGGCAGACCTTCCAGCCGAAGCTCATCACCTTGTCGTAGCGTGGCCGCGGCAGCGCCGCGCGCAGCAGCACGAACAGCACGACGAAGAACACCGTCTTGAGCAGGAACCAGACGATCGGCGGCAGCAGCGGCCCGTGCCAGCCGCCGAAGAACAGCGTCACCAGCAGCGCCGAGATCAGCACGATGCCGATGTACTCGCCGACGAAGAACATGCCCCACTTCATCCCCGAATACTCGATGTGGTAGCCGTCGGCCAGCTCCTGCTCCGCCTCCGGCTGATCGAACGGATGGCGGTGGGTGACCGCGATGCCGGCGATGACGAAGGTACAGAACCCGAAGAACTGCGGCACGATGAACCACAGGTTCTCCTGGGCGTTGACGATGTCGCGCATGTTGAACGAGCCGGTCATGGCGACGATGCCCATCAGCGCCAGGCCCATGAAGACCTCGTAGGAGAGCGTCTGCGCCGAAGCACGCAGCGCCCCCAGCAGGGCGTACTTGTTGCCGCTGGCCCAACCGGCGAAGAGCACCGCATAGACGTTGATGCCGGCCATGGCGAAGAAGAACAGGATACCGATGTTGAGATCCGCCACGCCCCAGCTCGGGGTGATCGGGATCACCATGAACGACAGCAGCAGCGACGCCATGGCGATGGCCGGCGCCAGCACGAAGAAAGTGCGATCGGCGAACGGCGGGATCCAATCCTCCTTGAAGAAGATCTTGAGCATGTCGGCGGCGATCTGCAGAAGCCCGAAGGGGCCGACCCGGTTGGGACCGTAGCGATCCTGCCACAGCGCCAGCAGACGCCGCTCGATCATGCTCAGCAGCGCCCCGGAGATCACCACCGCGAGCAGGATCACCACCGCCTGGATGACCGCGATCAGGCTCGCCTCGACCTGAGGTGTCCACCAGCTCATGCGCGCGCCTCCCCATCAGCGGCCGAGGTGTCGAGGGCGATACGCCCCCAGCCAAGCGCGGCGGGCAACGCCCCCACCAGCGGCTCGAGCGTGCCCTGGGGCAGTGCCACCAGACCCCGTGGCAGGTCACGTCCGAGCTGTGCCGGCAGCGTGACCCGGGTATCGTCGAGGCTCACCGCCACCGGGTCGCCGGCGGCAATGCCCAGCGCCGCGGCGTCGTCGTCGTTCAGCGTCACCGCCGGCGGCGCCATGCGTGCCTGGATCGGCTCGGCGCGGCGCGAGGTCTCGTCGCCGCCGAACAGCTGCGGCAGTGCGATCATCTGCCACTCGCCGTCGCGCGGGGCGAAGGCCGCGGGGATCCGGTCACAGTAGCTCGCCTCATCGCGGGTCGCAGCCGCATCCCGGAACAGTCGCACGCCCGGGTCGCCTGCGCGCAGGTGGCCACCGACCTCGTCCTGGAACTTGTTCCACGCCTGCGGCGAGTTCCAGCCCGGGGCCCAGGCGAAAGGCACCTCGCGGCGCGGCTCGCGGTAGCCGGCGTAGCCCTCCATCGAGAACGCGAAGGGGGTATCCAGATCCACCGGCGCCCGCGGCTCGTTGACATCCAGGTTGGCGCGCATGGAGGTGCGCCCGCTGTAGCGGTGCGGTTCCCGCGCCAGCTTGAGACCGTGGATACGGAACTGGGCCTCGGGCATGGCGTGGTGCAGCGGAGCGAAGGCGGCCATGTCGCCGGCAACCGCCTCGGTCAGATCGTCGAGCAGTATCGTGGTCACCGGCTGGCGCTCGAGGGTCGCCTGCAGCGCGTGCAGCCAGCGCCAGCTCTCGCGGATGCGCGTATCGGGACGCAAATAGCTCGGGTCGAAGACCTGGTAGAAGCGCTGGGCGCGGCCTTCCAGGCTGACCAGGGTGCCATCGCTCTCGGCAAAGGTACCCGCCGGCAGGCCGATGTCGGCCTGCTCCCAGGTCGGGGTGCGCTGGTGGTCGATCACCACCACCGCGCTGGCCCGATCCAGTGCGGCGTCGATCTTCGCCGCCGGCAGCCGCGCATAGAGATCGTTCTCCAGAATCACCACGCCGTCGGCATCGCCCTGCTCGAGCTGGGCCAGGGCCCAATCCAGGGACTCGCCGCCGAGCATGCCGAGGCCGACACTGTTGGCCTCGCGGCGCACCAGGGTGAGCCCGGCGCCGGCTTTCTGCCGCCGCGCCAGGGCCCGGGCCACGTTGCCCGCGGCCTCGATCACCGCCAGCGAGGCGAGCGCCTCACCGGCGATCACCAGCGGCCGCTCGGCGGCCAGCAGCGCATCGGCGATCTCACCGACCAGGGCCTGGGTGTCGTCATCGAGGCCCCCCACCGCCGGTGCGGTGGGGTCGAGGGCGTGGGCCACGGCGAAGCCCAGTCGCGCGATGTCGTCGGGTGCCGCACGCCGGGTGCGGGTGGCGATGGCATCGAGCTTGGTCGCTTCCGGGGTGGCCAGGAACAGCGGATGGGCCGCGTCCTGGGCAATGGTCTTGACCGCCTCGGCGTTCCACTCGGGGATGCCGCGCTCGGCGCCCAGCTCGACGCCCTTGCCGCGCACCGCCTGGCGCACCGACAGCGCGAGTCGCGCGGCGCTCTGCAGCAGGTCCTCGCCCAGCACCAGCACCGCATCGCACGCTTCGATCTCGCGCAGGCTCGGCGTGGCCACGCCGCTGTCGCGGTTGAGCGCTTCCATGCGCCGCAGCCGCTCGAGCTCACCGGCCTCGATACCGGTGGAGAAGCGATCCGCACCGACCAGCTCGCGCAGGCGGTGGTTGCTCTCGAGACTGGCCCGGGGCGAGCCGATACCGATCAGACGGGTGGCGCCGCGCAGCGCGTCGGCGGCACGGTCGAGCGCTTCGTCGACCTCCATCAGGGTCACGCCCTGGGCGGCAACGCCGCGCTGGCTGCGCTGGAACAGCTCGGGCCGGGTCGGACGATCCTTGCGGTTGACGTAGCCGTAACCGAAGCGACCACGGTCGCACAGGAAGTAGCGGTTGACGTCACCGTTGTAGCGATTCTCGATGCGCCGGATATCACCGTAGCGCTCGCCGGGGCTGATGTTGCAGCCGCTGGCGCACTGATGACAGATGCTGGGGGCGAACTGCAGATCCCACTTGCGGGTGTAGTGATCGGAGTGGGTCTGGTCGGTGAACACCCCGGTCGGACACACCTCGGTGAGGTTGCCGGAGAACTCGCTCTCCAGGGTGCCCTCTTCATAGCGCCCGAAATAGACGTTGTCGTGGGCACCGAAGGCGCCGAGATCCTCGCCGCCGGCGTAGTCCTTGTAGAAGCGCACGCAGCGGTAGCAGGTGATGCAGCGGTTCATCTCGTGGGCGACGAAGGGCCCCAGGTACTGGTTACGGTGGGTGCGCTTGCGAAAGCGGTAGCGGCGCCGGTCGTGGCCGGTCATCACCGTCATGTCCTGCAGGTGGCAGTGGCCTCCCTCCTCGCACACCGGGCAGTCGTGCGGGTGGTTGACCATCAGCCACTCGATCACCGTCTCGCGGAAGGCCTTGGCCTCCTCGTCGTCGATCGAGATATAGGCGTCATCCTTCACCGGCGCCATGCACGACATCACCAGCATGCCGCGGGTGTCGTCGGCGTCCTTGTACTGTTTCACCGCACACTGGCGGCAGGCCCCCACGCTGCCCATCGCCGGATGCCAGCAGAAATAGGGGATGTCCAGGCCCAGCGAGAGACAGGCGTGGAGCAGGTTGTCGCTGTCTTCGACCTCGTAGTCGTTGCCGTCGACATGAATGGTGGCCATAGCGTCACGCGCCTCCTAGATGCTGCCGACCGGAATCGGGTCCGCGTGCGCTTCGCCCCGGGGCCGGGTGATGCCGCGCTCGAACTCGTCACGGAAATAGTGGATCGCCGAGGAAAGCGGCATCGCCGCGCCTGGCGCATGAGCGCAGAAGGTCTTGCCGGGGCCCAGGTCCCGCGCCATCTGCTCGAGCAGCTCGATATCGCCGGGCTCGCCCGCACCCGCCTCCAGCGCGCGCAGCAGCTTGACGCTCCACGGCAGGCCGTCGCGGCACGGGGTGCACCAGCCGCAGGACTCGCGGGCGAAGAACTCCTCCAGGTTGCGGGTCAACGAGACCATGCTCTGGTCGTCGGCAACCACGGTGATCAACCCGGTGCCGAGGCGGCTGCCGGTCTTGCCGATGGTGTCGAAGTCGAGCGCCAGATCGAGGTGCTCCGGCAGCAGAAAGCCGGTACTGCCACCACCGGGGAGCCAGCTCTTGAGCGTGAGTCCATCGCGCATGCCACCGGCGAGCTCGAACAGCTCACGCCCGGTGGTACCCATCGGCAGCTCCCACAGCCCCGGGTGCTGGACCTTGCCCGAAGCGCCGTAGAGCTTGGTACCGCCGTCACTGCTGCGCTCGCCGGAGAGCGCCTGGAACCAGTCGGCGCCGTGGTTGACGATGCCCGGCACGTTGCACAGGGTCTCGACGTTGTTGACCACGGTGGGCAGCCCCCAGGCGCCGGACTGCCCCGGGAAGGGCGGCTTGGCCCGCGGGTTGGCGCGCTTGCCCTCCAGCGAGTTGATCAGCGCGGTCTCTTCGCCGCAGATATAGCGCCCGGCACCGGTGTGCAGGGCGATATCGAAGTCCCAACCGCTGCCGCGAACGTCTGCGCCCAGCCAGCCATCGGCCCGCGCGTCGTCGAGCGCGCGCAGGATCGAGGCGGCAGCGCGGTGATACTCGCCGCGCAGGAAGATATAGCCCTGCTTCGAGCGGTTGGCGTAGCCGGCCAGGATCATGCCTTCGATCAGCAGGTGCGGCTGCTGCTCCATCAGCAGGCGATCCTTGAAGGTACCCGGCTCCATTTCGTCGGCGTTGCAGACGATATAGCCGCGCGGCACGTCGTCGCCCTTGGCGGTCAGACTCCACTTCATGCCGGCGGAGAAGCCGGCGCCGCCGCGCCCTCGCAGGTTGGCACTCTTCACCTCGGCAGTGAGGCTCTCGTAGGTGTGCTGTTCCAGCGCCTTGGCCACCGCGGCGTAGCCGCCGGTATCGCGATACTCGGCCAACAGCACTGGGCTGGCGTCGTCGTGCAGACGCCAGGTCAGCGGATGGGTCTCGGCACGGCGTTCGCTGGCCGGCTGCAGAATGCGGCTCATCTCGGATTCTCCCGCGTCTTGGGCATCGGGCTCATGCGTAGGCCTCCAGCAGGGCCGGCAGCGCCTCGGGGGTGACCGGGCCGTGCAGGTCCTCGCCGATCAGCAGCGTCGGCCCGCGGTCGCAGGCCCCCAGGCAGCACACCGGCAGCAGGGTGAAACGCCCGTCCGCCGTGGTCTGGCCCATCTGGATGCCAAGGTGGTCGATCAGCGCATCGCGCAGCTGCTCGTAGTCGGTGAGAAAGCACGAGCTGCTGTCACAGATCAGAATCACGTGGCGCCCCACCGGCTGACGGAAGATCAGGCTGTAGAAGGTGGCCACGCCCTCGACGTCGGCGACCCCGATGCCCAGGGTCTCGGCGATTGCCGGGATCGCGCCGTCGGGCACGTAGCCGTGGCGCTGCTGGACGATCTTGAGCGCCCCGATGCTGGCCGCCTGCGGATAGGGGTAGTGCGCCCGCTCCTCGAGGATCGCCGCACGGTCGGCGGGGTCGAGGGCGAAGGCGTCGCTGGCGATGGTGGCTGTATGTTGCGTCATAACGGTCTCTCCAGCGGCCTCACCGATCCACGTCGGCCATGACGAAGTCGATACTGCCCAGATGCGCGATCAGGTCCGGCACGAAACCGCCGCGCATCACCGCCGGAATCTGCTGCAGATGGGGGAAGCTCGGCGTGCGAATCCGGGTGCGGTAGCTCATGGTGCTGCCGTCGCTGGTCAGGTAGTAGCTGTTGATGCCCTTGGTCGCCTCGATCATCTGGAAGGATTCGTTGGCCGGCAGCACCGGACCCCACGAGACCTGCAGAAAGTGGGTGATCAGGGTCTCGATGTGCTGCAGCATCTTTTCCCGCGGCGGCGGCGTGGTCAGCGGATGGTCCGCCTTGTAGTCGCCGGCGGGCATGTGATCGATGCACTGCTTGAGGATGCGCACGCTCTGGCGCATCTCCTCGATCCGCATCATGCCACGGTCGAAGGCATCGCCATTGGCCGCCGTGGGCACCTCGAAGTCGAAGTTCTCGTAGCCGGAGTAGGGACGCTTCTTGCGCAGGTCGAAGTCGAGACCGGTGGCCCGCAGATTGGGGCCGGTAACGCCCCAGTCGAGCGCCTCGCGGGTATTGAAGGCAGCGACGAAGCGGGTGCGGTCGCGCACGATGGCGTTGTCCATCATCGCCTTCTCGTACTCGGCCAGACGCTTGGGCATCCAGTCGACGAAGCCCTGCACCAGTTTGTCCCAGCCCTGGGGCAGGTCGTGGGCGGTACCGCCGATGCGATACCACGCCGGGTGCATGCGGAACCCGGTGATCGCCTCGATCACCTCGTAGGCCTTCTGGCGGTCGGTGAAGGTGAAGAAGACCGGGGTCATCGCCCCCAGATCCTGCAGATAGGTCCCCAGGAACAGCAGGTGGCTGTTGATGCGGAACATCTCCGCCATCATCACGCGGATGGTCTTGGCGCGATCGGTGACGGTGATGCCGGCCAGCTTCTCCACCGCCAGCACGTAGGGCAGGTTGTTCATCACCCCGCCGGTGTAGTCGATACGGTCGGTATAGGGGATGAAGCTGTGCCACGACTGGCGCTCGGCCATCTTCTCGGCACCGCGGTGGTGATAGCCGATGTCCGGCACGCAGTCGACCACCTCCTCGCCGTCGAGCTGCAGCACGATGCGGAAGGCACCGTGGGCCGAGGGGTGGTTGGGCCCGAGGTTCAGGAACATGAACTCGGTCTCTTCGCCCTGGCGCCGCATGCCCCACGCCTCGGGGTCGAAGCGCAGCGCCTCCTGCTCCACCTCCTGGCCCTTGACGGTCAGGGTATAGGGGTCGAACTCGGTGGCGCGGGCAGAGTAGTCCTTGCGCAGCGGATGGCCGCTCCAGGTCGGCGGCATCATGATCCGGGTCAGATGCGGGTGGCCGCTGAAGTGGATGCCGAAAAGGTCGAAGACCTCGCGCTCGTACCAGTTGGCGTTGAGGAAGATATCGCTGATCGAGGGCAGCGTCAGATCGCGCTCGGAGAGCGCCACCTTGAGCATGATGTCGGCGTTACGCTCCACCGAGAGCAGCTGGTAGAAGACGGTGAAGTCCGCCGGCGGCAGGCCGCGGCGGTGAGTGCGCAGACGCTCGTCGACCGCGCTCAGGTCGAAGAGCATCGAGAACGGGCCCTCGAGCCGGCGCAGGCGCTCGAGCACCTCGCGCAGGCGCTCGCGGGCGACCCAGACCACCGGCATGCCGGTGAGCGTCTCCTGCGGCGTGAACACGGCGTCGCCGAAGTGCCGGCAAAGCTCCGCCACCACGTCGGCGGCGGGCGCGGTGGCACGGGAATTCATGGTGTCATCGGCTGCGGTCATGGCAGGCGGTCCCGGTAGATAGATCAACCAACGGTCATCTCAGCGATGGCCACGAAAATCAGCGTCAGTGATGCACGCCAGGCGTCGCCTAGATGCCGTCCGGGGTCCGCAGCTCCTTGACCGCAATCCGCCGGTCGCGATGCTTCTCGCGCTGGGAGGGCATCTCCGCGCGGTAGACGCCCTGGTCGCCAACCACCCAGGAGAGCGGGCGCCGCTCTTCCTGGATCGAGTCCTGGAGCAGCTGCAGCCCTTGCAGGAAGGCCTCCGGGCGGGGCGGGCAGCCGGGCACATAGACATCGATGGGCAGGAACTTGTCCACACCCTGAACCACCGAATAGATGTCGTACATGCCGCCGGAGTTGGCGCAGGAGCCCATCGAGATGACCCACTTGGGCTCGAGCATCTGGTCGTAGAGCTGCTGGATGACGGGCGCCATCTTGATGAAGCAGGTACCAGCGATGACCATGAAGTCGGCCTGGCGCGGGGAGGCACGAATGACCTCGGCGCCGAAGCGGGCGACGTCGTGGGGCGCGGTGAACGCCGTGGTCATCTCCACGTAGCAGCAGGAGAGGCCGAAGTTGTAGGGCCACAGCGAGTTCTTGCGGCCCCAGTTCACCGCCGAGTTGAGGACGTCTTCGAGCTTGCCCATGAACACGTTGCGATGAACCTGTTCACGCATGGGGTCGTCGACGCGTTGGCGTTGATCGAGAGGATAGCGATCAGACGCGGTGTCGCCTCCCTCCGCTCGGGTCAGGGTGTATTGCATGGTCAGCCTCGACAAGCCAGATAAAGTAGCGGTCATGGGCATGTCGGCCGGTCAGGACGCCGGCATGCCGAATAATCGTTGATCGACGACCGTTCACGCGGTCGTTCTCGCCCGGTTCAGCGCGCATGGCGCTCGGCACCGGGCACGGCAGACAGCTCGCGGGCACGCGGCGCGTCTTCGCGCCCACGCTTGCGCGGCGCCCAGTCGAGGGCGCCGACGCGGGCGTCGTAGACCAGGCCTGCCAGTAGAATGAGGATGAATACCGCCGCCGCGGCGAATCCCGTCCAGCCCACCTCACGCACGGAGACGGCCCAGCCGAACAGGTAGACGGCCTCGATATCGAAAATCACGAAGAGCATGGCGACGAGGTAGAACTTGACCGAGAAGCGCTGGCGCGCGCTGCCGGTACCGACGATGCCGGATTCGAACGGGAGGGATTTGCTGCGTCCGTGACTCTTGCCACCGAGCAGGCTGGCGGCACCGATCATGAAGCCACACAGTGCGATGACCGCGACCACGAAAAGCCCCGTGGCCCAATATTCAGCGATCCAGGCGGTGACTTGGTCGGACATGTGCTCCCTCACACGAAGGCCATGCGGCACACGCCGGCAATGGCGGGGTGATATGACTGACCGAACGGCGCGCGGGCAAGCACGTGCGTGTTCGTAATTTTACTACTTTACGCCCATTCCACGGTGGCGTCAGCTTGCTAATTCGTCCAATTGCAAAACTGTCAAAAGACCTCGCAAACGACTCGAGCACGCCTCGACGGCGGCCATCACGGTACGGCTGGTGACGCTGGTGGGCACGCTCTTGCGTCGGCGCATGCTCTGGACGACAGACTCCGGGAACAAGCGATCTATCGGCCATGCCGCGATTTGCTTTACCTTAGGCTAGACCTTTTAGCCACTGTTGCAACGACCCGACATGCTTTTTTCCCGCCCTCCCAATGTCCTCACCATCGCCGGCTCCGACCCCTCCGGCGGTGCCGGTCTGCAGGCTGACATCAAGACCTTTTCCGCCCTCGGTGCCTACGCCACCAGCGTGATCACTGCGGTCATCGCCCAGAACACCTGTGGCGTCGCGCGGGTGGAGCCGGTCTCCGCGACGATGATCCGCACCCAGCTCGACAACCTGCTCGACGACGTCGCCATCGACGCGGTCAAGATCGGCATGGTCACCAGCCGCGAGGTGGCCGAAACCCTGGCCGCCGGGCTCGCCGCACGACGCCCGCGCTGGATCGTGCTCGATCCGGTGATGGTGGCCAAGAGCGGCGACCGCCTGGTCGACGACGCCGGGCTGGCCGCGGTACGCGACATCCTGGTACCGCTGGCCGACGTGATCACCCCCAACCTACCGGAAGCCGCCGCCCTGCTCGGCCGCGACACACCACGCTCGGCCGCGGACATGGAGGCGCTGCTCGATGAGCTGGCCGCGCTCGGCGCCCCCTATGGTCTGCTCAAGGGTGGCCACCTGGCCCAGGCGCGCTGCCCCGACCTGCTATGGACACCCCACGGCAGCCGCTGGCTCGACGCGCCGCGGCTGGAGACGCGCAACCTACATGGCGCGGGCTGCGCCCTCTCCTCGGCGATCGCCGCCGAGCTGGCCCGGGCGAGCACGACAGGCGAGCTCGCGACGGCCTGCCCGGAGCCCCGGGTGGAGAGCGCCATCGAGGCCGCAAAGCAGTGGCTGCACGCGGCCCTGGCGGCGGGCGAGCGTCTCGACGTGGGTCAAGGCAAGGGGCCGCCGCACCATTTCCACGCCTGGTGGTAACGTCTTTTCACGCCTGGTGGTAACGCCGGATTCGGGCGCCGTGGCACGCCCCGAGGGGGTCACCGGGCACGACCGGCAGATAACGGCTAACGTGATACAGTGAAACGGCGCGATCACGGGAAGCCACCTTGGCGTCACGCAATTTGACACTCCGGGCTTCCTGTTATCTTCTGAAATGGGATTGAAAGAACGATTAAATACAACGACCTACTTGAGGTATCCGTATGCAAACGCGACAGATCGCCACCGGTATTCTTGCCCTGAGCATGATGGGCAGCGCTTCGGTAGCCCTCGCCGACACCTGGCGGTTCGGCCTCGAAGAGACGGAAGGCAGCGTGCAGTACGAATACGCGCAGGCTTTCAAGCAGCTCATCGAAAAGAAGAGCGACGGTGATATCACCGTACAGATCCTGCCCTACGGCGTCTGGGGGTCGAGCTACTCGACGCTCTACGATGCCATCCAGAACGGCTCCATCCCGCTCTCCTTCGGCTCGGGCTTCCTCGGCGGCACGGTGCCCGAGAGCCAGTTGATGAGCCTCAACTACGTCATGCCCAACGACCAGTTGGAGACGGCCGAGATCCTCAACTCCGACGCCTTCATGAAGAGCGATGCCTGGCAGCAGTCCTTCCGCACACGTGGGCTGGTACCGTTGGCGGCACTGCCCGAGGGCTATCAGGTGTGGACCGCCAACAAGGCCATCCACACCCCGGCGGACATGAAGGGGCTGCAGATCCGAGTGATGGACAACAGCCTGCTGCGCGCGACCTATCAGGCCTACGGTGCCTCGCCCATCACCATCGCCTACGGCGAGCTCTACAGCGCCCTGCAGCAGGGTCAGGCCGAGGGCAACATCCAGCCGGTCTGGGCCCACGAGAACATGGGCTTCTACGAAGTTCAGGATTACATGATCTTCGCCGAGCAGTCGCAGTTCATCGCCAACCTGATCGCCAACGAAGATTGGTACGACGGCCTCTCCGACGATCAGCGCAAGCTGCTCGACACCACCATCCACGAGATGGTCAAGAAAGGTGACGAGATCCAGAAGCAGCTCAACCAGGATCGTCTGAAGACCATCGAAGACAAGAGTGACATCAAGATCATTCGTCTCGATCAGGCGCAGCGCGACGAGTTCCGCAAGCTCGCCAAGCCGATCCGCGACGACTTCGTCAATCTGGTCGGCGAGCGTGGTGGCAAGGCGCTGGACATTCTGCTCGAGCAGGAAAAAGCGCGCGGCGACAAGTCGGACGGCGACAGCCAGAGCAGCTGATCGACCCGTCGCCGGGCGCTCGCCTGAGCGCCCGGCCCTCGCTACTCTGCAAGCCGAAACCGAAAGCGCCCCGCCAGCATCATGCTGGCGGGGCGCTTTTCCTGCGGCCTCAACTTACCATCTCATCCTGCTGACTCCCCCTGTATCTCCCGGTCTCTCCGCAGCCCCCGCCGCCGGCCTCAGGCTCGCCCTGTCTCCCCGCCCGGGCGCCCTTGCTGCCGGGTCGGGCCGCCTGGGGCCAGTCGATCGAGAGCGCCCCTCAGGGGTGCGCCGTGCCCGGCACCTGCCGGACACGGCGACTTCCCCCTGACCCCTTAGTCACCGCCAAGCGACGGCAGCAGCAGCGAAATCTCGGGGAAGGCGATCAGGATCAGCGTCGCCAGCAGCAGAATGACGATGAACGGCGGCGTGCCGCGGATCACATCGATGTAGGGACGCCGGAACACCGCGATGGCGGTGAAGATATCGCAGCCGAAGGGCGGCGTCGCCGAGCCGATCGCCGCCTGCAGGGTGACGATCACGCCGACATGAATCGGATCGAGCCCGGCGGACTGCACCAGCGGCTTGAAGATCGGCACCAGGATCAGGATCACCACGATCGGGTCGACGAACATGCAACCGACGAAGAACGCCGCGGCGATCAACAGCAGCGCCAGGAACTGGTTGTCGCCGATCGAGGCGATCAGCGGCCCGAGAATCTGGTTCGGCACCCCGGCGGTCGCCAGCGCCTGGGAGAAGGCGGCACCGATCGCCACCAGGATGAACACCACCGCGGTGATCAGGCCGGTGGAGAGCGCAATGCTGCCGAGATCGCGAATCGACACCTGACGATAGATCACCACCTCCAGCAGCAGCGCATAGGCCACCGCCACCGCCGACGCTTCTACCGCACTGAAGAAGCCGCCGTAGATGCCGCCCACCACCAGCAGCGGGAAGCCCATGGGCAGGATCACCCGCTTCAGCGCCTGGGCGCGTTCGCCCCAGCTCGCCTTGGGCTCGGGCTCGATCCCCTTGATCCGCGAGTCGATCCAGCAGTAGAGCGCGAACAGGGCCAGGATCAGCAGCCCCGGCAGGATACCGGCGAGGAACAGATCGCCGATCGAGGTCTGCATCGCCACGCCATAGATGATGAAGCCGATACTCGGTGGGATCAGCAGCGCGATGTCGCTGGCATTGATGATCAGGGCCAGGGTGAAGTCGTCCGAGTAGCCCTTCTTCAACAGCCGCGGACGCATCGGCCCACCCATCGCCACCACCGTCGCCTGGGTCGAGCCGGAGACTGCGCCGAACAGGGCGCAGGAGGCCGCAGTGGTGATCGGCAGGCCGCCGCGCAGATGCCGGGTGAAGGCATCGACCACGTCGAGCAGACGATTGGCGGTGTGCCCCTTGGTCAGGATATCCGCGGCAAAGATGAACATCGGCACCGCCGCCAGCACCCAGCTGCCGACGCCGCTGATCATCCAGCTGACCGCCTGGTCGGGGCCGAAGAACGTCATGCCGGTGAACATCATGTAGAGCGTGCCGGCTGCCAGCGGCACCATCATGGGGAAGCCCAGCAGTAGCAGCACCAGCATGATCAAGCCTAATCCCATCAGCATGAGAGGCATCCTTCTTCGATTGTCATTATTGGCGTGGTCGTCATTGGCATCGTCATCGTCGCGGCCGGCGCGGGGGCGGCCTGATGCCTCGCGGCATGCCCGTTCCCGTGCCCTGCGCTGCCCGTCTCACGGCTGGGTGTCGGCGGTACGCTCGGCGGCCGCGTCTTCCAATACGCTGTCATCGTAGCCCTCGCGCTCGGTCAGCGAGCGCCACACGCCGGGGCTGATCATGTTGCGCACCGCGGTGAGTACATACTGAATACCCGCCAGCACGAAGCCGATCGGCAGTGCGGTATAGATCATCCAGAAGGGAATGTGCAGCGCCGCGCTGGTGCGACCACGCTCTTGCAGCGCCACCACGTACTCGAGGGACTTGAAGCAGAAATAGAACATCAACAGCGCCGTGCCCAGCGAGATCACGATCAGCAGCACCTTGCGCGCGCGACCGCCGAGCTGGTCGTAGATCGCGGACATGCTGATGTGGCGGGCGTGGCGGGCGGCGTAGCTCACCCCGACGAAGGTGATCACCACGATCAGCATCTCGGTGATCTCGTAGGTGCCGGCGATACCCTGGCTGAACAGAAGATTGCCGACCACGTGGGCGCTCATCAGCAGTGCCATGGCCAGAATGCAGCCACCGATCACCACGCGCTCGAGCAGACCCAACAGCCGATCGAACGCCAGCAGAGCCCCGATAAACCCGCCTCGAGAACGCTGCTCGTCGCGCTTGGCAGAAGTCGAGTTCATGACGTTGTCCTTGTTGTGGAGGGAAGTCATTGCCCGCGCCGCCGCACCTCGGAGCCCACCACCTGCGCCCCCTGCGAATACGTCACCGGAGAACGAGGCGCGACACCAGGGCTGCGGGGGCGCGTATCCAAGGTTAACGCGTAAACCCGGGTGTCTGCCACGCAACTCCTTGCCGAGCCGCGTTTCTACCAATTCGAGACTGAGGTACACGCGCTGCCGTCGATGCCAAGCGGTGCTAAGCTTCGATATCGTTCAGTGTCCCCTGATGGAGCCCCCGCCATACCATGCGAGCCCTGATTCAACGCGTCACCCACGCCAGCGTGGAGGTCGACGGCGAGCGCGTCGGCGCGATCGACCACGGGCTGCTGGCGCTGGTCGGCGTCGCCGCCGATGACGACCGCGCCCGCGCCGATCGCCTGCTGCACAAGCTGCTCCACTATCGCGTCTTCAGCGACGCCGAGGGGCGCATGAACCGTAACCTGCAGCAGGCCGAGGGTGGGCTCTTGCTGGTGTCGCAGTTCACCCTGGTGGCGGCCACCGACAAGGGGCTGCGGCCGAGCTTCTCCAGCGCCGCGCCGCCGGCGCTGGGGCGCGAGCTGTTCGACTACCTGCTGGATCAGGCACGTGCCGCCTGGCCGCAGGTCGCCAGCGGCGAGTTCGGCGCCGACATGCAGGTCTCGCTGCTCAACGATGGGCCGGTCACCTTTCTGCTGGAGACCTGAGCACTGTCGTGGCCCCACTCATACCGGGCCATCCCTGGCCCGGCACAGCCGCGAAGACAACGACGGCACTTCGACGGTGCCACACCGCACAATAGCAACATATAGCAACAGGGAACGCGGCCACGGCCGCCACGCAGAGGAAGCCAACACATGACCACACCGCTCGCCATTATCACCGGCGGCGCCCAGGGCATCGGCCGCGCCACGGTCGAGCTGCTGCTGACGGAGGGCTGGCGCGTCGCCGCCCTGGATCGCGACCCCGAGGCGGTCGCCGAACTCGACGAAGCGCACGCCAGCGCACCGCTGCTGGCGATGGCGGTCGATGTCAGCGACGAGCTGCAGGTGCAGGAGGCGTTCACCCATATCAACGGCTGGCAACAGGAGCACGGCAAGGCCGACGGCTTCGACCTGCTGGTCAACAATGCCGGTCTCGCCGATCCCGAGTGCGGACCGCTGGAGACGCTGGCGCTGGCCGACTGGCGCCGCTGGCAGGAGAGTCACCTGACCGGCGCCTTCCTGTGTACCCGCGCCGCCATCCCCGGGCTGCGTCAGCGTCACGGTGCGATCGTCAACATCGCCTCGACCCGCGCGTTGCAGTCAGAGCCCCACTGCGAGTCCTATGCCGCGGCCAAGGGCGGGCTGCTGGCAATGACCCACGCGCTGGCGGTCAGCCTGGGGCCGGAGATTCGGGTCAATGCGATCTGCCCCGGCTGGATCGAGACCGGCCCGTGGCAGAAGGCGGCCAAGCGCACTCACCCCGAGCACCGCGACATCGACCGCGCGCAGCATCCGGTGGGGCGTGTGGGCGAGCCGCAGGACGTCGCGGCCACCGTGGCCTTTCTGGCCAGCGACAAGGCAGGGTTCATCACCGGGCAGCACATCAGTGTCGATGGGGGGATGACCAGGAAGATGATCTACGCCGAGTAAGAGGGTGTTCACAAAATGCCTGCACTCGACGATACGGCGTTGACATCGACCTCACTGAACGAAGTTCAGAACGTCCGAAGGACGGCCCGAAGGGCGAGCGGAGCGAGTAAAGTACTCATTTAAACCACGTAAACTGGAACGCCAGCCCGGTCCTCTTTTCGGCCGATTTCGCCTTGTCTCGTCTTCGCTCGTCGAATTTGTAAACACCCTCTAAGCCGGACGGCAATCCATTGCACTCGGCGGGGCAGCGTCACTCCTTAGGATGCCACTTGCCGTCGTCGCCCTTGGCGTACTTGGCTTCGACGGCCTTCCACGCCACGGCATGGGCGACCTCCTCGCGGGAGCTGTCGCCGCGGCGATCCTCGGGGTCCTTGTACTGCGCCCAGGCGCTGTTGAACGCCTCCTTGTAGATGGTGCGAGCATGGGGCGGCAGTACCTTGCGCGCGCTCTCCGGAATGTCGTCACGGCTGTCGTAGGGCATGGGTCTTCACCTGGCTGTCGAGTGCGACTTCCAGTGTAGCCCCGCCTCAGCGGTGTCAACGCCAGCCCACGACAGGCCCACCTGCGGGCCGCCTCAGGAGGCCGTCTGCAGCTCGGCCTCGAGCGTCTCCAGCGCCTCCTCCGCCGCCAGCCACTCGGCTTCGAGCGCCTCGACCCGCCCCTGCAATTCACCCTGCTCGCGCACCAGTCGGGTCAGCTCCTCCTTGCGCGCGGCGTCGTAGAGCGTGGGATCGGCGAGCTGCGTCTCCAGGGCGGAGAGTTCGCCCTGGGCGCGCTCGAGCGCTTTTTCCGCGGCGTCCCGGCGCTTGCGCAGCGGCTTGGTCTGCTCGCGCAGTTCGGCGGCGGCACGCCGCGCCGCCTTGCGGTCGCCGCTGTCGCTGGGGCGACGCTCGTCGCGGGCGGCCTGGCGCTGCTCGCTCTCGCGCACCTTGAGCCACTGGTGGTAGTCATCGAGATCGCCATCGAACGGGGTCACCCGACCGTCGACCACGCGCCAGAACAGATCGACGCTGGCACGCAGCAGATGGCGGTCGTGGGAGACGATCACCACCGCGCCCTCGTAGGCCGCCAGGGCCTCGGCCAGCGCCTCGCGCATATCCAGATCAAGGTGGTTGGTGGGCTCATCGAGCAGCAGCAGGTTGGGTTTCTCCCATGCCACCAGCGACAGCGCCAGCCGCGCCTTCTCGCCCCCGGAGAAGCGCGACACATCACCGAAGACGTCATCGCCACGGAAGCCGAAGCCGCCCAGGAAGTCACGGATCGACTGGTCACTGGCGGTGGGCGAGAGACGCTGCACATGGGTGAAGGGCGTGGCGCCGAGGTCGAGATGCTCCAGCTGGTGCTGGGCGAAATAGCCCACCACCAGGTTCTCCCCCGGCACCCGCGCACCCGCCTGGGGCGAAAGCTCGCCGATCAGGGTCTTGATCAGGGTCGACTTGCCGGCGCCGTTGGGGCCGAGCAGCCCGATCCGCTCCCCGGGCAGAATCGAGACATTGACCCCCTCGAGAATGCGTGACTCCGGATAGCCGAGATCGGCGCGATCCAGTGACAGCAGCGGGCTGGAGATCTTGTCGGCGCAGGGCAACTCGAAACGGAACGGCGAGTCGGCACGCGCCGCGGCGATGGTCTCCATGCGCTCGAGCATCTTGAGCCGGCTCTGGGCCTGACGCGCCTTGGTCGCCTTGGCCCGGAAGCGCTCGACGAAGCGCTCGATCTCGGCACGCCGCGCCTGCTGCTTCTCGAACTCGGCCTGCTGCTGGGCCTGGCGTTCGGCGCGGGCGCGCTCGAAGGCGCTGTAGTTGCCGCGGTAGAGAGTCAACCGCGCCTGGTCGATATGCAGGATGTGGTCGCACACCGCATTCAGGAAGTCGCGATCGTGGGAGATCAGCATCAGGGTGCCGGGGTAGCGGGTGAGCCACTGCTCCAGCCACAGCAGCGCATCGAGATCGAGGTGGTTGGTGGGCTCGTCGAGCAGCAGGATCTCCGACGGCGTGAACAGGGTCCGGGCCAGCCCCACGCGCATGCGCCAGCCGCCGGAGAAGTCTGCCAGCGGACGGTAGAGGTCGCTCTGGGCGAAGCCCAGCCCGGCCAGCAGCTGCTCTGCCCGGGCCCGCGCGGTATAGCCGTCGAGCGCCTCGATCTGGCCGTGCAGCGCCGCCTCGCGATCATGCTCGCCCGCGGCCTGGGCCGCTGCCAGCGCCTGCTCCGCCTGGCGCAGGGCGACGTCGCCGTCGAGCACGAACTCGACCAGGGCGCGCTCGATCGCCGACACCTCCTGCGCCATGTGCGCAATGCGCTTGCCGCCGGCAATCTCGACGCTGCCGGCGTCGGCGCCGAGCTCACCGCGGATCAGCGCGAACAGGCTCGACTTGCCGGCCCCGTTGGCGCCGACGATGCCCACCTTGTGGCCCTCGTGCAGCATCAGGTCGGCACCCTCGATCAGCCGGCGCGTGCCGCGTTGCAGGGCGAGTTGGCGGAATGCAATCATGCCGGGCTCCAGAGCGCATCGAATGGGCGCTCATTCTATCAGCCAACGCCGCCGACACGGAGTGCCGATGACCACCGCCGACGCCGCGGACGCCCTGTGGGATTTCGCCCTGGCACGCTATGCCCGCCCCGGCGCCCAGGCACGCTGCCTGAGCCTGCAGGACGACCACGGCTACGACGTGTGCGAGCTGCTGTGGCTCGCCTGGCTCGCCGAGCAGCGCCGCGAGCCCGCGCCCGAGGCGGCCCCGGGGCTGGCCGGGGTACGCCACTGGCAAGAGACGATGACCCGGCCGCTGCGCCAGCGTCGGCGTGAACTCAAGCCGACGCTGGAGACCCGCCCACGTCTGAGCGAGCTGCGCCAGCGCCTGCAGCAGGCGGAGCTGCTGGCAGAGCGCGAAACCCTGGCCCGTCTGGCCGAACTGCCGAGCCGCCGGAGCAGCGCCGCAAGCGAGCTGACGGCGCCGCACGACCGGGTGGCCGCGGCGCTGGCGCTATGCGCCACCTGGGCCACGCCGACGCGGGCACAGGCGCCGATGGCAGACGCTGACACGGCACCACCGGCTTACGCGACGTTACAGCCACTGCTGACGCTGTGGCTGGCTGCGACGCCGGATGCGGAACCAAACCCCAGCTGTTAGAGTCCCAACAGCAGCGCTATACCGATGCCTGAGGCGTTTTCACTCTGAGCCAGCATCGGCTTCAACCCCGACTCCCCAAGGAGACTGCATGAAACGTTTGGTAACCGCCGTCGCGATCGGCAGCATGATGACTCTACCGCTGGCGGCTTTCGCCCAGGACAAGGTCGACCTCGATAGCGACCAGGCCAAGCTGAGCTACAGCATCGGCGCCACCCTGGGCCAGGGTCTGTCGCAGGACGTCAAGAATCTGGATGTCGACGCCTTCGCGGCAGCGATTCGTGACGTCTACGGCGATCAAAAGCTGCAGATGAGTGACGATGAGATCAGCAAAGCGCTGACCCAGTACCAGCAGCAGAAGATCGCCGAGCAGAAGGCCGAGCAGAAGAAGGTCGCCGACGCCAACCGTAAGAAGAGCGAAGCCTTCCTCGCCGAGAACGCCAAGAAGAAGGGCGTGAAGACCACCGATTCGGGCCTGCAGTACCAGGTGCTGAAGTCCGGTGACGGCGCCTCGCCCAGCGACGACGACACGGTCAAGGTCAACTACGAAGGCAAGCTCCCCGACGGCACCGTGTTCGACAGCTCCTACAAGCGCGGCGAGCCGATCTCGTTCAAGGTCGGCCAGGTCATCCCGGGCTGGCAGGAAGCGCTCAAGATGATGCACGTCGGCGACACCTGGCTGATCACCGTGCCCTCCGACCTGGCCTACGGCGCGGCCGGCACCGGTGGCCCGATCGGTCCCAACCAGGCGCTGCAGTTCAAGGTCGAGCTGCTCGGCATCAACCCGGACGAGGGTGACGCCAAGGGCGACAAGGCGGCCAAGGGCAGCGATGCCAAGGCGAGCAGCGACAGCCAGTAAGCCGCTCTCTCAATCCCGCCCTGCCTCTTCGGACGCCGGCCCTCAGGCCGGCGTCTGGAAAAGTCGACGAGCGAAGTCCAGGCAAGACAAAAATCGGCGAAAGAACGGACCGGGCTGGCGTTCCAGTTTACGCAGTGTAAATGAGCATCTGGAGCCGATTTTTAACGCTGGATAGGCAAGCGCAGTACTTTTCAGACATGGTCTAGGCCGGCGTCTGTGTCCACAAGCAGTCCTTCTCATCGGCGCTGCGCGTGGCCTCGCGCCGCGACAGCGCATCGGCCAGCCCGGCGCTGTCGAAGTCGAACCAACTGCCCTTGAGGCCATGGTCGCTGACCACCACCACCTGGGCGCGCCATGCCTCCACGTAGGCGCTGCACAACCCCAGATCGCCGAAGCCGACGAAACGCTCGCCCTTACCCGGCAGTCGCGTCAGAGTGAAGCGCTGGGAGCGGATGTTCATGTGGCGTCCAATGAACTCCACGTAGACCTGCTTCGCCGCCAGCCCGTAGACATCGACCTCGAAGCGCAGACCGTCGTGCCCGGACGCCTCGCGCAGCGAATAGCTCAATCCGGAGTCGAGCCCCAGCCCGGCCTGGCAACCGCCGTCGAGCAGCACGCAACCGTGCTCTGGCGGGTACCAGGTGACCTCGCTATCGGACTCGCGCAGATAGTAGTCGAGCAGATACCACAGGGCGACGACGATGGTCGCCAGGGTGACACCGATCAGCAGCGTGAGCATGCGTGGCCGCGCAGTGTCTTCGTCATAAACAGCCATGGACGTGACGGGGCTCCCGGCAAAAAGAGGGGATCGCTATCATAGCTGTTCGAGGCAGCGTGACGACAACCACACTCAGGACGCTAGATGAGCGATATCGCAGGGGCACTCGGCCCGCTTTTCCTTCTGATTCTACTCGGTGCGGGCCTGGGTTGGGCACGTTTTCCCGGCGGCAATTTCTGGCCCCAGCTGGAACGCCTGATCTATTACCTGCTGTTCCCCGCCATGCTGGTGGCGACGCTAGCCGATGCCGATGTCGCCCAGGTGCCGGTACTGCGCCTGGCGGTGGCACTGCTCGGCGGGATGCTGGCGCTGGCGCTGCTGGTGTGGCTGTCGCGCCGGCACCTGGCGCTGGAGGCCGCCGCCTTCACCTCCACCTTCCAGGGCGTGGTGCGCTTCAACACCTATGTCGGGGTGGCCGGGGCTGCAGCCCTGCACGGCAGCGCCGGCACCACCGTGGCCGCAGTCGCAGTGGCACTGATGGTGCCTACCGCCAATCTGCTCTGCGTGCTGGCGTTCATCGCCAGCGGCACCCTCGGTCGCGCCAGCCTGGGCCGCAGCGCCCTGGCACTGGCACGCAATCCGCTGATCCTCGCCTGCCTGCTGGGGGTCGCGCTCAATCTCAGCGGCCTCGGCCTGCCCGGCTGGAGCGCGGCCGCCGTGGAACTGCTCGGACGCGCCGCGCTGCCGCTGGGGCTGGTCGCCGTGGGCGTGGCGCTGCGCCCGCAGGCGCTGTGGCGCGGCGGGCGAGCGTTCTGGACCTCGAGTGCGCTAAAGCTGATCCTCACGCCGCTGGTAGTGGCTGCACTGGCCGCGCTGGCGGGTCTCTCCGGCATCGAGCGCGACGTGGTGCTGCTGTTCGCCGCCCTGCCGACGGCAACATCCGCCTATATCCTGGCGCGCCAACTGGGCGGCGACGCCGAACTGATGGCGGCGACGATCACCGGTCAGACGCTGCTGGCGATGCTCTCGCTGCCGCTGCTGCTGCCACTGCTCGGGGTCGGCTGAGCACCCAAATAAAAAAGATTCTCGTTTCGCTTGCAATCACAAATGAGAATAATTACCTTTGAGTTGTGGCGTCGCCAAACGCCACTGACCAACGTCAGGAATGTCAGGTTCCTGCCATGGTTATCTCCTCATCAAGCTAGTCACGGTCCTTAGTGCCGCCCTGCCCAGGGCGGCCTTTTTTATGGCCGTCATCCCTGGCGCCCACCCTTCGGGCCGTCGCTGCGACGGATACGCCTCCTGCGGGGTGGCAACGCCAGGCTCAGCCTGACAAGTCGACGCGGTCAGGCAGTGCCTAGCCGGGGCTGCGCGCGCTCAGGGCATCCCACTGCCACGGCCCGCGCCCGCTCAGGCGCTGACGCAGCAGCTCCGCCAGCGCCTCCACCGCGGGCTGGGAGGCGGCAGCGATGGTGCGGGCGAAGTGCAGGCGCGCCACGCAGCGCCGCAGCGCAGGCAGGCCGTCGTTCTCATCCAGCGCGCGCATGGCGCCGGTCACCCGCTCGCGATCGAGCACCCCGATCGCCATGCCGGTCTCGATCGCCTTCTCCACCGCGTGAATGCTGGTGCTGGTGAAGATCGCCCGCCACGGCCGCTGCGCCGCATCGAGGGCATCGGCCGCCAGCTGGCGATAAGGGCACTCTGCCGGATGCACCGCCAGCGGCACGATCGCCTCCTGGTGCAGCGCGCCCTGGGCCGGCCCCGCCCAGACCGGCGTGGGGTGCCACAGAGTCTCGCCACCCTCCAGCCCGGCGGCGTGGTCGAGCACCACCGCCAGATCCAGACGCCGCGCCCGCAGCCCCCGTGCCAGCCGACCGCTGGTGTCGGTGGTGACATCGAGCAGGATGCCCGGGTGGCGTGCCATGAACTGCGGCAGGGTGTCGTCGAGCAGCTCGCGTGCATAGTCCTCGGGAATACCCAGGCGCACGCGCCCGCTCAGACGCTCGCGACTGAAGCGGCTGACCAGGGTGTCGTGTGCCCGCAGCAACGCCTGCGCCTCGCGCAGCAGCAGCTCGCCGCTGGCGGTCAGGGTCACGCCGCGCGGCCCACGCTCCAGCAGACGCACGTCGAGCTCAGTCTCCAGCCGCTTCATCTGCATGCTGATGGCACTCAATGTGCGATGGCGTACCTCGGCGGTGGCCGCCAGTGAGCCGCTCTGGGCGACCACCTGGAAGGTGCGCAACAGCTCCAGGTCGAGCGTCGATCCGACTTCAAACATATTGAACCCTTGTCGATTTTTATTCGATTCATTGAAGCCTGCATAGCGTCCAGACTCAAGCCGCATCGCCCCGGGACGAGAGGAGGAGTTGGCATGCGCACCGCGACGCTGAACGCAGCCCTGATGACCGGCTTCGTTCTCTGCTGGAGCTCAGGTTTCATTGGCAGCGAACTGGCCAGCCGCGCCCCTTTGAACGCGCTGGACCTGTTCGCCTGGCGCTTCGTCATCGCCGCCGCACTGGCCGCGCTGTGGTGGCGTCTTCTCGATCGGCGCCCGCTGGCGCTGTCAGCCTGGCTGCGCGAGATGGCGGTCGGTGCTCTCACCATGGGGGGCTATCTGCTGTGCGTGATGCTCGCCATCGGCGAGGGCGTCAGCGCCAGCGTCACTGCGCTGATCACCGCCCAGCAGCCGCTGCTGGCGGCGGCGATCGCCACGCTGTGGCTGCGCGAGCAGCTGCCGGCGGCGGCCTGGCTGGGCCTGGGTGTGGCCGGCAGCGGCGTGGTGCTGTGCGTCGCGGGGGACTGGCAGGGGTCAGGCAGCGCCGGTGGAGGGGCCTATGCCCTGCCGCTGCTGGCGGTGATCAGCGTGACCCTGGGCAGCGTACTCGCCGCCCGGCGCCCGTCGGGGCTGGGGCTGGCGGCCTCGCTGACCGCGCAACTGAGTGCGGCGGCGCTGATCTTCGGTGTGGCCGCGGCAAGCACGGGGGGCCTGGCGCTACCCGGCAGCGCGCTACTGACCTGGCAGACGCTGGGCTGGCTGGTGCTGCTGTCGAGCTTCGGCGGCTACGGTTTCTTCACCGTCTGCCTGCGGCGTCTCGGCGTCAATGCGGTCTCCAGCGCCATCTACCTGACGCCACCGGTGACCCTGGCATGGAGTGCGGGGATGTTCGGCGAGCGCGTGGCGCCACTCCAGCTGGGCGGCATGGCGCTGGCGCTGGCCGGGGTGGCACTGGCCCTGCTCGCCCAGCGCAGCGGCCGCCACACCCGCGGCGCGGCGCACTATCCGCGCCGCCCCGGAGGCGGCGAGTGCGCCTGAGCTAGGATTGGTAAGAAAAGTCAGCGAGCGAAGGCCAGACCGGGGCGCGTAGCCAAGGCAAACATCGGCGAAAACGGACCGGGCTGGCGCTCCAGCCGATTGTTAACGCCGTATTGCCGAGCGCAGGTAGTTTTCCTACAGAGCCTAGCGGCTCAGTCGCGGCGAAAGATCAGGTCCCAGACCCCATGTCCCAGACGCTCGCCGCGGCTCTCGAACTTAGTCAGCGGACGGAAGGCGGGTCGCGCCACGTATGGCGCACTCTCCGCGGGGGCGGTGTTGGTATAGCCCGGCGCCGTTGCCATCACCTCAGCCATGTGCTCGGCATAGGCTTCCCAGTCGGTGGCCATGTGCAGGGTGCCGCCAGGCTTGAGCCGGGTACGCACCAGCTCGACGAACGGCAGCTGCACGATCCGTCGCTTGTGGTGCTTCTTCTTCGGCCAGGGGTCGGGGAAGAACAGCTGCAGGGTATCGATGCTCTCCGCCGGCAGACATTGAGCCAGCACCGCCAGGGCGTCTTCGCGATAGACCCGCAGGTTGGTGAGCCCACGCTTGTCGGCTTCGTCGAGCAGCTTGCCGACGCCGGGGGCGTGCACTTCGATACCGATGAAATCGGTCTCCGGGTGAGTCTCGGCCTGCTCGACCAGCGACTGCCCCATCCCGAAGCCGATCTCGACCACCCGCGGCGCGTCGCGCCCGAACAGCACCACCGGGTCCTGCAGCCCGGCATCCAGGGTCAGCCCCCAGCGCGGCCAGACCTCCTTGAGGCCCCGCTCCTGGGCAGCGGTCATGCGCCCGGCGCGCAGCACATAGCTCTTGATGCCGCGCTGATGCGGGGTGTCGGTGGCGATGTCGGTGGGGTCCGTCGGCTTGTCGGTCATGCGGCGTGGCTATCGTCTTGGTCGGTGAAAGAGGCCCGCCGCGTGGGCGGCGGACATAAGCAGGTCAGGGGTTGATACGCCCGGCGAACGGCGACGAGGGGCTGGCGCTGTCGCGGCGCGGCATGCGCTCGGCGAGGAACGCCTCGCGCCCCGCTTCGATCGCCTTGCGCATGGCGCCGGCCATCATCACCGGCTGCCGGGCATGGGCAATGGCCGAGTTCATCAGCACCCCGGCGCAGCCCATCTCCATCGCCAGGGCGGCGTCAGAAGCGGTACCGATACCGGCATCCACCAGCACCGGCACCTCGGCCTGCTCGAGAATCAGCCGCAGCGTGGCCGGGTTGAGCAGGCCGTTGCCGGAGCCGATCAGCGAACCCAGGGGCATCACCGCACAGCAGCCGCGACGCTCGAGCTCCTTGGCCACGATCGGGTCGTCGCTGGTATAGACCATGACATCGAAGCCGTCGTTGACCAGCGTCTCGGCCGCGGCCAGGGTTTCGACCACGTTGGGGTAGAGGGTGTGCTCGTCGCCGAGCACCTCGAGCTTGACCAGGTTGTGGCCATCGAGCAGCTCCCGCGCCAGACGGCAGGTGCGCACCGCATCCTTGGCGGTGTAGCAGCCAGCGGTATTGGGCAGCAGGGTGTAGCGCTCGGGCGAGATCACGTCGAGCAGATTGGGCGCTGCCGCGTCCTGGCCCAGATTGGTGCGCCGCACGGCGAAGGTGACCACGTCGGCCCCGCTGGCCGCGACCGCGGCCGCGGTCTCGTCGAAATCGCGATACTTGCCCGTGCCCACCAGCAGGCGGGAGTGGAAGCGACGGCCGGCGACCGTCAGCGGGGTGTCCTCGATCAGCTGCGACATGCGTGACTCCTGATAGACGTGACGGCGCTCAGCCGCCACCGATGGCATGCACGATCTCCACGCGGTCGCCCTCGGCAAGCGCGGTCTGCGCATGCTGGCTGCGTGGCACGATCTCTTCGTTGAGCTCGATGGCGACACGGCGCCCGCCCAGGCCCAGCGCCTCGACCAGGCGCGCGAGCGTGGGGTCGTGATCGAGCTGGTGGGGTTCACCGTTGAGCTGGATCTGCATGACGACGCTCCAGAGGTCTCCAGTCGTGGGGGCGTATTGTAGCGTCTTGCGCCGGACACGGCACGCCCGCGCCACCGCTTCGTCAGCCCCGCCGCGGAGGCTACGCGCGCCAACAAAAAGCCGGCCCTGGGGCCGGCTGGCAAGCGTGCATGGCGCGTCTCAGTCGTCGCGGCGCGGCCAGACGTCGGCCTCGACCTGCTCCGGACGCTTGAGCACCCCCTTGGGATCGAAGGTCGGCTCGCGTACGCCCTGGCGCCGCTGGGTCTCGTAGTCACGCAGCACGCGCAGGGCGATGGGGCACAGCAGCAGGATGGCGATCAGGTTGGTGGTCGCCATCAGGCCCATGGCGAGATCGGCGAAGTCCCACACGAACTGCAGCTTGGCGATCGAGCCGATCATCACCATCGCCAGCACGGCGATACGCAGCACCGATACCGCGCTCTTGGCATGACGCTTGAACAGATACTCGATGTTGATCTGCGAGTAGGAGAAGTTGGCGATGATCGAGGTGAAGGCGAACAGCAGGATGGCGATGGCGATGAAGATCTCGCCGAAGCTGCCTAGGTGATCGACCATGGCGTCCTGGGTCAGTTGGATACCGACGATATCCTTGCCCGGCGAGGTGGTCATCAGCTGCTCGTAGACCCCGGAGAGCAGAATCACCACCGCGGTGCAGCTGCAGATCACCAGGGTATCGATGAACACCCCGAACGACTGCACCAGCCCCTGCGCCGCCGGGTGCTTGACGTCGGCCTGGGCGGCGGCGTTGGGCGCCGACCCCATGCCCGCCTCGTTGGAGAACAGGCCACGCTTGATACCGTTCTCCATCGCGATCTTGATGGTATAGCCCACGGCACCGCCCACCGCCGGACCATAGCCGAAGGCGCTCTTGACGATCAGCGCCAGCATCGCCGGCACTTCGGAGAGGTTGGAGAGCAGCACCCACAGCGCCACCAGGAAGTAGCCGATGGCCATGATCGGCACGATCTTCTCGGCGGTGCGCGCCACCGACTTGAGCCCGCCGTAGATGACCAGCGCGGTGAACGCCACCAGTACCAGGCCGGTGACCCAGTTGGGGATCGAGAACGCCTGCGCCATGCCCTGGGCGATGGTGTTGGACTGGGCGCCGTTGAACGCCAGGCCATAGGCGATGAGCAGGAAGATCGCGAACAGCACGCTCATCCAGCGCTGCCCCAGCGCCCGCTCGATATAGTAAGCCGGCCCACCGCGGTAGACGCCATCGGCATTGCGCTGCTTGTAGACCTGAGCCAGGGTCGACTCGATGAACGAGGTGGCGAAGCCCACCAAGGCGGTCATCCACATCCAGAAGATCGCGCCGGGGCCGCCGACCCACAGGGCGATCGCCACGCCGGCCAGGTTGCCGGTGCCGACCCTGGCGGCCAGCGAGGTGGCGAAGGCCTGAAAGCCGCTGACGCCGGAGCCGGAGCCGCGGCTGGTGAAAGTGACCTTGGCCATGTGCGCGAACAGGCGGAACTGCATGCCCCGGGTCAGCACGGTAAACAGGATGCCCGCCCCCAGCAGCAGGTAGAGCAGGATATAGGTCCAGACGAAATTGCTGATCGGATTCATGATCGCGTAAATCGCGTCACGGAGCGTGTCGATGAATTCCATTTCGGAGATCCTTGGTGGAAAGCGGTGACGCCGAGCCGTCCGAGACGGCTGCCGAAGCGGCTTTTTACGCGCTAGACTGACAAGCGTCAAATCGCGGCCCGCGCCGCGTGGCGGGCAGGGCCGCTCATCGAAGCCGCCTGCAACGCGCACGAACTCCGCAGAAAATCTCCCGCCCTGGCGTCGCAGGCATACGCCGCCAGCTGCCGGCACCTGGCCTGATACCTCGGGAGTGCCTTACAGCATAGTCAGCGCAAGGAAATCGCAACATGCCCCAAAAGTGTAGTTCCGGGCGCGGCGCCTGGGTCGGCGTGGCCATCAGTGGCCTGCTGGTGGTGGTCGCCGGCGCCTTCGGTGCCCACGCCCTGGCCGATCGCCTTTCACCACGCTATCTCGAGGTCTTCCATACCGCAGTGCGTTACCAGGCCTGGCACACCCTGGCGATCATGGCGCTGCTGGCGTGGCGCGCGCAGCGGCCGCTGCGCGGTCAGCTCGCAGCGGTCGTGCTGTGGTTCGCGGGGATGGTGCTGTTCAGCGGCTCGCTCTACCTGCTCACCCTGAGCGGGATCACCGCACTGGGCGTCGTCACCCCGTTCGGCGGACTCTTGCTGATGGCGGGCTGGGTGATGCTGGCGATCGCCGCCTGGCGCCAGCAGGCGCCGGCCTGAGACTCGGCCCGGGGCCGGGTCTCAGTCGTCGCGGTCGGGCAGCACATAGGTCGCGGTGACCAGCGCCACCGGGTCGTTGTCGCCGGTGGAGAAGAGCTGCACCTCCCCCACCGCCAGGCGGCGGCCCAGCTTGAGGATGCGCGCATTGGCGATCAGGTCGCGGTCGCCGCGGGCGCGGCGCAGGAAGTGGCAGTTGAGGCTGCTGGTCACGGCCATCGCCTCGGGGCCGATCTCGGCCAGGATCGCCACATAGAGGCAGACATCGGCCAGCCCCATCATCGACGGCCCCGATACGCTGGCGCCGGGACGCAGATGTTCGTCCTCGATCGCCAGGCTCATGGTGGCGCGCATATGGTCGACCGCTTCGATGGTCCCCTGGCGATGTGGAAAGACGTCGTCGAGGTAATCCTCGATCTCGGCGGCGGTCATCACGGTCATCGAACTCTCCCCCGGGCAGCGGTTCTCGGCACGCCGGACCTCATGCCCAGGCACAGGACGCTCGAGAACGTTGCGCCCAAGATAGCGCAAGCCGCGCACCAGGCACAGCCAGGCGCTCTGGCCTGTCCCTAGGGTTTGTACGAAAAGTCAGCGAGCGAAGGCAAGACAAGGCAAAAATCGGCGAAAACGCGGAGTTTACGGGGTGTAAATGAGCATTTTGAGCCGATTTTTAACGCCGTATTGCCGAGCGCAGGTAGTTTTCGTACAAAGCCTAAGATCATTCCGACGAACATCGCGAGCGTAGCGCCGCCCCACACTCGCCGCCGCGCACTCGCTGTCCCCAATAACACCGACGCCAGCGACCGGGGTCGCTGGCGTCGAGATCGGGCGGTTGCCGGCTTTACCTAGTGTTTCTTTCACACCGGTGGCTGGGATGGGCTGACTCGGTAGCAAGGCATTGCGAGGGCGCTGTGAACCCATCCCTGGGCGCTACCTTTGCCATCCCTGGCAAAGGACCCTCGCTTCGCCGTGCCCCCGACGCCCATACAGGCGTTTGGCAATGCGTTCTCAGCCCTTGGCCTTGTCCACCGCGCGCCAGTGATGCAGCAGCGGCTCGGTGTAGCCGGAGGGCTGCTCGCGCCCCTTGAAGATCAGCTCGGAGGCCGCCTGGAAGGCACTGGAGTCGGCCAGGTGCGAGGTCATCGGGGTGTAGTCCGGATCATGCGCGTTCTGCTCGTCGACCACCTTGGCCATGCGCTCCAGCGTCGCGCGCACCTGGGCCTCGTTGACGATGCCGTGGTGCAGCCAGTTGGCGATGTGCTGGCTGGAGATACGCAGGGTGGCGCGATCCTCCATCAGCCCCACGTCATGGATGTCCGGCACCTTGGAGCAGCCCACGCCATGCTCGACCCAGCGCACCACGTAGCCGAGGATGCCCTGGCAGTTGTTGTCGAGCTCCTGCTGGATCTCCTCGGCGCTCCAGGCCGCCTGGGGGTCCACCGGCACCGTCAGCAGATCGTCGAGCAGATCGCTCTCGCCCTGCTCCTCGAGCTCGCGCTGGATCGCGGCGACATCGATCTGGTGGTAGTGCAGCGCATGCAGCACCGCAGCGGTGGGCGACGGCACCCAGGCGGTATTGGCACCGGCCTTGGGGTGCCCGCTCTTCTGCTCCAGCATCGCCGCCATCAGGTCCGGCATCGCCCACATGCCCTTGCCGATCTGGGCACGTCCACGCAGGCCGCAGGCCAGCCCGATCTGCACGTTGCTGCGCTCGTAGGCGGCGATCCAGCGGCTGCCCTTCATGTCACCCTTGCGCAACATCGGCCCGGCGTTCATCGCCGTGTGCATCTCGTCGCCGGTGCGGTCGAGGAAGCCGGTATTGATGAAGGCGACCCGCTCGCGGGCGGCGTCGATACACGCCTTGAGGTTGACCGAGGTGCGCCGCTCCTCGTCCATGATGCCCATCTTGAGGGTGTGCTCGGCCAGCCCGAGCAGCGTTTCGACGCGGGCGAACAGCTCGTCGGCGAAGGCGACCTCCTGGGGGCCGTGCATCTTCGGCTTGACGATATAGACCGAGCCGGTGCGCGAGTTGCCGCCGTCGCGCGCCAGATCGTGCATGGCGACCAGCGCAGTGACCACCGCATCGAGCATGCCTTCAGGAATCTCGTTGCCGTCGCCGTCGAGGATCGCCGGCGTGGTCATCAGGTGGCCGACGTTACGCACGAACATCAGTGAACGCCCCGGCAGGGTCAGGCTGCCGCCGTCGGGCTGGGTATACTCGCGGTCGGCGGCGAGCTGGCGGGTGACCGTCTTGCCGCCCTTGTCGAAGCGCTCTTCGAGATCGCCCTTCATCAGCCCCAGCCAGTTGCGGTAGACCAGGGTCTTGTCCTCGGCGTCGACCGCAGCGACCGAGTCCTCGCAATCCATGATCGTGGTCACCGCAGCCTCGACCAGCAGATCCTTGACCCCGGCCGGATCGGTCTTGCCGATGGCGTGGCTCGCATCGATCTGGATCTCCAGGTGCAGGCCGTGATTCGAGAGCAGCACCGCCTCGGGCGCGGCGGCGTCGCCGCGATAGCCGACGAACTGGCTGGGGTGCTGGAGCCCGGTCTCGCGCCCGCCCTCCAGCGCCACCGTCAGCCGGCCGTCGCGGATCAGGTAGCGCGTGGCATCGCGGTGCGAGCCGGTGGCCAACGGTGCCGCCATGTCGAGCACGTTACGTGCATAGGCGATCACCTTCTCGCCGCGCTTGGGGTTGTAGCCGCTGCCCTTCTCGGCGCCGTCGCTCTCGGCGATGACGTCGGTGCCATAGAGCGCGTCATACAGGCTGCCCCAGCGCGCATTGGCGGCGTTGAGCGCATAGCGCGCGTTGCTCACCGGCACCACCAGCTGCGGGCCGGCCTGGCGCGCGATCTCGGCATCGACGTTGGCGGTGCTCGCCGTCACGCTGGCCGGCGCCTTGACCAGGTAGCCGATATCGGAGAGAAACTGGCGGTAGGCGGCCATGTCGCGAATCTCGCCCGGGTGCTCGGCATGCCAGCGGTCGAGCTCCGCCTGCAGCCGGTCGCGCTCGGCGAGCAACTCGCGGTTGCGCGGCGCCAGTTCGTGGATCAGCGCATCGAAGCCGCGCCAGAAGGTGTCGGGATCGACCCCGGTACCGGGCAGCGCTTCCTGGTTGAGAAAGCGTTCGAGCTCGGTCGCCACCTGCAGACGGTGGTGGGAAACACGCTGCGTCATACTAGCCTCCAGTGCGGGCCGCGGCCCGGCGTCAGAAGAGACGGGCGCCGCGCGGGCGGCGCCCCGGAAATCAGTTTATGGAAATCATTTCCACATAAATCATTCCCACATGATAGAGCGCACTGCCGACGATGTCTCGTTCGACCTTGGTCCATCTCATCGAGACCGGCGCGACAACGCCGGTGCGCGGTAACCTCTGTCATGGTTTCGCAGGCCACTGGCGGTTAGCATGAGAGGCCTCAGGAGACTCGCGCATGCTCGACTTTTCGCCATTGAAGGCCCTCGGTCCTATCCACCGTATCGCGTCGCCCGGCACCTCGCCACTCGCCGCCTACCTGGACCACTATCATCTGACGCCGCTGCTCGACGTCCATCCCGGCACCCAGCTCCACGCCGGCTTTCTGAGCGCCTCGGGTGACGCGGGCAAGACCTACGAGCTGTGGTGCCAGGTATGGGCCCCCCCGGCGCCGCGCGGCACCCTGTTCGTGGTCCACGGCTACTTCGACCATCTGGGGCTCTACGGCCATCTGCTCGCACGCCTGCTGGCCCAGCAGTGGCAGGTGGTGCTGTGGGACCTGCCCGGCCACGGTCTCTCCAGCGGCGCGCGCTCGACCATCGACGACTTCACCGACTACGTGCTCTGTTTCAACGCCGTCGAAGCCGCCATACAGGCGCGCGAACTGGCGCCGGGGCCGTGGCTGGCGATCGGCCAGAGCACCGGCGCCTCGATCGTCGCCACCGACACCCTGGCCCGCGGTAGCGAGGCGCCGTGGCAGTCGCTGGTGCTGCTGGCACCGCTGGTGCGACCCTGGGGCTGGAATCAGTCGCGCTGGCTGCACAGCCTGGCCAGCCCGTTCGTCGATACCATCCCGCGCAAGTACCGCCCCAATACCAACAATATCGCCTTCGCCGACTTTCTGCGCCTGCACGATCCGCTGCAGGACGACCGCCTGGCCTTGACCTGGGTCAGTGCCATGCGCCGCTGGATGCCGACCCTGCTCAAGCGCCCGCCGGCCGAGCTGCCGGTGCTGATCCTGCAGGGCGAGCAGGACATGACAGTCGACTGGCGCTGGAATCTCAAGGCGCTCAAGCGCAAGTTTCCCCGCGCCGAGATCATCCGCCACCCCGAAGCGCGCCACCACCTGGTCAACGAATCCGCCGCCATCCGCGACACCCTGTTCGGCCAGCTCGACCGCTTTCTCGCCGATCCCGGCACGCCAGACGCGGCGCAGGCATCACCGCCGGGACAGCCCCCGGAAGCGACACCGTGAGCCGCTGGGCGCCCAGAGCCCTCGTCGGGCTTGGCCTGATGACACTGCTGAGCGCCTGCAGCGGCCTCTCGAGCGCCCCCGAGACGCCGCGCCAGGCACTGCGCGGCCTGGCGGCGAGCGCCGCCACGGGGCTGCTGGAGAAACCGCCCTGGCCCGCCGCGCGTACGCCGACGATCACCGTGCTGCTGGGTCCGGCGGAGGTCGCCGCGCGCCTGCCGATCTCGGCCGCGGCACTCAACGAGGCCCTCGGGCGCGCCCTGCTGAGCCAGCAGGACTCCCCCCACGTGCTCGACTGGGTGCCGGCACAGCTCGACGGCGCCACCCCGGACCAGTGGCTGCTGCAGGCCAGCTTGAGCGCCGACTCACCGCCGCTGGCCCTGAGCGACCGCACCCTGCAACCCTACCGGCTACGCTTCGACCTGACGCATGTCGCCACGCCGTCCGAGCACTGGCAGTGGCAGGCCAGCGGCGCGCTCGATCTCGACGCCCTGCCCGGCTCCCGCGGCGCGCCCTGAACCATCTCCAATTTCATTTCCAGCCAGACCGAGAGCCCATGTCACGCTTTGCCCGCCACCTCGACACCCAGGATGGACCGCACAACCCCTTCCCCGGGCTACCCGCGCTGGAGCGCAGGCTCGGCCATGCGCTGCCGCACCGGATCGGCTCCAATGAAGGGCTCGACATGCCGCACCAGGCGCTCAACGCCCGCTTCGGCCCCGAGCTCGCAGCCCTGGCGCGCACCTACGGCGACGCCGAGGCGTGGTCACTGCGCACCTGCCTGGGCCAGGCCCTCGACCTGCCCCGCGACGCCCTGCTGGTGGACGCCGGTGCCGACAGCCTGATGGCGCTGACGCTGCGCGCACTATGTGACTCTGGACCCTGTGACTCTGGCCCCTGTGACTCTGGACCCTGTGATTCCGGACCATGCGACACCGGCAGCCCGGTGATCACCAGCGCCGGCACCTATCCCACCTGGAGCTACTTCGTGCGCGGCCACGGCTGCCGCGAGATCGAGGTCGACTACGCCAGCGCCACCGGTCGCCTGGCGCCGGATCTCGACGCCCTGGCCGCAGCGGCGGTGCGCGAAGGCGCGCGGGTGGTCTATCTGGCCAACCCTGACAATCCCAGCGGCCATCTCCACCAAGACGCCGACATCCTGGCCCTGCGTGACGCCCTGCCCGACGACTGCACCCTGGTGCTCGACGAGGCCTATCACGACTTCCGCGACGACGCCTGGGCACCGGCGGCGAGTGCGGTGTGGCCGGGGGTGATACGCCTGCGCACCTTCTCCAAGGCCCATGGGCTGGCCGGGCTGCGCGTCGGCTACGCCATCGCCCCGCCGGAGATCCTGGCCGTCTTGATGAAAGTGAGGATTCACTACGCGGTTTCGTCGCTGGCGCTGGCGGCGGCCGAGACCCTGCTGGCAAACCCGCAGGAGACCCGCGCCCATGTCGCCGCGGTCATCCAGCGGCGCGAGGCCCTTGCCGGCTGGCTCGCAGCGCAGGGCGCCGAGGTGCTGCCCAGCGCCACCAACTTCGTGGCCGTGCGACTCGACAGCGCCGAGCGCGCCGCGGCCGTGCACCGCCGTCTGCTCGACGAGGGCACCCTGATCCATCGCCCGGCGCATCCGGCCCTGGGTCATCTGCTGCGGATCAGCGCGCTGGAAGACGCCCTGGTGCCGGGGCGGCTCGATGGCATCGCCGAGGCACTGCGCTGAACCTCTCGATTCCGGCTCAGGTACGACGATAGAGTGCCAGCACCCCAGCCGCCAGGATGAAGAACGAACCAAAGACACGGTTGATGAGGCGCATGCGTGCGGCCGAGGTGATGAAGGCCTTGAACTGGCTGGCCAGCGCCGCATAGCCGCCCATGACAAGGATATCGACCCCCAGCAGCGTGGCACCCATCACCAGTAGCTGGGTGGCGTGGGATCCTGGCTCGCCCGCGCTGAGAAACTGCGGGAACAGCGCGACCAGAAACACCGTCGCCTTGGGGTTGGTCAGATTGACCAGCGCGGACTGCCAGAACTGCCGGTGCGGGGTTCGGTGCGCGCCGCGCTGGGTCAAGATCGCGCCGCTCGTGCGCCACTTCTGGATACCCAGCCACACCAGGTAGGCGACCCCGATCCACTTGATCACCAGGAAAGCGGTGGTCGAAGAGGCCAACACCGCTCCGAGACCGACCGCCACCACCAGGATCTGGATCGCATAACCCAGCTGCAGCCCCAGAATGGTGGGCAGGGTGGCGCGAATACCTCGGGTCATGCCGCTGTTCATGGTGTTGATGGCACCGGCGCCGGGAGACAGGCTCACCAGACAAGCCGCCAGCAGAAAGGTCAGCCAGACGCCAAAGGTCATCGTCTTACTCTCTCCATCGTAGGGGGGATTTAGTCTACCGGTGGGCAATGACCGCTTGGGACACCCAAGGCACGTATGTGCTCGCCACAGGCGCCAGACAAGACAGCTCAGGATGGGTGCACAACCCGACGCTGCGCCGCGAACGATGGCGTCCAGATGCGCACCGACCGGCGGCCCCGATCGGCAACGCAGGTCAGGCCCTGATCCCGTAGCCGGCGAGGTCGCGCTTCAGCGTCTCTGCGCCGGTGAAATGGACGGCATGCCAGCCGGCGGCGCGCGCGCCCTCGACGTTCACCAGCGCATCGTCGATGAAAAGGCTCTTTTGCGGATCGAGGCCGAACGATGTCGCGTGGGTTTCGTAGATAGCGATATCGGGTTTGATCAGGCCGACTTCGCCGGACACGGTGACGCCGCGGGGCCGATCGAGGAACGGAAACCGGCCGCGCGCCTCGACGAAGGTGTCTGCGGCGAAATTGGTCAGCAGCGTCACATCGTGGCCCGCCTCGATGAGCCCCAGCATCAGCGCGACGCTGTCGTCATAGGCATGGGGCACCATCTCGTGCCAATGGCGACGGAAATGGCGAATCTCCTCGGCCCGGTCGGGATGCTCGGCAATCAGCAAGGCTTCGGCATCCTCCCAACGGCGGCCGCGGTCCTGCTCTATGTTCCAGGCGTGGGTGCAGACATGGTCGAAGAACCACTGCCGTTCGGCCTCGTCCGGAATGAGCCGGGCATAGGGCAGGTGCGGATCGTAATGGATCAACACCTTGCCGATGTCGAAGACGATGTGCTGGATCTCTGCTGCCATGGATGATCGGTTCCTGGTTGAGAAGGTATCGGGCATCGCCTGAGTCAGCCTTGAGCCATGAAAACTGATAGCAAGCCGATGCTGGACGGAAACTTACCCCCGGCTCATGACAACGCATAGACCAGAGCATGACGCCTCATTCCTGATGAGACCCACCTATCCCCCCCGCAGCGGATCGCCAGCGTTGAGCAGCCGGTCCAACTGACGGTAGCCGATCGCTTCCATCAGTTGGGGTCGCCCGACCCGCGACTCTTCGCCCAGATCGGTCAGGGTCAGGGCGACGCGCAGCACCCGGTGGTAGGCGCGGGCCGAGAGCTTGAGCCGGTCCAGCACGCCGGCGAACCACTCGCGCTCGGCCACGCTGAGGGCACAGGCAGCTTCCAGCTCGGGCCCGGGCAGCTGGGCGTTGAGCCAGCCCCGGGCGCGTTGACGCTCGCGCGCCGCCAGCACCCGCTGACGCACGCTGGCCGAGGACTCGCCCGGCGTCTGGTCGGTCAACTGGGTAGCCGGTAGCGCCGGCACCTCCACCTGCAGATCGATACGGTCGAGCAGCGGCCCGGAGAGCCGCGACTGATAGCGCTGGATCTGCGCCGGGCTGCAGTGGCAGCGCTGGCGCGGATCGCCAAGGTGGCCACAGGGGCACGGGTTCATCGCCGCCACCAGTTGGAATCGGGCCGGAAAACGGCGCTGGTGATTGGCCCGCGAGATCAGGATCTGGGCCGACTCCAGCGGTTCGCGCAGCACCTCCAGCACGTGGCGGTCGAACTCGGGCAGCTCATCCAGAAACAGCACGCCGTGATGCGCCAGCGAGATCTCGCCGGGGCGCGGCTTGGAGCCGCCACCCACCAGCGCCACGCTGCTCGAGGTGTGGTGCGGGTTACGAAACGGGCGCTGGCCCCAGCGATCCATGATCGAGAGCCCGCACACCGAGCGCACCGCCGCCACCTCCAGCGCCTCGTCACCGCTCAGCGGCGGCAGGATGCCGGCCAGCCGGCTCGCCAGCATGGTCTTGCCGGTGCCCGGCGGACCCGCCAGCAGCAGGTTGTGACCACCGGCCGCAGCCACTTCCAGCGCCCGGCGCGCCTGGTGCTGGCCTTTGACGTCGGCCATGTCAGGCTGAACCATCTCGGCGCGCGGCGGTGTCCCAAGTTGGTGCGCCGCGAGCCGCTCGCGACCCAGCAGATGCCCCACCACCGCCAGCAGATGCGCCGCCGCGAACACCTGGCACCCCTCGGCCAACGCCGCCTCGTCGGCATTGGCCGAGGGCACGATCAAACCCCGACCAGCGGCCCGCGCAGCCAGCGCTGTCGGCAGTACACCGGTGACCGGGCGCAGCGTGCCATCCAGCGCCAGCTCGCCGATCACCTCCAGCTGCTGCGCCGCTTCTACCGGTATCTGGCCAGAGGCCATCAAGATACCCAGCGCGATCGGCAGGTCGAAGCGGCCGCCATCCTTGGGCAGGTCGGCGGGCGCCAGATTGAGGGTGATACGACGGGTGGGGAACTCGAAGCCGGCGGTGAGCAGTGCGCTGCGCACCCGCTCGCGGCTCTCGCGCACGGCGGTCTCCGGCAGCCCCACCAGGGTCACCCCCGGCAGGCCGTTGCTGAGGTGCACTTCGATCAGCACTTGCGGCGCCTCCAGCCCGAGGCTGGCGCGCGTGCGCACGATGGCTAGGCTCATGTCGCCTCCGTGACGGCGCGTCCCGGCGGATGCCCGGGACACAGGCGGACCGGCGGCTCGTCACCGCCGGCCCGGACAGGATAAGGGGCCGATTATCCTGTTATCGCCTTTACCGCCCGGCCCTTTAGCGCGGGTGAGTCAAGACGCCGCTCAGGGCTGTCTATCACCCCGCCCAGGGCTGTCCATCACCCCGCTCAGGGCTGTCTATCAACCCGCTCAGGGCTGGGCGCCATCGCGGCTGCCGTCGGTATCGTCCTCAGCCAGCGCCGCCGTGTCGGGTTGGGAGGCGCGCTCGCTGTGCAGGGCGTTCTCGAGCGCCGCCACCTGCGTTTCCAGCGCCTCGACCCGCTCCCGGGTGCGGGTGAGCACGTCCATCATGATGTCGAAGTCCTCGCGCGAGACGATATCCATGCGCTCCATGGCGCCGCGCAGCACCCCCTGGACGTTGCGCTGGATGTCGCCCGGGGCCTGGGAGGCGCCCTGCAGCTTGTCGCCGAGCTGCTTGGCCAGACGCTCGAAACGGTCGTGTGTCGACATGGTGTGATCTCCTGATTCGTGACTGCCCTTCAGCATACGCAAACTGCGCCACCGGCGCGCGCCGGATGCCTGCCGACGCCATGGCCCGGCCGCCGCTCTTTCTCAGTGCAGCGGACCACGCACCGCGCATCAATTTGGTGCGGGCAACCGAGGCAAGCTCGCCATGGCAGACCTGACAACCTTCAAGACAAGAAATAAGTGAATGATTGTAAAGACGTTATCACCAACTGGCATGGCTTCTGCGTGGTCCGTTCAGGCGCAAGCCGACTACGGGAGACAAGGGATGAAGCTCATCACCGCCATCATCAAACCCTTCAAGCTCGATGACGTACGCGAGGCGCTGGCCGATAACGGCGTCCAGGGCATCACGGTCACCGAGGTAAAGGGCTTCGGCCGTCAGAAAGGCCACACCGAACTCTATCGCGGCGCGGAATACGTCGTCGACTTCCTGCCCAAGGTGAAGATCGAGGTCGCCGTCGAGGACGATCGTGTCGACGGGGTACTGGACGCCATCCGAGAGGCCGCCAACAGCGGCAAGATCGGTGACGGCAAGCTGTTCGTCACGCCACTCGAAGACGTCATCCGGATTCGCACCGGGGAACGCGGGGCCGACGCCGTATAAAACGGCGCGGAACGAGGAGACACACAGAATGAACGATCAAGTCGTACAACTTTCCTATGCGCTCGACACCTTCTATTTCCTGGTGACCGGGGCGCTGGTGATGTGGATGGCGGCGGGGTTCGCCATGCTCGAGGCCGGCCTGGTGCGCGCCAAGAACACCACCGAGATCCTGACCAAGAACGTCGTCCTCTATGCCATCGCCTGTACCATGTATCTGCTGGTCGGCTACCACATCATGTACTCCAGCGAGAGCGGCGGCGTCATCCCCAGCCTGGGCTTCCTGATCGGTGCCGAGCACAGCGTCAGTGACGTGATGAGCAGCGGCGGCGACGTCTACTACTCGGCCCGCTCCGACTTCTTCTTCCAGGTGGTGTTCGTCGCGACCGCCATGTCGATCGTTTCCGGCGCCGTGGCCGAACGCATGAAGCTGTGGGCGTTCATGGCCTTCGCAGTGGTCATGACCGGCTTCATCTACCCGGTTCAGGGCTACTGGAAATGGGGCGGTGGCTTCCTCGACGCCGCCGGCTTCCAGGATTTCGCCGGCTCCGGTGTGGTTCACCTGTGTGGCGCCACCGCCGCGCTGGCAGGCGTGCTGCTGCTGGGTGCACGCAAGGGCAAGTACGGCAAGAACGGCGCCATCTACGCCATCCCGGGCGCCAACCTGCCGCTGGCCACGCTGGGTACCTTCATCCTGTGGCTGGGCTGGTTCGGCTTCAACGGCGGCTCCGAGCTGATGGTCTCCAACGTCGACGAAGCCAACGCGGTCGCTCAGGTCTTCGTCAACACCAACGCCGCCGCTGCCGGTGGTGTGATCGCCGCGATCATCCTGGCCAAGCTGTGGTTCCGCAAGGCCGACCTGACCATGGCCCTCAACGGCGCCCTGGCCGGTCTGGTCGCGATCACCGCCGAACCGCTGGCCCCTACCGCACTGGGTGCGACGCTGATCGGTGCCGTCGGTGGCCTGCTGGTGGTCTTCGCCATCGTCACCCTCGACAAGCTCAAGATCGACGACCCGGTGGGCGCCATTTCGGTGCACGGCGTGGTGGGTATCTGGGGCCTGATCGCGGTGCCGTTCTCCAATAGCGATGCGTCCTTCGGCGCACAGCTGCTGGGTATCGCCTCGATCTTCGCCTGGACCTTCATCGCCAGTCTGGTGGTCTGGGGCATCCTCAAGGCGGTCATGGGACTGCGCGTCTCCGCAGAGGAAGAGTACGAAGGTGTCGATATCGCCGAGTGCGGTATGGAAGCCTATCCTGAATTCAATGTCGGCAAGAAGTAAGCCGATTCACCGAGTGAGCTGGCGTGCTCCCCTGGCCCCCTTCGGGGGGCCTTTTTTCATTCCCGCCCATCGCGGTGTATGTTTAAGATAGAGAGAGTCGCCGGGCAGTCGTCAGAGGCGCTAGGCCAGGGCTGGGCCAAGCCTGGAGCTACACCCATTCGCACAGGCCTCGTCCGCACACCGCGACGAGACGATCCGTTCAGACAGAGCGCCACGCACGCGAGGAGAATTCCCCCATGAAACTGGTCACCGCCATCATCAAACCCTTCAAGCTGGACGATGTGCGAGAGTCCCTGTCCGAGATCGGGGTGCAGGGCGTCACCGTCACCGAGGTCAAGGGCTTCGGGCGTCAGAAGGGCCACACCGAGCTCTATCGTGGTGCCGAGTACGTGGTCGACTTCCTGCCCAAGATCAAGCTGGAAGTGGCCGTGGACGACAGCATGAGCGACCAGGTGATCGATGCCATCACCAAGGTCGCCAATACCGGCAAGATCGGCGACGGCAAGATCTTCGTCTCGCCGCTGGAGCAGGTGATTCGTATCCGTACCGGTGAGACCGGCAAGGACGCGGTGTAAGCGCAAGCGCTCACCCCGCAACCGCGAAAAAGCCCTCGTAGACAGTGCGTCGACGAGGGCTTTTTTTGCGCTGCATTGCGTGCCCCGGGCGGTCATGCCCGGGGTGAGATCACTTCTCGACGAAGGCGCGCTCGATCACGTAATCCCCCGGCTCGCCCATGCGCGGCGAGATGGAGAAGCCCAGCTCGTCGAGCAGGTCGCTGGTCTCGTCGAGCATCGCCGGGCTGCCGCAGATCATGGCGCGATCCTGCTTGGGATCCAGCGGCGGCAGGCCGGTATCTGCAAACAGCTTGCCGCTGCGGATATGATCGGTCAGGCGTCCGGTGGTGTGGAAATCCTCGCGGGTCACCGTGGGGTAGTAGACCAGCTTTTCGCTGATCTCTTCGCCCAGATATTCGTGTGCCGGTAACTCCTTGCCGATGAAATCGGCATAGGCGAGCTCGCTCACGTGACGCACACCGTGAATCAGCACCACCTTCTCGAAGCGCTCGTAGACCTCCGGGTCCTGGATCAGGCTCATGAAGGGTGCCAGCCCGGTCCCGGTGGAGAGCATGTAGAGGTTGCGACCCGGCAGCAGGTCGTCGCACACCAGTGTGCCGGTGGGCTTGCGGCTGACCATGACCTGGTCACCGACCTGCAGGTGCTGCAGGCGCGAGGTGAGCGGGCCATCGGGCACCTTGATGCTGAAGAACTCGAGGTGATCCTCGTAGTTGGGGCTGGCGATGGAGTAGGCCCGCACCAGCGGCTTGCCTTCCACTTCCAGTCCGATCATCACGAACTGACCGTTCTTGAAGCGCAGACCGCGATCGCGGGTAGTGCGGAAGCTGAACAGGGTGTCGTTCCAGTGATGAACGCTGAGGACTTCTTCCAGCGCGAACTTGCTCATGAAAGGCTCCTTTGAACGGATCGAGAATAGAACAGATCGAAAAAGAATAAGTGGATGACCTGAGTAGATGCCGAGACTATAAGAAGCGGATGCTATTCTGTTAAGTGGATTGTTTGGATAAGGTTTATCGAGCCTATCGATATAGGAGCTCGCCATGCGCTACACCCTGCGTCAGCTCGAGGTGTTCGTCGCCATCGCCCAGCATCAGAGCGTCTCGCGGGCGGCCGAGACCCTGGCGCTGTCCCAGTCGGCGACCAGCGCCGCACTGGCCGAGCTGGAGCGCCAGTTCGACTGCCAGTTGCTCGACCGCATCGGCAAGCGGCTCAAGCTCAACGCCCTGGGCTTCCAGCTGCTGCCCAAGGCGGTGGCGCTGCTCGACCGTGGCGAAGAGATCGAGGAGCTGCTCAAGGGCCAGCGCGGCATCGGCTCGCTGGAGGTCGGTGCCACACTGACCATCGGCAACTACCTGGCCACCCTGCTGATCAGCGACTTCATGCAGCGCTATCCCGAGAGCCGGGTACGCCTGCAGGTGCGCAATACCGCCTCGATCGTCGAGCGGATCGCCCTGCACGAGCTCGACCTGGGCCTGATCGAGGGTGACTGTCAGCACGACGATATCGTCATTCAGCCGTGGATCGATGACGATCTGACCGTGTTCTGCTCCCCCCGCCATCCGCTGGCCGCCGAGGGCAGCGCCGATATCGAGCGCCTGCTGCGTGAATCGTGGATCATGCGCGAGGTGGGATCGGGCACGCGGCGCACCCTGGAGCACGCCATGCGCCACCGGCGTGGCCGCTTCGACATCCTGCTGGAGCTGGAGCATACCGAAGGGATCAAGCGCGCAGTGGAGTCGGGGCTGGGCATCGGCTGCGTCTCGCGGCTGGCGCTGCGCGACGCCTTCCGCCGCGGCAGCCTGGTACCCATCGCAACACCGGAGCTCGACCTGACGCGCAGCTTCGCCTTCATCTGGCATCGCCACAAGTATCTCACCACGGCGATGCGCGAGTTTCTCAGGCTATGTCGCGAGATGACCGCCGACGCCCGACGCAGCGACGAGATAGACCTGCCGCCGGTGCCGTGACCTCGGCAGGCGAAGCGGACCTGCGGGGCGGGGCCGCCACCGGAATACAGAAAACAGAAACGCGGATGGCGCCAGACGCCATCCGCGTATCGTCACCACCTGGGGTGTTCGAGACCCCAGACGTGGGCGGGTCTCAGTGCCAGCCGAGCTGTGCGGCGATATCCGCCTCGCTGGCCTTGGAGAGATCCTTGTCGATGGACTGGGTGACCATCTCGAGGGTGGGCTTGTCGAGCTTGTCGCGAAGCTGTCCCAGGAACTGCGGCGCGGCGATCAGCACCAGCTCGTCGGCCTTGCCCTGGGTACGCGCATCGCGCAGGTAGCTCGCCACCTCCTTGGCGAAGAACATCGCCTGCTTCTCCGAGGTGGTGTCCTCGTTGCCGGTCTGGCGCCGGCTCGGCCCCGAAGTCGACTCACCCTTGCCACCGGTGCGCAAGTCACCGGTGTGCAGCTGCGACTCCGGATGCGTCAGCGTCTCGATCTCGCGCATGACCCGCGCCTCGCGGGCGAAGATGCGGGCACGCGCCGCATCGGCGACCACCACGTAGACCTTGTCCATGAGCCATTCTCCTTTTCCGTGGATAGGGCATGTCCGTGGGTAGCACATGCCCGTGGATAGCACGCTCTAAGCGTGGTCGAGAATGGCGCTACGCTCAAGCATGGCTCAGCGCCGGCTGCGCGCTGTCGGCGTCGAGCTTGAAACCGCCGACGATCGCTGCCAGCTGGGTCGCCTGATCGTGGAGCTGCTCGGCGGCGGCGGTGGACTGCGCCACCATGGCCGCATTCTGCTGGGTCATCTGGTCGAGCTCGCCCACCGCCTGATTGACCTGCCCCACCCCCTGGCTCTGCTCCTGGGCGGCAACGTTGATCTCGGAGAGCGTCGCCGCCACGCGCGAAATGGCATCGACGATCGCGCTCATGCTGTCGCCGGCGGAGCGCATCAGCTCGGTGCCTTCGCGGGTCTGCGCCACCGAGGTCCCGATCAGCGTCTTGATCTCGGTGGCGGCGGTGGCAGAGCGGCTCGCCAGCTGGCGTACCTCACCGGCGACCACCGCGAAGCCGCGACCTTGCTCGCCGGCGCGCGCGGCCTCCACCGAGGCGTTGAGGGCGAGCAGATTGGTCTGGAACGCGATCTCCTCGATCAGCCGCACGATATCGGCAATCTCTTCGGTGCGCCCGTTGAGCTGCTCGATGGTCTCCACCGCACGCCCCACCACCTCGCCGCCACGTACGGCACGCTCGCTGGCATCACGGGCCAGCTGGTCGGTCTCGCTGGCGGCATTGGCGGTGTTCTCCACCGTGCCGGAGATCTGCTCCATGGCCGTGGAGGTCTCCTGCAGGTGGCTCGCCGCGGTCTCGGTCTGGCGCGACAGATCCTGACTGGCGCGGGCGATCTCCTCGGAAGCCTGGCGCACCGACTGGCTGGTGACGTTGACCTGCCTCAGCACCTCGGAGATCTTGCCGGCGAAGGCGTTGAACGCCATCGCGATCTGGGCGATCTCGTCGCGACCCTCGATCACCAGCCGGCGGCTCAGATCACCGTCACCGTCAGCAATGTCGGCCATGGCGTCGCGCGCCGCCTCGAGCCGGCGAAAGCCCGGCGACACCAGCAGCCACAGCAGCAGCGAGACGATCAGCGCCGCCACCAGCAGCGACACCAGGGTGGTCTTGAACAGGCTACTGGCGCCAGCATTGGCCTCGGCGCGATCCAGCGCGATCACCAGGCGCCAGCTCGTACCGGGCACCTCGACCGCGTAGAGCAGCACCGTGCGCCCGTCGATCACGCTCGGCGTCGGTAGCGGACTCCGGGTCAAGGCCTTGAGCTTCGCCGCATCGAGTCCAGGATCGATCTCGTTCGCCGGCTTCAGGCTCAGCGCGGCATCGCGGTAGGCGACGATGGTGCCGTCGGCATCGGCCAGGAAGGCAAAGCTCTTCGGCGTGGGCTGGATCGAGAGCACGTTCTCCTGCACCTCGTCGAGGGGCACGTCGGCACCGGCCACGCCCAGCAGCTTGCCGTCACGCAGGATCGGGGTGGCGAAGGCGACGACCAGCTTGTTCGTCACCATATCGAGATAGGGATCACTGGCGGTGGTCTGCCCCGCCGCCACCGTCTTGCGGTACCAGGGCCGCTGGGTCGGATCGTAGTCCGCCGGCGGCTCCCAGCCATCGTTGGTGATCAGACGCTTGTCCGGCGTGCCCAGATAGACCTGACTGAAACCGCCGGCGCTGGCGGTCTGCTGCAGTGCGGGAATCAGGGTATCGCTGCCCACCGCCGGCGCCACCGCCTCGATCAGCTTGCGCTTCGACGCGGCCCAGGCGGCGATCGCATCACGATGCCCCTTGGCCACCGATTCGAGCAGATCCTGATTGACCGACTGCTGGTGACGGCTGACCAGCCAGTAGCTGATACCGCCGGTAGCCGCGAGCGCAACCAGGATCATCGCCAGACAGCCGGCCATGATACGAATCTTGAAGGATTTCAGCATGCTAAGGTCCGTTGGGAGGGTCCGTTGAGAAGTTCGGCTCAACTATCATCGGCCTCTCGGAAACGAACTTGATGCTGGTGGATTCCGCGCCACGCAGCCGGCGCGCGTCATAGCCTCAAGACATCACCGTGCGCAGGCCCGTTGCGGCGGCCGCGGCCGCAGCGGGCGCCCACGGCGGCGTCTTCAGCTCGCGGCGGGCGGGATCCAGGCGATCATGTCGACCTCGACGTCAGCGCCCCCGGCGAGCCCGGTCACACCGATGCAGGTACGCGTCGGCAGCGGCGCCTCGAAGTAGCTGGCGTAGACGCCGTTGACCTCGTCGAAGTGCCCCATGTTGGTGATGAAGACCCGGCTCTGGACCACGTGCTCGAAGCTGCTGCCCACCGCTTCCAGCACGATCGCCAGATTCTGCATCACGCGGTGGGTCTGCTCGGTGAAGGTTCCCAGCAGCATCTCGTTGGTCTCCGGCACCGTCGGCATCTGCCCGGTGATGAACACCAGGTCATTCACCCGACAGGCGTGGGAAAAGGGCGCGATCGGCTGCGGCGCGCCGGCGACCATGCGTTTGTCGATGCCCATGTCAGTGCCCCAGGATCTGGCTCAGGAACAGCTGCGTACGCTCCGAGCGGGGATGGTTGAAGAAGGTCTCCGGCGGCGCCTCCTCGATGATCTGGCCCTGGTCCATGAAGATCACCCGGTCGGCCACGGTCTTGGCGAAGCCCATCTCGTGGGTCACGCAGAGCATGGTCATGCCCTCGTGGGCGAGCTCGATCATGACATCGAGCACCTCCTTGATCATCTCCGGGTCGAGCGCCGAAGTGGGCTCGTCGAACAGCATCACCTCCGGGCGCATGCAGAGCGCCCGGGCGATCGCCACGCGCTGCTGCTGACCGCCGGAGAGCTGCCCCGGGTACTTGCGCGCCTGGTTGGCGATCTGCACCCGTTCGAGGTACTCCATGGCGGTCTTCTCGGCTTCCGCGCGCGGCTTCTTCTGTACCCAGATCTGCGCCAGGCAGCAGTTCTCCAGCACTGTCAGGTGCGGGAACAGGTTGAAGTGCTGGAACACCATGCCGACATTGCGCCGGATCTGCTCGATCCGCTTGATGTCGTGGTTCATGGGGATGCCGTTGACCGCGATCGAGCCCTGCTGATGCTCCTCCAGATGGTTGATGCAGCGGATCATGGTCGACTTGCCCGAGCCCGAGGGGCCGCAGATGACGATGCGCTCGCCCCGAGCCACGGTCAGGTCGATGTCGCGCAGCACGTGGAAGCTGCCGTACCACTTGTTGAGATGCTCGATCTGGATCATCGGCTCGTCGCCGGAGGCCGAACCCGCGACCGCTTGCGCTTCACTCATGGCTTGATTCCTGCCTTCATTGTCATTGTCTCGCCCATGCCCCGGGCGGCACTCGGCGGCCCGGGGCGTCACGTTCCAGGTGCTGGCCGCTGGCGGGCTCAGCGCCGATAGCTGGTATTGAGGCGCCGCTCGATGTACTGGCTGTAGCGCGACATGCTGAAACAGAAGATCCAGAACACCAGCGCCGCGAATACATAGCCCTCGGTGGAGAAGCCCAGCCAGTTGGAATCGGTGAGCCCGGCGCGGATGATAGCCAGCAGATCGAACAGCCCGATGATCAGCACCAGCGAGGTGTCCTTGAACAGCGCGATGAAGGTGTTGACGATCCCCGGGATCACCAGCTTCAACGCCTGCGGCAGGATGATCAGCCCCATCCGCTGCCAGTAGCCCAGACCCAGCGCCTGCCCGGCCTCGTTCTGTCCCTTGCCGATCGCCTGCAGCCCACCGCGGACCACCTCGGCCATGTAGGCGCTCCAGAAGAACATGATGCCGATCAGCGCCCGCAGCAGCTTGTCGAACTCGACGTTGCCGGGCACGAACAGCGGCAGCATCACCGAAGCCATGAACAGCACCGTGATCAGCGGCACACCGCGCCAGAACTCGATGAAGATGACGCACACGCTCTTGACGAACGGCATCTTGGAGCGCCGCCCCAGGGCCAGGATCACCCCCAGCGGCAGCGAGCCGACGATGCCCACCGTGGCCACGGTCAGGGTCAGCATCAGCCCGCCCCAGGCGCGGGTGGGCACCTCGGGCAGGCCGAAGTGGCCGCCCAGCAGCAGGAACCAGGCGATGATCGGGAAGCCGATCAGCGTAAACAGGCCGACCAGGCGCTTCTTGGGCAGCCGCGGGATCGCCAGCCACGCCACCAGCACCGCCATCAAGGCGAACACGATATCCACCCGCCAGCGCTCGGCGGCCGGGTAAAAGCCATAGATGATCGACTCGAAGCGGGCCGAGATGAACACCCAGCAGGCACCGCTGCCGGTGCAGTCCGCGCGGGTCGAGCCGAGGAAGTTGGCATCGACCACCGCCCACTTCAAGAATGGCCACAGGATCCACGCCAGCAGGCCGATCACCACCACCGAGACCACGCTGTTGAGCGGCCCGTTGAACAGGTTGGCGCGCAGCCAGCCGCTGATCCCGCGGCGCTGATCCGGGGCCTCGCGCGCCTCGGTCATCTGAGTGCGAAATGTCGATTCACGCATCTCATCGCTCCTTCAGCAGCGTGCGGGCGTTGTAGAGGTTCATCAGGAACGACACCGTCAGGCTGATCACCAGATAGACCGCCATGGTCATGGCGATGATCTCGATCGCCTGCCCGGTCTGGTTCAGGGTGGTACCGGCGAAGACCGCCACCAGATCGGGATAGCCGATCGCCGTGGCCAGCGACGAGTTCTTGATCAGGTTGAGATACTGGCTGGTCATCTGCGGCACGATCACCCGCATCGCCTGCGGAATCACGATCTTGCGCAGAGTGATGCCACCGGGCAGGCTCAGCGAGCGCGCCGCTTCGGTCTGGCCGTGGGAGACCGAGAGGATGCCGGAGCGCACGATCTCGGCGATGAACGCCGCGGTGTAGATCGACAGCGCCAGCCACAGTGCCACCAGCTCAGGCAGGATGTTGATCCCGCCGCGGAAGTTGAAGCCCCTGAGTTCGGGGAGGGTCCACGCCAGCGGGGCGCCGCTGGCCAGGAACACGATCAGCGGCAGGCCGATGACGATGGCCGCCCCGATCCAGTAGACCGGCAGCGCCTGGCCGGTGGCCATCTGCCGGCGCTTGGCGAAGCGCGCGAAGAGCAGCGTGGCGACCACTGCGATCAGCAGCGCCCAGAGCGTGGCGGAGAACCCCGGCAGCGGCTGCGGGTCGGGCATCACCACCCCACGCACGTTGAAGAAGAACAGATCGAACAGCGACATGCTGTCGCGTGGCGAGGGCAGTGCCCGCAGTACCGCGTAGTACCAGAATAGAATCTGCACCAGCAGCGGGATGTTGCGGAAGATCTCGACGTAGATGGTGGCCAGCCGCGCCAGCAGCCAGTTGGTCGACAGCCGAGCGATGCCGACCGCGAAACCGATCAGGGTCGCGGCGACAATGCCCAGGGCCGAGACCAGCAGGGTGTTGAGCAGGCCGACGACGAAGGTGGTGCCGTAGCTGGAGTCGCTGGTGTAGTCGATCAGCGTTTGCGGGATCGAGAAGCCTGCACGCCCTTCGAGGAAACCGAAGCCGGTCTGGATACCGCGGGATTCCAGGTTATTGAGGGTGTTGTGGACGAGATAACCGATGAAACCGGCCAGGATCAGAAACAGCACGGCCTGGACGATCAGCGCACGAACGGTGGGATTCCGCCACAGCGGCCCCTGCCCTCGGCGTGGCAGCGAGGTGGATGGACGCAGCATGAGAAGTCGTGTCTCTACTCGAGCGGTGAGCGGCAACGGCTCCCGGCACACAGGCCGGGAGACGACGTCAGGAAACGCCAGCTAGCCGCGCCGCCAGCGCCCTCTCGGGCAGCCGGCGGGCGGCGTCGCGCACTCAGCGAATCGGCGGTGCGTACTGGATACCGCCCTGGTTCCACAAGGCGTTGATGCCACGCTCGAGCCCCATCGGCGAGTCCTTGCCCACGGTGCGGTCGAACACTTCACCGTAGTTGCCCACCATCTTGACGATGTTGTAGGCCCAGTCGTTGCTGATACCCATCTGCTCGCCGTAGTTGCCATCCTTGCCCAGCAGGCGGGCGATGTCCGGATTGGGCGGGTTGTCGCGCATCTGATCGACGTTCTGGCTGGTCACCCCCAGCTCTTCGGCGTCGAGCATCGCGAACAGGGTCCACTTGACGATGTCGAACCACTGGTCGTCACCCTGGCGCACCACCGGACCCAGCGGCTCCTTGGAGATACGCTCGGGCAGGATCTCGACGCTGCTGGGGTCGGCCAGCTGCAGGCGCAGCGCCGCCAGCTGCGAGGAGTCGGAGGTGAGCACGTCACAGCGCCCGCTGTCGAAGCCCTGGGCGGTCTGGTCGGAGGTATCGAAGGCGACCTGCTGGAACTTCATGTCGTTGGCCTTGAAGTAGTCGGCCATGTTGAGTTCGGTGGTGGTACCCGCCTGTACGCAGATGGAAGCGCCGTCCAGCTCCTTGGCGCTCTTGATGCCGAGATCCTTGCGCACCAGGAAGCCCTGGCCATCGTAGAAGTTGACCCCGGTGAAGTTGAGCCCCAGCGAGTTGTCGCGGGTAGCGGTCCAGGTGGTGTTGCGCGAGAGCACATCGATCTCGCCCGACTGCAGCGCGGTAAAGCGCTCCTTGGCGGTCAGCGGCGAGAACACCACCTTGGTCGGATCACCCAGCACGGCGGCGGCGACGGCACGGCACACTTCGACATCGATGCCGGTCCACTTGCCGTTCTCATCGGGAGAGGAGAAACCGGTGAGCCCCGTGCTGACGCCGCACTTGAACTCGCCGTTGCTTTTCACGTTATCCAAGGTGGCAGCCTGAGCCTGGGACGTCGCCAGTGCCGTCAATGCGGCAGCGGAGAGAAGAGACAGGCTTTTGTTCTTGTGGCGCATGGTGGAATCCACTCCCTTGCGTTGTCATTTAAGTGCATGTCGAAGCATGCCCAAAACAAATTAGCAAAGTCCGTTCCACTTTCGCGCTAGCGCCTGAAAATCCTGGATTCAACGCTCGCCTAGGACGCTTACGATCTCTACCTACACTCTCGGCATGACGCAAACTGCGAAAACACGGGCAACATTCTGTTTCAAAAGCGTGCGCGGGATAGCGTTGCGCACCAAAAGAAGGCGTCGAGGGATGGCACTAGCGTTGAATCGAGCCACCGGTGATGGCGACGATGCCACCAATGGATAAGAAGACGTCGATCAACGCCTGCGCAGAGAGTACAGGCGGCAGGGGCAGCGCTACCACGTGCCTGGCATAGACGACGGGGAAGCGCCTCAGGGGGCGCCGGTACTGGCCGCGGCAGCGCGTCGCCGACGACAGCGGCGTATCCTCGCGCCGAGCAGCGCGGCCACTGTGGCCCCCAGCGCATTGGCCAGGATATCCTCCCAATCGCCGCCGGCGCGGCCAGGGACCCACAGCTGCAGATACTCGATGACGATGCCGAATACGAGCGCGATCATCCAGGCGCGTGCCCAGGCCCAGCGCCGTACGGCGAGTCCCAGCCACAGGGTCAGCCCGGCGTAGCCGACGACGTGATTGAACTTGTCCCACGGCAGGTATCGCGGCATCTCGGCCCCCGGCGTCAGGCTGCCCCAGGCCACCCCGATAGCCCAGGCCATCACGGCCAGCAGGGCCAACCTGCGCCAGGCGCCGCGGCGTTGTCGTGTCATCGGCTGACCTCGCAAAGCGTGGACGGTAGCCCCAGCCGCGTGCAGAGCGTGGCATCGAGCCGTTCGCGCCAGCGCGGGTCGTCCTCCAGCCGCGCGTCGTTGTCCGGTGCCAGACGCCGACGATAGCGCCCGATCCCGCGATAGACGGCGTTGCGCAGCGGCGCCGGCACCCAGCGCAGCCATGCCAGCAGCCGCCAGCCCGAGCGGAGCCGGCTCCCTAACCGCCACAGCGCCTCGCTCTCCTCGTGAAGCTCACCGCCGGTGACATACCGGATCGTGTCGCAGCGTTCGAGATCACGCCCGAAGTGGTGCCCCACGCGCCGCCCCAGCGCGGTATCGAGCCCACTCAGCACCAGGCCGGCGCCAGACTCGCGTTCATGCGCCAGCAGCCAGCGCACCGCGCGCCGGCAGAACGGGCACTCGGCATCGAACAGCAGCAGGCCGTCGACGCCGTCATCGACCGCATCAGCGGTGATAGGCCGGGCTCGATTCATGCAGCGCGTCGAAGAAGGCGGTGACGTGATCGGGGTTGGTGAACTGGCTGATACCGTGGCCCAGATTGAACACATGCCCCGGACCGTGGCCGAAGCTCTCCAGCACCCGCTTGACCTCGGTGCCGATCTGTTCGGGCGGTGCAAACAGCACGTTGGGGTCGAGGTTACCCTGCAGCGCCACGCGCTCGCCGACCCGCCGCCGCGCGTCGCCGAGCTCGGTGGTCCAGTCGAGGCCGACGGCGTCGCAGCCGCTGTCGGCGATCGACTCCAGCCACTGCCCACCGTTCTTGGTGAACAGGATCACCGGCACCCGGCGGCCATCGTGCTCGCGGATCAGCCCGCCGACGATGCGCCGCATGTAGGCCAACGAGAACGCCTCATAGGCCGGGGTCGACAGCGCCCCGCCCCAGGTGTCGAAGATCTGCACCACCTGGGCGCCGGCACGGATCTGGGCGTTGAGATAGTCGGTCACCGCCGTGGCGAGCAGGCCCAGCAGAGTGTGCAGGGTCTGCGGGTCACCGTAGAGCATCGCCTTGATATGGCGGAAATCCTTGCTCGAGCCGCCCTCGACCATGTAGGTCGCCAGGGTCCAGGGGCTGCCGGAGAAGCCGATCAGCGGCACCCGGCCGTTGAGCTCGCGGCGAATGGTGCGCACCGCGTTCATCACGTAGTCGAGATCGTGCTCGGCATCCGGCGCACTCAGCGCGGCGACCTCGGCGGCGGTCCGCACCGGATGGCGGAACTTGGGCCCCTCACCGGTCTCGAAATAGAGCCCCAGGCCCATGGCGTCGGGAATGGTGAGGATATCGGAGAACAGGATCGCGGCATCGAGCGGATAGCGCGCCAGCGGCTGCAGCGTCACCTCGCAGGCCATCTCGGCGTTGCGGCACAGATCCATGAAACTACCGGCCTCGGCGCGGGTCGCGCGGTACTCCGGCAGATAGCGGCCGGCCTGGCGCATCATCCAGACCGGTGTGCGGTCAACCGGTTGGCGAGCCAGGGCCCGCAGCAGGCGATCGTTTTGCAGTGTCATAGCGCTCTTCGCACGGGAGATTTGCCAGCAGTGTAACGGATAGACGCGCAAGCCTGATATAATGCTGCCCCTCAACGTCAGGGGTGAGCCCGCACCTTAACCGCAGGGCCCGTATCGCGAGGTCATCGTGTCGATCCGTTTCATCGCCGCATCGCAGCTGCCCACACCCTGGGCGACCTTCACGCTGCACGGCTTCCAGGAAGAGTCCACCGGCAAGGAGCACGTCGTGCTCACCCTTGGCGACGTCACCACGCCGGAGCCGGTGCTGGCCCGCGTCCACTCCGAGTGTCTGACCGGTGACGCCCTGTTCTCGATGCGCTGCGACTGCGGCTATCAGCTGCAGGAAGCGCTCAAGCGCATCGCCGACGAGGGGCGCGGCGCGCTGCTCTACCTGCGCCAGGAGGGGCGCGGCATCGGCCTGCTCAACAAGATCCGCGCCTATGCCCTGCAGGACGCCGGCGCCGACACCGTGGAAGCCAACGAGCGTCTCGGCTTCGGTGCCGATCAGCGCCGCTACGACATCTGCGTCCCGATGCTCGAACATCTCGGCATCCCCGCGCTGCGTCTGATGACCAACAATCCGCGCAAGGTCGAAGCACTCAGCCGCGATGGCGTGCGCATTCACGAGCGTCTTGCGATCACCACCGGGCGCAACCCCTTCAACGAGCACTACCTGACCACCAAGGTCGGCAAGCTCGGCCACATGATGGCGCTCGACGACTTCACCCCCGCCAGCGACGTCGACATCGAGCGCGACGCCTGAATCGGCATCGCCGGGCCTTCCGGCGACGTCATCGTTGCGTCATCATGAGACGGGAGACTGAATACTGGCCCGGCGTGCCGGTCCAAACGGTATCCCCGCTCTCGATCCTGCCTCACCTCCGCAGGAGGCTCAGCCATCATGCTCGACTCCGACTCACGCCATCTCTCGCACTCTCAAGACACGCCCCCGGCACAAGTCTCGCCTCCCCAGACCTCGGGCGAGGAGGAGTACACCCGGCTGGAGGAGTGGCTGCACAGCATCAGCCACGGGATCGGCGCGGCGCTGAGCCTCGCCGGCATGATCGTACTGATCGTGCTGGCCAGCATTGCCGCCGAGGTCGACCCGTGGAAGATCGTCAGCGTCTCGCTCTACGGCAGCTGCCTGCTGCTGCTCTACACCGTCTCGACCCTCTACCACGGTTTTCGCAGCCAGCGCCTGAAGCGCGTCTTCCAGACCTTCGACCACTGCGCCATCTATCTGCTCATCGCCGGCACCTACACCCCCTTTCTGCTGGTCAACCTGCGCGGGCCGATGGGCTGGGCGCTGTTCGGCGTGATCTGGGGGCTGGCCCTGGGCGGGATCGCCCTGCGCCTGATCTGGCCCCAGCGCTTCAATCTGCTGCGGGTGTTCATCTACCTGATCATGGGCTGGCTGATCGTGATCGCTTCTGACAGTCTGACCACCCAGCTATCCCCTACCGGCCTCGCTCTGCTGGTCGCCGGCGGCATCACCTACACGGTCGGCGTGCTGTTCTACGCCCTGCGCGTGATTCCCTTCCACCACGCCATCTGGCACCTGTTCGTGATCGGCGGCAGCGTCTGCCACTTCCTCGCCATCTACACCGCGGTGCTGCCGTTCGAGACGTGATCCGGCGCCAGGGTGGTGAGCGTCATCCCCAGCCCACTGCCAGCAGGGCCTGCCAAGGCCCTGGAGCAACGACCAGGTCGAGCATGGCAACCGCATCATCTTCGACCGAGATGCGTGACCGCCCTTGGGCATCCCTCACCAACCGACTCCGTCCCAGCACAGAGTTCCCGGTTCGCTCACCGGGCACGAGCTTCATGCGCGACTCCCCCCGCTTTCCCCCTGGGATGCGCGCGCCGAACGCGCCACGCGCTGACTGCCCCAGACGCTGAGCAATACGACACCGGTACCGAAAAGCTGCAGGGCGGAGAGGCTTTGATCCAGCCATAGCCAGCCCAACAGCACAGCACTGAGAGGACTCAGAAAGCCCAGGGCCGAGACCCGCGCGGGGCCGAATGTCTCGATGCCGCGAAACCACAGCCAGTAAGTCAAGGCAGCCCCCGCCCCCCCCAACCAGAGGTAGCCCGCGACATTACGCCAGGACGGCGCAGGAAAGCCGGGCTCCAGCAGTAGTGCGACCGGTAGTAGCAAGAGTCCACCGGCAACCAGTTGCCAGGCGGTAAAGGTGAGCGCCGAGACGGGCGGCCGCCAACGTTTGGTCAGCACGCTACCCAGCGCCATCGAACCGGCAGCCCCCAGTGCGGCCACCACTCCGGTACTATCCAGCTGCATGTCCGGCTCGATCAGCAGTAGCGCAACCCCGAACAGCCCAGCCAATGCCGCGATGACGCTCGCACCGCGCCAGGGCGCGCCCAGTAGCCATTGCGATAGCACCAGCACCATCAGCGGCTGCGTCGCACCCAGCGTGGCGGCGATCCCTCCGGGAAGCCGATAGGCGGCCACGAATAGCAGCGCCCAGAAGACGGCGAAGTTCAAACCACCCAGCAGCAACAGTCGTCCGACCCACGACCAAGGCGGCAGACGCCTGACACAGAGCAGCAGCAATAAGCCGGCGGGCAGGGCACGCAACACCCCCGCCATCAGCGGAAAACCCGGCGGCAACAGCTCGGTGGTCACCAGATAGGTCGAACCCCAGATCGCCGGCGCCAGCGCTGCACCGGCCAACGTCCACGCCTCTCGCATCGTCTCTCTCCCTGTACTCTAATTAGTTTGACATCAAACAATATGGCTTGACGTCAAGATACATCGTTATTGTTTGACGTCAAGATAAAAACGTCCGATGCTACGCGACATGGACCAAGTCGATCACATTCTGCGTCAGTGGCACGCCGAGCGGCCCGATCTCGATGTCGTGCCCATGGGCCTACTGGGCCGCCTGAAGCGCCTGACGCAACATCTCTCCCAACGTACGGAGGCGGTACTGGCCGAGCACGGCCTGACCCCCGCGGATTTCGACGTGCTGGCGACGCTGCGCCGCGCCGGGAGTCCCTATACGCTGACACCGTCGACACTGATCGCTTGGACCATGGTCACCTCCGGCACCATGACCCATCGCATCGATCGCCTGGTCAAACCCGGTTACGTGGAGCGCATTCGCAACCCCGAAGATGGCCGCGGATTCCAGATTCGATTGACGCCACAGGGACTTGAACTGATCGATGAGGCCGTGGACAGCCACGTCGACAATCAGCACGCCATGACTCGATGCCTATCCGACGACGAGCGTGCGGAGCTGGACCGCCTGCTAGGTAAGTGGCTGGCCTGTTTCGAGTCGTGATACTGCCCCGGTCTCGCTGTCCCGGCGCGACGCGAATATCTCTTCACGCGAGCCACGCGGACATCGCCCTACCCCAACCGCTGCGCGCCCTCACCGTCGGCGCCGAGCACGTCGCCGGGGGTGCGTAGCGGGCACTGCGACAGCGACAGGCAGCCGCAGCCGATACAGCCATCGAGCTGATCACGCAGCAGGGTGAGCTGATCGATGCGCTCGCCCAGGGCGTACTATGCTTCCAGATTCGAGCCGACCAGCGCCACGCGCTGCCCAGCCGGCCGTCGCCCTCTCTCCCAAGACACTGCAGGATTGCCATGTTCCGCTGGTTCGAAAAACGTCTCGATCCCTTCCCGCCGGCGGAGCCGCAGCGCCCGCCCGATACCCTGGTCGCCTTCTGCCTGCACTACACCCGCGGCGCCTGGCCCTATCTGCTGGCGGCGACCACGCTGATGGCGCTGATCGCCGGGGTCGAGGTGTGGATGTTCGGCTTCCTCGGCAATATCGTCGACTGGCTCGCCGATCAGAATCGCGCCACCTTCCTCGCCGATCAGGGCTGGAAGCTCGCGGGAATGGCCCTGGTGGTACTGGTGGGGCTACCGGGCATGGTGTGGCTGCACTCGCTGTTCCAGCAGCAGACGATGATGGGCAACTACCCCATGCGCATCCGCTGGCAGGCCCACCGCTATCTGCTGCGCCAGTCGATGGGGTTCTATCAGGACGAGTTCGCCGGGCGCATCGCGACCAAGGTGATGCAGACCTCGCTGGCGGTGCGCGAGTGCGTGATCAAGCTGTTCGACGTGCTCAACTACGTGATCGTCTACTTCCTGGGCACGCTGCTGCTGGTGGGCAACGCCGACTGGCGCCTGGCCGTGCCGCTGGTGGTGTGGCTGGGTGGCTATCTGGTGCTGCTGAAGGTGTTCGTGCCGATCATGGGCCGGGTATCGAAATCCCAGGCCGACGCCCGCTCGCGCATGACCGGACGCATCGTCGACAGCTACAGCAACATCCAGACGGTCAAGCTGTTCTCCCACGCCAGCCGCGAGGCGGCCTTCGCCCGCGAGGGCATGGCCGGCTTCCTGGTCACGGTCTACCGCCAGATGCGGCTGGTCACCGGCCTCTACGGGCTGCTCTACCTGCTCAACGCGCTACTGCTGTTCAGCATCGGCTGGCTTGCACTGGCGCTGTGGCTCGACGAGGCGGTGAGCGTGGGCGCGGTCGCCGTGGCACTGGGGCTGGTGATGCGCCTGTGGGGCATGTCGCAGTGGATCATGTGGGAGGTCTCGGGGCTGTTCGAGAATATCGGTACGGTGCAGGACGGCATGGCGACGCTGTCGCTGCCGCACCAGATCGAGGATCGCGATGACGCCCCTTCACTCGAGGTCGCCCGTGGCGAGATCGTGTTCGACCATATCCGCTTCCACTACGGCAAGGGCAGCGGCGTGATCGACGATCTGGCGCTGACCATTCGTCCGGGGGAGAAGATCGGCCTGATCGGCCCCTCCGGCGCGGGCAAGTCGACCCTGGTCAACCTGCTGCTGCGCTTCTACGAGCTGGAGGATGGGGCCATCCGCATCGACGGCCAGGACATCGCCGCGGTCACCCAGGAGAGCCTGCGCGCCAAGATCGGCATGGTCACCCAGGACACCTCGCTGCTGCACCGCTCGGTGCGCGACAACCTGCTCTACGGCCGCCCGGACGCCAGTGACGAGATGGCCTGGCGCGCCGCCCGCGAGGCCCACGTGGCGGAATTCATCGAGGGGCTGCGCGACATCCAGGGTCGCGCCGGCTTCGATGCCCATGTCGGCGAGCGCGGGGTCAAGCTCTCCGGCGGCCAGCGTCAGCGCCTGGCGATCGCCCGGGTGATGCTCAAGGACGCCCCGATCCTGATTCTCGACGAGGCGACCTCGGCGCTGGACTCCGACGTCGAGGCCGCCATTCAGGAAAATCTGGACCGGCTGATGCAGGGCAAGACGGTGATCGCCATCGCCCACCGCCTCTCCACCATCGCCGCCATGGACCGGCTGGTGGTGATGGAACAGGGGCACATCGTCGAACAGGGCAGCCACGCCGAGCTGATCCGCGCCAACGGCCTCTACGCGCGGCTGTGGCAGCGCCAGTCCGGCGGCTTTCTGGAGAGCGAGGCCCTCGACGCCAGCGTGTGAACGGCGCTCAGCGCGACGGCACGCCCTCGACGCCGGCCAGCGCCGAATCGCTGGTCCCGGCGTCGGGGATCACGCTGAAGGTGCCGTCGGTCTCCAGCACCACGGCGTGAACGCTCTCGACGTCGGCGATGCCGTGCTCACGCAGCGCGGCCAGGATCTCCACCGCCACCACCCGCTCGCGGGCCATCGCCGCCTGGCGCAGGGTACCTTCATAGAGCAGCAGGGTCGGGCGCGACTTGACCAGGTTCTCGACCCGCTTCGAGCGCACCGAGGTGAAGGTGATCACGAACTGCAGCGCGACGATCAGCACGAACGCCACCACGCTCTGCGCCAGCGACACTGTCGGCGTGATCAGCGCCGTGGAGAGGGTCGAGCCCAGGGCGATGGTGATCACGAAGTCGAAGGCGTTCCACTTCGACAGCGTGCGCTTGCCGGAGAGACGGATGATCACGACCAGCGCGACGAAGCTCAGAAACCCGATGACGAGGGTATGGGCAATGGGGGACACGAGCAGGCTCCGCTGAAGACGATATCCCCTCAGCCTAGGTCCTGGGTCGGGCCCGCGCTAACTGCCGCACCGCCTCTCGCGCCCTTACCCCCCTTTCCCTCCGGGTCGGCAGCTTCCCCTTTCTCTCCGCTACGCCCGCCGCCAACGCTCAATCCGTCGCGGCGAGCCACCCTCGCCATCCGCCGAAGCGGGTCACGTCCTCGGCCGGCCCGTCATGCTCCAGGGCCCCGGCGGCGGCGATGAAGCCGCAGTGCCAGGCACCGTCCTCCAGCTCGACCTTCCCCAGCCCCAGCGGCGCGGGAATGCCGGCGAGAAAACTGCCGACGCTGGCGATCGGCAGGCGCCAGACCTCCACCTCGATGGCGGCGCCATCGACGTCGTCGCGCACCATGGCCGGGCGTGCCGGCGGGCCGCCGGCCAGCGCATAGAGCCGATAGCGCGGGCTGGAGCGGGTCGTGGCGACCTTCACCGCGCCCCGCTGCCTGAGCTGATGATTGAGCGCCAGACCGTCGAGATGCGCGCCGCACACTACCAGCGCCAGGCTGCCGTCACGGGCCTCCGGCAGCGCCGGGGTAGGCACCCGCGCGAGACCGGTGGCGCCCAGCGGCAGCTCGAGACGTCGCTCCAGCGCACGCCCCAGGCTCAGCAGCGAGAGATCGGCAAAGGCCGGCCCGAACAGCGTGACGCCAAACGGCAGGCCACTCTCGGTGAAACCGGTGGGCACGGCCAGGGCGCTGTAGTCGAGCAGGTTCATGAAGTTGGTCCAGGTACCCAGCTGCGAGTTGACGGCGATGGGCGCCGCGGCCACCTCGGCCTTGGTCGGATGGGTCACGGTGGTCGGTGCGAGCATGACGTCGACCCCGGCGAGCAGGACATCGGCCTGACGCTTGTACTCGGCGAGCTGGTAGCGGGCGGCGAAGGCGTCCACCGCCCGCGGCTCGCCACCGCCCTCGATCACCCGGCGGGTCACCGGGTGCAGCACCTCGGGACGCGTCTCGATCCACTCGCGCACCGCATGGTAGCGCTCGGCGACCCAGGGGCCCTCGTAGAGCAGACGCGCGGCGGCGAGTAGCGGCGCGCAGTCCAGCTCGACCTTTTCGCCTCCCAATGACTCGAGCTCTGCGATGGCCTGGCGCATGCCGGCGCTGTAGTCGGCGTCGGTGTGCCACTGTGAGGCGAGGGGTACGCCGAAGCGAAAGCGCGCAGGCGCCGCACCGTAGGTCTGACCGGCCACGGCGAAGTCGTGACGCCGCGACCAGGCACAGTCGGGATCGTACGCAGAGGCCACGTTCAGCACCGCATGGGCATCGTCGGCGCTCAGCGCGAACAGGCTGATGGTATCCAGAGTGGCGCAGGCCGGCACCACGCCGGCGGTGCTCAGCAGCCCCAGCGTCGGCTTGACCCCGAACAGATTGTGGAAACAGGCCGGGACGCGCCCGGAGCCGGCGGTATCGGTGCCCAGGGCGAAGCTCACCTGGCCCTGGGCGGTGACGACCGCCGAGCCGCTGCTAGAGCCGCCGGGGATGCGCTCGGCGGAGAAAGCGTTGGCGGGCACGCCGTAGTCGTCCGGGGCTCGCTCGCCGACCAATCCGGTGGCGAACTGATCGAGGTTGGTCTTGCCCAGCGGAATGGCGCCGGCCTCGATCAGGCGCTGCACGACGAAGGCCGACGCCGCGGGCGTATAGGCGTAGGCCGGGCAGCCCGCCGTGGTGGGTACCCCGGCGAGATCGATGTTGTCCTTGATCGCGAAGGGGATGCCATAGAGCGGCAGGTCGGCCGGATCGGCGTCATCCAGGCGCAGCAGATAGGGCTCGAGCTGCTCGCGCGACAGCCGTGTGATCCAGGCGGGATCGGCGGCGCGCGCCTCGGTATCCGCCAGCAGCTCGGCGATCAGCTCCCGCGGGGTCAGTGCATGGGCACGATAGCGCGCCAGCAGCGCGGTGAGGGTCATGTCGATGGCACTCATGCCGAGGTCTCCTGGTGGGCGCTCTGTTCGAGAATCACGATCGGCTGGCCCGGGGCGACGGCGCCGCCCTCACCCAGCGGTAGGCGGGTCACCGTGCCCGCCTCGCGGGCGGTGATCTCAACCTCCATCTTCATCGATTCGACCAGGGCGACGACCTGGCCGGGCGTCACGACATCGCCGACGTCGACCATCAGCTTCCACAGACTGCCGGTGACCGGGCTGTCGACACCCGACTCATCGCCGTCGAGCTCTGTCGCTTCGCCGGCCTCCGGCGTCTGGTCCTCGAAGGTGAACTGGCCGTTGGCGCGCCAGGCGGCCATCTCCTGCTGGAAAGCGGCCTCGCGGCGTTCGCGGAAGCGGTCGATGCGCTCGGCGTGGGCGTCGATCTCGGCCTGGTAGTCGGCGAGCCGGAAGCGCGTGCGCTCGATCTCGAGCGGATAGCGCCCGTGGGGGAAGTCACGGCGGATGCGCATCAACTCCTCATGGCTGACCTCGAAGAAGCGCAGCTGATCGAAGAAGCGCAGCAGCCAGGGGTTGTCGAAGTGCTCGGTGCGACGATAGCGGTTCCACATCTGCAGGGTGCGCCCGACGAACTGATAGCCGCCGGGGCCCTCCATGCCATAGACGCACAGGTAGGCCCCGCCGATCCCCACCGAGTTCTCCGCCGTCCAGGTGCGCGCCGGGTTGTACTTGGTGGTGACCAGGCGCTGGGCCGGATCGAGCGGGGTGGCCACCGGGGCGCCGAGATAGACGTCGCCCAGCCCCATCACCAGATAGCGGGCGTCGAAGACGATCTTGCGGACCTGCTCGATACTGTCGAGCGCGTTGATGCGGCGGATGAACTCCAGGTTGCTGGGACACCAGGGCGCGTCCGGACGCACGCTGCGCTGGTACTTGTCGATCGCTTCCTGGCAGGCGGGGTCGTCCCAGGAGAGCGGCAGGTTCACGGTGCGCGCTTCGACCTCCAGCGACGCCACATCGCGCAGCTCCCCCTCGGCCCGTTCGAGATGCGCCAGCATCTCACCCAGGTGGAGTTCGTCGGGCTCGTAGTGAATCTGCAGCGAGCGGATGCCCGGAGTGAGTTCCCGCAGGCCGGGCAGCGGGTTGTCGCGCAGCCACAGCATCCAGGCGTGGGCGCGAAAGCGCAGCGCGATGTCGAGCTCCATGGCGCCGAACTCGACCAGCAGGAAGTCATCGCCGGCGCGCCGGTAGACGAGTCGTTCGCCGGCACTGGCGGCCGCCACCTCGCGCAGCACCGGGCTGCCGCGCTGCGCGGTCAAGGCCACGCTGTCGCCGCCGTTCAGCGTTGCCAGCTGGGCCTGCTGGCACGCCTCGAGGGCGCGGGCAGTGGCCAGATCCACCGGCACGAAGCGAACACGATCACCGGCGGTGAGCTGTCCGAGTTTCCAGCGCTCGGCGCGCACCACCGTCGCCGGGCAGACGAAGCCCCCCAGCGAGGGGCCGTCCGGGCCGAGGATCACCGGCATGTCGCCGGTGAAGTCGATGGTGCCGAAGGCGTAGGCGTTGTCATGGATGTTCGACGGGTGCAGCCCGGCCTCGCCGCCGTCGGCCCGCGCCCACTCGGGGCGCGGGCCGATCAGGCGTACCCCGGTTCGGCTGGAGTTGTAGTGCACCTCCCACTCGTGGGCGAAGAGCGTGTCGATATCCGCCTCGGTGAAGAAGTCCGGCGCCCCGTGCGGGCCATAGAGCACGGCAATCTCGCGCACCGGGGCGTCGGCGCCGCCGATCCCCGGTCTGAGTGCTTCAGGCAGAATGCGCGGCGCGGTGGGCGCCAGCTCGGGCAGGGCCAGCATGTCGCCGCTACGCAGCGCGCGGCCTGCATGGCCGCCGAACTGGCCCAGGGTGAAGGTGCTGCGCGAGCCGAGATAGCGCGGGCAGTCGATGCCGCCGCGTACCAGCAGGTAGGCACGCGCGCCGGCACGCGCCTTGCCCAGGGCCAGGGTAGCGCCGGCGGGGATCTCCAGCACCTGCCAGAAGGCCACCGACTCACCGTCGAGATCGGCGGGCAGCTCGCAGCCGGTGAGCGCGATCTGGGTGGCACGGTGGAAGCGCAGCGCCGGGCCGGTCAGGGTGATCTCCAGCCCCGCCGCATCGGCCGGGTTGTCGAGCAGGCGGTTACCGAGACGAAACGACCAGTCGTCGAAGGGCCCCGAGGGGGGGACCCCCACATCCCAGTGGCCCTGGCGTCCGGGGTAGTCCTGAATCGTGGTCAGCGTGCCGGCAGTGAGCACCTCGATGGCCGGCGGCGCCCAGGCGAGATCGGCCAGCCAGCGGGTGTGCAGCTCGGCATCACGGAAGCGGGCATCCCGCAGCACATGGGACAGCCAGGTACGGTTGGTCTCGAAACCGTAGACGCTGGCACCCGCCAGGGCGTCGGCCAGGCGCGTGCGGGCGCTGTCGCGATCCTCGGCGTGGACGATCACCTTGGCCAGCATCGGATCGAACAGCGCCGAGATCTCCAGCCCCGCCTCGATGGCGTGGTCGATGCGCAGCCCCGGCGCCTCGGGGAAGGCGACCTCGGTGAGCAGACCGGCGCTGGGCCGAAAATCGTGGCTCGGGTCCTCGGCGTAGAGACGTGCCTGGATGGCATGGCCGCGCGGCTCGAGTGCTTGAACCAGCGTCTCGAGCGGCGCCAGCTCGCCGGCGCCGAGGCGGATCATCCACTCGACGAGATCGACGCCCCAGACGGCCTCGGTGACGCCGTGCTCGACCTGCAGGCGGGTGTTGACCTCGAGGAAATAGAAGCGCTCGCGCTCGGCATCGTAGATGAACTCCACGGTGCCGGCGTTGCGATAGGCGACGGCCTCGCCCAGGCGCACGGCGGTGGCGTGCAGTTCACGCCGCACGGCCTGGGGCAGATCGGGTGCCGGGCTCTCCTCGATCACCTTCTGATGGCGGCGCTGGGTGGAGCAGTCGCGCTCACCGAGGGCGACCACCTGGCCCTGGCCGTCGCCGAACAGCTGGACCTCCAGATGCCGCGCCCGGGCGATGTAGGCCTCGACGAAGACGCCGGCATCGCCAAAGTTGCGCTCACCGAGGCCACGTACCGAGTCGAAGGCGCGTTCGAGCTCGCTGGCATCGGCGCACACCTGCATGCCGATGCCGCCGCCGCCGGCGGTGGACTTGAGCATCACCGGGTAGCCGATGCAGGTGGCCTCCCGCCGGGCCGCATCGAGATCTTCGAGCAGCCCGGAGCCGGGCACCAGCGGCACTCCGGCGCGTTCGGCCAGCGCCCTCGCCTCGTGCTTCAGGCCGAAGTCGCGAATCTGCTCGGGGGTGGGGCCGAGAAAGACCAGCCCGGCCGCCTCGCAGGCCTGGATGAAAGAGGTGTTCTCGGAGAGAAAGCCGTAACCGGGGTGCACTGCCTCGGCGCCACTGCGCCGAGCGATATCGATCAGCTTGTCGATGGCGAGATAGGTATCGGCGGCGCCGCCCTCACCGAGGGAGTAGGCCTCGTCGGCGGCGAACACATAGGGCGCGTCGCGGTCGGCTTCGGCGTAGACCACCACCGAGCCGATACCCAGGCGCACGAGCGTGCGCTGAATACGCGCGGCGATGGCCCCGCGATTGGCGATCAGAACTTTACGGAACATGACATCGGTCCATGACTCGGCGGGCCGTCCCGCCAGGACTGGGGTCGTCATGGAGTCGTCTCCATGACCAATGACGCTGCCTGCGAGGCTGGCAAGTCGTCGCGAAGGCTGGCCAGACAGGTCGGTCTCGCTAATCCCAGATCAGCAGCTCGATCGGCGTCGGGTCATACCCATTGCACGGGTTGTTGAGCTGCGGGCAGTTGGAGATCAGCACCACCACGTCCATCTCGGCGACCATCTCCACGTACTTGCCCGGCGCCGAGATGCCATCCTCGAAGGTCAGCCCCCCCTCTTCGGTCACCGGGACGTTCATGAAGAAGTTGATATTGTGGGTAATGTCGCGCTTGGTCAGACCGTATTCGGGATGATCGGAAATCGCCTGCATCCAGTTGTCGCGGCATGAGTGCATGTGGCGCTTTTCCAGGTCGTAGCGCACGGTGTTGCTCTCGCTGGCACAGGCGCCACCCAGGGTGTCGTGACGACCGCAGGTGTCGGCGGTGATGGTCAGCAGTACCCGGCCCTCGTTGGAGCGCAGCTTCGAGCCGGCGCTCAGGTAGACCTCGCCCTGCTCGCGCAGGGTGTCCATGGCGCTGTAGCGCTCGGCGGTGTCGTGGGCGTTGAAGAACAGCGTGTCCGCGGCCTGGTTGCCCTCCAGGTCGAGCAGACGCAGGGTCTGGCCGGCCCGGACGATGCCGATGTAGTGATCGCCGGCCTCGACCGTGGTGCGGCTGACGGCGTTCTCGGGGCGCTGGTTACTCTCGATGATCATGTCGCGGTGCTCCCTTACAGGCCGAGGTGATAGAGGCGATTGTTGGCGAAGCCACGGGCGTTCTCCGGCCGCGAGCGGTAGCAGATGTCCTCCTCGGTGGGCGCCGGCGCGGTCCCCAGCGCGATCTCCACCCCGCGGTGTGGATAGTCGGGGCTGGGATCGAGCGGGTGCGGGCAGGTGTGCAGGATCACCAGGGTGTCCATCTCCAGGCGCAGGGTGACGCTGGCACCGGGCTGACAGTGCCCCGGGACATAGCGCAGGCGCCCCTGGGTATCGCTCTCCACCTTCGAGAACAGGTTGAGGTTGGCAGCCATGTCGCGCCGACCGAGGCCGTACTTGGCCAGCTCGACCAGGAAGCTGTCGTAGCCGCTGCGGGTCCAGGCGTTGTGCGCCTGTTGATAGCTGACCGCCTGCCAACCCTTGGCGAGCAGATGGTGCGGCATCAGGTTGCCGCCGACGCTGTCGTGCCAGCCCAGGTCGTCGGCAACGATCGAGGCGAAGATGCGCCCCATGTCGGAGTAGAGGCAGTGACCGCGGGTCAGCTTGAAGGTGTGCTGGGCCTTCAGCGTATCCGGCAGATTGAGGCGTTCGAGCAGATTCTCGGGGTTGTAGCAGAGCAGACCGACGTTGGTGTCGGCCTCGCGGGCCGTCAGTGTCAGCGTGGTGCCGCGGCGCAGGCGCAGCGACCAGTGGTGGCCGCCGGGCAGGTGCGTGGTATAGCGCGCGTCGTCGCCGGAGTGCGTACTCATGTCAGCGTCTCCTGGGAGGTCGGGTGAAAGCGGCCGGTGGCATCGAGACGCTCGACGAGCGCCTCGGGAGGGCGCTGCTGCGCCCCGACCGGCAGGTCGTAGGTGATGGTGGCGCCGTAGGCGTTGGGTGCCTGGGGGTCGTGGCGAACCTTGTCGAACACCCAGAGCCGGGTGCCCAGCGCGAACGCCTCCTTGACGTCGTGGGTGATCATGAAGATGGTCAGCTGCTGCTCACGCCACAGCCGCGTGATCAGGCCGTGCATGTCCTGGCGGATACCGGGGTCCAGCGCGCCGAAGGGCTCGTCGAGGAGCAGGATGCGCGGCTTCATCATCAGCGCCTGGGCGATGGCCAGACGCTGCTGCATGCCACCGGAGAGCTCGTGCGGGTACTTCTCCAGCGCGCCTGCCAATCCCACCTCGGTGAGCCTGGCGACGGCGTTGTCGCGGGCCCGTCGGCGGGCCGCGCCGTAGAGCTTGCCCAGCAGCGGCGAACGGGCGAGCTCCTCGGCCATGGTCACGTTGCCGAGCACGCTGAGGTGCGGGAACACCGAGTACTTCTGGAACACCACCCCGCGATCCGGGCCGGGTTCGTCGGGCAGCGGGCGGCCATCCAGACGCAGGCTGCCGCGCGAGATGCGCTCGGTGCCCAGCAGCAGCTTGAGGAAGGTGGTCTTGCCGCAGCCGGACGCGCCGACCAGGGTGACGAACTCACCGCGCTCGACGCGGAAGCTCAAGCGCTCGAGCACCAGCTGATCGCCGTAGCGCTTCTCCAGGTGCTGCGCTTCCAGCAGCGCGGGCTGTCTCTCTGTCTGACTCATGACGCATCGCCCTCCTCGGCGTGATACCAGGGGAAGGCGCGCTGCGAGACCCGTGCCAGGGCGCGGTCGAGGAGGAACGCCAGCAGCGTGATCCAGGCCACGTAGGGCAGGATCACATCCATGGCCAGATAGCGGCGCACCAGAAAGATGCGATAACCCAGCCCATCCTGGGCGGCGATCGCTTCGGCGGCGATCAGGAACAGCCAGGCGCTGCCCAGCGCCAGTCGGGTCGAGGCGAGCAGGCGCGGCGTGAGCTGGGGCAGCAGTACCCGCAGCAGGACCTGCCAGGAGTTGGCGCCCAGGGTCTGCGCCTTGATCAGCTGTTCATCCGGCAGGCGCAGCGCATGGCTCTGCAGATCGCGAATCAGAAACGGCGTGACACCGATGACGATCAGCGCCACCTTGGCCATCTCACCGGTGCCGAAGGCGATGAACAGCACCGGCAGAATGGCCATAGGCGGCACCAGCGAGAGCACCGTGACCAGCGGCGACAGCTTGGCCCGCAGCAGCGGCAGGCCGCCCGTCAGCAGCCCGATCGTCAGGCCGATCAAGGCGCTGATGGCGACCCCGAGCCCCAGCCGCTCGAGACTCGCCAGGGTATCGCCCCACAGCGGAATGGTGCCGGTGCGCACACTGGCCTCGGTCGCCAGTTGGTGAAAGGTCTCCAGCATGGTGCTGGGCGCCGGCAGCAGGCGCTCGTTGGGGCTGGCGGCGAGCCTGGCCCGGGAGAGGCCGAGGTAGACCAGCCCCAGCAGCACGAAGGGTAACGCCCCCAGCAGCCAGCGGCCGCCGCGCGACGGCCGGATGTTGATGAGTCGTTTCATGGACGGAGCCTCGTCAGGTCGATGGCGTGGCGTCGCTCACTTCTGCGAGGCGGCGTAGGCTTCCGTATAGGTCGGGTCGAAACGCAGCTTGATGTTGTCCGCATTGCCGAACACCCCACTGGGGTTCTGAATGCCAACGAAGCCGGGGTTGGGCGCCATCTCGCCCAGCAGGCCGTGCTTGAAGCTGAATTCGGCGACGCGCCGCATGGTCTCCAGCAGCGACTGGCCGCGCAGCAGTGACGCCGCTTCGACGGGGTCGGTATACAGGTGGGTCGCGGCGAGCTGATGGCGATAACCGGCAAGATCGGTGCCGGCGGCCTCGGCCATCTGCGCCAGCGCCGCCTCGTCGCCCGCCGCCATCTTCTGCATCACCTCGTACCAGGCACCGACCAGAGCCCGGCCGAAATCGGGGTTGGCCTTCAGGGTGTCGGTATTGACCACCATCAGATCGAGGATTTCACGCGGGATCTGGTGCGAGCTGTAGACCAGATGGGCGTCGTCGAGCTGCTCGATCGCGCTCAGTTGGGGGTTCCAGGTCACCACCGCCTCGACATCGCCATGGGGGAAGATCGAAACGATGTCGGCATCCGTGGTGTTGACGGTCTCGATGTCGCGCTCGCTCAGCCCGACGCTCTCCAGCGCCCGCGCCAGCAGATAGTGCGAGACGCTGAACTGCACCAGATTGACCTTGCGGCCCTTGATGTCGGCGAGGTCGTCGCTGCCCTTGAGCACGACGCCATCGTTGCCGTCGGAGTAGTCATTGACGATCAGCGCGGTGGAGTCGACGCCGCTGGCGGCGGGCAGGGTCAGGGCATCCATGTTGGTCATCGCACAGCCGTCGACATTGCCGGCGGTGTACTGATTGACCGATTCGATGTAGTCGTTGACCTGCACCACATCGATGTCGATACCGTACTTGTGGGCCCATTTGTCGACGATGCCTTGGGTGTCGGCATAGCCCCAGGGCATCCAGCCGGCATAGATCGACCAGCAGATCGAGAAGTGATCGCGCGACTGCGCGAAAGCGGCAGGGGTCGCAGCCAGCGAGGCGGCGGTGAGCAAGCTCAGGAGGGCGTGGCGTAGGGTCATGGATTCGAGTCTCCGACGGCGGTGATGGACAAAGCGCTGGGAGTATCGGTAGCAGCAAGCTGCACCTGATCCTCCCGGGCTTTTGTCCCGCCGTGTAACCTGATCCACCGCGCCCTTCGACAGGCTCGGTCTACATCAGGTCGGTAGCTCTCGGACCAGCCATCGTGCGCGACTCCCTCACGACCGGAACCCTAGCCACCCATTGAAACCGAATTGTTCATCCACGGTAGCGAGTGCTACCGATCACTCCCAGTTCGTTCTCTTGCTGCATCATGCTCAAGCAAGAACCCGGCCAGAAACGAATAATCCTTCATTAACATGGGTCTAGCTGTCAGAGGCAGGCCGCGTCGCTGTCTGCGCGTGGCGCCGATGCGCCAGGGTGGCACGCCGCCAGCGGCAAACGCATCAATCCGGTGCACCACCCCGGGCGCCTAGCTCGCCAGTTTCAGCCCGACCACCGCCACCACGATCAGGCCGACGAAAGCGAGCCGCAGCGGCCGGCGGGATTCGCCCCACAGCCACATGCCCATCAGCGTGCTGCCGAGGGTGCCGATACCGGTGAAGACGGCGTAGGCGATGCCCATGTCGATCGAGCGCATGGCGATCGACAAAAGCCCCAGCGAGCAGCCGAAACCCACGCCGAGCAGCGCGATGCCGCTGGCGCGCTGGCCGCGGTGCAGACGTGCGAAGCCGCTCACGCCGACGATCTCGCAGGCGCCGGAGGCGAGCAGCGCCAGCCAGTGCCAGGTGGTGATATCCAGGTTCATGCGCTCACCCGCTGCAGTCCGATCACGCCCACCATCAGCAGCACCAGACAGCCCAGCACCGGCCACTGGAAGGCCACCCCGAACAGCAGCCAGTCGGCGATCACGGTGCCCGCCGCGCCCATGCCGACGAAGACGGTATAGACGGTGCTGGTGGGCAGATAGCGCACCGCCCGTGAGGCCAGCCACAGGCTGGCCACCGCCAGTCCGGCCGTGAGCCCCCACTCGATCACGCTGTCGGCGTGCTTGAGCCCGGCGGCCCAGCCCACCTCGGCAAGACCGGCCAGCGGCAGGATGCCCCAGCGCACGGCTGCCCGGGGAACTCGACATTGGCTTGTGCGACTCATGCTGACGTCTCCCCTCTCCTGCTCCATGGGCCGATGGCCCTTGCTACCGACCTTGCTGCCTGGCGACAGGCCCGACGAACGCGCGACAGACCTTTCTGTGTTCACGGCAGATCTTTCTACGTTCGCGATAGACCTTTCTGTATTCATGGCAGACACTACTAACTAACGGTCGTTAGTTTATTCACGCCTACCGACTCTGGCAAGCTCTCGCTTTTCCCGCCCCTCGCCCAGGAGTGCCGCTTGGACACCCGCAGCCATCTCAAGCAGATCGCCCTGTCGCGCTTCGCCCGTCACGGCTACGAAGGCGTCAGCCTGGCCCAGATCGCCGCCGAGGCGGGTATCAAGAAGCCCTCGATCTACAACCATTTCGAGAGCAAGGCCGCCCTCTTCCTCGAGCTCGCCGACGACGCCGAGAACGCCATCCTGGCGCTGGTGGCGGAGAGCCTGGCCAGCCAGCGCCAGGCGCCCTTCGAGCAGCGCCTGCGCCACCTGGTCGAGTGCTGCTGCACCATCTCCTACCGCGAGCATCAGGGGGTTTTCTACAAGCGCTTCCTGCTCTTTCCGCCCCAGGAGCTCAGCGTCGAGGCGCGGGCGCTCAGCGCCCGCGCCGAACAGCGCCTCGACCAGCGTCTGGGCGAGATCTTCAGCGCCGGCCAGGCGGATGCCGCCCTGCACCCGGCACTGGACGAAGCGGCCTTCATCGCCGCTTTCTACTGCCTGGTGGACGGGCTGCTGTCGGAAACCTTCATGTACGACAAGGCCGCGCTGGCGCGACGCTTCGAGGGCGTGTGGCAGGTCTTCTGGCGCGGCGTGCGCGCAGGCTGAATGGCACTACTCAGGCCGGCAGCGGTTTGCGCCAGGCCTGATAGCAGTGCCGGTTGCGTGCCTGGGCCACCACCGAGTGGGTACGCAGGCCGGGGATATCGGCGGTGGCCAGGCCGTCGAGCGCCGCGATGGTATCCGGCGGGCAGGCGTTGCGCGGGGCGATGTCGTTCCAGCCGAGCAGGAACAGCCCGCCCGGACGCAGGCAGCGGCTGGCGCCGGCAAAGGCGGCCTCGATCGCCGCCGGATGGTCGAGCCCCCAGCCCAGCACGCCGTTGCAGATCACCGCGTCCAGCGAGGCGGGGGCGATATGCGCATCCACATGGGCCATGTCGGCGACGATATGGCGCGCCCCGCCGAAGACCGCCTTGGCCGGGTCGATCTCCATGGTGATCACCTCGGCCGAGGGCAGCAGCGCGGGGTAGTGGCGGGTGTACCAGGCACAGCCGACCAGCAGCACAGACACCACCGCCGGATCGGCATCGAGCGCCGGCAACACGCACTCCTCGAGCAGGCGGCGATCGCCGTAGCGGTAGCGCAGGACCAGGCCGCGTCGGTCGATGGCGCCGAGCAGTCTGGCGGTGGTGCGATAGAAACCGGCTTTCCCTGGCATGCAGGACGTCCTGTGGCCGCGACGATCCGGCTCGATCCTATCCAAGCCGGGGCGCGGCGTCGATGCCGGCCGCGGCGGGCGGCGTCAGGCGCGGCTGTCGCGCTGCTTGCGGATCAGCTCGTAGGCGTTGCTGATCTCGGCGGTACGCTCCTTGGCCATCTCGCGCATGCTCTCCGGCAGCCCCTTGCCGGCCAGCTTGTCGGGGTGGTTCTCGCTCATCAGCTTGCGGTAGGCGCGCTTGACCTCGGCGTCGCTGGCCTCCTCGGAGATCCCCAGCACACGATAGGCGTCCTCCAGGGTCTGGCCGCTGCTCGCCTGGCTGCCACCGGCCTGGTTCGGGCCACCGCGCAGCATCGCCTCGATCTGCTGGATCTCGGCCTCCGAGAAGCCCAGGCCGCGGGCCACGCGCAACAGCATGGTGTGCTCGGCTTCGTGCATCTGGCCGTCGGCGGCGATCGCCGCCAGCTGCACCTGCAGGAACACCTGCAGCAGTGCGCGCTGGCCGCCGGTGACCCGGCGAATGGTGGCGACCTCGGCGTCGAGATCGAAATCGGAACCCTTGCCACGGTTGAACGCCGCCTTGGCCCGCTCGCGCATCTCGCCATTGAGGTGCAGACGATCGAACAGCATCTCGGCGGTGCGGATCTCGTCGCGGGTGACATGGCCATCGGCCTTGCAGATGCAGCCCATCACCGCGAAGGTGGATTCGAGAAACTGGTGCTGGATGCCCACCACCCGCCCCACCACGGATTGGCGCAGCTTGCGGCTGATCCACCAGCCGATCCCGGCCCCGATCAAGAGACCCGGCAGCTTGCCGGCGAGGTAGCCGATGAAGGCGCCGATCAGAATGGCAATAGACATGGAAGTCCTATCAGTTGTCGTTGACGTTCAGGCGGGCGCGGATCGCCGCCTCGATGCCGGCGGCGTCCAGCCCGCAGTCGCGCAGCAGCTCGGCCGGCTTGCCATGCTCGACGAAGGCATCGGGGATGCCCAGATTGAGCACCGCCGGTGTCAGCCCCTCCGCCGCCAGCAGCTCGTTGACGCCGCTGCCGGCGCCGCCGGCGACCACGTTCTCCTCCAGCGTGACCAGCAGCTCGTGGGTCTGCGCCGCGGCGACGATGGCCTCGCGATCCAGCGGCTTGACCGAACGCATGTTGAGATGCGTCGCCCCGAGCCGCTCGGCGACCTCGGCCGCCGGTGTGTTCAGGCTGCCGAAGGCGAGCAGCGCCACGCGCTCGCCTTCGCGCCGGGTCTGCGCGCGGCCGATCGGCACCTGCGCCTCGAGATCCTGAGGCAGCTCGCTGCCGGGGCCGGTCCCTCGGGGATAGCGCACCGCCGCCGGGCCGGAATGGTGATAGGCGGTGGTGAGCATGGCGCGGCATTCGGCTTCGTCCGCCGGCGCGAGAACCACCAGGCCGGGCACACAGCGCAGATAGGAGAGATCCAGCGCCCCATGGTGGGTCGGGCCATCCTCGCCCACCAGTCCGGCCCGGTCGATGGCGAAGGTGACATCGAGGTGCTGCACCGCGACGTCGTGCACCAGCTGGTCATAGCCGCGCTGCAGGAAGGTCGAGTAGATCGCCACCACCGGCTTCATTGCCTCGCAGGCCATGCCGGCGGCCAGCGTCACCGCGTGCTGCTCGGCGATCGCCACATCGTAGTAGCGCTCGGGGTAGGTCTGCGAGAACCGGATCAGATCGGAGCCCTCGCGCATCGCCGGCGTGATACCGATCAGGCGTGCATCTGCCGCTGCCATATCGCACAGCCAGTCGCCGAAGACGTTGCAGTACTTGCGCGGTTTCGGGCGCAACATCTCTTCGCTGCGCGGCTTCGGGGGCAATGAATCGTCGGGTTTGGCCTGGGACGTCGGCGCTGCCGCAGCGGGCGCGCGCTCGGCATCGACCCGCGGCGGCGCCGGCGGCTTGCGCTCGAGCTTGGTGATGGCGTGGAAGCCGATCGGGTCGGCCTCGGCGGGCCGGAAGCCGCGACCCTTGCGCGTGCGCACGTGCAGGAACTGCGGCCCCTCCTGGTCGCGCAGCGCCTCCAGCGCCTGGTTGAGCGCGGCCAGATCGTGGCCGTCGATGGGGCCGATGTAGTGAAAACCCATCTCCTCGAACAGCGTCGCCGGGCTGATCATGCCCTTGACGTGCTCCTCGGTGCGCCGCGCCAGCTCCAGCGCGCCGGGCAGATGCGAGAGTACCCGCTTGCCGTTCTCGCGCACCGCCGCATAGGGCTTGCTGGTGAGAATGCGGGTCAGGTAGCTGGCCATGCCGCCGACGTTCTCGGAGATCGACATCTCGTTGTCGTTGAGCACCACCAGCAGGTTGGCCTTGACGTGGCCGGCGTGCGCCAGCGCCTCGAAGGCCATGCCGGCGGTCAGCGCACCGTCACCGATCACCGCGCAGGCGCGGCGCTTCTCGCCCTTGGCGCGGGCGCTCAGCGCCATGCCCAGCGCGGCCGAGATCGAGGTGCTCGAGTGGCCCACGCCGAAGGTGTCGTAGGGCGACTCCTCGCGCCGCGGGAAGGCCGCAAGACCGCCGTACTGACGGATGCCGGTGAGGGCATCGCGGCGGCCGGTGAGCACCTTGTGCGGATAGGCCTGGTGGCCGACGTCCCACACCAGCCGGTCGTGGGGGGTCTGCAGCGCGCGGTGCAGCGCCACCGTGAGTTCGACCACGCCGAGCCCGGCGCCGAAATGGCCGCCGCTGACACCGACGCTGTAGAGCAGGTAGGCACGCAGCTCGTCGGCGACCTGGCGCAGCTGCGCCAGCGTCATCTGGCGCAGCCCCTCCGGCGCATCGAGCGTGTCTAGCAGCGGCGTCAGCGGGCGCTGCGTGGGGATCTCGTCGAACAGCTTCATAGAATAGGTCGTTACCGGTCAGTGATCGCGATCGATCATGAAACGGGCCAGCCACGCCAGCGGCGCGCCCGCGTCACCCAGCGGCGCCAGCGCCGCGAGGGCTTCATCGAGGAGCTCGCGGGCCCGTGCCTGGGCGCGCTCCAGCCCCAGCAGCGCAGGATAGGTCGGCTTGTCGCGGTGCGCATCGGCGCCCGAGGTCTTGCCCAGGGTCTGGGTATCACCGGTGACGTCGAGCACGTCGTCGTGGATCTGGAACGCCAGGCCGATGGCGGCGGCGTAGCGGTCGAGCGCCGCCACCCGCGGGTCGCTCTCGGCCACCGCCACCAGCGCCCCCAGACGCACCCCGGCGCGGATCAGCGCGCCGGTCTTGTGCTGGTGCATCGCCTGGAGCGCCGCGAGATCGAGCGGCGTACCCACCGCAGCGAGATCGATCGCTTGCCCCGCCGCCATGCCGTCACGGCCGGCGGCCTGGGCCAGGGTGGTGACGAGCGCGGCGAGGCGCGGGTGCTCGCGGGAGGCGAGCACCTCGAAGGCCAGCGTCTGCAGCGCATCGCCGGCGAGAATCGCCAGCGGCTCGTCGAAGGCGCGGTGCACCGTAGGCCGGCCGCGACGCAGATCGTCGTCGTCCATCGCCGGCAAATCGTCGTGGACCAGCGAGTAGGCGTGGATCATCTCCAGCGCGGCGGCGGCGGGATCGAGAGCCACGGGCTGCGCCCCCAGCGCCTGGCCGGCGAGGTAGACCAGCACCGGGCGCAGCCGCTTGCCGCTGCCGAGCACGCTGTAGCGCAGCGCCTCGTCGAGCGCCGCCGACACCCCCGGCGAGCGCTCCAGCCAGGCCGCGAGCACCTGTTCGCTGCGCGCTCGTGCGGCGGCGACGGCGGCTTCCGGCGGCACCTGCTCGAGCACGGTCTCAGGGGGCATGCGGTGGCTCTCCGGTGGTCTCGAACGGCACCGACTGCAGCGTGCCGTCGGCCTGTTCGAGCAGGGCCTGCACCTTGAGCTCGGCGCCATCGAGGCGGCTCTGGGCATCGCGGGTCAGACGGATACCGCGCTCGAAGGCGGCCAGTGAGGCTTCCAGCGTCAGTTCGCCGGATTCGAGCTGCGCCACCAGCCGCTCCAGCTGGGTCAGCGTGGTGGCGAAGTCCTGGGGAACGTCCTGTTCGGCCATCTTGTCAGACATGGTGCACTCATAGCGTCGCTCCCAGTGCCTCGCGCGGGCGCGAGCGGGAGCCGGGTCGAGGGCGCGGCGGCGAAGCCACCGGCACCAAGCGAAAACGGTCTTCGAGTATACACCGCCGCCCCCGGGGGTCGTCTGCCCTCGGGGTGAAATCGTCGCGCTGCTTGCCCATTTTGTTCGCCGCAGGGGCACAGGTTGAGTCGGCGCGGAGGCACAGGCCCCGGCGCGTGCCACAATGCTGTCACGATTGCACGGCATTCATGTCTGCGTGCGTCATTTTCATCCTCACCCGCGACGTCTGTGTTACGCTATGCGCCCGCCGGCGGCGGCCTCCCGACAGTGTGTGAGCTCGCGCGACGCCCGCGCCTGCCGACGGATTTCCCATCACCGCGACGCGCTCGCGACAAGCCGATGAAGAAAGGTTGATCCCCCAATGGCCAAGACGTCTCTGGACAAGAGCAAGATCAAGTTTCTGCTGCTCGAGGGCATTCATCAGTCCGCCGTGGATTCGCTGCTCAATGCGGGCTACACCAACATCGAAACGCTCTCGACGTCGCTCAGCGAAGACGAGCTGATCGACAAGATCCGTGACGTCCACTTCATCGGCATCCGCTCGCGCACGCAGCTCACCGAGCGCGTCTTCGCCGCCGCCGAGAAGCTCACCGCGGTGGGCTGTTTCTGCATCGGCACCAACCAGGTCGATCTCGACGCCGCCCTGGCGCGCGCGATCCCGGTGTTCAACGCGCCCTTCTCCAACACCCGCTCGGTCGCCGAGCTGGTGCTGGCCGAGACCATCATGCTGCTGCGCGGCATCCCGGAGAAGAACGCCCGCGCCCATCAGGGTGGCTGGCTCAAGTCGGCCAAGAACTCCCACGAGGCGCGCGGCAAGACCCTGGGGATCGTCGGCTACGGTAGCATCGGCGCACAGCTCTCCGTGCTCGCCGAGTCCCTCGGCCTCGACGTGATCTACTACGACGTGGTCACCAAGCTGGCGCTGGGCAATGCCCGCCAGGTGGGTAGCCTCGAGGAGCTGCTGGCGCGCGCCGACGTGGTCAGCCTGCACGTGCCCGACCTGCCCGCCACCCGCTGGATGATCGGCGCCGAGCAGATCGCGCTGATGAAGCAGGGCGGCATTCTGATCAACGCCTCGCGCGGTTCGGTGGTCGAGATCGAGCCGCTGGCACAAGCGCTCCAGAGCGGCAAGCTGCTGGGCGCGGCGATCGACGTCTTCCCGGTCGAACCCAAGGGCACCAGCGAGGAGTTCGTCTCGCCGCTGCGCGGTCTGGAGAACGTGATCCTGACCCCGCACATCGGGGGCTCGACCCTGGAAGCGCAGGAGAACATCGGCATCGAAGTGGCCGAGAAGCTGGTCACCTACTCCGACAACGGCACCACCATCACCTCGGTCAACTTCCCCGAGGTGGCGCTGCCCTCGCACCCGGACAAGCACCGCCTGCTGCACATCCACGAGAACGTGCCCGGCGTGCTCTCCGAGATCAACCGCGTGCTGTCGGAGAACGGCATCAACATCGCCGGCCAGTTCCTGCAGACCAACGACAAGGTCGGCTACGTGGTGATCGACGTCGACAAGGCCTACGGCCCGCAGGCGCTCGACGCGCTCAAGCAGGTCAACCACACCGTGCGCCTGCGCGTGCTCTACTCAGAGACCGACTACCGCACCTGAGCCCGACTATCGCGCCTGAGCCCGGCCACAGGGTCGAGGCGCGCGCACTGCCAGGTCGATCTCTACCTACCAAGGCCCGCGCCACCCGGCGCGGGCCTTGGTGCCTCTGACCGACACCTCACTGATAGCGCATCACCGCGGCGTGCTGCGCCGCCAGCCGTTTCAACAACTGGTTGCGCGCCGACGCGGAGATCGGCTGGGCGAGCAGCGTCGCCTGGAGCGCATCGACCAGGCGGTTGAAGTCGGCCTCATGAATGCCCATGTGCTGGTGCGCCTTGTCCATCGGCGCGCCCTGGTAGACGCAGGGCCCATCGCTGACCACGCACAGGTAGTCCGCCAGAGAGCCGACGAAGTAGTCGATATTGGTGTTGGCGAAGAAACCCACCAGCTCGGGGTCATCGGCGAGACGATAGGCGAAGTCCTCGACGATGGCGTGGATGCCCTGCTCGCCGCCGAGTTGCTGATAGAGGGTCGGCGCGGGCTGCGGCTTCGCCCCGGCACAGCCGCTCAGGGCCCACGCCAGCAGTAGCGCGGCCAGGTACCCACGCGTCAAGATCGGATACATCACAAGCCCCCCGTCAAAGCGCCAGTTGCAGCGACAGATAGCCGCCACGCTGGTTCTCGAGCCCGGCGATATCACCAAGGTCGAGCCAGGCACCGGTCAGCGAGAGGTGGCGAGTCAGGAACAGTGCGGTGAACAGGTCCTGCCACGCCTGCTCCTGGGCAAAGCCGAGATTGTCCGGCTTCTGTCGATACTCCACCCCGACCACCCAGGCCGGGGTCAGGAACAGCCCCATTGAGCCCTCGGCCACCAGCGAACGGCCGCTGTCGCGATCGCCACCGAAGCCGAGCAGCCCACCCTGATTGGCGCGGGTCGAGCGCAGCGTCAGGTTGGCCAGCAGGTTGCGTCCGGCCACCGCGTCGAAGAACAGCTTGCTGCCGGCCAGATAGAGATCGTTGCCCTGGGTCGACTTGGCGCCCACGGCCCGCGCCAGCGCCTGCCCCTGATCGAGCCGCTTGTGCTGCACGCCGAGACTCCAGCTACCCCAGGGGTGGTAGAGCGGGTCGCCGAACAGGCGCAGCTTGACCCCATAGATATCCTGCGCCAGCACGCCGCCCAGGGTGTCGAGCGCCAGCCGCTGGCGGGCGTAGGAGAGCTCCACCCGGTCGTGCCAGTTGACCCCCACCCCGCGCACGCGCAGGCCGTAGTCGTCCAGCCACGCTTCGCTGGCGGCCACGGTCACCGCCACCTCGGTATCGCTGGCGGTACCGGCGAGCACGCCCCAGGGTGATAGCCCGCCACCGGCGGCGCCCTCGATCTGGGTCACGCCGCCGGTGCCCAGCAGGCGGCTCCCCGCCTGTACCGGGGTGACCAGCGCGGCGGCCAGCAGCGCGGTGATACCCAGGGCCAGGCGCCGGCCCCAGCGGGATATGCGTCTCGCCATCAGACGGTGCCTCGCAGGATCATGGTGTCGACTCCGGGGTGGCCCGCAGGGGTTGGCGCACGCCGGGGGTATAGGCAGCGATCCACCCGACCACGGCGGCCGCGGGTAAAGGGCGCGAGATGCCATAGCCCTGCAGATAATCGCAGCCGAGCTCGACCAGCAGCGCCCGCGCGGCCTCGGTCTCGACGCCCTCGGCGACCACCTCGAGCCCCAGGTTGTGACCGAGTTCGATCGTCGAGTGCACGATGATGCGGTCGTCGGACTGCTGCTCGAGCTTGAGAATGAAGGATTTGTCGATCTTGAGCTGGCGTACCGCCAGCCGCTTGAGCTGGGCCAGCGAGGAGTAGCCGGTGCCGAAATCGTCGATCGCGGTGCTGGCACCGCGCTGCGACAGGTCGGCCAGCACCCGGCGGGATGTCTCCGGATCGGACATGATCGCACTCTCGGTCACCTCCAGCCCCAGCCGGGCCGGTTCCAGGCCGTGGGTCGCCAGTACCTGCGCGAGCTGCTGCGGCAGGGCCGGATCGATCACATCCTGCGCCGACAGATTCACCGCCACGGCCAGGCACAGCCCCTCCTCGGCCTCCCAGGCGGCCAGTTGCCGGCACACCGTGGTCAGCATCCAGCCGGTCAGTTGGGACATGAGGCCGGCGCTCTCGGCCAGGGTGATGAACTCGTCCGGCGGGATGAAACCGAACTCCGGATGCTGCCAGCGCATCAGCGCCTCGAGCTCGACCAGCGCCCCGTCGGCGGCGGCGATCTTGGGCTGGTAGACCATGCTCAGCTGCCCGCGCTCGGCCGCCAGTTGCAGATCGCGTACCAGCGTCATCTCGCGCAGGCGCTTCTCATCCTGCCCCTCCACGTAGCGCAGATAGCCGAGCCGCTGCTGCTTGGCCATGGCCATGGCGATCTCGGCCCGGCGCAGCAGCAGCGGCGTCTCACGCCCGTGTTCAGGGAAATTGACCTCGCCATAGACGAGCTGCAGGCGCAGCGGCGAGTGGTCGAGCTCGATCGGCCGCGCCAACCCCTCGCGCAGCGATGCCAGCCAGCGGGCATCGACGGCCGCTGAGTCGACCAGCAGCAGGAACTCGTCGCCGCCCAGGCGGTAGGCGTGATGCACCGGTGCCGGGCAGCTGGCGAGGCGCTTCGCCAACTGGCGCAACGCCTGGTCGCCGACGGCGTAGCCGAAGGTGTCGTTGATATGGCGGAAGCCGTAGATCGATAGCCGCAGCAGCGTGAACGGCTGCCCCGCCGCGACCGCTTCGGCAATGTCCTGCTGCGCCGAGTGGCGGTTGGCCAGCGCAGTGAGTTGATCGTGCCGCGTCTGATGACGCTGCTGCCGCTCGCGGGTCTCGATATCGTTCTGCATCGCCACCAGCGTGCGGCCGAGCAGCCCGATCTCGCCGCCGCTGCCGGTCGGCACCTCGGTGACCCGCTCGCCGCGTCCGATACGCTGGGCGACCCGGGCCAGCTGGATCAGCGGCTGCGACATGCCGCGGGCGCTGAAGGCGGCCACCAGCGCGGTCAGCGCCAGGGTCAGCGCAAAGATCGTTGCCAGCCGCCAGCCGAGTGCCTGGAACACCACCAGCAGATCCGCACGAGGGTGCTCCACCACCGCATAGACCTGGCCCTGGCCTTGACCCGGCACCTTGCCCTGACCGGCACCGGGGGTGATCCCAGAGACCATCAGCGGCGAGGCGAGCACCAGGGCGTCCAGCCTGGCGTCGACGCCGCTGTGATGCAGATAGTCACCCCGCGCCAGATCCACGCGCAGCGCGCTCACCGCCTCGGGCGGCGCCTGCGCCAGCGCGCCGGCGACATAGCCCGCAGCATGTTCGCCCGACGCACCGGATGCCGGCTCTGCATCACTCACCAGAAAACTGACCTGCAGCCGGGTCAACTGGGCAATCTCCTCGGCCAGCGGCGTGTCGAGCAGGAACCCCATGCCGACCCAGCCGATCAGATTGGGCGCCCGCACCGGCAGCATGACGAACTGATAGGGGCGCTGGTCCTGCAGCACCACGCCGGTCGCCTCGCCGGACTGGCGCACCTGCTGCCACAGTCGCGGGAATGGCATCGGCGTGCCCGGGGCATGGTGGCTGCTGGCCACGATGGTGCCATCCGGCGCCGCCAGCAGCGCCATGTCGGCTCCCACCCGTTCGCCCTGATTGGCCAGCACGCTGGCCAGCGTGTTCAGGTCCAGAGAGGCGATCGCGCTCTTGAAGCCGAAGTCCGAGGTCAGGATGCCGACGCTGTTGCGCAGCTGCTTGCCGCGCTCGTCGAGCAGTTGGCGCATCACCCCGAGCCCCACCTCCAGCTCGCGCCCCCCCTTCTGCATGATGTCGCGATGGATCGTGCCCAGGGTGGCGATGGCGGCGACCAGCTGGGCCACGGCCATCACCGCCAGCATGATCAGCAGCAAGCGTCGGCGAAACGACACTCAGTTGGCCTGCGTCTGTTCGAGCGCGCGCTGGAAGCGCTGCTGCAGCGCCGAGGGCGCGGGTACCGGGGGCAGACTCGCCGCGAGGGTGAGCGCCACCTCACGGGACTGATCGGCCACGATCTCCCCCTCCCACCACTCGAGATGCGTATCCTCCAGGCGGGGGTGCCACACACGCAGCCGATGCTGGCCCGGCGGCAGATCGAAGATGGCGCGACCATCGTCACCGGTGAGCGTGCGATAGGGCGCATCGCTGACCACGATGAACGCTTCCATCGCATCATGGATATTGCAGCCGAGCACGACCACGCCGGCGTGGTCGAAGCGCTCCGGCGGCGGCGTCTCCTGGAGATAGAGATCGAGTCTGAACGGGTGCGCCGGCGAGAAGGAGTAGACGTGATGGCGCGTGGTGTCACGATTGGGAAAGCTGACCTCGGCACCCACCGGTACCAGCAGTACGTGCGGGATGAACGTGGCCTGGCGCTGCACGATCTGGTAGTGGTCGGCGGCGCTGACCGAGCCCGCCGTGGATGGCGCATAGACCTCGACCACCGCGTCGCCGAGCGGCGTGCCGGTGGCGACATCGGTGATCTGTAGCTGCGCGCTGGCCGCGGGGGTCGCCCACGCCAGCAGCATCAGCGACGCCAGCGGCGCGCTCAGGGTCCATCGGTGGGAAGGGGTCAGGCACATCTCGGCGCTCTCGCTCGGCGGCGGCGCGCGGCGAGCGCGACCAACCGCCGATCACGCTCCGCGCACCGCTCGCCTCAAGGGGTGGCAGATACATAGCACGATATCGGCCGCCCGGCCCCAAACTTGACTTAGACTCCAGCGCTCATCAGGGCAGCTCGCCACTCCCCTCCTGACCCCGCGTGGCATCCGCCGGATTGGCGGTGGGGCCGTCCTGGGGCACGCCGGGCTGGACCTCGCGCTGGCCATCGGCGTAAGTGTTGACGGTACAGCCGGCCAGCAGTGACAGCAGCAGCGCAGCCAGGGCAAAAGAGAGCAGATGACGCATGTTAGGTTCCTCGTGATCCCGTCGGGCACCCCTCGGGTAGCCCGGTGTCGTTATGCTTGATGCCTAGGGGGTGTACGAACAGCCGGCGAGCACAGGCCGTTTTCGGACAAAGCCTAGAAGTCCAGACCTATACCAGCATAGACCGTTCGGCCCGGCGCTGGCTCGAAGTAGCGCGCATTGCTGGCGTTGATGCGCACGTTGGCATAGTGCTCCACCGCGAACAGATTGCGGATACCGACATAGGTCTTCAGCCAGGTATCGCCGCCGAGATGCCAGCCGTCGCCACCGCGCAGATTGACCAGCCAGTAGTCGCCGACCGTTACCTCGCCGGCGTTGTCCGCCACCATATCGCCCACGTACTGGGTCTCGATGCTGGCGAAACGCTCCCCCAGCCCCTCCCAGCTCAGCCGGTTGACCCAGGTCTGCTGCGGCAGGCCGGGGATGCGCTTGCCGTCGTAGCGACCCTGGGTATCGGAGAAGTGGTCGAAGTGGTAGCGCGCCAGCGTCAGGGCGCTGTCGAGGCGCCAGCTGGGGGTGAACTGCCAGCCGAGCGCGACTTCGAGCCCATCGCGCTCGCTGTCGCCGGCGTTCTGGTAGAAGGTGCGCCCGGACTCACCCTCGTAGGGCACCAGCTCGTCGCGCACCCGCACCGAGAACAGCGCGACGTCGTAGTCGAAGCCGTTGGCGAAGCTGCCGCGCAGCCCCAGCTCGCGATTCCACGCCTTCTGCGGCTCGATATCGCCATTGAAGCCGCCGGCCCCGCTGGGGTTGGCGAACTCGGAGAAGGTCGGCGTCTCGTAGGCGGTGCCGGTGTTGGCGTAGAGCTGATGGTTGGCACGGTAGCGATAGCTGATGCCGGCACTGCCGCTCCACTGATCGAAGGTGCGCTCGCCGCTGTCGTCGCCGTCACCGTTGGCGGAGTCGATATAGGCGTCGTCGATCTTCATCCTGACCCGGTCGTAGCGCCCGCCAAGGGAGAGCGTCCAGCGCTCGTCGAGATCGAGATCGCCCTGCACGAAGGTCCCCAGCGAGGTTGCGGTCTGCGTCTCGTCGGCCGCCGTGCCGGTGACCGCGCCACTGAAGGCGACGTTCTTGCGTCCGCGATCATCGCGCTGGCGGGCGATATCGACCCCGGCGACATAGCGCAGCGGCATCTGCCCCAGGTGCACGGTCTGGTGATACTCGGCGCTGCCGCCATAGTAGTCACGCTGATAGTCGATCAGGCTGTCGCCGGGATAGGGCAGCTGCTGCTCGAAGTCGCGGCGCAGATAGAAGCCCTTGAGATAGAGCGCGCCGGGCCCCGCCGAGAGATCCTCGTACTGCAGGCCGAACACCTGCTGATCGACGTTCTGGCCGGTGTCGTACTTCTCGGTGAAGGCCCCGGCCTGATCGCGGTCGGCATGCACCTGCGCCCGGGTCAGCCCGCCCGGATCCTCGGACTCGGGATTGTCGAGCAGATTGACGATGGCGGTGAGCGCACGGTCGCTGCCCAGCTCCCGGCGCAGTTTGGCGTTGAGCAGGTACTTCTCGGTGGCACTGTGGTCGCGGTAGCCCGAATAGTCGAGGGCGGAGAGGCTGACATGGTGCGACCAGGGGCCATTGACCCCGCCGTTGCTCACCGCGAACTTGCGATAACCGTGACTGCCCCCCTCCATACGAATATGGCTACCCGGATCGTCGCGCCCATTCGCCGTGGTCACGCTGATCACCCCACCGGCAGCATTGCCGTACTGCACCGCGGCCGGTCCGCGGATCACCTCGATGCGTTCGGCGCTGTCGAGATCGATGGCATCGAGCTGAGCCTGGCCGTCGGGCAGCGTATAGGGGATACCGTCGACCATCACGGTGATACCGCGCACACCGAACGGCGCCCGCGCGCCGAAACCGCGGATGGCGATGCGCTGCCCCTGGGCGAAGTTGTTGCGGTTTTGCAGATAGAGGCCGGGGACGAGATCGAGCGACTCGTCCAGCCTGACCCGCTGCTGGCCCTGCTGGATCGCTTCGCGGTCGACCACGGAGACGGCCGCCGGCGTCGCGTAGAGTTCCCGCGCCAGGCGTGGCGCGGTCACCTCGATGACCGGCTGGGCCATGGGCGCGGTACTGCCGGCCTGGGCCAGCGCACTCAAAGGCGCGAGCAGCACCCCGGCGCCGAGCGCCGGGGAGAGAATTCGGATTGTCATGGCGTTCCCTGCGATATCCCCCGTTCTGGCGCGACGACGGCGCGGCCTGCAGACGATGCCTGGCGTCGTCCGCTGTGCGGGGTTGTCTGGTGATGATGGCGAGAAGCGCCCACTATGCCGCAGCCTGTCCGGGCTGACAAAGCCGGGTTGGCGCCGCACGCCAATCGTGGCCATGCTCAAGGCTCTAGGGTTTGTACGAAAAGTCAGCGAGCGAAGGCAAGACAAGGCAAAAATCGGTGAAAACGCGGAGTTTACGGGGTGTAAATGAGCATTTTGAGCCGATTTTTAACACCGTATTGCCGAGCGCAGCCAGTTTTCGTACAGAGCTGGTGTCGTCGCCTGCGCGACGGCATCTCAATCGTCTGCAAGGAGGCATAGCATGGATCTCGCCATCAGCGGCAAGACCGCCCTGGTCACCGGCGCCCAGGGCGGTATCGGTCTGGCGACCGCGCGGCGGCTGGCCGCCGAGGGCGTCAATCTCGTCCTCAGCGACATCGACGCCGAGGCGCTCGAGGCAGCCGCCGCCGACCTCGATGCCGCGACGCTCTGCGTCACCGCCGACGTCACCGATCAGGCGCAGGTCGACGCGCTCGTCGCCCGCGGCCGCGAACGCTTCGGCCATATCGACATGGTGGTCCACGCCGCCGGCATCACCGGCGCCAAGGGCGACCCGCTGACACTGACGGACGCCGATTACGAAGAGGCATGGCAGATCGACTTCTTCTCCGCCGTGCGACTGGCGCGGGCGACCATCCCCGCCATGCGCGAGCAGGGCTGGGGGCGCTTCGTCTGCCTCACCTCGGAGAACACCGTGCAGCCCTACTGGGAGGAGGCGGTCTACAACACTGCCAAGGCCGCGCTGAGCGCCTTCATCAAGAACCTCTCCTACCGCGAAGCGGCGCACGGGGTGCTGTGCAACACCGTGGCACCGGCCTTCATCGCCTCGCCGATGACCGACGGCATGATGCACCAGCGCGCCGAAGCGCTGAACTGCTCATTCGACGAGGCGGTGGAGAGCTTTCTCGACGAGGAGCGCCCGGGCATCGTCGCCAAGCGCCGCGGCGAGGCGGACGAGGTCGCCTACATCATCGCGATGCTGCTCTCCCCCCACGCCTCCTTCGTCAACGGCAGCAATCTGCGCGTCGATGGCGGGGCGGTGATGTCGGTCCAGAACTGACGCCGGAGCCGAAGCCAGCACTGACACCAGAGCCCGCACCGATGGTCACACCAGCGCGGGCGATGCCGACAGTGCGGGTGCTAACATGTCAGTGCGGGTGCTCACAGGTGATAGACCAGCGACACTCCGGTAGTGGTATCGGTCTGGCTGGAGGCCCCCGGCGGCGGGTTGTCGTTGAAATCGGCCTCGTAGGAGAGCTTGAGCGCCAGGGCGTCGTTCATCGACACGATCAGCGCCGTCTCGGAACGCCCGATGATGTTCTCCCGCGACGACTCGGTGGCCAGGGTCTGGCTGAAGCGCGAGTTATCGGAGAACTGCCAGCCGTAGTCCAGCCCGGCGTAGAACAGCGCCAGGTCGTCACTGCCGTCACCGGTGTACTCGTCGTGACGTACCCCGGGGCCGACCTCGACCGAGAGCGAATGCGGCGGCCCCTCCAGGATCTGGCGGCCGTAGCCACCGATCAGCGTGCTCTGGGAGTCGTAGCCGGAGAAACGATCCTTGTCCCAGCGCGCCAGCCCGAACAGGTAGTTGGCACGGGAGAGGTTGTAGCGCGTGCGCCCCTGGACGAAGTACTCCTCGGCGGAGGTCTCGTCCTCGTCGCTGGCGCTCTTGGCCCCCAGCTTGAGGTTGTAGGACCAGGGCGCATCGAACCAGGTCATGTCGGCGGCGGCGCGCAGGCTTTCACTATGGCTGTTGCCGCTGATCTTGTTGTAGCCCAGCTCGGCCTGCCCCTCGAACGGCTTCTCGGCCTCGGCCGGATTGCCCAGCGCCTCGAAATCCTCGAGCTGGGCCTGGGCGCCGCCAGCCAGTGCCAGCAACCCGGCGCCCAGCAGCCACTGCCGAGCCCGCTTCCGCGTCTTCGGTCGTCCTTGATGCATCACGTACGCCTCCTTTCTGACTGCCATGAACGCTCATGCCGGCAGGCACGTGGCTGCCCGGCATGAAGATCGCCGCGACCCGCGCTCGCCCGGTGGTGGCGCGGGCGGACAGGCGAAAACGAGAGGTATAGACAACCAAAGCTTTAGAAGGTGCAACAGCGCCCAGGGGCCTACGAAAAGTCGGCGAGCGTGAGCGTCGTGTCGAGCCGGCAGTGCCGTTGGGGCAAAAAAAAGCGAGCCAATGGCTCGCCAAGCTTCCGTCTGTGAATAAGGTCTCTTACCCGACGGAAGAGCGCTCGGGTGGGCCACCACCGCCGCAGTCGGCAGTCATGGCCCGCAAGTAGAGAGGCGTCGACGTCGGGCACAGGGCACCGGCATCGCTCGCCGGTGCCAAGTTAAGCGAGCGGGATGCTGGCGTCAATATTTATGGAAAGGATTTCCAATTTTGTGATGCGGCATGTCAGGGCAGCATCAGAAGCAGGTTTCCAGGGTCTCCTCGACGTTCAGGTCGGCATCCACCAGCAGCAGGCGACGCCACTTGTCGAAGGTCAGACAGGGGTGCGAGGTGCCGAAGGCGATCACGTCACCCACCGCGACCTCGGTACCGGCAGGCAGCTCAAGGAACAGGTGCTGGTCCATGATGTGCACGCTGCGCCAGCCGTCGACCGCGCACGGCGTCGCCTGCCCCTGCGGATAGCGGCGCAGGACGATGGGCAGATCCGGCTCATGACCGATGTCGCGCTTGCCCAGGGCGACGATCGCGCGCCCCGGCTCGGGCAGCGACTGCACCTGGGCGAACACCTCCAGTGCTGGCTGCAGCTCGCCGGCGAGCTGCGGATGGCGTGACTTGATCTCGGCCATGGCGCCGGCGTAGAGCTTGTGGTCGTGGACCACGTAGCAGCCGGGGCGCAGCACCGGCGTGTAGTGCTGGCGCAGCTCGGCGCGGTCGAAACCCTCGGCGATCAGATCGAACCACTTGGATCCCGAGGCGGTGACGATCGGTGCCTCGCGCGCCAGCGCCCCGCTCTCGCGCAGGCTGCGCACCGTCTCCACCAGCCGCGCGGCGTAGGCGCGTACCGCCGCGACCTCGTCGCCGCCGTGGATCAGCCCTTCGTAGCCCTCGACCCCCACCAGCGCCAGCGCCGGCTCGGCGGCGATCGCCGCCACCACCGCCGCGACCTGATCGGCGTCGCGACAGCCGCAGCGCCCACCGGCGACACCCAGCTCCACCAGAACCTGCAGACGCAGGCCGCGGGCGGCGAAGAAAGCCCCCAGCGCGCGTACGTTGTCGACCCCATCCACCACGCAGTAGTAGTCCAGCCCTGCGGCGATGGCATCCGCCACCAGTGCCATGTTGGGCTCGCCGATCAGCTGATTGACCATCAGCACGCGCTCGATGCCGTGGGCGTGGGCTGCCGCCGTCTGTACCGCGGTGGCCAGGGTAATGCCCCAGGCCCCCGCCGCCAGCTGACGCTTGAACAGCTCAGGCGTCATGGTGGTCTTGCCGTGGGGTGCCAGTTCGGCGCCATGGTCGGCGGCAAAGCGCTGCATCCAGGCGATGTTGTGGGCCAGCGCCGGCGCCAGCACCGCCGCCGCCGGCAGCGGCACGTCGCGCAGCAGCTGCTTCGGCGTCGACGCCGAAGCAGCGTAGGGCGTGCCCTTCTCGATCACGGGGACACTGCTGATCACGGAAACAGGAGTGAGCGGGTCGTGCATGACGGGTCTCCAGAGGCAGAGCGAAAGATGACAACGCAGGAGAAGGGAACACGCAGCGCCAGGGCCATGCTCAGTCGCCGTGGGAGAGCGTCGCCGCGGCCTCGCGCAGAGCCTCGACGAGAGCCTCGCGGCGTGCCTGATCGGCATTGCGCCCCACGGTGAAACAGAGCGTCGCCCGGGCGACGGTATCGCCTTCGTGAATGGGTACCGCCATGCAGCAGGCAAAGCTGTCCACCAGCCCTTCGGTGAGCGCATAGCCGCGCTGGCGCGTGTGTTCGATCTCGGCGAGAAACGCGTCGATATCGATCTGCTCACCGCTGGGCAGCACGAAATCGGCCTCCGGCACCAGCCCCAGGATCGCCTCCCGCGGCATGCCGCCGAGCAGTACGCGCCCCGAGGCGGTCCAGGGGATCGGCACCTTGACCCCGACCTCGGAACTGATCCGAAACGGCCGCGCGCCATTCTCGTTGAGCATGACGGTGTACTTGTCGCCGTCGAGCATGCACAGCTGCGTGGTCTCGTCGAAGCGCGCCGAGAGTTGGCGCATCACCGGCCGCGCCCGGCGCAGCAGATCGTTGTGGTCGGCGTAGTCGAGACCGAAGTAGTGCATCGCGCGGCCGAAGAAGATGCGTCCGTCGCTGCCGGTCTCCAGCCAGCCGGCCTCGCTGAGCAGATTGATCAGCTCGTAGACGCTGGAGCGCGGCGCGCCGGTCGCCGCCATCAGCTCCTTGGGCGTCATCGGTTCGCGATGCAGATGGAGCTGCTCGCACAGCGAGATGACGCGGTCGACGCCGCGCGCCCGGGACGTCGATGTCGTGGGTTGACGCATATCGCCTCATGGCTGGCCGGCATGAGAGGCCATGGTATCCAGGCGGTGATCGCCTGGATACGCCCCTCTTGCGCGGCGGACGGGAATGCGCGCAGTATAGATTTATCCGGTAAACCAGACAACCGTCCGATATATCGGACGACAACGAATAGGGACACCGGATCGCAGCCGCACACCAGCAGCCGCAAACAACATCAACAACAGGTGAGCCTACCCATGACCACGATCCACAAGATGCTGGGCGCCATCTCGGTATTTGCCCTCTCCTCCCTGAGCGTCGCCGACGTGCACGCCGACACCCTGCAGGACGTGCTGGCGCGCGGCGAGCTGATCGTCGGTACCGGCAGCGCCAATCCGCCCTGGCACTTCACCCAGGATGGCCAGACCGTGGGCTTCGATGCCGATATCGGTCATATCCTGGCCCAGGGGCTGTTCAACGACCCCAGCAAGGTGCGCTTCGTCAATCAATCTTCCGATGCGCGCATTCCCAACCTGCTGACCAACAAGGTCGATATCTCCTGCCAGGCGATGACCGTGACCGCGGCGCGGGCCCAGCAGGTCGCGTTCACCGTGCCCTACTACCGCGAAGGGGTCGGCCTGCTGATGCTCGACGGCGGAGACTACGCCGACTACCCCGCGCTCAAGGCGGCCGGCAGCGACATCACGGTGGCGGTGCTGCAGAACGTCTACGCCGAGCAGATGGTGCATCAGGCCCTGCCCGAGGCGAAGGTGGACCAGTACGAGAGCCAGAACCTGATCTATCAGGCGCTCAACTCCCACCGCGCCGACGCCGTGGCCACCGATCTCTCCACGCTGAAGTGGTACATGAAGAACAACAGCGGCCGCTATACCGACGCCGGCTACGCCTGGAACCCGCAGTCCTACGCCTGCGCGGTCTCGCCGGACGACGCCCGCTGGCTGCAGTTCGTCAACACCACCCTCGAACAGGCGATGAACGGGGTCGAGTTCGAGCGTTATGCCGCGGCCTTCGAACAGTGGTTCGGCGAGCGTCCGCCGGCGCCCGAGACCGGTTTCCCCAGCGAGATGCGCTGAGCCCCGGGGCCGCCGCGCCGGCATCTGGCGCGGCGGCCGGTCCTCGAATCACCGCCGGTGAATGAACTGCCATGAGCTATCACTTCAACTTCGCCCCGATCCTGGCGCAGTGGCCGCTGCTGTTGAGCGGTATCGGGCTGGGCCTGCTGCTGGCGCTGGTCTCCATCGCGATCGGCTCGCTGCTGGGTCTGGTCGTCGCCTTCGCCACCCGGGCACCGAGCCGCTGGCTCGCGGGCCTCGCCTTCGCCTGGATCTCGACCCTGCGCAATCTGCCGATTCTGGTGATCGTGCTGTTTCTGTTCTTCGGCATGCCCCAGCTGGGGCTGTCGCTGGACAAGATCAACAGCTTCATCCTCGCGCTGTCGCTCTATACCAGCGCCTACATGGCCGAAGTCTTCCGTGCCGGGCTGCTGAGCGTGCCACCGGGTCTGATCGAGGCGGGCCAGGCGATCGGCCTGACCCGGTCCCGCATCCAGCGCGATATCGTGCTGCCGATCATGTTCCGCAACGCGCTGCCGGCGTTCGGCAACAACTTCGTCTCGCTGTTCAAGGACACTTCGCTGGCCGCCACCATCGCGGTGCCGGAGCTGACCTACTATGCGCGCAAGATCAACTCCGAGACCTTCCGCGTGATCGAGGTCTGGCTGGTCGCTTCGCTGCTCTACATCGTCTGCTGCTACGCCATCACGCTGATTCTGCGGGCGCTGGAAAAGCGCCTGGTCCTGGAGGCGAACTGAGATGCAGTGGGACTACTTCTTCGACCAGGTGCTCAGCCACCGGGATGCGCTGCTGCAGGGCACCGCGGTCACCATCGGCGTCTCACTCTCGGCCATCGTCGCGGGCACCCTGCTGGGCATCGCGATCGGGGTCGCCGTGACCTACGGCATCAAGCCGCTGCGCTGGCCGGCGCGCGCCTACATCGACATCATCCGTGGTACCCCGGTGCTGGTCCTGGTGCTCGCCACCTTCTATATCTCGTCCGCCGTGGGCCTCGATCTGGGCGCCTTCCAGGCCGGGGTGCTGGCGCTGACGCTGTTCTGCGCCTCGCATGTCGGCGAGATCCTGCGCGGCGCCCTGCAGGCGCTGCCGCGCGGGCAGATCGAAGCCGGCCGCGCCATCGGCCTCACCTTCGGCGGCATCTTCCGCCACATCCTGTTCCCCCAGGCGCTGCGCTATGCGCTACCGACCTGGATCACCGCCGCAGTGGAGATGGTCAAGGCGTCCACGCTGCTCTCCGTGATCGGCGTCGCCGAGCTGCTGCTCACCACCCAGCAGATCATCAGCAACAATTTTCTCAACATGCAGTTCTACCTGCTCGCGGGGCTGATCTATTTCCTGATCGACTTCGCCATCGAGCAGGTCGGACGCTACGTCGGCCGGCGCCTCGACCGCCCCGCCAGGAGAACGACATGACTCCCATCGTGGAAGTGCGCGCGCTGCACAAACGCTTCGGCGAACTCGAGGTGCTCAAAGGCATCGACCTCGTGGTGAACGAGGGCGAGGTAGTCTCCATCATCGGCTCCAGCGGTTCGGGCAAGACCACCCTGCTGCGCTGCCTCAATCTGCTCGAGGAGTTCCACCAGGGCGAGGTGCGGATCGGCGGCGAGAGCATCGGCTATCGCCAGCGCAACGGCCAGCGCGTGCGCGCCAGCGAGCGCGAGATCGCCGGCCAGCGGGCGATGACCGGCATGGTGTTCCAGGCGTTCAACCTGTTTCCGCACATGAGCGCGCTGGACAACGTCACCCTCGGCCTCACCCGGGTGCGTGGCATGTCCCGGCGCCAGGCGGTGGAGCTGGCCGACCACTGGCTGGAGCGGGTGGGCATGCGGGAGCGCCGCGATCATCGCCCCGCCCAGCTCTCCGGCGGCCAGCAGCAGCGGGTCGCGATCGCCCGCGCCATCGCCATGAATCCCCGCGTGATGCTGTTCGACGAGGCGACCTCGGCGCTCGATCCGGAGCGGGTCGGCGAGGTGCTCGAGACCATTCGCAGCCTCGCCCAGGAGGGCATGACCATGGTGCTGGTCACCCATGAGATGCGCTTCGCCCGCGATGTCTCCGACAAGGTGGTGTTCATGGATGGCGGCCGCATCGCCGAGCAGGGCCCGCCGGCGACGCTGTTCTCGACCCCAGAGTCAGCGCGGCTGCAGGCGTTTCTCAAGACCTCGTCACTGTGACCGCGAGCGCTTCGCCCCGGCGGGACGGGGCCGGTGCTGGCTGTCGACGAAGGTTAAAAGAAAATAACTTTCACGAATTCAGAAATTAGGATAGAAACTAACAGGCATGCATTTCCCGCCCGAGACCGGCCCCGCCAAAGGAGAGCTTCGTGAGCCAGCAGGTCGACATCCTATCGTTGATCACCGCCCGTCTTCCCAGCCTGCGCGCCGCCGAGCGCAAGGTCGCCGGACTGATCTTCGACGATATCGATTTCGTCGCCGAGGCGAGCATCGGCGAGATCGCCGCTCGCGCCGGGGTCAGCGACGCCACGGTGACCCGCTTCGCCCGGGCGGTGGAGTGCCGTAACGTGCGCGACCTCAAGACCCGCCTGACCCGCGCCCTGGCCGCCGGCCGTCGCTTCATCCAGGAGGCGAACGAGGAGGATGGCCTCGGCGTGATCTACGACAGCGCCACCCAGACCCTGGCGCTCAACCGCACGCTGATGGAGCAGGCCGACGTCGAGGGCGCGGTGGAGATGCTCGATGGCGCGCGTCAGATTCTGGTCTTCGGCGCTGGCGGCGGCTCCACGGTGATGGCCCAGGAGCTGCAGTTCCGGCTGGTGCGGCTGGGCTATGCGATCAGCGCCTATCCCCAGGCGCTGCTGCCGCGCATGGTCGCCGCCACCCTGGAGCCGGAAGACGTGGTGGTGGCGCTCTCGGCCAGCGGCTACACCCCCGAGATCAACGATGCCGCCGAGCTGGCCCGCGAATACGGTGCACGCGTGATCGCGATCACCGCGGTGGCCTCGCCGCTGGCCGGCATCGCCGACCTGGCGCTACCGCTGGCCTCGCGGGAGACCGACTTCATCTATTTTCCGTCGTCGTCACGCTACGCCATGATGGCCGCCGTGGACATGCTGGCGCTGGGCCTGGCGCTGCGCCACCGGGCGCGGACCCGCGACAAGCTGCGGCGACTCAAGATCACCCTCGATGCCCATCGCGGTGGCGACAATCGCCAGCCGCTCGGCGACTGAGCCGCCAGGAGCGACCATGTCACACCAGCACGACCTGCTGATCCGCCGCGCCAATCTCATCGATGGCAGCGGCCGCGACGCCTTCGTCGCCGATGTCGCCGTCGACGGCGAGCGTATCGTCGCCGTGGGCGACCTGGCCGAGGCCCGCGGCCGCGAGGAGATCGCGGCTGAGGGGCTGACCCTGACCCCCGGCTTCATCGACGTCCACACCCACGACGACACCAATGTCATCCGCACCCCGGAGATGCTGCCCAAGCTCTCCCAGGGGGTGACCACGGTGGTGGTCGGCAACTGCGGCATCAGCGCCAGCCCGGTCAGCCTCGACGGCGAGGTACCGGACCCGATGAACCTGCTCGGGCGCGCCGAGGATTTCCGCTACCCCACCTTCGCCGCCTACGCCGAGGCGGTGGCCACGGCGCGTCCCAGCGTCAACGTCGCCGCGCTGATCGGCCACACCAGCCTGCGCAGCCAGGTGATGGATCGCTTCGACCGCCCCGCCAGCCCGGCCGAGATCGCGGCCATGCGCGCCCAGCTCGAGACCGCCCTGGCCGAGGGCGCACTGGGGCTCTCCTCGGGGCTCGCCTACCGCAACGCCTTCCACGCCCCCAGCGCGGAGATGAATGCACTGGTCGCCGCGGTGGGGCGCGCCGGCGGGGTCTACACCACGCATCTGCGCGACGAGTTCGCCGGGCTGCCGGCGGCGATGGACGAAGCCTTCGCCACCGCCACCCACGGCCAGGCGCCGCTGGTGATCTCGCATCTCAAGTGCGCCGGTGCCGGCAACTGGGGCAACGCGCCCCTGGCGCTGGCCAAACTGGATGCCGCGGCACACAGCCACGGCGTGCACTGCGACTGCTACCCCTACACCGCCGGCTCCTCGACGCTGGATCTGGGCCAGGTCACCGACGAGATCGAGATCTTCATCACCTGGTCCGACTCCCATCCCGAGATGGCGCGCCAGCCGCTGAAGACGATCGCCGCGCAGTGGGAACTGTCGCTGCTGGAGGCCGCCCGGCGGCTGCAGCCGGCCGGGGCGGTCTACCACAACATGAGCGAGGCGGATATGCGCCAGGTGCTGGCGCATCCGCTATCGATGGTGGGCTCCGACGGGCTGCCCAACGATCCGCATCCGCACCCGCGGCTATGGGGTGCCTTCCCGCGGGTGCTCGCCCACTACAGTCGCGACCTGAAACTGCTGCCGCTGACCGAGGCGGTTCGCAAGATGACCGGGCTCTCCGCCGCCAACTTCGGCCTGACCGACCGCGGTGAGATTCGTGTCGGCGCCTTCGCCGACCTGGTGCTGCTCGACCTCGACAAGCTCGAGGACACCGCCACCTACAGCGCGCCGATCGCCAAGGCCAGCGGCATCGAGCTGGTGGTGGTCAATGGCGTAATCGGCTATCGCCACGGCCAGGCCAGCGCCACCCGCGCCGGACGCCTGCTGCGACGCGAGGTGCAGCTATCGCCGCGCCCCTCGCGCCCCACCACCGCCTGATATCCCGTATCGGCCCCGCGCGCCGCGCGGGGTCTTCCCTGACCCAGAGAGGAGATTTTCCATGAGCATCAAGCGTTATGGCGTCGAAGGCGGCGTCGGCACCGGCGGCCAGAAGCTGCCCTTCGCCCGCGCCACCGAAGCGGGTGGCTGGCTGTTCGTCTCCGGCCAGACGCCGATGACCGACGGCGAAGTGGTCGAAGGCAGCATCGTCGAGCAGTCGCGGCTGGCCTTCGCCAACTGTCTGAAGATCGCCGAGGAGGCCGGTTACGGCGTGGAAGACGTGGTCCACGTCACCGCCGTGCTCACCGACGCGCGCTACTTCAGCTCGTTCAACAAGGTGTTCAAGGAAGTTTTCGGCGACCACCCGCCGGCGCGGATCTGCAGCGTCCAGGACCTGGTGGTCGACTGCAAGGTAGAGGTGGATATCAAGTGCTATCGCGCCGACCGCGCCTGACGAGCGCCCAAGCGGAGGCCTCTCTGGGCAAGCCTCCCGGCACTGCAAAGACATGAGAAAGCGGTAACGAAAGGTGGTCGCGCCCCGGCAAGGGCGCGACCGCAGTGAAAAACCCCACAGGACATGACATTTCACACTGCTCCGGTCGCGGCAACGACCGGGACGACAATTATAAGAGGTAGCCATGAACAGCCAAGTCTTCCTCGGCACCTTCGTCGCTTACGTGATCGTGATGATCGCATTCGGCTGCTGGGTTTCCCGCCACAGCCGCGGTAGCGGTGACGACTTTCTGCTCGGCGGGCGCAGCCTGCCGCTCTTCCTGACCATCGGCACCACCGTGGCGACCATGGTCGGCACCGGTTCGAGCATGGGGGCGGTCGGCTTCGGCTACGCCAACGGCTGGGCCGGGGCCCTCTACGGTATCGGCGGGGCGATCGGCGTGCTGCTGCTGGCGTTCTGGTTCGCCCCGGTGAGACGCCTGCGCTTCATGACCATGAGCGAGGAGCTCTCCTACTATGTCGGCGCCAATCGCCTGGTGCGTAACGTCGTCGCGGTGCTGATCTATATCGCCTGCATCGGCTGGCTCGGCGCGCATATCCTCGGCGGCGGCCTCTACCTGTCGTGGATGGCGGGGATCGACCTGACCACGGCACGCATCCTGGTCGCGCTGGGCTTCGGCATCTACTGCGTGATCGGCGGCTACATGGCGGTGGTCTGGACCGATACCGTGCAGGCGGTGGTGCTGTTCGTCGGCTTCATCGTGATGGCGATCATCGCCCTGGTCGAGGTCGGCGGCTTCTCCGGCCTCGGCACCCACATGGATGCCAGCGCCACCACCTTCCTCGGGATCGGCAAGATCGGCCTGGTACCGGCCATCTCGCTCGCCGCCGTCATCGCCGTCGGTGTACTGGCGACACCCTCCTACCGCCAGCGCATCTACTCCGGCAACTCGGTGGCCTCGGTGCGCAAGTCGTTCGTGATCACCGGCGTGCTCTATCTGTTCTTCTCGGTCATTCCGGCGATCATCGGCATGGCGACCCACGCGCTCAATCCGAACCTGGACAACAGCAACTTCGCCTTCCCGTTCCTCGCCACCGAGATCCTGCCGCTGTGGCTGGGCCTGCTGCTGCTGGTGGCGGGGCTTTCGGCGACCATGTCGAGCGCCAGCTCCGATGCCATCGCCGGGGTCTCGATCCTGCTGCGCGATATCTACGTGCTGTTCACCGGCCACACGCCGTCGGCGCGCAAGGTCGTGGGGCTCTCCCGGCTGGCGCTGGTCGTCACCATCGGCCTGGCGCTGCTGTTCGCGCTCACCTCCAACAACGTCATCAGCTATATCACCAGCATGATCGCCACGGTGATGGCGGGGATGTTCGTCTGCGGCGTGCTCGGACGCTTCTGGCCGCGCTACACCTGGCAGGGGGCCATCGCTACCCTGGTGGCGGCCTCGGCGACCTCGCTGTCGGTGATCAATGTCGACAGCTGGACGGCGTTCTGGGGCAATCCCAGCATCCCCGCCGTGCTGGTCGCGCTGATCGTGGGTGTCGTCGTCAGCCTGGTCACGCCCGCCTCGAAGGTGACACCGGAACAGGCGCTCAAGATCATCGACGACGAACGCGAACGCATGGAGCAGGACGACATGCCGGCCAAGGCGGTTGGCGGCAAACCGGTCTGACGCCAACGCCAACGAGCTGGGGTGCCCCTGACGGGCACCCTAGCTCATCGCCTGCGACCGACTCGTCACGGCACCACGATCCGAATGTTCATCTCCCGCTCGTCGAGATTGTCGGCGCCGCCACGATCGACGACCAGAAACTCCCCTTCGCGCTCCAGCACCGAGTGGATCGCATGCCAGGTGCCAGCCCGATAGTTGACCCCCTGGCGGCCGTCGGTGACAAAGGCGCGAATCGCGCTCGGATCGATGTCATCGCCCGGTGGCGCCACCACGACCACGAAGCGCTCCTCGTGCAGCGGCATGAACGCCTGGCTGCCCAGCGGGTGACGCTCGAGCAGTGCGACCTCCAGCGGCAGCGTCACCGGCTGGCTGACGAAGATACTGATCAGCGGCGGCGTCGCAGCATCACGAATATCGACCTTGGCCAGCGCATGGTGGCGCTGGGTACGCCCCCCGTTGATCGCGAACGACTCGCCGACGCGGGCATCGATCACCTCACCGAAGGGCGCGAAGGCCGCTGCGGTCAGCGGCTGCGCGTTGAGTTCCTGCATCTGCTCTGCTCCTGTCATCACTCACGATCGTGTTCCGCCTCCGGTTTTACCCCATGAGGCCGCGCGCGTCGCGCCGGTTTCCCAAGTTATCGTCTAAAGCAACACCCTCTGAGCGTGCCACCGGGACACGTTACCGACGATGGCTGTCGCCTCCCGATCCCATCTCGGCGCCTGGCTCCCCGCCGGTTCTTGCCACGACCTGACGACCTAGAGCTTCCATCCCCTTCCCTTATCTTCTCGGTGATTGTATAAAATATAAAATCATCCAAACATTGCCCCACCCATCACCGCCCTCTCGGCACGGGAGCCCCCATGCAGCGTATCCACGTCATCGACTCCCACACCGGCGGCGAGCCGACCCGGCTGGTGATGTCGGGCTTCCCGGCGCTGACCGGCGACATGGCCGCCCAGCGCGATCTGCTGCGCGAGCACCACGATCAATGGCGGCGGGCCTGTCTACTCGAACCGCGGGGCAACGACGTGCTGGTGGGGGCGCTCTACTGCGAGCCGGTCTCGCCGGAGGCCAGCTGCGGGGTGATCTTCTTCAACAACACAGGCTACCTGGGCATGTGCGGCCACGGCACCATCGGCCTGGTGGCGTCGCTTTACCATCTCGGCAAGCTGAGTCCGGGCACCCATCGCATCGATACCCCAGTGGGGCAGGTCAGCGCCATCCTCCACGACGACGGTGCGGTCACCGTGGGCAACGTGCCCGCCTACCGCTATCGCCAGCGCGTACCGGTCGAGGTGCCGGGCTACGGCGTGGTGCATGGCGATATCGCCTGGGGCGGCAACTGGTTCTTCCTGGTGGGTGAGCACGACCAGGCGCTGACGCTGGCCAACGAGGAGGCGCTGACGGCCTTTACCTGGGCGATCCGCCAGGCGCTGGACGCGCAGTCCATCACCGGCGAGAACGGTGGCCACATCGACCATATCGAGCTGTTCGCCGCGGACACCCACGGCAACCCGCCAGCCGACAGCCGCAACTTCGTGCTCTGCCCCGGCAAGGCCTACGACCGCTCCCCCTGCGGCACCGGGACCAGCGCCAAGCTGGCCTGCCTGGCGGCGGACGGCAAGCTGGCCCCCGGCGAGACCTGGGTCCAGGCCAGCATCACCGGCAGCCGCTTCGAAGGGCGCTACGAATGGCAGGGCGATCGCATCCTGCCCTTCATCACCGGCAACGCCTATGTCACCGCCGATGCCACCCTGCTGATCGGCGATAGCGATCCGTTCGCCTGGGGCATCACCGCCTCCTAGGTGCCTACGCCCCACCCCTGACCGACATCCCAGAGGACAACCATGAGCGATTCCATTTTCAGCGGCTGCATCCCCGCGCTGATGACCCCGTGCACCGCAGAGCGCACACCCGACTATGACGCCCTGGTCGCCAAGGGGCGCGAGCTGGTCGATCTCGGCATGCGCGCGGTGGTCTACTGCGGCTCCATGGGCGACTGGCCGCTGCTCAGCGAGGCCCAGCGCCAGGAGGGCGTGGCGCGGCTGGTCGCCGCCGGCGTGCCCGTCATCGTCGGCACCGGCGCGGTCAATTCGAAGGAGGCGGTCTCCCACGCCGCGCATGCGGCCAAGGTCGGCGCGCAAGGGTTGATGGTGATTCCCCGGGTGCTCTCCCGCGGTACCTCCAGCAGCGCCCAGCGCGCGCACTTCTCGGCGATCCTGGCCGCCGCCCCCGAGCTGCCGGCGGTGATCTACAACAGCCCCTACTACGGCTTCGCCACCCGCGCCGAGCTGTTCTTCGCGCTGCGCGAGGCGTTTCCCAACCTGGTCGGCTTCAAGGAGTTCGGCGGCGCCGAGGACCTGCGTTACGCCGCCGAGCACATCACCTCCCAGGACGATGACGTCAGCCTGATGGTGGGGGTCGACACCCAGGTGGTGCACGGCTTCGTCGACTGCAACGCCAGCGGCGCCATCACCGGGGTCGGCAACGCGCTGCCACGGGAGGTTCTCAAGCTGGTCGAGCTCAGCCGCCAGGCCGCCACCGGTGACCCCGAGGCGCGGCGCCTGGCACTGGAGCTGGAGCGCGCGCTGGCCGTGCTCTCCTCGTTCGATGAGGGCGCCGATCTGGTGCTCTACTACAAGCATCTGATGGTGCTCAACGGCGATAGCGAGTACCGCCTGCACTTCAATGAGAGCGACGCCCTCACCCCGGCCCAGCAGCGCTACGCCGAGACCCAGTACGCCCAGTTCCGTGCCTGGTATGCACGCTGGTCGGCTGCCCTGGGCACTGCCTGAAGCACTGAAACGGCGCCGGGCCGGCACGGCTCAGTCGCGGCGGCCGGAGAGCTGCTCCCGCGTGGTGCGGTGCACGCTCTCCAGATGGGTGAGCATGGCGCGCTCGGCCGCCTCGGGGTCGCCTTCGGCGAGCGCCGCGACGATCGCGCCGTGTTCGCGATAGCTCTGGGCAATGGCCGCCGGCTCGTTCATCACCTGACGCCGCAGGGGCAGGCCGAAGGCGTAGAGCTCTTCGGCGTAGCGCGCCAGGATCGGGTTGCGGGCCTGCGCCGAGATCAGCTTGTGGAAGCGCTGATCCGAGAGCTGGAAGTGCACCGGCGAGGCGAACAGTTCACGCTGCGCCTCGAGCAGCCGCCGGAGCTGGGCAACACCCTCGGCATCGATATGGCGCGCCGCCAGCCGGGCGATCGCCGCTTCCACCACCGCCCGGCTCTCGAACACGCTGTCGAGGTCGAGCGGGTCGAACTCGCCCGCACGCTGTGCCGGGACCACGTCACGAAAGCGCGCGAGCTCTGCCTCGCCGGCAACGATCCGCGTCTTGCTGCCATGGGCGACGGCGATCAGCCCGGCGGCCTCGAGCCGCGCCATGGCGCCGCGCACCGTCTCGCGACTGACCCCGAATAGCTGCGACAGCGCGCGCTCCCCGGGCAGCTCGTCGCCATCCCGCAGCAATCCGGTGAGGATCATGTCGATCAGCTTGTCGGCGAGGAGCGCTTTCTTGGTCTTGCTCTGAAGCGTCTTCTCATGGGCGAAAGCGGGGTTGGGCATCGAACTCGTCTCTGAAACAGGCGTGATATCGTAGCGCGACGCCTCACGGCCTTGCACCGCTCCAGGCCGTGTCTGCATCGGGCCCGCCCCGGCATAGCCTGAGCCCGGACGGACTAGACATAGGTCTAGCACCATCGTGCCGGCGCTTGATGCGGCCCAGCAACACGGCTTACTGTCGCCCTACTGGTCTGGAAAGCCTACCAGCGTACCAGATATTCGACATCCCCTTTCGACACCCCCCTTTCGACATCCCCTAAGGAGCCGCCATGAAAATCACCCGTGTCCGCGCCCGCGTCTTCGAATGGAAAGGCGAGACCGTGCCGCCCATGCCGCACTTCTGCACCAACGCCATGGACGAGCTGTGGGACAAGGGCGACTCCATGGACACCTTCCGCTTCCACGGCTGGACCGCGGTGGAGGTGGAGACCGACAGCGGTCTGGTGGGGCTGGGCAACGTCGCTCTGGCACCCAGGGTGGCCAAGACGATCATCGATCACTATCTGGCGCCGCTGGTGATCGGCCAGGACCCGTTCGACTACGAGTACCTGTGGCAGCGCATGTACCGCGCCACCCTCGCCTGGGGGCGCAAGGGCATCGGCATGGCGGCGATCTCCGGGGTCGATATCGCGCTCTGGGATCTGATGGGCAAGGCGAGCGGTCAGCCGGTGTTCAAGCTGCTCGGCGGGCGTACCAAGGAGAAGATCCCCTGCTACGCCTCCAAGCTCTACAGCCGCGATCTCGCCAGCATGCAGCAGGAGGCGCAGTCCTATCTGGACCAGGGTTTCAAGGCGATGAAGATGCGCTGCGGCTACGGCCCCAACGACGGCCCCGAGGGCATGCGCGCCAATCTCGACCGGGTAGCCGCGGTGCGCGAGGTGATCGGCGAGGAGGTCGATCTGATGATCGACTGCTACATGGGCTGGAACCTGGACTACGCCAAGCGCATGCTGCCGCGGCTCGAGCGCTTCCAGCCACGCTGGGTCGAAGAGCCGGTGATCGCCGACGATATCGACGGCTACGCCGAACTCAACCGGCTCACCAGCATCCCGATCTCCGGCGGCGAGCACGAATTCACCCACTACGGCTTCCGCCAGCTGCTGGAGAAGCGCGCAGTGGCGGTAATCCAGTACGACACCAACCGGGTCGGTGGCATCACCGCGGCGCGCAAGATCAACGCCCTGGCCGAGGCGTTCTGCGTGCCGGTCATCCCCCACGCCGGCCAGATGCACAACTATCACCTGACCATGGCCTCGCTGGCCTCACCGATGGCGGAGTTCTTCCCGGTCCACGATGTCGAGATCGGCAACGAGCTGTTCTACTACCTGTTCGAGGGCGACCCGGCACCGGTCGATGGCCTGCTCGATCTGGACGACGCCACCCCTGGCCTGGGGCTGACACTCAATCAGCACTATCTCGAGCAGTTCCATATCATCGAGTGAGTTCGAGCGAACGGCGCGATCTTCTGCCGCGCCAAGGCCCGCTCTGACCGTCCCCTTGGCCCGCGCTAGCGCGGGCCTTCGCCCCCGAGCGCCGCCGGCGGATGGACGCCATCGGGGCATTTGTACACAATATGCAAAATCCCCACACAGTCCTCACATCATGCCATTCAAGACCCGGGCCCAGTACGTCGCCGACGACCTGCGGCGACGCATTCTCGGCGGCGAGTTCACCGGCGGTACCCAGCTGCGGCAGGATGGCCTGGCCAAGGATTACGGCGTCAGCCGGATTCCGGTGCGCGAGGCGCTGCTGACCCTGGAAGCGGAGGGGCTGGTCGAGTTCCACGCCCACCGCGGCGCCTTCACCACCGAGCTCTCGGTGGCCAAGATCCGCGAGCTGTTCGATCTGCGCGTACTGGTCGAGGGCTATGTGCTCGAGCGCGCCATTCCGCGGCTGACCCCGACGGACCTGGCCCAGGCCGAGGCGATCCTGAGCGACTACGACGCCGCCCTGGACGCCGGAAGCCAGATCGACAACTGGAGCGATTTCAACTTCGCCTTTCATCGCGCCCTCTACGCCCCCGCCGAGCTGCCCGAGGCGCTGGCGATGATCGGCCAGCTCAATACCAAGTCGGATCGCTACATCCGCATGCAGCTGCTCTACACCCGCCAGATCGAAAAGGCCGAGCGCGAGCACCACGCCTTGCTCGATCTCGCCCGCCAGGGTGACGTCAAGGGCGCCTGTCGCGTACTCGAACGGCATATCCTCGACGCCTGCGAGGGTATCGTGGCGGTGCTGGAGCGCAATCTGGCCAGCCAGGCATGAACGCCTAACGCCAGGGCACCGGGCTGTGCCCTGCGCCGTCATTTTCCCGGCAACCGCCCGCTGCCACCCGCCTTCCGCGGCCCTGGGCGCTGGCTTACCCATGCCCAGCGGGAGAGATCGACAAGCGCCGAGACGTCGGGCATATTGATTTTATACAATCTACAAAACCATCATCGTGATGCTCGCCAGGACGAGTCGTCGGCGAACTACCCACCGCGAGAAGCCTGCCCATGCCCACTACCGCCACCGCCTCCGACTCGCTGGACGCCCCGGCCTCGTCGGATGCCGATATCGCCGTGATCGGCGCGGGCGTCGTCGGCGTCTGCTGTGCGCTGGCCCTGGCGCGCCAGGGCCAGCGTGTGCTGGTGCTCGACCCCCAGCCGCCGGGCATGGGCGCCTCCTTCGGCAACGCCGGTCACCTGGCCACCGAGCAGGTCTTCCCCATCGCCGATGCCAGCATCCTCAAGCGCCTGCCATGCATGCTGCTCGACCCGCTGGGGCCGCTGCGCCTGGACTGGCGCCACCTGCCGCGCGGGCTGCCGTGGTTTGCGCGCCTGCTGTGGAACCTGCGTGCGGCCCCCTACCGCGCCAGCGTGGCCGGACTGAGCGCGCTCAACGGCGCCAGCCTGGACGCGTGGCAGCGCCTGCTGGCCTCGGTGGATGCCGGCACGCTGCTGCACCAGCAGGGGTCGGTCCTGGCCTACGAGAAGCCGGCATCGCTGCCGCTGCTGGAGGCGCTGGCCAAGCGCACCCGAGCCCAGGGGGTGCCGGTGGAGAGCTGGGATGCCGCTGCGCTTCACGCCGCCGCACCGGAGCTCTCGCCGCGCCTGCGGGGCGGGCTCTTCTTTCCCGCCACCGGACACTTCCTCAATCCGCTGCGGGTGGTGGAAACCCTGGCCGAGGCAGCCCGGCGCGAAGGCGTGCGTTTTCTCCGCGAGCGGGTGAGCGACGGCCACACCACAACGGAGGGCGTGACGCTGACCACCACTCAGCGCACGCTGCGGGTCGCCCGCGTGCTGATCGCCTGCGGCGCCCACTCGGCGCCGCTCACCGCGGCGCTGACCGGCATCCGCGTGCCGCTGGACACCGAGCGCGGCTACCATCTGATGCTACCCCGCGAGCAGGCGCAGCTGCCGTTCGCGGTCACCGCCTTCGAGCGCCGCTTCATCATGACACCGCTGCCCGACGGCCTGCGCCTGGCCGGCACGGTGGAGTTCGCCGGGCTCGAACGCCCGCCCAACCTGGAGCGTGCCTGGCAGCTACACCGCCTCAGCAAGGGGCTGTTCACGCATCAACTCGACATCACCGATGCCAGCGCCTGGATGGGCTTTCGCCCCTCGCTGCCGGACTCCCTGCCGATCATCGATCGCGCCCGCGGCGGTCGTGTGCTGCTGGCGTTCGGCCACCAGCACCTGGGGCTGACCCAGGCGGCGATCAGCGCCGAGATGATCGCCGCCCTGGCGCGCTCAGGCGATGACACCAGCGCCACCTCGGGCCCGAGCGCCGCATCACCCGCGCACGACCTGCCGGCGTTCGCGCCCTACCGCCTGACGCGCTTCGGCCGCGAGCGCTGAAGTGATGGACGCCGGGCCTTGGACTCAGCGGCGCGATAGCCGCAGCGGCATCTGTCGATTGACGTCCTTGTAGAGCAGATAGCGGAACGGCCCCGGCCCGCCGGCGTAGCAGGACTGCGGGCAGAAGGCGCGTAGCCACATGAAGTCGCCGGCCTCGACCTCGACCCACTCCTGATTGAGGTGATAGACCGCACGCCCCTCCAGCACGTAGAGGCCGTGCTCCATCACATGGGTCTCATCGAACGGAATCACCCCGCCCGGCTGGAAGGTGACGATGGTGACGTGCATGTCGTGGCGCAGATCGGCGGGGTCGACGAAACGCGTGGTCGCCCAGCGGCCGTCGGTATCCGGCATCGGCGTCGGTGCGATCTCCTGCTCGTTGGTGACGAAGGCCGGCGGCACCTCGATTCCCTCGACCACCTCGTAGGCCTTGCGGATCCAGTGAAAGCGCACCGCCTCGGCGGCGTGGTTGTGAAGCTGCCAGTCGCACCCCGGCGGCAGGTAGGCGTAGCCCCCCGGCGTCATGACATGCGCCTGGCCGGCCAGGGTCAGGGTCATCTCCCCTTCGACCACGAACAGCACCCCCTCGGCCTCCGGGTCCAGCTCGGGGCGCTGGCTGCCGCCGCCGGGGGCGACCTCCATGATGCTCTGGGAGAAGGTTTCGGCGAAGCCGGAGAGCGGGCGTGCCAACACCCACAGGCGGGTCTTCTCCCAATGCGGCAGGTAGCTCACGACGATATCGCTCATCACCCCCTTGGGGATCACCGCATAGGCCTCGGTGAACACCGCGCGGTCATGGATCAGCTGGCTCTGCGGCGGCAGGCCGCCATGGGGGGCGTAGTAGCGGCGTGGCGGCTGGGCGCTGCGGGGGGCGTCAGGTTGCGACATGGGTTCTCCTCGGTGAAGTCACGGCGCCGCCCGAATGGGTCGCGCTCGGGCGCGATACCCGGGCCAGCACACGCCAATGAAACATCAATGAAACGCGGATGAAACGGCAATGAAACCAGCGTAACGGAAGAGGGCTTTTCGCGGCCATCGAGTTGTGAAACTATCGATCAAACCCGAGCGCCTCCGCGACCCACGCAGGCCCAAGGGATCACCACAAGGATAATACGGGGATGGCATCACACCCCGCAGACACGCGCTCTCCGCCGGCTCGGCCGGCAATCACAACATCAACACGACAGAGAAGACGAAGCGTCCATGAGCCCATCATCCGAGGCGGATCTTGACCGTTCGCATAAGAAACGATCGTTTCACATCCCGCATATCTACGCCATCCTTTTCCCCTTCATCGTCCTCGCGGCCATCGCCACCTACCTGATCCCCGCCGGCGTCTACGAGCGCGTGCCGGGGCCAGCGGGACGCACCACCATCGACCCGGCCTCGTTCCACTACGTGCCCGCCACGCCGACCGGGCTGACCGATTTTCTGCTGGCGATCCCCAACGGCCTGATGAGTGCCGGTCAGGTGGTGTTCTTCACCCTGATCATCGGTGGCATGTTCGCGGTGCTGCGGCGTACCGGCATCATCGAACTGGGTGTGGATAACCTGACGCGCCACTTTGCCGGCCGCAGCCTGTGGGTGATTCCGGTGCTGATGACCCTGTTCGCCGTCATCGCCACGCTGATCGGCACCCAGGAGCTGTCGCTGGTCTATGTGCCGGTGATCCTGCCGCTGATGATCGCGCTGCGCTTCGACTCGGTAGTGGCTGCCGCGGTCGCGCTGTGTGCCACCACTGTCGGCTTCACCGCCGGGGTGCTCAATCCGATCAACACCGGGCTCGGCCAGCAGCTCTCCCACCTGCCGCTCTATTCGGGCTTCGGTCTGCGCCTGGTTGCGCTCATCGCCATGCTCGCGGTGGCCGTGGTGTGGGTGCTGCGCTACGCCCGCCGGGTGCGTGACGATGCCAGCGCCAGTCTGCTCGCTGACGACACCGGCGAGCACGACAAACGTCACCACTACCAGCATGCGCTGGAGGCCGACAAGCCGCGCGCCAGCGGGCGTCAGAAAGCCGCCATCCTGGCCGCCTTCGGCTTCTTCGCCATCCTGGTCTACGGCGTGCTCGGGCAGGGCTGGTTCATGCTCGAGATGGCGGGGCTGTTCATCATCATGGGGATCGCCGTCGGCCTGATCGCCGGGCTCAAGGTCGACGCCATCTGCGAAGGCTTCAACGAGGGCTTCCGCGACGTCATGGTCGGCGCCATGATCGCCGGTATCGCGCGCGCCGTGGCCGTGGTGCTGGAAGATGGCCAGGTGCTCGACACCATGGTCCACGGCCTCGGGGTCGCGGTGGGCGGCCTGCCCACGCTGTTCTCGGCGCTGGGCATGTATCTCGCCCAGCTCGGCTTCAACTTCGTGGTGCCCTCCGGCAGCGGCCAGGCGCTGGTGACCATGCCGATCATGGCGCCGCTCTCGGATCTCCTCGGGGTGACCCGCCAGACCGCGGTCCTCGCCTATCAGTTGGGTGACGGTATCGGCAACATTCTCTACCCCACCTCCGGCTACTTCATGGCCACCCTGGCGCTGGCCGGCGTGCCGTGGCAGCGCTGGGTGCGCTTCTTCCTGCCGCTGTTCGGTGCCTGGGTGGCGATCGCCGTGGCCCTGCTGCTGTTTGCCCAGGCCACCGGCTGGCAGGGCTAGGCGCTATACGAGAGCGGCCTGCGCTCGTGAGTCGGGCGCAGGGTTCGGGCAGCCCTTCAGGGGGCCAGCTCGTCGAGTGACTCATAGAGGTCGGTGATGCCATCGATCCGCGCCCGCCCCGATGCCAGCCGGCGGTGCAGCAGGGCGTTGGCCAGCAGGCAGATCAGGCTCATCGGCGCGGCGTAGCTGTCGAAGGCCGAGACGCTGTCCAGCGGACACGCCAACCGCCAGGTGACACGCTCGGCGTAGCGCGCGGTGGTGGCATCGCCGATCAGCAGGCAGGGTTGTCCGCGCGCCGCCAGGGTCTCGACCAGGGCGTCGAACACCCGCGGCCGGCGACGAAAGCCGAACAGTACCACCAGCGCATCGGCATCGAGCTCGGCGAGCTCCTCGGCCAGCGACTGGTTGGGCGCCGGCCACAGCGCCACACCGGGGCGGCACTGCAGCAGCTGCTGGCGCAGATGCAGCGCCAGCGGATAGCTGTTGCGATACCCCACCACCGCCAGCCGCGGCGCGCTGTCGAGCGCACCGATCACCGCTTCGAAGCTGGCCGCCGAGAGCCCCTCGAAGCAGTGCTGTAGATTCTCCTGCTCGCGGGCCAGGTGCCGGGCACAGCGCTCGGCACCCTCACCCAGGGCATCGCTGCCCGCCGCCAGCGGCACACCGAAATGGCGCAGCTCGCGGGCGTGGGCCTTGACCGCCTTGAAGTCGGCGTAGCCCAGACGCCGGAACAGCCGCGTCACGGTGGCCTTGGAGACCCCCGAGAGGCGCGCCAGGTCGGCGGCGCTGTAGATCGCGAGATCCTCGAAGTGATCCAGAATGAAGCTGGCGACGCGCCGCTCCTGCGGCGCCAGCTCGCCGAAGCGCTGCTGGAGCTGACGCCCGATATGGCCCTGCATACATGCGTTCCCTGACGATGGCTGCGGCCACTCTATCACCGATGCCAGCGCCCCAGACGCTGCCCTCGACGATCTCTCCCGCTCTGCGCTCAGGCCGGGTGGTGGCTGGCCCAGTGGCGGGCGATATCCACACGTCGGGTTATCCACACCCGGTCGTGGGCCTCGAGATGATCGAGGAAGCGCTGCAGCGCGCGGAAGCGCCCGGGACGCCCGATCAGTCGGCAGTGCAGGCCGATCGAGAGCATCTTGGGCGTCTCGGCCCCCTCCGCATAGAGCACGTCGAAGGCGTCACGCAGATACTGGAAGAACGGCTCGCCATGATCGAAGCCGGTGGGCGAGGCGAAGCGCATGTCGTTGCTGTCCAGGGTGTAGGGCACGATCAGATGGCGCTGGCTGCGCCCCTGGCTGTCGTCGACATCGCTCCAGAACGGTAGATCGTCGCCGTAGTAGTCGCTGTCGTAGAGGAAACCACCCTCGTCCACCAGCAGCCGCCGGGTATTGGGGCTATCGCGGCCGGTATACCAGCCCAGCGGGCGCTCGCCGTAGAGCGACTCGAAGATCGCCAGCGCGCGCTGCATGTGCGCCCGCTCCACTGCCTCCGGCACATGCTGGTAGTGGATCCAGCGATAGCCGTGGCAGGCCACCTCGTGGCCCAGCTCGCGGAACGCCTGGGCGGCTTCCGGATTGCGCTCCAGCGCCATCGCCACGCCGAACACCGTCAGCGGCAGACCGCGGCGTTCGAACTCCTTGAGCACCCGCCATACGCCGGCCCGAGAGCCGTACTCGTAGATCGACTCCATGCTCAGGTGGCGATCGGGATAGGCCTCGGCCCCGGCGATCTCGGAGAGGAACTGCTCGGAGTGCGCATCGCCGTGCAGCACGCAGTTCTCCGCGCCCTCTTCGTAGTTGAGCACGAACTGCACCGCGACGCGGGCCTGGCCGGGCCAGTTGGCCTGGGGCGGGTTGCGGCCGTAGCCGATCAGATCGCGGGGATAGCCATCATGCGCGGGAGAATTCATTGCAGGATTCCTGTTGTTCTCGTGCCCGTGTCCAATGCCGGTGCGTGGTCGGCGACACGAATATCCATGAATACAATAACAACATGAATTGTATCCATTCACTCTGCAAGCCTGCTCCATGAGGCACTGATGCGAACCTGTTGCCTCGCTGTCAGATACTGCATCAGGCGCTGTATACGAAAAAACCATCCGGGCATCGTCTGTAGTACAACGCCAACCTGCTGACATGGCCTAAGAAACAGTCTTTTCGGCGCCACAGAGGTGTCGTTAGCACCCATTGGCGAGCCTATCCTGCTTGCATTCCGAAAAAATCTCCCATAGATTTTTTGTATACAAAGACTATAGCTTGCCGCCCATGCGCCAGGCCTCGATGCCCTGCTGCTCCGTCGAGCGCCGTTCAGGAGTCACGCCACGATGCGGATTCGCGTCATCAATCCCAACACCACGGCCAGCATGACCACGACCATCGGCGAAGCGGCTTCGCGTATCGCTTCGCCGGGCACCGAGATCGTGGCCACGACCCCCAAGAGTGGCCCGGTCTCCATCGAGAGCCACTTCGATGAGGCCATCAGCGCCGTCGGCGTGCTGGAGGAGGTGATGGCCGGCGAGCGCGAGGGCGTGGATGCCTACATCATCGCCTGTTTCGGCGACCCAGGCCTGCTGGCCGCCCGCGAGCTGACCCGAGCACCGGTCATCGGCATCGCCGAGGCGGCCTTTCACATGGCCTCGCTGATCAGCACCCGCTTCTCCATCGTCACCACCCTGGGCCGCACCGGCATCATCGCCGAGCACCTGCTCGACCAGTATGGCTTTCGCCACCACTGTCGCCGCGTGCGCGCGGCCGAGATCCCAGTGCTGGACCTGGAGCATGACGGCGAGGCGGCGCTCAACCGCATCATCACGGAGTGTCGCCGCGCCCGTGACGAAGATGGTATCGGCGCTATCGTACTGGGCTGCGGCGGCATGGCCGACCTGACCGCTGAGATCAGCGACGCCGTCGGCCTGCCGGTGGTCGAGGGCGTGACCGCTGCGGTCAAGCTCAGCGAGGCCCTGGTGGGGCTGGGGCTGGGCACCAGCAAGTTCGGCGATCTGGCCTTCCCGCGCCCCAAGGCCTTCACCGGGCGCTTCGAGCACCTGTCTCACATGACCCCGAGCGAGTGACACACGCCATGAGGGCCGATCCATAACGCGCCCCGGGCCGCACCGTCAGCACGAAAAATAGCGTCACAGCAAAAACTAAAACCCGAGTAGCACGCCGCAAGAGTCCTCCCGGCTCCCGACCGGGACAACAACAACAGTGATCCCCTTCTTGCGAGGACGACAGCATGAGCCATGACCCCAACCCGGCCCAGACTCTATCGGCCGGGCTATCCGACACGGCCACCAAGGCCGCCGGCCAGGAATCGCTGGCCCCACAGCAGACCCGCATCATGGGTCGTACCTCCTATCTGCTGGCCTGGTTCGGCGGCTGCGTGTCGATCGGTACCTTCACCATGGGCTCCAGCGTGGTCGGCACGCTGAACCTGGTGCAGGCGACGCTGGCCATCGCCATCGGCTGCTTCGTGATCGGCATCGCACTGGCGTTGAACGGTGCCGCCGGCTACAAGTACGGCATTCCCTTCATGGTCCAGGCACGCAGCGCCTTCGGCTTCAGTGGCACCCGGCTACCGGGGCTGGTACGCGCGGTGCCCGCCATCGTCTGGTACGGCTTCCAGAGCTGGATCGGTGCCGGCGCCCTGAACATGGTCTCGGCGACCCTGTTCGGCTTCGACAACCTGATCTTCTACTTCATCGCCTTCCAGTTCCTGCAGATCGCCCTGTCGGTGACGGGCTTTCAGGGCATCAAATGGCTGGAGAACATCGGCAGCGCCTTCATTCTGGCCTCGCTGGTCTACATGTTCTACAGCACCGTGCAGCGCTACGGCGACCAGCTCTCGACCAGCATGCTGACCATGGACGGCTCCTGGGGCATGCCGTTCTGGGGTGCCACCATGCTGTTCCTGGGCATCTACAGCACCATGATGCTCAACGTCAGCGACTACTCCCGCGAGCACAAGGAGGGTAGCGGCCCGGGCCTTCTGACCACCCTCTACGCCATGTCGATCCTGCCCTGTACCCTGTTCATGGGGCTGATCGGCTATATGGTCTCCGAAGCCACCGGCGTCGCCGATCCCATCAAGGTGTTCGCCAATGCGGTCGACAACACGCCGCTTTTGATGACCACCCTGCTGTTCATCGCCTTCGCCCAGGTCACCACCAACGTGCTCAACAACGTGGTGCCGCCGACCTATGTGCTGATGGATACCTTCAAGCTGAAGTACCGCACGGCCACGGTGGTCGTCGGTCTGCTGGCCTTTGCCACTTTCCCCTGGGAACTGGTCAAGGATGAGTCCGCCGCCGGCCTGCAGGTGTTCGTGCAGACCTACTCCGCCTTTCTCGGCCCTATCTTCGCCATCCTGGTGGTCGACTACTATCTGATCCGCCGCCGCACCCTGGATCTCGGCAAGTTGTACGACGAAAGCGGGCCCTACCGCGGCGTCAACCTCGGAGCGGTGATCGCTACCCTGGTAGGCGTGATCGCGGCCTTCAGTCTCTCCACCGTCTCCTGGTACGCCAGCCTGATTCCGGCTGGGCTGACCTACTTCCTGCTGATGAAGTACTGGTCTCCATGCCAGCGCTTCTGCAGCTGAGGCCACGACATCAAGGTTAAAGACAGGGAGGGTAAGGTTGCCCTCCTGGAGCGGGCTCGCCGCAACGCAGGGCCTGGCATGAATCACAATGACAACGGGCCTTCATCATGACCGATCAAGAATTGAACATCCGGCATATCGACCGGACGCTATACAACGACGACCTGGCCCCCCTGGCGAAGAGCAAGCGCAGCTGGGGCTGGTTCGAGATCTTCAATGTCTGGGCGAACGACATCCAGAGTCTGTTCGGCTATACCCTGGCCGCCTCGCTGTTCATCTCCTATGGCCTCAACGGCTGGGCCGTGATGGCGGCGATCATTCTGTCCGGCTTCGTGGTGATGTGGCTGGTCAACCTGAGCGGCAGACCCAGCGTCAAATACGGCATCCCCTTTCCGGTGATGATCCGCGCCAGCATGGGCGTCCGAGGTGCCAACCTGCCGGCCATGCTGCGCGCCATCATCGGCATCTTCTGGTACGGGGTGCAGACCTACTTCGCCTCGACGGCGCTGACCCTGCTGCTGACGGCGCTGTTCGGCGACCCGGGTGGCCAATGGCTGGGCATGTCGGCCATCGGCTGGCTGTCGTTCGTGGTCGTCTGGCTCTTTCAGATCGCCCTGTTCTGGCAGGGTGTCGACAAGATCAAGCACTTCCTCAACTGGGCAGGACCGCTGGTCTATGCCGTCATGGTCCTGCTGATGATCATCGTCTGGTATCAAGCCGGTAGCGACCTGCTGCCCGCCATCAGCACTGTCTTCAGCACCAGCAGCGACTATCAGGGCAGCGCAATCGGCGCCTTCCTGACCATCACCGGCACCATGATCGCCTACTTCGCCGCGGTAGTGATCAACTTCGGCGACTTCTCGCGCTTCGTCAAAAGCGAGCGCGACATGAAGCTGGGCAACCTGCTGGGCCTGCCGCTCAATGTGGCCATCTTCTCCTTCATCGCCCTGATCATCACCGCCGGCACCCTGGTGCTGTTCGGCGAGCCGCTGACCAACCCCTCTGCGATAATCGAGCAGGTCGACTCGCTGCCGCTGACGCTGCTGGCCGCGGTCACCTTCTTCGCCGCGACCATTGGCATCAACCTGGTGGCCAACTTCATTCCGCCGGCCTATGACCTGGCCAACCTCTTCCCCCGACGGATCAGCTTTCGCATCGGCGGGCTGATCACCGCAGTGATCGCCTTCTTCGTCGGCGCCCTGTGGATCGCCGTGATCAGCCATATCGGCATCCCCGGCTTCGTCAATGCCCTCGGCGCGGTGATCGCCCCCTTCTACGGCATCATCGTGGCCGACTACTACCTGGTGAGACACCAGCGGCTGGATATTCAGGACATGTTCTCCAGCGACCCCGACGGCGCCTATCATTATGTGAAGGGCTGGAACCGGCGAGCCCTGGTAGCGTTTGGCCTGGCCGCGCTGTTCTCCATTTCCTCGGTGTGGGTACCGGCGCTGGACGTACTGGGCGGCTACGCCTGGCTGATTGGCGCCGCCCTGGGCGGAGGCATCTACTATCTGCTGATGAGGAAACAGAGCGACCGGAACGCGGTCACCACCTGACCGGGCCATCTCTCCCCCGCCACAAAAAAGCCCCCGCCATCGGCGGGGGCTGTGCATCTTGAGGCGTGTTGATGACGCTCTCGGCAGATCGCCTGTCAGCGCGAAAATATCGTGTAGAGATCCGGCGTCTCATCCTCTTCGCCATGGAGGGAGAGCGAAGCCTCGATAGCCTTGAGGTGGCGCCCCATGAAGGCCTGGGCGCGTTCGCCGTTACCCTTTTCCAGATAGCCCACCAGATCATCGTGATCATGGGACTCGCAGCCCAGATGGCCCGCATTGCCATAGACGGCGAGAATCAGCGAAGAGCGTGAGCACAGGCGCTCGACGAAAGCCGCCAGGGTGGCATTGCCGGACAGGCGCGCCAGATGGCCATGAAAGGCCGCCGAGAGCTTGATGGCTGTACTCTGTTCGCCGGCGCGCAGCGCCTCGCGCTCGCGGGTCGCCATGTCGCGCAGGGCACGGATATCCTCGCGGGTGATACGCCGGGTGATCTCGGGCATCAGGCCGCACTCGATCATCTGCCGGGCATCGAAGACGTCCTTGGCCTCATCAGCAGAGGGGCGCGTCACGCTGGCCCCACGACGCGGCGTCAGGGTCACCAGCTCCTCGAGGGCGAGACGCTGCAGAATCTTGCGGATACCGGTACGGCTGATGTCGAAGACATCGGCCAGGGCATCCTCCCGGAGTCGGGCCCCCGGCCTCAGGCGATGCTCGATGATGGCGTCGCTGATCGACTGGTAGATGACCTCGTGGCGCTCCGCGCCATCGCCGTCCTTGCCCGCCCTGCGACGACGCGCAGGCGTGGCCGCAGGCGGCTGGCCCGCCGCCATAGTGGCATCGGCGCGTTTCCCCATGCTGTCAGACTCCCTGAGTGCGTCCTTGCGATTGTATCGGCCGGGCGGTGGGATGCCCACGTCGCGGCGACTCAGCTGCCGCGGTAGGTCGAGTAGCCGAACGGCGACAGCAGCAGCGGCACGTGATAGTGCTCGTCGGGGGCATCGACCGTGAAACGGATCGGGATATCGCCGAGAAACCCTCCGGGCGCACCGCTGGCGGCGAGATAGTCGCCGGCCTGGAAGATCAGCTCGTAGCAGCCGGCGCGGAACTCGGCGCCGGCCAGCAGGGGCGCATCACTGCGCCCATCGGCATTGGTCCTCAGCCTGGCCAGCCGGGTGCGACGCTCGCCCTCGAGTCGGTAGAGATCGATGCACAGATCGGCGGCCGGGCAGCCGCGGGCGGTGTCCAGCACGTGGGTGGTCAGGTAACCAGAGTCGGTATCGCTCATGCACGCCTCGCGATCGGGAGCGGAGAAAAGGGGGCCACCGGCGCGCGCCCACCGCCCATCGCAGGGGAAAGGCTGGATCGACGCGGACACTTGGCGGTAGCTTTGGCACTATCTGACCCGTACGGCGCTCGTCGACGTGTCAGACGACCACCAGAATATGCCCCGTTGTCAGTGACTTCATTCAAAGCGGTTCGTATACAAGATTCAAGGGAAAGCCCATATGCCGGATCGTCTGCACCCGCGCCCGAGCCAGCTCACGCGCGAGGATTTCATCGCCACCTACGGCGATATCTACGAACACTCGGCGTGGATCGCCGCCGCCGCCTGGGACAGCGGCCTCGATGACCGCCACGACACTCCCGCGGGACTCGCCGCGCGGCTGCGCGAGCCGGTCGACGCCGCCTCCCCCGAGGCCCAGCTGGCACTGATCCGGGCCCACCCGGATCTGGCCGCCAAGGCCGCCGTAGCCGCGACCCTGACCGCGGATTCCCGCCGCGAACAGGCCGGTGCCGGGCTCGACCAGTGTACCCCGGAGGAGTTTGCCCGCTTCGAGCAGCTCAACGCCGCCTATCGCGAGCGCTTCGGCTTTCCCTTCGTGATCGCCGTACGCGGTCTCGATCGCCACGCCATTCTCGACGCCTTCGCACAGCGCCTGGAACAGACCCCGGAAGCGGAGCGCCATACCGCCATCGCACAGATCCACCGGATCGCCCTGCTGCGCCTGGAGGCACGCAGCATCAGCGCATGACGCCAGCCGCCGGCAAAGACAGCTCACCATCGATCGGGTTATCCTGAACAATGCCCGGCGCTGCCCCATGGCACGCGCCGGGTCTCTTTCTCAACCACGAATCTCAACCACGAGAGCGGCAGCGGGTGACGGAACAAAAGCGGCAGCGGGCGAGCGACACGGCGCAAGACACGACCCAGCAGCAGGAGCCGGAGACAGCCCAGCGACGGGCTACCGGCGGCAGCGGCGAGAAGCGCCGGGCGGTCGGCCGCCCGGCCGCCGGTGGCAAGAGCGCCGGCGGCCACAGCCAGTCGCTGGTGCGCGGTCTGACCATCCTCGAAGCGCTGGCCGCCGCGCCCAACGGGCTCGCGCTCTCGGAGGTCGCCGATGCCCTCGGCCTCGCCCCTTCCACCGCCCACCGGCTGCTGCAGGCGCTGCACCAGCAGGGCTTCATCACCCAGGATGGCACCAACGGCCTGTGGCGGATCGACGTCAAGACCTTCCGTATCGGCAACAGCTTCCTCGAGGCGCGCGATTTCGTCGCCACCGCACGCCCCTTCCTGCGCCGGCTCACCGCACTCAGCGGCGAGACCGCCAACCTGGGCATTCGTGACGACGGCATGGTGGTCTATCTGGCCCAGAGCGAGTCGCAACAGATGATGCGCATGATCACCCGCCTGGGCTCGCGCGCGCCGCTGCACGCCTCGGGCGTGGGCAAGGCGCTGCTGGCGTGGATGCCCGAGCAGGAGTTCGAGCGCGTCATGGGGGGGCGCGTCCTCGAAGGCGAGACCCCCAACACCCTCACCGACCTGGAGACGCTGCGCGCCCAGTTGGAGACGATCCGGCGCCAGGGCTATGCGGTCGACCGCGAGGAGCACGCCATCGGTCTCAACTGTGTCGCCGCCACCCTGCACGACGAGAGCGGCCTGCCGCTGGCGGCGATCTCGGTCTCCGGCCCGGTGGCACGGATCGACGACTCGCGCCTGCCCAAGCTGGCCGCGCTGGTCGCCGATACCGCCCGCGAGATCACCGCCAGACTCGGCGGCAAGACGCCCAGCGAACCACCGGCCTGAGGCGCGGGGCGGGCACCGCGACGCGCGACGGATGATCCCGGAGAGCCTCGGCGCTACACTATCGCCCGGCCAGACCGGCCCCGATACCGCCACCCGCCAGTGAGGTCCGCCATGTCCCCGCACCTGCTCTCCGTCGACTCTCTCAATCGCGACGCCGTGGATCATCTGATCCGCCTCGCCGAGCGCATGGAACCGATCGCTCAGCGGCGCCAGGTGACGCGGGTGCTGGAGGGGGCGGTGCTCGGCAACCTCTTCTTCGAGGCCAGCACGCGCACGCGAATCAGCTTCAACGCCGCCTTCTGTCGCCTCGGCGGCAGCGTCTGCGACACCACCGGCTTCACCTTCTCCTCGATGGCCAAGGGCGAGTCGCTCTACGACACCAGCCGGGTGATGGGCGGCTATGTCGACGCCATCGTCATGCGTCACCCGGAGCAGGGCTCGGTGGCGGAATTCGCCGAGGCGACCCGGGTGCCGGTGATCAACGGTGGCGACGGCCCCGGCGAGCACCCCAGCCAGGCGCTGCTCGACGTCTATACCATCAGCAAGGAGTTCGCGCGGCTGGGCAAGCCGCTGGCGGGGGCGCATCTGCTGCTGACCGGGGATCTCAAGTATGGGCGCACGGTGCACTCGCTGATCAAGCTGCTCTCGCTCTACGCCCCCCTGCGCATCACCCTGGTGTCGCCGCCGGGGCTGGAGATGCCGCAGCATCTGGTCGACCTGGTGGCTTCCCGCGGGCACCGGATCGAGACCCGGCCAAGCCTGGCCGAGGATTTCGCCGATGTCGACGTGATCTACGCCACGCGCATCCAGCGCGAGCGCTTCACCGCCGAGATGACCGAAAGCTTCACCGAGCTGACCGCCGACTTCGTGGTCGACCGCGGCTTCCTCGACCGCCGCTGCTCCCCCACCACCGTGGTCATGCACCCGCTGCCGCGGGACAGCCGCCCCGGTGCCAACGACCTCTCCACCGATCTCAATGGCGACCCGCGCCTGGCGATCTTCCGCCAGACCGACAACGGCATCCCCATGCGTATGGCAATCTTCGCCCATCTGCTCAAAGTGGAAGAGGAGATCGCCCGCGACCTGCGCGAAGTGCGCTGGTTCGTGCCGGAGACCTTCGGCGTCGACGATCGCGCGCTGAAGGCCCAATAAGAGCGCATGTCCAAACCTTCTGACACTGGGCGCCGGGGGCAGGACAAAGCGAGGGTCCTTTGCCAGGGATGGCAAAGGTAGCGCCCAGGGAGGGGGTCACAGCGCCCTCGCGACGCCCTGCCCACGTGGTCTGGCGGTTGTGAAAGGTCTTCTAAGACAGGCGGGATCGAGCGGCAGGCGTGACACCCGGATGCAGTGTCACGCCTGCGCGCGGGTGAACCAGTTCTCCAGGATGAGCTGCGCGGCGATGCCGTCGACACCGCGGTCGCGGTAGTTGCCGCGGTGGCCACCCTGGGCGGCGATCTGCTTGGCCGCCTGGGTGGTGCCGCGCTCATCGAACATCTCGACAGGCTTGCCGAAGCGCCCGTGCAGGCGGTTGCCGAACTTGCGCGCCCGCACGCTCATCTCGGACTCGCTGCCGTCGTCATGGATCGGTAGCCCCACCACCAGCAGGTCCGGCTGCCACTCCGCCAGCAGTCGCTCGATCTGCGCCCAGTCGGGAATGCCGTCCCGCGCCGGCAGCGGGTCGAGCCCGCTCGCCGAGCCCAGCATCTCGTTGCCCACCGCCACACCGATCCGCCGGGTACCGTAGTCGAAGGCCATCACCAGACGTTGGCCGAGCTTGTCGCTGGCGCTACCGCCGAGGCAGGTCATCAGGCATGTCCGGCGTCGCGGGTCATCAGGTTGAGGTCGACCCCGAGACGCCCGGCGGCAGCCGCCAGGCGCTGCTCCGGCGGTTGCCGGAACAGGATGTCGCCGTCGCCTTCGACCGTCAGCCAGGTGTTTTGCTTGAGCTCGTCCTCGAGCTGGCCAGCCTTCCAGCCGGCGCAGCCCAGGGTGACCAGAAAGTGCTCCGGGCCACGCCGCTGGGCGATCGCTTGGAGCATGTCCATCGAGGTCGTCAGAGCGATGTCCTCGGCCACCTGGATGCTGGAGTCCCACTCGTCGGCGCTGCCGCGATGCAGGATGAACCCGCGGTCGCGATAGGTCGGGCCACCGTCGTAGACCAGGATCTCGTTGTGCGGCCCCGGCTCGGACTCGATGTCGAGCTGCTCGAACAGCCCCTGGAGGGTGAGTTCGGAGGGCCGGTTGACGATCACCCCCAGGGTGCCATCGTCATCGTGATCGCACAGATAGGTCAGGGTGCCGGCGAAATTGGGATCTTCCAGGTGCGGCATCGCCATCAGGAAGTAGTGTTTCAGGCTTTGCATGAGACTCCGTCGAAATCGCAGCGCGCCGCCGGCCTGCCGGCACGCCTGAGGTCAGCTTGCAGTGTAACACCCGCGTATCCCGACGTTGTCGTCGGGGCGACGGATGTCGCAGCGGCACCGGGAGCCGCGCGTCGCTCACGGCCACGCGGCGTGACAGGACACGCCGAGATGGGGTCGTGTCGCGGCGGAATCAAGCCAGACGCTTCTCGATCGCGGCCATCAGCAGCCCGGGGATGTCGGTACCGCGCTGGTCGTCGATCTCGCGGACGCAGGTCGGGCTGGTGACATTGATCTCGGTGATGTAGTCGCCGATCACGTCGAGCCCGACGAACAGCAGCCCGCGCTCGCGGATCGCCGGCTTGACCTGCTCCACCAGCCAGTAGTCGCGCTCGGTCAGCTCGCGGGAGACCCCGCGACCGCCAGCGGCCAGGTTGCCGCGGGTCTCGCCGGCACTGGGAATGCGCGCCAGGCCAAAGGGCACCGGCTCGCCGTCGACCAGCAGAATGCGGGTGTCGCCGTCCTTGATCTCCGGCAGATAGCGCTGGGCCATGATCTGGCGCTGGCCGCGCTCGGTGAGCTGCTCGATCACCGCGCCGAGGTTGCGCCCCTCGGGGCCGATATGAAAGATCCCGGTGCCCCCCATGCCATCGAGCGGCTTGAAGATGGTATCGCCATGCTCGGCCTGGAAGGCGCGCAGCACCGCCGCATTGGCGGAGACCACACTGGGCGGGATGCAGTGGGTGAACTGCTGGGCGAACAGCTTCTCGTTGCACTCGAATAGCGCCCGGGTCGGGTTGACCACCAGGGTTCCCTCGCGCTCGGCGAACGCCAGCAGGTGCACGGCGTTGAGGAAGTGTCCGTCCACCGGCGGATCCTTGCGCATCAGGATCACGTCGAGCTCACCCAGCGGCATCGCCTCGCGCTCGCCGAGGTCGAACCAGTGATCCGGATCGTGGTGCACATCGAGCGTGCGCACGCTGCCCATGGCGCGCCCCTCGTAGAGGTAGAGATCCTCCTGCTCGAGATAGTAGAGCGACCAGCCCTTGGCCTTGGCCGCCCACAGCAGTGCCAGGGTGGTGTCCTTCTTGTAGGCGATATCGGCGATGGGATCCATCACCACGCCCAGCTTGACGGTGTTCTGACTCATCGGTGAGGTCTTCCATGTCGGTGTGTCCCGCCGGCAGGCCGGACGGGAGAAGCGTGGCGCTCAGTATGCCCGAGCGCCACGCGCAGCACCAAGACACCGGCGCCCTAGTCCGCCCCCAGCCGCTGCCACAGAAAACGCCAGGCCAGCGCGCTCAACCGCGCCCGTTGGGCGCTGTCCGCAGCGCCACCGTGGCCGCCTTCGGTGTTCTCATAGTAGTGGATATCGCCTACGTTCATCGCTTCCATCTTCGCCATCATCTTGCGCGCATGCCCGGGGTGCACGCGGTCGTCGCGGGTCGAGGTGGTGAATAGTACCGCCGGATAGTCCACGCCCCCGCGCAGGTTGTGATAGGGCGAGTAGTCCTTCAGGAAGCGTTCCCAGTCGTCGCTATCCGGATCGCCGTACTCGGCCATCCATGAAGCGCCGGCGAGCAGCTGGTGGTAGCGGCGCATGTCGAGCAGCGGCACTTCACATACCGCGGCGGCGAAGTGATCCGGGTAGCGGGTGATCATGTTGCCCACCAGCAGGCCGCCGTTGGAGCCGCCTTGGATGCCCAGCTGGCGCGGTGTGGTCACGCCGCTGGCGACCAGGTCCGCGGCCACCGCGGCGAAATCCTCGAACGCCTTGTGGCGATCCGCCTTGAGCGCGGCACGGTGCCAGCGCGGGCCATATTCACCGCCGCCCCGGATGTTGGCCACCGCATAGGCACCGCCACGGGCGAGCCAGCAGCGCCCCACATCGGGGGCATAGTGCGGCGTGAGCGAGATTTCGAACCCGCCATAGCCGTAGAGCAGCGTGGGCAGCGCTGTTTCACGTGAAACGTCGTCGATGCCCGCCGGCAGCACCAGGAAATAGGGCACGCGGGTGCCATCGTCGCTGGTGGCGAAGCGCTGCTCGACCCGCATGCCACTGGCGTCGAAGAGAGCCGGTGCCTGCTTGATCGGGCTGGGTCCCGCGTTGGCGGTCTCGGCCTGGGCCAGGTCGAGGCGCGACAGCGTGGTCGGCGTCAGATAGTCGGTGACCACGACGAAGACCTCGTCGCTGGTCTCGTCGTCCACCGCTGAGAGACCCACCTCGCCGGTGGGCGGTAGGGTATCGAGCGCCAGGCTTGCCCATGCAGCCCCGGCGCGAGGTTCGAGGCGCACGAAGCGGTGTTTGACGTCTTCGAGAATATCCAGCACCAGATAGTGCCGGGTCCACTCGAACCCCTCCAGCGAGCGCCGGGCATCCGGCGTGAAGAGCACGCGGAAATCACGGGCACCGGCCTTGAACGCGGCGTAGTCGATCGCCAGCAGCGCCCCGCCGGGATAGCACGTCGCCGCCGGGGCCCAGTCATCGCGCAGCAGCACCAGCAGCCACTCGCGGTGCACGCTGGCCTGGGCCGAAAGCGGCAGGTCGAGCGGGACCTGGGTGCCATCGGGCAGCCGCTCGATCAAGCGCTGCTCGTAGAACGCCAGGGCGTGCTGGATGAAGTCGCGCTCGAAGCCGCGGGTGCGATCGCGAAAGGCGATCGCCATCAGGTCACTCTCCGCCGCCTCGAACAGCGTCTCCGCCGCGGCCAGCGGCTGCCCCCGCCGCCAGCGTTTGACGCAGCGCGGATACCCCGAGCTGGTGAGCGCGCTCTGCCCCGCGGCATCGGGGCCGAAATCGGTATAGACGTAGACACTGTCACGGTCGATCCAGCTCAGACCGCCCTTGGCCGCGGGCCGCTGAAAACCCTCCTCGACCCAGCGCTTGTTGATGAGATCGAACTCGCGGGTCACGTCGGCATCGGTGCCACCCGGGGAGAGCGCCACCAGCGCCCGTTCCCAGACGCCCGCCGGCGCCTCGGGCTCGAGGCAGCGCGCGCCATGCCACACCCAGCTCTCGCCCTCGGCAGCGTTGAGGGCGTCGACATCGATCAGCACTTCCCACTCGGGCTTGGCCTGGCAGTAGGAGGTCCAGTGGGTCCGCCGCCACACCCCGCGGGGGTGATCGGCATCCTGCCAGAAGTTGTAGTAGTGCTCGCCGCGCTTGACCACGAAGGGGATACGATCGTCGGCATCGAGGATCTCGCGCAGCTCGGCGGTCAGGTGATCGAGCTCAGGGCCGCCCAGGGCGTCGAGGGTATCGCGATTGTGCGCCTCGACCCAGGCCAGCGCCTCGGGGTCGTCGATCGCCTCCAGCCAGCGGTGCGCGTCGGCCTCGGCGCTCGAGCCTGCGCCCGCTGCATCGGGCGTCTCGGCAAGATAGGCAAATCCGGGAAAGCGCCGCATCGATAGTCTCCTGCTTGTCATCGTGGGGGTCGAGCCTCAGAGCCTACGCCACAGCCAGAGTTCCACCGAGTACCGATCTTCGCGCCAAGAACTTTCTCACCAGGATCTGTTCACCAGGACCTGCGCGCCGAGACCTTCACAATAGCCCCCACGTGCTTACCGTGACGCTGGCTCAGAAGTGGTCGACGGCGGCGGCGCGCCAGTCGGCCTGCCACGCCTCGGGAATCTCATCCCCCAGCAGTTGGCCATCTTGCAGCCGCGGCAGCTCGAACGCCGCATAGCCACGCGCTGGCGCATAGCTGCTGCGGTGGCGGATATGGTCCGGAGTCAGCGCATCGAAGCGCTCGAGCCCCATGGCACCGGTGATCGCGGCGAAGCCATCCAGGGTTGCGCGGTGGTAGCGCGCCACCCGCTCCGCCTTCTCCGGCACGTTGATCGCCCGCGCCCGCTTGGGGTCCTGGGTTGCCACGCCCGTGGGGCACTTGTTGGTGTGGCAGCGCCGGGCCTGGATACAGCCGACCGCAAACATGAACGGGCGCGCGGCGTTGCACATATCGGCGCCGAGCGCGGTCTTGACCACCATGTCGTAGCCCAGGGCGACCTTACCGCTGGCGACGAGGCGGATCTTGTCACGCAGCCCGGCGCCGCGCAGAGCGTTGTCGACGAACGGCAGCGCCTCGTCGATGAAGACACCGAGGCGGTCCGAGAACTCCTGGGGCGCCGCACCGGTGCCGCCCTCGGCGCCATCGATGACGATGAAATCGACCAGCGTGCCGGTCTCGATCATCGCCTTGCAGATACCCAGAAACTCGTGGCGCACGCCGAGACACAGTTTGATGCCCACCGGCTTGCCATCGCAGAGCTCGCGCAGCTGGGCGACGAACGCCATCAGTTCACGCGGGTTGGAGAACTCCGGATGCCCGGGGGGCGAGGCACAATCCTGGCCGGCCTCGATCTGGCGGGTGCTGGCGATCTCCTGATTGACCTTGGCCCCCGGCAGCAGCCCACCGTGAGAGGGCTTGGCCCCCTGGGAGATCTTGATCTCGACCATCTTGACCTGCTCGAGGCGCGCCTTGTCGCGGAAGGTCTCGGCATCGAAGCGGCCATTCTTGTGGCGGCAGCCGAAGTAGGCGGTCCCCAGCTCCCAGATCAGGTCGCCGCCGTGCTTCTCATGGTAGGGGCTGATCGCCCCCTCGCCGGTATCGTGGGCAAAGCCGCCCTGCTTGGCCCCCAGGTTCATCGCCTCGATGGCGTTGCCCGAGAGCGAGCCGAAGCTCATCGCCGAGATGTTGAGGCGCGACGAGCGGTAGGGCCGCGTGCACTGGGGGCCGCCGATGGTGATGAAGCGCTGCTCGTCGGCCACTTTGCGCGGCGCCATCGAGTGGAAGGAGAAGTTGTAGCCGGCGGCATCGACGTCACGGATGGTGCCGAAGGGCGAGGTATCGCCGGTGCCATCGGCGCGGGCGTTGATCAGGTTGCGCTGCTCGCGGGAGAAGGGCCGCCCGCTGGTCTCGGATTCGAAGAAGTACTGCCGTAGCTCGGGGCGCACGAACTCGAGCATGTAGCGCAGATGCCCGATCAGCGGGTAGTTGTAGAGCACGTTGGCGGTGGAGCGCAGATCGCGCCAGCCAATCAGCGCCAGCGGCACCCACAGCAGCAGCAGCCAGAGCCAGGGGTGCCAGACCACGCCGACGGCGAGAATCAGCGCCAGCGTCACGGGGACGAGGAGGTAAAAGAGTCGACGGTACATGTCGTGGTGTCCATCCGAGGAGTCGGACCTTCAGTGTTGGTCGCGGTGACCGATTGTTCAAATCGGTAACCTCGCATTCATCACGGTGTGTCCGTCACCCTCCGCCTACCCGAGGCGCCTTCTCCTTCGCTGTTCGATCCTCGACCGCTGTGTTCGCCCTTCGATACGCGTATTTGTCCGACATTAATCACTCAATATCTGACATAAAGACCATCGTCGACTGTCGTCCTTGCCCGCTTCGTGCCACTTTGAAGCTTCACATCATGGAGGTATCTCTAATGGACGGCTGGACGCAAACCCTGTCGGCCGGGCCGCTGCTCGGCATCGCCGCCGCCGCGATCGCCCTGCTACTGGTCCTGATCATTCGCTTTCATCTGCACGCCTTCCCCACCCTGGTGCTGGTCAGCCTGCTGACCGCCTTTGCCACCGGCATCCCCGCCGGCGCCATCGTCGATACCATGACCGACAGCTTCGCCGGTACGCTGGGCTCGGTGGCGCTGCTGGTCGGCTTCGGCGCCATGCTCGGCAAGCTGGTGGAGCACTCCGGCGGCGCCCAGGTGCTGGCCGAACGCATGGTGTCGCTGTTCGGCGAGTCCCGCGCGCCGTTCGCGCTGGGTATCGCCTCGCTGATCATGGGCTTTCCGATCTTCTTCGATGCCGGCCTGATCGTGATGCTGCCGATCATCTTCGCGGTGGCCAAGCGCCTCGGCGGCCCGGTGCTGCTCTACGCCCTGCCGGCGGCGGCGGCCTTCTCGGTGATGCACGTGTTCGTGCCGCCCCACCCCGGCCCGGTCACCGCCACCGAGCTCTATGGCGCCAACCTGGGCCTGGTGCTGCTGGTGGGGATCCTCATCGCCTTCCCGATGTGGTACCTCTCGGGTTACCTGTGGGGGCGTTTCGCCGCCAGCCGCTTCGACTTCAAGCTGGAAGTCAGCCTGTTCGGCGGCCAGGACAACGACACGATCGAGAATCCGCCCAGCGTGGGCACGGTCATCGCGCTGCTGCTGCTGCCGCTGGCGCTGATCTTTCTCAATACCGGGCTCGATTTCGCCCGCGCCGCCGGCGTAGCCGACAGCGACGCCACCTGGTTCCAGTTCCTCTCCTCGCTGGGTGAGACGCCGATCGCGCTGCTGATCTCGGTATTGGTGGCGATCTACGTGCTGGGCAGCCGCCGCGGTGAAGGTGGCAGCGCGCTGGAGAAGATCGTCGACTCCTCGCTGGGGCCGATCTGCTCGGTGATCCTGATCACCGGCGCCGGCGGCATGTTCGGCGGGGTGCTGCAGGCCTCGGGTATCGGCGATGCGCTCTCCGATTCGATGAGCAACCTGGGCATGCCGGTGATCGTCGCCGCCTATCTGGTCGCGGTGGTCATGCGCCTGGCCCAGGGTTCGGCCACGGTGGCGCTGGTCACCGCCGCCGGGCTGATGGCGCCGGCGGTGGCCAGCGGCGACTTCTCCGCCATGCAGGTGGTCGCGATCACCCTCGCCACCGCCGCCGGCTCGGTGTTCGCCGGCCACGTCAACGACTCCGGCTTCTGGCTGGTGGGGCGGCTGTTGGGCATGGACGTCAAGACCACGCTGATGACCTGGACCGTGCAGCAGGCGCTGGAGTCGATGGTCGGCTTCCTCCTGGCCGGCGTCGTCTACCTGCTGTTCTGATCCGGCCGGCAGGCATCATCAGTGCCCGATACGGGCAGCCTACAGACGCCCCGGCCACGCGCCGGGGCGTCTGCGTATCGTCGCGAATATCGGCACGACTCACGCCTGGCCCGATGGCTCATGCCCGCGGGCGTAGAAGCGTTGAATGCTGGAGAAGTCGTAACCCTCGCCACCGGCGGCGGCGTGAAAGCCGTAGAGACTCTTGGCCAGCGCCCCCAGCGGCGTGGTCGAGCAGCTCCTCAGCGCGGCCTCCTGGGCCAGACGTAGATCCTTGTTCATCAGCGCCACACCGAATCCCCCCTGATAGTCATGGCTGGCCGGCGCCTCGGGCATCACCCCGGGCCAGGGGTTGTAGACCTTGAGCGCCCAGTTGCTGCCGGAACTCTCGGCCATGATCGCCGAGAGCACGGCGGGATCGAGACCATTGTCGACACCGAGCTGCAGCGCCTCGGCAGTACCCGCCATGAGAATGCCCAGCAGCATGTTGTTGCAGATCTTGGCGGTCTGCCCGGCACCGCTGTCGCCGGCGTGGAAGACGTTGCGCCCCATCGTCTCCAGCAGCGGCCGGGCGCGCTCGACCGCTTCCGCCGGGCCGCCGCAGATGAAGGTCAGGGTGCCGGCGCGGGCCCCACCCACGCCGCCGGAGACCGGGGCATCGATCAGCACCCGCCCCAGTTCGTCGGCACGCGCCGCCAGCGCCCGCGAGGTGGCGGCATCGATGGTGGAGCAGTCGACGATCAGCGCCGCCGGGTCGATCGCGTCCAGAATACCGGCATCAGCCGCGCCATCGCCCAGATAGAGCCCCTGGGCCGCCGCCGCCGAGGGCAGCATGCTGATCACCACCTCGGCCCCGGTGACCGCCTCACGCGGCGAGGCCGCGGCCGTCGCGCCGCTGGCCACCGCCGCCTCGACCAGCGCCGGCAGCAGGTCGAAGACGCGTACCGTATGGCCCGCCTGGATCAGATTGGCGGCCATGGGCCCGCCCATGTTGCCGACACCGAAAAATGCGATATTCATCGTCCGCTCTCCCCTGAGATGGCGTATTCGTCTCTCGTCCTGACCTACCCGTCTCTCTCGTTCTCACGTATCTGCCCCAGGCCCTGACCTGTCCGCCCAGGGCCGGGCTCATCCGTTGTGGCGACGTCTCACTGCAGCTGTATGGAAAGATTGGGCCCGGCCACGGCTTCCTCCTCGAACCAGCGGCTGGTGACCGTCTTGGTCTCGGTGTAGAAGCGCACCGCCTGCTTGCCGTAGGCGTGCTGATCGCCATAGAACGACCCCTTCCAGCCGGTGAAGCTGAAGAAGGGCAGCGGCACCGGAATCGGTACGTTGACGCCCACCTGGCCCACCTCGACCTGCTGCTGGTAGCGCCGCGCCGCCGCCCCACTGGCGGTGAATATCGAGGTGCCGTTGCCGTAGGGACTTTCGTTGACCAGCGCGATCGCCTCATCGAGGGTGTCGACACAGAGACAGCAGAGCACCGGGCCGAAGATCTCCTCGCGGTAGATCGACATCTTCGGGGTGACCTCGGTGAACAGCGTCGGCCCCACCCAGTTGCCATCGGGCAGCCCGGCCACCTGGCAGTCGCTGCCATCGAGCCGGCAGGTGGCGCCCTCCGCCTTGCCGCGGGCGATCAGGTCGAGAATCCGCGCCTTGGCCTGGGGGCTGATCTGTGGGCCATAGGCGGCGTCGGGGTCGTCCCAGGCGCCGGGGCGCAGGTCCGCGAAGGCGGCGGTGAGCGGCTCGATGCACTCCCGCGCGCTACCGACGAACACCGCCACGCTGATCGCCATGCAGCGCTGACCGGCGGCGCCGCAGGCGGCCCCCACCAGCGCGTTGACCACCTGCTTCGGGTCGGCGTCCGGCATCACCACCATATGGTTCTTGGCCCCGGCGAAGCACTGGGCGCGCTTGAGGTGGTCGGTGGCGGTGCGGTAGACGTGCTGGCCCACCGCCACCGAGCCGACGAACGAGACCGCTGCGATCTGCGGATGGGTGAGCAGCGCATCGACCTGCTCACGGCCACCATGGATCACCTGCAGCAGGTCCGGCGGCGCGCCGGCTTCGAGAAACAGCTCGGCCAGCCGGTTGGGGGTCATCGGGTCCTGCTCCGACGGCTTGAGCACGAAGGCGTTGCCGCAGGCGATCGCCAGCGGAAACATCCACAGCGGGATCATCGCCGGGAAGTTGAACGGGGTGATCCCCGCGCACACGCCCAGCGGCTGGGTCCACGAATGGGTATCGATGCCGCGGGCCACGTTCCCCAGCGTCTCGCCCATCATCAGCGCCGGCACGTTGGCGGCCTGCTCGACCACCTCGATCCCGCGCCACACATCGCCCTTGGCATCCTCGAAGGTCTTGCCGGTCTCCCGCGAGAGCCCCACGGCGATCTCCTCCTGATGGGCCTTGAGCAGCGCCTGGTAGCGCATCATCAAGCGCGCCCGCTCGCTCACCGGCACCTCGCGCCAGCGCTCGAAGGCCGCCCGCGCCGAGGTCACGGCGCGCTCGATCTCGTCCGGGGTCGCCGCTGGCGCCTCGCACAGCACCTGCTGTGTGGCGGGGTCGGTGACCGCCATCCAGTGTTCGCTGTCGCTCTGGGCGAAGGCGCCCGCGATCAGTTGGGGTAGTCGTAGGGTCATGGTCCGCTCCTGAAGCGCTGGCGAACCGCGCTGGCGCGGGTGGGCGTGGAGGGCATGCGTGTCACCGCCGGCGCCGCTCGGTCCGTCTGCGAGGGCGATCTCGAGCCCCGTCGCGCAGGGGATCTTCGATCAATGGCTAAGGTGTAACACGCCCCTGGCGGCCATAAGATGGCGTAAATTGCCGGGAGATGGACAATGTTGCGCCAGTCCCTGCCACCATTGTCGGCCCAGACCTCGCCCTGGCCGCTGCCGCTGAGTGGACGCCGGGTGGTGATCCCTCAGACTGCGATCGCGGCGCTGGAGACCCACCCGCTGTGCCGCGAGTGCCTGCCCCACGGGGTCGGCTTATACCCCCACGCGGCCGGCCACCATATGCAGCGGTCGGCACCGCGCGATCATCTGCTGATCTACTGTGAAGCGGGTTCGGGAATGGTGGAGTGCGCGGGTAAGCTCTCTCCGGTGCGCGCCGGCGACGTGCTGCTGCTGCGCCCGCAGCGGGGGCATCGCTATCGTGCCAACCCGCGCGATCCGTGGACGATCTATTGGGTGCACCTGGGCGGCACGGCGGCGGCGGACTATTTCGATGCCATCGCCGAGCCGCAGGACGAGGTGTGCATCAAGATCGGCCACCATCCGCGGATCGTCGCCGAGTGGGAGCTGCTGCTGTCGGTGGTGACACGCTTTCGCACACTGCCGCTGATCCACGCCGCCAATCAGCTCAAGGCGCTGCTGACCTACATCGCCCTGGTGCGCCACCAGCGCGACGCACGCCACGCGGCGCTGGACGTCTCCCGGGTCAACGCCTGGCTGCAGGCGCACCTCGACCGCCGGGTGGAGCTCGCCACCCTGGTCGACGCCACCAGCGAGCTGTCGCGCTGCCAGTTCATCCGCGAGTACAAGCGCCAGACCGGGCAGACGCCGATGCAGGCGTTCCAGCACTTCAAGATCAGCCGCGCCTGCTACCTGCTCGATGTCACCACGCTCAGCGTGGGCCAGATCGCCGCCGACCTGGGCTACGACGATCCCTACTATTTTTCGCGTCAGTTCAAGAAAGTGATGGGCGTGGCACCGCGGGACTATCGCCGCGAGCACGCCACGTCTTGAGCCTCCGGGCCCGGGGCGATGCTCCCTGGATGCGCGTCACCGCCGGCCGCCGACTGTCCCACGGGTGGCCAGTGTTCAGACCGAATCTAGAGATCGCCGAAGTAATGCTGCAGCAGCGTCAGTGCCACCACCGGGGCGGTTTCGGTGCGCAGGATGCGCGGACCGAGGGTGAGGGGCTGGAAGCCGGCATGGCGTGCGGCCGCGACCTCGGCGTCGGTGAGACCGCCTTCGGGGCCGATCAGCAGCGCGGCGCTATCGAGCGCATCCGCGTGGCGCCAGCTGTCGTCGGTGGCGGGGTGGAGCACCAGGCGCAGCTGCTCGTCGCGGGCACCGAGCCAGGCCTCCAGCGGCTGCGGCGGGTGCACCGGCGGTATGCTGGCACGCCCGCACTGTTCGCAGGCGCTGACCGCCACCCCCTGCCAGTGGGCAAGCTTCTTGGCCTCGCGTTCGCCCTTCAGGCGCACGTCGCCGCGCTCGACGTAGAGCGGGGTGATCGCCGCCACGCCCAGCTCCACCGCTTTCTGGATCGCGTAATCCATGCGGTCGCCCTTGGAGATCGCCTGCCCCAGATGCACCGCCAGCGGCGACTCGCCGCGGCCGGGTTCGAGCGTCTCGATCCGCGCGACGACGCGCTTGCGCCCGGCTTCGATCAGGCTGGCCTGGGCCTCGAGCCCGGCACCGTCGAAAAGCTTGAGCGGGGCGCCCACGCCCAGACGCAGCACCAGCGCCACGTGACGCGCGGCGCCCTCGGGCAGAACGACGTCGCCGCCGACCCGGAAGTCGGCGGCGACATGAATGCGCGGTATGGCCATGGCGCGCTTACTGCGTGGTGTCGCTGGCCTGGGCGGCGCGCTGCTGCTTCTGGGCGTACATCGCCTCGAAGTTGACCGGCGCCAGCATCAGCGGCGGGAAGCTGCCGCGCCCGACCAGGCTATCGATGCACTCCCGCGCATAGGGGAAGAGCACGTTGGGGCAGAAGGCGCCCAGGGTGTGGTCGAGCTGCGCCCCGTCGAGGCCCGAGATGCGGAACAGGCCAGCCTGCTCGACCTCGACCAGGAAGGCGGTGGCGTCGTCTTCGTTGTTGGAGACCTGAGCCGTCACCTTGACCACGACCTCGTAGAGATCCTCACCGACCGACTCGCTGGTGGTATCCAGATCGAGGCCGACCTTGGGCTTGAACGGCTGCTGGAACACGCGCGGTGAGTTCGGGGCCTCGAACGAGATGTCCTTCACGTAGATACGCTGCAGGGAGAACTGGAGCTGCGGCTGTTCCTGCGTGCCCTGCTGATTGTTGTCTTCCGCCATGGTGCGTTTCCTTTGGGTTAGATCGGAGCGGTTGGCGTGTGGCCCGCGGTCGGTAGCGGGCCCGGCTGGCTAGCACGGGCCGCCCTCATCCGCCGACGAGCGCGTATCGGGTCGGCTCAGCGCTTGACCACCGGCAGGCTGTCGGCCTGCCACTGGGCCATGCCGCCCTTGAGCTTGTAGACCCGCGAGAAGCCCGCCTGGCTCAGCTCGGTGACCGCGGTCGCCGAGCTCTGGCCATGCTTGCAGACCACCACCACGGGTTGGTCCTTGTGCTTCTCCAACTGGCCCAGGCGCTCCTTGAGCCGGGCCTGGGGGACGTTCTTGGCGCCGGCGATATGGCCGGCCTTGAACTCGGCGCTGTCGCGGATATCGATGACGACGCCATCTTCGCGGTTGATCAGCGTGGTCGCTTCGCTGGTGGAGACGCCGGAGGCGCTGCCACGCTTGGCCTCGAACGCCAGCCACGCGAGCAGTACGACCAGGAAGGCGCTGACCAGCAGCGGATGATTTTCAACGAATTCGAACAACTGATCGATCATGGGTCTGCCGACACTCTCAAAGCGGGAATGCTGGGGCCGGAAGCACCGGGCCGCAAGACGCGGCGGCGCGGCTCCCGGCGCGCGTGGCCATGCGCTGGCGCGGCACCTGAACCCAGGCAAAAGCACCACGCTGGCTGACACTCAAAAATGACTGCATAAACGCCTGCACGCGCGAATGGCTGCGCTGCGCGGTACGCGAGAACTCGCCTGACACCGTGTCATGTCTCGTTCTGTGCGTGCCGTGCGCCGTGCCTTTCCGCGGGTTCGGCGATCTATTCAGCGCTTTCCTCACGGCCCGTTTTCGGGCGCCGGCCATTATACACGAGGCGGCAGCCGAGACGAGGCGCACGCAGGCTGACCCGATGCCGCGGGTGCGCTATGCTGCGAGGCCGGGGCGTGGCCGTGCCCGCCGCCCTGCGTATCGTCGCCCTGAGTGTTTTCCGTTCATCCGATTTTACCGAGGCTTGTCATGACAGAGACATCCACGCCGCGCCCCGTGGCGCTCTTGATTCTCGACGGCTATGGCCAGAACGACGATAGCACCGCCAATGCGGTCGCCAGGGCCAGGACGCCGGTAATGGATCGGCTCAAGCGCGACTACCCCAACACCCTGATCCACACCGATGGTCCCTATGTCGGTCTGCCCGAGGGGCAGATGGGCAACTCCGAGGTCGGCCACATGAACATCGGCGCCGGGCGCATCGTCTACCAGGACTTCACCCGGATCACCAAGGCGATCGAGGACGACGAGCTGGGCCAGATCGCGGCCCTGACCACGCCGATCGACGACGCAGTCGCCAACGACCGTGCCGTGCATCTGATGGGCCTGCTCTCGCCGGGTGGCGTGCATAGCCACGAAGATCACCTGCTGGCGGTGGCCGAGCTCGCCGCCGCCCGCGGCGCCAAGCGCATCTACCTGCACGCCTTCACCGATGGCCGCGACACCGCGCCCAAGAGCGCCGGTGCCTCGATCGAGCGCGCCAACGCCAAGCTCGCCGAGCTGGTCGGCAGCGACAACGGCTTCGTCGCCTCGCTGGTGGGCCGCTACTACGCCATGGACCGCGACAACCGCTGGGATCGGGTCGAACAAGCCTACCGCCTGATCGCCTTCGGCGAGGCCGAGCAGGTCGCCGAGAGCGCCGAGGCGGGTCTGGAAGCGGCCTACGAGCGCGGCGAGACCGACGAGTTCGTCAGCGCCACCGCGGTACGCCCGAACGGTGACAAGCTCGCCATTGCCAAGGGTGACGCCGCGCTGTTCCTCAACTTCCGTGCCGACCGCGCCCGCGAGCTGACCCGCGCCTTCGTCAATCCGGATTTCGATGGTTTCGACCGCGGCGAGCGGCTGACCCTCGCGGGCGATGGGCTGGTGATGTTGACCCAGTACGCCGATGACATCGACACTCCGGTCGCCTTCCCGCCCAAGGATCTGGTCAACACCCTGGGCGAAGTGGCCGCAAGCCATGGGCTCAAGCAACTGCGCATCGCCGAGACCGAGAAGTACGCCCACGTCACCTTCTTCTTCTCCGGTGGCCGCGAGGAGCCGTTCGACGGCGAGGATCGCGAGCTGATCCCCTCGCCCAAGGATGTCAGGACCTACGACGAGAAGCCGGAGATGAGCGCCTTTGAACTGACCGACACCCTGGTCGGCGCGATCGAGAGCGGCAAGTACGACCTGATCATCTGCAACTACGCCAACGGCGACATGGTCGGGCACACCGGCGATCTCGACGCCGCCACCAAGGCGGTGGAAGCGGTCGACGTCTGTCTCGGCCGAGTGGTCGAGGCGATCCAGAAGGCCGGCGGCGAGTGCCTGGTCACCGCCGACCACGGTAACGCCGAGCTGATGACCGATCCCGAGACCGGCAATCCGCACACCGCTCACACCACCTTCATGGTGCCGCTGGTCTACGTGCCTCGGGATCACGACTCGGCCGAGCTGCAGGCGGATGGCCGCCTGTGCGACCTCGCACCGACGCTGCTGCATCTCTTGCGCCAGCCGGTCCCCGAGGAGATGACCGGCCACGTGCTGATCAAGGGGGCCTGAAGCGGGCATGGCGGCAGCGCGACGTGACACCGCAGGACCCCGGCGCTCGTGACGCGCGGTGGTCAGCGGCTGGGGGTGATCCTGCTGGCCGGCAGCCTGCTGCTGGCCGGCCAGGTGTGGGGGCAGGCCAACCCGCAGGAGGCGCGCGCGCGTCTCGATAGCCTGGCCACCGACATCGAGGCGCTGCAGGGCAAGCTCAAGCAGACCCAGGCGGCGCGCGGCGACGCCCAGAGCCAGCTGGAGACGGTGGAGACCGCGATCGGCGCCACCCACCAGCGGATGGACACGCTTCAGGACGAGCGCCACGACCTCGACGAACAGGTCGCCACGCTCACCGCCCAGCGCCAGACCCTGGACGCCGAGCGCCACCGCCAGCGCCAGGCCCTGGCCCAGCAGTTCGATGCTCTCTACCGCCTCGGCACCACGCCGCAGCTCAAGCTGCTGCTCAATCAGGACGACCCTGCCGAGGTCGACCGTCTGCAGCACTATCTCAACGCCATCTCGCAGGCGCGCCAGGCACGCCTCGACACACTGCGCGATCTCAACCATCAGCTCGACCAGAACCTCGCCGCGATCGACCAGCGCCGCCAGCGGCTCGATCAGGTGCAGCGCGATCTCGATCAGCAGCGTGAACGCCTGGCCGCCAGCCTGCGCGAGCGCCAGACACTGGTCGACAAGCTCGACTCGCGCTACGCCAGCGAGCAGTCGCGGCTGGAGGATCTCAATCAGGATCGCGCCCACGTCGAGCGACTGCTCGATCGCATGCAGGAGGAGCTGGCCAAGCTCAAGCAGCCGCCGCCCTCCACCGCCATCCGCAAGACCCGCGGCGACCTGCCGTGGCCGGTGCAGGGTCGCCTGCTCTCGGGCTATGGCGATGGCGACGGGGTCAATCGCAACGGCGTGCTGATCGGTGCCGCCGCCGGCAGCGCGGTCAAGGCGGTGCATGCCGGGCGCGTGGTGTTCGCCAACTGGATGCGCGGCTTCGGCAACCTGCTGATCCTCGACCACGGCGACGGCGTGCTCACGCTCTACGCCCATCTGCAGCAGTTCACGGTCAACCCCGGCCAGCAGGTGGCCAACGGCCAGACCGTGGGCGCGGTGGGCGATACCGGCGGCCAGGCCCGCCCCGCGCTCTACTTCGAGGTGCGCCAGAACGGCGACCCGATCAATCCCAACCGCTGGATGGCCAAGCGCTGAGCCCACCCCGGCTCACGCGCGTTAACATCCGCCCCGGGAGACGCTATGCTGGGGTTATCAAACGCCGTTCCATCATCCGGCCAGCCGCACCCACGTCGCGCCGGGTGGCAGCCCCCGCCGGCGCCAGCGGCCCCTCATCCAGCTCGAGTCGCGGAGACCGCATGACACCCACCCGTCCGAACACCCTGGCCCGTCGCCTGCGGCTCGCTCCTGTCGCCTGCGCGCTGGGCCTGGCCTTCGCCACGCCCGGGGCGACGCTGGCCGCCGAGCCGGCCGCGACACGCCAGCCCGCCGACGATGACCTGCCGGTCAAGGACGTGCAGACCTTCGCCGAGGTCTTCGAACGCATCAAGCGCGCCTATGTCGAGGAGGTCGACGACAAGACCCTGCTGCGCAACGCCATGCACGGCATGCTGAGCCAGCTCGATCCGCACTCGGAGTATCTGGATGCCGACGCCTTCGAGGCGCTGCGTGAAACCACCGAGGGCGAGTTCAGCGGCGTCGGCATCGAGGTCGGGCTGCGCGATGACCAGCTCACGGTGATCTCGCCCCTCGACGACACCCCGGCGGCCAAGGCGGGGATCCAGCCCGGCGACCGTATCGTCGCCATCGACGGCACGCCCACCGACAATCTGACGCTGCAGGAGGCGGTCGACCTGATGCGCGGCGAGCCCGGCAGCCAGATCCAGTTGACCATCCTGCGCGACAACGAGCAGGCGCCACGCACCTTCGATTTGAAACGCGAGGCGATCCAGTCGGAGAGCGTCACTCAGCGCGAGCTCGAACCCGGCTACGGCTATTTACGCATCAGCCAGTTCCAGAGCCGAACCGGCGACCAGACCCGTGCGGCACTCCAATCGCTCACCGCCAAGGGCCCGCTCAGGGGGCTGGTGCTGGACCTGCGCAACAACCCCGGCGGCGTACTCTCCAGCGCCACCGAGGTCGCCGACCAGTTCCTCTCCAGCGGGCTGATCGTCTACACCCAGGGCCGGCTGGTCGACGACGACATGCGCTTCACCGCCCACCCCGCCACCCTGGCGCCGGACGTGCCGCTGGTGGTGCTGATCAACGGCGGCAGCGCCTCGGCGGCGGAGATCGTCGCCGGCGCGCTGCAGGACCAGCAGCGGGCAGTGCTGATGGGCACCCAGAGTTTCGGCAAGGGGTCGGTGCAGCAGGTGCTGCCGCTGGGCAACGGCGACGGCCTCAAGCTGACCACCGCGCGTTACTACACCCCCAGCGGGCGTTCGATCCAGGCCGAGGGCATCACCCCGGACGTGCGTGTGGTGCGCGGCCGGCTGGAGGTCGACGCCACCCCGGGCTTCCAGCTGCGGGAATCCGACCTGCGCGGCCATCTGCAGAACGCCAACCCGAGCGCACAGCGCAACGCTCCGGATACGCCCATCGCCGCCAACGACTACCAGTTGAGCGAAGCGCTCAATCTGCTCAAGGCACTCAACGTGGTTCACTCGGCCCGCGTGCCGGCCACGCCTGGCAGCAGCGAGAGCGGCAACGCCAAATGAGCCGACCGCCGGCCTAGCGGCGGTCCGGGCGTACGAGAAGAGCGGCGAGGGGGAGCGTCAAGTCGCGAGCGGAGCGGCGGCGACCGCTCACCGGCACCGCTGCGGCACGTCGCCATACTCGCCCAGGGCCTGACGGATCAACAGCCGCTTGAGCAGCGGCAGCCGGTCGACCCCGGAGAGCCCCCAGTTGCGCGCCAGCCGCAGCGCCGGCTGACGGCTGCCGAAGAGCCGCTGAAAGCCCTGCATGGCGGCGAGCATCGCCGCGTTCTCTCCCCGCCGACGCCGCGCATAGCGCGCCAGAATGCGCGGATCGCCGGGCTCGGCCCCGCGCTGCCGCGCACGCACCCACTCCTCGGCCAGTACCGCGGCGTCCATCAGGCCCAGATTGACCCCCTGCCCGGCCAGCGGATGCAGGGTGTGGGCGGCATCGCCGATCAGCGCCAGACCCTCGGCGACATAGTCGCTGGCATGACGCTGCACGATGGGAAAATGAGGCGCGGCGTCGATCACCTCGAGCCGCCCCAGACGCCCGTCGACGGCCCGTTCGAGCGCCTCGGCCAGCGCCGCGCGCCCATCCTCGCGCTCACCCAAAGCGGTGAGCCGGCGCGCCTCCGTCGGCGTGGTCGACCAGACGATCGAGCAGTGAGCATCGCCCCCCTCGATCGCCAGCGGCAGAAATGCCAGCGGGCCGCTGGGCAGAAAGACCTGACGCGCGGTGCCGGCATGACCATGCGCGCAGCGCACGCTGGTGACCACCGCCGCCTGGCCGGTGTCGCGGGCGGTCAGCGCGATACCCGCCAGGTTACGCAGTGGCGAGTGGGCCCCATCGGCCCCCACCACCAGCGGCGCGCGCCACTGCTCGCCGGTGTCCAGCGTGACCACCGCCTGCCCCGCCTCGCGGGTGTAGCCGGTCAGGCGCACGCCACGTAGGCAGGTGACCTGGGGCAGCGCTTCGAGCCGCGCCTCGAGCCCGGCGACCAGCAGTTCGTTCTCGACGATGTGTCCCAGCGCCTCGACGCCGACATCGTCGGCATCGAAGTGGATCTCGCCGCCGCCCTCGCCATCCCATACCTGCATACGCCGATAGGGCGCGACGCGCCGGGCGGCGACCCAGGGCCAGACGCCGAGCGACGCCAACAGGCGCTGCGAAGCGGCGGTCAACGCGCTCACCCGCAGGGCCGGCGCGCCCTCGCCCGGCGGCGTCGCCCGTTCGACGGCCGGCGCGGCATCGAACAGCGCGACCCGCCAGCCGGCCTCGCCCAGCAGCAGCGCCAGCGTGGCGCCCACCATCCCGCCGCCGACGATCAACACGTCGTTGGTTGGCTGTGTCATGTCGGATCTCCCGTCTTGGGAAACGCTGAATACATCGACGCGCGAGATGAAGCGCAAGGCGCATGGAACACAGAGCACGGGACATGACAGGGGGTCAAGCGAGTGCTCGAGTACCACGCAACACAGCGATTCGCTAGCGCAGGCATTGATGCAGCGTTTCCCTTGCTCGTCGTCATCTCTCTATGCCCATGGCCCGCCTGGCCACCATCCGCTTGAGCGGCCCCAGGGCGTTGAGCCCCCCGAGCCCGAGCCCGCGAGCCTGGCCCATCAGCGGATGTGTCAGGCCGAACAGCCGGATCAGACCATCACTGAAGCGCACGATCTGGCGATAGTCGGCGCTGCGCCGCGCCTCGAACGCCGCCAGCATGCTGGCGTCCCCCGGGGCGCGCCCTTCGGCCAGGGCACCTTTGATCTCGGCAGCCAGGTCCATCACCCCGCGCAGGGCCAGGTTGAAGCCCTGCCCTGCCACCGGGTGCAGCGCATGGGCGGCGTTGCCGAGCACCGCCAGGCCGGGGCGAATCGTCTCGCGCGCGGTGACCAGCGACAGCGGATAGGCATGGCGCTGGCCGACCCGCTGGAAGCGCCCGGCCCGGTCGCCGAAGGCGTGCTGCAGACGCGCCAGGAAGGCATCATCGGAGAGCGCCAGCGCGGCCTGCTCGGCGCCCTGCTCGAAGGTCCACACCAGTGTCATGCGCCGCCCCGACAGCGGCAGCAGCGCGATCGGCCCGTCGGCACTGAAGCGCTCGAAGGCCCAGCCCTGATGCGCCCGGCTGGTCTCGACCGTGGCGATCAGCGCACTCTGGCCATAGGCGTGGTGCTCGCTCTCGATCCCCAGGCGCTCCTTGAGGCCGGAGCGGCCACCATCAGCGAGTACGGTCAGCCCGGCTTCCACCACCTGGCCGTCGTCCAGGGTCAGCCGATAGCCGGCGGACGTGGCATCGAGCGCCTCGACCCGGGCCGGACAGTGCCAGTCGAGTGGCAGCTCGGCGAGCCGGCGGTGCAGCACCCGGCCCATCCAGGCGTTGGGAATCACATAGCCCAGGGCCTCGGCGCCGACGTCCTCGGCGTGCAGCCGGGTCACCCCCAGCCGGCCACGCTCGCTGATGTGGATATGGCGGATCGGCGCGGCCTGCGCCGCCATGCCCTCACCCTCCGCCGCCGACCACAGCGCCAGACGTTCGAAATGGCGCCGTGAGCCATAGGCGATGGCGCTGGCACGCACGTCGAAACTCGGCTGCGGACGATCCGCATCGGTGGCGGGCAGCGGCTGGGCCTCGACGATGGCGATGCGCAGCCCCTGCTCGCGGGCCAGCTCGCCCAGCGCGCAGGCCAGACTGGCGCCGACCAGGCCGCCGCCGATGATCGCCACATCGACCTGCGCCGGTTGCGTCGCTTCACTCATGGGCACTCGTCTCCTCCGCACCGGCCAATGATCCCCGGCATCTTGTTCACGCCCGGGCCGCCGCCATCAGCGCTTCGATCTCGTCGGCCGCCTTGGGCACGCCGGCGGTCAGTACCTCGCCACCGTCGGCGGTCACCACCACGTCATCCTCGATGCGGATGCCGATGCCGCGATAGGCCGCGGGGATATCCTCGGCGTCGGGGATGTAGAGCCCCGGCTCGATGGTCAGCACCATGCCCGGCTCGAGTGCGCGCGGCTCGCCATCGACCCGGTAGCTGCCGACATCGTGCACATCCAGCCCCAGCCAGTGCGAGGTGGAGTGGAGATAGAAGCGTCGGTAGGCCTTGGTCTCGATGCACGCGTCGAGTTCGCCCTCGAGCAGCCCCAGCGCCAGCAGCCCGGCGGTGAGATCACGCACCACGCCGTCGTGGATCGCGTCCAGGGTGGTGCCCGGTGCGACCGCGGCCACGGCGCGCGCCTCCGCCGCCAGGACGACGTCGTAGAGCGCGCGCTGGGCCTGGCTGAAGCGGCCGTTGACCGGAAAGGTGCGGGTGATGTCGCCGGCGTAGAGATCGAACTCGGCACCCGCATCGATCAACACCAGGTCGCCGTCGGCCAGCCGGGCGTCATTCTCCACATAGTGCAGCACACAGGCGTTGATGCCGCCGCCGACGATGGTGCCGTAGGCGGGCGAGCGGGCGCCGTGCCAGGCGAACTCGTGCTCGATCGACGCCTGCAGCTGATACTCGAAGCGTCCCGGGCGGCTGTCGCGCATGGCGCGGCAGTGGGCCTGGGCGCTGATCTCGGCGGCATGGCGCATCAGCGCCAGCTCACTCTCGCTCTTGGTCAGGCGCAGCTCGTGGATCAGCGCGCTGACATCGACGAAGCCGCTCGGGGCCGCCGCGCCGCGCCGCGCGCGCGCCTGCAGCCGGGCGCGGATGCCGTCGGCCAGGGCCATGGCATGGGTATCCGCCAGCGGCAGGTAGAGCGTGCGCCGCCCCTCCAGCAGATCGGCCAGATCGCCGCGACTGGCATTGTCGAAGGCCTGATCCATGCCGTAGTCGCGCACCGCACCCTCGGGGCCGATACGGATGCCGGTCCAGGCCTCTTTCTCGGGGTCCTTCTCCTGGCAGAACAGCAGCGACTCACCGGCCTCGCGGCCGGGCAGCAGCACCAGCAAGGCATCCGGCTCGGGAAAACCGCACAGGTAGTGGAAGTCGCTGTGCTGGCGGAAGGCGTAGTCGCTGTCGTGATTGCGGGTCTTGAGCACGGCGCCGGGCAACAGCACCGCCGAGTCCTGCGGCAGCTCGGCCATCAGGCGCTCGCGCCGGGCGGCATACTCCTCCTGGGTGATCGGGGCGGGCCCGGGGCGCAGGTCCTCTGTCGTCACGGCATCTTGTGTCAAACCAGCGGCTGTCGGCATGCTCTCTCCATGTGCGGTGTTGCGATCGTACAGGGTGGCGATCGTGCGGGCGGCTCAGTGCAGCGTCTGCGAGTCGTCGTCAGTGGTGTCCGCGCCAGCCGAGCTGCCCTGTTCGCTCTGCTCGACCTGGGGCTGGCCGGGGTGCTGCTCGGTATACAGCAGCATCGCTGCCATGCGCGCGTGCTCGGTGAGGGCGAACAGATCGTTCTCGTTCTCCGGGTCGTCATCGATCTCGACCTCGATCGCCGCCAGCTGGCCGAGATCCTCGAGCGCTTCTCGCAGTGGGCTCGACCAGCGTTCGTAGGTCTCGCCATCGACTTCGTTGACCACTTCGGTGAAGCCCTGCACCCACTCCTTGAGCCCCTGGGCACGCTCGCCCAGCGAGAACAACTCGTCGGGCAGCAGCGGCTCGAAGTTGAGCTCTGCCGCGGCCAGCGCGTCCAGGGTCTGGCGCCGCCAGCCCAGCAGCACGTCGGCATCCTCGCGGCTCTCCGGCTGCTCGACGTTGAGCGCCAGGCTCACCTCCTCCAGCCAGCGCTCGGCGCTCAGGTCCTCGAGCGCCAGCTCGGCACACAGCCGCCCATCGAAGAAGGCCGGTGACTGCAGGCTGCCATGGGCCAGGAATACATTGGCGACGGTGGAGAAATCGAGTTGCTCGTTGATGATCGACATGTCGGCATCCGTGGTGGCGGGCCGCCCTGCGGCCCGCGCCGGCAGCGCGTTGACCGGGTGTGGGCGGCTCTCTATAGTGACTGATCAATCGCGGCGGCCGAGGGCCAGCGGCGCCTGCGACCGCAGCCCCAGCGTCGTCGCCGGCGGCCATCAGCATAGCCGCTGGCGCCGCGAATCCCCCCATTTTACCCGATCGGTCTTCAAGGCCCACCCCGGAGCGAACCATGAGCGACACGTCTCGCCCGACCACCGAAGTGACCCTTTTGGGCAAACCCTACGTGATCGCCTGCCCGCCGGAAGAGCAGGAGCAGTTGAAGCGCGCCGCGCGCTACCTCGATCGCGCCATGCATGGCATCCACTCCCGCGGCAAGGTGCTGGGCGCAGAGAAGATCGCGATCATGGCGGCGCTCAACATCACCCACGAGCTGCTCAGCGCGCTGGATGCCAACCGCGCCGGCGAGCAGAACTTGAGCGAGCTGGGTGAACGCCTGGAGCGCGCCCTGAGCGGTATCGGCACCGACACGGCGAACGCCTCCCGTTGAGCCGCCAGCCCGCCGGCGGCGATTGCGATTGGGCAACGCCGCCCCCTCTGCTACGATAGAGTCGTTCCCTGGGGTGTGCGCCAGTCGTTACAAGTCCCTCGAGCCTATGCGCAGTACCCAGGGGGCCAATAGCTAGGCAGGCCCGTGTGCATGTCCGCGCGACGGAAAGCCTAACGGCCTGCCTGCGGCCACCCACCTTGAACCAATGGGTTCAAGGGCCAGAACGACAGCGGCACTCTGGGGAACTCTTCTTGTCTTCGACGTCGATCACCAGCGCTCTCGATGACGGGTCCACCGCTGACGGACCCACCGCGCTTGCCCTCTCGGGCGATCGGCGTCGCCTGCGGCGCGACCTGCGCCGTGCGCGCCGGGCGCTGAGCCCGCACCAGCAGCGCATCGCCTCGCGCGCGCTGTGTCGGCGCCTGCGCCGGCTGCCGGAGCTCCAGCGCGCCCGCCGTGTGGCGCTCTATCTGCCCAACGATGGTGAAATCGACCCCACCCCGCTGATCGCCTGGCTGCGACGGCGTGGCGCCGAGGTCTACCTGCCGGTGCTGCGCCCGCTGGTCGAGAACCGACTGTGGTTCGTGCGCTACGACAGCGACACACGCATGCGCCGCAACCGCTTCGGCATCGCCGAGCCACACACCCGCTTCGGTGCCAGACGCCAACGACGGCTGCCGGCCTGGGCGCTCGATACCGTGCTGATGCCACTGGTGGGATACGATGGGGCCGGTGAGCGTATCGGCATGGGCGGCGGCTTCTACGACCGCACCTTCGCCTTCACCCGCCTGCGCCGCCCGGCGCCACGACTGATCGGCCTGGCCCACGCCTGCCAGCGGGTGACGGCGCTGCCCGTGGCCGCCTGGGACGTACCGCTGAATGCGATCGTCAGCGACCGCGAGGTGCTCCGCCCGCAGCCGCACCAAGGGTAGAAACGGCGACGGCCGGTAGCGCGCAAGTCGCTACCGGCCGTCGTGCGATCAGTGCCCTCCGGCGGGCGATCACTGATCGGGTGTATCGAGTCGATCTGGTCTATCTACTACCAGCTACTACCAGCTACTACCGGCGAGCGCACGACCCGCGGGTGTGCCCGCCGTATTACCGTATTGATATAGCCTCAAGCGCCGAGCAGCGTCTGCGCATACCCCGTCGCAACCACACCCACGCCGAAAATCAGTACCAGTGCCATGACCAGGTCGGGCTTGCGTTTCATTTCGACTCCCAGAGATTCGGTTCGGTCTCCGCCCCCGCGGCGACGCGCACGACTATAGGGTCAGGCTAAAAGCTTGACAAGACGCTTGCCAGGCAGACTACCCCCCTTTTTCGTTACTGAAGATTATCGGTTGTTACCGAAAAAGGTTTAGCCCGAATTAACCCCGAAAAAGAGGCTATTTCATCGTCGTGAAAACGCCGCTGGCCTCATGCAGAGACCCGCGGCGTGAGCGATGGCGAAGGCAACAGGACCGCGCGGGGACGTTCAGGCCATGAACAGCCGATAGGCGGTATTGTCGGTCTCTTTCCAGTAGCGGTAGCCAATCCGATCGAAGTGCTCCTCGGCGTGGGCCCGGTCACCGTTGGGCATCTGCAGCCCGACCAGCACGCGACCGTAGGCGGCGCCATGGTTGCGGTAGTGGAACAGCGAGATATTCCAGTCGGCGGGTAGATGGGTCAGGAAGTTCATCAGCGCACCGGGACGCTCGGGGAACTCGAAGCGATAGACCTCCTCCGAGAAATCGACCTTGGGCCGGCCGCCGCCGAGGTGGCGAATATGCAGCTTGGCCAGTTCGTTATCGGTGAGATCCTCGACCGGATAGTCCGCGTCGCGCAGCTTTTGGATCACCTCGGCGCGATCCTCGCCACCCGGCTTGACCTGCACACCGACGAAGATATGGGCGCGGTCGTCATCGGCGTAGCGGTAGTTGAACTCGGTCACCATACGCCGCCCGATGGCGCGACAGAACTGCTTGAAGCTGCCCGGGCGCTCGGGGATCTCGACCGCCAGAATCGCCTCGCGCTGCTCGCCGAGTTCGGTGCGCTCGGCGATATGCTGGAGCCGGTCGAAATTGATGTTGGCGCCGGAGTTGATGCATAACAGCGACTGGTCGCGCACCTGGGTCTGCTGCACGTACTTCTTGAGCCCGGCCAGCGACAGCGCCCCGGAAGTCTCTGCGACCGCGCGGGTGTCATCGAAGGTGTCCTTGACCGCGGCGCACATCTCGTCGGTGTTGACGGTAATGACGCCATCCACGGTGTGGCGCAGGATCTCGAACGGCGCCTCGCCGATCTGGGCCACCGCCACCCCCTCGGCGAACACGCCGACCTGATCCAGCACCACCCGTTCGCCGGCCTCCAGCGCCGCCTTGAGACAGGCCGAATCCTCCGCCTCGACGCCGTAGACCTTGACCTCCGGGCGCAGATACTTGATGTAGGCAGCGACCCCGGCCAGCAGCCCGCCGCCACCCACCGGCACGAATACCGCATCCAGCGGCCCGGAGTGCTGGCGCAGGATCTCCATCGCCACGGTGCCCTGACCGGCAATGACGTCGTTGTCGTCATAGGGCGGAATATAGGTGTAGCCGTGCTCGGCGATCAGCGTCTTGGCGTGTGCCAGCGCCTCGCCGAAGGCGTCTCCCTTGAGTACCACCTTGGCGCCCCAGCCACGCACCGCGGCCACCTTGATCTCGGGTGTCACCCGGGGCATCACGATCACCGCCTTGACACCCATCTGGCGCGCCGCCATCGCCAGCCCCTGGGCGTGATTACCGGCCGAGGCGGCGATCACACCCTTCTCCTTCTGGGTCTCGTCGAGCTGCGCCATCTTGTTGTAGGCACCGCGAATCTTGAACGAGAACACCGGCTGCAGATCTTCGCGCTTGATCAGAATGCGATTGCCGAAACGGCGCGAGAGCGAGGGCATGGGCGAAATGGGGGTCTCCCGGGCCGCTTCGTAGACGCGGGCCTGGAGGATCTTCTTGACGATGTCTTCGAGTAGCATTGAGGTGTCCTGGCGTATCGCACCACGGGTGGCTGCCTGAGCGCGCCGCGGAGAGCCCGGCGGCGGCGATGAACGTGGCGGATCGACATTGTTAACAGACGCCAGCCCCGAGCGTCCAGCGTTAACAGATGCCCGCCCCGCGCGTCAGCGCCATCGGCAGCGCAGGCGGCTTGCTCTATACTGGCGGCTCTCTTTTGCCAGCCTGCCAGAGCCGACATGACCCAGGACGACCTCAAACGCGCGGTGGCCGCCGCGGCGCTCGAAGACATCGATAGCCTGCTGACGCCGGATGCGGTGATCGGCATCGGTACCGGCTCCACCGCCAACCACTTCATCGACCTGCTCGCCGCACGGCGCCACGATTTTCGCGGTGCCGTGGCCAGCTCGGAGGCCAGTGCGCAGCGCCTGAAGGCCAACGGGATCGACGTGCTCGAACTCAACCACGTGGGCACGGTGCCGGTCTATGTGGATGGTGCCGACGAAGTCGATGGCCGCCTGCGCATGATCAAGGGCGGCGGTGCTGCGCTCACCCGCGAGAAGATCGTCGCCGCCTGCGCCGAGCGCTTCGTCTGCATCGCCGATACCAGCAAGCGGGTCGAGGTGCTCGGCGGCTTCCCGCTTCCGGTCGAGGTGATTCCCATGGCGCGCTCCTACGTCGCCCGTGAGATGGTCAAGCTCGGCATCACGCCGGTCTACCGCGACGGCGTGCTGACCGACAACGGCAACCGCATTCTGGATGGCTACGACAAGCTGTTCGACGATCCGGAAGCGATGGAAGCGGCCCTCGATGCCATCGTCGGCGTGGTCACCAACGGCCTGTTCGCCAAGCGCCCGGCCGACGTGCTGCTGCTCGGCGCCGCCGCGGGGGTGGAGCGCTTCACCCGCTGAGACCGAGTCAGAGCCGATTGGGACACTCCAGATCGCGGTCATAGGCGACCAGATTGGCGCAGGTGACCTGTGCGATCTCGTCCAGCGCCTCGGCGGTGAAGAAGCCCTGGTGGCCGGTGATCAGCACATTGGGGAAGCTGGCCAGCCGGGCGAAGACGTCGTCTTCGATGATCTCCGCCGAGTGGTCGCGGAAGAACAGCTCGCTCTCCTGCTCGTAGACATCGATCGCCAGCGCGCCGAGCTGGCGCGACTTCAGCGCGGCGATCACCGCCGGGGTATCGATCAGCGCCCCGCGCGAAGTATTGACCAGCATGGCACCGGGCTTCATGCCGTCCAGCGCGGCGGCGTCGATCAGGTGGTGGGTCGCCTCGTTCAGCGGGCAGTGCAGCGAGACGATATCCGAACGCGCCAGCAGTGCCGCCAGCGGCACGCTCTCGCCGTAGGCCTCGAAGGCGGCCGCAGGGGCGGGATCGTAACCCAGCACCTCGCAGCCCAGCCCGTGCAGGATACGCGCCATGGCCAGGCCGATGCGCCCGCTGCCGACCACGCCTGCGGTCTTGCCGTGCAGGGTCACCCCGAGCAGCCCGTCGAGGGCGAAATTGCCCTCGCGCACCCGGTTGTAGGCGCGGTGGGTCTTGCGGTTGAGGGTCATGATCATGGCCAGCGCGTGTTCGGCCACCGCCTCCGGCGAGTAGGCCGGCACCCGCGCCACGAACATACCGAGTCTTCGTGCGGCCACCAGATCGACGTTGTTGAAGCCGGCGCAGCGCAGCACCACGGCACCCACGCCCTGGGCGGCCAGGGCTTCGAGCACGGCCGCTTCGAGGGCGTCGTTGACGAACACGCAGACCGCGTCGCTGCCCGCCGCCAGCGCCACCGTCTGCCGGGTCAGCGCGACGGACTGGTAGTGCCACTCGATCCCGGCATCGGCAAACTGGGTGGCGCCGACCGCGTCGAGAAAACGACGGTCGTAGGGCTGGGCACTGTAGACGGTGACTCGCATGGCAACGCTCGCACGGCAATCGAAGAGCCCCTATCGTAATCGATCCCCATGGCCTCACCAGTGACAGGACGCCGCAACCCGTGACCCGGCCTCTCGCCCCGCTGCCGCTCATCCATCACCCGGGCTACAGCTGCGTCTGGCCAGAGCGTCATCCTTTCCCCATGGCCAAGTTCCGCGTGCTGCGCGAACACCTGACGGCACAGGGTTTCGACCATCACCCGGCGGTACGCTGGCTCACCCCCGGCCCGGCAGCCAGCGACTCGCTGCTGCGGGTGCACACCCCGGAGTACCTGCAACGCTTCGCCCTGGGCGACACCAGCCCGTCGCGGCGCACGCCCAGCGGCTTCCCCTGGTCACCGGCGCTGGTGACGCGCACCCTGCTCGAGGTCGGCGGCACGCTGGCCACGGTGGAGGCGGCGCTGCGCGAGGGTCTGGCCCTGAACACCCCCGGCGGCACCCATCACGCCTACCCGGATCGCGCCAGCGGCTACTGTCTGCTCAACGACCTGGCGGTCGCTGCACGTCATCTGCTCACGGTGCACGGTCTGGAACGTGTGCTGATCGTCGACTGCGACGTGCACCAGGGCGACGGCACGGCCTGGATCTTCCGCCACGAATCACGGGTGTTCACCCTCTCGCTCCACGGCGCCGACAATTTCCCCTTCACCAAGCAGTGCAGCGACCACGACCTGGCCCTGCCGCGTGGCACCGGCGACGGCGCCTATCTCGCCGCATTGAGCGCAGCGCTCGAGCAGGCTCTCACCCAGTTCGCGCCGCAGTGCGTGCTCTACGACGCCGGGGTCGACGTACATACCGACGATCGCCTGGGGCATCTGTGTCTGAGCGACGCGGGTCTGTTGGCGCGGGATCGCCTGGTACTCACCCGCTGTCGCCGTGCAGGCATCCCCGTGGCGGGGGTGATCGGTGGCGGTTACGACCGTGACCTGAATGCACTCGCCGGACGGCACGCCCAGCTGTTCCAGGCCGGGCTGGCCACCCTCGAGCTCGCGGGATCCAGCTGACCCGAGAGCACCAGATACTTGTGCATCACCAAAAGCCCCAGCAGCAGCTCCTGGCGCGGGTCGCGAAACTGCGCAACATGGGCGTTGGCCCGGCGCACGATCGCCTCGGCCTCGGCGGGGTGGGCATCGTAATAGGCCATCTGGGCTTCCATGTCGCTGCAGTCCTCCGCCAGCGGCACATAGTGCACGTAGGGTTCGAGCGTGCCCTCCATGAACCAGGTCTCGAAGCGCGGCGGCGGCATGAAGCAGAGGGAGTTGGAGGCGAGAATCCACTTGAGGTTGGTCGCCACGTCCTTGCCTTCGAGGCTCAGCACGTAGCGATAGCGCAGCTGTTCACGGATCGACAGATAGGGCCGATAGTCGCGTTGATGGCGGCGTTTGGGGTTGCTCTGGCCGATATCCATGCGTGGATGGTCGCAGAACTCCCGCAGCACCGCGGCGCGATGCGCATGGAAACACTTGCCCCGCCACACCACGCCCGAACGCTTGTCGCGAAACGCCAGGCGGTCATCGACGAACTGGAAATGACGCACGCTGTTGAGCTTGAGCAGCACCCCGTTGGCATTGCTGGGCGGCGTGGCGCGACAGATCGGGCGGCTCTTGACCAGCGTGGGCCGCTCCGGCACCCAGGTGACGTCGCCGAAACGGTAATCGAAGCAATGCTGCGGCGCGAAGTGGCGCACGATCTGCTTGGCGTCGAGATAGTAGGCGCCACGCCGCTCGTAGTGGAAGTCACCGACGGCGACCGCACCCTCGCTGGGGTCGAACGCCTCCCCCAGGCGGTTGTAGTAGTCGACGCGTGAGGCGAGCCGCTGCCACGTCGGCTCGGAGAGGCCATCCAGCCACTGCGCCAGACGCCGACGATAGTACGCATCGGGGATCAGCAGACGCGCGGCACCAGCGCTGTAGAAGCGCAGCTTGCGGCTCTTGAAGCGGATATCCATCGGCGGTCACCGGCAAAGATTCTTGTTCAGGGACGATTGTTGGTTTCAGACATGACAAGCGTCTGACAAGCATCACCGCGCAATATTCCCGCGATGGCCGTCAAGAATTGTTGCTGGCGGTATCCGTCAGGTAGGCGGCGAGACGCCGGCGCGTAGCGGCGAGCGCACCACGGTTGGCAGCGACCACCTGGCGGCCGGCAGCACCCAGCCGCTCGCGCCGCGGGGCATCGTCGAGCAGCACCGCCACCGCCTGTCCCAGGGCCTCGCCATCGGCGACTTCACAGCGCGCCTCGTGCTCGGCCAGGGTGTCGGCGATCTCACGCAGGTTGTCGAGGTGGGGCCCGCTCACCACCGCCACGCCAAGGGCAGCGGGCTCGAGCAGGTTGTGGCCGCCGACCGTCACCAGCGAGCCGCCGACGAAAGCGACATCGGCGCAACCGTAGAGCTTGATCAGATCGCCCATGGTGTCGCCCAGCAGCAGCGTGGTCTCGGCATCCACCCGGGCGCCGGCACTGAGCCGCACCAGGCGCTCGCCGGCGGCCTCGCACAGCTCGGCCACGGCCTCGAAGCGCTGGGGATGACGCGGCACCAGGATCAGCAGCGCCTCGGGAAGATGGCGCCGCACCTGGGCATGGGCGGCGAGCACCTGCTCATCCTCGCCCGGGTGGGTGGAACCAGCGATCCAGACCGGTCGCGGCCCCCAGCGCTGGCGCAGGCGCCGGCTGGCCGCCAGCACGCTCTCGTCGACATTGAGATCGAACTTGAGCGCACCGGTCATCGCCACCGCCTCGGGACGCGCACCAAGGGCCCGGAAGCGCTCGGCATCGCTTTGCGACTTAGCCCCGACCCAGTCGAGCGGCGCGAGCATGCCGCGACACAGCGCGCCGAGACGCCGATAGAGCCGGAAGGCGCCTGGACTGAGGCGCGCGTTGGCCACCGCCACCGGCACGCCGCGGCGGTAACAGGCCGCCAACAGATTGGGCCACAGCTCGGTCTCGGCGATGATCGCCAGGCGCGGATTGATACGCGCGACGAAGCGCCGGGTCGCACCGGGGAAATCGAGCGGCAGGAAGTGGTGGCGCACGCGGTCGCCGAAGGTCTGCTGCAGCTGCCGGGCCCCGGTGGCGGTCATGGTGGTGACGATCAGGGCGTGATCGGGATAGTCATCGAGCAGGGCGCGAATCAGCGGGGTGGCGGTGACCACCTCGCCGACCGAGGCCGCATGCAGCCAGAGACAGCGGTGAACGCCCACCGCGGGCACGTAGCCGAGCCGCTCGCGACGCGGGTGAGTGGGCAGCCACTCACGCCACACCCGCCACCAGATCAACGGTGCGAGCAGATAGAGCAGCAGCGAGTAGAGCCGCCGTGCCAGCCGGGGAGACATCGCCGCTCAACGCTCGCGGTCGAGAATGGTATCGATCATGGTGGTGGTCGAGACGCCATCCTCGAACCCCAACACGCGTACCTCGCCGCCGTTGGCGACCACCGCCGCACCGCCGGCGATCTGCTCGGGCAGGTAGTCGCCGCCCTTGACCAGCAGGTCGGGCAGCACCGCCTCGATCAGCCGCGCCGGTGTGTCCTCGGCAAAGCCCACCACCCAGTCGACCGCGGCCAGCCCAGCCAGCACCTGGGCGCGTCTCGCCAGGGTGTTGATCGGTCGCTTGGGCCCCTTGAGCCGGGCCACCGAAGCGTCGTCGTTGACCGCTACGATCAGCCGGTCACCGAGCTTGCGCGCCTGCTCCAGGTAAGCCACGTGGCCGGCGTGGAGAATGTCGAAGCAGCCGTTGGTCATCACCACCTTCTCGCCACGCGCCTGGGCTGCCCGCACCGCTGCGATCAGGGGAGCTTCGGCGATCACGCCGAATTCGGCCAGCTTGTCGCCGTGCAGTGCGGTGTAGAGCTCGGCCACCGAGAGCACCGCGGTGCCGGGCTTGGCCACTACCAGGCCGGCGGCCAGATTGGCCAGCATCACCGCCTCGCCGAAACCATGCCCGGCGGCCAGGGCCAGCCCCAGCACGCCGATCACGGTGTCGCCGGCCCCGGTGACGTCGTAGACCTCCCGCGCATGGGTCGGCAGATGCAGCGGCGCGTACCCCTCGCGGATCAGCGTCATGCCACGCTCGCTGCGGGTCACCAGCAGCGCTTCCAGCGCCAGTTCGGCGCGCAGCCGCTCGCCCTTCTCGGCCAGCTCGGCATCACTGGCGCAGGGGCCGACGATCGCCTCGAACTCGCCCAGATTGGGGGTGATCACGCTGGCGCCGCGGTAGCGGGTGAAGTCGCCGCCCTTGGGGTCCACCAGCACACGCTTGCCCGCCGCCCGTGCCGTGGCGATCAACTGCTCGACCCGGTTGAGGCTGCCCTTGCCGTAGTCGGAGAGAATCACCACGTCGGCCTCGGTCAGCGCCTGCTCGACCTGGGCGCCGAGCGGTGCGGTATCGACGTTCCACAGCGAGCTCTCGAAATCGAGACGGATCAGTTGCTGGTTACGGCTCATCACCCGCAGCTTGGTGATCGTCGGCACCTCGGGGCTACGCTGGAAGTGAGTGCTCACATTGGCGGCATCCAGCGCGCGCTCGAGACGCTCGGCGTTGTCGTCATCGCCGACCACGCCGGCGAGACTCGCCCGCCCGCCCAATGCCGCGATATTGAGCGCCACGTTGGCCGCGCCGCCCGGGCGATCATCGGCCTCCTCCACCTTGACCACCGGCACCGGCGCCTCGGGCGAAATGCGCGACGTGCCGCCATGCCAGTAGCGGTCGAGCATCACGTCACCGACCACCAGCAGACGGGCGTGCTCGAGCTGGGAAAGATCGACTTTCATGCGTTGGGCTCCCTGTCGTCCTGGGTCGCCGGCCCATCCTCAGGCCGGTGAATCCCGCCATCATCCCGATTCATCGCGGTCTCCGCCAGCAGCCGATCCAGTTGACCAACCACGTCATCGAGGGTGATCAGGCTCATGGCATCGGCATGACGCACGCGGGTGCCCCAGTTCACCGACTCCGGAGTCTGGTGCAGATAGTGCGCCAGCGCATCGGGATAGCGGTCGACCACATGGCGACGCCAGCAGTAAGGTGCGGCGCGATCCGGGTTGGTGGTGGCGTAGAGCCCCAGCGTCGGTGTACCCAAGGCGTTGGCCATGTGCACCGGGCCGGAGTCCGGCGCGATCACGGCACGGGCGCGATCGAGCAGCGCCAGGAGTCCCTTGAGCGAGGTACGCCCAATCGCATCGACGATCTCGACCTGCGGGCAGAGACGCCGAATCTGCTCGCCCATCTCGCGCTCCTGGGGGCTGCCGCCGCCGCTCAACACGCTGACCAGGCCGTGGCGCTCCCAGGCATGCGCGATCACCGCGGCATAGCCTTCGGCCGACCAGTTGCGGAAATTGCGCAGCCGCGGATTGGCGCAAGGGCTGATCACCAGATAGGGCGCTTCACCGCTGAGGCGGGCGGCCTCGATATAGGCGGCGTCGGGGATCGGCAGCGACCAGTCGAGCGAGGTGTCCTCGACCCCCAGCAGACGGGCGAAATCCATGAACGATTCGAGTACGTGGGCGCGCGGGTGCGGCGCCAGCTGGCGCTGGGTGAACCAGTGCTGCCAATCCTTGGCCCGCGCCTTGTCGTAGCCCACGCGCAGGTCACACTCAAGCCCCAGCGACAGCGCGCTGGCTCGCAGCGCCTGCTGCATGTGCAGCAACACGTCGAAGCGCGTGCCGCGCAGTTGGCGCCAGATCTGGCGCATGCCGCCGAAGCCGGTAGCCTTGTCGTAGACCACGAACTCGACACCAGAGAGCCCCTCGAGCAGCGCGTGCTCGGTCTTGCCCACGATCCAGGTGATACGCGCATCCGGCCACTGGCGCTGCAGGGCACGCACCGTGGGCACCAGATTGCACACATCGCCCAGCGCCGACAGGCGCAGAATGGCGATATGGCGAGGATGTGCCGGGAGGGAGTGTTTCATGTGGTCGACTGACTTCCCGCTAGGTAAAGCGTACATTCTAGCGAAAGCCACCGTGCAAGACATAGCCGCCGGTCCTTGCACTAACAGCATTGCTTCGGTGAGGGCTAGCTCAAGAGCAGCGACACGAGCGACTCTAGCAATCGATGCAACGTTGCAAAGCTTGTATGGCGAGCGAGCGGAGTGTTAGCGATCAAACGTAAGCGTTAACTTTTCTTCGACGTGACATCGATTTTTTCCAATCCTTCTAGCTGCGCGGTCATACGACGCTCGAAATCCCATGCGTGACCGTACCACTGTCTACCTCCGCCCCCCTCAGTGAAGCCCAGCAGCACAATTGTAAAATCCAAGCCCAAATTACGCTTGAGCTCTTCCAGAAGCGCAATCATGTAAAACCCAGAGGAAACACCGCCCCGTTCGGGTAACGCCTCGAACGGGTATTCCTTAAGCAGGTTGAGGCTGTTAATCATCGGTATTCGAGAAACACCCTCGCCTCCCACATCTCCCTCCCCCCCTAAAACAAAAGCAGCACTGCTTTTCGCAAAAAGCTCAAAAAGTCTAACTCTCAGTTTATGTGGATAGCCAGGAACCTCCTCTTCGCGAACGCCATTCTCCGTCTTATAACCATATCGGTGAATTAGACAGTGATGGGTATCGAAGGGGAGCTTATGCAGCTGCCTACATTTATTGAAGCTGAACACGACCGAGTCGGGTGTAATTCCCGCGCTTTTGACATGTCGCCTCCTGATGTTAGGGTTGCTGGCGACCAACACTACACGCTGGGTCGCAGTGAGCATATTCAGCAGCTTTTCAGGTGTTTCAAAGATGCTTTCCGGCATTTCTATTTCCTTGATAAACGCCTGTTACATCTAACAGCGCGAACGAAATTGGCAACCTATGGTAAAAAAACATTACTAGGAAGCCAAGATCCCTACTCTTGTCCCTGTCAATACAATGAGCGCTTCTTAAGCATTGGCCTTGACACCAGGCAAAGGCACCCAAAAACCTTTACAATACCGCACGAACAGTGGACGGCGCCTGGCCGTCAGTCAAACCGCCGGCAGAACATGGCGGCGCCAACGGGATCCGGCCATGGCCCTTTCGACGTATCATCACCGCGGCACCCATATCTTATACGATCCGGCATACCTCGCTCAGCCCGATCACGCGCTGCTGCCCGCCCCGGGCCCGGCCTGGCTGAACCCAGCAGCGTGGCAAGCCAAGGGGCTGGTGGTGGGCTCGGCCCCCGGACGTGGGGCGAGCCAGTTCCTGCAGGTGGAAGACCAGGCCTGGGTACTGCGCCCCTATCGGCGCGGCGGCATGGTCGCCCGCGTCAATGAGCAGCGCTATCTATGGCAGGGCCTCGAGCGCACCCGGGCCTTCCGCGAGATGCGCCTGACCCTAGCGCTCTACGAGCGCGGCCTGCCGGTACCGGCCCCGGTGGCAGCGCTGGTCTGCCGCCAGGGTCCTACCTACCGTGCGGCACTGCTGACCCAGCGACTGGCGCACTCGCGTGCGCTGGCCGACTGCCTGGATCCGGATGCGACCGCGCTGCTGCATGACGTGGGGCGGGTCATTCGGCGCTTCCACGACGTTGGCCTCGACCATGTCGATCTCAACGCACGCAACCTGCTGATATCGACCGACCCGGCTTCAGGTCGCGACAAGGTATGGATGATAGATTTCGACCGCTGCCGCCTACGCCCGGCCGGGGCCTGGCAGCAGCGCAACCTGGCACGTCTGGAACGCTCCCTGACGCGCTTCTCCACCGCGAACGCCAGCGCTCTCTTCGCCGCCATCTGCGATGGCTATCACGGCGCCGACGCTCCTGATCAAGGTTAGTCCCATGCACGACACTCTGAGACGCCGCTGGCGTACCACGCTGGTCTTCGCCCTGTTGCAGCTACCGCTGGTGTGGCTGGTCGCCCTGCGCTACACCCCCTATCTGGCGCTGCCGCACGATGCCATGGGTATCGCCTACCTGGTCCTGACCTGGATCGGGCACTTCGGCATGCTGGTGCTGCTCGGCTGGCTGCCGCTGGGCATACTGGCGTTGGTGCTCAAGTCGCGCTGGCTATGGCTACCGGCCACGCTGCTTGGCGCGCTGGGGCTGTGTGCGCTGCTACTCGATACGGTGGTCTACGCCCAGTACCGTTTCCACGTGAACCTGTTCATGGTGTCGCTGTTCCTGAACGACAAGAATGGCGAGATCTTCGACTTCACCACCTCCACCTGGCTGGTGGTCGGTGCCTGTGTCGTGGTGGCGCTGGCGCTGGAAGCCTGGCTCGCCCGGCGGGTGATCATCGGTGATCGCGGGCGCCGCCTGCCCAAGGGCCTGATCTGCGGCGTGATTCTGCTGACGCTGATCGGCAGCCACGTCGTGCACCTGATCGCGGATGCCCGTTACATGCGCAGCGTCACCCAGCAGGTGGGCATCTACCCGCTGCTGTTCCCGGCCACCGCCAAGGACTTCATGGAGAAGCATGGCTGGCTCGACCCGCGCGCGGCACGCGCCGAACGCGCCGACATCGACGGCAAGCAGGCTCAGAATCTCGACTGGCCCAAGCATCCGCTGAGCTGCCAGGCCGACTCGCCGCCCAACGTGCTGGTGGTGCTGATCGACTCCTGGCGCGCCGATGAGTATGGCCCCAAGAACACCCCCAACCTCTACGCCGCACTCGACGCCAGCGGCCGACGCTATCTCGATCACTTCAGCGGCGGCAACGCCACCCGCAACGGCACCATGAGCCTGTTCTACGGGCTGACCGGCAACTACTACGCCTATCTGGACAATACCCAGACCCCGGCGCTTTTGATCACGCAGATGCAGAAGCAGGGCTACGCCATGGGCATCTTCGCCTCGGCCAGCCTCAACGGTATCGGCTTCGATCGCACCATTTTCTCCTCGATCAAGTCGCTGCGTCTGCGCACCCAGGGGCCGACGCCCGCCGCCCGCGACCGCCAGATGACCGACGACTGGCTGGCCTGGCTATCGCAGCAGGAGCATAAAGATACGCAGCCGTGGTTCGGCATGCTGTTCTACGACGCCCCGCATGGCTACGACGTACCGGCTGATGCAGAACAGCCTTATCAGCCTTCGGTCCAGGATATGAACTATCTGAAGCTGGGGCCGGATACCGACCCGACGCCCTACTTCAATCGCCACCGCAATGCCGTGCACTACGACGACACCCTGCTCGGCGAGGTGATCGACGATCTCAAGGCCAGGGGTGAGTGGGATAACACCCTGCTGGTAGTCACCGCCGATCATGGCCAGTCGTTCAACGACTTCGGCAAGAACTACTGGGGCCACAACAGCAACTTCGCCGCGCCCCAGACCCACGTCCCAATGATCTTGCACGGCCCTGGCGTCGACCCCGGCAGGGTCGACGGCATGACCAGCCATCTCGACGTGGCACCGATGCTGATGCGCCATGCGCTCGGCTGCACCAACCCGCTATCCGACTATGCCCAGGGCGTCGACCTGCTCACCCCGGGTATCGACCAACCCTGGGTTCAGGCCAGCAGCTACCTGGATTACGGCATCATCGAGCCGTCGCGGATCACCGTGATCGACGGCGCCGGCCAGTGGCAGATTCTCGATCACCGGCTCGACCCGATCCCTGGTGCAGAGTTCTCGCCCGCGGTGTTCCAGGCAATCCAAGACTTTCGCGCTTTCTATTAGACTCGTGGGTTAATTAGTAGCCTGCAAGGAGGGAAAAATTGCTAAAGCATATCATCTTTCACTTAGCTAAAAAGCGAGTGGAGCAGCCATGGGCAGATGCTTACATCGAAAGAAACGGTATACCCCAAAGCGTTCTCGACGAGCATCTTTCAGGAAAAAATGTTGCGATTGTAGGCAACGCACAGCACCCTCAGCCTCAACATTTTGGCGAGGAAATAGATCGCCACGATGTTGTCATAAGAATAAACTCTGCACCAGGCTTGGGCGAGACGGGAAGAGGTTGCAGAATCACCTGGCTCGCCACTTCCATACCTCCCAGCCTCTCTTCAGAGGTAATGGAGGACTTGGATTTTGTAATCTGGATGTCAAACAAAAGACGCAAATTATCTTATCCGTTATGGACTTCTGGAAAACTTGCCTTTTATCCCGCGAGCCACAATTACGAGTTGCGAAAAGCGCTTAGCGCAAGACCTTCCACCGGCATCATGCTGATTGATTTTTTGCTCCGTAGCGAAGCAAAAAAGATCACAGTCTACGGATTTGACTTTTTCCAGTCATTCTCCTTGTCGGGGCATGAGAACCCCGGTTCTATACCACACGACTTCACCGCCGAAAAAGCTTGGGTCGAAAAAAGATGTTTATCCGACGACCGGCTCACAATTCAATTGCCGTCAACATAAAGCCAAAGTATCATCCCACTTCATACAAAAAAACAAGCCGCATCATCATTGTCTACTCAGTTTCCGACACCCGTCATCAAGGCACTCTATGCTCAAGTATGTACAACAATGCTTAGAGCGCGTGTCCAGTTCGCTTCGAAAACCAGCACCCTAATCCGATCGATAGCTCGTCTTTTCGCTGTTTCCGGCATCGAGCCGGACCTTGCCAGAAGCCAAGCTAGGTGCAGTGCTAACGGCAATGAAGGTTGGAGACCCTGACATACATCAGCTTCTTGCACACATCGCCACGGCTGTATGCTTTATCACCAGACCAACCTCTAACCAATCGGGCTACCGTTAACTCCGCCAAGAGAAGCGCTGGATGCCTACAGCATGTCGGACACATCAGATTGCATGTCAGAAAATGCCGCTCGGGCCCTGTCCTTGAAGGCGCAGATTGCTGCGACTTCACCCTCTGTAAAATGTAAAAAGTCCGACACAGCCAGGTTTTTTAACTCATCAACAGTTATCACCCTACGCTGTTCTTTCAAGCAGTCATCTAACAGGCTACTGATTTTATTTGTATTGGATTCCAGCGCAACAAACGGAACTCCGGCATTGAGGCAAAAACAAACCGTATGGAACCTGCCAGTAACCACCAAATCAGACGCTCTCATTCGCTCCACATGGCTTTCGACTGATGTGGTTTCATCACCGCCATGTACTATGTCGAGAAAACAGGCATTTCCCCGAGCCGCGAAGGCGGACAGTTCATTGGCAACTTCTTCTATGACGCTGTCTCCAACCAGAACCCTAGCATCAACGTCATTTCCTTGATGTTCTTTCGGGGCAACACCAAAGTCAGAAAAAAAAGTAAGATCCGGCGCATAGGCGATAGACAACCCGTTTTGTGCGGCTTCCTTCACGCTATACAAATCCCTAGCGTAAATTTGATCAAAGTACGCCAGATCCTTGTACAGCCTTTTTTTATTCTTGAATAAGGTACAGTTCAACAAAACAGCCGGCTTACCCATTGATTTTGCCAGCTTACCTAACCGAGACAGAGACCTCGCCCTACGATTAGAATGGTGAATGCTGCCTTCTCCATTCACGATTACCACGTCGCACTCAGCTATTGCTGTTCTTACTCGTGGATCGAACTCCCAATACTGCCCCACTCCGTAAAAATACCGGGGAGATATTCTGCACTCATCTAGCAGCGCCAGCAAATTATCCATGACACGGTCACACCCGAAGTGCAAATCCGGACGAGTATCATTAAAAATGAAGGCCGTTTTCACCCATTTTCCGCTCACGCTTTTTGTCAGAGCAGACTCACTAACTTCACGCTTACCATTTCTACGAAAAAGACGAACCATATTCAAAACATCCTCTCGACAACAACCCAGCCACTGACGCTTATCCAGAGCGCATCAACGATGCTATTCTAAAACCAAGCACGCACCGACAAAACCTGAAGACACTTATCACTCAAGAACACGACGCCCTGCTCACTAATTTATGAGGAAGGACCTTGGCTTGTCGCAAAATGCCCTTCACCCTATAGAAGCTGATCAAAATCGTCTAAGTCATCTACTCCCATTCCTTTATGCTCATATCCGCCATGTCCTGAAATGGGTAGACTTTATCACCATTCGATGATTCAATCGACGAGTATGCCTACGGGCAACCCCGACGGCTATTTATCTGCCATACAGCATCTAGAGTTAATCCCGCATGGCTAATATCACCGGCGTGGTGATCACGCTCAACGAAGCGGACAACATCGAAGCCTGCCTGGCCTCGCTGGGACGCGTGTGCCAGGAGCTGATCGTGGTCGACTCCGGCTCGCGCGATGCCACCGTTGCCTTGGCCGAGGCCTGCGGCGCACGTGTCATCAGTCAGCCCTATCTGGGCGACGGCCCGCAAAAGAACGTCGGCCCGGCGGCCGCCAGCCATCGCTGGGTGCTGTCACTGGACGCCGACGAGCGTCTCACCGACGCGGCGGTGACCACGATCGGTGCACTCGATCTCGAGAACACGCCGCACGACGCCTTCGCCCTGCGCCGGCGCAACTTCATCGGCAGCCGCTGGGTGAAGCGCTGCGGCTGGTATCCCGACTACTGCCTGCGTCTCTACGATCGACAGCGCTGCGCCTTCGCCGACTCGCGCCAGCACTCCTCGGTGCAAGCGAGCCAGCCATACCGGCTCGATGCCGATCTCGAACACTACTCCTTCGCCAATCTCGGCGAAATGTTCGGCAAGGCCAGCGGGCGCTTCTCCAATCGCGCGGCGAAGATCATGTATCTGAAGGGCAAGCGCGCCAACGCCGGCTCACCGGCACTGCACGGCGCCAACGCCTTCATGCGCAAATACGTCTTCCAAGGTGGCTTTTTGGCGGGTCTGGATGGCTTGTCGGTTGCACTGTCATCCGGCGTCAATGCCTACCTCAAGTACGCCAAGCTGCTCGAACTCCAGCGCGATGCTCGGGTGCGTGACGCCGAGGATTTCGACAAAATCTGGTAAGCTCCACAGCCTCGCTGCGGTCATGCCATTCGTGCCACCTGAACCTAGAAACTGCCGCCACTTCACCCGTAGCAGCTTGCTGCGCCAATGGCGGGGCGATATCTTAGCCCGTTTGAGCATGCAAAAGCTGAAGAGCGTTGGGGCGCCTATCCTTTGGTTCAAATATGTCACATCAATCTGGCTCGCGGTTATCGCGGCGGTGAACGTCAGACCGAACTGCTGATCCGCGAGCTCGCCCGCCGTGAGGTGGTACAGCGCGCCGTCGTTAGAGCCGGCGAGCCATTGGCAGACCGTCTCGCCGATGTAGAACGATTGACCCTGATCAAGCTCGACAAGCCTTTCACTGCGGGTTTACGGCACGTGAAAGGGGACATTCTGCATGCTCACGAAAGCCGTGCTGCACAGCTTGCCTGGTGCCGTGGATGGCTGTCGAAAACGCCTTACGTCGTCACCCGGCGCATCGGCAAGCGTCCCGGAAACAGCTGGCTGACGCGGTCGGTCTATCGGCGTGCCGCGGCCTGCGTCGGTGTGGCGGGCTCGGTGGCTCGCACTGTCGCAGACTATGCACATCGCGATACAGACACGATCTACAGCGCCTTGAGCGACCTTCCCGTCGACCCGCAGCGACGAGATCAGCTGCGCCAGCGGTGGGGAGATGCCTTCGTCGTGGTGAACGTTGCGGCTTTGGTGAACTCCCAGAAAGGCCAGTCTCACTTGATCGAGGTGGCAAGACAGGCATCTATACGCGAGCCGCGATTGCATTTCGTGTTGGTCGGTTCGGGCAAGGACCGAGCCATACTCGAAAAGCAAGCCAGCGGACTGCCCAACCTAGAGTTCGCCGGCTTCGTCGATAACGTCGGCGACTATCTGGCGGCAGCAGATGCATTCGCATTACCTTCTCTACACGAGGGCATCGGCGGTGCAGCGCTTGACGCCATGAACGCTGGCTTACCCGTCATCGCGTCAGCCGTCGACGGACTGCCTGAGTTCGTCGAAGATGGCGTCAACGGTATTCTGGTGGAGCCTGGCGACGAGCAGGGCTTACTGGCAGCTACTCTCAGGATGTTCGAAGACAGCACTGCAAGACAACGCATGGCCCGAGCCGGACGCGAAACCGCTCTCGGCTTCTCCGTCGGCCATATGGCCGATGCTTATCAGGCACTGTATCGAAGGATCATGCCCACTTAAGCGCTGAAGCCTAAGGTTGGAGGCAGAAGTAGCCACCCTACATGGGCAGTGACTGTCACGGCCACTGCCCATACCACTATGCACCGTGCATGCTACTCGTCCTCGAAGCCACCGTGGTGACGTGTTTCGGGGCGGTTCGGGGTGCCCAATCGAAGACGACACCATGAAACTACTCATCACCGGCATGGCCGGTTTCATCGGCCACGCTGTGGCAAAGCAGTTGGCCCCGCGCGGGATCGAAATCGTCGGTATCGACAATCTCAACGACTACTACGACGTGGCGCTCAAGCGCGCCCGCCTCGCCGATCTCGAGCCCTATGCCAACGTGCGTTTCGTCGCCTGTGATCTGACCGATCGCGACGGCATGCAGGCGCTGTTCGCGCGCAAACGCTTCACCCGGGTGATCCACCTGGCCGCCCAGGCCGGTGTTCGCTATTCGCTCGAGAACCCCCACGCCTATACCGACAGCAACATCAGCGGCCACCTCAACGTACTCGAGTGCTGCGCGCATCACGCCATCGAGCACCTGGTCTACGCATCCTCCAGCTCGGTCTACGGCATGAACCCCAAGGTGCCATTCTCGACCCAGGACAGCGTCGATCAGCCGATCAGTCTCTACGCGGCCACCAAGAAAGCCAACGAGCTGATGGCCTATACCTATGCCCACCTGCATCGTCTACCGGTGACGGGGCTGCGTTTCTTCACCGTCTACGGCCCCTGGGGGCGACCCGACATGGCGCCGTTCAAGTTCACCCGGGCGCTGCTGGCGGGCGAACCGATTCAGGTCTTCAACCATGGTGACATGCAGCGTGACTTCACCTATATCGACGACATCGTGGCCGGGGTGACGCGCATTCTCGAGGTGATCCCGCCGGCAGGCGGCCTCGGCGGCGAACGCCCACCCTACGCGCTCTATAACATCGGTCACGGCAGTCCGGTGGCGCTGATGGACTTCATTCACGCCCTTGAGAAGGCGACCGGTCGCCAGGCACGCTGCGACTTCCAGCCGATGCAGCCGGGCGACGTGCCGCGTACCTGGGCGGATACCGAAGCCCTCTTCGCCGCCACCGGCTACCGCCCCCGAATCGGCGTGGAGGAGGGCGTGGCACGTTTCGTCGACTGGTATCGGCGCTTCTATCGTGTCTGACATCATGAGGCGACACGGTCGTGGTCAGCCCGGGCAGCGCAAAGGCCGACGACGTGGCATCATGGCGCCCACCAGATCTATCAGCGGAGCGGTGGCATGAGCAAAATTCGGGTCGGGGTGATCTGCGGCGGCAAGTCGGCGGAGCACGAAGTCTCTCTGCAGTCGGCGAAGAACATCGTCGACGCGCTGGACCGCGAGCGCTTCGCGGTCAGCGTCATCGGTATCGACAAGCAGGGGCAGTGGCATCTCAATGCGGCCGATGACTTCCTGCGCCATGCCGATGATCCGCGGCGTATCGCACTCAACCCCTCGGCGGGCGATCTCGCCCTGGTCCCAGGCCGCTCCAACTCACAGCTGGTCGCCGCCGACGAGGCGCGCCAGGTCCTCGACCAGCTCGATGTAATCTTCCCCATCGTCCATGGCACCCTGGGCGAGGATGGCTCACTGCAGGGGCTGCTGCGTATGGCCAACCTGCCGTTCGTCGGCTCCGGCGTGCTTGGCTCCGCCGTGGGCATGGACAAGGACGTGGCCAAACGGCTGCTGCGCGACGCCGGCATCCCGGTTGCCCCCTTCATCACCTACACTCGTCACAGCGCCCGCGAGGCGAACTTCGATACCCTGCGCGAAACCCTGGGGACGCCGCTGTTCGTCAAGCCCGCCAACCAGGGCTCCTCGGTGGGCGTCAGCCGGGTCGAGAGTGCCGCGGCGTTCACCGCGGCTCTGGACCTGGCTCTGGCGTTCGATCACAAGGTGCTGGTCGAGGCCGCCATCGACGGCCGCGAGATCGAGTGCGCGGTGCTCGGCAACGAACATCCCGAGGCCAGCGTTTGCGGCGAGATCGTGGTTTCCCAGGGCTTCTACTCCTACGACACCAAGTATATCGACGACGGCGCGACCATCGCCGTGCCGGCGGATATCGAAGAGGCGGCGAGCGAGCGTATCCGAGCGCTCGCGGTGCGCGCCTTCCAGGTGCTGGAGTGCGCCGGCCTGGCCCGGGTGGATGTCTTCCTGACGCCGGCGGGCGAGGTGGTGATCAACGAGATCAATACCCTGCCTGGCTTCACCCGTATCAGCATGTACCCCAAGCTGTGGCAGGCGAGCGGAGTGACCTATCCCGCCCTAGTGACCCACTTGATCGAACTGGCGCTGGCGCGCCACGCCGCCGACGAAGCGCTGCGCAGCTCGCGCGACTGAGGGGGTATTGACAGAGTGTCTGCGCTCGACAATACGGCGTTGGAATCGACCTCGTACGCGAGCCCGGTCTGGCCTTCGCTCGGCGAATTTGTAAACACCCTCTAAGATCCTTGCGCAAAGTCGGCAAGGGAGCCGGTCACCGAACGGTCATGATAAAGTCATCATGACCCGCGCGAGCCGGCACGCTCGAGCAACGACACTCAGGCGGCACCCGGGATGGGGGCCGCGCCATAGCGGACGTTCACGGATCGAAAACGTCATGACCCTCTCCCGCAATACGCGACGTTGGTTTGCACTCACTTACATCGGACTCTGCATCGGCTATGCGGTCATGGTGATGTGGGTGCTGCCCTGGTGGACCCCGGCGCTGCTCGCGCTGGCCTGGCTGGTACCGGCCCATCGCTTCGGCTGGGGTGCCCCCGAGCAGCGCGCGGCGCGGCGTCGGGCGTGGCCCTGGTCGCTGCTCCCGCTGGCCCTGTGGTGGGTCTATATCTATCTCGACGACAGCTTCGGCAAGCTCGATCTCGGTGCGGTGATCTTCCATCTTCAGGCCGGCATCGAGGAGAACGGCAGTACCGACCGCCAGATCGCCGGCGCGATCTACACCCTCGCCGCTATCCTCATGCTGGTATGCGTGACCTGGCTGGTGCGCGCGGACCACCGCTGGCGCCTGTGGGAGCGCGTGCTCAGCCTGTTTCTGCTCGCCTTCAACCCGCTGCTGTTCGGACTCTCGCTGCGGGGCGCCTCGGTGATCGACGACAACGCCTCTTGGCTTGCCGATCGCTACCGCCCGCCGCAGATCGTTTCCGCCCCGAAGCAGCCGCCCAACCTGATCTATCTCTACCTGGAAAGCACCGAGCGCACCTACGCCGATACCCAACGCTTCGGTAATGCCTATGAGGACCTGACCGAACTGGGTCGGCGTGGTGTGGTATTCCAAGGCGTTCAGCAGCTCGACAACACCGGCTGGACCATGGCCGGCATGGTCGCCAGCCAGTGTGGCGTCCCGCTGATGCCGGCGGGGCTGATGCACGACAACCAGTTCGAGCCGCTCTCCGACGTGCTTCCCGGCGTCGACTGCCTGGGCGACCTGCTCAAGGCCAGAGGCTACGCGCTGACCTTCATGGGTGGCGCCAGCACCAAGTTCGCCGGCAAGGCGAAGTTCTACCGCGGCCACGGCTTCGATACCGTGCTGGGCAAGGATGAGCTGCTGGACCAGGCTCCGGCGGACTACCTCAACGACTGGGGACTCTATGATGACACCCTGCTGGGCCTGGCCGAGGCGCGTATTCGCCGTCTGCACGATGCCCACAGGCCCTACGCCTTCTTCGGCCTGACCCTGGCCGCGCATCCGCCGTTCGGCCACCCGTCGCAATCCTGCCGCGACAATCAGGGGCCGTTCGACGGCACTGATATTCTCTATTCGGTGAAGTGTACCGGCTGGCTGGTCAAGAACTTCATCGCGCGGCTCGATGCCGATGGTTTGCTCGACAATACTCTGGTGGTGGTATCCAGCGATCATCTATCGATGAAGAATTCGGCGTGGGAACAGCTGATCGCGGGACCGCGGGAAGATACCCTGATCCTGCTGGGCAAGCACCAGCGCCCGCGCATCATCGAGCGCCAGGCCAGCATGGTCGACGTTCTGCCGACGGTGCTCGAGGCGATGGGCTTTGGTGTGCCCGACCATCGTGCCGGCCTCGGCGTGTCACTGTTGTCATCGCGTCCGACGCTGGTCGAGCGCTACTCGCTGGAAGAGTTGAACCGACGCATGCGCAGCGAGAACCGGCTGCAGGAAGAGCTATGGACCGGCGTCAATTAGCACGCCGTTCTGTCGCGTTGCTCTTGATGCTCTTCGCCGCTAGCACGCGCCCGATCCTCTCCAAAAAGCGTCCAAGAGGCGGTACGCATGGGTGATGGGCACACCGTCGGACGCTGCCGGCGCGGAGTCGGCCAATTAAAGGGCTCCTCGTAGCGGGTTGGATCCAGATCACCCGGCTCGCGCTCCGGCAGGCACCCTGGCAACGCCGCGGCGACCCGGGCCAGCGCCTGCTCGCCCCGCGCGCCCTGGACCACACGCTCCCACCACTGGCGATGGACGGCGCGTACCACCACTGGAATCGCAGGCAGGCCCAGCCGCTGGGCCATCGCCAGCCGGTGCAGCCCGCGATTGATCTTGAGCAGCGTGCCGTCTCGGGTCACCGCCACCCCCAGCGCATCCTTGCCCAGGCTGGCATCGAAGCCATGGGTGGCCATATGGTCGAGATAGCCCAGGTAGGTACGCAGATAAGCAAGAATCTTCTCTTCGGAATCGAGCACCCAGCCTCGGCTGCGCGAACGCCAGGGGTTACCGGCTGCCAGTCGTGAACGATACTGGCGAAAACGCTCGGTCCGAGTGAGATCGTCACGGTGCGCATCCAAGTCGCTGATGAAGCGGTAACGCGATCCGAAGCGCAGGTCACCCCGACTGCGGTCCCAGTCGCCATCCCAGATGAACGCGGACGACGAGTTCTTCCTCCCACCGACGCCCGCGGCGTTGCGATCTCGAACCAGCTGACGCGGGTCGATCTCGACCACCAGCGCCGGCCCCAGCCTCGCATCGCCCACCCGGCGTGGCAGGCCCCGCTGGGCCACCAGACCACTCCCCGGCCAACCGAGTTGCCAGTAGGCGAAGAGAGCGGTTTCCATTGGTCGCACGACCCCCTGCTGGACGGCGCCACGCAACCGCATCGTCCAGCGGGCATCGGTCCGCTCGACCATGGGTCCTGACGCGCGCATATCCCCCTCTCGCCGCCCATGGCGAGAGTGCTCGGGCGCCGTTGTCGGCAGCGAGGGGCAGGAGGTACGGGGCATGATCGACTCGAGGCTTCAGGGAGATGTCAGCGAGTTCATGAAACACGACTCGGCAAAAAATCGTAGCACCCTTATTAGGGTGCTATTCAATTTCCCTTAGAATAGCAGCCAATTGAGCGCCATGCGCGCGGTAGTCAGATCAGGACGTGGTGGGTAGGGCCAGAAACTGCTGCATGATACGGGTATCACGAAAGCGCTCGACCAGCTCCGGATCGCTCGCAAGATCCGGGGGCTCGCTCAGGCCCTCGCGAATCTTCTGCGCCAGGCTGGCGATGCTGTCGTCCGCGACCAGACGTGCCTGGTCATGCACAAGCACGTTGCGTACCCCACCAGGGCAGCCGATGGCGGCACAGGGAGTGCCACAGATCATACTTTCAACTAGCGCGATGCCGAAGGCCTCGCTACGTGAACTCAAGACGAACAACCGCGCGTGCTTCATCCACGGATAGGGATTGATTTGACTGCCCACGAAGTGAACGCGTTCGCGCACCCCCAACTCGTCGACGAGCGTTTCCAGGACCCTACGCTTGGGACCATCACCCACGATGACTAAGTCTTCATCGATCTGCGCCTCGATGTAGGCACGTATCAACCACGCTTGCCGCTTCACTTCAGACAACCGCGCAACGTGTACAACATAGGGTTTATCCGGCAGTTCTACCGGCTCCTCGGCCTTCCGGCGTATTCCCTCGATGTCACACAAGTTAGGGACAGTCATTCTGTGCGCCGTCCTTATGCCGTACTGCCGACACAAGGCATCGAGCTGCCGACCAACGATATCACTGACGCTCACGACTCGCTTGTGCTGATACAGGCAAGCCAGATAGCGTCCTCTCAGCCAGCCTCGGTGCTCTCCCGGCCAGGACTCGGCCACCTGCCAAAGCCTCGGGTCGTTCCAGGACCATATCGTTTCAAAGGCGCCCTGCCCGCGGACAATGATACGGTCGAAGCGTCCGGTATCACGCTCCAGACTGGCTACGAAGCGCTTGAAGTACCATCCCCCATACCAGCCGCGCCAGACGAAGCCCGACCCCGGCAGCAGCGGCTTGAGCAGCGTTCGCGTGAACAGGTCGTAGAGCAGGCCGATTCCGGTCCTGCGGAACGCCTTGTCGAAGTCGACCCGATGCACCATGACACCGGGCGCCGGCTCCAGCTCATGGCCGCCCTTGAGCACGAGCACATGCACCTCGTGCCCCTCGCGCACCAGAACACTGGCCAGATCCAAGGTGGCACGCTCGATGCCACCGATCTTGAGCTTGCGTAATACCAGCAGCACGCGCTGAGACATGGATATCACTCCTGGAAGCCGTCGTCGGCGGCGACTCGGGGGGTCACTGCATCGCCCGAAGCACCAGTGACGGCGTCAACTGGCGCAGGCAGTCGTGGTGGCCCAGCGGGCAGGTGCGCTGGAAGCAGGGCGAACAGGAGAGCGCCAGATAGTGGATATGGGCGTCATCGCTCAGCGGCGGCGTGTAGGCCGGCGAAGAGGAGCCGTAGAGCGCCTGGATACGCGTGCCGACCGCGGCGGCGACATGCATCAGCCCGGAGTCGTTGGTGACCACCTGATCGCAGGCCGCGAGCAGATCCACCGCGTCGGCGAGGCGGGTCTTGCCGCACAGGTTGCGGGCGTGTTCGAGCCCCTCGACGATCGTCTCTCCGGCCTCGACATCCTTGGGACCGCCGAGTATCCACACCGTGTAGCCCTGGCTGATCAACGTCTCGGCCAGCTCGCGGAAATAGGCCAGCGGCCACTGCTTGGCCGGACCGTACTCGGCGCCGGGCATCATGCCGATGGCCGGGCGCGCGCCGAGGGCCAGCGTCTCGCGCAGACTCGCCTGGCGTTCGGCATCGACGCGCAGCTGAGGGTGCGGCAGGGGAAAATCGCCGTGGGCCGCCGTCTGCGCATCGAGCCCGAGCGCCACGAAGCGCTTGACGGTCTGATCGAGCACGCCCTTGTCGAGCCGGCGACGATCGTTGATCAGCCAGTAGCGCTGCTCACCGGTGAAGCCGGTGCGCCGGGGGATGCCAGCCAGAAACGGCACCAGCGATGATTTCAGCGAGCGCGGCAGCACAATGGCGTGATCGAAGCGGCCCTTGAGCTGGCGCGCAAGGTCGCGGCGGGTGCGCCAGCCGAACTCGCCATGCTTCACGTCGAGGGCAATGGCCTCGTCGACCTCCGGCATGCGCTCGAGAATGGGCAGCGACCACCCCGGCGCCACTACCCCCAGCGTGGCGCCGGGGTGGCGCTGCTTGAGGGTCATGAACAGACTCTGCGCCATGACCATGTCACCGACCCATGACGGGCCGACGACGAGGATCCGCGGCGCGCGGCTTGCTGTCTCAGCCATTCAGCCATTCCAGATAGGCCGTGACGCCCTCGCGCACGGTCTTGAACTCGCCACGGTAGCCCGCCTCGCGCAGGCGCCCGATATCGGCCCGGGTGTAGCTCTGGTAGCGCCCCTTGAGCTCATCGGGGAAGTCGATGTACTCGATCTCGCCCTGGGCCCCGCCATGGCGTGCATGAAAGTCGATCACCGTCTCGGCGATCGCCTTGAACGGCTCGGCTCGGCCGGTGCCCAGATTGAAGATACCGGAGACCTCGGGGTTGTCGAGGAACCACAGATTGACGTCGACCACGTCACCCACATAGACGAAGTCGCGACTCTGCATGCCGGCCTCGAAGCCGTCCCAGGCGCCGAAGAGTTTCGGATTCTCGCCGCGCTGGACCTGGTTGTGATGGTGAAAGGCCACACTCGCCATCTTGCCCTTGTGCTGCTCGCGCGGGCCGTAGACATTGAAGTAGCGAAAACCCACCACCTGGGTATCGAAGCTGTCCCAGCGCGCACGCACGTATTGGTCGAAGAGCAGCTTGGAGTAGCCGTAGACGTTGAGCGGCTTCTCGTGCTCGGGCGCTTCGACGAACACCTCGCTACCGCCGTAGGTCGCCGCCGAAGAGGCGTACAGAAACGGAATGCGCTTGGCCTGGCAGTAGCGCAGCAGTGTCTTGGAGTACTCGAAGTTGTTCTCGAGCATGAAGCGCCCGTCCCACTCGGTGGTATCCGAGCAGGCGCCCTCGTGGAAGATCGCCTCGATCGGCGGCAGACCACCGATCTCGCCGCGCAGCTCGGCCTGGACCCGGGCCAGGAAGTCATCCTTGTCGAGATAGTCGCCCAGCGTGCAGTCGGCCAGATTGACGAACTTGGTGCCGTCGCTGAGGTCATCGACCACCATCACGTCCTGGCGGCCGCGCGCGTTGAGTGCCTTGACCAGATTGGCCCCGATGAAGCCGGCCCCGCCGGTGACTACGATCATGTCGCTATCCTCTCTGTCTCGACTCGGCCATGCCGACAGCGGTCCGAGGGCATGGTCTCGCCTTCGGCCGATTGCTGCCGGTGCCTATAACCGATTGAGCGCTAATTGTATACTTGGCGGCTTACGAATTCATGGGCAACGGTACGCAGTCAATGACAGAGTCGACGGCAGATGCGAAAACCTTTCAGGGGCTGATCCTCGCCCTGCAGCAATACTGGGCGGAACAGGGCTGCGTCGTGCTGCAGCCGCTCGATATGGAAGTGGGCGCCGGCACCTTCCACCCGGCCACCTTTCTACGCTCGATCGGGCCGGAGAGCTGGAACGCCGCCTACGTTCAGCCATCGCGCCGCCCCACCGACGGTCGCTATGGCGAGAACCCCAACCGCCTGCAGCACTACTATCAGTTCCAGGTGGTGATGAAGCCTTCGCCGGCAGACTTCCAGGCGCTCTATCTCGGCTCACTCGAGCGCCTGGGCATCGACCCCAAGGTCCACGACATCCGCTTCGTCGAGGACAACTGGGAGTCACCCACACTGGGTGCCTGGGGCCTGGGCTGGGAGATCTGGCTCAACGGCATGGAGGTGACGCAGTTCACCTACTTCCAGCAGGCCGGCGGCCTCGAGTGCTATCCGGTCACCGGCGAGCTGACCTACGGTCTCGAGCGCATCGCCATGTACCTGCAGGATGTCGACAGCGTCTATGACCTGGTGTGGACGATCGCCCCGGATGGCACCCGCGTCACATACGGTGACGTCTATCTGCAGAACGAGCGCGAGCAGTCGGCCTACAACTTCGAGCACGCCGACGTACCCTACCTGTTCGAGGCCTTCGACCACTGCGAGGGCGAGTGCAACAAGCTGCTCGAGGCCAATCTGCCGCTGCCCGCCTATGAGCAGGTACTCAAGGCCTCGCACACCTTCAACCTGCTGGACGCCCGCCACGCCATCTCGGTGACCGAGCGTCAGCGCTATATCCTGCGCGTGCGCACACTGGCGCGGGACGTGGCCCACGCCTACTACGCCTCGCGTGAGGCGGCCGGCTTCCCGCTGGCACCGGAAGCGCTACGGCGCGACCTGCTGGCGCAGACATCGCAAACCACTCAGGGAGACGCATGAGCATGGCAGCCAACACCCTACTGATCGAACTGGGCGTCGAGGAGCTGCCACCCGGAGCCCTGCGCGATCTCGCCCAGGCCCTGCGTGACGGCGTCTCCAAGGGGCTCGCCGACGCCGAAGTCCCCATGGGTAGCGCCACCGCCCTGGCCTCTCCCCGCCGCCTCGCCGTGCGCATCGAAGCGCTCGCCGACAAGCAGCCCGACCGTGAGGTCGAGAAGCGCGGCCCGGCACTCGCCGCCGCCTTCAAGGATGGCCAGCCGACCAAGGCAGCCGAGGGCTTTGCCCGCTCCTGCGGCGTGAGCGTGGACGAGCTGATCCACCTGGAGACCGACAAGGGGACCTGGCTCGGCTACCGCGAGCAGCAGCAGGGAGAATCCATTGATGCCCTGCTACCGGCCATCGTCGCCAGTGCGGTCAACGCCCTGCCGGTCCCCAAGAACATGCGCTGGGGCGCCTCACGCATCGAATTCTCGCGCCCGGTGCACTGGCTGGTGCTGCTCTACGGTGATCGCGTCGTCGATGCCGAGGTGCTCGGCCTGTCTGCCGGACGCACCACCCGTGGCCACCGCTTCCATGCCCCCGATGCGTTCGACCTGGCCCATGCCGACGACTACCAGGCGGCGCTGGAGAATGCCTATGTGCTGGTCGACATGGATCGCCGGCGCGCACGCATTCGCGAGCAGGTGCTGGCGGAAGCCGAGGTCCACGACGGGCAGGCGGTCATCGACGACGCCCTGCTGGAAGAGGTCAACGGCCTGGTGGAGTGGCCGGTGGCGCTGACCGGAAGCTTCGACGAGCGCTTCCTCGAGGTCCCCGCGGAGTGCCTGATCTCCTCGATGAAGGCCAACCAGAAGTACTTCCACCTGCTCGATGCCGACGGCAAGCTCATGCCGCAGTTCATCACCGTGGCCAATATCGAGAGCGAAGATCCGCAGCAGGTGATCTACGGCAACGAGAAGGTGATTCGTCCGCGCCTGGCCGATGCTGTTTTCTTCTTCGAAACCGATCGCAAGCAGACACTGGCTTCGCGTCAGACCTCGCTGAGTAACGTGGTATTCCAGCGCGAACTCGGCAGTCTGGCGGACAAGGCGGCGCGCAGCGAGGTGGTGGCCCGCTTCATTGCCGAGAAGATCGGCGGCGACAGTAGCGCCGCAGCGCGTGCAGCGCAGCTGGCGAAGTGCGATCTGGTCACCGAGATGGTGCTCGAGTTCCCCGAGCTCCAGGGAATCATGGGCACCTACTACGCACGCCACGACGGCGAACCCGATGCAGTCGCCGACGCGCTGCACGAGCAGTATCTGCCCCGCTTCGCCGGCGACGAGATTCCGCGTACGTCGACCGGCATGGCAATCGCCCTGGCCGATCGTCTGGATACGCTCACCGGCATCTTCGGTATCGGCCAGCGCCCCACCGGGGCCAAGGACCCGTTCGCCCTGCGCCGCGCCACCATCGGCGTGCTCAACATCCTGATCAAGGGCGAGCTGGATCTGGACCTGCGTGAGCTGCTCGAACTCGCCGCCTCCCAGCATCGCGACCTGCCCAAGGCCGACGGTCTGGTGGATGACGTCCTCACCTATATGCTCGACCGCTTCCGCGCCTGGGCCCAGGACGAAGGCCTGCCAGTAGACGTCTACCTCGCCGTGCGGTCACGCCCGGTAACTCGCCCGCTCGACTTCGCCCGCCGTCTGCACGCGGTGCATCGCTTCGAGCAGCGCGAGGAAGCCGCCGCCCTGGCGGCCGCCAACAAGCGCGTTGCCAACATCCTGGCCAAGCAGCAGCACGACACCGGCGCCACCGTCGACGCGGCGCTGTTGAGCGAAGAGGCAGAGATCGCCCTGGCGCATGCCGTCACCGACTGTCGCGACCAGGTGGAGCCGCTGTTCCGTCAGGCCGACTACGCCCAGGCGCTGGATATCCTGGCTACGCTGCGCGCACCGGTGGATCGCTTCTTCGATGAGGTCATGGTGGCGGTCGACGACGACGCGGTCCGCACCAACCGTCTGGCGCTGCTGGCCAGCCTGCAAGGGCTGTTCCTCGCCGTGGCGGATATCTCCGAGCTGCAGCAGTAACGTTTCACGTGAAACACCACCCGCCCGGAACACCCGGGCGGGTCTCTTCTCTCCCAGTATTGACCAGCCCCTCCTGCATCAGCACGGCCCGACCACGCCTCTCGCCACCTCATATCCTCACAGCCCGAGCGCGCGGCACAAGCCAGATTGTTCCACGTGAAACATTGCGCAACTGGATTGGCGCCAGTGCCACAGCAGAGCGATAATGCGGCGACATCCGCCTCCAACCAGGCCCCGCCATGCAGAAACTGGTCATCCTCGACCGCGACGGCGTCATCAACGAGGACTCCGATGCCTATATCAAGTCCCTCGACGAGTGGCACCCCTACCCCACTGCCATCGAAGCCATTGCCACACTCACGCGGGCAGGCTGGCAAGTAGCGATCGCCACCAATCAGTCGGGCATCGGCCGCGGCTACTACAGTCGCGACACCCTGGAAGCCATCCACGCGCGGCTTCACACGATGGTTCGTCAGGCCGGCGGCGAGATCGCACATATCGCCTATTGCCCCCACCTGCCCCAGGAGGCCTGTGACTGCCGCAAGCCAAAGCCGGGGCTGCTGTTTCAGATCCAGCAGGCGCTGGCACTGCCAACACTGGCGGGGAGCTGGATGGTGGGAGATAGCCTGCGCGACATCGAAGCGGGTATCGCGGCCGGCACACAAACGGCACTGGTCAATACTGGCAAGGGCGAGGGCTACGCCTCCGACGTGGCCCGTGACCTCCCAAATACCTGGCGCTGCGACGACCTCGCTGACTTCGTTCGACACCTGCTGAAGGCGGCATGATCGAAGCGCGATATCGCGCTGACTAACACGACCGCAATCGCCGAGCCCAATAAGACGGCCCCGGCAGGTGCCGCGAAGGCGACGGTACGCTCAACATGTTTCACGTGAAACATGCCGTGCGGCCTAGGGTGTTGCCCGGCAACGTTACGTCACAAACGGCGCATGAAGACTGGACTACGCTTGGGGCAACAGCCCACCGGATGGGACGGAGTCATGACATCGGGTAAGAAGATAGGCCTATCGCTGCTGCTCGTCGTGCTGGTGGCGATCATCGCGTTAGTCATCGTGGTGCTGACATTCGACTGGAATCGCCTCAAGCCGACGCTCAACCAGCGGATCTCGGCGGCAATTCATCGGCCTTTCGCCATCGAGGGCGATCTCGGTCTCTCCTGGGAGAGACCGACAGATGTCGACGGCTGGCGTGGCTGGATACCCTGGCCGCACCTGCACGCCGAGCAGATTCGTGTCGGCAGCCCCGAGCCCGTCACCGATGCCGATCTCGCCAGACTGAAAGCACTGGACCTGACGCTGGCCCCCTTGTCACTGCTCGAACGCCGCGTGACGATCCCTCGAATAGCGATCAGCGGCGGCGAAGCCACCTTGGTCAGGCGCAAGGATGGCAGCAACAACTGGACACTCGATCTCGGCGACACCTCCAGTGATGCGGATACGGCCGAAGCGCAGCCTGGCTGGACCGTGGATATTGGCGATATCACGTTCGACCCCATTGCCCTCCACTATCGCGACCAGACCCTGGATGCCAATGTCGACGCCACCTTAACCCTGCTGGGCCAGCCCATCGCCTTCAGCGAGCTGAGCGGCGGGGCGCCTGCACCTGACGACGGCACAGGTCATCGCGTCGCCGACTACGCTTTCGGCTGGCAGGCCAGCGGCACCTATCGGGGTCAGGATATCGGCGGCGAGGGTAAACTAGGCAGTCTGATAGCGCTGCGTCAGCCCGTCGCGCCCTACCCGCTGCAAGCCGATGTCACCGCAGGACAGACCCGCGTGAGCGTCGCCGGCACTCTGACCGACCCGCTGGCGCCAAAACGGATCGATCTCGACCTCACCTTCGCTGGCCAGAATCTGGGAGATCTCTATCGGGTGATCGGTGTCACCCTGCCCGACACTCCGCCGTACTCGACTCGTGGCCACCTGACCGCCGACCTGGCGACGCAAGATACGCTCACCTTTCGCTACCGCGATTTCGACGGCCAGGTCGGGGACAGCGACATCCATGGCGATCTCACCTATACCCTGGGCGAGCCTCGCCCGTCTCTCACCGGCGAGGTCGTGTCGCGTCAGCTGCGCTTCGCCGATCTGGCGCCACTGATCGGCGCCGACAGCAGCAGCGACGGCCCCGACGAAACGAGCAAACCGCAGCCCGAAGGCAAGGTACTACCGGTGGCAGAGTTCAAGACCGAGCAGTGGCGAGCCATGGATGCCGACGTCAAGTTCACCGCCCAGCGGATCGAACACGGCGACTCGCTGCCGCTGGAGGATCTCTATACCCATGTCAGACTACGTGATGGCGAAATCCTGCTCGACCCGCTGCGCTTTGGCGTCGCCGGCGGCAATCTCAATACCACGTTACGCCTGGATGGCAGCCAGACGCCACTGGCGGCGCGTATCGATCTGCATATTCGTCGCCTGCTGTTGAGCCGACTCTTTCCCGAGGTCGAGCTGATGCAGAACAGCCGTGGGGAGCTCAACGGAGACGCCACCCTCAGCGGGCGCGGCAACTCGGTTGCCGCCCTGCTCGGCAGCAGCGATGGCGATCTACAAATGATCGTCAGCGATGGCGTCATCAGTCGCAATTTGATGGAACTGGCCGGGCTCAACGTGGGCAATTATCTGGTGGGCAAGCTGTTCGGGGACGAACAGGTACGCATCAACTGCGCCGCCACCAGTCTCAAGGTCGACGATGGCCTGGCACGCACGCGATTCTTCGTCATCGATACGGAGAACGCACTGATCAAGATCGATGGCAGCATCAACTTCGCCAACGAGCGGCTCGATCTCAATATCGAGCCGGAAAGCAAGGGCGCTCGAGTATTCACGCTGCGCTCCCCGCTCTATGTCCATGGCACCTTCGCCAACCCCTCGCCCGGGGTGGATGCCAGCTCGCTGCTGGCGCGAGGCGCTGTCGGCGCCTTCCTGGGCACTGTCGCCGCACCCGCGGCTGCGCTCCTGGCACTGGTTTCTCCCAGCGCCGGCCAGACCACGCCGTGCAATGACTTTCTGAGCCAGATCCAGACCCAGCGATGACGCCAAGATGTTTCACGTGGAACACTATCGGAGCGTTGCGGCAGCGGCCTCTGCCGAGCATGAGGCCGGGACCGGCAGTCGACATGTCTACCCTGGGGCGGTTGCGCCCGCCGCAGGATGCGGATGTGCTACCGCCCTGACGTGTTCCTCTCCCTGCAGTCGACGGCGACTTGAATCTGAAACTCAGCGATTGACCCGACTGTGGTGGTGCCGATCAGCGACGCCGGCCCATGGCGAGGAGTCGTGTTCCACGTGAAACATCGACGCTATCTCACGACAGTGCCTATGTCGCCCGAGAGACCACCGTAACCATCACTCCTTGATCTGGTGCCGTCGCTGCCGAGACACGACCCTGTTGCCGCTTCGACAACATGGCCGCCCCTGCACTCGACGAATACCGAATCCTGACCCTCAGCGAACGCCCCAGCCGCGCCGATCAGTGATGCCGATCGATGGCTAGGCACGGTGTTCCACGTGAAACATCCAACGCGCCGAAAGAACACGCAGTCACCTCTCATGAACGCGATGCTTGCGTGTCAACGGCTGCGCCGCAGCGGGAATGTACGGTGGGAAGTGGCTTACACAACGAGAAAGCCCGGCACATAAAAGAGGCCCGCCTTAGTCGTGAAACGACACAACGGCGGGCCGGGAGGCAACGGGTAGGGAATGTCAGTCGCGGGGTTCCGCCCTGCCATCTTGGTGAGCGGCGCTATCAGCGTCAGCGTTGTCACGATAGTGGCGGCCCAGCGATGCGAGAGCGTCGATCAGCTTATCGATCTCGCTGCTGAAACGCTCCTGCTGCTGGGCATAGAAGTGGCGGGTATAGGAGGAACCCTTGTGCTTTCTGACCAGGGCTTCGAACTGATCGCCCAGCTGCTCGGTATGGAAACGCATCCGCTCGGTGAGAAATTCGGCGTGTCCCTGATGACAGGCGACATCCATCAGCGCTCTCATCTGCACGGTGAGCAGGTAGAGCTGCATGACGTTACGCTCCTGCACCTCTTTCTGGGTGGAAACGCTGTCGTCGAGCAGATTGATCGCGCTCATCTCGCAGCAGTCCGTCGCCTCCGACATCGGACGCTGCTCGCGGTATTCCTGCGTCTGCATCATGATGACCTCCTCGGCTTCGGTGCGTGACGATACCTTCAGTCTATGCATCGCCGGGGCTTTACTCCCTCAGTCATTAGTCGAAAGCGACACTAGGTCGCAGGGTCACCTGAAGCGCAATGGCATACCCCGCGGCCAGCCGCCACAAAGGGGATGCATCACGCGTGCGACAGCGCCTCTGCCCTTCGACATGTTCGACTCACGGCGGTCGACTTGATCCACGTTGTGTCGAGCCGATTTTCACTCGGCGATAGTGGGACACACAGACAGGCAGAGAAGAGAGAAAACGCCATGATCGACATGACGACCTTCCTGGGCAGTCTGGATCGACCGTCTCCCCCCGCCGACCTGGGGCGCGAGCTGCGCGCCCTGTGGTGGGCCGGCAAGTCCGAGTGGTCCAAGGCACACGATCAGGTGGAGACCGCTTGCGGTGCCCGCGCCGCCTGGGTGCACGCGTATCTGCACCGCTGGGAAGGCGATATCGGCAACGCCGGCTACTGGTATCGGCAAGCGGGGTGCCCAGTGCCGGACCAGAGTCTCGATGACGAGTGGCAGGAGATCACGCGATCACTGCTACAAGAACGCTCACCGCCCTCTTGATCCACCCCGGGTGGCGGCATCAATCGCGGACTGGCAATATCAGCTCGGCGAAACGGTTCAGATCGACGTTGCCGCCGGAGAGCACGATCCCGACACGCTGGCCCTCGATCCGCACACGGCCAGCGAAAGCCGCCGCAGCCGCCAGGCAACCGGTCGGCTCGACGAACTGCTTCATGCGACCGGCCAGAAAGCCCATCGCCTCGACCAGCTCGGCGTCGGTGACGGTGACGATCTCATCGACGCACTGCTGCACCACCGGGAACGTCAGGCTGCCCAGCGCCTGGGTCTGGGCGCCATCGGCGATCGTGCGCGGGGTGGCAATCGAGACGATCTCGCCACTGGCCAGGCTTCTCTGGGCATCGTTTCCGGCCTCCGGCTCGACCCCAATGACTCGGCAGCCCGGATAGCGCGCCCTGGCGACCGTGGCACAGCCGGACAACAGCCCGCCGCCACCCAGCGGCACGATCAGCGCATCCAGCTCGCCGACATCATCGAACAGCTCCTTGGCCGCGGTCCCCTGCCCGGCCATGACGTGTGGGTGATTGAACGGCGGGATCAGCGTCAAGCCTTCGGCCTCGGCCAGCTCCCGGCCCAACGCCTCGCGGTCCTGGGTATAGCGATCATAGAGCACCACTTCGGCACCGTAGCCCCGCGTCGCCGCGATCTTGATCGCCGGTGCATCCTCGGGCATCACGATGACGGCGCGAATGCCATGCAGTCTGGCCGAGAGCGCAATCGCCTGGGCATGGTTACCCGAGGAGAAGGCGATCACCCCCGCGGCCTTCTGCCCCCGATCGAACTGGCTGATGGCGTTGTATCCGCCACGAAACTTGAAGGCGCCGATCCGCTGGAGATGTTCCGCCTTGAAATGAAGCGCTGCGCCGCTGCGCTCATCAGCCGTCGTCGAACGCAGCACGGGGGTGTGGTGGGCGATGCCCGCCAACCGCCGGTGTGCCGCCACCACATCGTCATAATCGATCGCCAAGTGGCTCATGCTCTCTCCTGTCACCTTCGCCACTGACACCCCGTGGCGCGCTGCGTAATATGCCAGCCACAGTGTCATTCTCAACGGCTACCGAGGAAAGGGACAGATGACGTCATACGAGTGGATATGGCAAACCGGGCCGGAGCTCGATCCCGCCGGGCTGTACACACTGCTGTCGCTGCGCACGGCGGTGTTCGTGGTCGAACAGCAGTGTGCCTATCAGGAGCTGGACGGCCGCGACCTGGCGCCATCGACGCATCACTTGCAGATCTTGGCAGCGGGTCAGCTCGCGGCCACCCTGCGCCTGCTGGCACCCGCTACGGTCACTCAGCCGGTCGCCATCGGACGCGTCGTCATCCACCCCGACCACCGGGGTAGTGGCCTGGGCCACGACCTGTTGCGAGCCGCGCTGCACAGAATCGAATCCCTGTGGCCCGGCCGCAGCGCCAGGCTGTCTGCCCAGGCGCATCTACGAGCCTACTATGGCCGCCACGGATTCGAACCCGTCAGCGATATCTATCTGGAAGACGGCATTCCGCATATCGACATGCACCGAGCTTGGGACGCGGAAAGTCGCTAACCACACACATCAATGGAGACAAAAAAGCCGACGCTGCACAGCAGCGTCGGCTTCTCTTCGGCGTATCCGCCCCGCCAGGCGGGGCAGAGGTCATCTTTCGTTCAGGCGCCCAACTCGCTCAGCATCTTCTCGATCAGGTCCAGCCCCTCTTCCAGTACCTCGTCACTGATGGTGACCGGCATCAAGAAGCGGATGGTGTTGCCGTAGAGGCCGCAGGAGAGCAGGATCAGCCCGCGCTCGCGAGCGGTCTTGCACAGCTTGGCCGCCATCTCGGTGTTGGGCTGCGCGCTCTTCTTGTCGCTGACCAGGTCGAACGCCGCCATGGCGCCCAGGTTGCGCGCGTTGGCGACCGAGGCGTAGTCCTGCTGCCACTTGTCGAAGCGCGCCCGCAGCTTCTCGCCCAGCGCCTGGCTCTTCTCCAGGATGCGCTCCTCCTCGAACACCTCGAGCACTGCCAGCACCGCGGCACATGACACCGGGCTGCCGGTATAGGTACCGCCCAGCGAGTTGCCACCGGAAGCGTCCATGACCTTGTCGGTGCCCACCACCGCGGAGATCGGCATGCCGTCGGCCATGCTCTTGGCCATGGTCATGATGTCCGGCTCGACCCCGCTGTGCTCGATCGCGAACAGCTTGCCGGTACGCCCGAAGCCGGACTGCACCTCGTCGACGATCATCAGGATGCCGTGCTCGTCGCAGATCTCGCGGATCGCTTCGAGGAAGCGCTTGGGCGCCGCGTGGAAGCCGCCCTCGCCAAGCACCGGCTCGATCACGATCGCTGCGGTATCGCGCGGATTGGCGTCGCTCTTGAGCACCATCTTGAGGTGGCGCAGGGCCTCTTCCTCGCTGACCCCGATCGACTCGACCGGATAGGGAGCACGGTAGACCTGACCCGGCATCGGGCCGAAGTCGTTGCGATAGGGGGCGACCTTGCCGTTCATCGCCATGGTCATGAAGGTGCGCCCGTGATAGCCGCCGGTGAAACAGATCACGCCGGAGCGCCCGGTGGCGGCCCGCGCCACCTTGACCGCGTTCTCCAGCGCCTCGGCACCGGAGTTGGCCAGCATCACCTTGGCGTGCCCACGGACCGGCGTCACTTCACTGAGCTTCTGCGCCACGCGCACATAGCCCTCGTAGGGCATGACCGTCTGGCAGGTGTGCATGACGCGGTCGAGCTGCGCCTTGACCGCTTCGACCACCTTGGGATGGCGGTGGCCGATGTTGAGCACGCCGATACCGCCGGCGAAGTCGATGAAGCGCTTGCCGTCCTCGTCCCACAGCTCGGCGTTCTCCGCCCGCGCGGCGAATTCGACCGCCGGGCTGGCGGCACCGTTGGCCACGTAGCGCTGCTTGAGTTCATTGAGTTCTGCGTTGGTCATGCAACTCTCCTCCTGAGGCGGCGCGCGTGATGGCGCCGATGAGCCGTCCCGGACGTCCACACGGGTATCGACGGGACGATGGTGACTGTCACGATTTCGTGTAAGAGGCACGGATGAGACGATCGCCTACCTCTCGACCGTAGCGCTGTCGCGCCCACAGGTACAGCAGCAATCCGGCGATCATCCAGCCGCCGAACACCACCCACTCCACCGGCACCAGGGCCGACGGGCTGCCCGGCAGGTATAGGAACACCATGCCCAGCGACAGCAGTACCGCCAGCACGCCGACCAGGCCACCGGCCTTGACCCGATAAGGGCGCGCCATCTCCGGTTCACGCCGGCGCAGGATCAAGAACGACAGCGATACGAACAGGTAGGCGATGACGATCCCCAGACCGCCGGCATCGACCAGCCACACCAGCGCCGGGCGGCCGAAGAATGGCGCCAGGGTGGAGAGCACGCCGATCAGGATGATGGCGTTGGTGGGAGTCTTGTAGCGCGGATGCAGCTTGCCCAGGAACGCCGGCAGCATGCCCGAGTGAGCGAGTGCGTAGATCGCCCGCGAGCCGCCGATATAGAAGGCGTTCCAGCTGGTGATGATCCCGGCGATCCCGGCCAGCACCATCAGATTGCCGGCCCAGGCGCCATCGAACACCGCCTGCATGGCATCGGGCACGCTCAGGGTGCTGCCGCCCAGGGCGTCGTTATCGAGCATCAGGCTGGTCCCCAGCACGATCAGGGTGTACCAGGCCACCGCCATGAGCACCGACAGCACCAGCACCTTGCCGATGTCGCGGAACGGCAGATCGATCTCCTCCGCCGCCTGGGGAATGACGTCGAAACCGACGAACAGGAAGGGCACCAGCACCAGCACCGCGACGATACCGCCGAAGGCGCCGTGCTCGCCGCTGGCGAACAGCGGCTGCATGTTGCCGGTATCACCGGAGAACAGCGAACCGGTGACGAACATCACCCCGGCGATCAGGATCAGCCCGGTGACCACTTTCTGCAGCAGCGCCGCCGTCGAGATCCCCAGGTAGTTGATCACCATCATCATCAGCGAGCCGATCACCCCGACCGCCACCCAGCTGGCCTTGACCTCCCAGCCGGCGACGGTCCACAGATCGCCCACGGCATAGCCGGGGAACAGATGCTGGACCACGGTGGGCAGCGCCACCGCCTCGAACGAGGCGACGCTGACATAGCCGAGCACGATGCTCCAGGTGCAGACGAAGGAGGCGAAATGCCCCAGCGCACGATAGCTGTAGACGTGCTCGCCGCCGACCTGCGGCATCGCCGCGGCCAGCTCGGCGTAGGTCAGGCCGACCAGCAGTACCGCGATGCCGCCGATGATGAAGGCAATGATCGCACCCAGGCTGCCGCCATCGAGAATGGCGCCGCCGGTGAGCACGATCCAGCCCCAGCCGATCATCGCGCCGAAGGCGAGTGCCAGCACGTCGGCCCGCGCCAGGACGCGCACGAACTCGGTGGGTTGAGAAGCGTTGGACATAGCAGGATCTCTTGACGTTGTTGTTGATGAAGCGTGTTGATGAAGCGTTGTTGCCGAAGCATTGTCGATGAGCCGCTATTGGCACGACTCTGACGCCACGCTATCACCGCCGCCAGCCACGCTGAGTAGACCACTCCTGCTATTCAGATAGACCACTTGCGCGGCAAGCGCCATAATTTCATCGTCACGGCACCCCGGAGGCACCCATGGAAGATCGCCGCCGGGCTCTGGCCCGGATCGAGAGCGGCTACCGCGACCAGCCCGCCCATTTGACCAAGCACCAACGCCTGGAGCAGACCCTGCTGTCGCTGATCGAGCGCCACTGGCAGAAAGGTCAGCGCCTGCCCGGGCATCGCGATCTGTGCGCATCGCTGGGCGTGGCCCGCAATACCCTGGCCGGGGTGATCGAACGGCTGGTCCAGCAGGGCTACCTGATCACCGATCACGGCCGCGGCACCTGGGTCCACAAGCGCTCGCCGCCCGATACCAGCGCACCCGCAACCGGGCCGATCTCGCAGCGTGCCCAACGCCTCCTCAGCGACGTCGGCGCCAGTCCGGTGCAGAGCGGCGCCTTCGTCCCCGGGGTGCCGGATATCGTGCATTTCCCGCTGGCCCGCTGGCGCCTGCTCTACTCACGCGTCACGGTACCTCACAACACCCTGTTGCTCGCCTACGCCTCGGGGGGCTATGGCCCGCTCAAGCGCGCGATCGCCGGCTTTCTCGCCCGCTGGCGCGGTATCCACTGCGAGCTCGATCAGATCGTGATCACCGAAGGCGCCCACCATGGCCTGCAGCTATGCGCTCTGGCGCTCGCCGACGAGGGTGACCGGGCGGTGATGGACTCGCCCTTCTACTGGGGCGCTCGCAACGTCTTCCAGGCCTGCGGCCTGGGTGTCGACCACGCCATCTGGGACCCCCGCCACGGCTACCGTGAGCCGCTGCCGGCGCCTGCACCGCGACTGGTCTACTTCACCGGATCGCACCACTACCCGCTGGGCGTGGAGTCAGTAAACGCTCACAAACAGGCACTGATCCAGCATCTCGAGCCCGAATGGATACTCGAGGATGACTACGAATTCGGTGACGGCGATCGCCAGTCATTGACGTTCGACCCGCGCAGCGGCAATCGCATCCTGATCGGCTCCTTCTCCAAGCTGATGTTCCCCGGGCTGCGGCTGGGCTATCTGGTCGTGCCCAGCGCTCTCAGCCATACCCTCAACCGGGTACGTACCGGGGTCTTTCGCGAGGGTCGGCTGCTGGATCAGGCGGTGCTCGCCGCCTTCATCGACGCTGGCGACCTGGATAGCTGGTGCCACCGGATCGCGGCCGACTACCTGACCCGTCAGCGCGAGCTCCACGCCCTGCTGGTAGAGACACCGGGGGTGATCGCGGTCTCCCCGCCGGCGCCCAATATCAGCTTGAGCGTCGAGCTCTCCCCCACCCTCGACGATGAACGCCTGTCGCACTACCTGCTCAACCGTCACCACCTGGTGGTACGGCCGCTGAGCCGAGTGTGCGCGCCCGGCGATACGCGCCGCGGTCTGGTTCTCGGGGTGGGCATGGCCGAAGGGGAAGCGCTGACACACCAGGGTCGGCGGCTGGCGGCGGCGATCCGCAGCTTCGTCGAACAGCAGGCGTGAGCGTCATGCGACCGACAGCGGGACAGTAAGCCGTCACGCTCTCTTGATGGGGGGCGACTCGGTGAAGAGCCACGAGGTACAAGGTGTGCTCGGCGGAGGGTGTGCGCGGCACCGGGTGGACACCCGCGCGGTCGCCACAGGGCTGCGCGTCAGGCGGGGTCCGGCGCCGGGGAACGGATGCGCTGTTCGGAGTCGGGGTCGAACACCACCATGCGTGTGACGTCGAACGCGAAGCGCGCGGCGCTGCCCGGCTCGACCGCCCCGCCCGGGCGCATGCGGGCATTGATGCGCTTGCCGCCGAGCGACGTCACCACGTAGAGATCGGCACCGGTAGGTTCGACCAGCGCCACCGGCAGCTCGGCTTCGTGGACGTCGCCCTCGCGGCGATCGGCGCTGGCCGGGTCGGTGATCGCCTCCGGGCGCAGCCCCACCACCACCTCGCGGTCGTACCACTGACGCAGGGCGTCACGGTCGCGGCGCACCGGCAGCAGCACCTGGGTCTCCTCGGCGTCGAGAGCGACCCAGGGTTCGCCGTCGCGCTCGACCACCCGCCCGGGAATCAGATTCATCGAAGGCGAGCCCATGAAGCCGGCCACGAACAGATTGCTGGGGTCATCGTAGACCTGCTGCGGCGTGCCCAGCTGCTGCAGCTCGCCGCCGCGCATCACCGCGATCCGCGTGGCCAGCGTCATCGCCTCGATCTGATCGTGGGTGACATAGACGATCGTGGTCCGCAGGCGCTGATGCAGCTGCTTGATCTCGGTACGCATGTCGACCCGCAGCTTGGCATCGAGATTGGAGAGCGGCTCGTCGAACAGGAACAGCTGCGGCTCGCGCACCAGCGCCCGCCCCATTGCCACGCGCTGACGCTGGCCACCAGAGAGCTGAGACGGCTTGCGCGACAGCAGATTCTCGATCTGCAGCAGCCGCGCCACCCGCTCGATCGCCTCGCGGCGCGCCTTGCGCGGCACCTTGCGCATCTCCAGGCCGAAGCCGATGTTGCCGGCCACGGTCATGCTCGGATAGAGCGCATAGGACTGGAACACCATGGCGATGTCGCGCTTGGCCGGCGGCAGGTCGTTGATGCGCACGCCATCGAGCAGCAGCTCGCCATCGCTCAGGGTATCGAGCCCGGCGATCATGTTGAGCAGGGTCGACTTGCCGCAGCCCGAGGGCCCCACCAGCACCAGGAAGTCGCCCTGGGCGATCGCGATATCGACCCCCTTGAGCACCGGGGTCGAGCCGAAGCGCTTGTGGACGTTGTGAATGTGCAGAAAACTCATGTCTCTTTCAGCCCTTGACCGATCCCGACATCAGCCCGCGCAGGAAGTACTTGCCCGCGAGGACGTAGACGATGAGGGTGGGCACCGCCGCCACCATCGCCGCTGCCATGTTGACGTTGTAGGCCTTCACCCCGGTGGAGCTATTGACCAGGTTGTTGAGCGCCACCGTGATCGGCGCGCTGTCGCCGGAGGCGAAAGAGACCCCGAACAGGAAGTCGTTCCAGACGTTGGTGAACTGCCAGATCACGGTGACCACGATGATCGGCACCGAGGCCGGCAGGAGTATGCGAAAGAAGAGCGTGAAGAAGCCGGCTCCATCGAGCTTGGCGGCGCGCACCAGCTCATCCGGGAAGGCGGCGTAGAAGTTGCGGAAGAACAGCGTGGTGAAGCCGATCCCGTAGACGATATGCACCAGCACCAGGCCGGCGGTGCTGTTGGCCAGGTGCAGAATGCCCAGTACCCGCGCCATCGGCAGCAGGATGATCTGGAACGGGATGAAGCAGCTGAACAGCATCAGCCCGAACACGATCTTGTGCCCGCGAAAGCGCCACTTGGTCAGCACATAACCGTTGAAGGCCCCGAGCAGGCCGGAGATCAGCACCGCCGGCACCACGATCTTGATGCTGTTGAAGAAGTAGCCATGGATCCCGCTGCACTCCAGGCCGATGCAGGCACTCCCCCACGCCTCGCGCCACGGCGCCAGCGTCCACTGCCCAGGCAGTGCCAGCATGTTGCCCTGATGGATCTCCTCGAGGGTCTTGAACGAGGTGGTCAGCATCACGTAGAGCGGCATCAGATAGACGACCGCGAAGAGCAACAGAATCGTATAGAGCAAGGCCCGCGCGAGCGTGAAGCGACGGCCGGCGACGGCACTCATGGGCGCGGCTCCCGCAGTTCGGAGTAGAGATAGGGGATGATCAGCGCCGCGATCACCGCCAGCATGAACACCGCGCTGGCCGCGGCGATACCCATCTCATTGCGCGAGAACGCATAGGAGTACATGAAGGTCGCCGGCACCGCGGTAGCGTTGCCGGGGCCACCGCCGGTCATCGCCACGATCAGATCGAAGCTCTTGATCGCCAGGTGCGCCAGCACCACCACCGCGCTGAGGAAGACAGGCCGCAGCTGGGGCACGATGATGCGCAGATAGATCTTCCAGATCGGCGCGCCGTCGAGCTGCGCGGCCTTGATCATCTCGCCGTCGATACCGCGCAGGCCGGCCAGGAACATCGCCATGACGAAGCCGGTGGCCTGCCACACCGCGGCGATCACCACGGTATAGATCGCCATCTTCGAGTCGATCAGCCAGTGGAAGCTGAAGCTCTGCCAGCCCAGATCGTGCATCGTCTTCTCCAGCCCCAGCCCAGGGTTGAGAAACCACTGCCAGGCGGTGCCGGTGACGATGAACGACAGTGCCATCGGATAGAGATAGATCGTGCGCAGCACGCCCTCGGCGCGGATACGCTGGTCCAGCAGGATCGCCAGCAGCAGCCCCAGCAGGATGCAGGCGACGATGTAGAGCAGGCCGAAGACCCAGATGTTGTGCAGCGCGATGCCCCAGGTCCAGGATTGCCACAACCGCGTCCACTGGCGCAGCCCCGCCCAGGTGTAGTCCGGCAGCATGCCGGAGTCACTGAAGGAGATATAGCTGGTCCAGGCGATGAAGCCGTAGACGAAGAACAGCACCAGCACACAGGAGGGTGACAGCACCAGCTTGGGCAGCCAGCGCTGCAGGCGCTCACGCGCTCCCATGTGCCGACGCGAGGCGGCGTTCGGCATCGATTCACTCCCCGCTCGATCTCACGCTGGTTGGATGATCGCGCCCGCGCCACTGCGCGGACGCGACGCTCAGGAGGTCGCGCTCTTGACCGCCATGGCGAGCTGCTCGGCGGCCACGTCGCTGGGCATGTCGCTGTTGACGAACGAGGAGACGATGTCGAACACGGCATTCTTGACCGAAGCGGGCGCGGCGTAGCCGTGCGCCAGACTGCCCATCAGGGTCGAATGCTCGGCGGCCGCCTGAACCTGCTGATAGCCGCGCTGGGCGCAGGCATCGAGCGAGTCGGCGGAGAGATCCATGCGCGCCGGTACCGAGCCCTTGAGCCGGCTGAAGGTGAGCTGGAACTCGGGTGAACCGATGATCCGCGCCATGGTCTGCTGCATCTGCTGCTGCTGGGCATCGTCGGTATCGAACATGATCATCAGATCGCTGTTGAAGGTGACGGCCTCCTGGGTGCCCGGGGTGCGGAAGCACATGAAGTCCTTGCCCGCCTCGAGCCCCGCATTGAGGAACTCGCCCTTGGCCCAGTCACCCATGATCTGATACAGCGCCTTGCCGTTGATCACCATCGCGGTGGCCAGATTCCAGTCGCGTCCCGGCGAGTTGTCGTCCTTGTAGGCGAGCAGCTGACGCAGGTTGTCGAAGGTCTTGACCATGGTCTCGGAGTCGAGCGCCTGCGGGTCGAGCTCGATCAGCGCCCGGCGATAGAAGTCGGCACCGCCGGTGGCCAGCACCACGTTCTCGAACACCGTGGTGTCCTGCCACGGCTGGCCACCGTAGGCGAGCCCGGTGTAACCGGCCTGCTTGGCCTTCTCGAGGGAGGCGATGAACGCATCCCAGGTCTTGGGCTGGGCAATGCCGAGCTTGTCCATCAGCGCCTTGTTGGCCCACACCCAGTTGGTCGAGTGGATCTCGAACGGGGCCGCGATCCAGTGCCCGTCGAACTTGGCGAAGTTCTGGATCGCCGCGGGGAAGACATCGTTCCAGTGCTCCGCCGCGGCGATGTCGTCGAGGGTCGCCAGCGCATCGCGCTTGGCCCAGTCCTGGGCGTCGTAGCCCAGCACCTGGGCCGCCGTGGGCGGATTGCCGGAGGTGATCCGCGAGCGCAGCACAGCCATCGCGTTGGTCCCGGCGCCGCCGGCGACCGGCATGTTCTGCCAGCCGATCTGCTGCGTGGCGAGCGCATCCTTGAGCGCGCCCAGGGCCTTGGCCTCGCTGCCCGAGGTCCACCAGTTGAGCACCTTCACCTGATTGTCGCCGGTGCCATCCGCCGCCAGGGCCGATGGGCTCAGAACCGAGGCGCTCAGCGGCAGCAGGGCGCAGCCGAGGCGGGCGATGAAGCGTCGTGTCGTGATACCGAACATCCCTGTCATCCTTCTTGTTGTCGGCCTGTCGAGGAAGGCCATATCGGATCGGAGACCGCGTTCGGGGAAGCGTCGGCCGCTTCCGGGACCACGGTGCGGCTCGCCAAAGTCCCTTGCTGACTCGGATCAGCCACTGATTCGAACGACTATTGCGCAGCGGTTTGCCGCCGGCAATACAACCAAGGGTGCAGCCGCCGAACGCAAAACGGCCCGCCCCCGGTAGGGGGCGGGCCGTCGGCTGGCCTGGCAGTGTCTCGGGCGCGCTCAGATATCCAGGTTGGCCACCAGCGCGAAGCGCTCGATGAAGTCGCGGCGCGGCTCCACCTCGTCGCCCATCAGGGTGTTGAACATCTGGTCGGCGGCCACCGCGTCCTCGATCGAGACCCTCAGCATGCGCCGCGATTGCGGGTCCATGGTGGTCTCCCACAGCTGGTCCGGGTTCATCTCGCCCAGCCCCTTGTAGCGCTGGATCGACAGCCCGCGCTGGGCCTCCAGCATCAGCCACTCCAGCGCATCGTAGAAGGTCTCGATCGGCTTCTGGCGCTCGCCACGGGCGATATAGGCGCCCTCCTCGACCAGCCCGTCGAGGGTCTCGCCGAGACCCGCCAGCGCGCGGTAATCCGCACTGCGGAAGAAGTCGATGCCCCACACGTAGTCGGTGGTGACACCGTGGGCGGTGAGCGCCACGCTGGGCAGCCACAGACCGCGCTCGGTGTCCTCCTGCAGTTGGAAGGTGTAGCGCGGGCCGCCCTCGTGGGCGATCAGCGAATCCATCTCCACCTGCAGTGCCTCGATCCACTGCTGCAGAGTGCCGCGGTCGCTCAGATTGGCCTCCTCCAGCTTGGGAGCGTGGACCATCTTGCGCAGCACCGCGTTGGGATAGACCCGCGACAGCCGGTCGATGCGCTTCATCACGTCACGATACTGGGTTACCAGCGTCTCGAGCTGCTCACCGCCGATGCCCGGCGCGTCGGCGTTGACGCACAGGCGTGCGCCATCCAGCGCGGTGGTGGTGAGGTAGTCGGTCATCGCCTGCTCGTCCTTCAGGTACATCTCCTGCTTGCCGCGCTTGATCTTGTAAAGCGGCGGCTGGGCGATGAACACATGACCACGCTCGATCAGCTCCGGCATCTGGCGGAAGAAGAAGGTCAGCAGCAGGGTACGGATGTGCGAACCGTCGACGTCGGCATCGGTCATGATGATGATCGAGTGGTAGCGCAGCTTGTCCGGATTGAACTCCTCGCGCCCGATGCCGCAGCCCAGCGCGGTGATCAGGGTGCCGACCTCGGCCGAGGAGAGCATCTTGTCGAAGCGCGCCTTCTCGACGTTGAGGATCTTGCCCTTGAGCGGCAGGATCGCCTGGGTGCGGCGGTCGCGGCCCTGCTTGGCACTGCCGCCGGCGGAGTCACCCTCGACCAGGTAGAGCTCGGAGAGGCTGGGATCCTTCTCCTGGCAATCGGCCAGCTTGCCCGGCAGCCCGGCGATATCCAGCGCACCCTTACGTCGGGTCATGTCGCGCGCCTTGCGCGCCGCCTCGCGGGCACGCGCGGCGTCGATCATCTTGTTGACGATCGCCTTGGCATCCGCAGGGTGCTCGATCAGATAGTCGGAGAAGTGCCGGCTCAGCTCCTGCTCGACCGCGGTCTTGACCTCCGAGGAGACCAGCTTGTCCTTGGTCTGCGAGGAGAACTTGGGATCCGGCACCTTGACCGAGATGATCGCGGTGAGGCCTTCGCGGGCGTCGTCGCCGGAGGTCGCCACCTTGGCCTTCTTCTGGATGTCCTCGGCCTCGATGTAGCTGTTGAGGCTGCGCGTCAGCGCCGCACGGAAGCCGGCCATATGGGTGCCGCCATCGCGCTGCGGAATGTTGTTGGTGTAGCAGAAGACGTTCTCGGCGAAGGTGTCGTTCCACTGCATCGCCACCTCGACACCGATACCGTCCTCGCGCTGCATCTCGAAGTGGAAGACCGGATTGAGCGCGGTGCGGTTGGTGTTGAGATGGTCGACGAAGGCGCGCAGACCGCCCTCGTAGTGGAACAGCTCCTCGCGGCCGTCACGCTCGTCGACCAGGCGGATCGCCACGCCGGAGTTGAGGAACGACAGCTCGCGCAGGCGCTTGGCGAGAATATCGTAATGGAACTCGATGTTGGCGAAGGTCTCGCTGGACGGCTTGAAATTGATCTGGGTGCCCGACTTCTCGGTCTCGCCGACCACTGCCAGCGGCGCCTGCGGCACGCCGTGGCGATAGATCTGCTCGTGGACCTGGTGGTTGCGCCAGATGGTCAGCTTGAGCTGCTCGGAGAGTGCGTTGACCACCGACACCCCGACCCCGTGCAGACCGCCGGAGACCTTGTAGGAGTTGTCGTCGAACTTACCCCCGGCGTGGAGCACGGTCATGATGACCTCGGCGGCGGAGACCCCTTCGGCGTGGATGTCGGTGGGGATGCCGCGACCGTCGTCGGAGACGGTGACCGATTCGTCGGGGTGAATGACGATGCGGATCTCGCTGCAATGGCCGGCCAGCGCTTCGTCGATCGAGTTGTCGACGATCTCGAACACCATGTGGTGCAGGCCGGTGCCGTCATCGGTGTCGCCGATGTACATGCCCGGGCGCTTGCGCACCGCGTCCAGTCCCTTGAGGACCTTGATGCTCGATGAATCGTAGGCCTGTTCGCTCATTGCTCACTCCATGGTGAAATCATTCCGAATGCAGCCGTCCGCCGGCGATACACGATGCCACGACATCCGTGTCCGGCTGCCAGACGTCGGCCAGCGCCGAGCGCTCGACGCTGGTGATGAAGACCTGGCAGTTGAGCCGCTCGAGCCAGCGGCAGAAGATGCGCTGGTGTTCGCCGTCGAGCTCCGCCGGCAGGTCATCGATCAGATAGAGGCAGGTCTGCCCGCTCAGCTGCTCGAGCAGGCGCCCCTGGGCCAGTTTCATGGCGCTGACCACCAGCTTCTGCTGCCCGCGGGAGAGCACCTCCACCGCGGCGTGGCGCCCGACCCGGATGCGCAGGTCGGCACGCTGTGGCCCCTGCTGGGTGAAGCCCATCTGGCGGTCGGTATCACGCCCGGCCTCGAACACCTCGAGCAGGGCGCGCTGACGATCCCAGCCGCGCGAGTAGCGCAGGCTCAGATCCGCCAGCGGCAACAGCGCCGCCAGGGTCTCCTCGAAGACCGGCAGAAAGCGCGCCATATAGCCCTCGCGCAGCGCATCCAGCCGCTCGCTCCAGTGGGCCAGTTCCTGCTCCCAGACGCCTATCGACGCCCGGTCGATTCTATCATGCCTGAGCAGGGCGTTCCGATGTTTCAACGCACGCCGCACGCGCTTCCAGGCGTCGAGGAACACCGGCTCGGCATGGAACACACCCCAGTCGAGAAACTCGCGTCTTGCCGCCGGCGATCCCTCCAGCAAACGGAAGGCATCAGGATTGATCAGCTGCAGCGGCAGTGCCTCGGCGAGCTGGGTCACCCTGGCGGCCCGCTCGCCGCCGATACGGATCTCCAGCTCCTGGACGTCACGCCGGCGACGCACTCCCAGCGGGCGCGGCGGATCGCCGTCGAGGCGCCCGAACAGGGTCATCTCCTCGGCGTCGTGGGTAATCAGCGCCTTGAGCTTCTGGGTGCGAAAGGAGCGCGCCATCCCCAGCACGTGGAGCCCCTCGAGCAGCGACGTCTTGCCGCTGCCGTTGGCCCCGCTGATCACATTGATGTGCGGCCCCGGCGTCATCTCGAGCGGATGCAGATTGCGCAGGCCGTGAAAACTCAACCGATCGAGCGGCATGGCACGTGAAAACTCATGGCAAGAGACGAGAGGAGATGCCCGGCCAGTCGATCACCGGGTAAGACGTTGGCGAGCGATGATCGGCCACCACCGCCGCTGGAGGGTAATCGGCGAGCGCGATGAAGCGCACGCCGCGCGCCGCCCGAAAAGCGAGACATAACAACGGGGTTAGGCGAGCTTGACGGGCGGCGTGCAACAACGCGATTCGCGCGCGCAGCCATTACCGATGGTCAAAGGCGCATCGGCATGACCACGTAACGGGCATCCCCGCCGCCCGGCTCTTCCATCAGCGCCGAACTGTTGGCATCCGACAGCGTCATCTGCATGCGGTCGGCGTCGAGCACGTTGAGCACATCGATCAGGTAGCCGACGTTGAAGCCGATCTCCAGCGCATCGCCGGTGTACTCGATGCCGACATTCTCCTCGGCCTCTTCCTGCTCGGGGTTGTTGGCCATCACCTTGAGGTTGTTCTCCTCGAGCTGCAGACGCACGCCGCGATACTTCTCGTTGGAGAGAATGGCGGTACGCGCCAGGATCTGGCGCAGTTCGCCGCGCTCGGCGATGAAGGTCTTGTCGCCGCCCTTGGGGATGACCCGGTCGTAGTCGGGGAACTTGCCGTCGACCAGCTTGGAAGTGAAGGTGAACTCGCCGGTATTGGCCCGGATATGGTTGGCGCCCAGCGCCAGCTCCACCGGCTCCTCACTGCCATCGAGCAGCCGCGACAGCTCCAGCACGCCCTTGCGCGGGATGATCAGCTTGCGCGCTTCGGCGAGCTCGATCTCGGCGCTGCGCTCGCACACCGCCAGACGGTGGCCGTCGGTGGCCACGGTGCGCACCACGTGGTTGGCCAGCTCCAGCAGCATGCCGTTCAGGTAGTAGCGGACATCCTGCTGCGCCATGGCGAAGGAGGTGGCATCGATCAGGTACTTGAGCGTGCCCCGCGGCAGCGACAGCGTGGTGTCGTTGTGGCCATCCTCGATATTGGGGAACTCGGCCACCGGCAGGGTGGAGAGGGTGAAGCGCGAGCGCCCGGCGCGCAGCACCACGCGACCATCCTCCAGGGTAAAGCTGATCTCCGACTGATCCGGCAGCGATTTGCAGATATCCATCAGCTTGCGCGCCGGCACGGTGACGGAGCCCGGCTCGTCGACCAGATCGGTGGTCGCGCGACCGATCAATTCCACCTCGAGATCGGTACCGGTCAGCGACAGGCCGCCATCCTGGACTTCGATCAGCACATTGGAGAGCACCGGCAGCGTCTGACGGCGCTCGACCACGCCGGCCACCAGCGTCAGCGGGCGCAGCAGGGCTTCGCGGGAGATGGAAAATTTCATGGGAGCTCCGTGGTTGAATTCGATCCTGAAAGAAACGTCGGCGCCGCGAGCGGCCGCGGCGACGCTGCCGGCTGGGGTTCATTCTTGCTGCCCGGGGCGATACGGGCAATCCCCTGGCGGCGCTTGCCGAGCCGATGGGGTCAGCTGGTCAGCAGTCGCATCAGATTCTTGTAGTCCTCGCGGATGTCCGCGCTCTCCTCCTTCAGCGCCACCACCTTGCGGCAGGCGTGCAGCACGGTGGTGTGGTCGCGTCCGCCGAAGGCATCGCCGATCTCGGGCAGGCTGTGGTTGGTCAGCTCCTTGGCCAGCGCCATGGCGACCTGGCGCGGCCGCGCCACCGAGCGCGAACGGCGCTTGGAGAGCAGGTCGGCCATCTTGATCTTGTAGTACTCCGCCACCGTGCGCTGAATGTTCTCGATCCCGACCTGCTTGTCCTGCAGCGCCAGCAGATCCTTGAGCGACTCGCGGATGAAGTCCTGGGTGATCGGCTTGCCCATGAAGTGGGAGTCGGCGATCACCTTCTTCAGTGCGCCCTCCAGTTCGCGCACGTTGGAGCGGATCTTCTGGGCGATGAAGAAGGCGGCGTCGTGTGGCAGGTCGACCTTGGCCTGATCGGCCTTCTTCATCAGGATCGCCACCCGGGTCTCCAGCTCCGGCGGCTCGATCGCCACCGTCAGCCCCCAGCCGAAGCGCGACTTGAGACGCTCCTCCACCCCGCTGATCTCCTTGGGGTAACGGTCGGAGGTGAGGATCATCTGCTGGCCGCCCTCGAGCAGGGCGTTGAAGGTGTGGAAGAACTCCTCCTGGGAGCGCTCCTTGCCACCAAAGAACTGGATATCGTCGATCAGCAGCGCATCGACGCTGCGGTAGAAGCGCTTGAAGTCGTTGATCGCGTTGAGCTGCAGCGCCTTGACCATGTCGGCGACGAAGCGTTCGGAGTGCAGATAGACCACCTTGGCGTTATCGCGCAGGCCGGCCAGATGATTGCCCACCGCATGCATCAGGTGGGTCTTGCCCAGGCCCACCCCGCCGTAGAGGAACAGCGGGTTGTAGGCGCCACCGGGATTCTCCGAGACCTGGCGCGAAGCGGCCCGCGCCAGCTGGTTCGACTTGCCCTCGACGAAGGTTTCGAAGGTGAAGTTGGGGTTGAGGCCGCTCTGGTGCTTGAGACTGCCCTCCACCTGCACCTGGCGTTCACCGCCACGCCGGCCGCTCTCTTCACGCTCGCGGCTCTGGTCGAGTGCCTGCTCCTCGGCCACCTCGGGGGAGCGCGACGGTGTCTGGACACTGGGCGCACTGGGGCGCTGCGGCGGCTGGCTGGGCGCCGACACCGGCGCGCCCAGATCCCGCGGCGACACGGCGGCCGCGCGACGGCTGCCCACCACCAGACGCACCTTCGGCGGCTTGCTGCTCGATGCCACTTCGCGCAGCAGCTCGTTGATGCGCTTCAGGTACTTGTCGCTGACCCAGTCGCGCACGAAGCGGTTGGGCGCCAGCAGACAGAGCTCGTCCGTCTCGCCATCCTCCGCCTGCAGGGGGCGGATCCAGGTGTTGAACTGCTGCGAGCTCAACTCATCCTGAAGCGAATTGAGACATTGTTGCCAGAGAGCGACCGACACACGACCTCACGGGAATTTCGGCAGATGAAAAGAAAACGGCCGCACAGTGTAGCGCCGGCCAGACAGGTTATCCACACGTGGTCGCCAGGTCATCCCTCTGTGGATAAACGGCGGAGAACCCGTTGACAGCCTTGGGAAAATCATGACCCGGCCGTGCTCATTCAGCGCCGCGCCAGACCTCGAACCTTGTCACTGCACGCAGGATCTTCACCTCTCTTCCGCATCTTCCCCACAGGCCAGAAAAATGCATAGATACATGAATAATAAGGGTTATTGTGAGTTATTCACAAACATTATCCCCATCCTTAACCACATGGTGTGATTGACAAGCGTCCAGGGTGGGGATAAGCCGAGGAGGACCATTTCCACCTTCGACCGCCGATGGCGCCCCTTCCTAACGGCGTACGCGCGTGACCGCCGCGGCGATCTGACGCAAGGGTTTCACCCACAAACGGGTGTGGATAATTCAGAGAAAAATTGCACCCGATCGCCGGATTCACTAGAATTCCCGCTCTTGAGCCGAGTGAGCCCGGTTTCCGTACGCGTGTCGGGCATCCCGTTTCGAACCAGTTTTTCGAGCTAAATCAATAGCTTAATCACTCAACCAATTGGGAAAAAGCCACCATGAAACGTACTTTTCAGCCGAGCGTCCTGAAGCGCAAGCGCGTCCACGGTTTCCGTGCCCGCATGGCGACCAAGAACGGCCGTCAGGTCATTGCCCGTCGTCGCGCCAAAGGCCGCAAGCGCCTCAGCGCCTGATCGGACATCGGGTGTCCGATCAGGGTTTCCCCCGGCAGCTACGGTTGCTCAACGCCGGGGACTACAAGCACGTTTTCGACCACGCTCCCTTCAAGGTCCACGGTAAAGGCATGCTGGTGTTGGCACGCCCAAACGCGCTTGGCCATCCGCGGATCGGGTTGATCTTCAGCAAGAAGAACGTGCGTCGTGCCGTCGACCGCAATCGCCTCAAACGCCTCGTGCGCGAATCCATCCGTCTGCAGCAGCATCGCCTGCCGCCCGTGGATATCGTTCTTCTCGCTCGGCGAGGCGTACACGAGCTGGACAATGCCAGCGTCGCGCGCCAGCTCAACGGCATGTGGCGACGCCTGGAAAAGTCCGCGCGCCAGACGCGCCACGACACTTCGTCGTCGACCTGATCGGACATCCCCGCGCTGCAGGCCGGGGAGCTTCGGCGTCCATCGCCGAATGATCGCCGTTGCCCGGCGCCTACCGAACCACTCCCTTACCGGGCAGACCCCTCTATGGATTTCAAACGACTCCTTTTCGTGATTCCGCTGGCCGTACTCGCCTATCTGCTGATCATGCAGTGGAATCAGGACTACGGTCAGAACGTCGTGAACAACCCGGCACCGGAAGTCGCTTCGGCCACCAGCGACGGTGGCAAAGAAGGCAATGCCCTCTCCGCCCCCGACGGCGGCAGTGGCAAGACCCAGCCGATCGAGGACGACATGCCCGCGGGTAGTGCTCCCGCCAAGGGCAGCAACCTGATCCAGGTCCAGAGCGACGTGCTCGATCTGCGCATCAACCCCAACGGCGGCGACATCGTCTACGCTGCGCTGTTCGGCCATGACCAGGTTCTCGACTCCGACAAGCCCTTCGTGTTGCTCAGCGACAACAAGGTGCGCAGCTACGTGGCCAAGTCCGGTCTGCAGATCGAAGGTCATAGCGGGCGCATCGATTTCCGCGCCGACAAGACGAGCTACGCGCTCAGCAAAGACGAGAAGAGCCTCGACGTCGACCTGCACGGCAGCGTCAACGGCGTCGATATCATCAAGCGCTTCGTGATCGACCGCGGTAGCTACGCGATCAAGGTCGAGTACCTGATCGACAACGCGAGCCAGCAGCCGGTCACCGCTCGCTTCATCGGTCAGCTCGCCCGCGATCAGAGCGCCGATCCGACCAGCGGCCAGGGCGTCGGCATGCACTCCTTCCTGGGGGTGGCGTTCTCGTCGCCGGAAGAGAAGTACAGCAAGGTCAGCTTCGAGGATATCCGTAAGGGCAACTTCCAGAACCGCGATGTCAAGGGCGGCTGGGTCGCGATGATCCAGCACTACTTCACCTCCGCGTGGGTGCCCAACCCGAATCAGCAGAACCTCTACTACGGCAGCGTCGACAACCGCGATCGCACCGTGGCGGCCTTCGCCGGTCCCAACGAAACCGTCAAGCCGGGCCAGCAGGAGACCCTTGCGGCAACGCTGTACGTCGGACCCAAGGTGCAGTCGATGCTCGCCAAGGTGGCGCCGCACCTGGAGCTGACGGTCGACTTCGGCTGGCTGTGGTTCCTCGCCAACCCGCTGTTCTGGCTGCTCGATCATATCCACAAGATCGTCGGCAACTGGGGCTGGTCGATCGTCCTGCTCACCGTCTGCGTCAAGATCGTGCTCTTCCCGCTGGCGGCCAAGGCCTACAAGTCGATGGCCCGCATGCGCAAGATGGGCCCGGAAATGAAGCGGCTCAAGGAGCAGTACGGCGACGATCGCCAGAAGATGTCGCAGGAGATGATGAAGTTCTACCAGAAGGAGAAGATCAATCCTCTGGGGGGCTGCCTGCCGATGGTGATCCAGATGCCGGTGTTCATCGCGCTCTACTGGATGCTGATGGAGTCGGTGGAGCTGCGCCACGCGCCGTTCATCCTGTGGATCCATGACCTCTCGGCCAAGGACCCCTACTTCATCCTGCCGATCATCATGGGCGGCACCATGCTGCTGCAGCAGTTCCTGAACCCGACCCCGCCGGACCCGATGCAGGCGAAGATCATGAAGATGCTGCCGGTGGTCTTCACCTTCTTCTTCCTGTGGTTCCCGGCCGGTCTGGTCATCTACTGGATCGTCAACAACTCGATCTCGATCCTGCAGCAGTGGTTCATCACCCGGCGCGTCCTCAACGACGACAGCGGTGGCGGCAAGGCGCTCAAGCCCAAGAGCTGATCGCCCTCCGCGAACCCTCCCAGACCCCCGCCCCGGCGGGGGTCTGGCGTTTATACATCGCCTTCCTGTACAACTACCCGCGCACGCCGGCCCGGCACCGAGCGTCGCCGTCCACCCCGTGCCACCGGAGACCGTGATGAACGCACCGCTCTATCGTCAGGACACCATCGCCGCCCTGGCCACGCCCCCGGGACGCGGCGGCGTGGGCATCGTCAGAGTCTCCGGGCCCGCCGCCGGGGTCATGGCCGAGCACCTGCTGGGCCACCGCCCCCAGGCACGCCACGCCCACTACGGACCCTTCCACGCCGAGACGGGTATCATCGACGAGGGCATCGCGCTCTACTTCCCCGGCCCCCACTCGTTCACCGGCGAGGATGTGCTCGAGCTTCAGGGCCATGGCGGCCCGGTGCTGATGGACATGCTGCTGGAGCGCTGCGTGGCGCTCGGCGCGCGTCTGGCACGCCCCGGCGAGTTCTCCGAGCGCGCCTTTCTCAACGACAAGCTCGATCTGGCCCAGGCCGAGGCGATCGCCGATCTGATCGACGCCAGCTCCCGCGCCGCCGCGGAGAATGCCCTGCGCTCGCTGCAGGGCGAGTTCTCCAGCCGCGTGTCGCAGCTGGTCAGCGAACTGATCGAACTGCGCCTCTATGTCGAGGCGGCGATCGACTTCCCCGAGGAGGAGATCGACTTCCTCGCCGATGGTGTGGTCGCGGCCAAGCTGGCGGCGCTGCGCGAGACCCTGGCCGCAGTGCGCGCCAGCGCCAACCAGGGTGCACTGATGCGTGAGGGCATGAGCGTGGTGATCGCCGGGCGCCCCAACGCCGGCAAGTCGAGTCTGCTCAACCGTCTCACCGAGCGCGACAGCGCCATCGTCACCGAGATCGAGGGCACCACCCGCGATGTGCTGCGCGAACATATCCATGTCGACGGCATGCCGCTGCACGTGATCGATACCGCCGGCCTGCGCGACACCCCGGATGCGGTGGAGCAGATCGGCGTCGCCCGCGCCTGGGCCGAGATCGAGAAGGCCGACCGCGTCCTGCTGCTGGTCGACGCCCGCACCACCACGGAGACCGACCCACAGGCGATCTGGCCCGAGTTCGTCGCCCGCCTGCCCCACCCCGAGCGGCTGACGCTGGTACGCAACAAGATCGACGAGAGTGGCGAGGGCGATACCGCCGACTTCGAATCCACGCCGCCGGTGATCCGCCTCTCGGCGCACACCGGCGCGGGGGTGGATAACCTCAAGACCCATCTCAAGGCGGTGATGGGCTTCGATGCCACCACCGAAGGCCGCTTTTCCGCCCGGCGCCGCCACCTGGATGCCCTCGAACGCGCCAGCCAGGCGCTGGTCAGCGGCACTGCCCAGTTGGAGGGTGCCGCCGCCGGCGAGCTGCTCGCCGAGGATCTGCGCGACGCCCAGCAGGCGCTCAACGAGATCACCGGCGAGTTCACCGCCGACGATCTGCTCGGCGAGATCTTCGGCAGCTTCTGCATCGGCAAGTGAGCCGAATAGAGGCCATATTCGGCTCATTAATTGAGCCGAATATGCTACGCTTTTGGCTCATTGCCCACACGAGCCACCATGACCGTGTCCTCAGTACCTTCATCGACGAGCTGGATCTGGCAACAACCGCAGTGGCCTGGATTCCATTGGCAGGCAGAAGCCGTCGCGCCGGCGCTACGTCGAGCCACGCTGCGTCAAGGCGAGCTACTGGGATTGAGCCACAGGGGCGATGACACTCAGCCCGCGCAAGCGCTGGAAACGCTACTGACCAATATCGTCCACTCGTCCGCCATCGAAGGCGAGAGACTCAACGTGCAGTCCCTGCGCTCCTCGCTGGCACGACGCCTGGGGCTGAGCGACGCGTCAGCCTACCCCGTCTCGCGCCGTTCGGAAGGGCTGGCGGAATTGATGCTCGAAGCCGTTACCGCGCTGGAGATACCGCTGACGCTGGATACGCTGCTGCGTTGGCATGCGCTGCTGTTTCCAGAGCCGGGTCTGTTGCAGTCTGTCGCCGTCGGCCAACTGCGCCGAGATGATGACGGGCCGATGCAGGTGGTCTCGGGGCGCATCGACCGGCCCAGAGTTCACTTCGAAGCACCACCGGCCAACCGCCTGGAAGCCGAACTGGCACGCTTCGTCGAGTGGTTCAATGCCAGTCTCGACGATAACGCGCTGGATCCCCTGATACGTGCCGGGCTGTGCCACCTCTATCTGATTACCCTGCATCCGTTCGAAGATGGCAATGGACGCCTGACGCGGGCGCTGACCGATCGCGTCCTGGCACAGGCCGAGGCGCAGAGCATCCGGCTCTACGCCATGTCGGAAGCGATCATGACCCGGCGCAGCGACTACTACGCCATGTTGGAGTCCACCCAGCACGGTGGTCTGGATATCACCGCATGGTTGGTTTGGTTCCTGGAAACCCTGGAAGCCGCGATGCGCGAGGCCATCACCAAGGTCGAGCGTACCTTCGAACGCCAGCGGTTCTGGCAACGACACGCCATGACGGCGCTATCCGATGCTCAAACCCGTGTCCTCGAGCGCCTGCTGGAAGGCGGCGATCGTGGTTTCGAGACGGGCATCAGTGCGTCTCAGTATCAGAAGGTCGCCAAGGTCAGCAAGGCGACCGCTACGCGCCATCTGCAGGATCTGGTCGAGAAGGGTTGTCTGGAACCGATGTCCGGTGGCGGGCGTAGTACGCGTTATCGAATCAATGGCGGGAAGCGAAGTGAGTAGACACCAACCCGCCAGGCCTTGAAAAAAAGTCCCGATACGAATCAGACACGTCCATTGCCGCAAGATGGCGATAACCGCATTGCAAGAAGTAGCATGGGCGGCCAGGCAGGCCTTCCCAAAAAACAGAGTGTCTTTTAAAAAACGGCGTCCTTCGTTGAAAGGTCAAAAGGGTAGGCGAAGCTGAGTAAGGCTTCGCCACGCCGACGATCTGCTCGGCGAGATCTTCGGCAGCTTCTGCATCGGCAAGTGATCGGCCAAAGGTCGACTTTTCCGCTGCCCTCGCCGGCGTTATGCTGGCGAACTCATTCACACTCGAATGCCGGTTTCCCATGTCGCCACACATCCCGCATCCGCACGCTTCCCGCCTTGCCGAACTGTCGGTAGGGCCGCAGGTGCTGGCGGCGACACCTCCCCCCCGCTCCTCTGTCGCGCGTGTCGTGGCCGACGTCTTGGCTGACACCGTGGCTCCGCCTGCGGTTGTCGCGAGTGTCGCTGGCGTGCAAGCGCCGCCACGCCTCGCCGCGCTGGGCTGATCCGCCCGGCGATCCCAAGCCCGACAATCCCCGTTCGCTGTGTATGCTGGTCGACGCGCATCGCGTCCAGCAACGGGTCGTCACGTCTTCGACAGATGAGTCTTCACATGATCCGTTCTTCTTCATGGGGCCAGGCCGCCCCAATGGCCCTGTTCGTGCTGCTGTGGGGCAGCGCCCCAATCTTCACCCGCTGGGGGCTGGATCACGGTTCGCCGCTGGCGCTGCTGATCCTGCGCTTTCTGCTCGCCCTGGCCGTGCTGCTGCCGCTCGCCGCCCAGCGCGAAGCCTGGCTACCACCGCGGGGCCAGCGGCTGCGCGTCGCCGGCGTCGGCACGCTGCTGATCGGCGGCTACTCGGTGTGCTACTTCGAAACCCTGGACCACGCCATCACCCCCGGGCTGTTGGCAACCCTGCTGGGTATCCAACCGCTGCTGACGCTGCTGCTGACCGAGCGCCGGATCTCCGGCTGGCGCATCGCCGGGCTGTTGCTGGCGCTGTGCGGGCTGGCACTGGTGGTACTGCAGAGCCTGCTGGCCGCGCAATTCCCTGCGCTCGGAATCCTGCTGGCACTGGCCACCCTGGCCTGCATGACCCTCGGCGCGATCGGGCAGAAGTCGATCGCCCTGCCGCCGCGCCAGGTGCTTCCCCTGCAATATCTGGCAAGCCTGGCGCTGTTCCTGCTGCTGACCCCGTGGCGCCCGGTGAGCGTCAGCTGGCAGCCGGGGCTGATCGTGGCCGTGGTGTGGTTGGGGCTGGTGATCTCGGTCCTGGCACAGCTGCTGCTCTACCGCATGATCCGTCAGGGCAACCTGGTCAACGTCACCAGCCTGTTCTACCTGGTGCCGATCGTCACCGCGCTGCTGGACTATCTGCTGCTGGGCAATGCGCTCTCGCCGCTGGCCATTCTCGGCATGGGTGCGATCCTCGGCGGCGTAGCGCTGGTGTTCCGTACGCGTTAGCCGTCCGCAGGGTACCGTGGTGCGCACACCGCGTTCATACTGAACGCCATCGCACACCGGAGATCCACGATGACCACGCGTACCCTGCTCTGCTACGGCGACTCCAATACCCACGGTACCGAGCCGGTCAGGACGTTGGGGCCGCTGGCGCGCTATCCCTTCGAGACACGCTGGACCGGGGTGGTAGCTGCCACCCTGGGCAGCGAATGGCGGGTGATCGAGGAGGGTCTGCCGGCACGCACCACGCTGCATGACGATCCCATCGAAGGGGTGCATCTCAACGGCCTGCGCTATCTGCGCCCGTGTCTGCTGAGCCAGCTGCCGCTGGACGTGATGACGCTGATGCTGGGCACCAACGATCTCAAGGCGCGATTCTCCGTTACCCCCGACGATATCGCCCTGAGCATTCAGCGGCTGCTGTGGGAGATCGAGGCCACCAGCGCCCAGTTCGGCGTGGCCGCCCCCAAGGTGCTGCTGATCGCGCCGGCGCCGATTCGCGAGATCGGCCCCTTGGCAGGCATCTTCACCGGTGGCGAGCGCAAGTCGCGCCAGCTGGCGAGCCGCTACCGCAAGATGGCGCGGGAGGCGGGTGCCGGCTTCATCGACGCCGGTACCCTGATCCAGGTCAGCGAGGTCGACGGCGTGCACATCGAGCCCAATCAGCAGCGCCTGCTGGGCGAGGCGATCGCCGCCGAAGTGACCCGCCTGATCGACTGATCGCCCAGGTCGGGGGCGATGATCATCCGGCGTGGTAGCCGACGTCGACTCAGGCCGTCTCCGGCTGCCCGGCGTCGGCTCGCTGCGTCAGCATCTCCGCCACGCAGTGCCCCACGCGGCTCACCGCGCGGGCGATCTCGGCATCGAACACGGCATGGTTGAGGCGCAGACAGTGGCGGTACTTGCCGGTGGCGGAGAACACCACCCCGGGGGCGATGCGGATGCCCTCTGCCATCAGGCGCTGATTGAGCGCGACGCTGTCGATGCCGTCAGCGCACTCGAGCCAGAGCATGAAGCCCCCCGCCGGATAGCTGACCCGGGTCGAGGCGGGGAAAGCGCTTTCGATCACGTCGAGCATGCGGTCTCGGTTGCCTTGGTACTGCGCCCGCATCCGGCGCAGATGAGGCTCGTGGTGCCCTTCGCGGATGAACTCGGCCACCGCCATCTGACCTTGGGTCGCGGTGGAGCCGGTGCCGACGTACTTCATGTGCAGGGCGCGCTCGTGATAGCGCCCCGGCGCGATCCAGCCGATGCGCAGCCCCGGCGCCAGGGTCTTGGAGAACGAGCTACACAGCAGCACCCGGCCATCCTCGTCGAACGACTTGATCGTCACCGGTCGCGGAAAACCGTAGCTGAGATCGCCATAGACATCGTCTTCGATGATCGCCACGTCGAAGCGTTGAGCCAGCGCGTAGAGCGCCCGCTTGCGCGCCTCCGACAGGGTATAGCCGAGCGGGTTGTTGCAGGTCGGGGTGAGTTGGATGGCACGGATCGGCCACTGCTCCAGGGCCAGCTCCAGTGCCTCCAGGCTGATGCCGGTCTCGGGGTCGGTGGGGATCTCCATCGCCTTCATGCCGTAGGCGCGGATCGACTGCAGGGCGCCGTAGAAGCTGGGTGAATCCACCGCGATGATGCCGCCGGGCTCGCACACCGCCCGCATGGCGATCGAGATCGCCTCGTGGCAGCCAGTGGTGACCACGATATCGTCGGGATGCAGCCGGCAGCCCTGGCCCACCGCGAGCCGTGCAATCTGCTCGCGCAGTTCGGGACGCCCGTGCAGGGTATCGTAGTTGAGTCCGATCAGATCCTGGCGCCGGCTGACCCGGGCAAGTGCGCGCAGCAACGGCTTGAGCGTCGGCGCATCGATATCCGGCATGCCCCGGCCCAGGTTGTGCATGCTGGTGTCCGGCAGCACGCAGGTGCCCTCGCGCACGTGCTCCCACTGTGACACCTCGACCGGGCGCTGGGCGGTACGTGCGACCGGCGGCGCGGGCAGGCGCTCACGCCGCGGCGAGACGAAGTAGCCCGACTTGGGCCGCGCCTCGATCAGTTGGGCGTCTTCCAACTGATGGTAAGCGTGCTGCACGGTGGAAAGGCTGACCCCGTGCGCCTGGGCCAGCGCGCGCACCGAGGGCAAGCGCTCGTGGACCTGATAGAAGCCGGCCTGGATACGCTCGCGCAGATGATCGGCCAACCGCTCGTAACGGTGCATTTTCCCCTCCCCGCCTCGCATGACATGTCACGCCAACCATTGTGTATGCTCGCACCCGGCGCTTCACGTGACAGATCGCGCACAAAGCGGGCATACAGAGTGGGAAAGCGCCTATCTGTGTGCCCGATATAGTCGTTTTCTGCCTCTGTGTGGCACGCCGGCGGCTGCCTAAGCTGGACACTCCCCTCGAGACACGGGAGTCGCCACCATGCGTTTCACACCCTTGCACCTGCTGGTCACCACGCTGGATACCGTGGACGGTATCCTGTGGGGCAACTTGCACCAACGCCAGCGATCGCTGCGGCGTGACTCGCCCAACGTCTGGCAGCGTCGGCGCACCCGGCGCCAGCTGGCGGAGCTCGATGCGCAGCAGTTGCGGGATATCGGCCTGCTGCCCAGTCAGGTGTACCGGGAAACGCATCGCCCGTTCTGGCGCTGAGTCGACCACCTAGCTAGCTAATTCGGCCAGAGAATGTCCTGATGAGTAAGCACACACTACCAGCTGGCGGCTCGCCAGAATCCAGTCTCACGTTGTCCGCGGCGCAGGTCCAAGGGCGGCGCGGCTATCGCTACATGTTGCTGGATGTCTTCACCGCCACGCCCTTCGCGGGCAATCCGCTGGCCGTGTTTCCCGACGCCGCTGCACTGACGGACATCCAGATGGCGCAGTTGGCCAAGGAGCTGAACCTCTCCGAGAGCGTGTTCATCACCACGCGCCTACCCGGCCGCGTTGCCCTGCGCATCTTCACCCCCAGCGGCGAGCTGCCCTTCGCCGGTCATCCCAGCGTGGGTACGGCCTGGTTGATACGGGCACTGGGTTGGCACGATCCCGCCACGCCGCTGATTCTCGCAGAGGGCGTGGGCGACGTGCCGATCCGCTTCGCCGGCACCCAGGCCTGGCTGACCACGGCGCAACCGCTCGACGTCAGTGAAGACTCACTTTCGATCGAGCAGGCGGCAGAGATCCTGGGGCTCTCCCGGGCGCAGATCGCTACTCGGCCAGTCAGGGCCTCCTGCGGTATTCCCTATCAGTTGATCGAACTCGCCGATCTCGATTCGCTGGCCAGCGTTCAGGTCGAGAGTGGCACGCTCGCCCGCGCCCTGCCCGCCCCCGCCGAGCGCAATCTCTATCTCTATGTGCGCAACACCTCGCAGCAGCTGCGCGCGCGGATGTTCACGGCAGAAACGACCCTCTACGAAGATCCCGCCACCGGCAGCGCCGCCGCGCCACTGATCGGCCATCTGTCGCGCCAGATGCCGGCCACCCAGATGCTCGACTGGCAGGTCACCCAAGGGGTCGAGATGGGTCGGCCGAGCCATATCCACGGCCGGGTGAGCCGCGCCGAGGTAGTCCAAGAGACGATTCAGATCGGTGGCGAGGCGATCATCGCCGGCGAAGGCGTTCTCTACGTCTGAACGTGCCAATGCCGCCAGCCACCTTGGATAGGCACCATTGTGGTGCAATTCATCGCCTCCAGGACTCAGGATGGTGATAACTGCATATCCCAATCCTGGCCTTTTCCGATAACACAGCATTATCAATAGGCGTCTCTGAGCGACCCTGGCCCGGCGGCACGCTTACTGCATGGAAATGGCAGAGCCTTCCTCGGGAGAGATGCCATGTGGTCGCTGCTTCGTCCGCTGCGAGCCCTGCTCGGCAGCGTCGCCCTGCTGCTGCTGGGCAACGGTCTGATCAACACCCTGTTGACCCTGCGCGGCGCCAGCGAAGGGTTTCCGACGGCGCTGATCGGTCTGATCATGTCCGGCTACTTCGTCGGTTTCGTCTGCGGCACCTGGGTCAGCGGACGCCTGATCCGGCGCATGGGCCATATCCGCACCTTCGCCTTCTGCGCCAGCCTGTGCGCCTCGACCGCACTGCTGCACCTGATCTTCATCGACCCCTGGGTATGGCTGGCGCTGCGTGTGCTCTACGGGCTGAGCTTCATCACCGTGATGACCGTGATCGAGAGCTGGCTCAACGCCCAGGCCGCCAGCCACGAGCGCGGCCGCGTCTTCGCCCTCTACATGGTGATCAACCTGGGCGCACTGACACTGGCCCAGCAGATGCTGCGGCTGGACACCCCCGAGGGCCATCTGCTGTTTTTGATGACCGCCATCTTCATCTGCTGGGCGCTGTTGCCGATCACCATGACCAAACGCAGCCAGCCGGTGATCACGGCGCGCCCCAAGAGCCGGCTCAAGGCGCTGCTCGGCTTCGCCCCGCTGTCGGTGGCCGCCGCCGCGCTCTCGGGGCTGGCCATGGGTGCCTTCTGGGCGCTGACCCCGGTCTACGCCCGCGCCCAGGGCTTCGACGTCGGCGGTGTCGGCCTGGTGATGAGCGCCGCGATTCTCGGCGGCGCCCTGCTGCAGATCCCCATTGGGCGCTTCTCCGACCGACACGACCGCGCCCGGGTCATGACCTGGGTGGTGCTGCTCGCGGCCCTGTGTGCCGCGGTGATGCCACTGGTGCCTGACCCCAGGGTGCTATTGGGTCTATTCTTTGTCTGGGGCGGTTTGGCATTTTCCCTCTACCCCCTGGCGGTGGCGCAGTTGATCGATCAGTTGCACCCCGATGAGATCGTGTCCGGCTCGGCCGACATGCTGGTGGTGCAGGGCGCCGGCAGCGCCCTGGCGCCGATTCTCGCCGGCGCCGTGATGAGCCTGTTCGGCAACCAGGGGCTACCGCTCTATATCGCCGGCGTGCTGGCCCTGCTGGGTCTCTACGCGCTCTACCGCCGCCGCCACGTCTCGACCCTGATCAGTGGCGACAGCGCACATTTCGAGCCGATGACCCCGACCAGCAGCCAGGCGCTGGAGATGATGTACGACGACGTGCAGCAGGATCTGTTCGCCGACCCCAGTTTTTACGCAGAGCATGAACGCCGGCGGATCGTCGACACGGCCGCCAAGGCCTGAGGCCTCCCCGGTGTATGCTGCAGGGAACCACACCCCGGCCATGCCGGGCAGGAGAAGAACATGCTACTAGCGACCGATCTCGACGGTACCTTTCTCGGTGGCGCCCCGGAGGACCGCCTGAGCCTCTACCAGACCATCGCCGCGCATCCGGAGATCCAGCTGGCCTACGTCAGCGGGCGCAGCCTCGAGGCGATCCTGCCGCTGCTCTCCGACCCCACGTTGCCGCAACCCGACTATATCGTCGCCGACGTCGGCGCCAGCCTCTATCACGGCGATACCCTGCAGCCGATCCAGGCGCTGCAGGACCCCATCGACGAGTGCTGGCCAGGCGAATCACGCATCGCCAGTGCGATGAGCCGCTTCCCCGAGATCGTGCGTCAGGACGAGCCGCAGATCCGCCGCTGTTCCTACTACTGCGCTCCGGAACAGGCCGAGAGCCCCGAGCTCGCGGCGCTGGCCGACGAGCTCGGTTGCGAGATGCTCTACTCCGCCGGACGCTATCTCGACTTCCTGCCGCAGGGGGTCAACAAGGGCTCCAGCCTTCAGAAGCTGGTCGAGTGGCTCGATATCGCCCACGACGACGTGCTGGTGGCCGGCGACACCATGAACGACCTGGCGATGCTGAGCGCCGGCTTCAAGGCGGTCTGCGTGGGCGACGCCGAGCCCGAGCTGCTCGAGCGCACCCGCCCGCTGCCCAAGGTGATGCACGCCAGCGCCGCCGGTTGCGGCGGCATCATCGAAGCCTTCGCCCACTTCGGCTTCCTGGGGGCACGCGGGCTGGCGGCGGAGAATCGCCGCGATACCGCCCATACCGGCAAGGCCGAGCTGGTGATGGTCTACCACCGTCTGCCCTACGAGGAGTATCGCGTCGACGGCAAGATCCGCCGCCGCCGCCCGACCTCGCCCAACGGCATCATCCCGACGCTGCAGAGCTTCTTCGCCAACCAACGCGGCTCGTGGATCGCCTGGTCGATCTACGAGGGCGACGAGGAGCCCGAAGACTTCGTCGTTCACACCAGCGTCGACGCCAAGCAGTATCCGTTGCTCACCGCTGCCCGCGTGGCGTTGACGAAGGAGCAGGTGGACATCTTCTACAAGCGCTTCTCCAAGGAGGCGTTCTGGCCCACGCTGCACACCTTCTGGGAGCGAGCCCGTTTCCGCGAGGAGGATTGGGACACCTACTGCGAGGTCAACCGCGCCTTTGCCGAACGTACCGCCGAGGAAGCCGCCGAGGGCGCCCTTATCTGGATCCACGACTACAACCTGTGGATGGTACCCGCCTATCTGCGCGAGCTGCGCCCGGACCTGCGTATCGCCTTCTTCCACCACACCTACTTCCCCTCGGCGGATGTCTTCAACGTGCTGCCGTGGCGCCGCGAGATCGTCGGCAGCCTGCTGCAGTGCGACTACGTGGCCTTTCACATCCCGCGTCAGGTGGAGAACTTCGTCGACGTCGCCCGCGGCGTGGTGCCGCTGACCACGCTATCGCGCCAGAACTGCGCCCCACGCTTTCTCACCTACGGCTGCGCGGTGGGGCTGGAGACCATGACCACGGCGATCGATACCGGCACTCGGGTGGTCAGACTGGGCGCGCATCCGGTGGGGCTGGATCTCGGGCGTATTCGCAACGCGCTGGAACAGGACGGTGCCGAGGCGCGCATGGCCGAACTGCGCGACGAGTTCGAGGGCATGAAGCTGATTCTCTCGGTCGAACGCCTCGACTACACCAAGGGGATTCTCGAAAAGCTCAAGGCCTACGAGCTGCTGCTCGACGAGAACCCGGAGCTGCGCGGCAAGGTCACTCTGGTCAGCATCTGCGTGCCGGCGGCGCGTGAAATGACCATCTATGACGAGCTGCAGACCCAGATCGAACAGACCATCGGCCATATCAACGGTCGCTTCGCCGACGTCGGCTGGACGCCGGTACAGTTCTACTTCCGCGGTTTCCCGTTCGAGGAGCTGATGGCGTGGTACGCCATGGCCGACGTGATGTGGATCACTCCGCTGCGCGACGGGCTCAACCTGGTGGCCAAGGAGTTCGTCGCCACCCAGGGGCTGACCCAGGGCTGCGGCGTGCTGGTACTGTCGGAGTTCGCCGGCGCGGCGGCGGAGCTGAAGGGGGCGATCCTGACCAACCCCCACGACCTGCACGACCTGGCGCGCACCTGCTATCTGGGGCTCAACCTGCCGCGCGCCGAAGCCCAGGCGCGTCTGCGCCAGCTCAACGATATCGTCGAGTACAACGATATCCGCCGCTGGGGCGACGAGTTCATCGCCGCGATCAAGGACGAGGGCGACAGCGGCGCCAGCACCTAGGCGCTGCTGCCTTGCCGAGCCCGCCGATTGGCGGGCCTGGTGTTTTAGGGTCTGCACGAAAAAGTCGGCGAGCGAAGGCCAGACCGGGGCGCGTAGCTAAGGCAAAAATCGACGAAAACGGACCGGGCTGGCGCTCCAGTTTACGATGTGTAAATGAGCATTTTTGACCGGGCTGGCGTTCCAGCCGATTTTTAACGCCGTATTACCGAGCGCAGCCAATTTTCGTACACGGCCTAGCGCTCGGCGGTCCACCACTCCCCATGATGCACCGCCCGCTCGGCGAGCAGTGGCGCCAGCGTATCGAAGGCGTTGTCGAGGGTCTGATCGAGCTGCCACGGCGGATTGAGCAGCACCAGCCCGCTGCCGTACATGCCGCGCTCGGCGTTGGCCTCGCGTAGAGTGATCTCGCTACGCCACAGCTTGGGAATGTGCGCCTCGCGCAGCCCTTCCAGCAGCGTCAGATGACGTCCGGCCGGCAACAGCGGATACCAGATCATGACCACCGCATGGCGCACCTTGCGCACCACCTGGACGAGCGTGTCGACCACCTCGCGGTACTCTTCCTTGCGTTCGTAGCTCGGGTCGATCAGCGCGCACAGCCGCGGCGTCGGTACCGGCAGCCGCTGGCACAGCCCCTTGAGGCCGTCGGCGTGGAGCCGCTGGGCGTTGATGCTGGTCGTCATCTGCGTGTCCAGGTGCTGATGCTCGCCGGGGTGCAGCTCATACAGCGTCAGCCGATCCTGCGGGCGCAGCGCGTCGCCGAGCCACCACGGCGAGCCCGGGTAGCACTCCAGCGCCGGGCCGGACTGCAGCGTAGCCAGCCGCGCCAGCCAAGCGCCCAAGGCAGGCTCGGCGGCCAGCGCCTGGCGCCGCCGCCACAGCCGCTCGACCCCCTCACGATACTCGGCGAGCTTCTGCGTCTCCGTCGCCGCCAGCGGATAGAGTCCGCGTCCGGCGTGGGTATCGACGAAACTGATCGCGGAGGATTTGCGCGTCAGCGCCTCGAGCAGGTGAAAAAGCCCCAGGTGCTTGTGTACATCGGCGAAGTTGCCGGCATGATAGGCGTGCTGATAGGCCAGCATTGGCGGCTACCCCTCGCAGTGAGATGCCTTGCAGTAGAGCATCTGGAAGTGAACCTTCGAACGTGAAACGCGGCCCCAAGGGGCCGCGTCATCCCACCGATCGATACGTGATCAGGACTGTTTCGTCGGCGTCAGCGTGATCTCGACACGACGGTTCTGGGCACGTCCGGCGTCCGTGTCATTGCTCGCCACCGGGTGGCTCTCGCCGTAACCCACTGCGCTGATGCGCCCGGACGCGACACCGCCCTGCTCGAGGTAGCTCGCCACCGCCTGCGCCCGGCGCTCGGAGAGCTTCTGGTTGTAGCTCTCGGCGCCGGTGCTGTCGGTATAGCCGGCAACGCCGATGCGGGTGTCCGGATAGGCGCGCAGCACCGCATTGACGTCGTTGAGCGCCTGGCGCGCCGGGGTCTGCAGCTCGCTCGAGTCGAAGCCGAAGGTGACATTGCTGGGCATGTTGAGGATCAGGTTGTTGCCGTTGCGCTCGACCCCGATACCGGTGCCGTCGAGACGATTGCGCAGCTCCTTCTCCTGGGAATCCATGTAGGCACCAACGCCGCCACCGATTGCGGCACCGGTGGCCGCACCGATCAACGCACGATCGCGGGTGCTGCTGCCGCCGTGACCGCTGAGCGCACCGACCACGGCCCCGGCCACGGCGCCGATACCCGCACCGCCCCAGGTGTTGGTGTTACCGCTCTCCTGCTGGCCCTGCTGCTGCTGATAGCCGTCGTTGCTGGCACAGCCGCTGACACCCACGGCCACGGCGAGCGGCACGGCCAGCCACCAGGTCTTGTTCATCATCGTTTTCATGCGCGAATCGCTCCTTGCCCTGCGTCGCCGGATCGACCGACGACGACGTTACGCAGTGACACGGCTCGCGAGGGTCACGCCTCGTCGAGCAGTGCCAGCAGATCATTCAAGAATAACAGTCCTTGCGGCGTCGCCTGCAGCCGCGACGGCGAGTCCGCCAGCAGGCCTCGCTGCCGCGCCACGGCGAGACGCGGCGTCAACTCAGACAGCGCGCGCCCGGTATGGTTTTGCCAGTCGGCGAGATCGACGCCGTGGGTCAGCCGTAGCGCATTCATCAGAAACTCCAGCGGCAGCGTCTCCTCATCGACCGCACGCCCGCCGGCGACGAACCCGCGCGGATCGTTGGCACGCCGCAGATAGGCCTGCGGCTGGCGCGTTTTCCAGCGCCGCTCGATCCGTAGCCCGCCGTCACCATCAGGCCGGCTCAGCTTGGCGTGGGCGCCAGCACCGATCCCCAGATAGTCACCGAAGCGCCAGTAGTTGAGATTGTGTCGCGCTGCGCGCCCGGGCCGGGCGTAGGCGGAGATTTCATAGCGCGAGAAGCCGGCCTCCTCGAGCAGGGCGTGGCCGGCATCCTGGATGTCCCACAGCCGCTCCTCGTCGGGCAGCGGCGGCGGCTGCGAGAAGAATTCGGTATTCGGCTCCAGGGTCAGCTGATACCAGGAGAGGTGCGTCGGCGCCAGCGCCAGCGCCTGCTCGATATCGGCCAGCGCCAGCGCCGTATCCTGCCCCGGCAGTCCGTGCATCAGATCGAGATTGACGTTGTCGAACCCGGCATCGCGCGCCAGCTGCATCGCCTGAACCGCCTCGGCACCGCTATGGATGCGCCCGAGTGCCGTCAACTGTGCGGGCTGGAAGCTCTGCACGCCGAGCGACAGGCGATTGATTCCCGCCTCCCGGTAACCGGCGAAACGCCCATGCTCGGTGGTGCCGGGGTTGGCCTCCAGGGTGATTTCGATATCCGCGGCAAAGACCAGCCGCTGGCGCAGCCCGGCGAACAGCTGATGATAAGCCTCGGGAGAGAACAGGCTGGGGGTACCGCCGCCGATGAAGATGCTGACGATCTCGCGACCCTGCACCCACGCCAGATCGGCGTCGAGATCCGCCAGCAGCGCAGCCACATAGGCCGTCTCTGGCAGGGCCGCACCATAACCGACCCCGTGCGAGTTGAAATCGCAGTAGGGGCACTTGCGCACGCACCAGGGCACATGGATATAGAGCGCCAGCGGCGGCAGACCACCGGGCGCTGCCGCGTCAGGGAAATCCAAACTCACGCCTTCAGCCGCGCAATCAGCGCCTGCAGGGCACGGCCACGATGACTCAGGCGATTTTTCTCCTCGGCGCTCAGCTCGGCGGCGCTTGCCCCGGACTCCGGCACCCAGAACAGCGGGTCGTAGCCGAAACCGCCTTCACCCCGTGGGTAGGCGAGAATATCACCCGGCCAATCCTGCTGGACGATGATCGGCACCGGATCGTCGGCGTGGCGCAGGTAGACCAACACGCACCAGTAGCGCGCCCCGCGCTGACCCTCGGGCACCTCGCGCAGCGCGCTCAACAGCTTGTCGTTGTTGGCGCGGTCACTCTTGGGCTCCCCGGCGTAGCGCGCGGAGTAGATCCCCGGGGCGCCGTTCAGCGCATCCACCGCCAAGCCGGAGTCGTCGGCCAGGGCAGGGCCACCGCTGGCGCGGGCCGCGGCGCGCGCCTTGATCAGGGCATTTTCGACGAAGGTCAGGCCGGTCTCTTCGACGTCATCGACGCCGAACTCGGCCTGGGCCCGGACACGCAATCCCAGCGGTCCGAGAAGCTGTTGAAACTCGGCCAGTTTTCCCGGGTTACCGCTGGCGACGACGAGATCTTGTGGAGTGGCGGTCATGCGCGTCTTCCTGCCAAAAGCTCCATTCTACGGGCCGCACGGAAGCGGGTATAGCGTTGGCGGGAGGGGGTATGAGCGCTCCCTGACCTGGCACCTGGCGGGCCGCCGAAGGAGAGGATGAGAAAGCTCATCGGTTGGCGTGCACACCCTCATTTTGCCACGGACAAACACGGCTGTTTTTTCTCCAACAGAGAGCAGCAATTTCTCCAACACCTGCCAAAATTCACTTCCAAGCACATGAATTCTTTGTGTTTTTTTAAAAATTAAGGCGCGCTTAAATGACCTCTGGGTGTCACGTTTCGAAAACCTCAATGCCCTATATTTACAAGGCAAAGGTTTTATTAACACTATTGACGTCCGGTACTAAGAGACCGGCCATGAGGCTAGTGCCCAAGGATCACAACAAAACCTGTAGAAGACTAATTAAAAACCCGATACAAGGGATCAGACCATGAACACTGAAACCACCGACATCGTACTTGTAACGGACTGTAACTCACAGTCTGTTCTATTCCTAGACTATATCCACCAAAAGACCGGCTGCCGGGTCTCTGCGCTCAATCCACAGGAGCGCTTCTTGATGCCCGAAGGCAGGCGTGCGCTGGTGTTGCTCGACGGCGACCACGTCAACGAGAAGGATCTGCTGGTGTGGAACACCCGCGCCGAAGAGAACAAGGCCATCATCCTGTCGGCCTTCAACGTGCGCGACAACAAGCAGGTCATGGAGCTGCTGATCGGCATCCATCTGCGCGGCGTGTTTTATCGGCAGGACAATCTCGAGTTGATCTGTAAAGGTATTGTCAAACTTCTCGAGGGCGAGCTGTGGATTTCACGCCCACTCTCGGCGATGCTGATCGACTTCTATCGCCGTCAGCAGGTCAATACCTACCGTCCGGTCTGCGGGCTGACCCGACGCGAACTCGAGATCGTGACACTGCTGGTCTCTGGCGCCAGCAATACCGAGATCGCCGAAAAGCTCTTCGTCAGCGAGCACACGGTGAAGTCGCATCTCTACAATCTGTTCCGCAAGATCAACGTCCACAACCGTATCCAGGCCACCAACTGGGCGCGCCAGAATCTGGGCACGATTCCGGTGATGGCCTCGCGCTACGCCAACGGACGTCGCTGAGCGCCCGCCAGGTGACCCGCCGGGGACATNNATGTCCCCGGCGGGTTCCGGGCGGTTCAATTGAGCCGCATGCGCTCCTGGATCAGCGAGGCCAGCGTCAGGTTGGCGTCGGCCGCCGTGGTGTCCAGATGCACCAGGTAACTGATCTCGTCGTCGGCGAACGGCTCGAAGCGCTCGAGCTGGTGGTCGAGGATCGCCAGGCTGGTTTCGGATGGCTCGCCGCTACGGCGGGCGCGCTTGACGATGCGCGCACGCAGGGTGGCGTTATCGGCCTCGAAGCTCACCATCAATACCGGTAGCCCACGGCGCTCGGCCTCGAAGCGTAGCCGCTTGCGCTGCTCACGCAGCAGGCAGGTGGCGTCGATACACGCCGGTAGCCCCGACTCCAGCACGCTGCCGGCAAGCTCGGCCAGGCGCTGGTAGGTCTGCTCGGTGGCGGCCTCGCCATAGACCTCGTCAGCGTCAGCGGGCGCCGCGCTGAAATCGAACAGGCGCTTGCGCTCGACATCGGAGCGGATGCGCACGCCGCCCAGACGGCGCACGATCTCCTCGGTGAAGCGGCTCTTGCCGCTGCCCGACACGCCGACGGCGAGGATCAGGTAGGGGAAGCGGAACTCGCTGTACTCCCGCGCCATCGTCAGATAGCGCCGGAACACCTCGAGCGGATCGCCCTCGGGAAGGTCGTCGATGCGCCCGGCGTCGTGGTCGCGGATCAGCTCGATGCGCGCCCGCAGCAGCGCCCGGTAGCGCTTGTAGAAGTCGAGCAGGCGCACCACCGGGTAGTCGCCGGAGAGCTCGAGATAGCGGTTGAGCGCGTGGTGGGCGAATTCCCGCTCACCGCGCGCCTCCAGATCCATGATCAGGAACGCCAGCTCGCAGGCGACGTCGCACCAGCGCAGGCGCTCGTTGAACTCGATGCCGTTGAACAGGATCGCCTTGCCCTCGAAGCGCACCGCGTTGCCGAGGTGAATATCACCATGACTCTCGCGGATGAAGCCGTCGCGGCGCCGCGCCGCCAGCAGCGGCTCGAGCCGGGCGAAGCTCTCCAGCGTCAGCGTCTTGACGCACTCGAGCTCGGCGCGGTCCTCGGGCGTCTGACCGATCGCTTGCTGATCGAGCAGCGACTCGATCAGTTCGAACTCCTCCACCAGCATCTGCCGGGTATGCGCCGGCGAGCCGTAGGGGCTGTCGTCGTCGATCCGTGGCGCCGACTCGTGCAGCGCCACCAGCTGGTCGATCAGATCGTCGAGCAGTTCCACCGACAGCTCGCCGCTGGCCTGCAGCGAGCTCAGCAGATGGCGGTTGCTGAACTGGCGCATCTTGACCGCGTACTCGATCGGCGCGCTGTCGTCATTGACCCGCGGTGCCTCCTCGCTGCCGGAGATGGCGACACAGCCCAGATAGAGCGCCGGCGCCACCCGCCGGTTGAGCTCGACCTCCTGCTCGCACAGCCGTCGACGCTTGTCGAGGCTGGAGAAGTCGAGGAAGGTGCCGTAGTCCAGCGACTTCTTGATCTTGTAGGCGTAATCTCCGGTCAGCACCACCCAGGAGATGGGGGTCTCGAATACGTCGATGGCACCGACCGGATGGTCGAAGCAGTCACTCTCCTTGAGTGCCTGGATCAGCGCTCGGCTCATGCCGGGTCTCCCTGTCGATGGCGGCGCGGTCGGCTCACCGGGCCATGGCCGCGAACGCCTGCTCGCTGGCCAGCAAAGTGGTCTGGATGTCGTCGTGCGTATGTGCGCTCGACATGAAGCCGGCCTCGAAGGCCGACGGCGCCAGATAGACGCCGGACTCCAGCATTCGGGTGAAGAAGTCGCGGAACGCCTGGGCGTCGCAGGCCATGGTCTGGCCGAAGTTGTCGACCCGCTGCTGGGCGGTGAAGAAGAGCCCGAACATGCCACCGGCACGCTGGGTGATCAATCCCACCCCGGCCTCTCTGGCGCGCGCCTCGAGCCCGTCGCAGAGCGTCTCGACCCGGGTCGCCAGCGCGTCGTGGAAGCCCGGCTGACGCACCTTCTCGAGCAACGCGATGCCCGCCGCCATGGCCAGCGGATTGCCCGACAGCGTACCCGCCTGGTAGACCGGCCCCAGCGGCGAGATCTGCTGCATGATCTCACGCTTGCCGCCGAACGCGCCCACCGGCATGCCGCCGCCGACGATCTTGCCCAGGCAGGTGAGATCCGGAGTCACGCCGAAGTGCGCCTGGGCCCCGCCGAGAGCAACGCGGAAACCGGTCATCACCTCGTCGAAGATCAGCACGCTGGCGTAGCGGTCGCACACCTCGCGCAGCGCCTCGAGGAAGCCGGGACGCGGCGGGATCAGGTTCATGTTGCCGGCCACCGGCTCGACGATGATGCAGGCAATCTCATCGCCCAGCGACTCGAAGCACTCGTGCACCGCCTCGATATCGTTGTAGGGCAACGTCAGGGTGTGCTCGGCGAGCGACGCCGGTACCCCGGGCGAGCTCGGCTCACCATGGGTCAGCGCACCGGAGCCCGCCTTGACCAGCAGCGAGTCGGAGTGGCCGTGGTAGTTGCCCTCGAACTTGACGATCTTGTCACGCCCGGTATAGCCACGCGCCAGGCGGATCGCCGACATGGTCGCCTCGGTGCCCGAGTTGACCATGCGCACCATGTCGATCGACGGCATGATCTCGCAGATCAGATCGGCCATGGTGGTCTCGATCGCGGTCGGCGTGCCAAAGGAGAGCCCGCTGTCGAGGCGCTCGCGCACCGCACCGAGCACATCCGGGTCGGCATGCCCGGTGATCATCGGCCCCCAGGAGCCGACATAGTCGATGTAGCGCTTGCCCTCGACGTCGAACAGATAGGCCCCCTGGGCGCGCTCGACGAAGATCGGCGAGCGCGACATCCCCTTGAAGGCGCGCACGGGAGAATTGACGCCGCCCGGAATGTGGCGGCAGGCACGTTCGAAGAGTTCGGCGGATGTCGTCATGACGTCATTGCTACCCATCAGCGGTTACGGAATTCGGAAATCGGAGTCAGCCGGGTGTCGAGCGCGCGCACCGCGGCGGCAATGTCGGGGCTGGCGAAGATGGCATTGACCACCGCCAGCAACTCGGCGCCGGCGTCCCGGGCGGTTGCGATGGTGGCGGCCTCGATGCCACCGATCGCCACCCGCGGCAGGCCAAAGCGAGCCGCCTCGCCGAGCACGGCGAGCGGCGCCGGCGGCGCCTCGGGCTTGGTGCGCGAGGCGAAGAAGCGGCCGAAGGCGAGGTAGCTGGCGCCGGCATCGGCAGCCTGAGCAGCCAGCGTCAACGAGGCATGGCAGGTGGCGCCGATGATCGCCGCATCGCCCAGTCGCTGGCGGGCCAGCGCCAGCGGCGTGTCCTTCTGGCCCAGGTGCAGCCCGACCCGACCGCCCCAGCGTTGCTGCAGGCGCTCGGCCAGGGCCAGGTCGTCGTTGACGATCAGCGTCACCCCGAAGCGCTCGCACAGCGCCGCCAGCGCCGTGGCCTGGCGCCAGCGACGCGCGGCATCGGCCGACTTGTCGCGGTACTGCAGCAGCACCACGCCCGCCGCCAGCGCCTGTTCGCAGGCCGCCAGCAGCGAGTGATCGTCCGGCAGCAGCTGGCTGTCGGTGATCGCATAGAGTCCTTGGGGCAGCCCCCCTGACATGCCGCTGCGCGGTGTCGACATCGTCACTCCAGCGTGGCATCGAAGTCGGGCGCCCGCCAGACCCGGTCGGGCAGAAACTGCCCCCGGCCCAGCGCCAGGCCATGATCGAGGGTATCCCAAGTGAAGCGCTGCGCCTGAGCGCAGGCGCCAGCCAGCCCTTCGCCGGCGGCGAGCCGGGTGGCAAGTGCCGAGGCCAGGGTGCAGCCGGAACCGTGGTAGTCGGCGGGCAGCCGCGGCCACTGCCACTGGCGGTTGAGCTCCGGGGTGTGCAGGGTGTGCACCACGTGCCCCGCCGCCGGCTCGCCCTCCAGCGGGTCGGTGCCGGTGACCAGCACCGCGGCACAGCCGAGCGACATTACCTCGACCACCTGGGCGACCTCGTCCGCCGCCGGCTGCGTGGCCAGCAGCGAGAGCTCGCGCCGATTGGGAGTCAGGATATCCACAAGGGGTAGCAGGCGGCTGCGGACGTCGGCGGCCAGACCGGGTGTGGATAACTCAGTGCCGCCACCGCTGGCGATCACCGGATCGACGATCAGCGGAATGCCCGGGCGCATGCGCGCCACATCGATCACCGCCGCCAGCACCTCGGCGTCGGGGATCAGCCCCACCTTGATCGCAGCAATGCGGAAATCTTCGAACAGTGCCCGCGCAGCGCGACGGATGAAGTCGCCACTGCACGGCTCGACCGCGAGCACGTCGCGGGTCGACTGCACGGTCATCGCGGTGGGGATGGTGACCGGCCAGCCGCCGCAGCCGCGCACCGCCTCGGCATCCGCCACCAGTCCGGCGCCGCCGCTGGGATCGTGCCCCGCCAGCACCAGCACCACGGGCTTGTCGTCGTAACGGATCATCTGCCCCTCCCGCACCCGCTCATGGGGGCCTTCGCGGTAGTGTCGAGGTAGCCAATCGATCGTCGCATGCGTGCTCTCCTCTTCACTCACTATCCGCCTGCGCTGTGTCTGGAAACTGCTGCGCTCAGCGCTTGCGCCGATAATAATTCTCGATCGCTTCGCGGGTGATGATACCGGAAATCTTGCGGATCATCGGCGCCGTGGTGTGCTCGACATAGAGCGCCTCCACCCCGGATTCATTAAGGGTATCGTAGGCTTCCGACAGCGTCGCCTCCAGGTGCACCGGGGCCAGCTCCAGGCGCTGCCCCGGCACCTCCTCCAGATCGATCTGCGGATGCTCGGCCAGCCAGGCGTCGTCGTGCAGCACCCGCGCCAGGTTGGCCGCCTTCAGCGCCAGCGGCGGCTTCGCCTTGTCGTCCTGGATGATGATCAACCAGGTCGGCTTGGCATCGAGCAGCGACTTGGCGCGGTCGTGGTCGATCACCCGCGGCGTGCGCGCCAGATTGCGCTCCATCACGGCCGGCACCGCGACCCGCGACAGCGCCTGCATCAGCGGCTGCTGCAGCGGGTGCAGCCCCTGCTGGGCCAGATGCGACATGAAGAAACCCTGACAGCCGCAGAGCTGGCGCGCGGTCATTACCGCCACCACCACCGCCAGCATGCCGGGGAGCATGATCTCGGTATTGCGGGTCAGTTCGAGCAGCGCCAGCAGCGCCGCCAGGGGCGCCTGCAGCGCCGCCGCCATCATTGCTGCCATGCCCAGCACCGCGTAGAGCGCCGGGGTATCGACCACGCTTGGCCACAGCATGGCACCCAGCGCCCCCATCAGCGCACCGGTCGCCGCCCCCGAGACCAGCAGCGGGCCGATGATGCCCACCGACACGCCGCCGGCCATGCAGATGGCGGTCAGCGCCAACTTGACCACGGCGAGGGCCAGCAGGACATCGAGGGTCACGCTGGCGTTGAGCATGCGGTCGATGCTGTCGTAGCCGATCCCCTGGACCTGGGGATACCACCAGGCCGCAAGCGCCGTCAGCCCGCCGATCAGCGCCAGACGCAGGGCGAACGGCAACCGGGTCACCGCGGGGTGGCCCTGGGCGAGACGCACGAAGCCCCCCGCCAGCAGCCCCACCACCAGCGCGGTGAGCACGATGCCGGGCAGATCCATCAGCGAAGAGAGCTGCAAGGGCGGCACGCTGAATGCAGGCTCAGCGCCGTAGATCCCCCACGACACCAGCGCGCCCATGGTCGAGGCGAGAATCACCGGCATGAAGCCGGCGATGGTGTACTCCATCATCACCACTTCCATGGCGAAGATGACACCGGCGATGGGCGTATTGAAGGATGCCGAGATACCAGCCGCGGTACCGCAGCCCACCAGCACGCGCAGGCTGTTGTGGGGCAGGCGCAGACGTGAGCCGATCCAGCTCGAGGCGGCCGAGCCGAGATGGATCGCCGGCCCCTCACGGCCGGCGGAGAGCCCGCCGATGACCGAGATCACCCCGACCCACCACTGGTTGATCCAGTTGCGCAGCGGCATCTTGCCCTGCTGATAGGCGAGGCGTTCGATCACGTGACCGATCCCCATCTTCAGCGCACGGCTGGGCTGCGGCCACAGCCAGACGCCGATCAGGCACACCGCGATCAGCGGAAGCAGTGCACGGATCGGCGGCGGCAGCGCTTCGAACGCCTCCGGGTTACCACCAGGCATGAAGAAAAAGGCGCCGAGCTTGAGCAGCAGGCGAAACAGCACCATCACACTGCCGGTGAGAATGCCGGCGAAGATACCCAGCAGGCACAGCTGAGGCATGGCATCGACGCTCGCCAACTGGCTGCGGAAACGATCGAGACTCAGACGTCGCAGAGCGAACCTCGGCATGCGCAAACCGCTCTCCTTGAAACTCCAGACCTGTGCCCGCTCTGTTATCGGTGCCACCGTGCGAGCGTTAGGCGGTCAGAACATCATACACGCTAGCGCCTGTTCGGCGATGGGCGCATACCCGACGCGGCCGGCAGCGCCAAAGTTGACCCTTTTACTGGGTATTAACGATAATGGCCCTATAGACGGGCCATATGGCCTGCGCAACCCTTCCACCGACGAGGTCGGCACCCCCGACACTCAGGGAACGTGACGATGAGTACAGTGGAGTCCTTCGCTCCCACCCCGATGTTCTTCACCGACGCCGCCGCCCGGCGGGTCAAGGCGCTGATCGCGGCGGAGAACAACCCCGACCTCAAGCTGCGGGTCTATGTCACCGGCGGCGGCTGTTCCGGCTTCCAGTACGGTTTCGATCTCGCCGATCAGCTCGCCGAGGATGACACCGTGATCGACAACGACGGTGTCAGCCTGGTGGTGGATGCGCTCTCCTATCAGTATCTGGTCGGCTCCACCGTCGACTATGAAGAAGGCCTGGCCGGGGCGCGTTTCCTGGTCAAGAACCCCAACGCCCAATCCACCTGCGGCTGCGGCGCCTCCTTCTCGGTGTGAACCGACGCGGCGGCACCCGCCGCCGCGCGCCCATCGTCTCACTTGACGCTAGCCCCATACCTCCTCAAGGTAGTGAGTGATTGTTTTTTTCAATCAACCACTTGAGGTCAACATGAAAAACAACGCTCGCCTCCGCAAGACGCTGGCCCTCTCCGCCCTGGCGCTCTCATTCGGCGTCTGCGGTATCGCCAACGCCCAGCAGACCACGCTCAAGGCCGTCACCGATCCCAGCTTCGTGCCGTTCGAGATGATGGATCAGGACACCGGCAAGATGGTCGGGTTCGACATGGATATCCTGCAAGAAGTGGCCGATCGCGCTGGCTTCGACGTCGATCTCAAGACCATGGATTTCAACGGCATCATCCCCGCAGTGCAGACCGGTAACGTCGATCTGGCCATCGCCGGCATCACCATCACCGACGAGCGCCAGAAGATCGTCGACTTCAGCGATCCCTACTACGACTCGGGGCTGCGCATCCTGGTCAAGGACGGTAGCGAGGTGAAGACACTCGATGATCTCGCCGGCAAGCGCATCGGGACCAAGATCGGCTCCACCAGCTACGACTTCCTCAAGCAGCAGCTCGGCGACAAGGCCGAGATCACGCCCTACCCGGGCAGCGCCGACATGTACATGGCACTGATGGGCGGCAATGTCGACGCCGTCTTCTACGACGCCCCCAACGTCGGCTACTTCGCCCAGACCAAGGGCAAGGGCCGGGTCGAGACGGTCGGTCCGCTCTACGAAGGTCAGCAGTACGGCATCGCCCTGGCCAAGGACAGCGACTGGGTCGAGCCGGTCAACAAGGCGCTCGCCGCCATGCATCAGGACGGCAGCTACGACGAGATCTACGAGAAGTGGTTCGGCAAGGCGCCGGACGCCAAGTAACGCTGCAGCCCGAGCGGGCCGGACACCGTTCCGGCCCGCTGCCTTCGGGCCCTGATATCGCGGCGTGGCAACGGCGTCGGCCGTCGCTGGCGTCCGCTCGACGGAGACCTCTTTCGTGGACCTGCATTTTCAGTTCGACTGGCAGGCGGCGATCGCCTCCCTGCCCTATCTGCTCAAGGGTGTGCCCTACACCCTGCTGATCTCCTTCGGTGGCCTGGCCATCGGTTTCGTCATCGGCATGCTCTTCGGTCTGATGCGCATCGCCCCCAGCCGCTGGCTGCGCTACCCCGCCGTCTTCTATATCGAAGTGTTCCGCGGCACCCCGGTGCTGGTCCAGGTGCTGTTCATCTTCTACGGGCTGCCGACCCTGCTGGGCGGGCCGATCCCCGCGATCACTGCGGGGATCGCCGCCATCGCGCTCAATGCCGGGGCCTATATCTCGGAGATCGTGCGCGGCGGCGTGCAGTCGATCGAACGCGGCCAGCGCGAGGCGGGGCTGTCGCTGGGCCTCTCCGCGACCCAGACCTTTCAGTACATCATCTGGCCCCAGGCGCTGCGGCGCATGATCCCCGCCCTCGGCAATCAGGGCATCGTCAGCATCAAGGACACCTCGCTGTTCTCGGTGATCGGGGTCGGTGAGCTGGTGCGCCAGGGCCAGGTCTACATCGCCCAGACCTTCACCGCGCTGGAGGTCTATTTCATGATCGCGCTGCTCTACCTGGCGATCACCCTGAGCCTGTCGATGGCTCTGAGTCTGCTCGAACGCAAGGGGCTGGTGGGATGAACGACGACAAGCAGATCCAGCGGGATGCGCCGCCGATCGTGCGCCTCGACAAGGTCAACAAGCACTTCGGCGAGCTGCACGTGATGCGCGACATCGACCTGAGCGTGGCCCCGGGCGAAGTGGTGGTGATCATCGGTGCCAGCGGCTCGGGCAAGTCGACCCTGATTCGCTGCGTCAACGGGCTGGAGCCGTTCCAGTCCGGACGCATCGAGGTCGATGGCAAGACCCTGGCCCCCCACGGCGCCAGCGGCAAGTCGCTGCAGGCGGTACGCACCGAAGTGGGCATGGTGTTCCAGCAGTTCAACCTGTTCCCTCATCTGTCGATTCGCGACAACGTGACCCTGGCCCCGCGCAAGGTGCGTGGCTGGTCGCGCCGGCAGGCCAACACCACCGCCGAGCGTCTGCTCGAGCGCGTGGGAATCTCCGACCAGGCTGACAAGTACCCCAGCCAGCTCTCCGGCGGTCAGCAGCAGCGCGTGGCGCTGGCCCGGGCACTGGCCATGGAACCACGGCTGATGCTGTTCGACGAGCCGACCTCAGCGCTGGATCCGGAGATGATCGGCGAAGTGCTGGATGCCATGCGCGAGCTGGCCAAGGACGGCATGACCATGATGATCGTGACCCACGAAATGGGCTTCGCACGCGAGGTCGCCGACCGTGTGGTATTCGTCCATGGCGGCGAGATCGTCGAGCAGGGAACGCCGGAGGCCGTCTTCGATGATCCCCAAAACGAGCGTACCCGCGCCTTCCTTTCCCGCGTGCTCAAGCACTGAGCCCGCCCCCACTCGGCGCAAACGCGGCCACCTCGACGGTGGCCCGTTCGCGCTAGCTTCGAGCGTCTCTCACGCGCGCCTGGCTGGCTGCGGTTCCTATCGCCGCTCTGTCTTCGCGTCATGCCCCCCTTTTCCCCGCCCTGAGCACCGGATTCCTCCCGGCATCACCCCCGAATCACCTTCGAATCGTCTCTAGATCTGCCCGCGATAGCGCCAGAAAGGTTATCCCAAGCGGTTTTTTTCGCCTGTGGATAGTTTTTCAGCCTATCTCGACGCAGCCCGCCTCTGCCGTGTCCTCCAGCGCGATGCCCGCGTTGGGGACCGTCACGGTGACAGCAGGCGTATGCAGCGGTGGACAAGCGCTGGGTAGCTGGCGCTGTGTATAACGACGCTTTTCGTCCACAGCTTCAGCGCTGTCTGTCAGCAGCCTCCTAAGCCCTTTTCAATACATCCAATAACAATCCAAGTGAATGTTTTCTATAGGGAAAAGTCCCTTTTCCACAAAATATGTACACACCAGTAGTAACCATCACTACAGAACTTCTTTTCTATATTTCTTTATTTTTTAGTAATGACCTTGTGACCTGGCTGGCGCAGGTCGAGAGGTGTGGAAAACCCCTGACGGTTACCCACAGGACGTTTATACTGGGCGGCTTTCGCGACTCCGGTCGCCGCTGTCGGCGGGATCTTTGACTTTGAGTCAACAATCTCGCCGGGCAGCCGTTTTCAAGATTCATTCACTGTCGGGTGCCGGTTCGAGCACTCAACGAGGTGGACTGTGGAGTACCCCGACCGATTTCAGGTCATCGTCATCGGTGGCGGCCACGCCGGCACCGAAGCCGCGCTGGCAGCGGCCCGCAGCGGTGCACGCACCCTGCTGCTGACACACAACATCGAGACGCTGGGGCAGATGTCGTGCAACCCGGCCATCGGTGGCATCGGCAAGAGTCATCTGGTCAAGGAGATCGATGCGCTCGGCGGTGCCATGGCCACCGCGACCGATCTCGCCGGCATCCAGTTTCGCGTGCTCAACTCACGCAAGGGGCCGGCGGTGCGGGCAACTCGTGCCCAGGCCGACCGTGTGCGCTACAAGGCTGCCATTCGCTCGCTGCTGGAAAACCAGCCCAACCTGACGCTGTTCCAGCAGGGGGTCGACGATCTGGTTGTGGATAACGATCGGGTCACCGGCGTGGTCACCCAGACCGGCATCCGCTTCATGGCGGACGCCGTGGTGCTGTGCACCGGCACCTTCCTCGGCGGTGTGATCCATATCGGTCTCGATCATCACGCCGGCGGCCGCGCCGGCGATCCGCCGGCCAATGCCCTGGCCCAGCGTCTTCGCGCCCTGCCGTTCCGGGTCGATCGGCTGAAAACCGGCACGCCGCCGCGAATCGATGCCAAGAGCGTCGATTTCTCCAGGCTCGAGCGCCAGCCCGGCGATACGCCGCTGCCGGTGATGTCCTACCTGGGCAGCCGCGAGCAGCATCCGCGCCAGGTCGATTGCCATATCGCGCACACCAACACCCGGACCCACGAGATCATCTTCGCCAATCTCGACCGCTCGCCAATGTACTCCGGCGTGATCGGCGGCGTTGGGCCGCGCTACTGCCCGTCGATCGAGGACAAGGTCCACCGCTTCGCCGACAAGTCGAGCCACCAGGTGTTCATCGAGCCCGAGGGGCTGGACACCCACGAGCTCTACCCCAATGGCATCTCGACCTCGCTGCCATTCGACGTCCAACTGCAGGTGGTGCGCTCGATCGAGGGGCTGGAGAACGCGCACATCACGCGCCCCGGCTATGCCATCGAGTACGACTTCTTCGATCCGCGGGATCTCAAGCACTCCCTGGAAACGAAATTTATCCACAACCTGTTTTTCGCCGGCCAGATCAATGGCACCACAGGTTACGAGGAGGCCGGCGCCCAGGGGCTGCTGGCGGGCATCAACGCCGCGCGCCGGTCACGCGGCGAATCCGCCTGGTGGCCGCGCCGCGATGAGGCCTATCTCGGCGTGCTGGTGGATGACCTGATCAGCATGGGCACCCAGGAGCCCTACCGCATGTTCACCTCGCGTGCCGAGTATCGGCTGCTGCTGCGCGAGGACAACGCCGACCTGCGCCTGACCGCAGCCGGGCGCGAACTCGGCCTGGTCGACGACCCGCGCTGGGCAGCGTTCGAGACCAAGCGTGAACGCATCGCTCGCGAGAGCGAGCGGCTGCGCTCGACCTGGATCCAGCCCGGCACGCCCGCCGCCGATGCCCTTGCGACCAAGCTCGAGCAGCCGCTGGCGCGGGAGTACAACCTGATGGATCTGCTCAAGCGTCCGGAGCTCACCTACGCTGACGTGGCCCCGCTCAAGGGCGAGGCGGAGAGCGACGAGACGGTCGCCGAGCAGGTGCAGATCGAAGCCAAGTACGAAGGCTACATCGCGCGTCAGCAGGAAGAGATCGACCGGCTCAAGCGCCACGAGGCGACGCCGCTTCCGGAGGCGCTGGATTACGCCAAGGTCGAGGGGCTCTCGCATGAGATTCGCCAGAAGCTCGAACAGGCACGGCCGCAGACCCTGGGCCAGGCCGGGCGCATCTCCGGGGTCACCCCGGCGGCGGTATCGATTCTGCTGATCCATCTCAAGAAACGTCGCCTGATCGACGACAGCCAGGCGCTGCGTGCATGACCCCAGCCTGCGAACGCACTCTCGACCAGGGCCTGGCGGCGCTCGAGGTGGCCGTCGACGCCGCCCAGCGGCAGCGGCTGTTGGCTCTGCTGGGGCTGTTGCACAAGTGGAACCGCGCCTATAACCTCACCGCAGTGCGCGAGCCCGAGGCCATGGTCTCGCGGCATCTGCTCGACAGCGCCAGCGTGGCCTTCGCGGTGCGCGGGCCGCGGCTGCTGGACGTCGGCGCCGGCCCCGGTTTCCCGGGTCTGGTACTGGCGATCCTCGATCCGCAGCTGGCGGTCACACTGCTCGACAGCAACGGCAAGAAGGTCCGCTTCCAGCGCCAGGCGGTGATGGAGCTGGGACTCGACAACGTCACCTGCGCGCAGCACCGGGTGGAGGCCTTCAGCGGCGAGTACGACCAGATCATCTCGCGCGCCTTTGCCGCCTTGGGCGATTTTGTCGGCTTGACCGAGCCGCTGCTGGCCGCCGACGGCGAGTGGCTGGCGATGAAGGGTGGCCTCGAGGCGGACGAGCGCGAGGCGTTGCCCGCCGAGGTGATCATCGAGAGCCGCCAGGCGCTCGAGGTGCCGGGGCTCGATGGGGCCGAACGCCAGCTGCTGCGGCTGCGCCGCGCCGCACACGGCGATCGATAGCGACGGCGTCACCGCCGCCGCGCTGCAGTTTCGACGAAGGGAGTCGCCAGTGACCAGAATCATCGCCTTGACCAATCAGAAGGGCGGCGTCGGCAAGACCACCACCGCGGTCAACCTGGCGGCCTGCCTGGCGGCGCTCGATCGCCGGGTGCTGCTGATCGATCTCGACCCTCAGGGCCACGCCACCATGGGCAGCGGTGTCGACAAGCACGATCTCGACGGCAGCGTGCTCGACGTCCTGCTGGGCGACAAGAGCGCCGCCGAGGTGATCGTCGACTGCGCCGTGGCGGGCTATGCGCTGCTGCCGGGCAATGGCGATCTCACCGCCGCCGAGGTCGACCTGCTCGACCGCGACGGTCGTGAGCGGGTGCTGACCCAGGCGATCGACAGCGTGGCCTCGGACTACGACGTGGTGATCATCGACTGCCCGCCCTCGCTCAACATGCTCACCGTCAATGCCCTGACCGCGGCCAACGGCGTGCTGATCCCGGTGCAGTGCGAGTTCTACGCTCTCGAAGGGCTCTCGGCGCTGCTCGATACCGTCGAACAGATCCAGGAGAGCGTGAACCCCAATCTCGAGATCTTCGGCATCGTGCGCACCATGTTCGACCCGCGCAACAGCCTGACGCGGGACGTCAGCAAGCAGCTCGGTCAATATTTCGGCGACTCGCTGCTCAAGGCCACCATTCCGCGCAACGTGCGCGTCGCCGAAGCGCCCAGCCACGGCCTGCCGGTCACCAAGTACGCCCGCCTGTCGCGGGGCAGCCAGGCGCATCGCGTGCTGGCCAAGGAACTGATTCGCCGCCTGGCGCTGTAATGATGATCTCTGTGAGGAACACGCCATGACGACGCGCAAACGCCCGCTGGGACGCGGGCTAGATGCCCTGATCGGTTCCAGCGCCCGGCGCCGCGACGGTGGCGCGACGGAGAGCGCTGTCGCTGCCGACGACGCTGCGCCGGCCCAGGCGCTGCCGGGGGGCGAGGGCGGCGGTGAGCGGCTCGAACGCCTGCCGCTGCGTCAGCTCACCCGAGGCAAGTACCAGCCGCGCCGCGATATCCAGCCGGAAGCGCTCGAAGAGCTGGCCGACTCGATTCGCGCCCAGGGCGTGATGCAGCCGATCGTGGTGCGCCAGATCGGCGCCGAGCGCTACGAGATCATCGCCGGCGAGCGGCGCTGGCGCGCCTCCCAGCTGGCCGAGCTGGAGACCATTCCGGCGGTGATTCGCGAGGTCAGCGACGAGGTCGCGCTGGCGCTGGCGCTGATCGAGAACATTCAGCGCGAGAACCTCAACCCGGTCGAGGAGGCGATGGCGCTCAAGCGTCTGCTCGAGGAGTTCGAGCTGACCCAGCAGCAGGTCGCCGATGCGGTCGGCCGCTCGCGTGCCCAGGTCGCCAACCTGCTGCGCCTGCTGGCGCTGGACCCCCACGTGCAGACGCTGCTCGAGCGTGGCGATCTCGACATGGGCCACGCCCGCGCCCTGCTCAGCCTCTCCGCGGCCAAGCAGCGCCAGGCGGCCCACGAGGTGGTGTCGCGGGAGCTCACCGTGCGTCAGACCGAGGCGCTGGTCAAACAGATCGCCGAGGGACGCAAGAAGCCCGACGACAAACGCCCGCCGGCGGATGTGGGGCGGCTCGAGAATCGTCTCGCCGACCTGCTCGGCGCCCCGGTCAAGATTCATCACAACGCCTCCGGCAAGGGGCGGGTCACCATTCGCTACACCAGTCTCGACGAGCTCGACGGTATTCTCGGGCACATTCGCTGAGCCCAACCCGGTGGCGGAGCGCTTCGGGGCGAAAACGTTTAGCGCGATAATGGAATTTGCGCACTTTTCGTGATCGTTTTTCGCGCAAGACGCCTCAGATCGGTGCAGGTTCGGTTGATGCGGCATGGCCGCTTCTCTATAATCCGCCGAGGTTTGCCAGGCGCACGCCGAACGCAGCGACGACAAAATACGCATTCAGAATCAACGGCGAGACCGACGCCATGCAACCAACGGCACCGGCCAGGCTTCCCAGACCGCGCATCGCGGCGATGATTCTCGTGCAGTTCGGCGGCGTGATGGGCATGGCCCTGATCGCCTGGGGCGTCCTGGGGCAGGGCGTGGCGCTATCGCTCTTGTGCGGTGGGCTCGTCGCGGCCGTGCCCAGTGCCTTCTTCGCTTGGCGCGCCTTCCGCTACCAGGGAGCGGGGCAGGCGCGATACATCGTCAAAAGCTTCTACCACGCCGAGGCCGGCAAGTTCGGTTTGACGGCGGCACTGTTTACGCTGGTGTTCGTGGCCGTGCCCCCCTCAAACCCCGCTTTCTTCTTTGGCGCTTATGTGCTGACGCTGCTGCTGCAGTGGCTGGGGCCCTGGCTACTGCGCCGTCCGTCACACATTCAATCTCGAGGCTGAACCATGGCTGGCAACAACCCGACGAGTACGGAGTACATTCAGCACCACCTGCAGAACATGACCTTCGGTCTGCATCCGGAGCATGGCTGGTCGCTGGCGCACTCTGCCGCAGAAGCCCGTGAAATGGGCTTCTGGGCGATCCATGTCGACACCATGGGGTGGTCCATCGGGTTGGGGGTGCTGTTCCTCTATCTGTTCCGCCTGGTCGCCAAGCGTGCGAGCACCGGCGTGCCCACCGGGCTGCAGAACTTCGTCGAGATGATGGTCGAGTTCGTCGACGGTTCGGTGCGCGAGACCTTCCACGGCAAGAGCAAGCTGGTCGCCCCGTTGGCGCTGACCATCTTCTGCTGGATCTTCCTGATGAACCTGATGGACCTGGTGCCGGTGGACTTCCTGCCGATGCTGGCCCAGAAGGTCGGTGCCTGGTTCGGCGCCGATCCGGCGCACGTCTACTTCAAGGTCGTGCCGACCACCGACGTCAACGCCACCTTCGGCATGTCGCTGTCGGTCTTTGCGCTGATCATTTTCTATTCGATTCGTACCAAGGGCCTCTCCGGCTTCATCGCCGAGCTGACCCTGCATCCGTTCAACACGCCCAACAAATTCGCCCAGATCCTGTTGATTCCGGTCAATCTTCTGCTTGAGCTCGTCACCCTTCTGGCCAAACCGGTCTCTCTGGCGTTGCGACTCTTCGGTAACCTCTACGCCGGTGAGTTGATCTTCATCCTGATCGCGATGATCGGACTGTGGCAGCTGCCGCTGCACTTCCCGTGGGCGGTGTTCCACATCCTGATCATCACGCTGCAGGCATTCATCTTCATGATGCTCACCATCGTCTATCTCAGCATGGCGACCGAAGAGCAGCATTGAGACGCGTTTCCTTCAACCCCTAACCCGTAAACTCGACTGCAAGACTGACTGAAAACTGGAGACAACCATGGAAGCACAAGTTCTGGGCATGACCGCGATTGCCGTTTCTCTGCTGATCGGCCTCGGCGCACTGGGTACCGCCATCGGTTTCGGTATTCTGGGTGGCAAGTTCCTGGAAGGCGCCGCGCGCCAGCCGGAGATGATCCCGCAGCTGCAGGTCAAGATGTTCATCGTCGCCGGTCTGCTCGACGCCGTGACCATGATCGGCGTGGGTATCGCACTGTTCTTCACCTTCGCCAATCCGTTTGTCGGTTAACGTCGCCGTCTACGGCCCGTGTGGCCGCGGTGACCTTAACCCCAAACTTGTGACGCGAGAGGTGCTGGCGTGAATCTGAACCTTACACTGATTGGTCAGGCCATTGCCTTTGCGGTCTTCGTCTGGTTCTGCATGAAGTATGTATGGCCGCCGGTCATGCAGGCGCTGCAGGAACGACAGAAGAAGATCGCCGACGGTCTGGATGCGGCCAGCCGTGCTACCCGCGATCTCGAAGTGGCTCAGGAAAAAGCCGAAGAGACGCTGAAGGAGAGCAAGGAGCAGGCGCAGCAGATCCTCGAACAGGCCAACAAGCGGGCCAATCAGATCGTCGAAGAGGCCCGTGACAATGCGCGGGCGGAAGGCGAGCGCATCATTGCAGGCGCTCGCAGCGAAATCGATCAGGAGATCAATCGCGCGAAGGAAGAGCTGCGTGCCCAGGTGGCGCTGCTGGCTGTGGCCGGCGCCGAGCGCATCCTGGAATCCTCCATCGACGAGTCGAAGCATCGTGAGCTCGTCGACAAGCTCGCTGCCGAGCTCTAAGGAGGCGCACCATGGCTCAAACGTCTAGCGAAACCGTTGCACGACCCTACGCCAAGGCGGCGTTCGAGTTCGCGCGCGACAAGCAGGCGCTTCAAGCGTGGTCTCAGAGTCTTGCCCTGGCCGCGCAGGTGGCCGGGAACGCGGATGTCGGTGAGCGTGTGCTGGGCAATCCGCGGCTGACCGCCGCGGACAAGACCCGGCTGCTGCTGGAAGTGTGCGGCGACGACCTGAACGACGCGAGCGTGCAGAACTTTCTGCACCTCGTCGGCGAGAAGGGTCGTCTGGCCGCGCTGCCCGACATCTTCGAGGAGTTCGAGGCGCTGCGCGCCCAGGAAGAAAAGCGGGTCGACGTCACCATCGTCTCCGCCTTCGACCTGGACGAAGCGCAGCAGAACGTTCTCGCCGAGGCTCTGAAGAAGCGTCTGAATCGTGAAATCTCCATTACCACTCAGGTGGACCGCGAGCTGTTGGGCGGCGTGATCCTGCGTACCGGCGACACCGTCATCGACGGGTCGGTACGCGGTCGATTGCAGCGCCTGCGCGAAGCGCTCACCGCTTGAGTTCGAGGGACATGGCATGCAGCAACTGAATCCTTCCGAGATCAGCGACATCATCAAACAGCGTATCGACAAGCTGGATGTCGCCTCCGAAGCCCGTAATCAGGGCACCGTCGTCAGCGTCGCTGACGGCATCGTCCGCATCCACGGCCTGGCCGATGCGATGCTCGGCGAGATGATCGAATTCCCCGGTGGCGTCTACGGCATGGCGCTCAACCTCGAGCGCGACAGCGTCGGCGCCGTGGTCCTGGGTGACTACCTCGAGCTCGAAGAGGGCATGACCGCGCAGTGCACCGGTCGTATCCTCGAAGTGCCGGTGGGTCCGGAGCTGGTCGGCCGCGTGGTCGATGCGCTGGGCAACCCGATCGACGGCAAGGGCGATATCGAGACGAGCCTGACCGACGCGATCGAGAAGGTCGCTCCGGGCGTCATCACCCGTCAGTCGGTCGACCAGCCGGTGCAGACCGGCCTCAAGTCGATCGACGCCATGGTGCCGATCGGTCGCGGCCAGCGTGAGCTGATCATCGGTGACCGTCAGATCGGTAAGTCCGCGGTGGCGATCGACACGATCATCAACCAGAAGGGCACTGGGGTCACCTGTATCTACGTCGCGATCGGTCAGAAGCAGTCGACCATCGCCAACGTGGTGCGCAAGCTCGAAGAGCACGGCGCCATGGACCACACCATCGTGGTCGCCGCCGGTGCCGCCGATCCGGCCGCCATGCAGTACCTGGCGCCCTACGCCGGCTGCACCATGGGCGAGTACTTCCGCGATCGTGGCGAAGATGCGCTGATCGTCTACGACGACCTCTCCAAGCAGGCCGTCGCCTACCGTCAGATCTCGCTGCTGCTGCGCCGTCCGCCGGGCCGTGAAGCCTATCCGGGTGACGTCTTCTACCTCCACTCGCGTCTGCTCGAGCGCGCCGCGCGCGTCAACGCCGAGTACGTCGAGAAGTTCACCAACGGTGAAGTGAAGGGCAAGACCGGCTCGCTGACCGCGCTGCCGATCATCGAGACCCAGGGTGGCGACGTCTCGGCGTTCGTTCCCACCAACGTGATCTCGATCACCGACGGCCAGATCTTCCTCGAGACCGGCCTGTTCAACTCGGGTATCCGTCCGGCCATCAACGCCGGTCTCTCGGTCTCCCGTGTGGGTGGTTCGGCCCAGACCAAGATCATCAAGAAGCTCGGCGGCGGTGTGCGTCTGGCGCTGGCCCAGTACCGTGAGCTGGCGGCGTTCTCGCAGTTCGCTTCCGACCTCGACGAGGCGACCCGCAAGCAGCTCGAGCACGGCCAGCGTGTCACCGAGCTGATGAAGCAGAAGCAGTACTCGCCGATGTCCGTGGCTCAGATGGCGCTGACGCTGTACGCCGCCAACGAAGGCTATCTGGACGATGTCGCGGTCGACAAGGTCCTCGATTTCGAGCGTGCCCTGCAGGACTACATGAAGTCCGAGCACGCCGACCTGCTCGACAAGATCAACTCAAGCGGCGGCTACGACGACGAGATCCAGAAGGGTCTCAAGTCGGGTCTCGAGTCGTTCAAGTCCACTCAGACCTGGTAAGCGGTGCGGCCCGTCTCCTCCGGGAGCGGGCCGCCTCGCCCAGCTGAGCGGCAGGAATCAGGTGATCCGCGATGGCAGCTGCAAAAGAGATCAAATCCCAGATCGGGAGCATCAAGAACACGCAGAAAATCACCAGCGCCATGGAAATGGTCGCTGCGTCGAAGATGCGTCGGGCCCAGGACCGCATGGCGGCCAGCCAGCCCTATGCCAACCTGATCCGCCGGGTGGTCGGCCACGTCGCCAAGGCCAATCCGGAGTACCGCCACGAGTACACCCTCGAGCGCGAGGTCAAGCGCGTGGGCTATATCGTGGTCTCCAGTGATCGGGGCCTGGCCGGCGGCTTGAACGTCAATCTGTTCAAGGCGGTGGTCAACCACGCCCGCGACTGGCACGACAAGGGTGTCGGTGCCGACTTCGCGGCCATCGGCAGCAAGGCCGGCGGTTTCTTCCGCAAGCGTGGCGGCAATCTGCTGGCGGCCAAGAAGGGGCTCGGCGATGCGCCGGAAGTCCAGGATCTGGTCGGCAGCATCAAGGTGATGCTCGATGCCTTCGACGAAGGCAGTCTGGATCGGCTCTACGTGGTGTACAACGAGTTCGTCAACACCATGAGCCAGAAACCCGTGGTGCGTCAGCTCCTGCCGCTCGAGGCGGTCGAGGACGACACCCAGGGCGATGAACAACCCAGTCCCGGTACGAATCAGGGTAATTGGGACTACCTGTATGAGCCGGATGCCAAGACCCTGCTCGATCACCTGCTGGTTCGCTACGTCGAATCCCAGGTGTATCAGGCCGTGGTCGAGAACGCGGCCTGTGAGCAGGCTGCGCGCATGATCGCGATGAAGAACGCGACCGACAACGCTGGCAATCTGATTGACGATCTGCAACTGGTGTACAACAAGGCGCGTCAGGCGGCCATTACCCAGGAAATTTCGGAAATCGTCGGTGGTGCCGCGGCGGTATGACGACGTCGCCCCGCGGGGCGACGCTCGCGAGTACGGCTTGGCCTACAGGTTTCATTTGCAGGTTTACGAGGAACCACTATGAGCGGACGTATCGTACAAATCATCGGCGCGGTGGTTGACGTAGAGTTTCCGCGGGACAATGTCCCCAAGGTCTACGACGCGCTGACGGTCTCGGGCAAAGAGGCCATTCTCGAAGTGCAACAGCAGCTCGGCGACGGCGTGGTGCGCGCCATCGTCATGGGCTCCAGTGAAGGTCTGCAGCGCGGCATCGACGTGGTCAACACCGGTGCCCCGATCTCCGTGCCGGTGGGCAAGGAGACGCTGGGCCGCATCATGAACGTGCTCGGTCAGCCGATCGACGAAGCCGGTGACATCGGCGGTGACGCTGCCGCCGACGTCGAGCGCATGCCGATCCACCGTCAGGCACCGACCTACGCCGAGCAGGCCGCGTCGAGCGAGCTGCTGGAAACCGGCATCAAGGTCATCGATCTGGTCTGCCCGTTCGCCAAGGGCGGCAAGGTCGGCCTGTTCGGCGGCGCCGGCGTGGGCAAGACCGTCAACATGATGGAGCTGATCCGCAACATCGCCACCGAGCACAGCGGCTACTCGGTGTTCGCCGGTGTCGGTGAGCGTACGCGTGAAGGTAACGACTTCTACCACGAGATGCAGGAGTCGAACGTTCTCGACAAGGTCGCCCTGGTCTACGGCCAGATGAACGAGCCGCCGGGCAACCGTCTGCGCGTGGCCCTGACCGGCCTGACCATCGCCGAGAAGTTCCGTGACGAAGGTCGCGACGTACTGCTGTTCGTCGACAACATCTACCGCTACACCCTGGCCGGTACCGAAGTGTCGGCGCTGCTGGGTCGTATGCCGTCGGCGGTGGGCTATCAGCCGACCCTGGCCGAAGAGATGGGCGCCCTGCAGGAGCGTATCACCTCGACCAAGACCGGCTCGATCACCTCCGTGCAGGCCGTCTACGTGCCCGCGGACGACCTGACCGACCCGTCGCCGGCGACCACCTTCGCCCACCTCGACTCCACCGTGACGCTGTCGCGCTCGATCGCCGAGCTGGGTATCTACCCGGCCGTCGACCCGCTCGACTCCACCTCGCGTCAGCTCGACCCGCTGGTGGTCGGCGAAGAGCACTACGACACCGCACGCGGCGTCCAGAACGTGCTCCAGCGCTACAAGGAGCTCAAGGACATCATCGCCATCCTGGGGATGGACGAGCTCTCCGATGAGGACAAGCTGGCGGTATCGCGGGCGCGTAAGATCCAGCGCTTCCTGTCGCAGCCGTTCTTCGTCGCCGAAGTGTTCACCGGCGCGCCCGGCAAGTACGTCTCGCTCAAGGAGACCATTCGTGGCTTCCAGGGCATCCTCAACGGCGACTACGACGATATGCCCGAGCAGGCTTTCTACATGGTCGGCACCATCGACGAAGCGGTCGAGAAAGCCAAGAGCATGAAGTAAGCCAGCCTTGCTCCGGGGTATCGTACCCCGGGGCCTCAGGCACAAGAGGATAGCGCTATGGCCACATTTCAGTGCGACATCGTCAGCGCCGAGAAGGAGATCTTCTCGGGCAGCGTCGAGCAGCTCATCGCTGCCGGCGTGGCTGGCGATCTGGGTATCCTGCGCGGTCACGCACCGCTGTTGACCGAGCTCAAGCCCGGTCCGGTGCGGGTCATTCAGGAGAGCGGCGAAGAAGAGCTCTACTACGTCACCGGTGGCTTCCTCGAAGTCCAGCCGGACGTGGTCTCGGTACTGGCGGACACCGCCATTCGCGCCGGCGACCTGGACGAAGCCGAAGCCGAGCAGGCGCGCCAGCACGCGCTGCAGTCGCTCAACGACCAGCAGTCGGAGCTCGACTACACGCGTGCCGCCGCCGAGCTGGCCGAGGCCACCGCTCAGCTGCGCACGCTGCAGCAGCTGCGGCGCAAGGGTGGGCGCGGCTGATTTCGCGCTGCGCCGACCCCGCTAGCAGGACCCGAAAAAGGCGACTCTCCAGAGTCGCCTTTTTCATGCGGTGCCGTTACGTCGATAATGGTGCCGACCCGATACCGAACAGGAAAGGATGATCCCATGTCACTCGACGTCGTGATTCTGGCCGCGGGCCAGGGAACCCGCATGCGCTCCAAGACCCCCAAGGTGCTGCATCGCCTGGCGGGCAGGCCGCTGGTGCAGCATGTCGTGGATACCGCGGCGGGGCTCGAAGAGGCGCGCCTGCACGTGGTCGTCGGTCACGGCGGCGAGGCGGTGCGCGAGGCCCTCGACGGACGCGGGCTGAGCTTCTGCGAGCAGGCCGAGCAGAAGGGTACCGGTCACGCCGTGGCCCAGGCCCTCGACGGCCTTGGTGACGGTAAGGTGCTGGTGCTCTATGGCGACGTGCCGCTGATCCAGGCCAAGACCCTCAAGGCGCTTCTGGAGGGGGTCGACGAGCAGCACATGGGGCTTCTGACAGTGACCCTCGACGACCCCAGCGGCTACGGGCGCATCGTGCGTAACGACAAGCAGGCGGTGGTCGCGATCGTCGAGCACAAGGACGCCACCAGCGCCCAGCGCGCCATCCGTGAGTGCAACACCGGGATCATGGCGATGACCGCAGCCCAGCTCAAGCGCTGGCTGCCGCAGCTCTCCGCCGAGAATGCCCAGGGCGAGTACTACCTGACCGATGTCATCGCCATGGCCGCCGGCGATGGGGTCGAGATCAAGGCCGCCCAGCCGGCCTCGCCGATCGAAGTCGAGGGGGTCAACGAGCGCCGCCAGCTCGCTACGCTGGAGCGGGCCTACCAGCGCCGCCAGGCCGAACGGTTGATGGCCGCCGGGGTGACCCTGGCCGATCCGGCGCGCTTCGATCTGCGCGGTGACGTCACCGTGGGGCGGGACATCGACATCGATGTCGGGGTGATTCTCGAAGGTCATGTCATCCTCGAGGATGATGTGGTGATCGGCCCCCACTGCGTGATCAAGGACAGCGTCATCCGCCGCGGTGCGGTGATCAAGGCGCACAGCCATCTCGATGGCGCCGAGATGGGTGAGGAGAGCGACTGCGGGCCCTTCGCGCGTCTGCGCCCGGGGACGCGTCTCGGCGCCCGTGCCCATGTCGGCAACTTCGTCGAGACCAAGAACGCGACGCTCGGCGAGGGCGTCAAGGCGGGTCATCTCAGCTATCTGGGGGATGCCGAGATCGGTCGCGACACCAATGTCGGCGCCGGCACCATCACCTGCAACTACGACGGTGCCAACAAGCACCTCACGCGGATCGGCGAGCGCGTCTTCGTCGGCTCCAACACTGCCCTGGTCGCGCCGCTGGCGATCGCTGACGATGCCACCATCGCCGCCGGCTCCACCATCACCCGCGAGGTGGCGCAGGGCGAGCTGGCGCTGGCCCGCAGCCGTCAGGTGGCCAAGCCCGGCTGGCAGCGCCCGGTGAAGACGCCGAAGTCTTGATAGCTTCGGGCCCTCGCTCGGGGCTTATTCACTTCAAACGAGATTACGACTGACGAGAGCTTTACGACTGTCATCGTCGTGACTGCGAGGGGCAAGCCCCTCGCGCTCCCCTTTTCGCGCCACAGGCTCAAGAAACCCCGTGCGATCTTCGTCAGCGCTTCGGGTCGGCGCGCAAGGACGTTCCTGTCCCGGCGCGCCTCTAGCGACCTGCTTCGCTAAAACATCCTGTCCCGCTTGCAGGCCGGAGCTGGCCATCCAAGGCCAGCTCGTTCGGCGAACCAGACATCACTCAGATGTCTGGTTCGCCTTACCCATGTCGCTAGACCCGGCTCGCCGAATATCGCTCGGGTTGAGCCTGGAAGGCGCTATTGGGTGGTTTCTTTCCGGCGACTGGAGAAACTTGCCGTTCAGATTTCAAATATTGGACATCACCGCCTCATGCACTGCTGCCAGCGCGCCTCGACCCGCTTGGCGAACCATGCCGTGGTCAGGTTGCGGGTGATCTTGGGGCTTTCGAGCTTGATCCCCGGCAGGCGCGCGTAGGGGGTAGGCTGACCTTCCTGCTGTTCCGCCAGTGAACGGACTTTCTCGTAGAGCGCGGTCCGTTCGAAATCCAGGGAATCCTCTTTCTCCAGCGCATCGCGAATCTCGCCATCATCCATGCCCAGCCGGCCTTTCAGCGTGCGTACCGCCAGCTCGGTCTGTCCGGCCTGGCGTGAGCCGGGAATGATCAGGTCGCCGTCGAGGGCGAGCGGAATGCCGGAGAGCTGGCTCACCGCAGCCTGGAAGGCCGCGTTGCGACTGGCGTACCAGCCGGCGTTGTAGTCGGCGAAGCGGTAGCGCAGGTCGGTGTAGTGGGCCGGGTAGCCGAGCAGGTGGGCGATACCGAAATAGACGCCGCCGCGCCGGGTGAACACCTCATGGCGGATCGAGTCGTCGATCGGGTAGGGGTAGCCTGCTGCATGCGCTTCGGCAAAGGCCACGCTCACCTGCATCGGGCCGCCGGTATGCACCGGATTGAGGCCGCCGAACAGCTCTTGGCCCAGCGGCGCCATGCTGATGAAATCCTCGTACAGCTCGCTCAGTTGGCGTTCGCTGCGCACCCGGTCGAGGCGTTCGGCGTAGGTCTCGCCGGTGGGCGAGGTCAGCTTCAGCCCCGCCGCGAGCAGAAAGCCGGGTACATGCAGCGCCTCGGCGCGGCGTTCGATCTCCTCGCGGGCGATCCGCGCCAGGTGGGGCACCTGCGGGTCGGCGTCGAAGGTCGACTCCTGGCCGATCACCGCCAGCGTGGCGCACAGGTTCTCGCGGGTGGCGGGCAGGTTCTGGGCCGCGAACGCCGCGGTGATGTCCGTGGCCCAGCCGTCGCGATCCTGGGTGCCGGCAGGCATCAGCGTGACCAACTGCTGCTTGACGCTCGCCGGGGGCTGCTCGAAGCCAGGCTGCGGCGCCTGCGAGCTGCACCCGGCCAGCAGGGCCAGCAGCGCCACTCTCAGCCAGCGGCGGGACGCGCGCCTCACGCGGTCGCGGTAACGAGCCTCAGGACGAGGACGCCCGGCAGGCAGGGCGAGGGCGAAGGGCGATAGCAGGGAAGTCGGCACGCGGGTCTCCATGGGCGATAAGGGGTGATGATGCCCAGCACGCGACGGCTTGACCATGACGTGGGACATTTTTACGCCCTCTTTACGCCGCGCGAGGCTTTTCGATCTCGAATTTTTACGCCTCTGCCGCCGAGACTGAGCCTCCCCTGACCTGGAGTGCTCGGCATGTCCTATCTGATGCTGGCGATCGCCGCCGCCACCGCGCTGTATCTGGGAGTCGCCCTGTGGCGGCCGGAGCGGTTCTGAGATGAGTGTGTTGCCACTCTACTATGCGCTGCTCATCGGTCTGGCGCTGCCCCTGGGGCTCTACATGGGCCGCGCGCTGGATACGCATCGCCCCAGCGTGATGGATCGTCTCTTCGGGCCGCTGGAGTCGTTCCTGATGCGCCTGGCCGGTGTCGACCGACGGCTGTCGATGACCTGGTCGGCCTATCTGCTGGCCGTGTTGAGACTTCACCTGCTGCTGATCGGGCTTGCCTGGCTCGTCTTCATGGACCAGGGCGTGCTGCCACTCAACCCCGATGGCATTCCGGGCATGCGCTGGGATACGGCGCTGCACACCGCCGTCTCGTTCGCCACCAATACCAACCAGCAGCACTATTCGGGCCAGACGCAACTCTCCTACCTGAGCCAGACCCTGGCCATCGTCACGCTGCAGTTCCTGACCCCGGCGACGGGGCTGGCGGTGTTGCTCGCCATCACCCGGACGCTGCTACGGCGCCCGGTCGCCACGAACGCCGGGGGCGGGGTGGGGAACTACTACGTCGATCTCACGCGGATCGTGGTGCGGGTGCTGCTGCCACTGTCGCTGATCGTGGCCCTGATTCTGGTATGGCAGGGCGTACCGGCGACCTATCAGGGCGCCCAGCGGGTGACGATGCTCGATGGGGGCGCGCTGCAGGTGATCCCCCGTGGCCCGGTGGCGCCGATGGTGGCGATCAAGCAGCTGGGCACCAACGGCGGCGGCTGGTACGGCCCCAATTCGACCGTGCCGCTGGAGAACCCGACCGGGCTGTCGAACCTGATCGAGACGATCGCGCTGCTGCTGATACCGGTAGCGTCGCTGATCGCGGTGGGTGTCATCAGCGGCCGGCGCCGGCTGATGATGGGGATCGGCGTGGTCATGATCGCCTTCTCGCTGCTCACCACCACCATGATCGTGGTGTCGGAGCGCCTGCCCAACGCTGCCCTGGTCGGGCTCGCCGTTGCCGACAGCCCCAACCTCGAGGGCAAGGAGCTGCGCTTCGGCAGCGATCTCTCCGCGCTCTGGGGCAGCTGGACGACCCAGACCTCCAACGGCTCCGTCAACGCCATGCACGACAGCTTCAACCCGCTGGGCGGCCTGGGGCTGCTGATGGACATGTTCGTCAACGTCACTTTCGGCGGTATCGGCGTGGGTCTGATCGGCTATCTGCTCTACCTGATGCTGGCGGCGTTCATCGGTTCGCTGATGATCGGCCGCGCCCCGGAGCTTTTCGGCAAGCCGCTGGAGACCCGCGAGATGCGCTGGATCTCCCTGGCGATTCTGGCACAGCCTTTGATCATCCTCGGATCGACCGCCATCACCGTGGCGTTTCCCACCCTGGCCGGCAATTCCAATCCCGGCTTCCACGGCCTTTCCCAGGTGCTCTACGAATACACCTCGGCCTTCGCCAACAACGGCTCCGGCTTCGAAGGACTCGGCGATGCGACGCCCTGGTGGAACCTGACCTGCGTGGTGGCGCTGGCGGTCGGCCGCTTCCTGCCGATGTTGGTGCCGCTGGCGGTGGCCGGGTGGTTGGCGGGCAAGCGCACGGCGCCGCAAGGGCGCGGCAGCCTGGCCATGGAGAGCGGCGCCTTCGTCGGGCTCACCGCCGGGGTCATCGTCATCGTCAATCTGCTCGGTTTCCTGCCCGCGCTGGTGCTGGGACCGATCGCTGAACAGTTGACTCTGCCCTGATGCCGCGCGTCGACGGAAACGGGATGGGTGAAAACGGGATCGAGGAAAGAGAGATGGCAATGATGCAAGCACACGACGCCTCCCAGGGCCTGCGCATTCGGCCACTGACCCTGCTGGCAGAATCCCTGCGCCGGCTGAACCCGCGCAGTCTGGCGCGCAATCCGGTGATGGCGGTGGTCGCCATCGGCACCCTGGTGTGCGCGATGTATACCGGCATGGCGTTTGCCGAGGCGAGCGGCCAGGGAATCTTCGCGCTGATCGTGACCTTGATCCTGCTGGCGACGGTACTGTTCGCCAACGCGGCGGAAGCGATGGCCGAAGCGCGGGGCAAGGCGCACGCCGGTAGCCTGCGTGCCACCCGCGGTGAGTTGCAGGCACGCCGGCTGACCCGGAGCGGCGAAGAGCGGGTCGCTGCCGATCGGTTGCGTCGGGGCGACCGCGTGCGGGTGGTCGCCGGTGAGCTGATTCCGGCCGACGGCGAGATCCTCGAGGGCGCCGGCTCGATCAATGAATCCGCGGTCACCGGTGAGTCCGCACCGGTACTGCGCGAGGCGGGCACCGACAACAGCGGGGTCAGCGCCGGGACCAAGCTGCTCTCCGACGAACTGCTCGTCGAGGTCAGCGTCGATCCGGGGGATTCGCTGCTCGACCGCATGATCGCTCTGGTGGAGGGCGCCAGCCGTCAGAAGACCCCCAGCGAGCTGGCACTCTCCGTGCTGCTCTCCACGCTCACCCTGATCTTTCTGATCGTCGTCGTCACCCTGGTGCCGCTGGCCCAGTTCGTGGGTATCTCGACCTCGCCGGTGATGCTGGTGGCGCTGCTGGTGTGTCTGATCCCGACCACCATCGGTGGGCTCTTGCCGGCCATCGGTATCGCCGGGATGGAGCGCGCCATGCGTGCCAATCTCGTCGCCAAATCGGGCAAGGCGGTGGAGATCGCCGGCAGCATCGACACCCTGCTGCTGGACAAGACCGGCACCATCACCCTGGGTGACCGCCGCGCCACCGAGTTCGCCGCCTGCCACGGGGTCGACCCGGCGCGGCTGCGCCAGGTCGCTGCGCTCTGCTCCCTCGAGGACCCCACGCCCGAAGGGCGCTCGATCGTCGCCCTGGCCCGGGCCCAGGGCGACGAGCTGGTGGCCGTGGAGGCCAGCGTGGTGCCGTTCAGCGCCGCCAGCCGGGTCTCCGGGCTCGATTTCGCCGATGGCCGCTGTTGGCGCAAGGGCGCCCCCAACGCCATCGCCCGGCGGGTGCAGGAAGCCGGCGGGCGGCTACCGGCGGATTACGAGGCGCTGGTCGAGCGGATCTCGCGCCACGGTGCCACGCCGCTGGCGGTGGCCGAAGGGGCGCGTCTGCTGGGGGTGATCGCACTCGCCGACGTGATCAAGCCGGGCATCGCCGAGCGCTTCGCGCAGCTGCGTCAGATGGGCGTGAAGACGTTGATGATCACCGGCGACAACCCGATCACCGCCGCGGCGATCGCCGCCGAGGCGGGGGTCGACGACTACGTTGCCGAAGCGACGCCCGAGCAGAAGCTCGAGCTGATTCGCGCGGAGCAGGCCGCCGGGCGGCTGGTGGCGATGATGGGTGACGGCACCAACGACGCCCCGGCGCTGGCCCAGGCGGATCTCGGGCTGGCGATGAACTCGGGCACCCAGGCCGCGCGGGAGGCGGCCAACATGGTCGATCTCGACTCCGACCCCGGCAAGCTGCTCAGTGCGGTGGAGATCGGCAAGCAGTTGCTGATCACCCGCGGCGCGCTGACCACCTTCTCGCTGGCCAACGATGTGGCCAAGTACTTCGCCATTCTGCCGGCGATCTTCGCCGCAAGCGTACCGGCGCTGGGCGGGCTCGATCTGCTCGCCCTGCACTCGCCGCAGTCCGCGGTGCTGTCGGCGGTCATCTTCAATGCGCTGGTGATACCCGCGCTGATCCCGTTCGCCCTGCGCGGCGTGCGCGTCCACGCAGCCTCCGCCAGCGCCATGCTACGACGCAACCTGCTGATCTACGGTCTCGGTGGCCTGCTGCTGCCGTTCCCCGCCATCAAATTGATCGACCTGCTCATCGGTCCGCTGTTCTGAGCACTCTGGAGACTTGCCATGTCAGCCACTGATTCCGGTCATGATGCGCCTCGCCACGACGCTGCCGTGCATGGTGCGCATGCCTCTCCCGCGGAGGCCTCTCACCCTCTCTTGCGGTACGCTGGCCCCGGCAGCTGGCTGACGGCAGCCCGCTTCAGCCTGCTCATGGCGGTGCTGCTGGGGCTGCTCTATCCGCTGGTGGTGGTCGGCGTGGGCCAGCTGGGGTTTTCTCACCAGGCCAACGGCAGCCTGCTTGCCGATGCCCAGGGGCGGATCATCGGCTCGTCCCTGGTGGGACAGGCATTCACCAGTGACCGCTACTTCCAGGGCCGGCCTTCGGCGGTGGATTATGCCGCCGACACGCTCGGCGGCTCCAACCTGGCGCCGAGCAACCCGGCGCTGCGGCAACGTGCCGAAGCCGATGCCCGGCGAATCACCGCCCGTGACGGCGTGGCGCCGGGGCGGATACCGGTGGATCTGCTGACCGCCTCGGGCTCCGGGATCGACCCGCACATCAGCCCCCAGGCGGCGGCGATTCAGGTCGCCCGGGTGGCGCATGCCCGCGGCCTGCGCGAGGCGGATGTCCGTGGGCTGGTGGCGCGCTATAGTGAGAGCGGCGGGCTCGGCCAGCCGCGGGTGGCGATTCTTCCGCTCAATCTGGCCCTCGATGGCATCGCCGTCCGGCCGCTGCCGTGAGCACCCGGCGCCGATCGGGCGTCTGCCCGTATGCCGCGTGCCGCCCCTGTCGGAGCCCTGCGTGAATCACACCCAAGATCCCCCGCGTCCGGACCCGGATGCGCTGCTGGCCACCACCCGTAGCGGCGGTGCGCTGCGCATCTTTTTGGGCGCGGCGCCGGGGGTGGGCAAGACCAGCGCCATGCTGCGTACCGCCCGCGAGCGTCACGACCGTGGCGAGGAGGTGGTGCTCGGTGTCATCGAGGCGCATGGGCGCGCCGAGACCGAGCAGCTGTGCGCCGGGCTCGAGCGCCTGGCGCCGATAACGCGGGACTACCGCGGGCGCGGCTATCCCGAGTTCGACCTCGATGCGGCGCTGGCCCGGCGCCCGGCGATCCTGCTGGTCGACGAGCTGGCCCATCGCAACATCCCCGGGGGGCGCCACGCGCGGCGCTGGCAGGATATCGAGGAGCTGCTCGATGCGGGCATCGAGGTGTGGACCACGCTCAACGTCCAGCACGTCGAGCGGCTCAATGACGATGTCGCGCGGATCACCGGCGTGCGCATGCGCGAGACCGTGCCCGATGCGCTGATCGCCCGGGCCCGCGATCTGTCGCTGATCGACCTCACCCCGCAGGAGCTGATCGAGCGGCTCAAGCAGGACAAGGTCTATGTACCGGAGCAGGCCCGTGCGGCGCTGGCGCGCTACTTCTCGCCGGTTAACCTGACTGCGCTGCGCGAGTTGGCGCTGCAGGTGATGGCGGAGCGGCTCGACAGCGACGTGCGCCGGGTGATGGACGCCGGCGGCGTCGCCGGGCCCTGGCCGGTGCGCGCGCGGCTGCTGGTGGCGGTGGAGGGGCGGCGTGGCGACCAGGCGCTGCTGCGCGCCGCCAGCCGCTGGGCGCAGCGCCACCAGGCACCGTGGGCGGTGGTGCTGGTGACACCGCTGCGCGAACTCGACGCCGCGGCGGCCGGTGAAGCGGGCACGCTGCGCCAGCAGAGCGAACAGCTCGGTGGCCGCTGGGAGACCCTGCGTGGCGACGACCCCCTGGCCGAGCTGCTCGAATACGCTGCGCGCCACAACGTCACTACGCTGATGCTCGGGCGTACGCCACGCAAGTGGCACTGGTGGCAGGCGCCTCTGGTCGGCCGCCTGCTGGCCCGCCGGCCGCCGTTCGATCTGATCCTGCTCGCCGAGGCGCCCGCTGCACCGCCTCGGCGTAAGCGAGAGTGGCGCTGGCCGCGGTGGCGCGAGGGGGTGTGGCCGCTGGTCAGCGTGGCCCTGGCGGCGGTTGTCGCGGCGGCGCTGTCGAGTCTGCTCGACCTGGCCAACCTGTCGCTGGTGTTCCTCGCCGCGGTACTGGTCAGCGCGCTCAAGGCGGGGACCCGCGCGGCGATGCTGGCGGTGGCACTGAGCGCGCTGGTCTACAACTTCCTGTTCACCGAGCCCCGCTTCAGCCTGGTCATGATCCATCAGGACCAGGTGCTCACGCTGCTCGTCTTCTGCCTGGTCGCTGCGGTGGCCGGGCAGCTCGCCGGCAAGGTACGGCGCCAGCTGCTGCTGCTGCGCCAGAGCCGCCATCAGATACAGGAGATGCTGTCGATCTCGCGCGCCCTGGCCGCGGCGGCGGATCGCGATCGGGTACGCACCATCGCGGTCAAGGTGCTGGCGGACCAGCTCGAGCTGCCGTGCGTGTTCGTCGACAGCCCCGAGGCCGAGGCGCCGCCGCGGGTCAGCGCCTCGTACCCCGGGGCCATCGTGCTCGACGCCCCGACCCTGCAGGCGGCGCACTGGAGTCAGCGCCACGCCCGTCCCAGCGGCCATGGCACCCAGACCCTGGCCGCGCAGCGCTGGCGCTTCGTGCCGATCGTCGAACAGGGCGCGGGCGAGGGGGTTGTGCCGGCGGTGCTGGGGCTGGCTCTGGGCGACCGTGGGGCGGGACTCGACGAGGCCGAGGAGGCGCTGGTGGTCAATCTGGTCAACCAGCTGGGCGCCGCCCTGGCGCGCACCCGGCTGGTCGAGGAGCTCGGCGCCGCCAGGCTGGCGGAAGAGAACGAACGCCTGCGCTCGGCGCTGCTCTCATCGGTCTCCCACGATCTGCGCACGCCGCTGGCGGCGATCATCGGCTCCGCCAGTGCGCTGCGTGATCTGTGGTCCGAACTGGCGGAAGCCGATCGCCGCGAGCTGCTCGATGGCGTGCTCGGCGAGAGTGAACGCCTCAATCGCTATATCCAGAATCTGCTCGACATGACCCGGCTCGGGCACGGCGGGCTCAAGCTCGAGCGCGACTGGGTCGCCCTCGCCGATATCCTCAACTCGGCGCTCAAGCGTCTGGGCACGGTGGTCGAGCCGCTGCGTATCGAGCGTCACCTCGACCCCCAACTGCCGCTGCTCTATGTGCATCCGGCGCTGATCGAGCAGGCGCTGATCAACGTGATCGAGAATGCCGCACGCTTCTCGCCGCCGGGTGGGCGGCTGCGGCTGGTGGGCGAGCAGGTGGGGGAGTGGATCGTGATTCGTGTCGCCGATCAGGGGCCGGGCATCCCGGAGGCGCTGCGCGAGCGTATCTTCGACATGTTCTTCAGCGGTGGTGATGGTGACCGTGGCCCCCAGGGCAGCGGGCTGGGATTGGCCATCTGTCGCGGCATGGTCGGCGCCCATGGCGGCGAGATCGTGGCACGGGCAGCGGATTGGGGCAGCGGTAGCGAAATCGTGATCCGTCTGCCGCTGTGGGCACTGCCCGAGACCGAGACAACGGCAGAGAGAGAGTCGTCATGAGTGAGGTTTCCCCGGGGCCTGGGCCGCGTCTGCTGGTGATCGAGGATGATCGCCAGATTCGACGCTTTTTACGCATCAGCCTCTGCTCCCAGGGGTTCCAGGTGGAAGCGTGCGAGACCGGTGCTGCCGGGGTGGCGGCGTTCAACCGCCAGCCGCCGGCGCTGGTACTGCTCGATCTCGGCCTGCCCGACGTCGATGGCATGGAGGTGCTCGACGCCCTGCGCGCCCAGAGCGAGGTGCCGGTGCTGGTGGTCTCGGCCCGCGGCAGCGAGCGCGAAAAGGTCGCCGCCCTGGATGCCGGCGCCAACGACTACGTGACCAAGCCGTTCGGCATCCAGGAGTTGCTGGCGCGGGTGCGCGTGGCGCTGCGCGCACCCGCGCCCAGCGCTGTCCCGGCGCTGCTCCAGCTCGGCGAGTTGACGCTGGATATCGCCGGGCACCGTGTCACCCGCCACGGCGAGGCGCTGCACCTGACCCCGCGCGAGTTCAGCGTGCTGGCGATGCTGGCGCGCCAGCCCGATCGGGTCGTCACCCAGCACCAGCTGCTCGCCGAGATCTGGGGGCCGGTGCATGTCCACGACACCCACTATCTGCGCATCGTCGTCAGCCGCCTGCGCCACAAGCTGGGCGACGACCCCGATGCCCCACGGTTGATCCAGACCGAACCGGGGGTCGGCTACCGCCTGGTGGCGATGCCCTGAGTCGAGCCGCTCGCCACGCCGCTCAGGGCAGCGCCTTCACCAGGTTGGAGTTGGCCAGCGCCGGGCTCTGGCTCTCGTGCAGCTTGCCATCGCCATCCTGCTGGATGAACAGCACCGCCAGATGCTGGGCCCGCGCCACCGCCATGCCCGCCTGCTGGCCCAGGCAGAGCATCGCCGTGGCCCAGGCGTCGCCCAGGCGCGGGTCGCTGCCGATCACACTGGCGGAGACCAGATCATGGGTCACCGGCGTGCCGGTACGCGCATCGAGGATGTGCGAGTAGCGATGGCCCGCCTCATCGAAGAAGTGGTGATAGGTGCCTGAGGTATTGATCGACACCCCGGATTCGGCGCTGATCTCGAACACCCGCTCGACCGCCATGCGCGCCGGCGAGGGGCGCTCGATCGCCACCTTCCAGGTGCTGCCGTCCGGCTTGCGCCCGCGCGCCAGCATGTCGCCACCGAACTCGATCAGGTAGGCGTGGATGCCGGCGTCCTCCAGCACCTGGCGCAGGCGCCACAGGGTGTAGCCTTCGCCCATCGAGGACATGTCCACCGAGAGTTCGGGTAGTGTCTTGCGTACCCGGTCCTGTGTCGGGTCGAGCTGCAGATGGTCGAAGCCGACCTTGGCCAGGGTCGCTTCGATGCTTGACTGGCTCGGCGGCTGGAAGTGGTCCGCGCGAAAGCCCCACAGGTCGAACAGCGGCGCAATGGTGGGGTCGTAGCAGCCCCGCGACTCCCGGTGCACCGTGCGTGCGATCGACAGCAGCTGCACGACATCCGCAGGGAGCGTCTGCCACTGGGTGGAGGAGCCGCGGTTGAAGCGTTCGATCAGCGAGTCGTCGCGGTAGTTGGAGATCCACAGATCGATCTGTTGCAGGGCCTGATCGATCCTCTTTTCTAGCGTTTCGGGGGCGACCTCGGGCTCTGACCACCAGCTGATATGGTAGGTCGTGCCCTCGGCCGCCCCTTCGAGCTTGTGAAGCGCCGGGGGGCGCGAGCAGCCCCCCAGCAGCACGCCGAGCAGGGTGACGACGGTGACGAGCCAGCCGAGGTGGCGGCGACCGAGGGCAGTGGGCGAGGAAAGATGAGGCATCGCGGGGTGACCTGAGATGAGGAGCGGTAAACGGCGTGCATTATCGCAGATCGGCTGACGACTGGGCTGCCCGTGCGCGGAAGATGGCGGATCGTAGCCCTCTCGCTTGACACAGGGCGCGCTTTAAGTTTCGATTCGCTCTCAATTATCTTTCGAAGTGAAAGAATGCCGAAACGCGATACTGCCCAGAGACGTCACGCCATCCTCGCCTACGTCAATGCCCATGGCGAGACACCGGTCGAGGTGCTGGCGTCGCGCTTCGCCATCTCCGAGGTCACGGTGCGCAAGGATCTCTCTACCCTGGAGAGCAGCGGCCTGCTGCTGCGCCGCTACGGCGGGGCGGCGCCGCTGCCCCAGGAGATGCTCGCCGAACCGGCACAGGTGCTCTCGCCCCACAAGCGCGCCATTGCGCGGGCCGCCCGCGCCCGCATTCGCGAGCACAACCGCATCATCGTCGACAGCGGTACCACCACGGCGGCGCTGATCGGTGAGCTCGGCGGCCTGCGTGGGCTGGTGGTGATGACCAATTCGCTCGCCGTGGCCGGTGCCCTGCGCGAGCTCGAACCCGAGCCGGCGCTGCTGATGACCGGTGGCACCTGGGACCCGCACTCCGAATCCTTTCAGGGGCAGGTCGCCGAACAGGTGCTGCGCGCCTATGACTTCGATCAGCTCTTCGTCGGTGCCGATGGCATCGACATCGACCGCGGTACCACCACCTACAACGAGCTCTTCGGCCTCACCCGCGTAATGGCGGAGGTCGCCCGCGAGGTGGTGGTGATGGTAGAGGCCGACAAGCTCGGCCGTCGCATCCCCAATCTGGAACTTCCCTGGGCTCGTATCGACACCCTGGTGACCGACTGGCGTCTCGAGGCGGCGGATGCCGCCGCCATCGAGGGCCAGGGCGTGACGCTGGTGGTCGCCGACGCGCCCCAATAACACCGAGGATATCGGACATGTGTGGAATCGTCGCCGCGCTGGCAGCGCGCAATGTGCAGGGCATCCTGCTGGAAGGGCTCAAGCGTCTCGAGTACCGCGGTTATGACAGCGCCGGCATGGCAGTGCTGGATAGGGCTGGTGCGCTGGCGCGTCGGCGTGCGCTGGGCAAGGTTGCGGCGCTGGAGGAGAAACTCACCGAGGATGCCCTCAAGGGGCATATCGGTATCGCCCACACCCGCTGGGCGACCCACGGCAAGCCTTCCGAGGCCAACGCCCACCCGCACGTCGCCGGGCGCCGCCTGGCACTGGTGCACAACGGCATCATCGAGAACTACGAACCGCTCAAGCGCGATCTCGAGGCCGAGGGCGTGGTGTTCGACTCCGAGACCGACACCGAGGTGGTGGCGCATCTGCTCGAACGCGCCTTCGATGCCCACGGCGATCTGCTCGCCGCGGTGCAGGCGACCCTGGCCCGGATCGACGGCGCCTACGCGCTGGCCGTGATGCACGTGGAAGCGCCGCGCGAGATCGTCGGCGCGCGCAAGGGTAGCCCGCTGGTGGTCGGTGTGGGGATCGACGAGAACTTCCTCGCCTCCGACACCCTGGCGCTTTTGCAGGTCACCGACCGCTTCGTCTACCTGCAGGAGGGCGACGTGGTGCGCCTGTCGGACGCCCACGGCATCGAGATCTTCGCCGACGGCGAGCCGGCCGAGCGTGACGTGCACACCTTTGAGCATGGCGATGGCGCCGCCAGCCGCGGCGAGTATCGCCACTTCATGCTCAAGGAGATCCATGAGCAGCCCGCCGTGATCGCCGCCACCCTGGAGGGCCGACTGAGCGGCTCCCACGTGCTGGAGAGCAGCTTCGGCGTCGGGGCCAAGGCGCTGTTCGCGCGCGTCAGGCAGATCCATATCGTCGCCTGCGGCACCAGCTACCATGCTGGCCTGGTGGCGCGCTACTGGCTGGAGAAGCTCGCCGGTATTCCGACCACGGTCGAAGTCGCTTCGGAGTATCGCTACCGCGAAGTGGTGGTGCCGGAGAATACGCTCTTCGTCACCCTCTCCCAGTCCGGGGAGACCGCCGACACCCTGGCGGCGCTACGTTACGCCAAGGGGCGTGCGGCCGGCTATCTCGGCGCCTTGGCGATCTGCAACGTGCCGGGGAGTTCGCTGACCCGCGAATCGGATCTGGCGCTGATGACCCAGGCCGGCCCGGAGATCGGGGTCGCCTCGACCAAGGCGTTCACCACCCAGCTGGTGGCGCTGTTGCTGCTCACCCTGGCGCTGCGCCGCGAGCGCGGCGATGCCCGCGAGACGGCGCTGGTCCAGGCCCTGCGCGGGCTGCCGGCGCTGCTCGAACAGGCGCTGGAGATGGATGGCCCCATCGCCGAGCTTTCGGAGGCCTTCGCCGAGAAGCACCATGCGCTGTTCCTGGGGCGTGGCACCCAGTTCCCGATCGCCCTGGAGGGTGCGCTCAAGCTCAAGGAGATCTCCTACATCCACGCCGAGGCCTATCCGGCGGGGGAGCTCAAGCATGGCCCGCTGGCGCTGGTCGACGCCGACATGCCGGTGATCGCGGTGGCACCCAACGACGAGTTGCTGGAGAAGCTCAAGTCGAACCTGCAGGAGGTCCGCGCCCGTGGCGGCGAACTCTTCGTCTTCGCCGATGCCCAGGTCGGGCTGACCGCCGCTGACGATCTGCGCGTGCTCCACGTGCCGCAGATCGACGAAGTTCTCGCGCCGATTCTCTACACCCTGCCGCTGCAGCTGCTCTCCTACCATGTCGCTGTGCTCAAGGGCACCGACGTGGATCAGCCGCGCAACCTGGCCAAGAGCGTGACGGTGGAATAAAGCACGCCGGCTGAGGCCGGCTACACGCGAGGCATCCATCGTTTTATCGTTCGCCCCTGCGCCCGGTATTTTCCGGCTATCACGCAGGGGCGAATATTGTTGCTGATGAAGGTTTTTGGGATGAATCATCTGTTCACATGGATGATCAATATCTTTGGATAGACTCTACCGAGGCAACGAAGAGGCATTGGTTAAAGCTAATGTCAAGGGAAGCGGGCGAAAAGTAATGAGCCCTGGTAAGAGTTAATTATAGTTTGGGTTCAGATGGTTATATTTTATTTTACTTGTTTTTAAAAATCTAATTTTGTAGGTATCTTGCGCCAGCTTCTGTAAGACATCGGCTACTTTTAATTTTATATTAAAGTCTCCCGGCGAATGGCCGTTACTGATTTCTACGTTATGTAAATCAGAAGGGCGTGCTGGTGTCTCCACGTATCATGACGAGAGTCGTGCTCCTCACCATTCTCTGGATACCACAGCCGTCGATGTGGGCGATGGAGAGTGGTGCACGAGTCTCCGAGAGTGGGAATTTCGAACTCGACGAACCCCAGCGGCGTCTGGAGCAGCAACGCCAGCGTCTAGAGGCGCTCGAGCGCTTGCCCGCCGCCGAGGAGACGCCTTCGGCGCTGCCGTTGACCAAGAAAGCGGGAAGATGTCTCCCCATTCGTGCGCTCGATCTGGAAGGCGTGACGCTGCTCAATACTCGCCTCCGGCAATCGCTGTCGGATGACATCGTGGGCCACTGTGCGACCGCGGAAGATCTGAACGAGCTGCTGAAAGCGATTACCCAGACGTATCTCGACCGAGGCTATGTCACCTCCCGTGCCTATCTGCCCCAACAGGACCTCTCCACGGGCACATTGCGGGTGATCGTGGTCGAGGGGCGTATCGAAGCTTTCGCTTCTCAGAACGACGCGATTTCCGATCGGGAGTTGAACATGGCGTCTCCGGTCTCGGCGGGTGCGCGGCTGAATATTCGCGATCTGGAGCAACTGATCGATCAACTCAACCGGCTTCCCTCGCATCGCGCGAAATTGGCGCTACAACCCGGAGAAGAGGTCGGTGGCAGCATCGTGGGCGTCGAAGACACGCCCTCCAGGCCCGTGCGCTTCTCGCTCGGCCGCAATAACAGTGGCAGTCAGGGGACCGGCGAACAGCAGTGGCAAGCCGGAATGAGCTGGGACAACCCGTTCGGTCTCGCCGACCAGCTGACGTTGCAGTGGGGACGAGCTGTCACTCGGCGTCATGATGCCGACTCCGGCAGCCGCTATTTCCAGTACGAGGTGCCCTATGGCTACTGGACGTTCGATTACACCTACAGCCGCAGCCAGTATCGCACCCAGGCCGAGGGCAACGGTTTCATATTCGCGTTGGATGGGACCAGCGAGAAGCATGCGATAGGCCTAGAGCGCGTGCTCCTCCGCGACCGCACCAGCAAGACCGGCGTCAGCGTTGGCCTCAGCAAACTGTCCACGCGTAATAACATCGATGGCACACGCATCGAGGTCAGCAGCCAGCGGCTCAGCGAGCTGTCATTGGGTGTCAACCACGGGCGCCGTCTTGGCAGTGCGCTGATCAATGCCGATATCGGCTGGCAGCACGGGTTGACCCGTTTCGGGGCACAGCAAGATCACGGCGCCGTAGATGGCCAACCCACCGCGCAGTATCAAAAGAACACCCTCACCCTGAGTTACTGGCAACCGTTCTCGTTACTCGGGCAGACCCTGAGCTTCGAAAGCTTCGCCCACGGCCAGTGGAGTCACGATGTGCTCTACAGCCCGCAGAGGCTGACCATTGGTGGAGAGAGCACCGTCCGCGGTTTCAAGGAGCAATCCCTGAGCGGAGATAGCGGCGGCTACTGGCGCAACGAAGTTACGTGGCGTCATCCATTCGATATCGCCAGACCGCTGTTCGATACCTGGAACCTGTCGCTGGCCTATGACGTGGGCGTCATTCGCCATGGCCAGTACAACCCGGAACTCCACGGGCGAATGACTGGCTATGCACTGGCGCTGGGTCTGAAGGGCAATCATCTCTCGGCGAATATCGGTTGGGCACACTCGCTCGAGAGACCCGATGTCATCGCCCGCCGCGAGACTCCGATCTATGTCGATGTCCGGTTGAGTCTCTGAACGACGTCCGGACGGAAAGAGGCAAGTCGTCGTGACAGTCCAGTTCGACTTGCAGCGAAAGATAGACAAAAAAATGAGAAGAGGGACAGATCGCGATGAACGTCCGATCCAGCGGTTTCCGTTACCTGGCCATCGTGCTGATCAATGCGCTCTTCTGGCACCCGGTGCTGGTTCTGGCCGAAGGGATCGTCGTCTCTCCCGGAGTGGGTAACACGCGGCTGGATCGCGCCGGTAACGGTGTTCCCATCATCGACATCGCGACACCCAACGGCCGCGGCCTATCGCACAATACCTTCAGCGACTACAACGTCGATAAACAGGGTGTCGTTCTCAATAATGCCACCGGCAAGTGGCAGGAAACACAGCTCGCTGGACAGATCGTCGGCAACCCCAATCTCCGCGACCGCGCCGCCAAACTGATCGTCAACGAGGTCAACGGCGGTAATCCCTCGCGCCTGGCGGGCTACACCGAAGTCGCCGGTGCCAAGGCCAACGTTGTCGTCGCCAACCCCTACGGCATCAGCTGTGACGGTTGCGGTTTCATCAACAGTCCGCGGGTCACGTTATCGACCGGCAAGCCGGTCTTCGACAACGGTGAGCTGGATCATTATGCCGTCGACCGTGGCAGCGTCTCCGTCGAGGGCCTGGGGCTGGATGCCACTCAGGTCGATCAGTTCGACATCATCACCCGCGCAGCTCGGATCAACGCGGATATTCACGCGCATCGGCTGGATATCGTCACCGGCGCCAACGACGTCGATGCCGACACGTTGCAAGCGACGGCGCGAAAAGGTGCCCAAGCGCGCCCCGAGCTAGCCATCGACTCCTCCGCTCTGGGTGGTATGTATGCCGACCGTATCTCTCTGGTGGGCACCGAAGCGGGTGTCGGCGTACGCGTGGCGGGAGACATGGCGGCGAGTGCTGGCGATATTGCCATCGACGCTGCCGGACATCTGACCCTGTCCGATACCCAGGCATCGCGCCGCGTGGCTATCAAGGCGGCCTCGGCCGAGACCTCGGGGCGTCTGCGCGGTGAGCTGGGCACGGCGATCAACACCCGTGGTGACATGGTCATCCACGACGCCGTCTCCAGTGCCGGTGATATCACTCTGACCGCCGGTGGAAAATTGACGCAGCAAGGTCAGGTGGTTGCCGGCGTTTCCGCAGACAAGCGTGTTGCGGGGCGACACATCACGCTCACGGCTGGCGCTCTCGAAAACCGGGGCCGTTTGGATGCTACCCAGCGGCTGGATATCGAAGCAAACACGGCGCGCAATACGGGCCAATGGCTGGCCAGCGAGATTGCAGTTCACGCCGATCGCTCACTGAACAATCGCGGCGATATTCGCGGGCAGCGCACCGTGCTCGAAACGGCGTCTCTGCACAACGAGGCAACGATTGCGGCCAAGGAGACGCTCGATCTGCGCACGCCCCGGATCGTCAATCGCGGTCTGCTGCGTTTCGGCCGTGGGCAAGACGTCTCGTTGGTGGTCGAGCATCTCGACAATGGCGGTGGTCAGTTCCAGCTCGACGCTGCAGCGCTGACACTGGACGCCAGCAGCCTCATCAACGATGCCGGTGTGGTGCATGCCGATCGGCTGTCGTTGAGCGGCCACGATCTCTCCAATCGGAAGGGGGGCTTGCTCGACGCCTCGAAAGGCGACGCCAGGCTCGACTTCACCGGCCGGATCGACAACGAGGCGGGCCGGATACAGGCTCGTAGGGCACTCCAGCTCGATGGCGGGAATGTGGTCAACCGCCATGGAGAGATTCTTGCCGATGCTGTCTCGGCCTCCGCTGTCACCTTCGACAATGCCCATGGCCTGATTTCGGGCCGGGCGGGCAATGCTGCTATCTCGGTCACACAAGATATCGACAATACCCAGGGCAGTATCGAAGCCCAAGGAGCACTCGATCTGGTCGCTGCCAGCTTGCACAACGCTGCTGGCCGCCTGCTCGGCGCCAGAGTCGGGATTGCGGCAAAGACGCTGAACAATAGCGCGGGCACCATCAGCGCGCAGCAAGGTGACCTGAGCATCCGCTCGCCGGGGAAGCTCGACAATAGCCAAGGGCATCTGCAAGCGGCACAGGGTGCGGCGAAGATCGTCGCCGGGACCTTCATCAACCGCGGCGGTGATCTGCTGGGGAGAGGCCTCGACGTCAGTATCAATCACTCGCTGAACAATACCGCAGGGCGTCTTGCGGCCACGACCGACACCTTGGCACTCGATGTCGCCGGTGATCTCGACAACACCCACGGCGAGCTCCGCGGACAGCGTGTCCGTCTCGATCTCGGTGCGCTGACCGGCAATGCAGAAGGTCTGATCGCCGCCGAGGTTGGTGACCTCGATCTGACTACCCGGGGGGATTTGAACAGTGCTGCTGGCCGGCTACAGGCGCAGCAGGATCTGACACTCGTTGCCGGGCGCAGTATCGATAACAGCAGCGGCAATATTGTTGCCGATCGGATCGACATCGACGGGATCGATCTGCGCAATCAGCGGGGCGTCGTCAGCGCCGAGACAGGAGACCTGGGCGTCAAGCTCGGGCAGCGTCTCGACAACAGCGGTGGTCATCTGCAAGCCGTGTCCGGCAATGCCCATCTAAATCTCGGCTCACTCTCCAATCAGCACGGCGTGGTCTCGGCCCGTGCAGTGACTATCTCTACCCGTGGCGATATCGATAACGGCAGCGGCCATCTCACTGCTGAGCAGGGCGCGCTCGTGTTGGATAGTGCGGGTGCGCTTGGCAATGTCGGCGGGTCGATCGATGCCGGCGAAAAGGCACTTCGTTTGGTCACGGCGGGAACTGTCGATAACACCGATGGCGTAGTGCGTGGAGGAGCGGTCGATATCGATATCGGCTCACTGGCGCGTAACCGGGGTGGTCTGATCTCGGCAGATACTGGCGATCTCGAACTCGTCTCGCCGGGCAGGCTCGATAGTGCGGGCGGGCAGATACAGGCGGCCGGTAATTTGACGCTGACCAGCGAGTCCGACATCTCCACGGATGCTGCCACCTTGCTGGCGCAGCGCGTCGACCTGCACGGTCATAGCCTGAGCAACCAGGGAGGAACCCTCAGTGCCGAGGCGGAGGATCTCGCCATCGAGGTCGCGGCTGGGGTCGACAACCGCGGTGGCCAGTTGCAGGCGGCACGTCATCTGGAGCTGACGGCGGGTGAGACTATCGATAACCAAGAGGGTGTCCTCGTCGCCCAAAGTATGGCTATCGAGGGTCGCTCGTTACATAACCGCAAGGGCGCTATCAGTGCCGAACAGGGCGCACTCGGCATCCAGCTCGATGACGCGCTCGACAACAGCGAAGGACGAATGCAGGCCCTGTCGGGTGCCATGCAACTGGCGACCGGTACGCTCACCAATGAGCGTGGCGATATCTCGGCTGCGTCACTCGCTATCGTTGCCGAGGATGGCATCACCAACGCCGCTGGACAGATGGCGGCAACTCAAGGGGACCTGCGTCTTCAGGCGTCGGATGACATCGATAACGTGGGTGGCCGGCTCGTGGCTGAGCAGGGCGACACACGGATCGGGGCCCTTGGGGGAATCGACAATACCCAGGGCGTGATACTGGGCCAGAACGTCAATCTCGACGTGGGTGAGCTGAGTGCCAATGCAGAAGGCCTGATATCCGCCGAGAAGGGAGAGCTTGGTATCATCGCCAAGCGCTTGCTGAGCAATGCCGGTGGCCAGCTTCAGGCGCTGCACCGGCTAATGCTCAATAGCGATGGCGATATCGTCAATGACGCCGGCACGATGATCGCCGACGACATCGAAGTCTCCAGTCGCAACTTGAGCAACCGGGAAGGTGCCGTCAGCGCCGAGACAGGAGATCTGGGCGTCAAGCTCGGGCAGCGGCTCGACAACAGCGACGGCCATCTGCAGGCCGCTTCCGGCAAGGCCCAACTGGCTCTTGGGTCACTCTTCAACCAGCACGGCGTGGTATCGGCCCGTGCAGTGACTATCTCTACCCGTGGCGATATCGATAACGGCAGCGGCCATCTCACTGCTGAGCAGGGCGCGCTCGTGTTGGATAGTGCGGGTGCGCTTGGCAATGTCGGCGGGTCGATCGATGCCGGCGAAAAGGCACTTCGTTTGGTCACGGCGGGAACGGTCGATAACACCGATGGCGTAGTGCGTGGAGGAGCGGTCGATATCGATATCGGCTCACTGGCGCGTAATCGGGGTGGTCTGATCTCGGCAGACACGGGCGATCTCGAACTCGTCTCGCCGGGCACCCTCGATAGCGCGGGCGGACAGATTCAGGCAGCCGGTGACTTGACGCTGACCAGTGGTTCCGACATCTCCACGGATGCCGCCACCTTGATAGCGCAACGCATCGACGTGCGTGGTCATAGCTTGAGCAACCAAGGCGGGACTCTTAGTGCCGAGGCGGAAGCTCTCGCCATCGACGTCGCCGCTGGGATCGACAATCGCCGTGGCCAGTTGCAGGCAGCACGTCACCTGGCGCTGACGGCGGGCGGCGATATCGATAACCGGGAGGGTGTTCTTATCGCCCAGGATATCGCTATCGAGGGTCGCTCGCTGCAAAACCGCAAGGGCGCTATCAGTGCCGAACAGGGCGCTCTCGGCATCCATCTCGATGACGCGCTCGACAACAGCGAAGGGCGAATACAGGCCCTGTCGGGTGCCATGCAACTGGCGACCGGCACGCTCACCAATGAGCGCGGCGATATCTCGGCGGCGTCACTCTCAATCGATGCCAAAGATGACGTCAGTAATGCCGCAGGGCAGATGATGGCCACCCAAGGGGACCTGCGTCTCCAGGCGTCGGGTGACATCGATAGTGTGGGCGGCTGGCTCGTGTCCGAGCAGGGCGACGCACGGATCGGGACCCCTGGGGCAATCGACAATACCCACGGCGTGATGCTGGGTCAGAACGTCAATCTCGACGTGGGTGAGCTGAGTGCCAATGCAGAAGGTCTGATCGCCGCGGAGGTGGGTGACCTCGATCTGACTACCCGGGAGGATTTGAACAGTGCCGCTGGCCGGTTACAGGCGCAGCAGGATCTGACACTCGTTGCCGGGCGCAGTATCGATAACAGCAGCGGCAATATTGTTGCCGATCGGATCGACATCGACGGGATCGATCTGCGCAATCAGCAGGGTGTCATCAGTGCCGAAAAAGGAGATCTGAACGTCAAGCTCGGGCAGCGGCTAGACAACAGCGACGGCCATCTGCAAGCCGCTTCCGGCAAGGCCCAATTGGCTCTTGGGTCACTCTCCAATCAGCACGGCGTGGTCTCCGCTCGGTCGGTGAACATCTCTACCCGGGGCAACATCGACAACGGCAGTGGCCGGCTCGTCGCCGAGCAGGGCGAGCTTGTCGTCGATAGCGCGGGTCTACTCGGCAATGTCGGCGGGTCGATCGATGCCGGCGATGAAGCGCTTCATGTGGTCACGGCGGGAGCGATCGACAACACCGATGGCGTATTGCGCGGGGGGGCGGTCAATCTCGAGTTCGGCTCACTGGCGCGTAATCGGGGTGGTCTGATCTCGGCAGACACGGGCGATCTCGAACTCGTCTCTCCGGGCACCCTCGATGGTGCGGGTGGGCAGATGCAGGCAGCCGGTGACTTGACGCTGACCAGCGAGTCCGACATCTCCACGGATGCTGCCACCTTGATAGCGCAGCGCATCGACGTGCGAGGTCATAGCTTGAGCAACCAGGGCGGGACCCTCAGTGCCGAGGCGGAAGCTCTTGCCATCGAGGTCGCGGCTGGGGTCGACAACCGCGGTGGCCAGTTGCAGGCGGCACGTCATCTGGCGCTGACGGCGGGCGGCGATATCGATAACCGGGAGGGTGTTCTTATCGCTCAGGATATCGCTATCGAGGGTCGCTCGCTTCAAAACCGCAAGGGTGGTATCAGCGCCGATCAGGGTGCGCTCGGCATCCAACTCGATGACGCGCTCGACAACAGCGAAGGGCGAATACAGGCCCTGTCGGGTGCCATGCAACTGGCGACCGGCACGCTCACCAATGAGCGCGGCGATATCTCGGCGGCGTCACTCTCAATCGATGCCAAAGATGACGTCAGTAATGCCGCAGGGCAGATGATGGCCACCCAAGGGGACCTGCGTCTCCAGGCGTCGGGTGACATCGATAATGTGGGCGGCTGGCTCGTGTCCGAGCAGGGCGATGCACGGATCGGGACCCCTGGGGCAATCGACAATATCCAGGGTGTGATACTGGGCCAGAACGTTCATCTTGATGTGGGTGAGCTTAGCGGCAATCGAGCCGGACTGATATCCGCCGAGAAGGGAGAGCTTGGCATCATCGCCAAGGGCGTGCTGAACAATGCCGGTGGCCAGCTTCAGGCACTGCACCGGCTGGCGCTGAATAGTGGCGGTACGATCGACAACCAGACGGGACGCATGGTTGCGGATCAGATCGATATCCACGGCGAGGCGCTCGACAACGGACATGGCGTGATCAGCGCTGAGCAGGGTGAGCTGTCGGTCAAGTTGGACCGGAAGCTCGACAATAGCGACGGCCATCTGCAGGCACTGGCCGGAGACGCCAATTTCGATATCGGTGCCTTCACCAATACCCATGGCGTCGCGTCTGCCGATGCCATCACTCTCGATGCGCGGGAAGATATCGACAACGACCAAGGCCGTATCGTCGCTGGGGCGGGAGATCTCGCACTGAAGACACGTGGCGCTCTGCTCAACCGCGGCGGCTTGTTGCTGGGCGATACGCTCTATCTTGTTGCGGCGTCGCTGGCAAATGGTCAGAAGGGAGTGATCGGTGCTCGTGCCGGAGACCTCGAAGCCCATTTACAGCATGCGCTCGGCAACGACAGCGGTCTCGTTCAGGCCGCGCGATCGCTGTCGCTCGAGGCGGGTGAGATCAGAAATCGCGATGGCCGTCTGCTCGCTCACGACATCACGCTATCCGCCACGGCGCTGGATAACCGGGACGGGGGAGTCGTCAGCGCCGATCAGGGAGACGCGACACTGACATTTAGCCAGCGTCTCGATAACGACGGCGGTCATCTCCAAGCATCCGGGCGACTGCAGTACCAAGGTGATGAACTCAGCAATCGCCAAGGGCGCATTGTCGCCGATGCGCTCGCGTTCTCTTCAGCTTCGCTGGCCAATACGGGCGGCCTGATCGCTGCCAACGCCGCTGCTGCCGCCATCGAGGTCAGTGGTGCCCTCGATAATACCGAGGGGCAAATTCAGGCGCAGGATTTGCTGAGTGTTCATACAGCCTCGCTGGACAATACGGATGGCACGCTGGTAGCCAATGGCGTGGCACTCGACGCCGAAGAGATAGTCAATCGGGGCGGCGCCATCAGTGCCGACCAGGACGATCTCCAGATCGATGTCTCCGGCGCGTTCAACAACGGCGGCGGGCTTCTGCAAGCAATCAATGGCGCCGTCTCGCTCGTTGCCGATAGCTTTACCAACCACAGCGGCAATCTGATCGGGCAGCAGGTCCGGGCCGACATAACCCACACGCTCGACAATGGCAACGGCCGCCTCGTTGCTGAAGGCGCGGGGCTGGCCATCACCGCCGGTGGGGCGCTGGACAATACGCGTGGCGTACTGCGCGGAGATGCGGTTCAGCTCGATATCGGATCGCTCGAGGCCAATGCCGAGGGGTTGGTATCGGCCGATGACGGTGATCTGCGAGTTATCTCCCACGGCGGCATGAACAACACGGGTGGCCAACTGCAGGCGCTGCATCAGCTGACGCTCGCCGCCAAGGACGCTATCGACAACCAGTCCGGCACCGTCATTGCCGACCGTCTCGATATCCAGAGCGATTCTTTGAACAACCACGCGGGTGTCGTCAGCGCCGAGCAGGGGGATATCGCTCTCAATCTCACCGGCCTGCTGAACAACCAAAGCGGACATCTTCAGGCGCGGGAGGGACGCGCGGATATCTCGCTGGGTTCCGCTGACAATCGCGAAGGCGTCATTGCAGCCAATGAGATCGCGCTCCAAGCGGCAGGTGATATGACCAACGCTGGTGGTTTGGTCGTGGCGGAGAATGGCGATCTGATCCTGAATGTGTCCGATGAACTCGATAACAGCGCTGGCACGCTGTCGGGTCACGCCGTCTCACTTCTGACCGGGGCGCTGGGTGGGAACGTGAACGGACTGATCGCCGCGCTGACCGGTGATATGAATCTTCACGCCGATAGCGCTTTCGACAACGCCGGCGGGCAGATCCAGGCCGCCAAGAACCTCTCCGTGACAGCCGACGATGTGACCAATCGTCAGGGGCGCTTCATCGCCGATACGCTCACACTCGACGCCCGGGCGATGGACAATGCAGCGGGCGGCATCGTCAGCGCCGAGCGCGGAGACGCTGAACTCGTCGTGTCGCAACGCCTGAACAACGACGATGGCGCCCTTCAGGCCACGGGTGCGCTGAGTTATCGAGGCGTTGATCTGAGCAGCCGTCGCGGCAGCATCCTGGCCGATCGGCTAACGCTGAACGCGGCATCGCTGTCCAATCGCGAGGGGCTGATCTCTGCCACCGGCGCCTCGGCCGATCTTACTGTCACCGGTGCGCTCGACAATACCCAGGGCCGGCTCCAGGCAGGCAAGACGCTCGAGGTCGATTCGCGGAGTCTCAGCAACGACAAAGGCGTCGTCGTCGCCGATGACGTGGCGCTGAGCAACAGGAGCTTGAGCAACACTGACGGCATCATCAGCGCCGAGCGCGGCACGCTCGATCTGCGCACGCAGGGCGTTCTCGACAACACAGAAGGGATGCTGCGTGCAGCGAAAGGCGGCCTAGATGTCACCGCCGTCGACATGCACAACGGTCACGGCACTCTGGCGGGGCAACGGGTCGATCTGGCCCTCGACAACTCGCTGGACAACCGCGCTGGCAGTGCAGTCGCCGCTGGTGCACTGAACGTGACTCTGGGCAAGTTGCTGGATAACACGGCCGCCACGCTGCGTGCGGCCAGCGTGACCCTGAAGACAGGCAACTTCCTCAACGCCAAAGGAGGGCTCGTCTCCGCCGACGCAGGCAATCTGAAACTCGTCGGGACCGAGTCCCTCAGTAACGCCGGCGGTAAGTTGCAGGCGCTGGACTCGCTGCATGCTGAGAGCCAGGGTGGTTTCGACAATACGGGCGGCACGCTGGTGGCCGACCGGGTTGGGGTCAGTGCCACCACGTTGAACAATCGACAGGGGATCGTCAGTGCCGAGCAGGGCGATCTGAACATCGATATCTCGCAGGTGCTCGATAACGGTCAAGGTCACCTGCAAGCTTTGCAGGGCAGTGCCAGCCTGGACTCTGTAGCCCTGACCAATACCAACGGCGTGATCACCGCGCGTGCTATCGATCTCGACGTTCAAGGGAATACGACCAACCAGGCCGGCAAGATCGTTACCGGTCAAGGCAATCTACGGCTACGAGGCCAGGGTGCGCTGGATAACACCCGCGGCACACTGGCCGGCCGTGCGCTCGATGTCAGTGTCAACGCTATCGACAATGGGGGTGGGCTGATCGCGGCCCTGGCCGCTGCCGCAAAACTGCAGGTCCGCCACGCGCTTGCTAATGCTGGCGGTCAGATCCAAGCCAAACAGGGGCTCACGCTCGAAGCGGCCGAGGTCGACAATCAGGGCGGGCACCTGCTAGGCCGCGACGTTCAGATGTCGGCCGACACGCTGAACAATGGTGACCAGGGTGTCATCAGCGCTGCCAGAGGAAACGCTACGCTGAAGCTATCGCGGGGGCTCGATAACGATGCGGGACGTATAGAAGCACGTCACGGACAGCTCTCCCTCCCCGGTGGCATCCCGCTTTCCAATCGAGGCGGCACGCTGTTGGCGAGCCATCTGAAGGCCGACACCACGTCACTGGACAACCGCTCCGGACAAATCCTGGCGGATCGTCTCGACCTCCAGGCCGAAACATTGGACAACCGCGAGGGCGGTCTGGTCGCGGCAGGCAAGGCAGGAGCGCTGATTCGAGGCGATACGCTGGTCAATGGCAATGGCCAGGTGCAAGCCGAAGGCGTCATCGATCTAGCCATCGACCATGTCGACAATCGTCATGGCGCGGTGGTGGCGGATGCCATTCAGATGCAACAAGGGGTACTGCGCAATGACAGCGGCGCACTGCTGAGTGGCAAGGGCGGTATCGTACTCGACCTGCTCGGCGACATCGCTAACCGCAACGGCCTGATCGAAGCCGAGGGCGGTGAAGTGGCGATCGAAGGGCGGTCCGGCAAGCTCGATAACCGCGCAGGCTCGATCCGAGGAAATCGGCTGACAATCACGACGGCCTCAGTCGATAACCGCGAGCAGGGGCAGCTCGTCGGCGACTCCGAGGGGGTTGCGGTAGCGACGCGCACGCTGGACAACCGTGATGGGCAGATATTGTCGCGTGGCGGTGACCTCGTCGTGAAGGCAGCGCAAGGCGATAACCGCAGCGGTGTGATGCAGGGCAGCCAGGTCGACCTCAGCGGGGAGACGTTCGACAACGGCGAGGACGGCCTGGTGGCAAGCCTCGCGGGACGGCTAAAGGTCGTACTACAGCGCTACCTGGGCAATGATGGCGGGCGCATGATCGCCAAGGGGACACTGGATATCGACCCGCCTAAGGTCGACAACCACAACGGCCAGATGGCAGGCGATCTGGTGCGCCTCGAGGCCGGTGATCTCGACAACAGCAATGGGGTCGTCGAGGCCCAACGGGGCCTGACGTTGGATGCCGGCACGTTGAACAATCGGTCGGGAAGCTTGCGGGCGCTGGGCGGGACGCAGAGCGTCGTGAGCGTCAGCGGTGCGCTGGACAATCGCCAGGGGACAATCGAACTCGCCAGCCGGGACATGGCGCTGAAGGCGGCCAGACTGCTCAATACGGCCGGCAGTGCGATTCACGCGGGTAGCGGCGTGTTCGAGCTGACGTTGGCCGCTCTCGACAACTCGAATGGAGAACTCGAGGGAACGGGTGCCATGAAGGCGCGGGTCGACGACATCGCGGGAATAGGCAAGTGGCAAGCCAACGGCCCGCTGGAACTCGTCACCCAAGATGCCATGACGCTGGCTGCCGATGACCGTCTCGCCAGCGCGAACGATTTGACCCTCGAAGCTGCCAGTCTCGATAACGCCGGTGAGCTGCTCGCCAATGGCGATCTCAGGTTGACGAGCCATGGCGATATTACCAACTCGGGTCTCGTCTCTTCCCGGCGGGACATGCGGATCGCCGGCGATGACCTCTCTCAGCAGGGTGGGCGTCTCGCCAGCGGTGGCAATGCCACCTATCGCCTGACGGGAACACTGGACAATCGGGGGCGGCTTATCGGGTCCGGCGGTGTTGACATCGAAGCGGCAGACATCGACAACCGCGGCACACTCGGTAGCCAGCAGAACCTGAGATTGGTCAGTCGGGGAAGCATCGACAATCAGGCCGACACGCTGCTGTTTTCCGGCGGGGATATGATGCTGCGAGGCAACGCCCTCTTCAACCGATATGCTGATATCTACAGTGCCGGTAATCTCGATTTTGCGCGTGACGACAATGGTGAATACGCAGATTCTATGGAGAATCTTTCTGGGACCATTGAAGCCAATAAAAGCATATATTTTAAGTCTTTTTATTTTGTTAATAAAATAGAAGATTACAGTTTTCTGGAAAAGGATGCGGGGAGTCGAATCGATCTAGATTATGATTGGATGGCTACGTCTGTATATAGGAGTTATTATAGTCACGGTGGTCAGAGTAGGATATATAAAAGAAAAGGGTATCAATACTATACCTTTACTGTAAAAAAAGAAGCTGTGCATGACGTTTCTAGTTTAGCCCCTCGTGCGTCTATTTCGTCGGGATTTGACTTAAAGATACAAGGGGGCGATGTTTTAAATGTTGGTAGCAATATGTCTGCCAATAATGATCTTGAACTGTCTTCTAAGAGATTTGTAAATCAAGGTGTTGGAGGCTTTATAGAGACAAAAAACACCGTATATAAACTAAAAAAGAGGTTCGAGTCAGGAAGCCGGCCACCACAAATAGATTATAATATTAAGAAATCGGTCGATAGCTGGAATAACAATAACGATGAAGAAAAACCCCCGCTGCCTGATGTGGTGACCTCCGGGGATATTGAAACTGAGTTTACTACCAAGGAGGAATTCGATAGTTCTTTGAAAGCTACTGTGTATGCGGGAGGCAAAGTTTTCATTGAAGCAGCTGAACGTATCGACAATGGCGAAATTTCAACACAAAAACGTGCGCAGATTAATGGAAGTCTGGGCAGGGATAGTGAAGTTATTCCCGTTCGTAAATTTAGCTATGATATAGCAAGGCGCTCTGAAGCTGCCGCGGAAATAACAATGATCGATAAGGAAAAGGCACAACGTAAGAAGCCTTTGGGATCTTCCGACAATATTGTTTATCGAGTTGTCGAGAGCAGCTCTGGCGCTGCGGCCGCGAGGAGTGGCGTAGACGGCACGAGCGTCACTGACCAGCCGTCTCTACGCCATCAGGGGACTTATGCCAAGACGGATATGGCTGGCATATCGAACGACATTGTCACCCAGGCATATCGCAAGGCGGATAGCCAAAACACGGCACGCTCCGTGCAAGCGCGCGACGTCAAGGCCATCGAATCGAGTGTCGACTCTTGGTCGGATGCCGATGACGTGCTCACAAGCATCGAAAGGAACCACTCATCTGCAGCGGCATCGGGTAATGGCAAAGCTATTGCCAAGCGCAATCCGGTTCTCTTGTCACGCGGTGGTGACGGCAGTGAGACGATCACTGTGCAGCGCAACATACCTCTAGAGACCTCTCTATCGCCCATGACGGGCTCATATGATGGCAAAGATGTTGCCAAGCAGGATATGGCTCTCTTGCCAAGAGGTGATAACGGCAGTGAGACGATTACTGTACAACGCAACATACCCATAGAGACCTCTCTTCCCTCCGAAGCGGGCTCAGAGGGTAGTAAAGGTGCTACCAAGCAGGGTATGGCTCTCCTGCCGCGAGTTGATAACGGCAGTGAGGCGATCACTGTAAGACGCAACACCCCGGTAGAGGCATCTTTCTCCCCAGTCGACTATAGCAACGCGGATTTCGAGCGCGTCACCCCAGCCAAACTCCCCACTTTTAGACTCCCTCAGGGCGACTACGGGCTTTTTATCCAGAATCCGTCGCCCAAGAGCCACTACTTGATAGAGACCAATCCCGAATTTACCTCGGTCGATCGAGTCAAGGGGTCGGACTATCTACTCGATAAGCTGGGGTATACCGACGACAGCGCCTACCGACTGCTCGGTGACGGACGTTATGAATCACGGCTGATTCGTGATGCCGTTCAGACGCAGACAGGCAGCCGATTCCTTGATACGCGCTTGACCAATGATGCGGATCAGTACCGCTATCTGATGGACAATGCTATCGCCGCGAGCGATTCATTGAATCTGACGCCGGGGGTCGCACTCACACCCTCGCAGACGGCTGCACTAACACACGATATCGTGTGGATGGAGCCCCAGCAGGTAGCGGGTGAAACCGTATTGGCGCCGGTGCTCTATCTGGCCAAAGTGGCAGAGCGTAACGTACGCGGTAACAGCTTGATTCAGGGCCGTGATATCGACCTGATCGCGGGTGATGATCTCGCTAACGTCGGCACGATTCGCGCTTCGCGTGATCTTAATGCCAGTAGCGGCGGCAGCATCCTGCAGGCGGGGCTAATGGCGGCGGGTAATAACCTCTCGCTGACCGCTAAAGACGATATCTACAACAATATCGCAGGCGAGATTCGAGGTGGAAACGTCAACCTCAAAGCGCTCAAGGGCAGTATTGTTAACGATAGGCTGGCTGTAAAATTTGGTACGCAATCAAGTTACGAAACCATTTTGGATCAAGGCGGCTTGATCTCGGCCATTGATGGTTTAAGTGCATCGGCGGGAAGAGATCTAATCAACCGTGCAGATATCGTTAGCGGCGGCGACATTGGCCTATTCGCTGGGCGTGATCTGAATCTGGCCGCCGTGCAGGACGCTCGTGGGGAAAACTTCACGCGGAGTTATCTGCGCTCGTCGAGCTCAGAGAACAGAGCTCAAGCTAGCCATTTGATATCGTCAGGTGATATCAATCTAGCGGCAGGACGCGACATTGATATCGTTGCCAGCCGTGTCGATGCTCGAAACGATCTTTCGGCACTGGCGGGACGCGATCTTCGTGTGCGCTCGGTGGATAGCGTACAGCACAATGAGCGCCACTATCGATCTCCGGGAACCCGCAAGGATGTCATTGATACCCATACGCGCCAGCAGGGTAGCGAACTCAGCGCTGGTGGCGATCTCTCCCTGATGGCGGGCAGCGATCTGACGGCCCAGGCCAGCCGCCTGAAGGCAGGTGATCAAGCCTACCTGGTCGGTGGTAACGACGTATCGCTCGTGGCTGCCAACGATGAGGATTACCACTACTACTACAAGAAGAAAAAGAGTGGCGGGTTGATCAGTCGTAAGTCGATGAAGCGCGACGAAGTCACCGATACCCGTGCCGTCGGAACGACCGTCGAGACTGGCGGTGACCTCACCATCGCCAGCGGCGGAGACCAGACCTACGAGGCCGCCAGGCTGGATAGCGGTGGGGATCTCAGCCTCACCATTGGCGGCGGTATCACCTTTGCCGGGGCGCTGGATACTCACACCGAATCCCATGAAAAGAGCAAGAGCAATTGGGCATGGCAATCGGCCAAGGGCAAGGGTCAGACCGACCAGACGCTGCGCCAGAGTGAGTTGATCGCCCAGGGGCAGACGCTGATCCAGGCGGCCGACGGCCTGAACATCGATATCAGCCAAGTCGACCAGCAAACGGTCAGTCAAGCCATCGACGCCATGGTCACTGCTAATCCGGATCTCGCGTGGCTCGAGCAGGCCGAGGCGCGCGGTGACATCGACTGGCGCACGGTCAAAGAGATCCACGATAGCTGGGACTACAGCCAATCGGGGCTGGGTCAGGGAGCGGCACTCGCCATCAGCATTGCGGCCGCCGCCATCGCGGGCCCGGCCGCTGCGGGTGCCGTGACAGCCATCGGTGGCGGTGGTCTGGCAGCTGCCATGGCCGCTGGTGCTGCTGGTTCGCTAGCCGGTACGGCCGCCGTCGGCGTCATCAATCATCGTGGCAATCTCGGTGCCACTGTCAGCGATACCTTATCAAGCGATAGTCTCAAGAGCGCGGTCACGGCTGCCGCATCCGCAGGTGTCGCCAAAGGCCTGGATAGCGTTTGGGGTGGCAGCACTGATCCGGTAACCGGCCGGACAGTCGGCGTGAATCTCGACAGCGCCTCCGGCTGGGGCCGCTTCGCGGGTCAACGTGCCTCGCAGGCACTGGCAGACGCCGGTGTCGATACCGCCGTGCAGGGCGGCAGCTTCGGCGATCATTTCCGCACCCGCCTGCAAAACGCCACGAGCACTGTGCTGCAAGCCACCCTGTTCAACCAGGTCGGAAACCTGGGGCTTGCCAACGATCTAGCGGATGGTGGCAGCGAAAAGGTCGCCCTGCACGCCCTAGCCGGTGGGCTTGCCGCGGCGGCCAGCGGCGGCGACTTCAAGAGCGGCGCCCTGGCGGCCGGTGCCAACGAAGCGCTGATCGAACAGTTGGCCACACTAGTCGATAACGACCCGCAGTTGCTGACGGCGGCATCGCAGATCACTGGCATCGTCGCAGCCGGCCTGGCCGACGGAGACGTACAGCAGGGTGCCGAGATTGCGGGTAACGCGACAACGTACAACTACCTGGCCCACCCAGAAGCCAAGCGGCTGCAAGAAATCAATCGCCTACTGGAAGATGACGACTCTCTCTCAGAAACACAGCGTCAATCTCTGGAGGAAGAACGTCTTGCGATTCATACCCTCAGCCAGTCGCGTGACCTGGCGTTGGAGCAAGCCTGTGGCCAAGGCGGCTCGGCACAAGCCTGCCGCTACGAACGGGCACAGTTGCAGGTGGCCATGGATAGCTGGCAAGACGTTAAGTTAGGTCGAGATGACCGCGATACGGTCCTTGCTGAGTACACCCATACGGCAACGCAGTATGGTGAGCACCAACAGCAGCGCATGGAGCGCATTGGTGCTGAAGCCCTTTCAGAGATGGTGGTGGATTCCGCTAGCGCGCCGATCATAATGGGCCAGATCGTCGGGCAAGCGCTGCTGGGTGACGAAGAATCTCAAGCGCTACTGCAAGCGATGGGCCAGGACGTAAAAGCCTTTGCTGCCAACCCGGTGAACTACATTACCGAGAAAAACCGTGAGCAGCTGGCCCAAGCCGATGCGCTGGAGCAGGCCGGTAAGCAGGACGAAGCCGACAAGCTGAGAGTCCGCGTCGCGCTAGAAAACGAGTCGATGCTGATGGGCGCAGGTGGGCTGGTGGCAAGCCTGCCGAGGATGGCAAAGAGTGTTGTTACAAGCCGATCAGGCTTAGCGGGAGTAGGAGACTTTTCTCGGGGGGTGGTGCAGGATGGTGATGTTGTTTCAGACACTAGCTCTTTAATTAAAGATGCAACTGGCGGAACACTTGTTTTCCATGAAAACTTGGATGGGCATACTATTAGGCGGCATGTTGGTAAAACTGATGAGCAGTTGCTGCAACGGTTTGAGACTGAGTCGGATATTTTAGGTTCATCAACATATCCAAACTTAGAGACAGCTCAGAGAGCGGTTGGAGATGTATTGTCGAGGAATAGTGACCGTATACAGAATTGGCTAACAAATAGCCCAGGGTCTAGGCTTCCGCTTAATGAAGTTCTTGGTTACGAGATTGGTCGCGTTATTCCCCAAGGATCCACAGTCTCGCAACCATCCAATAAATCATTTGTGCTTTTGGTAAAGGATTCCTTGGCTCCAAATGGTTACCGGGTTCATACGTCTTTCCCGAAACCCAATGATTAGGAGAAATTAAGTGAGCGAAATATTTGAATACTTCTTTGAGGCTTATTTTCATCAGGATTGGCGTGATGATTATGAAACATCCCTTGATGCTGTTGTAGATTTTGCAAATGCCGAGCCGGATGAGTCTGTAGTTGAGTTGGTTGAGGCTCTCAAAGGGCTTCAAGATAGAGGTGACTTGCCACAGGATACAATAAATAAGCTGGGAGGTAATTTTAAACCAGAGTCGGAAGGTATGTCTGTTTCTGAATGGATAGACAAAGCGTTAGAGATGTTGGGCAGGTAATGATCTTGATATTACTGTAGTCAAAGTTCTTTCTATGCTCTGTGGAATGGGGCTCTTAACGATATCGTTTTGTATGGAGATGGTAAGGTTTTGGCGAAGGTGGATACCGTTACATCACAGATATCCTAGGTTTCATAGGCCTATGTCTGAGCAACTTGGGTGATACCTTTAGCGATATCTTGTCAAGCAGACAGTCTGCGCGGTGCGGCCGTCGCCGCCGTCACCCAGGGAGTCATGGGTGATACCACCGATCCCACTTCCGTCGCCACCACATAAGTTGGTCCCCAGGGGGCCGTTGAACGATGCCCTTTGCCTTGGCCACGAAAATCATCTCGGCGGCCCGGATAATGTTCGGTACGCATTTCGCCAGGCCCGATACCAAGGTGAGAAGGCGTCGGCTCCCTCCCCCGTTTCAACGCTGAATCCGTGCCAGCTGCCATCGCCCTACGCAGCCATAGCGCATCTCTAAATCGTTATGTTATAACTTCGCGCTTCTAGGCCTTTCCTGCAGGAGCGTGGCGTGGTGCCCGAGCCCAATGAGCCCGTGTTGCGGGTGGACAATCTGTCGGTGCGCCTCGGCGCGCAGCGCGTGGTGGATGGTCTCGACTTCACCGTCGGTGCCGGTGAGCGCGTCTGTCTGATCGGCCCCTCGGGTTCGGGCAAGTCGCTCACCGCGGCGGCGATCCTCGGTATCACCCCCTCCACGGCAAGCGTCGGCGGCAGCATTCGCCTCGGCGCACATGAGGTCGCTGGTGTGGCGGCGACCCGGCGCCCGCGAGCGCTGCGCATCGGCATGGTGTTCCAGAACACCCAGGCGGCCTTGAACCCGCTGGTGAGCGTGGGCGCCCAGTTGAGCGAGCCGTTCGTGCGCTTCCACGGGCTTTCGCGCCGGGCGGCACGGGCCGCTGCCGCTGAGCTGCTGACGCGCATGCGCCTTACGGCGGCCACCGAGCTGTTGACGCGCTCGCCCGCTGAACTCTCCGGTGGCCAGCGCCAGCGGGTCTGTGTGGCGCTGGCATTGGCCTGCAAGCCGTCACTGATCGTGGCCGATGAGCCGACCACGGCGCTCGATGCGCTGACCCAGGCGGAGGTGCTGACGCTGCTGCACGAGACCACCGGTGGCGCCGGGAAGCCCGCGCTGCTGTTCATCTCCCACGACATGGGGGCGGCCAGCCGGCTGTGTCAGCGCGCGGTGATCCTGGAGCAGGGGCGGATGATCGAGAGTGGCCCGCTGGCGGATCTGGTCGCGTCACCTCAGCAGCGCTTCACCCGCGAGCTGGTGGCTGCGATGCGCAGTGCCGAAATATCGCCCGAGATGCTGGCGGCAGCGGACGTCTGCCCCGCCGATGCTGTGGTGGGGGCGCGATGAGTCTCCTCGACGATTGCCTCCCGGCGAGACGCGGCGAGGGCGTTCGCCCGGACGCCGATGGCTTTTCTCCAAACGCCGACGGCTCTCTCCTTAGCGCTGATGGCTCTTGTTTAAACGCTGATGGCGCTTCTCTAAACGCTGATGGCTCTCTTCTGCGCGTCAGCGGGCTGAGCCGCTGGCTGGCCGGGCCACGGCGCTGGGGTTGGCGGCGCGAGCGGCAGCCGATCCTCAAGGCGGTGGATTTAGCCATCCGCCCGGGGGAGCTGATCGGTCTCGCCGGGGTCTCCGGGGCGGGCAAGTCGACGCTGCTCAATCTGATGCTGGGGCTGGCACGTGCCGACAGCGGCGAGATCTGGTGCCAGGGTCGGCGCATTCGGCCCGGCTCGGTGCGCGCGCTGCGTTGGTACCGCCGGGTGGTGCAGTACATCCCGCAGGACCCTGCTGCCTCCCTCGATCCGCGTATGCGGGTCCGCGAACTGGTGCGCGAGCCGCTGGTGCATCTGGGTATCGATGGCGATCACCAGCGGCGGGTGAGCGAGGCGCTGGCGCAGGTGGGGCTGGATGGCAGCTTTCTCGAGCGGCGCCCCGAGTCGCTCTCGGGCGGGCAGGCGCAGCGCGTGGCGATCGCCCGGGCGATCGCGGTGCGGCCCCGGCTGCTGTTGGCGGATGAGCCGCTGAGCGGGCTCGACCTGCCGGTCCAGGCCAAGGTCACCCAGGTGCTCAAGTCGCTCAATCATGACGCTGGCATCGCCCTGCTGCTGATCTCCCACGATCTTTCGGTGGTGTGTCGGCTGTGCCAGCGCACGCTGATCCTCGATGCCGGTGCGATCATCGAAGATCGCCCCACGGCGGCACTGTTCCGCCAGCCCGCCCAGGCGCATACCGCAGCGCTGCTGCGCGCTGCCACGACTTTTTCTACCGCCTTGTCCACGCCCGTACCGCCCTCGGAGGCTGCCGGGCGCCGCCCCACGACCCAGGAGATCCCCTCGTGACCTTCCCTGCCACTGCGACTTTCGGCACCGCTGCGACGCTGCGCGCTTCCTCGATGCTGGCGACGCCCCGGCGCGCCTCGGCCACACGCCACCCGGTCAGCCTGCTGCGGCGTGCCCTGACGCTGCCGCTGATGGTGCTGTCGTTCTCTCTTCTCGCCGGCTGCGGGCAGGACGAGGAGACCTCGGCGGCGCGCGACGAGGCTTCCGAGAAGACGCAGATGCAGGATCAGCGCCTCCGCGTCGCCATGCTGCAGCCGCCGCGCTCCGGGCTCAATCCGCTCACCGACGACGCCTTCAAGCTGTCGCGCTGGAGCACCGCCGAGACGCTGATTCGACTCGATGCCGATGGCGACCCCCAGCCGTTTCTGGCCACCGAGTGGCAGCAGCTCGACCCCCAGACCTGGCGCTTCACTATCCGCCCGGACGTGACCTTCCATGACGGCACCGCGCTGACCGCCGGGCAGGTAGTGGCCTCGCTCACCGCCGCTACCCAGGCCGTACCCAAGCCGCGCATTCTCGACGGTGTCGAGATGCACATCGAGGCCGACGGCGAGAACGCCGTCATCGTGCGTACGGCGGATGCCGACCCGCTGGTGCCCAACCGGTTATCCAGCCCGCAGCTGGCGATCATGGCGGCGAGAGCCTACGCCCAGGCGGGCCACGTCGATCCCACCCGTGCGGGCACCGGGCCCTTCGTACTCACCGAGATCAACGGCATTCAGGGTGCCACCCTCGAGCGTTACGACGGCTACTGGGGAGAGCGCGCCGAACTCGCTGGCATCGATGCCGACTATGTGCCCGATGGCACTGCCCGTGGCGCTGCGCTGCGTACCGGTACGGCGGATGTGGTCGAGGCGGTGCCGGTCTCGCAGGTGGCGCTGATCGATCCGTCGCTGATACATGAAGTGCCGATGCCGCGCACCAACACCCTCTATCTCAATACCGTCTCCGGGCCGTTCCAGGATCCGGCCCTGCGTGCGGCGGCGCGCGAGGCACTGGATCGTGGTGCCATCGTGCGCACCGTCTACGAAGGTCGCGCTGACGTCGCCGAAGGGCTGCTGGGCCCGGCACTGGCCTGGGCGAGCGAGCTGCGCCAGCCGCTGACCCAGCGCACCGCGGCCGCCGAGCCGGACGGGACCCGCATCACGCTGGGCACCTTCACCGATCGTGCCGAGCTGCCGGAAGTGGCGGTGCTGCTCGAACAGCAGCTCGAGGCGGCGGGCTTCGATGCCCAGCAGGAGGTGCGCCAGTACGCGCACATCGAATCCGACATGCTGGCGGGCAAGTTCGACGCCTTCATCCTGTCGCGGGCGACCCTGCTCGACTCCGGCGATCCGGTCGCCTACATGTTCAGCGACTTCTCCTGCGCGGGCTCGTTCAACATCGCCCAGCTGTGCGACCCCAAGATCGATGCGGCGCTGGCCAAGGCCGGCGATCTGCCGCCGGGCCCCGAGCGTCGCCAGGCGATCATCGCTGCCGAAGCCGAGATCCTGAAAGCAGATGCTGCGATTCCCATGCTCCACGAGCGGGTGATCCAGGGCGAGTCCGTCCGTGTGGTCGATGCCGTGCGTGATCCGCGCGAGCGCGAGCTGATCAACGAGCACACCCACTTCGTTCAGGCAGCCGATGCCCACTAGTCAGCCGCTGAGCGTGATCCCACGATCTGCCGGGGTAGCGTGGCGCTGGGGTGCGTGGCAGCGTCTGTTGCCGACACTATCGCGGCTGGTGACGCTGGCCGGCGTGGTGGTGCTGGTGGGGCTGCTGCCGTGGCTCTCCGGGCGCGATCCGGCACTCAGCATCCTGCGTGCCCGGGCCGGTGAGCAGAATCCTAGCGTCGAGGCGCTGGACGCCATCCGTACCCAGCTCGGCCTCGCCATGGGGCCGTACGAGAAACTGGGGCACTGGCTGAGCGGGCTTGCGCACGGCGATGCCGGTGTCTCCTGGATCTCCGGCACCCCGGTGCTACCGGGCATGCTGCAGGCAGCGCAGGTCTCGCTGACGCTAATGGCGGCTGCGCTGGGGGTGGCGCTGGTGATCGCCCTGTCGATCTGCCTGCCGACGCTCAAGCGCGGGCTAGTCGGTGAGGCGGTACCCACCTCCGGCGCGCTGGGGGCGGCGCTCACCGCGCTGCCGGAGTTTCTGCTCGCGGCGCTCTTGCTGGTGGTATTCGCTGCCTGGCTGCGCTGGTTGCCGCCCTATGGCTGGGGTGACTGGCGCCATCTGATCCTGCCGGCGGTGGCCCTCGGCCTACCGGGCGGTGGTCTGCTCGGGCGTCTGTTCAGCGATGCGCTGACGGCGGCGTTCTCCGAGCGCTGGGTGGTGACCTGGCACGTGGCTGGCTTTGCGCGCCGGCGTATCGCCCTGGCGGCGATCCAGCGCACCTTGCCCAGCCTGCTGCCGCAGGTGGGTCTGGTCATGGTGGGGCTGACCGGTGGTGCGATCGCGGTGGAGCAGGTGTTCTCCATTCCCGGGATCGGGCGGGCCACCCTGGGTGCGGCCTCGGCGCAGGATCTACCCGCGCTGCAGACCGGTATTCTCATACTGATCGTCATTGCCATCGTGCTCGGTGGTAGCGCCAACCTGTGCCGGGCACTGCTGCTGGGGCGCACGCTGCGTGCCGGCGCGGTGCCGGTGGCGATGGCGCCAGCGCATCCCGGGCGCTGGCGCTGGCTGATACCTGCCCTCGCGGCAGCGGCGCTCGCACTGATCATCATCGCAGGGCTGGGGCGCGATCCGCTGAGTTCGGCCTACCTGCGGCTGCAACCGCCGAGCCTGGCACTGCCGCTGGGGGCCGACGGTATCGGTCGCGATATCCTGGCGCGGGTGAGCCAGGGCGCGCTCTCGACCATGGGAATGGCGCTGCTGGCGGTGGGCATCAGCTTTCTGCTCGGGATGACGATCGGGCTGATGCCGCGCCTCGCCGCGGGGCCGATCGAGATCACCAATGCCACCCCGCCGGTGATCGCCGGGCTGATCGTCGCCGGCCTGATGGGGCCGAGCGCCAGTGGTGCGGTGATCGCGGTCACCCTGGTCAGTTGGGCGCCGCTGGCGGCCCACACCGCGGCGCTGGTGGCCGAGACGCTGGGCCAGCCGCACGTGCGCATCACCCCGATACTCGGCGTGGGGCGGCTGCGGTTGCTCACCCGCTATCTGCTGCCGGCGGTGGTCGGCCCGGTGTTTCGCCACGCCATGCTGCGTCTGCCGGGCACCGCGCTGGCGCTGGCGGCGCTGGGCTTTCTCGGGCTGGGGCCACGGCCACCGGCGCCGGAGTGGGGGCTGCTGCTGGCCGAGAGTCTGCCCTATATCGAACGCGCGCCCTGGGCGGTGCTGGTGCCCGCGCTGGCGCTGGTACTGATGTCGATCCTGGCGGTCTCGCTCTCCAGTGCCGGGTCGCTGCCGCGGTGGCGTTCGCGTTCGCGGGGAGTAGCGCCAGCGCTGGCCTGAATAACTGCGGCAACCCCGATCCTCGCCGGACTCGACGCCCCGCGTCACCNNGTGACGCGGGGCGTTTTTACGTGACTGCCACTGACAATCGTTCATGGTGATCTCTACCGCCGAGGAAGTGGCGATGTCGAGCTGGATGATCAAACCGTTTCGCAGACTTGCCGGAACTGGGTTCGGTCAATGTCTTAAGCGGCCAATGTCTTGAGTGGCCAATGTCTTGAGTGGCTGTGGCTATTGGGTTGAATACCGCGGAGTGATCGAACCATGAAAATCGATGGGAAGCGGAGTGGGGTGAGTCGGCATGCAGAGTCACGCGACTACTGTTGCCAATGACAGTGTGGTGCGATGTGAAGAGTGCGACGCAACGTGAAGATTGGGAAAACAGGCGTGTCAGTCAGGAGTGAGGGGGATCACCCTTTGTCGTGGCTGGCGTCTTGTCGCTGCCTGCCGGCATATCGCGCTCTGGCAGGTGGGGCTCAGCTACCCGCATAGGATCGCATCGTCTGCTGGTTCCAGGTTTCGAAGTGGTCGAACATGGCCTGACGGGCCAGATCGGGATCTCTCGCCTTGATCGCCGCGACGATGGCGATATGGGTTTCGTTGGTCTTCTTCTGCGACTGAGGGGATTGGCGCGCCAGTACACGGCGGTGGTGGAGCACTTTCTTGAGCACCGACGAGAGTCCCTGGAAAATGATCAGAATGGCGGGATTGCCGGCCATGATCGCCAGCTGTTCATGGAACTCGTAGTCGGCCTGGAGACCGTCGTTGATATCCGTGGTAGTGACGATACGCTCGCAGAGCCGTTCCAGTTTTTCCAGCTCCTGGGCGTTGTGATGCGTCGTCGCGGCCTGGACGATCTCGCGCTCGAACATTTCCCGCGCCATTTCCATGTGATCGACAGAGATGTAGTTCAACTTCAGGGCCAGTTCGAAGTAGAGCTGGATGAAGACGGGTTCGGGCATTCTCAGAAAGGTGCCCGAACCCTGCCGGCGTTCGATGAATCCCAGGCTCTGGAGCACCGACAGCAGATTCCTGACCGATGAGCGATGCATCGAGAATCGCTCGCACAGCGTTCTTTCCGGTGGCAGTTTCAGGCGCCCATCGCGGGATAGTTCCGATACCGAAACGAAGTCGTGCAATTTGGCCAGCAGGCCGGAGTCAATCTCGCTCATGGGCGTTCCAATCGCTGCCGTCGGTCGAAAGAGGTCGGCGGCAGCTTAGCATGTCAATGAATGTGCATACCGCCGTTCACGTCGATCGTGGCACCGGTGATGTAGCTCGACAGCTCGCTGGCCAGGAAGAGAAAGGCATTGGCGACATCGTCGGGCAGGCCGAGTCGTTTGAGCGGAATCCCCTCGAGGATCGGGGCCTTCATCTCCTCGGTCAACTTGCCGGCGGTGATGTCGGTATCGATCAGCCCGGGCGTCACCGAATTGACGCGAATACCGAAGGGTCCCAGCTCGCGGGCCATCGCCTTGCCCAGACCCAGCATGCCGGCCTTGGCGGCGCTGTAGTGGGGTCCGCCGAAAATGCCGCCGCCGCGTTGGGCGGAAACCGAGGAGGTGTTGGCGATCGAGCCGCCGCCCGCTGCTTTCATGTGCGGTACCACGGCCTGGGACATGTAAAGCATACCGCGCAGATTGACGTCGAGGATGCGGTCGTAGCCCTCGGGATCGATCTCCTCGAACTTCACCGGCTGGGTAATACCGGCATTGTTGATGAGCACATCGATCTTGCCGAATCGTTCGAGCGCGCGCGCCACCACCTCGCGGCATTCGTCGCGGCGGGTGACATTGGCCACCACCACGAGACAGCGCTCGGGGTCGAACGCCTGCCGTACCGCTTCGCAGGCCGATTCGTCGATATCGGAGATGACGATGTTCGCCCCGTGGTCGTGGAACAGCCGAGCGGTTTTCAAGCCGATGCCACGGGCACCGGCGGCGCCGGTGACGAGGCAGATCTTGTTGTCGAGAAGCATGAGGGTATCTCCAGGCATCATTGAAGGTTGTCGAGCCATTCGAGGGAACGGCCGAGTTTTTCCTCGATCAGATCGAGAGGCAGTGGACTCCTGTCCCGCCAGGGTTGCGCCTGGCGGTCTCGATGGAGCCGGAAGGGAAGTTCCAGCGAGAAAGGCCGCTCGGCGGCCATGAGGGCGCGTAGCACGCGGGCCTCGTCGATATCGCTGTCGCCGAGTTCGGTGAAGTCGTACCCGGAAGCCCTGCGACGACAGGGTTTGATATGGAAGTGATCCGTTAGCGGCAGGGCTTGCTCGATGTCCGACTCGGGGTGGCGCTCGGGCTGGTGAGAGAGCAGGTTGCCGCAGTCGTAGTTGATGCCGAAGGTATCGTCATCGAGCATCGCCATCAGCGCCGGGATATCGCCGGCGTGATCGAGCATGTTCGATTCGCCGTTGCCGGGGTTCTCGAGCAGGATGCGAACGCCATGGTGGCGTGCGATACGGCTGAGCCGTTTTGCGTGGGCGAGAAATCGTGCCCGGTTGCCGAGGGTCGCGGCATTGGTGATGACGCACTCGGCGCCGAGTGCCGCGGCGAATCGGCAGCGCGCTTCGAGTCGCTCCGGGGCGTTGTCGAGGCCGAGGTCGATATGACCGGAGAAGTAGCGGCAACACTGATCGAAAGCGCGCATCTCGCGACACAGGTCGTCGGCGAGCGTCAGGGTCAGGTCGGCATCGGTGAACGCCTCCACGTAGCCGTCGATGAAGGCGAACTCGACGTCTCGCACGCCGCAGCGGGCCAGGGAAGCCAGAATGCGGTCGAAGCCGTAACCGTCGTAGGCCGCCGTGCTGACGGAAAACGAGAGCGGTCTCATGCCTGGCTGCCTCCCTCGGGATCGCAGCCGTTGAGCCGGCGATAGGTGCGAATCAACTGGCTGTCGTCCAGGCGGCCTTCGCCCCCCTCGGCCGTGGCGACGAAGAGCTGATGCGCGCTATGGGCGAGGGGGATGTACGCCCGCGATGAACCTGCGGCATCGCAGACGATGCCCAGGTCCTTGCAGAAAATATCGATGGCGCTGGTGACGTCTCCCGGCGGCTCGACCATTCGCGGGCCGCGATCGCGCAGCATCCAGCTCGACGCCGCCGACCCCTGAACCAGTTCGAGGGCGATCTGCCGATCGATGCCGCTCTTCTCGGCCAGCGCCAGCGCTTCCGCCGCCGCCGCGATATGCACCCCGCACAGTAGCTGGTTGACGGCCTTCATGGCTGCGCCCTGCCCGGGGCGATCGCCGACCTCGAAGATCGCCTGGCCGAGGATGTCGAACAGCACACGACAGCGCGCGAGTGATGGCGCATCGCCGGCGGCCATGATGCTGAGCGTGCCGGCTTTTGCCCCGACGACGCCGCCCGATACCGGGGCATCCACATAGTGAAGATCCGTCCGCGCTGCCGCGACCTCGGCGGCCAGCGCTGCGGCATCGGCTGGCGCGACGGTGGACATCTGCACGATGCAGGTGTCCGCGGGCAGTTGGGACACCAGCCCGCCAGCGACGAGGGCATCCGAGAACAGCAGCGAGCGAATCTGCTCGGTGTTGACGACCATGATCACCAGCGCCTCGACGCTGTCGATACCGCCGTCTCTGCCGGGCGTTTGGCGGTGAAAGGCGTCGGCGCGCTCGCTCAGTGCGTCCAGACCGACAACGTCCAGCCCGGCCTGGACGAGGTTCTCGGCCATGGGCCAGCCCATGGCGCCCAATCCTGCAACAGCGACTCTTTTCATCTTGGTTCCTCAGTAAAGGATCAGTGCGGGCACGTACGAGATGAGCAGCAGCACGGCGATCGCGACGAGATAGAACGGGATGAGTTCGCGCACGACGGCGCCGATGCGCTCCCGGGCAATGGCCGAGGCGACGAACAGGGTGGTGCCGATGGGGGGAGTGAACAGCCCGATGCTGAGGTTCACGCACATGATGATGCCGAGCTGGACCAGATCCATGCCGATGGCGTTGGCGATCGAGACCAGGGTCGGCCCCAGCAGCAGGATGGCGGCCGGCAGATCGAGGAACATGCCGATGAACAGCAGTAGGAGGTTGATCGCCAGAATGACCAGAATCGGATTGCCGAGGGTGCCCACCGCCCACTGGGCGACCGCCTGGGGCACACCACCGCTGGTCAGGATATAAGCGATGATGTTGGCGGCAGCGATGATCAGCATGACCATGCCGGTCGTCACCACCGTGCCCGAGAGCGCGCCGACCACGCGGGCGAGGGTCAGGTCGCGATAGATCAGGGCGCTGACGACCAGCGCGTAGGCCACGGCGATGATGCTGACCTCAGTGGGCGTGGCGATACCAGTGCGCAGCAGCACCAGAATGATCACCGGCATCAGCAGGGCGGGCAGCGCGGTGATCAGGGTGCTTCTGACCTCCTGTGCGGTGTACTTCAACGTGAGTCGGGGAAAGTTGCGGCGTCTTCCGGTCACGTAGCAGGCGGTCATCATCCCTATCGCCAGCATCAGCGCCGGCAGCACGCCGGCAATGAACAGCGACGCGATGGAGACGTTGGAGACCGTGGCGAACAGGATCAGCGGAATCGATGGCGGCATCAGGCCAGCGATGACCGACGACGAGGCGGTGACCGCAGCGCCGAAGGCGCCAGGGTAGCCCTCTCTCTTCTGCCACGGGATGAGCATCGAGCCCAGCGCCGACGCCTCGGCGACGGCAGAGCCGGACACACCGCCGAAGATCGTCGAGCCGACCACATTGACCTGGCCGAGCCCGCCGGGGTACTTGCCGACCAGCATCGAAGCGAGTGCCACCAGGCGCTGCCCCAGCTTGCCGGACATCATCAGGCTGCCGGAGAGCACGAAGAACGGGATCGCCAGCAGCGGAAAGCTCTGGGTCGGCTGGAATATCTTCATCACCACCATGCTCGAGGGCATCGAGCCGAATACCGACAGCGCCGTCCAGCCGCTGATCACCAGTGAGTAGCCCACCGGCATCGCCATCAGCATGAGCAGAACGAAGGAGATCAACATGTTGACCGTCATGAGGCTTCCTCCCCGTGGGTCGCCAGCGACTCGGCGATCGGTACCCGGCGGTCGAGCGCGACGAGCACGTTGATCAGGGATACGAGCGCCAGGCCGGCGAAGCCGACGACGACCGACCAGTAGGACCACGACATGGCGACGCCGGTAATGGGCAGGCGTTGGCTGCCCGCGATCGCGACCACATCCAGCCCGTGCCAGGCGATGAGTGCGAAGGCGACGACCGCGAGCAGATTGGTCGCGAGACCGATCACGCGTCGCAGCGGCGGCGGCAGCCGTTCGACCACCGCCTCGATTCCGATATGCTCGTTCTTGGCCGCGGTCGCGACGATGGCGCACATGGTGAGCCACGGAAACAGGATGTTGGGCACTTCCGACGTCCAGTCGAGGTTCGTCTCCCACACGTAGCGCACGAACACGGCCGCCAGCAGCGTGGCGAACATCACCAGCAGCGAGAGAATGCCGAGCCACTTGAACAGGTGATGAATCGCGGTTTTGAGGCGCAGCAGGGGCGAACCGGGATGCCCCGGCTCGCCATGCCTTCCTGCGATGACATCAGACATGGCGAACGCTCCCGTTTACTGTGACGCGGCTTTCGCGGCTTCGACGACCATGTCGACCATCTTCGGATACTTCTGCCGCCAGGCGTCGTAGACGCCGTGTGTCGCCTCGATGAACGGTGCCTGATCCACCTCGTTGAATGTCACCCCCGCCTGCTCCATCTTCGCGCGGAGTTCCTTGTCGGCCGCAAGCGAGGCCTGGCGGTTGTATTTGCCGGCTTCGATGGCGGCGTTCTGGATGACCTGCTGCTGCTCGGGCGAGAGGCCGTCCCAGACGATCTTGCTCATCAGCAGCGGGGTGGACTCGTACTTGTGTCCGGTGAGCGAGATATATTTCTGCACTTCATAGAGCTTCGACGAATAGATGTTCATCAGCGGGTTCTCCTGGCCATCCACCACTCCCTGCTGTAGCGCGATGTAGAGCTCGGAGAAGTTCATCGGGGTTGGCGTCGCCCCCAGCGCATCGAAGATATCGACGGTCATCTCGTCCGGTGGCGTACGGATCTTCAGCCCTTTCAGATCAGCGGGCGTCTCGATCGGCCGGACATTGTTGCTGACGTGACGGATGCCGTTGTCCCACAGCGCCAGCAGGACCAGCCCATGTTGCTGCGCCAACTGCTTGAGTTCGTCGCCGACCTCGCCATCCATCACCTTCCAGGCGGTGGGCAACGAATCGAACAGAAACGGCAGCCCCAGCACGGAGAACTGCGGGACGATGCTCGCTACCGGGCCCTGGCTGTTGGCGCTGAACGCCAGGCTGCCCATGCGCATCAGGGTCAGCGCTTCCATGTCGTCGCCATACTGGGCGTTGCCGCCCACATCGACGTGGATCTCGCCGTGGGTGCCCTCCTCGACGAGCTTGGCGAAGCGCTCGGAGGCTTCCCATTTGGGATTGCCTTCGGCGGCATTGTGGGCCAGTTGCAGGGTTTGCGCCGCCATCGACGGCATGGCGGTGGCGAGAGCGGCAGTCAGGGCCGTGGTTTGCAGGATCGATGTCGGGATCGCTTTCAGAATCGCTTTAATCATTGTCGTTGCGCTCATGGTTGCTGACGGGACGTGGTGAAGGCCTCGCTATGGCGCGTGCCGGCTCAGCTGGCGTGCGTGAGTGAGATGCGGGACGCCAGGGTCTTCACCACTGCCTGGGTCGAGATGCCATAGCGGTCATGCAGGGTGGGCAGTGCGCCGGCGTCGAGAAACGCATCCGGCAGCCCGATCTGGTGGAACTCCGGGTGTACGCCGGCATTCATCAAGAGAGCGGCCACGCTCTCGCCCAGCCCGCCGATGACGGAGTGATTTTCCGCCACGTAGACGGGGCGCTGGGGATGACGCTGGATCTCCTCGAGAATCGTTTGCGCATCCAGCGGCTTGATAGTAGGGGAGTGCAGAACACCGACGTGCATGTCGCGCTCGGCGAGGAGATCGGCGGCTTCGATGGCACGCATGGTCATCAGTCCGGAGGAGATGATCAGGGCGTCCTCGCCATCCATGAGTCTGCGGGCCCTGCCGATCTCGAAGTGGTAGTCCGGGAACCGGTCGAGCACGCGGGGAACCTTGCCACGCAGCAGACGCAGGTAGACCGGCCCATCATGGGCGACCATGGCGTGGGTAGCCTGCTCGATATCCACCGCGTCACAGGGGTCGACGATGGTGAGGTTCGGCATGCCGCGGAAGATCGCCATGTCCTCGGTCGCCTGGTGGCTCGGCCCGTAACCGGTGGTGAGGCCCGGCAGTGCGCAGACGATCTTGACGTTGAGTCTCTCTTCGGTGATCGCCATGCAGATGAAGTCGTAGGCTCGGCGCGACGCGAAGACGCCATAAGTGGTCACGAACGGAATGAAACCCTCCCGCGCCATGCCGGCCCCGGCACTCATCAGCAACTGCTCGGCCATCCCCATCTGGTAGTGGCGCTCGGGATAGGCCTGGGCAAAGACATGCAGGTCGGTGTACTTGCCCAGATCCGCTGTCATGCCGACGATACGCTCGTCGGCCGCGGCCGCCTCGACCAGGGCGTGACCGAAAGGCGCTGAGGTGGTCGGCTGACCCTCTGCCGCCAGCGATGCGATCATCGCCGATGTCTTGAGTCGCGATTGGGTAGTCATGAGTGCTCGCTCCCTGCGGCGTCGGATGGCGTGGCGTAGGTATCGTCGAGTTGTTTCAGGGCAATGCGCCATTCGTCTTCGTCGACGCGGATGAAGTGGGTCTTGTCGCGGTTTTCGAGCAGCGGCACGCCGCGTCCCATCAGGGTGTCGCAGATGATGACGCAGGGTTTGCCGTCGGCGCTTTCCAGGGCGCTATCGAAGGCCTCGACCAGCGCGGCGATGTCGTTGCCGTTCACCCGTAGCGCGGTCCAGCCGAAGGCGCGCCACTTGTCGGCGATGGGTTCGTAGCCGAGTACGCTCGACGACTTGTCGTCGGCCTGCTGATCGTTGACATCGACGATGGCGACCAGGTTGTCGAGCTTCCAGTGGGCGGCCGAGGCCGCGGCCTCCCAGGTCGAGCCCTCGTTGAGCTCGCCATCGGAGAGCAGGTTGAAGATGCGCGAATGGCTCTGCTTGCGCTTCAGGCCGAGCGCCATGCCGACCCCGATCCCCAGCCCGTGGCCCAGGGAGCCGCCGGTAATCTCCATGCCGGGGGTATAGGCCGCCATCCCGGACATCGGCAGCATGCTGTCGTCGCTGCCGTAGTTCTCGATTTCGCTCTCGCTGATGACGCCCGCCTCGATCAACGCGGCATAGAGGGCGATGGCGTAGTGACCGATCGACAGCAGGAAGCGATCGCGCGCTTCCCACTCGGGGTCGTCGGCGCGCAGATTCATGGCACGGAAGTAGGCGACCGCGAGGACGTCGGCGATGCCCAGCGCCTGACCCACGTAACCCTGGCCCTGCACTTCTCCCATGAGTAGCGCATGGCGACGGATTCGATAGGCGTGTCGTCGAAGGGCGGTGATATCGGTGGGGGCGATCACGCGGTGGGTAGCCGGCTGCATAGAATGGATTCCGTAAATTGGTTGACCAATTCACGGTAATGAGGGCCTGCAGTGAAAAGAAGACCGACTTTGGTCGCAGGGGCGCAATCGCACAGGGCTGGCCGCCCGACTCACCCAAGATAGAGACAGCAGAAAATCTTGCCGTTGAGAGTAAATATGCTCTTTTTATCAAGAGTTTATGGAGGTGGCGGGAATCACACGGCTTGCCGCGGGAAGGGCGTATCGGGAGATGATCTTAATAACCGGGCACGACCTGATCGAGACTAATGGTTAACCATTATCAGAATCTTGGCTGTCGACAGGCGTGAGACGGGAACGTCTCGCTGCACCGAGACGAGGTCGGTACCACGAGGCGTTCTCGGGTTCTGTCTGACGGCTACCTGCGCGCGTCGACTGTCAGGCAGTGCCTAGCTCACCGCCACCAGCACGCTCTCCAGCGATTCGCGCGGGATATCCCGGGTGATGAACACCAGTCGCGAGCGGCGGTCGTCATCGGGCCAGGCGTCGAGCTCCACCGGCGGGTGAAAGATGTGCTGCACGCCGTGAATCACGGTGGGGCGCTCGCGCCCGGCGAGGTTGAGAATGCCCTTGATGCGCAGCATGTTCTCGCCCATCAGCGCTGTCATCAGCTCGAGCCACGCCTCTAAGCGGCCGAGTTCGATCGGTGCGTCCAGGGTGAAGCAGTGGGCGCGAATGCGGTCGTCGTGGCGGTTGGGGTCCCGGGCGGGATCGGATGCGTCGCTGCCCACCGGCGTGAGCAGTGGCCCGGCAGCCGTGGGGCCGGCACTGAAGGCCAGCCCGGCCAGACTCGGTGGCTGGGCGTAGGCGTCGATCCAGCGGGCGAGATCGGGGCGGGTACCGTCTTCCCCCATCAGCCCCAGCCCGGTCAAGGCGACGGCTTCGATCTCGCCCTGGACCACCTGGCGCTGGCCGGCCCCCGGGTTGATCTCGGCCAGGCGCCGGGCGAGGGCTGCCAGCGCCTCTAGAGGCGCCAGGTCGGCCTTGGTCAGCAGCAGGCGGTCGGCCACCGCGGCCTGCTTGAGCGCTTCCGGGTGGTGGTCGAGGGTGGCGCTACCGTGGACGGCATCGACGGTGGTGACGATGCCGTCGAGCCGGTACTGGCCGACTAGCCTGGGCTCGGTCATCAGGGTGTGCAGGATCGGCGCCGGATCGGCCAGGCCGGTGGTTTCGATCACCACGCGGTCGAACTGGCGCCGACCCTCCCGGGCATAGCGCCAGGGCGCATCGCGCAGCGTGCGGGCGAGGTCGCCGCGGATGGTGCAGCACAGGCAGCCGCTCTCCAGCGCCACCACCTCGGTCTCGTCGGTGGTGCTGAACAGGCGGTGATCGAGCCCGATCTCGCCGAACTCGTTGATGATCACCAGGGTGCGGTTCATGTCGGGCTGGCGGACCAGACGATTGAGCAGGGTGGTCTTGCCGCTGCCGAGAAAGCCGGTCAGCAGGGTGACGGGGATCGGGGTCGTCTCAGTCTTGGGCATGGCAGGCGGACCAGAAAAGGAGTGAATGTCGTCGAGGGAAAGCTTTCTGTCGGAAACCGATAGCGCGATCTAAATGTTATGTTATAACGTATCTTAAATTGAACGTGCCGGTATCGTCACGAGTGTAGCGTGTCGGCCCGCCGGCGTGATGCCTTCAAGGCCACTACGCCAAGTCTCGACTCAACGTCGCTATTCACAGTCACGACTCAGGGTCACTGCGACCTTGCCTCACTTTTCCGTTGACGGAGGTCCTCATGAAAACGCGCGCCGCCATTGCCTGGGAGCCGAATCGCCCACTGGAGATCGAAGAGATCGACCTCGAGGGGCCCAAGGCGGGCGAGGTGCTGGTCCGAATCGTCACCACCAGCCTTTGCCACACCGACATGTTCACGCTCTCGGGGCGCGATCCCGAAGGGCTCTTCCCCTGCGTGCTGGGGCACGAGGGCGTGGGTATCGTCGAGGAGATCGGCAAGGGCGTGACCTCGGTCGCGCCAGGCGATCACATCATCCCTCTCTATACCCCGGAAGACCCCAACTGCCCCTATATCCAGTCCGGCAAGACCAACCTGTGCCAGACGATTCGCAAGACCCAGGGGCAGGGGTTGATGCCGGACGGTACTAGCCGCTTCTCCTACAAGGGCAAGATGCTGCGCCACTACATGGGCACCAGCACCTTCAGCGAGTACACCGTGTTGCCGGAGATCGCGGTGGCCAAGATTAACCCCGAGGCGCCGCTGTCCAAGGCGTGCGTGATGGGCTGTGCGGTGCCCACCGGTATCGGCGCGGTGCGCAACACCGCCAAGGTACAGCCGGGGGATACCGTCGCTGTCTTCGGCCTCGGCGCGGTGGGCATGGCGGTGATCCAGGGTGCCAAGTTGCAGGGCGCGGGGCGGATCATCGGGATCGACGTCAATCCGGCCAAGTTCGCCCTGGCCGAGTCGCTGGGCGCCACCGAGTGCCTGAATCCGAACGAGCACCCCGAGCCGCTGCACGAAGTGATCATCGACATGACCAATGGCGGTGTCGACTTCTCCTTCGAGTGTGTCGGCAACGTGCGCCTGATGCGCGCGGCACTGGAGTGCTGCCACAAGGGCTGGGGCGAGAGCATCATCATCGGCGTCGCCGGCGCCGGCGAGGAGATCGCCACGCGGCCGTTCCAGCTGGTCACCGGGCGGGTCTGGCGCGGTAGCGCCTTCGGTGGCGTGCTGGGGCGCTCGGAGCTGCCGGGCATGGTCGACGAGTGGCTCTCGGGGCGCTTCGACGTCGACCCCTACATCACCCACAACATGACACACGACCGCATCAACACGGCGTTCGATCTGCTCCACCGCGGTGAGGCGATCCGCTCGGTGATCCACTACCAGCCGCAGGAGACGATGACCGGCGATCTACCCGGAGTGACCCTCGGCGACAACAAGAAAACCCCCGAGCCCGCCTGATCACGGCGCTTTTGCTCCGCCCAAGGTCGCAGGGACGCCCGGCTCTTCAGAGTCGGGCGTTGTCGTTGCCTACGTGGGCCTTCTGTTTCTGCCCGACGAGTCACTACCGGTCATGCGCTTTCGCCAGGCCGTGCGAGGCGAGCCTCGCCGAGGCCGCGATAGGCCCGCACGCGCAAGGGCCGGATGCGCAAGGACTGGATGCGTAAGGGCTGGATGAGTAAGAGCTACAACCGGCTCTCGAGGGCCGGCATCACCTCGAACAGGTCACCCACCAGCCCGTAGTCGGCGATGCCGAAGATCGGTGCCTCTTCGTCCTGGTTGATCGCCACGATCACCTTGGAGTCCTTCATCCCGGCGAGGTGCTGGATCGCGCCGCTGATGCCCACGGCGATATAGAGATCCGGCGCCACCACCTTGCCGGTCTGGCCCACCTGCAGGTCGTTGGAGGCGTAGCCGGCGTCCACTGCGGCACGCGAGGCACCGATGGCCGCCCCGAGCTTGACGGCGACGCCGTCGAGCAGCTGGAAGTTCTCGCTACTGCCGAGGCCGCGCCCGCCGGATACGATCACCCGTGCGCTGCCGAGCTCCGGCCCGCTGTTAGTGGCGAGCTCGTCGCCGACGAAGGTGGACAGCGTGTTGTCGACCACGATATCGAGCGCGCGGATCTCGGCGCTGCCGGTTTCCGCCACGGCATCGAAGGCGCTGGTGCGCACGCTCACCACCTTGAGTGGGGCATGGTTGCTCAGCGTGGCGATGGCGCTACCGGCATAGATGGGTCGCTTGAAGGTGTCGGGCGCCTCGATGGCGATGATGTCGGATATCTGCGGCACGCCCTTGAGCGCGGCGACCCGCGGCAGGATGTCCTTGCCGCTGCTGGAGGCGGCTGCGAGCAGGTGGCTGTAGTCGTCCACGCAGGCGACGATCAGCGCTGCCATCGGCTCCGCCAGTTGATGGGCATAGACCGCATGATCCGCCGTGAGGACCGCACGCACGCCATCGAGACGGGCGGCGGCAGCGGCCACGGCGTCGACCCCTTCACCAGCCACCAGCAGGTCGACCTCTCCGCCCAGGGCGCGGGCCGCGGCGATGACGTGGGCGGTGGAGGCGGCCAGGGCGCCATCCCGATGCTCTACCAAGATCAGTGTGCTCATGGGGGCTCCTGTCACAGGACTTTGGCTTCGTGTTTGAGTTTGTCGACCAGCTCGTCGACCGAGGCGACCTTGCTGCCCCCCTGTCGTGCCGCCGGGGTCTCGACTCGCTCGAGGCGCAGATAGTCGTTGGCGGCGAGGCCGACGGTATCGATCCCACGGCTATCGATGGGCTTCTTCTTGGCTTTCATGATGTCGGGCAGGCGCGCGTGGCGCGGCTCGTTGAGACGCAGATCGGTGGTGATCACCGCCGGCAGGCGCAAGGCCAGCGTGCGCAGGCCGCCGTCGACCTCGCGCGTTACCTGGACCTCCTCATCCGTCACTTCCAGGCGCGAGGCGAAGGTGCCCTGGCCCATGCCGGTGAGGGCGGCGAGCATCTGCCCGGTCTGGTTGTTGTCGCTGTCGATCGCCTGCTTGCCCAGGATCACCAGCCCCGGCTGCTCCTCGGCGACGATTCGGGCCAGCACCTGGGCGACCTCGAGCGAATCCAGTCTCTCCTCGCTCTCGATGTGGATGGCGCGGTCGGCGCCCAGCGCCAGCGCCGTGCGCAGCTGCTCCTGAGCCGCCTTGGGGCCGATGCTGACAGCCACGATCTCGCTGGCCACGCCACGCTCCTTGAGTCGCAGCGCCTCCTCCACCGCGATCTCGCAGAACGGATTCATGGCCATCTTGGTGTTGGTCAGATCGACATCGCTCTGATCCGGGCGCACCCGTACCTTGACGTTGTAATCGATGACCCGTTTGACGCCGACGAGGACCTTCATGCGTATACCTCTCGAGTGGGATGGGAATCAGCAGATACCGGCGGCTATGTCCTAAGGTGCGGCGTCCCAAGGTAAGGCCCGCCGGGTGTCGAACTGGTCGACCTTCGGGAAACTCATGTGGCGCTCTTCGCCGCTGGGGTCGCCGACGTGCGAAAGCGCGCGCGATGACGGTCGGCGAAGCGCGCGATATCGCTCTCGGTGCAGGGCTGACCGGTAAAGATGCGCACGTACTCGGCGATCCGAGTGATGCGCGTGTCCTTGCTCTCCTGGATGTGCATGGAGATGTAACCGATCTGCAGTAGATAGACGGTACGCGCCCGGGTATCGGCTTCCAGCTCGGGATAACCGAAGCGCGCGAACATCGCTTTCAGCGCGCCCAGGCGTGCGCTGTCGGCCCTCTGGACGCGGGTGGCCACCGCCGGGTCCTGCAGGCTCCAGCTGCGCACGGCGTACTCGAACTCGGAATCGAAGATCGCCGGGTCGAACCAGCAGTCGAAGACGTTGAGCGTGGCTTCGACGATCGTCGCCGCGTAGCGCTCGCTCTGGGTGATGACGGCCTGCGTGTTCTGCGCCTCCCAGCGCGCCAGCAGCGCCTCCAGAATCTCCTCGCGATCCTTGAACAGCCAGTAGAAGCTGGTTCGCGAGGTCTTCAACTGCTTGGCCAGCGGCACGATCTTGACCGCACCGACACCGGCACCGATCAGCAGCGTGTAGGCCGCATCGACCCAGGCCTTACGGTTGTTGGCGAGTTCGTCTTTCACGATGAGTCCTTGGTGGCGATGGGCAGGACGCTGAGCGTAGCAGGCCGGAGGCCGGTGTTTTAGATCGCCACGAGCACCCTGGCCCGGGCGTGCACCCCGCTTTCGGCCTCTCTTGAACATCAGACTTCGATATTCGTGTACACCAGTGTCATCCCAGTTGACACTGGTGTACAGCGAGCGCTAGCTTGGTGTCAACCCCACAACAACAAGGGTGCCTGACCGTGAAGAACGATCCCCTGCTGCAGCCGCTGACGATCAAGAACCTGACACTCAAGAACCGCGTCATGCTGACGTCCCACGAGCCCGCCTATCCCGAGGACGGTATGCCCAAGGCGCGCTACCGCGCCTACCACGTCGAGCGCGCCAAGGCCGGTGTGGCGCTGACCATGACCGCCGGCTCGGCGGCGGTATCCCGCGATAGCCCGCCGGTGTTCAACAACATCCTCGCCTACCAGGACGAGGTGGTGCCGTGGATGCGCGAGCTGAGCGATGCCTGTCACGAGCACGGCACGGCGGTGATGATCCAGCTCACCCACCTGGGACGGCGTACGCGCTGGGACAAGGGCGACTGGCTGCCGGTGGTATCGGCTTCCCATCACCGCGAGGTCGCCCACCGGGCCTATCCCAAGAAGGCCGAGCCGTGGGATATCGAGCGTGTGATCCAAGACTATGTCGATGCTGCCGAGCGCATGTATGTCGCCGGGCTCGACGGTCTCGAGATCCAGGCCTATGGCCATCTCATGGATCAGTTCTGGTCGCCCCTGACCAACGAACTCGATGGCCCCTACGGCGGCAGCCTGGACAATCGCCTGCGCTTCACCCTCGAGGTGCTTTCGGCGATTCGTGCCCGGGTCGGCGACGATTTCCTGCTGGGCGTGCGCTACACCGGCGACGAGTGTCTGCCCGGCGGTCTCGACGTCAATGACGGCATGGAGATCTCGCGCCGGCTCAAGAACAGCGGACTGATCGACTTCCTCAACGTGGTCAAGGGGCACATCGACACCGATGCCGGCCTCACTGACGTCATCCCCATCCAGGGCATGCCCAGCGCGCCGCATCTCGACCTTGCCGGCGACATCAAGCGTGAGGTCGACTTCCCCACCTTCCACGGCGCCAAGATCCAGGACGTCGCCACCGCGCGTCACGCCATCGCCTCGGGCAAGGTCGACATGATCGGCATGACCCGCGCGCACATGGCCGATCCGCACCTGATGCGCAAGGTGATCGAGGGGCGCGAGGAGGAGATCCGGCCCTGTGTCGGCGCCAACTACTGTCTCGACCGCATCTATCAGGGCGGTGCCGCCTACTGCATCCACAACCCGGCCACCGGGCGCGAGACGAGCATGCCGCACACCATTGCGCCGGCCGTGACGCGGCGCAAAGTGGTGGTGGTGGGGACCGGCCCGGGGGGGATGGAAGCGGCCCGGGTCGCCGCCGAGCGCGGCCACGAGGTGGTGGTGTTCGAGGCCGCCGACGCCCCGGGTGGGCAGATTCGCCTCACCGCCCAGAGCGAGCGTCGGCGCGAGATGATGGGCATCATCGACTGGCGCTACGAACGCTGTCAGGCGTTGGGGGTCACCTTCCACTTCAACGTCTTCGCCGAGCAGGACGAGGTGGCCGCCGAGTCGCCGGACGTGGTCATCGTCGCCACCGGCGGGCTGCCCAACGAGCAGGCGCTGACCCAGGGCAACGAACTGGCAGTGACCGGCTGGGACATTCTCTCGGGGCACGTCAAGCCGGGACGCAACGTGCTGGTCTACGACGAAGCCGGTGATCACACCGCGCTGCAGGCCGCCGAGATCATCGCCAAGAGCGGGGCCCGGGTCGAATACATGACCGCCGACCGCGCGCTGGCACCCGAGGTGATGGCGATGAACCTGGTGCCCTACATGCGCACGCTGCAGGTGCTCGATACGACCTTCACGCCGACCTTCCGCCTGGTCGCGCTGCGCCGCGAAGGCGACGAGCTGGTGGCCTCGGTGGAGAGCGATTACACCCGCGTGGGCAAGGAGCGCCGCGTCGACCAGGTGGTAGCCAACTTCGGCACCCTGCCCATGGACGATCTCTACGAATCGCTCAAGCCGCTGTCGAGCAATCAGGGCGCGGTGGACTACGACAAGCTGATCGTGGGTGACCCGCAACCGATCGTGAAGCCGGCGGACACGGCCGGAGGCTTCCAGCTGTTCCGTATCGGCGATGCGATCTCGCATCGCAATACCCATGCGGCGATTTATGACGCACTGCGTCTGGTCAAGGATCTGTAAGGGAACCACTGCATAAATGCCTGCACGAGCGAATGACTGCGTTGCGCGGTACTCGAAGGCTCGCCTAACCCCATGTTATGTCTCGCCTTCTGCGTTCCGTGCGCCTTGCCCTTCATCTCGTTCGGCGATTGATTCAGCGTTTCCTAAGCACCGCCGGCGCCGCCGGCCAGGGTGGCTGCTGCAGTCGCGGCTCGAGATTCAAAACGCCTGCATCAAGCCTAAGCCAGGGGCTCGATGGAGCCAACACGAGGGTCTTCCACAATGCCAATATCGACATCCGAACTGGACGAGCTGCTCGCTCGGCGACGCGCCGGCCACTCGCTCGAACAGCCCTTCTATGTTGACGACGAGATCTTTCAAGCCGATCTCGAGCGTATCTTCCAGCGGCAGTGGCTCTTCGCCCTGCCGGCGTGCCAGCTGACCAAGCCGGGCAGCTATGTCAGCCTGCGCTTTGCCGGGGCCGGGGTACTGATCGTGCGCGGTCAGGACAATGTCATTCGCGCCTTTCACAACACCTGCCGCCATCGCGGGTCGGTCCTGTGCCAACCCGGCGACGGCCATCTGGCCAAGCTGGTTTGCCCCTACCATCAGTGGACCTACGAGCTCGATGGCCGCCTGCTCTGGGCGCGCGACATGCCGGCTGACTTCGACCCCGAGGCGCACGCCCTCAAGCCGATCCACTGTCGCGAGCTGTGCGGGCTGGTGTTCATCTGCCTGGCGCGGCAGGCGCCGGACTTCGAGGCCTACGCGGCGCTCGCAGCGCCCTATCTGCAGGTCCACGATCTCGATCAGGCCAAGGTGGCGCATGTCTCGACCATCGTCGAGAAGGGCAACTGGAAACTGGTGTGGGAGAACAACCGAGAGTGCTACCACTGCGGCGTCAACCACCCGTCGCTGTGCCGCTCCTTCTCCCCCGATCCGGCTGTCGCCGGCGTACTGCCGGACGGCTCCACCCCGGAGCGCCTCGCCCAGCACTTCGAGCGATGCGAGGCGGCGGGTATACCGTCCCGGTTCCAGATTGCCGACAGCGGTCAGTACCGTCTGGCGCGGATGCCGCTGCAGGAGGGCGCGGTCAGCTACACCCTGGATGGCAAACCCGCGGTGAAGCGTCCGCTGGGGCGCGTGGGGCTGGCCGAACCGGGTACCCTGCTGAAATTCCACTATCCGTCGATGTGGTCGCACTACCTGCCGGACCATTCGCTGACCTTTCGCGTCAATCCGATCAGTGCGACCGAGACCGAAGTCACCACCACCTGGCTGGTACACAAGGATGCCGTGGAGGGGGTCGATTACGATCTCGATCGTCTGACCGAAGTGTGGCTGCACACCAATGAGGAGGATCGCCAGGTGGTCGAGAACAACCAGCTCGGCATCCTCTCGCTCGGCTACGAGCCGGGACCCTACTCCCAGATCCAGGAAAACGGGGTGGAGCAGTTCGTCGATTGGTACTGCGAGGCGCTTGCCACGCCGGTGAGCGGCACGCGTCTGCGGGCGGTGGAGGTCTGAGATGACTGCACTCGCCTCCGGAACGCCGCCGACGTTCTGGCACGATAGCGAAACACTCGAGTGCGTCTCGGTACTGCCCGAAACGCCCAATGTGGCGACCTTCTGCTTCCAGGCGCCCTCGGGCGGGCTCTTCCGCTATCTACCAGGGCAGTTCCTGACCCTGGCGCTGCCGACCGCCGAGGGCGTCGTTCATCGCACCTACACCATCTCCTCGTCGCCCTCGCGGCCGATGTCGCTGACCATCACGGTCAAGGCGCAGAGAGGTTCGGTAGGGACGCGCTGGATGCTCGATCATCTGCAGCCGGGCATGCGCGTGAAGGCGATCGGGCCGGCGGGCCGCTTCTCGCTGGGCGACGCCCCGGCCAGGAAGTACCTGTTCATCTCGGCCGGCTCGGGCATCACGCCGATGATGTCGATGACCACCTATCTCTACGATCAGGGCCGCGATCCCGACATCGTCTTCGTCAACTGTGCCCGGCGTCCGTCGGAGATCATCTTCCGCGAACGTCTCGAACACATCGCCTCGCGCGTCACCGGCATCGAGCTGCGCTGGGTGGTCGAGCAGACCGACCGCTACGCCCCCTGGACCGGCTATCAGGGGTTCTTCAACCAGCTCATGCTGGGGCTGATGGCGCCGGACTACCTCGAGCGCGAAGTCTTCTGCTGCGGCCCCGAGCCGTTCATGCAGGCGGTGCGCGATGCGCTGGTAGGGCTCGGCTTCGATCTCGACAACCACTACCACCAGGAGAGCTTCGACGCGCCGCTGCCCGAGACCAGCGACGTGCCCGACAGCGTGGTACTCGACGAAGAGAGCCGCGCCGAGATAGCGTTCTCGCGCTCGGCGGTGACACACCGCTGCAGCGAGACCGATACTCTGCTCGGCGCGGCCAAAGCCGCGGGTGTGTCGATTCCCTCGGGCTGCACCTTCGGAGTCTGCGGCTCGTGCAAGGTCAAGAAGCTGGCGGGAGATGTGCATATGGTGCACAACGGCGGTATCACCGACGCAGACATCGAGGCCGGCTATGTGCTGGCGTGCTGCTCTCACCCCCGTGGCGCGGTGGTGATCGATGCCTGATCCGCCGGCGCTCGATCGGCGCGGCGAGCTTCGCCCAGTGCGCATGCGCCAAGGCATCGACAAGATCACCGGATGGCTTGGCTGAAAAACCGATAAAAAGAGTCAATGAAGCAAAACGATATAACTAAACAATGGATTTTGCTCAGGAGTGATCGTTATGAACGCTGTCACCTTTTCGGCGCCTCCCGACATCGCTGTCGTCAGTGCCGACTGCCTGAACCGTGTCGATCTCGACGCTTGCTGTTTCAACGCGACTACCCCCTCTCTCCGGCGACGAGAGGCAATGTCGATGGCTCTCCATCGGTGTTGCCGTGATGCGGTCGACGGCACCGAGCTGACCACTTCCGGGAGGAGCCTGACATGACCAAGCAGCCTAAAGACGCGGCGCAGCCGGGGAGCCGAGAGGGGATTCGCAGCCCCGATGGGGAGACGACGCTGATCAATACCGACTATGTCATCGGTCAGGACAATGTCTCGACCCGAGCTTTCGGGATCAATGTCGATCTGCATGGCAAGGTGTTCACCGTCTCGTCGCTGGTGATCCTGGCCTTCGTATTCCTGGTTCTGGCGTTCCAGAACGAGGTCGAGCCGGTACTCAATGGTGTGCGTGACTGGCTTACGGGCAACCTGACCTGGGTCTTCCTGCTGGCCGCCGATATCTTCGTGCTGGTGTGTATCGGCCTGATCTTCTCGCCGCTGGGGCGGATTCGTCTGGGGGGGCCTGACGCCAAACCCGACTACAGCTACTTCGGCTGGTTCGCGATGCTGTTCGCTGCCGGCATGGGGATCGGTCTGGTGTTCTACGGCGTCTCCGAGCCGATGTCTCACTTCGACAGTTCGCTGAACGGCAGTGCCTATGCGCCGCTCGGTGGGGCGAAGGGCGACGAGGCGGCCGCGCTGTCACTGGGCATGGCCGCGACCATCTATCACTGGGGTTTGCACCCCTGGGCGGCGTACAGCCTGGTGGCCCTGGCGCTGGCGCTGTTCTCCTTCAACAAGGGGCTGCCGCTGACCATGCGTGCAGTCTTCTATCCCATCCTGGGTGAGCGTATCTGGGGTTGGCCGGGGCACTGCATCGACATCCTGGCGGTGTTCTCGACGCTGTTCGGGCTGGCGACCTCGCTGGGCTTCGGGGCCGCGCAGGCATCGGCAGGTCTTCACTATCTATTCGGCATCCCCAATACCAACACCACCATGACCCTGCTGATCTTCGCCATTACCGGGATCGCCCTGATCTCGGTGCTGTCGGGGCTGGACAAGGGCGTGCAGCGGCTGTCGATGATCAACATGGGGCTGGCGTTCCTGCTGCTGCTGTTCGTCTTGATCGTCGGCCCGACACGGATGATCGCCACCGACTTCTTCACCAACATCGGCTCCTATCTCGAGTACATGCCGGCGCTGTCGATGCCGTTCGATCGTGCGGACGAAGGCTACAGTCAGGCCTGGACGGCGGTCTACTGGGCCTGGTGGATCTCCTGGTCACCGTTCGTCGGCATGTTCATCGCGCGTGTCAGCCGTGGCCGCACCGTGCGCGAGTTCCTGATCTCGGTGATGCTGGTGCCGACTCTGGTCTCGATTCTGTGGATGACCGCCTTCGGCGAGACCGCCATTCATCAGCAACTGGTCGACGGCTTCCAGGGCGTGCAGAACGCGGCGCTCGAACTCAAGCTGTTCGTGATGCTGGACCAGCTCCCGCTCTCCACCATCACCTCGGTGCTGGGTATCGTGCTGGTGATCGTGTTCTTCGTCACCTCCTCGGACTCCGGCTCGCTGGTGATCGACTCCATCACGGCCGGCGGCAAGGTCGATGCGCCGACGTCGCAGCGCGTGTTCTGGTGTCTGATCGAGGGTGCCATCGCCATTGCCCTGCTGCTGGGCGGCGGGCTCGGTGGACTGCAGGCGGCGGCCGTATCGACAGGGCTACCCTTCACCATCGTGCTGGTGGTCGCCTGCTACGGGATCGTCAGAGGGTTGATGACGGAGCCACGGCAGCGCAAGGCGGCGCGCGTCCCCGCGAGCTGACGACGCACCGCGAACCGGCGTCGGCGGCGCCCCTGCCGCCGACGCTGCCTGATTCACGCGACCGGGTAGCGCCTGTATTCATGGCTGCCCGGTCGCGCTCGCTCACGCTATCGCTCCCGTTCTGACACCTTCGGCTCAAGCGCGCAGGGCGCGGATGGGCAGGCGGCTCACCGCATAGAGCCCGAAACTCAGCGCGGCGATGCAGGAGGACGCAGGGAGGTTGGCGTAGTAGGAGAGCAGCAGCCCGCCGAGCGATTCCAGCAGTGCCAGCAGGGCGGTGAGCCCCATCCCCAGACCGACACGGCCGCACCAGGCCTGGGCCGCAGCGGCAGGGCCGACGAAGATGGCGAAGCTCAGCAGCGAGCCGATCACCGGCACCGCGATGGCCGCCGCGGCACCCACCAGCAGCAGAAAGAGTGTATCGAGGGTCGCCACCGGGATGCCCTGGGCGCGTGCCGCCTGCGGGTTGAGGCTGGCAAAGCGCAGCGGCCGAAAGATCGCGCCGAGGCCGATCAGCACGCCCGCCGAGGTGATCGCGATCCAGCGAATCTGCCCGGCATCGATACCGAAGACGCTGCCGAAGAGAATCCCGATCGCGGCATTGGCGTTGGCGCTGTAGAGATTGACGAAGAGCGCGCCGAGCCCGAGCGAGAACATCAGGATCATGCCGACACTGACATCGCGCTCGCCCAGGTCGCGCCCGGTCCAGGCCATGACCAGCGCCGCGCCCATGACGAAGAGCAAAAGCCCCAGCATGGGGTCGACCCCGGCCAGCGAGGCCCCGGCGGCGCCGGCAAAGCCGATGTTGCTCAGTGCGTGCGAGGCGAAGGCCTGACGGCGCAGCACCACGAAATAGCCTACCAGTGAACCCATCAGCGCAATCAGCGTGGTCGCCACGAAGGCGTTGCGCATGAACGCGAATTGCAAAAATTCGGGCATAGGCGTCGACCGTAGAGCGTAGAGAGAGTGGGTCAGATCTTAGAGATAGGGCATCAGCCGACGTCGGAGACTGGCGCATCAGCAAAGACGAAGCGGCGCCCGCCGTCGCGGATGACCCGCACGGGCGTGACATAGAGCTCGCTCAGCGTCTCGTCGCAGATGATCTCGTCGACGCTGCCGATGCGCCCGCGCCCCTGGGCGAGATAGAGCACCCGATCGCAGACACGCAGCACCGGATTGATATCGTGGGTACTGAAGATCACGGCGATACCGCGCTGGGTGAGATCGGCGGCCACCGCGACGATCCAGTCGCGGGCGGCGGGATCGAGCTGCGAGAGCGGCTCGTCGAGCAGCACCAGGCGGGGGCGATTGACCAGCGCCTGGGCGATGAGCAGGCGCTGACGCTGGCCCCCGGAGAGCGTCGAGAGCCGACGCGAAGCGAGATCGCTCGCCCCCACGGTCTCGAGCGCGGCCTCCACCGCCGCCCGGGCGCGTCGGCGGGCATCGGGCAGTGGCAGACCCAGCCGGTGCGCCTGGAAGGCAGCGCTGACGAACTCGCGGCCGATCAGGGCGTCGTCGTGGGCGAGCGCCAACGCCTGGGGCACATAGGCGACCTGGCGGCGCATCCGGCGGGGTGTCTCGCCCAGCACCTGGATCTCGCCGTGCCGCGGCGGTATCAATCCCAGAATCGCTTCGAACAGCGTTGTCTTGCCGGCCCCGTTGGGGCCGACCAGCGCCGTGAAACTGCCGGGCGCGATCTGGAACGAGACATGCTTGAACGCCAGCGCCGCGCCTTTACCCGCGGCCAGGCCGCGGGCTTCGATCGTCGCTGGGCTAGCGCTGGCGGCCTCAGCCACGCTTGGCGTCAGCCTCGGCCTTGTCCATCGCCGCATGGATGGCATCGAGCTGACGCACCTGCCAGGCGGCGTAGTCCTCGCCATGCAGCGGGATCGCGCTGACACCGACGGTGGGAATGCCGGCTTGCTTGGCCGTCGCGACCTGGCTCTCGGTCAGCCGGTTGTGCACCTGCTGGTTATAGATCAGCAGATCGACGCTGCGCTGCTCGAGCGCCTTGGTGAAGGTGGCGACCTGACGGGCACTGGGCTGATGGTTATCCATCGAAGCGAACTGAATGTCGTGGTAGCAGTTGGCGTAGCCGAGCAGCGCGATCATGTAGCTGTAGACCGGCACGGTGGCGGTCACGCTGAGATTCGGATGATCCGCGATCAGATCCTGCACGGCGCTGTAGACCGGTGCCAGCGTCTGCTTGAAGGCATCCAGATTGGCGCGGTAATCCGCGGCGTGCTGCGGGTCGAGGGTCTCGAGCGCCGAGGCGACGCGGCTCGCGGTGGCGAGCATGATCCGCGGCGAGTAGAAGAGGTGCGGATTCTGATCGGCCATCACCAGATGGCTGCCTGCCTCGCTTGCACGAATCACCTGGCGCTTATCGCTCTGGGTGCTCTCGAGCAGCGGTTCCATCCAGCCATCGAAGCCCAGGCCATTGAGCACGACGAGATCGGCATCTTGTAGCTGCCGCGCGATCTGCGGATCGGCGCGGAACGCGTGGGGATTGACGTCGGGGCTATCGAGCAGCGAGACCACCTCGACGTGATCGCCGCCGATCGTCTCGATCATGCTGCCGTAGCTACTCTCCGCGGCGACGGCGTGAATGGCGGCCTGGGCCTGGGCGGTGGCGCCCAGGCAGACCAGCGCCAGCAGGGTGAGGGTCCGGCGCAGGAATACCTGTCCTGCGTGACCGGCCGAGCGTGAACGGCGAGAACGGTGCGATAAGACCATGACGACGGTGACTCCTGATGACGGATGGGGTGAAGGTGAAGGGATGAAGCTTGGGCGTGACCAAGACCGGGCTAGCGTTCAGGTCGCCTCACGCCAGTTGTGATGAGTGATGCGAGGTGATCTTCCACTCGCCCTCGATCTCCTCGAAGGTGAACAGAAACCGCGCCGGAATGGTGATCCGCTCACCCCCGTCGCGGTAGCGAAAGAAGTAGTGCCCGCCCACCACCACGGTGCCCAGCTTGTGGCTGACCCGGCGCGCGTATTCGCCCAGTTCGCAGTCGAGCCCTTCGCGGGAGAGGAAGTCGCGGAAGTAGTCCTCGCGGGCGGCCTGGGTGCCTCGGATGGCGTTGGAGACGGTCGGTACCAGGATGGCGTCATCGGCATAGAGCGCCAGCAGCGCAGGTGCGTCGGCGCGGGAGATGGCCTCGGCCCAGCGCTGCAGTGTGCGGGTGGCGCCGGCCTCGCACTGGGCCACGCTGGTCTTCGCTTCCGGCGTGGACGAGGGCGTGGAGATGAGCGCCGGGGCGGCGTCCGGGGTCTGGGTCATGGCGTCACGCTCCCTGGCGTGTGGATTCGCGGGCAGCGCGCTCGAACCAGGCGATGAGGCGTCGATGGTGGTCCTGGCCGTAGTGCGCCAGCAGCCGCTGGGTGTGGTAGTCACGCGGATCGTTCAACGCCTGCAGGCGTGTCGCGATATAGCGCGGCGTCAGCGCGATGCCGCAGGCCACGGTGATGCAGTGGCACCATTCGGTGTAGTCCTCGGGAATCGGGGCTGGCGCGTGCATGGGTGGGGCTCTTCGTCGACCAATCTATATACGTTATAACATAACAAAAATGACCTGTGGAAATGGTCTGTGAAGATGGTCCGTGGAAATGGTCCGTGGAAATGGTCCGTGGAAATGGCCTGTGCCCATACCCATCACCGATGCCGTTGACTCAGCACAGGCCAGGCACCGGATCGGGGCGCTCAGGGTGTCAACCCAGACCCTCACCCCGTTGGCGTCGAGGCGCCACGCAACAGATGGCACACCAGGAGTGCCAGGGCCGCGAGCAGGGCGGCAGCGGTCATCAACACGAGGGAGTGGCTGGCCGAGAACGCCGCCTTGGCGGCCTCGATCAGTGCCTTGGCCTGGGGGGCGGCGAGGTCCCGGGCGATCACATAGCTGTCACCGATGGAGCGCGCGGCGCGCTCGGCCTGAGCCGGGGGAAGGTCGGGCACCTGCAGGAGGGTATGGCGGTAAACGCCAGAGAGGAGGACACCGAACAGGGTGATGCCCAGGCCACTGCCGAATTCGTAGGCCGTGGCCTCCAGCGACCCCGCCGCACCGCCCTGGCTGGGCGCGACCGAACTCATGATGGCGATGGACGAGGCTGTCAGGCCGATGCTGAGGGCCAGGCCGAGGAGTGCCAGCAGCAGCGGTACCGTCAGCCCCGGATGGGCGAAATCGGAAAACGCCAGGCAGGCCAGGGCCGCAGCGGCAATCGCCAGGGACAGAACGGCGACCGTACGCAGACCGCATAGCTGGGAGAGATAACCGGCGACCGGGCCACCGAGCGCGGCCGCGACCATGATCGGCAGCATGAAGATACCGGCCTCCAGCGGCGTCTTGCCCAGCACGTATTGCAGCTCCTGGGCCAGGGTCAGCTCGACCCCCGCCAGGGCGCCGCTCGCCAGCGTCGCCATGATGATGCCGGCCAGGATCGCCGGGCGCGAGAACAGCGTCAGATCGAGCATGGGCCGGGTCGTGCGCAGCTGCAGGCGCACGAATAGCACCAGCAGGCCGAGCCCCGATAGCGCCACTGGCAGCGCGATGGTCAACGCCTGGGTCTGGCCCAGGGTGGCCTTGATGCCATAGACCAGTGCCAGGATCGCGGCGATCAACAGCAGGGCCTGCAGCGGTGTCCAGGTGCCAGGGGTGGTCGCCTCACGGCGCGGCAGCAGCACGTAGACCAGCGGCAGGACCGATAGCATGATCGGCACGTTGATCAGAAACGCCGAGCCCCACCAGAAGTGCTCCAGCAGCACACCGCCGATCAGGGGCCCCAGCGCCGCGCCGGCGGCGCCCACGGTTCCCCACAGGCCCAGCGCCAGGGCGCGTTCGTCTTCATCTTCGAAGGTGCGGCGAATGATACCCAGCACACAGGGCATGATCATCGATCCGCCCAGGGCCAGCAGCGCGCGGGTGGCGATCAGCGTGGCGGGTGTCGGGGCGAAGGCGGCCAGCAGCGACGCGGTTCCGAAGATGCCCAGACCCGTCAGCAGGACCCGCCGATGGCCGATGCGATCGGCGAGCGTGCCCATGGGCACCAGCAGGCCCGCCATCAGCAGCGGGTAGATATCGATGATCCACAGCACCTGGGTGGCAGAGGCATCCAGCGCCAGGGTCAGCGAAGGCACGGCGATATGCAGGATGGTCATGTCGATGACCACCGGCAGGAAGGCCAGCATCACGGCCAGGAGGATCAGCCAGCGACGCGGAATCGCGGGAAACGGTGACATGGCGCTCGTCCGGTATGGGCTCTATCAGGGTCTACGGCTGCGTCGTTCGTCACGCCGTTCACGCCAGGCGCTCAAGCGCTCCTGGGTGCCGATGACGAAGACGAAGAAGGCCGGCACGAAAAACACTGCCAGCAGGGTGCCACTGAGCATGCCGCCAAACACCCCGGTGCCGATGGCGTGCTGGGTCTCGGCGCTGGCGCCGGAGGCGAGCATCAGCGGCACCACGCCGAGGGTGAAGGCCAGCGAGGTCATCAGGATCGGCCGCAGGCGCAGGCGCGCCGCGGTCACCGCGGCATCGATCAGCGTGCGCCCCTCGGCATGCAGCTGGCGGGCGAACTCGACGATGAGGATGGCGTTCTTCGCCGAGAGGCCGATGAGGGTGACTATCCCTACCTTGAAGAACACATCATTGGGCATGCCGCGCAGCATCACCGCGGCCACCGCGCCGAGCAGGCCCAGCGGCACCACCAGCATCACCGACAGCGGAATCGACCAGCTCTCGTAGAGCGCCGCCAGCACCAGGAACACCACCAGCGCCGAGAGCAGCATCAGCAGCGGCGCCTGCGCCGCCGACTGGCGCTCCTGCAGCGACTGCCCGGTCCAGGCCACGGCGAAACCCTGCGGCAACTGCGCCGCCAGGCGCTCCATCTCGGCCATCGCCGCGCCGCTGGACACCCCGGCTGCGGCCCCCCCGGCGAGTCGCACGGCGGGGTAGCCCTGGAAACGCATCATCTGCTGCGGCGACTCGCTCCACACCGGCGTCACCACCTCGCGCAGCGCCACCATGCCGCCGCTGGCATTGCGCACCCGCAGCCCGAGCACGTCGTCCAGTTGCATGCGCGCTGGGGCGTCGGCCTGCAGGATGACCTGCTGCATACGTCCGGCATTGGGGAAGTCGTTGACGTACAGCGAGCCCATGGCCGCCGACAGCGTGCTGCTCACCGTCGCGAAGGACAGCCCCATGGCCTCGGCCTTCTGACGGTCGATCTCCAGGCGAATGCTCTCGCCGGGCGGCAGGCCGTCGGGATAGACATCGCTGACCTTATCGCTCTGCGCCGCCAGTGCCAGCAGTTGCGCCTGGGCCGCCAGCAGCGCGTCCTCGCCACGGTTGGCGCGATCCTGCAGAAACAGGCTGAAGCCCGAGGAGGTGCCCAGCTCGTCGATGGCCGGCGGCATCAGGCTCATCACCGTACCTTCGACGTTGTCCGCCATCGCCTGCTGCGCCAGCGCCGCTTCTTCGGCGGCGGTGGCGCCGTGGCGCTGGCCCCAGTCCTTGAGCATGGTGAAGGCCATGGCCGCGTTGGGGCCGGAACCGGCAAAGCTGAAGCCCAGCACCACCAGGTTGGCGTCCAGCGCCGGGCGTGAGGCCACGTGGGCCTCGAAGCGCTTGACCACGTCCATCGTGCGTTCGCTGGTCGCGCCGGTGGGCAACTGGATGGAGGTCATGAAGTAGCCCTGGTCCTCTTCCGGAAGGAAGGAGGAGGGTAACTGCCGGGCGGCGAAGACCAGCACCGCGCAGAGCACGGCGAACGTCACCATCATCCGCCCACTGCGCCCGATCAGACGCGCCACCCGCGCCCCATAGCTCGCCGTGAGGCGCTCGAAGCCGCGGTTGAAGGCGCCGAAGAAGCCGCGTTTTTCATGGTGGTCCGCGCTCACCGGGCGCAGCAGCGTGGCGCACAGCGCCGGCGTCAGGCTCAGGGCGAGGAAGGCCGAGAACAGGATCGACACCGCCATCGACAGGGTGAACTGCTGGTAGATCACCCCCACCGAGCCGCTGCCGAAGGCCATGGGGATGAACACCGCGGTGAGCACCAGGGTGATACCGATGATCGCCCCGGTGATCTCCCGCATCGCCTGCAGGGTCGCCGCTTTCGGCGACAGCCCTTGCGTCGCCATCAACCGCTCGACGTTCTCCACCACCACGATGGCGTCATCGACGATGATGCCGATGGCCAGCACCATGCCGAACATGGTCAGCGTGTTGATCGAGAAGCCGGCCAGCAGCATCACCGCGAAGGTGCCGAGCAGTGCGATGGGCGCGACGATGGCCGGGATCAGCGTATAGCGCAGGTTCTGCAGGAACAGCAGCATCACCAGGAACACCAGCGCCATGGCCTCGAACAGGGTGTAGATCACCTTCTCGATGGAGACCTTGACGAAGGGCGCGGTGTCGAACGGGATCGAGTAGGCCATTCCCGCCGGCAGGCTCGGCGCCAGCTCGGCCAGGCGCTCACGCACGGCTGACGCGGTACGCACGGCATTGGCCCCGGGCGAGAGCTGGATCGCGGCACTGGTCGCCGCCACGCCATTTTCACGGTTGGAGAAGGCGTAGGACTGCGCGCCCAGCTCGACCCGGGCCACATCGCCGAGCACCACCTTGGCGCCGTCGGTCTCGGCACGCAGCACGATGGCGGCGAACTCCTCCGGCGTGCTCAGTTGCCCCTGCACGGTCAGTGGTACGGTCAGGCGCTGGCCCGGCACGGTGGGCTCGTCACCGACCCGGCCGGGGGCGATCTGCGCGTTCTGCTGTTCGATGGCCTGGGCCAGATCGTTCATGGTCAGGCCGTAGGCGGTGAGCTTGTGCGGGTCGACCCAGACCCGCATGGCCTGCTCGGCGCCGAACATCTGTATACGCCCGACACCCTCGATACGCCGCAGCTCCTGCACGATGTTGCGAGCGAAATAGTCATTCAGCTCGATCTCATCGAACTGCCCGGTGGGGGAGGTCATGCCCACCATCATCAGAAAGCCCGAGGCAGCGGATTCCACCTGCAGGCCGTTCTGGCGCACGGCCTGGGGCAGGCGCGGCTCCACCGCCTTGATGCGGTTCTGCACGTCCACCTGGGCCAGCTCCGGGTTGGTGCCCGGTTTGAAGGTGGCGGTGATCTGCGCGGTGCCCGAGGTGTCCACCGAGGATTCGAAGTAGAGCAGGTTCTTCACCCCGGAAAGCTCGCGCTCGATCAGGCTCACCACCGAGTCGTTGAGGGTCTGCGGGGTGGCCCCCGGATAGGTGGCGTAGAGGGTCACCGAGGGCGGTGCCACTGACGGGTAGCGGGCGATGGGCAACTGCGGGATGGCAATGACGCCGACCAGCACGATGAACAGGGCGATCACCCAGGCGAATACCGGGCGGTTGATGAAGAACTGCGGCATGAGATTGTCTCCGGACTCAGCGCGCGACGGCGCTGAGTGCTGCGCCGCTGGCGGCGGGCTGCCAGCGGCGCGTGGCCACCTGGGCGTCAGGGCTCAGGCGCTCGATCCCTTCGATCACCACCCGCTGCCCGGCGCTGAGCCCGGACACCACGCGGTAGCGGCGCTCGACCAGCTCACCGAGCTCGACGGGCACCGGCTTCACCTGCCCCTGGGCATCGACCACCCATACGCTGGCCTGGCCTGCGGTGCGGGTCACCGCCTGCTGCGGCACGCTGAGCGCGGCGGAGTAGTGCGCAATCGGAATCCGCGCCTGCACGTAGAGGCCGGGCAGCAGGCGGCGCTGCGGGTTGTCCACCAGCACGCGCAGCAGTACGTCACCGGTGCCGGCATCCACGGCGATGCCGGAGAACAGGATGCGCCCGCGCATGCCCAGTGGCTTGCCGTCACTGCCGAGGATCTCCACGTCCAGCGCCGAGGTCGCCGAGCCGACCTGTTGACGCAGCGTCTCCAGCTTCGAGGCGGACTGGCGCACGTCGACGTACACCTGATCGATCTGCTGGATGCGTGCCAGGGGCGTGGTATCGGTGGGCGACACCAGCGCCCCCTCGCTGACCAGCGCCTGATCGATACGCCCGGCAATCGGCGCCTCGACGCTGGCGAAGTGCAGATCCAGCTTGCGCCGTGCCAGGGTCGCTCTGGCCTGGGCCACGTCGGCGGCGGCCTGATCGCGTAGCGCCGCGGCATCGTCGTAGCGCTGGCGGCTGACGGCCTCGCTGCGTTGCAGGGAGCCGAGCCGTTCGGCCTGCAGGCGCGCGTGCTTCAGCGTGGCCTCGGCCCGTTGCAGGGCCGCCGAGGCGATGTCGACCTCGGCCTGGAAGGCCGCCGGATCGATCTGGAACAGCCGTGCGCCGGCGGTGACGTCGCTGCCCTCGGTGAACAGGCGCTGCTTGACGATACCACCGACCTGGGCGCGCACCTCCGCGCTGCGCACGGCGGCCACGCGCCCGGGCAGCGTTTCATGCACCCACAGTTCGTGGGCTTTCAGCGGCATCACCGAGACCGGGATCGGCGCGGCGGGGGGCGCGGCGGTGTCGGCGTGGGGGTTGCAGCCGGCCAGCCCGGCCATGGCCATGCCAGCCAGCGCCAGCCGCCCGGCGCTGACTAGCCTCAGCGCGCGCGATCCCAGCTCCCGCGACAGTCGCAGCCTGAGGCTCGGCCCCCGCCGGTGATGCCGGCAAGGCGTGGCAGACGCTGCTGGTTGTCCGGTGCAGTGCTGTCGATCTCTTCGGTTCATTCCCCGCCTCGCCATATCCCACCTCAGTGAACGCGCTCTTCGATCCGTCCGCCGCGGCGGTCGAGGTGCGTGGCGGCAGTCTGACGCAGTGCTATCGAGAGGGTGTCGAGGGGCGATGGAGAAAGCATGGAGGGCGCGCTAACATTGAGCGCCGCCGTCATCGAGCCTGCCCATGTCTGACGCCCAAGCGCGAGCCGGTGCACCCGCCCAGGGGCTGGTGCTGATCGCCGAAGACGAAGCCGAGATCGCCGAGATTCTCGCCGCCTACCTGCAGCGCAGTGGCCTGCGCACCCAACACGCCAGCGACGGCCAGCAGGCCCTGACCCTGCACCAGTCGCTCAAGCCGGACCTGATCCTGCTCGACGTGCAGATGCCGCGCGTCGATGGCTGGAAGGTGCTGAGCGAGATTCGCGCCCGTGGCGACACCCCGGTGATCATGCTCACCGCGCTCGATCAGGACATCGACAAGCTGATGGGCCTGCGCCTGGGCGCCGACGACTACGTGGTCAAACCCTTCAACCCCGCCGAGGTGGCGGCGCGGGTGGAGGCGGTGCTGCGGCGCACGCGGGCGAGCGCGCCCGCCGCCGCACAGGTGCTGCGCGTGGGTGCCTTCGAGATCGATCTGGAGAGCCACCGCGCCAGCGTCAGCCAGGGCGGGCAGACGCATCCGCTGGCGCTGACCCTGACCGAGTTCAAGCTGCTGGCCTGCCTGATGCGCACGCCCCAGCGGGCCTTCAGCCGTGCCGAACTGCTGGAGAGCTGCCTGCCCGAGGGCGATACCCAGGAGCGCACCGTGGATAGCCACGTCAGCAAGCTGCGCAAGAAGCTCGAAGCCCTCGACATCCAGGGCGTGCCGGCCAGCGTCTGGGGTGTCGGCTATCGCTTCGGCGTGGCGCCATGAAGCCGACACCGGGGCTGCGCCGGCAGATCATCCAGTCGCTGGCGGTGATGGCGCTGGGCATCATCTGCCTCTCGGTGATCGGCACCTATGTGTTCTACGCCTTCGCCCTGGCCTACCTGCCGGGCAGCATCTCCGACACCCTGGTGCCCTCACGCATGGAGCTGGGCTGGATCGTCTGTACCATCATCGCCGCGCTGAGCCTGGCGGTGTTCGTTGCCATTCGCCTGTCACGGCGCCTGATCACCCCGCTCAATTCGGTGGCGCACAGCCTGCGCGAAGTGGCCCAGGGCAGGCTCGACGCCCGTGCCCCACCGGATGACCAGGCCACCGGCGAGACCGCCCAACTGGTGCGCGATTTCAACGCCATGGCCGAGCGGCTGCAGGGCATGACCCGGGAGCGCGAGTTCTGGAACGCGGCCGTCGCCCACGAACTGCGCACCCCGCTGACCGTGCTGCGTGGCCGCCTGCAGGGGCTGGCCGAGGGGGTGTTCACACCCAGCAGCGAGCTGTTCGAGGGGCTGCTGCGCCAGGTGGAAGGCCTCGGCCGGCTGGTCGAGGATCTGCGCGTGGTCAGCCTCAAGGAGAGCGGCCATCTGGAAGTGCAGCGGATCGAGGTGGGGCTGGCCGAGGAGCTGGACAGCGTACTGCAGGCCTTCGCCACGCCACTGGCGGACAAGGGCCTTCAGCTGCACCAGACGCTGGACACGGCCCTGCGGGTGGAGTGCGATGCCGTACGCATTCGCCAGGCGCTGATGGCGCTACTGGAAAACGCGCTACGCCATGCCGACCCGGGCAACCTGCGGGTGAGCCTGGCGCGGGTCGATGACGACTGTCAGTTGAGCGTGGAAGACGACGGCCCGGGTATCGACAGCGCCCTGGCCACCGAGATCTTCGAGGCCTTTCGCCGTGTCGACCCCTCGCGCTCGCGTCAGAGCGGCGGCAGCGGCCTGGGGCTGGCGGTGGTCAAGGCCATCGCCGAGGCCCATGGCGGGCAGGCATACTGTCAGCCTTCTGCCCATGGCGGCAGCCGCTTCGTCATGCGCTGGCCCCTCGCCCCCTTGCGCTAATCCCAGGTCGCTAATCCCAGGTCGCCCCGGTCAGCTCACAGGAGACCTGCCACAGCCGATCTTCCACCGCGCGGTCGCGGGCGGCCTCGCTGCGATGGGCGGGCTTGGGCGCACCGCGGGTCTCGCCGGGCCCGTTGGGGCCGAAGTAGTCGCCGTTGTGAACCTCCTCGGCGAGGGCGGCGTGCAGGGTGGGCCGGGCGCCGTCGGCGGCGGACTGGCTGATCAGCGGCAGCAGCAGCTTGAAGGTGCGCCCCAGCAGCGGGCGGCTCTTCACACCGCTGTCGAACAGCGCGGTACGCGATAGCCCCGGATGCGCGGCGACACTCACCAGCGGCCAGCCTTCGGCCTCGCTGCGCCGCGCCAGCGCCTGGGCGAACAGCAGCATGGCCAGCTTGGACTGGCGATAGGTGCGCCAGGGGTCGTAGTCGTGTGCGGCGTCGAGATTGTTGAAATCGATCCGGCCGCTGCGGTGGGCCAGGCTGGAGAGCTGGACCACGCGGGCCGGTGTGGCCGGGCCAGCGGCGAGCAGCAGCGGCAGCAGCAGGCTGGTGAGCAGGAAGTGGCCCAGGTAGTTGACCCCGAACTGACGCTCGAAGCCGTCGCGGGTGGTCTCGCGGCGGGGCGGTGCGAGCAGGCCGGCGTTGTTGATCAGGCGGGCCAGTGACCCCTCCTGCTCCCGCAGCAGCTCGGCGAAGGCGCGTACCGAGGCCAGCGAGTCGAGATCGAGCGCTTCGAAGCGCACCTTCGCCCCCGGATGATGCGTGCGGACGGCGTGGCAGGCGAGGCGCCCGCGCTCTTCGCTGCGCGCGGCGATCACCACGCGATAGCCCTGTGCCGCCAGGCCCTTGGCGGTCTCCAGCCCCAGCCCGGCGGTGGCGCCGGTGACCACGGCGAGTGGCGCGGAAGCGTTCGCGGCGGTGTGAGTCGTGGCGATCATCGAGATGGCTCCCGTATCGGACTATCTTTTGAGTGTCGGCCTGCGAGTTTGGTCGCAGCCTGCAGGTTTGGCCGGCGATACTCGTCATCACGGCGAAGCGCGCCGTGGTGGCAGGCGGACAATCAGCAAGTGTTCATAGACAGGGATAACATATCCCAGAGGTCATGAGGGGAGTGCAAGATGGCAACGAGAAGTCTGATCGGGCGCAGCTGGATGATCCTGATGGCGTTCGGCGTGGTCGCCGTGATCTTTGGCGCGATCGCGATCTTCAAGCCGCTGGGGGCGATCGCCGCGCTGACCTGGATCATGGGCATCATGGCGCTGGCGGAGGGCATCAGTACGCTGGTGACCACGACCACCGCCTATCGCGGGGCCGGCAAGGGCTGGCTGATCGGTTACGGCGTGTTCTCGGTGCTGTTCGGCCTGCTCGCGATCTTCGACCCGCTCTCTATGGCCAGCGCCCTGCTGGTGCTGGTGGGCATCTGGCTGGTGATCGCCGGGGTGTTCCGCCTGCTGCTCGCACTGCGCATTCGCCGCCCGGTGCCCGGCCAGGGCTGGACCGCCCCCGGCGAGGGCTGGACCGTACTCAGCGGGGTGCTGGCGCTCTTGCTGGGTATCCTGCTGATCGCCAGCCCGCTGAGCGGCCTGGTGGTCACCGCGCTGTGGATCGGCGTCGTCGCGCTGATCTACGGAGTGATCCAGATCATCGCCGCGCTGCGCGTGCGCAAGGCGTTCTCCGGTCACTGAGACCTGACCTCCGCCGGTGCCGAGTCGCGAGACGCCCGGCATCGGCGGCAGGGCCGGGCGTGTTTCCGCTCACTTGGGCATCAGCACCCACATCTCTCCACGCTGCTTCATGCGGCTGGCAGCCTCGCCGGCGGCGTCGCCGTGGCCCCAGTAGAAGTCCGCGCGCACCGCACCCTTTACCGCACTGCCGGTATCCTGCGCCACCATCAGGCGTTGCAGCGGCTGCTGGGAGAGCGGCTGGGTGGTGGAGAGAAACACCGGTGCGCCGAGCGGGATCTCGCTGGGGTCCACCGCGATGCTGCGCTCCGAGGTGAGCGGCACCCCCAGCGCGCCCACCGGGCCGCTGCTGTCGGAGAGCGCCTGGTCGCCGGTCAGCTCGCGGAAGAACACCATGCGCGGATTGACGTTGAGCATCTCTTCCACCTGGCTCGGGTGGCGCCGGGCCCAGGCGCGCACGCCGGGCAGCGTGGCCTCGGCGGGCGTGATCTCGCCGCGGTCGATCAGCCGCTTGGCGAAAGAGCGAAACGGCTGGTTGTTGGTGCCGGCGTAGGCCACGCGCATGGTGGTGCCATCGGTCATCTCGATGCGCCCCGACCCCTGGATCTGTAGATAAGCCGCCTCTACCGGATCATCGACCCACACCAGCTCGGTGCCGTTCAGATCGCCGCTGCGCATCAGCTCGCGGCGGGTCGGGCCGACGTGGGTGTGCTTCTTCCAGTACTTCGGATACTCGTAGAGCGGCGTCTGATAGGGGCCGCCGCGCACCCGCGAGCCGCGCAGGATCGGCTCGTAGTAGCCGGTGATCAGCCCGGTCGAGCTGCCGTCGCTGTTGGTCACCCGGTAGGGCGTGAAGCGGGTCTCGAAGAAGCGCTGGATCGCCTGGGCATTGAGCGGGTCGACCGATTTCGCATCGGCACACACTCCGCGCCACAGCGGCTTGCGCGCCAGCCGGGTGCAGCTTTCGCGAAAGGCACTCCACGCCGCCATCGGCTGATCCTGACTCCAGCCGGGAAGGTGCTGCCAGCTGGTGACGCGATCCTGGCGCTCGATCCGGGTATCGGCATCGCCACTCGGCGCCACGCTGGTGACCGGCGCGCTGCTGCAGCCCGCCACCACCAGCGCCAGCAGCAGGCTCCCCAGCAGTGCCGAATGCCGGCGCAGCGCAGCCATTGGCCGGTAGCGCGAGCGAGGCATCGGAAGAGACGTCGATAGCGGGCAAGACGACGCGGAAAAAGACAGCGCGGGGGAAGACGACGCCGGGGAAGACGACACGGAATAAGAAGCGGCGGCGCGCTCGGCTGACAGCATGCGGTTTCGATCCTTGAACACGGTAAGGTGGCGGCGCGGCGGGGCCTCGGTGCTGTCTGAAAAGTACTGCGCTCGCCCATGCGGCGTTAAAAATCGGCTCAAAATGCTCATTTACACCCTGTAAACTCCGCGTTTTCGCCGATTTTTGCCTTGCCTGGCCTTCGCTCGTCGACTTTTCAGACAGCACCTAAGTCGCCAACCCGCGAGCATATCGCCACCGCCTGCCAGCGTCGAGACGCCGCCGTGCCAGGCCTAGCCCTGCCCCTCGTTCGGCTGCGGCATTACACTATGCTTTTTCCCCGCGGCAGGAACGCCCCATGACCCATGTCATCTCCATCCAGAGCCACGTCGCCTACGGCTATGTCGGCAACCGCGCCGCGGTCTTCCCGCTGCAGCGTCTGGGGCTGGAAGTCACCGCCATCAACACGGTCCAGTTCTCCAACCACACCGGTTACGGCGCCTTCACCGGCGAAGTGTTCTCGCCCGCCCATCTGCGGAATGTGCTCGACGGCGTCGAGTCGCTGGTTGGCCTGGGCGGCGTGGACGCGGTGCTCTCCGGCTACATGGGCGACGAAGGTATCGGCCGCGCGGTGCTCGACAGCGTCGACCGGGTCAAGCAGGCCAACCCCGAGGCGCTCTACTGCTGCGATCCGGTGATGGGCGATGTCGGCCGCGGCTTCTTCGTGCGTGAGGGAATTCCCGAATGGATGCGCGACCACGCCATCCGCCGCGCCGATATCGTCACCCCCAACCAGTTCGAACTCGGCTTCCTCGCCGGGCGCGAGATCCACACCCTGGAAGACGCCCTCGCCGCCACCGCGGCGCTGCGTGCCCAGGGCCCGCGGGTGGTGCTGGTCACCTCGCTCGAGGTGGCGGACGACGACGCCGGCCATATCGGCATGCTGGTGGATGCCGCCAGCGGCAGCTGGCGCATTACCACGCCCAAGGTCGACTTCGCCATTCCGCCCAACGGCGCCGGCGACTTCACCGCAGCCATGTTCCTGGCCCAGAGCCTGCGGGCCGGGCTCGGCGACGAAGGCCCGGCACGGGCGCTGGAGCAGACTGCCGCCTCGGTGCAGATGCTGTTCGAACACACCCGCCGCGCCGGCACCCGCGAACTGGCGATGATCAGCGCCCAGCACGATATCGTCTCGCCGACGGTGACCCTGCACGCCGAGCGCCTGCGCTGACCGATGACGCTTACAGAGACACCCCAGCCGCCGCTCTACCTGGGCATGGCGATGTGGGCCAACAACGACTGGCGCGGCAGCCTGCTGCCGGCCCACGGTGACGCTGGCCTGGCCGACTACGCTCGGGTGTTCAACGCGGTGGAGGGCAACACCACCTTCTACAGCGGCCTGCCCAAGGCGGAGACCATCGCCGCCTGGGCCGCACAGGCGCCATCGACCTTTCGCTTCTGCTTCAAGCTGCCGGGCCAGCTCACCCACGCCAAGCGTCTGCGTGAGATCGACGACGACTTCGCCCGCTTCGTCGATGGCCTCGGCCCACTGGCGGATCGGCTCGGCCCACTGATGGTTCAACTGCCGCGGGATTTCGGCCACGCCGAACTGCCGGCGCTGGCGCAGCTACTCTCGCGCTGGCCGCCGGGCCTGCCCTGCGCAGTGGAAGTGCGGGAGCTTGAATTTTTCCACAAGGGGTTGGCAGAGCAGTCACTCAACCGCTTGTTGATAAGTCAAGGCGTGGATCGCGTGATGCTTGACGTTCGCGCGCTATTTGCCACCCCCGCGGGGCTTGACAAAAAGCTCGCAGCCGCTCAAGGCGAAAAGCCGAAAGTCCCATTACACGTGCTCTCCACGGCGGTCAACCCTGTCGTGCGCTTCATCGGACACTTCGATGAAGCGATCAACGCAGCGCGCTTTGCGCCGTGGATAGAACGGCTTAGCCTGTGGATAAAACAGGGGAAAACCCCTTTTCTCTTTGTGCATACGCCGGATAATCGCCAGGCGCCGGAGCTGGCGCGCCGGTGCTACAGCCGGCTCGCCGAGCGGGTTGCGCTACCCCCGCTGGCCGAGTTCGCCGGTGACCGGCAGGAATCCCTGTTCTGAGTGGCATGCCCCGCTAGAAACAGCGGCAGCACACCCTGCCATGGTTGATCTTCACGTAAAGGTCAAATCCCGGTAGGGTGAAGAAAAGTTAACAACAGGCAACGCCCGTGACCGGCCCAACCTACGCCATTGGCGAGCTCGCGCAGCAGTTCGACGTCACCACCCGCACCATCCGCTTCTACGAGCAGGAAGGCCTGCTCTCCCCCGAGCGCCGCGGCAAGACCCGCGTCTACCGCGACAAGGACCGTGTGCGCCTCAAGCTCGCCCTGCGTGGCAAGCGCCTCGGCTTCTCGTTGATCGAGATACGCGAAGTGCTCGATCTCTACGACGACCGCAATCACGGCAGCGTGCGCCAGCTCGAACGCATGCTCGAAATCCTCGCCGACAAGCGCGCCAACCTCGAACGCCAGCTGGAAGACATCCGCGCCATGCAGCGCGAACTCGATCAGGTCGAAGCGCGGTGCCAGAGTGCACTGGGTGAGTTGAAGGAATCCGAGCGTTCTTGAACCTGGCCGCTCTCGTTATGCCCAGCGGCTAGTGCCCCCGTCGCCTAAATAATCTTCGGCTTCCAACGCACCAGCACCCCTCCCTCTCACGCCACGATTGATTAGGCGCTGTCTGAAAAGTCGACGAGCGAAGGCAAGGCCGGGGCGCGCAGCTAAGGCAAAAATCGGCGAAAAAGCGGAGTTTGCGGGGGTGTAAATGAGCATTTTTGACCGGGCTGGCGCTCCAGCCGATTTTTAACGCTGCATGGGCGAGCGCAGTCCTTTTCAGGTAGTGGCTAATGCTTTCGTGGCGTTGTTTCTAATATGATGCTTGGTTACTGTGCGTATAACAGCACAAGAGATGGCTTACAGAGTCACAAGCTTACAGGGGACAGCCGCGCTGGGAGGATGGTAACCATCGTCATCCTCCATGGCTGGCGGTAGCGTGGTGGCCTTCGGCAAAAGCCAACCGGACAATCCACCGCTAAATGACTGTATCTATACCCAGTTGTATTGGGCCGAGCAAAATGCGCGAGCACGTGAATTCTGTAAAGCATGCCTAGTTTTTCTGAAAGCTATTTGGAATCAAGAAGTTAAATGCGAAAGGTTGACTAGATAAGGCGTATTAAATGCGCGAGCTTGTTCAAGTGGTAAAGCGATCGGGCTATTTAATACCTCTTAAGCACAAGGTGAAGTCCGAGGATATGGATCTAGGTAAAGCCATTGATCAAATATTAGCCGAGAATGCAGGTGAAACGCTTGAAAAATATCGTGCGCAGCGATTACTTTTTCAAAAGCTATCAAGAGAGTCAGAGAAGTATATTGACACACATTCGTTGGAATGGCCGCCAATAAAATTCAATTGGGATCTTTCACGGGAAAGTCAACGTCACTCATTAGATAGCGCGAGCCCAAAAAAATTTGCAGAGTATTACCCTGCCGGATTCTTGCTGGGCTTTATTACTCTTCAAGAACTTGACAAAAAGCTTTGCCACTATAGTCGACGTGACGAAGGAGAGCTCTGGGAAGTTGGTTCGAAAGATAAGCTAGCGCGTCTAATAGTTTATCTATCAGAGGGATGGCCGATTTCTCCTCCACTGGTCAAACCGCTTGAAAATTGTGAGGTTATTTTTAATGGCGGCCATCACCGATACGCGATAGCAAAAGAGATAGGGGTGGATATTATACCCATTCATATCCAGCCGGAGTATCAAGAGAGAATTGATGAGATTCTTCGTATACGGTGGGAAGATGCTTAACTACGGGCTCAAACCGACCGGTACTGCGCTGCGCTTCGTACCGGCGGCTTAGCCCAGGCGTTAGATTTACTCACGAATAAGGAGGCAAGCATGCCAATTGCGCAGTACAAAGAAAAACTTCTGGATGAATTTGAGGCCCGATCTGATGAGTGGACCTTCGCAGATTTCGAACGCAGACTTAGCGAAGTCCGGAAAGATACTAGCTATCATGATGCGAAGGGCATCATTAATGATGCTCATAGTGCAGGTAGGTGGCCGAATACCGTGAAACGATATCTGCTGACAAACTATAGGGCCCATGGAAACGTCAGCTCTGAATTCAGCGATACCTTCCGCCAGATTTGCTCATCTATGACCGGCAGCGAAAAGGAAGCGTGGGGGGTAGAGTGAAATCTAACCAGTCGGTCAACCGGACGTCAAAAACGTACCGCCTTTGGTTCCTTACGCTGGCGCTCCGGCGCTGGTTACCTCAGCGTTAGGTGAACGAGGAAGCATAGAAGGCAATTTTATTGCGTGCGATTTTTAAGGAAAATGATTTGCTTCATTGTGCTTAGTTATTACCCCGAATCTTACACAGAGTGACAGGGGGAGTTTGGATTTCTCAAAACCTACTGAAGCTGCATCAAATGGAACAATCACATTCGTAAAGTGCAATGATAAAACATACGGAATTACTTGTTGGCACATAATTGAAATATACCGAGCAAAGGAAGTAGAGTATGGCGAATATAGTCATAGCATGAGAACAATGCTTAACGGCTTTTATGTCGTGCAAGATAGATTCTTTATTCCATCAGCCGATTTCGGTCAGCCACAACCAGATATTGCTATTAGAGAGCTGAATGCAGCATTTCTTGAGACGATAGAAAAAGAAGCGATTGATTTAGACTGCGCCTGCGTTGCAGCCAGAGAATTTAAAGCATGCAATAGCTATAGGTTTTCCTTCACTATTGAAGTATAGGAGGGATGAAGATGACAGTGGTGGATATTGTGTATCTATGTCTCACGCTCAGATAATTGCTGAGTTATCAAATGGTCAACCTGCTCAGCGTTTCTCTTTGTTTGGTCAATTATATGAATTGCCGGATATCCTTGATTATAGTGGTCCCAGTGGCGGCCCGATATTCTGGAGCACCGAAGAGGAATATGGGATTTTGGGGATGATTTATGAGAGTGCGGCAGGGTCCGAAATCTTCGGTGATAAGTCAGTTCACGTTTCTGGAGAACTGGCTACACCAGCAATAATTAAACAGTGGATTCATGAGTATCATAATAGAATCGCCTAACTAAAACCGGCAGCCGGCAGCCAAAATTCCGCACCTTTTGTGCTGCTCGCTGGGGCTCAAACATTAGCACAAAAGGCGCTCCGTTCCGGCTGCCGCTGCGGTTGGCGTTAGGTGAAAGCCAAAAATAAGCAAGGGAGCTTGTAGTTGAGCAATCCAATAAAAGAGCATAGAAAGGCGACTAATCAGCTTGCTCGTTCATTAAAAAAGCTGATGTGTACCATTGGTTATGTGAGAGAGGCTATTTTCCTGAGAGTTATGTTCTTCCGCCTTGCTTTGTCGTAGACAAGAGACCAGCCAAACCAAAGGTTTACACCAAAGTTACAGGTGGAGGTAAGAAGTACAAAGTGCCAAGGACTGAGTGCTTGAATATTCATTTTCCTAAAACTGAATATACTGATCGAAACTTTGGTTTAATTCATCCTGAAATTCACAACGATATTGCTTATCATATTTCTAAAAATTGGCTAACGATTGTAGAAAAGATGGTTCCTAAAAACAGCCAAGTGACTTCTTATACATTTCCAATACCAATAGATTCACGAAATCCCGGAAGAGTCGGTTATCTTAGAAGCGGTAGACTCATTTATGAGTTTATTGGAATGATTGATGATGATATTGCTTCTGAAGCTTATAAATATAGATACATGGTTAAGGCCGACATAAAAAGCTTTTACCCATCTATCTACACTCACAGTATTGCTTGGGCAATACACGGAAAGAAATTTATCCGAAAACCCGAGAACATGCACAACTACAAGCTTCTCGGGAATCGCTTAGATCGCTTGTTTCAAAATGCCAGCGATGGCTGTACTAATGGAGTTCCAATTGGACCGGTCGTCTCAGATGTGATCGCAGAGATTATTGCGGCAGCCGTCGATGTTAATTTTACCAAATTAGTTCGGGACTCCGGGGTGGAGTGCGAAGCTGTTAGATTCAAAGATGATTATCGAATACTAACCAAGTCCGAGTCTGACTCAAAGAGAGTTGTCAAATTTCTTCAGGCTTCGCTAAAGGAATATAGTTTAGAGCTAAGTGATGAAAAAACGACTATTTCTCCCCTCCCTGATGGGTTGTTTAGAGAATGGGTGTCTAAATATCATGCCGTTCACCCAATTAAGAAAAAATCATACTCATGGAAAGAGTTTCGGGAGTTATATTTAGCGACAATCCGAATTGATAAAGAATGCTCAGGAACTGGTGTTATTGAGCGCTTTCTCGCTGATATCGTCGATAAAGACGGAAAACTGAAAATAAAGGTCGGCGACTTTAATTTGCAAAAGGTTGTTAGCATGTTGATCATGCTCGGAAGCCTACGAACTAAAGCATTCCCAAAAATAATAGCAATTCTAGAGGGGGTGCTAAAAAGCGATTCCGGGGTTATTGATCAAGCTGCTGTCGTAGAATATTTAGAAGGTTACCTGACCACTCTTTCCGAAGAAGAAGAGCGAAATAAATATCTCATATCGTGGATTAGTTACTTTATTGTAAGTAATGGGTTGGAGAAATTGCTTTCTATTAAGCCTAAATACAAGGATCCAATAACACGGTCGATTATAAATAATCGTGGTAATGTGTTTAAGGACTGTAAAGAACACAAAATTTTCGTGGGCTGTAAGGCAATAGCCAAGAAGGTAACAATGATAGAGCATTTAGATGTATTTAACCCACCCAAAATAACCTAACAAGGCGCTGCTGTCGGACAATTTTCCGCTTCGCTCCAAACTTGCCACGGAGCGTGGCGTTATGTTAATTGGAGCGAAATAGATGAGAAATGGATTATGGATTATGGTGCTATCACAATAGATACATCAATTTTTGATCAAAAAGGACTGAGGTTGGAGTCTGGGATTTTGAAGACGCTTGAGCAGTTTAATGGCAAGCCGTCCCACCTTGTATTGTCAGAAATTGTATTGAGAGAAGTTCATATTCATCTGAAACGAAAAGCCTCAGACTCAAGGGATCAAGTAGTTAAGGCAATACGTGAGAGCGTTCTGAGCTTATCTGTGTCCGAAGAGAGTGCAAGAACTGCCACCGAATCATTGGTTCCACCCATTGATGATGCAGAGGTGGCTAAGAAGAGACTGGCCTCCTTTATTGAGAAAACTGGTGCTGAGATAATCCCTGCCACAGGTCGTGTTGGTCTAGACAAAATCATTAAAAAATACTTTGGTGCTGAAGCACCGTTTGCTCCCGTGGGTAGCAAAAAGAATGAGTTTCCTGACGCTATAGCTCTAATGTCGCTGGAATCTTGGGCGAAAGAGTATAAAACAAAAATTCTAGCCGTTGCGAAAGATGGCGATTGGAAGCGTTTTTCTGATGAATCAAATTTTATTGATGTAGTGGAAGACCTCGCAGAGGCGATTGCTGCTTTTCAGCCACATTCATCGGCTATTGAGTTCTGTACTCATATTGCTGGAACGTTGCCATATGGAGAACCTTCAGCTCTGTACGAAATGATAAGTCAGTACGTTTCTGATGCTGTTGGTGAGATAAACCTATATCCAGATGCTTCTTCTCAGTTTTTCTACGAACCAGACTACGTCGAGGTTGTGTTAGATGAATTTGAGTTCTTGGTCGACGAAGAAGGGAATGCACTTCTCCAACCTGTGCAGGGTCAGAACGGAACACTGATCGTCGAAGCAAAGATCATGGTCACAGCCACGGTATCAACGTCATTCTCTCTTACCGTCCGAGACTCTATAGACAAAGACTATGTGCCTATCGGTAACGCTTCTGCTTCGTCGGGTTTACAATTTGTATCTGAGATCCTTCTTACGTTTGAAGGAGATTTTGAAGAGTGCCAAGAGGATATAGAGCTAACTAGTTTTGAGCTTCTTTCCTATCCTTCAGATGTTGATTTTGGCGATATTGAGCCGGATTGGTGGCATGAAGAACAATAGATATAACAATCGGCTGCACGGAGACCGATTTTCCGTCGCTTCGCAGCTCCAGACTGGTGCGTGAGCCGGGCGCTAGTTTTCAGTGGTTCTACTAATTAAGATCTTTTTGAATCGATTTGTTAAACACAAAACCCTTGGAGACTAGCATGATCGTCGTTTATGGCATCAAGGCGTACTTGAAGCCTATCAAGGCGCAGCTTTCGAATGTCATTCATGGCTGCATGCAGGATGTTCTCGGGATGCCGGCGGGCAAGCGTGCCCATCGGTTCGTACCGCTGGAGGCAGAGGATTTCTACTTTCCTGACGATAGAACGTCGGCTTACACGGTCATCGAAATCAACATGATGCAGGGGCGCTCTAAGGAGACGCAGAAGGCACTGATCAAGGCGCTTTTCCGACAGATAGAAGCGGAGATCGGCATATCGCCCACCGATGTCGAGATCACGCTCAAGGAGCAGCCCGCTCACTGCTGGGGATTTCGTGGCATGACCGGTGATGAAGCGCGTGATCTGCAATATTCGGTGAATGTTTGATGTGTGGCCATTGCTGGTGATTGCTTGAGGCCTTGCGATAGGCTCTTTGCGCTATGAACAGACCCGATACCCTCTCGTATCTGGAGGTTTCTCCAACAGCAGCCCCTGTCTCGCTACTGCTCAAGGCGGACCCGTGCGAGACGACCATCCTTTCGTACTTAGATGGCGCCTGGTGCTTTGCTGCCAAGGCTGAGGAGGGTGCCATTGTTGGTGCCTGCGTTGCGAAGCCGATAGGGGATGGTGTGGCCGAAATTTTCAATATCTCGGTAGCCCCTAGCTTTCAGCAGGGGGGCATCGGATCTCGCTTGCTCATATTCGCTCTGGATGCGCTGTCCCATAAGCGCATACGCCGGGTGGAGCTAGGCACGGGCACCTTTGGCCATCAGCTCGGTTATTATCAGAGGCACGGGTTTAGAGTCCGCGCTGTTGTCGTCGATCATTTCTTGAACAATTATCCTGAGCCGATTGTTGAGAATGGCATTCAGCACAAGGATATGTTGCGTCTCTATCTTGATCTCGTATAGCGATTAGGCGTGAAGGGGATAGGTATGCCGAAGGTCATACTACAGGGCTTTATCTTGATTCCAGAAACTGAGCTTGACTTGGTGCGGTATGAGCTGGAAACGCATAAGCGTTTGACGTTGGAGGAACCGGGATGCATAACGTTCGAGGTGGTCGAGAATCTGGATAACCCATGTCGCTTCGACGTTTACGAAGAATTTGTCGACGAGTCTGCGTTCCAACAGCACCAGGAGAGAGTCGCAGTGTCTCGCTGGGGTGAGGTAACCGTGAACGTTGAACGGCACTATACGGTCTCCTATGAGCCGTTGGGCCCTCAGTAGATAGCGGAGAAATCTAAGGCCTGATCTGGCCCTGATGCTGTCGTTGGAGCAAATGGATCACGCCTTTCACCGAGACATGATCAATGCTTCCTAAGCGCTAGCGCTATGCGGTTACCTCTACGCATCGCTGTATGCGCTCTTATCAGCCGCCCCATCTGAGAGGGTGTTTACAAAATGTCTGCGCTCGACAATACGGCGTTGAAATCGACCTCAAAATGCTCATTTACCCCGTGTAAACTTCGCTTTTTCGGCCGATTTCGCCTTGTCTTGCCTTCGCTCGCCGAATTTGTAAACACCCTCTGAGAGGACTCGCAATTTTTCCATCCCTGCACCAACCTGAAACTCTGACTGCCAGCTCGCGCAGTCACGACCATGCACGCGGGATCAACCGAGTACTGACGATGGATTGGCTGACGTTCATTTCGAGCCTCGTTCGGTCGCTGGCCTGGCCGGTGTTCGCCCTGATTCTCGCGCTTCTCTTCCGCGACCAGATCCTGCAGTTTGGGTCCTTCATCAAGAAGCTGCGGGCTGGGCCCATCGAGGCTGAGTTCGAGCACGACCTCGAACAGTTGCGCTCGCTATCCCCAGGCAGGGATGACGTCGTCGGTGTGCGTGCTGGTGAGGAGGAGGCATTTCTTACCGAGCTGGCCGAGCGCCATCCCCGTACGGCGATACTGGAGGCATGGACCCGACTGGAGCGCGCGGCCCGCGCGTCGCTGTCGTCACGGGAAGGCGGCGGGAGTGGCCCGGGCGAGGTATCAGCGGCTCGGCTGCCGGAGTTGCTGGTGCGAGCAGGGCTGATCGATCAGCCACAGGTGACGCTGTATCACGAGCTGCGGCGTCTGCGTCGCGAGGTGGCCCGCGATCTGGAGCCGACGAAAGAGGCGGCACGAACCTATGTCGAGTTGTCTCTAGCGCTGCAATCCCAGCTAGGTCGCGGGGCCTAGATTGGCCGACCCGAGAATGACTAGCGCGCCGCCAGCGCTACCCCCACCCTCGACCGATTTGGCTTGCCGATCGTCTGTGTTATCCACACCCCTGTCTCTGCCAAGTTATCCAGATCCACGCCGCTGTCGATGCCGAGGCCGTTGAGCAGGTAGATCACGTCTTCCGTGGCCACATTGCCTGTTGCGCCTTTGGCGTAGGGGCAGCCGCCGAGGCCGGCGACGGCGCTGTCGATCACGCTGATGCCCTCTTCGAGCACGGCGTAGAGGTTGGCCAGCGCCTGGCCGTAGGTGTCGTGGAAGTGGGCGGCGAGCTTGTCCCTGGGGATATCTCGGCCTACGGCGTCGAGCAGGCGCTTGGCCGCGAGCGGTGTGCCGACGCCGATGGTGTCGCCCAGCGAGATTTCATAGCAGCCCATCTCATAAAGCGCCCGGGAGACCTCGGCGACCCGCTGGGGGGAGACTTCGCCTTCGTAGGGGCAGCCGAGCACGCAGGAGACATAGCCGCGCACGCGCACGCCGGCTTCCCGGGCGCGTTCGATCACCGGTTCGAAGCGCGCCAGCGAATCGGCGATGGAGCAGTTGATGTTCTTGTGGGAGAACGCTTCGCTCGCCGCCGCGAAAACGGCGACCTCCTCGACGCCGCACTCCAGCGCGGCTTCCAGCCCTTTGAGATTGGGCGTGAGTGCGGAGTAGACCACCTCCGGCCGGCGGCGAATGCCGGTCATTACCTCGCGGTGATCCGCCATCTGCGGCACCCATTTGGGCGAGACGAAACTCGCCGCTTCGATCCGCTTGAGCCCTGCCGCGCCGAGCCGTTCGATCAGTTCCAGCTTGGCGGCGGTGGCGATGGGCTCGGCTTCGTTCTGTAGTCCGTCCCGCGGGCCGACCTCCACCACGCTGACCTGTTTCGGCATCCCCATCTCAGTTGTCCCCGCGCGTGTCGGTGCCGGCGTTGGTCATCGCCTCGGCGTTGGCGAAAGCGAGCAGCTCATCCCCCTGCGCCACGGCGTCCCCCACCGCGACATGGAAGGCCTCCACCGCGCCGTCGGCGGGGGCGCTCAGGGTGTGCTCCATCTTCATCGCTTCCACCACCACCAGCGGCGTGCCTTTCTCCACTGTCTGTCCGGGTTCGACCAGCAGCGCCACCACGGTGCCGTGCATCGGCGCGGTCAGCTTGGCTTCGGCCTCTTGCGGCAGATGGTCGGCGCGGTCGGCGCGGTGCCAGATCAGGCGCGACTCTTGACCTGCGGCGGTGAGCACGATGGCGTCGCCTTCGCTTGCCGGGTCGAGCCGGGCGAAGAGGCGCTGACGATGGCCATCCAGGGTGAGCGCCAGGGTGTCGTTGTCGAGGCGCTGACACTGCCCGGCGAACCGGCTCGTCTCCTCGCCGTCGCGCTGCACCTGAAGCTGCCAGGTCGCCTGTGCTGGCTCCTGTGCCAGATCCTGAGTCAGCGCCTGGGTGGCGATCACCTCGTATGCGCCGCTGCCGTCGGTCTCCTGAAAGGCGAGACGTAGCCGGCGCGGTGCGTTGAGCCGCCAGCCGTCGCGACGCTGCCAGGGGTCGTCGGCGCGCGGTGCTCCTTTAGCAAGATGCTCCATCGCCACCAGGGCCGCGCGGGCGATATCGGCATCGGTGGCGTGGGGCGCGGCGAACAGATCGTCGTGATGGTGCTCGATGAAGCGGGTATCCAGCTCGGCGGCGATGAAGTCCGGGTGGGTCACCAGCCTCTGCAGGAAGCGGCGATTGGTGGTCACGCCGCTGATATCCAGCGCGGCCAGGGCGCGGGCCATTTCGGCCAGGGCCTGGCCGCGATCCTCGCCGTGGACGATCAGCTTGGCCAGCATCGGGTCGTAGTGCATGGTCACCGTGTCGCCGGCCTCGACGCCGCTATCCAGGCGGATGCGTCCGTGCGAATCGGCGCTCTCCAACGGCAGCGCAAAGCGCAGGAGCTTGCCGGTGGCGGGGAGGAAATCGTTGTCCGGGTCTTCGGCGTAGAGCCGCGATTCGATGGCGTGGCCGGTGAGCGTCAGTTCGTTCTGCGCCTTGGGCAGCGCCAGGCCGGCGGCGACCCGTAGCTGCCACTCGACCAGATCCTCGCCGCTGATCATCTCGGTCACCGGGTGCTCGACCTGCAGCCGGGTGTTCATCTCCATGAAGAAGAACGGCGAGCCGCTCTCCTGAGCGGTTTCGGCGCCGGCATCCAGCAGGAACTCCACCGTGCCGGCGCCGACATAGCCGATCTCCTGGGCGGCGCGCACGGCGGCCTCGCCCATCTCGCGGCGCAGCGCCTCGGGCAGGTTCGGCGCGGGGGCCTCTTCGAGCACCTTCTGATGGCGCCGCTGCACGCTGCAGTCGCGCTCGAACAGGTAGACGCCGCCCCCGAGGCTGTCGCAGAACACCTGCACTTCGACATGGCGCGGCTGGGTCAGATACTTCTCGATCAGCATGCGCTCATCGCCGAAGGCGGCGCGGGATTCGCGGCGGCAGCCGTCGAGCGCCGCCTGGAACTCACGCTCGGACTCGACCACCCGCATGCCCTTGCCGCCGCCCCCGGCGCTGGCCTTGAGCAGCACCGGGTAGCCGATCTTGCCGGCCTCTTCCCGCAGCAAGGCATCGTCCTGCGCTTCGCCGTGATAGCCGGGCACCAGCGGTACGCCGGCCTGGGCCATGCGCGCCTTGGCCGCGGCCTTGTCGCCCATGGCGGCGATGGCGCTGGCCGGTGGGCCGATGAAGACGAGCCCGGCGTCGTCGCAGGCGGCGACGAACTCGGCGTTCTCGGAGAGAAAGCCGTAGCCCGGGTGAATGGCGTCGGCGCCGCTGCGCTGGGCAGCCTGGATGACCTTGTCGATGGCGAGATAGCTCTCGCCGGCCGTCGCCGGGCCGAGGCGGATCGCTTCGTCGGCCTCGCGCACGTGGCGGGCGCGGGCGTCGGCATCCGAATAGACCGCGATGGTACGCAGGCCGAGGCGCCGCGCGGTGCGGATCACCCGGCAGGCGATCTCGCCGCGATTGGCGATCAGCACGGCGCGCAGCGGGCGGGGCGCAGTGGCGAGACTCATGAGCGCGGCTCCTTGTCGCCGCCGCTGGCCACGAGCCAGGCGGGCGGGCGTTTGTCGAAGAAGGCGGCCAGCCCCTCCTGGCCTTCGGCGCTGACCCGCAGCTCGCTGATGGTGCGGCACGCGGCCTCGCGGGTGGCGTCGCTCTCCGGTTCGCGGGCGATCTGCGCGAGCAGCGCCTTGGTGGCGCGCTGGGCCTGGGGAGAGGCGGCGAGCAGGGTGTCGATCTGGCGTTCGATCTCTTCATCCAGCGCGTCGCCAGTCACCACCTGGTGTACCAGCCCCAGTTCGCGGGCGGTGGCGGCGTCGATCACCTCGGCGGTCAGCGCGTAGCGGCGCATCTGGCGGGCGCCGATGGCGCGCTGGACATAGGGCCCGACCACTGCCGGCGAGAGGCCGATCTTGACCTCGGAGAGGCAGAAGCGCGCCGCATCTGAGGCGATCACCAGATCGCAGCAGGCGGCCAGCCCCACCGCGCCACCGTAGGCCGCACCCTGCACCCGGCAGAGCGTGGGGCAGGGTAGGGTGTCCAGCCCGTGCATCAGGCGCGAGAGCTGGCGCGAGTCGGCCAGATTGTCGTCGACGCTGTAGTCGACCATGCGCTTCATCCAGGCGAGATCCGCCCCGGCGGAGAAGTGCTTGCCCTGGGAGCCGAGCACCACCACCCGCACCTCGCCGCTCGCAGCCAGGGCGTGGAGGCGTTCGAGATGGGCGTTGAGTGTGGCGATCAAGGCATCGTCGAAGGCGTTGTGCACCGCCGGGCGGTCCAGCGTCAGCCGCGCGACGCCGCGGGCATCGATATCCAGTTGGCAGTGATGGGTGCTCATTTAGCCGTTTCCCTCTATCCGCTAAAGGTGGCGAGCGATGCTCAGGCGAGGCAAAAATCGGCGAAAAGACGGAGTTTACGAGCGTGTAAATGAGTACTTTGAGCCGATTTTTAACAAAGCATGAGCGAGCGCAGCCCCTTTAGGATTACATCCTGAAGACGCCGAAACGCGTCTCTTCGATCTCTGCGTTCAATGCGGCGGAGAGCGCCAGGCCGATCACATCCCGGGTCTGCAATGGATCTATCACGCCGTCGTCCCACAGCCGGGCGCTGGCGTAGTACGGGTGCCCCTGACGCTCGTACTGCTCGCGGATCGGCGCCTTGAAGGCGGCTTCCTCGTCTTCTGGCCAGTCGCTGCCGTCGCGCTCCATCTGCTCGCGTTTCACCTGCGCCAGCACGTTGGCGGCCTGCTCGCCGCCCATCACCGAGATGCGCGCGTTGGGCCACATGAACAGCAGGTTGGGGTCATAGGCGCGGCCGCACATGCCGTAGTTGCCGGCGCCGAAGCTGCCGCCGATCAGCACGGTGAACTTGGGCACCTTGGCGCAGGCCACGGCGGTGACCAGCTTGGCGCCGTGCTTGGCGATGCCCTCCTGCTCGTACTTCGAGCCGACCATGAAGCCGGTGATGTTCTGTAGAAAGATCAGCGGGATCTGGCGCTGGGCACAGAGTTCGATGAAGTGCGCGCCCTTCTGCGCGGACTCCGAGAACAGCACCCCGTTGTTGGCGACGATACCCACCGGGTGGCCGCACCAGTGGGCGAAGCCGGTGACCAGGGTGTCGCCGTAGTAGCGCTTGAACTCGTCGAAGTCGGAGTCGTCCACCAGCCGCCCGATCACCTCGCGCACGTCATACGGCTTGCGCAGGTCGGTGCCGACGATGCCGTAGAGCTCCGAAGGGTCGAGCCGCGGCGGGCGGGATTCCCGCAGCGCCAGCTCGCCGCGCTTGCGCCAGTTGAGCCGGGAGACCGCGCGGCGGGCGAGCTGCAGCGCATGGGCGTCGTTCTCGGCATAGTGGTCGACCACGCCGCTGATCTTTGCGTGCACATCCGCGCCACCGAGATCCTCGGCGCTGATGGTCTCACCGGTGGCGGCCTTCACCAGCGGCGGCCCGCCGAGAAAGATGGTGCCCTGGTTGCGCACGATGATCGATTCATCCGCCATCGCCGGCACGTAGGCGCCGCCGGCGGTGCACGAGCCCATCACCACCGCGATCTGCGGGATGCCGGCGGCGGAGAGCGTGGCCTGGTTGTAGAAGATGCGGCCGAAGTCGTCGTGGTCGGGGAAGACCTCGTCCTGCTCCGGCAGGTAGGCGCCGCCGGAGTCGACCAGATAGAGGCAGGGCAGGCGGTGCTTGCGGGCGATCTCCTGGGCGCGCAGGTGCTTCTTCACCGTCAGCGGGAAGTAGGTGCCGCCCTTGACCGTAGCGTCGTTGGCGACGATCACGCACTCCACGCCGCTGACCCGGCCGATGCCGGCGACCACGCCGGCGGCGGGCACCGGGGTGTCGTATACCTCGTGGGCCGCCAGCGCGCCGATCTCGAGAAAGGCCGCGCCCTCGTCGAGCAACTGGTCGATACGCTCGCGCACGAACAGCTTGCCGCGGGACTCGTGCCGGGCGCGCGCCTTGTCGCCGCCGCCCCGGGCGATCTCGGCGCTCAGCGCGTGGAGTTTGTCGACCTCGGCCCGCAGCGCCTGGGCATTGGCCTGGAAGGCCTCGGCACGGGGGTTGATCTGGCTACTCAGTATGGCCATGCGACCCTCCTACGCCGATTCGGAGAACAATTCCCGGCCAATCAACATCCGCCGAATCTCGCTGGTGCCGGCACCGATCTCATAGAGCTTGGCGTCGCGTAGCAGCCGCCCGGTGGGATACTCGTTGATATAGCCGTTGCCGCCGAGCAGCTGGATGGCATCCAGCGCCATCTGGGTCGCCTTCTCGGCGCAGTAGAGGATCACCCCGGCCGCATCCTTGCGGCTGGTCCGGCCGCGGTCGCAGGCGCCGGCCACGGCGTAGAGATAGGCGCGGCAGGCGTTGAGCGTGGTGTACATGTCGGCGAGCTTGCCCTGGATCAGCTGGAACTCGCCGATTGCCTGACCGAACTGCTTGCGCTCATGGACGTAGGGCACCACCACGTCCAGACACGCCTGCATGATCCCGATCGGGCCGGCGGCGAGCACCGTGCGCTCGTAGTCGAGCCCGCTCATCAGCACGCGTACGCCGCGATTCTCCTCACCCAGTACGTTCTCCGCCGGTACCTGGCAATCCTCGAATACCAGCTCGCAGGTGTTGGAGCCGCGCATGCCCAGCTTGTCGAGCTTCTGCGCGGTGGAGAAACCGGCGAACCCCTTCTCGATCAGAAAGGCGGTGATGCCCTTGGCGCCGGCCTCCGGGTCGGTCTTGGCGTAGACCACCAGTACGTCGGCGTCGGGGCCGTTGGTGATCCACATCTTGTTGCCGTTGAGCACGTAGTGATCGCCGTGTCTGTCGGCGCGCAGACTCATCGAGACCACGTCCGAGCCGGCGCCGGGCTCGGACATCGCCAGCGCCCCGACGTGCTCGCCGCTGATCAGCCCGGGCAGGTACTTGGCCTTCTGCTCGGCCGTGGCGTTGAGCTTGATCTGGTTGACGCAGAGATTGGCATGGGCGCCGTAGGAGAGCCCCACCGAGGCGCTGGCTCGGGAGATCTCCTCCATGGCGATACAGTGGGCCAGGTAGCCCATGCCGCTGCCGCCGTCGTCTTCGCTGACGGTGATACCGAGCAGGCCCATGTCGCCGAACTTCTGCCACAGGTCCGCGGGGAAGGCGTTGTCGTGGTCGATCTGGGCCGCGCGCGGGGCGATCTCGTCCCGGGCGAAGGCATTGACCTGCTCGCGCAGCATGTTCAGTTCGTCGTCGAGGCCGAAATCGAGCTCGGTGTAGGGGGCGTGCATCGGATGATCCTCCGCTGTCGATGGGCGAGAACGCGGGGGCGCGGGCGCCTGGGGCTCGCAGGTGTTCTCGACTTTATACGTTGACGTTAACGTCAATTAGCGGGTAGAGCCAGAGGCCCTCGACCATGGTCTAGGACTGTCGCACCTTCTCAGGACTGCCCCCCGAGCTCGACGGGGCGAATGCCGCTCCACGCCTCCTGCAGCGACTGTGCCGACATCGGTCCCGCTCTCTCGAGACGTCTTACCTTTACTGTCGCGACATCAACGTGTCACGAAGGTGCAGGCATTTCTGAGCTTCGTGGAACGTGGGATAACGATTTTCAGCGCCAGGCGTCAGCCGGCTTTTGGAAGGAGGCTGGTTTTAACCAGGATGACCTTTTACCAAGCCTCTTAGATAGCTGAAGAAAATGGCCAGTGCCGTGCCTATACAGGATTCACCAAATCTCAACGAGGCGTTCAACGTGCTATCAAGATTGGGGTTGGCAGCCTCCGTGACCATGATGACTGCAACGGTAATACAGGCGAGTCGGGCATGATCTGGAATGTTTGTCATTTGGCAGACCCATGCCGTGAGCAAAATGGTCAGGCCAAAGCCATAGAGCGTGAAGTCGAAAAAGTACAGATATATGGCACAGAAGATGGCGCCGATGGCAGTGCCAACGACACGCAGCGAGGCGGAGGATATGGACTCTTTCGGGCTGGCCTGAAACACGACGATGCCCGAAATAGCCGACCACAGACCGCCAATCTCAGCCGAGGGCGCATGAAACCAGCCAGTGATATGAGAGCCTATGGCGTAAGCAAGGCAGGCAGTCAAAGCCAACGGCAGTGAGAACAGCATGCTTTGCTCGAGAGGAGCCCAAGGTCTTTTCATGGAGTGTTCCAAGGCGCTATGAGGCTATAGGTTTTAATGCCGTTGTCTTCGGCTGATGGATCTCTCTCGATATATGGAGAGTGCGCGAAAATGAGTGTGAAGAACGCGTTCGGGATCCGAGAAAATCTCCACCTTCCTTGTCGCTTTCAACTAGGGGTTAGCGGATGTTCCCCGACAACGCTGGATCCATTATAGGGGGCGCCCTGCGCTAGCCCAAGGCAAAACCTTTCGGCGACAGACCCGGTGGACGTCAACCTGTCATAGCATCAAGCCGCCATTCGGTAGCGTGGCGCCATTCGGTAGCGTGGCGGCGGTCGTAGTCGGGCCCCGCTGTCAGCGGGGCGCTGGGGTGGGCATCGTTCCTCGGCTCAGAAACTTCCGAACAGGGTGCCCAGGGTGATCACCGCGACCAGCGTGATCATCGGCACCACGATGGTGACCATGGCGATATTGGGGTAGGCCTGGCGGTGGGTGAGGCCGCAGATCGCCAGCAGCGTGATCACCGCGCCGGAGTGGGGCAGCGTATCCATGCCGCCGGCGGCGATGGTGGCGACCCGGTGCATCAGCTCTGGATTGAGCCCCGCGGCGTTGGCCATGCGCAGATAGTCGTCGCCGAGTACGCTGAGGGCGATGCTCATGCCGCCGGAGGAGGAGCCGGTGACCGCCGCCAGTACGTTCATCGACACCGCCTCGGAGATCAGCGGATTGCCCGGCGCCAGACTCAGCACCGCATCGCGGATGATGACGAAGCCGGCGAGGCTGGCGATCACCGCGCCGTAGCCGACCTCGGAAGCGGTGTTGAACACCGGCAGCATCGAGCCGAAGCAGCCCTTGTTGATGGTGCCCTTGAGATCCGCCCAGTGGCGCCAGCGGCTGATGACCAGCCAGGCGCAGGAGATCAGCAGTGCGATGATGATCGCCCACAGCCCGAGCATGGCGCTGGGGTCGAGCGTGCCGAAGCGCGCTTCCGGCAGCCCGGAGAAGTCGAGACTCGGCAGAATCCAGTAGGTCAGCAGGCCATTGAGCAGAATCACCATCACCAGCGGGGTGAAGGCGGCCAGGGTGCTGATCTCCGGTACGCTGGCCGCGGCGTCGAGGGTCTCGATCTTCTCATCCGGGTGCTGGCCGTAGCCCTCGCCCCGGCGTGTCGCCCGGCTCACCCGTGACTGCAGCCACCAGGTACCCAGCCCCAGCATCATCGCCCCGGCGATGATGCCTAGCCCTGGCGCTGCGAAGCTGGTGGTGTGGAAGAACGGAATCGGGATCGCGTTCTGGATCGCCGGCGTACCGGGGAGCGCGGTCATGGTGAAGGTGAACGAGCCCAGGGCGATGGCGCCGGGGATCAGCCGCTTGGGCGTGCCGGTCTCGCGGAACAGCGCCGCACCGATGGGGAAGACCGCGAACGCGACCACGAACAGCGACACCCCGCCATAGGTGAGAATGGCGCAGGCCAGCACCACGGTCAGCACCACGTGGCGGGTGCCGAGGCGCTTGATGATCCAGCGCGCGATGGCATGCGCGGCGCCGGAGTCGGCCATCAGCTGGCCGAACAGCGCCCCCAGAATGAACAGCGGGAAGAACTTTATCAGATAGCCGCCGAGCGCCTTCATGAAGGTGTCGGTGTAGATCGGCAGCAGCAGCCCGCCATCGCCGGATAGCAGTACCGCCAGCGATGCCATCAGCGGCGCCAGCAGCAGCACGGTGATGCCGCGATAGGCGAGCACGATCAGCAGGATCAGCGAGACGACGATAGCCAGGGTACTCATGGCGCCAGGCCCTTGTGTCGGGGGCTCGTGGCGCAGACACGCCGGAGCCGCGTTGTTGTGATGGTGAGCGTTGTCAGTGTTGCGGGAGACGCGCGTGGCGCGATGCCGCACGGGACGACATGACGATAGAGATGGATTAACGTTGACGTCAACGTGGCACTGCGCCAACTAGCCGAAAGGGGGAGACTCCCCGCTGCCCCTATCTGTCGATCAAGGAGACCATCGATGTCGATCTGGAAACGTTCCGCTTCCCTGGAGACCCTCGCCGCCCAGTGCCAGCAGACGCTGGTAGCGCATATCGGGATCGAGTTCACCGAGCTGGGTGACGACTGCCTGCGCGGTCGCATGCCGGTGGATGCGCGCACCCATCAGCCCTATGGCCTGCTTCACGGCGGCGCCTCGGTGGTGCTGGCGGAGACGCTGGGCAGCATTGCGGCGAACCTGTGTCTGGCCGACGAGAGCAAGATGGCGGTGGGGATGGAGATCAACGCCAACCACGTGCGCGCGGTGCGCCAGGGCTGGGTCGAGGGGTGTGCCCGGCCGCTGCATCTGGGCAGTACCACTCAGCTGTGGGAGATCCGTATCGAGGACGAGCGCGGCCGGCTGGTGTGCGTGTCGCGGTTGACCATGGCGGTGGTCAAGGCGGCCTGACAGGGGCCGCCTCGGCATCGGTTTTCAGGGCGCCAGTTCGTCGCTCATCGCCTGGCGCATACGGAATTTCTGCACCTTGCCGCTGACGGTCATCGGGAAGTCGTCGACGAACTTCACGTAGCGCGGAATCTTGTGGTGGGCGATGCGCTCGCGACAGTAGGCGCGCACGCCCTCCTCGTCGAGCTCTGCGCCCTCCACCAGGCGAATCCAGACCGCCACCGCCTCGCCGTAGTGGTCGTCCGGCACGCCGAACACCTGGGCATCGGAGATCGCCGGGTGGGTGTAGAGAAACTCCTCGATCTCGCGCGGATAGAGGTTCTCGCCGCCGCGGATGATCATGTCCTTGATGCGCCCGGTGATCGCCACATAGCCCGCATCGTCCATCATCGCCAGATCGCCGCTGTGCATCCAGCCGTGGGTGTCGATCGCCTGGCGGGTGGCGGTGTCGTTGTCCCAGTAGCCCTGCATCACGCTGTAGCCGCGGGTGCAGAGTTCGCCGCTGGTGCCGCGCGGGAGCACCTGGCCGCTGGCCGGGTCGATGATCTTCACCTCCAGGTGGGGGTGAATGGTGCCGACGGTGGCCACGCGCTTCTCCAGCGGCGCGTCGGTGCGCGTCTGCAGGCTCACCGGGCTGGTCTCGGTCATGCCGTAGGCGATGGTGACCTCTTCCATGTGCATGCGCTCGATCACCCGTTTCATCACCTCCACCGGGCAGTTGGAGCCGGCCATGATGCCGGTGCGCAGGCTGGAGAGATCGAAGTTGGCGAACTCGGGGTGTTCGAGCTCGGCGATGAACATGGTGGGCACGCCGTAGAGGGCGTCGGCGCGTTCCGCTTCCACCGCACGCAGGGTGGCTGCCGGGTCGAAGGCGGCGTTGGGGTAGATCATGGTGGCGCGGTGGGTGAGACACGCCAGGTTGCCCATCACCATGCCGAAGCAGTGGTAGAGCGGCACCGGGATCACCACGCGTTCCGCGGGCTGCAGGTTCATGCCGGCACCGACGAAGTAGCCGTTGTTGAGAATGTTGTGGTGGGTCAGCGTCACCCCCTTGGGCGCGCCGGTGGTGCCGGAGGTGTACTGGATATTGATCGGGTCGTCAAACTGCAGTTCGGCCTGCAGTGCCGCCAGCCGTTCGGTGGGTACTGGCTCGGCAAGGGCGTGCAGCTCCTCCCAGTGCCACATGCCCGGGGTGGCGAGCTCGGGGTCGAGACATACCACCTGCCTGAGCTGGGGCAGGCTGGCGCAGTCGAGCCGGCGCTGCTCGTTGTGGGGGGCAGGGGTGTCGCGCAGTTCCGGGGCGAGTTGACAGAGGATATCGACGTAGTGGGAGCGGATCTCACCACCGGCCCGGTGGGCGCCCTGCAGTACCAGTACCGAGAGCCCCGACTGCAGCAGCGCGTGCTCCAGCTCGCGTGCGCGGTAGGCCGGGTTGAGATTGACCAGGATCGCGCCGATCTTGGCGCTTGCCAGCTGGGTGAGCGCCCACTCCGCACAGTTGAGTGACCAGATACCGACCCGGTCGCCGCGCTCCACCCCCATCGCCAGCAGGGCACGGGCGATGCGGTCGGCCTCCGCGCGCAGTTCGGCGTAGGTGTAGCGCAGGTTCTGGTGGCAGCTCACCAGCGCCTCGCGCTCCGGGCAGGCAGCGGCGGCGGCATCGAGGCAGTCGCCGATGGTCAGCCCCAGCAGTGGCTGCTCGCTGATGCCGCTGACGTAGCTGGGCGCTGGGGCTTGAGCATGGGCCGAGGCGCCCGGGTCGTGGCTGTGCATCTCTCTTCCTCTCTTCTTGTCGTTGTCCTGAACGGCCGCGCTTTTCAGGCCGCGCCTAGCGCAGCCGTTCGATACCTACCGCCGTCGCCTCGCCGCCGCCGATGCAGATCGCCGCCACGCCCCGGGTCAGGTCGTGATGGGCGAGCGCGTTGAGCAGCGTGACCAGAATGCGCGCGCCGGAGGCGCCGATCGGGTGGCCCAGGGCGCAGGCGCCGCCGTGCACGTTGACCCGCTCGTGGTCGAGATCGAGTTCGTGCATGGCCGCCATCGCCACCACGGCGAAGGCTTCGTTGATCTCGTAGAGATCGACGCTCTCCCGCGACCAGCCGAGCCGCTCGTACAGCTTGCGCACGGCGTGGATCGGCGCCACCGGGAAGTCGCCCGGGCGCATGGCGTGGCTGGCGTGGCCGTGGAGACGCGCCAGCGGGGTCAGCCCCTGGCGTTCGGCCTCGCGCTGGCGCATAAGCACCAGCGCCGCGGCGCCGTCGGAGATCGAACTCGAGTTGGCGGCGGTGACACTGCCGCCCTCGCGAAAGGCGGGCTTGAGCTGGGGGATGCGCTCGAGATTGGCCTTGTGCGGCTGTTCGTCCTGGTCGACCCGGCGGGTGTCGCGGCCGGCGGGGGCGTCGAGGGCGACGATCTCATCCCGAAAGACGCCACTCTCGATCGCCTGGCGGGCGCGGGTCAGCGAGGCGATGGCGTAGGCGTCCTGGGCCTCGCGGCTGAAGCCGAAGGCCTGGGCGCAATCCTCGGCATAGGTGCCCATCAGCCGCCCCGGCTCGTAGGCGTCCTCGAGCCCGTCGAGGAACATGTGATCGAGCACCTGGGCATGCCCCATGCGCAGCCCGGCGCGCGCCTTGGGCAGCAGATAGGGGGCGTTGCTCATGCTCTCCATGCCGCCGGCGATGGCGTGGGCGGCGTGACCCAGCGAGAGGGTATCGAACGCCTGCATCACCGCCTTCATGCCGGAGCCGCACATCTTGTTGAGGGTGGTGCAGGGCGTCGACTCGGCCAGGCCCGCGCCGAGTGCTGCCTGGCGCGCCGGCGCCTGGCCCTGCCCGGCGGGGAGCACGCAGCCCATGATCAGTTCGTCGAGGCTGTCGGGCGCCAGGCTGGCTTGTTCGAGGGCGCCGCGAATCGCCGCTGCGCCCAGCTGCGGGCAGGCAAGCCCGCCCAGGGCGCCTTGAAAAGCGCCCATCGGCGTGCGCTTGGCGCCGACGATGACGATCGGGTCGGGGGTGTTCATAGTCGGCTCTCCCATACTGGTGAGGGATCGATACTCAGTCGTTTTTCATCGCGCACTCATGCGGATGGCGCCATCCAGACGTATCACCTCGCCATTGAGATAGCGGTTCTCGAGGATCTGGCAGGCCAGCGCGGAGTACTCCTCGGCGTGGCCCATGCGCGGCGGGAACGGCACCTTGGCGTTGAGGCTCTCGCGCACCTCCTCGGGCATGCCCTGCATCATGGCGGTGTCGAAGATGCCGGGGGCGATCGCCATCACACGGATGCCCGAGCTGGCCAGTTCGCGGGCGGCGGGCAGGGTCAGGCCGACCACGCCGGCCTTGGAGGCGGCATAGGCGGCCTGCCCGATCTGGCCCTCGTAGGCCGCCACCGAGGCGGTGTTGATCACCACCCCGCGCTCGCCGTCGTCCTCCGTCGCCGGGTTCTCCTGCATCGCCGCCACCGCCAGACGCAGCATGTTGAAGGTGCCGATCAGGTTGATGTCGACCACCCGGCGAAAGCGTTCGAGGTCGTGCACGCCGCGCTTGCCGTGGATCTTTTCCGCGGGTGCTACCCCGGCGCAGTTGATCAGCCCATGGAGGGCGCCGAAGTGTTCGCGGGTGGCGGCGATCACTCGCTCGGCATCCGCCGCCTGGGTGACATCGGCGGTCACCGCCAGGGCGTTCGCCCCCAGGGACTCGGCGTGGGTCCGCGCCGCTGTCTCGTCGTGGTCGGCCAGGGTCACGCGGGCGCCGGCCGCCACCAGCCGCTGGGCGGTGGCGGCGCCCAGGCCGGAACCGCCGCCGGTGACGATGAAGGTGTGGTCGGCCAGTTGCATGCGTAAAGCTCCTTAGTGACTTTTTTTCAAACCCTAGCGTGGCGGTGAACGCGCCGCGGGGCAGGGTCAGGGGGTGCCGGGCGGCTGGCGCAGTTCGGGAAAGTCGCTCTCGCGGTACTCGTCCTGGGCGCCATTCGGGTCGGCGGCGGCGGTCGCGGCATGGGCGCGCAGCTCGACCCGGCGGATCTTGCCGGAGATGGTCTTGGGCAGTTCGAAGAACTCCAGCCGGCGAATGCGCTGGTAGGGCGCCAGCCGGGCGGCGGCGAAGCGCAGGATCGAGAGCGCGGTGTCGCGGTCGGGTTCGAAGCCCTGGCGCAGGGTCAGATACGCCTTGGGCACGTTGAGGCGCAGCTCGTCGGGGGCCGGTACCACGGCGGCCTCGGCGACTGCTTCATGCTCGATCAGCAGCGACTCCAGCTCGAACGGGCTGATGCGGTAGTCGGAGCTCTTGAACACGTCGTCGGCGCGGCCGATGTACCAGTAGTAGCCATCGGCGTCGCGGCGGGCGACATCGCCGGTGCGGTAGTAGCCCTCATCGAGCACCTGGCGCATGCGCGCGGCGTCGTCGCGATACTCCTGCATCAGGCCCACCGGGCGCTCGTCGAGACGGATGGCGATCTCGCCCTCGTCACGCTCCTGGCCGTCGGCATCGAGCAGCGCGATGCGATATCCCGGCAGTGGCCGCCCCATCGAGCCGGCGCGCATCGGCTGCCCCGGCGGGTTGCCGATCTGGGCGGTGGTCTCGGTCTGGCCGTAGCCGTCGCGAATCTCCAGCTTCCAGGCTCGCCGTACCCGCTCGATCACCTCCGGGTTGAGCGGCTCGCCGGCGCCGACCAAGGCACGCAGCCGGGTCTGGTAGCTGGCCAGATCCTCCTGGATCAGATGCCGCCACACCGTCGGCGGGGCACACAGGGTGGTGACACCGTAGCGTGCGATGGCGTCGAGGGTCGCTGCGGCGGAGAAGCGCGCGGCGCGGTAGACGAAGATGGTGCAGCCGGCGTTCCAGGGCGCGAAGACATTGGACCAGGCGTGCTTGGCCCAGCCCGGTGAGCTGATGTTGTAGTGGATGTCGTCCGGGCGCAGGCCGATCCAGTAGAGGGTCGAGAGCGACCCCAGCGGATAGCTCTGATGGGTGTGTACCACCAGCTTGGGCCGCGAGGTGGTGCCGGAGGTGAAGTAGAGCAGCAGCGGCTCGTCGGCCCGGGTCGGGGCATCCGGGGTGAAGCGTTCGTCGGCGCCGAAGGCGTCGTCGTAGGCCTGCCAGCCGGCTACCGCATCGCCCACGGCGATCCGCGTCAGGCTGGGGTCGAGCCCATCGAACTTGGCCGTATGGGCCTGGCCCACCACCAGATGGCGGATATTGCCACGCTGCAGGCGGTCGGGCAGATCCTGCGCCGCCAGCAGGGTGGTCGCCGGCACCACCACCGCGCCGAGCTTGATCGCCGCGAGCAGGGTCTCCCACAGCTCGACCACGTTATCCAGCATCAGCAGCAGGGCGTCGCCACGCTTCACCCCCTGGGCGCGCAGATGATTGGCGAGCTGATTGGAGCGCCGGCGCATGTCGTCGAACGAGCGTTTGAGCTCGCCGCCCGCTTCGTCCACCAGCCACAGCGCGGTGCGGGTATTGCCCTCAGCCTGGGCATCGAAGACATCCAGCGCCCAGTTGAAGTGGGTCAGACGCGGCCAGCGGAAATCCTGGTAGGCGCGGCTGTAGTTCTCGCGCTGGGCGAGCAGGAAGTCGCGGGCGGCGAAGAACTCGGCGGTGGCGGACATGGCGTGTGGCTCTCCTGGCGGTGGTGGCCCGGGCGTGGGGCCGTAGGCGCGTGCGAGCGGGGCCTAGTCGGCCACGTGGTCGTGGAGCTCGCGCAGCGGGTGCGACTGCCGCGGCCACGCCGGGGCGAGGCAGGCCTCGAGGTCGGCTGCCGACACCGCGCCGTGGGTGTGGCGCCAGGCCGGCGCGTGGTCCTTGTCGATCAGCAGCGCACGCACCCCCTCGGCGATATCACCGTGGGTAGCGCAGGCCAGCGATAGGTCGAGCTCGCTGCGCAGCGCTTCGGCCAGCGAGACGCGCCGGCAGCGCGCCAGCTGGCGCAGGATCAGCCGCGCCGAGAGCGGTGAGCCGGCGGCCAGGCTGCGCGCGGCGCGGGCGATCCAGGCGTCGTCGCTGTCGCTGGCGGCGATGATCGCGGCGATCAGTGCGTCGTCGCTGTCGGCGTCGGTCAGCGCGGCGATCGCCTGCTGCCGCGGGGCGACCTCGGCGGGCGGGGCGAGCTCGCGGCTCGCCTCGGCGTGGGTGCGCAGCACCCGTTCGAGGGCCGAGCGCGGCTGGGACCAGTCGGCATTGAGCAGATCGTCGATCACCGCGTCGCGGCGTTCGGCGGCGATCAGGCGGTCGGCGAGACCGACGAACAGGGCGTCGCTGGCGTTGAGGCGGGCACCGGTCAGGCCGAGGAAGGTGCCACTGGCCCCCGGCATGCGGTTCAGGAACCAGCTCGCGCCCACGTCCGGGTAGAGGCCGATGGTGATCTCCGGCATGGCCAGCATCGAGCGCGGTGTCACCACCCGATGCGAGGCGCCGGCCAGCAGCCCCATGCCGCCGCCCATGACGATGCCGTCGCCCCAGGCGACGATCGGCTTGGGATAGGTGTGGAGGGCGTGGTCGAGGCGATACTCGTGGGTGAAGTAGCGCGCCACGGCACCATCCGCGGTCTCGGGGTCACGGCCGGTGTGGCCTTCGGCGATGGCGCGATAGAGGGCGACCACGTCGCCGCCGGCGCAGAACGCCTTGTCGCCGGCACCCTCCAGCCACAGTGCGACTATCTCGGCGTCCTCGGCCCAGGCGTCGATCTGCGCCTGGATGGCATCGATCATCTCCAGCGACAGCGCATTGAGGCTCTTGGGGGCATCGAGGGTGATGCGCCCGAGGCGGTGGCCGTCGGCGGTGGCCAGGGTGTCGAACTGCACGGGCGCGCTCATGCCTGATCTCCGTCGTGGGTGTCGTCGGTCGTGTCCTCGCGCCAGCGCGGCGGGCGCTTGTCGAGGAAGGCGCCGATGCCTTCCCCCGGGGCGGCGGTGTCGAACAGCTCCAGGAACAGCTCACGTTCCATGCGGTAGCCGTGGGGCAGGCCGTGGTCGCGGGCGTTCATGATCAAGCGCTTGCAGCGCGCCAGCGCGTCCGGGCTCTGGCCGCCGCTCTGCTCGGCCAGGGCCAGCGCGGTGGGCAGTGCCTGGCCGGCGTCGGCCAGCTCCTCGACCAGGCCGATACCCAGCGCGCGCTCGGCGTCGATGCGCTCTCCGCACAGGATGATGCGCTTGGCCCAGCCTTCGCCGACCAGCCACGGCAGGTGCTGGGTGCCGCCGGCGCAGGGCAGCAGCCCCACCTTGGCTTCGGGCAGCGCCAGCTTCGCCTGGCGTTCGGCGATACGGATATCGCAGGCCAGTGCGCACTCCAGCCCACCGCCCATGGCGTAGCCGTTGATCGCGGCGATGGTGACTCCGGGGTAGGCGCTCAGGGTTTCGAAGGCGCGCCCGAAGCGGGTCGCCATCTCCAGCGCGGTGGCCTTGCCCTCGGTGAAGCGCTTGAGGTCGGCCCCGGCGGAGAAGAACTTGTCGCCGGCACCGGTGATGACCAGCGCCGGCGGCTGGGGCTCGGCCGCCAGCGCGTCGAGATGGTCGGCGAGTGCCGCCAGCGAGCCTTCGTGCCAGGTGTTGGCGGGCGGGTTGTCGATGGTCAGCACGGCGATGGCGCCGCGGCGCTCCAGGCGCAGGCCGTCGGCCGACGCTGTCTCTTGCGACGTCGCGTCCGGTTGGGGAGCGGCGTTGTGATCGGTCATATCAGGGTCTCCAGGTCGTCCTTGTCGAGCAGGCGGCGGGCGATCACCAGACGCATGATCTCGTTGGTGCCCTCGAGAATCTGGTGTACCCGACAGTCGCGAACATGACGCTCCAGCGGGTAGTCGCGCAAGTAGCCGTAGCCGCCGTGGAGCTGCAGGGCCTCGTTGCAGATGGCGAAGCCCTGGTCGGTGGCGAAGCGCTTGGCCATGGCGCAGTAGAGCGTGGCGTCGGGGTCGCCACGGTCGAGCTTGCTCGCCGCCAGGCGCACCATCTGGCGCGCCGCGACGAGCTGGGTGGCCATGTCGGCGAGCTTGAACTGCAGTGCCTGGAAACTGGCTAGCGGCCGCCCGAACTGCTCGCGCTCGTTCAGGTAGCGGTGGGCGGTGGTGAGCGCGGCCTGGGCGGTGCCCACCGAGCAGGTGGCGATATTGATGCGCCCGCCGTCGAGGGCACGCATGGCGATACGGAAGCCTTCGCCCTCGTCGCCGAGGCGGTGGTCTGCCGGCACGCGCACGCCGTCGAAGCTGATCGCGCGGGTGGGCTGGCTGTTCCAGCCCATCTTCGCCTCCTTCTTGCCGTAGTCGATGCCCGGCGTGTCCGCCGGCACGGCGAAGGCGGAGATGCCGCCGGCGCCGCTGTCCGGTGCCCCGGTGCGGGCCATCACCACCAGCAGCTGGGTGTCGCCGGCACCGGAGATGAACATCTTGTTGCCGTCGATCACGTAGGCATCGCCGTCGCGGCGCGCCCGGGTGCGCAACGAGGCGGCATCGGAGCCGGCGTTGGGCTCGGTGAGACAGTAGGAGCCGAGCTTCTCACCGCTCAGCATGGCCGGCAGCCAGGCCTCGCGCAGGGCCTCGTTGGCGTAGCTGGCGAGAATCCAGTTGACCATGTTGTGGATGGTCAGAAAGGCGGTGGTGGAGGTGCAGCCCTGGGCCAGCTCCTCGATGATCAGGGTCGCATCGAGGCGGCTCAGGCCCAGCCCGCCGGCGGCTTCCGGGGTGTAGAGACCGCAGAAGCCAAGGTCTCCGGCCTGGCGCAGGATATCCACCGGAAAGACGCTGTTGGCGTCCCATTCGGCGGCGTTGGGCGCCAGTTCGCGCTGGGCGAACTGGCGTGCCGCATCCCGGTAGGCCTGCTGGTCGGCGTCGAGTTCGAAGTCCATGAGCGGTCGACACTCCTCGTCTGGGAAAAGCCTCTCTTCTGGAAAAGCCTCTCGTCGGGAAACCCCTCATAGCGAGAGGGCGCACGCGCCTGACCGGGTAGGTCGGGCGCAGCATGGCTCTCTGTTCTAGCGACGCTGCGTCGCGCAGGACAATAGGACCTAGTGCTGAAAGACCAAGGTCGGATGGCGACAAGTTGACATTAACGTCAAGGTCATATGTCAAAAGCCGCTCACAAAGCGCATCGCCCTCTCGGCCATCTCGATTTCAGGAAGCGTCAGATGAAGACGACCCGATCCACGGCGAAGCCGGTCCACAAGCCCGTCTTCGCCAATGGCGACGATATCCAGATCCCCGTATTCACCCTGCTCAAGCCCGATGGCACCCTCTACGCCGGCGCGGGCAAGTCGAGCCTGGAACGCGACACGGCGCGGCGCCTCTACCGCGCCATGCTCTACACCCGGGTGCTCGACGAACGCATGATGGCGGCGCAGCGCCAGGGGCGGCTCAGCTTCTACATGCAGTGCACCGGGGAGGAGGCGGCGGTGGTCGGCGCCACCGCGGCGCTCGACGATGCCGACATGATCATGGCCCAGTACCGCGAGCAGGGGGCGCTGGCCTACCGCGGCTTTGCCACCGAGGCGTTCATGGATCAGCTGTTCGGCAATCAGGGCGACCCCGCCCATGGCCGCCAGATGCCGATCCACTACGGCTCGCGTGAGCTCAACTACCTCACCATCTCGTCGCCGCTGGCGACCCAGATTCCCCAGGCCACCGGCTACGCCTACGGGCAGAAACTGGCCGGGCAGGGCCACTGCACGCTGGTGATCTTCGGCGAGGGGGCGGCCTCGGAGGGGGACTTCCACGCCGCACTCAACATGGCCTCGGTGCACAAGGTGCCGGTGATCTTTCTGTGCCGTAACAACGGCTACGCCATCTCCACCCCGGTCACCGAGCAGTTCGCCGGCGACGGTGTCGCCGCCCGCGCCTTCGGCTACCGCATGCAGTCGATCCGGATCGATGGCAACGACGTGCTGGCGGTCTACGAGGCGACCCGCGAGGCTCGACGGCTGGCGGTGGAGCACAACGAACCGGTGCTGATCGAGGCGATGACCTATCGCCTGGCGGCGCACTCCTCCTCCGACGACCCCTCCGGCTACCGCAGCAAGAAAGAGGAGGAGGCGTGGCGCAAGAAGGACCCGCTACGGCGCATGCAGCGCTGGCTGCTCGATCTCGGCTGGTGGGAGGAAGCGGAAGAGCACGAGCTGGTGGAGTCGCTGCGCCGCGAGGTGCTCGACACCATGAAGCGCGCCGAGAAACGCCGTCCGCCGGCGTTGGAGACGCTGGTCACCGACGTCTATGCCGAGGTGCCGGTGGCGCTGCGTGAGCAGTTCGATGAGCTGGTGGCGCATGTTCGACGCCACCCGGAGGCCTACCCGCGCAGCGCGCCCTGGCTCGATGCCGACCAGGCCGACGCGGCGATGCAGGATGACCCTTCGACCCGTGACGGGGAGACGCACCCATGAGCCGCATGAATCTGCTCCAGGCGATCAATAACGCGCTGGATACCGCCATGGCGGCGGACCCGCGGGTGCTCTGCTTCGGTGAGGACGTGGGCGTGTTCGGCGGCGTGTTCCGCGCCACCAGCCATCTGCAGGAGAAGTACGGCCGCGCGCGCTGCTTCAACACCCCGCTGGTGGAGCAGGGCATCGTCGGCTTCGCCAACGGGCTCGCGGCCCAGGGCTCGGTGCCGGTGGCCGAGATCCAGTTCGCGGATTACATCTTTCCGGCGTTCGACCAGATCGTCAACGAGAGTGCCAAGTTCCGCTACCGCTCCGGTAGCCTGTTCGATGTCGGCGGGCTCACCATTCGCGCCCCCTACGGCGGCGGCATCGCCGGCGGCCACTACCACTCGCAGTCGCCGGAAGCCTACTTCTCCCACACCCCCGGGCTGACCGTGGTCGTGCCGCGCAATCCGCATCAGGCCAAGGGTCTGCTGCTGGCCTCGATCCGCTCGCCGGATCCGGTCATCTTCTTCGAGCCCAAGCGGCTCTATCGCGCCGCCGTGGGCGAGGTGCCGGACGAGGATTACCAGCTGCCGCTGCGCCAGGCCGAGGTGATCAAGGCCGGCGAGGATATCACCCTGCTCGCCTGGGGCGCCCAGCTGGAGGTGGTCGAGCAGGCGGCGGAGATGGCGGAGGAAGCCGGTATCTCGTGTGAAATCATCGACCTGCGCACCATCGTGCCGTGGGATGTGGAGACCGTGGCCAGCTCGGTGTTCAAGACCGGGCGGCTGGTGGTGAGCCACGAGGCACCGCTGACCGGCGGCTTCGCCGCCGAGATCGCGGCTACCATCCAGAGCCGCTGCTTCCTCTACTTGGAGTCGCCCATCGCGCGGGTCACCGGGCTCGATACGCCGTTTCCGCTGACGCTGGAGAAGGAGTACATGCCCGGGCCCCTGAAGGTGTTCGAGGCGATCCAGCAGACGATGGACTTTTGAGGGGGCGACGATGAGCGATTTCCTGCTACCCGATCTCGGTGAGGGCATCGTCGAGTGCGAAGTGGTCAAGTGGTTGGTCAGAGAGGGCGACCGCATCGCCGAGGATCAGCCGGTGGTCGAGGTGAGCACCGACAAGGCGGTGATGGAGATCACTGCGCCCGACGCCGGGCAGGTGACCCGGCTCTACTGCGGCGAGGGTGAGACCGCCCGCGTGCATGCGCCGCTGTTCGCCTACGACACTTCACCGGACACCGCGACGCGCACCGATAGCGCCTGTGCCGGTGACGACACCAACGGGCATGATCATGCCGCCGGCCCGGCAACCCGCGCGCCCGAGCCGGCAGCGGCTACCCCGGACACGGAGATACCGCAGCCGCCTGAGCCGGGCGGCGAGCAGACGCCCGCCGCGGCCAAGCCGTTTCTGCTGCCCGATCTCGGCGAGGGCATCGTCGAGTGCGAGGTGGTGGCGTGGCGGGTCGCAGAGGGCGAGGAGATCGCCGAGGATCAGCCGGTGGTCGAAGTCAGCACCGACAAGGCGGTGATGGAGATCACCGCGCCGGAGGCGGGGCGCCTGGTACGGCGCCACTGCCAGGTTGGCGAGAGCGCTCGGGTACATACGCCGCTGTTCACTTATCACCCCGCGGGGGGCGAGTCGCCCAACGCCACCGGTACGACAACCGACACGACGTCCCGCGCGGCATCCGATGCCGTGCAGTCGACCGCGCCGGGCAGTGTTTCACGTGGAACCTCGGCGTCTGCGGCACCCATGCGGGATGGGCGCCGGCGCACGCCCGCCAGCCCGGCGGTGCGCCGGCGGGTGCGCGAGCTGGGGCTGAATCTCGATGAGATTCCCGGCAGCGGCAAGGATGGCCGCGTGCTCAAGGAGGATGTGCTGGCGTTCCAGCAGCATCGCGACAGCGCCGCCGAGACAGCGCAGCCGGCGGCCAAGGCGGCCACCGAGACCGCCACTACCGCTACCGCTCGGGGCGCAGAGGTGCCAGCGGGCGTGCGGGTCGAGCCGCTCAAGGGAATTCGCGCGGTGATGGCGCGGCGCATGAGCGAGGCCGCGGCGAGCATTCCCCACTTCGCCTACGGTGACGAGTTCGATGTCACCGAGCTGCTGGCCCTGCGCGAACGGCTCAAGGCGCGCTTCGCCGAGCGCGACGAGCGGCTCACCCTGATGCCGCTGCTGATGAAGGCGCTGGCACTGGCGGTGAGCGAGTTCCCGCTGCTCAACTGCCGCTTCGATGCCGACGCCGAGGCGATCCACTATCAGGACGGCTGCCATATCGGCATGGCGGTGGATAGCCAGAGCGGCCTGCTGGTGCCCAACGTCAAGCATGTGGAGGGGCTGAGCCTGCGCCAGGTGGCGGCCGAGGTCGAGCGCCTGACCCGGGCCGCGCGGGAGGGCCGGGTCGCGCCGGCGGATCTCAAGGGCGGCACCATCAGCATCTCCAATATCGGCGCGCTCGGCGGTACCTACGCCATGCCGATCATCAACGCGCCGGAGGTGGCGATCGTCGCCCTCGGCCGGGTGCAGCGGCTGCCGCGCTTCGATGCCGAGGGGCGGGTGGTGGCGCGCTCGATCATGACCGTGACCTGGTCCGGCGATCACCGTGTGCTCGATGGCGGCACCATGGCGCGCTTCTGCAACCGCTGGAAGGGCTACCTCGAAGCACCGGAGAGCATGCTCACAGAGCTGCGCTGAGGCGACCCCATGAGCCTCGAGCCGACGGGAATTCAGCAGTTCTATATCCCCGAGGAGCAGTCGGTCTACCTGCTCAGCCAGAGTCAGGCGCGCCAGCTGCGCGCCTGGATCGCGCGCTGCTGCCGCCAGCTGACCCAGATCGGCTACCGCGACGTCGCGCTGATCGGCAAGGGCGCCTACGGCTTCGTCTTCGCTGGCATCGATGCCAGCGGCGCCAGCCATGTATTCAAGTTCACCCGCCAGAACCTGCCCCAGGCGTTCCACGAGCGCCTCGAGGAGGAGGCGTTCATGCTCGAGCAGGTCGAGCATCCGCGGGTGCCGCGGCTGATCGCCTATCGCACCCTGCGCCATCAGGCGATGCTGGTGATGCAGCGCGCCCCCGGGGTCAATCTGGAGGAGTACTCGCTGCGCCACGGCCGCCTGCCGGCGCGGCTGATCATCGCCATCGCCGCCCAGCTCGCCGATATCCTGCGCACGCTGCGACGAGACGCCGAGCGCGGGCGCATCGTGGTCCATGGCGACATCAAGCCCTCCAACCTGATGTTCGACCCGGAGAGCGGCCATATCGCGCTGATCGACTGGGGCTCCTCGGTCTTCGCCCAGCTCGATGCCGAGGGCCAGTTCTTGTCGCGCCACGTGATGGCGCTGATGTCAGACGACCTGCAGCACACCAACGCGCGCATGGGTGACGTCTACTATATCGGCGAGGCCCAGCTCAACGGCGCGCTGTCGTCGCCGCGCTTCGACGAGCAGGGCGCGGCGGCGACCCTCTACGCCCTGGCCACGGCGCAGTCGAGCCGCTTCGGCCGCGCCACCATCCCGGCCACGGCGCTGGGCCTGCCGGTGGAATTCGCGCGCCTGCTGGACGCCATGCTCGCCGACGATCCCAGCTTGGCGCGCCGCGCCGGAGACTACTTCCTCACTCACATGCCGCGGATCGCACACACTCGCTTGCCCGAGGTGGCCACGCCGACGGAGACGCCGCTGGTGCCGGTGTGGGTGCGCTCGCTGGAGCAGGAGATCGAGACCGTGGTCTACAGCTCGCGCAAGGCCTTCCTGCGCGAGGACGCGCGCCAGGAGGGGCGCGACGAAGATGCCCTGCGGGCGCTCAACGACGTTCAGCTCGACCGTTACTACAAGCACTTCATGCAGGGCATGGGCGATCTCGAGAAGGCGTTCCTGGTCGCGGTGGGTCGGCTCGGCCGCTACCCGGTGGTGGGCGGGCTGGCGCTGCGCTGGAGCTCGGCGGGGGTGGAGGTCGACACCTCGCTGAGCCTGCACGAGAGCGGGCTGCGCAGCGCCTTCATCGCCGCGGTCAACAACATGGTCACCCTGGCACGGGCGATTCACCGCCCCGAAGGGGTGTTCAAGGCGTGCCTGTTCAACGCCCGGCGCACCCTGCACATCGACCGTGACGACGCCACCCAGCCGTTCCTGCCCGAGCCCGGTTGGGCGATCCCCTACGAGGTCAGCCCCACCCCGGAGCTGGAGGACACCAGCCGCGAGCACTCCTATTTCGAGGATGGCCCCGATCCGGAGGAGTTTCTGCGCCTGCCGCCTGTGATGATCGAGGCGCTGTCGCGGCTCAACGCCATTCACCACACCGGGATGATCATCTTCGAGGCGCTGCCGACCCATCTCAAGATTCACAGCCACTACCGCCTGCTCGATCCGGCCCGCGAGGAGGAGTTTCGCCAGTGCCTGGAGACGCTGCTGGCGGCGGTGCCGGAGATCGACGGCCTGGGGGTCTCCGGCTACATGAAGATGCCCTACAAGAACGCCCGGCACTTCGCCCCGCGGGCGCGGCTGCCGGATCATTTTCACCCACGCTGAGACGGTGCTTAAGGGAGGAGATTCCGGGTTTTTGCCCCGTTTTTATCGCTTTTCCCGCGCCAGACGGGATCAACAATGCGCGAGTCGCTATAATCCGCGCGGAAAATAAGGAGACCCGGCAGGCCCGGTGGACTCCCAACAACACATCCAGTCGATGGTGAACTCATGGCCAAATCCCACACCCATGCGCAGTGGTCCTCTCGCACGGCCTTCGTCCTGGCGGCGACCGGCTCGGCGGTCGGGCTCGGCAATATCTGGAAATTCCCCTACATGGTGGGCGACAGCGGCGGCGCCGTGTTCGTGCTCGTCTACCTGGTCTGTATCGCGCTGATCGGGCTGCCGATCCTGGTCTCCGAGTGGCTGCTCGGCCGCCGCGGGCAGTCCAACCCGATCAACACCATGCAGACGATCAGCCGTAAAGAGAAGAAGTCGCCGGACTGGGTGCTGGTGGGGATCGCCGGCGTGCTCGGGTCGTTTCTGATCCTCTCGTTCTACAGCGTGGTCGGCGGCTGGTCGCTCAACTACACTTGGAGCACGCTGACCGGCGATCTCGGCCGCTCCAGCGATGTCAGCGTGGGTGACTACTTCACCACCCTGCTGGGCCAGCCGGGCACGCTGCTGCTGTGGCACACGCTGTTCATGCTGCTGACCTTCGGCATCGTCGCCGGTGGGGTCAAGGGCGGCCTGGAGCGCGCCGCCAAGTGGCTGATGCCGCTGCTGATCGTGGCGCTGATCGTGCTGATCGGCTTCGGCATGACCACCTCCGGTTTCGGCCAGGCGGCCACTTTCATGTTCTCCCCCGACTGGAGCAAGCTCAACGGCGGCGTCATCCTCGCCGCACTGGGGCACGCCTTCTTCACCCTGTCGCTGGGCATGGGCATCATGATGGCCTACGGCTCCTACCTGGGTCAGGAGGTCGATCTGATCAAGACTGCGCGTACCGTGGTGATCCTGGACACGGTGATTGCCCTCGGCGCCGGCATGGCGATCTTCCCGGTGGTCTTCGCCAACAACCTCGACCCCAGCGCCGGCCCGGGCCTGCTCTTCGTCACCCTGCCGCTGGCATTCATCGACATGCCCTGGGGGCTGGTGTTCGGCACGATCTTCTTCGCCCTGCTCACGGTGGCTGCGCTGACCTCGGCGATCTCGCTGCTGGAGCCGGTCACCGAGTTCCTGGAAGAGCGTACGCCGCTGTCGCGACTCGGTTCGGCGTTCGTGGCCGCGCTGGCGACCTGGAGCCTGGGGATCGCGGCGCTGCTGGCGTTCAACCTCTGGTCCGGCTTCCAGCCGTTCGGCTTCAACGTCTTCGATCTGCTCGATGCCCTCACCAGCAAGCTGATGCTGCCGCTGACCGGACTCGCGGTGATCATCTTCACCGCCTGGTTCCTGGATAGCGAAAGCGTCAAGCAGGAGCTGGGCCTGGGGCCGAAAGGGCGTGTGCTGTGGCACTACGTGTCGCGCTACGTCGCCCCCATCGGCGTCATCGTGGTGTTCTTCAACAGCCTCTGATTTTCAAGAGCGCTTGTTTTTCGAAAGCGCTTGTTTGCAAAAGCTGAAAGACGCATACGACCGGGGCCCGGGAGCATGACGCTCCCGGGCCCGTGCCGTTTGAGCGCCGTCATCTTTGCGCCGGCATTGGCGCGAAAGACAGTGTAGGGCAGCGGCTGTGGGCCGCTCCCCAGAGGGGCAGGCGCCCCGGCAGGGGGGGCGCCTGATGTGTAGAACGAACCGTCCTAGTCGGGCAGTTCGGCGATACGCTGCTGCAGACGGCGTCTCTCGGCGCGCTGTTCGATACCGCGACGTGCCTTGAGGTAGCGCACCGCAGCGCGGCGCTTGCGCTGTTCGTGCTCGTCGACTTCTAGATGCATGAAAATGTCGAAAATTTCGCTCTTCAGGGCGTGAAGATTTTCAATGTCCTTCATTGATCGAATCTCCTGGCATCCTCAGATCATCGGGTTAAGGTGCCCGACATGCATACTATACCCAACTTTACAAGATCGTGACGCCCGACTTTTTTCCCTTTTTCGGCGCCCGGTGGGCGCGTGCTCCCACGTGGCGAGTGGGGCATACTTAGGGTTTGTACGAAAAGTCGGCGAGCGAAGGCAAGATAAGGCAAAAATCGACGAAAAAGCGGAGTTTACGGGGTGTAAATGAGCATTTTGAGCCGATTTTTAACGCCGTATTGTCGAGCGCAGGCAGTTTTCGTATAGACCCTAGCCACCCCACACGAAAGCGAGACCGATAATGCTGCGATACGAGGGACGGGCATGAGCCGTTCGCTGTTCGACGAACTGCGTGTGCATATGGGTCGCCTGCGGCGCTCCGAGCAGAAAGTCGCCCGTTTCGTGCTGCGCCACCCCGACGAAGTGATCCTGATGCGGATCACCGATCTCGCCAGTGAAGCCCAGGTGAGCGAGCCCACGGTGGTGCGCTTCTGCCGCGCCATGGGCATGGCCGGCTTCCAGGAGTTCAAGCTCAAGCTGGCCCAGATGATGGCCAAGGGCAGCCAGTACGCGCAGTTCTCGCTGACCGATGCCGAGAGCGTCTCCGAGTTCTCCCACGGCATCTTCGATACCACCATCGAGACCCTCGAGCAGGTGCGCGACAGCCTCGACAACGACGCACTCGGCCGGGCGATCGCCGCGCTGGCGGTGGCCAACCGGGTCGAGTTCTACGGCTATGGCGCCTCCGGCGTGGTCGCCGCCGACGCCCAGCACAAGTTCTTCCGCCTGCAGATCCAGACCTCGGCCTACGCCGACCCGCACATGCAGGCGATGTCTGCGGCGACGCTGAAGGTCGGCGACGTGGTGGTGGCGATCTCCCAGACCGGGCGTACCCGGGCGCTGCTGGCCAGTGCCAAGACCGCGGTCAAGGCCGGCGCCACGGTGATCGGGCTGTGCCCCAGCGATTCGCCACTGGCCCATGAGGTGAGCCTGGTGCTGCCGGTGGACGTGCAGGAGGATACCGAGGTCTACATTCCCATGACCTCGCGTATTGCGCATCTGTTGACCATCGACGTGCTGGCGGTGGGTGTGGCCAAGAACCGCGGCCCGCAGATCAGCGACCAGCTCAAGGCGATCAAGCGCAGCCTGGGCACGCTGCGGGTACCCAATACCCCCTCGTCCTCGGCCTGACGCGCACGCTCTCTCTGCACCGCTTTTTCTGCACGGCTCTCTCTGCACCGCTTTCTCGGCACCACACCCTCGGACGCTGTCCTCTCTGCCTTCTCTCCCCCCGGCGCTTGCCGGGGTTCGCGCCCGTCTTGTCCATTCGTTCGCCCAGTCTTCGTTCGCTCATGCGCGCTCTGCCGGCGTGGCGTCCCGGGCGCGGCTGCCTGCCGGCTCCGCTCTGGCTGGTCCGGGTTGGTGCTGGCACGCCGCCACCGCGGGGCAAAGTGAGGTCATTTATACTGTATATATAGACAGTATTCGGGGTTGTGAGCGACACTATCTCCTCGAAGGCCAGGGGAGGGGGCGTCACCCATGTCTGAGCGTCATTGCCGGGTTTGCCGCTGCATCGCCGTGAGCGGCCGTTGCCCGTGTCTTTATCGTTGCCGGGGCCGCGGGCGGTGAGCGCGCTCGATCGGCTGCTCGATAGCCGTGTCGTCTGGCGTGCCCAGGAGAGTGCCGCCGAGGCTCCTGCCAGTGCGGTCGCCAGCGGCCACTCGGCGCTGGATGCGGCACTGCCGGCGGGCGGTTGGCCGCGCGGGGCGATCAGCGAGCTGCTCTCCGACGGTGCCGGCAGCGGTGAACTCGCGCTGCTGTGGCCACTGCTGGCACGCCTGACCCGGGAGCAGCGGCCGGTGGTGCTGGTGGCGCCGCCGGCGCTGCCCTATCCGGCCGCCTGGCGGCAGGCCGGGGTCGAGCTCGGCCACTGCCACTGGCTCGATGTAAGTGGGCGCGAAGCTCTCTGGGCCACCGAGCAGTGCCTGCGGGCCGGCTGCTGTGCAGCGGTGCTGGCGTGGCTGCCGCAGGCCGATGCGCGCGCCCTGCGCCGGTTGCAGGTGGCGGCGGCGAGCGGTGACACCCTGGGCTTCGTGCATCGGCCGCTGACGCGGGTCGGCGAGGCTTCGCCAGCGGCGCTGCGCCTGCGCCTCCATGGCCCGGGTGAGGGGCACACGCCGGCACTGGAAGTGCTCAAGTGTCGTGGCGGGTGGCCGCACGCCACCCGCATCGCCATCGGCGCGGGGGCGTGACGCCATGCGCTGGGCCTGTCTGCTGTTCCCGCGGCTGGCGCTGGAGGGGGCGCTGCGTCGCCGCGACGACCCCGCGGCGCCCTTCGCCCTGCTCGAAGGGGCGCCGCCGCGTCAGCGGATTCGTGCCGCCAACCAGGCCGCGCGTGCCCAGGGGATCAAGCCCGGCCAGCCGCGCGGGCTGGCCGAGGCGCTCTGCCCCGAACTGGGCTGCGCCCCGCTGGAGGCCGCGGCGGTGGAGCGCTGGCGCCAGCGTCTGGCCGCCTGGGCCTACGCCTACAGCGGTCAGGTGAGTCTCGACTATCCCCATGCGCTGGTGTTCGAGGTCGCCAGCAGTCTGGCGCTGTTCGGACCCTGGCCCGCGTTCGAGGCGCGGCTACGTGGCGAGCTCGCCGCACTGGGCTTCACTCACCGCCTGGTGGTGGCGCCCAACCCGGCGGCGGCGCGGGTGCTGGTCAACGCCCACGACGGCCTGGCGGTGGACGAGGCCGGGCTGGAAGCGGCGCTGGCGAGGCTGCCGCTGGCGCGTAGTGGGCTGGCGGCGGAGAGCGTGCAGACCCTGTCCCGCAGCGGTTTCCGCCGGCTCGGCGAGCTGTTCACGCTGCCGCGTCCGGCGCTGGCGCGGCGCTTCGGCAGCGGCGTGATGCGTCATCTCGGTGAGCTGCGCGGTGAGTGGCCGCTGGCGCTGACGGTCTATCGGCCGGCGCATCACTTTTCGCGCAGCTTCGAGTTCGACCGCCCGGTGCACGCCATCGCCGGGCTGGCCTTCCCGCTCAAGCGCCTGCTGCAGGAGCTGAGCGCTTTCCTGCGCGGTCAGGATGCCGGCATCGAGCGTTTCAGCCTGGTGCTGGGGCTGGAGGGCGGCCCGGCGCAGCGCTTCGAGATCGGGTTGCTGGCGCCCCAGCGCGAGGCCGAGACGTTGCTCGAGCTGACCCGCGCGCAGCTCGAGCGGGTGCGTCTCGAAGGGCCGGTGCTGAGTGTGACCCTGGCGGCCTCGCGGCTCACCGCCTATGCGCCGGTGCGCCGCGAGCTGCTGGCTGGCCCCGCGCGTCAGGCCCAGGCCTGGGCGGCACTGCATCAGCGCCTGGTGGCGCGGCTGGGTGGTGCGGCGCTGAAGCCGCTGGTCGAGCACCGCGAGCACCGCCCCGAAGCCGCGGTGTTCGCCGCCGCCGGGCCGCGCGCCACCGATATCCCCGAGGCCCGGTTACGGCCCGGCTGGCTGCTCGCCGAGATGCCCCCGGCGGAGGCCGGCATCGCCCGGCTGCTGGCCGGGCCCGAGCGGATCGAGAGCGGCTGGTGGGATGGCGACGACGTGCGCCGTGATTACTATCTGGCCGAGTGGCACGACGGCCGCCACGCCTGGGTCTGGCGCGAGCCCGGCGGCGAGGGCTTTCATCTGCACGGGTGGTTCGGATGAGCCGGCCGCCTGCCTGGACGCCATCCGGCGATGCCGCCAACGATGCCGGTGCGGCCGTCAATGGCGACGAGACAGCGGCCCCCGGCGCGGCTGCGGGCGCCCAGGACGGGGCAACGCCCCCTGGCGCGGCTTCGGGCGCCTATGACGAGACAACGCCCCCGGGCACGGCTTCGGGCACCTATGAAGAGCGAGTTCACGAGGCCAATGCCTACGCCGAGCTGCACTGTCTCTCTGCCTTCAGCTTCCAGCGCGGCGCCTCCACCGCGGACGAACTGTTCGCCCGCGCCGCGCGGCTCGGTTATCACGCCCTGGCGATCACCGACGAGGCGACCCTGGCCGGCATCGTGCGCGCCTGGCAGGCCGCCAGCGCCCACGGGGTACGCCTGATCGTGGGCGCTGAGCTGCGCAGCGACAGCGGCCTCAAGCTGGTACTGCTGGTGGAGAATCGCCACGGCTACGCCCAGCTGTGCGGGCTGCTGACACGGATTCGCGGCCGCGCGCCCAAGGGCGAGTACCGTCTCTACGATGCCGACCTGGCCACGCTCGACGGTGGCGCCGGGCTGTTTGCGCTGTGGCTGCCGGACGACAGCGCCACGCTCGCGGCAGGCGCGCGTCTCGCCGGCTACTTTCCCGGGCGGCTGTGGCTGGCGGCGGAGCTGCACTACGGCTTCGCCCAGGGGCTCGACGATGGCGCCCGGTTGGCCCGCTGGCGGGCGCTGGCGGCGACGCTGAAGATCCCGCTGGTGGCCGCGGGGGATGTCCACATGCACGCCCGCGGGCGGCGCGCACTGCAGGACTGCCTGACCGCGATCCGCCAGCATCAGAGCGTGTTCGAGGCCGGCGACACGCTGTTCCCCAACGGCGAGCGCCATCTGCGCACCCGCGCGGCGCTGGCGGCGATCTACCCTGCCGAGCTGCTGGCGGAGAGCGTGGCGCTGGCGGCGCGCTGCCATTTCGATCTCGGCGAGCTCGAATATACCTACCCCCACGAAGTGGTCCCGGCGGGGCATACCCCGGCGGCGTGGCTCGCCGAGCTGACCCGCCGGGGGGCGCAGTGGCGCTGGCCCGAGGGGGTGCCGGAGAAGGTGCAGCGCCAGCTCGACCATGAGCTCGAGCTGATCACCACGCTGGGCTACGAACACTACTTCCTGACCGTGCACGATATCGTCGCCTTTGCCCGCGATGCCGGCATCCTGTGCCAGGGACGCGGCTCGGCGGCCAACTCGGCGGTCTGCTTCGCCCTCGGTATCACCTCGATCGACCCGGCCCACACCGCGCTGCTGTTCGAGCGCTTCATCTCGCCGGAGCGCAACGAGCCGCCGGACATCGACGTCGACTTCGAGCACGCCCGCCGCGAGGAGGTGATCCAGTACGTCTTCCGCCGCTATGGCCGCCACCGTGCGGCGCTGACCGCGGTGGTCAGCCACTATCACGCCGCCGGTGCGATCCGCGATATCGGCCGCGCGCTGGGCTTCGCCCCCGAGCGTATCGACCAGCTGGCCCGCTGTGCCGGGCGCTGGAGCGATGCGATTCCCGACGCGGCGCGCCTGCGCGAGTACGGCTTCGTGCCCGAGGAGCCGCCGCTGCGGCGGCTGCTGGTGCTGGCCGGTACGCTGATAGGTTTTCCGCGCCATCTCTCCCAGCACCCCGGCGGCTTCGTCATCTCGGATGCCCCCCTCGACACCCTGGTGCCGGTGGAGAACGCCGCCATGGCCGAGCGCACCGTGATCCAGTGGGACAAGGACGATCTCGATCTGGTCGGGCTGATGAAGGTCGACGTGCTCGCCCTGGGCATGCTCACGGTGCTGCGGCGCAGCTTCGACCTGCTGCGCCGCCACCGCGGCCTCGACTACGGCCTGGCGGACCTGCCCGCGGATGATGCGGCGACCTACGCCATGATCCAGCGCGCCGATACCCTGGGGGTGTTCCAGATCGAGTCCCGCGCGCAGATGGCGATGCTGCCGCGGCTGAAACCGGCCAACTTCTACGATCTGGTGATCGAGGTGGCGATCGTGCGCCCGGGGCCGATCCAGGGCGACATGGTGCACCCCTATCTCAAGCGGCGCAGCGGCGAGGAGGCGATCACCTACCCCTCGGCGGAGGTCAAGGCGGTGTTCGAGCGTACTCTCGGCGTGCCGCTGTTCCAGGAGCAGGTGATGGCGCTGGCGGTGGCAGCGGCTGGCTACACCCCCGGCGAGGCGGACCAGCTGCGCCGCTCGATGGCGGCGTGGAAGCGTCACGGCGGGCTCGAACATCACCGCCAGCGGATCGTCGAGGGCATGCTGGCGCGGGGCTACGCGCAGGCGTTCGCCGAGCGCCTGTTCGAGCAGATCAAGGGCTTCGGCAGCTACGGTTTCCCCGAATCCCACGCCGCCAGCTTCGCCCTGCTCACCTACGCCAGCTGCTGGCTCAAGTGCCATGAGCAGGCGATCTTCGCCTGTGCGCTGATCAACAGCTGGCCGATGGGCTTCTACTCGCCCGACCAGGTGCTGCAGGACGCCCGCCGCCACGGGGTCGAGGTGCGCCCGGTCGACATCCGCCAGAGCCAGTGGGAGAGCACCCTGGAGCCGGTGGACGCGTGCGCCCCTGAGAGCACCGGCGAGCTGGCGATCCGCCTCGGCCTGCACATGATCCAGGGCCTCGCCGAGGCCGATGCCGAGCGCCTGCTGGCGGCGCGCGATACGCCCGACTGCGACAGCGTAGCGCGGCTGGCCGCCCGCGCCGGGGTCAAGCCGGCGGTGATGTCGCGGCTGGCCGATGCCGGGGCCCTGGCGGCGCTCGTCGGCGATCGCCACCAGGCGCGCTGGGCGGTGGCCGGCATCGAGACCACGCTGCCGCTGTTCGGCGAGCACGACGTCGAGGAGGCGGCGATCGCGCTGCCGCCCATGGCGGTGGCCGAGGCGGTGCGCGCCGACTACGCCAGCGTCGGCACCACCCTGGGGCCGCACCCGTTGGCGCTGCTGCGCCACGCCCGCGGCCTCGGCGGGGTAGTGGACTCACGCCGCCTGGCCACGCTGCCCGGCGATGTCGGTGTCCATGTGGCCGGGCTGGTGATCGGGCGTCAGCGCCCGGGTTCGGCCAAGGGCGTGACCTTCCTGACCCTCGAGGACGAGTTCGGGCTGGTCAATGTGGTGGTGTGGAAGCGGCTCGCCGAGCGCTATCGTCGCGTGCTGCTGGAAGCGCGCCTGCTGCGGGTGGTGGGTCGCCACGAGAGTCATCAGGGCGTGCGCCATGTCATTGCCCGGCGCCTGATCGACCTCAGCCCACTGCTCGATGGGCTCACCCCACATAGCCGGGATTTTCATTGAGTCGAGGTGTTCGGCGCGGCCCGCCAGGCTGGCCGAAGGCGGCTGAATTATGCTTAGGTAGGGAACCATACGCGTTCGCCTCCGGTCTCTTGAGAAACGCTGCATCAATGCCTGCGCTAGCGAATCGCTGCGTTGCGTGGTACTCGAACACTCGCCTAACCCCATGTTATGTATCGTGTTCTGTGTTCCACGCGCCTTGCGCTTCATTTCGCTAGTCGATGTGTTCAGCGTTTCCCTTGTGGCCGGGGCACGAGCGCCCGATTTCATCGATAACCGAGAGGCAGCGGAGTATGGAGAGCATTGGCGTAGGGCCCTGGATTGCGATCGTCGTGGCGGTGGGGGCCGTGGGGGTGCTGGTGGGTTACTGGCTGGGGGCCAAGCTCGGGGGGCACAACACCGAGCCGATGCGCGAACTGCATCGTGAGCAGAAGGCTTACAAGAACGAGGTGCGTGAGCACTTCGAGCAGGTCTCGGCGACCATGACGCGCATGGTCGAGGACTACCGCGACCTGTACCACCACGTGGCCAAGGGGGCCGAGAAACTTGCCGATATGCACCATGAAACCGTGATCGAGCCGCCGCCCAAGCCCGAAGCCATCACCCGCCAGCGCACGGCCTCCGACAGCAACAGCGAGAGAGAGAGCGACGCAGGCGCCGCCCGCCGCGCCGAGGCCACGCCGACCACCCAGGCCGCCGCCGAGGCCAGCGCTGGGCCTGCCGGTACCACCCACGACCACGGCAAGCCGCTGGATGCCGACAAGCAGGCCCCGGGCTCGTCCACGCCTTCGGCCACCGAGCGCCCGCAGGATGCCGCCATCCGCGCTGCCGCCGAGGATGCTGCGACCAAGCGCTGAGCGCTGCCGGCGCCCTCGGGTGGCGCCGGGCCTTGGGGCGGCTGTGGTAGACTGACACCTCGTTGCGCGGCCGTCTTGTTAGCTGGCCGGTGCGTGCCCCCGGGCGCGTGCCGGCTTGCGTGTGGCCGCGCCGGCCGCTTCTCCAACCGCAGGTCTCGCAGCTCTCCATGGACGACGTCTCGGCACTCATCGACTCCCTCAACGCCAACCAGCGCGAAGCCGTGGCGGCCGCGCCGGGCAACATGCTGGTGCTGGCCGGCGCCGGGTCGGGCAAGACCCGGGTGCTGGTGCATCGCATCGCCTGGCTGCTGCAGGCTGAGGGTGTCTCGCCCTACGCCATCATGGCGGTGACCTTCACCAACAAGGCGGCGCGCGAGATGCGGACCCGCCTGGAGGCGCTGCAGGGCGTCTCGCTGCGCAGCCTGTGGGTGGGCACCTTCCACTCCATCGCCCACCGCCTGCTGCGCACCCACTGGCACGATGCGCGCCTGCCGCAGCACTTCCAGATCATCGACAGCGACGACCAGCTGCGCCTGGTCAAGCGCCTGCTGCGGGATCACGGCGTCGACGACGAGCGCTTCCCGCCCAAGCAGGTGCAGTACTTCATCAGTGGCTGCAAGGAGGAGGGGCTGCGCCCGTCACAGGTCGCCACCCACGGCGATGCCTACATGGCGCAGATGGTCGATCTCTACGAGCGCTATCAGTTGACCTGCGAGCGCGGTGGGCTGGTCGATTTCGGCGAGCTGCTGCTGCGCAGCCTGGAGCTTCTGCGCGACAATGCGGCGCTGCTCAAGCACTATCGCGAGCGCTTCGGGCATATCCTGGTCGATGAGTTCCAGGACACCAACACCCTGCAGTACGCCTGGCTCAAGCTGCTCGCGGGCACCGAGAGCGATGGCGATAGCGCCTGCATGACGGTGGTCGGCGACGACGACCAGTCGATCTACGGCTGGCGCGGCGCCCGGGTCGAGAACATCCGCCGCTTCGAGACCGAGTTCAGCGACACGCGCACGGTGCGTCTGGAGCAGAACTACCGCTCCACCAGCGCCATTCTGGATGCCGCCAACGCCCTGATCAGCCACAACACCGGGCGCATGGGCAAGGAGCTGTGGACCGACGGTGACGCCGGCGACAAGATCTCGGTCTACGCCGGCTTCAACGATCTCGACGAGGCACGCTTCATCGTCGACACCATCAACGAGCAGCACCGCAACGGCCACGCCCGGCGCGAAATGGCGGTGCTCTACCGCTCCAACGCCCAGTCGCGGGTGATCGAGGAAGCACTCATCCGCAGCGGCGTGCCGTACCGTATCTACGGCGGCCAGCGCTTCTATGAGCGGCTCGAGATCAAGAACGCCCTGGCCTATCTGCGCCTGCTGCTCAACCGCGAGGATGACGCCTCGCTGGAGCGGGTGATCAACGTGCCGGCGCGGGGCATCGGCACGCGCACGGTCGAGATCCTGCGCCTGCGCGCCCGCGACACCGGGGTGTCACTGTGGCAGTCGCTCCATGACAGTCTTGGCGATGCCACCCTCAAGGGGCGTGCCGGCAACGCGGTCAACGCCTTCGCCGAGCTGATCGAACGCCTCGACAACGACACCGCGGGGATGGCGCTGCACGAGATCATCGATCACGTGATCACGCTCACCGGGCTGGTCGAGCATCACCGCAACGAGAAGGGCGAGAAGGGCCAGGCGCGGGTCGAGAACCTGGAGGAGCTGGTCAACGCTGCGCGCGCCTTCCAGCAGAGCGAGGGCAACCCGATCGACCTGCAGGAGGCCGGCGAGGGCGCGGCGGCGCTGGAACCGTTCCTGGCCGAGGCGGCACTCAATGCCGGCGATCACGAGGCCGACGAGTTCGAGGATTGCGTGCAGATGATGACGCTGCACTCGGCCAAGGGGCTGGAGTTCCCGGTGGTCTTCGTCGCTGGGGTCGAGGAGGGCCTGTTCCCGCACAAGATGTCGCTGGAGGAGCCGGGGCGGCTCGAAGAGGAGCGCCGGCTCTGCTACGTCGGCCTGACCCGGGCGATGCGCAAGCTCTATCTCACCTACGCCGAGATTCGCCGCCTCCACGGCCGCGAGACGATGGCACGCCCGTCGCGCTTTCTGCGCGAGATCCCCGAGGCGCTGCTCGAGGAGATCCGCCTGCGTGGCCAGGTGTCGCGTCCGGTGACGTCGCGGCCGAACGTCGGCGCGGCGCGCCAGCAGCGCGTCGAGGGCGGCGACGAGCTGCCCTCGCTGTCCCTGGGGCAGCGCGTCAGCCATCCGCTGTTCGGCGAAGGGGTAATCCTGGATGCCGAAGGCGAGGGCGCCCGCGCCCGGGTCCATGTCAGCTTCGAGGGTGAAGGCGACAAGTGGCTGGTGCTGGGCTTTGCCAAGCTGACGCCGCTATGAGCGCCAGGCCGGGGCGCTGAGTGGCGAAGGCGTGTGGTGTCGTATACCCGAGCCTTCTGTCGGTGTCATATACCTGCAATAAAGTCGCGGCACCATGCTGCGATAGGTCGTAATACGCCCACGACGTCCGCCTACGGCCATCGCCCTGACGTCTCGTCCTTTCGGAGTCCTCGATGGATATCACCAGCGATACCCACAGCCAGCACATCTCGCAGCAGTTCAACCAGGATCTCGAAGCGCTCAAGAGCCAACTGATGGCCATGGGCGGTCTGGTCGAGAAGCAGCTGCAGGAATCCATCTCCGCGCTGCTCGAAGGGGACAGTACGCTGGCGACCCTCGTGCGCGACAACGACACCAGCGTCAACGAGCTGCAGCTCAAGATCGACGAGGAGTGCGTGCGCATCCTGGCCCGGCGCCAGCCGGCGGCCTCCGACCTGCGTCTGGTGATCGCGGTGATCCGTGCCACCAACGACCTCGAGCGCATGGGCGACGAGGCCAACAAGATCGCGCGCAACGCCATCGATCTGATCGACGCAGGGCGCATTCCCCAGGGCAGCGTCGAGATCCGCCACATCAGCGAGCACGTGCGTCGCATGCTGCGCGACGCCCTGACCTCCTTCGCTCGCTTCGATACCGAGCTGGCGCTGAGCGTGCTGCAGGAAGATGACTCGGTGGATACCGAGTACACCTCCGCCATGCGTTCGCTCTCCACCTTCATGATGGAAGATCCGCGTTCGATCAGTGGCATCCTCAACGTGATGACGGTACTGCGTGCGCTCGAGCGGATCGGCGACCATGCCGACAACCTGGCCGAGCACGTGGTCTATCTGGTCAAGGGCCACGATATCCGCCACACCTCGATCGACAAGCTCGATCCCGCCTCCCTGAGCCAGGGCGGTCAGTCAGACAAAACCGACCAGAGCTGAGCCGGGCGATCGCCCTCGCCGTGACGCCAGGGTAGCTTCTCGGGGGCGCGGACTGTGTTAGCTTGTCGATCTTGCAACGCACTGTCCGGATGGCGGAATTCGAATGATCTACTCCCTGCAAGCGATCGTCCGTGGGACCCGGCTGGTACTCGAGCCGGGCCTGCGGCGCTTCGTCATCGGCCCTATCGTGGTCAACCTGCTGCTCTACGGCGGCACCATCTACTATCTGATCGGCAACTTCGGCGGCTGGCTCGATTACGGCATGCGCCAGGTGCCCAGCTGGCTCGACTGGCTGGAGTGGTTGATCTGGCCGCTGCTGGTGGTGGTGCTGGTGCTGATGGTGTTCTTCACCTTCACCCTGGTCTCCAACCTCATCGCGGCACCCTTCTACGGCTTTCTGGCCGAAAAGGTGGAGACCCGCCTGACCGGGCGTCCGCCCAGTGACGAACGCGGCTGGATCAAGACCGGCGTCGACGCGGTAGGGCGCGAGCTGGTCAAGCTGGGCTACCTGCTGCCGCGCATGGCGCTGCTGTTTCTGCTCGGCTTCGTGCCCGGCCTCAACCTGATCACGCCCTTCCTGTGGGCGGCGTTCTCCGCCTGGATGATGGCGATCCAGTATCTCGACTACCCGATGGACAACAACCAGGTCGCCTTCACCGATATGCGTCGGCGACTGCGCGCGCGCTGGTGGCCGACCCTGACCTACGGCGGCTGCATGTCACTGGCGACCTGGGTGCCGCTGCTCAATCTGGTGCTGCTGCCGGGTGGTGTCGCCGGTGGGGTGATGCTGTGGGACCGCTACTACCGCTCCCTTCCCGTCGCGGCGCGTTGAGGTCGATATGTCGGATCTGCGTGACGTTGTGAGCTGGCAGCGTGGCCTCGGTATGCTCCTGCTGGTCGCCGCCATCCTCCTGGCGGCGGTCTCTCTCACCGGCCTGCACGAGAGCTTCGCGGCGCTGGGGAATGTCCAGGCGGGCATCCTGGCGAGTCTGATCGCGGGGCTGTTCACCCCGGTGGGGGCGCTGCCGATTCTGCTGCTGCGGCGTATCGGTCAGCGTCTGGAGGATTCGCTGATGGGCTTCGGCGCCGGCGTGATGCTGGCGGCGACCGCCTACTCGCTGATGCTGCCGGGATTCGAGGAGGCGCTGACGCTGAGCCGCAGCCAGGGCCTGGCGCTGGCCATCGTCTGCGCCGGCATGACCCTGGGCGGGGTCGCCATCCTGGCGATCGAACGCCTGCTGCCCCATGAACACTTCGCCCTGGGCAAGCAGAGCGGTGCCGATGCGTTGCAGATTCGGCGTATCTGGCTGTTCGTGCTGGCCATCACCATCCATAACTTCCCCGAGGGCGTGGCGGTGGGGGTCGGTTACGGCACCGGTGACGTCTCAGCCGGGCTGGCGTTGACCCTGGGCATCGGTATTCAGAACCTGCCCGAGGGGCTGATCGTGGCGCTGGGCCTGATCGCCATCGGCTACTCCCGCGGCATGGCGCTGCTGGCAGCGCTGATCAGCGGCCTGGTGGAGCCGATCGGCGGCATCGTCGGCGCGCTGGCGGTCAATCTGGCCTCGGCGCTGCTGCCGCTGGGGCTCGCCTTCGCCGCCGGTGCCATGCTGTTCGTGATCAGCCACGAGGTGATCCCCGAGTCGCACCGCAAGGGCCACGAGAGCTTCGCCACCGCCGGCGTGCTGCTGGGGTTCATGCTGATGTTCGTGTTCACCCAGGTGCTGTGAGACGCATTCGGTGGCGGTGCACGGCCGCCCGGCGCGCTTACGGAAAAAAACCCCAGGGGCAGGGGTTGAAAGCGCCCCTGGCGCACGCCATGTAGGTGATGTGAGACGAGGTTTTTGCCAAGTCGCTCCGCGTCGGGCGGCTTTGTAAAAGGCATCAAACATCAGCAAGTTAGCATCAAAGAGCAGGGCGCCAGGCGGTGCAGCTCAGCTTGACACCGCTGCGCGCTGCTCACTATTTTTATTCACCCGCGAGGCGCCCACGTCGGGCACAGGCCTCTTGAGAAAGGGAGTTTGATCATGGCTCATAGCTTACCGTCACTGCCGTACGCCTACGACGCGCTGGAACCCAAGATCGATGCGATGACGATGGAGATCCACCACACTCGTCACCATCAGACCTACGTCAACAACCTGAATGCCGCGCTGGAAGGCACCGGCCTGGAAGACGTACCGGTCGACAAGCTGATGGCCGACATCGACAAGGTGCCGCAGGACAAGCGCCAGGCGGTCATCAACAACGGTGGCGGTCACGCCAACCACTCGCTGTTCTGGACCGTGATGTCCAAGGATGGCGGCGGCGCCCCGACCGGCAAGGTCGCCGAAGCGATCGACAGCGAACTCGGCGGCTACGAGAACTTCAAAGAGGAGTTCAAGAAGGCGGCCACCGGTCGTTTCGGTAGCGGCTGGGCGTGGCTGGTGGTGACCCCGGAGAAGAAGCTCAAGGTCATCAACACCCTCAACCAGGACAGCCCGCTGATGGACGGCCTGACGCCGATCCTGGGTCTGGACGTGTGGGAGCACGCCTACTACCTGAAGTATCAGAACAAGCGTCCGGACTACATCTCGGCCTTCTACGACGTCATCAACTGGGATGAGGTCAACCGTCGCTACGCCGAAGCGACTGCCTGATCGGCCCACCGTGCCCGGCACCCAGCCGGGCCGTGTGATCCTGCCATGCCCCCGTCTCGACGGGGGCATGCTGAGTTGGGGGCCTGTATCCCGGTACCATGTCTGCTAGTCTATCGAACGTGTCGGCGCCCGCCGGCCTGCGTCGTTTTCTCCTCGCGCTTTCTGCTCCATCCCGCTGACGGTTAGACACCATGACTGCACTTCGCTGCGACGCCACACTGACGCTCACCGATGTAAATAATTTTCAATCGCGGCTGCGAGCTTTTCTTGATGAGTACGATGTCGGCTATCGCAGCGATGCCGCCAGCATCGTGGTCGAGCTGCCCGGGGGCGAGGCGAGCTTTACCCGCATTCGGGTCGGCCTGCGCCTGGAGGCGTTTGCCGCCACCCGCGATGGCCTGGAGACGCTGCGCAGCGTGATCGAGCACTATGCGGCGCAGTTCGCCGGCGACAACGCGGTGCCGCTGCACTGGCATGGCGATGTCGTCGCCGCGCCGACTTTCGCCAACTTCCGCGAGATGCGGGTGGTCAAGAGCGAGGCGCTGTCGCCGAGCATGCGCCGGTTGACCCTGGCCGGAGAAGATCTGGCGCGCTTTGATAATGACGAGGAGTGGCACGTACGGCTGCACTTTCCGCCTCCGGGCCTCGAGCGGCCGCAGTGGCCCCGGCCGACGGCGGAGGGGGCCACCCTGTGGCCGCCGGAAGCGGTGCGCGCGGCGATCCGTTACTACACCATCCGGCGCCTGGATCGCGAGCACGGCGAGGTCGAGATCGACTTCCTGCTGCACGCGGCACCGGGGCCGGGCGGCGACTTCGCCCGCCGTGCCCGCCCCGGCGATCTCTGTGGCATGGCCGGGCCTTACGGGCGCGGCGTCGCCAGCGCCGCGCACTATCTGCTGGCGGGTGACGAGACCGCGCTGCCGGCGATCTCGCGCCTGCTCGAGACGCTGCCTGCCGAGGCGCGCATCGAGGCGTGGCTGGAGGTCGAGTCGCCGGCGGACCGGCTCACGCTGCCGGCCCATCCCGGTGCGCACCTGCACTGGTGCTACCGCTGCCAGGGCCATGCCCCCAGCACCCAGCTCGCCAGTGCAGTGATCGCGGCGCTGCCGGCGGCGGACAGCGATCGCTTCGTGTGGTTCGCCGGCGAGGCCGAGGTCAGCCAGCGCCTGCGCAAGCGGTTGAAGAGCGAGTTCGCGCTGGCCAAGGGGCAGCATCTGGTCACGGGCTACTGGAAACGCTGAGCTTCATCTGAAAAATGTCTGTGCTCGCCGATCTTTCAGACGAAGCTCGGGCTCATCGAGTCCTATCGAGCACCAGCAGGGGATCGATACGCGTCTCGAACCAGTTCATGCCCCAGTGCAGATGCGGCCCGGTGGCGCGGCCGGTAGCGCCCACCGCGCCGATCATCTCGCCCTGGTCGACGTGCTGGCCCACCGCCACATCGATCCGCGACAGATGCAGGAAGTTGGAGCTGATGCCGTAGCCGTGATCGAGCAGGACGGTGCCGCCGGTGAGGTAGAGGTCATCGGCGAAGGTGATCACACCGCTGGCCGGCGCCTTCACCGGGGTGCCGGTGGCGGCGGCGATATCCATGCCCGAGTGGGCCGAGCCGGGGGTGCCGTTGTAGACCCGCTGGTTGCCGAAGCGCCCGCTGATGCGGCCCTTCACCGGCCAGATGAAGGGCTCGGCGAAACCGACCCGGTCGTCGTCGCGGTGGCGCTGGGCGCTTACCGCGGCCTGCTCGCGGGCGATACGGGCGGCGATCTTCGGCGGCGGCGAGACCGTCTTCGGCGGTACGCCGTTGATGCGTTCGATCGGCCAGTCGCGCGGGGTGATCGCCACCGACGCCTGCTGCTGTCGGCCATCCGGGGTGACGATCTCGATCGTCTGGGCGCCCTGGGCATCGCGGCCGACGCCGAACACCACGGTGCCATAGCCGGTGACCCGCAGCGCATGCCCCGCCACCTGGACCTGGCTGCCCGGCGGCACCCGCCCGATCACCATCGAGCCCTGCTCGACGCTGGCAGGAAAGGTGATCGCGACCGGCTCCGCCACGGCAGCGGCGGCCCACAGCCAGAGCGTGGCGGCCAGCAGCAGGGTGGTCGGGCCGTGGCGCCAGCGGCGCCGAGCAGGAAGAGATCGCGGGCGGGTGATCGACGGCATGGGCACGACGCTCCAGCAGAGGTGAAAGCGCCCATCTTAACCTGTCGTTGTCCCGAGATGGCGTCGGCCGGCGTGGGTACCGGCCAGGGTTGCCGTCAAAGAAAGAGTGGGGCCGGCGTGCCGGCCCCCGCTGGGATGGAATCAGAACGATTCCCAATCCTCTTCGGTGCTGGCCATGGCCGGCCGACGGGTCGCGCTCAGGCGGGGCGCCGGTGCCTGAACCTGAGCCTGAACTCGAGCCTGGGCCGTGGGCGCGGCGGCCGGGGTCGGGCGTGATTCCCCCTCGGCGATCTGGAAGCCGGCCAGAGCCTGCTCCAGGCGCTGTACCTGTTCGTTGAGGGTCGCCGCTGCGCTGCTCGCCTGCTGGACCAGCGAGGCATTCTGCTGGGTGACCTGATCCATCTGCACCACCGCCTCGTTGACCTGGTCGATGCCGTTGGACTGCTCGGCGGAGGCGACCGAGATCTCTTCGATCAGATCGGTCATGCGCGAGACCGAATCGACCACCCGGCTGATGGTCTCGCCGGCCTTGGCGACGATCCCCGAGCCCGCCTCGATCTTGCGATTGGAGGCGTCGATCAGCTCGCGAATCTCGTGCGAGGCGTTGGCGCTGCGGCTGGCCAGGGTACGAACCTCGTTGGCGACAACGGCGAAGCCGCGGCCCTGCTCGCCGGCGCGTGCCGCTTCCACCGAGGCGTTGAGGGCGAGGATATTGGTCTGGAAGGCGATCGAATCGATCACTGCGACGATCTCGGTCACCTGACGCGAGCTGTCGGTGATGCCCTGCATGGTGGAGACGACCTCATCCATCATCGCTCCGCCCTCGCTGGCGGTGGTGCGCGCCTGGCCGGCGAGGCCATTGGCCTGGCGGGCGTTCTCGGCGTTCTGACGCACGGTCTGGGTCAGCTGCTCCATGCTCGAGGCGGTCTCGCCGATCGAGGCGGCCTGCTGGTCGGTACGTGCGGCCAGATCCTGGTTGCCGCTGTGGATCTGACCCACGCCCACGGTGATGGTGGTGGAGGCCTGACGCACCCCGCCCAGGGCATCGGCCAGATGCAGGCGCATGCCCTCGATGGCGTGCAGCAGGCTGTGGCGGTCATTGGGCTTGAGCGTCAGCGCTCGGGTCAGGTCGCCCTCGGCAATGCCCAGCACCGCGTTGCGCGCGTGGCGCGGGTCGCCGCCCAGGTCGCTCAGCACGCTGCGGATGATCCACGCCATCACCAGGGTGATGCAGAGCCCGATCGTGCCCGCGATCAGCCCCATCTTGAGCACGCCCATCCAGAACGCATGCTGGATGTCGCTGACATAGACGTTGGCGGCCAGATACCAGTCCCAGGCGGGGACATGGCGCACATAGTTGATGCGCGAGACGTCGTCGCCGTCGGCGTTGGTCGAGGTGTACTCCAGGGTGCCGTCGTCGGGCGAGTCGGCCAGCGCCTTCAGTTCGCGATAGAAGTAGACGCCGTTGTCGTCACGGAAGTTGCTCATGTCGGTGCCGATCGCCCGCTTGGGGTGATAGACCAGGTGAATCTTGCCGTCGAAGGCGTAGACATAGCTGCCATCGAGATCGAGCGCCGACAGGTCGCGTCGCGCCAGATCCTGCGCCGCCTCGATGCTGAACTCGCCCTGGGCGGCGCGATCGGCGTAGCGCTGCACCAGCGTCTGGGCGCTGGCGACGAAGCTCTTGAGGCCCTTGACGCGCTCGGCCATCAAGGTGTCGCGCTTTTCCAGGGCCATCCAGCCCACCAGCACCAGCATGCCGAACCACATCAGTCCCACCGTGATCCAGAGTTTTTGCCGCATCGTCATCGCGAAAACCGTCCTTATCCGAGGTATCTGCCGATTCATCTAGAGGAATGGATTATTAGTCCGCCCCCTTTATCGGCAGTTTCTACTTAAGATTGAGATAACGATTCGCACTGTTGCGATGTGGAACTCGGAAGCCGGCCGGAGGGTGGCACGCCGGCGCGGTAAAACGCGATCAGCCATTCTGGCGATAGGATCGGGAGGGAGTGCTGGCAGGTGGGAGTGCTGGCCGGCATGCGAGCAGCGATCGCCGTGGGCCGGCATGGCCGTGACGGCGTCGCTCAGGGGGAGGGCGTCGAGCCTGAGTCGGCCTCGATCAGCCGCGTGGCGGGGAAGGCGCAGCGGAAGCGGGCGCCCATGCCGGGCCGGCTGACGATCTCGAGCTGAGCGTCGTGACGCAGCAGCACGTGCTTGACGATGGCCAGTCCCAGGCCGGTCCCGCCGGTGGCGGCGCTGCGCCCCTTGTCGACGCGGTAGAAGCGCTCGGTCAGGCGTGGGATGTGTACCGGATCGAAGCCCTCGCCATCATCTTCCACCTCGATCGCGGCGCCGTCGTGCCACGGCTTCCAGCGCAGCGTGATGCGGCTGCCCTCGGGGGTGTAGCGCACGGCATTGAAGACCAGATTGGAGACCGCGCTGCGGATCTCCTTGGTGTTGCCGACCAGATGGCGCGTTTCGTCGACCTGCAGCGCGATCTGCTGGCGCCCCGCGCTGAGCCCGCGGGCGTCGTCGACGACGCTCTCGAGCAGGACGCGGACATCGAGGAGGTCGCGGTCGTTGTCGGGGCTGTCGATCTCGAGCCGTGACAGCAGCAGCAGATCCTCGACCAGGTTCTGCATGCGCGTGGTCTGCGCCTGCATCTGCGAGAAGCCTCGCTGCCAGCGTGTCGGCAGCTGTTCGGCATGGTCGGAGTAGGTCTCCAGATAGCCGGCCAGCACGGTCAGCGGCGTGCGCAGCTCGTGGGAGACGTTGGCGACGAAGTCGCGGCGCATCATCTCCAGCTGATGCAGCCGGGTCACGTCGCGCACCATCAGCAGGCGTTCGTCATCGCCGAACAGGGTGATATGGAACTGCAGCGTATGGGCGGCGTCGATCGGCGAGGGGATCATCAGCGGCTCGCGGTAGTCGCGGGCCTCGAAGTAGTCGACGAAGCGCGGATCGCGCAGCAGGTTGGTGATCGGCTGGCCGCGGTCGTGGTCGGGCTGCAGGCCGAGCATGTCGGAGGCGGCGCTGTTCCACCACTCCAGGTCGCCGCGCGGATCGAGCATCACCACGCTGTCACGCATCGCCTCGCAGGAGTCCTGGATGCGCCGCAGGATATCGCGCAGCCGGCGCTGCATCTGGCTCTGTGCCTTCTGGTAGGTGTAGAGACGGTCGAACAGATCGCCCCACACCCCGGTGCCGGGTGGTGGCGCCTCGCGCGGATGGCGCAGCAGCCACACATAGAGCAGGCGCACATGGCGCAGATGCAGGAAGACATAGAGCCCCAGCCCCGCGGCCAGCCCCCAGCCGAGGCCGGCGAACAGCGCGTCGAACAGTTCGCCCAGCAGCGTGCCCATCGCGCCGAGCCCGAACAGCATGTAGCCAAGGCGCCACAGTTCGTTGATCCAGTAGCGCACGCTGCGACTTACTCCCTGATCGAAAAGCGGTAACCGGTGCCGCGAACCGTCTGGATCAGATGCTGATGCGTCTCACCCAGCGACTTGCGCAGCCGGCGGATATGCACGTCGACGGTGCGCTCCTCGACGTAGACGTTGCCACCCCAGACCTGATCGAGCAACTGGCTGCGGGTGTAGGCGCGCTCCTGATGGGTCATGAAGAACTGCAGCAGGCGGTACTCGGTGGGGCCGATCTCGAGCGCGCTGCCGTGGGAGGTGACGCGATGGCTGGCGGGGTCGAGCTTGAGCCCCTCGACCTCGACTGCCTCCTCGATGCCCGGCGGTGTGGCCCGGCGCAGGACCGCCTTGAGCCGGGCCACCAGCTCGCGCGGCGAGAACGGCTTGGTGATGTAGTCGTCGGCGCCCGCCTCGAGCCCCTGCACCTTGTTGTCCTCCTCGCCCTTGGCGGTGAGCAGGATGATCGGCATCTCGGCGGTGGCCTCCTCGCGCTTGAGTCGACGTGCCAGCTCGATCCCGCTGGTGCCTGGCATCATCCAGTCGAGCAGCATCAGGTCCGGCTTGTGATCCAGCGCCATGGCGTGGGCGCTCTGGGCGTTGTCCGCCTCCAGCACACGATAGTCGGCCATCTCCAGTGCCACCGCGATCATTTCGCGGATGGAGGGCTCGTCGTCAACGATGAGTACGGTCTTGGAGCTCATGACAGGCCTCGAGTGAGCCGCCGGTGGATGTGCGCGTACAGCGGACAACCTTCCGGCCGTGACAGAACGGTGACGATTACAGCGTGGAAATATGACAAATACATGACATCGGTGTCATCCCGGCACCCGCCATCGTCGAGATCATCGCGCCGCGCGGCGTTCAGCGGCCGATGCCCTCAGCGGCTCATAGCACCGGCCACAGGCTCAGCACCACGCCGGCGAACAGCAGAAGCCCCGACCAGAAGTTGTTGAGGAAGGCCTGGAAGCAGGGGCCGCGCTCGCGCTCACGGATCAGCCACTGCTGATAGAGGAAGGTCGCCGCCATCGCCGCCAGCCCCAGCCAGAAGAACCCGCCCAACGCCAGCCGTGCCCCGATCCAGGCCAGCAGCGCCAGCGTGGCCAGCTGCAGCAGACCGATGATCAGCTTGTCGGCGCGGCCGAACAGGCGCGCGGTGGACTTCACGCCGATCTTGATGTCGTCGTCGCGGTCGACCATGGCGTACTGGGTGTCGTAGGCCACGGTCCAGGCCAGATTGGCCAGCAGCAGCAGCCACGCCTCCATCGGCACGCTGCGGCTCACCGCCATGAACGCCATCGGGATGCTCCACGAGAACGCCAGCCCCAGTACCACCTGGGGCAGATGGGTGTAGCGCTTCATGAAGGGGTAGAGCGCGGCCAGCGCCACGCCGACGAAGGAGAGCAGGACCGTGGGCAGATTGGTGAAGCAGACCAGCACGAAAGCGGCCGCCACCAGCACCGCGAACAGGATTTTGGCTTCGCGCTCGCGGATGCGCCCGGTGGCCAGCGGGCGCTCGCGGGTGCGCTTGACGTGGCCATCGATCTTGCGATCGGCGTAGTCGTTGACCACGCAGCCGGCGGCGCGCATCAGATAGACGCCGAGCACGAAGATGATCAGGTTGGCGCGATCCGGCAGGCCACCGGCGGCGAGCCACAGCGCCCACAGCGTGGGCCACATCAGCAGCCAGGTGCCGATCGGCTTGTCGAGCCGGGTCAGACGCAGGAAATCGGGTAGGCGAGCCAGGCCCCGGGGGCGTGGCGCGGGGTCGGCGACGGTGACGGAATCGGGGCCGGCGGCTGACATCGAATTCTCCAGAACGGCGAGCGGGACGCGACTGGCTGGACCTTACACCACAACCCCGCCGGCAGCGAGGTGCGGCAGTGGGCGCAGCGATGGACGTGGCGATGGACGTGGCGATGGACGTGGCGATGAGGGCACGATAGGGGACGGGCCGTCGCGATAGGGATTGCTTTTGTCTCCCCGACGTGCTCAGACTCGAGGTGGGCGCGGTCAGCGTAGGTCGGCGTCGCCCCGGGGGTGTCGACGACGCTGGCGGCAGTGGGATCGCGAGACTGGGTGGCTCGATCCTGGGAGTAGAACAATGACAAACCACGCTAAACCCTCCGCCGGCATCCACTACCAGCAGCAGGATGCCAGCTACTTCGACAAGCGCGGCCTGCGCCGCCACGCCGGCCCCTGGTCGCTCTGGGCGCTGGGCGTGGGGGCGGTGATCTCGGGCCACTACTCGGGCTGGAACCTGGGGCTCGCCTCGGGCGGCTGGGGCGGCATGGCGATCGCCACCGCGATCATCGCGGTGATGTATCTGGGCCTGACCTTCTGTATCGCCGAGATGTCGCCGGCCCTGCCGCACACCGGCGCCGCCTACTCCTTCGCGCGCTCCTCCATGGGGCCCTGGGGCGGTTTCGTCACCGGGCTTTGCGAGAACGTCGAGTACGTGCTCACGCCGGCGGTGATCGTGTTCTTCATCGGCGCCTATCTGGGCAGCATCTTCGAGACGCCGGCGGCGTTCCAGCCGGTGTGGTGGCTGCTGGGCTATCTGCTGTTCGTCGGCCTCAACATCGTCGGCGTCGAGCTCTCGTTCCGGGTGACGCTGGCGGTGACCCTGCTGGCGCTGGCGGTCCTGGTGGTGTTCTGGTTCAGCGCCTTCACCCATCTCGATTTCTCGACCTGGGCGCTGAACATCGCACCCGGCGGCGGTGAGCTCGCAGGCGGTCACGGACCGCTGCTGCCGATGGGCATCGGCGGGGCGCTGGCGGCAATGCCCTTTGCGGTGTGGCTGTTCCTGGCCATCGAGCAGCTGCCGCTGGCCGCCGAGGAGTCGGTCGACCCGCGGCGTGACATGCCGCGCGGCATCCTGCTCGGCATCACTACCCTTATCATCTCTGCCACGCTGATCCTGGTGCTCAACCCGTCGGTGGTGGGCGTCGGCGCCTATGCCCTGAGCCAGTCCGGCGAGCCGCTGCTGGACGGTTTCCAGGCCATTTTCGGTGCCGGCACGGCCAAGTTCCTCGCGCTGCTGGCGCTGGTCGGATTGATCGCCAGTTTCCATACCATCATCTTCGCCCAGGGCCGCCAGATCTACTCGCTCTCCCGTGCCGGCTACTTCCCCACCTTCCTCTCGGTGACCCACGGCACGCGCAAGACGCCGCACGTGGCGATGATCGGCGGCGCGCTGGTGGGCCTGACGATCATGCTGATCTGCTTCTTCGGTCTCGGCACCCAGGAGGGCTCCGCGGTGATCGGGGGCACCCTGCTCAACATGGCGGTATTCGGCGCCATGTGCTCCTACATCGCCCAGGCCCTCTCCTTCATCCTGTTGCGCCGCCATCATGCGCATATCGAGCGCCCCTACCGCAGTCCCTTCGGGATTCCCGGCGCCGTGGCGACCATCGTCATCGCTCTGATGACGATCTACTTCCAGCTCAGCGACAGCACCTACCGGGTCGGCGTGATCGGCGTCGCCCTGTGGCTGGCGGTGGGTATCTGCTACTTCGCCTTCATCGGGCGGCACCGTCTGATCCTGTCGCCGGAGGAGGAGTTCGCCATGCAGCGAGGCGAGCAGGCCGCGGACGACGACGATGGTCGCGCGGCGTAACCCCGATCCCCCTGACAGCGTGAGCGAGGAACGGCCATGAGTGATCACCAAGCCAGAACCGTGCGTACCGCCGCCCAGGCGCGCGAACTCGTCGAGGCGCGCGGGCTGAGCCACGTCAAGGTCGGCATGTTCGACATCGATGGGGTGATGCGCGGCAAGTACATGCAGCGGGACAAGTTCTTCGCCGCCCTGGAGAAGGGGTTTGCCTTCTGCGACGTGGTGCTGGGCTGGGACAGCAAGGACGAGCTCTACGACAACGTCGCCTTCACCGGCTGGCATACCGGCTATCCGGATGCGCCACTGCGGATCATCCCCGAGAGCTGCCGCGAGGTGCCGTTCGAGGGCGACATGCTGCTGTTCCTGGCCGAGTTCGAGGGCGAGGCCGGCCAGCTCTGCCCGCGCGGTCTGCTCAGGCGCGTGCTCGCCCGCGCCGCGGCGCTGGGCTTCGATGTCTTCGGCTCGCTGGAGTACGAGTTCTTCCTGTTCCAGGAGACCCCCGAGTCGATCCGTGAGAAGGGCTTTCGCCAGCTCAAGCCGCTGACCCCGGACATGATGGGCTACTCGATGCTGCGCAGCTCGGTCCACGGCGAGCTCTACCACGATCTGCTGGCGCTGGCGGAGGCGATGGACTTCCCCATCGAGGGGCTGCACACCGAGACCGGCCCCGGGGTGCTCGAGGCGGCGATCGGCGTCGACGATGCCCTGGCCGCCGGCGACAAGGGGGCGCTGTTCAAGACCTTCACCAAGGTGTGGGCACAGCGGCGCGGGCTGATGGCGACCTTCATGGCCAAGTGGTCGCCGGACTACCCCGGCCAGAGCGGGCATATCCATCTCTCGCTGCGCCATCATGACGATGGCCGTTCGGCCTTCTACGATGCCGACGCGCCCCACGGCATGAGCCAGATCCAGCGTCACTTCGTCGCCGGCCAGCAGCGTCTGATGCCGGAGCTGCTGGCGATGTTCGCCCCCACGATCAATAGCTACACCCGGCTGATCCCCGGTTTCTGGGCCCCCACCGATGCCACCTGGGGCGTCGAGAACCGCACCTGTGCGCTGCGCGTGATCCCCGGCTCGGCGCATTCCCAGCGGGTCGAGTATCGCCTCGGCAGTGCCGATGCCAACCCCTATCTGGCACTGGCCGCCGCGATCGGCTCTGGGCTCTACGGCATCGAGCAGGGGCTCGAACCGGATGCGCCGGTCACCGGCAATGCGTACGAACGCGAGCATCCGGCGTCGCTGGCACTGCCGCGCACGCTGTGGGATGCCGCCAGCCGCCTGCGCGGCTCGGATGCCGCCCGTGAGCTGTTCGGTGATGCCTTCGTCGAGCACTTCGCCGCCACCCGCGAGTGGGAGGAGCGCCAGTTCCGTCGCCATATCACCGATTGGGAGTTGGCGCGTTACTTCGAAATCATCTAAGGAAGCGCTGAATCAATCGGCGAGCGGGATGAAGCGCAAGGCGCACGGAGCACAGACTCGAAGCAACGCGTAGAGAACGCCCGTAGGGCGGCCCGTCAGGGCAAGTTGCCGAAGGCAACGCGTCATGCGAGACATGACATGGGGTTAGGCGAGTCTTCGAGCACCGCGCAACGCAGCGATTCACCCGCGCCAGGCATTTATGCAGTGCTTCCCTAAGCCCCGGTGCATGGCCGGGATAACGACACTTTCTGGGTGGGAGCAGCGCATGGCACGACAACACACGATTTCCCCCGTGGATGGCGGGGTCTATGTCGAACGCGAGCTGGCCGAGCCGGCGCAGATCGAGGCCTGCGTCGCCGACGCCGTGGCGGCGCAGCGGGCGTGGCGCGAGACGCCGCTGGCCGAGCGGGCGCGACTGTGCACGGCGATGGTCGATGCCTTCGTCGCGCGGCGTGATCGGCTGGCCGAGGAGCTGACCTGGCAGATGGGGCGGCCGATCGCCGCCGCGGGGGGCGAAATCGGCGGTTTCGAGGAGCGCGCACGCGGCATGATCGCCCTCGCCGAGTCGGCGCTGGCGCCGATCCGGCTGGCCGACAAGCCCGGCTTCACCCGCTATATCACCCGCGAGCCGCTGGGCGTGTCGCTGATCGTGGCGCCCTGGAACTTCCCCTTCATGACCGCCGTCAATGCCGTGGTGCCGGCGATCATGGCCGGCAATACGGTGATCCTCAAGCACTCGGCGCAGACGCCGCTATGTGCCGAGCGGCTGTTCGAGGCGTTCGCCGACGCCGGTCTGCCGGCGGGGGTGTTCCAGTTCCTGCATCTGGCCCATGCCGATACCGAGGCGCTGATCCGCGATGCGCGTATCGCCCATGTCTCCTTCACCGGCTCGGTGGCGGGCGGAGCCATGGTCGAGCGCAACGCGGCGGGACGCTTCATCGCCACCGGGCTCGAACTGGGTGGCAAGGACCCGGCCTATATCCGCGCCGACGTCGATCTCGACGCCGCCGTGCCGGCAGTGATGGATGGCGCTTTCTTCAACTCGGGGCAGAGCTGCTGCGGCATCGAGCGCATCTATGTCCACCGCGACATCGCCGAGGCCTTCGTCGAGCGGGCGGTGGCCTGGGTGCGCAAGCTCCGGCTCGGCAACCCCTCCGACCCGCAGACCACGCTGGGGCCGCTGGTACGTCCGGCGGCGGCGGACTTCGTGCGCGGCCAGATCGAGGCCGCGGTCGCCGCCGGCGCCAAGGCATGGATCGACCCCGGCGACTATCCGCTGTCGGTGCCGGGCAGCGCCTATCTGGCGCCGCAGGTGCTGACCGAGGTGACCCACGACATGGCGGTGATGCGCGAGGAGAGCTTCGGCCCGGTGGTGGGCATCATGACGGTGGCCGATGACGACGAGGCGGTGGCGCTGATGAACGACAGCGAGTTCGGTCTCACGGCCGCCGTGTTCACCCGCGATCTCGCCGTGGGCGAGGCGCTTGCCGCGCGTCTCGAGGCGGGCACCGTCTTCACCAATCGCTGCGACTATCTCGACCCGGAGCTGGCCTGGACCGGGGTCAAGCAGTCCGGGCGCGGCTGCTCGCTGTCGCGGATCGGTTACGAGACGCTGACACGGCCGAAGTCCTTCCACCTGAAGCACGCCTGATCCACGCCGACCGCCAGACAGGAGACCCGCCATGAGTGACTTCGATCTTGCACGCTACCGCGCCGACTGGAACTACCCCACACCCATCCGGATCGGCGCCGGGCGGGCCGAGGAGCTGCCCGCGGCCTGCCGGGCGCTGGGCATGCGCGCGCCGCTGTTGATCACCGACCCTGGGCTGGCGGCGCTGCCGATGGTCGAGCAAGCGCTCGCGCGCTGCCGGGAGGCGGGGCTGGCGGTCGACGTGTTCAGTCAGATTCAGGGCAACCCCACCGGGGCCAACGTCGCAGCCGGCGTGGCCGCTTTCCGCGCCGGTGACCACGACGGCGTGATCGCCTTCGGCGGCGGCTCGGGGCTGGACGCGGCCAAGGCGGTGGCGCTGATGGCGCGCCAGCCCGAGTCGCTGTCGCTGTGGGCGCTGGAGGATCGCGGCGATAACTGGCGCCAGGCGGATGCCGACGCCGTGCTGCCGGTGGTGGCGGTGCCGACCACCGCCGGCACCGGCTCGGAGGTCGGGCGCGCCGCGGTGATCACCGACGCCGAGGTCCAGGTCAAGCGCATCATCTTCCATCCGCGTATGCTGCCCGGCGCGGTGATCCTCGACCCGCTGCTGACCCGCGAACTGCCGCCGGCACTCACCGCCGCCACCGGCATGGACGCGCTCTCCCACTGTCTCGAGGCGTGGTGCGCTCCCGGTTACCACCCCCAGGCCGAAGGCATCGCGGTGGAGGGCATGCGGCGCATCCGCGATGCGCTGCCGCGGGCCTACCTGCACGGCGATGATCTCGCCGCGCGCACCGACATGCTTGTGGCGTCGATGATGGGGGCGACCGCGTTCCAGCGCGGGCTGGGGGCGATGCACGCCCTGGCGCACCCGCTGGGGGCGCTGTTCGATGCCCACCACGGCCTGCTCAACGCGGTGCTGATGCCCTATGTGCTGCGCGCCAACACCCGCGCGATCGGCGAGCCGATGGTGCGCCTGGCGCGCTATCTCGATCTGCCGCAGCCGGGTGTCGCTGCGGTGATCGACTGGGTGCTGGCGCTGCGCGAACGCCTGGGTATCCCCCATGCGCTGAGCGAACTGGGGATCGACGACAGTCGCGCCGAGCGGGTCGGGCAAATGGCGGTGGAGGACCCCTCCGCCGGCGGCAATCCGATCGCCTTCGACGCCGCAGCCTATCGCGGCATCTTCGAGGCGGCCCTCGCCGGGCGATTGTAGGCGGGAAGCGGGGGCTCACACAGTCCGAAAGCCGGGCTCACGTCCCCGGCGGCAGCTCCAGATCGGCGGCCATCTGCCCCAGGAAGCGCTCCTGCACCAGCAGCTGAATGCGGCCGTGGCGAAAGCGCGAACGGCGCAGCCAGACGCCTTGGTGATCCGCGCTCAGCTCGATCGGCCCGCGTTCGAGATCCGGCTGGGCGAACAGCCAACTGCCCAGCGAGCGCTCGCCCAGGGCGCGCAGGCTGCGACAGCCGCTGCGGGTCAGCGGCGCCACCGAGCGCGCCGCGACCCAGGGGCGCTCGCCGCTCATCAGCAGCACCTCGCGGATCCAGGCCACGCGGCCCGGCGCCAGCCCCAGCGCCTGGGCCTCGTCGCGCCGGGGCACGCCGATGCCCTGCTCGAGCAGGCGTACGCGAAAGGGTTGCGGTGAGGCGGCGATCAGGCGCGCGGTAAGAGAATCGGTCGAGGCGACCCAGCGCCACCAGCGGGGGTCCATCGCCGGGCGCCAGGCGGCGGCCGGGCTCCAGCGTCGCAGCGTCGGGGTGCGCTGCCAGCTGCCCATGGCGAGTCGGCTGCTGGGCGAGCGAGGGGGGGAAGATAAGGACACACACGACTCCGAACAGGACTGGCCGCGAGGGCCCGGGCGCGGCGGCCCTGGGGCGGCGTAGTGTATCATGGGCCCAATCCGCGACCGAGAGGAAGGCATGAGTGCGCCCCTGACGATCATCGGCACCGGCATGGCCGGCCTGGGCCTGGCCCGTGCGATACGCAGCCGCGACCCCCACCGCGCGTTGACCCTGATCACCGCCGACAGCGGCGACGAGTATGCCAAGCCGCTGCTCTCGAGCGCCTTCACCAAGGGCCAGAGCGCCGCGGCGCTGGCGCAGCGCGACGCCCTCGGCGTTGCCGATGCGATCCATGCGACCCTGCGCTGCCACACCCCGGTCGAGGCGATCGATCCGCATCAGCGCACCCTGTGGCTGGGCGCCGAACGCCTGCCCTACGAGCGCCTGGTGTTGGCCACCGGTGCGGCGCCGTGGCAGCCGTTCGAGACCCCCGAGGCGCTCGCCGAGCGGGTCTTCCAGGTCAATGATCTCGATGACTACCGGCGGTTTCGCGCCGCCCTCGAACGCCACCCCGGGCAGCCGGTCCGGGTGGCCATCGTCGGCGCCGGGCTGGTGGGCTGCGAGTTCGCCAACGACCTCCACGCCGGCGGCCATCGGGTGGCGTTGATCGCCCCGGAGCCGGCGCCGCTGCCGCGGCTGTTGCCGCCGCCACTGGGGCTGGCACTGGCCGAGGCGTTCGCCGCCGCCGGTATCGCCGGCTACTTCGAGCGTCAGGTGCAGGCGCTCGAGGCCAGTGACGGCGGCGTGGCGCTGACCCTCGACGACGGCGAGCGCCTCGCCGCCGATCTGGTCCTGGTCGCCACCGGGCTGCGCCCGCGCACCGCGCTGGCCGCGGGCGCCGGGCTGCAGACCAGCGCCGCGGGCATTCTCACCGACCGCCACCTGCAGACCAGCGACCCGCACATTCATGCGCTCGGCGATGTGGCCTGCGTCGATGGCCTCAACGCCATGTACGTGCAGCCGCTGCAGGCCAGCGCCAAGGCGCTGGCCGCCACGCTCACCGGCACGCCGACGGCGGTGGGCTACGGTGCCTGGCCGGTGATGGTCAAGACCTCGCTGCTGCCGATCGTCGCACTGCCGCCGCGGGAGACCCCGGCGCGCTGGCGCATCGACGGCGAGGCGGGGGATTTCAGTGCCGTGGCCGAGGATACCGCCGGGCGGCTGATCGGATTTGCCCTGACCGGCGCCTGCGTGCGGCGAAAAGTCGAACTGGCGCGGGCGGCGCCGCCGTTGCTAGGCTAGCAGCGGTGGTCGGGCGCGAACCGCAAATCCTCATGTAAGGCTTTACAAACCGCGTCGAGAGCTGCCTATTATGCGCTGGGGTGTGCGCCTACCCGGCGGTGTGCCCCGATAACAACAGCGCTTAGGAATTGCGAGGCGTAATCACCGACGACCTCGCCCAAGTAGAGCCAAACAAGGAGGGCTTTATGCGTAAGCCAGAACTCGCTGCGGCGATCGCCGAGCGTGCGGATCTTTCCAAGGACAAGGCCAGCCAGGTACTCAACGTCATTCTCGACGAGATCACCGGCACGGTGTCCAAGGGCAGCGACGTCACGCTGATCGGCTTCGGCTCGTTCACCGTACGCGAGCGTGCCGCCCGCACCGGCAAGAACCCGCAGACCGGCAAGCCGCTGAACATCCCCGCCAGCAAGACCGTGGCGTTCAAACCCGGCAAGGCACTCAAGGACGCGGTCAGCAAGTAATCGCTGCTGCGACGGGCTCGAGGCCCGGCGGCGCTCGCTCATGGCGAGTGGCCCATCGATGACCGATCCCCCGGCAGCGGGTGGGTCGGCATTTCTTCTTTGACCTGACGCTGTGCGAGGGCGCATGAAGCTCAAGTTGATGCTGTGGTGGCTGGGCGTGATGCTGAAGCGAACGCGCGCGCGCAAGCCCGAATTTCGTGAGGCCCTGACGCGCCTTAAGCGCTTCGACTGGGGCGTGGCGACCGAGGACAGAGCGATCGCGCGCCACTACCGGATGACGCCGGAGCGCGTCGACAGCCAGAGCGGGCTGCCGGTGGACCTCAATCTCGAATTGCGCTTTCGCGATGCCGACAGCGCCACCCAGTTCCTGCGCAAGCCCTCCCAGCGCGCTTTCCGCGAAGGTCTGTTCGACGGACGCCTGCGCCTGGTCGGCGATTCACGGGATCTGGAGCGGTTGCAGAGCCTGCTCAAGTTTCTCTAGGTCGGTCGTGTGACGTCTGACCGACCTGCACAAAGGCCCCCGAACGCGATCGCGTTCGGGGGCCTTTCGCGTTCGGTGACCTGCACACGATAGACGCGCGTATCAGCTGTCGCTGCCGCCGGCCTCGGCTTCGCTCGAGATGCGGATGTGGATCGCGTCGCTGACGTTGGGTACGTACTGGTCGAGCCCGTAGTCGCTGCGCTGAATGGTCGTCTCGGCGTCGAAGCCGAGCGCCGGCACCTTGGCCATGGGGTGCTCGCCGACCTGATTGAGGGTGGCGTGGAGCACCACCGGATGGGTCTCGCCCTTGATGGTCAGCTTGCCATGCACGTCGTAGTGATCATCGCCGGTGGCCTCGATGCGGGTGCTCTTGAAGGTCGCGTCTGGGTACTGCGCAACATCGAAGTAGTTCTCGCCCAGAAACTCCTGGTTCAGCGCCGGCACGCGGGTGTCCACCGTCTTGACCGGGATGCTCACCTCCACGCTGGAGTCGGCGATCGCATCGCGGTCGAAGTGGATCGTGCCCTTGACGTCGGAGAAGCTCGCCGTGGGGTGGGAGAAGCCGAAGTGGCTCCAGGAGGCCACCACGCTGGTGTGCATCGGGTCCATCTGGTAGGTGACACTATCGGCCAGGGCGCTGGCACTGGTGGCGCCGGCGAGCAGCGCGGCGGTCAGGGTCAGGGATTGGCGCAGGTTACGGTAAGACATGGAGTGACTCCTGGGGTTGGACAAAGCCTAGTGAAGGGAATGCGTGTGGGGAGACAGACGCGCCCGAGCGGCGCGTCCCATGGGTTGCCTGCCGTCAGGCGGCACTGATCACCGGCAGATCGAACACCAGCACTTCGGCGTCCTCGCCCTGTGCGAGCGTCACCGTCGGTTCGTCGGTCAGCATCAGCGCATCGCCGCCCGTCAGCCGGGTGCCGTTGATCGTCAGTGCGCCCCGCACCAGGTGCACGTAGGCCTGACGATCCGCGCCCAGGGCCAGCTCGGCGCGCTCGTCGCCATCGAACAGCGCGGCGTAGATGCAGGCATCCTGCTGCAGGGTGAGCGAGCCGTCGCGGCCGTCCGGCGACAGGATCAGGCACAGCCGGCCGCGCTTGTCGGCGGCGGTGAAATCCTTCTCGGCGTAGCGCGGTTCGAGATCGCGTGCACGCGGAAACAGCCAGATCTGCAGGAAGTGCACCGGGTCGCTGGCGGAGTGGTTGAATTCGCTGTGCTCGACCCCGGTGCCGGTGGTCATGATCTGTACCCGGCCGGGGCCGATCGCGGAGCCGTTGCCCAGGGTGTCGCGATGGGCCAGCTCGCCGCTGAGGACGTAGGAGAAGATCTCCATGTCGCGGTGACCGTGCTGGCCGAAGCCCTGCCCCGGTGCCACGCGATCTTCGTTGATCACCCGCAGGACGCTGAAGTGGACGTACTGCGGGTCGTGGTAGCCCGCGAAGGAGAACGAGTGGAAGCTCTTGAGCCAGCCGTGGTCGGCATAGCCGCGTTCGTCGCTGCGTCGGATCGTCAACATGGCGTCTCTCCTGAAAGAGGGCCGACACGCGGGTCGGCACCGTTGGAGAGAGTCTAGATTCTATTTTTTGGTATAAAAGCGCGTTTTATCGCCTGTTTCATCCTAAGTAATAGAATGGTTTCAGCCGACGCCGTGCGACGCGTGCTGGCCGTTTTTGTACAGAGCCGAGCCTCAGCCCGCGCTACGTTTCATGCTCGCCGCCAGCTCGCGCACCAGTGTCAGGGCTCCCTCCGGCCCCTGCGTATCCAAACGCTCGACCAGGGCGCTGCCCACCACCACTGCGTCGGCGACCCCGGCGACCGCGGCCGCGGCGTCGCCATCGCGGATACCGAAGCCCACCGCCAGCGGCAGTGCGGTGTGCTCGCGCAGCTGGGCCAGGGCGCTCGTCATATCGCCGCTGGGGGCGCCACCGGCGCGTCCGGTGATGCCGTTGTAGGCGATGCGGTAGACGAAGCCGTCGCCCTGGGCGAGCAGCGCCGGTAGCCGAGAGGCCGGGGTAGTCGGGGCGACGAGCGGAATCCGCGCCAGGCCGAGATCCCGGGCCCGGGCGGTGAATCCGGCGCCGTGCTCCGGCGGCAGGTCGACCACGATCAGGCCATCCACTCCCGCGGCGGCGGCATCGGTAAGAAAGCGCGTCTCGCCGTAGCACTGGATCGGGTTGAGATAGCCCATCAGGACCAGCGGGGTGGTGGTGTCCTGGCGCCGGAACTCGCTCACCATGGCGAGGGTGCGGGTCAGGGTCTGGCCGTCGCCGAGGGCACGCTGGCCGGCGCGCTGGATCGCCTCGCCGTCGGCCATGGGGTCGCTGAACGGCATGCCCAGCTCGATGATATCGGCGCCGGCGGCGGGCAGCTGTGACAGCAGTGCCTGGCTGCTGGCGAGGTCCGGGTCGCCAGCCATGACGTAGGTCACCAGCGCGGCGCGCTGCTCTGCCTGGCAGGTGGCGAAGCGCGCCTGCAGGCGCGACGGCGGGGTGAGATCGTGCGGGCTCATAGGTCTGCCTCCTGCGCGGGTAGATGCTCGATGATGGTGGCCATGTCCTTGTCGCCGCGGCCGCTCAGGCAGACCACCAGCGCCGCCTCGGGCGGCAGCTCGGCGGCCATCCGGGTCGCCTCGGCCAGTGCGTGGGCCGACTCCAGCGCCGGCAGGATGCCCTCCAGGCGGCAGCACAGTGCGACCGCCGCCAGCGCTTCGGTGTCGGTGATGCTGACATAGCGGGCGCGCCCGCTGTCGTGGAGCCAGGCGTGCTCGGGGCCGACGCCGGGATAGTCGAGCCCGGCGGAGATCGAGTGGGCATCCTGGATCTGGCCGTCGGCGTTCTGCAGCAGATAGGTGCGATTGCCGTGGAGCACCCCGGGGCTGCCGCCGTTCAGGCTGGCCGCGTGGCGTCCACTCTCCACCCCTTCACCGCCGGCCTCGACGCCGATCAGTGCCACCGGGTCATCGAGGAAGGGGTGGAACAGCCCCATGGCATTGGAGCCGCCGCCGACACAGGCGATCAGGCTGTGGGGCAGGCGCCCGGTCTTCTCGATGATCTGCGCCCGCGCCTCGCGGCCGATCACCGACTGGAAGTCGCGCACCATGCGCGGGTAGGGCGCCGGACCGGCCACCGTGCCGATGACGTAGAAGGTGTCCTCGACGCTGGCGACCCAGGCGCGCAGGGCATCGTTCATGGCGTCCTTGAGCGTCGCGGTGCCGCTCTCCACCGCCACGATCTTGGCCCCGAGCAGGCGCATGCGCTGCACGTTGGGCTGCTGGCGCTGAATATCCTTGGCACCCATGTAGATGGTGCAGGTAAGGCCCAGACGCGCCGCCACCGTGGCCACCGCCACCCCGTGCATGCCGGCGCCGGTCTCGGCGATCAGCCGGGTGCGCCCCATGCGCCGGGCCAGCAGCGCCTGGCCGAGGGCGTTGTTGATCTTGTGCGCGCCGGTGTGGTTGAGATCCTCGCGCTTGAGATAGATCTGCGCACCGCCGGCGTGGGCGCTCAGCCGCTCGGCCAGATAGAGCGGCGTGGCGCGGCCGACGTAGTCGCGCTGCAGCGCTGCCAGCTCGGCGTTGAAGTCGGGGTCCTGGCGGGCGCTGTCGTAGGCGGCTTCGATCTCACCGATCAGCGGCATCAGCGTCTCGGCGACGTAGCGCCCGCCGTAGCCGTCGCTGCCGCCGAAAAAGCCATGAATGTCGGGATAGTCTGTCATCGCGGGGCTCCGGTTGGCGTCATGGCATCCACGTTAGCCGGGTGCGCGTGCGGAAAAAATCGATAAACTCTCTCTGATCTGTGAGAAAATCTCACTCAATGGCGCCCACGGGAACCCTCGCGGGCGGGCTTGTCGACCGAGGATCGCCATGACATCGCTACCGTCGCTCAATGCGCTGCGTGCCTTCGACGCGGTGGCCCGGCTGGGCAGTGTCACCGCCGCCGCCGAGGCGCTGCATGTCACCCACGGCGCGGTCAGCCGCCAACTGCGCACGCTGGAAGCCCACTTCGGCACGCCGCTGTTCGACAAGTCGGGACGTGGGCTTGCGCTCACCGCCCATGGGCGCCTGCTGCAGCCGTCGATCCGTGAGGCTTTTGCCCGCCTCGCGGCCGGCTGTGACGCCCTCTCGCGCCAGCTCGAGAGCCAGCCCTTCACCCTGGCCTGCCCCGGCAGCCTGCTGGCGCGCTGGCTGATCCCACGGCTCGACCGGCTCAATGCCGATCTGCCGGCGCTGCGTCTGCGCGTGGTCTCCAGTGAGGGGGAGCTCGATCCGCGGCGCGACGATATCGACGCCACGCTGCGCTTTGCCGCGCCGCCGTGGCCGGAGGATATCGCGGTGTTTCCACTCCAGTCCGAGCGTATCGTCGCCGTGGCCACGCCGGCGGTATGGGCGCATACGTCCCACCACACGGCGGCCGCGATGCTGGGGGAGGCCACGCTGCTGGATACCGCCTCACGGCCCCAGGCGTGGCCGCAGTGGGCTGCGGCGATGGGCGTCGAGCCGACGACGCTGGCCGCGGCGCGCCAGCGCGGGCGCACCTTCGAGCATCTCTACTATCTGCTGGAGGCGGCGCTGGCGGGGCTGGGAGTGGCCATCGCCCCCGAGCTGCTGGTGTCGAGCGATCTGTTCCAGGGGCGGCTGGTCGCGCCCTGGCCGGCGCTGGAGACCGACGCCGCGCTGGGGCTGTGGCTCGCCCCGGGGCGCGAGCGGCGGCGCGGCGAGCACCTGGCGGCGTGGCTGGCGCGGGAGCTGGCAGCGGGCTGACGCGCCGGGTGACGCATGCCAACGGCGCTCAGCGCGGCTGACGCGCCTGCTCGCGGGCCTGCATGCGCTCCATGGCGCGGCGGTAGGAGCCATTGCGCACCGCCCAGCGCATCACCGGGGCGATGGTGCGGATGCCGCCACGCACCGCGCGGCGCTCCGCCGTGGCGAGCTCGAGACTCAGCAGAGTGGCGGCCCAGGGCGGCAGCAGGTCGATGCCGGCGCGCATGAACAGCGCTCCCACCGATTTGACCAGTGGGCTCGGCGGCAGCGCGTGAAGCAGGATCTCGATCACCTCGCGGGTACGTGCATCGCACACCAGATAGCGGCGCTGATGCTGCAGGTAGGCGTCGATGGCCGCGCGGCTGGTGGGCACCTGGGTCGCGCCCAGCGCCTCGGCCACGCGGGCGGTCTCGGCGAAGTAGCGATCCTGCTCGGCCAGCGCCAGGCGCGGATTGCGATAGCGCAGGTGGGCGGCGAGAAAGCGGCTCATCTCGGCCACATGGACCCAGGTGAGCAGTGCCGGATCGCTGGCGGCATAGGCGCGGCCATCGGCGCTCGTCCCCTGCACCCCGGCATGCACCCGGCGCACCCGCTCGAGCACGCGCTCGGCGTCGTCGTGGGAGCCGAAGGTGGTCACGGCGATGAACTGGCTGGTGCGGCGCAGGCGGCCGATCATGTCGTGGCGGAAGTTGGAGTGATCCCACACCCCGGCCAGCGCCAGCGGGTGCAGCATCTGCAGCAGCAGGGCGCTGATGCCGCCGCACATCATCGAGGTGAAGTCTCCGTGCACCCGCCAGGCCACGGTATCGGGGCCGAACAGCCCCGGGTCGCCCTTGGGCTGGGTATAGTCGACCCCGCCGAGGGTGCGCCCGGTCAGATGGCTGATGCGCTTTTCGATGGCGTCGCGAAGGGGCGTGAACGGCGCGCTCATGGGGCTTGCTCGATGTCGTCGTCGGTGGGTGGCGTGGCGCTCGGCACGCCGGCGCGGATGGCCTTCGAGAAGGCCAGGCTGCCCTCAGTGTAGGGCACCGCCTGGGCGCGCGGATTGATATAGCCGCGCTGGCGCAGCGTTTCCAGCGGTACGCCCTGGGCCAGGCCGCCGACATCATGGACATAGCCTGGCAGATAGCCGGAGAGGATCAGCCGCGGGTCGCGTGGCAGGCCGTCGACGATCCGGGAGACCATGTCGAAGACGATGGTGGTGCAGTTGCTGGTCAGGGTGTTGTAGAACGCGGGCTCTGCGTGCAGCCGCTCGGCCTCGTCGAGATAGGCCAGGAACAGCTCGCGCCGCGCGGCCGGGGTGAGCGCCACGCTGTAGAGATAGACGTCTTCGCCTCTGACATTGCTGCGCAGGCGCAGGATATCGTTCTCGTCGGCGGCGATCAGATTGAGCTCGAACTGCTTGAAGAAGCCGCCGGCGATCGAGAACGCTTCGTGGCGTTCGCGGCGGATCTCCACCGAGAAGGTGAGGTGACGGCCATCGTCGAAGCCGAAGCTGACCAGGGTGTGGGCGATCGCCGGGCCCATCCAGTAGGAGACGATCATGTCGACGCTCGACAGTTGCGCGAGATCGTAATCGCGGCTCTCCCAGCGCACTCGGGCGAGATCAGGGGTGAGCCACTCGAAGTCGCGCACGTTGTCGAGGTGCACCCGGTCGCCGTGGCGCTCGACCACCAGCTGGTGCGCCACGTCCGGTGCCCAGTCGCGGTCGTTGCGGGGCGTCAGTTGCTGCCACCAGACGACCACGACCAGCAGCGCCAGGGCAAAGGCGAGGCGCGTGGCGACACTCGCGCGCTCCAGCCCGAGGTGGCGCTGCGCGGGTGGCTGCGGGGTCGAGGTGCCCCGCGGCCGATAGCGGCGCCAGGCTGGGGCGAGCAGGGCGGCGAGGCCGAGCGCCAGCCACAGGGCGATGATACCCAGCACCAGCGGGCGCGGCCCCGGCAGTGAGAAGTGCAGCGCCAGGGCGCCCCAGGCGATGACCAGCAGCAGCGCCAGCGCGCGCAGGAGGTGGCCGGCGCCGCGCAGCAGTCGGCGCGCTCGGGAGGCGGGGGCGCTCAGGTTCCGAGAGGTCTGTCTTGGCATGTGGGGCAGGGGTTCCTGTTCTAGGGCCGCCCGGCGTGGCGGGCGCACCACGATGGTGCCGGACTCCCGGCGCGGAGGGAAGCGCAGGGCGTTGCCGTTCACAGGCCAAGAGGCGTTATACTAAAGTCTAATCTCGGCCTGTCCGATGCCCCGACAGGCTATCGTGTGAACATCACTATCCTGCTGGAGCCGCCGCAATCTCTGACTCGCTTTCCCACTCCCTGCGCCGCCTGTGGACCCTCGACAAGTTCGCCTACAGCCTGCGCGTGTTCATGGCCTTCAGTGGCGCCATGGCGCTGAGCTGGCAGCAGGACCAGATCGGGCTCGCCATTCCGCTGTTCCTGGGCATCATCGCCAGCGCCCTGGCCGAGACCGACGACAGCTGGGAGGGGCGAGTACGGGCGCTGCTGGTGATCCTGGTCTGCTTCTTCGTCGCCTCGCTCAGCGTCGAGGTGCTGTTCCCGTGGCCATGGCTGTTCGCGCCGGGGCTGGCGCTCTCGGCGTTCGTCCTCGTCATGCTCGGCGCGGTCGAGCAGCGCTACGCCACCATTGGCTCGGCGACCCTGATCCTCTCGGTCTATTCGATGATCAACATCGAACAGCACGGCGGCACCAACGAGGATATCTGGCTCCAGCCGCTGCTGCTGGTGGCCGGGGCGGCCTGGTATGGTGTCATCTCGGTGATATGGTGTTTGCTCTTCTCGCGCCAGCCGGTGAAGCAGAGCATGGCCCAGCTCTACCGTGAGCTGGGTACCTACCTGATCATCAAGGCGACGCTGTTCGAACCGCTGCGCGGGCTCGACGTCGAGGCTCGCCGGGTCGAGCTGGCGCGCCAGAACGGGCGCGTGGTGATGGCGCTCAACCAGGCCAAGGAGATGATCTTCCGGCGTCTCGAAGGCCAGCGCGCCAACCGCAAGCTCAATCGCTACCTGCGTCTCTACTTCATCGCCCAGGACATCCACGAGCGCGTCAGTGCCTCGCACTACCCCTATTCGGCGCTGGCCGAGACCTTCTTTCACCATGACGTGCTGTTCCGCTGCCAACGTCTGCTCGACCAGCAGGGGCGGGCGTGCAAGCGGCTGGCCAAGGCGCTGCTGCTGCGCCAGCCGTTCGACCACGGCCTGAGCGAGCAGGCACTGGAGGATCTGCGCGCCTCGATCGTCTATCTGCGCGCCCAGCGCAACCCCGCCTGGACCCCGCTGCTGCGCTCGCTGCAGGCGCTGGGGCGTAACCTGGCGACGCTGGAGGACCAGCTCTCCCGCGCCCACAACCCCGACATGGTGGCCGACCAGCAGGATGCGAGCCTGTTCAACCGCTCGCCGCGCAGCCTCAAGGACGCCTGGGAACGGGTGCGCCTCAACCTGACACCGGGCTCGCCACTGTTCCGTCACGCGCTGCGGCTCTCCACCGCGCTGCTGCTGGGCTACGGCGTGCTGCACCTGATCCATCCCACCCAGGGCTACTGGATCCTGCTCACCACGCTGTTCGTGTGCCGGCCCAACTTCGGCGCCACCCGGCGCTTTCTGTATCAGCGTATCGTCGGGACCGTGCTCGGGCTGGTGACCGGCTGGGCGCTGATCAGTCTGTTCGTCGAACCGCTCATGCAGTCACTGATCGCGATCGCCGCCGGGGTGGTGTTCTTCGCCAATCGCGAGAAGCACTATGTGGTCGCCACCGCCGCCATCACCACCCTGGTGCTGGCGAGCTTCAATCAGGTCGGCGACGGCTTCGACCTGATCATGCCGCGGCTGTTCGACACGCTCATCGGCGCGCTGATCTCGGGCCTGGCGGTATTCTTGATCCTGCCCGACTGGCAGGGGCGGCGGCTGCACAAGGTGGCCTCGACGGCGCTTGCCAACAGCACCGCCTATTTGCGCGAAATCATCCACCAGTACGAGAGCGGCAAGCAGGACGATCTCGCCTATCGTCTGGCGCGGCGCAATGCCCACAACGCTGACGCCGCGCTCTCCACGGTGCTCTCCAACATGCTCCAGGAGCCGGGCCACTACCGGAAGAAGGATGCCGACGAGGGCTTCCGCTTCCTGGTCGCCTCGCACACCCTGCTCGGTTATCTCTCGGCGCTGGGGGCCCACCGCGGCAGTGTCAGCGCCAGTGCGCAGGATGCCGAACTCTACACCGCCGCGCGCACTCTGGCGGATCGCTTCGATGCGCTGGCGGCGCGGCTGGCGGCACGCGAGACACCCCCCGACACCAAGGCCGTGCAGGCCGAACTGATGGCGGTGTTCGAGCGCGAGCCGACCAGCGCCCAGGACGACGCCGACGACGAGCGCCGCCTGATCCAGGGCCAGCTGCTGCACATCGCGCGCCAACTGACGCCGCTGCACGACGCCGCCGAACGTCTGGTAGCACGGCCCGACGAGCCTGCCCCGGTTACCTCCGCTCCAGACTGAAGCCAAGCCCCGCCGCGCGCTCGCCCTGCGCGCCCCGGGGGTGTCCCCATCGATCTCTCTCGCCGGCGCGCTCGCCTGTACCGACATCGCGCACGCCGGCAATTTGACATTCGCCCCTGCTGGCCCGAGCATGAGCGCTCTTGATCATTTTTGTGAATTTTTCACAAAATACATCATCCGCTCTCGAGGGCCGCTCGTGATTCCCAGCCAGCGCCGCCAGCAGTTGCTCGACCTGCTCGACACCCATAACGAACTCGCCATCGCGGAGCTCGCCACCTATCTCGAGGTCTCGCACATGACCGTGCGCCGCGATATCCAGCGTCTCGAACAGGCGGGACGGGTGCTCGCGGTCAGCGGCGGCGTGCGCCGGGTGGCGGCGCTCCACCGCGAGCCCGCCTGGCCGCACAAGGCCGCCACCAACACCGCGGCCAAGCGCGCCATTGCCCGCCACGCCGCCGCGCTGGTCAAGGAGGGGCAGACCATCTATCTGGATGCCGGGACCACCCTCTACGAGATGGCGGCGCTGCTCACCGGCCATCGCCAGCTGTGCGTGATCACCAACAACTTCCAGATCAGCGCGCTGCTCGCCGGCTATCCGCAGATCGAGCTGCACCACGCCGGCGGCCGGGTCGACCCCGACAACCACGCCACTGTGGGGCCGGCGGTGGCGGCGTATTTGAGCGGGGTCAATCTGGACCAGGCCTTCTTCAGCTCCTCGTCATGGGATCTCGAACGCGGCATGACCACGCCGGACGAGGCCAAGCTGGTGGTCAAGCAGCAGCTGTTACGCAGTGCCGCGCGGCGGGTGCTGCTCGCCGACAGCGCCAAGTACGGCCGCTTCGGGCGCTTCCGCGCCTGCTCGCTGGAGGCGTTCGATCTCATCGTCAGCGATGAGGCGTTACCGTCACCGGCGCGCCAGGCGCTGGCCGAGCGCGGCATCGCGCTGAGCTGCGTGCCCGTCACCGAGCCGTCCGCAGCCGAGCACGCCGCGCCGCCCCATACCGATCCGCTTCTCAACCGCTAGCCCAGGAGCCCCACGATGCCTCTGATTGGCTGTATCGCCGACGATTTCACCGGCGGCACCGACCTCGCCAACAATCTGGTCAAGAGCGGGTTTCGTACCCGCCAGGTCATCGGCGTGCCCGATAGCGAAAGCCCAAACGAGGCGGTCGATGCGGTCGTCGTCGCGCTGAAGTCGCGCAGCATCCCCGCCGCGGACGCCGTCTCCCAGTCGTTGGCGGCGCTGGAGTGGCTGCGCCGCCAGGGTTGCGAGAAGTTCTACTTCAAGTACTGCTCCACCTTCGACTCCACCCCGGCAGGCAACATCGGGCCGGTGGCCGAGGCGCTGATGGATGCGCTGGGTGTCGATGGCACGCTGTTCTGCCCGGCGTTTCCTGCCACCGGGCGCACGGTCTATCAGGGGCATCTGTTCGTGGGCGACCGCCTGCTCAACGACAGCGGCATGGAGCAGCATCCGCTCAACCCGATGCGCGACGCCGACCTGGTACGCTGGCTGGGGCGTCAGACCCAGGCCGCCACCGGCCTGGTCGACCACGCCTGCCTGAGCCGCGGCGAGGCGGCCACGCGTGAGCGGATCGACCAGCTGATCGCCGAGGGGCGGCCGCTGATCGTCACCGATACCCTGGACGATGCCCAGCTCACCACCCTGGCCCGTGCCAGCGCCCATCTGCCGCTGGTCACCGGCGGCTCCGGGCTGGCGCTCGGCCTCGGCGCGCTCTACCAGCCGGCAGTCGCCGACCCTGGCCAGCTACCGCCGGTTCAGGGCAGTGCGGTAATCCTGGCCGGCAGCGCCTCGCGGCGTACCCGCGAGCAGATCGAGCACGCCACTACACGCCTGCCCACCTACACCCTCGATCCGCAGCGCCTGGCAGACGCCTTCGACGCCACCCTCGACGCGGTCATGGCCTGGGCCGCGCCGCAGCTCGGCGACACCCCGCTGCTGATCCACAGCGATACCCGGCCCGAGGCGGTCGAGGCGGCCCAGGCGCAGCTCGGGGTCGAGGCCGCCGGTGCGCTGATCGAGCGCGCCCTGGCGACGCTGGCCGAGCGTCTGCTCGCCCAGGGCGTGCGCCAGTGGATCGTCGCTGGCGGCGAGACCTCTGGGGCGATCGTGCAGGCGCTGGGGATCGCGGCGCTGCGTATCGGCCCCGAGATCGCCCCTGGGGTTCCCTGGACCCATGCCACCACCGCCGAGGGCGATATCCATCTGGCGCTGAAGTCGGGCAACTTCGGTGCCCCCGAGATGTTCACCAGCGCCTGGGAGATCATTCGATGAGCAACGCCACCACCGAACATCAGTTACGCCAGCGCATCGCCACCCTGGGCCAGCGACTCTACGCCCGCGGCCTGAGTCCGGGGACCAGCGGCAACATCAGCGTGCGCTTCGACGAGCAGCGCTGGTTGTGCACGCCGACCAACTCCTGCATGGGCGAACTCGAGCCGGAAGAGATCAGCCTGCTCGATTGGGAAGGCAACCATCTCGGCGGCGAGCCGCCGAGCAAGGAGTACTTCTTCCATCTGGCGTACTACCGCCATCGGCCGGCGGCGCAGGCGATCGTCCACCTGCACTCGAGCTACTCCAGCGCGGTGGCCTGTCTCGACGATCTCGACCCACACAACGCGCTGCCGCCGATCACCCCTTACTTCGTGATGCGCATCGGCAACCTGCCGCTGCTGCCGTACCGCCGCCCCGGCGATGTGCGGCTGGGTGACGACATCGCCCGCTACGCGCCCAAGCACGCCGCCGTGCTGCTGGCCAATCACGGCCCGGTGGTGACCGGCAAGACGCTCGACGCCACGGTCAGCGCCGCCGAGGAGCTGGAGGAGACCGCCAAGCTCTATCTGCTGCTGCGCGACAAGCCCTACCGCGAGCTCACCCGGTCGCAGATCGAGGAGCTCAAGGAGGTGTTCGGCGCCGAGTGGGAGAGCTGAGCAGGAGAATTAGAAGGAGAAGAGTGGAAGGACATGCCTGCGCCCAACGGGCGCAGGCAGTTGGCGTCACGCGTTTAGGGGGCACATGAAAAGTCGGTGATCACCGTGGCCCCCACACCCTGGAACGAATCCATCGCCATCAGCGCCGCCGGCGCCTCGGCCAGGCCAATACGCTGGCCGACCAGCCGCGCCGGGTCGAGACGGCCGTGACGGACCATGTCGAGCATGGCGCCGTAGCGGTGCGCCTGCATGCCGTGGCTGCCCAGAATCTCCAGCTCCTCGGCGATGACCCGGTGCATGGGCAGCTGCGGCGACTGCTGATCCCCCGCCATCAGCCCCACCTGCACATGCTTGCCCCGGGTGCGCAGGCTCAGGATCGAGTTCTGGCAGGTGAGCTGGCTGCCCAGCGCATCCAGGGAGACGTGGGCACCGCCCTGGCTCAGTTCGCGGACCGCCTCGACGACATCCGCACACTGCTTGGCATTCAGCGTCACCGTGGCGCCGAGCGCCTGGGCCAGGCGCAGCTTGGCGTCGTCGATATCCACAGCTACCACCTGGGCACCCAGGGCGCTGGCGATCATGATCGCCGAGAGGCCGACCCCACCACAGCCGTAGACGCTGACCCACTGCCCGCCGCTGACCCGGCCCTGATCGACCACCGCGCGGAAAGCGGTGGCGAAACGACAGCCGAGGCCTGCGGCGGTGGCGAAGTCCATGCTCTCGGGCAGCGCGACCAGGTTGAGATCGGCATGCTGCAGGCTGGTGTACTCGGCGTAGGAGCCCCACTGGGTGAAACCGGGCTGCACCTGATGGTGGCACACCTGCTGGTGGCCGCTGCGGCACTCGTGGCAGGCGCCGCAGCCGCTGACGAAGGGCACGGTGACCCGCGCCCCCGGCTGCCAGCGGGTCACCTCCTTGCCCACCGCGACGATGGTGCCGGCCAGCTCGTGTCCGGGGACGTGGGGCAGCACGATGTCGCTGTCGTGCCCCATCCAGGCGTGCCAGTCGCTGCGGCACAGCCCCGACGCCTCCACCCGCACCACCACGCCGTGGGGCTCGGGTGAGGGATCGGGCACGGTCTGGATACTGGGGGGTGTCTGGAAGCTTTCGAAGACCACGGCTTTCATGGCGATGACTCGTACGCTGGAGAGTGGGAGAGACGCGGCGCGAACAATGGCCGACCCTGTGAGACAGGCTACCGCGGATGGCCGAAATAGCTTTGCGTTATTTCCCCCTATCGCGGCCAGGTGGCAAGCTTGTTCTATCGAATCGCCAAAATAGAGAAGGATCTTTCCTTGAAGCCGCTGGATGACATCAACCTGCGCCTGCTGGATCTGCTCCAGCAGGATGGCCGCATGACCAACGCCAAGCTGGCCGAGCGCCTGGCATTGAGCGAGACGCCGTGCTGGCGGCGGCTCAAGCGGCTGGAAGAGGAGAAGCTGATCACCGGCTATCAGGCCAACCTGGATCGCAAGCGGTTGGGGCTGGGGGTGCTGGCCTTCGTCCAGCTCAACTGCTCGGAGCACCATGCCGGCTCGGTGGCGACGTTCGAGCGCATCGTCAACGCCAGCCCCAATATTCTCGCCTGCCACAACACCACCGGCGATGACGACTTCCTGCTGATCATCGTGGCCAAGGATCTGGACGACTACAGCCGGTTCGTGGAGCGCGAGCTGCGGCGGCTGCCGGGGGTGACCAATATCCGCTCCAGCCTGTCGCTGCGCGAGGTCAAGTCGACCAACCGGCTGCCGCTGGGCTGAGACGTCGCGCCGTATCGCTGCCGCTACGCCCGCCGCCTGCCCAGCGGCCAAAACCCGGCCGAGAACGCTCGCCCGTCATGACGCCACGGCTCGCTCCAGCGTGACCAATCCCGCCTCGGCCAGCTCCTGCAGGCCGAGAATGATGCGTTGATCGGGCAGTTCCGGATGGCACTCGGCAAAATCGCGGACCACCTGGTGGGAGGAAGCGCCCGATCGACAGTGGGCGAGCAGGGCCCGCGCCTGGCCAGGTGTCAGATGCACCGGGTTGGTTGCATCGAGCCGGGTCGCCGGCGCCACGTCAGACAGGGGCGTCATGGGGTCCAGCTCGACCCGGGTGCGCCGGCGTTGCCAGAACCGCTGGTCCGGCCAGCGCGTTTCGCGGCGGTAGATGTTCCAGCGTGAGTTCAGGTATTGCTGGTAGTCATCGTTCAGGCTCCGCGCGTAACTGGGTAGCATGTCGGCGTTGTGGGTCAACGCATTGACCGCGACCAGGGCGCCGTGGATGCCGCTGCCCAGTGCATAGGGAATGCCTGTCGAGGACAGGGGATCGCGTGCCGTGGCCGCATCGCCGACGGCGACCCAGCCGTCGCCCCCGGGGGCGACGAGACGCGAGGTGTGTGCGGGAAAACCGCGTGGGGGCGTGGTGAAACGCACCCCCTCGGTCAGCGGCGCGATCAGTGGCATCGCTGCCAGCCGTTGCTGCCAGCACTGAGCGTCGGTCAGCCGCCGTTCACCGATCAGATCGGCATCGCTCATCGCCACCACCACCAGACGGCGCTCCGGCAAGGGGGCCGCGTACCACCAGCCGTCATCGCATGCCTCGACATGGATGGCCGACGGGATCGCGGCTGTCTCCGGCAACTGTGCGATACGCGCGACGCCGACCAGCCGGTCCTCGTGGCAGCGGACCGTGCCGATGTGGCGTGCAAGGCGTCCGCTGCGCCCGGTGGCGTCGATCAGGAATCGGGTGCGCAGCGAACGCGGACTCGTCTCTTCCCCCTGCAGCTGCAGTTCCCACTCCCCCGACGGTAGACGTTGCGCAGCCCGTAAGCGGGTCCGTTGCCACAGGCGGCCGCCACGCTCTTGGAACGTCTCGGCCAGCAGGCGATCGAAACCGGTCCGATCGAGACTCCAGCCGTTGCCGTGTAGCGTGAACAGATAGTCGAGCGCCTGGGGTGTCTCGCCGCCCCAGGCGGCGAGACTACCGAACGATGCCAGCGGCTGGGTGGCGCGAAAGCGCTCCCAGATACCGAGGTAGTCGAGCAGGGGACGGGCCCCTGGCGAAAGGGACTCGCCGATACGGGGTCCGTCGTAGTGGTCGGCCTCGACCATGGCGATGGCGAGATCGTCGCGCTGCAGCAGCGTGAGACCGGCGGCACTACCCGCCGGCCCGCCACCCAGGATCACCACATCCCAGAGCCGCGCCGCCGATGACCGGCTCATGTGGCAGAGGCGCGTTGGATCACGCCTTGCGCCAGGGCGGCATGGTTACGTTCACGCTCGACGAAGTAGGGGAAGCCCTCGGGGCCCTGATTGACGATGAAACCGAGCCGGCTCCAGTTGGCGATGATCGCGGCGGTCGAGTCGATACCGCGCTGATAGGGGACCCGCTGTCCGGCGGCGATCACCGTCTGGTCGTCGATGCGCGAGACCACCGCGTCCAGCACCTGAGCATCGGGCTCGATGTCACCGGTGACAACGTGCATGGGACTCTGCGGTGGCCACCAGTAAACATAGAACGTCGGCGGCACCTGGATGCCGGTACCGTCGGCGAACTGGTTGATGCTCGGGTTGGTGATGTTGGGCGTCTGCACCGTGCATTCGTGGAAGTCGGCCTGCCACGGGATCGCCATGCGCTTGGTCAGATCGCCCGGTTCACAGCCTTGACCCTCGGCTTCGTCGGCGGTGGGGCTCAGGCCGTGTTCCCGGTAGTAAGCCTGCAAGTGCGCGTCGCCATTCTGATGATGCGCCAGCTTGAGCTGTAGCGGAGCCCGATAGATGGGGGCGTTGCGCACGATCCAGGTGGTTTCGATGCCGGGTGAGAAGGGCGCGCCGACGCAATTGCCGGTGTGGGCTTCGTCGAGCCGTTCGGCCAGGTCGCGTGGTTTGGCGGCGCCAGTGCGGAACTTGCCGGCCGCCCACTGGTGCAGGAAGAAGTACTGAGTCGGCGAGAGGGTCTCGAACTTGTAGATGGGGCCCTGGTTGGTCACCGAGTTATCGCCGGAATTGAGCGGCATCAGCGGGATGCCGTCGTTCGAGAACAGCTGGTTGGGGCCGTTGGGCACCTTGTCGATCCACTCGGCGTAATCGAGCGGTAGAACCGGCACGCGGAAGTAACCGAAGTAGCGCCAGCGATGTTCGGCATTGCCTGACGAGGCATCGCGCAGATCGAAGCCGGGGTTGGCGAAGTCGTTGAGATAGGGGATGTCGGCAACCCAGCGATAGCCCTGCATTCGTTCGATGATCGGCTTGACCTGGGTCTCGTAGTCGACTTCGTACTCGGGGTCGTAGCCGGCCAACGGGGTGTAACCGGCGTGGCTCGGAAAGGCGCCGGCGGAGTCGCAGTTCTCGCGGTAGATCGCCGGGTCGGCGTTCATATGGCGGATCGCGACGTCGTAGGCGGTATCGTGCAGTGTGGTGATGTTGACCAGCTCGGGGGCGTACTTGGGACTGCCGATCAACAGCCAGCCGGCCTCGGCCTCGACCGTCTCACCACTGGTCAGATGCACGGTGGCGAGCACGTAACCGTCGGCGATGTCGTCCCAGTAACCGGCGGCGCCGCGGAAAGAGGTGATATCGCCGGTGCCGGTGACCTGGCCGAATCCGCTGAGAGCGATCAGGTTGCCGGCGTCGTCGAGTCGGAGCTCGCCGAGCGAGTCGATCTGCTCGCCGCCGGCATTGAGTGGCGGAAAGCTGCCGCAGGGGTAGTCGTCGGGAATGTTGTAGCGCGAGAAGGCGACCCGGTCGCCGGGGTGCTCGATATGACGCGGGCCGGGGTCGATGATCAGCCGCTGGCGTGCCTTGTCGCCGATGACATCGGGATTGTTGACCGGAACGTGCTGGTTGGCATAGCTGTTGGCGGCACCGAACTCGAGATTGCCCTGCAGCTCGGAGAAGGTGTACCAGACCGGCTTCTTGTTGGCGATGTGCACCGTCCAGACGATCTTCTCGATGTCGTCATCATCGAGCGAGACCGCGCGTGAGCCCTCAGCGTCGCGCGCGAAGACCTGGAACTTGGCCGCCTGGCGCTTGATTCTGCCGATGCTGTCCTTGAACTGCCGCACCGGTGAAGGCTTGCCATCGCTATCGATGGTATTGCCCGAGGCGTCGCAATGGATCGGCAGTCCACCGATACGCTCCGGTGCTAGATAGAATTCGTCCGGGCTGTTACCCAGGCGTGCCACGCCGATGCGTGGATGGATCTCGTAGTGACCGGCCATGCCGACCTCCCTGCGCACATTCGCTGCTGTCGGCGGCGCCGTCCTGGTATGGCGGCACCGCTCCCGGGGCGAGTCGGAGCGGCCACTGGCGATCGTCAGCCTTCCACGCCGGAAGACTCGCTATGAGGAAACATAGCAATGACTAATGCGAAATGACTAAGTAAAAGGACGGATAAGTGCATGAGATGTCTGTCTATTTCGTCTAGCGCAAATGGCTTACAGCGCCAGACGGAAATGGCTTACAGCGTCAGACAGACATCACTTACACCGTGGAATGGATAGGCTCGCCTAGACCTGCCCGTAGCGCCCCGCCTCGTCGCCGAGCCAGCGCTGGATCAGTGCCGGCGCCACGTCGGGGGCCTCTTCGAGCAGTGCCGTCGCCAGCGCGGTGACGGTATCGAGCAGGTCGCGGTCGCGCTCCAGGTCGGCGATCTTCATCTGCGCCAAGCCGGTCTGACGGGTACCCAGTACCTCGCCGGGGCCGCGCAGTTCGAGATCCTTCTCGGCGACCTTGAAGCCGTCGGTGGTGTCGCGCAGGATGCCCAGGCGCTCGCGGGAGTGGTGCGACAGCGGCGGGTGGTAGAGCAGCACGCAGTAGCTGTCGACGCGTCCGCGGCCGACTCGGCCACGCAGCTGATGCAGCTGGGAGAGCCCCAGGCGCTCCGGGTTCTCGATGATCATCAGGCTGGCGTTGGGCACGTCGACGCCGACCTCGATCACCGTGGTCGCCACCAGCAGGTCGAGCTCGCCGCTCTTGAAGGCGTCCATCACCTCGCCCTTCTCGGCGGCCTTCATGCGCCCGTGGACCAGCCCGATCTGGAGTTCCGGCAGCGCTTCGGTCAGGGTCTCGCGGGTGACTTCCGCAGCCTGGCAGGTAAGCGCTTCCGACTCCTCGATCAGGGTGCAGACCCAGTAGGCCTGGCGCCCCTCGGCGCAGGCGTTGCGGATACGCTCGATCACCTCGGTACGGCGCTCGTCGGGCACCGCCACGGTATGCACCGGCGTGCGCCCCGGCGGCAGCTCGTCGATCACCGAGAGATCGAGATCGGCGTAGGCGCTCATCGCCAGGGTGCGCGGGATCGGCGTGGCGGTCATGATCAGCTGGTGCGGGGTCAGGCCGCCATTCTCGCCCTTCTGGCGCAGTGCCAGGCGCTGGTGGACGCCGAAACGGTGCTGCTCGTCGATCACCGCCAGGCCCAGGCGCTGGAAGATGACGTCGTCCTGGAACAGCGCATGGGTGCCCACCACCACCTGGGCGCGGCCATCGGCGATCGCCGCCTTGGTGTCGCCGCGTGCCTTGCCCTTGAGCTTGCCGGCGAGCCAGCCCACCTCGATGCCCAGCGGCTCGAGCCAGCTGCGGAACTGGCGGAAGTGCTGCTCGGCGAGAATCTCCGTCGGCGCCATCACGGCGGCCTGGCAGCCGCCGGCGACCGCGGCCAGTACCGCCATGGCGGCGACCACCGTCTTGCCCGAGCCGACGTCGCCCTGGACCAGGCGCAGCATCGGCACCTCGCGCTCGAGATCGCGCCCGATCTCGTCGAGCACGCGGCGCTGGGCCTGGGTCAGCGAGAACGGTAGCTGGGTCAGAAAACGCGCCTGCAGATGGCCGCTGCCGGCGAGCCCCGGGGCACCGTCGGTCTGAATGCGCAGCCGCACCTGGCGCAGGCTCAGCTGGTGCGCCAGCAGCTCCTCCAGCGCCAGCCGGCGCTGGGCCGGATGGCGCCCGGCGGCGAGCACCTCCTGCGGGGCGTCCGGCGGCGGCTCGTGCAGGTAGCGCAGCGCTTCGATCAGGCCGGGCAGGCGAAAGCGCTGGCGCAGCGTCGCCGGAATCCACTCCGGCAGCGCGTCCGGCGCCTCTGCCAGGCGCTTCAGCGCCTGCTGGATCAGCGCCCGCAGGCGCGGCTGGGCGAGTCCTTCGGTGGCCGGATAGATCGGCGTCAGGTGCTCGTCCACCGGCGGCGCTTCGCTCTGCACCAGACGGTACTCGGGGTGGTAGATCTCCAGCCCGGTGCTGCCGGCGCGGGCTTCGCCGAAGCAGCGCACCTGGACGCCCTTGACGAACTGCTGCTGCTGGGCAGGCGAGAAGTGGAAGAAGCGCAGGCTGAGAATGCCGGAGCCATCCTTGAGCCGCACCAGCAGGCTGCGGCGGCGGCCGCGAATCACCTCGGCGGCGCTCACCTCACCTTCGACCACCGCCTCGGTCCCTGCCCGCAGGGTGCCGATCGGGGTGATCCGGGTGCGATCCTGATAGCGCAGCGGCAGATGGAACAGCAGATCGGCGATCTGGACGATTCGCAGCCGGGCCAGCTTGAGCGCGAGTGCTTCGCCGACGCCGGCGAGTTCGGTGACCGGGGCGTCGAGGCTCATGCCGCCTCGACGTCGCTACCGTGAACCTGATCGATCGCCTGGATCAGCGCGTCGATCGCGCGCGGCCGCGGGAAACTGGCGCGCCAGGCCAGGGCCACACTGCGCGTGGGCACGTCCCCCTTGAACGGCCGGCTCTCGAGCAGGCCACCCTCGTAGTGGCTGGTGCCGATGGCCAGCTTGGGCAGCACCGTGATCCCCAGCCCCGAGGCGACCATGTGGCGGATCGTCTCGAGCGAGCCACCCTCGGCGATCAGCGTGTTCTCGGGGTTGTTGAGCTGGGCGTTGATCGCCGGACACGCCTCGAGGATCTGATCGCGGAAGCAGTGGCCCTCGCCGAGCAACAGCAGGCGCTCCTTGAGCAGATCCTCCTTGTCGATCGCGGCACGCTCGGTCCACGGGTGACCGGCCGGCAGCAGGATCTCGAACGGCTCCTGATAGAGCGTCTTGGTGACCACATCCGGCTCGTTGAACGGCAGTGCGACGAAGATTGCATCCAGCTCGCCGCTACGCAGCTTGCGCCGCAGCACGCCGGTAAAGCTCTCTTCGATGTAGAGCGGCATCTGCGGGGCGATGCGCGACAGCGCCGGAATCAGATGCGGGAACAGGTAGGGGCCGATGGTGTAGATGGCGCCGATGCGCAGCGGGCTGATCAGCTGGTCCTTGCCCTCGCTGGCCATCTCCTTGATCAGCGTGGCCTGCTCCAGCACGCGGTGAGCCTGCTCGACGATACGCTCGCCCAGCGGGGTCACCTGAACGGTGGACTTGGAGCGCTCGAACAGCGCGATGCCGAGCTCCTCCTCGAGCTTCTTGACCGCCACCGACAGCGTCGGCTGCGAGACGAAGCAGCGCTCGGCAGCGCGGCCGAAGTGACGCTCCTGCGCCAAGGTTACGATGTAACGGAGTTCTGTTAGAGTCATGAGGTGGGACCGAAAGGCTCCCTTAATTCGCAGAGAAGAGAATCATCGCAAAGGGCCGCAGACGTCACCCACGTCTGTGACCTGAGACCGTCTCTCGTGGTCATTCGTGTCTTCACGGATGTATTAACAAGGATGTTTTACCAAGAGGCCAGGGAAAGGTGAAGAAAACCACATTAATTCTAGGTTGCGGCGATATCGGCACCCAGCTCGGCAAGCAGCTGATCGCCGCCGGTCATCGCGTGATCGGCGCGCGGCGCAACGCCGGCGCGCTGGAAGGCACCGGCATCGAGCCGGTGGCGCTGGACGTCACCGACGACGCGGCGCTGGCCGCGCTACCGGATGCCGATTTCGTGATCTATGCGGTAACCGCCGATCGCTTCGAAGAGAGCGCCTACGCCGCGGCCTACCCGGAAGGGCTCAAGGCGGTGATCGCCCAGTTCGCCCAGCGCGAGACGCCGCCCAGGCGGCTGTTCTTCGTCTCCTCGACCAGCGTCTACGCCCAGCAGGGCGGCGAGGAGGTCGACGAGACCTCGCCCACCGAGCCCAACGGCTTCTCCGGCACGCTGATGCGCGAAGCGGAGCAGGCGCTGCTCGACCATACGCTGCCAGGCACCGTGGTGCGCCTCTCCGGCATCTACGGCCCGGGCCGCGACCGCCTGATTCGCCAGGTGAAAGAGGGCCGGATCGCCGCCGCCAACCCGCCGATGTACTCCAACCGCATTCATCGCGACGACTGCGCCGGGGTCCTGGCGCATCTGATCGGGATGGCCGAGCGCGACGAGCCGCTGGAATCGATCTACCTCGCCAGCGACGGCGAGTCGGCGCCACTGCACGAGGTGATGGCGTGGATCGCCAAGCAGCTCAAGGTGGAAACGCCGGAGGTGATCCAGTCACCGCTGCGTCGGCGTTCGAGCAAGCGCTGCAACAACGCTCGCCTGCGCGCCTCGGGCTACACCTTCCACTACCCCTCCTTCCGCGAAGGCTACGCCGACATCCTCAAGCAGGGCGGTTTTCTACCGGCCAAGGAGAAGGCATGAGGTGAGCGCGCAAGCTCGACGCGCGCCGCCACTTGCCTGTGACGGTTCGACGACAAATCGATGTCGATTCGATGACGGACTTTTTCAACCTGCTGAAATCTCTGATAAAGCGCCTCCGGGCGCTTTTTTTGTGCCCCGCGAAGCCGCCCCAGCTGTCATCCCTTCTTAATTGTCTAGATAAATAAGCGTCACACGACGTCGCCAGACTGTGCTCAACACTTCGGGGCCAGGGGTTCGTAGTCCGAATCACGGCCCGACACTTTCCGGGACGAATCGTATGACTGCCATCGTTAGCGTCGAACGGCTCGACAAATCCTTCGGCACCCATGCGGCGCTGCGCGAGATCGGTTTCGAGATCCACGCCGGCGAGCTGGTCACGCTGATCGGGCCGTCGGGGTCGGGCAAGTCGACCCTGTTGCGTCACCTCATCGGCCTGAGCCGCGCCGACCGCCAGTCGCACAGCCATGTGCGGGTACTGGATCGCGACGTGCAGCGCGGCGGACGTCTGCTCGGGGCCAGCCGCGAACAGCGGCGTCGCTGCGGCTACATCTTCCAGCAGTTCAACCTTGCCGGCCGGTTGAGCGTCATGACCAACGTGCTGGTCGGCCATCTCGGCGCGATGCCGCGCTGGCGCGCCCTGACCGGCCGCTTCACCCAACAGGAACGGGACCAGGCGCTACGGGCCCTCGAGCGGGTCGGCATCGTCGGGTTGGCCCACCAGCGCGCCAATACGCTGTCGGGTGGTCAGATGCAGCGCGTCGCCATCGCTCGGGCGCTGGTGCAGGAGGCGGAGGTGATCTTCGCCGACGAACCGATCGCCTCCCTCGATCCGCGCAGTGCCCGGGAGGTGATGGAGATCCTGCAGCGCATCAATCGCGAGGATGGCCGCACCATCGTCGTCACCCTGCATCAGGTCGACGTCGCCCGCCGCTACTGCCGTCGTGCCATCGCGCTGAAGCAGGGGCGCCTCTACTACGACGGGCCCATCGCCGGCCTCACCGACGCTCGCCTGCAGGCGCTCTACGAGAACGCGGGCCTCGATGAGCTCGAAGCTCGCCAAGCCGATCACCGGTTCGCGCCGCCGCTGCATGCGGTGGGCTGAGCCGTTCGGGCGGGCGATTCAAGGCCCATGACACCTCACCCACGCACCACACCCAAAGCGTCATCACCAACGACACTTCAAGGAAACGACATGATCTCCTCCCTGTTGCGCCGCACGGCCCTGCCTCTGATCGCTGGGGTCGGTCTGCTCGGCGGTACGCTTGCCGCCGGTTCCGCCCAGGCCGCCGACGAGCCACTGCGCTTCGGCATCATCTCCACCGAGTCGAGCACCAATCAGGCGACCCAGTGGCAGCCGTTTCTGGATGACATGTCCGATGCCCTGGGCGTCAAGGTCGAGCCGTTCTTCGCCACCGACTACGCCGCAGTGATCCAGGCGATGCGTTTCGACAAGATCGACCTGGCCTGGTACGGCAACAAGTCGGCGATGGAAGCGGTCGACCGCGCCGGCGGCGAGATCTTCGCCCAGACCGTCGCCGCCAACGGCGCGCCGGGCTACTGGAGCCTGATGATCGTCAATCAGGACAGCCCCTACAACGATGTTCAGGACATCCTCGCCAATGCCAGCAAGCTGACCTTCGGCAATGGTGATCCCAACTCCACCTCGGGCTATCTGGTGCCGGGCTACTACGTCTTCGCCAAGAACCATGTCGATCCCAACACCGCGTTCAAGCGCACCCTCAACGCCAACCACGAGACCAATGCACTGACCGTGGCCAACGGCCAGGTCGACGTCGCCACGTTCAATACCGAGAGCATGGAGCGCCTCGAAATCACCCATCCCGACAAGGCCGCCCAGCTCAAGGTGATCTGGAAGTCACCGCTGATCCCGTCCGATCCGCTGGTCTGGCGCACCAATCTGCCGCAGCAGACCAAGGATGAACTGCGCCAGTTCTTCCTCGGCTACGGCGATACCGACGAGCAGAAAGCGATCCTCGAGCCGCTGCAGTGGTCCGGGTTCGCGGCTTCCGACAACGACCAGCTGCTGCCGATTCGTCAGCTCGAGCTGTTCAAGCAGCGTGCCCAGGTCGCCGCCGACGACTCCCTCGATGCCAGCGCCAAGCAGCAACAGCTGGCAGAGCTCGACGCCCGTCTCGATGCGCTGAACCAGCGTATGGAAGCGCGTGACGCCGCTCAGGCCGACCACACCACGGCGATGGTCGATTAGGCCATGTCCCTCGCTGGCGGCAGGTCGCGGACAGCGCTCGGCCGCCAGCGATAGCGCCACCCCGGCCTTCACCGATTTCGTCAGGACAACGCACATGCAAAGCGCCGCTTCCTTCGACATCCGCGCCCGATCCGGCAGACGCCGCTGGACCACGCTGCTGGGCTGGGCCATTGCCGTCGTCGTGCTGGGCTGGGCCTGGCAGGGCGCCGAGATGGCGCCGAGCCTGCTGTTCCAGAACGCCGGCAACATGGCGACCCTGGCCGCCGACTTCGTGCCGCCCACCTTCGGGCGTCTCGACCACTACATCGATCAGATGCTGGTCACCATCCAGATCGCCATCTGGGGCACGCTGCTGGCGGTGCTTTTCGCCATCCCCTTCGGTCTGCTCTCGTCGGACAACCTGGCGCCCTGGTGGATCAACCAGCCGGTGCGGCGGCTGATGGACGCCTGCCGCGCGATCAACGAGCTGGTGTTCGCAATGCTCTTCGTGGTCGCCGTCGGGCTCGGCCCCTTCGCCGGCACCCTGGCGCTGTTCGTGCATACCACCGGTGTGCTCGCCAAGCTCTTCTCGGAAGCCGTGGAGGCCACCGACGCCGGGCCGATGGAGGGTATCCGCGTCACCGGTGCCGGGCGGCTGGAAGAGATCGTCTTCGGCCTGATCCCCCAGGTACTGCCGCTGTGGATCTCGGTCAGCCTCTATCGCTTCGAATCCAATATTCGCTCCGCCACGGTGCTCGGCATGGTCGGCGGCGGCGGTATCGGCGTCTCGCTGTGGGAGACCATGCGCGGTTTCCAGTACACCGAGACCGCCACGATCATGCTGGTGATCATCGTCGCCGTGACGCTGCTGGACATGGTGTCGCAGCGTGTTCGCAAGCGCTTCATCTAGGCCATCACGAAAACTGCCTGCGCTCGCCCATACCGCGTTAAAAATCGGCTGGAACGCCAGCCCGGTCAAAAATGCTCATTTACACACACGTAAACTCCGCTTTTTCGCCAATTTTTGCCTTGCGACCCACAGGGAGGTGGGAAGTGCGTTGGCCCGTAGGGAACGGGCCTAGGGCTGGGCGTCGCTCGGCGACTTTTCGTAGACGGCCCGGAGGATATTCCAATCCAGGTTTGAGCGTATCCGATGATGTCTAGACAAGTTTTGACACTACCCCGCTACCGCGAACTGGCCGAGGTGCTGGTGCGCGAGGTCCATACCGACTATGCCCCGGGCGATCTGCTGCCGACCGAGGCGCAGCTCGCCAAGCGCTTCGCGGTCAACCGCCACACCGTGCGTCGCGCGCTGGACGAACTGGTCGCCGCCGGCATGGTGACCCGCCATCAGGGGCGCGGCACCCAGGTCGTCGACCGCCGGCTCGACTACGCCGTCAGCGCCGGCAGCAAGGTGACCCAGAACCTGGCCGGCCTCGGGCTGCCCTCGACGACCCGCTGTCTCGAGCAGGGGCTCGTGAAGCCTCCCGAGTCCATCGCCCAGCGCTTCGGGCGCCCCGCCAGCGAGCCGCTGCTGCGGGTCGACACCGTGCGCACCGTCGACGACGCCCCGCTGATGCGACTGCGCCACTGGTTCGATCCGGCGCGGGTACCGGGCTGGCTGGCGCGCTATCGCGGCGGTTCCACCCGCGCCCTGCTGACCCAGCACTACGGCCTGCAGCTGCATCGGCGGCGGGTGCGCATCGACGCCGTCGGCGCCGATCGCGACGACACCCGCTGGCTGCAGTGCCCGCTCAACGCTCCGCTGCTGGTGATGACCAGCGACAACACCGATGCCGAGGGGGCGCTGGTGGAGGTCTCCGTGGGGCGGGCGCGTGCCGATCGGCTCGCCTACCACGTTGATTTCGAAGAAGCCGCGGGCCGGGATTTCGAGGAAGCCGCGGGCCAGGGCCACGCAAGCCCCGGCGCAAGCGCCGCTTCCGCTCTCTTTCCATCCGACGAGGACGACGCATGACTCGCACCTCCCGAGGCGCCCGCCAGCGGCTGCTGGCGCTCTCCTCCCGTCACCACATCGAGGCCCACTGGGGCGCGCTGGGCCGGCTGCCCGGCCACCGCTGCCTGCGCGGGCCGGAGACCGGCATGGCGATGCTCAAGGGGCGCATCGGCGCCACCGGCAACGCTTTCCACCTGGGCGAGATGACCCTGACCCGTGCCAGCGTGGCGCTCGATGACGGCACCGTTGGCCACGGCTGGGTGCGCGGGCGCGACCATCGTCACGCTGAACTGATCGCGCTGGCCGATGCCGTCGCCCAGCACGCGGAGTGGCAGGAGGCACTCGAGACCCAGGTGCTGGCGCCGCTGGCCGACGAACTCGCCGAGCGCCAGCGACGTGATGCCGCCACCGCTGCTGCCACCCGGGTCGATTTCTTCACGCTGGTCAGGGGGTAGTGACAATGGCGCAGAGAGAAAGAGAAAACAGAGAGAGGGTGGAGAGAGAGACGGTGAGTGCAGCCTGGCCCGGGCTGGCCGACCCCGCCCACGACAGCCAGCGCCTGTTTCGCCAGATCCTCGGCGCGATGTCCGAGCCGGGCACGCTCGAGACGCTGGTACTGCCCGCACCGCCGAGTGACGCCCTGGGCGCCGCGCTATGGGGCGTGGTGCTGACGCTCTGCGATCTCGAGACACGTGTGTGGATCGCCGCCGATCTCGACTCGCCGGCCCTGCGCCAGGCGCTGGCCTTCCACACCGGGGCGCGCATCACCGACGACCCGGCGAGCGCCGATTTTGCGCTGCTGACCCATGACGCCTTCGATCCAGAGATGCCGTTTGCGCTGGGCAGCGATACCTACCCCGACCGCGGCACCACGCTGCTGGTCGCCGTCGAGCGGCTGGAAAACGATTCGAACGAGGCACGCGGCGATACCAACGGCTGGCGGCTCAGTGGCCCCGGTATCGCCGACTCGCGGCTGCTCGATATCGGTGACAGCCCCGGCTGTCGGCGGCTGATGAGCCGCCTTGGCGCCAATCGCACCAGCTTCCCCCAGGGGCTGGACATGATCTTCGGCTGCGGCGCGCGGCTGGCGGCGGTGCCACGCAGCACCCGCGTCACGCGCGCCGATGCCAAGGAGGTGAACTGATGTACGTTGCCGTCAAGGGAGGCGAGCAGGCGATCGCCAGTGCCCACCGCTGGCTGGCCGACCGCCGCCGGGGCGATCGCGACCGTGCGGAGATCGAGGTCGCCCAGATCGGCGATCAGTTGCGTCTGGCTGTCGACCGGGTGATGAGCGAAGCCTCGCTCTATGATCCCGAACTCGCCGCGCTGGCGTTCAAGCAGGCCAGTGGCGACCTCACCGAGGCCGTGTTCCTGCTGCGCGCCTATCGCACCACGTTGCCGCGGCTGGCGGTCAGCGAGCCGCTCGACACCGCCGGCATGCGCATCGAACGGCGCATCAGTGCCACCTACAAGGATATTCCCGGCGGCCAGATTCTGGGCCCGACCTACGACTACACCCATCGGCTGCTCGACTTCCTCCAGCTGGCCGGCGCTGAGGTGCCGCCTGCCGAGACCCGGGATGACGTCACCGATGCTGAGCCCTGCCCGCAGATCCTAGAACTGCTCAACGACGAGGGCCTGGTGGAGCAGGCGATCGACGACGGCAGCGAGCCCATGGATATCACCCGCGATCCGCCGGATTACCCGATGGAGCGCGCCGCCCGGCTGCAGATGCTGGCCCGCGGCGACGAGGGCTACCTGCTGGCGCTGGGCTACTCCACCCAGCGCGGCTACGGCCGCAACCATCCGTTCGCCGGTGAGATTCGCCAGGGCCAGGTGGAAGTGGAGATCCATGTCGAGGAGTGGGACGAGACGATCTGCGTCGGCGAGATCGCGCTGAGCGAGTGCCAGATGATCAACCAGTTCGGCGGCAGCCGAGAGGCCGCGCCGCAGTTCACCCGGGGCTATGGCCTCGCCTTCGGCCACAACGAGCGCAAGACCATGGCCATGGCACTGGTCGATCGCGCTCTGCGCGCCGAGGAGCTGGGCGAGCCGATCAGCGGCCCGGCGCAGCAGGCGGAGTTCGTGCTGGCCCACGCCGACAGCGTCGACGCCTCCGGTTTCGTCTCCCACCTGAAGCTGCCGCACTACGTCGACTTCCAGTCCGAGCTCGATCTGCTCAGGCGGCTGCGTCGCGAACATGCCGCGCGCCAGGCCGAAGTCGAAGGTGCCCGTGATGCGGCCAGCCCCAAGCCGGAGGAGCGTTGATATGAACGGATACAACTTCGCTTATCTCGACGAACAGACCAAAAGGATGATCCGCCGCGCGCTGCTCAAGGCGGTGGCGATCCCCGGTTACCAGGTGCCGTTCGGCGGCCGCGAAATGCCGATGCCCTACGGCTGGGGCACTGGCGGTGTGCAGCTCACCGCGAGCATTCTGGGCGCCGACGACATCCTCAAGGTGATCGACCAGGGCGCCGACGACACCACCAATGCGGTCAGCATCCGCCACTTCTTCCAGCGCGTGGCCGGGGTCGAGACCACCACCGCGACCACGGCGGCGGACGTGATCCAGACCCGCCACCGGATTCCCGAAACCCCGCTGCGCGCCGGCCAGATTCTGGTGTTCCAGGTGCCGATTCCCGAGCCGTTGCGCTTCATCGAACCCAGCGAGCAGGAGACCCGGCTGATGCACGCGCTGGAGGAGTACGGCGTGATGCACGTCAAGCTCTACGAGGACATCGCCCGCTACGGCCATATCGCGACCACCTACGCCTACCCGGTCAAGGTCGACGGACGCTACGTGATGGATCCCTCCCCGATCCCCAAGTTCGACAATCCCAAGCTCGACGGCAATCCGGCGCTGATGCTGTTCGGCGCCGGGCGCGAGAAGCGGCTCTACGCGATTCCGCCCTACACCCGGGTCGAGAGCCTCGACTTCGAGGACCACCCGTTCGAGGTCCAGCGCTGGGAGCACGCCTGCGCGCTGTGCGGCAGCGATCACAGCTATCTCGACGAAGTGATCACTGACGACCAGGGCGGGCGGATGTTCGTCTGCTCCGATACCGACTACTGCCAGAGCCGGCGGGGAGAGGTGGCATGAAGAAGCCGGTACTGGAACGCCCGGTCCTGCTGGATGTGCAGGGCATCACCCGACTCTACGGCCCGGCGAAGGGCTGCGAGGCGATCGACTTTCAACTCCACGCCGGCGAAGTGCTGGGCATCGTCGGCGAGTCCGGCTCCGGCAAGTCGACCCTGCTGCGGGTACTCGCCGGCCTGGAAGCGCCGGATGCCGGACAGGTCCTGTACCGCCGTCAGGCGGATGACGCGGGGGGCGAGGACGCCGAGCTCGATCTCTACGCCATCGGCGAGGCGCGACGCCGGGCACTGCTGCGTCTCGAGTGGGGGCTGGTGCATCAGAACCCCCGCGATGGCCTGCGCATGGGCGTGTCCGCCGGGGCCAACATCGGCGAACGGTTGATGGCCCAAGGCCAGCGCCATTACGGCCAGCTCCGCGCCAGCGGCCAAGCGTGGATGCGTCAGGTCGAACTCGACCCCGGGCGTATCGACGATGCTCCGCGGACCTTCTCCGGCGGCATGCAGCAGCGCTTGCAGATCGCCCGCACCCTGGTCACCCGGCCACGGCTGGTGTTCATGGACGAGCCCACCGGCGGGCTCGACGTCTCGGTACAGGCGCGGCTGCTCGACATGCTGCGCACGCTGGTACGTCAACTCGGCCTCTCAGTGGTGCTGGTGACCCATGATCTCGCCGTGGCTCGCCTGCTCGCCCACCGGCTGTTGGTGATGCGCCGAGGTCAGGTGGTCGAGACCGGCCTCACCGACCAGATTCTCGACGATCCGCAGCACGAATATACGCAGCTGCTGGTGTCATCCGTGCTCACCCCTTGAGGATATCTTCGATGCTTTCCGAGACTGGCGCTTCCCCGAAGCGTGCCCGACCTCGCCTCACGGTGGCGGGGCTCCACAAGCGGTTTCTGCTCCACGGCCAGGGCGGGGTCGAAATCGACGTGATGCGCGATCTCTCGCTGACGCTGCAGGCTGGCGAATGTCTGGTGCTGGCCGGACGCAGCGGTATCGGCAAGAGCACGCTGTTGAAGATGCTCTACGGCGACTACCGCATCGATCAGGGCCGGATCCGGCTGCACTTCGACGATGGCGATCTCGACCTGGAAACCCTGCCGACCTATGCCTGGCATGGCCTGCGCCGCGACGTGATCGGCTATGTCAGCCAGTTTCTGCGGGTGGTACCGCGGGTCGCCGCCGTCGACGTGGTGATGGAGCCGCTGCTGGCCCGCGGTGCCGACGAAGCCGACTCGCGCCAGCGGGCCGAGACGCTGCTGGCGCGACTCAACCTGCCCGAGCGGCTGTGGCAATTGCCCCCCGGGACCTTCTCCGGTGGCGAGCAGCAGCGGGTCAATATCGCCCGCGGCTTCATCGGCGAGCATCCGCTGCTGCTGCTCGACGAGCCCACCGCATCGTTGGATGCCGCCAACCGTGACGTGGTGATTGCACTGATCGGTGAGGCCAAGGCGCGCGGTACCGCCATGCTCGGCATCTTTCACGACGAAGACGTGCGCGAGCGCGTCGCCGACCGCCTGCTGCCGCTGGATGGCAGTCTGGGCGGCTTGTCCAACGCCAGCCAGCCCTGCCGGGAGAGCCTGTCATGAGCGTACGGGAACAGATTCTGACGCACGCCACACTGGTGCTCGACGACGAGACGATCGACGGCACCCTGGTGATCCGCGACGGTCGTATCGCCGCCGTCGATCGCGGTGCCAGTCAGGTCGCGGCTGCCATCGACTGCGAGGGCGACATCCTGCTGCCGGGGCTGGTCGAGCTGCACACCGACAATATGGAGAAGTATTTCGAGCCGCGGCCCAAGGTCGAGTGGCCGGGGCTCCAGGCCGCGCTGGCGCATGACGCCCAGATGGCGGCGAGCGGCATCACCACGGTGTTCGACGCGGTCTCGGTGGGTGACATCGACGAACAGAGCATGCGCCATGGCGCACTCGATGCGATGTGCCACGCCCTGGCGCGGATCGCCCACGAGGGGCTGGCGCGGGTCGATCATCGCCTCCATCTGCGCTGCGAGGTGAGCCACCCGAACACGCTGGCGCGCTTCCACGAGCTGTCGTCATCACCGCTGCTGGGGTTGGTGTCGCTGATGGATCACGCCCCCGGTCAGCGCCAGTTCGCCAGCCTCGACGCCTATCGCATCTATTATCAGGGCAAGTACAAGCTCGATGACGCGGCGATGGACGCCTTCATGGCGTCCCAGATCGACAACAGCCAGCGCTACAGCGCTGAGCATCGTCGCGCCATCGCGGCGATCTGTCGCGAGCGCGGGCTGGCGATCGCCAGCCATGATGACGCCACCGTCGAGCACGTCGCCGACAGCGCCGAGTATGGGACCCGTGTGGCGGAGTTTCCGACCACCCGCGAGGCGGCACAGGCCTCTCACCGGGCCGGCATGGCGGTGATGATGGGGGCGCCCAACGTGGTTCGTGGCGGCTCCCACTCCGGCAATATCGCCGCTGCCGAGCTGGTCGAACTGGGCGTGCTGGATATCCTGTCGTCGGATTACTACCCGGCGGCGCTGCTCGATGCGGTGTTCAAGGTGGCGGCGATGGAGAACGGCTACGCACTGCCCCAGGCGGTTGCCACGGCGACACGCCTGCCGGCCGAGGCGGTCGGCCTGACCGACCGCGGCCGTCTGGCGCCGGGGCTGCGTGCCGATCTGCTGCGGGTGCGCGTGATCGACGAGCATCCGGTGGTGCAGCGGGTTTGGTCTGCGGGTAGGCAGGTTCACTAGATCAATGCCTGCGCGAGCGAATCACTGTGTTGCCCGGGGCTCGAAATCCTCGCCTAACAGCCCGTTATGTCTTGGCTTTAGAGCCTCGGGCGTCTCGTGCTTCATCTCGCTCGGCTATTTATCTCAGGACCGATTATCTCAGGACCGAGAAATCCGAGAACGCTTATATACATAAAGGCAGCGATATGGATGAAGGTCGTTTGATCTACGTCATGGGTGCCAGCGGGGTCGGCAAGGACAGCCTGCTGCGCGAACTGCGCCAGCACCGTCCGGATCTGCTGGTGGCGCATCGCTATATCACTCGGGCCAGCGGTAGCGGCGAGAACTGCGTCGAGCTGAGCGCCGCCGAGTTCGCCGAGCGCCGGGCGCAGGGGCTGTTCTGCCTGGCGTGGCACGCCCATGGACTCGACTATGGCGTCGGCATCGAGCTCGAGTCCTGGCTGGCGGCGGGGCATACGGTGGTGCTCAACGGCAGCCGCCGCGCGCTGGCGCTCGCGCGGGCGCGCTTCGGTGAGTCGCTGGTACCGCTGCTGGTGGTGGCGGATGCCGAGGTGCTGCGCCAGCGTCTGCTCGCGCGTGGGCGCGAGACGCCGGCCGAGATCGAGACGCGGCTGGCGAGGGGCGGCGGCGAGGAGACCCTGGGCGACATCCCGCGGCTCGACAACGGCGGCGAACTGGCACAGAGCATCAAGGCGCTCGAAGCCTTCATCGAGGCGTCGCCCGCGACGGCATCGTCGCCATGAAGCTGCGTTTCGCCGGCACCGGCGACAGCGCCCAGGTGCCCTGCTTCGGTTGCGACTGCCCGGCGTGTCAGCGGGCGCGGCTGCTGAACGGCCACCGCCGCGGGCCCTGCGCCGGCGAGATCGAGCTCGATGGCGAGCTGATCCTGATCGACGCCGGTCGTATGGACCTGGCTGAACGCTGCGAGCGTCAGCGCCCGGCCGCGATTCTGCTGACCCACTACCACGCCGATCACGTCCAGGGGCTTTTGCACCTGCGCTGGGGGCGGGGTGAGTCGATTCCGGTGTATGGCCCCAAGGATGCCCAGGGCTGCGCCGACCTGCACAAGAATCCCGGCATTCTCGACTTCCGCCCGGGTCTCAAGCCGTTTCGGCCGCTCATCCTCGGTGGCCTCACGCTGACGCCGCTGCCGCTCAATCACAGCAGGCCGACGCTGGGTTATGCGATCGAAGACGGCGTCAACCGTCTGGCCTGGCTGTGCGACACCGTTGGCCTGCCCGGGGCCACCGAGCGCTTCCTGAGCGAGTGGCAGCCCCATGGCGTGGTGATCGACGCGACCCATCCGGATTCCTCTGACACGCCGCGTAACCACAACAATCTCACCATGGCACTGGAGATCATCGAGCGTCTGGGCCCTTCCCGCGCCTGGCTGACGCACATCAGTCACGAACTGGACGCCCACTGGCTGGCTGCGCCCCCGATGCTGCCCGAGGGCGTCGAGGTCGCCTGTGACAGTCAGGAGATTCGGTGCTGACACCGGGGTCAAGCAGTGCCGTGGCTGCAAGCCAGGGTGCGATAGCGCGAGTCGCCCTCGCCGAGCTGCGACTCCACCAGCGCGAGATGGTCGAAACGCCAGCACAGCGGGGCGGAGAGCCGTGATGAGGGTGGTGCGCGGTCGGCCTGGCGAACCAGACTGACATGCGGGGTGAAGTCACGCCGTGGCGCGGTGAAACCGTGCCGTGCCAGCGCCTGCCAGAGCTCGGCATTGAGCGCCAGCAGGGCAGGGTCCGGCATCTGGCTGCCGGCCCAGACGATGCGCGGCTGGGGGAAGTGGCCGAGTCGATCCAGCGTCCACTCGCCCTGCAGCGCCGGCCACGCTCGGGTCAGCTCCAGCAGTGCTGCCAGCCGCGAGGCGTCGACACCGCCCAGAAACGCCAGCGTGATATGCATGTTCTGCGCCGGTAGCGGATAGCCGCCGCAGCGGGGTGCCAGGCGCTCGGCCTCGGTGGCGAGGGCCCGGCGACTGGCGTCGTCGGGCCACAGGGAGAAGAAGAGTCGGCGAGAAAGGGTCACGAGCGTGGCTCCCGATGGCGTTACCCGCAGGGTGACGCATCGCTTCCCGTCTTGCCAACGCTTCCCCATGCGGCCGCGGCTGCCGTTCAGTGGGTATCGGGGTTCGGCCGCGACTCTTCACCCTCCAGCGTGGAGGCATGCGCGTGCTTCAGCGGCCCGGCCAGCTTACGCAGTACAACGTAGAACACCGGCGTCAGCAGCAGGCCGAACAGGGTCACCCCGAGCATGCCGGCGAAGACCGCGACCCCCAGTGCCTGGCGCACCTCGGCACCCGCGCCGTGGCCCAGCGCCAGCGGTATCACCGCCGCGGTGAAGGTGATCGAGGTCATGATGATCGGGCGCAAGCGCAGGCGGCAGGCCTCCAGCGCCGCGGTCACGGTATCGCGCCCCTGCAGCTCCAGCTCACGCGCGAACTCGACGATCAGAATCGCGTTCTTGCAGGCCAGCCCGATCAGCACCACCAGCCCCACCTGGACGAAGATATTGGTATCGCCGCCCACCAGGCGCACCCCGATCAGCGCCGAGAGCACGCACATCGGCACGATAAGGATCACCGCCAGCGGCAGGGTCCAGCTCTCGTAGAGCGCGGCCAGGACCAGGAACACCAGCATCACCGCCAGCGGGAACACGATCAGCGCCGCGTTGCCCTGGGTCGCCTGCTGATAGCTGAGATCGGTCCACTCGAAGTCGATCCCCGCCGGCAGTACCTGGGCGCCGATCCGGGTCAGCTCGGCCATCGCCTGGGGCGAGGAGAGCACCCGCGGGTCGGCCTCGCCGGCGAGATCGGCGGCAGGATAGCCGTTGAATCGCAGCACCGGGTCGGGACCGAAGGTCTGGTTGACCTTTATCATCGAGCCGATCGGTACCATCTCGCCCTGGGCGTTGCGTGTGCGCAGGCGGGCGATGTCCTCGACGCTGTCGCGGTAGGGGGCGTCGGCCTGGGCAATGACCTGCCAGGTGCGGCCGAACTGGTTGAAATCGTTGACATAGGTCGAGCCCAGATAGGTCTGCAGGGTGGCGAAGAGATCCGCTACCGCCACCCCCTGCGACTTGGCCTTCAAGCGATCGACCTCGGCATCGAGCTGGGGCACGTTGGCCTGATAGCTGGTGATCGGGTAGGACATCCCCGGGGTCTGCATCACCGCCCCCTGGAAGGCGTTCACCGCTTCCTGCAGCGGGCCATAACCGAGGCCGCCACGATCCTCGAGGAACAGCTGGTAGCCGGAGCCGTTGCCGAGACCCAGGATCGGTGGCGGCATGAACGAGAAGGCGATACCGGCCTTGAGCTTGGCGAGCTTGCCGGCGAGCTCGGCATTGATCTGTGCCGCGGAGCGCGTGCGCTCGGTGAACGGTGCCAGCGTCAGAAACGCCAGGCCGGTGTTGGACGTGTTGGTGAACTGCAGTGCGTTGAGACCGGGAAACGAGAGGGTGTGCTCGATGCCATCGGTGTGCTTGGCGATCTCCACCACCTGGCGCAGCAGGGCGTCGGTGCGCTCGAGGGAGGCGCCCTCGGGCAGCTTGACGCCTGCGATCAGGTACATCTTGTCCTGCACCGGAATGAACCCTGGCGGCACCGCCTTGAACAGATAGCCGGTGGCGCCCAGCAGTATCAGGTAGATCACGAACACCGCGCCGCGGCGTTTCAGGCTGTGCGACACCACGCCCCGATAGCGCTCGGAGCCTGCATTGAAGAGCCGGTTGAAGGGGCGGAAAAGCCAGCCGAACAGGAAATCGATCAGGCGCGTCAGGCGATCCTTGGGGGCATCGTGGGTCTTGAGCAGCATCGCTGCCAGGGCCGGCGACAGCGTCAGCGAGTTGACCGTCGAGATGACCGTGGAGATGGCGATGGTCACCGCGAACTGGCGATAGAACTGACCGGTCACGCCGGAGAGAAAGGCCATCGGTACGAACACCGCGCACAGCACCAGGCCGATGGCCACGATCGGCCCCGAGACCTCGCGCATCGCCTGGTGAGCCGCGGCATGCGGTGCCAGCCCCTGCTCGATGTTGCGCTCCACGTTCTCCACCACCACGATGGCGTCGTCGACGACGATACCGATCGCCAGCACCAGCCCGAACAGGGTCAGGGTGTTGATCGAATAGCCGAGCAGCAGCAGTACCGCGAAGGTGCCCACGACCGATACCGGTACCGCCAGCAACGGGATCAGCGAGGCGCGCCAGGTCTGCAGAAACAGCGTTACCACCAGCACCACCAGCAGCACCGCTTCGAGGAGTGTCTGGATCACCGAGTGGATCGAGTCGGTGACGAACAGCGTGGTGTCGTAGACGCTGCGATACTCGAGCCCGGCGGGGAACTGGGTCGCCAGTTCGTCCATGGTGTGGATCACCTGGTCGCGAATCTCCAGCGCGTTGGCCCCGGGTGACTGGAAGATGCCGATCGCCACGGCGTCCTTGCCGTCCAGGCGGGCGCGCAGGGTGTAGTCGCCGGCGCCGAGCTGCAGTCGGGCGACATCCTTGAGCCGCAGGATGTCGCCATCGGCGCCGGTCTTGAGCACGATGTCACCGAACTCCGCCTCGCTGGTCAGGCGCCCCTTGGCGTTGATAAGGGTCAGGAAGTCGCTGTCCGGCATCGGCTCGCCGCCGATCTGCCCGGCGGAGACCTGCACGTTCTGGTCGCGAATCGCCGCCACCACATCGCCGGCGGTCAGACCGTGGGCGGCGACCCGGTCCGGGTCGAGCCATACGCGCATGGCGTAGTCGCCGCCGCCGAACATCTGCGCCTCACCCACGCCGGGAATGCGCGCCAGCTGGTCGCGTACGTGCAGGCGGGCGTAGTTGCGCAGGTAGAGGGTGTCGTAGCGGTCGTCCGGCGAGACCAGATGCACCACCATCAGAAAGGTCGGCGACTGCTTCTGGGTGGTCACACCCTGGCGACGCACCGCCTCGGGCAGGCGTGCCAGGGCCTGGCTGACGCGGTTCTGCACTCGCACCGTGGCCTGTTCGGCATCGGTGCCGGGGCGGAAGGTGACCGTCATCTGCAGCACCCCGTCGGAACCGGCGACGGACTTGTAGTACATCATCCCCTCGACGCCGGTGATCGCTTCCTCGAGCGGTGCGGCGACGGTGTCGGCGATCTCCTTGGGGTTGGCGCCGGGGTAGACCGTGCGCACCAGCACCGAGGGTGGCACCACGTCCGGATACTCGCCGATCGGCAGGTTGGGGATCGAGATCGCGCCGAGCGCGAGCATGACGATCGACAGCACCGCGGCGAAGATCGGGCGGTCGACGAAGAAACGCGAAACATTCATGCCTTGGGGCTCCTGCGCGGCGGATGCGATGCCCGCCGCTTGTCGTCGTTCCCGGGAATGGGGGCGTGGGCGGCGCACCTGGCGCCGCCGTCGCTCAAGAGCGCGAGGTGAGCGCGCCCTCGGCCGTGGATTGCGGGTTGGCCGGATGCTGATCGACCGGATGCGGTGAGATCGTCATGCCGGGGGCGAAGATCTTCTGGGTGCCGTTGACCACGATGCGGTCGCCGGGGGCGAGACCGTCGCGGATCACCACCCGGTCACCCACCGCGCGGCCGGTCACCACCGGGCGCGGGGTGACGCTGTTGTCGTCGGCCACCCGATAGACGAAGCGCCGATCCTGGTTGGTCAACACCGCCTGGCGGTCGATCAGCACCGCCGCGGTGAGCGAGGCGACGGGCATCTCGACGCGGGCGAACTGGCCGGGCCGGATGCGACCTTCTGGATTGTCGAGCACGGCGCGGTAGGTCAGGGTGCCGGTGGTGGGATCGATACGGTTGTCGACGAAGTCGAGCCGCCCGCGATGGGGAAAGCCGCTCTCGCCGGTGAGGCTCACTCGCACCGGCACGGGGTGGGCCGGGTCGAGGTTCGCCTGCGTGCTCTCGGCGCCGCCTTCGTTGCTGTCGAAGTAGACGTAGAGCGGGTCGACCGAGACCAGCGTGGTCAACAGCGTCTGGTCGGCGTTGGCCAGATTGCCGCGGGTGACCATCGCCCGCCCGGCGCGTCCGGCCACCGGCGCGGTGACGCGGGTGTACTCGAGGTCGAGCTCGGCGCTGGTGAGTGTGGCGCGAGCCTGTGCTTCGCGGGCGCGGGCGTCCTGCGCCGCCGCCTGGCGCTGGTCGTGCTGCTCCTGGGAGATCATGTGCCGGCCGATCAGCTTGCGCGAGCGGCCGGCCTCGACGTCGGCGAGCTGACGCTGGCTACGGGCCTGCGCCAGGGCCGCCTTGGCGGCATCGACGCGCGCTGCGTAGGGGCGCGGATCGATGCGGAAGAGCAGGTCGCCGGCCTTCACCAACTGGCCCTCGGTGAAGGCGATCTCATCGACATAGCCGCTCACCCGCGGGCGCAAGGCCACGGTCTCGGGGGCCTCGATTCGCCCGGTAAAGGTCTCCGTGAGCGTGATCGGCTCGGCCGCGACGGTGGCGACATCGACCTCGGGCGGTGGCGGGGCGGCGGCCTGGGGCTCGCCGTGGGCATCGCAGCCGGCCAGGCTCAGGGCCGCCAGCAGCCATATGGCCGGTAGCCACTTGACCGGCTGCCCGGTGACCGGCGTGAAGGCGGCCGACCTTGCGCCAGGCGCAGGGGGCTGATTGAACTTCTCCATCATGGTTCGCTCCGTGTGATATTCCCCGGTGGAGGACTCGCTATTGGCTCGACCCAGGCGCTTGTCTGGAACGTCGAGGTCGAGCGCGGCGGGGGAAACCGCCTGGGGCATGGAGCGCCAATCTAAGGGGTGGCAGTCAGGGAGCGTTATCGGCTTCCTGTCGATTGATTGCCTGATTCTCCGCAATGCCGCCTGGGCCGTATGTGCCGCTTCATGGCGGGAACGACACCGGGGTTGGCGCGGCGGCGGGGACTTGCCGGATACTTCAGAGTGCTTGCCCGATTCTGCAAGTCTGGGTCAAAGGCGCCCAAAATCGCCGAAATCGGGCTTATACTCGCGCTCGATCGCTTGACGCCTTTTTATCCGCCCAGCAGGGGAGTGACGCCGTGACCGCCGCGCAGCCCATCCCGAGGCACGCCGATTCGTCGTTCGAAGCATTGATGAATACTCTCGTGGCGCGAATTCTCGCCCATGCCGACGAGGAGGGATTCATCGCCAGCACCATTCCCGGCCTCGAGCTGGTACGCGCCGATTCGACCACGGCCTGCATGGGCTCACGGGTCTACGAGCCGGCGCTCTGCCTGATCGCCCAGGGCGCCAAGACGGTGTGGCTGGGGGATCGCCAGATCGACTATGGCCCGCTCAGTTGCATGGTCTCGGCGGTGCCGCTGCCGATTCTCGGCAAGGTGACCGATGCCTCGCCCCAGACACCGTATCTGGGTATCAAGCTCACGATCGATCCTCAGGAGGTCTCCGATCTGATCCTGGCGATGGGCCTGCCAGTGGTACGGCAGACGGAAGAGGAGGCGTGCCCGGAGGGGGCCTGCGGGCTCGGCCACGTGCTGGCCGATCGGGGGATGCTGGAGGCGCTGTCGCGTCTGGTGGGCCTACTGGACACACCCCAGGATATCGCGATCCTGGCGCCGCTGGTGCGGCGTGAGATCCTCTATCGAGCGCTGGTGGGAGAACTGGCGCCCTATATGCGCAAGTTAGCCATGGCTGACAGCCAGACCCACCGCATGGCCCGGGTGATCGGTGTGCTCCAGGCGCGCTTCAGGGAGCCGCTGCGGGTGGGCGATCTCGCCGACCTGGTCAGCATGAGCGAGTCGTCGCTGTTCCACAGCTTCAAGCAGGTGACGCGGATGTCGCCGCTACAGTTCCAGAAGCGCCTGCGTCTGCACGAGGCGCGCCGGCTGATGCTGGCCGAGGGCATGGAAGCCGCCACGGCCAGCTATCGCGTCGGTTACAGCAGCCCTTCCCACTTCAGCCGTGAATACAGCCGCATGTTCGGGGTGCCGCCGCGGGCGGACGTGATCAAGCTGCGCGGCGATCTGCCGGCGCCGGCACTGGCGGAGCGCTGAGGCTGCCCCGCCAACGCTGTCAGTGTTCCGGTCTCAGTCGCCGATCACCATCACCGCTTCGGCCTCGACCAGGCTGCCCTTGGGCAGCTGCTTGACGCCGACCGCGGCCCGCGCAGGGAAGGGGGCGGTGAAGAACTCTTCCATCACCTTGTTGACCACGCCGAAGTTGTCGAGATCGGTGAGGTAGAGGTTGAGCTTGACGATGTCCTGCAGCGAGCCGGCGGCCTCCTTGCACACGGCGGAGAGGTTCTTGAAGACCTGACGCGCCTGGGCCTCGAAGTCATCGGACACTATCTCCATGGTGGCCGGATCGAGCGGGATCTGGCCGGAGAGATAGACGGTGTTGCCGGACTTCACGGCTTGGGAATAGGGGCCGATGGCGGCCGGGGCGTTGTCGGTGTTGATAACGGCTTTGTTGCTCATGGCGTACCCTCCAGATGTTATCGATTGAGATGCAGCGATCTTTTCCTGCGCGCCGGGAAGCGTCTTGCTATCTATTGCGTCCCGAAGACGACGCCTTCTATTGCGTCCCGAAGACGACGCTTCGATTCGGCGTCCCGCGTCCCGGAACGACGTAAAAAACGACGCCCCGCCGTGGTGGGCCATGGCGGGGCAAGGTCGTGTTCATATGTCTGGCCGACGCCGGGCGGGCGTCGGAGCCTGCGTATCAGCTTCTCGCGCGAACGATACGGCCGATATGATTCAGGTTACGCAGGCGCTTGATGATCCGGGCCAGGTGGATACGCCCCTTGACCAGAATGGTCAGGTTGACGATCGACAGCCGGGCATCGCGCTCTTCGATACCGATGCGTTCGATGTTGGCATCGGCGTCGGTGATCAGGCTGGCCAGTTCGGCGATCAGCCCACGTCTCGTTTCCACCTCGATGCGCAGCGGCACCGGGAAATCCTGCTCGATCTGGTTCGACCACGTCAAGGAGACCAGCTTGTCGGGGTCATCGCGCAGTTCATCGAGATTACCACAATCGTGGCGGTGCACGACGATCCCCTTGCCCATCGATAGATGGCCGATCACCGGGTCGCCGGGCAGCGGGTGACAGCAGCGGGCGAAGCTGATCGCCATGCTCTCGGAGCCGTTGATGACGATCGGCCCGGTGTGTGGCCCCGTATGCGGTGAGGCATCCGGCGACCCTGCGGCATCCTCGTCGCCGCTCAGGCTGGCGTCGGCCAGACGCTTGGCGGTGGCGTGGGCCAGCCGGGTGCCGAGGCCGATGGTCTCGAGCAGATCATCTTCGTTGGCCAGATCGAGCTCCGCCAGCAGCGCCGTGAGACGCTCCGCGGGCAACTTCTCCAGGCTGGTGTCGAAACTGCTCAGGGCGCGGTTGAGCAGGCGCCGGCCGAGCTGGATCGCCTCGCTGCGCTGCTGGCTCTTGAGTGCGTGACGAATCGCCGAGCGCGCCTTGGCGGTGACCACGAAGTTGAGCCAGGCGAGATTGGGTCGGGCGCCGGGCGCGGTGATGATCTCCAGGGTCTGTCCACTCTCCAGCGGGGTCGAGAGCGGCGCCAGATGGCGGTCGATACGACAGGCGATACAGCTGTTACCGATATCGGTATGCACGGTATAGGCGAAGTCGACCGCCGTGGCCCCCTGGGGTAGCTCCATGATGTCGCCTTTGGGGGTGAAGATGTAGACATCGTCGGGGAAGAGATCGTTCTTGACGTGCTCGATGAACTCCAGTGAGTCGCCTGCGTGGCGCTGCATCTCGAGCAGCCCGCGGACCCACTCGCGGGCCCGGGCGTGGCTGCCGACGGCGATCGGCCGCTCGGTCTGCCCGGCCTTGTAGAGCCAGTGGGCGGCGATGCCGTTGTTGGCCATCGCCTCCATCTCGCGGGTGCGGATCTGCACTTCGATCGGCATGCCGCTGGGCCCGAACAGGGTGGTGTGCAGGCTCTGGTAGCCGTTGGCCTTGGGGATCGCGATGTAATCCTTGAACCGCCCGGGCACCGGCTTGTAGAGATTGTGCACCGCGCCGAGGATACGATAGCAGTTGTCGACATCGTCGGTGATGATGCGAAAACCGAACACATCCATGATTTCGGCGAACGGTTTGCGCTGGTCGTGCATCTTGCGATAGATCGACAGCAGATGCTTCTGGCGGCCGACCACGCTGCCGGTGAGGTCATCTTCGTCGAGCCGGCGCTGCAGGCTGCTCTGGATCTGGCGCATGGTCGAGCGGCGGTTGCCGCGGGCCCGTGCCACGGCGCGCTTGATGCGCTCGGCGCGCATCGGGTGGATCGCCTGGAAGGAGAGATCCTCGAGTTCGACACGGATGGTGTTGATCCCCAGGCGTCCGGCGATGCGGGCGTAGATCTCCAGCGTCTCGCGGGCGATGCGGCGCTTCTTGTCAGGCCGCAGCGCCCCCAGAGTACGCATGTTGTGCAGGCGGTCGGCGAGCTTGACGATGATCACGCGGATGTCCTGGGACATCGCCATCACCATCTTCTGGAAGTTCTCGGCCTGGGCGACCGCCTTGTCCTCGAAGGTGATCTGGGTCAGCTTGGAGACGCCGTCGACCAGTTCCGCCACCGCCTCGCCGAACTGGGCGGCGAGGGCGTCCTTGGTCACCCCGGTATCCTCGATCACGTCGTGCAGCATGGCGGCCATCAGGCTCTGATGGTCCATGTGCATGTTGGCGAGGATATTGGCGACCGCGAGGGGGTGGGTGACGTAGGGTTCGCCGGAGCGGCGGGTCTGGCCGTCGTGGGCCTGCTCGGCGTAGTAGAAGGCGCGCCTGACCTGCTGGATCTCCTCCATGGGAAGATAGCCGCCGAGGCGATCGGCCAGGTCATCGATGGTGAACATACTGCGCGCCTATTCCAGGGGTCGGGCCGGTTCGAAGGCCGTGCCGGCACCGCGCGCTCGCGCGGGCCGCGAACGAGAGAGTTACGCGAGGCGCGGCCGGATCAGAGCTCGAAATCCTGGTGCGGTTCGGGGCGCGGACGCGGCGGAGCCGCTTCGATCGGCTCGTCGAGCACGCTCTCGTCGACCTGGCCGGCGGCGATCTCGCGCAGCGCCATGACGGTGGGCTTGTCGTTCTCCCACGGCAGCAGCGCGTCGCGAGAGCCGCGCGAGAGCTGGCGGGCGCGCTGGGAGGAGATCATCACCAGCTTGAAACGGTTCTCGATATGGTCCAGACAATCTTCGACGGTCACGCGTGCCATGGTGGTAACCCTGCTGCCAGAAAATGAGTGGTCGCACCCCAGCCGAAGCGGGGCCATGCGGGACCGTGCAGTCTACTGGACCTTTGGCGTAGCTGACAAGGCGAAAGGCCCGCGTGCCGCCCGCTGGCGGGGGGCGGCACGCGGCTCAGCGGGGGGCGTCGAGCAGCTCGGCGAGCAGCCTGGCGTAGCGGGTGCGGACCTTGTCGAGCCGCGAGCGACGCGCATGCACGATGCACTCCAGCTCGTGCAGGGCGTGCTCGAAGGTGTCGTTGATGATCACGTGCTCGTACTCGTCGAAGTGTGACATCTCGCTCACCGCATCGCGCATGCGGCGTGCGATCACCGCGTCGTCGTCGGTGCCGCGTCCGGCCAGACGCTCGCGCAGGGCCTCCCGCGAGGGCGGCAGGATGAAGATCGACTCGGCCTCGGGGGCGAGCTCACGTACCTGGCGTGCGCCCTGCCAGTCGATCTCCAGAATCACGTCCTCGCCCAGCGCCAGACGCTTCTCCACCTCGGCACGGGAGGTGCCGTAGTGGCGGTCGAAGACCCAGGCGTGTTCGAAGAACTCGCCGCGCGCGATCATCGTCTCGAAGGTCTCTTCGGTGACGAAGTGATAGTTGACGCCGTCCGCCTCGCCGGGCCGCATGGCGCGGGTGGTGTGGGAGACGGCGACGCCGATCGCCGCGTTACGCTCGAGCAGCGCGCGCACCAGGCTGGTCTTGCCGGCCCCGGAGGGGGCAGAGACGATGTAGAGCGTGCCCTGGGTGGCGGGCGCGGCGGACGCGTTGGCGAAGGCGGAGACCGGGGTGTCGGGTCGAGACATGACGTGGCCGTGATCAGGGTGCGTGAAGCCGCACAGTATGCCACGAATCCCCCGGGGGTTGGGACCGCGGTGAGGGGGAGTGGCATCGAGGCCGCCACGCGCAATGAGCGTGGTGAGCGGTTGCGCCCCGGCGCGGCATTCACGATGCTTGTCGGCATCATCGCCGTTCACGGCGCGCGCTCCGAGCCCGCGCGGGCGACCCTCCTCATTCACAAGGATCTGTCATGAACGCTTCAGCCACCGCGGCCCGCGGCGGGCGTGCGGTATTTCTGGGTGCCGCCTTCGCCTTCGCGCTCACCATGATCGGCACCACCATGCCGACCCCGCTCTATCCGATCTATCAGCAGACCTTCGGCTTCTCGCAGCTCACCATCACCATCATCTTCGCGGTCTACGCCGCCGGGGTGATGGGGGCGCTGCTGATCACCGGGCGCTGGTCCGACCAGCTCGGGCGGCGGCCGATGCTGCTGGCGGGGGTGCTGATCTCGGCGGCCAGCGACCTGGTGTTCTGGCACGCCCAGGGGCTCGGCCCCATTCTGTTCGGGCGGGTGCTGTCGGGCATCTCCGCCGGCATCTTCACCGGCACCGCCACGGTCGCAGTGATGGAGCTGGTCCCCGATGCCTGGAAGCGGGTCGGCCCGCTGGTCGCCACTGCCGCCAACATGGGTGGACTGGGGCTGGGGCCGATGGTGGCTGGAGTGCTGGCGGCGCTGGCGCCGCTGCCGCTGGTGCTGCCCTATGTGCTGCATCTGGTGCTGGCGCTGCTGGCGGCGCTGTTCATCTGGCGCGCCCCGGAGACGGTCACGCGTCCGGCGCGCATCCGCCTGCGGGTACAGAAGCTCAAGGTGCCGCCGGAGGTGCGCGGTGTCTTCGTGCCGGCGGCGATCGCCGCCTTCGCCGGTTTCATGGTGTGCGGCTTCGCCACCTCGGTGACCCCGGCCTTCGTCGGCGGTCAGCTCGGCTATCACAACCCGACGCTGATCGGTGTCGTCGCCGGCAGCCTGTTCATCGCCTCCACCCTGGGGCAGATGGTGCAGGACAAGTTGCCTGAAGCCCGGCGTCTGCCGATCGGCTGCGGCGTGCTGCTGGTCGGCGTCCTGCTGCTGGCCTGGGGCATGGCCGCGCAGACCCTGGCAGGCTTCATCCTTGGCCCCATCGTGGCGGGCATCGGCCAGGGCATCGCCTTCCGCGCCGGGCTGGGCGCGGTGGCCGCGGCCAGCCCGGTGCAGCACAAGGCGGCGGTGGTCTCGACTTTCTTCGTCGTCGCCTACGTGGCGATCTCGCTACCGGTGATCGGTATCGGCCTGGTCGCCAGCGTGCTCGGGCTACAGCTCACCGGGCTGCTGTTCGATGCCCTGGTGGCGCTACTCTGCTGCGTGGCCCTGGGCCTGCTGCTGCGCCGCCCAGCGACCAAGGCGGGGTGAGGGGGAGCGAGGCGACATAGCGCAGCCTTCGCCTCGCCTTCAACGCCTAACGCGGCGGCGGGTTCAGGCGGGTATCGAGCGAGAACCGTTCCTGCAGGACCACTTGGTACTTGCCCTGGGCGGCATGCGGGTTCATCACCAGGTTCGCGCTATGGCGTGACACGGTCGAGGGCACGACGAAGAAGGGGTACGCATCGAGCAGAGTGTCGCCGTAGCGCTGCTGGCCTGCGCTGGGCGTGCCCGGCACCAGCCAGTTGGGATTCGGCAGCGTCTCGGCGTCCACCCAATGTATGCAGCTCGGGTCCGGAATCTCGATGCACAGGAGGGTGTGCGGGTCGGTATCCAGGGTCGCAAAGCCCTTGTGGACCGCGACTTCGAGTATCGCGGTGGCCGCATCCAGCGAGCCATACACCGCCGGGCGGCCGGGAGAGTTCCAGCGCCCGCCCGCGCGCTCCGCGCCGATCCCTTTCTCCCAGGTGACGACATGGCGGTCGCGTTCGAGGCGCCAGAACCGGACACTGTGGCTCGCGGCGGCCATGGTCAGGTATAGACCCCGTAGTCCAGACGGGTCAGCAGATCGTCGACCAGATCGTGGCCGACCGGCGTAGTCATCAAGTCCAGCGGCTTGCGCCCCTCCAGGGCCATGGCCGGGGTGTCCAGCCAGCGCTGGGCCGCCTCGGTGCTGCCGAAGACGTCTTCCGCGCGGGTGAGCGTTTCGGCGAACCGCCAGGCGCGACCGCTCTCTTCCGGGCTGAGGGTGTCGGGTTTGTCCCGCCGGCGATACAGGGTCCGCTCGGATACACCGAGGATTTTGACCGCGATCTTTCTGTCCTGAAGCAGATCGACCTCTTCGAAGAACTTGATCACCCCTGCCGACGCAAAGCCTTGCTCGATGAGCCGATGGATTTCGTAGGGGGAGGTGGCCGCGACCCGGCGTCTGCCCGTGAGGCGGCGGATCGCTCGCTCACTGATGCTGGGCTCCCGGGCGGACCCGAACTCGGTGGTCGTCATGTTCAACTCCTCGCGGCATTCGCCATATGGCAAAATCATAGCGCCATATGGCGAAAGGTGCCATTTCGACCGAAGAACTCTCCAGGTATGCCGCCCCGCGGTGCAGGTTGGCCGGGCAAGCGCCGCTGCGTCCATGGCCTCGAGCTCTGATATGCTACGGGGTCCCTTCGTTCACCCCTGCCAGGAGTTTCCGATGACCGCTGCGCCCGACATGCTCACCCTCCGCCGCCCCGATGACTGGCACTTGCACTTCCGTGACGGCGAGGTCATGCAGACCGTGGTGCCCTACACCAGCGCGACCTTCGCCCGTGCCATCGTCATGCCCAACCTGGCGCCGCCGGTGACCACGGTCGAGGCCGCTGCGGCCTATCGTGAACGTATCCTCGCCGCGCTGCCCGCCGGTCATGACTTCACCCCGCTGATGACCTGCTATCTCAACGAGAGCGTGAGCGCCGAGACGCTGACCCGCGGGCATGCCGAGGGCGTCTTCACCGCGGCCAAGCTCTACCCGGCCAACGCCACCACCAACTCCCAGCATGGGGTCAAGCGCATCAGCGACGTCTATCCGCTGCTGGAGACAATGCAGCGGATCGGTATGCCGCTGCTGGTGCACGGTGAGGTGACGCGGGGTGAGATCGATATCTTCGACCGCGAGAAGGTCTTCATCGATGAGGTGATGAGTGACATTCGCCGCCAGTTCCCCGAGCTGCGCGTGGTGTTCGAGCACATCACCACCCGGGATGCGGCTCAGTTCGTGCTCGAGGGCGACGAGTACCTGGGCGCCACCCTGACCCCGCAGCACCTGGCCCAGAACCGTAACGACATGCTGGTCGGCGGTATCCGCCCGCACCTCTACTGTCTGCCGATCCTCAAGCGTCAGGAGCACCAGGCGGCGCTGCGCCGCGCGGTGGCCAGCGGGCATCCGCGCTTCTTCCTCGGCACCGACTCCGCCCCTCACGTCACCGCTGCCAAGGAGACCTCCTGCGGCTGTGCCGGGGTGTTCAATGCCGAGGCTGCGCTGTCGGTCTATGCCGATGTCTTCGAGCAGGAGGGGGCGCTCGATCACTTCGAAGCCTTCTGTTCCGAGAACGGCCCACGCTTCTACGGCCTGCCGCTGAACCAGGGCACGATCACCCTGACCCGCCAGCCGACCCCGGTGGCACCCAGCGTGGGCGAGGGCGAGAATACCTTCGTGCCCTATCGGGCCGGAGAGTCGCTGACCTGGAAGACGACGCTGAATGACTGAGGCGACGTCGGCGCGATCCGAGCTGGTGATCGGCCTGGCGCAGCTGTCTGCGCTGGCCGGCGATCTCGACGCCAACCTGGCGCGGCACCTGGCGGTGGTCGAGGCGGCAGCCCGTCAGGGTGTCTCGCTGCTGGTGTTCCCCGAGCTCTCCCTGACGGGATACGAGCCCGATCTGGCCGCCGTGCTGGCGGTGTCCTCGCGCAGCGAGCGTCTGGCTCCGCTGCGCGCAGCGGCCAGACGCTACGGCATGCACGTGGTGGCGGGGGTGCCGCTGAACGGTGAGGCTCGACCCCGGGTCGGGGTGGTGATTGTCGGCCCGGAGGATGACGAGCCCATGACCTACGCCAAGCGCTACCTGCATCCCGGGGAAGAGGCCGCCTTCGAGGTCGGCGAGACGCAGGTGGTTTGCGAGTTCGGCGACGAGCGTGTGGCCTTCGCCATCTGTGCCGATACCAACGCCCCTGCGCATGCCGCCGAGTGCGCGTCGCTGGGTGCGACGGTCTATCTGGCCGGGGCCCTGATCACCGCGGGCGGCTATGACGCCGATACCCGGCGCCTGGCCGAGATCGCCGAGCGCTATGCCATGCTGGTCGGCATGGCCAACCACAACGGCACCAGCGGCGGCATGGCGGCGATCGGGGGCAGCGGCTTCTGGACCGATTCAGGCCCATTGGCCGCGGCCGATGACCATGATGCGCTCGTCATCGCGACCCGCCAGGGCGACGGCTGGCACGGACAGGTCGTCGGGCTGGATCTCGCGACCACCAAGGGGCGTTGACGGTCACGGTAGCGCGCGTGAGTCAGCCTCGCTAGAACGTCACGCTGGCCTGCAGTGTGACTTCCAGCGGTTCGCCGACCACCACCCGGGTGTCGCCGAGACCGGAGGGGTAGTAGGTGGTATCGAACAGGTTGTGGACATTGAGCTGGAGATGGGTGGCGTCGCCCAGCCAGCGGGTGTCCCAGGCGACGAAGGCGTCGGCGACGGTGTAGGCGTCGAGAGTGAAGCTGTTGTCGCTGTCACCCTCGCGACTGCCGACGTAGCGCAGCCCGCCGCCGACCCGCCAGCGGCCGAGATCCGGGTTCAGGGCCAGCGTCTGGGCCAGCAGCAGTGAAGCGGTGTGCCGTGCCACGTTGGGTAGCTTGTTGCCGGCCGTGCCGCCGTCGGCGTCCTCGAGAACCTCGGCATCGGTGTAGGCGTAGTTGGCGAGCAGCGACAGTTGATCGGTCAACTGGCCCTGCAGCGACATTTCCACGCCTCTGGCGCGACTCTTGCCCACCGCCCGCGACACGTCGTTGTCGCTCACGACCACGTTCTCCTTGGTGATCTCGAAGTAGGCCAGCGCCGCGTCCACACGCTCGTCGAACAGGCGGCGCTTGAGCCCGGCCTCCCAGCCGCGACCCCGCTCGGGATCGAAGCGCTGACCGGTGTCGCTGTCCGGGGCGTTGGGGACGAAGGATTCGCTGTAGCTCACATAGACCGAGGTCAGCGGGTCGACCTGGTAGAGCAGGCTGGCGTGGGGCAGGAAGATGTCGTCCTGGGTATCGGTGTCGACCACGAAGGGTCGACCCTGGCCGCCATACTGCTCGGTGTGCTGAAAACGGCCGCCCAGGCCGAGGATCCAGCGTTCACCCAGATGCAGGTTGTCGTCGGCGTAGGCGCCGGTGGTGTTGATCTCGTGGAGGCGATGACTTCTGCCGTCGAGATAGGTGGCGCCGTCCAGCGTCAGATCGCCATGACGCGGGTGGTAGATCGAGATCGTATCGTTGACGCCGCGATAGCGGTCGGCCAGGTAGTCGCGGCGGCGTTCGTGATCGATGCCGACGGTCATCTCGTGGCGGATACCGGCCAGTTCGGCATCGCCGAGCAGCTCCGCGGCGGTATAGATCACGCGCCGATCGAAGCCGTGGTTGGCATCGGCGCGACGCCTGGCGGTGCCATCCTCGTCGACGCTCAGCACCCGCAGCTGGCCGTCGTCGTACTGGCGACGGGTCCAGCCGTAGGTCAGGCGGCTGGTCCAGGCGCTGTTCAGATCCTGCTCCCAGCGCGCGGTGAACGACTGATCGTGGCCGGTCACCCGCGACCACTCCTCATCGAAGCGGCGCTTTCGCGGCACGTCGACGGGATCGCCGTCGACGAAGGCGGTGCCACGGTCCAGGGTCAGATCATAGTCGCGATACTCATAGGCGAACCACAGCCGGGTATTGTCGTCCTCCCAGCTCAGCGAGGGCGCCACCACCGTCTGCCGGTTGCTGCCGAAATCGCGCCAGTAATCCTCGTCCTGCTGGCCGACGATGAAGCGAAACGCCGCGCCGCTGTCGCCCAGCGGACCGGTGACGTCGACGCTGGCATTGCCGCCGCCGAAAGAGGTGCCCTTGCCGCTGATGGTGCGCGCCCAGGCGTATTGTGGCTTCTTGCTGATGACGTTGATCACCCCGCCGGGCTCCTGGATGCCGTAACGAAACGAGCTCGGCCCCTTGAGTACTTCGATGCGTTCGGTGGTGAACAGTGGAAAGGTATTGCGCGGCTGGCGGATGCCGTCGCGCAGGATCGAGCCGTCGCCGTTGCTGCCGAACCCGCGCTTGATGAAGCCGGCCTCGGTGCCGCCCATGGTGTTGCCCTGGGTGACCCCGGCCACGAACGCCATGGCATCGGTCAGGGAGTCGGCGCCAATATCGGTGAGCAGCTGCGGCGTGAGCGCATCGACGGTACGCGCCTGGGCGAGAAAATCGGTGCGGCGGCCGGTGACGAGATTCGAGGCGCCGGGGCGATAGCCCTCGACGGTATCAACCGGGGCCCTGGCGCTGACCACCACCGGGTCGAGGGCGACCTCGCCGGAGTCCTCGGCGTGAGCGGTTGTGAGTGGCAACAGGGTCAGCAGGGCGGCGAGTGGCTGCCAGCGTGGCAGGGCGCGCCCCGGGGTGAAGGATCGTGCAGTCATGTGTGGTGTTCCCTGACGGCGCCGGGTGGCCCTCGGTGCCGGTGCGTTGTCGTTGAAGGTCGTCGTGACTTGTTGTTGTCGAGCGTCTTGGCTTGTTGTCGTTGAACGTCGTGGTGTGCCGTCGGCGCGGGGCGATCAGCGGCCGGGGAGCGATTCCCCGTAGGTGGCGCGGAAGGTGCCGTCGGCGGCGATCGGCAGGAAGTCGCGGAACAGCGCTCGCTGCGCGCCCTCGGGATCGAGCGCGGCGCAGGCCTGGGGGTGGAGCCAGCGGGCGATGGCCGTCAACGCGAGGGCGCTGAACGGGCTCTGGTGATAGCCGTGCCAGAGGGCGTGGAGGCCACCTTGATTGACCGCGGAGAGCGTCGCCCAGCCTGGGCGACGGCTGACCACATCGGCCAGGTCCCGCTGTGTCTGCGCGGGGGTGACGCCGAAACCGGCGCGCACCGAGCCCCCCGCCGGCCACTGGGCCGCGGTGGCGATGATGACCGCCGGGTCGCGCGCCAGAATCGCTTCCGGATTGAGCACGTTCTCGCTGCCTGGGGTCATGCCGGCGGCGATGTTGTCGCCGCCGGCCCGGGCCACCAGGTCCGCCAGGCCGCTATCGAAGTTGCTGCGACAGCACGCCACCTTGAGACCGGGGGCGATATCGATCAGCACGCTGGGACGGGGGGCTTTGGCAGTGTTTCTGGCGGTGTCGCCATCGGTGTCGTGGGCGGCGGCGTCGACGCAGGCATCCACCGCCGCCTCCAGCCCGTCCAGCCGCCGGTTCAGCGCTGCCGCCCGCGGCTCGACGCCGAGCGCGCGACCCAGCAGCGTCAGCGAGGGGCGGGTATCCGCCAGCGGATGCCGCTGGAAATCGATGAACAGCACCGGGATGCCCAGGGCATCGAGCTGTGTCAGCAGCCGAGTGCCGCTGATGGCGCCGTAGCGTGAGAGATTGACCAGGACCAGATCCGGGGCGAGCGTGAGCAGTGCCTCGGCGCTGGGCAGCGGGTCGCCACCCTGCAGCACCGGCAGCCGGGCCAGGGCGGGGAAGGCGCTGGTGAAGCGTGCCTGGACCTCGGGGTCGAAGTCGGCGAGCGAGCCGTGCCAGCCGCTCAGGCGCGCCACCGGGTCGGGCAGTAGTGCCGCCAGTGCCAGCAGATGCCGGGGGTCGTCGAGGAAGATTCGCTTCGGAGGATGGTCGAGGGTCACCACGCGCCCGGCGAGGTCGGTCACCTGCAGCGGATAGCGGGTCTCTGCGTGCGTTTCGGCACTCGTGCCGGCGGACGTGTCGTCGATGGAGACGTCGTCGATGGAGCTGTCGCGGATCGGCGTATCGCCGCTGGCTGCAGCGTCGGCCACCGCCGCCTGGGACAATAGCCCCGGCAGCAGCCAGGCACAGAGGATCAGACGGGGAAGCGATCGGCGCCAGTGACGCAGGGGAGAAGCGGGGCGGCCGCGGCGGGCAAGCATCGGCAATATTTTTCTAGTTGATTAAAGATAATCATTATCATTTTTATTCGTGAACAGGTCAACGCGGCGCGCCCCGTTGCGCCGCTGCCCAGGGAGAAGTGATGGGTCGCCTGCGTGCCGTGCTAGCCCCCGAGCCTGGCGCGATCGGCGGCGGTGAAGTCGCGAATCTCCCACTGGTCGCCGGCGGTAGGGGCGATCCACAGTGGGGTGGCATTGGCCGAACGCGGGCCGGTGGGGCTGCCGCTGGTGAGCCAGCGCACCGCGCGCACCAGCCCGGAGTGGCCCACCACCAGCGGGGTGTCGGCTTCGTCGAGCAGCCCATTGAGGGTGGTAGCGATGCGGCTGACGAAGGCCTCCCAGGCCTCGCCGTTGGGCGGCGTGTCGGTATAGGGGATCTCGGGGGGGATCGGCTGACCCTCCAGATCACCCCAGTGGCGCTCCATCAGGCCCTCGACCAGGCGGTCGGGGGCGCGCCCCAGGGCCAGCTCGGCGGTGTGCCGGGCCCGTGCCAGCGGGCTGGCGACCGCCAGCGACCAGTCGAGACCGCCGACCAGCGCCTGGGCCCGGCGCGCCTCGGCCTCGCCGCGGGGGGTAAGGGGCACGTCGTGCTGCCCGCCGATGCGCCGCTCCTGGTTGCGCGTGCTCTGGGCGTGGCGCAGAAAGACGAAGGGGCGACGAATCAGATGGGTCATGGCGATGGCTCGAACAGGGGAACGGGAGCGACTGGCGCGACGAAGGCACTCATCTTACCCGCCTCGGTGCGGCTGTCATCCCTCGGCGGGCTCGACCCGGAAGCGCGCGGTAGCCGGATCGGCGCGGTAGTGCCGGGCCCAGGCCGGCGCCTCCCGGGCCAGCGTGAGCACGCCATCGAGAAGGCGCGCCACCTGGTCGTCGTCGTGGAGCAGATGCAGACTCAGCCGCACCCAGCCGGGCTTTTCCAGCTCGTGCCCCTGCTCGAGACGCGCGATCAGCGCCGCCGAGGCGGCTGCGTCGATCCCCAGCAGGCGATGGGCGTAGGGCCCGGCGCAGGCACAGCCGCCACGCGCCTGGATGCCGTGGAGATCCGAAAGCATGCGGGTGAACAGCTGGTGATGGATCAGGCCACCGTCGGCATCGCGTACCCGGAAGGAGAAGATCGGCAGTGCCGGCACGTCCTGGCGCCCCAGTAGCTCCAGCCGCGGCTCGCCGGCCCAGTGGGCGAGGGCGCGGCGACGCAGCTCGGCATCGCGGCGGACGATCTCGGGCAGCCCGATCGCCGCCTTGACCATCAGCGCCAGCGCGGCGCGGATATCGCCGATCACGTTGGGCGTGCCGCCCTCTTCACGCGCCGCCAGACTGGTGCTGTAGTGCTGCGCCCAGGGCGAGACGAAGCTGACCGTGCCGCCGCCGGGCAGGGAGGGCGTTTGTCGCCGCACCAGGGTGTCGCGCACCACCATCACTCCGGAAGCGCCGGGGCCGCCGACGAACTTGTGCGGCGAGAAGACGATGGCGTCCTTGCGGCAGTCCGGTGCGGGTGCCATGTCCATCGCCAGGTAGGGGCCGGCACCGGCGTAGTCCCACACCGCCAGGGCGCCGTGGCGTTTGAGGCGGCGGGTGATCGCATCGACATCGCTGATGATGCCGGTGACGTTGGAGGCGGCCGAGAAGGCGCCGACGATCAGATCGCTGCCGGCGGCCTCCTCCAGCGCCTGCTCCAGTGCCGCCGGGTCCGGCCCGCCGGCGTCGCCCTCGGGGATCTCGGTCACGCGGGCACCGCTCTCGCGCCAGGCGAGCAGGTTGGAGTGGTGCTCGTAGGGGCCGAGCAGCACGCTGATGCGCTCGCCGCGGCGCACCCCGGCGGCGATATCGAGCAGCGCCACGATACGGTTGATGCCGGCGGTGGCGCCGCTGCCGCTGAACACCACATGGCAATCCTCGGCATTGAGCTCCCGCGCGATCAGCGACCGTGCCTCCTGGCGCAGCCGGGTCATGGTCTGCCCGCAGTGCGAGGCCTCGGTGTGCGAGTTGGCGTAGAACGGCAGCACCTCTTCACTGATGAAGCGCTCGACCTGGCGCAGCGCACGCCCGGAGGCGACATAGTCGGCGTAGAGCAGACGACGCTGACCGAAGGGCGTGGTGATCGGCAGATCGTCGCCGATCAGGCCCTGGCGCAGGCGTGGCAGCAGGTCCGGTCCGGAAAGGGCGTGACGGAAGTCGGCGAGTGTTGTCATGGGGGCCTCATCATAAGAGGACGCGCAAGTGCGGCGAACGAGGCTATGATATCCCGACATCGGCGGGTAAATTTCTCGTTATGACCCGAAATCTTCCTCAGGCTCGAGTGATTTGACACCATGAGTGGCGTGAAATTGGATCATTTCAACCTCGCTATTCTGCGCGAGCTGCAGCAGCACCCCGGCTGCGCCCAGCGCGAGCTGGCCGAGCGGGTCAATCTCTCCCAGAACGCCTGCTGGCGGCGGATCAAGCAGCTCGAAGAGGCGGGCGTGATCGAGGCACGGCGGCTGGTGCTGAGCCGTCAGGCGCTCGGCTTCGGGCTGGTGGTGTTCTCGATGATTCGCACCCGCAGCCACTCGCGGACCTGGCTGGCGGCCTTCCGCGAGCACGTGCTGGGCATCCCCGAAGTGATCGACTTCTACCGTATCGGCGGCGACTACGACTACATGCTCAAGATCGTGGCCCGCGACATCGGCGCCTTCGATCTGATCTATCAGCGCCTGATCGATGGCTTCGAGATCGACACCGTCACCTCCTACTTCGCCATGGAGGCGCTGGCCGAGAGCCGCCCGCTGCCGGTGTGATCCTGGCGCGGTGCCGGGCCGAGGTCGTAGGCGCCCGCCCGGAGGATCAATAAGTGATCAATATCGGCCATGGGCGGTGCTGGGGTATTGGGGCAGCCTCATTGGGCGCTATGAGGCAGAGCGGTATCGGGCGCGTTTGAGAGAGAACGGCAGCGTCGGCTCATAGCGTCTGCCACAGCATCGGTCCCGGGTCGCCGAGGGTCTCGGCGATGATGTCGAGGGCACGGTCGAGGGCGTCGCGACTCTCGGCGGCGCTGATACAGAGACGAATCGCCTGGGGGGCGCTGACGCTGCCGAGGCAGAAGCTCTCGGCGCTGCTGACGGCGACCTGGCGCTCCCGCAGTTGCGCCTCCACGTGGCTCGAACGCAGATCCGCAGGTAGTGGCAGCCACAGATAAAAGCCTCCACGCTGGCCTTGTGGATGGAAGGCCGCGAGCTTCTCCTGGGCGCGATCGAAGCGCCATTCCAGCTCTTCGCGCTGCCAGGCGAGCAGTGCATCGGCGTCACCGCTGGTGATCCAGTGCGCGACCACGCCATTCATCAGCGGCGGTGGCATCCAGCACTGCGCGCGCAGCGCCGCTATCAGGCGCCCGTGCAGCGCCTGCGGGGCGCGTATCGCCCCTACCCTGAGCCCGCCGCCGAGCAGTTTCGAGACCGAGAACAGCGTCAGCGTGTGCGCCGGGGCGAGCTGGTAAAGCGGCGTCTCCGTGGCACCCAGTTGTGGGTAGATGTCGTCCTCGATCAGCCAGAATCCGCGTGCCTCGGCCAGCGCAGCCAGGGCGCGGCGGCGTGGCTCGCTCAGGCGTACCGTCGTCGGGTTGTGGCAATCCGGCATCAGATAGAGTGCAGCGAACGGTTGCTGGTCATGGGCGCGGGCCACCGCGTCGACGTCGATGCCGTGCGCATCGTGGGGTATCGCCACGCCCTTGAGCGACAGTTGCTGCAGCGCGCTGATCAGGCCCGGATAGGTGAGACGTTCGGCGGCGACCCGTTCCCCCGGCAGCAGCAGGGCGCTGAGGCAGAGATGGATACCGTGCATGCCGCCCTGGTCGAGCAGCAGCTCGGCCGGGTCGAGCGCGCGGCCCATCTTGCCCAGCCAGGCTGCCAGGGTGGCAATCTGCCACGCCTGCCCGGGTTCCGGCTGGTAGTCGATCATCGCGCTGAGCTGCTCCGGGTCCTGCTGGATCGCCTGCATCGCGCAGGCCAGATGCAGGCTGCGCTGCGCGGTCGGCGGCGGCGTGGCGTGGCTGAGATCGATCAGAGCACGGTCGCGTGGCCGCGTGAACAGATGGTCGAAGGCGGCGATACCGGCCTCGGCGCCGCGCACATAGGTGCCGCTGCCGACCCGCGCGCTGACCACACCACGCTGTTCGGCCACGGCGTAGGCGCGGGTGACCGTGCCTACGGTCACGCCGAGGGCGTCGGCGAGCCGGCGCTGCGGGGGCAGCTTGTGGCCGGCTGCCAGTTCACCGCTAGCCACGGCGGCGGCGATGGCATCGGCGAGCTGACGATAGCGGGGGCCGCTGCCGGAGAGTGTCGGTGTCCAGATTGTCATGGTGACAAAAATCGGGTTGACCCGGTTGTTGGGGCGTTTATGCTCGAATTGTTCGCAATGGACGTCGAAAAGTCAATAAATTGAACCCATACAATTTGATCCGGTCAAGCGCCGGGTCGAGAGGAGGTCATCATGTCCACGCAGCTGCGTTTCCGCGACTTGCCCATGGCACAAGAGAGTCTGGCCAGCGTGACCGCGGTGGGCGCCGACGGCGTGGTGGTGACCGACGCTACGCTCTTTTATCCCCAGGGGGGCGGCCAGCCCGGCGATCGTGGGGTATTCATCACCGCCGACGGCCGCTGTCTGCCGGTGCACGACACGCGCAAGGGTGAGGGCGGTGACATCTGGCACTACCTCGATCCCGGTCACGATCTCGTGGCCGGCCAGAGCGTGACCCAGCAGATCGACTGGCCGCGGCGCTGGGCGCACATGCGCATGCATACCGCGCTGCATCTGCTCTCGGTGCTGGTGCCGCATGGAGTCACCGGCGGCAGCATCGGCGCCGAGCGTGGCCGGCTCGACTTCGATCTCGGTGAGGCCAGCGTCGACAAGGAGACGCTGAACGCCGGCCTGAAGGCGCTGATCGCGGCCGACCACCCGGTCACCAGCGAGTGGATCAGCGAGGCCGAGCTCGACGCGCGCCCTGAGCTGGTCAAGACGATGTCGGTGGCGCCGCCACGGGGTGCCGGGATGATCCGCATGGTGCGCATCGGCGATATCGACTATCAACCCTGCGGTGGCACCCATGTGACCTCCACCGCCCAGGTCGGCGCGCTGCACGTGGCCAGCATCAAGAACCGCGGCGCCCGCAATCGCCGTATCACCCTGGCCTGGAATCAGACCGCGGAGGGGCAAGCATGACCTCGCTCGCTTGGTGGCTATCGCTGACACTCTTCGCCGCGTCGATGACCGGCTCCCCCGGGCCCAACAACGTCATGCTCACCGCCTCCGGGGCGCTCTACGGCTACCGTCGCACGCTGCCGCACATCTTCGGCATCATGGCCGGCGGTTTCGTACTCTTTCTGAGTATCGCACTAGGGCTCGGGACGCTGTTCGAGCGCTACCCGCTGATCCAGCAGAGTCTCAAGGTGGTGGGCGCGGTCTATCTGCTCTATCTGGCGTGGAAGATCGCCAGTGCTCCGCCACCGAACCTTGCCGCTCGTGATGGGGCGCGACCGCTGACTGCGTGGCAGGCGGCAGCCTTCCAGTTCGTCAATCCCAAGGTATGGGTCATGGGCATCGCGCTGGTGGCGGGTTTTCTGCCCCACGAAGGGCTGCTCGTTCTCAACGCCCTGGTGCTGGCGCTGGTGATGGAGAGTGTGGCGTTCTTCTGCATCTCTTTCTGGGCGGCATTCGGCATGGCGATCGGGCGGCTGCTGACGACGCCGCGGGCGTGGCGTATCTTCAATGGCGTGATGGGGCTGGCGACGGCCGCCTGTGTAGGGTTCATTCTGAGCTGATATCCCGAGCACCTATCCAGGAACCCTATCCAGAACCCCCAGGCGCCCGATCCGGAGAGCCGCGTGAGCTATCTGACCCTGTTCGTCACCGCGCTGGTCTCCGCCACCCTGCTGCCGGCCTCGTCGGAGGTGCTGCTGGGGGCACTGGCGACCCAGGAGCATGCGCTCTTCTGGCTGTGGTTCTGGGCCACCGCAGGTAATACCCTCGGTTCGGTGATCAACGGTGTACTGGGGCGCCAGGTGGATCGTTTCCAGCAGCGGCGCTGGTTTCCGCTCAGCCAGGCGCAGTTGGCGCGGGCACGGGCGCGCTTCAATCGCTACGGGCAGTGGTCGCTGCTGCTCGGCTGGCTGCCCATCGGTGGCGATGCGCTGACACTGATCGGTGGGGTCATGCGGGTGCCGTGGCTCAACTTCGTGGTGCTGGTGGCGATCGGCAAGGGGCTGCGCTATGCCATGGTGCTGTGGCTGGTGCTGAGCGTTCAGGGCTAACGGCAGCCGCGGGTCACGTTGCCTGGGCGAGCCGATTGCGTCCGCGGCGCTTGGCGCGATAGAGCGCGCGGTCGGCGCGTTCGAGCAGGGCGTCCTGGCTCTCGTTGCGATAGTCGGCGATGCCCGCCGATAGCGTCATCTCGAGGGCCAGCCTGGTCAGCGGTGTCGCCGCCAGGGCCTGACGGATGCGCTCGACCGCCTGGGTCGCCTGATCCAGCGTCACCCCGGGCAGCACCAGCAGCAGCTCGTCACCGCCGAGTCTGATCGCGGCATCGCTCTCGCGCAGCGATCGGCGCAGCAGCTCGGCGATGCCGACCAGGATCTCGTCGCCGATGGCGTGGCCGTGGGTGTCGTTGATCTGCTTGAAACCGTCCAGGTCGATCACCGCGATGCACAGCGGATGGCCGTAGCGCTGTTGCTCGTGAATCTCCGCCTCGAGCCGCTCGAGGCCGGCGCGCCGGCTCTGCAGCCCGGTCAGCTCGTCGTACATGGCGATCTGGGTCAGGCGCTGGTTGGCCTTGCGCAGCGAGCGCTCGAGCGCCTTGTGTTCGCTGATATCGACCACGAAGGTCGCCTTGTAGACGTTACCCTGGTCATCCTCCAGGCGGACCGCCTCGGCCAGGATCGAGATCGACCTGCCCTGGCGGTCGAGCACCTCCCACTCGGCGCGGGCTCCCGGTTTGCCGATCAGCGGGTCGTTGTCCTCGCCCGTCTCGATGAAGGCGCGGTGCATGGTCCGCATCATCTCGCGGTGTTCGGGCGCTACCACCAGCGTGAACTCTTCGCCCAGCAGCTCCTCCTCGGTATAGCCATACAGCCGGCAGTAGGCGGCGTTGACGACTTGAAAGCAGCCATCGGCGTCGGTGATGCAGATCGCCAGCGGGGTCGAGCGGACCAGGGTCATCAGCGCCGCGTCGGGAAAGTGAGGGGGGCAAGTCGATCGCGGTGGCATGGCGGTATCCTGGTGCAGCGTGGCGTGGAGTTTCGACCCGCCGACGACCACGCGGTTCTGCCTTGTGGCGAGGGGGGCGAAAACCTGCGTCAACGCTGGGCAAGCGTGAACAGCAGCGGCTCAAAAGGCCGAGCCCGGCTGGCGCAGGAACGCGATCTCTTCCGGCGTCGAGACGCGCCCGAGAATGGCGTTGCGATGCGGGTAGCGGCCGAAGCGCTGAATGATCTCGCGGTGGCGGTGCTCGTAGTCGAGCTGCGCTTCCATACCGGGGGTGTCGAACAGGGTGACTGCTCGGGCGTGGATCGCCAGCGACTCGCTGTGCATGAACGGCATGTAGGCGAAGATGCGCTGCGCCAGGGGCAGTGCCGTGTCCTCGCCGCGGGCGATCAACTCCTGGGCCAGCGCCAGGGCCAGCGGGTCCTGGGCGAAGGCGGCGGGCGTATCGCGATGGACGTTGCGCGAGAACTGATCGAGCACCACGATCTCGGCCACGCGTCCGGTGGGCGAGTCGCGCCAGTGCCAAAGCTCGCAGCGCGCCGCGGCAGCGAGCGTGGCGCCGAAGCGCTCGGCGATCTCGCCGTCGAGGGCGGCATCCTTGGCAAACCACTGCTTGGCGCTCAGCGTTTCGAACCAGAAGTCGCAGACGGCCTGAGGCGCGGCGATATCGCCTGTGGTCTTGTGATCGGTATCGGCACTATCGCGGGGGGTGTCCGGCATGGCGAGTCTCTTGGCGGATCATTTTCCTCAGCATAGTTAACCCATACCCGAATTGGCTATAGCGCAGGTCACCGCCAAAGCATGACGCCCCGCCCCCTGTCTCAAGGGGCGGGGCGTCCGGGTGGGCGCCGGCGCTGCCGACGCCGGTTTACACCTCGACGTTGAGGGTCACGTCGATATTGCCGCGGGTGGCGTTGGAGTAGGGGCAGACCTGATGCGCCTTCTCCACCAGCGCTTCGGCCTGTTCACGATCCATGCCCGGCAGCTTCACCGTCAGCGTGGCTTCGATGCCGAAACCGTCACCCTTGGGGCCGATGCCGACTTCACCCTGGACTCGGGCCTCTTCAGGCAGCTTGGCCTTCTCTTGCGATGCCGCCAGCTTGAGCGCGCCGATGAAGCAGGCGGAGTAGCCAGCCGCGAACAGCTGCTCGGGGTTGGTGCCGTCGCCGCCGGCGCCGCCCAGCTCCTTGGGGGTCGACAGCTTGAGGTCGATGGCACCGTCTTCGGCGGTGGCACGGCCATCACGACCGCCGGTGACGGTGGCTTCGGCACGGTAGAGGACTTTATCGAGTGACATGGGACTTCTCCTTCCGGGTGAAGGTCGCTGACGATTGAATCGTGCACGACCTAATGGGGTGAAAACGCTCGGCGCTGCATTGCGCTACTGTCCATGACGTCGCTATCTATGACGTCGCTATTTCTATGGCGTCACTATCTCTCGCGCCACAACTCTCGCGCCACAACGTCACTGGCCGTCGAGTCGCTGGCGCAGCCCGTGCAGGGCATCGCGCAGTTCGGCGGCCTCCTCCGGCGTGCACTGGCCCGCGCAGCCGGCGGCATGCGGGATCGACTTGGCCCGCTCCCGCAGCGCCCGGCCCTGATCGGTCAAGGCGATCTCCACCTGGCGTTCGTCCTGTCGCGAGCGCTGACGCGTGACCAGACCGGCCGCTGCCAGGCGCTTCAGCAGTGGCGTCAGCGTCGCCGAATCCAGATAGAGGTGCTCGCCGATCTCCGACACCGTCTGACGATCCCGCTGCCATAGCACCAACAGGGTCAGATACTGGGGATAGGTCAGGTCGAGCTCGCGCAGCAGGCCGCGGTAGAGCTTGTTCATCGCCAGTTGGGTCGAATAGAGCGCGAAGCAGAGCTGCGATTCGAGCGCCAGGGCGTTGTCGGTGTCATCGGTGGTTGCCATGCCGACAATATAGATCGTGCACGATTCAATCGCTAATGAAGTTTTACTATTCCGACGATCGGTCCCAGGGCGGCAGCGGTGTCACTGCGGCGAAGAGATGGTCGAGAAAGGCGCGCACCTTGCGCGCGCGCAGGCGGCGTTCGGGGGTGAGCACGTGGATATGGCGTTGGCCCGGCATCACCTCGCAGCGCCATGCCCTGAGCACGCTGACCAGGGCGCCGCTGGCCAGCGCCTCGGCGAGCAGCCAGGTGGGGAAGAGCACCAGCCCCTGACCCAGCAGCGCGGCGCGCAGCAGGCTCTCGGCATCGTTGCTGTAGAGGCTGCCGGAGACCTCGAGGGCGGTTGGCGTGGTCTCGTCGGCGGCCTGGAAGTACCAGCGCTGGCGGCCCAGTTCGCCCTGATAGATCAGGCAGTCGTGCTCGGCCAGCTCGGCGGGGGTGGCGGGTGTGCCGCGGAAGGCAAGATAGCCGGGCGTGGCGGCGACCCGGTAGTGCATCGGCGCCAGGCGACGGGCGCGCAGGTTGGAGTCGGCCAGCTCGCCGACCCGAAAGGTGATGTCGAACCCTTCACGCACCGGGTCGACCACCCGGTCGTCGAGCTGCAGCTCGGCGCGGATGGCGGGGTGGCGTCGCTGGAAGGCGTGCAGCAGCGGTACGATCTGGCGCTGGCCGAAGGCCACCGGCGCATTGATGCGCAACGTGCCGCTGGGCTCGGCGCTGGGGTGGGCCAGCGCCTCGCTGGCGAGATCCAGGCGTTCGAGCACCTCGCGCACCTCGGCGTAGTAGCGCCAGCCCGCTTCGGTCAGGGTCACCGCACGGGTGTGGCGATAGAACAGTGGCTGCCCGAGCGCCTCTTCCAGCCCCTTGATCTGGCGCGACACCGATGACACCGCGCGGTGAAAGTGATGCGCTGCCACGGTGAAGCTGCCGCTGGCGGCGACCCGTTCGAAAGTGCGCAGGGCGTTGAGGTCGAGTCGATCGAGATTCATCGAGTTGCGTCTCATGCAATAAAGATTTGCGATGATATCGATTGTAGCAACACCGAAGCGCTCCCAGACTGCTTCTCGTCAACGCGCCGCGATGCCACTCGCTCACGGCGCCTCTCATAGCCGAACGAGGAGAGCAACATGCGTAAAGGAACGGCACTGGTGGTCGGCGCCACCGGCATCACCGGCAGCAATCTGGCCAGCCATCTCATCGCCAGCGGCTGGACCGTCTACGGCCTGTCACGTCGTGCCACCGAGCAGAGCGGCGTGATCCCCGTCGCCGCCGATCTGCTGGACCCGTCCGCGACCGAGCAGGCGCTGGCCGGCCTGGCGATCACCCATGTCTTCTACTGCACCTGGATTCGCCGCGACAGCGAAAAGGCCAACGTCGAGGCCAACAGCCAGATGATGCGCAACCTGTTCGCTGCCCTCGAAACGGCCCCGGTCGCGCATGCCTCGCTGGTCACCGGCACCAAGCAGTATCTGGGCTCGTTCGAGGCCTACGGCAGCGGGCGCATCGAGACGCCGTTCCGCGAGTCCGAGCCGCGAGTACCGGGTGACAACTTCTACTACGCGCTGGAAGACGTGCTGTTCGAAGCCGCCGAGCGCCAGGGCTTTACCTGGAACGTCCATCGTCCGCACACGGTGATCGGCCACGCCCGCGGTAACGCCATGAACATGGGGGTGACGCTGGCGGTCTACGCCTCGATCTGCCGCGAGACCGGGCGAGCTTTCGTCTTTCCCGGCTCCCGGACCCAGTGGAACGCGCTCACCGACATGACCGACGCGCTGGTGCTGGCGCGCCAGATGGAGTGGGCGGCGACCACGCCGGGCGCGGCGAATCAGGCCTTCAATACGGTCAATGGCGACGTCTTCCGCTGGCGCCGGATGTGGCACGAGATCGGCGAGTACTTTGGTTTAGAGGCCCAGGGTCTCGAGATTCAGGGCCCCGCAGCCTCGGACGACCCGGCGTCGATGCAGCCGCTGGAAACGCAGATGGCCGATGCCGAATCGATCTGGCGCGAGATCGCCGCGAAGCATGGTCTGGTCGAACCGGATGTCACCAAGCTGGCCTCCTGGTGGCACACCGATGCCGATCTCGGCCGCGATCAGGAGTGCGTCAACGACACCACCAAGTCGCGGGACTTCGGCTTCGACCACTTCCGCGAGACGCGGGCCGCGTTCCTCGACCTGTTCGATCGCCTGCGGGCGGAGAGGATCATTCCCTGATCGATCCGGCTGATCGATTCGTCCCGATTGGCTACAGAAAAGAAAACCGGCGCCTTCTCGGCGCCGGTTTTCGTCGTCTTGGTGGTCAATGATGATGGCCAATGCCCTGCGTAAAAAAGTCGACGAGCGAAGGCCAGGCAAGGCAAAAATCGGTGAAGACGGACCGGGCTGGCGCTCCAGTTTACGGGGTGTAAATGAGCATTTTACTCGCTCCGCTCGCCCTTCGGGCCGTCCTTCGGACGTTCTGAACGTTGTTCAGTGAGCCAATTTTTAACGCCGCATGGGCGAGCGCAGGCACTTTTTAGCCCAGAAAGCTGAACTTCTCGCGCAACTGCTCCCAATGCGCTCTTGAGCTGGCGGCCAGCACCGTGCCCTGGTGGATCGTCGGCTGGTAGGGCGTGCCATCGAGCAACGCCGAGTAGCCACCGGCCTCGGCGTGGATCATCAGGCCCGCGGCATGATCCCACGGCATCAGCTTGCCGGTGAGCATGAAGTCGACGAAGCCGAACGCCATGGTGCGGTACTCGTGGCAGGCGCAGCCGAACGCCATCATGCGCTGGAAGTCGGGGAAGGTCGCCGCCAGCTGATACTGCTGCGGCTTGGGGAAGAGCCGGATCGAGGTCGAGCCGACCATCTCGTCGAACTGGTCGGTATCCGAGACCTGCAGCCGGCGCTGGGTGCCATCGGGACGACCGAACCAGGCGCCCTCGCCGTGGCGCGCGACGATCCAGTCATCCGCCATGGGGTCGTAGAGCAGCCCGAAGATCGTCTCGCCGAAGCTGGTGGCGGCCAGGATCACGCCGAACTGGTTGAGCCCGCGGGCGAAGTTCCAGGTGCCGTCGACCGGGTCGATGATCAGCGCCAGCTCGGCGCCGGCGATGTCGTCGAGATTGGCGCTGCCGTCGGCCACCGCCTCCTCGCCGATCACCGTCGCCTCCGGCAGCAGCTCGCGAATCGCCGCGGTCATCATCCGCTCTGCCCCCTGGTCGGCATCGGTGACCAGATCGTCCGGCGCGCTCTTCGAGCGAATCGCCTCCTCCGACAGGTTGCGAAAGCGCGGCAGGATTTCGGTCTTGGCGGCATCGCGCACGATCTCGATCAACTGCTGCTGTTGTTCAAGGCTGATGGCTCTGGCTGGCATGCGGATCTCCTAAGCGATGGGGGGAGCGTCCTAGGGTATCCGATTCCAGTGAGCTTGACGCCTCTACGGCAGTCGGCGTGCATTTAAGACGTGTACACCATAAACCCGGCACGGAGTGGCTACTGGAAGGGTATGATATTTCTAATAAAGAATGGCAGAAAATGCGTTTTTCTGGTGCCGATATGCAGAGATTATGACGGCTTTGTTACGACTTTGTGCCGGTAGGGTGGCATAGGTCAGCATCTCCCCTACACTGAGGTAGGCATAAATCACAACCACAGCGAACAGGGAGACAACGACCATGGAAAAGAATCCCGACAAGGGCTACATCGCGCTGCTTGGCTGGAGCCTGGGCGCGGTGGAGGCCGCCGCGGCCTTCGATCGTCGCTACGTGGTGGTCGCCCCGGAGTGGGCCGAAGAGTACTGCCTCCAGCACGAAATCCCCTATCTGCCGTGGAACTTCGAACGTCTCAACGACCGCTCGATGGAGATCGCCGAGACCCTGCGCGACATGGGCGTGGATGCGGCGGTGCCGCTGTTCGAGGAGACCGTGGAGTGGGCCGGGGCGATCAACTCGGTATTGATGCAGAATCCGCGCCTGCACGGCCAGGCGGTGCTGTTCCGCGACAAGGCACTGATGAAGCGCCGCGCGCAGCTCGGCGGTATCCGCGTGGGTATCTTCGAGGAGGCCCACGAGAAGAGCGACGTGGTGCGCTTCTTCAAGCGCGTCAACCAGACGCTGCTCAAGCTCGATGGCGACCCCGACGACCCGATCCATCTCAAGGCCTTCGACAAGGCCGGCTGCCTCGGCCACCGGGTGATCCGCACCTATGAAGAGATCGACGCCATCCCCGAGAGCGAGTATCCGCTGCTGATGGAGAGCCATCTGGACGGCTGGGAGTTCGCCGTCGAGGCCTGGGTCTGGGATGGCAAGATCCAGTTCCTCAACATCTCCGAATACGTCACCCTCGGCTATTCGGTCTTCGTCCCGGCGACCCCGGAGCTGGAGCAGTATCGCGAGCAGATCACGCGCCAGATCGAGCTGCTGATCAAGACCTTCGACATCCAGTTCGGCCAGATCCACCCGGAGTACTTCGTCACCAGCGACGGCACCATGTACTTCGGCGAGGTCGCCTATCGCCCGCCGGGGTTCAAGGCGTTCGAGCTGATCGAGCGCGCCTACGGTTTCAACGCCTACCAGGCATCGATGCTGGTGTTCGATCCCAAGGCCACCGCTGACGAGGTCGCCGCCTTCTTCCCCGAGCCGGTCAAGGATGCCAAGGGCCACGCCGGTTGCTTCGGCGTCTATCCACGCCGGCGTGTGGTCAGCCGTCTGGAGATCCCGGAGGAGACCGAGCAGCACCCCTATTTCGACTACCACGAGCTCTCGGCACCACTGGAGGCGACCGTGACCAAGCGCACGGCTTTCGGTACCCACTGGGGGCTGATGTTCTTCTTCGGCGACGACCCGCACACGCTACGCGATCTGCTCAAACATCAGGAGTCGCTTGATTTCTACGTCTGATCCGCGACAGTGGCAGGGTCTTTCCAGGTTTGCCCATGGCGGTGAGGAGTCACAGCGCATGTCATCAGATAACGAGCTGCCGGTCAGCGAGCAGCGCCTGGGTGCGCTGTTGCAACAGCTCGAGGTGGCACTGGCCGCGCTCGAGTCGGCGCCCAGTTTCTCCCGTCCCGGCCGTGCCGGGCGGGTCTTCGATCTGGCGCGGCGTATCCTGCTCGAGCCAGGTGGCTGCGCGGCGCTGGAGCAGCGCGCCCAGGCGATCGAGCAGGCGGGGACCTTCGCCGACTCCGACTGGGCCGAACCGCAGCGTCTGCAGCCGGCGCTGACCCCGGCCTCCCTCGGCAGCCCCCAGGCCGAGACGGTGGTGATCGAAGCGCTCAGCGAGCTGCGGCTGCTGGCGGTGGCGCGGGGCGACTACGTGCATCCGCTGCTCTCCGCCGAGCAGGCGCACAACCATCTCACCCAGGTGCTGGCGCTCAACCTGTCGCGGATCTTCGCCTTCTCCGGCGAGGCCGAGCGCGAGACCCAGGGGCGTCTGGCCGAGGTGCCCAGGGCGCTGCTGCGCTATCTCGCCGAGCGCATCGGCTACGAGTTCATCGTCGATACCATGATCGACGAGATCTGGCGGCTGCTCGGACAGCGTCCGCTGATGGTCGCCCCGGTGCGTCGGATGATCGACCAGATGGCGCTGTGCCAGGCCAATCCGGAGATCGATCTCGGCACCAGCGGTCAGGGCGCGGCGCGTCTGGTCAGCAGCCTCTATGGGCCGACCCAGGGGAGTCGCGAGGACCCCGGTATCGAGGCCTATGCCGGCCGGCTCGCGGGGATGGATACCGCGGCGCTGCAGCAGGAAGCCACCGGCATGGCGCGGGCGATGCACGATACCGGCCTGGTCTCGCCCTACCATCCGGTACTGCTGCGCTATCTGCTCGATCACGGTGATCACCTGCTCAGCGAGGCGCTGGGGCTCTCGACCACCGGGCGTGACTGTCTGCTCTGCTATCACCAGCTGATTCGGGCACTGATCGATGCGGTGGCGCACCCGGCCACCGCCCAGGGGCTCTACGGGCTGGCGCTGCTGCTCGAACGCGGGATTCTCTACCAGCCGCCGCTGGCGCCGGCGCTGTGGCGTCAACTGGGTCTGCTGCTGAGCGAGAGTTCGCGTCAGCGCCTGCGCCTGGCCTACGGTGACGCCGCCACCCCCGAGGCGCGGCTGTTGGAGGGCGTACTGTGCATGCTCGGCCTGCCGCTGGGCGTGGGGCAGGGCAACAACCCCACCTGCCAGTCGGCGCGAGCGCTGTCGATGTGGGCCTACAACGACCCGGACTATCTGCTGCAGATGGTGACCTGGGCCGCCCGCGACGACGAGATCGTGATGCACTTCGAGGGCCAGCCGATCTCCTCCAATGCCAGCGGTGTCGGGCTATCCCATGGCATGGCGCTGGATCTCGATCCGGTCTCGCTGCTGGTGGTGCCGCATCTGGACCGCATCTATGCCGAGATGGGGCGGCTGTGCATCGGCCGCGAGGGCGACCCGCACCGCTGGGTCAATCCCGAGTTCCACGGCTGGTGGGCCGGGCGTGGCTTCCACATCTGCGTGGATATCGCCACCGGCGGGATCGAAGACCCCGAGACCTTCTATCGCCACTTCTACGCCGCCTACCATCCGCTCTACAACGGCAACCAGCCGCTGGTGCATCCGCAGCCGGCGGGGATCGCGGTGACCGACAGCGCCGCGCGCTTCATCGGCTGGCACGCGATCACCATCCTGCGGGCGGCGATCGGCCCCGACGAGGGCATGCGCGTCTACTTCTTCAACCCCAACAACGACAGCGGCCAGGACTGGGGTGACGGCGTGCAGGTCAGCACCGACGGCAACGGCGAGCGCTTCGGCGAGGCCTCGCTGCCGTTCGCCCAGTTCGCCTCGCGGCTCTATATCTTCCACCTCGACCCGCAGGAGGAGGGCGCCCCGGCCCATGTCTCCGCCGACGAGCTAGGGGAGGTGATGGGCTACCTGCGCCGCAGCTGGGGCGCGGATCGCCTGGCTCCGGCCTGAGCTAAGGCCATAACCATAGCCTGGGCAAGAACCAGAGCCAGGCTAGTTGGCACCGGGGCGGGACTCAACCGCCCTGAACCGACGCCACCTGGCGGTCGCGACCGGCCCCCAGGGCCGCGCCCATGGCGCCCAGCGCGATGACCACCAGCAGTCCGCCAACCGCGTTCCAGCCACCGCTCCAGTCGTGCAGCAGGCCCACCAGCAGTGGGCCCAGCGCTGCCAGGGTATAGCCGATGCCCTGGGCCATGGCGGAGAGGCTGGCGGCGGTCAGCGCATCCGGCGCGCGCAGCGCCAGCAGGGTCAGCGCCATGCTGAAGGTACCGCCCTGGCCCAGCCCCAGGATCACCACCCATAGCCAGATACCGCCGATAGGCGCATACAGGCAGCCCATCAGGCCGGTGAGCGTCAGCCCCATCACCGCCACCAGCACCGCACGCTGATCTTTCATGCGGCTGCCGATCCACGGCGCCGCCAGCGCCGTGGTCACCTGCAGCAGAATCGATACCGACAGCGCCAGCCCTGCGGTGACCGGTGCCAGGCCGCGATCCTGCAACAGCGTCGGCAGCCAGCCGAAGACGGTATAGGCGAGGGACGACTGCAACCCCATGAACAGCGATACCTGCCACGCCAGTGGATCATGGCGCAGGCGCGCCCCGGCGCGTGCCGCCACCCGGGTGGCCGCGCTGCCGCGCAGTTGCGGCAGCCACAGCAGCGCGGCGAGCACTGCGGGCAGCAGCCAGAACGCCAGTGCGCCCTGCCAGTCCGCGCCCAGCGCCTGACGCAGCGGCTCGGTGCTGCCGGCCGCCGCTGAGGCGCCGAGATTGAGCGCCACGGTGTAGAGCCCGGTCATGATGCTGACCCGCTCGGGGAAGTCGCGCTTGACGATACCCGGCAGCAGCACCCCGATCACCCCGATGCAGCCGCCGGCCAGGGCGCTTCCCAGCAGCAGCCCCAGGGTGCCGACGTAGGGTCGTGCCGCCAGTGCTACCCCCAATACCAATAGCGCCAGGAACACGCTGCGCTCCGGGCCCAGCCGGCGCACCAGGCGTGGCGCCAGCGGCGCGGCCAGCCCCAGGAATAGCACCGGCAGGGTGGTCAGGATGCCCTGCACGCTGGGCGACAGCGACAGGGCTTCGGCGATGCTGCCGAGCACCGGCGAGACACTGGTGAGCGCCGGGCGCAGATTGAGTGCCACCAGCAGCAGCGCGACGAGGGTAAGCAGGCCCCGGTGGGGCAGAGCGGAACGGTACACGGGTTTCATCCTTGAGAGTCACGAAGGCGGCACCGCTGGTGCCGCCGAGACGTCGCGAAGGATGGTGGCTGGCCGCGTCGAGCGCAAGGCACAGTGTGATACGACGGGTGTATGGCGGTGGTCTGACCGGGTTACGACGAAAGGTGGTTTTACTTTACTTGAAATTTCATGTGATATTGACTGTATTGCCGATATGGACAGATTCCACAACAACGACAACGCGAGAGAGCACCATGACGAAGAGACAGCGAGTCGCCAGCGTCTCGCCCCGGGCAGGGGCCGCCGGCCCCACGCGCTGGCCGGCGAGTTCCGACGTCGCCGCCAGCAGCTTTCGCCCAGGTCGTGCCACGATCTCATCCGCCATCCCCCTCCCCGGAGCGCTTATCGATGCCCGATCCGGCGGGTATCGCGTGGCGGCCTGTGCCCGGGCTCGTGACCTGCGTCGTCCGAGGGGCGGTGAGCGTGCGCTTTTTTTATCTATAAACTTGAAATTTCATGTGATAAGTCAATGAAATCGACTTCGTCCGCACTCGTTCACGCCCTGGATCTCGGCACCGGCCCCGCCCGGGTCGTGGTCAAGGACAGCATCGACATCGCCGGCTATCCCACCCGCGCCGGTTGCGCGGCGCTGGCCGAGACACCGCCGGCCACGCGCCATGCGGCAATCGTCGAGCGCACGCTGGCCGCGGGCTATCGCCTCGTCGGCAAGGCCAACCTGCACGAGCTGGCGTTCGGCATGAGCGGGCTCAACGCCTGGACCGGAACCCCCGAGAATCCGCGCTTCCCGGCGCTGATCCCGGGCGGCTCGTCCAGCGGCTCGGCGGCAGCGGTCGCTGCGGGGCTGGCGGAGATCGGCATCGGCACCGATACCGGGGGCTCGATTCGGGTACCCGCGGCGTGCTGCGGCGTCTACGGGCTCAAGCCCAGCTTTGGCCGGCTCGACCGTCGGGGCGTCATGCCGGCGCACAGCAGCCTCGACTGCGTAGGGCCGCTGAGCGCCGATCTCGACACCCTGATCGCGTTCATGGCGGCGGTCGATCCCACGTTCAGCGCCAGCGCCGACAACACGCCGCCCAGCCTGTGCGCGCTGGCGGTCAGTGCCGATCCCGCGATCCGCGGAGCGGTCGCAGCCTGTCTGGAAAGCGCCGGGCTGGACAGCACCACGTGCCCCTTGCCGCTGATGGACGAGGCCTACGCCGCAGCCATGGTGCTGATCAACCGTGAAACCTATCTCGCCTGCCGGCCTTGGCTCGACAGCGGCCGCCTGGGGGCCGATGTCGAGCGCCGGCTGCGTGCGGCCGCCGAGATCACCGACGCCGAGGTGCACGAGGCCGAAGCGGTACGCCGCGCCTTCGCCGCCAGCGTCGATCGGCTGCTGGAGGGGCACACGGTGCTGGCGCTGCCGACGCTGCCGCATTTTCCGCTGACCCTCGCCGCCGCCGAAGCGGGGCAGCAGGACCTGACCATCTCGGCCCTGGTGCGGCCCTTCAACCTGTCGGGTCATCCCGCCCTGAGCCTGCCCCTGGCGCCGGATCACGGCCGCCCGGTGAGCCTGCAGCTCGTCGGCCGGCGCGGCGATGACGCCGGGGTCTGTCGGGCCGCGCGCTATCTGCTCGCACGCTCGGCAGCAACCCCCTCAATCAAAGGAGATGCGTATGTATAGCCTTGTCGATAAAGCCCAATGGGGCGGCGAGGCGCGCTTCGATGCGCTGCTCGACGACATCCGTGGCCGACGCGAGGAGTTCGAAGCGCAGCGCCATATCTCGGCGGACATCATCGAGGCGTTCAAGGAGATCGGGGTCTACCGGGCCCTGGTGCCCAAGCGCTACGGCGGCGACGAGAAATCCCCGGCCGAGTTTCTGAAGATGGTCGAGGCGATCTCGGCGGCCGACGGTTCCGCCGGCTGGGTGGCGAGTTTCGGCATGAACCCCTTCTACCTGGCCGCGCTGCCCGAGGAGACCATCACCCGGATCTGGCGGGACTCCCCGGACGTGGTGTTCGCCGGTGGCATCTTTCCGCCGCACCCCGCCGAGAAGGTCGATAACGGCTATCGCATCAAGGGACGCTGGAAGTTTGCCAGCGGCTGCATGGGGGCCACCCTGTGCGGTGTCGGCATCCAGCCCGACGAGCCTGGCGCCGCGCCGCGCATGGCGGTGCTGCCGCCCGATCGGGTGCGCATCGACCCCACCTGGAACATGGTCGGCATGGCCGCCACCGGTAGCCACGATCTGGTGGTGGATGACGCCTACGTCGCCGAGGAGTGGACCTTCGTACGTGGTGCCAGTGCGACCATCGACGCGCCCTTCGTCCGCTACCCGTCGCTGGCCTTTGCCGCCCAGGTGCTGGCAGTGACCACCCTGGGGCTGGCGCGTGAAGCGCTCGACGTGATGCGGGCGTCGGCCGGGGGCCGCAAATCGGTCACCGGCGCGCCGAACCTGGGCGAGCGCGAATACGCCCAGATCGGCCTGGCCAAGGCCGAGGCCCAGGTACGCGCCGCCCGCGCCTTCTTCTACGAGAGCACCGAAGCGGCCTGGCGCGCCGTCGAGGCGGGCGGTGAGCCGAGTCGCGACCAGATCAACCTGTTGCGCCTGTCGACGACCCATCTGACCCGGGAGTGTGCCGAGGCGATCCGCTGCGTGTATCAGCTCAGTGGCATGAGCGGTGCCGACAACGGGCATCCGCTGTCACGCATCCTGCGGGACTCGATGCTCTGTACCCAGCACGCCTTCATGGGCGAGATCACCTTCAAGAACGCCGGCGCCATCTTCTTCGACCACGACCCGCTGCCGGGCTACCTGTGAGCCGGGCGATCCCTTCGCTGATCGGGCCCTTTACGCACCCACGGAGAATCACGACATGAAACATCGCGTACTGTTCTGCTGCGGCATCAACCAGAACTTCATGAACGCCACCGCCGACGAGGCCAAGCAGGTCTGGGAAGCCACCCGCACCCTGCTGCAGAGCATCGACGGCCTGCCCGGCGTCACCATCCTGGGGATCATGGACGATGACCGTATCCAGGTCGGCCCCTCCCTCGCTGCGCCCTGGACCTTCTACATCATGGCCGACGTCGAGACCTACGAGGCGATCGTCGAGGCCTGCAACTTCTTCCGCACCACCCCCGTGGGGGACGGCACCTACAAGCTCTGGAAATACTGCCGTGTCGAGGCGCGCATAGGCCGCGAACTCGTCGTCCCCGAGTGACGTACGCCGTACCCGACGCTGACAGAAAGACGTCTCACGACAGACGTTTCGCCAAAGACCTGACAACCGCTGACTAGCGCGAGGCCATCATGACGATCGACAACCGGATCGACCTCGTCCCTGAACCGGATGAGCTGGTGTTCAAGGACCACATCCGCACCCCCATGTACGACGACTCGGCGCTGTTCGACGCCGAGATGGAGCGCATCTTCAAGAAGACCTGGGTGTGGGTCGCTCACGAGAGCGAAATTCCCGACAAGGGCTCGTTCAAGCTGTCCCAGGTGGGTCGCGATCCGGTGATCGTGGTGCGCGACAGGAAGGGCAAGATCCACGTCATGATCAACCGCTGCCGCCACCGGGCGGCCACGGTGTGCGAGGTGAAGCAGGGCAAGACCGCCTCGTTCCAGTGCCCCTACCACGGCTGGGGCTACGCCCTGGACGGCTCGCTGCGCGCACTGCCCTATCCCGAGCAGTACGGCGATGACTTCGACAAGGCGCAGCACGGCCTGCTCAAGCTGCGCACCGAAGCCTACGCCGGGATGATCTTCGCCACCTTCGACGAGCAGGCCGAGCCGCTGCTCGATTTCCTCGGCCCGGTGACCCACTGGATCGACCTGTTCATGAAGCAGGGCGCGGGGTATCCGGTCAAGGTGCTCGGCGAGCATCAGTTCAGCGTCCCGATGAACTGGAAGATCCAGCTCGAAAACACCACCGATGCCTATCACTTCCCGGTGGTACACAAGTCGTTCCTGCAGTCGCTGGACGATGAGACCGAGGCGGTCTTCTCGTTCCTCGAACAGGGCAAGGGCTACGTCGAGGATCTCGGCAACGGCCACTCGGTCATGGTGATGATCCCCGAACTGGTGGATCTCGAGGAGAACCTCGACGCGCCGATCCCCGAACGCTTCCAGACCCTGGCCCAGGAGCTGCGCGACGAGGGGCACGACGAGGCCCAGGTGCGGCGCATCGTGCGTGCCGTGGGCGGCGCCGGCTTCAACCTCAACCTGTTCCCCAACGTGTCGTTCTCGCTGGCCTTCTTCCGCGTGCTGACGCCGGTGAGCGTCGATCACACCGACATCCGGCATATCGCCATCGGCATGGATGGCGGCCCCGACGCCGCCAACCGTGCACGACTGCGGCTGCACGAGCACTTCCAGGGGCCCATGGGCTTCGGTTCGCCCGACGACGCCGAGGTGTGGGAGCGCATCCAGCGTGGCATCCAGGGGGGCGCCGAGCTGCCCATCCTGATCAACCGTGGCCTCGAGGACGAGCAACCCGGCGAGGCGGGCCCGCGCGGGCACATCAGCGCCGAGACCGGCATGCGCGCGGCGTACGACATGTGGAAAAGGATGATGCAGGCATGAACACCCCGACCGATACCCGCAGTGACTCCCTGCTATGGCAGGCCCAGGCCTTCATCTGGGCCGAGGCGGACATGCTCGACCACCGCGACTACGAGGCGTGGCTCGCCCTGTGGAGCGACGATGGCTTCTACACCCTGCCGATCGGCGATACCCAGGACTTCGACGACGCGCTCAACCTGTGCCACGACGATGCCCACATGCGGCGTGAGCGCATCACCCGCTTCCAGCAGGGCTTCTCGATCTCCTCGGCGCCGCCGGCGCGCACCGTGCGCACGCTGTCGCGCTTCGTGATCGAGTCCGTCGACGGCGACGACGTCAGGGTGCGCTGTGCCGAACACCTGATCGAGGACAAGTTCGGGCGCCAGCGCATCTGGGCCGCCGACCTGACCTACACCCTCATCGTCACCCCGGGCGGCTTCAAGATCCGCCACAAGGTGGCACGTCTGCTCAACTCCGACGGGATGCTGAACTCGTTCAGCTATTTGTTCTGATGACGCTACCTGCCCCTGACAAGATCCACACCGCCGTGGTCACCGGTGGCGCGCGCGGCTTCGGTGCCGAGGCGGTGCGCGCCCTGCACCGCGCCGGCTTCCGGGTGGTGATCTCCGACATCGACCCCGAGCCGGCCGCGGCGCTGGCCAGCGAGCTGGACCTCTCCGGCGAGACCGCGGTGACCGCGACCCTCGACGTGGCCCGCCCCGACGACTTCCAGGCCGTGCTCGACAAGTGCCTCGAACGCTGGGGCTCGGTGGAGGTGCTGGTCAACAACGCCGCCCGCACGGCGGTCCAGGGGGTGCTGGAGATCGACCCCGCGGACTTCAACGCCGTGCTCGCCACCAACGCCGGCGGCACCTTCGCCGGCAGCCAGATCTTCGGCCGCCACTTCAAGGCCCGGGGCTACGGGCGCATCGTCAATCTCGCCTCCCTGGCGGGACAGAACGGCGGCACCGCGACCGGCGCCCACTACGCCGCTTCCAAGGGCGCCATCCTGACCCTGACCAAGATCTTCGCCCGCGACCTGGCGCCGTTCGGCGTCACCTGCAACGCCATCGCCCCCGGCCCGATGGACACGCCCATGGTGCGTTCGGTGCTGGGCGACAACCTCGAGCAGGCCATCGCCAATATTCCGGTGGGCCGGCTCGGGGACCCTCAATTCGTCGCCGAGCTGGTGGTGCTGCTGGCTGGCCCCAAGGCGGCCTTCGTCAATGGCGCCTGCTGGGACGTCAACGGCGGGATCTACATGAGGTAATGCCAATGGAGACTCCCAAAGCGCGCCTGGCGCTGACCATCGACGAACGCATCGACGAGCCCGGCAACATCGCCAGAGTGCGACTGCGCGCACTCGACGGCGCCCCGCTGCCGCCGTTCACCGCCGGTGCCCACCTGGACGTGCACATCCGCGACGCCGACGTCGACCTGTGGCGGCAGTACTCGCTCTGCTCGGACCCGGCCGAGACCGCCTTCTACGAGATCGGCGTGTTGCGTGACCCCAACAGTCGTGGCGGTTCCGAGACCCTGCACCGGATCGTGCGAACCGGCGGCACCCTCGAGGTCGAGGGGCCGAAGAATCACTTCCCGCTGAACGAGGCGGCGCCTCAGAGCCTGCTGTTCGGTGGCGGCATCGGGGTGACACCGATGATCGCCATGGCCCGGCGGCTGCACGCGCTGGGGCAGGACTTCGCGCTGCACTACTGCACCCGCTCGCGGGAGGTCACCGCCTTCCGCGATGCGCTGGCGGCCGCCGGCCTGGCCGATGCCGTGGTCTATCACCACGACGACGATGCGGCGACCCGGCTCGATCTGGATGCCGTGCTGGCCGAGGCACGTGACGGGGTCAACGTCTACGTGTGCGGCCCGCAGGGCTTCATGGACTGGGTGATCGGACGTGCCGGTGCCTTCGGTATCGATGATGCCCGCATTCACCGGGAGTTCTTCTCCGCCGACGTCGACGTCTCGGGCGAGGCCTTCGAGGTGGTCGCCGAACGTTCCGGTGTCACCGTCAGCGTGGGCGCCGAGGACACCATCGCCAAGGCGCTGGCGCGAGCCGGGGTCGAGGTCGAGGTGAAGTGCGAGGAGGGCGTGTGCGGTACCTGCGTGACCGACGTCCTCGATGGCGAGATCGATCACCGCGACCACTTTCTCACCGCCGACGAGCGCGAGGATGGCGACCAGATGTGCGTCTGCTGTTCCCGGGCCCGGGGCAAGCGACTCGTTCTCGATCTCTGAATCCAGCAAGGAACACAACAATGCCAACCGTTCACGTCTACATGATCGCGGGGCGTACCCCGAACCAGAAGACCTCCCTGATCCGCCAGGTGACCGATGCCGTGGCGGACTCTCTCCAGGCGCCGCCGGCCAACGTGCGCGTGATCATCAGCGAGATTCCCAAGAGCGACTACGGCATCGGCGGCGAGACCGCCGAGCGCCTGGGCCGCTGACAAACCTATGAGGACCGCAACGGAGCATCGCCGATGAATTTCGATACGAGAGATTTCCGCAGCGCGCTGGGCAAGTTCGCCACCGGGGTGACGGTGGTCACCACACGCGATGGCGAAGAGGACCATGGCGTCACCGCCAGCAGCTTCAACTCGGTGTCGATGGATCCCCCGCTGATCCTGTGGAGCATCGACAAGGGCGCCTACAGCCTCGATGCCTACCGCCACGCCGAATACTTCGTGGTCAACGTGCTCGGTAACGAGCAGGTCGACATCTCCAACCGTTTCGCCCGGCGCGGCGAGGACAAGTTCGCCGGCATCGCCACCGATCAGGGCCTGGGTGGCGTCGCCCGGGTGACAGGGGCCGCGGCACATTTCGAATGCCGGACCTGGAACGTCTACGAGGGCGGCGATCACCTGATCATCGTCGGCGAAGTGCTGCGCTACGCCTACCGTAACGAGGGCAGCGCCCTGGTCTTCCACAACGGCCGCTACGCCGTGCCCGAGCCGCATCCGTTGATGCTCGACGTCGGCGAACCGACGGAGATGGATGGCCGGCTGGGCCAGCACCTGCTCTACCTGATGCGTCAGGCGCTGGCTGCCTACCGGGGGGATTTCTACCCGCGGCTCGCCAGCCTTGGCGTCAATGACAACGAGTGGCGGGTGTTGACGCTGCTCGCCGATGGCGGGCCGCTGGCCGCCGAGGTGCTGGCGCGGCGCGTGTCGCAACCCCTCGCGGAGCTCGAGGATACCCTCGCCGCGTTGCGTGAGCGCGGTCTGCTGAGCGTGGATGACGTCGAGAGCGTGCGCCTCACCGAGGCCGGGCAGACGCTGGCGCTGCGTCTGCTCACCGTGGCCGACGACTACGAGCGGCGGCTGTTCGAGAGCCTGGCAGCGAACGAAGTCGATGCCCTCAAGTCGGGGCTGGGACGCGTGATCGAGCGTCTCGGCGCCCCTTCGTGACCTCTCCGGGCGAGCGGTCACTGTGCAAGCAAGCCACGTAAGCCACGCCGGATAAGCCGGATAAGCCAGATAAGGAGACCGACCATGTCGGAAGTGACGAGTGCTGAAGTGAAAGCCCTGGTGGGGCGTATCGAGACGCTGGAAGCCGAGGCCGAGATCCGCCGTCTGCAGGCGCGCTACATGTTCCTCTGCGACACCCCGATTCCCGAGTACGGGGTGACCAGCGACGCCGAACGTATCGACCGGATCATGGCGCTGTATACCGAAGATGCGGTCTGGGAAGGCGTCGGCGAGTACTACGACAACCAGTTCGGGCGCGCCGAGGGAGCAGCGGCGATCCGGCGGCACTTCGAGGGCTTCTGGAAAGAAGACCAGGACCCCAAGCTGCTGCTCAACGTCCACTACCTGACCTCCGAGCAGATTCAGGTCCGCGGTGACGTCGCCGAGGGGCAGTGGGTTCACTGCCAGCCCTGGATCTTCGCCAACGGCAAGGCGCTGCTGCGCTCGTCGCGGCTCAACAATGCGTTCCGCAAGGAGCCCGACGGGCAGTGGAAGATCACCCGCACGCGCACCGAGAACGTGTTCGTGGCGCCGCTCCATGAAGGCTGGGCGACGGACTTTCCCAGCGAGTCGGTGCTGCTCAAGGAGTGAGAGGCGTCATGGCGCACGAGTTCGTTTACACCGCCAATCCGGCGCGCATCCTGTTCGGGCCTGGCAGCCAGGCCCGGATCGCCGACGAGATCCGCCGCCTGGCGTGCCGCCGGGCGCTGGTACTCTCCACGCCCAGCCGTCGCGACGCGGCGCTCGCGCTCCAGGCCCGGCTCGGCGAGCTGAGCGTGGGGGTGTTCAGCGAAGCCTCCATGCACACCCCGGTAGCCGTGACCGAGCGCGCCATGGCGGCGTTCGCGCAGGTCGAGGCCGACTGTGTCGTGGCGCTGGGCGGTGGCTCGACCGTGGGGCTGGCCAAGGCGATCGCCCACCGCAACGACGCCCCGCAGATCGTGGTGGCGACCACCTACGCCGGCTCCGAGGTCACGCCCATTCTGGGGCAGACCGAGAACGGCCTGAAGACCACGATCAGAGAGCCCGACATCCTGCCCGAGGTGGTGATCTACGACGCCGAACTCACCCTCGGCCTGCCGCCGGCGATCAGTGTGACCAGCGGGCTGAACGCGATGGCGCACGCGGTGGAGGGGCTCTATGCCCGCGATCGCAACCCGCTGACCGGGCTGATGGCCGTGGCAGGACTCGACAGCCTGCAGCGGGCGCTGCCGGCGATCGTCGCCCGACCACACGACCTGGAGGCGCGCAGCGACGCGCTCTACGGCGCCTGGCTGTGCGGCAGCGTGCTGGGCAGCGTCGGCATGTCGCTGCACCACAAGCTGTGCCACACCCTGGGCGGCAGCTTCGATCTGCCCCACGCCGAGACCCATGCCATCCTGCTGCCGCACACCGCCGCCTACAACGCCCGGGCGGCGGCCGATGTCCTGGCGCCTGCGGCACGTCTGTTCGGTGGCGAGCTGGGCGGCGGGCTGCACGACTTCGCCGCCGGCCTGGGCGCGCCGCTGGCCCTGGAGGCCTTGGGGATGCGCGAGTCCGACCTGGACCGCGCGGCCGAGCTGGCGGTCATGAACCCCTACTGGAATCCGCGCCCCATCGAGCGCCATGCCATCCGCGAGCTGCTGGGCCGCGCCTGGCGTGGCGAGCGCCCGGCCTAGGGGCGCGATCACATGTCGAGGCCCTGGCACCGGGCCGACAAGGAGGAGTGAGCATGCCCCGGATCGACTACTTCACCGAAGCCAACTCCGTCGAGGCGGTCAATGCGCGTATGGGCGAGGCGACCGACCCGCGACTGCGCGAGGTCATGGCGTCGCTGGTTCGTCATCTGCACGACTTCGTCAAGGAGGTCGGGCTGACCCAGGCCGAGTGGGAGGTCGCGATCGACTTCCTGACCCGGACCGGCCAGCTGTGCGATGCCCAGCGCCAGGAGTTCATCCTGCTCTCCGATACCCTCGGCGTCTCCATGCTGGTGGATGCGCTCGCGCATCGCCGTCCGGCGGGTGCCACCGAGAACACCGTGTTCGGCCCCTTCCATGTGGACGGGGCGCCGGAACTGCCCATGGGCAGCTGCATCTCGCTCGATGGCAAGGGTGAGTCGTGCCGCTACACGGGGCGCGTTCTCGATCTCGATGGCCAGCCCATCGCGGGGGCGCGGATCGATGTCTGGTCGGACAACAGCGACGGCTTCTACGACGTCCAGCAGCCCGGCCAGCAGCCGACATGGAACAACCGCGGCGTATTCGTCACCGGCCCCGACGGCCGCTATGACTTCGTCGGCATCAAGCCGGTCTCCTATCCGATCCCCGACGACGGCCCGGTGGGCCATATGCTGACCCGGCTCGGACGCCATCCCTGGCGGCCGGCCCATATGCACTTCCTGCTCACCCACCCGGACTACGAACGTATCGTCACCCATCTCTTCGTGGCCGGTGACGACTACCTGGCCTCGGATGCGGTGTTCGGGGTCAAGGCCTCGCTGATCGTGGCGTACCGGCCGGTGAGCCAGGGCGATACCGAGTGGGAAGCGGCGGCCGACTTCGTGATGGTGAAACCCCCGTCCCGCTGAGGGGCAGCGGGGTCCGGGTACGAATCGCCGGCGACGCGAGAACGTTCAGGGCGACTCGAGGTGGGGCCTCGGGCGCCTGCCGGTGCTTTGTTTCAAGTTTTTGTTTTAAAAGAAATTATTGGTTCCAATTTGGGATAACGTCGAGGTGGGCTGCGGGGCTAGCATGAGTGGAAGCGTTACGTGTTCCTACAATCATAATGACGAAGGCACAGCCATGAACGTTACTTCCTCCCCCACGACGGAGCTCAGGCGTGGTGCCCTGGGCGTCGGTTTCATCATCTTTTTCGTGGTCTCCGCCGCGAGTCCCTTCAGCGTGCTGGCGGGCGGTTTTCCCATCGGCATCATGCTTGGCAACGGTGCCGGGACGCCGTCGCTCATTCTGATGGTGCTCGCGATACTCCTGCTGTTCTCGGTGGGCTACACCACCATGGCCCGGCACGTGACCGACGCCGGCGGCTTCTATGCCTTCTCGACCCGGGGCCTGGGGCCCATCCCCGGCGGCGCGGTCGGGGGGCTGGCCCTGTTCGCCTACAACATCCTGCAGATCGGGCTCTATGGCATGTTCGGCGGTGTCGCCGCCGGCACCCTGAAGGCGTTATTCGGCCTCTCCCTGCCGTGGTGGCTCTGCGCGCTGCTGGCGATGGCGAGTATCTCCGCCTTCGGCTATCGCAAGATCGATCTCTCCGCCAAGGTGCTGTGCCTCATCGTCATGGCCGAGTATGGCGTCATCCTGGTCCTGGATATCGCGATCCTCTCCAGTGGCGGTGCGCATGGGGTGGACTTTGCCTCGTTCCAGGCCGAGAGCGTGCTGAGCGGCTCGCCGTCGATCGGGCTGCTGTTCTGCTTCGCAGCCTTCATCGGCTTCGAGGCGACCACCATCTATGGGGAGGAGGCGAAGAATCCGCGCCGCGACATTCCCCTGGCGACCTACGCCTCGATCCTGCTGATCGGCTTTTTCTACACCTTCTCCACCTGGTCCATGATCGTCGGCGTGGGGTCGGACCGGGTGGTGGAGACGCTCGTCCAGCTCAAGGACCCCACGGTACTGATCTACGGTCTGGCCGATCACTATGTCGGCAGTGCCCTGACCCAGATCGCGCGGGTGCTGTTTCTGGTCAGCATCTACGCCGGACTGCTGGCGTTCCACAACTCGGCGGCGCGCTACTTCTATGCCATCGGGCGTGACGGCCTGCTGCCCGGGGCCCTGGGGCGCACGCATCCGCGGCACCGGAGCCCCTACGTCGGCTCCCTGGTACAGACGCTGATCGCCGCTGCCGCGGTGCTGATCTTCGCCGCTTGCGGCAGTGATCCGATCCTCGAGCTGTTCGCCTGGTTCTCGAGCCTGGCGGCGCTGTCGCTGATCCTGCTGATGGCGCTCACCTCGCTGGCGGTGGCGTGCTACTTCCAGCGTCATCCCGAACTCGGCGTGGGCGTGTGGCGCGGGCGTCTCTTGCCGCTGCTCGCCAGTGCGCTGCTGCTGGGCGTGATGGTCATCGCGGTGGCCCATTTCGACGTGCTGACCGGATCGAGCAAGATGCTCTCCTACGCCCTCTGCCTGCTCATCGTGCTCTCCCTCGCCATCGGCGGCTTGATGGCGATGCGACTGCGCCGGGCCGAGCCGGAACGCTTTTCACAGCTCGGCCTCCATCGCATCTAGGCCGGCGACACCCGTGACAACGACACACACCAGGAGAATCGTGATGCATGACTATCGACTCGTGATCGACGGCGAGCAGGTGGCCGGGGAGGAGGGGCACTTCGCGGTGATCGATCCGGCCAGCGGTAGCGCCTTCGCCGAGTGTCCGGCGGGCTCTCTTGCCCAGCTGGATCGCGCTGTGGTCGCCGCCCGTGCCGCCTTCGGCGCCTGGCAGGCCTACAGCCACGCGCAGCGCTGCGAGGCCCTCGGCCGCATCGCCGACGACATCGAGCGCGAGGCCGACGAGCTGGCACGGCTGATCGTGCGCGAGCAGGGCAAGCCGCTGGCGCTGGCGCACGCGGAGATCGGCGGTGGGGTGGCCTGGACGCGCTATGCGGCGAGCCAGGAGATCCCGGTGGAGACGATCGAACGGTCGCCGACCCAGCAGATCGAGCTGCACCATCGCCCGGTGGGGGTGGTGGCCTCGATCACGCCGTGGAACTGGCCCTTCATGATCGCCGTGTGGCACCTGATGCCGGCGCTGCGGGCGGGCAACTGCGTGGTCAGCAAGCCCTCCAGCCTGACCCCGCTGAGCACCCTGCGGCTGATCGAGATCATCGCCCGTCATGTGCCCCGCGGCGTGATCAACGGGGTCACCGGCGGGCACGGCTTCGGCGGTGCCATCACTGCGCATCCGGACATCGACAAGATCGTCTTCACCGGCTCCACCGCCACCGGGCAGCAGGTGATGCAGGCCGCGGCCGGCAATCTCAAGCGCCTGACCCTGGAGCTGGGCGGCAACGACGCCGCCATCGTGCTGCCGGAGACGCCGGTGGCGGCGGTGGCCGAAGAGATCTTCCAGGCCGCCTTCATCAACATGGGGCAGACCTGCGCGGCGCTGAAGCGGCTCTACGTGCACGAATCCCAGTATCGCGAACTGGCCGAGGCGCTGGCCGACATTGCGCGGCGCCAGGTGGTCGGCGATGGCCTGGAGGCGGGCGTGACCTTCGGCCCGCTGCAGAACGCCGATCAGCTCTCGCTGGTGTGTGAGCTGGTCGACGACGCTCGCGCCCAGGGCGCCGAGGTGCTGTGCGGTGGCGAGCGCCTGGATCGCCCCGGCTTCTTCTATCCGCCGACCATCGTCATCGGCGTCAGCGACGGCCAGCGGCTGGTGGACGAGGAGCAGTTCGGCCCGGTGCTGCCGCTGATCGCCTATACCCACGTCGAGGATGCCCTGCGCCGCGCCAACGCCTCGTCGATGGGGTTGGGCGGCTCGGTGTGGGGGGCCGATGAGGCCCACGCCCAGGCTATCGCCAATCGCCTGGAGAGCGGCGTGGCGTGGGTCAACTGTCACGCCCAGATTCAGCCCAACACGCCCTTCGGGGGCTGCAAGATGTCCGGCTTCGGGGTCGAGTTCGGGTTACAGGGGCTGCTCGAGTTCACCACGCCGCAACTGCGCTTCACGCGCCCGCTGCCCTCCCCGGCGGCGAGCTGAGCGGTGCGCGCCCGGCGCCCCGCGGCAGCGAGGGCGCGAACAACAACAGTGATAACAACAACAGTGATAGGAAGAGGCCATGACGGCACACAAGAGGCATCGGCTCGTCGGCGGCTGCGCCGCGCTGGGCCTGGTCCTGGCGCCGCTCGGTAGCGCCCAGGCCTACGAGCTGCTGGCGAGTCCCAAGGGGGCGCTGAACCTGGACGTCACGGCCGTTCACGGCTGGATGGACAGCCGCAAGAGTTACGCCGGCCGCGACGGCGGCAGTACCTGGCGCGAGGGCTATATCAAGTATGGTTTCAGCGGCCATCGCACCCTGGGCGACCGCGGCGAGCTCTACGCTGCGCTCGACTGGGTCAGCTCCGCGACCTGGGGCGACGGCGATGCCGGTGGCAACAGCCTGGGCTCGGAGCGGCGGACCTCGCTCGAAGAGGCCTACCTGGGCTGGCGTTCGGGCGATCGCTTTCCCTTTCTCGGCACGAATGGACTGGATCTCTCCGCCGGCCGGCAGGTGGTCCAGCTCGGCCGGGGTTTCATCATCAACGACGATGGGTTGAATCTCGGCAAGGGTCCAGCCGGAGGCGCCCTCAACCGGGGGGGCGCCTACTACCTGGCACCGCGTCACGCCTTCGCACGCACCGCGGTGGCGCGCATCGGGGGCGAGCAGGGCCTGCATGGCACCGCCGCCTGGCTCGAGTCGGACAACCGTGCCCAGGCCGATACCGAGCTGCTTGCCGGTACCCTCGACTACACCGGCGCGGCGGGTACCGTCGGTCTGACCGCGGTGCACGGCCTCGATGTCAACGACCGCTGGGCCAACGAGTTCACCCGCCAGCGCGATGGCATGAACGTCTACAGCCTGCGCGGAGAGAGCGATCTGGGGATCGAGAATGCCGCCTTTGCCGCCGAGTACGCGCGCCAGTACAAGCGCAGCGGCAGCGAGAGCGCCTGGTACGCCGAGGCCAGCTACACCTTCGCCGAACTCGCCTGGACACCGACCCTGACCTACCGCTACACCCGCTACTCCGCGGATTGGGACTCGCTGTTCACCGGCCAGAACAGTCCCCAACTGGGCACCTGGTTCCAGGGCGAAGTGGCGGCCAACTATGCCGGGATCTTCGCGCGTAACACGGGTATCCAGCATCTCGGCCTGCGCTTGCAACCGACGGAGCGTCTGAGTCTGGGGGCACTGTTTTTCGACTTCACTACCCTGAAGCGGCGCGATACGCGTAATTTGGATGCCCGGGAGCTGGATCTGTACGCGAGCTGGATGGCGACCGAACATATCGCCATCAGCCCCCTGGTGGGCTTCTACAAACCCGACAAGAGCGCCGCCGAAGGGGGCAGCCAGGTCGGGGGTAACGGCACCAACGTCTATGCGCAACTGGTCGTGGCCGCGTTCTTCTAGACGGGCGCCTTGGGCGGTGCCCGTTCGGCGGGCTCGACCTCGGCAGCGCCGCGACCGCGGCGCGCTCAGGGGGTAGGTATGCGATACGAGGTGCGTTCCTTCCAGGATTCCCAGCAGCATGCGGCGGCGATCAGCGGCTGGCAGCAGGTCTACGACCAGCTCGGGGCCGGGCGCCTCAGGAGTGAACTGCTGCTGGTCTCGGGCGAGCGCTTCCAGCTCTTCCACGAAGCGCTCGACAAACGCGTGGTGCAGTATGGTCAGGCACCGCGGCAGCGCTTCTGCGTCTCTTTCTCCACCGCCAAGATGCCGGTCATCCAGGGCTGCAAGGTCGGCGCCAATAGCATTCTGATGCTGCGCGATGGCGAGGAGTTCATGCTGCACGCGCCGGAAGGCATGGCGTTTCTGTCGCTGAGCGTCGATATCGAACGCTTCAGCCGCCTGGCCGAGCTCGAACTGGGCAGCGCCCAGTTCGCGCGCCTGGCGGGGCTGCCGGGACTCGAGGTGCCGCAGGGGCTGTTGAAATCGATCAAGCGGGATATCTTCCGTCACGTCGCCGGCCTCGGTCAGCGCGGGGCGGACACCGATGGCCTGCACGAGAAGCGTATCGAGGAGGCGCTGATGACGCTGCTGCTCGATCTGCTGCTGCAGGCCAGCGGCGAGCGACGGCGCCACGAGCTCGCGGTGAGTTCGTATATCGTGCGGCGCAGCCAGGAGCTGATGCTGGCCGACCCGGAACGGCCGCTCAGCGTGCTCGACCTGTGCGAGCAGCTGCATGTCAGCCGCCGCACGCTGCAGAACAGCTTCCAGCGGGTGGTGGGCATGCGTCCGGTGGCGTTTTTGCGCAGCATTCGGCTCAACGCCGTGCGCCGCCGGCTGATGAGTGCGCCAGCGGAGGATCTGACGGTGGGCGATGTGGCCCACGACCTGGGCTTCCGTCATCTCAGCCACTTCTCGGCGAGCTATCACGAGCTGTTCGGCGAATACCCCTCCGAGACCCTCCAGCGGGCCTGACCCGAGTGGCGCTGGCGAATCGATGAGGCGCTCGAGGTCAGTGTAGGCGGGGTCTCGCAGCGCCCGATGATGCGCTGTTGCGCCCCTGGAGTGGCTTTTGTGAGTCAGGCGATATGTTAGACTATTCAACTATTTTATCGCCTTGGAGCGCCCTCGCATGGTCGACAAGGATGAGCTGGCTTCCTCCTTCTTTCCGCTCTCCGATGAGTATCGCGCCCAGGATTTCCCGCTCTACTGGGTCGCGCGGCTGAACGCGAAGTACAGCGCCGAGGTGGACGCGCTGCTCAAGCCCCAGGGGTTGAGCTCGTCCAAGTGGCGGGTCCTGGTGATCCTCCACGAACAGGGTCGCCTGAGCATGTCTGACATCGCCACCCACGTCGTGGCCAAGCTCTCCACGGTGACCAAGATCGTCTACAAGATGCAGGAGGCGGGGCTGCTCGAGACCGCGCCCTCGCCGCAGGATGGCCGGGTCACCGAGGTCACGTTGACCGCCGAGGGTGAAGCCAGGCTGGCGGTGGCCAGAGAGCTCACCGCGCGGGTGGTGGAGAGAGCGTTCGACGGCCTGGGGAAGGCGGAGATCGTCTATGTCAACCAGTGCCTGAGCAAGATGTTCCGCAACCTCAACACGCCCTGACGTCACCTCGCACCTGGCCCGATCCCCCGGGCCTGCCCGCGCTGCCAATATTGCCGATTCGGGATAACGCCCGTGCGCGTCTTGTGCCTAGTCTGATCGCCATCACAATCACAATGATCGAGGTGCATCATGCGCCAGGCTGGGACGCGCGAGGGCGCGGTGCTGCTCCTGGGCAGCAGTCTGACCATTGTCGGCTCGGTGATGGTGGCGCCGGTCCTGCCCAAGATGATGGCGGCGTTCATGCCCAGCGAGCCGCACGCCGGCCTCTGGGTGCCGCTCGCCATCACCGGGCCGGCGCTGGCGATCGCGCTGTTCGCGCCGGTGGCCGGCTGGTTGGCGGATCGTGTCGGACGCAAGCCGATGCTGGTGGCCGCGACCCTGCTCTATGCCATCCTCGGCGCGCTGCCGGCACAGCTCGACGCGCTGATGGGCGTGGTCGCCGCTCGGCTGGCGTTCGGGGTGGCCGAGGCCATGGTCATGACCGGCTGTTCGACCCTGATCGCTGACTACTGGCACGGCGAACAGCGCTTGCGCTACGTCAATCGCCAGGTGGTGACCATCGGCCTTGTCGGCGCTCTGTTCTTCGTCGCCGGTGGGGTGCTCGGCGAGTCCTCCTGGCGTACCCCTTTCTATCTCTATCTGCTGCCGCTGCTGCTGGTGCCGTTCATGCTGCGCATCCTGTGGGAGCCGCCGTTGGCGCAGCAGCAGGCTCGCGATCAGGCGCGCGGCACGGACCGGGTAGACCGGGTCGCGCTGGTGGCCGGCTGCGCGCTGATCGCCGTGGGCATGGTGCTGTGCTTCGTCGTCACCATCCAGACGCCGGTGATCCTGGTCGGCCTGGGCGTGACATCGAGCACCCTGATCGGGTTGTGCACCGGGTGGGCACTGCTCGCCTCGCTGCTGGGGGCACTGCTGTGGCCCTTGGCGCGACGAGGGCTGGGGTTGCACGGCTGCAATGGACTGCTGCTGCTACTGCTTGCCGGCGGGCTGTGGATACTGGCCGAGGCCCCCGGCTATGCGAGCGTGCTGCTGGCGGTGACCGTCCACGGGATCGGGGCCGGGATGCTGGTGCCCAACGCCATGGCGCCGGTGATGAACGCCCTCACGCCGCAGACCCGCGGTCGCGGCATGGGGCTGTTCACTGGCTGTCTCTATATCGGCCAGTTCGTCAGTCCGCTGGTGGTGGGGCTGGCGGTGAGCCTCGGCGGCGATCTGCGGCGGGGCATCCTGCTGCTCGTCGCACTCGCGGTGCTCTACGCCGTGGGCTGGAGCGGTGTCGCACTGCGCGGCCGCGCGGGTCTGGCTACCTCCCGGCAGGACCAACCCCCGCTCTGAGCTGGAGACCTCCCCATGGCCACCGCCACCCATCGTCTGCTGGGGTGGCACTCGCCTTGGCCCCGATGGGCAAGGCAAGGCAGGGAAAGGAAAGTTTCTGGCAGGAGAGAACAAGAACGTCGTGTCCGGCAGACGTAGGTTGGAGCATTAGGCTGTGACGCCTCTGTCAGTACCCGCCAATAACAAAACCGACCCTGTCTCACGGAGGTCATTGACCATGCTCGATACCACGAAAGTCGCTCCAGCGATACCTGCTACCCCCCCCGCCCGACGGGCCATCGGTTTCAATACCATGATCGCCATCTGCGTAGGCACCGTGGTGGTACAGGGGGTGATGGCATCAGGGCTGCTGGGGTTCGGCATCGGCGGCCTGAGTTTTCTGGCCGCCATGCTGGTCGCGGCCCTGCTGGCCGTCTGCAACGCCATTTCGTTTTCGGAACTCTCGTTGATGTATCCACAGGCCGGTACGCTGGCCACCTATACCCAGAAGGCCATCGGGCATTTCCCGGCCATCGTGTCGGTGTTTGCGGGCTACGTCGTGGTGGCCGTCTTCGCTATCCCGGCCGAATTCCTGCTGGTCGATGCGCTGCTTCAGGCACTGTTCCCTGACACATTACCCACGCACCTGGTGCCGCTCCTGATACTGGCAGCGATTGCCGTATTCAATATCCTGGGTACCGATGTCTTCGCCCGGCTGCAGAATGTGTTCACCTTCTCCATGATCGGCGCCCTCCTGCTGGTCGGCGTGACAGCACTGATCCAGTCGCCTGCGCCGAACGTGGCCCGCGACGCGGCGGGCATCGACTGGGGGCTGGGAGGCATCTTCGATGGCAGTTTCATCGGGCTGGTGGCGCTGGCCATGTGGATGTTTGTCGGCTGCGAGTTCGTGTGTCCGATGATCAGTGACATTCGTCAGCCGGAAAAGCGCATTCCCAGGGCGATGTTCCTGTCGCTGGGCATCATCTTCGTGCTCTTTCTCCTGTTCTGCCTCGGAGGAGGGCGCTACCTCTCCGCCGAAACCCTGACCACGTCACCGCTGCCCTATCTGGATCTGGTCGATGGCGTCTTCGGCAAGACCGGGTTGATCATCGCGACCGTGATGGGCATGACCGCGACCTGCAGCACGGTCAACACGGTACTGGCCGCGGTACCGCGCATGTTGTCCGGCATGGCCGACAACGGCCAGGTATTTTCCATCATGGGCAAGATGCATCCGCGCTATAACACCCCCTGGGTCGGCATCCTGTTCTTGACCGTCGTCGTCGTCATTACCTTCCTGATGGTCAATCCCCAGCAGATCATTGCGCTGGTGATCGCCGCGGCGACCAGCTGGTTGATGGCCTACATCGTGGCGCATATCGATGTGATCGTGCTGCGTCGGCGCCACCCCGAGCATCGCCGTCCGTACCGCACGCCTTTCTATCCGCTGCCGCAGATGGTGGGCATCTTTGGCATGGCCTACGTGGTGTTCCATGCCTCGCCCTCGCCGGAGATGACCGCCACGATCTATACGCTTCTTGGTGTCGTCCTGGGCATCGTCAGCCTGATCGCACTCGTCTGGGTAAAGTTCAAGATGAAAAAGGGGCTGTTCGAGGCGGACCTGAGTGACTGATGCGTGCCGGGTGACGAGTGGGGCGCCTCGAGGGGAGGCGCCGCGCTCGTTTCAGACGGCGCGGGTCTGGCATGGCCATGGATGGAGCTTCACGAAGCTCACTCCTGGGGATCGAGCCGCTGCACCTCATCGAGCAGGCTCATCAGCGTACGGTATTTCTCCGGGCCGAGATGCTGCTGAATACGTTGATACTGGCGCATCATCTCGCCTTTCATGTCGTCGAACAGCGCATTGCCCTCGGGCGTCAGCGTGACACACAGCCGCCGCTGGTCGGCTTCGGGCTTCCAGCGCCTGACCAGGCCGCTCTGCTCCAGTCGCACCAGCACCCCGGTCAGACTGGGGCGCAGGATGCAGGCCCGTTCGGCCAGTTGATAGCTCTCCAGCGTCTGCGCTTCGGCCTGCCACAAGGTGCGAATGACGCGCCATTGCTGTTCGGTGACGTTGTGGCGGTTGAGGTGTGGCCGGAAAAAGCCCATAGCGGATTCACGGGCCCGCAGGAGTGCCATAGTGAGAGAGGGAGTCGGGCGCGCCATGTTGTGCCTTCTCAAAAGGAAGTCGGAAACGATCCGCTACCTGTCGCGGGATGCAAGGCGGTTTGCCGCTCGTCCGATAGGATAGGACGGAGCCCCGGAGTGGCTCTGCGGGCTGTCGGGTCATGATGGCAGAAGCGATTTTCCGCGGGAGCCTGACCTTACCATACTCGCCCGCTCGGACGACACGCCGGCATCGGTGTGCTGCCGGGAGGCGGGCAGGACGATGCGGGGCCAGCAGCAGTGTGGACAATCCCTGGCGTTGCCTCGGCAGGCCGCAGCGTTCGCACTGGATTGAACGATGGCCAGAGCGCCCCGACTGCCACGGGTACCGATAGCGATCGCCGAACGAGGATGAGCTCATGTGCGTTCCGAAGGAAGATCGACACTCGCTGGCACCCTCGCCATTGTCCTGTCATCGCACGCAGGGTATCGAACAGCACATCGAGCAATATCAGGGCTGGGAGCTGCAGCTCATGCAGCTCTCACAGGGGCGCTTCGAGGGTCGTGTGACTCACTTTGAGCTGGAGGGGTTGCGGCTGGTCCGCGATCACAGCAGCCAGGCGCTGCTCAAGCGGGGTGGACTCGGCAGCGCCTTCGTCGGGTTCAGTTTTCCGCTGTCAAGACCCGATGCTCCGCTGATCTGTCAGGGGCGGCAATATACCCAGGCCGGCGTGCTGGCCGTCATGGGCGGGGATCTGCCGGAGGTTCGCGTGGCGGCCAATCTGGACCTGCTCTCTCTGAGCCTCGACTATCAGAAACTGGCAATCCTGTCCGGCGAGACCCGTGAGGCCATGGACGGCCTGCGGGCTGGGCCGGGCTATCTGCCGGTGGCCTCGAACCATCGGGCACTGATGCTGCTGTTCGATCTGGCCTGTCAGTGGCTGGTGCTGCGACCCGATCTGGTCTCTCGTCACGCATTGCGGGACGCCTTTCTGGGGCACGTGTTGGATGTGATGGAGCAGGGGCCGATGGAGCGCGTCACCCCCTCGGTGCGCAAGCGTGTGGTGGATCGCGCCCGCGAGGTGATCGATGCCCACCAGGATGGGCCCATCGCCATTCCCTCCGTCTGTCACCGCATCGGCGTCAGCCGGCGCAAGCTGCAGTACTGCTTTCAGGAATACCTGGGCATCAGCCCGGCCAGCTATATGCGTCTGGCTCGGCTCAATGCCGTGCACCGCACGCTGGCACGCGGCGAGACACAGCGGGTTCAGGATGAGGCGGTGCGCTGGGGCTTTTTCCATCTCGGCCATTTTGCGCTGGAGTACCGTCGCTTGTTTGGTGAGCGCCCCTCGGAAACCCTGCAGCGAGGCCGCTTGAATCCTGCCGAATCCTGATAACGATCACGATCAGGGGCAACATAATCTGGTGCACCACCCATGTGATGACACGGTGCACAATGAAAATAATAGTCCCTGTCTGTCTCGCGCTGGCTGGCATGACCTGCGCGGCTTCATCCTTCGCCACCGAAAATGGCGCGCCCACCACCCCCATGGGCGTCTACGAGTTCGGTTCCGGTTTTCTTCCACCCACGACCCCGAATGGCACCATCGGTCTGCGCACGGCCTATTACACGGCCGATGACCTGCGTACCAGAGGCGGCAAGAGATCGCCCAACGATTTCTCCCTCGACGTGCTCTCGGTCGGGGTCGCCTACATCCGCATGACGGACAAGAGACTGTTCGGCGCGCGCTACGGCTTCGGCGGCGTACTGCCCTTTTTCGACATGAAGGCGTCGCTGGACGTCAATGCCGGTGGGCAGACCGTGTTTCAGGACGACACACACGTACTGGCCCAGGCCGATGTCCAGATCGTGCCGCTCATGCTGGCCTGGCAGCCCGCGCCGAACATGGGCGTGAGTGCACAGTTCCAGATCCAGGCGCCCACCGGGGAGTATGACAAGGACCGTCTGGTCAACCCTGGTCTCAACCACTGGACCTTCTCGCCCATCGTCGGCTTCACCTATGTCACGCAGGGTGGTCTGGAGTTCTCGACCCTCTCCCAGTTCGATGTCAACACCCGCAATACCGACACCGACTATCGCAGCGGCGTGGAGTATCGCAACGAGTTCGGTATTGGCCAGCATGTCGATGTCTGGACGCTGGGTCTTGGCGGCTATTACTACGACCAGATCAGCGACGACAAGAGCCCGTCACTGACAATTGACGATGGTAATCGCGCCCGTGTGTGGGCGGCCGGGCCGGCCGTCAGCTTTCTGTCTCCCGGTCTGCCGGCGGTCTGGTTCCACGTCTACAAGGAGTTTGGCGCCGAGAACCGGACCGAAGGCTATAACGCAGCGGTTCGCGTCGCCTACAGCTTCTAGGGGGCATCATGACAACGACATCCGTACATCGTCAGGCCGGCGCCCGGGAGGGGGCCATCCTGCTTCTGGCCAGCAGTCTGACCATCATGGGATCGGTCATGGTGGCACCGGTACTGCCACGCATGATCGAAGCCTTTGCTCCGGTGAACCCGCAGGCCTCCCTGTGGGTGCCGCTGGCCATCACCGGCCCGGCACTGGCCATTGCGCTCTTTGCCCCGCTGGCCGGCTGGTTGGCGGACCGGTTCGGACGCAAGCGCATGCTGATCCTCGCCACACTCTGCTACGCCCTGCTGGGTGCTCTGCCCGCCCTGCTGGATGGGCTGGCAGGCATCGTGGGTGTGCGTCTGCTCTTCGGGCTGGCCGAGGCCATGGTCATGACGGTGTGTTCGACGCTGATTGCTGACTACTGGCAGGGTGAGCGGCGTCTGAAATACGTCAATCGGCAGGTGGTGACCATCGCGGTGGTCGGCGCGGCCTTCTTCGTGATCGGCGGCATGCTGGGGGAACACTCCTGGCGCTCTCCGTTCTCTCTCTACCTGCTGCCCTTGCTGCTGCTGCCATTCATGGCACGGGTGCTGTGGGAACCTGTCGTGTCGCGCGCCTCGGCACCTGTGTCCGGACAGATACCCCCGCTTGCCAATGGCCGGGTCGACCTGCCGGCCCTGCTGGCAGGCTATCTGCTGATCGGCATCGGCATGGTGATGAGCTTCGTGGTACCGGTGCAGGCGCCCGTGTTGCTGGTCGGGCTGGGGGTGACCTCCACGACCCTGATCGGACTGGCCACCGGCACAGGGCTTCTGGCCTCGCTGGCCGGTGCGCTGATGTGGCCGCTGGTCAGACGCACGCTGGGCGTACGGGGCTGCAATGCGCTGCTGCTGCTGCTGGGGGCGGGCGGTCTGACTGGGCTGGTGCTGGCGCAGAGCTATGCCACGATGCTGATCTCGATCGTGGTCCATGGCATCGGTGTGGGCATGCTGGTGCCGAATGCCATGGCGCCGGTCATGAACGCCCTGTCTCCGACCAGTCGCGGGCGAGGCATGGGCTTTTTTACCGCCTTTCTCTACCTGGGACAGTTCATCAGTCCGCTGGTGGTCGGTCTGGCGGCCTCTCAGGCCGGTGGATTGACCAACGGCATCCTTGCCCTTGCCGGGCTGTTGACGCTCTATGCCGCCGTCTGGGGGCTGGGCGCCCTGTTCAGGCACTCCGACGCCCGTTCGGAGACCGACTCCACCTCTCACCTGTTGTCCCAGGAGCATCATCATGAGCCATGAAGTTCACCATCTGCTTGATTCCCATGACGGCATTGCCCTGGGCGAGGGCGTCAATGCCGGCGACATCTCCCGCGAGGCGCTGGTCGAGGCCGTCATCGAGCGGTTGGAAAGGGTCGAACCGCGCCTGAATGCCGTGGTGGATCGTCTCTATGAGGCGGCCCGCGAGGAGAGCCGTCAGCCGCAGCCGTCCGGTGGGCCGTTCGCCGGGGTGCCGACGCTGGTCAAGGATCTCTTCTCGCCGCTCAAGGGGGCGCGGATGACCCAGGGATCGCTGGTCGGCGGCGACGTGCGAGCCGAATTCGATGCCGAAGCCGTGGCACGGCTGCGTCGCGCCGGCTGCGTGTTCGTGGGCACCACCACCTCGCCGGAATTCGGCACCTCCTACACCACCGAGTCCACGCGTCATGGTGCCACCCGCAATCCGTGGGATCCCGAGCGCAGTGCGGGCGGTTCCAGCGGCGGCGCCGCGGCGCTGGTGGCGGCGCGCGTGGTCCCCTTTGCCCACGGCAACGACGGCGGCGGCTCGCTGCGGGTGCCGGCGTCGTGCTGCGGCGTCTTCGGTTTCAAGCCGAGTCGGGGGCTGATGCCGTCGGGGCCGATGGCCGGCGAAGGCTGGGGCGGCATGGGCACCTCCCACGCGATTACCCGTTCGGTACGCGACAGCGCCGCACTGGTGGATGCCACGTCCGGCATGGACACGGGGGCCCCTTACGCGGCTCCGGTGAGTGCGTTCTCCTGTCTGGAAGCCACTCGGCGCGATCCCGGTACGCTGCGTATTGGTGTGATCGATGGGCCCGAGCTGGCGCCGGAGGCGGCGAAGGTGCTCCAACAGACGACGACGCTGTGTGAGTCGCTCGGCCATCGGGTGGAGCGGGTCACCCTGCCGCTCGAGTGGGAGGCGCTCTACCAGCGCTGCTTCGATGTGATCGGCCCTAGCACCCAGGAGCTGCTCGACATGATCGGAAACCTGCGCGGACAGCCGATCAGTGACGAGGAGATCGAGCCGCGCACGCGGATCATGCTGCGCGAGCGAGGTCATATCGACGCCACCCGCTACATCTCGGCGATCAATTACCTCCATGCTCTGGGACGCAAGATCGCGACCACCATGCTGGATGTCGATGTGCTGCTGTCGCCGACGCTGGCGCGCAAGCCGCCGGTGATCGGCACGCTGGACGCCTTCGATGATCGGCTCTCGCTCGATGAGGTCATCCACGCCTTTCACAGCTACTGCCCGTTCACGGCGCTGTGCAACGCCACGGGCCAGCCGGCGATGTCGGTGCCGCTGTTCCGGACCGATGACGGTCTGCCGCTGGGTAGCCACTTTGCCGGTCGCTTCGGAGAAGAGAACCTTCTGTTCTCGCTGGCGGCACAGCTGGAGCGCGCCCATCCCTGGACCGGGCGGGTACCGGGGATCAACGCATGCTGTCGCTGACAGCGCTCCCGCGCCTGACGCCCTGACCATGGGGCGACACCGGGTAGCGCCCGGTGTCGCCGATGCCTACGACCGAGCTGTCGAAGGTCGCCTCGAAGACGCTACTGCCTGACCCGTGGTGCTTGCCACGGGGCCGGGCCCGGTGGATCGGGTCAAGGGAGATCGCATCAGTACACCGACGGTGCCGCTGCTGCCGGGGAGGCATCGCCCCTGAATTCGCCGGCCAGCGCCGTCAGCGCGTTCATCAGCACGCTGGTATCCACGCCGACCGCCACGAAGGAGGCACCGAGTTCGAGATAGCGTCGGGCCAGGGGCTTGTTGGCCGAGAGGATGCCGGCAGCCTTGCCGGCCGTTTGAATCCGCGCGATGCCATCTTCGATGGCCGCTTGCACCTCCGTGTGCCCCGGATTGCCGCGATGACCGAGTGAGGCGCTCAAATCCGCCGGGCCGATGAAAACCCCGTCGACCCCGTCGACGTCGGCAATCTCATCCAGGTTCTCGAGCCCTTGGCGGCTCTCGATCTGCACCAGCAGGCAGATCTCCTCATCGGCGTGGTCGAGGTAGCCCGGGATCGAGTTCCAGCGCGAAGCGCGGGCCAGGGCGCTGCCGACGCCGCGAATGCCGTCAGGCGGGTAGCGGGTCGCACGGACCAGATCGCGGGCCTGCCTGGCGGTATCGACCATCGGTACCAACAGGGTCTGCACGCCGATGTCCAGGTACTGCTTGATCGTCGCGGCGTCGCCCATCGGTGGCCGGGCCACCGGATGCACTGGGTAGGGCGCCATGGCCTGAAGTTGTGCGAGGATGGTGCGCAGGTCGTTCGGGGCGTGTTCGCCATCGATCAGAAGCCAGTCGAAACCGGCGTTGGCGGCAAGCTCGGCGCAGTAGCCGTTGGCCAGCCCGAGCCAGAGGCCGATCTGAGCATCCTTGCGGCCAAGCGCCTGTTTAAAGGTGTTGATGGGCATCTCCATGAGGCATTCCTCGTGCGTTGTCGTATCACAATGACAGGGTAAGTACGGCGTTGATCTGACCGAGCCCGTGGTCGCCGTCGGCGCTGTCGGCCAGGTGCCAATGAAAGACGGTCGCTGGTGGCCGGGGGGCACGCCCTCCACCTGGCTGTCTCAGTTGATGTGGTACCGAGGTCGATCTGCCAGTGGGTCGACGGCCACGGCGACGCCATGGAGCGCCGCGCCCGTCGGTGGTTAAGATAGCGTCTTGTCGAGCGATGCCCCGGCGCGAACTCAGGAGTCAAGCCATGGCGCTGGAACCCATTCCCAACATCACGATCGGCCAGGAGTACGACCAGCGGTACGCCGATGCCACCGTGCATTACGACGCCCTGGGCCGCATGGCGGAGTTCTACGGGCGTAACATGCCGGTGCATCATCACGACCGCTTCTTTCAGGTCCACTACGTCAAGCGCGGCATGGTGCGGGTCTATCTGGACGAGCGGCAGTTTCACCAGCAGGGCCCGATGTTCTTTCTGACGCCACCGACCGTGCCGCACTCCTTCACCACCGAGGACGGCAGCGATGGCCACGTGCTGACGGTGCGTCAGCAGCTGGTGTGGTCGCTGCTCGACGAGTTTCCCGAGCTGGGCGACGCCTCGGCGGTGGCACCGGTATGCGTGGCGACCGGCCGGGTGACTGACGACGCGCGACTCGACGTCAACCGCGTCGAGCGGCTGTTCGATGAGCTGTGTCTCGAGTTCGAGGCCGACCGCCCGGGCCGTGAGGGCGCGCTGACAACGCTTACCCGGCTGATCTTCATGAGCCTGTTTCGACTGTCGGCCAACTCGCTGCCGGCCCAGAGCGTGCGGCACGGCGAGCTGTCGCTGTTTCACCGTTTCAATCTGGAGATCGAGGCCCACTACACCGCGCACTGGACGCTGTCGGATTACGCCCACGCGCTCAATGTGACCGAGGCCCGGCTCAACAGCGTCTGCCGCCGCATCGCCGGGGTGCCCAGCAAGCGCGTGGTGCACGACCGTCTGATGCAGGAGGCGCGACGCCTGCTGACCTTTACCCGCATGAGCATCAACGAGATCGGCTATCGGCTCGGGTTTCAGGATCCGGGCTATTTCTGTCGATTCTTTGCACGTCATGCAGCCACCACCCCCTCGGGTTACCGTCGCGCCCAGCCGGGCCACCGGTAGCTGGCCTGCCATTCAGTCGAACGTCAGCGATACGCTGCCGAACGCGCCATAGTCGGCGTCGATTCGGCTGCCGGAAGGGCATTCGATCGGGCCGATGAACGAGCCCGACAGGATGACCTGACCGGCTTCGATGCGCTGGCCGTACGTCGCCATCCGCCGCGCCAGCCATACCAGTCCGGTGACCGGATCATCCAGGACGCCGGCGCCAAGGCCCGTCGCCACGACGACGCCGTTGTGCTTGACGATCGAGCCGACCCAGCGCAGATCGAGCGCGTGCGGATCGTGGCGCTCGGCGCCCAGTACGATGCCGGCATTGGCGGCGTTGTCGGACACGGTGTCGACGATCACGCGCGCCTGACCGGTCTCCTGGTCCTTTCGCACGATGCGGGTATCGAGGATCTCGAGGGCCGGCGTCACGTACTCGGTCGCGGCCAGCACCTCCTCGCGCGTCACGTCGCCCTCGAGCGGTGCCTTCATCACAAAGGCGATCTCCGCTTCGACGCGGGGCGCGATGAAATGGCCCCTGGGAATGACGGCGCCGGTGTCATGGCGCATGTAGTCGTAGAGCACGCCGCTATCGGGCGTGTCGATGCCGAGGGCGTCCTGCATGACTTTGGAGGTCAGCCCGATCTTCCAGCCGATAATGGCGTGATCCCGCGTCTTGCGCGTCATCTGGGCGGTCTGGATCGCGTAGGCATCGTCCAGCGTCATGTTCGGGTAGCGTCTGGACAGCAGTCCGATCTGTTCGCGGGTCGCTTCTGCGGCCAGCAGCGCCTCGGCCGCCTCGGCAACCTGGTTGTCACTCAGTGCCATGTCGTTCGTCCTCCACGCCATTGACCAGCCTGCCGATACCGTCGGCCTCGACCTCGATCACATCCCCCGGTTCGAGCCAGATCGGCGGATCGAAGCGGGCGCCGGCGCCGGTGGGGGTGCCGCACACGATCACGTCGCCCGGCACCAGGGTGGTGAAGGTCGACACGTAATTCACGATGTAGCGGAAATCGAACATCATCCGCGAGGTGCGATCCTTCTGGCGCACGTCGCCGTTGACGCGGGTCGTCAGTTCGATGTCATCGAGTTGCTCGGCGCGCTTGAACGGCACCAGCCACGGGCCGATGGCACCGGTGGCGTCGAAGTTCTTGCCCTGGGTGACGTTGAACTTGGCGTGACGGACCCAGTCGCGGATGGTGCCTTCGTTGCACAGCGTCAGCGCGGCGATGTGCTCATAGGCCTTCTCGCGCGAGATCCGGCGGCCGCCCTTGCCGATCACGATGGCGATCTCGCCTTCGTAATCGAGCTGTTCGCTCTCCGGCGGGCGCACGAGATTCTCGTTGTGACCGACGAAGCTGCGCGGGAAACGAATGAACAGCGACGGCTTGCTCGGGGCGGCCTGGCCATCCTTGTACTCTTCGTTGCGCGAGGGGAAATTGACGCCGACACAGATCAGCTTCTCGGGGTTGGCGACCGGGATCAGAAAGGTGACGTCGTCTTCATGGTAGCTCGGGGTGCGGCCGTCGGCGGCGCTCAGTAGTTCGTCGATGGCGCCGGCCTCGATCACTTCCTTGAGGCCCTTGAAGCGGGGGCCGAATTCCGGCGTCAGATCGACGATGCCTTCGTCGGTGACGACCCCAAAACGGTCGGCTCCATGGGCGCGGAAGGCCGCGAGACGCGGGGGAAGGGCGTTGTTCATGGGCTATCTCCTGAGGGCCCGAGCGGGCTCGGACCTCTTGACTCATGGGTGAGACGCGAGTGCCGATCGGCTCAGGGCGCGACGATCGGCGTGGCGTTGAGCTGGGAATCCCTGGGCTCGAGATTGTCGAACTCGGAGCCGTGCTCGAACCAGGAGCGCGGTGCCGGGGCACCCCAGAGCGTCTGGCGCTGCGGGTCTTTCAGATCCCACTTGATCGCTTCCAGGTCGGGGTCGACGGTCTGGTAGTCCGAGCAGTAGATCTCGATGCGGTGACCGTCCGGATCGAGGATATAGAGGAAGAAGGCGTTGGAGATGCCGTGGCGGCCCGGGCCTCGCTCGATGTTGTCGACGTAGCCGGTGGTGGCCATCAGGTCGCACAGATCGATGATGTTCAAGGGCGTGGGCACCCAGAACGCGGTGTGGTGCAGGCGGGGCCCGCGGCCATTGGTGAAGGCCATGTCGTGCACGCCGCCCTTGCGGTGGGTCCAGGCCGCCCACAGCTTGCCGCTGCCTTCGTCCTCGGTGTACTCGGTCACGCGAAAACCGATCTGGTTATAGAAATCGACCGCCTCATCGACGCTGGGCGAGAACAGGTTGAAGTGGTCGATGCGTAGTGGCTTGACGCCCTTGTAGAGCGCGTACTGCTGATGGATCGGGGCGAGCCGATCCATCTTGAAGTACAGCTCGATCGGCACGTCGAAGCAGTCGGTGGTGCGCAGCGTGCGGCCCTGGTAGGGGCGCTCGACCCACTCGACCGGGTGTCCCTTCTGCTGGAACCAGTCGTGGGCCTTGTCGAGTTCCTGCTCATCGAAGACCTTGAAAGAGAGCGACTTGACGACCGCGCGCTCACTCTCTTCCAGCACGATGCAGTGGTGACCGCGCTCTTCCATGGCGCGCAGGTAGAGGCGGCTGTCGTCCTCATCGGTGACCTGCAGACCCAGGGTGTCGACGTAGAAGTGACGGCTCTTGGCCAGGTCGCTGACGCCCAGTACAACGTGGCTCAGGCGAATGATGTTGAACGCAGGATAAAGATTGGGCGTTGGAATAGGCATGGTGAGACTCCTTCTTCGGCTCACGGATGTTCGGAAGCAGGGCGGTCGATATCGTCCTGCGCAGGTGAGATCACCCGAGTTTCGGCACCTGATGGGGCTTGCGCGGGAAGGAGACGTTGACGGTCTCCATGTAGAAATCGAACGACCAGTCACCGCCATCGCGGCCAATGCCTGACGCCTTGACGCCGCCGAACGGCGACTCCAGGTGACGGACGTTTTCGGAGTTGACCCAGATCATGCCGGCTTCCAGTTCGTCGGTCAGACGCATGGCGCGGTCGAGGTCGCTGGTCCACAGATACGCGGCCAGGCCGTACTGGGTGTCGTTGGCCAGACGCAGCGCTTCCTCTTCATCCTTGAAGGAAATGGCGGTGAGCACCGGGCCGAAGATCTCCTCCTGAGCGACCGACATGTCGTTGGTGGCGTGGGTAAAGAGCGTCGGGCGGATGAAGCAGCCTGCGTCACCGACCTTCTCGCCGCCGGCGGCGATGGTGGCACCCTCTTCACGCGCCTTGTCGAAGTACGACAGCACCTTCTCTTCGTGCTCCGGGTGAATCAGCGGGCCGACCACGGTCTCCGGGTCCAGCGGGTGGCCGACCTTCACGCCATTGGCCACCTCCGCCACGCGGCGGGTGAACTCTTCATAGAGGCTTTCCTGAACCAGCAGGCGCGAGGAGGACGTGCAGCGTTCGCCGTTGAGCGAGTAGATCATGAAGGTGGCGGCGTTGACGGCGCGGTCGATGTCGGCGTCGTCGAACACGATGACCGGGTTCTTGCCGCCGAGCTCGAAGTGAAAGCGCTTCAGCGTCGGTGCCGCCTGAGCCATGATCATTTGGCCGGTGCGGCTTTCGCCGACGAAGGCGATGGCCTTGATGCCCGGGTGCTCGGTCAGCGCCTTGCCGGCGTCTTCACCCATGCCGTTGACCAGGTTCAATACCCCTCTCGGGAGACCGGCTTCCTCGGCGATCTCGACCAGCAGCTTGGCGGTCATCGGCGAGAACTCGGCCGGCTTGTGCACCACGGTACAGCCAGAGGCCAGTGCCGGCGCGATCTTCCAGGTCGAGAGCATGAACGGCGTGTTCCACGGCGTGATGACCCCGACCGGGCCCAGCGGGCGCTTGGAGGTCACGTTCATCTGGGTCTCGTTTCGAAGCGACAGCCCATCCTCGGCCTGGGGGGCGCGGTCGGCGAAGAAGCGGAAGTTGGCGGCGCCGCGCATGGCGGCCTTCGACATGAAGCGCAGCGACTGCCCGGTGTCCATGCACTCGGTAAAGGCGATCTCTTCGGCGCGGGCCTCGATGGCTTCGGCAACCTTGATCAGGATCGCGCGTCGCTCCTTGCCCGGAGTCTTGCTCCAGCGCTTGAACGCCTGTTCGGCAGCCTTGACGGCGCGGTCGATGTCACTGGCACCGCCATGGGCCACCTCGGCAAGGGGGGTGAGGTCGACCGGCGAGATCGTTTCGAACGTCTTGCCGGAATCGGCCGGCACCGACTCGCCGTTGATGTGATTCAAGACGCCCTGATCGCGAAAGCGCTTCATGTAGCCCTGCGCGCGGGCGATGTTGTCGTTCAATTGGCTCATCGAGAATTCTCCGGAGGGGGTGTTGGGCTCACTGTCTGGACAGCCGGGAATGGATCGGCGTGTCTTTCCAGCTCAGCGCGGCATCGATCTCGCGGATCTCGAGCGAGAGGGCGAAGTGCGCTGTGGAAAGCGGTGTGGCAAGCACGCGCTGCACGGCGGCGAACAGCTGGTCGCCCGCAGCCTCGAGGTCCGCCTGGGCTCGGCCGCTGCCCACGCTTAGGGTCATGGCCAGAAAATCATTGTCGGGGTGGTCGTCGGCCACGATGCAGTGATCGGCGGCAAAGGCACGGATGCGAATGCCTGCCAGTGGAAAGAGCGGGGATGCCGTCATCACCCGGTGGGCGGCCAGACAGACCTCGTGCACGTCGACGCGCTGTTCGAGGTGGGGTGAATATTCGATATGCAAGTGGGGCACGTCGTTCTCCTTTCATGCCGGCAGTGGGCGTGGCCGACCGGGGTCTCTCTATTTCGTTAATAAATTAACAATCTTGCAGAAGTACTGTGTCAAGAGAGCCTTGCTCATCATTTGGATCTACATGAATGGCGTTCGCCAGGCACAGGAGATACCGCGCTTTCTGGGCCAGAGAGCGCCATCACACCGGTTCGAGAGCACTGACGTGCCCAGATTGTTCATAGATTAACGAGTGGATGAGGTGTGTGGTGGGTGGGCCGACTAAGGTAGGGCGTTTATTTATGAAAAGTACAATCAGGGCGATGTAAAACACATCCTCATCGTGCCAGGGGGTATTCAGCATGGACGGCATCAGGGCCCAGACGCTGTTTATCACCGGGGACGCTCGCCGAGCGCGCTGCCACGTCTGCCGCCCAGCGCAGCAGGTTCCATGAGGAGAAGACCATGCAGTTTCACCATTACGGCTACGTATCCGGCGACCCCCGCGTTCAGCCCGCGCTCGGCGAGGGGCTCGATCGCCCCGAGGCGCTGCCCGACGAAGTCGATGTTCTGATCGTCGGCACCGGCCCTGCCGGTATGATCATGGCCGCGCAGCTTGCCCAGTTTCCCCACATCCGTACCCGCATCATCGAGCGCCGGGCGGGGCGGCTCGAAATCGGCCACGCCGATGGCATTCAGGCCAGAAGCGTCGAAACCTTCCAGGCGTTCGGCTTCGCCGATCGGATCACGGCCGAGGCGTATCGCATCACCGAGATGGCGTTCTGGAAGCCGGATCCGGAGCGGCCCGAGTACATCATCCGTACCGCTCGCACGGCCGATGATCCGGAAGGCATCAGCGAGTTTCCTCATCTGATCGTCAACCAGGCGCGTGTGCTCGATTACCTGGCCGAGTCGGCCGCTAATGGGCCGGCACGTATCCGTCCGGATTTTGGCATCGAGTTCAAGGGGCTGACGGTCGAGGAGGAGGGTGACTACCCGGTCACGGTGGCGCTCGCGCAGGTGGCCGGGCCGGAAGAGGGCCGCGAACGTACGGTGAGGGCCAAGTACGTGGTGGGCTGCGACGGGGCACGAAGCGGCGTGCGGCGGGCCATCGGCTGCACCCTTGCCGGCGATCAGGCCAACCACGCCTGGGGCGTGATGGATGTGCTGGCGCGCACCGACTTCCCGGATATCCGCACCAAGTGCGCCATCCAGTCCCATGCCGGCGGCAGCATCCTGTTGATTCCGCGGGAGGGCGGGCATCTGTTTCGGATGTACGTCGACCTCGGCGAAGTACCGGCCGACGGCAGCAGCGCCGTGCGCAACACGCCCATCGAGCGGATCATCGCCAAGGCCAACGAGATTCTCACGCCCTACACGCTCGATGTGCGAAACGTGGCCTGGCACAGCGTCTACGAGGTCGGCCATCGCCTGACCGACCGCTTCGATGACGTCGAGAATCCGGATTCCGGGCGGCTGCCTCGGGTGTTCATTACCGGCGATGCCTGCCATACCCACAGTGCCAAGGCCGGTCAGGGCATGAACGTCTCGATGCAGGATGGCTTCAATCTGGGCTGGAAGCTTGGCCATGTGCTGTCCGGTTGCAGCCCGGCCAGCCTGCTGTCGACCTACTCCACCGAGCGTCAGGTGGTGGCCAGGAACCTGATCGATTTCGACAAGCAGTGGTCGACGATGATGGCCAAGCATCCGGAAGCGTTCGAGGATCCCAACGAACTGGAAGCGTTCTACACCCGAACCATCGAGTTCCCGGCCGGTTTCATGACCGAGTACGAGCCGTCGCTGATCACCCATGCCGCCGACCATCAGGCGCTTGCGACCGGCTTTCCCATCGGCAAGCGGTTCAAGTCGGCAAGGGCCTCGCGGGTCTGCGACGGCAACCCGCTACAGCTCGGGCATCAGGCCAGGGCCGATGGCCGGTGGCGCTTCTATGTGTTTGCCGACACCGCGAGCCCCGGGGCCGACTCGAAGACCCGACACCTCGCCGAATGGCTGGTGCACTCGCCCGACTCTCCCCTCAATGCGGCCTTGCCGGGCGGCGCCTGGGTCGATTGGTTCGACGTCAAGGTGATCTATCAGCAGCGCCACGAGGATGTTGCGATGGGCGAGGTGCCGAGTGTCTTCACGCCCGAGGTCGGCCCGTTTGCGCTGCTGGATCTCGAGAACGTCTACGGCGTGGCAGCCGATGAGGATATCTTCGAGGTTCGTGGCATCGACCGCGCCGGTGCGCTGGTGGTGGTCCGTCCGGATCAATACGTGGCCAATGTCCTGCCTCTGACAGCCACTGACGAGTTGGCGGCCTTTTTCAAACCCATATTGATGCGATGTCCATGATCCTGCTGACCATCCCGATCGGCATGCCGCTCGATCCGTTCGTCTGAAAGACAACCGTACCGCCTCGCTCGGCACGGTCAGCCGGGGCAGCGTGCCCTGTCTGGAGGCGGACAGGGTGTCTATCGCGGTGGTGGTGTGGGTACCGGCGTCTGCACTGGCCTGGTCAGTGGATTGAGCATGCTTTGATGTTGGAGGGAGACAACCGCAGCGTCGCTGTTGCTCTCGGCGCTGGATGAGCCATTGTGTCATCGACGGTCAGGCTTTCCTGAACTCGTCTGGAGTTCGCATTGTGGCAACTTGAGGCAGGTTTTTGTCAGGAGCGGACAAGAGTCGCGCAGCCAGTCTCGCTAGCCTGTCCATCGGGGATGTCCCTTCGACGCCTGAGATCACTCGCCCCAGGAGCACTACAACGATAAGTGTCGTAGCGACAATCCCCGTAACAACGAGCATTGCCACCCCATGCACTGCAACAACAAAGGGAAGACTGCTTCATGACGATTTCACGCTACCGCCCCATGCTGCCGACACTCGCTGCCGGTACGGTCATTTCGCTCGCCTTGTCCGGAAATGCCTCGGCGCTCGAGATTTACGACACCGCCAGGACCAAGATCAATCTGAACGTCACCGGGGTGGCGGGGGTGTTTCACAGCCAGAAGGGCTACGCCCAGTCGGAGACGGCTGAGGCGAAAGGGCGCGACTGGCAGGAAGGGTTCATCAAGTACGGCGTCGACGTCACACAGGCGCTGTCGCCCACGGCGGGTTCGCTCTATGCCAACGTGGCGTGGGTGTCGAGCGCTACCTGGGGGCAGGGTGACGCAGGGGGATTCACCACGGGTGATGAGCGTCGCACGCATATCGAGGACCTGGCCGTCGGCTGGAAATCCGGCGATCTGATCCCGGCGCTCGGACGCGATGGTCTCGATGTGTCGGTGGGACGCCAGCGCATTCAGGTCGGCGACGGGTTTCTGATTTCCGGGGATTCGCTCAATGTCGGCGATGGGTTGCTCGGCGGCGAACTCGACCGGGGTGGCGCCTATTATCTGGCCCCGCGGCAGGCGTTCGCGCGAACCGCCGTGGTCAAACTCGGCGGCGACTCGGGTTGGCGTGGCGATCTGATGTGGCTCGAATCGGACAATCCCGCCCAGGCCAAACCCGCCATGGCGGTCGGTACGCTCGAACACGTGAGCGATGACAACACCCTCGGCGCGACCTACCTCAAGGTGCTGGATACCGATAACGACTACGCCTTCCTCCATCCTGACCGCGATGGCACCAAGGTCTACAGCCTCTATGGCCACGGCAACGCCGGTGTCGAGAACCTGTTTCTGTCCGGGCAGTACGCCTTTCAGGAAAAGGGTAACGGTGCCGCTGAGAATGCCTGGTATCTGGAGATGGGCTGGACCTTCGACGAGCTGCCCGGGTCCCCCTACGCCAGCTATCGCTTCAGCCGCTTCTCCGATGGCTATGATCCGCTGTTCTACGGCAACGGCCGGGCGCTCGGCACCTGGTTCCAGGGGGAGGTGGCGGCCAACTACGCCGGGCCGTTCGAGACCAATGCGCGCATTCAACAGATCACGCTGTCAGTCACGCCTACCGAACAGCTCAGCCTGGGCATGCTGGCGTATCGTTTCGACACCCTGGATCGCGATCAGGGGCAGAACCTCGATGGCAACGAGATCGATCTCTATGCCACCTGGACGATCAACGACCACTGGTGGGTGATGCCGTTGGTGGGCCGCTTCGATCCGGATGCATCGGCCTCGAATGGCGGCTCCCAGCTCGGTGGGAGCGGCGCTAACTACTACACCCAGCTGCTGGCCGGATTCAACTTTTAGGCTTCGGCAGACAGCGTCATGAGCCTGGCAGGCATGGGCAAGTTTTCAGGGGCATGGCGCACTAGCCTTGGGTCATGTCTGAAAAGTACAGCGCTTATCCATAAGGCGTTAACAATCGGCTCACTGAACAACGTTCAGAACGTTCGAAGGATGGCCCGACAGGCGAGCGGAGCGAGTCATCGGCTCCTCCGTGAACTGGAGCGCCAGCCAGATCCGTTTTCGCCGATTTTTGCCTTGGCTACGCGCCCCGGGTTTGCCTCCGCTCGGTGACTTTTAAGACAAGGCCTAGCCTCAGCTACCCCTTTTACGGTCGAGCGACGCCAGACGGGCGTCCCTCTCGACACCTTGCATGCGCAGGAGATCGTTCATGAGCCAGGACTCAGCATCACAGGCCGTACAGGATTTTTTCAAACGGGCGACAGGGTCGTTCATCGAGGGTGCCTATGTCAGCGACGGCTCGCCTCGCGACGTGCTCGACCCCTCGACCGGCAAGCCGCTGACTCAGGTGGCCGAGGGCGATGTGGCCCTTGCCGACCGGGCGGTGGCGCTGACCAAGCAAAGTTTCGACGATGGCCGCTGGGGCGGCATGACGTCGGCCGCGCGGGAGCGGATTCTGCTGCGTTTTGCCGACCTGATCGAGCAGCACGCTGACGAGCTCGCTCAGATCGAGACACTCAACCAGGGCAAGTCGATCAATATCGCCCGTGGCGTCGATGTCGGCTTCTCGATCGATTTCGTTCGCTACATGGCGGGTTGGACCACCAAGCTCGAAGGCAGCACCCGGGACGTCTCCATCGGCATGCCCGAGGGTGCGAAGTTCAACGCCTACACGCTGCGCCAGCCGGTCGGCGTGGTGGCGGCCATCGTGCCGTGGAACTTCCCGATGATGATCGCGTTGTGGAAGGTGGTGCCAGCGCTGGCGGCGGGCTGCACGGTGGTGTTGAAGCCCTCCTCCGAGACGCCGCTCAGCGTGCTGCGGCTGGCCGAGCTTGCCATCGAGGCCGGCGTGCCCAAAGGGGTCTTCAACGTGGTGCTGGGCTCGGGGTCGACGGTGGGAACACGGTTGTCCGAGCATCCGGACGTCAAGAAAGTGACCTTCACCGGGAGTACCGAGATCGGCAAGCAGATCGGCCACGCCGCGGTCGAGCACATGGCGAACTTCTCGCTGGAGCTCGGCGGCAAGAATCCGATGCTGGTGCTGGCAGATGCCGATCTCAAGAAGGCGGTCAATGGCGCCTTGATGGGCGGCCTGCTCAATCAGGGGCAGGTGTGCGCGGCGGCCTCGCGGTTCTACGTGCACCGCAGCCTGCACGATCGCTTCTGCGAGCATCTGGCCAAGGCCGTCGACGCCATGCGGGCGGGCCCCGGCATCGACCCCGAGGCGCAGGTCAATCCGCTGGTGTCCAAACGCCAGCAGGTGAGCGTGCAGGGCTATATCGACCGCGCGCGGGAGCAGGGTGCCCAGGTGCATGTCGGCAACGAGGTGCCGGCCGAGGGGTTTTATATCTCGCCCACCGTGGTCAGCGGCGCGAATCACGACATGGAGATCGCCCGGGAAGAGGTCTTCGGCCCGGTGCTGACGGTCATTCCGTTCGACGATGAGGAGGAGGCCCTGCGCATGGTCAACGACAGCGATTATGGTCTGGGAGCCAGCCTCTGGACCGAGAGCCTGTCCAAGACCATGGCGATGACACCGCGTATCGAAGCCGGCACCGTCTGGGTCAACACCCACGTGACGCTCGATCCGGCCATGCCGTTCGGTGGTCTCAAGATGTCCGGCATCGGCAAGGAGTTCGGCCCGGAAGCGGTCAACGCTTATACCGAGCTCAAGTCGATCTGCATCGCTTATTGAGCGAGGAGCCGGCCTCCTGGGGTCTCGGGGGCCGGCCCGCGCCAACGTGTCAGTACTACCGCCCACACTCATGCACGCTTTCGGCACGCCGACCCATACTCACGCACCGTTTTGCTGCACGACCGCCCGGCTGTGATTCTCAGGCCACCTGCGCGAGTCGCGCACGACGGTATTCCCGAGGCGAGCTCGCGAACTCGCGCTTGAAGGCGCGGCTGAAGTGCGCCGAGTCGGTGAATCCCCATTGATACGCGATCTGAGTGATCGAGCGCTTGGTCAGGACCGGGCTGGCCAGCGCCTCGGCGCAGCGGGCCAGTCGGCGGCGCTGCACATAGCGACACACCGTTTCATCGTGCTGCTCGAACAGGCGGTAGAGCTGGCGCTCCGATATATGAAAGACGTGGGCCAGCCGCTGCGGGCCGATGTCCTCTTCGTGCAGATGTTGATCGATGAATTGCTGAACACAGGTGAAGAGCGTGCCATCGGCCTGCGCCAGAAACGAGGGCGTGAGGGCCTGGTGCTGGTGGATCGCCGGCAGCAGGGCCGCCAGGGACGCCAGGACCCCCTGGTCGCGTTCGTCGGTCGCGGCCAACGGCTCGCTCACGATGCGATTGACGATGAGCTGCAGAACCTGGCTGCTGGCGCAGTCTGCGGTGATCTTCATGAAGGGGATCGCGGTGTCGCCGAAGTGCCGGGCGATGTCACTGCGCGAGAGATGCAGCGAGTTTTGTTCGACCAGGCCGTGGGGCGTGATCTCGAAGGCCCTGGGGGAGTCCATCAGTACCATGTCGCCCGGGCGCAGCGTGATCTGGGTGTCGTTCTGCTCCAGGGTGGCGTGTCCCAGCTTCTGCACGACCAGAAAGCAGTGACGGTCCTCGTGGCAACGCTGAGCCTGGCTGCTGGTGATCTTTGCGGCGTTGGTGACGATATGGGCGATATCGATGCCGCCATTGGTGCGTGCCGAGATACTGCCTTGAAAGTTCAGGTGCTCTCTTGGCTTGGCATCGAAATTGCCACAAATCTGACGAATGGCATCGAGCCAGACGTCGAACGATTGAGAGGTTGCATTCGTGGAGAGCATGGAGTCACCTTTTTCACTAACACACTAATTATTTTTGGGTTCTGAATAAAAAGATGCCTTGTCATCGCCACCTACGGGTCGAGCCAGCACGGGCTGGTCGCCGTGGCTGGCGGGCGACAACGAGATGCCATGGCCTCGAGCGCTGCGCTCGAAGGAGTCATTCGTGAACATCACCCTGCACCACTGTCGTGATGCTGCCGAGCAAGCCCTGCGCCTGGATGGCTGGCAGCAGGAGATCAGCCAGATCGAGGCGGGCCATTTTTCCGGTGAGATCGTCGATGTCGCCAGCCATTCGGTTCGCCTGTTTCGTGAAAGTGCCAATCTGAGCCTGTTCCAGCGCATGCATTTCCCCGAGTCCCAGTGGCATCTGGTGACGCCGATTCGCTGGCCCAGTGCGAGTCTGTTCGGTATCGATACCGTGACGCTATTGCCCCGCTGTGATCAGTTCTGGAGCGTGGTGCCCTCGAATTACGATCTGCTGGTGGTCTCCATTGACCGCAGCCGTCACGAATGGTTGGGGCGCGATGAGTATCGACTGCGACGACTCGAGGTATCCCCGGGGCTGTTGCACCAGGTCCGCGGGCAGTGGCAGTGGATGACCGACTACCTGAGCCAGCGCCCCGCCCATGAACCGATACCGCCGGCGCTGCAGCAGTCGCTGATCCGTCAGCTCGAAGAGAGCATCGACATGCTGCTCGGCAGCGATGTGCCCACCATCGAGCCGGATGCCAACAACTATCGGACCCGGCGCTATATCGTCGAACGCTGCCAGGCGCTGATCCAGAGTCGTCCGGAGGACCCGCCTTCGCTGATGGCACTCTGCGACCAGTTGAAGATCTCACGACGCACACTCCAATACAGCTTTCAGGCCGAGGTGGGGCAGTCGCCGGTGGCCTATCTGCGCGCGCTACGGCTCAATGCCGTGCGACGCAGCCTGCTTCAGGATCCGGCCCAGTACCTGGCGGATGCTGCTGCCGCGCAGGGCTTTTTCCACCAGAGCTATTTTTGCCGCGAATATCGGCGCCTGTTCCAGGAGTCACCCTCTGCGACGCGGGCCCGATTGCTCGAGTCGCCAAGTTGACGGCGTCCGTTGTCGTACAGCGCCTAGAATCGGCCGAATCGGTAGGGCTTTGGATCGATGAGCGGCGCCGAGTTCATGACAAGATCGGCCGCTAGCTGCCCCGCTGCCGGTGAGGTACCGAAACCATGGCCGGAGAAGCCGGTGGCCAGTGTCAGTCCCGGCACGCCCGGCACCGCATCGATGACCGGGTTCGAGTCCGGAGTGATGTCGATCATGCCCGCCCATGATTCCACTACGTTCATGTTCTCGAACACCGGCCAGGCCGCCGCCAGATTGCGGTACGCCTCCTGGTTGAGCCCCTCGTTGATCGCTGGGTCGATGGTGCGCGTGTGCTCGCGCTCGAACGGCGATCGCCCCTGCTTCCAGCGCCTGGGTAGTGTGAGATCCCGCCAGAAAGGCTTGCCCAGCGAGATCCGCAGCATCCCGCGCTGCGCGCGCAAGGCGCTCAAGTACTTGGCGCCGACCAGCAGGTGATCCAGCGTCAGGGGGGCATCCAGTGCGCCACGCTGGGTCACGATGAAACCACCATCCTTGTGCTTTCTGAACGAGAAATCCGGCCCGCCGACGGCCACATCGGTGGGGCCTTCCATGGCGCCGGTACGAAACACCGACAGGACCAGCGGGAGTGTCGGCAGGGAGATGCCGATATTGCCCAGAAAGCGGCGGGACCCCATGCCGCCGGCCAGCAGCACCTGATCGCAGCGGATCTCGCCGCGCTCGGTCACGACTCCGCTGACCCGGCCGCCAGCGCGGGTGATGTTGCGCACCGCGCAGTGTTCGACGATCACCGCGCCACGGGCGATGGCCGCGCGGGCGATGGCGCTGGAGGCAAGTGTCGGCTCGGCGCGGCCGTCGGACGGCGTGAAGATAGCACCGGCCCAGTCGCCACGACCGCCCGGCACCTGCGCGTCGATCTCGCGGGGGCTCAGCAGCCTGGAGTCCAGCGACAGCTCGGATACCGAGTCGAGCCAGGCCTCGTGCACGGCCAGCTGAGCGGGGGTGCGCGATAGAAACATGATCCCCGACTGGCGATAGCCGACGTCACTGCCGGTCCGCTCGGCCATGGTCGCCCACAGCGTGTCAGCGGCGAGTGCCAGCGGCACATCCTCGAGATGACGATTGGTCTTGCGAACCCAGCCCAGGTTACGCGAGGACTGCTCGCCGGCCAGCCGGCCCTTTTCCAGCACGACGACCGGCACACCGCGCTCGGCGAGCGTCAGCGCGGCGGTCAGACCGATAATGCCGCCACCGATGATGACCACGGTGGTGGCGTCGGGAAAATCCTTGGAGGTATCGACGGGTGCAATGGTTGGAGCCATGAAAGTGTCCTGGTCGATGAGTCGGCGAACCGGAGGCGGCCGGTCACTGCCAGCCACCTGTCGGGCGCCCGGATGGGGCGCGGACGAGCTCTCACTGTGCGGAGGTGTCGATCCGGTGGATCTCGGCGCTGCCGGCGCCGCGATAGGCGGTCACTTCCAGCTCGACCTTGTAGACCTCGGCACCCAGCGGCGGGCAGGTCACGGTGATGACGGGGTCGATGCCGTGCATGATCTCGCCGAACAGACCCATGACGGTGTTGGTGTCGGCCGGGTCCTGGATGAAGATTTTCGCGGATACGATGTCGGCAAGGCTGCTGTCGACCGCGGCTAGGCCGCGCTCGATATTGGCGAACACCTGCTTCAACTGCTCACCGACGTCGTCGGGAATCTGCTTGGTGGTCGGATGGCGTCCGGCGGTGTTGGAGACGAGGATCCAGTTGTCGACGGCTACCACGCGGGAGTAACTGGCGTGCTCTTCGAAGGGGGAACCGGTCTTGACCTTGGTGATGTGGGTCATGGTAGGGCGCTCATGTTGCAATCGACGAAAAAGGCGGACACCGGCCATACTGCCGATGCCCGCAAACGGGGGCCGTGTCGGCTCATTTCAGGGCAGGTTCATCCCACAGATTCAGCCTGACGCCGATGCCCTGTTCCACGGCCTTGCGGTAGATCACCGTCGCCCAGGCGACATCCTCGACCGGCATGCCGCCGACCGACATCATGATGATCTCGTCGTCGTTCCTGCGCCCCGGGCTATCGCCGGAGACGATCGCACCCAGGTCTTCCAGCGCGCTGGCATCGAGGGTGCCGGCGTGCAGCATGTCCATGAATTTCACGCCGATCAGCGGAATGGTGTGGTGCGCGGGCTTGGGCACTTCCTCGTACCAGGCCTCGTAAAGGCCGGTGTTGTCGAGCACCTTGCGGATCTCGGGCGCCTCCAGGTCTTCATCGAAGTTGGTCGGTGCCGGCATCGCCAGAAACGCACCGGGCTTGACCCACTCGCGCTTGACCAGGGGGTACTGGTCGGGGTCGCCGACTTCCCCGGAGGCGCAGTAGGTCACGATGTCGGAGTCGCGCACCACCGCTTCCGCCGTATCGACCACCTCGACGGTCAACTGCGGATAGTGCGTCTTGGCCCAGTCGATGAACTCGTTGACGCTCTTCTCGCTGCGACCCTTGACCTTGACGGTGTCGATGTCAGGGCAGGTCGCCATGAACGCGGCGACGCTGGTGCGGCCCATCACGCCCGGGCCCAGAAGGCCGACGACACGGGAATCCTTGCGTGCCAGATGACGCGCGCCGACACCCGGCACCGCGCCGGTACGGTAGGCCGACAGCAGGTTGGCCGACATGTACGCCAGGGGCGCGGCGGTGTCCGGGTCGGTCAGCGTGAACATCAGAATGGAGCGGGGCAGGCCCTTGTCGCGGTTGGCGATGTTGGAGCCGTACCACTTCACGCCCGAGGTGCAGAAGCTGCCGCCCAGATAGGCCGGCATCGCCATCATGCGGCGGTCCGCGGTCGGTTTGGGCATGGTGGGGAAGGGCGACTCCTCCGGGAACATGATCATCGCGCCGTGCGAGTCATTGTTGGGGCCGGCCATACGGTAGTCACCGGTATGGAGAAGATGAAAGACCTCTTCCATGGTATCGACGCAGGCGGCCATATCGGTGACGCCGGCGCGGATCATGTCCTGCTCGGACAGGTAGATAAAATCGATCTTCGTATCGTTCATTGCTGACTCCGTCGCAATATTATTCTTGATATGCACGGACTCATATTGCGCACCCTCTGGAGTCAGCGTTAGCACAGATCGGCAACATATGCGTTTCCGCGCTGCCGGGTCGTTACCGGTCTCCTCATCAGCGGTGCTCTCCCCATGCCGGGCGGGCATGCACCACCACGCAACGGCATTGGGCAGGCGAGCCGGAGCGGCGTTACCTTACGCCCAGCGGCGCCGGCACCCCGGCGCCCAGGCCGTTCGAACCCCCTGACTGAAGACGATACCCACCATGATGGCGACCCCGGATCTCGGCACTGACGCCGACACGATCCCCACCCGTGAAGAGAAGGACCTGCTGGGCGTGCTGCCCGTGCCCCAGAGCGCCTACTACGGCATCCAGACCCAGCGCGCGGTGGAGAACTTCCACCTGAGCGGCGTGCCCCTGGCGCACTATCCCAAGCTGGTGATCGCGCTGGCCATGGTCAAGCAGGCCGCGGCGGAGGCCAATCACGAGCTGGGCTATCTCGACGCCACCCGTCTGGAAGCGATCCGCCACGCCTGCCAGACGCTGATCGCCGGCGAGCACCACGATCAGTTCGTGGTCGACATGATCCAGGGCGGGGCGGGTACCTCGACCAACATGAACGCCAACGAGGTGATCGCCAATCTGGCACTCGAACACCTCGGCCACGCCAAGGGTGACTACGCGCACCTGCACCCCAACAACCACGTCAACATGGCGCAGTCGACCAACGACGCTTACCCCACCGCGATCCGCCTCGGTCTGCTGCTGGGCCACGATGCGCTGCTCGGCAGTCTGGCGCAGCTGCGCGACGCGCTGGCGGACAAGGGCGCGGCCTTCGCCGACGTGCTCAAGATGGGCCGCACCCAGCTGCAGGATGCGGTGCCGATGACGCTGGGCCAGGAGCTCAACGCCTTCGCCACCACCCTGGGCGAGGATCTGGGCCACCTGGAGGCGCAGATTCCGCGCCTGCTGTGTGAGGTCAACCTGGGTGGCACCGCCATCGGCACCGGGATCAACTCCGACCCGCGCTATCAGCGCCTGGCGGTGGAGCGCCTCGGCGCGATCAGCGGCCAGCCGCTGGTGCCGGCCCAGGACCTGATCGAAGCCACCTCCGACATGGGGGCGTTCGTGCTCTTCTCGGGCATGTTGAAGCGCCTGGCGGTGAAGCTCTCCAAGATCTGCAACGACCTGCGCCTGCTCTCCAGCGGGCCGCGTGCCGGCTTCAACGAGATCAATCTGCCGCCGCGCCAGCCCGGCAGCTCGATCATGCCCGGCAAGGTCAATCCGGTGATCCCCGAGGCGGTCAACCAGGTGGCGTTCGAGGTGATCGGCAACGACCTGGCGCTGACCATGGCCGCCGAGGGCGGGCAACTGCAGTTGAACGTGATGGAGCCGCTGATCGCCTACAAGCTGTTCGACTCCATCCGCCTGCTGACCCGCGCCATGCACATGCTGCGCGAGCACTGCATCGAGGGCATCACCGCCAACGAGGCCCACTGCCGCGAGATGGTGGAGCGCTCGATCGGGCTGGTCACCGCGCTCAACCCGCATATCGGCTACGACAACGCCACGCGCATCGCCCGCGAGGCGCTGGTCTCCGGCCGCGGCGTGCTGGAGCTGGTGCTGGAGGAGAACTTGCTCGATCAAGCCTCGCTCGCCGATATCCTGCGCCCGGAGAATATGATTGCGCCCAGGCTCGCGCCCTTACGAGTCTAGGTAACGCCCAAGAGGGGCAGACAGAGAAGCCGCGACGGTCATGACCGCCGCGGCTTCCTTCAATGCGACAGCGTCGTCGAGGAAAAAAGACAATCACCGTCGCCCCTCATTATCAATGCAGGGCAATGGATACTCGCCGCTGAACCACGTGGATAGCCGGAATCGGTTGTATCGAGTCAGACGGTTTTGCCAGGCCGTGCTTCAAGAGCCAGGCCGGGCCCGACTCTCCATTGTCGTGCTTTGATGAGATCTTCACTTTACCGGCTTGCCCTCAATGATATCGGCCAGCAGGTCGATCAGGTTCTCGGGCTTGAAGGCTTGGCGTCCCTCGGCGCGCATCGCCTCCCGCGACCACCACTTCCATCGCTGGATGGTGGCCTTTTCCTCATCGGTCCAATCCGCCGCGAAAACCTGGGACGTCTTGGGGCAGCGCACCAGGTAATAACGTTCCCGCCACAACGCCGGCTGCGAGCGGGCAACGGCGAACACGGCTTCGCGCTCCATCACCAGCGGCCCGATCTCCTCGCGCAGCCCCGTCTCTTCGTACAGTTCCCGGCTGGCCGCCTGAAGATAGGACTCACCCGGTTTCAGTTCTCCGCCTGCCGTGGCCCAAAAAGCAGACGACGTATGTTCATCCTGGTATTGAAACAGCAACAAGGCACTCTGTTCGTTCACGAGCATCAATCTGGAGCAGTAACGCACTTCCATTGTTCACCACCGCTAACGGAAACAACACTTCAGGCAGCGCCTCTCATGCGCCGCCGGGCTCAGCAGGGCAGACTTCTCAAACAGAGACCACCGGGGGATATCGGCCGACAGCTACGGGATAGCTATCTGATGTGATATCGATCGATAGCTGTCGTCGTGCCGCCTCAACAAGGCCGTCTCAGCATCGGCGGCGCCACCAATGGCAGCACAACCGAAAAGAACAAAATCCACCCGGCCATATCGTCGACAACAGCGTCGACAACAGCGTCGACCACGGGATAACCCGTCTGTACGACACCCCTGAGAGGGTGTTTACAAAATGCCTGCGCTCGGCAATACGGCGTTAAAATCGGCCTCAAAATGCTCATTTACCCCGCGTAAACTCCGCTTTTTCGACCGATTTTGCCTTGTCTTGCCTTCGCTCGCCGACTTTGTAAACACCCTCTGAGAGGCCGCCCAATTCGGCCCATCATAGCCCATTGATTCCCATACCTTCTGTTTTCATCGGGCCTCTCTGACTGGCTAGAAGGCCACTTTGGCAAGCGAAAACCCGCGCTCGCGCGCTTGCACAGCGCCAAGGCCCGCAGTGCCACTCGCCCGTCCGGTTCCGCTGCGCGCCAGTGGCCCGGTCGTAGGTCAAGGCGGCCAGCAAGGCACCGGAAAGCCTGTCTCCATGCAGGAAAAACGGCATAAGTTATATTTCAAAAAGGTATAACGTTAGAACTTAAATGGCGTTATGCTGAGGAAGTCGCCCACCAAGGAGCCGTCATGCACACCTTCGCTATCTCCCGTGGTGATCGGGAACACGGCCGGCCCGATGTCGCCGGTTTCTTCGACCCGCGCACCTTCAGCGTCCAGTACGTCGTCAGTGACCCGGCCACGCGCCGCTGCGCGATCATCGATCCGGTGCTCGACTACGATGAAAAATCCGGGGCGACCGCGACCCACCACGCCGATGAGCTGCTCGCCTATATCGCCCGGGAAGGGCTCGAGGTGGCGTGGATTCTGGATACCCACCCCCACGCCGATCACTTCTCCGCCGCGCGCTATCTGCACGACAAGACCGGCGCGCCGACGGCGATCGGCGCCCAGGTGGTCGAGGTCCAGGCGCTGTGGAAGCGCATCTACAACTGGCCGGCACTGCCCACCGACGGCAGCCAGTGGGACCGCCTGTTCAGCGATGGCGAGACCTTCACCCTGGGTGAACTGCCGGTGCGGGTGATGCACTCGCCGGGGCATACCCTGGCCTCGGTCACCTATGTGATCGGTGACGCCGCCTTCGTCCACGACACCCTGTTCCAGCCCGACTTCGGCACCGCCCGGGCCGACTTCCCCGGGGGCAGCGCCCACCAGCTATGGCATTCGATTCAGGCGATTCTGGCGCTGCCCGATGACACCCGCCTGTTCACCGGCCACGACTACATGCCCGACGGCCGCGAGCCGCAGTGGGAGAGCACGGTGCGCGAGCAGCGCCAGCACAACAAGCATCGCCTGGGCGAGAGCAGCGAGGCGGAGTACGTCGCACTGCGCCAGCAGCGCGATCACGAGCTGCCGATGCCCAAGCTGATCCTGCATGCGCTGCAGGTGAATGTGCGCGGCGGCCGTCTGCCGGAACCGGAAGAGAACGGCAAGCGCTACCTCAAGATCCCGCTGGATGCGCTGGAGGGCGCGGCCTGGGAGTGAGGTGGGCCCGCTCGATACGCCGCCCCATCGATATGACACAAGCACAGGCCGCAGGAGAGACAGCCTCATGAGTGAGACCCCAGACGCCTCGACGGCATCCACCACCCGGCACCATGATGTGGTGATCGTCGGCGGCGGTGCCGGCGGCATCGCCGCCGCGGCGAGCCTGCATCGGCGCCAGTCCGATCTCGATATCGCCATCGTCGAGCCGGCGCAGGATCACTTCTATCAGCCCGGCTGGACGCTGGTCGGCGGTGGCGTCTTCACCCCGGAGCAGACGCGCCGTTCGATGCGCTCGGTGATGCCGGGCTTCGTCACCTGGCACCAGACCAGCGCCGAACGCCTGTTGCCGGAGTCCCGCCAGGTGGTACTGGGTGACGGTTCGACGCTCGGCTACCGGGCGCTGGTGGTGGCGCCGGGTCTGGAACTCGACTGGCAGGCGATCGAGGGGCTGGAGGAGAGCCTGGGCAGCCATGGCGTCACTTCCAACTACCGCTTCGATCTGGCGCCCTATACCTGGTCGCTGGTGCAGGGCATGCGCGGCGGCAAGGCGCTGTTCACCCAGCCGCCGATGCCGATCAAGTGTGCCGGGGCACCGCAGAAGGCGATGTATCTCGCCTGCCATGAGTGGGAAAAGCAGGGCGTCCTGGGCGATATCGAGGTCAACTTCCACAACGCTGGCGGTGTGATGTTCGGCGTCCCGGACTTCGTGCCGGCGCTGGATGCCTACGTTCAGCGCTATGGCATCCACAAGCGGTTCCAGCAGGATCTCATCGCCGTGGACGGTACGGCCCAGAAAGCGCGCTTTCGCGTCACCGACGGTGAGTCCAGCGAGGAGATCGAGACCGATTTCGATATGCTCCACGTGGTGCCGCCCCAGCGCGCGCCACGGCTGGTGCGTGACTCGCCCCTGGCCAACGCCGGTGGCTGGCTCGATCTCGATGCCGAGACCCTTCAGCACAACCGTTACCCGGATGTCTTCGGTCTTGGCGATGCCAGCGGTACCGGCAACGCCAAGACCGCCGCCGCGGTGCGCAAGCAGGCGCCGGTGGTGGCGGACAACCTGCTGGCGGCACTTGATGGTAAGCCGATGCCTTCCGGCTATGCGGGGTATGGCGCCTGCCCGCTGACGGTGGAGCGCGGCCGGGTGGTGCTGGCGGAGTTCGGCTACGGCGGCCAGCTGCAGCCGACCTTTCCCGCCTGGCTCAACCAGGCCACCCGGCCGACCCGGCTCGGCTGGCACCTCAAGGCGCAGCAGTTGCCCTTCATCTACTGGCACCTGCTGCTCAAGGGGCGCGAGTGGCTGGCCAAGCCGCAGGCGCGGGGGTGAGCATGCGCAGGTTCCTGAGCCGGCGGTGGGCGGGTAGCGGAGCCGTGAGCGCATGACCCCGTTGCCTCGGCGCGGGTGGGCGCGCTGGCTGCCGATCCTCGACTGGGGGCGGCACTACCACGCCGGCCTGCTGGGCCAGGATCTGCTCGCCTCGATCATCGTCGCGCTGATGCTGATTCCGCAGGCGCTGGCCTACGCCATGCTCGCCGGTCTGCCGCCGGTGGTGGGGCTCTATGCCAGCCTGGTGCCGCTGGTGATCTACACCCTGCTCGGCAGCAGCGCGACGCTCTCGGTCGGCCCGATGGCGGTGGTCTCGCTGATGACCGCCGCGGCCCTGGCTCCGGTCGCCCCCGCGGGGTCGGCGGCGTATATCGCCGCGGCGCTGGTGCTGGCGCTGCTCTCCGGGGCGATCCTGCTGATCATGGGGCTGTGTCGGTTGGGCTTTCTGGTCAACTTCCTGAGCCACCCGGTGATGACCGGCTTCGTCAGTGCCTCGGGGCTGCTGATCGCGGCGAGCCAGATCAAGTCGCTGCTCGGCATCGAGCTCTCCGGGGCCACGCTGCCGGCGCTGGCTCAGGCGCTGCCCGGGGCGCTACCGGGGCTGAGCCTGCCGACATTGCTGGTCGGGCTGGGCTCGCTGGCGCTGCTATGGGCGATCCGCCGCCACGGCAAGGCGCTGCTGGGGCGCTGTGGCGTACCCACGGGGGCGGCCGCCATGCTGGTCAAGCTGGGCCCGATCGTGACCATCGCGTTGGCCGCCGCCATCGCCGGCGGCGCCGGCTGGCTGGGCGGTGAGATCGCGGTGATCGGCCCGATTCCCGCCGGGCTGCCGCCGCTGCGCCTGCCCGAGTGGGACCCGGCGCTGTGGCAATCGCTGCTGGGCTCGGCGGTGCTGATCAGCATCGTCGGCTACGTGGAGTCGGTCTCGGTGGCCCAGGCACTGGCGATGCGCCGCGGCGAGCGGGTCGACCCGGATCAGGAGCTGATCGGTCTGGGTGGTGCCAATCTGGCCGCGGCCTTCACCGGTGGCATGCCGATCACCGGCGGCTTCTCGCGCTCGGTGGTCAACTTCGATGCCGGTGCCCGCACCCCGGCGGCCAGCGCCTTCACCGCGGTGGGTATCGCCCTGGCCATGCTGTGCCTGTCGCCCTGGCTGGGGGTGCTGCCGCTGGCGACCCTGGCGGCGACGATCGTCATTGCCACCCTGTCGCTGATCGATCTGCCGGCGTTCGCGCGGGTCTGGCGCTACGCCCGCGGCGAGGGTGTGGCGATGACCGCCACCGCGCTGGCGACGCTGATCCTGGGCGTGGACGTGGGGATCGTGGTCGGCGTGGGCATGTCGCTGGCGCTGCATCTCTACGGCACCAGCCGGCCCCACAGCGCCGAGGTGGGTCGCATCCCGGGGACCGAGCACTTCCGCAACGTGCGCCGCCACGCGGTGGAGACCGATGCCGGAGTGGCCATTCTGCGGGTCGACGAGAGCCTCTATTTCGCCAACGTGCGCCATCTGGAAGATCTGGTCACCGCGGTGGTCAATCGCACGCCGCCGCCCCATGACCTGGTGCTGGCGTGCCAGGCGATCAACGTGATCGATGCCAGCGCGCTGGAGAGTCTCGAGTCGCTCAACCGACGCCTGCGCGAGCGCGGCATCGGGCTGCATCTGGCCGAAGTGAAGGGGCCGGTGATGGATCGCCTGAGCCGCACCGAGCTGCTGGAGACGCTCAACGGCCGGGTCTTCCTGAGCACCTTCGACGCCTGGTGCGCCCTGCATGGTCGGGGTGCCGCACCCTTGAGTCACCCCTGTCTCGCCACGCCGGCAGCGGCACATTCGGCGGCGGAGTGAAAGCGGCTCCCGGGATCATGAACGCTATCAAAGGAGGTATGAAGATGGACCTATCGAGTGCCGGGTTCGGGCTCGCTGGCGGCGTGCTGATCGGGCTCTCCGCCACCCTGCTGATGGGGCTCTTGGGTCGGATCGCCGGCATCAGCGGGATTCTCTCCAGTGCGCTGTTCGAGCGCGGCGGGGACCGCGGCTGGCGGCTGGCATTCCTGCTGGGGCTGGTCTCCGGCCCGGCGTTACTGCTGCTGCTGGGTCTCGACTGGGGCAATGTGGCGCCTCGCGGCGGCGTGGCAGCGCTCGGTAGTGCGGTGATCGGCGCGCCGCTCGCGGGCACGCCGACGATGCTGCTCGCCGGGCTGCTGGTCGGATTGGGCACCGGGCTCGGCAGTGGCTGCACCAGCGGCCACGGGGTGTGCGGGCTGGCCCGTCTTTCTCCACGTTCACTGGCCGCCACGCTGGTCTTTGTACTGGTGGCGATGCTCACCGTGTTCGTTGTGCGCCATCTGGCGGGAGGTGGCGCATGAAGCCCGTGGCGGGTTATCTCGCCGGGCTGCTGTTCGGGCTCGGGCTGGCGCTGAGCGGCATGACCGACCCTGCCCGGGTGATCGGCTTTCTCGATGTCGCCGGCGCCTGGGACCCGATCCTGATCTTCGTGCTCGGCGGTGCCGTGGTCACTACCTTCATCGGTTACCGGCTGGTGTGGCGCCGCGGCACGCCGCTGCTGGCGGGGCGGTTCCAGCTGCCGACCCGGCGCGACCTGGATGCCCGTCTGCTGGGTGGCGCTGCGCTCTTCGGCATCGGCTGGGGGCTCTCCGGCTACTGCCCGGGGCCGGCAGTGGCCTCGCTGGCAGGGCTGAGCTGGCCGCTGGCGGCGTTTCTGGTGGCGCTGGTGCTGGGTTGGTGGCTATCGCGCCGGCTTTCTCCCGTTCACTGAGGAGCCAACTCATCCTGGCATCATCGCCGTTCGCCAGACTGTGGCGGGGATGGATCGGGTGAAAACGGGAGAAACATGCGCGTACTGCTCGTGGAAGACGATGCACCGGTGGCGGCCGGCATCGAAGCGGGACTGGCGCTGAGCGATTTCGTCGTCGATACCGTGACCACGCTGGACGGTGCACGCGGGGCGCTGGCCGCGATCGACTACGATGCCGCGGTGCTCGATCGCCGTCTGCCTGACGGCGATGGTTTGACGCTGCTGCAACAGTGGCGTCGCGCGGGTATTGCCATGCCGGTACTGATGCTGACGGCGAGAGACGCCGTGGCCAGTCGTGTCGAAGGGCTTCAGGGCGGGGCCGACGATTATCTGGTCAAACCATTCGACCTTGATGAGTTGACGGCAAGGTTGCAGGCGCTGTTGCGCCGCAGCGCCGGGCAGGTCGACCGCTCCCTTCGTCACGGGCACCTGGCGATGGACCCCGTTGCTCGCAGCGTGACGTTGGATGGCGCACCGGTGGCGCTGGTGCGTCGCGAGCTGATGCTGCTGGAGGCGCTGATGCGGGCGCGTGGGCGGGTCCTGAGCGCCGACCAGCTGAAGGATCGCCTTTACGGCATCGATGACGAGATCGAGAGCAACGCCCTCAACGTGCATATCTATCAGTTGCGTCGCAAGCTGGGACGCGATGTCATCGAGACGGTCCGGGGCGTCGGCTACCGTCTCGGCGCGCTTGCCGCCGCCGAGCGACTGCATGGCGACACGCCCTCATGAGCCTGCGGCTGCGTCTCGTCGCCACGCTCGGGATCACGCTGATGCTGCTCTGGGGGCTGACGGCGGCGTGGTCGATGCGCGATCTCTCGACCCAGCTCGAGCGTTCGCTGGATCAGCGTCTGGCACAGTCGGCGCGAATGGTGGCCGGCCTGCTCGATCGCGTGCCGGCGGCGGCCTGGGATGAAGAAGTGGGCGAGACATCGACCATCCCTGCGCTCGAGGGTGTTGCGTGCCGGGTGTCTTCGCTGCGCGGGCAGGTGGTGGCGGGTACGCATCCGGAAATGAACGATGTTCTCGCAGTCGATGACGAAGGCTATAGCGACCGCGATCACAATGGGCAGCGCTGGCGCGTCTATACCCTGGTCGACGACGACAAGCGCATCACCGTGGCGGATCGCCTGCGGGAACGGGCGTCACTGTTGGCTCAAGTACGCCGTGCCGCTTTCTACCCCTTTCTGCTCGCGTCGATCGGCAGTCTGATCGCGCTGTGGTGGGGCGTGACCCGGGGGCTGTCGCCGCTGTCGAGGCTGCAGCGGCGCTTGATGTCACGCGATCACGACGATCTCTCGGCACTGCCGATCCGCGGCTTGCCGGGGGAAATTCGCCCACTGATCGAGGGGTTCAACACCCTGCTGGCACGCACCCGGCGCATGCTGGAGTTGGAGCAGCGCTTTACTGACGATGCCGCGCATGAACTGCGCACGCCGCTGACCGCGATTCGTACCCATCTGCAGATCGCGCGACGCGTCGACGGCGATCCCCGCCGGGAGGCGATGCAGCAGGCGGAGGCGGGGGTGGGACGGCTGACGGAGACGCTCGACCAGTTGCTGTTGCTGGCACGCATGGAGAGCGAGGAGATCACTCGGGGGAGTGTCGACTCTACGCGGCTTGGCGACGCCCTGGAGGCCGCGATGGTGGAGACCGGCAGTCGTGATCGATGCCACTGGCACGCGTCGGTCGGTCGGCTTCACGTTGCGTTGTCCGGGGAGTTGCTGGTGATCGCGCTGCGCAATCTGCTCGAGAACGCCATGCGTCACGGTTCGCCCGACACCCCGATCGAGGTCGAGGCACACGAGACGGATGGCATGGCCGTGATCGACATCGCCAACCGGAGCGAGACCATCCCGCCCGATGAACTGGCCCGACTGACAGAGCGCTTCCATCGCGGCAATCATCCTCAGGGCAGCGGCCTGGGGTTATCCATCGTCGAGACGATCGCCACCCGGGCCGGCGGGAGCCTGCGGCTCGCCTCCGACGATGATGTCGGGCTGCGGGTTACGCTCTCGCTGCCCCTGGCCTGATTCGCCAGGGGCGGGTGAGCAGGGGGGATGAATAAGGGGGATAAGCAGTGGTGGACAGGAAAGCTCAGGGCGAGTCGCTACCCATGATGGTGCGCAGCTTGTCCGGTGCGGGGGCACCCATGACCTTGTGCACCGCGCCATCGTCGTCCTGGTAGAAAATCACCGGTGTGGCATGGAGCTGGGCGTCGCGCATCACTTGCGTGTTGTCGGCGACCCATCGCTCGCTCTGATCGGTTCCTTCGCTGTCCGGCATGGCGTCGGTGCGATAGTGCTCGGCGATCGCGGCGCTGGGATCGTCTGCCGCCAGGATCGCGGCGGCCTTCTCAGGGCTGTCCGCTTTCAGAATGCCCACCATCAGATGACGAATCTGCACATCACCGCTTTCGACCCAGGGCTGAGCATCCTGCCAGAACTTGCGGCAGTAGGGGCAGTTGGGATCGCTGAAGGTGTAGACCACGCGCGAGGCATCGGTATCACCCTCGCGAACCCAGTGTTGCTCCGCCATTGCCTTCCATAGCTCGGCATTCTTTGGTCCATCGACGAGCTGTTCCAGCGGCCCGGCGGAGACGTCGCGGCCCTGGGCGTCGATCAGCGTGCCGACGACGGCATGATCGCCGTCCGGCGTCAGATAGGCGGCCACGCTCTGCCCTCGAATGCTGGCAGCGTAGCCCTTGAGCCCGCCGGGGGCGTCGAATTCACCGTGAATGGTGAGGCCCTGCCGCTCGAGTGTCTGGATCGGCGTGGGCCAGTCGGCGGCGGCGGGCAGGCTCGTCGCCAGGGCAATACCGGCGGCCAATGGCAGCGCGAGGCGCAGTGGCATCATTCGGGGGGCGTGGTCTTGCATCGTTGTCGTCTCCTTTTCTGGATATCCGGGGCGAATGAAGCACTCGGGTTGAACGCGCGTCCGGGGCGTCATGGAACGAAGCGCTCGAGACTGCGATCGAGCGTGGCACGGGAAAGCTCACCGAAGTGGGTGTCGACGAGCTGGCCATCGGCGTCGTAGTAGAGCGTGGTCGGCATCGCCACCGCGCCCACCTTCCGACCGAAGGTCATGTTCGGATCGCGATAGAGGTGATCGAGCGTGAGTGACTCTCGCTGCAGAAACGTCTTGATGACCTCGACGCTCTCGCCCTGATTGACGAACACGAACGACACGTCGCCCCGCTCTCGCTGGGCCTGTTCCAGCATCGGCATCTCACGACGACAGGGCGGGCACCAGCCCGCCCAGAGATTGACCACCATGGGTTGGTCGGCTTCCTGCAGTACGGTGGGCAGAACCACCGGCGAACCATCGAGGTCTGCTAGCGGGATCGAGGGCAGGCTCGCCCCGCGGGGTGTCATCAATGTCAGGGCGCCAGCGGTCATCGACCACGCCAGGGCACCCGAGAGAACCGCTGCACCTAGGGGACGGCGCATGGCCGGCTGCCGCCAGAAACGCCAAGCCAGATAGATGAAAGCGATGACCAGCCCCGCCAGTGGCTCGAACCCGCGATCCCGGATGTCTAGCCAGGACCAGAACGTGTCGTAGCTCTGCCAGTAGCGGGCCACGAACACGATGCGTGCAGCCATCACGCCGAACAGCAACGCATTGAACAGGACATCGCCGACGCTGATCTGTCGACGACGGCCCATCCAAGCACCTACGATCAGGGCGACGATCATGGCCACGACCAGCAGAAGCTGACCCAGACTCACGCCCAGGGGCCCCAGAGCGATACTGCGATCGAGCGGATTCATGGTCAGCCCTCCATGGACTCGTTGGCCCGCTGCCTGGCTTGCGCATAGCGGTCGAGAAAGGCTTCGGCATCCACCTCGCCGATGATGCGGACGCTGCGCTGCTCCTGACCGTTGGGGCCGAACCACATCAGGGTCGGTGGTCCAACGACACCGAAGTGCTGCATGATCGCCTGGTCCTCGGCGTCGTAATCCGTAACGTCGATACTCAGTCGCTGCACGTCCTGGAGCGCATCCTTCACGGCCGGGTCGCTGAACACTTCCCGTTCGATGACCTCGCAGGAGACACACCAGTCAGCAGTGAATTCGACCAGTGTCATCTGGCCGCTGTTGGCGCTGGCCTGGACGCGGCGTTCGAGCGTGTCCAGGTCCTTTACATCGTCGAACGCGATGGGCCCAGCTCCATTGGCACCCTGCGAGGTTGCTGCCACACCGCTCGGGACGTAGACCGAGAGGGGGTGCCACGGATCCTTGGCGCCACCGGCGGCACCGATCAGGATCAACACGCTCCACAAGCCGATGATCGCGGCGCACGTTGTCGCCATCAGGGGGAGAACGCTACCCGTCCTATTCTCTTCCAGGCGATTGCCATTCGGGTCGGCACCACGCGCCATGGCGACGAGAGAGATCGCTACCCCCAGGCCCAGTGCGCCCCACAGGCCAAGAACGATGGCATCCGAGAGGGTTCGGGCGACGAACCAGATCGCCATGCCCAGCAGCACGAAGCCGAACAGCGCTTTGACGCGGGTCATCCAGGCGCCGGGCCTGGGCAGCAACTGGCTGCCGAGCGTGCCGATCAGCACCAGCGGGGCGCCCATGCCGAGGCCCAGCGCGAGCAGTGCCGCACCGCCCAACCACGGATTGCCGGTGTCGGCGATGAAGAGCAGGGCGCCGGCGAGAGGAGCGGTCATGCAGGGGCCGACCAGCAGGGCGGAGAGCCCCCCCATGGCAGCGACGCCCGTGAAGCGGCCGCCGCGTTGTCTCGACAGTCCCGCATCCAGGCGTTGACGCAGCGCCCGTGGCAGTTCGAGCTCGAAGGCCCCGAACATGGCGAGCGCCAGCACCACGAACAGCACCGAGAAAATGCTGATGAACCAGACGTTCTGGAACAGCATCTGCAGATTGGCGCCGGCCATGGCCGCGGCCACACCCAGTATCGCGTAGGTCGCGGCCATGGGAAGGACATAGGCAAGTGAGAGCATGAAGCCGGCGGTGCGCGGATTCCCTCCGCTGCGACGTTGGCCAACGATCAGACTGGAGAGAATGGGGATCATCGGCAGCACGCAAGGCGTGAAGGTCAACAGCAGCCCCATGCCGAAGAACGCTGCCAGCGTCCAGATGCCGTTGCCACCGGCGAGCTGCGCCGCCAGCTGCTGATCTTTCGCCATCGCCGCGCCTGTCTGGGTATCGGGGCTCGGTGTGACAGACGATGACGTGGCAGATGGCGCGTTCGCGGTGTCGCTTCCCGAGGCCTCGGCGACCGACTCCAGATCGAAGGTCCGCTGCTGGGGTGGATAGCAGAGGCCGGCATCGGCGCAACCCTGCCAGTGAAGGGTGAGGGTATCGGCTTCCCCGGGCTGCGTGGTCATGCGCAACGCATGACGGTAGATCTCGGAACGGCCGAAATACTCGTCCTCGATGGTTTCCCCCTCGGGGATGTCGAGCGATAGTTCGCGCTCATCGGCCTGAGCAGAGAAGCTGTGGCGATAGAGGTAGTAACCGGGCTCGATCTGCCAGTCGATTTTCACCTCGTCGCCGTCTTGTATCAGCGTCGGTGCGAAGGCCTGGTCCGGTGGCAGGAAGTCGCTCTGTTGCCCGAACGGATCCTGCGCCATGGCCAGCGTGGCCATGGCGAACAGGACCAGCGCCACGGCCCAGCGTTCCCGGCTAGATGGCATCCTCGACTCCTGTGCCTGTTCGTTTCGATGCTGGCAGGTTGGACCAGAGAGATGAGCTGAAGATGAAGCGATGTTTGACACGCTGAATATCGAGAGCCGGCGGTACCAGCCTACTGGCGGGTGACCACCAGGAGCCCGATCAGCAGCGCCGCGCCACCCGTCAAGAAGCTGGTGGTCAGCGTCTCCTGGTGCGCCCTGCACGGTCGAGGGGCGGCGCCCTTGAGTCACCCCTGTCTCGCCACGCCGGCAGCGGCACATTCGGCGGCGGAGTAGAGAGGGGTATCGTAGCGCAGCGAACGCTATCCAAGGAGATATGAGTGTGGATCTATCGAGTGCCTGGTTCGGGCTCGCTGGCGGCGTTTCTGGTGGCGCTGGTGCTGGGTTGGTGGCTGGCGCGCCGGCTGGCGCTGGGCCACTGGGTGGCGGGGCTAGCAAGAGGGAAGGGCAAGAGAGAAGGGCAAGCGAGAGAGAGCGGCAAGGCGGCCTTCCCTGGCCAGCCTGCAGTGACACCTGTCATCCCCAGGGGACGACTGGGACCTCAGAAGTAGTACTTGAAGCGTACCCGCACGCCGTAGCGGTCCACGGCCTTGTCTGAACCGTCGTGGCGGAGATGGCTGTAGTAGGCGCCCGGGTAGATCTCCATACCCTTGAGCGACATCACGTCGCTGAAGCGGTAGGAGGTGTAGACGGTGTCGATCTTGTAGCGGCCCGCCATGGAGATGAGCTTGTCGCTGTCGGCGTTTTCGCTGACGTTATCGATGTCGTTGCGGGCGTGGATATAGCCGAGGCCAAAATCGTTCCACAGCGCGTTCAGCCCCAGCGTGAAGTCCTTTTCGTCCGGGGCGTCCATGTAGGCCAGGTTGGCGTTCAGCGTCCATTCACCGTCGGCGTAGGAGAGGCGCGTGGCGTAGCCGTGGCGGTCGCTGATGTCGGTGCCGTTGGCGTCGACCAGGGCGTCGTTGACCAGATTGGTTTCGAGGCCGGCAGCCAGCGTCCAGGGGCCCGGGGTCCAGGCGACGACCGGGCGTACCATGAAGAAGTCCTTGGCGTTGTCCTTGGGGTCGATCTTGTAGCCGTGATAGGTCTTGGAACCGAACAGATCGCGGCGATCGCCGAACAGGGTCGAGATCTCGGCGTAGAAGTCGCCGCTTTTCTGGCTGAACATCACCTGCCCGGCATCGCCGGCACGCCCTCGGGCTTCTTTGGCTTGGTAGATATAGCCGCGCCCGTCACGATAGAGGCTGTCCGAGGTATCGCCGCTATATTTGACGAAGACGTCCTGCCCCTTGGGGAACAGGTTGAAGGCCTTGAAGCGTCCGATCTTCATCTGTGTGCCGGCGTCGTTGCCCAATGCCAGCCAGGCGTCGTCGACGCCCATCTTGCCGGCGGTTTTTACCGTCGGCTGCGCCTTGAAGTTTGCATAGTAACCGGCGTGGCGTTTTTCGCCCTTGAACGTCAGCCGGATGCGGCCATCCTGGTCATACTCGTCGTGATTCTTGGCAGCATCGCCGGAGAAGAGTGGGCCGGACGCGGTCTGGTTGTTCTGCGCGTTGATATTCAGCTCCACGTCGCCGCCGAGGGAAAGGTAACCATCGTCGGTCTCTTGACGCAGGTCGGCGTGCGCCGTGGAGGTCAGTGCCAGCGTCAGCAGGCCCAGTGCCGCCAATGGCAGGCGGCTATCGTGTGCTATGCTTTTCATCGGTGTATTCCCGTTTCCAACTGGTGTGTTGTGATGCCTGGTGGGTGATGGGGCGCCATGTGATCGTTCGGGCCTGCACGCCCGGGCGATCTTCGAGCTGCCGGCCCCTGTCGGCAGCTCCCTTCCTCTTGCTCTCTTTTCCCTGCGTCTCTTTTCCCTGCGTCTCTTTGCTCTTGTTGTCGGTGTGCGGCGTCTGCGTGTCTTGATTCGGTACCGTGAGCGCATGGGGCGCCAGCGGCCGTCGCTGACTGGGCATGGCCTTTCCGCCCGCTTGTTACACGGGAGTGTATTTGGCGCCTGCTTTGTTTACATTTGGTTACGAAATAGCTTCCTCTAGCGAAACAGTCTCGTATTTCGATGCCCCAGGATGGGGCGGATGGCCGGCGCCATGGCACTGTGGCGGGTGTTTGCCGAACCTGAGATAGTGCCTTTGCCCCGGCCAGCCGGGATCGGGAGTCGCCCGGCGCGCTGCCGTGGCGGCTGGAGGAACCGTCGTCGAAGCGCGAGCCATATGCACACGCCCAAAGTCTCCTCTGCCCACCTGGGGAAGCTGTTCCGCATCTTTCTCTGGCTGGGGATCACCTCCTTCGGTGGGCCCGTGGCGCACCTGGGCTACTTCCGCGAGGCGTTCGTGGTGCGCCGACGCTGGCTCGGCGAGTCGGACTTCGCCGATCTGGTTGCGCTGTGCCAGTTCCTGCCCGGGCCTGCCAGCAGCCAGGTTGGTTTTGCCATCGGCCTGCGCCGCGGCGGCCTGCCCGGTGCGCTCGTCGCCTGGTGCGCCTTCACGTTGCCTTCTGCCGTGGCGCTGGTGCTGTTCGCCGCCGGCGCCTCGACTCTGGGGGGTGAGCTCGGTCAGGCGCTGCTCCATGGCCTCAAGCTGGTGGCGGTCGCGGTGGTCGCCCACGCGGTCTGGGGCATGGCCGGCAAGCTCTGCCCCGACCTGATCCGCGCTGCCATTGCGCTGATCGCCCTGTGCCTGGCGCTGCTGCTCGGTGGCGCCGCCGGTCAGTTGGGCGCCATCCTGATGGGCGCGGGCATCGGCCTGTGGCGCTGCCGCCCGGTGCCGATGCTGGCCAGCGCCCACCCTCTGATACCCTCGCGGCGCTGGAACCTGCCGGCGCTGATCGTGTTCTTGGTACTGCTGCTGCTGTTGCCGCTGATGGCGGCGTCAGGGGGCGGGGCGGTGATCGCGGTGATGGCGGCCTTCTACCGCGTTGGTGCGCTGGTCTTCGGTGGCGGGCATGTGGTGCTACCGCTGCTGGAGGCCGCGGTGGTCGAGCCCGGCTGGGTCACCCAGAGCGTTTTCGTCACCGGCTACGGCATGGCCCAGGCGGTGCCGGGGCCGCTGTTCACCTTTGCTGCCTATCTGGGCGCGGCGATGGCCCCCGGTACTCACGGCTGGCTGCTGGCGGCGCTGGCCACGGTCATGATCTTTCTACCTGGCATGCTGCTGTTGATCGGTGTGCTGCCCTACTGGGAGCGGCTGCGCGCCTCGGCCAGTGCGCAGCGGCTGATCCAGGGCACCAACGCCGCCGTGGTCGGTATCCTCGCAGCGGCGCTGTACGACCCGATCTGGCAGAGCGCCATCGTCGCGCCGCTGGATATCGTCCTGGCAGCGCTGGGCTTTGGGCTGCTGACGCGCTGGCACTGGCCGGCGTGGCGGGTGGTCGTGCTGCTCGTCGCGGCCGCGGTGGGTATCGGACTCGTGGGGTGAGCCTGAGGCGCGACGCGATCGCGACCTGTTCACGCAACAGGCTGTCGATTCGTCCTGGCGCGGAGGTCAGGGGGCTGCTACGTTGGAATAAGGAGATGGCATTCCTCCTTTAACCGCCATTTCGGCTGATGATGCCTGTTCAACCCGTGAAGCTTGCCCAGCGTGATCGCTGGCGGCATTTTCGCGAATGTTCAGGAGCGGCATCATGTCAGCACAACCTGCCTGTCATATCTCTTCGCTTTTCGCTCTCGAAGTTCTGGATTCCCGCGGTAATCCCACCGTGGAGGCCTGCGTGACCCTCAACGATGGCTCCAGCGGCCGCGCCATCGTGCCCTCGGGCGCCTCTACCGGCTGTCGTGAAGCCGTCGAGCTGCGTGACGATGACCCCGCTCGCTATCAGGGGCGTGGCGTGCTCAAGGCGGTGGCCAACATCAACGATCTGATCGCCCCGGCACTGATCGGCCAGCGGGCCGACGAACAGCGTCGGCTGGATCGCCTCATGTGCGAACTCGACGGCACCGACAGCAAATCGCAGCTGGGTGCCAACGCCATCCTGGCCGTATCGATGGCGCTGACCCGCGCCGCCGCCAGTCATCACCACCAGCCGCTCTATCGCTACCTGGGGGGGAGCAACGCGCATCTGCTGCCGGTGCCGTGCCTGAACGTCATCAACGGCGGTCGGCACGCCAGCAACAACCTGGATATCCAGGAGTTCAAGATCGTGCCCCACCAGGCGAGTTCTTTTGCCGAGGCGATTCGGATGGGGGAAGAGACCTTCCATGCGCTCAAGACCCTGCTGGCCGATAGTGGCCTCGGCACCGGGATCGGTGACGAAGGCGGATTCGCGCCGATGCTGACGAGCAACGAACAGGCGGTAGAGCTGATCCTCCAAGCCATCGAGGCGGCCGGGTATCGCCCCGGCGAGGATATTTCACTGGCGCTGGACCCCGCGGCCAGCGAAATGGCCGACACCGGGGGGTATCGGTTCAGCCATTCGGACAACGCCCTGCGCAGTGCCGACGAGATGATCGAACTGTGGCAGGCGTGGCTGGATCGCTACCCGATCCTGTTGCTCGAGGACCCGCTGGGCGAGGAGGACTGGGCCGGCTGGGAAACACTGACACGGCAGCTCGCAGGCCGGGTGGAGCTGGTCGGCGACGATCTGCTGTGCACCAACCCTGAATTGCTTCAGCGCGCCATCGATCGGGGTGTCGCCAACTCGGTGCTGATCAAGCCCAACCAGATCGGCACCGTCACCGAAACCCTCGACTGCGTGGCCCTAGCCAATCGCCATGGTTACGGCTGCTATCTCTCCCACCGATCCGGAGACAGCGAGGATACCTTCATTGCCGATCTGGCCGTGGCGATCGGCTGTGGGCACATGAAAACCGGATCGGGCTGTCGTAGCGAACGGGTCGCCAAGTTCAACCAACTGCTGCGGATAGAACACGAACTGGGCAGCCAGGCGAGCTTCGCCGGCCGTGGGACTTTCCGCACGCGCAGTGCCTGAACGTTCATCACTCTTTAGAGGGAGTCATGCCATGAGTTATGACCTGATTGCAGCCGGCCAGTCGATTCCGGACGACATCAACGTCGTGATTGAAATACCCGTCAATCACCGCCCTATCAAATACGAAGGCCACAAGCCTAGCGGTACCCTGTTCGTGGACCGTTTTCTGTCGACATCGATGGTCTATCCAGCCAACTACGGCTTCATTCCTCAGACCCTGAGCGAAGATGGTGACCCGATCGACGTGCTGGTGCTGACGCCCTGTCCGCTGGACCCCGGCGTGGTGATTCGCAGCCGCCCCATTGGCATGCTTCGCATGACCGATGAGCACGGGACGGATACCAAGATTCTGGCGGTGCCGCACAGCGACTTGACGCCGCTGTATGACAATATCCACCGCTGGCAGGACGTGGAGCCCGCGACACTGGCGCGCATCGTGCACTTCTTCGAGCAGTACAAGCGGCTGGAACAGGATAAGTGGGTACGCACGGATGGTTGGGGGGATCTCGACCAGGCGCGTCAGGAGATCGCCTCGTCCGTCGAGCGCTACCAGGCATAGGTCGGACGACCATGTCAGCCGGACGGTCAGCGACAGGCCGCCCGGCTGGGAGGTGAAGATATGCAACGTCTGAAAAGCGGTTACGAAGTCACGTTCATTGTGCCGGAATCACGCCGTCACGAGGGCAAGCGTATCGTGGATCTGGTGACGGACACGGCAGAAGCGCACGGTATTACCCGGATGACCTGGCGTCGCGATGTCGAGGGCGTGGGAGAAGATGGCCGGATGCACGCCGCCCATTTCTTCGAACTGGCGGATCAGCCGGTCGAGCTCATCTACGCCCTGGGAGAGGAAGCGGCTGAGCGCTTCATCGACGCCATCGAAGCCACTGGCGCCCCGGTATTTTGCCTCTGCCGCCCCGTCCATTTCGGTCAACTGAACGAACACAACGGCTGAGGCCGGGATCACCGAGGGCTCCCCCGGAGCCCTTCTCGCATGGCTGGCTCGCCGCAGTGGTAGATGTCCGCGTCAGGCTGTGTACGGAAACTGCCTTGCTCGTCGACTTTTCGCACAACCCCTAGCGCCTTGGCACTACTCGATATTCTGAATCTTAATATGGAATATTTGTATCATTCCTCTTAAAATCAATTAGTTATGCTGATAATTTTGTCTGTTTTTCTTTTTGCTACCCATAGTGCTCTCCGTTTGGCTGTGGTTGGACCTCGGAAAGGGTCTCTGGGGCCGACTGAAGCTCTATCCATCACCGACGAGGAAGGCCTGCCCTCAACCGATCAGAAGCGTTTGGGAACGGATCCACCCTTTGCTGGTTCGCTTGAGGAGACAAAACGACGAATTTTCCACCCCCTTCTGGCACGAACGAGCAGTTTCAACGTGAAGGTCTCATTATTGAAGATAGTTACCCATCTGCCGATATACCTAGCGTAAAACGGCGAGACCCTTAACTTCTCCGAGGTCCTTTGCCGCCCACTGAGATCCAACCTGCCTGAGGGGAGTCAGAGATGAGCCAGAAGAAATGGCCGTGCGATGAGGTGTTACTCGAACGGCTGCAAAAATCCCTCCCCGAGGAAATCGATGTATTGGTCGATGTGATCACTGATTCGGGCAAGGGGCGCACCAGTCTGGCTGCTGAATATAAAAGAGCATTGGTCTTCGCGAGGCAGAACCCCGAACCCGGCCGATACGATGACAATGTGCTCAGTTTGATCGCTTTCGAAGCTCAGGCGTTTGGCGGCCACTCCATCGCGAACGTCACACGTCGAATTCTGAAACGCCCCACAGCCACCTACGACGAGATCGTTGGGGACGTCTTCAAAAAGTTGAATGGTACGGATAATGAGGGCAAAAGCTGCGAGCAGAAGGAGCGTGAGATTGCGCTAGCCCTGTTTGGCGACGAATGGCGTGATTTGAGTCCGGCCGAGCGTCTGGAAAAAAGCACCAGCGCTCGAGTGCTGTCTGGAGCATTCTTCATCCCCCAGGATATCAGTGACAAAGCGCGCGGATTTGCCTCGAAAGTTTTTAACGGCAAGACCAAAACGCTAGCAGCTGCAATCGGTATGCGAACAGCTGCGGTTGGCATGCGGTTGAACCCAGCGGGAGCGCTGATTGGCGCCGGTCTCGCTGTCAATAGTGTGCTCTCTGAAGCCTATCGAGTAACCATACCTTTTGTGGCGCAAATGGGATGGATAAGCCTGCGACAGCAGCTGGACGCTGAGAAACCAACGAAAATGGTGCCGTCTCAAAGTTCGCTCTCGACTGCAGACGCCGCCGCGATCAATAGTCTGGAGCTAACCGACGAAAACGGCGGGCCCCTCATGAAAATCAGCCTATTCGACCGTGAGCCCGAAGGGTCAGGTAGTGATTTGCCGGATGAGCAAATCAGTATGCTGAATCCACTGTTATCCAATATTCCGGGGCTGGCAGCGATGGCAGAACAGCAGCGGGGTAATTATGTGCTATGCAGTTTGCCATTTAGCTCTTTGACTGAAGCCAAAGGTCAGGAAGGAGCGCGGGCTATTGTCACTCATGGAGGGCGATTTAAGGAGCATGCGACCCTGAGTAAGCCGGAGGCTTTACAAAACGTTCTGGTTAGCGGAGCCATATGGAATGTCGTATCTACTGCAGTGGCACAGAAACATCTACATGACATCAATGAAAAGCTGACAAAAATTATTCGACAGATTGATGCCTTGCAGGCAGATTTCGACAATGAGCGACGATATAAGCTAGAAGGTATGGTCCAGTATATTCAGAGCCTTCTGGATCACTATCCCATCGAAGGTGTCGATGGGGCTGCTCAGAATCATTTGGAACAGCGGCTTATTGATTTATACGAATTAGAACGCCATTTTAAAGATAGAATCTCAAGAGAAGAAGAGCTCGCTAAAAAAATAGAGCAAGGGAAAATCCTGAGCGCCAAGAGCTCACGTCTAAAGCTTGAGGAGAGTCTCGCGAAGCAACAGGAGTGGACGACCGCTTATCTTCAAGTCGTTCAGCTACGTGTCGTCAGCTACGCTCTACTCTATATAGCCAACCCGCTATCTCGTTATCGAACCGAAGCGTGTCGAATTATCGATGGCCTAGCCGATCTGCCTGGGACCGCATCCCGAAACCAACAGATTTTCAGCGCTCAAATGTCGATGAGCCATTCATTCCTTTCCTCTGTACAAGAAGATCAGAAACAGCGATATGCAGCCAAACTTGAAGCTTTGACCAACTCTTTGAAAGAAGGCCCCACGGTTGCGCAGCAGCTGTACCAACATTTTTTCGATCAATCGGATATAAAAGTACTTTTGCGAATGGAGGAAGGTGAAGCAGTGGAGGGGCAGTTGCTATAATAGAAGGCGAGCATGAGAAATCTCATTTGTTTTATTGGTCTCGGACGGGGTGGATGGAGATAATATGGCCGAACTTTTTAGAATAAATGGTCTTTGAGAATTGAATGCAAATAAGATTCAAAGGTCGATCCGCCGACATTGTCCAATGGTAGGGGTCCTCCTTTGAAGATTGCTCTTGTCTCATGCGTAAAGACCAAACAGTCTGTTCCAGCTCCGGCTGGGGAGCTTTATACCTCCAATCTGTTCCGCAGTTTGCGAGCTTACGCTAGTCGGCAGGCCGATTGTTGGTACGTTCTTTCTGCCGAACACGGTCTTCTAGCGCCAGAGACCGTCATCGCGCCCTACGAGCGGACTCTGAATCGTATGCCCATCGCTGATCGACGCGCCTGGGCCGCTCGTGTTTGCCATTCACTGAGCGAAGCAATTCCCTCTGACGCGTCGATTTTGATGCTGGCAGGCGAGCGCTATCGAGAAAACCTGATGCCTTGGTTAGCAGCAAGAGATCACACCGTGGAAGTGCCCTTGGCAGGCAAGCGTCTCGGCCATCAACTTAGCTGGCTACGGGATCAAATGGGAAGATCAGTATGACGCGCGATCAGGCCCATCACCATTTTCACGAGCAGTTGGCGAAGCTGCTCACCCGGGAGGGCCAAGGGTTGCCACTTGCTCAGTATAGCGGCCAATCGGCACTTCCTCGTGCAGGGCTTTATCTATTCATTGATCCCCATGAGCAACCTGTACATCCGGCCATGCCGGGCCGAATCGTGCGGGTAGGAACTCATGGTGTTGCAGCAGGTTCACGATCTACGCTTTGGCAGCGACCAAGGGCCCATAAGGGGACTCAGGCCGGGAGCGGAAACTATCGAGGCTCTATCTTCCGTTTGCACATCGGGACGGCCCTACAGGCTCGTGATTGTCATGAGCTGCCTTGGTGGGGACGTGGCAGTTCGCGGCCGATCGAATTGAAAGCGGATTTGGCTGCACAGGAAAGAGAAAAAGCTCACGAGCAGCGAGTCAGCGCCTATCGTTGATCAAGCATGCCTGGCTCAAGAGTGGAGGTGTCCGCGGCGATTGCAGATTCACCAGGATCTCTGGGAGTCCGGCGAAACACGCGATGAGTACCGTGTGGTCCGCCTGATACTTCGGCGAGGGCTGCGCTCCCAGACCGGTTACCTGCAGTGGTCAGGCGACTGTGGAGGCTGCTGGCGGTCGTGTTGCCCAACTATTAGGACCGCCAATTTGACGTAATGGCATTCAACGCTGCCTGTGCCACTGATGTCACCCTTTTCTTGGATTTTGATGAAGCCTACTCGATATTCTGAATTTGCTCGCGCATCTGTTCGATCAGCACCTTCAGCTCCACCGCGCAGCGAGTCGTCTCGGCGACCACCGCCTTGGAGGAGAGGGTGTTGGCTTCGCGGTTGAGTTCCTGCATCAGGAAGTCCAGCCGCCGGCCGATGGGCCCCTTCTGTCTGAGCTGACGCTCGACCTCGCCGACATGGGTCTCCAGGCGGTCTAGCTCTTCGGCGACATCGGCCTTCTGGGCCACCAGGACCATCTCCGCTTCCAGCCGCTGCGGGTCGAGTTCGGCGCGGGCGCTCTCCAGACGTTCGAGCAGCAGGGCGCGCTGGCGTTCGAGCATCGTGGGCAAGTGCGCGCGCACGCTGGCGATCTGTTCGCGTACGCCGTCCAGGCGCTCGCGGATCAGCGCCGCCAGACGCTCGCCCTCGCGGGCACGCCCGCTCTCCAGATCCGTCAGTGCGGTCTCGAACAGCGCCAGGGCGGTGGCCTTGACCGCGTCCAGATCGAGGCGCTGGCTCGCCATCACACCGGGGTGGGCGAGCAGCTCGAGGGCATTGGGCATCGGCGCTTCCGGCAGCGTCTGGCGTACCTGGCCGAGGGCCTGGGCCAGCGCTGCCAACTGAGCATCATTGATCTCCGGGGTGGCGCCGCCCTCCGCCGGTTCGAAGCGTAGCGTGCACTCCACCTTGCCCCGCGACAGGCGCTGGCGCAGGGCGTCGCGGTAGGCTGGTTCGAGGTCGCGCAGCGCGTCGGCGAGCCGGAAGTGCGGCTCCAGATAGCGCTGGTTCACCGAGCGCAGTTCGAGCTGCAGGCTGCCCCACTCGGCATCATGGGTCTGGCGGGAGAAAGCGGTCATGCTATGGGGCATGGGAAGTCCTTGAGCGCATGGGGCATCTGGGTCTTGCGTCGCGTCTCGGGCGCAGACCGTCTCTGGCTTGGACAGCGTCACGCTCGGCGTGAGATCGCGTGGGGGTCGAGTGTAGCGCATCGCCACCGCGGGAGAAGGACGGGCCGGCGGGGAATTCGTCGCACACTCGGGTAGAATGTGACGTCTCAATTCATAGGTTTTCGATGAGGCTTTCATGCGCCCGAGTGGACGACGCCCCGACCAGCCCCGCGAGGTCACGCTGACCCGCGGTTTCACCCGCCACGCCGAGGGCTCGGTGCTGGTGAGCTTCGGTGACACCCAGGTGCTCTGCAACGCCAGCGTCGAGGCCGGCGTGCCGCGCTGGCTGCGCGGCAAGAACCAGGGCTGGGTCACCGCCGAGTACGGCATGCTGCCCCGCGCCACCCATACCCGCGGCGGGCGCGAGGCAGCGCGCGGCAAACAGGGTGGCCGCACGCTGGAGATCCAGCGCCTGATCGGCCGCAGCCTGCGCGCGGCGGTGGATCTGAAGAAGCTGGGTGAATTCACCATCACCGTGGACTGCGACGTACTCCAGGCCGACGGCGGCACGCGTACCGCCTCGATCACCGGTGCCTGCGTGGCGCTGGTCGAGGCGCTGCAGCACATGCAGCGCAAGAAGCTGATCAAGTCCGACCCCTTTCGCCAGCTGGTCAGCTCGATCTCGGTCGGGGTCTACAAGAACACCCCGGTGCTCGATCTGGACTATCCCGAGGACAGCGCCGCCGACACCGACATGAACGTGGTGATGACCGAGGATGGCAAGCTGATCGAGGTGCAGGGCACCGCTGAGGCCGAGGCGTTCTCGCGTGCCGAACTCAACGCCATGCTCGATCTTGCCGAGGGCGGCTGCCAGACCCTGTTCGACAAGCAGCGCGAGGTGCTCGGCGTCCGCCGCTGAGCGCGCCATGGCGCGCCGCTCTAACTCGGTCCGCACTCGGCCCGACTCGCGTGGCGGACGGGATAGACTAGACTAAAGTCTAGTCTTCAGCCCAAGCCATCAGTCACCGGGCCGAGCCTGGCGCTGTGCCGGCGCGGCCACCATCACCAGGAGAGCAACGTGGCCGAATTCACCATCGCGGATCTGATCATCGAGACACTCGCCCGTGCCGGCGTACGTCATATCTGGGGCCTGCCGGGGGACTCCCTCAACGGCCTCACCGAGAGCCTGCGCCGTCAGGAGCAGATTCGCTGGCGCGGCGTGCGCCACGAAGAGGTGGCGGCGCTGGCAGCCAGCGCCGAGGCCGATGCCACCCAGGCGCTGAGCGTCTGCGCCGGCTCCTGCGGCCCGGGTAATCTGCACCTGATCAACGGCCTCTACGAGGCCCAGCGCGCCGGCGTGCCGATGCTGGCGATCGCGGCGCAGATTCCCTCCAGCGAGATCGGCCTGGGCTATTTCCAGGAGACCCACCCCGAGAACCTGTTCCGCGAGTGCAGCGACTACTGCGCGCTGGTCTCTTCACCCGATCAGATGCCGCAGGTCCTCGAGACCGCCATGAACACGGCGCTGACCCAGCGCCGGGTGGCGGTGATCGTGGTGCCGGGGGATGTCGCGCTCCAGCCGGCGCCGGTCAAGCAGGCGAGCTGGAACGCCCCGGTACGCGCCGTGGCGGTGCCGCCGCCAGAGGCGCTGGATGCGCTGGCCGAGCACCTCGCCGGCCACTCGCGCATCGCGATTCTCGGCGGCTATGGTTGCCACGGCCATCACGCCCAGGTGGTGGCGCTGGCCGAGCGGCTCAACGCCCCGGTGATCCACGCCCTGCGCGGCAAGCAGTCGCTGGAGTACGACAACCCCTACGATGTCGGCATGACCGGGCTGATCGGCTTCAGCTCCGGCTATCACGCGCTCAAGGAGTGCGACTTCCTGCTGCTGCTGGGGACCAACTTCCCCTATCGCGACTTCTTCCCCGAGCACGGCAATATCGTCCAGATCGACGAGCGGGGTACGCATCTCGGGCGCCGCTGCTCGCTGCTCCAGGGGCTGGTGGGGGATATCGGCGCCACGCTGGACGCACTGCTGCCGCGGCTGGCCGAACAGCCCGATCGCAGCTTCCTCGAGGAGACCCAGGCGCACTACCACAAGGCGCGCCAGGGGCTCGACGAGCTGGCCACGCCGCGCGCCGAGGGCGAGCCGCTGCATCCGCAGTATCTGACCGCGCGGGTCAGCGAGCTTGCCGCCGCGGACACGGTGTTCACCTGCGACGTGGGCACGCCGACGGTGTGGGCGGCGCGCTATCTGGCGATGAACGGGCAGCGGCGCCTGACCGGCTCGTTCATGCACGGCTCGATGGCGACTGCGACGCCGCAGGCGATGGGGTGGCAGGCGGCCTTTCCCGATCGCCAGGTGGTGGCGCTGGCCGGCGATGGCGGCATCAGCATGTTGATGGGTGATCTGATCACCCTGGTCGAGCAGCAGCTGCCGGTGAAGATCGTGGTCTACAACAACCAGACCCTGGGTTTCGTGGCGATGGAGATGAAGGCCGCTGGGTTCGTCGACGAGGTGACCGATCTATCGCCGGCGAACTTCGCCGAGGTTGCCGAGTCGCTGGGTCTGTTCAGCCAGCGGGTTGACTCTTCCGAGGCCCTCGATGCGGCGCTGACGGCGGCGTTCGAACATCCAGGCCCGGCGCTGGTCGACGTGCGCACGGCCAAGCAGGAGCTGTCGATCCCGCCGCGTATCCAGGCCGAGCAGGCCAAGGGCTTCAGCCTCTATACCCTGCGCGCGATCATGAGTGGCCGGGGTGATGAGGTGATCGATCTGGTCAAGACCAACTGGCCCTGGCAACGCGGCTAGTCGTCGCCGGGGCTGGCAGCGGCGGTCACGCCGCCCGCTGTCGTACCCAACGCAAGACGCCCCGCATCAGCGGGGCGTCTAGTTTCCGAGATCGGGCCCGGCCAGGTGCGGCCGGTTCGCCTCAGAGTTCGAGATCATACTCCACGATCAGCGGAGCGAACTCGCTGAAGGTGGCATCGGTATCGATCCAGGCGTCCTTCACATGGCGGCGGAAGTTGGGGCCGACCACCTGATAGTCGAGACGCCAGCCCTCCTGACGAGCCCGCGGCACTTCCTGATCCAGCTTGGGCCACCAGGTGTACTGGTTGGCGTCGCGATTGACCTCGCGGAAGGTGTCGATGAACCCGGTGGGGCCGAAGACCTGATCCATCCACGCCCGCTCTTCGGGCTTGAAGCCGGGGGTCGTCTGGTTGTCGGTCCAGTTGGCCAGGTCGAGCGTCTTGTGCGCGATGTGCCAGGTGCCGCAGATGATGTATTCGCGCCGCTTGCGCGCCATCTTGTTCAGGTACTCGAGGTACTGGGTCATGAACGTCTGCTTGGCGGCCGGGTCCTGGCCGTCCGGCATCAGGAAGGTGGCGATGCTGAAGCGGTCGTAGTCCGCCTGCAGAAAGCGCCCTTCGTGATCGCACTGCTCGAAGCCCAGGCCATACATGATCGCCTTGGGGATCTTGCGACAATAGAGCCCGACGCCGGAGAAGCCGTCCTGCTCGGCGTCCAGGAAGTATCCTTCGTAACCCTCCGGATAGAGGATGCTGTCGTCCAGCTCGAAGCTCTTGGCTTTCAGGTTCTGCACGCAGACGACATCGGCATCCTGCTCGGCCAGCCAATCGAGAAAGCCTCGTTCGACGGCGTCACGGATCCCGTTGACATTGATGCTGGCGATTTTCATACCGTGTTCCTTCTTCGTCGCGCGTGTATGATACCCGAGCTTGCGAGATTTAGGTAAAAGCGAAGCGCCTTAAATGGGGGCGCAAGCGACACAAGACAACGGCCGGGACTGACACAGGGGGGCTCGAGTGAGCGCGGAGATCCAACCATATCAACGAGAGTTCATCGAATTTGCCATCGCCGAAGGGGCGCTGCGGTTCGGTGAGTTCACGCTCAAATCCGGTCGGGTCAGTCCCTATTTCTTCAATGCCGGCCTGTTCCGTTCCGGCCGCGCCCTGGCCAGGCTGGGGCGTTTCTACGCCAGCGCAATCGCCGACAGCGGGATCGAGACAGATGTACTGTTTGGTCCAGCTTACAAGGGTATCTCGCTGGCGGCGAGCGCAGCCATTGCCCTGGCCGACCATCACGACCGCGATATTCCCTTTGCTTTCAACCGTAAGGAAGCCAAGGACCATGGCGAGGGCGGCAACATCGTCGGCGCCGAACTGCGCGGCCGGGTGCTGATCGTCGACGATGTCATCACCGCCGGCACCGCCATCCGCGAAGTCATGCAGCTGATCGAGGCCGCCGGTGCGCGTGCCGCCGGCGTGGTGATCGCGCTGGACCGCCAGGAGCGCGGCCAGGATGGCGACGGCCTCAAGCCGCACAGCGCCATCCAGGAGGTCGAGGCGGCCTACGCCATGCCGGTGATCAGTATCGTCAATCTCGACCAGATGCTCGCCTATCTCGAAGCGCGCGAACCCGGCGCGGGCGAGCGGGATGACTTCGCCCACCACGCCGAGGCGATTCGCGCCTACCGCGACCGCTACGGCGTGACCCAAACGCGCTGAGTCCGGCGAGGCGGCCGCTCCCCCGGCGGCTCGGGTCGGGCACCGGGGAATTACAATCGGTTTAAAAACACCGTTTGATAATTTGCCGGATTATGTCACGCTTAAGCCGCAAGGCCAACGCGTTTCGGCGCGACTTTCTGGAGACGTGACATGATCAAGCGCAGCCATTTCAAACCTTTGGGCTTCGCCCTCGCCACCGCCACCTTCGTTTTCGCCAGTCAGCAGGCGATGGCGCTGAGCGTATCCGCCAACGGCGGCAAGGACTCCTTCGGGGTCGAAGCCAGCCAGACCATTCTGCCCAGCCTGCGTGCCGGGGTGGGCTATCTCAATACCGACGACAGCGGGCACAACGCCAAGGCGTACTCCGGCTCGCTGATGTTCTCGCCGTGGCTGCCGGGGATCGATCTCTCGGTCGGCGGGCGCTATCAGTACCAGGACACCCACTACGGCAATGGTGGCGGCCTGGGTCTGGGTGGTTCGGCCTTCGTCGACACCCCGATTCCGCTCACCTCGGTGGGCGCCTACGGCTTCTACACGCCGAAGGGGCTGGCCCACGGCGATATCGACAAGAGCTACGAGTACGGCGCCCAGGCGCGGGTGAACATCATCTCGCACACCTACGTCTACGGTGGTTACCGCTACCTGCGCACCGACTTCGACAACGACAACGGGCACACGCTGGACAGCGGGCCGGTGCTGGGCGTCAGCGTCGGCTTCTGATGCCGCGTATCTGCCATCAGCTCGGCGATACCCAGCCTGTTTAACCGGTCACGGTAACTGGCCCTGCCATCGGCGCCCCATGTGGGCGCCGATGGCGTATCATGCGCTGATGCCCGTCATCACCGCGAGGCTGTCGCCATGCTCGATATCGTGCTGTTCGAACCCGAGATTCCGCCCAATACCGGCAACATCATCCGGCTCTGTGCCAATACCGGCTTTCGGCTGCACCTGATCGAGCCGATGGCCTTCGAGCTGGAGGACAAGCGGCTGCGTCGCGCCGGCCTCGACTATCACGAGTGGGCGCGGGTCCAGGTTCATGCCAACTGGGCGGCGTTTCTCGAAACCGTCGGCCCGGAGCGGGTCTTCGCGGTCTCGACCCGCGGCCGCCACGGCTACAACCATATCCACTATCGCGAGGGCGATGCGCTGGTCTTCGGTCCCGAGACCCGCGGCCTGCCCCAGGAGATGCTGGATGCCCTGCCGCCGGCGCAGCGTCTGCGCATTCCCATGCTGGCCGACAGCCGCAGCCTGAACCTCTCCAACGCCTGCGCCATCATCGTCTTCGAGGCGTGGCGCCAGCTCGACTTCGCCGGGGCGGTGGATGTGTGAGCGCGGCCTGGGGCATCGGGTTTACAGCCGCCGGGTCATGAACACGCTGTAGGGGTCTTCGACGTAATCGCCGAAGGGCCCGCAGGTCTCGAAGCCGAATGCCGCATAGAGCCTGTGCGCCGGGTCGAAGTGCGCCGCCGAGCCGGTCTCCAGACTCAGGCGCTCGAACCCCGCCGCCCGCGCTTCGTCGATCAGATGGGTGAGTAGCGCGCGAGCCACGCCGCGGCGTAGGTGCTGCGCGTCGGTGCGCATCGACTTGAGTTCGGCGTGTGTCGCGTCGAGGCGCTTGAAGGCCCCGCAGCCGAGCAGTTCCCCTGCCTCCCACACGCTATAGAAGAATATGTCCGGGTGGCGCAGGGCCGAGAGATCCAGCGCATGCCGGCTCTCCGGCGGGGAGTGGGGGGCGAAGTCCGCCAGGTGGGCTTCGAGTAGCGCGGCGATCTCCGGCCCGCTCAGGTCGTCTCTTTTGATCTGCATGGGGTGTATCATTCCCTGTCTATCGTTCTCATGTCAGCGTTCTGATCTCACCGTTCCTACCTCTGCGATTCTGCCCCCATGTCCGATATCCGCCAACGCCTTGCCAAGCTCAACCCGCGCCAGCAGGAAGCGGTGCGCTATATCGATGGTCCCTGTCTGGTCCTGGCCGGGGCCGGCTCGGGCAAGACTAGCGTGATCACCACCAAGATCGCTTATCTGGTCCAGGAGTGCGGGATGAGTGCGCGCAAGATCGCCGCGGTCACCTTCACCAACAAGGCGGCGCGCGAGATGAAGGAGCGCGTGGGGCAGATGCTCAAGGGGCGTGAGGGCCACGGGCTGACCGTCTCCACCTTCCACAACCTGGGGCTCAACATCATCCGCCGCGAGCTCAAGGCGCTGGGCTTCCGCCCGGGCTTCTCGCTGTTCGACCCGGAAGATGCCAAGGCGCTGCTGCGCGACCTGATGCAGAAGGAGGCCGACACCGACGCCGAGCAGATCGGCGCGGTGCAGAGCCAGATCTCCCAGTGGAAGAACGACCTGGTGCTGCCGGGGCACGCGATCTCCCACGCCGCGGACGAGGACGAGCAGTACGCCGCGCGCATCTACGAGGCCTACAACCGCCATCTCAAGGCCTATAACGCGGTCGACTTCGACGACCTGATCATGCTGCCGGTGGTGCTGCTGTCGAGCGACCCCGAAGCCCTGGCGCGCTGGCGCAAGCGTATCCACTACATGCTGGTGGACGAGTACCAGGACACCAACGTCAGCCAGTACCAGCTGGTGAAGATGCTGATGGACGAACGCGCCACCTTCACCGTGGTCGGCGACGACGACCAGTCGATCTATGCCTGGCGCGGCGCACGCCCGGAGAACCTGGTCACCCTGGGCGAGGATTTCCCACGCCTGAACGTGATCAAGCTGGAGCAGAACTACCGCTCCACCGCGACCATCCTGCGCGCCGCCAATACTCTGATCGCCAACAACCCCCACGTCTATGACAAGACCCTGTGGTCGGACATGGGCCAGGGCGATGCGATCCGCGTGATCGTCAACCGTCACGAGGAGGCTGAGGCCGAGCGCGTGGCCGGCGAGATCCTCACCCGGCGGATCAAGGAGCGTGCCGAATGGCGCGACTTCGCCGTGCTCTACCGTGGCAACTTCCAGGCTCGGCTGCTGGAGCTCAAGCTGCAGCACCACCAGATTCCCTACAAGCTCTCCGGTGGCACCTCGTTCTTCTCGCGCAACGAGATCAAGGACGCCATGGCCTATCTGCGCCTGCTGATCAATCCGGATGACGACAACGCCTTCCTGCGCATCGTCAACGTGCCGCGCCGGGAGATCGGCCCCGGCACGCTGGAGAAGCTCGCCAACTATGTCATTGAACGTCAGGCGAGCGAACGCCAGCGCTCGATGTTCGCCGCCTGTGGTGAGCTGGGGCTGGAGCAGGTGCTGCCGACCCGTGCGGTAGAGCGTCTCGGCCGCTTTGCGCATTTCATCGACGGTGTGCGCAAGCGCATGGACCAGGGCGACGCCATCGCCGCGATCCGCGAGATGATCCGCGACATGGATTACGAAGCCTGGCTTTACCAGAATGCCAGCGCGCCGACCATCGCCGAGCGCCGCATGGCCAACGTCTGGACGCTGATCGACCAGCTCGAGAAGTCGATGCACCGCGACGACGACGAGGGCGAGGCCAGCGAGGAGACCGACGACGTGCAGGCGGCGATCTCGCGCCTGGTGCTGCGCGACATCCTCGAGCAGCAGGCCGAGGAGGATGACTCCGACCGCGTGCAACTGCTCACCATGCATGCCTCCAAGGGGCTCGAGTTTCCCCATGTCTATCTGATGGGCCTGGAGGAGGAGCTGCTGCCGCACCGCAACGCGATCGAGGCCGGCACCATCGAAGAGGAGCGCCGCCTGGCCTATGTCGGCATCACCCGCGCCCGGCGCACGCTGACGCTGACCCTGGCGCGCCAGCGCAAGGCTTACGGTGAACTGCTCGACTGCACCCCGAGCCGCTTCCTCGACGAACTGCCGGCGGACGATCTGGAGTGGGAAGGACGCGCCGACAAGGAGAACCCGGAGCGCAAGCAGGAGCGTGGCCAGAGCGCCATCGCCGGGCTGAGGTCGCTGCTGGGGTAGAGGAAATGGCTGCCGGGAGGCCGATAGGGGCTGTCAAAGTTAAAGGATGCTTATAAATTAATCGGATTTGTTTAATTGATGGCGTAACTGTTCGGCGATAGCGTGAGGGGGTCCCATACATAACACAACCAAGGACCTCCCATGATTCGCCTCCGCTCGTCGTTTTCCGTCGCCCTGGTCATGCTGGCCTCCGCCTCACTGGCTCAGGCGGCTGACTATCCCAACAAGAACATCGATTACGTCGTGCCTTTCGCCTCCGGCGGAGCGGTGGATATCACCGGTCGCATGATCGCCGAAGCGGCGCCGGAAGCCTTCGACGGCAAGAAATTCATCGTCAAGAACATGCCGGGTGGCGGGGCGGTCGTCGGTCAGACCTACGTGAGCTCCGCGCCGGCCGATGGCTATACGCTGCTGGCGATGACCTCGTCGGTGATCAACAACTCGCTGATGAAAGACGTCAGCTACGACCTCGACAGCTTCACGCCGCTGGCGCTCTACAACCTCGATCCGGAGGTCATCGTCACCTCGGCCAAGGGTGACCTTCCCGATCTCGAGGCGTTCCTGGCGGCGGCTTCCCATGGCAGCGTCAGCATCGCCACCCCCGGCAACTCCACCTCCCACCATATCGCCGCCCTCGCGCTGGCCCAGCAGCAGGGGCTCGATTTCCGCTATGTCCACAATGCCAGCGCTGCCATGCAGCTGCAGCAGCTCATGGGTGGCCACGTGCAGGCGGGCTTCATGTCGCTGGGCGAGGCGGTGGGGCCGGCCAAGGATGGCAACATCCGTATTCTGGCGGTGATGGACCAGGCCCGCAGTGATCTGGCACCGGACGTGCCGACCTATCAGGAAGTGACCGGCGACGACGTGCAGTGGGGCACCTTCCGTGGCATCGGCGCACCGGCCGGCCTGCCCGACGAAGTCGAAGCCGAGCTCGCTTCGCGTCTGCAGAAGGTGCTGACCTCTCCCGAGTTCATCGAGCGGATGGCCGCAGCCGGCTACAAGGTCGATTACCGTGACGACGCTGCCTTCCGTCAGTATCTCGACAAGACCGCCACCCAGATGGAGCAGGTGATTCCGCTGCTGGAAAGCCAGTCGTGAGTCGTCATCTGGGAATCTCGGCGCCGGCGCGGGGCTTCGACCTCGCGCTGGCGCTCCTCTGTGGCGGTCTGGCGGTCGCTGTACTGATCGTCAGCCGAGGCTACCCCGAGTCGGCGGCGGCACTGCCCGAGATCATCGGTTATCTGCTGCTGGCCTGCGCCGTCGCGCTGGGGTGCTTCCCCGGCAAGCGTGCCGACTTCGAGGCGGTGCGTGGCGCCAGGCTGGTGATGACCCTGGTCCTGGTGATCGCGGCGGTCGCGCTGATCGAGTGGGTCGGCGCGGATATCGGCCTGTGGGTCCTGTTCGTCGGCTGTGCCTGGATCATGGGCTATCCGCTGGGCGGACGCCTGCTGGTCATGGCGCTGGCCCTGGTGGCGCTGATCGGCGCGGTGTTCGGCGGCCTGCTGGGCGTCGCCCTGCCGGGCCCGATCTTCGGCCCGCTGTTCGCCTGACCCCTCCGAGGAGCATTCGATGGATTACTCTGCGTTGTGGGCCGCGGGGCTGCATGCGTTCAGCCTGTGGCCGTTGTTGAGTCTGTGTGCGGGCGTGGCGCTGGGGCTGGTGGTCGGCTCCATTCCCGGGCTCAACGACACCATCACCCTGGCGGTACTGGTGCCGGTGACCTTCGCCATGCCGCCGGACATCGCCTTCCCCCTGCTGGTGGGGGTCTACTGCTCGGCCTGCTTCGGCGGCTCGTTCCCGGCCATTCTGCTCAAGATCCCCGGCACCGCCTCCTCGGTGCTCACCGCCATCGATGGTCATGCCATGGTCAAGCAGGGCAAGGCCGGCATGGCACTGGGGATCGCCACCTACAGCTCGACCTTCGCCGGTACGTTGTCGGCGCTGGTGCTGGTGTTCTTCGCCCCGCTGCTGGCTCAGTACGCGCTCAAGTTCGGCCCTGCGGAGTACTTCTCGCTGAGTGTGCTGGGGCTATCGACGGTGGTCGGCATGGGCGCCGGCAATGCCATGAAGAGCGCCTTTGCGTGTCTACTCGGGCTTCTGGTGGCGATGATCGGGATGAGTCCCGAGGCGGGCTTCCCGCGGTTCACCTTCGGCAGCTTCTGGCTCTTCGAAGGGCTGCCGCTGACGCCGATCCTGATCGGCCTGTTCGGGCTGAGCGTGGTGTTCGAGATGCTCTCCACCCGCGCCGAGACGGCGGCGGGCGATCGCATCGACCGCACGCCGATCCGCTTCGGTGACATGCTGCTGTCGGCGTCGATGATCAAGCGGCTGCTCCCGACCTGGCTGAGCGCTTCCGCGCTGGGCAATCTGATCGGTATTCTGCCGGGAGCCGGCATGCTGGTCGCGATCTACCTGGCCTACGAGCGGGTGAGACGGCGCTTCGGCGAGCGCTGCGGCCAGGGCCTGCCGGAGGGCGTGGCCGCCCCGGAAGCCGCCAACAACTCGGTGGTCGCCAGCTCGATGGTGCCGCTGCTGTCGCTGGGCATACCGGGCAACTCCACCTCGGCGCTGTTCCTGGGGGCGCTCTTGATCCAGGGGCTGCGTCCCGGGCCCGGGCTATTCGAGGCCAGCCCCGACGTCGCCTATCTGATCGTGATCTGCTTCGTGATCGCCAACCTGATGATGTTCCCGCTGGGGCTGCTCCTGGCCCGGCTGGTGCCGAATCTGATTCGGGCCATCCCCCAGCCGCTGCTGGCGGCATCGATCGCCTGTCTATGCCTCACGGGGGCCTACGCCATCGGCAACAGCGTATTCGGGGTTGTGGTAGCGGTCTGTTTCGGCGGCATCGGCTTCGTGTTCAATCGCCTGCAGGTGCCGCTGTCGCCATTCATCCTGGCGCTGGTGCTGGCGCCGGTGATCGAGCGCGCATTCTTCCAGAGCATGGCGCTGTCGAACGGTTCGTTCACCTACTTCGTCACGCAGCCGCTGAGCGCCGGCATGCTGCTGTTCACGCTGCTGTTTCTGCTCTGGCCGCTGGGGCGACGCTACTTCCGTCGGCGGCAACAGGCGCTGGCTTCGTGAGGCACTGTCTTTGTGAGGCACCGTCTTTGTGAGACGCCGGAGTCACGCCCGCCCGCCGATCTGACTGGCGATCAACTGATAGAGCTTGGTGGCCGCCTCGCTCGGATTGTCGTCGCGCAGGTAGAGGTAGAAGTTCATGTCCGGCAGCGGCGGCAGGCCCTGACGCTCGCCCAGTACGCGAAACTCCGGCGTGACCATCTCGACGCTGCGGGCGGTAATACCGAGCCCCGCGCGTACCCCGGCCTTGATGCCGGCCAGGTTGGGGGCGACGTAGCTCTCCTTGTAGGCGCAGCCGGCGCGCTGGAGCGCCTCCAGCGCGACGCGGCGGAAAATGCTCGGCTCGTCGGCCAGCACCAGCGGCAGCGGCGCGCCCTCGTCGAGCTGATAGTCGCTGGCGGCGAGCCACACCACCGGTGAGCTGCGCAGAAGCAGATGCTCGCGGTCTTCGGCCTGACGTGTGGAGATGGTCAGGTCCAGTTCGCCGGCGAACAGCATGTCCATCAGGTCGGGGCTGCGGCCGACATGGATCGCCATCGACAGGCGCGGATTGGCACGCGCAAAGCGCTGCAGGATGCCGGGGAGTACGGTATCGGCGATATCGGCAGGCGCCCCGATGCGCACCGGACCGCTCAACTCCTGATCGTGCAGCGTCGACCAGAGTTCGTCGTGCAGGGCCAGCAGCCGCCGGGCGTATTCGGCCAGACGGATACCCGCCGGCGTCAGCTGCTTCTGGCGCCCCTGCTTGAAGAACAGCGACACCTGCAGCTCCTCCTCCAGACGTCGCATCTGCTGGCTGATCGCCGGCTGCGACTTGTGCACCTTGAGCGCGGCCCGGGCGAAGCTCGACTCGTCGCAGATCGCCACGAAGGTGCGCAGCAGAGAGAGATCCAGGTGCCGCATATTGTTAAGACCTCGTTATGTTTGTGGCCTGAAAGCTTAATATATCGGAGAACTTTAATGCAGTAGCTTGGGGTTCTCCTACCGGGACGCGCCGCCTGCGACGCGCTCATCGTTTGCCATTACCGAGGAAACCGTGCCATGGCTCCCACTGCTGAAATTCGTCAACAGACCGTCGAGTCCACGCTGCATCACGTGCGTGACATCATCGAACGCCAGGGCGTCAACCGTGATGCGCTGGCGGAGGTGCTGAAGGCCCTCGAGGGGCTGGCCGCCCAGCGCGAAATCTGGAACGAGGCGGAGTTCCCGCCGCCGGGGGCCGACGAACGCCAGGCGCGCTATCTGATCGATCAGACCCCCGAGCAGACTTTTGCCCTGTATCTCAACGTGATGCGCCCGGGTAAGCGGATTCCGCCCCACGATCATACGACCTGGGCCTGCATTGCCGGGGTCGAGGGGGAGGAGCTGAACACGCTCTATCGGCGGCTCGACGACGGCAGTGTCGACGGCAGGGCCGAAATCGAGGTGGATCGTGAGGTGCGCATCGGTGCCGGTAGCGGCGTGGCCCTGATGCCCAACGATATCCACTCGGTGCTCATCGAGGGCGAGCAGCCGATTCGCCACCTGCACCTCTATGGTCGCGCGCTGGAAACGCTCACCGAACGTACCACCTTCGATGTCGAGGCCGGCACCCGTCGGCTGATGGACATCGGCGTGCAGACGCGCTCGACGGGAGCACGTTGATGTCGACGATTTCCCCTGCCGCACTCAAGGCACGACTCGGCACGGCGGGTGCGGAGCTGGCGTTTCTGGACGTGCGCGAGTTCGGCGAGTACGGCATGTCGCATCCGTTTCACGTCGTCAATCTGCCGCTCAGCCGGCTGGAGGCGGGTATCACCCGGTTGGTGCCCAGGCTGGCGGCGCCGATCGTGGTGATGGATCGCGCCGACGAAGGTCGAGCCCGCCATGCGCAGCAGCGCCTGAGCGCCTTGGGGTATCGCGATGTGGCCGTGCTGGCGGGGGGTATCGAGGGCTGGACCGAGGCCGGATTCGGCTGCTTCGCCGGGGTCAATGTGGTCAGCAAGACGTTCGGCGAACTGGCCCATGAGCGCTTCCACACGCCCGTCATCGATGCCGAGACGCTGGCCGCGAAGCAGGCGCGGCACGAGCCGCTGCACATCTTCGATGGTCGCCCGCTGACCGAGTACCACAAGATGAACATCCCCGGCAGCGTGTGCTGCCCCAATGGCGAGCTGGCCCGGCGGCTGCCGGCGCTGCTCGATGGCGATCGCGAGACGCCGGTGGTGATCAACTGCGCCGGCCGCACGCGCAGTATCGTCGGCGCCCAGACGCTGCGCTGGCTGGGGGTCGACAATCCGGTCTACGCCCTGGAGAACGGGACCCAGGGCTGGCGGCTGGCGGGGCTCGAACTCGAGTACGGCAGCCAACGCCGCTACCCGGCGCGGGCGCCGGTCGATGAGCGCTGGGCGCAGGCCGCGCAGACCACGGCAACGGCGCACGGGGCGCGGGCGATCGACACCGCTTGCCTCAATGACTGGCTCGCCGACGAGACCCGCACCACCTATCTGTTCGATGTGCGTACCGCCGAGGAGTACCACGACGACGGCCATCCCGAGGCGGTTCACGCGCCGGGTGGGCAGCTGATCCAGGCCACCGATCACTGGGTCGGTGTCTACCGGGCGCGGATCGTGTTGCTCGATGACGATGCCTGCCGTGCCCCCATGGTGGCGGCATGGCTGGCGCTGATGGGGCACGAGGTGGCGTGGCTGGAGGGCGGTCGCCGCGGCTGGGGCGAGATCGCGGTGGCGGAGGGGCGCGGGGTGGCGGAAGTGACCCCCGACGTGCCGACGCTCGAGGTGGCAGCGGCCCTCGATAGCGCCCAACTGCTCGATCTGCAGCCCGGCATGGCCTATCGCCAGGCGCATCTTCGCGGTGCCCGCTGGGTCAATCGTGCGCTGCTGGAGACCCAGCTCGCCGATCTCGACCCCGGTGCACACACCGTGCTGGTAGGTGATGCCGGCGCCGTGGCCTGCTTGCTGCCGGACCTGAAGATGCGCGGGTTTCACCGCGTGAAGTGGCTGCCGCTGGCGCTCGACACCTGGCGTAGCCAGGGTATCGACCTGGTCTCGACCCCGGAGAGCCCTGCCGATGCCGAGTGTATCGACTACCTGTTCTTCGTCCACGACCGTCACGACGGCAATCTGGAAGCGTCACGTCGCTATCTGGCGTGGGAGACCGGCTTGCTGGCACAGCTCGACGCTGAAGAGCGCGCCACCTTCGCGATCTGATCCTCCCGGGCGCTCGCCGAGGGGCGATTCGGCGAGCGCGGACGGCCAACAACGACACTTGTCTAACGCCGCCGGCCCGAGCCTCGGAGTGCCGGCAGGGAGCCATGCATGCAGCTGGAAACCGATCTGCTTCATATCGGCCGGCCCCAATCGGGGCCGGCCTCCGTCAATCCCCCGGTGGTGCGTACCAGCACCGTCACCTTCGACTCGCTCGCCCAGATGCGCGACACCAAGCGTCGTCGCGAACAGGGCGAGCGTCCGTTCAGCTACGGCCGGCGCGGCACCCCGACCACCTACGCGCTGGAGGATGCCGTCTCGCGCCTCGAGGGCGCCGAACAGACGCTGCTGACGCCCTCCGGTGTGGCCGCGATCAACCTGGTGCTGATGACCCTGGCCCGGCCCGGCGCTCAGATCATCGTCGCCGATAGCGTCTACCAGCCGCTGCGACGCATCGTCGATGGGTGGTTGCGGCCCTGGGGCGTACGCGTCGACTACTTCGACGGCAGCGTCGCGCATCTGCAGTCGCTCCTGACCGACGACACCTGTCTCGTCTACACCGAGGTACCGGGCTCGCTGGTCTACGAAATGCAGGACCTGCCCGCCCTGGCCGCGCTGACGAGCGCCCGAGAGATACCGCTGGTGGTGGACAACACCTGGGCCAGCGGTGTGCTGATGCAGCCGCTGTCGCTGGGGGCCACGGTGTCGCTGATGGCGGGCACCAAATACGTGGTCGGCCACTCCGACGTAATGATGGGCAGCGTCAGCGCCAATGGCGAGACCGGCCGGCGACTGCGTGAGATGGCGGTCACGCTGGGTCAGTCACTGAGCAGCGACGACGCCTATCTGGCGCTACGCGGTCTTCGCACGCTGGCTTGCCGCATGGACGCCCACGGTCGCCATGCCGAGGCGCTCGGCGGCTGGCTCTGCGAGCAGCCGCGGGTCGCCCGGGTACACCAGCCGTGCCGTCCCGAGCACCCGGGGCACGCCTGGTGGCAGCGCGATTTCCGGGGCAGCAATGGCCTGCTCACCCTCGAGTTCGAGCGCGAGGTGAGCGAGGCTCAGGTGGATACCCTGGTGGATAGCCTCCACCTGTTTGGCATTGGCTCATCCTGGGGGGGCTACGAAAGCCTGGCGTTGCCATGCAATGTGGCCGCTGCGCGCAGCCTCTCTACCGAGTGGTCGAGCCGCGGGCCCTGCCTGCGGCTGCATGTCGGTCTGGAAGCCGTCGAGGATCTGCAGGCAGATCTGGCCCAGGCCTGGCAGGCCGTTCTGCGCTGAGCCATGGCCGGGCCGTGAGTCGCCTCCGCCAACCGCATCCACAGGAAAACCGGCCTCGCACGAAAAAAAGCCTGGCGGATACGCCAGGCCTTCAAACGTCACGATCGAACGGTGGAACCAGGGGTTACCGCCGGCTCGCGTCGAGCCGGCGGTCTGGCGGCCTCAGAAGGTCGTCCACTCCTCTTCCTGCTGCTTGGCGGTAGCCTTGGGTTGGCTGGGCTTGGCGTTCGCCAGCCGAGCCTGGGGCGCGTTCACCGACGGCTGCGGGCGGCGCTTGGCCGACGCGGCGTGGTCTTCTTTCACCTTGAAGAAAGCCATCTCTTCGGACAGCGACCGGGCATGTGCCAGCAGCTGACGGCTGGAGGTGCTCGATTGATCGACCAGCCCGGCGTTCTGCTGTGTCGCGGTGTCCATCTGCGATACCGCCTGGTTGACCTGATCGATACCCTGGGACTGCTCGCGGCTGGCCACGGCGATCTCGCCCATCAGGTCGTTGACCCGCTTGACCCCCTCGACGATCTCGTTGAGCGCGTTGCCGGCGTCGTCCACCAGGCGTGTGCCCGAGCCGACCTTCTCTACGCTCTCCTTCACCAGCTCCTTGATCTCCTTGGCGGCATCGGCACTGCGCCCGGCCAGGGTGCGAACTTCGCCGGCGACGACCGCGAAGCCACGACCCTGCTCGCCGGCACGTGCCGCTTCCACCGAGGCGTTGAGCGCCAGCAGGTTGGTCTGGAAGGCGATGTTGTCGATCAGTCCGACGATACTGGAGATGCGCTGGCTCGAATCGTTGATCTCCGCCATGGCCTGCATCGCCTGCTTGGCCACCACGCCGCCCTGCTGGGCGCGCAGGCTGACTTCGTCGACCAGCGTATCGGCCTGGGAGGAGTTGTCGGCGTTGTGGCGCACGGTAGCGGTGATCTCATCCATCGATGCGGCAGTCTGCTCGAGACTCGCGGCCTGCTCCTGGGTACGGCGGTTGAGGTCGTCGGTGCCCTGGGCAATCTCGTCGGCCGCCTGCTGCACGGATTCAGCGTTATGGCGTACGGCGGTGACGACCTGGGTCAGACGTTCCTGCATCGAGGTGAGATCGCGCAGCATGTCGCCGAACTCATCCTGGCAGGTAACATTGATATGGGTATCCAGACGCCCTTCGGCGAGTGCCGTGGCCAGTTCCCGCGCCTTGCCCAGCGGGGTCATGACACCGCGCACCAGCCACAGCGTGAGCAAGCCGGCCAGCAGCGTGGCCAGCACGATGCTGCCGATGATCAGCATGCGCAGGTCGCTGAAGCTCTTCTCAGCCGAGGCGAAGCCGGTGTCGGCCTGGGAGATATTGGCCTGGATTGCCTGCTGCAGACTCTCCAGCGTGTCATCATAGCTCTGCTTCACGGGGCCGTTCATGGCCGCCGTGGCGCTGGCGAGGTTGCCGGCGTTGAGGTCGCTCATGATGCCATTGAGTTGAGACTCCAGGGTGGCGAGGCGTTCGGGGAACGCCTTGGCGGCTGCCGCTTCGGCACCATCCTTGACGCTGTTCTTGTCATAGCGGGCCCAGTTTTCCTTGATGCTCTGGCGGTTCTCGTCGATCTCCTGTCTGATCTCGGTCAGATCGGCGTCCTGGCCCGAGGTCAGCGCTTCGCCGATCAGCCCCCGGTTGAGCAGAAGACCCGCACGGACCTGGGCCAGTGTGGTGATGGGCAGCAGGTTGTTGGTGTAAGTCCGTTCGACGTGATCACGCTCCTGGCTGGCGCCGTAGAGCCCGATCAGGCCGGTGGCGATCAGCATGGCGGTACACAGGCCTAGACTCGTGCCGAGCCTGAGTTTGACGCTGCGCTTGAGGAATGACATGGCTTGGGTGTCCTTGGATAGTGGTTCCGCTGCCTGCACGCCTGGCTGGGCGGATGGTGGCACCGGTTTGACGGCGCTCTTCTTCATTCTTTGCTTGCGTGTCCAGTAGCTATATCGGCAGAAAACGCGGCTAAGTTCAATTAGTGTTTTCTATTGTAACAATATTTTAGATTTGCGTAGCCTTGGGCCCGCTGAGCTTAGCCCATCATGACGACAGCGCCAGCCCGAGGCTGGACACCCTGCAGGCGAGCAGGTAGGATGGCCGCGCCGCAAACGGGCGAATCACCGTTCGCAGAACGGCCAAGCGCTTGTTGAACCACCGCTTGTGACAACCTGCACTACGCGCCCTTAGCTCAGCTGGATAGAGCGTTGCCCTCCGGAGGCAAAGGTCAAAGGTTCGAATCCTTTAGGGCGCGCCATATTGTTACGAAGACCGCCACCCGTGCTCACGCCGGGTGGCGGTTTTCGTTTGTGGGGGCGGCTTGTTCCTGCCGTGACGCCAGTCGTCTCAATCACCGCAACAGGATTTCGCGCCGCAGCAGCTACTGGCTTCGGCGTTGCCGGCAGGCCGAGGTGTCTCTTCGCGGGCTGCCCCAGCCTCCCGCCACGCGGCTAGCGCCTCGTGTCCGATCCGCCAGGCCGAGTGTAGAAACAGCGCGGCGATGGCCAGCCCCACGATCACATCGGGCCAGAGCGTGCCGGTGACACTGACCGCGACCGCTGCCAGCACCACGCTGCTATTGGCGATGAGATCGTTGCGCGAGCAGAGCCAGGTCGAGCGCATATTGAGATCCGCCGAACGGTAGCGCAGCAGCATGAGGAAGCAGGCCGTGTTGGCCGCCAGTGCCAGCGCCCCGATGGCACCCATGGCGCCGGCGTCGGGCACGCTACCGGTGATGCTCTTGTGGATGGCCTCGGCGATGACCGCCAGGCCAAAGACAAACATGAACAGGCTCTTGATCAGCGCCGCGCCGGCTCGCGTCTTCTCGCTGCGGTTGAGCGCGTAAAGGGTCAGCACGTAGACGGTGGCATCCCCGAACATGTCGAGTGAATCCGCCAGCAGGGCGGTCGAGCCGACCAGCCAACCCGCCACGAACTCGATCACGAACATCGCGCCGTTGATGCCGAGTACCCCGTACAGCACCCTGGCCTGTGCGCCTCGTAACCGTGCCAGCTCGCCAGCCTTGCTTTCGCAGCAGGAGTCCATGCCGATACCTCCTCGAATGACCGGCTGATAGCATGAAGGTTCTAGTGGCTATAGGGTCAAGCGTCATGGAGTCGCGACTCACGATCGGTCAGCTCGCCAAGTCGACAGAGACCAAGGCGGTGACCATCCGCTATTACGAGCGGGCGAGGCTGATGTCGCCGGCCACCCGGACGGCGGGCGGTTATCGCCTGTATACGGCGCGCGAGCGGGATCGCTTGATCTTCATCAAGCACGCTCGTCAGTTGGGGCTGAGTCTGGAGGATGTCAAAGCGCTGCTGGGGCTCGCCGACGACGAGGAGGCCCCGTGCGATCGGGTCGATGAGATCATTCATGTACAGCTGGCGCGGGTTAGGGAGAGATTGAAGCACCTTCGCCAGCTGGAGCAGGAACTCGACCGGCTCGAGCGTTGCTGTCACGGCGACAAGATCGCCGATTGCCAGATCATCGAGTCGCTCTCGCGGGCCCATGGCCCCTGACCGCCTGCCTTGGCAGGCGGGCGTTCTCAACGGTCGTCTTTCAGCGGGCGTCGAGCGCGAAGGCGAGCCCCATCTCCACATGCAGTGCGGTGGTGTCGTAGAGCGGCAGTGCGCTGTCCTGCGGGCTCAGCAGCAGGGCGATTTCGGTACAGCCTAGGATGATCGCGCGGGCGCCGCGGGCGTGCAGGTTGGCGACGATGTCGCGATAGTGCTCGCGGGAGTCGTCGCTCACGACGCCTTGTACCAGCTCCTCGAAGATGATGCGGTGGACCGCCTCGCGCTCGTCCTCTTCGGGGATCAGGCAGTGAATGCCGTAGCGCTCGGTGAGGCGTTCACGATAGAAGGGCTGCTCCATGGTGAAGCGTGTGCCCAGCAGCCCTACCTGGTCGATGCCGTCTGCCGCCAGGCGTTCGCCGGTGGCATCGGCAATATGCAGCAGCGGAATGCCCAGCGCCGAGTCGATGGCCGGGGCGACCTTGTGCATGGTGTTGGTGGCCAGCAGCAGGCACTCGGCACCGGCGGCTTCCACCTGGCCTGCCGCCTTCGCGAGCTGTTGGCCGGCCTCGTCCCATTGGCCACTGCGCTGTAGGGCTTCGATCTCGGCAAAGTCGACGCTCACCAGCGCGATCCTGGCCGAGTGGTGCCCGCCCAGGCGCTGACGCACGCCTTCATTGAGCAGGCGATAGTAGCTCTGGGTCGATTCCCAGCTCATGCCACCGAGTACACCGATCGTCTTCATGGGTTCCTCCCTGTTGGCCAGCCACTACATCATCGATGATCGCTCGATGCCAGTGTCGCCAGGAAGCGAGAGCCGGGGCCTAGGCGGGGTTCGAGAGCAGGGGGGAACGGTGACTGCCGGGCCAGGGTTGGCGGCGGGCGATGATGAGCTCACGCACGCGATCTGCGATCCACGCCTTGGCGTGACGCGCCAGCGCGAAGCGGTGGTCGATGACGACGATGGCGTGGTGCTGGCTCGGCACGTAGAGCGCCGGCTGATAGCTATCGATGTTCGGGGCGTGCTGAATGTGCGCGCAGTAGACGGTATCGATATCGGGAATGCCGGCCTGACAGATATGGCTATCGTAGATCGTGGCGATCTGCCGGCCGGTATAGCGAAAGCGCTGCGGCGGCATCGGTACTTCGAACCGCAGCCAGTCATCATCGAGCACCAGCGTGTCTTTGTAGCGAAAACGGTTCATGGCGTCCTCGTGATCAACATCCGAGCCAGACTGCGCGGTGGCGGGTCGTAGATAATTACCAATAATGTACTTGTAGTACATAATAAAAGGACTGTAAGTTCAATCTCTTTTATCGGCGTTGTCGCCAAAGCCGCTCTGCTTGAAAGCCGTGCTGCTAGAAAGCCGCGTTGTCGGAAAGCGGAGCTGTCGAAGAAGGGTTACGAGAGGGATAGACCCACAAAGTGGCGTGGCTCAGGCGTCGGCGTCGTCATGCTGGCCCGCCGGGTGATGACTGGTCCGCCGCAAGCGCTGTACCAGTTGCTCCAGCAGCAGTAGGTCAGACTCTTCCAGTTCGCCGGCGAGCACGGCCTCTTCGATGAGCGACAGCGTGTGCTCGGCGTTCGCTAACGGCCGGGCCGGCGATGGCTCCGCGACCTCCAGGGCCTCTCGCGGGGGGCGCGCATAGTTCGCTTCGGCCTCTGCGTCATCGCGCAGCATGCGGCCCTGGCCGTAGTCCAGCCAGGCTTCGCGTACTCCCAGCCAGCGCGCCAGCGCGATCTTCTTGTCATGGCTGGGGCGCGCTTCACCGTGGATCCATTTGCTTGCCGCCTTGGGCGTGACGCGCACGGCTCGGGCTAGGCGAGCGCCCATCCCATGGCCGTCCTTTCCTGCGTGACGGAGTGCTTCGAGCAGACGAGCGCTGAAATCGTCTCGATGACCAGTGTGAACCATAGGTTCAATAGTCTCACTGCTTGAATGTACTTTCAGTGCCTGATATGTGTGTACCCAAAGTACACGCTCAGCGAGGGTGCCATGAGTGCCATTCGATTTGCGGTGGAGCGGGTGGGCGGGGTGTCACGCTGCGCGCGAATTTGCAGGGTCTCTCCCTCGGCGGTGTGCAAATGGCTGCGCCGCGACTGCCTGCCGCGCACGGAGTACACCGGTGAGACGCACCACGCGCAGCGCATGGCCATGGCCAGCGAAGGGGCGTTCAGCGCCGTGTGGCTGCTGGCGAATGCCAAGCCTGTCGCGTTACCCCACCGAGCGCTGGAGCCGAAGGAGAGCGGGGCAAATGCGGCAGAGAGAGGGCAGGAGAAAGGGGCACAAAAAAGCCCAGCCGAAGCCAGGCAGTATTCAGACCATGAGCGCTCATCATAGCGACCTGCCGGGGGCAGTTAAAATACAAATACCTAATGAGTGCAGGTGTTTTTTAAGAGTCGTTGTATCGTGCCATCGAGCCGGTGTTTACCGAAGAGCGATATCGGGCCCTTTACGATGACAGATAACGAACCCGAGGCCATGAATCCCTGGCGCGATTTGGCAGAAGAGTAGTCAAAACCATAGGGTTTATAAGAAAAATCAGTGAGCGGAGTTGATTTTCGTAAAAAGTCTGGACAAGAGAGTATGACCTTGCCTGGATCACACTCGAGGGATCTCTGGCGAGTGCCCCAATGGTGGGCACCGCGATCCGGGATTCTGCCGCGGATGTCAGCGCCAAGAGAGCTTGGTTGACGACAGTGGCTGCGGGACTCTTGCATTCGATGGGAGCCATGAAATGCAAACAGGTTTGCCGTATCGCAAACGGACGCATGGCGATCAGCCTTAGGCACGCTTTGCTGGCGGTAAATTCGCCATGTGCTCAGGGATTCATCGCACCATGAACGCAAAACCGCCGGCACTGGGCCGGCGGTTTTGGCGATGATAAGCCGTCTGGCGTATCGATTACAGCGTGGAGAAGCTCACGCTGCCGTTGTCCTGGCCAGTCTGATTGGCGTTGGCCAGGCCTTGAGCGGCTGCGGCGCTGTGGCCCTGGGCGATCAGGCTGCTGCCGCCGGCCGGGATCTGGGTCGAGAGCTGGGTCTTTTCGGCGACGTTGTGCAGCGATTGATCGGCTGCGGCGCTGTGGCCACCGCTGACGGTATCGACGCTGTAGGCGGTCGGCAGTGCCTGGTATTGAGCGGTCTGCTGCGTGTTGAGCTGCTCGCTCTGCTGCTCGAAGATGTGCTCGTTGATGAAGCTGTTGGCCTGAGCGGCGGTCGGCAGTGCAACGGCAAGTGCGACGGCTGCGAGAATACGTGCTTTCATGGTGTTACCTCCAATCATATCGTTGTGTGATCCGCCATCCGTGGCGGTCACCCTTTCGGGTCGTCGCTGGGCGACGTCGAAAGCGGCTCCTGGCCGTTTTCGGGGGGCGTCTCCTTGCCCCCGACCGTTGACGACAGTATGGAGAGGGTTACGTTAGTCTGCTAATCAAGTCTGACGAATTCGATTATCGATGCGATTGATACGAAAGTTGTATCTCGCCATGCCCCGGCCTTGCACCGGTGCGTCGGCACGCTAGGATGGGCCGCGATCGCCCGCCCATGCACCCTTCAGGAATCTGCCCATGTCTTCACGCCCCCCTGCTGCTGGCCCGAGCGCCGAGCCCCACGCCAACGTGGGCGAGGTCGCCTATCTCCGCGTGTCGCGGGTCACGGATATCGGTGCCTTCCTGAACTGGGGCCGGCCCAAGGAGCTGCTGCTGCCGTTCGGCGAGCAGCGCTTTCGTCCCGACGAAGGCAAGCGCGTGCTGGTGATGATCTATGTCGACGATCGCATGCGGCCGGTGGCGAGCATGAAGCTCGACCGCTTTCTGCAGGATGAGGCCGAGGGGCTGGCGGCGGGCGATGCGGTGCAGCTGATCATCGCCGATCTCACCGACCTGGGCGCCAAGGCGGTGGTCAATCACCGCTTCTGGGGCCTGCTCTACCACGATGACATGAGCCGCCCGCTGCGCCGGGGCGATAGTGTCCAGGGCTATGTGAAGCGGGTGCGCGAGGATGGCCGGCTCGATCTCTCGCTGTTGCCGCCGGGCTCGGCGCGGCTCGACGTGGTGGGCGAGAAGATCCTCGCCGAACTGGCCCGCCACGATGGGTTCCTGGCGCTCGGCGACAAGAGCCCGGCGGAGACGATCAAGGCCCGCCTCGGCGTCAGCAAGAACGCCTTCAAGCAGGCCATCGGCAGGCTCTACAAGCAGCGCCGCATCGTGATCGAGACCGACGGCATCCGCCTGCGCGGGGACGCTGACGCCAACTGAATCAGCGCCACGCTGCCAGCCAGCCCAGACCCGCCGCTGTCTCCCCCCGCGGCCGATACTCGCACCCCAGCCAGCCGGCGTAGCCCGCCGCATCCAGCTGGCCGAACAGCCAGGGGTAGTTGACCTCGCCGGTGTCCGGCTCGTGGCGCTCCGGCACCCCGGCGATCTGAATGTGGCCGACCCCGTCGCGGTAGCGCTGGTAGGTCTTCCAGATGTCTCCGTCCATGATCTGGGTGTGATAGAAGTCCATCTGCACCTTGACGTTGGGTTCGCCGAGTTCGGCGAGCAGGGCGTGGGCCTCGGCCTGGTGGTTGAGAAAGTAGCCTGGCATGTCGCGGGTGTTGATCGGTTCGATCAGCAGCGTGCGCCCCTGTTCGGCCAGCTTGCGCGCGGCGAAGCGCAAATTCTCTAGATAGACTTCGCGCATCGCCTGGTGTGATACGCCCTCCGCCACCAGCCCGGCCATGGCATGCAGCTGCGTGCAGCCGAGCGCCTCGGCGTAGCGCAGCGCGGTGTCGATGCTGGCGCGGAAGTCCGCCTCGCGCCCCGGCAGCGCGGCCAGCCCGCGCTCTCCCGCTTCCCACTCCCCCGGCGGTAGATTGAACAGCACCTGGGTCAGCCCGTGGCGCTGCAGCTCGGCGGCGATGGCCGCCGGTTCGCAGACATAGGGGAACAGGAACTCGACCCCGGCAAAGCCGCACTCGGCGGCGCGGGCGAAGCGCTCGAGAAACGGCACCTCGTTGAACATCATGCTCAGGTTGGCGGCAAAGCGTGGCATGGCGTGGCTCTCTTTTCGGCTACTTTTTTCGACGGTCTCTTTTCGACTACCGCTTTTCGACGAGGGGTATTCCATTCAGCCGGGGTCGTTGGCGGCGCTGCCGGGCAGGGTGATGCCCGGGTAGACCTTGACCACCGCCGAGTCGTCCTCGCGCCCCAGGCCCTGGGCCGAGGCGAGGGTGAACTGGCTCAGCGCCTGGGCGGTCAGCGGCAGCGGGAACTTGTCGCGATGGGCGGTATCGTGAACGATCCCCAGATCCTTGACGAAGATATCCACTGCCGAGTGCGGGGTGTAGTCGCCGGCGAGGATGTGCGGCACCCGGTTCTCGAACATCCAGGAGTTGCCGGCACTCTGGGTGATCACCTCGTAGAGGGTCTGCGGGTCGCAGCCACCGCGAATGCCGTAGGCCATCGCCTCGGCGGCGGCGGCGATATGCACGCCCGCCAGCAACTGATTGACCAGCTTCACCTGGGAGCCCTGGCCGAGTTGGTCGCCGAGCCGGAAGACCTTGGCCGCGAGCGCATCGAGCACCGTGCCGGTGCGCTCGTAGAGCGGCGCGGGGCCGGAGGTCATCATCGTCAGTTGGCCCTGGGCGGCCTTCACCGAGCCGCCGGAGATCGGCGCGTCGAGCAGCTGGACATCGTGGGCGGCGAGCTCCGCACCGAGTTCGCGCACCGCTTCCGGGGCGCAGGTCGCACACGAGATCACCACGCTGCCCGGCGCCAGGCCGCCGCTGGCCTGCACCAGCCCGGCGTCGCCGAACAGTGCCGCGCGGGTCTGCTCGGCATTGACCACGACGGTGAGCACGATTTCGACCTCGGTGGCCATCTCGGCCGGCGTGGCGACGGCGTGGCCGCCGGCGGCGGCGAACTGCTCGCGGGCCTCCGGGCGCAGATCGCAGCCCCAGGTCTCGAAACCGGCCTTGACCAGTGAGGTGGCCATGCCCATGCCCATCGAGCCGAGCCCGATCAGGCCGACCCTGGGTCCGATGACGGTGCCGGCGCCGCTGTGTGTCTGTGTCATGCCTTCTCTCCTGTGTTAGTCCGGTGCGTTCGGGCGCTGGGCCCGCACACGCGCGATCAGATCTTCGGGTGCCTGGCGCAGACGCACCTCGGCGTGTTCCAGATGGCGTGCGGCGGCCTGCGCCGCGGCTTCCGGGTCGCCGGCGGCGATCGCGTCGACGATGGTCTGGTGCTCGGCGACCACCTGCTGCATGAAGGTCTCGCGCAGCGACTCGTTGGTCCGCGTGACATGGATCGCGTGGTGCAGAAAGCGGTTGTAGAAGTCGAGCACCGCGGTGAAGTGGGCGTTGTGCGCGGCTTCGGCGATGGCGCGGTGGAAGGCCAGATCCTGCTCCACCCCGGAGAGGCCCGCCTCCACCGCTTCGTCGATATCCACCATGGCGTTGCGGATGCGCCGTAGCTGCGAGGGTGTGCGGCGGCTGGCGGCGAGCCGTGCCGCTTCCACCTCCAGCGGCCGGCGCAGCTCGAGCACCTCGATCACCGAGCTCAGATCCGAGTCGGGCAGGGCCAGACGCAAAGATACGGTCGGCGCGTCGGCGACGAAGCTGCCGCTGCCGCGACGCGAGGTGACCAGGCCGGCGTTGCGCAGCATCGAGATCGCTTCGCGCACCACCGAACGGCTGATGCCGAAGCGCTGGCCCAGGGCGGCCTCGGTGGGCAGGCGCTCGCCGCGGGCCCACTCGCCGCTCTGAATGGCATCGCTCAGACGTGCGGCCACCTGCTCCGAGAGCTGCGGGCCGCGCGAGGGCGTCGAGGTGTCTCCACTCAAGGGATTCTCCTTATCCGTTGGTCGTAGTGTGCCGCCGGGAAACCCCGTCGTGGCGCCTCTGTAGACCCTATCCGACCAATGGCGATATTGCTGCCACGCATAATTTGTCAGACAAGATGCTAAATCTCAAACGCCAGCGCCATTCGCCTTTGGTCAGGCAGTCGTCCGGATTCAGACCCCGCAGTGCCAGGTGCCGGACGGGGGCGCTCAACCAGGAGAGTTAGCATGCATGTCATCGTCACAGGGGGCGCCGGTTTTCTCGGCGCCAGACTGATCAGCCGGCTGCTGTCGGGAGAGATCGCCATCGACGGACAGCCGGTCACCCGCGTGACCTCGATCGATCTGGCGGCGTGCCCGCTGGCCGATGCGCGGGTGGAGTCGCTGATCGGGGATGTCGCCGATCCGGCGCTGGTGGCCTCGGCGTTTGCTGCGGATACCGGCGCCGTGTGCCATCTGGCCGCGGTGGTGAGCGCCCAGGCCGAGGCGGATTTCGAGCTCGGCATGCGGGTCAATCTGGAGGCGACGCGGACGCTGCTCGACGCTTGCCGCAACCGCCCGCAGCCGCTGCGTTTCCTGTTCGCCAGTTCGCTGGCGGTGTTCGGGCCGGGGCTGGCACAGCCGGTGGCCGAGGCGGTCGGCCCGCAGCCGCGCTCCTCCTACGGCGCGCAGAAGGCGATCGGCGAGCTGCTGGTCAACGACTACAGCCGACGTGGCTTCGTCGACGGCCGGGTGTGCCGTCTGCCCACCATCGTGGTGCGCCCCGGCAAGCCCAATCAGGCGGCGTCGTCGTTCGCCAGCGCGATCATCCGCGAGCCGCTGGCCGGGGTCGAGACCACCTGCCCGGTGTCCGGCGAGCTGCCGCTGTGGCTCTCATCACCCCGCACCGTGGTCGAGAACCTGGCCCAGACGCTGGCGCTGCCGGCTGCCCGGCTCGGCGCCTGGCGCACCCTCAATCTGCCCGGCATCACGGTCAGCGTGAACGAGATGCTGGCGGCGCTCGAACGCAGCGCCGGCGCGGCCGCGCGCGAACGGGTGCGCTTCGTACCCGATGATCGCATCGATGCCATCGTCGCCAGCTGGCCCGGCGGGCTGGAAGTCACGCAATCGCTGGCCCTGGGCCTGCGTGCCGATGCCGACTTCGACGCCATCATCCGCGCCTACCGGGAAGACGAACTCAACGATAAATCCAATCAAGGAGTCCACTCATGACAGACGCTGCTGCCGCGGGGCCTCAGGTCATCATCGGCCTGGGCATCGCCATCTTCGTGATGATCGCGCTGGTCATCAAAACCCGTGTGCACGCGCTGCTGGCGCTGGTGATCGCCGCTTCGATCGCCGGTCTGATCGGCGGCATGTCGCCCAATGCGGTGATCGATGCGATCACCACCGGTTTCGGCAAGACGCTCTCCACCATCGGTCTGGTGATCGGTTTCGGGGTGATGATGGGGCGGATTCTCGAAGTCTCCGGGGCGGGGCAACGCATGGCCTACGCGATCCTCAGGCTGCTCGGCAAGGAGCGCGAGGATTGGGCCATGGCGATCACCGGCTATATCGTCTCGATTCCGATCTTCTGCGACTCCGCCTACGTGATCCTCAACCCGCTGGTGCGGGCGCTGGCGCGCAACAGCGGGCGCTCGGTGCTCACCCTGGGCATCGCGCTCGCCTCGGGGCTGGCGGTGACCCACAGTGCAGTGCCGCCGACCCCGGGCCCGCTCGGGGTGGCCGGTATCTTCGGTGTCGATATCGGGCTGATGATCGCCTGGGGCATCGTGTTCACCGCGCCGGCGCTGATCGTGATGGTGCTCTATGCACGCATCATGGGCCCACGCATCGAAGCGATGATCGAGCGCGACGTGCCCGGCTCACTCAAGCGTGATGAGACGGACCCGGTCGCCACGCCGCTGGCGGAGTCCGAACTGCCGACCCTGGCCAAGGCGGTGCTGCCGATTGCGTTGCCGATCGCGCTGATCTTCCTGAACACCCTGGTGACCGCTCTGGTCGGCGGTAGCGGTGCGCCGGGTGTCTTCGTCCAGGGGGTGCAGTTCATCGGCCATCCGGTCATCGCGGTGGGCATCGGGGTGCTGGTGGCGGTTTACGGCCTGGTGCCGAAGATGCCCAAGGATCAGGTGCTGGCGCACCTGGAGAAGGGTGTCGAGAGCGCCGGTATCATCCTGCTGGTGACCGGTGCCGGGGGCGCGCTGGGTGCGGTGCTGCGGGCCAGCGGCGCCGGCGACTACATCGGCGAGAGCATTGCCGGGCTGGCGCTGCCGGCGGTGCTGATTCCGTTTCTGATCGCCACCCTGGTGCGCTTCGTACAGGGCAGCGGCACCGTCTCGATGATCACCGGGGCCTCGATCTCGGCGCCGATTCTCTCCGCCATGCCCGACGTCAACATGGTGCTGGCGGCGCAGGCGGCGTGTCTGGGCGGGCTCTTCTTCAGCTACTTCAACGACAGCTACTTCTGGGTGGTCAACCGTCTGCTCGGGGTCAAGACCGCCAAGCACCAGCTGCTGGTGCTGTCGGTGCCGACCACGCTGGGCTGGGCCACTAGCCTGGTAGCGCTGCTGATCGCCAACGCCTTCCTGGGGTAGTGACCCCAGCGGTCTCTCCACTGACAGCGCCCGGGGCTCGCGAGAGTCCCGGGCGCTGTCGATTAATGGCTTGGCTGAGGGTCAGAGCATGCGCTTGAGCAGATTGTCCTTGCGCACGAACTGATGCCAGCACACCGCGGCCAGGTGCAGCCCGATGACGTAGTAGAAGATCGTGCCCAGGGTGGTGTGTATGGACTCCACGTCATGCCCCAGCGCGGGGCTGACCGGGAAGGGCGACGGCAGCGCCAGCGACGTGCCGGGCACGGGAATGGCGCCGTCGCTCAGCCACACGGTGAAGATGCCGAGCAGCGGCTGCGCGAACAGGAAGGCGTAGAGCGCCCAGTGGGTGACCCGCGAGAGTCGCTCGAGTTGCGGGTGCAGCGCCGGGGTGACCGGCGGCGGCGTGCGCCGCAGGCGCTCCAGCAGACGCGGTATCGCCAGCAGCAGCACGCCGATACCGGCCCAGAAGTGGCTCTGCAGCAGCACTTCGGGGATGCCGCTGCTGCGTGGGAAGAGGTCCGTCGAGAGAATCAGCGCATAGGCCAGCACGACGAAGGATGCCACGCTCCAGTGGAAGTGGCGGGCCTTGGCGGAGTATCGCTGGGGAGATGTCGAGTTCACGGCGGGCAGTCCTGGTGATGAACGAGTCGGCGTCGAGGTCGAGACACACTTCCCGGGGCGGGTTTCGGCCGCGGCCCCCCGGGAGCGTTCGACGGGGTCAGACTACAGGCGGCAGGCTTAGGTTTGTCTTAAGGTAACAACGCCAAACTCATCGCGATGAGATGGGAACGGACCCTACAGGAGCCTGCGATGAACATTCCCAAGGAGCGCCACTATTCCGACCGCGTGGGCTGGCTGCGTGCCGCGGTGCTGGGGGCCAACGACGGTATCGTTTCGACCGCCAGTCTGGTGATCGGCATGGCGGCGGCCGGTGCCGGCCTGGGCGGCGTCTTGACCGCCGGTGTCGCCGGGGCAGTGGCCGGGGCGATGTCGATGGCGGCCGGCGAGTACGTCTCGGTGAGTTCGCAGAAGGATACCGAGCACGCCGATCTGGCGCGGGAGCGGCGCGAGCTCAAGGCCAACTATGAACTCGAGGTGCGCGAGCTGGCGGAGATCTACGAAACCCGTGGGCTGTCGCCACCGCTCGCCCATGAAGTCGCCGAGACGCTGATGCAGCACGATGCGCTGGCCGCCCACGCGCGTGACGAGCTGGGTTTCAGCAGCGTCAACTCGGCGCAGCCGCTGCAGGCAGCCTGGACCTCGGCACTCTCCTTCTTCTCCGGTGCGGCCCTGCCGCTGGCCTTTACCCTGTTAGGGGCGCTATCCCGCGCGGCGCTGGCGATACCCCTGGTGGTGGCGCTGGGGTCGCTGCTGGCCCTGGCGCTGCTGGGGCTGGTCTCGGCGCGTATCGGCGGCTCCCGGGCGCGGGTGGCGGTGGTGCGTGTCACCTTCTGGGGCGTGCTGGCGATGCTCGCCACGGCGCTGGTGGGCTGGGCCTTCGGGATCGCCGGGGGGTGAGCCCGGCCGTTCGTCGGTATCCCGACGGCGAGACCCGATTGACAGCATCGCACTCGCGATCAGCATGATGGTGAGCGTCAGCGCCGGGCGGCGGTCAACCCGCTCGGCGTGGATGCCCAGAGGAGTGCCGCCGAGCGAGGGGATCACGAAGCCCACCCCGAACGTGCCCAGCGCCAGCAGACACCAGGCCATCGCGCTCTCGGCGGGAAACGTATGTCAGTCCAGCGTCAGGATGTCCGAGTAGCCGTAGGTGGACATGCGGCGTATGCCGGTTTCGGTCACCAGCACCTGCTCCTCGAGCTTGACCCCTTCGCCGCCGTCGCGGTGGCCGCAGAAGGATTCGATGCACAGTGTCATGCCCGGCTGGATGACACCGTCATAACCGACCTCGTCCCAGTCCATGCTGTGCGAGATGATCGGCCACTCGCCGGTCATGCCGCAGCCGTGGACCACGGCCAGATAGCGGTGCTCCTGGTAGCCTTCCGGAATCTTCCACGCCTTTTCCGAGTATTCTCGAAACGACATGCCCGGGCGCATCAAAGCGATGTTGGTCTCGATCTCGTCGCGCGACAGTGAATAGAGCTCCTTCTGCTTGGCGCTGGGCCTTGCGCCTTCGCCGCCGACGAAGAAGGTCCGCGAGAAGTCGGTGTAGTAGCCGTAGACGCCGACCGTGTCGGTGTCGAAGGCGATCAGTTCGCCGGCGGCGAGCTTCTTGTCCGACGTTTCCTGAAACCACGGATTGGTGCGATCGCCGGAGTTCAGAAGCCGGGTCTCCATGTACTCGCCACCGGTTTCGATGACCTTCTGCTGGAAAATCGACCACAGGGCGTTTTCGGTCAGTCCGGGCTCGATGGCGCGCTCCATCAAGGTCATGGCCTGCTCGGTCAGCTCGACCGACTTGGCTATCAAGGTGAGTTCATCGAAGCTCTTGATGGACTTGGCGATCTCCACCGGCCGCGAGGCGTCTACGAGCGTGTAGCCGTGCTCGATCATGGCGCTCACGACTTCCGTTGGCGCGCTCTCGATACCGATGCGCTTGCCGCCCGAGGTCGAACGGCTCATCACGTCCTCGATATCGGCGACGAAGTGGCTGACGTGACGGGGCGAGTGCGGGCCGCTGTGCAGCGGCATGATCGGTGATGCGCCGCGAATCTCGTCGATCGTGGGCATATCCTTGGCGAGGTGACCACAGGCACGGTACTCGAACAGCACCACCGGCCCCTCGGCCGGGACGACCAGGTAGCGAGCCGGGTTGCGTTGGGAATAGACCTGCATGTTGCGCACGCCGCAGGCGTAGCGGATGTTGATGGGATCGAAGAGCACCACCGCATTCAAATCGTGCTCCTTGACCTGCTGGCGCAGGCGGCCAAGGCGATAGAGCGCCACGCGATGCTCCAGTGCCCGGTCGATCGGAGTGTCCTTGAAATCGACCGTGCTGTAGTTGAGCGCCGGATGGGGCTGCGACGTAGTCGAGTAAAGTGTTGTCATGATATCAACCAGCCAGTGAGTCTTCGCGCTGCGCATTTTCGGCATCGATGTGCGCCTGGGTGACGCGCCCGTAGACATCCTGGGTGCGCTTGACGCGACCGATCATGCCCGGCTCCTTGGCGTAGCCCAGCAGCGCGCAAAGGCGCTGACCTTGAGTGGGGGCGACACGGTGCATGGAGTAGCGGCCTTTGAACAACTGAAGGTCACCGGTGTTGAGCGTGAGCGACTTTACCTTTCCATGGTCGCCATCGAGTATGCGCTGAACCTCTTCGAAGTTCTCATGACCCGGGGTGCGTATATTGGGCGCATACTGGAAGTCGCCGCCGGACTCGGGCCGCCGTGTCATCAGGCTGACGATGAATTCGTTGGTGTCGAAGTGCCACGGCAAGGTGGTGTTTTCCGGCATCACGTTGATGACCAGTCCAGCGATCGGATCGGCGTATTCGTAGATGCGCTCCTCCTGGAGACAGTCGGCGATGAACTGCTGAAAGATCGGATTGCGATAGAGACGCTGAACGAGTTTGTCTTCGTCGATGAGATCCTTGGCCACGAAGCCGTTGCTGAATGCCTGGAAGCGACGCATGGGATGATCTTCCGGGTAGGCGTCGTCATCGGCGGTTGCGTAGGGTGTGACCTTATTACTGTGATAGTGCGCCTTGGGCGCGACCTCTTCGCTCTCTTCGCGCAGGCGTTCGATCAGGTCACTGCGGATGAAGCGCGCGAAATGGGCGCAACCATCCTCGTCCAGCTGACGGCTAATCCGCTCGACACACTCGCGATATTTTTCGGAATCAGGGGCGTTGAGCGGATAGCACTCCAGGTTGACGATGTCTTCGAGGGTGGCCATATCCTGTCTTTTCTGCTGTAAACCCATGATGATATCTCCTTGGCTGATAACTTCATGCTACTGAGATCTCGATAAATGAATAATGAAGATTCAGCACGTCCGGGCGATGTAAAAATTATATGTCGTTGTGCCTGACGCTCGGTGTCTTCAAGGGGGGCAGGATTGCGCCGCCTTTTAACTCGGGCAGCAGGGTTGGCCAGCAGATGATTCTGACTAGAGAAGCGGCGGCGCACATGACGATCAAGAGTCCAATGAAGCCACCGATGGTCGAGATCATCTTGAGCGCTTCCAGGCCACCGTTGACGGTCAGCACCAGGGTGATGATGGAGATGATGGCACCCCAGATCAGCTTGATGTAGTAGGGCGATGAGTTGATCTCGCTGCTGGTGCTGCTGTTGCAGCACATGCCAGAAATGGCGTCGATGGTTGAGTCGGCAGCGGTTATGTAGGAGACCAGCGAAAGACACAGAAACAACGCCACAAAGAGCAGGGCCGCCGGGAGCTGTTCCAGGAGAACCCAGATGACGTCGCCCGGGCCGCTATTCTTCAAGGCCTGGCTGAGGATATGGGCACTATTGAGCTCGGTGAACACCGCAAGGCCGCCGAAGGTGGCACACCATACCAGGACGAATGAAGCCGGCAGGAGGAAGTTGAAAAGCAGAAATTCGCGCACCGTGTAGCCGCGCGAGATCTTGCCCAGGAACATGCTGGTGACGGGGGCCCAGGCGAACCAGTTTGCCCAGAAAAATAGCGTCCAGGCGCGTGGCCAGCCGTTTCCGTTGATCGTGCCGGTATTGAGACTGTTCTTGACGAATCCGGAAAGATAGCGCCCCAGCGCATCGATACCGCCGTTGGCGATAAAAGAGGTCGGGCCGAAAATCAGTACCAGCGCCGCCATGAAGACCAGCGCGCGAGCGTTCCAGCTGGAGAGAATGCGAATGCCCTTGAGCAGGCCCGTCGCTGCGGAGAGCGCCGAGGCCAGCATGACGATCATGCACAGCGCACCGATCAGCGAGTCGGTGACCTCTACTCCGAACAAGCGATTGATACCGCCGCCCAGCATCATGGCGCCGGTACCCAGGGAGGCGACCATGCCGGCAACCAGCGCGATCAGTGCCAGCGCATCTATGATCTGACGCGTTACGGGGCCCATCCTGATGGGGAGGGCCGCGGTCATGGCCGATGAAATGCTGAATTTCATGCCCAGGTTGTAGTGGGCGATCGCGAACATCAAAGCGGGCACGGTGTAGATAGCGTAGGTGGTAAAGGACCAGTGCATGTAGAGCGAAGCGATACCGTTTACTCCGCTTTCGGTCGAGAACGCCTTGGCGCCGAGCGTCAAGGGTGGGGCCGACATGAAAAAGATCGGCTCCGCGGCGGCAAAAAAAAGTAGCCCTATGGCTACCGAGCTGCACAGCGTGATGGAGCACCACTGCCAACGGGTCAATATAGGCTTTGCGCTCTCGCCACCGATACGTAGTCTCGCGATCGGAGAGAACAGAGTGCCCGCCGCGACGAGCACCAGGGCAAAAGCGGATAGCGCATAGAGCCAGCTGAACTCATTCATCAGGAATTCGTGTATGGCGCTGGTGATCTTGAGGAGAAATTCGCTGTTCTCTAGGGCGAGGATTGTCATTCCTCCCAATAGCGTCAGCGAGGGATAAAACGTGGCTTTTCGTAGTGAGGTTTTGCTCATTCACGGACTCCGTTTTGATTGAATGTCAGGGCTTCTCATGAGGCTTTTAAACACTGCCTTCAGCGCCGGAAGCCGCTCTTTGATGCTCTCCTTGTCTAGGTAAGCGAGATGCCAGGTCACCGGAATCTTGACGTCCTGCAGAGGAATGGTCTTGAGCGTTTTCTGCATCTGAGCCGCCTCGATGATCCAGGAAGAAAGGATGGTTACGCCCCGCTGAGTGGTGGCGATGACATCCAGAATCGAGCGGACGGATTCAATGATCTGAATCGACTCTGGCACCTGGCGGCTCGGATGAAAAAAAAGATCGAACTCGTAGCCAGGCTCTCTAGCCGCGCTGAAGGTCAGGTAGGGCTCGCTTGCAATCTCCTCGGCGCTGACGGACTTTCGCCTGGCCAATGGGTGCGTTGCAGGCACTACCGCCTTGAGCTCGTCCTCGAACAGTGGAAGTGTCTCGATGCCTTTCTGCACAGGCGGATTGGTCGTCAGTACCAGGTCGATCTGCTGATCGAACAACGCGCTGAGGATCGTGTGAGGAGAAAACCGATGGAGTTCGATCGGGTGAACGTCGTACTCCATGCTCTTGCTCAGAATACGATCCACGATGTCGTAGGCGTCGACGCCCCATTTGAGCGCTTTCTGGTCGCCACGTGCCAGTAAAGACGCCTCGCTCTCGGCTGCCATCAGAATGGGAATGACCTCGCGGCCCGCCTCGAGCAAACGCCATCCCGCCGGCGTCAGAAACAGACGCCGGCCGCGCTTTTCGAACAGTGAAACTGCCAGCCTTCGCTCCATCTCGCGGATGCGATGGGTCGCCGCCGGCTGGGTCAGACCGATAGCGGCCGCCGCCGCCTGGAGAGATCCATGTCGCTCGACCGCGTCGATCAAGACGTAATATTTGATATCGAGCATTCGCTAGTCATCATTTTTGTTTTTGATATGCAATCTATTCGATACTCATGGTAACCCACAGTCAAATAAGTGTTTGCATCACTTTTGCGACGAATTTCTAATGAATGCCGCCCTGCGATGTCAGGCCGATGAGCCATTTGAGACAAAAAGCGGCGCCCGAAGGCGACGCTGATGGATTGAGGTTTGGTGCTCTCAAAGACCAAGTGCAACATGTGCCCCATCAGTGACGCTTTTGCCATGGGCCATGACCACCGCCATCGCTCCGCTCTCGCTACGTGGATAGATCGCACTGCGCGCTGGTGAGCCTGAAGAAAGTGGCTGGCACCACGGCCACGGCCACGGCGTCGGTGGCTTGGGCGACCCGTCCGGCCAGGCCCGTCTTTCAGGTCAACCCTTCCAGACCGTTCCGTTCAGGCCCTCTCTTGCCAGGACGTGCCCCTGAACCCGGTGTGACAGTCGCTCTCGATGCCATGTCGGGTCAGCCGTTTATCGTCGCTTCCAGACCGGTCTGTACGAGCCGGCGCTTGCCAGGACGGGCACCCTGAACTAGGTGTGAAAGCAGCTCTCGACGTCATGTCGAATAAGCCTTTTATTGTCACGTTCGGCGTGCTGATTCGATTCATCTCGGCGTGAAGTCGTGTTTTCGTCAAACGGTCACTTACAGGGAGTAACATCATGGTCAAGAAGACCCACATCCATGCCCAGCAGCAGACACTGCCCGGCAAGGAGAGCCTGATGCAGCCGCCGGCTGTCTTCATCCGTGACGGCTATCGCGGCAGCGGCAAGCTCGAAGGCAAGGTGGCGCTGATCACCGGTGCCGACAGCGGCATCGGTCGTTCGGTGGCGATCCACTTCGCGCGTGAGGGCGCCGACGTGGCGGTGATGTATCTCAGCGAAGACGACGATGCCCGCGAGACCCAGCGCCTGGTCGAGGCCGAGGGCCGCCGCTGTCTGCTGATCGCTGGCGACATGCGCGATGCGGCCTTCTGTCGGGCGTCGCTCGACAAGGTGATCGATCACTTCGGCGGGCTCAATATCCTGGTCAACAACGCCGGCACCCAGCAGGTGAGCAACGACCTCGCCGAGCTGAGCGACACCCAGTGGGAGGAGACCTTTGCCACCAACATGCATGGCATGTTCTATCTCACCAAGGCGGCGCTGCCGCATCTGGGCGAGGACGATGCGATCATCAACACCGCCTCGGTCAACGCCTATATCGGCCCCGATTTTCTGGTCGACTACAGCGCGACCAAGGGTGCGATCATCAGCTTTACCCGCGCGCTCTCCAATCAGGTGGTCGGGCGTGGGTTGCGTGTCAACGCGGTGGCGCCGGGGCCGGTGTGGACGCCGCTGCAGCCGGCGACGCTGGGGGCGCACGATCCGCAGATGCTCGAGGATTTTGGCAGCGAGACCCCGATGGGGCGTGCCGCCCAGCCCTGGGAACTGGGGCCCTGCTATGTCTTTCTGGCCTCGCTGGATGCCTCTTTCATCAGCGGCCAGACCCTTCACCCCAATGGCGGCGTCGTGGTCAACGGTTGAGAATTGCAGCGTTGGGTGTTCGACACTGACTTACCCACAGGGGGTTATGGGCGCTGGGTTATCGACAATGAGTTAGCCCCGCTGGATTATCGATGCAGCGGGGCACGGCTCCGACACTGGGCGCCAAGGCGTGAACGTGACACCCGGGCATGAGGAGGCCCGTTATCCATGTCTGATAGTCATTGCAACGGGATACCCCTGACGGGCAATTATCGGCCCGCCGCTTCGTCGGATCTGCCGCCGCGGCGCGATAGCTGGTTGAACCGCCTCTCGCACTGGGCCTGGCTGGAGACGGAGGGGCGGCGTCTGCTGGCGTTCTATCGTGCCTCGCGCCATCCCCAGTGTGGTTTTGCTGCCCTGGACGACGATGGACGTCTGCCCGAGGATGCCCACCCGGACACCATGATCACTGCGCGCATGACCCACTGCTTCGCCCTGGCGACGATGCGCGGCGAGCCCGGAGCGGCGCCGCTGGTGGCCCACGGCGTGGCGGCCCTGTGCGGCCCGCTCAGGGATGCCGAGCATGGCGGCTGGTACGGTGCGTTACCGCGGGAAGGCGAGAGCCAGACCAAGCAGGCGTACATCCACGCCTTCGTCGCCCTGGCCGCTGCCAGCGCCTGGCAGGCCGGCGATCCGGCGGCCAAGGCGCTGCTCGACGAGATCGTCGAGGTCATCGAGACACGCTTCTGGTCCGAAGACGAAGGCCGCCTGCGCGAAGGGTTCTCGCGCGACTGGCGCGACAGCGAGGCGTATCGCGGCGGCAACAGCAACATGCACGCCACCGAGGCCTTCCTGCAGCTCGGCGACGTGCTCGACGCGCCCAAGTGGCACCGGCGCGCGCTCTCCATCGTCGACAAGATCATCCATGCCCATGCGCGTCCCAACGACTACCGCGTGGTCGAGCACTTCGATAGCGAGTGGCAGGAGTGGCGCGACTACAACCGCGATACCCCCAAGGACCCGTTTCGCCCCTACGGCGCCACCCCAGGCCACGCCTTCGAGTGGGCGCGGCTGATGCTGCATCTGGAGGGTGGCTTGCAGCGTCATGGCGAGAGCGTCCCCGGCTGGCTGCTGGAGGATGCCCAGGGGCTGTTCCGGCGCGCCACCGAGCTGGCCTGGCACGTCGATGGTGAACCGGGGCTGATCTACACCCACGACTGGAACGACCAGCCGGTGGTGCACGAGCGCATGCACTGGACCCTGGCGGAGGCAGCATCAACGGCCGCGGCGCTGCTCAAGCGCACCGGCGATGCCGAGTACGAAACCTGGTACCGGCGCTTCTGGGATTATATCGACAGCTACCTGGTCGACCGTGAGCGAGGCAGCTGGTGGCAGGAGCTCGACCGTCACAACCGCCCCTCGAACGAGGTGTGGTCGGGCAAGCCCGATCTCTATCACGCCTATCAGGCCACGCTGCTGCCGCGCCTGCCGCTGTCACCCACGCTGGCCCGCGCCATTGCCGATGGGGCGCTATAGGGCGCGGAGCGATCGCGGCTCGACGCCAAGGTAGGCGGTGATGAAGTCGCGCTGTGCATAATTGCAGATGATTATCACACGCGTTGATAAATGAGAATTGTTTGCATAAGATCCTGGGCAATCGCCGGGCCTGCGCTTGCTCGCTGGGCATCGGCGATGCCATGACAACGAGCGTCGCACTGCGATGCCACCCAAGGGATCTACCATGCCAACCCCCGTTCTCCATCGGGCGCCGCCGTCGGCGTGTGCTGCGCGCACGCCGCTCGGTCCGCGGCTGCCGCTGCTGCTGGGGGCCGCCGCGCTGCTGCCGCTCTCGCCCACCATGGCCCACAGCGAGGAGACGACCGCGCTGCAGACGCTGACCGTCTCCGCCCCGAGCCTCTATGACGATGTCGGCTATACCCGTCGCACCACCACCGCCGGCACGCGCTTCGACGCCACACTGCGTGAGGTGCCGCAGGCGGTTAGCATCATCACCCAGCAGCGTATGCGGGATCAGGGGCTGTGGGATGTCGAGGATGTCCTGAGTCACACCACGGGCGTCTCGGTGAACCAGATCGACAGCAGCCGCGTCGACTTCTATTCCCGTGGTTTTCGCATCAACAGCTACCAGTACGACGGCATCCCCACGCTCAACACCGATAGCCGCTGGTATTTCGGCGATGGCGCGCTGAACACCGCGATCTATGACCGGATCGAGGTGGTCCGCGGTGCCAACGGCCTGCTGACCGGGGCGGGCAACCCCGGCGCCTCGATCAACTTCGTGCGCAAGCATGCCGACAGTCGTGAAGTCACCGGTTCGCTCAGCGCTAGCTACGGCAGTTGGGATCGCTCGCGCAGTGTGGTCGATGTCACCACGCCGCTGACCCGCTCGGGTGACGTACGGGCGCGGTTCGTCGGCGGCTATGAAGAGGGTGATAGCTATCTCGAGCGTTTCGGCGAGCGCAAGCGCTACGGTTATCTGGTGATCGATGCCGACGTCACCGACGACACCACGCTATCGCTGGGTTACGACACGCAGCGCGGCCGCACCTCGTCGCCGACCTGGGGTGGCCTGCCGCTGTGGTACAGCGACGGCAGCGAGACGGACTATACCCGCGGGTTCAGCGTGGCGCCGGACTGGTCCTACAACGAGTGGGAGTCGAAGAAGACCTTTGCCCAGCTCGAGCATCGCTTCGGTGGGGGCTGGACGCTGCACGGCGTGGCGACCCACGAAGAGAGCACGCTGGACTCGCGGCTCGCCTATCCCTACGGCTTTCCGGACCGGGAGACGGGGCAGGGCGTCTACTACTACACCGGGTGGAACACCGGTGAGCGCCGGGTCGACGGCGTGGATAGCTATGTCGAGGGGCCGTTCTCGCTGTTCGGCCGCCATCACCAGCTGGTGCTCGGGGGCAGCTATCACGACCAGTCCAATGACTACGAGAACGCCTTCACCAACGGCTTTGCGGTCGACGACTTCGATGCCTGGAACGGCGCCACGCCGGCACAGGCGTGGCCCGACTTCTCGCCCTCGGAGCGCGCCAGCAGCCGCCAGAAGGCGCTCTACGGCGTGGCTCGCTTCTCCCTGGCCGACCCGCTGACACTGATTCTCGGTGCACGCTACACCGACTGGCACGGGCGGACCTGGTCGAGCACGCTGGGCAACCATGCGCAGCACGAGAGCGATATCACGCCCTACGGTGGGCTGATCTATGCGATCGATGACACCTGGTCGGCCTATGTCAGCTACACCGAGATCTTCCAGCCGCAGAGCTACCGCTTGGCCGATGGCAACGGCTATCTCGACCCGCTGGTGGGCAAGAACTACGAGACCGGGCTCAAGGCGGCCTGGTTCGATGGCCTGCTCAACGCCTCGTTCGCCGTGTTCCGGCTCGAACAGGACAACGTGGCGGATATCGTGTTGACCCCCGGCTCGCTGGTCACCACGGCGACCCCGGTGAGTGACGTGGTCAGTGAAGGTTTCGAGATGGAGATCAGCGGTGCGGTCACCGACGATCTGGAGCTGACAGCCGGCTTCACCCATTACACGGCGACCTCGGCGCAAGGCGCGTTCAACAGCGATCGGCCGCGCACCCAGGCGAATCTTTTCGCCAGCTACCGGGTACCGCAGTGGCGCCAGCTCACCCTGGGCGGCGGCTGGCGCTGGCAGAGCCGCACCTACGCCAGCCAGGTCGGCCCCAAGGGCGTGACCCGCGACTTCGAGCAGCCCAGCTACACTCTTGCCGACCTCTTCGGGCGCTACCAGTTCACGTCGAATCTGGCGCTGCAGGTCAATGTGCACAACCTGTTCGACCGCAAGTACTACGCCTACTTCGATACGTACGGCGTCTATGGCGAACCGCTCAACGTGACCTCGACGCTGAGCTACACGTTTTGAGGCGCCCCCGGCGGCTGGCGGTTTTCCCGGCTAGCGGGGTCAACGCTCCAGGCGTGACAGCAGCCGCTGGCCATGCCGCGAACGGCGGGCCCGGCGCATGCCGCTGGAGGCCATCTTCCAGCCCAGAATACGCGCCAGGCCCACGGCGGCACCGGAGGCCGCGCCCCACAGCAGTGCCTCGCGCCAGCGCACATCGGGGTCATCGGGGTTGACCGGTGGCTCGAACGCGCTGCGCTTGGCGGTGTGCTTCAGCGCCTCCCGGGCGGCCACGCCCGAGGCGATCGCCATCGTGGTGCCCACGAGTGTCCATAGCGTTTGCGGTTTCATGCAGGCCTCCTTGCCGGGGTTGAATCCCCAGCATGGTCGATCCCCGGGCGCCCCGCCAGCGGGGCTATGGTGCTGGCGCTGCGGGCTGGCAGCACATGCTCGCAGTTCAGGCCAGCGGCACGTTGCCGGGGTTGGCGCGGCGCCGCGACCACTGCCACAGCGTCCAGTGGGCCAGCAGCGGCCAGCGCGCCTGGAGTAGCTGCAGAAAGCGCTGGCGCCAGAGGTTGGTCAGCGGCTTGCTCAGGTCGAAGATCTGCTCCAGCTCGGTGTCGTGATAGCCGAGTACGAGATGGCGCACATAGTCCGGCCATAGCTCGATGTGCTGGAGATGGGAGAGCGGCGTCTCGGTGAGATTGCTGTAGCGCCGCTGGCAGCCGTGGCACTGGTACTCGGTGGCGCGGCGGCTGGTGATCACCTGAACCGAGGCCGAGCCGCAGTGGGGGCAGCGCCGGTCGCTGGTGGCGCGTAGCCCGGCCAGCATCGCCTGGCATTCGGCCAGTGCCCGCGCCGCCTCTTCGGTCAGCTCGGAGATCTCGGTGGATTGATGCGCCTGCCACCAGGCGTGGAGCTCGGTGTCATAGTCGGCCATGGCCTTGAGAAAGGCGCGGCTCCAGGTCATCGAGGCCTTGTTGCTGATGCCCAGGAAGTTGGCGATCAGCTCCTGGGAGAAGCCCTGAAAGCGGTAGCTCATCCAGGGCTTCCACTTCTCCTCCGAGCGCAGCAGCCGCAGCGGCGTGCCGGTCAAGACGGTGAAGCGCTTGCGGCAGTCGCGGCAGAGGTAGCTGTCGCGGCGCATGCCGCGGGTACCGGCGGGCATGGCCAGGTGGATCGCGCGGCTGTCACAGACGGGGCAGACGTGCGGTGCGCTGCCGGGGAGCGTGGCTAGATAGGCGAGAAATCCCCGCGCCGCCGGGCGCAGCGACTCCGGCAGCAGCGCCAGGGCAGGGCGCGACAGCATGAAATCGATGGTCTCGACGTGGCGGCGTGTCGGCGGGATCTCGAAGGTCGAAAATGGCGTCGAATCGGCGGTCGCCATGCGCAATACGCTCTCCCGAATATGATGACGTGACGATTATGGTGTGACCATGGTGGCGTGCCCGATGGCGTGGCTTATCGGGTGTCGGATAGGCCCTCACTAGCGTAACGCGTTATCGATTTGCTTCCATAACCCTTCTTTTATTTGGCAATTACCGTATTGGATGGGACCTGCGCGCGGATATCTCACGC